>CAWKBZ010000003.1:0-383824 GCA_963848065.1 uncultured Actinomycetota bacterium | reverse complement strand
AACGCATCGCTGTGAGGATGCTCGCGAGGATCGCGCCGACCACATCGACCTGAATTTCGGATGCCCCGTGCCGAAGGTCACCCGCAAGGGCGGGGGAGCGGCGCTGCCCGTGGAAGCTCGGCCTGTTCCGCGACATCGTCGAGGGCGCCGTGAAGGCGGCGGGAGACATCCCGCTGACGGTCAAGATGCGCAAGGGCATCGACTCCGACCATCTCACCTACCTCGAGGCGGGCAGGGCCGCGGAGGGTGCCGGCGTCGCGAGCATCGCGCTGCACGCCCGCACGGCTGCCGAGTTCTACTCCGGCACGGCCGACTGGTGCGCGATCGCGAAGCTCAAGAGATCATCAGCTCGACACCGGTGCTCGGCAACGGCGACATCTGGAGTGCCGAGGACGCCGTGCGCATGGTGCAGGAAACCGGATGCGACGGGGTCGTCGTCGGGCGCGGTTGCCTCGGCAGACCCTGGCTGTTCGGCGACCTCGCGGCGGCCTTTCGCGGAGGCAGCCTGAAGGCACGAACCGAGCCTCGGTGAGGTCGCGCACGCGTTCAAACGGCACGCGGAACTGCTGGTCGAGTTCTTCGAAGGCGACGAGAACAGGGCGTGCCGCGACATCCGCAAGCATGTCGCCTGGTACTTCAAGGGCTACGCGGTTGGCGGCGAACTTCGCGCGACGTCTCGCGACCGTGCAGTCGCTTGCCCAGATCGACGATCTCCTCGGAACCCTCGACGGGTCGCAGCCGTACCCGGGCGCCGATGCCGAGGGTCAGCGCGGCCGCGCGGGCAGCCCGAAGAGCCCGGCCCTGCCCCACCGCTGGCTCGACAGCCGCGAACTGCAGGAGACCGACCGCTCCGAGCTCACCGAGGCGGAGTTGAGCACAAGTGGTGGCTGACGCGGGCGCGCCGTCCGCCGAGATCATCGTCGGATATGGCGAGGCCGACGCGGAGCGCTGGCTGCCCGAGGAGCACTCCAGCCGTCGCAGCGACTTCGCGCGCGATCGGGCTCGCCTGCTTCACTCGAGCGCGCTGCGCCGGCTGGCGGCGAAGACGCAGGTGCTGAGTCCGACGACGGCGACGCTCGATTTCGCCCGCAACCGACTGACGCATTCGCTCGAGGTTGCCCAGGTGGGCCGCGAACTCGCAACGAGCCTGGGGCTGGATCCTGACATCGTCGACACCGCCTGCCTGGCTCACGACCTCGGCCATCCGCCCTTCGGGCACAACGGGGAGCGCGCGCTCGCCGAGTGGGCGACGACATCGGCGGGTTTGAGGGCAACGCCCAGACCTTGCGCCTCCTGACACGGCTCGAGCCGAAGGTGTTCGGGCCCGATGGTCGCAGCTACGGTCTCAATCTCACCCGGGCCAGCCTGGACGCGAGCACCAAGTACCCGTGGACGGCAAGCGACGGCATCGCCGACCCGAGCGGGCGCAGCAAGTTCGGGTTGTACGCAGGATGACCTTGCAGCCTTCGAGTGGATGCGCGCCGGCGCGCCGGAGAAGCAGCGCTGCATCGAAGCCCAGGTGATGGATCTGAGCGACGACATCGCGTACTCGGTGCACGATTTCGAGGACGCCATCGTGGGCGGGTACCTCGATGTGCCCGCGCTCGGTGCGCGAGTGAACCACGATGAGCTCGTCGACTCGATGTTCGAATGGATCGGGGGCGAATTCAGCCACGATGAGCTCATCGCCGCCTTCGACCGCCTCGACAACCTGGACTACTGGATCGACTCGTGGAGCGGCAGCCGCGTCGACCTCGCGCGGCTGAAGAACCTGACGAGCCAGCTGATCGGCCGGTTCGCCCACGAGGCGGTGCACGCGACCCGAGAGCCGCTTTCCCACGGGCAGTCTTGCGCGCTTCGGTGCAGACGTCGTGGTTCCGCGGAGACGAGGGCGGAGATCGCCGTGCTCAAGGGCATCGTCGCCGCGAACGTCATGTCGACGAACGTGCGCAAGCCGATCTATGTCGCAGCAGCGCAGCATCCTGACGCGAGCTCGCGGACGTGCTCTGTGACAGCGGTCCGAAGCGGCTCGATGCGGGTTTCGCGGACGACTGGGCGGACGCCGCAGACGACTCAATGCGCAAGCGCGTCGTCGTCGACCAGGTCGCCTCGCTCACCGACCAGTCCGCGATGGCGTGGCACGAGCGGCTCGTGCGCCCCCGCGGCTGATTCCGCGACGAGCTCCCGCTTTCGGAAATTCAGGAAGCGCGCCACAGCCATTCGCGGGGGTGCAGCACAGTTGCCTGCAGTTACGCGGAAGGTGTGCCAACGCGCAACCCTCCGCGTGGCCCGCTTCCTGAATTTCCGAAAGCGGGAAGGCGGCGGGGCGGGCGCGGCTGCTCGGCTGCGGTGGAGGGCGCGAGCGGGGAGCCCGCCGCGAGCCTAGAATCGGGGGCGTGGCGGGCCTCATTCGACGAACCGACATCGACGAGGTCCGGTCGCGCATCAACATCGCCGATGTCGTCGGCGACTACGTGACGCTCAAGAGCGCCGGGGTCGGCTCGATGAAGGGACTGTGCCCGTTCCACGAGGAGCGCAGCCCGAGCTTCCACGTGCGCCCGCAGGTCGGCTTCTACCACTGCTTCGGCTGCGGCGAGGGCGGCGACGTCTTCACCTTCCTCCAGAAGATGGACCACGTCACCTTCCCCGAGGCCGTCGAGCGCATGGCGGCGCGCATCGGCTACGAGCTGCACTACGAGGATGGCGGCCAGGCGAGCGACCACGGCAACCGCGCGCGCATCCTCGCCGCCAACAAGGCGGCCGAGGACGTTCTTCATCGCGCAGCTGACAACGCCTGAGGCGGAGCCGGGCGCGGCGTTTCCTGGGCGAGCGCGGCTTCGACCAGTCCGCCGCCGAGCGGTTCGGCGTGGGGTTCGCACCGAAGTCGTTCGACGCGCTCGAGCAAGCACCTCAAGTCGCTCGGCTTCACCGAGCGAGCTGCTCGACCGCGGGCCTGCTCGGCCAGGGCGACCGCGGCACGTCTACGACCGCTTCCGCGGACGGCTGGTCTGGCCGATCCGCGACGTCACCGGGCAGACGCTCGGTTTCGGCGCACGCAAGCTGCTCGACGACGACACACGGCCCCAAGTACCTCAACACCCCCGAGACGCCGGTGTACCACAAGAGCCAGGTGCTCTACGGGCTCGATCTCGCGCAAGCGCGACATCGCCCGCAGCAGGCAGGTCGTCGTGGTCGAGGGCTACACGGATGTCATGGCCTGCCACCTCGCGGGTGTCACGACAGCTGTCGCCACCTGCGGCACCGCTTTCGGTGTCGATCACATCAAGATCGTTCGCCGTGTTATCGGCGATGTCGACAACGCAGACACGACGGGCACGGGCGAGGTCGATCTTCACCTTCGATCCGGACGAGGCGGGCCAGAAGGCGGCCGAGCCGGCGTTCGCGAGGAGCAGCGGTTCGCCGCGCAGACCTTCGTCGCTGTCGCCCCGGACGGCCTCGACCCGTGCGACCTGCGCCTCAAGCGGGGCGACGACGCGGTGCGGCACCTCGTGAAGACGCGACAAGCCGATGTTCGAGTTCATGATCAAGCGCCAGCTCGCGAACCACAATCTCGAGACGGTCGAGGGCCGGGTCGCCGCCCTCCGGGCGGCCGCGCCGACCGTTGCCGGTATTCGTGACTCATCCCTCGGGGTTGGTTACATGCGCAAGCTGGCGGGCTGGCTCGGTCTGGATCCCAGCGAGGTGGCGCGTGCGGTCACGTCGGCCCGTAACGTCGCTTCCCGGGCGTCGGAGGCAGCGCGCGCGGCTCAACGGACGGGTCCCGAAGCGGAGTCGGCTCCGCAGGAGAGCGGTCCCTCGATCACGCAGTTGCCCACCGATCCGGCGACGCGTCTGGAGCGCGACGCGCTGATGGCGATCCTGCAGTACCCGACCGGGGTGGGCAGGGATTTGGTCGAGCGGGCCTCGCGCGTGTCATTTGCCAATCAGACGCTTGCTGTCGTGAGGGATGCCGTGGCGACGAGCCTCGATCACCTTGCGTCCCCGGAGTGGCTGGCCGCGGTCACTCGCGAGGTGCCGGAGCCCTTTGTGACTCTTGTGCAGCAACTCGCCGTCGCGCCGATTCCCGAGCGCCCCGAGCAGATTGAGCTGTACTGCCAGGGGGTGGCCGCTGCACTCATCGACCGTTCTCTCCTGCGAAGGAAAGCCGATCTGCTCGGCGCACTTCAGCGCACCGACGCGGCGGCGGATCCCGAGCGGCATTCGAGCATCCAGCGGGAGTTGGTCGCGGTCGAGGCCGAGCGCCGATCTCTCAGGAGCGACTGATTCCCGCCGTTACCGAATGTACATAGACAGCTTTGTCTGAGCGTGATGGTTCGGATCCGAATGTGTGCTAAACCTGTCTCACACTGAGCATCGGCGCACGCACCCTTGAGCGCCTCTGCTCACCTTGAAACCCCTAAGGAAGAGGTACTCGGTTATGAGATCCGCAACCACAATCGGCAGGCGTTCGCTCGCCGTAATCGCCGGCAGCGCCGTTTTCGCGCTGGCTCTCGCAGGCTGTGCCCCCACTGATGACACAGCGGGCGGCGACTCCATCCTCGTCGGGACGACGGACAAGGTCACTTTCCTCGACCCCGCTGGCTCCTACGACAACGGCTCATGGGCCGTCATGAACCAGATCTACCCGTTCCTGCTGAACTCCCTTCCCGGCAGCTCCGATGTCGTTCCTGACATCGCGGTTTCGGCGGACTTCACCGAGCCCACCAAATACACCGTCGTGCTCAAGCCCGACCTGAAGTTCGCGAACGGCAACGATCTGACCTCGTCCGACGTCAAGTTCACGTTCGACAGGCAGCTGGCGATCGCTGATGCCAGCGGACCTTCCGTGCTGCTCTACAACCTTGACAGCGTCGAGGCAGTGGATGACACGACCGTCGTGTTCACGCTCAAGAACGGCAACGACCAGATCTTCCCCCAGATCCTGTCGAGCCCTGCCGCACCGATCGTCGATGAAGAGGTGTTCGCGGCGGACGCGGTCACCCCGGACACCGAGATCATTGCGGGCAATGCGTTCGGCGGTCAGTATGTGATCACGAGCTACGACTTCAATAACCTCGTTTCGTTCGAGGCGAATGGGTCGTACGCGGGCGTGCTTGGCGCTGCGAAGACCGCGAAGATCAACTTCAAGTACTACGCGACCGCGTCGAACCTGAAGCTCGACGTGCAGGAGGGCAACATCGATGTCGCCCACCGCAGCCTCTCTGCGACCGACATCGCCGACCTTCAGGCGAACGACAACGTCAAGGTTGAGATCGGTCCTGGTGGAGAGATCCGCTACATCGTGTTCAACTTCGACACCCAGCCGTTCGGTGCGCAGACGGATGATGCGGATGCCGCGAAGGCTCTCGCGGTCCGCCAGGCGGCTGCGAACCTCATCGACCGCGCACAGCTCTCCGACCAGGTGTACAAGGGGACCTATCTTCCGCTGTACTCGTACGTGCCGGCGGGTCTCACCGGTGCCACCGAGGTCTTCAAGGACCTCTACGGGACTGACGGCGGACCGGATGTCGACAAGGCGACCGCGTTGCTCGCGGATGCCGGGGTGACGACTCCTGTCGAGATCAACCTGCAGTACAACCCGGATCACTATGGCGAGTCTTCGGGTGACGAGTACGCGCTCATCAAGAGCCAGCTCGAGGACGGCGGCCTGTTCACTGTGAACCTGCAGTCGACGGAGTGGGTCCAGTACGTGAAGGACTTCTCGTCCGACGTGTACCCGACGTACCAGCTTGGCTGGTTCCCGGACTACTCCGACGCGGACAACTACCTTTCGCCGTTCTTCGGTGAGGGAAGCTTCCTCAACAACCACTACACGAACGCAGCGGTGAACGACATGATCGTGGAGCAGGGCAGCGAGACGGACCCGGCTGCGCGGCAGGCGCTCATCGAGGACATCCAGGCGGCTGTGGCTGCGGACATCTCGACGATTCCGCTCCTTCAGGGCGCGCAGGTGGCCATCACCGGTAAGGACATTTCGGGCGCTGTGCTCGACGGTTCCTTCAAGTTCCGTTTCGGTTCTCTCGTCCGGGGCTAGGCAACGACAGTCGCCGGTGCTTTTCCGGCGGCAATGAGCGAGGGCGACCCGCAGCAGTCTGCGGGTCGCCCTCCGCTCAAGCCTTCAGCTGAGTTCGAGAACAGGTACGCATGACGGACACAACGACTTCCCCTGCCGATCCTTCGGCGCTCGCGCCGGCAGGCAAGCGCAGGTCTTCCGGAGGCAACAGCCTCGGTCGCTACCTCCTGGTGCGGTCGCTCCTGATCATTCCCACCGTGTTCATCCTGGTGAGCATGGTGTTCGTGTTCATGCGGGTCATCGGTGATCCGATCACCGCGGCTCTCGGTGGTCGGCTCACTGCAGCCCAGCTCGCTGAGAGAATCGAGGCGGCGGGCTACAATCGCCCGCTGATCATCCAGTATTTCGAGTACCTCGGCCAGGTATTCACCGGCAACTTCGGCAACGCCATCACTGACGGGCGTCCGGTCATCCAGATCCTCACCACTTACGGCGGGGCCACGCTCGAGCTTGCGTTCTACGCACTCCTTGTTGCTTTCGTGGTCGGGATTCCTCTCGGCATGGTTGCCGCGTACTTCCGCGACAGATGGCCGGATGCCTCACTGCGGGTGATCGCCATCCTCTGGTACGCGACTCCCGTCTTTTTCGCGGGGCTCCTTCTGAAACTGATTTTCGCGGTGTGGCTGAAGGTGCTGCCGGTCGCGGGCAGGGCGGGCACACGCAGCGAACTCGAACTTCAGGCCATGCCAGACAAGACGGGCATCTACCTCATCGACGCCGTCCGGCTCGGCAACCCTGCAGTCCTCACGGACGTGCTGGTTCACGCGATTCTGCCTGGCCTTGCCCTTGGGCTGCTCACGGCGGGCATCTTCCTTCGTCTGGTGCGCACGAACGTCATCGGAACGCTTTCGATGGACTACGTCGAAGCCGCGCGATCGCGCGGGGTGAGCGAATTCCGTCTCGTTCGGCGTCATGCGTACCGACCGGCACTCGTGCCCATCATCACTGTCATCGGCCTTCAGATCGCGCTTCTGCTCGGTGGCGCGGTTCTTACCGAGACCACGTTCGAGTGGAAGGGCCTCGGCTTCCAGCTGACCCAGTATCTCGCCGCGAGGGACTTCGTTGCCGTGCAGGGAATCGTTGCCCTCCTTGCCGTTATCGTCGCGCTGACAAATTTCATCGTGGACGTCGTTGCGGCGCTCATCGACCCGAGGGTGAGGTACTGATCGTGGCCTCGACCTCGAAGCGTCCGGCCCTGTGGAAGCGCCTCCCTGTTGTGCACCAGCTCCGCCAGGCGGTGGGACTCCAGCGCGGCATGCTCATCGCGGGCCTGACCATCACCGGCCTGTTCCTCATCGTGGCCATTTTCGCGCCGGTGCTCGCTCCCTATGGGTACTCGCAACTGCGCGACGAGGTTGGCTTCTTCGGAGCACAGCAGCCGCCCGGTGGCGCGCACCTGCTCGGTACCACTGTCGGCGGATACGACGTGCTCTCCCGGGTCATCTGGGGCGCGCAGACCGCACTTCTTGTGATCATCGTGGCCGTTATCCTGTCGATCTTCGCCGGCGTCATTCTCGGTGTCATCTCCGGATATTTCGGCGGCTGGCTCGACAGGGTACTCGTCGTGATCGCCGACGCGGTTTACGCGTTTCCCACGCTGCTGCTCGCCATTGTCACCGCAATCGTGATCAGCGGGGGCCAGTCGAACCTGTGGGGAGGGATTTTCGCTGCGGCGATCTCGATCACGGTCGTCTTCATTCCCCAGTACTTTCGTGTGATCCGCGCCGAGACGGTGCGCATCAAGTCGGAGGCGTTTGTCGAGTCGGCGAAGGTGCTCGGCACCCGCACGCCGCGCATCCTGTTCGTGCACGTGTTCCGCAACGCCACCCGTTCGCTTCCGCTGATCTTCACGCTCAACGCCTCGGAGGCGATCTTCACCCTGGCCGCGCTTGGCTTTCTTGGTTTCGGTATCGAACCGACTGCTGCGGCGGAGTGGGGCTACGACCTCAACAAGTCCCTGTCCGACGTGACGAGCGGTATCTGGTGGACCTCGGTGTTCCCTGGCAGCGCGATCGTTCTTGTCGTACTGGGAGTGACGCTCGTTGGTGAAAGCCTGAACGACCTCGCCGACCCGCGCCTGCGCACGAAGCGCAGCGCGTCGGGTCCGGCTGCCGAGACCGTCGTTGTTCCCGGCGCGAGCCTCGCGGCCCCTTCGACGATGGATGCCCTGGAGGAGAACCGATGACAGCGATTGTCGACATTCGCAACCTCGCGGTCACCTTCGCGACGGATGGTGCGCCGGTTACCGCGGTAGACGGGGTGACTCTTTCGGTGAACCGTGGTGAGATTCTTGCGATCGTTGGGGAGTCGGGCAGCGGCAAGACTGTCACCGCGAAGTCGATCCTCGGTCTTCTCCCCGCGACCGCGACAGCCACGGGCGTTGTCATGCTCGAAATCGAATGACGTGGTGCAACTTTCCGGTGCCGCCCTGCGCGCGGTGCGCGGGGTGGATGTCGCGATGGTCTTCCAGGAGCCGTCCACCGCACTCAACCCCGTCTACACCGTCGGATGGCAGATTGCCGAAGGGCTGCGTGCGCACGGCAAGTACACGAAGAAGCAGGCTCGCCAGAAGGCGATCGAGATTCTCGGCAAGGTCGGCATCCCCGATCCGCAGGTTCGGGTGGACCACTACCCGCACCAGTTCTCTGGGGGCCAGAAGCAGCGGGTGGTCATCGCCATGGCGCTCGTGCTCGAGCCTGGGGTCATTGTCGCTGATGAGCCGACCACTGCGCTCGATGTGACGGTCCAGGCCGAGATCCTCGACCTGCTGCGCCGTTGTCGCGATGAGTTCGGCGCTGCAATCGTTCTGATCACCCACAACATGGGCGTCGTCGCGGATCTCGCCGACGAGGTTGCCGTCATGTACGAGGGACGGATCGTTGAGCAGGCTCCCGCGGTCACCCTCTTCGCAGCACCCCAGCACGAATACACCCGCAAGCTCCTTGCCGCTGTGCCCAAGCTCGGCACCGGTCTGGCACGAACGAGGGAACGCGCGGCGGCGAGACCCACGGTCGAGGCAGCTCCCGTGGTTGAGGCGCGGAACCTGGTGATCGAGTACCCGGGCAGGTTCGGGCGCGGCGGCTTTCTCGCCGTTGATGACGTGAGTTTCCGCATCCACGCTGGCGAAGTGCTGGGTCTGGTTGGCGAGAGCGGTTCGGGCAAGACGACGATCGGCCGCGCGATCGGTGGCCTGACGAGCATCAGCGGGGGATCCCTGAGGGTGCTCGGGCACGAGATGCTCGGGATGCGGGAGCGCAGTTTCAGGCCGCTGCGCAGCGACATCGGGTTTGTGTTCCAGGACCCCGCGTCGAGCTTCAATCCGCTGCTCACGGTCGCACAGTGTGTCGCCGAGCCACTGATCGTTCATGGCAGGGCAAGGGATGCCGCCTCCGCGCGGGAACGTGTTGACGAGCTTCTCGATGCCGTTCAGCTTCCCGGGGACTACGGCGACCGCTACCCGCACGAATTGAGCGGTGGGCAGCGACAGCGGGCGAGCCTCGCGCGCTCCCTGGCCCTTGAGCCGCTGCTCATGATCGCGGACGAGCCCACGAGCGCCCTTGATGTCTCCGTGCAGGCGCGCGTGCTCGAGCTGTTCGTCGAATTGCAGGAGAGGTTCGGCTTCGCTGCCCTGTTCATCAGCCACGATCTCGCCGTCGTCGACCTGCTCGCTGACCGGATCGCAGTGCTCTACCAGGGCAAGCTTGTCGAGGAGGGCACGGGAGCCGAGGTGCTCGTCGCCCCGCGACATCCGTACACCCGGAGGTTGCTTGCTTCGCTCCCTGTTCCCGATCCGATCGAGCAGGCGCGGCGCCGTGCCGAGCTCAAGGCGCTGCGCGCGGTCGAAGAGGCGACTGACTGATCGCTCGCGGTATGCAACCATGGGTACTGCCGAATTCACGCAAGACCGACCCAGAGAGACAAGGGGAACATGTGAACTCTGTCGCTGGTCCCGTCGTCTCGGCAAATGACCTCTCCATCCGCTATCCGTCGTTTCGGTCAAGCGTCGATCGCAATGCCGTCGATGGTGTCAATTTCACGATCGGTGAGGGCGAGATCCTCGGGATCATCGGCGAGACGGGGTCGGGCAAGAGCACGCTCGCGGCAGCCGTTGCGGGATACGCGGGTCGTGCGCGCCCCGGAGCGCCGCAGATCTGTGGAGGATCCCTCGAGGTGCTTGGTCAGCGGATGCGCGGGCTGAGTGAACGCAAGCGCGATCGCCTCCTCGCTCGGGTCGGCTTCGTGCCACAGGATGCCGGTTCGCAGTTGGTGCCCCGTTTGACTGTCGGCGAGAATGTCGCCGCTCCGATCTACTCCCGCGACCCGCGATTCGACCAGGACGTCGCCGGGGCGGCGGTGGCCACGCTCATCGATGCGGTGCGACTGCCCCTGACGGTGATGAACAGCTACCCCCACGAGCTCAGTCGTGGCCAGCGCCAGCGCATTGCCATCGCACGTGCGCTCATTCTCGAGCCTGTGCTGCTCGTCGCCGACGACCCGACCGCAGGCATCGACGTGACAGTGCGCGGTGTAATCCTCGACATCATCCGCGACATCCAGCGGGAGCGCGCCTTCTCGGTGCTCGTCATCAGTCACACCATGAGTGAGGTGCGACGACTGAGCGACAGGGTCGCCGTCATGCACAAGGGTGTCATCGTTGCGTTCGGCGATATCGATGAGGTGCTCAACGACCCCACGCACGACTACGTCGGAGGGCTCGCACGAGCGATGCGAGACCTGAGAAGGGCGGAGGAACTCGGTGTCGTCTAGTGCCGTGAAGAACATCTGGGTGGGTGGATACACCGACGACATGGGTGGTTCCGCGCAGGGCATTGGCCTCATCCGACGCGCCGCCGACGGCACGCTCGACTTCGCCGGTCTCGCTGCCGGGATCGATTCGCCGTCGTTCCTGGCCCGCGGCGGCGACCTGATCTATGCGACCGGCGAGGGCAACGACACGGTGTCGGCATTCCGGGAGCGGGATGGCGAACTGCTGTTCCTCGGCTCACAGGGCACAGCAGGCGGTACGCCGTGCAGCATCGGCATCACGACTGACCTTCGCTTCGCGATCGTCGCGTGTTACGCCGATGGCGCGGTCGGCGTGCATCCGCTCGCCCCGAACGGCTCGCTGCACCGTACCGCGCAATCCCTCGATGATTCCGGGCATGGTCCGCATGAGGCGCAGGACCGGCCGCACGCGCACGCGGCGGTACAGGTGGATGACTCGACCGTCCTGACCGCTGACCTCGGCACCGATCGGGTGCACGTTCACCGCCTCGCCGCCGATGGTCTCGTGCGCACCTCGGCGGTCCAGTTTCCGCCTGGGTCCGGGCCGCGGGACATCGTCGCGCACCCTTCGGGGAAGGTACTGGTTCTGGCAGAGCTGTCAGGCGAGGTGTTCCTTCTGGCGAGATCGGGTGATGCCTTCTCGATCACGGGCAAGGCCCCGCTGCCGGGTGCGGTGGCCGGAAATCACTCCGCCGGCCTGGTGCTTGCCCCTGACGGGCGCCGGGCGTACGCCTGCGTGCGCGGGTCAGATCTGGTCTCGTCGGTCGACATCGGCGCTGAGGGGATTTCGCCGGGACTCTCGGTGAGCTCGGAAGGCAGCTGGCCGCGCCACCTCGCGATGGATGACAGGTTCCTGCACGTCGCCAACCAGTTCTCGAACTCTGTGTCGACGTTCACGATTGACGACGACGGCCTTCCGGTGTTCACCGCCTCAATTTCGGTGCCATCGCCGACCTACCTGCTCGTCGACTGACCGGAGGCCGGTCGGTTTGGCCGACCGGCATCCTTTGATAAAGTAACTAAGCTGTTCCAGCAATCCTCGATAGCTCAATTGGCAGAGCAGCCGGCTGTTAACCGGCAGGTTCTTGGTTCGAGTCCAAGTCGGGGAGCTGAGCCCCCGGTCCTCCACGACCGGGGGCTTTTCCTGTGCGCCGGTTGCACGCGTACTCCCGGGGGAGTACGCGGGCGCCGCTGGGGAGCGGATGCTGGCCGCTGGGCACCGGCGTACGATCGGTTCATGCACAACGGGCTGCGGCACCCGAGGTCGGGCTGGCACCGCCCGTGGCCCTCTGGCGGCCATGGCCAAGGGAGCCGCACCCATACGGGCCGTGGGCGACACGAACTCCTCCGCCGGGTCTTCCCCCCGTCGCAGCCCTGTGGCTGCCCGTCGTGATCTCGCTGGCGTTCCAACTGCCGGCTGCGGTGTTCGCCTTCCGGGGCACGGGTTGGCCACCCGGCACGCCTTCACCAGCGGGCCAGCCCGAACCGGGTCTCCTCATCGCTCAGTTGGTGCTTGCCGTGCTCGGCCCGCTCGCCCTCCTCGCGGTGCGCCGCTTTCCCGGCCCTGTCGTGGCCTTCACTGCGGCGGCTGCCAGCCTCGACCTGTTCGTCGGCAGGCCAGAGACGGGGCCCCCGTATGTCGCGCTCGCTTTCGCAATCGTCATCTCGATCGTGCGCGGCGCCCGGCTCTGGGCCTGGATCTCTGTCGCGACCGCCTGGGTCGCCACCCTCACAGTTGCGGCAGTGCTGGGGGCAACCTGGCGCCCGTTGCCCATTGCGCTCACCACCCTCGGCATCCTCGTGGTCCTGGGCGTCGGCGAAGCGGTGCGCTCGCGCAAGGAACGGTTCGCTCAACTGTCGGCGAAGATGGCCGAACGCCAGCAGACCGAAGTGCAGGCGGAACGGGTGCGCATCGCGCGAGAGTTGCACGACGTTCTCGCCCACTCGCTCAGCCAGATCAATGTGCAGGCCGGAGTCGGCCTGCACCTCATGGACGCGCAGCCCGACAAGGCCAAGGATGCGCTCGCGAGCATCAAGGAAACAAGCAAGACGGCGCTGGACGAGGTGCGCTCCGTGCTCGGCGTGCTGCGGGCGGGTACCGGTGCCGATCCTGCTGCGCCGCTGGTGCCCGAACCCGACCTCACCCGGCTGCCGGGCCTCGCGGCATCCATCACCTCACAGGGCGTGCATGTGTACGTTTCGGGCACACCGCTGGACGCGCCGAAGGCAACCCAACTGGCGATGTACCGAATCGTGCAGGAATCGCTCACCAACGTCGTCCGCCACTCCGGTGCGTCGGAGGCGTGGGTGGAATTCGACGAGGGCGAAGGGTTCCACATCGTGACCATCAGGGACAACGGGACGGCTGCTGCGGCATCCGCTGCCCAGCTTGCGGAGGAGGGCGGTCGCGGTCTGCTCGGCATGCGCGAACGCGCCGAGCTTCTCGGCGGAACGCTTGAGGCCGGCCCGAGGGAACGTGGCGGGTTCGCCGTGTCGGCAAGGATTCCCATGAGGGCGAAGGAGCCGGTGGAATGATCAGGGTAGCCATTGCGGACGACCAGCAGCTCATCCGGGCGGGGTTCCGCAGCCTGCTGGAGGCAGAGCCCGACATCGAGGTCGTCGGGGAGGCCGCCACCGGCACCGAGGCAGTTGCGCTCGTCAAGACGAAGATGCCCGATGTTGTGCTCATGGATATCCGGATGCCCGACGGCGACGGGCTGTGGGCGACGGAGCAGATCGCAGCGGACCCCCGGCTTGCGAACACCCACATCGTGATCGTAACGACGTTCGAGCTCGACGAGTACGTCGGACAGGCGATCCGGGCGGGGGCGAGCGGCTTCCTCGTGAAGGACACCGAACCGGTTGAACTCATCCGTGCCGTGCACGTCGTTGCCGGTGGTGAGGCGCTGCTGAGCCCGAGTGTGACCCGGCGCCTGCTTGAGCGCGTTGCTGTGGGCCTCAGGGACGCGCCCGACACCGGCCAGTTGAACGTGCTCACCGACCGCGAACGGGAAGTGCTCGGCCTTGTGGGGCAGGGCCTCACCAATGACGAGATCGGCCGGGCACTCTTCCTGAGCCCGCTCACCGCCAAGACCCACGTGAGTCGCATCATGTCGAAGCTTGCAGCACGCGACCGCGTGCAGCTCGTCGTCGTCGCGTATGAGACGGGCCTCGTGCGAACGGGCTGGCAGTAGTACGCGAGGGAGGCGAAGCAGTCCCTGCGGAGTACGCCGGTAGCTCCGTCCGGCAGATTCGCTGGGGGAGTGGACGCGGGAGGCTCTGAGTAATGGTTCCGCCGGAACCCTCAAGCAAAGGAATCACCCATGTTGTCAACTCTTCTCCTGGCCACCGCCCCCCACGTGGGCGGTCCGGTCGGATTCGGTTTCTGGTTCCTCCTCGGGCCGTTGATCTTCTTCTCGACCCTGTTCCTGATCTTCGCGATCTTCGGTCGCCGCTGGCGCCGAGGCTATCCGGGCGGACAGTGGGGAGGCAGCGGTGAGTCTGCGCTCGCAGACCGGTTCGCGAACGGCGACATCGATGAGCGGGAATACAAGTCCCGCCTCGAGGTGCTGCGCGCAGCCAACACCCCCCAGCGCCGACGCAACCGCAGCTAGCGCGGTAGTCTTCCTCTGGGCCCACCCAGGGGTCCAGAGGGAGACCTTCGTGCTCGACTGGCTCGGTGACTACTCTGAATTCGCTGTGATGGCACTCGCGATCGCCGCTGTGGCTCTGTTCATCGCCGTTGTGATTCTTCTCGTCGCGTGGCTCCTCGCCCGCCGTACGGCCCGCAGGAACACGTTCGACCGTGAGCACGCCGAGCACGACCGCTTCGAACTCGAACTCGCGCTTGCGGAGCAGAACGCCCGGTTGAGGATCATCCGCGAATTGCACGAGGTCGCCGCACACTCCATTTCCGTGATCATCAGCCAGGCCGACGGCGCACAGTACGCGGGCGCGGCGGATCCGAGCGCAGCGGTTCGCTCGGCCGCGGTGATTGCTGATGCGGCCCGCACTACCCTCGGTGACCTGCGCAGGGTAATGACGGTCGTGCGGGAGGGCGAAGCGGACGCCTCGCCCCAGCCTCAGCTCCGGTCGGCTCGCGAGCTCTTCAAGGTCATGCGTGAAGCAGGGTTGGGCGTGAGCTTCGAGGAGAGCGGCACGCCCTTCGACCTCCGGCCGGGCGCGGAGCTCGCCATCTACCGGATTCTGCAGGAATCACTATCCAACGCTCTCAAATACGGCGGCCGGGGCACCGAGGTTCAGGTGTCGTACACCTGGACAGAGGAAGGGTTGCAGTTGCGCGTGGATGACGATGGTGTGCGCGCCCACGATCGGCGGGCAGGACTCGACCCCAACGAGGTTGCGCGGCAGCGGGCCTACAGTTTCGAAGATGACCTGAGCGCCCTCACCGATGAGATCGCCGGGCCGGGAATCACCGAGATGAGGGAGCGGGCTGCGCTCTTCGGCGGAATCTTCAACGCGACCGCCGTGCCCGGTGTGGGGTTCTCGGTCTCCGCCGTCTTTCCCGCGCTGCGCTACCACAATGGCGTGCACGGCGTGAACCTCGAGGTGTAGGTCGTGCCGATCACCGTGGTCATCGCTGATGACCATCCCCTCCAGCGCGAGGGCTACCGGATGGTGCTCGAGTCCCAACCGGATTTCGTGAGCGTGCTCGAAGCCGGTGACGGAGCGCGGGTGCTCGCACTCGTGCGCAAGCAACTAACCGATGTTGTGCTCATGGACATCCAGATGCCCCGAGTGAACGGTCTCGTGGCAGCAGATCGCATCATGAACGACGCGCGTGTTCTCGAACTGGGACCGGCCCCTCGCATCGTCCTCGTCACTGCGGTGGACCTGGACGACCACGTCGACGCTGCTGCCGCTGCCGGCGCTGTCGCTGTGCTCTACAAAGATGTCCGGCCGGAAGCTCTTCTCGAGGTGCTTCGCGCTGCCGCCGCGGGTGCACCCACCGCTGATTGAGCTTGCTCGCCCCGGTGATTGAGTTCGTCGAAATCCCACCCTCGAGCTACCCTTCCAGGTTTTCGATTCCGGGGGTCCAGCTCTGGTCGTGGACACCCCAGCCCCGCTTCTTCACCGCTTTCACGGCAGCCTTGGCATGCTTATCCTCGAGCCGGTCTGAGTAAAGGATGCCGTCGAGATGATCGAACTCATGCTGGAAGATCCGGGCAAGCCAGCCCTCTGCGGTGATGCGGAACGGCTTCTCATCCAGTCCGATCGCCTCGAGGATGGCGTTCTGGGAACGGCGGAGCGGAAATCTCTCCCCTGGAAGCGAGAGGCAACCCTCCGATTCCTCGTCCTCATCCGCTTCCCCCGGGTCCACAGGGGTGATCCACAGTTGCGGATTGACCGCCGTGCCCTGCCAGGTGGTTCCGGAGTCATCCGTCCAGTTGAAGACGAACACTCGAAGGGGCACCCCCACCTGGGGCGCCGCGAGCCCCACTCCGGGAGCTGCAGCCATCGTGTCCACCATGTCACCAATGAGGCCCCGCAGCGCATCGTCAAACTCGGTGACCGTTCCGGCTGGAGAATGCAGCACCGGGTCGCCGACAATTCGAATGGGTAACACGGCCATTCACTCAGGTTATAGCCCCCAGAACCGGTAGATTCATCAAGTGCCTCCTGACATCGCGGACATTGCGAACGGATTCAACCTCACGGAGAATCCGTGGCTGGGCATCCCGATCGCGCTGCTCGGTGCCGTATTCCTGTCGTTCGGCGCACAGTTCCAGCACCGCGGCGTCGGAAAGGTCGACTCCGGCAGGGCCGTGGATGCCGGCGGCCTCAACATTCGCCAGCTCCTCGGGCTTCTCGCGCGCCCGTCATGGGTGATCGGCTCCGTTCTGCTGGGAATGGCCATCGTCCTGCAGCTGACTGCCCTGACGCTTGCCCCCATCACCGTGGTCCAGCCGCTCGGGGCGCTCGCACTCGTTATCACTGCGATGTTGAGCGCGAGGGCGAGTGGTGTTCCTCTCGATGCGATCTCCATTCGCGCGATCGCTTTCTGTGTGGGCGGGATCGGCCTTTTCGTCGCCGTCGCCGCCTCAACCGCGGTGACGAGAGTCATTACCCGAACCGAGCTGATCATCGTGCTTGTCGTACTCGGTGCCGTGCTCGCGACTTTCGCTGTGCTCTTCGCCACCCTTCGTCAGAGATTCACCTCGATGTTCTACGTCGTGGCCGCTGGCGTGCTGTTCGGGTTCGTGGTCACCCTCGCAAAAGTCGTTATCGCGCGCGTGCAGACCATTCTTCTCCCGAGCTATGTCTCCGATCCCGCCGCGGAGTGGCTCACTGCGCTGTGTGTCATCGCCCTTCTGCTGGCATCCGCACTCGGTTTCTACTTCGTTCAGACGGCCTATGCCACCGGACCGCCCGACCTCGTGATCGCCGGACTGACGGTCATCGACCCGCTCGTCGCCGTCTCAATCGGGATCATCGTCCTCGGTGAAGCGGGCGCCGCCCCACCCTGGGCGGTGGGAGCGTTCGTCGTGTTCGGGGCACTCGCCATTTACGGCGTACTCCAACTGGCCAAACACCATCCTCAGAAGCGCCGCTAGAGTAAAACTGTCACCGTCGCATGAGGTGACGCTTCGAATCGCAAGGGATCCCCAACTTGACCGAAACTCGACCGAGCGCTGCGGGCACGCCACTGCGAGTTGTCATCGGCGCCGATACGTTCCTGCCTGAGATCAATGGCGCGGCAATATTTGCCGCGCGCCTCGCTGCCGGCCTTGTGGAGCGCGGACATGAGGTGCACGTGGTGGCGCCAGCCGCGAGTCGCTCGCACGGGATCTTCCGCGAGATCCATGAGGGTCAGGAGTTCACGGTCCACCGCCTGCACAGCTGGCGCTGGCGTCCGCATCCGTGGCTTCGCTTCGCACTGCCGTGGGCGATCCGCAGCAACAGCAGGCGGATCCTGGATGCGGTCAAGCCGGATGTCGTGCACGTTCAGTCGTACGTCATCGTCGGTCGCGGCCTCGCGACGGAGGCGAAGAAGCGTGGCATCCGAATTGTCGCCACGAATCACCTCATGCCCGAGAACGTCATCGAGCATTCGGCGTTTCCGAAAGCGCTGTACGGCATTCTGGTGAAGTGGGGTTGGGCAAGAGCGTCCCGGTCGTTCGCCCAGGCGGATGCCGTGACGACCCCGACCCGCCGGGCGGCCAATCTTCTGGAGAAGCACACTGTCCTGCGCGGGGTATTCGCTATCTCCTGCGGCATCGACACCCACCATTACACGCCCAGCTTCGAACCGCGCACCGAGAATCTCATCATGTTCCTCGGCCGGGTTACCGGCGAGAAGCAGATCGATAAACTCATTCGCGCGTTCGCGCTTCTCGACCCGTCCCTCAATGCGAAGCTTGAGATCGTTGGTGGGGGAGACCTCGAGAATCACCTCCGGTCACTCGCCGCGAGCCTCGGGCTGGCGGACCGCGTGCACCTGACGGGATACGTCGCGGAAGAGTACCTGCGCAACGCTCTGACCCGTGCGACGGTGTTCGCGATGCCGTCAATCGCGGAGCTTCAGAGCATCGCGACCATGGAAGCAATGGCGTCAGGTCTTCCCATTGTCGCGGCTGATGCCATGGCGCTGCCTCATCTCGTTCATGACGGCGAGAACGGGTTCCTGTTCGAGCCGGGCAACGTCGAGGAGTTCGCTGAGCGTCTCACCGACGTGCTGACAATGCCCGAGCAGGAGCTTCAGGCTTTCAAGCGGGAGAGCCTCAAGATTGTGCAGGCACACGACATCCAGCGCACCCTCTCCACCTTCGAGGCGCTGTATCGCGGCGAGATGGTCACCGATACCGTTACGGATGAGCGTCCGCCCATCGGCATGAAGGCGTGGCGCAAGCGCATCGCGAAGCAGCTGCGCTCGTCATAGCTCACGCCGCCCACGGTGGTCGTGCGTCTCCGGTGGTCGAGGTACCGGTGGTCGAGCCTGTCGAGACCTCACCAACGAGGTACCGGTGGTCGAGCCTGTCGAGACCTCACCCGCGAGTAACCGTACATCTCGCCACCGCGCGGTATCCTAGGAATCCTGCGGCCTACACGGCCGTGGATGCCGCCCCACGGTTCGCCGCGGACGGCACGGGGCGGTAGCTCAGCTGGTTAGAGCAGCGGACTCATAATCCGTCGGTCACGGGTTCAAGTCCCGTCCGCCCTACTCCAAAGTTGTGTCACTTCGGTTGCGCCGTCCCACGTTGCGTCGTGCGAAATGATATGGATGATTATCTATGTTTGAAGCAGGAAGTGGAGCCCCATGAATAAGAAGCCCACCGTACTGTTCGTCTGCGTGCACAACGCAGGCAGGTCGCAGATGGCGGCGGGCTACCTGCGCGCCCTCTCCAACGGGCAGGTCGACGTGCTTTCCGCTGGCTCAGAACCGAAGGACCAGATCAATCCCGTAGCCGTTGAGGCCATGCGAGAGGAGGGAATCGACATCTCGGGAAACGCGCCGAAGATCCTCACGGTCGACGCGGTCAAGACGTCCGATGTGGTCATCACGATGGGCTGCGGCGATACCTGCCCGATCTTCCCGGGCAAGCGCTACGAGGACTGGCAATTGGATGACCCGGCCGGCCAGGGTATCGAAAGGGTGCGTTCCATTCGTGACGAGATCAAGGATCGGGTCGCAACCCTGCTCAAGGAAATTTCTCCCGTCAAGGGGTTGTAAGCCAAGTTGCCGGGTGATACACCCCGAACTCCCAGCCTTGGGAGTGCGCCCTTGGTTACAGTTGCATCACGCTTCGCTGCCAAACGATTATGTGAAGTGTTGCCCCTGTTCGATCTTGGCTGACGCCGACTGACCACTTGCTCGCACAGCGATGCTCGTTCCCGCCCAGGGAAGCACCTGTTGCGTGCATGCTCGCGCCCGAGCTCCCAGAGTTCTGTTGGTGCGCGCAAAAGGAAATCATGACCCTCACCCCCAAACACTCCGCACCGCGCCCCGGATTCGTCCAGGCGCTGCGGCCGCCAGCACATGGGCGCCACGTTCTACCCACAAGGCCCACCAGGATGGGCAACCGGCTGGGAATCGCATCCGTCACCGCCGGACTGCTTCTCACCACCTATGCCCTGCCGTCATACGCTTCAGATACCCCCGTCGAAGTGATCCTCGCCACGAGCGTGGAGCAGGCGGAGCCGGAGAACCTGCAAACGCTGGAGGTTGCGGCGCCTGCTGAACCTCGCGCCAGCATCCACCGCGACGGCTTCTCCGTGACTCTGCCACCACCACCCCCGCCGGTCAAAAAGGCTCCGCCTGCCAAGAAGACCGCCGCGGCGTCACAGGGCAGCGCGGCATCAGCATCCTCAAGCGGCGGGATTACCTGGCCCGTCGGGAGCGGTGCGCGAATCAGCTCGGGATTCGGGTATCGGGCAGCCCCGTGCTCAGGATGCTCGACGAACCACAAGGGTGTCGACTTCACCCCTGGCAACGGCACTCCAGTCAAGGCGATGGCCGCCGGCGTCGTCAGCTACGCAGGCAGCCAAGGATCATACGGAACCTACGTGATGGTCGATCACGTCATTGCGGGGCAGAAGATCACCACTGTCTACGCTCACCTGCAATCCAACTCGCTCGGCGTATCGGCCGGACAGAACATTGCGCAGGGGCAGCAGGTCGGGCGGGTCGGCAGCACAGGTGCGAGCACCGGCCCGCACCTCCACTTCGAGGTTCGGGTAAACGGGGTCCCAGTCAACCCGGTGCCGTGGATGAAAGCCAACGGCTGAGTCGGAGGAATGAGAGCGGGCCCGTGGGAGTGATCCCACGGGCCCGCTGACTGTGCGATGCGAGCGAGCTACAGACCCGTGGTTCCGCGGTCGCCGCGACGTTCGTCGCGGTCATCCATCGTTCCGCTGGTGCCTCGACCGGTGCCGTCCTCGACCTCGATCTCTTCCTTCTTGAGGTCCTCGTGGATACGCTGCTCCTCCGTAACCCGTTCCTTGTCCATGCGAACGCGTTCGACCGGCACCGTCTCCTTATCGACGCTCACCCGCTCCTCGGTGAGGGTCACCTCATGCTCCTCATCGCTGAGCTCGGGACCGGACATCGCGTCGTCCCTGTTTCGGTCGGTGATCGGCTCGCGCTCCACGCGTACTTCCTCACGTTCGACCGGAACAGTGACTGTCTGGTCTTCCGTCACGACATACTTGCGCAGTCGCGCGCGACCCGTCTCGACACGGTCCTTGTCCACGCGGAGCTGTTCCTCTGAGCGCGTCATTGCGTCATCCGTCGTTGGCCCCGACGTATCACGGCCGACCGTGCCGCGGTCGAAGTCCCGGTCACGGGTGCCCGCGCCGGTGCCCGCGCCGAGGTCGTCAATGCCCCGATGCGTGTCGGTGTGGGCGGTCGTGCCGTGCGACATTCCGTAGTAGTCGTACAGTCGGTTTTCATCGGACTCGCTGAGTTCACCCTCCGCATCAACACGAGGGGCGTCCTTGACGAAGTCCTTGTCATAACCGATGCGCACGGCATCACTTTCAACCGTTGCGTCGTCGAGAGGAACAAAGGATTCCGACATCCCGAACAAACCGGTACGCACGCTCATCCAGCGCGGTTCACCATCCGCGGGGTCAACCCACAACTGCCCGACGGTGCCCACTTTGTTCGAATCCCGGTCAAGAACTGTAGCTCCAGAGAGGGTTCTGATTTGGCTGGTATCAATCACTTTTGACGATCCTTTCTCGCATAAGTCAACGGCCACATAGCCGTGGTTCTTCAGCGTAGGCAGGCCAATCGAGCCTCAACAGGGATGGACTCCGTGGGACGGGCGACGTATAAGGTTCGTCGCCGGGGGAGTACTCAGGAACAGTGCCGGATGGAAATATTGCCGTGTCGCCGAAGGTTCACCCCAGCGTCGTCAACAAGGATGGAACCCATGACCAACACCACCACCACGCCCGAGGAATCTCTTGCCACCTACCGCGAACGGCGGGAGCTCTCAGTCGTGCAGCCCCAGGGAAGCCTTGCCCTGGTCAACACCCAATGGGTCGACTCTGAGCAGACCATTTGGGGTGTTCCCGGAGTCTGGGCCCCCCTTCCGGCAGGAGAGTCGGGGCTCAGGGTGAAGGCGTCCGCATCCGACAACATCGTTGTCGACGGAGCTCTGGTCGACGGCGAGGCGGTCGTTCGGGGCAGGGACTCCGACCAGCCGGGCGAGATCACGTTCAGCGGGGCCAAGACCGGGTTCGTTATCGCCGGCCCCGAGGGAAACTACGCGCTGCGTGTGTGGGACGCGAATTCAGAGGACATCCAGCAGTTCGGTTCCATCGACAGCTTCCCGTACAACCCGGAGTGGGTCATCACAGCGGCCTTCACCGAGATCCCCGGCGGAATGACAGTGGGCTTCGAGCACCTTAAGGACGAGGGTGCAACCCGCGACGAAGTGGTGCCGGGGGAGATTACGTTCACCAAGGACGGCGTCGACTACAACCTTCTCGCATTCAAGTCAGGTCGCGCACTGCAACTGGTGTTCGCTGACGCGACAAGCGGCGACAGCACCTACAGCGTCGGGCGATTCCTTTATGTAGCACCCAACGCCGACGGCACGATCACCCTTGACTTCAATCGGGCGATCCTTCCACCCTGCGCGTTCAGCTACAACTTCAACTGCCCGATGCCGCCGAAGCAGAACCGTTTCGCCGTGTCGGTCGAGGCAGGCGAGAAGAACGTCCTCAAGAAGGACGGCTCGCTGCTGCACGCCTAGCGCCGACGACTTGCGCTGCTCCGTCCGCCCGCTTTCGGAAATTCAGGAGTTGAGGCAGGCTTCTGGCTGAAAGTGGCCAACTCGGGGGCATCGTCGGGCTCGTTTCCTGAATTTCCGAAGGCAGGCGGGGCGGCGGATGTCGCCCCCAGGCAGCAGACTGGATGCTGTGTTCGCTGTGGTCGCCTCCGCTCCCGATGGGGTGTTGATCTCCCCGCTCGATGCCGACGGCACCGAAATCGCGAGCACGACGGTCCCGCGGGCGCGATTCGCTGCAGAGGTTGCCATGCTCGAGCGCGATCATCCGCGCTGGGTGTGGGACGACTCGAGCCGCTGGTACCCGATACTGCTCGCAGCCGGGGTGAGGGTCGAGCGCTGTGTCGACTTGCGGTTATGCCACGCGATCCTGCGCAACTCCGAACTCACGGCAGGTTCCGACCTTGCGCTCGCTCCGGCAGGGCCGTGGGATTCCGCTCCTGAGCAGCCGGAGCGTGAGCGCGAAGGCACCCTCTTCGATCTGGTCGAGCAGGATGAGCCGAGCCCGAAGGCCGATCCGCTCAGGGAGTTCAGGTTGCAGCAGGAGGCGGTTGCGGCATCCGCTGAGCCGGGCCGGATTCGACGACTGCTCGCGGCAGAATCAGCGGGGGCCCTCATCGCCGCTGAACTCACTCATGCGGGCTTGCCGTGGCGCGCTGATGTGCACGATTCAGTTCTGGAGGAGCTTCTTGGCCCGCGCCCAGCGCAGGGGGAACGCCCGTCGAAGCTCGAGGCGCTCCTCGGCCGGGTGCGTGAGCTGCTGGATCAGCCCGAGCTCAACCCGGACTCGCCAGCCGAGCTGCTCAAGGGCCTCTCGCGCGCCGGGCTGCCTGCGACGTCGACGAGATCATGGGACCTGAAGCAGATCGACCACCCGGCGATCGCGCCGATTCTTGAGTACAAGAAGCTTGCGCGGCTGATGAGCGCGAACGGCTGGCACTGGGTCGACAGGTGGGTTCACGACGGCCGTTTCCGCCCTGACTACGTTCCCGGCGGTGTGGTGACCGGGCGGTGGGCCACGAGCGGCGGTGGGGCGCTCCAGCTGCCGAAGCAGGTGCGCGCCGCTGCCGTCGCCGACCAGGGGTGGAAGCTCGTCGTCGCCGACGCCGCCCAGCTGGAACCGCGTATTCTGGCGGCCATGTCCGGCGATCGCGGCATGATCGAGGCTGGCAGCGCGGGCGACCTCTACGAGGGGATCGTCAAGCGTGGTGCCGTGAAGACCCGCGAACAGGCGAAGCTCGCGCTCCTGGGCGCGATGTACGGCGCGACTACGGGGGAGAGCGGTCGCCTGCTCCCGGCCCTCGCGCGCAGCTACCCCGCTGCCATCGGGCTCGTGGAGAATGCCGCGCGCGCGGGCGAACGCGGTGACCCGGTCTCGACCCGTCTCGGGCGGAGCTCGCCGCCTCCGGGGGAGGCGTGGCATGAGGTGCAAGCGGCTGCCATGGCTGACGGAGCGACGGAGGCCGCACGAAACCGCGCGCGAAGCGACGCCCGATCGTGGGGTCGGTTCACCCGCAATTTCGTCGTGCAGGGCACGGCTGCGGAGTGGGCCCTGTGCTGGATGGCGAGCCTCCGTCGGCGCCTGACGGTGCTGGCGGATGATGCGTGGCTGACCGATGCCGCACATCTCGTGTTCTTCCTGCACGACGAACTGGTCGTGCACTGCCCGGCCGCTGCCACCGGACGCGTCGAGGAGGAGATCCGGGAAGCTGCCGACGAGGCGGGGCGGCTGCTGTTCGGGGAACTCCCGGTCAGGTTTCCGCTTACGGTCGCCGTTGTCGACAACTACGGGCAGGCGAAGTAGTCAGCCCGAGCACGGCTTTGCGGGCCTGCCACGTTTGGGCAGTTCCGTGCTCAACGGCATGGCGACGGTCTGCCCCCGTGTTGCGGCTTCGGCAAGGCGCGATTCCGCACGCTCAAGCCACGTCAGCTCGGCTTCGACCATGGCGAGCCGGGAGTCGAGGACGAGCAGCTCCGACAGGGTCTGCGTGGATGACGCGCCCATACGGTCCCGGAGCCCTTCCAGATTTCGCAGGGTGTCGAGTGCCGAGTCACGCTGTGCCCGGATGATGCCTGCGGCGTCGACGCCGGGAAGGGTGGGTGCGAGGGCGAGCTTGAGCGCCAGTTCGTCCCTGCTGGCGGGGCTGCGGACCACCGGGGTCCGCAGCCAGGTCGCAAGCTCGGCCCGTCCGGTTTCGGTGATCCGGTAGTGGATCTGGCCGTCGGCGGCGATGTCGTCCTTCTCAACGAGTCTGTCCCGTTCGAGTCGGTCGAGGGTTCGGTACACCTGTCCGGCGTTGATCGGCCAGGCTGAGCCGGTTCGCCGGTCGAATTCGACACGAAGCTGGTTGCCGTAGCACGGGCCCTGGTCGAGAATCGCAAGGAGGCTCTGGCGCACTGACATCGATCGTCAGCTTACTGGCACGCGCGTGTTCCTCGCCTGCTCATAGACGTCGATAATGCGTTGCACGTAGGTCTCCGCCGAGAACAGTTCGGCATCCCTTTCGGCTCCCGCGGACAGGCGCACGAGCGCATCCCGGTCCGTCGCGAGCGTGACGATGGCGTCGGCAATCCCGCTGGCGTCAGGTCGAGCGGCGAGGTGTCCGGAGTGGCTGAGCCCTTCGCGCAGTTTCGGGTCGCAATAGAGAATCCCGCGATAGCGGCTGACCGCTTCGACGATCGTCATCGGCTGGTTGTCGAATCCGAAGGAGGTGAGGCACACGAGGGATGCGGCATCCATGAGTTCGAGCACGCTCTCGTGTTCTAGCGCGCCGTGGACGTGGATGCCGGGGCGACCCGCGACGCGTCGGCGCAGTTCTGCCAGTTGGCTGCCTTCGCCCACGAAGTCGACTTCGAAGGCGTTGTTGGTGCGGTCAAGAGCTGCGATTGCGGCGTCGGCAAACACGAGGGGACGCTTTTCGCGTTCGCACCGCGCAACCCACAGCAGGCGCGGTCTCGCGGTGTGCTCTGCAGTCAGCAGAGCCGGATGCCTCGGTGAGCGCGCGATTGTGTTCGGGATGACCTCCACGGGCTGCAGCAGCCCGGTCGCCCTGAGGTCGGCGGCCTGGTGTGCAGAGGGTGACACGACCACGTCTGAGCGCCGCGCCATGGCCAGGGTCAGGTTGCGTACGAGATCATCGGACGGCCGCCCGACGAACCGCAACCGGGGGATGTTCGCCCCCGTCACACGCTCAAGGCAGTAGCGGATGAGCGGCGTCAATGGCGCTTGCCAGGCGCCGGCGCTTTGCCAGTAGAACGTGTGGATGGTGTGCACGACGGCAATCCCGAGTCTTCGCGCTGCGGTTGCGGCAGCGTTGGCGAGACCGAACTCGGTCTGAAGGTGCACGACCTCGATCCTGTGCGCATCGAAATAGCTCGTGAGCGTGTCGATGAGCTTGCCGCGTGCGGATACCACCGGAAGCGTGAAGCCGGGAAGGGTCCATGATGGGCGAACCTCGAGACCGTTGCGCGACATCCGGAAACCATCTCGTCGCGGCAGGCGGGCGGTTGACACCAGGAATACCGTGTGGCCGGCTGCCGCCAGTGCGGATCGCTGCTCGTGAATCGAACTTTGTGCACCCCCGATGTAGTCGAGGTAGAAGTCGGTGACGATCGCAATGCGCATGAGACTTATGAGTCTAGGCACGCTTGCTGTCGGTCAAAGTGACACGCGGGAATCACAGGCTTGTCATTTGTCGACGAATTCCTGCATAATTCAACAAAGTCACAATTTCATACTGCCCGTATTCATTCGTCAGGTCGATGGGGAAGTCGCACCTAACCGAATGGAGATATCGTGGCTGCACCATCTGCTCGCGGAGTGCTCTATGTGCACTCCGCGCCTCGTGCACTGTGCCCCCATGTGGAGTGGGCAGCGGGACGAGCTCTTGATCGCGCCGTGAACTTCACGTGGAAAGACCAGCCCGTGCTCAAAGGTGCCCAGCGCACCGAGTTCTACTGGGAGGGCGAGCGCGGCACGGGCGCGAAGCTCGCATCCGCGCTGCGTGGCTGGGAGCACCTGCGCTATGAAGTGACTGAGGATGCCGGGCTCGGCACCGACGGCGGTCGCTGGATGCACACACCAGACCTGGGTATCTTCTTCGCCCAGACCGACACGGTCGGCAACGTCGTCATCCCGGAGGATCGCATCCGGTATGCGATGGAGCTCGCGGGCGCCAACGCCATCGAACTGCACCGTGAGCTGCGCCTTGCTCTCGGGCAGTCCTGGGACGACGAACTCGAAGCGTTCCGCCATGCGAGCGAGAGCAGCGCGGTTGTCTGGCTGCACAAGGTGGGGTAATCGTGACGACACTTGAGGTACAACTGCAGCCGCTGGTTCTCGTTCTTGACGAGCAGGAACCTGTGGATGCCGAATGCGAGGCTCACGAGGGATGCCGCAGCATTCGTTAGGGGAAACAACCGCTAGTACGCGCGGAAGGCCGCCACCGCGTTGTGTCCGCCGAAGCCGAAGGAGTTGCTGAGAGCGAGCAGCGACCCCTGGGGGAGCGCGCGCGGTGAGGTGACGACATCCAGTGGGATTTCGGGGTCCTGGTTCTCCAGATTGATTGTCGGCGGCGCCGTGCGGTGATGCAGCGCCAGCACGGTGAAGATCGCCTCGAGAGCGCCCGTGCCACCGAGCAGGTGGCCGGTCGCCGCCTTTGTCGCCGATACCGCGATGTTGGGAGTGTGATCCCCGAATACGCGCTGGATGGCGTTGTACTCCGCGATGTCGCCGACAGGGGTGCTCGTCGCGTGCGCGTTGATGTGCACGACATCCGTTGTCGTGGCGCCTGCCTGTGCGAGGGCGTTCAGCATAGCCCGCGCCGCGGCGTTGCCCTCCGGATCAGGTGCGGTGATGTGGAACGAGTCACTCGTGACTGCGCCTCCGGCGAGTTCGGCGTAGATGCGCGCGCCGCGGGCGAGGGCGTGTTCCTCGGTCTCGAGCACGAGAGTCGCCGCGCCCTCGCCGAGTACGAAACCGTCCCGTGAGACGTCGTACGGGCGGGAGGCGGTCGCCGGTGAGTCATTGCGCCGTGACAGTGCCTGCATGGCGGCGAAGGAAGCGATCGGAAGCGGATGAACGACCGCTTCCGTTCCGCCGGTGATGACAATGTCGGCGAGGCCCTGTTGCAGGTGGTCGTAAGCATTGGCGATCGCCTCGGTGCTGGATGCGCAGGCTGAGACATCGGTGCGCGCAAAAGCGCGCGAAGGGATGGACATGCTGATGGCTGCGGCTGCCGCGTTGGGCATGAGCATGGGGATCGTCATGGGCAGTACCCGGCGCGGACCCTTCTGCTTGAGGGTGTCCCACGCTTCCAGGAGGGTCCACAGGCCGCCGATACCTGTTGAGTAGTCGACGCCGATTCTCACTGGGTCAATTTCGGGCGAGCCGGCATCCGCCCAGGCTTCGCGCGCTGAGACGAGTGCGAACTGGCTGGAGGGGTCGAGACGCTTGTACTCGGTGCGCTCGAGAACCTCCTCCGGGCGAACTTTCGCCTCCGCCGCGAACGTCACCGGCAGTTCGAGTTCTGCTACCCAGTCGTAGTCGAGGGTGCGTGCGCCGGACTCGCCGGCGAGCAGCGCCTGCCAGGACTCGGGAGCGGTTCCGCCGAGCGGTGACGACGTGCCGATTCCGGTCACGACGATTCTCTTGGTCATTGAAGCGTCTCTCTCTGGATCACCAACGCGCGGCGGCCGACCTGGTTGCTGGCCGGTCGGCAGCCGCGGATGTGATGATTAGCCCTGCGCCGAGGTGATGAAGTTGACGGCGTCACCCACGGTCTTGAGGTTCTTGACCTCTTCGTCGGGGATCTTCACGTCGAACTTCTCTTCAGCGTTGACGACGATCGTCATCATCGAGATGGAGTCGATGTCGAGGTCGTCGGTGAAGGACTTGTCCATCTCGACCGTGTCAGTTGCGATGCCGGTCTCATCGTTGATGAGTTCGGCAAGCCCTGCCAGTACTTCTTCGTTGGACAATGCCATTGTGTTATCTCCTTGGGTGAAATGTCGTGTGACCGTTGAATAGCTTATTAGGGCAGAACCACAACCTGCGCGCCGAACACGAGACCTGCTCCAAACCCGATCTGAAGGGCGAGCCCTCCGCTGAGCCCCGGATTCTCCTCCAGCAGGCGGTGCATCGCCAGCGGGATGGATGCCGCTGAGGTGTTTCCGGTGGTCTCGATGTCGCGGGCGATCACGACGCTGTCCGGCAGTTTCAGCTGCTTGGCGAATTCGTCGATGATGCGCATGTTCGCCTGGTGGGGCACGAAAGCGGCCAATTGATCGCTCGTGACGCCTGCGGCATCCAGTGCCTGCTTGGCGACCTTCGCCATTTCCCAGACGGCCCAGCGGAAGACGGCCTGGCCGTCCTGCCGGAGGGTCGGCCAGTCGACGGTGCCGCCGCCATCGCGGTAGTCGTTGAGCGTGGCGTCCATGCCGACGGCGTCCCACTTGGAGCCGTCGGACCCCCAGATTGTTCTCGAGATGCCGGGGGAGTCGCTCGGGCCGATGATGGCAGCGCCGGCACCGTCACCCAGCAGGAACGAGATGCTGCGGTCGGTCGGCTTCACGACTTCGCTGAGTTTCTCCGCGCCGACGACGAGCACATACTCGGCCATTCCGCTGCGGATGAGCGAATCGGCCTGGGCGATGCCGTAGGTGTAGCCGGCGCACGCGGCACTGATGTCGAAGGCGGGCGCGGGGGTTGCCCCGATTCGCTCCGTGAGGAGTGAAGCAAGTGAAGGGGTCTGAACCGTATTGCTGATGGTTGAGACGAGCACGGCGCCGATCTGGTCGGGGCGGATGCCCGCCTTCGCGATCGCTTCGTTCGCGGCAGCTTCGGCGAGGTCGACCGCGAGCACGTTCTTGCTCGCCCGGGTGCGTGTGATGACGCCAGTGCGCTGACGGATCCACTCGTCGCTCGAGTCGATCGGTCCGGCGATCTCGTCATTGGTGACCACGAGGTCACCGCGGGCGGCGCCCAATCCGAGGATGCGCGTGAACTCGACGCCGTGGGATTGCTGGAGGGTGGGGGTGGTCATCCATTCATCATTTCTCGAGCGGCGGGCAGATCATCCGGTGTCTTGACCGCAACGGTTGGCACACCTTTGAGCCCTCGCTTCGCGAGGCCGGTGAGTGCGCCCGCGGGAGCGAGCTCGATGAGGCCGGTAACGCCGGCTTCGGCGAGCGATTCCATGGTCAGATCCCACCGTACCGGCGAGGACACCTGGCCGACGAGCAGCGTGAGGTAGTGCGCGCCGTCTGCGATGCGCGATCCGTCGCTGTTGCTCCAGATCGGCAGGGTCGGGTTGTTCGGGATCATCGAACTCGCGAAGGTGCGCAGGTGGTCGACGGCGGGCTTCATGAAGCGGGTGTGGAATGCGCCGGCGACCTGCAACGGGATGACGCGCGTTCCGGGGAGCGGGTCATCCTGCAGTTTCGCGAGCCCGTCGAGCTCTCCCGCGACGACGATCTGACCACCACCGTTGAAGTTGGCGGGCTCGAGCTCGAGTTCGGCGAGCCGGGCGAGAAGAGCGTCCTGCTCGCCGCCGAGCACGGCACTCATGCCGGTGGGCGTCAGTGAAGCCGCCCGAGCCATTGCCTGGCTGCGCTCGCGCACGAAGGCAACGGCATCCGTCTCGGAGAGAATGCCCGCGGCCGCGGCGGCGGTGATCTCGCCCACGGAGTGGCCTGCCACACCGCCCACCTTCTCGCGACCGCCGTCGGCGAAGAGCGCCTCGATGGTCATGAGGCCCGCGGCCACGATGAGCGGCTGTGCCACGGCCGTATCGCGGATGGTGTCGGCGTCGCTCGTGGTTCCGTGCGCAACGAGGTCGAGGCCGGCGATGTGGGAGATCCGTTCGAGCTGTTCGCGGTACTTCGGTTCTTCGAGCCAGGGTTCGAGGAAACCGGGAGTCTGGGAGCCCTGCCCGGGGGCGACAACAACAATCACTCGGCTAGTCTGCCAACGATTTGACGTCTCCGGTTGCCGCATCCCTCAAAAACATTGGTCATTTCGTTGTCAATGCGGCACACACCCCTGTCGCGCAAGGGTTTCGGAAATTCAGGACTTGAGCCACCGAAGACACCGGAAACGCTGGCTGGACTGGGGTGCGGCTGGCTCAACTCCTGAATTTCCGAAAGGAGCGACTGTTTGGGGGCCGGTGGCAGGCGGAGCTCAGCGCTTGCGCGTGGCGTCCGGTTCGGCGATTGAGCCGACGATGAGCGCGGCCTGCAGGATGAGCGCTTCCCGCGCGCCGGTGGCATCCCACCCGATGACCTCGCTGATGCGCTTGAGGCGGTAGCGCACCGTGTTCGGGTGCACGAAGAGTTCCCGTGCGGTTGCCTCAAGGGAACGGCCGTTGTCGAGATAGCACCACAGGGTCGTCAGCAGGTCGGTTGAGTGGACCTGCAGCGGTTTGTAAATCTTGTTGATGAGGGTTGAGCGGGCGAGGGGATCTCCGGCGAACGCGCGTTCCGGCAGCAGGTCATCGGCGAGCGTCGGGCGGGGCGCGTTGCGCCACGACCGCGCGACCGCGAAACCGGCCAGCGCAGCCCGCGCGCTTCTGGATGCATCCACAAGCGACGCCACCTCCGGTCCGAGCACCAGGTGGCCGGGGCCGAAGCCGGGCTCGAGCTTGCCCGCGATGTCGAGGAAAGGCAGCGGGGCCGCAGTCTCGTCGTCCTCGGCCGGGGCGGGTTCAGCCCGTCCGATCACGAGCACGAGACGGTTTCCCTGAACGCCGATGAGTACGTCAGCGTCGAGGTGCCTGGCGGTGCGGCGCAATTGGTCCACGTCGAGCATGCGCGGGGCGGTGCCCACGAGCACACAGGATTCACCGTGGCCGTTCCAGCCCAGGGCGGCAATACGGGACGGCAGTTCGTTGTCGTACTCGCCGCTCAGGATCGAATCGACCACGAGGGCTTCAAGGCGCGCATCCCACAGCCCGCGGGCCTCCGCGGCCCGTGCGTAGACATCCGCCGCTGCGAAGGCGATCTCCCGCGAGTAGAGCAGGATGGCCTCCCGCAGCGCCTCGTCGCCGTCCTTGACGCGGTGCTCGACAACTTCGACGGTGATGCGGATGAGCTGGAGCGTTTGCGTGAGGCTCACCGAGCGCAGGAGTTCCCGCGGGGCAGCGCCGAAGACATCCGCCGCGATCCACGGGGTCGACTTGGGGTCGTCGAACCAGCTGATGAACGAGGTGATGCCCGCCTGCGCTACCAGGCCGACCGCCGACCGCCGACCGGGCGGCATCTCCCCGTACCAGGGCAGGGTGTCATCGAGACGCTTCAGGGTGGCGCTCGCGAGCTCGCCCGAAATGGTGCGCAGCCACGCCAGCGTCTGTTGCTTGGTCTTCGGCGTCACGGTCGGCTAGCTCTCGCCGCCGGCCGTTCCGGTGGTGCCCGCGGTGACGTCGTGGAGCTTGTACTTCTTGATCGCCTGGCTCGGAGCGTTGGCGTCGATCTCGCCGCGCTTGGCGAGCGCTTCAAGGGTTCGCACGACCAGGGACGGCCCATCGATCTTGAAGAACCGGCGGGCCGCAGCTCTCGTGTCCGAGAAACCGAAGTCGTCCGCGCCGAGGGTCGAGTAGTCGCCCGGAACGAACTGGCGAATCTGGTCTGGCACGGCATGCATGAAGTCCGAGACCGCGACGAACGGCCCCGATGCTCCACTGAGTTTCTGCGTCACGTACGGCACGACCGCTTCCTCGTCCGGGTACAGGAAGTTGCGCTCGTCGGCCGCGATGCCGTCCCTGCGCAGCTCCGTCCACGACGTGACCGACCAGACATCCGCCGACACGTTCCAGTCCTTCTTCAGCAGTTCCTGTGCCTCAAGAGCCCATGGCACGGCGACACCGGATGCCAGCAGCTGCGCCTTCACCCCGTCACCACCCTGCGAGATGCGGTGGATGCCCCGCAGCACGCCCTCGACGTCGAGGTTCTCCGGCTCGGCGGGCTGCACGAGCGGCTCGTTGTAGAGGGTGAGGTAGTACATGACGTTGGGGTCTTCGTGCTTGCCCCCGTACATCCGCTCAAGGCCGGCCCTGACAATGTGCCCGAGTTCATACCCATAGGCGGCGTCGTAGGAGACCACGGCGGGGTTGGTCGATGCGAGCAGGATCGAGTGGCCGTCTGCGTGCTGCAGCCCTTCACCGGTGAGGGTCGTGCGACCGGCGGTCGCCCCCATGATGAATCCGCGCACCATCTGGTCGCCCGCGGCCCAGAAGGAGTCGCCGGTGCGCTGGAAACCGAACATCGAATAGAACACGTACACGGGAATGAGCGGCTCACCCTGCGTGGCGTACGAACTGCCAGCGGCGGTGAAGGCGGCCACCGCGCCCGCCTCGTTGATACCGACGTGCACGATCTGGCCCTGCGGGCTCTCCTTGTATGCCAGGAGCAATTCGCGGTCGACGGAGGTGTAGTGCTGCCCTGCGGGGTTGTAGATCTTCGCGGTCGGGAAGTAGGCATCCATTCCGAAAGTCCGGGCTTCATCCGGGATGATCGGAACGATGCGGTGCCCGAAGTCCTTTGCGCGAAGGAGGTCTTTGAGCAGGCGGGCGAAGGCCATCGTGGTGGCGATCTCCTGCTTGCCGGAGCCCTTCTTCATACCCTCGTACGCCGAGTCGTCCGGAAGGGTGATCTGGGTGTACTTCGAGCGGCGCTCCGGCAGGTAGCCGCCCAGTTCGCGGCGACGTTCCTGCAGGTACTGGATCGCCTCGTCGTTCTCGCCGGGATGGTAGAACGGTGGCTTGTACGGGTCCTCCTCGAGCTGTGCGTCCGTGATCGGGATGTGCATGACGTCACGGAACTGCTTGAGGTTGTCGAGCGTCAGTTTCTTCATCTGGTGGGTCGCGTTCCGGCCCTCGAACGACGGCCCGAGACCGTAGCCCTTCACCGTCTTGGCGAGGATGACGGTCGGCTGGCCGGTGTGCTCGGTCGCGGCCTTGAAGGCCGCATACACCTTGCGGTAGTCGTGGCCGCCCCGCTTGAGATTCCACAGCTGGGCATCCGTGTAGTCCTTGACGAGTTCCATCGTGCGCTCGTCGCGCCCGAAGAAGTTCTCTCGCACGTACGCGCCGCTTTCGGCCTTGTACGTCTGGTAGTCGCCGTCCGGCGTGCGGTTCATGAGGTCGCGCAGGGCGCCGTCGGTGTCGCGGGCGAGCAACTCATCCCATTCGCGCCCCCAGATCACCTTGATGACGTTCCAGCCGGCACCTCGGAAGAAACTCTCGAGTTCCTGGATGATCTTGCCGTTGCCGCGCACCGGTCCGTCGAGGCGCTGGAGGTTGCAGTTGATGACGAAGTTGAGGTTGTCGAGCCCGTCGTTGGCGGCGAGCTGCAGGGCACCGCGACTCTCGACCTCATCCATTTCGCCGTCGCCGAGGAAGGCCCAGACCTGCTGGTCGGACGCATCCTTGATGCCACGGTTGGTGATGTATTTGTTCGACTGCGCCTGGTAGATCGCGTTGATCGGACCGAGGCCCATCGACACGGTCGGGAACTGCCAGAAGTCGTTCATGAGCCGCGGGTGCGGGTAGGAGGACAGCCCGCCGGTCGGGTGTGACTTCTCCTGGCGGAAGCCGTCGAGCTGGTCTTCGTTCAGTCGGCCCTCGAGGTAGGCGCGGGCGTACATGCCGGGGGAGGCGTGTCCCTGGTAGAAGATCTGGTCGCCGCCGCCGGAGTGTCCGGCTCCGCGGAAGAAGTGGTTGTGTCCGACCTCATACAGGGCAGCGGATGACGCGTAGGTCGAGATGTGACCGCCCACGGCGATGCCCGGCCGCTGCGCGCGGTGCACCGTCACGGCGGCGTTCCAGCGCATCCACGCGCGGTACCGGCGCTCGAGTTCCTCGTTGCCGGGGAACTCCGGCTCCATGTCGGGTGAAATCGTGTTGATGTAGTCGGTAGTGGGAACCATGGGAACCCCGAGGTGCAGTTCCTTCGACCGTTTGAGCAGGCTCAGCATGACGTCGCGTCCGCGCTGTGATCCCTTCGCCGCCACGAGGGCGTCGAGTGACTCCTGCCACTCGGCGGTCTCATCGGGGTCGTTGTCGGTGTAATTCACCGAGTAGGGGTCCTGGTCGTTGACGGTCACGCTTGACCTCTTCCTTGTAGAGACAGATCCTGTTGCGGCCCGGTTCGGACGGGTTGCGTCTTTGCGGGTTTCGACTAAACGAATCCAGTCTAGGTGTCGGTTTCCTCGCCGTGTGCCGGACGGCGATCGCACCCCTCAGAACTAGCTCGAACGTCGGTTGGCGATTCGTCGCACCAGTTCTGTTGCGTTCTCAAGGAGTTCCTGAACAGTACTGCTGAAGTCGGGCTGGTACCACTTCTGCGAGGTGTAGTCGAGCACTCCACGCGTGAGAGCGACGGTCCGGTGACGTGGTCATAACCGTGCTCGGTCGCGAGCTCAACGGCGGCACGCTCGACCGTGGCGAGGAGCGCCGCGCGTTTGCGCTCCCTGAGGGGAAGGTCCGAGTCGGTCATTAGGTCACAGTTCTGCAGGGTGCGAACAAATGCAGTCAATGCGCAAATTATGCGGCCCCACCGGTGAAAGCGATGCGCGATTACCGGTATCCTGTGGGTCTGGCCAGATGCTGGTCCAGGGCCTTTAGCTCAGTTGGTAGAGCGCCACGTTTACACCGTGGATGTCATCGGTTCGAGCCCGGTAGGGCCCACTGCTTGAAGCTCCGCTCTAGTACAACTACGCCCTGGCTAACCCCAATCGGCGGCGTTCCTGCTCCTCGGGGTCGGGGACGGGTGCCGCTGCGATCAACCGTTGAGTGTAGAGCCGGGTCGGGTTCGTCATCACCTGGAACCGAGGTCCCTGCTCAACCACCTGGCCGCCGCGGAGCACGACCACCCGGTCGCAGAGCTGATCGATCACTGCGAGATCGTGGCTGATGAAGAGGCAGGCGAATCGAAGCTCGCGCTGCAGCGCTAGCAACAAATCGAGCACTGTGGCCTGAACAGATACGTCGAGGGCCGAGGTCGGCTCGTCCGCGATGAGCAGCCGAGGTCTCAATGCGATTGCCCGGGCGATTGCTACGCGCTGGCGTTGGCCGCCCGACAGCTCGTGGGGATAACGATTGCGCCAGGATGCGGGTAGTTCGACGCTCTCGAGCAGCTCGCGCACACGCGCGTCCCGATCTCTACTGCGAGAGTGCACGACAAGCGGTTCGGCAATCGCATCCCCCACAGTGAGGCGCGGATCGAGCGCCGCCGTCGAGTTCTGGAATACGACACCAATAGACCTGCGCACCTCGAGCGCGCGGCGGCCGCGGGCGGTCGACAGCTCGACTCCGTCGACACGGGCGCTACCCGCCGACACAGGAACGAGACCGAGTGCGCAGCGTCCAATCGTCGATTTTCCGGAACCAGACTCGCCGACGAGTCCCACAAACTCTCCCCGTCCGACGCTGAAGGTTACATCGCTCACGGCGAGACGGGATCGCGAACCACGACCGTAGGAGACCGACAGCGCTTCCACTTCAAGCACTGGCGTCACTGCCCCCTCGGGCCCGCTCCGGTCAGGCGACCCGGTGCGCGGCACGGACTCGAGGAGCGCGCGCGTGTAGGCGGCACTCGGAACACGGAAAAGCGAGGCTACGTCCGCCGACTCCTCTACGATCCCTTGACGCATGACGATGACTCGATCGGCGATGTCGGCGACCACGCCCATGTCATGCGTGATCAACAGGATCGCCGTGCCCGTGCGGTCCCTTAGGCGACGCATCACGTCGAGCACTTCGCGCTGAACCGTGACATCGAGGGCTGTTGTTGGCTCGTCCGCGATGAGTAGTTCCGGATCGCAGGCCAAAGCCATCGCGATGGCGACTCGCTGGATCTGCCCACCCGACAATTGATGCGGGTATGAGCCAACGCGGTCACCATGTTCGGGAATCTCAACGAGATCCAATAGCTCGAGGACGCGGACGCGACGGCCTGCCCTCGTCATTTCCGGCCTGTGGCGTCGGAGCACCTCGTCGATCTGATACCCGACGGTAAAGGACGGGTCGAGGGCCTGAGATGGATCCTGGAACACGAAGGCCACCCGTGATCCACGCACGCGACGGAGGTCGCGAGGAGATAAAGCGAGCAACTCGGTGCCGACGAGCTTCGCCGACCCGGACACGCGCGCCGATGGCGGCAGCAGCCCACAGAGCGCGAGCGCGCTAACTGTCTTGCCCGATCCGGACTCCCCGACCAGAGCGAGTACCTCACCTCGATGGAGATGGAAGGATAGATCGCTGACGGCGCGGACTCTTTGGCCTGCCACCTCGAAGTCGATTCCGAGGCCCTCGACCTCAAGCAGGATTGCTGCCGCCTTGGTCACGAGGACTCACTTTGCGCGGGAGGATTCCGGTCGCCACTGTCGCGGTACTTCTCCCAATCGATCAGCATCTGCTTGTGGTAGCCGTCGAGCCAGTTCATGTAGCGCAGTGCGTTGTCGAGTCTCGTGCGCGCCGCAGTGTCCCCGTCCGGGAGGATGTCAATTCCGAATTCGATAGCGGCGTTTATGCGCGTGTAGTCCTTGCGCTCCGCGGCAAGGAAGCTTCCCCACACGTCCTGCTCTGTGTGGAAGTATCTATTGCGGTCACCCGGGATTGAATGCGGCTTGATGAATCCGAGGTTCATGAGCGCCCGCGTCGACATTGACACCGCGCCGGTACTCGCCTTGAGTAGCTCGGCGATGCGGGATAGCGACAGGTGAGATTCGTTGGTGATGAGCAGGAGCGCGAATACACGCCCCTCCATTCGAGGATTGCCAGCCGATCCCCACGCAAACGCGAAATCCTCAATGAATGTCAAGGTGGCTTCATCCAACTCGGACGAGTTACCAGGCGTACGGTTCATAAAGACATCCTTACCAGTAATTCGGCTGGCACAGAGGTGCTTAGCGCGTGGCGGAAATCATCCATCGGCCACATCGTGATGCCGCCGACTACGATCGACTCGATCGCCCCTCCGGCGCCGTGTCGGACGACGATCGGCTCGCCTGTGGGAGTGAATCCTGCCGCGATAGCAGTCCGCCACTGTCCATCGACCACTTCTAGCCTCATCCCGGATGCGGCAGGCTCCGGCGACCCGAGCGGGATGGCGTAGACGCCACCGCCCAGCCGCACGACGTCGAGCACTGACCACAAGCTCGCGAAGCGTCCAACGGGCACCTCGACGGCATCCGAATCGTCCTGGTGAGTGTAGTCAAGCGCGAGATGCATCAGTGACAACGCTCCCTCGGCAAGGGCATCCGCAGGTCCATCGATCGAATTGGTGAGCACGCACACGACAAGTCCCGAGGTCTCGTCCAACCATGAACGGGAAACATGCCCAGGGTACCCGCCGCCATGCCCGATGACTTCGATCCCGTTGTGCTGCTGCAGTTCAAAACCAAGGCCATAGTGGCGGAGGACCCGACCAACGGATATCGATGATTCCGGGCGCCTCATCAACCGTTTCGAAGCATCGGAGAGCAACTTGCCGCTGCCAAGGCGGTGGGCATCGTAATAGCTGGACAGCTCCGCGGCAGTCGAGTAGACCCCGGTCGCGGCTGCCAAAGCATGAGTGTCGACGTGCGTGATCCGCCGCCGGACGTCGGTCGGTGTCAACGCAGCAGTGTGACCCGCAGCGAACTCGTTCGCTCGCGCAATCTCCCACTCCGGGCCAGTATGCGTGAGCCCGAGGGGCGCCACGATGTTCGAGCGCACGTAGTCACTGAATGCCTCACCGGAGGAGCGCTCAATCACGAGCCCGATGAGCCCGTAGCCGATGTTGGAGTACTTGAACTGCTCATTCGGTGCGAGAACGCGCCCCTCGACCCGACAGATGTCGATCAGCGCAGCGCGATCGGGGAACTCTCGACCCAACTGCCAGTAGTCGGCGTCTGCGCCATCGCGGACGATGCCTGCCTGATGCCCCAGCATTTCGCGCAGTGTCACGCCGGCGAGGGCCGAGTCTTCCAATTCAGGAATCCACTGCGCGAGAGTATCGTCGAGCCGGAGGATGCCAGCCTCGAACAACTGGAGCATCGCAGTTGCGGTCACGGTCTTGGATTGCGACGCGACTCGGAACAGGTGCTCCTGGGTTAGGGGCGTACCGTTTTCTACATCCGCAACCCCCCACGCCAGATCGAGCACGAGTTCGCCCTGGTACCGAATGGCAGCCTGGATGCCCGGGACTCCGCGCACGCCCGCGTAATGCCGCAACCACTCTCCTGCATATTGGGCGGCGGCACGCACCTTCACGGTGCGCATCGGCCAAGGATCAAAAGCGTCCAGCCGTGCCTCAGGTGTGATCATCGACCGCGTCCTTTCGGGTCGAGTGCGTCGCGGAGGATGTCGCCGAGCGAGATGAGAGCCAGAACCGTGATCGTGAGAAAAAGAGCAGGGAAGACGAGCATGTGCGGTGAGTTTCCGAAGTGGGCTTGGGCGTTGGCCAGCTGAAGCCCCCACGAAATCGACGGCGATCGCAATCCGACGCCGAGGAAGGTCAGTGTCGCCTCGGCCACAATCGCAGTTCCGACCATGGTGGCGGCGATTGCGAGAACCGGTCCGAGGGCGTTCGGCACAACGTGGCGCAAGAGGATACGAACATCAGAGGATCCCGTCGCGCGGGCTGCTGCGATGAAGTCCTGCTGCTTGACCGCCCGCACCGCGCCGCGAACGAGCCGTGACATGGTCGGCCACGAGAAGAGAGCGAGGACGAACGCGACGGTGATGGGCCCGGGGCGGTGCACGCTGTTGAGCACGATTATCGCGCCCAGCAGAAAAGGGAACCCCAGGAACACGTCGGTCAAGCGCGAAACTACTCTGTCGAGCATTCCCCCGTAGTACCCGGCCAGCGTTCCCACGATCAAAGCGACGATCAAGCAGGCCGTTGTTGCAAGCAGACCGATGAGAAGCGACGTCCGGGTGCCGTGGATCACGTTAGCGAGCACATCGCAGCCCTGTAGATCAGTTCCGAATGGATGGGTGGAACTGGGCGGCTGGGCGCTGTCGCCGAGGATGCAGACGCGTGGGTCGGGCCGTGCCGAGAACATCGCAAACAACTCGGGGGCAAGCGCGATCACTGAGAGGACCGCGAGAATGCAGACACAGAGCCAGAACGACCACTGCCTTCGGAGCGAGGCCCAGACGCCGCGGCCCTTTGCGGACACTTCGGGCAGGCCCGGTACGACTGTCGGCTCAGGCATGACGGATCCGCGGATTGAGGAGCGCATTCATCACGTCGACGAGAGCGTTCAGCAGCAAGAAGACGATGATGAGCGTCGTGGCAACGCCGACCACGGTCGGCCCCTCATGTGCCCGAATCGAGGTGAAGAGTAACTGGCCAATGCCTGGCAGATTGAAGATGCCCTCGACGACGACTGCGCCCCCAAGGAGGTAACCCAGGTCTATCGCCACATACGTGAGGACGGGCGCCACCGAGTTGCGCATGACATGCACCCCGACCACGCGGGGTGTCATTCCCTTGGCCCAGAGCATGCGTACGTAGTCGGACTGCATGGTGTCAATGACGCTGCCTCTCATGAGTCGCGCGATTGCAGCAAGGCCGAAGACGGCGATCACGGAGGCGGGCAGGACGTAGGCCATGGGCCAACCGGCGGCACTACCCGCAATGGGAAACCAGTCCAGGCGCAAACCGAAAATCAACTGCGCGGTGATCGCAACAACGAATACTGGGATCGCGGTCGCGAAGATGGTGGCGAGGAGGATGCTCCGGTCGATCAATGCACCTCTCCGAAGCCCGGCAATGAGCCCTAGAGCGACCCCAACTACGACCTCGATGACCCACGCCGTCAGGGCAAGAGTGATGGTGACGGGCCAGCGTGATGCCATGCGATCGGCGACGGGGCGGCCGTCGAATGCCGTTCCCAAATCCCAAGTCAATAGGCCACCCATATACCTCAGGTACTGGAGCCAGAGCGGATCGTCGAGGTGGAATCGTTCGCGCAACTCAGCGACAACGGTTGGCGGGAGGAGGCGATCGCCGCCACCGAGAGCGGCGATCGGATCGCCAGGCAGGGCCCACACCATCGTGTAGATCAGGAAGGTTACGCCGACGAAAACGAGGGCCAGCTCCAGCAGTCGCCCTGCCAGCGTGCGTCCCAGGGTCACGTGACGTCCCAATGGCGGTGGCGGCGGGGCGATGGGTGCATGCGTCTGTTCATGCTCTGTTCTCGAGGATGCGGTCAGGAAGGGTGGGGGCTCGCGCTGTCACGAACCCCCACCTATGGCTCACTTGCTTAGCTGGGTGTTCTGATAAACCGGGTTACCCCCGGCCGATCCCGTGAATTGATGCACACGCTCCGATGTCACATAGGAGAAGGATTCGAAGAACAGCGGAGGGGCAGGGAACTCGGCCTGAATGAGCTCCTGCACCGCGACATAGGCGCGTCCGTCACCTGACAGGTCAGCGTCGGCTGTGGCCATGGCCGCTGCAACTTCGGCATTGTACCACGGAATGCAGTTGGCGCAGCCTCCGCCCTCGATGAAGAAGGGGCGCAATGTGGCTTGCTGGCTCGGGTAGAGCGCTCCCCATCGGGCAAGGTACGGACCGTCGAACAGTGAACCTGACCTGTCCTGAATGAACTCCGTCCATCCGGCACTCGGCGAAACCGAAGCGTCGATCCCGAGGTTTTGTCGGAGCTGGTTGGCGATCGCCTCATAGAGGGGGTCGAAGCCAGCGCCGCCGGGGTACGAGATCTCCATCGTGCCTGTGAACCCGCCAGCTTCGGCTAGCAGGGCCGCGGCTGCCTCAGGGTCATACTTGCAGTACTCGCCACAGAGGCCGACCGGCGTACCAACTTCAACGGCAGGGGTCCATGCGCTGGCTGGCTGGAACGAGCCACCGTAAATGACGTTGCTGATCGTCTCCCGGTCGATGGCCATCGAGATCGCTTGACGCACCCGGATGTCCTGATACTGCTCCTGCGCCAGCGGGAGCCCGAGGAACGAGATCGCGGGTGCCGCGAAGGAGTAGAACCGGTCGCCGAAATCGCCCGACGCGGAGGTGAGCTTGCTGGCTGGCACGGTTGCGACGTCCAGGTTGCCTGCAAGCACGTCCGTGTAAGCCGTTTCGGAATCAGTGTATGGAATGAAGGTGATGGCGCCGACTGTTGGTGCCTGCCCCTGGAACCCCTCGTAGGCTTCGAGAACGATGGGCTCACCCTCGGTGTAGTCGGCGGCGAACATGAACGGGCCGTTGCCTACAGGATGACGGTTGTAGGCATCGAAGTCGGCGAAGGCTGACGTAGGCATCGGGTACATCGCCGTCTGCGCCTGAGTGACCTGAAGCGGGAACTGTCCGTCTGGTCCGATGAGTTCAACGGTGAACGTGAGTGGGTCCACGATGGCCAGGCCGGAAAGCTCCTTCACCGTCGGCTCGCCCGCCGCGGGGTTTAGCTCGGCATACCCCTTGATGGCCGCGAGTTGACCGGAGTTCTCAAACGCGTTGGGGCCATAGGCGACCGCGTTCCAGGTGTCGATATAACTCTGTGCGGTGACAGGCGTGCCGTCGTGAAACGTCCAGCCTTCTCTCAGCGTGACTGTCCAGTTGATGGCATCCTCGGTCTCGATTGCCTCCGCCTGAATGTACTCAAGCGAACCATCAAGGTTGACAAAGGCGAGAGGTGCCCACACGGTTTGGTTGATGTCGAAAGCAACCCACTGGCGTCCCGGGATGAGGACCACGGGGTCGATGGTGGACACTCGTAGCGGTGTGGACGCCTCGTTGGTGGGTGACTGAGCCGGCCCCGAACACGCGGACAGCACCAGAACGCCGGCCGCTAGAACGGCGAGCATGATCTTGCTTCTCATCAAATTCCTCTCAACTGACTGCGGACGGCACGGAGGTGCGGGAGGTGGTGATGTTGCGTGCCGATGCTCAGCAAATCCCATCCGGGTCTATCTGTCAATAGTGAACGATCAAAACCTTCAGAAAGAAGTGAAAGGTAGTGCGCCCGGGCCGCCACTCGGGCACCCTTAGGATCCGGTGATCAAGTCCCAACGGAGGCAGTGATCGCGGTGCCCGTTGACAGCGTCAAGGCAGGGGGCTCAATACCAGTCCTGCCTGTTCTGCGGAAATGAGAATAGTTCGAGTTCAACCGCTAATCTATGGCGATACTATGCCTCGTGGCCACAATCGTCGAACCTCCACGCGTGGGGACAGCGACGTTCGCAGTTGTAATCGCGTCCGTGCTGTGGGGTACGACGGGCGCCGCCGCGAGTTTCATGGGCCCCGACGTGAGCCCCATCGCGATTGGCGCATCCACCATGACGATTGGCGGACTCCTGCTGTTCGTCGTATCCGCGCGGCCAGCGCTGGCGGCAATTCGTGACCGCGCCGCCCGTCCGTGGCTTCTCCTCGGCGCGCTGGGCGTGTTCATCTACCCACTCGCTTTCTACAGTTCGATGAATTTTGCCGGTGTCGCCATCGGCAACGTGCTGTCACTGGGCACCGGTCCGGTATTCGCCGCGATCTTCGAATGGGTGTGGGAGAGACGACCCCTCACCCGGCGCTGGATGATCTCCACAGCGATCGCCATCAGCGGGGTCACGATTCTCGGCGTCGCGGGACATTCCGACGTCGGAGTGGTCGGGCCCGACGTTCCCGGCGGGATTCTCCTCGGGCTGATCGCGGGAGCGTCCTATGCTCTCTACACCTACAGTTCGACGCGGATGATTCGGCTGGGCCATTCCGGGCGCGCAGTAATGGGCGGAACATTCGGGCTCGGCGCGGTTGGCCTTGCCCCGGTGCTGTTGCTCACCGGCGCTCCAATCCTGGGGTCCTCGACCAACCTCGGGATCGCTGCCTACCTCGCGATCGGACCGATGTTCATTGCCTATCTCTTCTTCGGCGCCGGACTGCGGGTGCTGCGCAGCAGTTCCGCAACCACTATTGCCCTCGTGGAGCCGATCGTGGCGACAGTTCTGGCTGTGATCGTTGTCGGCGAGCGGCTCACCGCGCCCGGATGGAGCGGCATAATTCTCATTTTTATCGGAGTTGCCGTGCTCGTCGCGGCCCGTCCAACGAAAGAATCCGCTCATTCGCCGTAGTATTTTGGCATGGTAGACGACGAGGTGCAGGGGGAGGAGCCCGAAGACTACTTCGCTCCGCCCGGTCCTCGCCGCTCCACATTCACCCCTCCGCCTCGTGATGCGGACTCGCTGCAGCACGCCGCGAGTGTATTCAACGATGACGAGATTGCGGCCGCGCTCGCCGCACAACTGGGCGCTGCCGCCCGAATGCCGGGGGAGCCCGAACCGCAGTTCGAACCGCAGCCTCCACCCGAGAGCGTGTTCCCCGAGAGCGCCGACGCCGCGACAGATCTGCATGAGCAGCTGTACCGGGCCGCACCGCCACCCACCGCTGCGCCTCTGGACGCTCCGCCTCCGCCAGGCTATGAGTCGGCGCCCCCGCCTGGGTTCGAGTCACCGCCACCCCCTGGGTTCGAGACAGCGCGTATCGAAGAGTCGGGCTACGCGCCCGTTTTTGAGGTACCGGTGGTGGATCGCGACGAGTTCGTGCCCGTTGAAGCCGAGGCCCCAGTGTTCGACCTGTCAGTCGACGATCCCTCGCCCACCGTTGGCCCCGTCGGCGCTGCGACGTCGCTGGAGCAGCCGGAACGGCGGTCACTGGCTGATGAGGAACTGCTGGAATCGCTACAGGATGCGGCGGCGACCCCAGGTGCGACTCTCGACGCGATCGAGCAGCTTCAGGCGCAACTTGAGCTGCGCGAACGCGAAGCACAGGCATTCCGCGACTGGGAGAGCACCATGCTCTCGATCGGAACCCCGGATGCGCTCGCTGCTGTGGAGGACGCCCGCCCACGATTCACTGGAGTGATCCCCATCATTCCGCCGGCGGACACACCGCAGCAACCAGAACCAGAACCAGAACCAGAACCAGAACCAGAACCAGAACCAGAACCAGAACCAGAACCAGAACCAGAACCAGAACCAGAACCAGAACCGTGGGCGGACTTCGCCTCCGCGCCGCACCTCCACGCGATGAAACGGCGATCGTGCCGCCGCCGCTCATCGAACCTCCCCTCGAATCGGGTTCAGTGCCTGTTTTTCTCTCACCGTTGACGGGCGAGACTCCGTTCACCCCGTCAGTGGACGAGAGCTTCCTCGCGCCGCAGGAAGCACCGACTTTCGTGCCCGAGGTCTCTCCAGTGTTGGAAACACCCGAGGACGCTCCCGAGGGTCTCAGTGGCCCCTCCCCCTTCGATCTCGAGGCTTTCGGAGAACCCGACATCAGGCACCCCGACGAAGTCGCCGGGGACGCTATGGACCCCGTACCGTCGGGCGCGGTGGAGCAGGTCGCCGCGGTCGCCGTCTTGAAGTCCCCGCGGGCGTTCGTCCCCGAGGAAGCCGGTCCCGAGCCGTCGCCCCAGGACCAGCGAGTCGGGCGGGCTGCACGAATGTTCTGGCTGTGGTTCGCGGCCAACTCCTCCATCGTGAGCGTCGGCTTCGGTGCGATGGTCTTCTCGCTCGGCATGAGCCTGCGGCAGGCGATCGTCGCGGTGCTCGCCGGCGTCGCGCTCTCGTTCCTCCCGCTCGGGCTCGGCACGCTCGCCGGCAAGCGCAGCGGCCAGCCGACCATGATCGTCTCGCGCGCGACGTTCGGCATCTTCGGCAACGTCATCCCCGCGCTGATCGCGCTCGTCAGCCGACTGTTCTGGGGCGCCGTGCTGCTCTGGATGCTCGGTGCCGGTACCGCGAGTGTGCTCGTCGGGGCACGAGCTGACCGGCGGGCTCGGCGCACCGCAACTCACTCTCATCGCCATGGCCGGCGGATTTCTGGTGGCGCTCGTCATCGCGTTCTTCGGCTACGGCCTGATCGCGCGCGTCCAGCTCGTTCTCAGCTGTCGTCGTCCGGCATCCTTATCGCCGGTCTCATCGCGCTTACCTTCCAGCATGTCGACATCCGCGCGGCCCTCACGATGCCCGACGGCCCCTGGATCCTGGTGGTCACCGGCGCCGTGCTCGTCTTCAGCTTCGTCGGCCTCGTCTGGGCGAACAGCAGCGGCGATCTCGCGCGCTACCAGCGCCCCGGGTCGTCGGGCGCCGGGGCCATGCTGTGGGCGTCGTTCGGCGCGACCCTGCCCAGCTTCGTCCTGATCGCGTAGGGCGCGCTGCTCGCGGCTCCGACCCAGCGACTCGCGAGCGGGCTGCTGACGGATCCCGCTCGACACTCTCGGGCTCCTGCTGCCGCTCTGGTACCCGGTTCCGCTGCTCGCTGCGACGGCGCTCAGACTCATCTCCGGTGTCGTCATCTCGATCTACTCCGGCGGCTTTCGCTCTCCAGGCGGTGGGCCTTCGCGTGCACCGGGATGTCGCGGCCGTGCTGGTCGGCGTGGTTCTTGCCGCCATCGCCGCACTGCTCATGATCTTCGGCTGCCGACTTCTCGATGCTCTTCCGCGACTTCGCCACGACGCTCGCGGTGCCCGTTGCCGCCTGGGCGGGCATCTTCGGCGCCGAGACCATGATCCGCAAGCGCCGCTTCGACTCCCAGTCGCTGCTCGCCAGCGGCGGCGTCTACCCCGCCGTGCGGTGGGTGAACTTCTCGATGTTGCTCGTCATTTCAGCGATCGGGTTCGGCCTCATCACGGCGACGTCGCCTGGCTCGGCTGGCAGGGATATCTCCTTCCGCTGCTCGGTGTTCCGCTCGACAGCGAACTGGCCTCGGCACGACGTCGGCGTGCTCGTGGCGCTCCTGCTCGGCCTGCTGACGCCGATCGTCGCGGGCATCCCCGGCGTTCGCCAGCAGGAGAGGTCGACCGCGGTCGCCCGAATAGACTGGTGCTCGTGTCGCCCACCGTCGCTGGAGTCAACGCCGTCGTGCAGGCGCTGTGGCCGCTGTCGGGCGCCGAGGAGTGGGACGCCGCCGGCCTTCTGGCGGGGATCCTGCCGACACCGTCAGTCGCATCCACCTCGCCGTCGATGCCGTGCTCGACACGGTCGACGAGGCGATCGAGGCGGGCCGGACCTGCTGCTCGTGCACCACCCGCTGCTGCTGCGCGGCGTCACCACTGTCGCCGAGGACCGCTACAAGGGCGCCGTGCTCGCCCGGCTGATCCGCGCCGGATGCGCGCTCATCGCCGCGCACACGAACGCGGACGTCGTCGAGACCGGCACGTCGGCCGTCCTCGCCGACGCGACTCGGCCTGCTCGATGTCGCGCCGATCGTCGCGTCGGCGACGACCCGGCGCGGGGCCTCGGCCGCGTCGGCCGCCTGGCCGCAGCCGACCACGCTCGGCCGGCTCGCGCGGGAGCTCGCCGAGCATCCTGCCGCCGACCGCGCAGCGGCATCCGGGTCGCCGGCGACTATCGACGCGCCCGGTTCAGACGGTCGCGCTCTGCGCCGGCGCGGGCGACTCCCTGCTCGCACGAGCCGGCGGTGCTCGCCGCCGACGTCTACATCACGAGCGACCTGCGCCACCATCCGGCGTCCGAGGCGCGCGAGAACGCCCGGGTCGCCGGCGGGCCCGCCCTCATCGACGTGTCGCACTGGGCGAGCGAGTGGCTGTGGCTCGACACCGCGGCGGCTCAGCTTCGCGCGGCGCTGCCCGGCGTCACCGTCACGGTGAGCGAACTGCGCACCGACCCGTGGGACTTCGCGATCGTCCAATGACACCGACACCAGGAACGGAACTGCATGGCACTGAAAGCCAGCCCCGACGACCAGGCACTGCTGCTCGACCTGCAGGCGCTCGACACCAAGCTGCAGCAGCTCGAGCACCGCGCCGAGAGCCTGCCCGAGCTCGCGCGTGCTCGCGGCAGCTCGCCGCCGAGCGCGAGGCGCTGCAGCGCACGCGTCGCCGAGCAGACCGGCGCGCGTCGAGGACGTCGCGGCTCGAGCTCACCCGCGTCGAGTCGGATGTCGCGGTCGTCGAGGCGCGCATCGCGCGCGACACCGAGCGGCTGCAGTCGAGCTCGTCCGTGAAGGATGTCGCAGGCGCTCGAGCAGGAGCTCGCCGCCCTCGCGAAGCGTCAGAGCGACCTCGAGGAGATCGAGCTCGACGGTCATGGAGCGGCTCGAGGAGCGCGAGGCGGCGCTCGCCGCGACCCGACGACGAGCTCGCCGCGCTGCGACGAGCGGATCGTCAGAGGCTGAGGCAGCGCGCGACGCGGCGCTCCGCGACCATCGACGCGGAGACGCAGCGACGCCGCAGCGAACCGCGCGACGATCGCCGCGCAAGGTGCCCGCCGACCTGCTCGCGCTCTACGAGAAGCAGCGCGAGCGCTACGGCTCGGGTGCCTCGCACCTGCAGGGCGGGTGTCGAGCGCGAGCGGGGTGAAGCTCAACGAGAACGACATGCAGGCGATCCGGGCGGCCGCGCCCGACGACGTGCTCCTCTGCCCGGACTCGAACGCGATCCTCGTGCGCACCGCGGAGTCGGGGCTCTGATGCCGCGCGAACTGCTCATCGAGGCCGACGGCGGCTCGCGCGGCAACCCGGGCGTCGCCGGGAGCGGCGCGATCGTCGTCGACCCGGCGACGGGGGAGTGCTCGCCGAGATCGGGCGTCTACGTCGGCATCGCGTCGCAACAACGTCGCCGAGTACAACGGCATGATCGCGGGCGTGCAGACGGCGCTCGAGATCGACCCGGATGCCGTGCTGCACGTCCGCATGGACTCCAAGCTCGTCGTCGAGCAGATGTGCGGGCCGCTGGAAGATCAAGCACCCGACATGGCCGAGCTCGCCGCCGAGGCGCGCGAGCTGCTGACGGGCACGCCGGTGCGCTTCGAGTGGATCCCGCGGCTCGAGAACTCGCGCGCCGACAAGTCTCGCCAACGAGGCGATGGACAAGCAGGCCTCGACTCTCGAGCGCTAGCGCGGTAGACTGTGGCCGCCTGCAAACGGGTCGGCCAGACGGTCGCGTCACGGCCTTCGGAACGGGTGCCGAGGAACGTCCGGGCTCCACAGAGCAGGGCGGTGGGTAACACCCACCCGGAGCAATCCGCGAGAAAGTGCAACAGAAAGCAGACCGCCTCCGCGCTTCGGCCGGCGGTAAGGGTGAAACGGTGGTGTAAGAGACCACCAGGGGCCCGAGTGATCGGGCTCGCTGGGTAAACCTCGCCCGGAGCAAGGTCAGACAGGGAACGTTACGAGGCTGCTCGCCCAGTTCCCGGGTAGACCGCTAGAGGGCTGCGGCAACGTACGTCGTAGATAGATGGCCGTCCAAGGTGCACGCGTTGAGCAGGGGCACCGGGACAGAACCCGGCGTATCGGCCGGCCCGTTTGCCCCTCAGTCGCTAAATGACCCCGGATGCTCCCAGCAGACTGCCGGCGGCGAAGGTCGCCGCGAGCGCCAGCCCGCCGCCGACGACGACGCGGAGCGTCGGCCTCAGCACGGCAGAGCGACCGATGACCGCACCCGTGGCACCGGTCGCCGCGAGCGCGACGAGCACGGCCACAAAGGTCACCGGAACCCGCCACTCCTCTGGCGGCAGGAGGATGGCGAGCAGTGGCAGGGCTGCCCCGAGGAAGAAGGCGATCGCAGACGCGAACGCCGCGTGCCAGGGGCTCACGACATCCGTTTCCCGTATTCCCAGCTCAATGTCGAGGTGCGCCGCGAGCGCGTCGTGTTCCGTGAGTTCACGCGCCACGGTCGCGGCAGTGCGCTCTGACAGCCCTTTCTCGATGTAAAGCGCCGTGAGTTCGGATAGCTCCTCCTCCGGTTCGTCGCGCAGCTCCGCCCGTTCCTTGGCGATGAGGCTGTTCATCGTGTCGCGCGCGCTGCTCACCGAGACGTATTCGCCGAGGGCCATCGACAGCGCGCCGCCGATGAGTCCGGCAAAGCCGGCGACCATGATCGGTTCGATGGCGGATGTCGCCCCAGCCACCCCGACCACGATCGCGGCGACGGAGACGATACCGTCATTCGCGCCCAGTACGCCCGCTCGCAGCCAGTTGAGCTTCGCGGCAAGGCCATCCCCGTGCGGCTCATGCGCATGGGTTGCCGGGACGGATTCGGTCATCGCTTCAGGCTACCGGCGAAGTCGCGAGGGCGGCTGCTCCGAGGATCCCGGCGTTGTTGCGCAGTTCAGCGGGAATGATCGGAGTTCGAAGCGCCAGCAATGGCAGGAACTCTTCGTGGCTTTTCGAAACCCCACCGCCGACGATGAAGAGATCGGGCGAGAACAGCAATTCCAGATGTCGGTAGTACACCTGCAGGCGCCGTGCCCAGCGACGCCAGCTGAGCCTGCCGCGCACGCGCGCGGCGTTGGACGCGCTCTTCTCGGCGTCCCTGCCCCAGAGCTTCAGGTGCCCGAGTTCCGAGTTGGGGATGAGCACGCCGTTGTAGATGAGCGCGCTACCGATGCCCGTGCCGAGAGTCGTGAGCACAACGAGGCCGGCCACACCCCTGGCTGCCCCGTAACGCACTTCCGCGTAGCCGGCGGCATCGGCATCATTGACGAAATGGATGTCGCGGCCGAGCGCTTTCTCGAAGAGCGCCTCGGCTTCGAGGCCGATCCAGTCCGCTGAGACGTTGGCGGCGGACATCGTCCTGCCGTGGAGAACGATGGCGGGAAAGCACACGCCGACGGGCACACCTTCGGGGGCCCGGAGTTCATCGACCATCTCGACGACTGCGGCGACGATGCCCGCGGGGGTCCCGCCCTCTGGGCGTCGCGACTTTGAGCCGCTCGCTCTCAAGTTCGCCTGTTTCGAGATTGACTATTGCGCCCTTGATGCCTGTGCCGCCGATGTCTATGCCAACTGCGAGCGTCATACATGCCTCTTTCGTCAGGGAAGGGTGAGTATCTCCGCGCCGCGTTCGGTCACCACGAGAGTGTGCTCGAACTGCGCGCTCAGGCTCTTGTCCTTCGTGGTGACGGTCCAGTCATCCGCCCAGAGATCCCATTCATGGGTGCCGAGGGTCAGCATGGGCTCGATCGTGAACACCATGCCGACCTCCATCACGTCGTCGAAGTTCGGCGCCGAGTCGTAGTGGGGGATGACAAGACCGGAGTGGAATGCCGCTCCCACACCGTGGCCGGTGAAGTCGCGCACCACGCCGTAGCCGAAGCGCTGGGCATAGGCCTCGATGGCCCGCCCGATCACGTTGACCTGCCGCCCTGGGGCGACGGCCCTGATTCCGCGGGCGAGCGCCTCGCGCGTGCGCTCCACCAGTTCGGCTGCCTGCACGCTCGGCTGACCGGCGATGAAAGTCTTGTTGAGGTCGCCGTGCATCCCGTTCTTGAATGCCGTGATGTCGATATTGACCAGATCGCCGTCCTCGATAACCGTGTCGTCGGGCACGCCATGACAGATCACCTCGTTGATCGAAGTGCAACATGACTTGGCAAACCCCCGGTACCCGAGAGTTGAGGGGTAGGCATCGTGCCTCACCAGAAAGTCATGGGCGATGGCGTCGAGGTCATTCGTGGTGACTCCCGCCCGCACCTCTGCTCCGACGGCTTCGACCGCAGCGGCAGCGATCCGCCCGGATTCCCTGATGAGCTCGATCTCATCGGGGGTGTAGACATCGGAACGGCCGAACGGTCCAGGCTCGGCTTTACCGACGTACTCCGGTCGCGGGATGTGCTTCGGCACCGCGCGAAGTGGGGCGAGAACCCCGGGCGTGAGGTGACCGTTGGAATCCCGAGGCATAGGATCGATTTTAGGTCTGAATGGAGGACGCCAGTGACGCAGTGGTGGTACAACAACCGCACAGGAGAGGTCGAGGAGGGCCCGCAGTCGCTCATGTCGGAGCGCGACGGGCCATTCGAGACACGGGAAGAGGCTGCCAGGGCCCCGGAGATCATCGCCGAACGTGCGCGCCGGTGGGCCGAGGAGGACGCCAGGGAGAACGGCTAGATGAGTCCCTGGGCCACCATCGCGTCGGCAACCCGTTTGAACCCGGCGGCGTTCGCCCCAATCACGTAGTCGCCCGGGCTGCCGTAGAGTTCGGCGGCCTCGAAAGCCGAGCGGTGCACTGTGTGCATGATCTCGCGCAGCTTGCCTTCGCTCGATTCGAAGTCCCAGCGCTGCCGCGCGGCATTCTGGCTCATCTCGAGTGCAGATGTCGCCACACCGCCCGCGTTCGCTGCTTTGCCCGGCGCGAAAAGCACTCCCGCTTCCCGGAAGATCTCGACCGCTTCGGGAGTGCAGGGCATGTTGGCACCCTCAGCAACAGCGATGACGCCGTTCTTCACCAGCGTGATCGCGTCGGTGCCGGTCAACTCGTTCTGGGTGGCCGAGGGTAGCGCGACATCCGCCGGTACGTCCCAGACGCTGCCTCCGGCAACGTATCGTGCTCCGGGGCGCCGGGCAGCGTAGTCAGACATGCGCAGGCGCTCAACCTCTTTCACCTGCTTCAACAGGGCCACATCCATTCCCGCCTCGTCGACCACATAGCCCGATGAGTCTGACGCGGTGATCGCCTTGCCGCCCAACTGCTCGACCTTCTCAATCGCGTAGATCGCGACGTTGCCCGAACCCGAGACGACGACAGTTCTGCCCTGGATGCTCTCGCCGCGAGTGGCGAGCATCTCCTCAGTGAAGAACACCGTGCCGTAGCCGGTTGCCTCAGTGCGCACCTGGGCGCCACCCCACTGCACTCCCTTACCGGTGAACATCCCCGACTCGTGCCGGTTCGTGAGCCTGCGGTACTGGCCGAACAGGTAACCGATCTCTCGCGATCCGACCCCGATGTCGCCGGCGGGAACATCGGTGTGTTCGCCGAGGTGGCGGTACAACTCGGTCATGAAGCTCTGGGAGAACCGCATGACCTCGTTGTCAGACCTGTTGTGCGGGTCGAAGTCAGAACCGCCCTTGGCCCCGCCGATTCCCTGGCCGGTGAGCGCGTTCTTGAAGATCTGCTCGAAGCCGAGAAACTTGATGATGCCGAGGTCGACACTCGGGTGAAATCGCAGACCGCCCTTGTACGGACCGAGCGCCGAATTGAATTGCACCCGGAAACCGCGATTCACCCGGATGACTCCGGCATCATCCATCCATGGCACACGGAACATGACCTGCCGTTCCGGCTCGACAAGGCGTTCCAGAACGCCGCTCTCCAGGTACTCGGGGTGCTGGTCGAGAACAGGTGCGATGGACTGCAGAACCTCACGCAGGGCCTGGTGGAACTCCGGTTCACCTGCGTTGCGTGTCAGCGCCCTGTCGTAGACGTCGCGGATGGCTGGGGGGAGTGTGTGGGGCATTCAAACCTTCGGTGCATCGTGGTGGGGCGAGGTGAACTACTCGTAGCTGTTCTCCGGGCCGGGGTAGACGCCCGACTCGACCTCTGAGCGGAAGGCAGCAGCGGCATCCGTCAACACCTGGGCAAGATTGGCGTACTGCTTCACAAACTTGGGGATCCGGCCGGTGGTGAGTCCGGCCCAGTCGGTCCAGACCAGCAGCTGGCCGTCAGCGTGCGGCCCGGCTCCGACACTGATAGTGGGAATGCGCAGCGTCTCGGTCACCTGCCTCGCGGATTCGGCGGGAACCATCTCGAGCACAACGGCGAAGGCTCCCGCGTCTTCAACTGCGTGGGCGTCGTCCAGCAACCGCTGCAGTTGCTCGCCGCGGCCCTGGATGACGTGGCCGCCGAGACCGTGCTCGCTCTGCGGAGTGAAACCGATATGCGCCATCACCGGGATGCCGGCGGAGACGATACGTCGGATCTGCTCGGCGGAGCGCATGCCACCCTCAAGCTTGACCGCGTGAGCGCCCGTCTCCTTCATGAAGCGGAAGGCCGTGTGCAGGGCCTCGTCCGCTCCCGTCTCGTACGAGCCGAACGGCATGTCGGCAATGACGAACGCGCGCTGCACGGCTCCTGCAACTGCCCGGGTGAGCGGGATGAGTTCGTCGATCGTTACCGGCAGGGTGGTGTCGTGGCCGAGCACGGCGTTGCCGGCGGAATCACCGACGAGCAGGAAGTCGATCCCGGCCGCGTCGAAGATCGCCGCTGTCAGCGCGTCGTAGCTCGTGAGCCCCGTGATCTTGATGCCGTGTTCCTTGGCATCCTGGAAGTGCCGTGTGCGCACTTTCTTGATGGCGGGAGGGATTACGGGCGGTTGCTGTGCCATGCGCTCTACCCTACTGCGGGGTGGATGGCCGGTAGGTGATCGGCAGGCGCCGGTCACGGCCGAACGCCATGCCGCTGATCTTCGGGCCGATCGCGCCCTGGCGGCGCTTCCACTCCGCTCGGTCGACGAGCCGGGTCACGAACTCGACGGTCTCCGCATCGAAGCCGAGCGCGATGACGTCCGCGTGCCCCAGATTCTCCGAGACGTATGCCTCGAGGATCGCGTCGAGCAGCTCGTATGGCGGCAGGGAGTCCTGGTCGGTCTGGTCCGGGCGCAGTTCGGCGCTCGGCGGCTTCTCGATCGAGTTCCGGCCGGAATCGGCGGCGTCTCGCCCCGCCGAGCGGCGGACTCGTTCCGCCAGCGGGCGAGCTCCCACACGAGCATCTTCGGCACGTCCTTGATCGGGGCGAACCCGCCGGCCGAGTCGCCGTAGATCGTCGAGTACCCGACCGCGAGCTCGGTCTTGTTGCCGGTGGTGAGCACGAGGTGGCCGTGCATGTTCGACAGCCCCATGAGAATGATTGCGCGGATGCGCGCCTGCAGGTTCTCGGCGGCGAGCCCGGTGAGCTCGAGCTGGTTCTCGATCGGCGAGACGAGGTCGGCGATCGGCTCGACCGAGTAGTTCAGTCCCGTGTTCTGCGCGAGCAGTCGTCCGCGTCGGACACCGAGTGATCCGAGCTGTACCGGCTCGGCATGCTCACGCCGTACACGTTCTCGGCGCCGATCGCGTCGACCGCGATGGCCGCGCACACCGCAGAGTCGATGCCGCCGGAGAGGCCGAGGATCACCGCTCGAGAAGCCGTTCTTGCCGACGTAGTCGCGCATGCCGAGCACGAGCGCGTTCCAGAGCTGCTCGCGGTCGTCCGGGCAGGGCGGCGACGTCGGGGGCGAGGGGCGACGTGTCGCCGTTCGGTGCGATCGATTTCGATGCGCGCGACGTTCGCGGGCAGTTCGGTGTCTGTCGCGGGCTGCGGCGTCGAGGTCGACGACGAGCAGGTGCTCCCCGAACTGGGGGGCGCGGGCGAGGATCTCGCCCGTCGCCGTCGACGACGACGCTGTCGCCGTCGAAGACGAGGTCGTCCTGGCCGCCGACGATGTTGACGTAGGCGACGATCGTGTCGGTCTCGACGGCGCGCCGGGTCACGAGAGGCAGTCGCACCTCGTCCTTGTCGCGCTCGAACGGCGAGGCGTTGATCGACGAGCAGCAGCCCCGCATCGGCGTCGAGCACGCGGCCGACCGGGCCGCCGTCGCGCCAGAGGTCCTCGCAGATGATGAGGGCGACATCCACGCCCCTGATGCGCAGGACGAGCAGCTCGTCGCCCGGAATGAAGATGCGGTACTCGTCGAAGACGGAGTAGTTGGGCAGGTGGTGCTTGGCGTAGCGTCGCCTTCACGCGGCCGCGGTGCAGCACGCTCGCGCAGTTCTGCGCGATCGCCGTCGGCGCGTTGCTCGTGCCGAGCAGGCGGGGCTCGAACGGCCCGTCCGGGTGGCCGACGATGACGACGAGGTCGCCGAGGCCCTGCTGCTGCGAGTCGTCGCGGCCAGCTCTTCAACGGCGCACGGGCATGCCCGCAGGAAGCCGGGCCGAGCCGCGAGATCCTCGATCGGGTAGCCGCTCAGCGCCATCTCGCCGACGGCAAGCAGGTCGGCCCCGTTCGCGGATGCCTTCGCGGCCGCCTCAGACACCTGCAGCGGCGTTGCCGGCGAAGTCGCCGACGATCGGGTTGGTCTGGGCCAGTGCCAAGCGCAGACGGGGCATAGCCATTAGCCTAATAGCGCGGCGAAACCCACCCCGCTGATCGACGAGAGGAGCTCGATGGACAAGCAGCGCGACTTCGTTCTCCGCACCATCGAGGAGCGCGGAGTCAAGTTCATCCGCCTGTGGTTCACGGATGTCGTCGGCACCCTCAAATCGGTCGCGATCGCGCCCGCCGAGGTCGAGGGCGCGTTCGCCGAGGGCCTCGGATTCGACGGCTCGGCGATCGAGGGACTCACCCGTTCCTACGAGGCCGACGTGCTCGCGCACCCCGACCCGACGACCTTCCAGATCCTGCCGTGGCGGGGCGAGATCGACCCGACCGCGCGCATGTTCTGCGACATCACGACCCCCGACGGCCAGCCGGCCGTCGCCGACCCCCGCAACGTGCTCAAGCGCACGCTCGCGAAGGCGGCCGATCGCGGCTTCACCTTCTACACGCACCCGGAGATCGAGTTCTACCTGCTCAAGTCGAGCAAGCTGCGGAAAGGGCGCCCGGAGCCGGTCGACTCGGCGGGCTACTTCGACAACGTGCCCGGCGGCACGGCGCACGACTTCCGCCGCCGCTCGGTGCGGATGCTCGAAGACCTCGGCATCTCGGTCGAGTTCAGCCACCACGAGGCCGGCCCCGGCCAGAACGAGATCGACCTGCGCTACGCGGACGCCCTCACGACGGCCGACAACATCATGACCTTCCGCACGGTGATCAAGGAGGTGGCGATCGAGCAGGGCGTCTACGCGACGTTCATGCCGAAGCCGCTCTCCGGCCAGCCGGGCTCCGGCATGCACACGCACATGTCGCTCTTCGAGGGCGACGCGAACGCGTTCTTCGATGCGGGCAAGGAGTACCAGCTGTCGAAGATCGGCCGCCAGTTCGTCGCGGGCCTGCTGCACCACGCGCCCGAGATCACCGCGGTGACCAACCAGTTCGTCAACTCGTACAAGCGCCTGTGGGGCGGCGACGAGGCCCCGAGCTTCGTCACGTGGGGCCACAACAACCGCTCGGCGCTCGTGCGCGTTCCGCTCTACAAGCCGAGCAAGGGCCAGAGCGCGCGCGTCGAGTACCGCGCCATCGACTCGGCGGCGAACCCCTACCTCGCCTACTCGCTGCTGCTCGCGGCCGGGCTCAAGGGCATCGAGGAGGGCTACGAGCTGCCGCCAGAGGCCGAGGACAACGTCTGGACCCTGACGGATGCGGAGCGCCGCGCGCTCGGCTACAACCAGCTGCCGGCGAGCCTCGACCACGCCCTCTCGCTCATGGAGGATTCGGAGCTCGTCGCCGAGACGCTCGGCGAGCAGGTCTTCAACTACGTGCTGCTCAACAAGCGACGCGAGTGGAAGGAATACCGCGCACAGGTCACGCCCTACGAGCTCGAGAGCAACCTGGAGATGCTCTAGGCGATTCCGATGTCTCGCAACCGAACGACCCTGACCGAACTGGCGCGGCTCGGGTTCGCCGAGCTGGAGTCAGCGCGCACGTTGCTTGAGCGCTTCCCGGTCGGGGTCGTCCAGCTTTTCGCCGCAGCCGCTGACCCCGACCTGGCGCTGCGGTACCTCGGTCGGTTGGGCGAGGTGGCTGAGGTGCAGACCGCACGACTGCTCGAGTCCGATGACAGCGCGGGGCGACTCGTGCGCGTGCTGGGAGCATCCGAGGGGCTCGGTGAGTTCTTCCTGCGCAATCCTGACGAACTCGACGCGCTCGCGCAGCCGCTGAAGTCGCTGCCGGGCGCTGCGGCCCTGCGGAAGGATCTGCTCGGCGCGGTTCGCGGCCTCACCGGGGATGTGGCGTTCACGGCGCTGCGCGTGCGGTACCGACGTCACCTGGCGCGCGTGGCCGCGTGGGATCTCGAGCATCCGGACCCGCTTGCCGCCGTCTCAGAAGTTGCGATGACGCTCGCGGATCTCGCCGGCGCGGCGCTCGATGCGTCGCTCGATGTCGCTCGCCGCGCGGTGCGCTTTCCCGCAAACGAGGTCGCGGCCACCCGCCTCGCGATCATCGGCATGGGCAAGGCGGGTGCGCGCGAACTCAACTACCTGAGCGACGTCGACGTCATCTTCGTCTGCGACACGGACGGGCTGCCGAGCGACCGTGGGGTCGAGATCGCGACGCGCCTCGCCGTGCAGACGGCACGGGGCATCCAGGACCTCGCCGACGAGCCGCCGCTCTGGGAGGTCGACGCCAACCTGCGCCCCGAAGGCAAGGACGGCGCGCTCGTGCGCACGCTCGACTCCCACCTGGCCTACTACGAGCGCTGGGCGAAGAGCTGGGAGTTCCAGGCGCTGCTCAAGGCGCGGCCGCTCGCTGGCGACCTCGAACTCGGCCAGCGCTACGTCGACGGCGTCGCGCCCCTGGTCTGGTCGAGTGCGTCCCGCGAGAACTTCGTCGAGTCGGTGCAGCGGATGCGCGAGCGGGTGACCGCGCACATCCCGCCCGGACGAGCGTCGACGTCCAGCTGAAGCTCGGCCCCGGCGGACTGCGCGACGTCGAGTTCACGATCCAGTTGCTGCAACTCGTGCACGGGCAGCACGACGACGAGGTGCGGCAGGTCGCGACACTTCCCGCGCTCGTCGCACTCGCCGACCAGGGCTACATCGGCCGCGCCGAGGCCGCGGAGTTCGCGCGGGACTACCGGTTCCTGCGGCTGCTCGAGCACCGCCTGCAGTTCGTCCGGCTGTCGCCGCACGCACCTCATGCCCCGCGACGCCGACGCCCTTCGCGTTCTCGCGCGAGCGACCGGGCTCTCCTCGAGCGCCGACGAGCTGACCGAGCACTGGCAGAGCACGAAGCTTGCGGTGCGCAGCCTGCACGAGCGCCTGTTCTACCGTCCGCTGCTGTCGGCGGTCGCGGCGCTGCCCGACGATGAGCTGTCGCTCTCGAGCGAGCAGGCCGTGGCCCGTCTCGCGGCCATCGGGTTCGCGAACCCCACCGGCGCGCTGCAGCACATCGCGGCACTCACCGGCGGCGTGTCCCGGCGGGCGACCATCCAGCGCACCCTGCTGCCGGTCATGCTCCAGTGGTTCGCGGACGGCGCCGACCCCGACTACGGGCTGCTCGCGTTCCGTCGGCTGAGCGACGACCTCGGGGAGGCGTACTGGTTCCTGCGGATGCTGCGCGACTCCTCCGGCGCGGCCCAGCGGCTCACGAGCGTGCTCTCCGGCTCGCGGTTCGTCGGCGACCTGTTCGAGCGCATCCCCGAGGCGGCCGCGTGGCTCGAGAACGACGAGGAACTGCGGCCCCGCCCGTTGCCCCTGCTGCTCGAGGAAGCGCGGGCGACCGTCGCCCGGCACGATGACGATCGGATGCCGCGGCCCGCGCGCTGCGCACCGCCCGCCGCCGCGAGGTGCTGCGCGCTCGCCCTCGGCCGCCATCCTCGGGCTCATCACCGTCGAGGAGCTCGGGCAGGGCCTCAGCGACATCGACGACTGCATTCCTTGACGGGCGTGCTCGCCCTCGTGCGCCGCGACCGCGACGGCATCGAGTTCGGCATCATCGCGATGGGCCGCTACGGCGGCGAGGAGCTCGGCTTCGGCTCCGACGCCGACATCATGTACGTCTACCGCGCTGCGGGAAGCGATGCGGAGGAGGCGCAGCGCGCGGCCGAGCAGATCGTGCACTCGCTCAAGCGGCTCATCGGAGGACCTGCGCCTGCCGCTCGACCTCGACGCCGGGCTGCGCCCCGAGGGCAAGAACGGCGCGATCGTGCGCTCGCTCGACTCGCTACCGCGCCTACTACGAGCGCTGGTCGCTCACCTGGGAGGCGCAGGCGCTGCTGCGCGCCCGCGGAGCCGCGGGCGACGCAGGCGCTGCTGCGCGACTTCGAGGCGCTCGCCGACGAGGTGCGATACCCGGCAGACATCGGCGAGAAGGACGTGCGCGAGGTCAAGCGCATCAAGGCGCGGGTCGAGATCGGAGCGGCTGCCGCAGGGCGCCGACCCGTCGCGGCACCTCAAGCTCGGGTCGCGGCTCGCTGAGCGACGTGGAGTGGTTCGTGCAGCTGCTGCAGCTGCAGCACGGCGCATCGCGTGGAGGGCCTGCGCACGACCTCGACGCTGCAAGGCGCTCGGCGCGGCAGCCGAGGCCGGGCTCATCGCGGATGCACGAAGCGGCGTCGGCTGCGCGACGCGTGGCTGCTCGCGTCGCGCGCGCGTTCGGCGATGACGCTCTGGACGGCGAAGACCGCCGACGTGCTGCCCACCGACCGTCGGCAGCTCGAGGGCGTCGCCCGCCTGCTGGAGTACCCGCCGGCACTCGGCAACGCGCCTCGAGGAGGACTACCTGCGCATGACGCGCCTCGCGACAGGTCTTCGAGCGCCTCTTCTACGGCGTCAGCAAGCCGCCCACCCCGAGCACCGGTTGAGCGCTGCGGCGCCGCGAGCGGGCGTGCCGCCTTTCGGAAATTCAGGAAACGAGCCAAGGCTCCTCGAGGGTGACCCTTATAGTACCGGGGGAGTGCGAACACGGCGTGGGCTCATCTCCTGAATTTCCGAAAGCAAGCGCCGGGTCGGAGTTGCCCGGGCAACGCGAAAGGGCCGCACCCCCGGGGAGTGCGGCCCCTTGCGAAGTGCTCTAGACGCTGTAGTACAGCTCGTACTCGAACGGGTGCGGGCGCTGCGCCATTGGCAGCAGCTCCTTCTCGCGCTTGTAGGCGATCCACGTCTGGATGAGGTCGGTCGTGAAGACGCCGCCCTCGGTCAGGAAGTCGTGGTCGGCCTCAAGGGCGTCGAGCGCCTCGCCGAGTGAGCCGGGCACCTGTGGGATGCTCTTGGCCTCCTCGGGCGGGAGCTCGTACAGGTCCTTGTCGACGGGCTCGTGCGGCTCGATCTTGTTCTTGATTCCGTCGATGCCAGCCATGAGCTGCGCCGCGAACGCGAGGTACGGGTTTCCGGACGCATCTGGTGCACGGAACTCGATGCGCTTGGCCTTCGGGTTCGTGCCAGTGATCGGGATACGAATGGCCGCTGAGCGGTTGCCGGCCGAGTAGACGAGGTTCACCGGAGCCTCGAAGCCCGGGATGAGGCGACGGTACGAGTTGATCGTCGGGTTGGTGAACGCGAGCACGGCAGGCGCGTGCTTGAGGATGCCGCCGATGTACCAGCGGGCGAGGTCGGAGAGCCCGCCGTAGCCCTGCTCGTCGTAGAACAGCGGCTTACCGTCATTCCACAGCGACTGGTGGGTGTGCATTCCTGATCCGTTGTCGCCGAAGAGCGGCTTGGGCATGAACGTCGCCGTCTTGCCCCACTCCTCGGCGGTGTTCTTCACGATGTACTTGAACTTCAGGATGTCGTCGGCCGCGTGCACCATCGTGTCGAAGCGGTAGTTGATCTCCGCCTGGCCACCCGTGCCGACCTCGTGGTGCGAGCGCTCGAGGATGAGCCCTGCGTCAATGAGTTTGAGGCAGATGTCGTCGCGCAGGTCGGCCTGCTTGTCGACCGGGCTCACGGGGAAGTAGCCGCCCTTGAACGGAGTCTTGTTGGCGAGGTTGCCTCCCTCTTCAACGCGGCCGGTGTTCCAGGCGCCCTCTTCGGAGTCGACCGAGTAGAAGCTCGCGTTCTGCTTCACCTCGTAGCGCACGTCGTCGAAGATGTAGAACTCCGCCTCGGGGGCGAAGAATGCGGTGTCGGCGATACCGGTCGAGGCGAGGAACTTCTCCGCCTTCTTCGCAACCTGGCGCGGGTCACGGCTGTAGATCTCTCCCGTGCGCGGGTTGTAGATGTCGAACACCATGATGAGTGTCGTGGATTCGCGGAACGGGTCGAGGTATGCGGTCGTCACGTCGGGAATGAGCTGCATGTCTGATTCGTGAATGGATGCGAAGCCACGAATGGATGACCCGTCGAATAGCTGTCCGACGGAGAAGAACTCCTCGTCGACAGTCGATGCGGGAATGTTGAAGTGCTGCTGCACACCGGGAAGATCGGTGAAGCGGATGTCAAGGAACTTCACATCGTTGTCCTTGATGAACTTGAGCACCTCAGAAGAATCGCTGAACATGGGAAGAACTCCAATGGGCTTGGTACTGACCGGTGGCAATCGCAACCTCAATGAAGGCTACGGCGGTGCCGTTTCGCCGTGGTGTCACCAATGTTTCGACGGTGTTACGGCTCGACCGGCTCGGTAGACTTGGCGGATGCCCGAAACCGCGTCCGCATCGATCGACTGGCCGGGCAAGCGGCTCGGTCTCCCGGAGCGGGGTCCGCGGTCTGTGGCACGGTTGGGGCGCAGGCTCGCCGCCATTGCGATCGACTGGGCGATAAGCGTGCTGTTCTCGTACACGTTCTTCGCCTACGACCCGCTCGCAACCCTTCTGATTTTCGTCATCATCCAGGTGTTGTTCGTTCCAACGATCGGCGGCAGCATCGGCCATCGCCTCGTTGGCGTTCATGTGGTTCCCGTGGCCGGCGGCTACATAGGGGTGTGGCGACCGTTCGTTCGTGCGGTGCTCATCGCGCTTGTGATCCCCGCCGTGATCTGGGATCGCGACCAGCGCGGCCTGCATGATCGACTCATCGGCACGATACTCTTGCGACGATAACTCACACGGTTCACCCGGAAGGCGGAGCAATGACTGATCAGACGGCGCCCAGTCAGCAGGTGGCGATCCGGACCAACGTCCTCGCGATCGTTTCCATCGTGGCAGCGTTCTTCGCGCCGCCCGCAGCGATCATTACGGGGCATCTGGCCCTGTCACAGATCCGGCGCACCGGCGAGGAAGGCTACATGCTGGCGAAGGCCGGCCTCATCGTCGGATATGTATTCACGTCGTTCTATCTGCTGTTCTTCGCCATCTGGCTCACGATGATGATCACGATGTTCGCGAATTTTCCGGTGGCGCCATTCGGGCCGAACCGGTAACCCTGCGGCGGTGAGGTCTCGACAAGCTCGATCAGCAATTAGCGGGGGCGCGGCGCCCGCACCTTGAACGGGTCGATTCCCTTGGGAATCGGCAGCCCGCTCTTGCCGAGCGAGTTCAACCGGTTGCTCACGGCGAGAATCTCCGCCTTGCGCAACACCGTCTTGTACTTGCGCATGCGCGCGGCGAGCTTGTGCAGTGGCACAGCTTCCGCATCGGGGCCGACATGCAGGAAGTGAATCGGCACGTTGGGGAGGATGCGCGTGACCTTCTTGCGCTCGTCTTCGAGCATCCGCTGGGTGCGTGACTTGGGCCCTTCGCCAATCAGCACGATTCCGCCTTTTCCCACGGCGCGGTAGACAGCGTCCTGGGTTTTGGGGCTCACGTCCACAGGCATCTCGCTTGCGATCCAGCCGCGGCGCAGAGAACTCTTCAGCACGGCGCCAACGGCTCCGGGCTGGCCCGCGATCTGCGAGTAGGCGGCACGTTCAGCCCGCTTGCCCAGCACGATGAGGAACGCGAGCAGTCCACCCATCACGCCCGAGATGATGTACAGCACGAGACCGATGATCTGGTCGCTCGCGAGCCAGAAGCCCAGCGTGATACCGAGTGCGACCGGCACGAGGAATGCGGCGAGCATGAACCAGATCGCGAGCGGATCGAGCCGCCGGGTCATCTGGAACACCTGCCACATCTGCTTGATGCGGCCGGGTTCCTTGTTCTTGTTCTTGATCTTCTTCTCTCGCGCCATGGTCTCTAGGATACGGCCTGAGCGAAACCTAGATTCGCATCCGCGAGGTGCTTCAGCTGCTCCGGCAGCTCCAGGCCCTTGCGCGACATCGACTGCGCCCAGAGGCGCCCGGCGCGGTAGCTCGAGCGCACCAGTGGCCCCGCGAGAACTCCGAGGAATCCGATCTCCTCCGCCTCCGCCTTGATCTCCACGAATTCTTCCGGGCGTACCCAGCGGGCCACGGGGAGGTGCCGCGGGGTGGGCCGAAGGTACTGCGTGACGGTGATGATGTCGGTGCCCGCGTCGTGCAGGTCGCGGAGCGCCTGGCTGATCTCAGCGCGCTCCTCTCCCATCCCGAGGATGAGGTTCGATTTGGTGATGAGTTTCGCGTCACGGGCCTGGGTGATGACACCGAGTGAGCGCTCGTAGCGTGAACGCCGGGCGGATGCGCTTGAAGATTCGCGGAACCGTCTCAACGTTGTGCGCGAAGACTTCCGGTCTCGACGAGAACACCTCGCCGAGCAGGTCCGGGTTTCCGGAGAAGTCGGTCGCGAGAATCTCGACGCCCGTTCCCGGGTTCTGCGCGTGGATCTGTCTCACGGTTTCGGCGTGCAGCCACGCGCCCTCGTCAGGCAGGTCGTCCCGGGCGACGCCGGTCACTGTCGCGTAGCGCAGGTTCATGGCGGTCACCGATTCGGCGACGCGGCGCGGTTCATCCCTGTCGTAGTCGGCGGGCTTGCCGGTGTCGATCTGGCAGAAGTCGCATCGCCGGGTGCACTGCGAGCCGCCGATCAGGAAGGTCGCCTCGCGGTCTTCCCAGCACTCGAAGATGTTCGGGCATCCGGCCTCCTGGCAGACTGTGTGCAGGTTCTCGTCCTTCACGAGTTTGTGCAGCGCCTGGTACTCGGGGCCCATCTTCGCCTTCGTCTTGATCCACTCGGGCTTGCGCTCGATCGGAGTTTCGGCGTTGCGCACTTCGAGGCGCAGCATCTTGCGCCCTTCGGGTGGATGGGTCATGCGACTTCCTGCTTCTCGAACAGCCCGGTCCGGGCGAAGTGGGCGGTGATCAGCGGCGCGACATCGGCGGGGGTCACCGTGCGACCGAGTTCCTGCGAGATGCTGGTGGCCCCGGCATCCACCAGTCCGCACGCGACGATCTGCTTGTACGCGTCGAAACTGTTGGAGCAGTTGAGTGCGAAGCCGTGCATGGTGACGCCTTCGGCGACGCGGATGCCGATGGCGGCGATCTTGTCGGTTCCCCGCATCCACACTCCGGACCGTCCGTCGACGCGGCTGCCTTCGACACCGAGTTCGGCGAGCACGTCGATCAGCATGCCTTCGAGCAGGCGCACGTAGCCGACGACATCGATGGGGTCGGGAAGGTGCAGGATCGGGTAACCGACGAGCTGTCCGGGGCCGTGCCAGGTGATCTTGCCGCCCCGGTCGACATCGATTACGGGCGTTCCGTCGGTCGGCCGCTCGGACTCGAGCGTTCGCTTGCCTGCCGTGAACACGGAGGGGTGCTCAAGAAGAAGCACGGTGTCTGGCGCCCGCCCGGAAACAACGTCTGCATGCGTTCTGCGCTGCAGTTCCCAGGCGTCGAGATACGGCACGGAGTTGGCGCTTAGCCCCGTGACGACAATGTCGACCACGCGCCCAAGTCTAGGCGGTCGGCTCTCATCTCCCGCACAGCCTGCCCCATGTCGTCGACGGCCACAGCTTTAGCGTCGCGCGGGAGAGTGGATGCCGGTGGCAGCCGACCATGGATTCATGACTACCCCAATGGGTCCCGGCAGCGTACTCGCGGGCTATCGGCTCGTACGTCGACTCGGGTCCGGAAGCCGCGCCGATGTCTACCTGGGCGCCACGGTGGCCGGGGCAACGAGCGCCGATGGTTCGGTAGCCGTCAAGGTTTTCCGGCAGTCCGCTGATCCGCGCGGGATCGATACGGAACTTCAGGCGCTGAGCAGACTGGAGCTGCCGCACTGCGTGCGCCTGCGCGATGTGGCGACAGGGCCGCATGGCCTTCCGGTGGCAGTGCTCGATCGTGTTGCGGCGGGAAGTGCTGCGCGGTTGCTGGCCACGAGGGAGAGCCTGGAGCCGGGGGAGGCCGTGACGCTGCTTGCGCCCATTGCGGCGCTCGTCGACGCCCTGCACAGAGCGGGTGTGACACACGGGGCTCTCGCCGCACGCAACGTGCACCTCACGGGTGCCGGGGAGCCGGTGCTCATCAGCTTCGGCAGCGCATGCCTCCTGACCCCCGGACTTCCGCCAGCTGAGCTCGACAGCGAGGCATCAGTGATCGCGGACCGCACGGCGCTCATCCAATTCACTGTGCAGGTGCTCGATCGGCTGCGGGTGCCCGGCGATGCCGCTCGTGACCTCCGCGATTGGCTCACTGCGGACGTGCCGCACCACGGGTTCGGGGCCGAGCTCTCTTCTCGGCTGTTCGACCTGGCGCAACCGGAACCGATCGAGTTCCCGTCCGTGGAGTCCCAGCCCGAGATAACGGTGCCTGGCAGGCTCGTCCAGGCGCCGGCGGTGCCGGTGCCCGTGGCGACTCCGCCAGTTCGAGCGCCCGGGCGCCAGCTCCCGAGTTGGGCCAGGGCCGCGCTCGACACAGCGGGATTGGGCGACCTGCAGCACCGGGTCTCGCAGCGCATCGGAACGGTCCGGAAACCCGTGTGGATCGCCGCTGGTGCGGTGGCGATTGCGCTCGTGGTGGCCCTCATGCCCGCAGCTGGTGCCCCTCCGGCCACACCCGAGACGTCGGGCGGAAGCCCTGCAGCTACCCCGTCCGCACCGATTGTCGACGGCTCGCTCGAGAGTGACCCGGTCCTGGCGCTCGGCCAGTTGCTCACAGCGAGGGAGGGCTGCATCCGCGACCTGTCGGCTGGTTGCCTCAGCACTGTGCACCAGCAGGGGTCCAGGGCAATGTCTGACGATACCGCGCTCATCCGGAGCCTCATGGAGGGCCGTTCGGCTTACACAGCCCTCGACGCAACCACCCCAGAACTGATCGAACTGTTCGGCGACACTGCTCTCGTTCGGCTGGGAGCAGCCAGCGACCGTTTCTCTGTCCTGATGATCAGGGGAGAGAGCGGATGGCGCATCCGCGCCCTCCTCGACGGCTAGCTGGCTGGCTAGATGCCGAGGTCGCCCTCGAAGTCGCCGCCCTCGAGACGATCTTTCACAGCGACGAGGAAGCGCGCCGCATCCGCCCCGTCGACGATGCGGTGATCGTAGGAGAGCGCGAGGTACACCATGGAGCGAACGGCGATCGCGTCGGATCCGTTGGTCGACACGACGACGGGCTTCTTCTGCACGATGCCGGTTCCGAGAATCGCGACCTGCGGGAGGAAGACGATCGGTGTGTCGAAGAGTGCGCCGCGGGATCCGGTATTGGTGAGGGTGAAGGTACCGCCGGCGAGCTCGTCCGGCTTGAGCTTGTTGTCCCGCGTGCGGGCCGCAAGGTCGGCGATTTCGGTTGCGAATCCGGCCAGGTTGAGGTCGCCCGCATTTCGGATGACCGGAGTGAGCAGTCCGCGCTCCGTGTCGACCGCGATGCTGATGTTCTCGTGGTCGGGGTAAACGATCGAGTCACCGTCGATTGTCGCGTTGATGATGGGAAACGCCTTGAGCGCTTCCGCCGCGGCGATGGCGAAGAACGGCAGGAAGGAGAGCTTCGTACCGGTCTTCTCCTGGAACCGTCCCTTGACCTGGTCGCGGAGGCTCGCGACGGCCGTCACGTCGACTTCAACGACGGAAGTGAGCTGGGCGGAGGACTGCATGGAGATGACTGCGCGCTCGGCAATCACCTTGCGCAGGCGCGACATCGACACCGTCGTGCCGCGCAGGGGCGAGGTCTCGAGCGGTGCCTTCTGCTTGGCGGCGGCGGGAGTTTCAGCGGAGGCGCTCGGAGCGCTTGCCTCGAGCACGTCCTGCTTGCGGATGCGTCCACCCACACCCGAACCGGTCACCGAGGCGAGATCCACTCCGCGCTCGTGGGCGAGCTTACGGACGATCGGTGTCACGTAGCCGCTGGCTGAGTCGTTGTCTGACGGGGCCGCGTGACGCGCGGCGGGCTCTTCGGCCGGCGCAGGAGCTGCCTCTTCCTTCGTGGCAGGTGCTCCCTCATCCTTCGTGGCAGGTGCTGCCTCTTCCTTCGCCGCAGGTGCGGGGTCCGGTTCCACGGGCGACGGGGCGCTTGGCGCGTCGGGAGCGGCAACTTCCGGGGCGGGTGCCTCTGTTGACGGCACCTCTGCGACGGGGGCTTCCGGCTCTTCCTGGCGAGGGGTCGCGGCCGGCTCCTCCGCCTGCTCGGCAGCGGGTGCGGACTTTTCAGCCTCTTCGGCAGCGGGTGCCGCTTCTTCGGCCTGCGCTGGCGCTTCCGGTGCGGAACCGCCGCCGGTCCCATCGCCGATGGTCACGAGGGCGGTGCCAACCTCGACGGTTTCATCCTCAGCGACGTGGATGGCCTCGATCACTCCGGCGATCGGGGAGGGGATTTCGGTATCAACCTTGTCGGTCGACACTTCCAGCAGAGGCTCGTCAACTTCAACCCGGTCGCCGACGTTCTTCAGCCAACGGGTCACCGTGCCCTCGGTGACACTCTCGCCGAGTGCCGGGAGGTTGACGGATTCGCTCATCAGGGATGCTCCTTATTGACGGATTCTGCTCATCTAGCTTAGTTCTGCGGCGAAGGCTCGCGCCTACATGGCGTGGAGCGGTCGGCCCGCGAGCGCGAGGAACGCCTCGCCGAGCGCTTCGTCCTGCGTGGGGTGCGCATGGATGAGCGGCGCGATGTCCTCGGGATAGGCCTCCCAGTTCACGGCGAGCTGGGCTTCACCGATGAGTTCCCCGACCCTGGCGCCGATCATGTGCACGCCGAGTACTGGCCCGTCGTTCTCCCTGATCACCTTGATGGATCCGGCGGTACCGATGATGTGGCTCTTGCCGTTGCCCGCGAGGTTGTAGTCGTATGACGTGACTGAGTCTTTGCCGTATTTCTCAATTGCCTGCGCTTCGGAGAGGCCGACGGAAGCGACTTCGGGATCGCTGTAGGTCACCTTGGGGATGTTGACGTCCTCGATGATGACTGGGTTCAGGCCAGCGAGCTCTTCCGCCACGAATATTCCCTGCTGGAATCCGCGGTGTGCCAGCTGGAGGCCGGGCACGATGTCGCCAACCGCGTACACGCCCGGGATGCTCGTCTGGAGCCTCTCGTTCGTGATGACGAAACCACGATCCATCGTGACGCCAGCTTCTTCGAAGCCGAGACCGTCGGTCGCCGGGCCGCGGCCGACGGCGACGAGCAGCAGCTCCGCTTCGACTGTCGTGCCATCTTCGAGGGTGACCACGACGCCGTCGTCCTTCTGCTCGACACTCTTGAAGCGAACGCCGAGCTTGAAGTCGATTCCGCGCTTGCGGAAGGCCCGCTCGAATTGCTTGCTGACGGACTCATCCTCGTTCGGCACGAGATGAGGCAGCGCCTCGATGATGGTCACTTCAGCGCCGAACGAACGCCAAACGCTGGAGAACTCCACGCCGATGACGCCGCCGCCGAGCACGGCGACCTTCTTGGGAACGAAGTCGAGTTCCAGCGCCTGTTCGGAGGTGAGCACGCGACCGCCGATTTCGAGCCCCGGCAGTGACCGGGAGTATGAACCGGTCGCGAGAATGATGTTCTTGCCGGTGATGGTCTGGTCGCCGACCTGCACGGTCGTCGGGGAGGTCAGCTTGCCCTCGCCCTCGATGGTCGTGACTCCGCGCGCCTTGAGCAATCCCTGCAGCCCCTTGTACTTGCTGGCGACAATGCCCTCGCGGTACTTCGTGACACCCGAGATGTCGATGCCCTCGAGCGTGGTCTTGACCCCGTACTTCTCGCCCTCGCGCGCTGCGTCAGCCACTTCAGCCGAATGCAGCAGTGCTTTGGTCGGGATGCAGCCCACGTGCAGGCACGTTCCGCCGACCTTGCTCTTCTCGATCATGCCCACCGACATGCCGAGTTGGCTTGCTCGCAGCGCCGCAGCATATCCGCCGCTTCCTGCACCGAGAATGACAACGTCGAAGTTCTGCTCAGGCAACCCGGCAACTCCCTTGTGTATCAGGATTCGTGCAACGACCGCGGATCGTATCCAAGGTCGGAGGGGCAAGATCTGCTCGCCATAATGACCTTACTACGCGCGGGAAAAGTACTCCGCCAGTTGGATGAGCGTCCGCACTGCGACCCCGGTGGGGCCCTTGCCGATGTGACCCCAGGGCGACGACGCGTTGTTGGCAGTGCCGGCGATGTCGAGATGAGCCCAGGGAATGGGCCTTCCGTTCTTGGATTTGCCCACGAATTCCTTCAGGAACACTCCTGCGAGCAACATGCCCCCCGCCGTATTGCCCGGCTTGGCGTTCGCGATGTCGGCGATATCGGAATTGAGCAGGCTCCGAAGCTCGGAGGGCAACGGCATCGGCCAGAACAGCTCCCCGACCTGGGATGCCGAATCGACCAGCTCGGCGACGAGTGCGTCATCTCCCATCGCCGCGACATACCGGTTGCCGAGTGCCACGGATGCTGCGCCCGTCAACGTCGCTACGTCGATGATCGCGTCGGGCTGCTCCTCGCTCGCGGCGACGAGACCATCCGCGAGCACAAGCCTTCCTTCTGCATCGGTGTTGAGCACCTCGACGGTCTTACCGCCACGGATGCGCAGAACGTCGTTCGGGCGGGCAGCGGTGCCCGAGGGCAGATTCTCGGCGAGGCACAACCACGCGGTGATTCTCACCGGCAGGGCGAGGCGCGCGGCAGCGAGCGTGACAGCCAGCACGGTTGCGGCTCCGGTCATGTCGTACTTCATTCCGACCATGGATGCCGCCGGCTTGAGCGACAGTCCGCCCGAGTCGAAGGTGATGCCCTTTCCGACGAGGGCGAGATGGCGCGTCGCGCCAGCGGCCGAGTAGCTGATCTTTACCATCCGCGGGCCCCGCGAGGATCCGAGGCCGACAGCCAGGAGGCCGCCGAAGCCGCCCTCTGCGAGCGCCGCCTCGTCGAGAATGTCGATGTCGACGTTCGCCCCTTCGGCGAGCTGCGTCACGGCTGTGGCGAAGGTCTCGGGGTACAGGTCGGACGGCGGGGTGTTGACGAGATCGCGAACCGTGTGGACGGCGGTCGCCAGGTGCCGTGCCCGGTCGACGACGCCAGCGGCATCCGCAACGCTCGAATGAACGATCATGCGGCTCGCCGGCGACTTCGTCGCGTCGAGCGAGCTGCTTCGATAGTCGTTGTACGCGTAGGCACCGAGCGAGACCCCCTCAAGCACGGCGAGCACTTCTTCGACCGATGTCGTGGGCAGCGCGAGAGCGATCGATTCGATCCCGGTGAGTTGCCGTCCGGCCGATCCGGCCGCGTACCGCAGGTCGTTCGCCGTGAGTCCGCTGCCGGTTCCGACGAGCGCGATGCTCTTCGCGGCGATTCCGGGCGGTGCCGGGAGCCGCCGCACTTCGTCGGCCGCACCCGTTATGCCGAAGCTTGTGAGCGGAAGGGAACTGACTGCCTCGTGGTCGGTCAGCAGCTGCGGGCCGGACTCGGTCTTGCGAACTCCCAACACCAGAATGTCAGCCTCGATTGTCTCGAGCGCTTCGCCGGAAATTTCAAGGTCGGCAACAGTCATGACGCAATGCTAGGCGAGTTGTACCACCGTGTTCGCTCAGGGCACCCGTTTCTGCGGCGCGTGACCGATCGCTTCCGCCCGCCCGCGATTAGAGTTGAAACATGCGCGATCCCGCCGGGCTCTACGACCTCACGACGAATGTCGCGGAGGTTCCGTCCGGCCTGCACATGGTTGCGGGTCTCACCGGATTTGCTGACGCCGGATCGGCAGTGTCCCAGTTCAGCCAGTACCTCCTCGACACGCTCGAACATCGCACTGTCGCGGAGTTCGACAGCGATTCCCTCCTTGACTACCGGGCGCGCAGGCCGACGATGTACTTCGACCAGGACCACCTGACCGACTACCGCCCGGCCCGCCTGAACCTCTACCTCGCGAACGACGAACTCGGTCGCCCGTTCCTGCTCCTGACCGGTTACGAGCCCGACTTCCAGTGGGAGAGGTTCACCGCCGCGGTTCTGCAACTGGTCGAGAAGTACAAGGTCGCGACGACGACCTGGGTTCACGCGATCCCCATGCCGGTGCCGCACACCCGGCCGATTGGCGTAACGGTGAGTGGCAACCGCGGCGAACTGATTGACGCGATGTCGATCTGGAAGCCGCACACCCAGGTTCCTGCCAATGCCCTGCACCTGTTGGAGTACCGACTGCAGGAGCTGGGCCACCCGACCGCCGGGTTCGTGCTGCTGATTCCCCACTACCTTGCCGACACCGAGTACCCGGTTGCCGCGGTCACGGCGCTCGAGAGCGTCAGTGCAGCGACCGGCCTCATCTTCCCGACCGACCACCTGCGCGAGCTCGGTCGCGACTTCGTTGCGAAGATCGATGATCAGGTGGAGGGCAACACCGAACTCTCGCGCCTGGTCGGGACCCTTGAGGAACGCCACGACAACTACATGATGGACAACCCGCTGCGTTCTCCTCTCACCGACGAGGACGGAGAACTGCCGACTGCGGACGCCATAGCGGCCGAGTTGCAGAATTTCCTTGCGATCAGGCGGGATGACGAACCGTCGGTGTGACCGCGCAAACCGTGCAATAATTGACGAGAGACCCGGTCTGGTTTTCTGGGGTGCTGCACGTCCATCGTGTCGACGCCCCGAGACTTGACATGGGTCTTAGTACTGCCCAAAAACCTCTGGAAGGCGTTCGTATGGCAACCCGAACCAAGGCGGCGACTCGCAAGAAGTCCTCCGCCGCACTCGAGGTGAACGACGAGCAGGCTGTCGAGCAGCCCGTCGAAACCCCCGCAAAGACCACGAGGAAGTCCGCTACCGCGAAGGCGACCGCTACCGCGAAATCGCCTCCATCGAAGTCCACCGCTGAACCAACGAAGTCGAAGCCTGCCGCGCGCAGCCGCAAGAAGAAGGCTGACCCCGAGGTGGATGCACCGGAGGCCGACGAAGTGGAACCCGGTGACGCCGACATTGCGGTTGATGATGACGCGGCGGATACTCCCGACATCGATGACGCGGACAAGGACGCAGCCGACAAGGACGACGCCGATAAGTCGGGCGATACGGACTCGGACTCCGATGACGATTCGGGCGACCAGGCGGTAGAGGTGTTGCCGACGGGAGCTCTTCGTCTGTCGCTTGTGGACGACGAGGACGACGTTCCGGTGTACTCCACCGCCATCACCGGGGCCACGGCTGACCCGGTCAAGGACTACCTGAAGCAGATCGGCAAGGTCGCGCTCCTTAACGCTGCCGAGGAAGTCGAACTCGCGATGCGCATCGAGGCGGGTCTCTTCGCGGAGGACAAGCTCTCGCAGATGACGGAAGCGGAACGCAAATCCGCGCTCGGCCGCGAACTGCAGTGGGTCGCCCGCGACGGCCAGCGCGCCAAGAGCCACCTGCTGGGCGCGAACCTCCGACTCGTCGTCTCACTGGCCAAGCGCTACACGGGCCGCGGAATGCAGTTCCTCGACCTCATTCAGGAGGGCAACCTCGGACTCATCCGTGCCGTGGAGAAGTTCGATTACACCAAGGGCTTCAAGTTCTCCACCTACGCGACGTGGTGGATCCGCCAGGCAATCACTCGCGCAATGGCTGACCAGGCTCGCACTATTCGCATCCCCGTGCACATGGTTGAAGTCATCAACAAGCTCGCGCGAGTGCAGCGCCAGATGCTGCAGGATCTCGGACGCGAACCCACGCCTGAAGAACTCAGCCGCGAACTGGACATGACGCCGGAGAAGGTCATCGAGGTTCAGAAGTACGGGCGCGAGCCGATCTCGCTGCACACGCCCCTGGGCGAAGACGGAGACAGCGAATTCGGCGACCTCATCGAAGACACCGAGGCAGTCGTGCCGGCGGACGCCGTCGGCTTCACCATGCTGCAGAAGCAGTTGGAGTCGTTGCTCGACTCCCTCTCCGAGCGTGAGGCCGGAGTCATCCGCATGCGTTTCGGCCTGGGTGACGGAATGCCGAAAACGCTCGACCAGATCGGTGACACCTTCGGGGTGACCCGTGAGCGGATCCGCCAGATCGAGTCCAAGACGATGGCGAAGTTGCGCCACCCCTCCCGCTCGCAGTCGCTCCGCGACTACCTTGAATAAAGCCGGTCCATCCACTTTTTCCGGTTGAGAGGAGCTGTCACCGTGGTCACTGAAGCAAACGAGGGCAAGCGCCTTGCTGTGACGATCGATGGCGTCGAGTACCAGCGCATGCCCATCAAGACGCATGTGGTGATGAAGGATGACGATCTCGGCGATGTCATCGACCGCTATGCGAGAGACGAGGTTCGTGACGGCGACATCCTCTTCGTGACGGAGAAGATCGTCGCGATCACCCAGGGTCGGGCGTATCCTGTCGATTCGATCAAGGCGCGGGGTCTCGCTGTCACGCTTTCGAAATACGTGACGAAGACCTCGCATGGCATCGGGCTCGGTATCCCGCAGACGATGGAAATGGCGCTTCGCGAGTGCGGAACACCCCGCATCCTGTTCGCGGCCGCAATAGCCGCGGTCACGAAACTCATCGGACGCCGCGGCGACTTCTACCGCATTGCCGGATCAAAGGCGCGCGCGATCGACGGTCCCACGAGCAAGACGATTCCCCCGTACAACACCTATGTCGTGCTCGGGCCCGATCGCCCTGATGAAGTCGCCCGTGAGATTCAGCAGCGCCTCGGCAAGGATGTGGAGGTTCTCATCGTTGACATCAACGACTTCGGCGGCAACATCCTCGGGTCGACCCTCGGCAGGAAGAAGAACGAGCTGATGGTGCGCATCCTGATTGACAATCCGCTCGGGCAGAAGGCACAGGGTACGCCGCTCGGAATCATCCGCAGCAGCTGAGCCGGTCGGCTCAGAAGCCGATGACCTCCTTGTACAGCGGCAGTAAGCCGGTTCGCACGCCAGAAACGGTCGGCTTCAACTGGAATACCCCCGTGTTGTAGTTGCCCTCGATGACGATCGGCCGCTCCGGAGCTATTGCGATGTCCCAACCAACGTAGGGGATCCCGGGCACAATTCGCGCGAGTTCATCGACGAGCTCGAGTGCCCGGTCGTACAGCGGAACGGTGAAACCGACGATGTCGACTCCCGTGAGCGGATGCCTTTCATAGGTCGCGCTTTCGCCATCAAATGCTGCGTAGCGAGCGGTCCCGTGCTCGTCGAGCATGGTGTACATTCCCCCATTGCTGAAGTTGTCGACATCCCCGCCATTGCCCATCTTGAGCACGCTCGCGAGGACGTGAACCTTCACGCCGTCGAAGTAACTGATGAGGCGCAATGTGTTGACGCTGGTCGGGCAGAGCGCGGCCATGCGCTCGTGCTGGGTGATGAACTCCTCAACCAGAAACTGGCGGTTCTCGATCAGTTCGGCACGGAGCTCGGAATAGTCACCTATCGACCGCGCCTCGCGCTTCTGGATGCCGATTCCGCCGATGCTGTCGGTGATCTTGACCATCACCTTGCCGTGCCTGGTGATGAATTCCCCCAGCTCGTCGGCTGTGGCCTCCCGTACGTCGATCCACTCACGGCCGAGGTATTGGCTGAACCGCTCGTTGAAAATCGCCTTGTCGCTGAACAGGTGGCGAAACTCCCGCCGGTTCAGTTTCTGGGCGAGGTGATTGGACTTGGGGTGCGTCATGTAGGTGACGCGCTCGCGCCGCTTGAGCAGGTAGAAGTCCCAGTCGAGATAATCGGTGAAGCCGGTCTCGTACCGCACCGAGCACCACATCATGTCGATGACGATCAGCAGCCGCGGTCGCCTGGACTTCCTGCTGATTTTGCCCGCGACGCGCCAAAGGTTGCGTGCGTCGAGCGCGACTACGCGATTGAGGAGATAGCGGATGCGCCTGCGAACACCGAGCGTTCGCCGCGCCCCCACCTAGCGCTCATCCTGCAAACGGCTCGACTCGTCGTGCCATGCGAGTGCGGTGCCAGAAAGCTTCTCCTTGAACCTCGTGCCGTGGTGGGCACAGAAGTACAGTTCACCGGTCGCCATCGTCACGCGCACATACGCTTGGGCGCCGCAGCTGTCGCAGCGGTCGAGCGCGGTCAACTGGGGTGCGGAGTCGAGCTCTACGTTGTTCTCGGTGGCGAGATGAGACATGGGCTGCTCCTTCTCCAGTGGTGTTGGTGGCTTTGCCGTTAGACCTATCCAAGCACGCGCTTGTGACAGGCGTGCGACATTCGGTGGGTATTTCGCTGAACGCGTACGTTATTCGCAGGTTCGGCCCCGGCAAGCACGGTTTCGCCGGTTCTGCGGCCTGCCGGCCGGGTGTCGATCAGGGCGGTCGCTTCGGGCAGAAGTAGTCTGGGGGTGGCCCATGGGCTGCTACTGATTTCTCGCCATTCACTGAAGGACACCCGTGTCGAGTTCCGACTATTCAGCCCGTCACCTCTCCGTCCTCGAGGGGCTGGAAGCGGTTCGGAAGCGCCCGGGCATGTACATCGGCTCGACCGACGATCGCGGCCTCATGCACTGCCTGTGGGAGATCATCGACAATTCCGTCGACGAGGCTCTCGGTGGTCACGGCTTCGAAATCAGTGTCATCCTGCACGCGGACAACTCGGTGGAGGTGCACGACACTGCGCGCGGAATCCCCGTCGACATCGAGCCCAAGACGGGCCTGAGCGGCGTCGAGGTGGTCTTCACCAAGCTTCACGCGGGCGGCAAATTCGGGTCGAGCTCGTATGCGGCATCCGGTGGATTGCACGGAGTCGGAGCGTCGGTTGTGAACGCGCTGTCGGAACGACTCGACGTCGAGGTCGACAGGGATGGCAAGACCTGGGCCATGTCGTTCCATCGCGGAGAGCCGGGCATTTTCGACGATGGGGGAGCTGAACCCCGGCCTGACGCACCTTTCACTCCTTTCGTTTCCGGCAGCGAGCTCCGCGTCGTCGGAAAGGTGGCCAGGGGAGTGACCGGTACGCGCATCCGCTACTGGGCAGATCCGCAAATTTTCACGAAGGGAACCACTTTTCAGACCGATGAACTGGTGGCCCGCGCACGCCAGACTGCCTTCCTCGTGTCAGGACTCACCATCGACATCAGTGACAGGCGCGGGGCCGAGCAGACGAGTGAGTCGTTCAATTTCGCGGGCGGGATCTCCGAGTTCGTGGACTACCTGAGCCCGGATGCCCCAATCACCGAAACGTGGCGCATTGAGGGTTCCGGTGAGTTCACGGAGACCGTGCCGGTGCTGCAGCCCACGGGAGCGATGGTTCCAACCGAACTCACGCGCGAGTGCCACGTGGATATCGCGCTGCGGTGGGGAACCGGCTACGACACGGTCTTCAAGAGCTTCGTCAACATCATCGCAACGCCCAAGGGTGGGTCGCACCAGCTCGGGTTCGAGCAGGGGATGATCCGGTTCCTGCGCGCGCAGGTGGAGCAGAATTCGCGCCGCCTCAAGGTGGGCAGCGACAAGCTTGAGAAGGATGACATTCTCGCCGGTCTCACGGCCGTGTTGACCGTGCGGCTGCCCGAGCCGCAATTCGAGGGCCAGACCAAGGAAGTGCTGGGCACGCCCGCTGTCCGCAACATTGTCGCAGCCGTTGTCACGGAGGCGATGACTGCGCGGTTCACCTCCAGTAAGCGCGACGACAAGGCACAATCCGCTCTCGTTCTCGACAAGATCGTGGCGGAGATGAAATCCCGGATCTCCGCTCGCGCCCACAAGGAGACGCAGCGCCGCAAGAACGCGCTTGAGAGTTCCTCCCTGCCGGCGAAGCTTGTCGACTGTCGATCGAACGATGTTGAGAACTCAGAACTGATGATCGTTGAGGGCGATTCGGCGCTCGGCACCGCCAAGCTCGCCAGGGACAGCGAGTACCAGGCGCTTCTGCCGATTCGCGGCAAGATCCTGAACGTGCAGAAGGCATCCGTGTCGGACATGCTGTCGAACGTTGAGTGTGCGTCGATCATCCAGGTGATCGGTGCCGGGTCGGGACGCACCTTCGATCTCGCCCAGGCGCGGTACGGCAAGGTCATCATCATGAGCGATGCGGATGTCGACGGAGCCCACATCCGCACCCTCCTGCTCACGCTCTTCTTCCGGTACATGCGCCCCATGATCGAGGACGGGCGTGTTTTCGCAGCCGTGCCGCCGCTGCACCGGGTGATCGTCATGAACCCGGGCACGAAGCCCAACGAGACGATCTACACGTACTCGGAGAAGGAGCTGCTCGGCGTGCTCGCCACGCTCAAGAAGCAGGGCAAGCGTTACCAGGACCCGATCCAGCGCTACAAGGGACTCGGTGAGATGGATGCGGACCAGTTGTCGCTGACCACCATGGATCGCCGCTATCGCACCCTGCGCAGGGTGCGGGTGACCGATGCCGAGGCGGCATCGCGCATGTTCGAACTGCTCATGGGCAACGAGGTTGCCCCTCGCAAGGAGTTCATCATTGCGGGCGACGGACTCAATCGCGACCGCATCGACATGTAGCGCGCGGTGGAGCTATGGCAATCGCGCCAGCGATTGCGCGACCCCAGCGCCGACGGAGCCTGCGAAGGAGGCTATTACAGCGCCGCACCGATCGAGCCGATCACGGCCTCGAGGGGAGTGCCGGATGCGTCACGCTTCGCACCCGGTTCCGGGAGTTGGCGCTGCGATCCGTCGCTTCCGACGGCGTGGGCTGGCGCGGGCCCAACCCACGCGAGGGTGAGTACGTCCTCGCCCTTGAGGAAGCTGTGCGCGCGCACTCCGCCGGTGGCGCGGCCCTTCGCCGGGAACTCCGCCAGCACTGATACCTTCGCGCGTCCGGCGTCCGTTCCGGGGAGAACAGCGGATGATCCGGACACCGTCGCGACAATCACATCGCTCGAGGCATCCACTGCGCCGAAGAAGATCACGGAGGCTTTCGCGCCGAGGTTGATACCGGCCATGCCGCCCGCCGCGAGACCCTGCGGTCTCACCTGCGATGCGGAGAAGTGGAGAAGTTGCGCTGCGGAGGTCACGAACACGAGTTCCTCATCATCGCCGCCCTGGTGCACGCCGGCAACCTGGTCGCCGGGCTTGAGCGAGATGATCTCGAAATCAGGTTTGCCGGGATAGCCTCCGGGCGCGACCCGTTTCACGATGCCGTCCTTGGTGCCGATGGCGATAGGCAGGGTCGAGTCGAGCGAAACGAGCCCCAGAACCCGCTCCTTCTTATTCGCGAGGGCAAGATACTCGCCCATCTTGGTGCCGGCGGCGAGCTGGATCGAGTTCTCCGGCACGTTGGGGAGGTCGATCGGGGTGAAGCGGATGAGGCGACCGAGGTTGGTGATCGCCCCGATCTCCGAGCGGCTTGTCGTGTCGATCGAGGAGAGAACCGCGTCATGTTTCGTGCGCCTACGCCCCGCGGCCGGCCCCGCTCCCTCGCTGAGGTCGACCCGGATCGCCCGTCCCGTCGTTGACAGGTACACCCGGCACGAGGTGTCCGCGATCTCGAGGACGGGAGCGTTCTTGCGGGAGGAGGTCGTCGCGATCGATGCCGCGGCCTCGGTGAGGAGGGTGCGGCGCGGAGTGCCGAACCGCTCCGCCGCGTCGTCGAGTTCCTCGCCGACGAGTTGCCGCACCCGGGCGGGATCGCCCAGGATCTGCTCCAGTTCAGCAATCTCGGTCCGCAGCTGGTCGCGCTCCGCCTCGAGTTCGATACGGCTGAATTTCGTCAGTCGCCGCAGCCTGAGTTCCAGGATGTACTCGGCCTGCACCTGGCTGAGGTCGAACACGTCGCGCAGCCGTGTGCGTGCCTGGTCGCTGTCGTCGCTCGTTCGAATGACCTGGATGACCTCGTCGATATCGAGGATGGCGACGAGCAGCCCGTCAACGAGATGAAGCCGCTCGCGCCGGCGGTCGAGCCGGAACTGGCTGCGCCTGGTCACGACAGACAGTCGGTGATCGACGTACACCTGCAGGAGCTCGCGCAGGCCGAGGGTGCGCGGTCCGCCATCGACGAGGGCCACCGCGTTGATGCTGAAATTGTCTTCGAGAGGCGTGTAGCGGTACAGCTGCTCGAGCACGGCATCGGGGCTGTAGCCGGTCTTGATGCCGATCACGAGGCGCAGCCCGTGTTTGCGGTCGGTGAGGTCGGTGACATCCGAGATCCCGCTGAGTTTCTTCGAGTTGACGCCGTCCTTGATCTTCTCGATCACGCGCTCGGGCCCGACAAGGTACGGCAGTTCGGTGACGACGAGCCCGGTCTTGCGCGCGGAGATGGCCTCGACAGTCACCTTCGCCCGGGTTTTGAACGCACCCCGTCCGGTCGCGTACGCGTCCTTGACCCCGTCGAGTCCGATGATGGTGCCGCCGGTCGGGAGGTCTGGGCCGGGAACGAAAGCCATGAGGTCGTCGAGGGTCGCATCCGGATTCTCCAGCAGGTAGCGTGCAGCCCCGATGACCTCGATGAGGTTGTGCGGGGCCATGTTGGTTGCCATGCCGACAGCGATTCCGCTTGCTCCGTTGACAAGCAGGTTCGGAAACGCCGCAGGGAGAACTTCGGGCTGGGTGAGCTGGTTGTCGTAATTGGGAACGAAGTCGACCACGTTCTCGTCGAGCCCATCCGTCATCGCCAGGGCTGCCGCGTCGAGCCTTGCCTCCGTGTAGCGGGCAGCGGCGGGGCCGTCGTCGAGCGATCCGAAGTTGCCGTGCCCGTCGATGAGCTTGACCCTCATCACGAAGTCCTGCGTGAGCCTCACCATGGCGTCGTAGATGGATGCGTCGCCGTGAGGGTGCAGCTTGCCCATGACGTCGCCGACGACGCGCGCCGACTTCACATGACCGCGATCGGGTCGCAAACCCATCTCGGTCATCTGGTAGAGGATTCGCCGCTGCACGGGCTTGAGACCATCGCGAGCATCGGGCAGGGCGCGCGAGTAGATGACGGAGTATGCGTACTCGAGGAATGACCCCTGCATCTCGACGGAAACATCAACGTCTTCGATGCGTTCGCCGGGGGCGTGAGCAGTGGGGTTTTCAGGACTGGTCATAGGATTGCACCCATGCTACCGGCGCGGAATACAGACCGGATGAGCCTTGCCGACGTGTTTCCCAGTTGCCTTGCTTCGCTCGATGGCTCGGACAACCGGCTGGGGCTGCGGCCGGTATCACGTGCCGTTGTTGTGCTCGTCGACGGGCTCGGCGCGTCGGCGCTGAAGGCTCGCTCCGGCCACGCCAGGACGCTGGGAAGCGCAAAGGACGCCGAGGTGATCGAGTCGGGGTTTCCCACCACAACGGCGGCAGCCATTGCCTCGCTCACGACGGGTGCGACGCCGGGCGAGCACGGGCTTGTCGGCTACTCAGTGCTCGATCCTGAACACGAACGCGTCGTGAACCAGCTGACCGGGTGGGATGAAGACCTCGATCCCGCCACTTGGCAGCGGCTGCCGACGGTGTTTGAGACGGCAGTCGACAGGGGATTCCGGGCTCTCGCCATCGGTTCGGAGCGGTACCGCAACTCCGGCTTCACCGATGCGGTTCTTCGCGGCGCCGAATACGCTGTCGGGGCAACGATCGAGGACCGCTTCACTGCCGCACTCAACTGGATGCAGCGACCGGGGCCGCCGGCACTGCTGTACGTCTACGTCCCTGAGCTCGATATTTCCGGTCACGCCAGCGGGTGCGAGTCGCAAACCTGGATTGACTGGCTGGAGACGCTCGACGCTGCCATGCGGAATTTCATCTCCGCACTACGACCTTCGGATGGTGTCGTTGTGACTGCAGACCACGGGATGCTCGATGTGCCGCAGGAGTCGCACATCCACTTCGACCGGGATCCTCGTCTGGTCGACGGTGTTCGATTCGTCGCGGGTGACCCGCGCTGCCTGCAACTGCATTTCGACACGGAGGCCTCTCCGGCGCATCGGGCGGAGCTCGTGCAGCGGTGGCGCGATTCGGAGTCGCACCGCTCCTGGGTGCTGACGCGGCGGGAGGCGATAGAGGCGGGCTGGTTCGGGCAGGTCGACGCGGCCGTCGAACCGCGTATCGGAGACCTCATGGTTGCTGCGAGGAAGAGGGTCGCGTACTACGACAGCAGGACTGCCGCCACCCACGGCAGAGCAATGATCGGCCAACACGGTTCGTGGTCCCCGGAGGAACTCCGGGTTCCCCTGCTGCGGTTTGGTGCCTTTGAGCGCTAGACGGATGGATCGAGGGTCACTCGTCGGCGCGGGCACCGAACACGATCTCGTCCCAGCTGGGCATCGCTGTCCTGCCCTTTCTGGCGGGCTTGGCAGGCCGTGTCGGCGCACTGGCCGGCGACGGCGCGGCGGACACCACGGGCTGGGGCGCGGTTGTCCTGCCCTCATCTGAATCCTCGTTGAAGTCGCCCAGCGGGATATCGACAATCGTCGATGCCGAGTGGCTACCCGTGATGGGCTGATCGTCCTCGTAGCCTGCCAGCTCGCGCTGGCCCCTGCGGCGGCGCAGCGATTCGAGCAGGTCGGCCGTATCGCCCGGCTTGCCATCCTCTGCTGTGTCCGTGCGGCTCATCGCTGGAGAGAGAGCGCCGTTGCTCGCCTGACTCCCGGAAGAGGACAGATCGAACGCGCCGCTGTCAAAACGACTCGAGTCGGTCGGCTTGTCCTGCACCCCGACGGCACGGAGGCGGGGGATGAGGGCGCCCGTGATCTCTCCCTGCTGTGACAGGGTGATCGCCTCGTTGTTCACCGGTGCCAGCGCCAGCTTCTTCGGTTCGAACTGCCAGCGGGCGTCGTGCTCGATCTGATTCGCGGTGAAAGACAATTTCACGACCCAGCCGGTGGCTTCCTTCCAGCTTGCCCACCGCTCATTGATCGCGTTCAGATCGTGCAGGCGCTTGCGGATGACCGAACCGAAGGTGTTGCCCTCGGCGAGCGGGTCGAGGTCGAGCGCCGTGTGCACGGGAACTGACAGGGCACTCTCGATGACGAACTCGCGCTCCGCGAGCACGGGGCCCTCAAACTTCTGGATGTGCTCGAGCGATGCGCCGGTGATGGCGGCGACGTCCTGCGCCGACATTCCCGATCTGATGTGGCTTTGGATCTCGCGGGGTGAGAGCTTGCGGCTGGAGCCGTGATCCGGCACTGTCTGCCGCAGCCGGGAGTGGAGAACCTCGTCGACGGGGACACGGAATCTGTTACCTTCGTCCGAGGCAACGACCAGCGCCCCGTCTTCAACTCCAATTACGTGTAGTTCCTGCATGCCAATAGCCCTCCGGCTGTCGTATCCGTACCAACAATGACACGGGGAGAGCGCGAAACGGGGGAATAAGACGGGCGCGGCGGAAGTTGGAGATTCTGCCCGAACGCAACCCCCCCTTGAGGGTTTGCTATTCAGTTTGCTTTCGTGCAAACTTTGGGCGCTGATTTGGTTTATCAAATGTTTTTCAGAAGTGGATGGGCATGGCAACCGATTACGACGCACCCCGCAAGACCGACGACGATTCCGACTCGATCGAGGCATTGAAGGAGCGCGTTCCCGACAAGATGTCCGGGGTCGGTCGACGTCGACGACGCCGACAATCCCGGCAGCTTCGAACTCGCGGGTCAGGACCTTTCTGACCTCGATCTCGATGTCGTTGTGCTGCCGCCCCAGGAAGATGAGTTCACGTGTGTGAGCTGCTTCCTCGTGAAGCACCGCTCGCAGCTCGATCACGAGGAGAAGCTGGGCTTCATCTGCCAGGAATGCGCCTGATCTCCAGTGTTCGCCTACGGGCGTTCGCTTCTTGGGAGAGACCGTGCTTTGTCGACGGCGGCCACGACGGCGTCGGGCCGTCTCGTGGAAACCAGCCAGTAGGGAACCGGGTCCCGAACATCCGTGACCTCAACCCGTACGACCGGGTCGACCCAGCCGCGGATGAGCAGCCACGCCCGAGCGTCGAGTCGTGGTCCGCGCTCCTGGCGCGCCTCTGCCCCGGCGAACGCGGCCAGTTCTCCCACGTGCTCGAGCGGTAACCGGGCCGGTCCGGCTGCGATCTCGGACTCGGTCACCTCGACGACCGGCGACGCGAGGATGAGCAGCACGATGCAACCCGTGAACAGCGCGGCCGCAACGACGATCCCCGCGACCGGATTGATCGGCAGGAAAACCAGGAGACTCGCCGGGATCACCAGTGCCAACGCTCAGGAACAGCCAGGGACCGGGCCAGCAGTCGTTCGCGGTAGATCGTCATGGGACTATTCGACCAGATAACTGCACTAGCCTCGACACGTGACCGACAGCGTCGAGGTGCTGATTCTTCGGGAGTCACCTTCCGTCGTACGCCCACCCCGGAGATGCGGGGGCCGATCTGCGCGCAGCCGAGGCACTCGTGCTTGCACCGGGTGCAGCGGGCGACTGTCGGCACCGGGGTCTCGATCGCCCTGCCCGACGGCTACGTCGGTTCGTCGTCCGCGCAGCGGGCTCGCCTCCCGACACGGCATCACGATTGTCAACAGCCCGGGCACGGTGGACGCCGGCTACCGCGGCGAAATCCGGGTGACCCTGCTGAATACTGACACCGCCGTGCCGTATCCTGTCGCAGTCGGGGACCGCATCGCCCAACTCGATCGTCTTGCCAGTGACGCGGGCACGATTCGTCCCGGTCGAGAAACTTCCCGGAAGCCAGCGTGGAGAGTCGGGGTTCGGCTCCACCGGATACAGTTCGACCAGAAGTCAGGAGTTGACGAGTGAGCGAAACTGCCAGCGGTAATGACGGGCTGTGAAGCACCCCAAGTCGGCACCCGCGGACCGTTCGACATGCGGGGCCGCTCGACGAGAGCGAGGCGAACGCCGTTCGCCCGTACGTCGATCTCGGCGGCGTGAAGATCGTGCCACGACCCGATCTGCAGTTGCGTCTCGAGGTCGAGGAGGGCAGCAAGCGGGTTGTCGCGGTCGCACTCGATTTCGCGGGATCGACCCTTCAGGTGCAGCCCTTCGCCGCGCCTCGCTCCAGCGGACTCTGGCATGAGATTCGTGAGCAGATCATCGAACAGATCCAGAAGCAGGGCGGCAAGACCGCGCTGTCGATGGGGCCTTTCGGCCCCGAGGTGCACGCGGAGATTCCCGCGGGCGGCCAGGGTGGATCCCGGCTCGCCCGCTTCGTCGGCGTCGACGGCCCGCGGTGGTTTCTTCGCGGCGTCATCTCCGGCGAGGCTGCGGTCGAATCCTGAGGCTGCCAGGCAGGTCGAGGAGCTCTTCCGCAGCGTCGTGGTCGTTCGCGGAACGACCCCGATGCCGCCGCGTGACCTTATCCCTCTGCACATTCCGGCGAGCTCGTCGGGCGACGCCGCGTCGGCGACCTGACAATGTCTGCTCCTCGGGACGAAGACGAGCAGCCGACGCCTGTCCGACACGATGGCTGCGGCCGCCCGTAACGCGGGGATCGCGAAGGTGACGCCGGGGGAGGCGCCGAGCGCTCGTGCCCTGCTCGCCGCCATCGGCGGCGTGCGAGGGCTCGTCGAGTCGATCCTCCCCGGTCTGGGCTTTCTCATCGTCTACACGATCACGCAGGACGTTCTGACGTTCGGTACTCATTCCGCTCGCGGTCGCCGTCATCTTCGTGCTCGTGCGGATCGTCACGCGGTCGCCGGCAATGCCCGCTGTCGCTGGCGTGATCGGCATCGGTCTTTCGGCGCTGCTCGCTATCCTCTCGGGTCGGGCGGAGGATAACTTCCTGCTCGGCTTCGTTATCAACGGCGGTGTCGCTCGTCGTCCTTCTGGTCAGCCTCGCCGTGCGCTGGCCGCTCATCGGCGTCATCGTGGGGCTGCTCACGAATGAGTGACTCGCAGTGGCGCAGCGACAGGGCGAAGTTCAAGGTCGCCTGGATCACCACATCTCTCTGGGCGGGGCTCTTCGCCCTTCGCCTGCGCGTTCAGGTGCCGCTTTACCTCGCGGAGGATGCACAGCTGCTCGGTGCCGCGAAGCTGCTCATGGGACTCCCGCTCTACGCGGGAATGCTCTGGGTCACGTGGTTACTCGTCCGCGCCGTGTATGCGCGCCCTGCCTCGGATTGATCAGGCGGATGCCAGACTTCCGCGTGATACATTTATCTTGATATCGAGATACTTTTCACGCGCAGCCAAGGCGGTCGGGTTCGCGGGTTGCACTGAGGATTAGGCTTGGAGTGCCGGCAGGCGTTAGGTCTGGTGGCGGGAGATGGGCTCGGTCAGCAAGGGAGACGGCACAGTGACGGCATTGGACAGCTTTGGATCGAAGAGCATCCTGACGGTCGGAACGACCGACTACGAGGTATTCCGGATCGACAGGTGCCCGGTCACGACAAGCTCCCGTTCAGCCTCAAAGTGCTGCTGGAGAACCTCCTGCGCACCGAGGACGGCAAGAACGTCACTAGTGAGCAGATCGAGGCCTCGGTTCGTGGGATCCGGCCGCCGAGCCCGATACCGAGATCCAGTTCACGCCGGCACGTGTGGTCATGCAGGACTTCACAGGCGTGCCCTGCATCGTGGACCTCGCCACGATGCGGGAAGCGGTCGCGGAGCTCGGGGGAGACCCAACGAAGATCAACCCGCTTGCACCGGCCGAGCTCGTCATCGACCACTCGGTCATCGCCGACCTGTTCGGCACCGAGAATGCGCTCGAACGCAACGTCGAGATCGAGTACGAGCGAAACGGCGAGCGGTACCAGTTCCTGCGGTGGGGCCAGACCGCGTTCGAAGACTTCAAGGTCGTTCCCCCCGGAACGGGAATCGTGCACCAGGTCAACATCGAGTACCTCGCGCGGGTGACCTACACGCGCATGGTGAATGGTGTGCTCCAGGCCTACCCCGACACGTGTGTCGGCACCGACTCGCACACGACGATGGTCAACGGTCTCGGGCGTGCTCGGCTGGGGTGTCGGCGGTATCGAGGCCGAGGCGGCGATGCTCGGCCAGCCCGTGTCGATGCTCATCCCGAAAGTGGTCGGCTTCAAGCTGTCGGGTTCGATTCCCGCAGCCGTGACGGCGACGGATGTCGTGCTCACCATCACCCAGATGCTGCGCAAGCACGGAGTGGTCGGCAAGTTCGTCGAGTTCTACGGCGCGGGTGTCGCGGAGGTTCCGCTCGCCAACCGCGCGACGATCGGCAACATGAGCCCGGAGTTCGGCTCGACCGCCGCAATGTTCCCGATCGACGACGGTCACGCTCGACTACCTGCGCCTCACCGGCCGCAGCGAGGAGCAGGTCGGCTCGTCGAGGAGTACTCGAAGCTGCAGTCGCTCTGGCACGACCCTTCGCGTCGAGCCTTCGTACAGCGAGTACCTCGAGCTCGATCTCGGCACCGTCGTGCCGTCCATCGCCGGGCCCAAGCGTCCCGCAGGACCGAGTCGAGCTCTCCAACGCGAAGCGCCAGTTCGAGATCGACCTCGCCGACTACGCCGGTGTGAACCGATCCATGATGGATGCAGCAGTTGAAGGCACCTTCCCGGCCTCAGACCCGATCTCGTTCACCGCGCAGGATGAGGAGTCCGCCCACCAGCCTGCCAACGGGGAGGTCAGCCACCAGCACCAGTTCCAGGCGGATCACGCGAGCCACGCGCCATCCACCGCCTCGAAGCCGACGAAGGTGCGACTGGCCGACGGCTCTGGGTACACGCTCGACCACGGGGCCGTTGCGATCGCGGCGATCACTTCGTGCACAAACACATCGAACCCTTCTGTCATGCTCGCGGCGGGACTTCTCGCGCGCAATGCCAGCAAGAAGGGCCTGAAGGCGAAGCCGTGGGTGAAAACCACGCTCGCTCCCGGGTCGAAGGTCGTGACCGACTACTACGAGAAGGCGGGCCTCACGACGGATCTTGAGAACCTCGGGTTCTACACGGTCGGATACGGTTGCACGACGTGCATCGGAAACTCCGGGCCTCTGCTGGATGAGGTTTCGGCTGCCGTACAGGACAACGACCTCGCCGTCACCGCTGTGCTTTCCGGAAACCGCAACTTCGAGGGTCGCATCAATCCTGACGTGAAGATGAACTACCTCGCGTCGCCACCTCTGGTCATTGCCTACGCCCTGGCCGGGTCGATGAACTTCGACTTCGAAACGGACTCCCTCGGCACGGGCACCGACGGCGAAGAGGTGTACCTGAGGGACATCTGGCCGGACGCCGAAGAGGTGCAGCGCACGATCGACACCTCCATCGACACGCACATGTTCACAGACGAGTACGCGGGCGTGTTCGACGGCGACGAGCGCTGGAGGTCGCTGCCGACACCGGTTGGCGCGACGTTCGAGTGGGATCCGAAGTCGACGTACGTGCGCAAACCACCGTACTTCGATGGCATGACGATGGAGATCACTCCCGTGACGAGCATCACGGGCGCGAGGGTGCTCGCGAAGCTCGGCGACTCGGTGACGACCGACCACATCAGCCCAGCAGGGTCGATCAAGGCCGACAGCCCCGCGGGTCGATACCTCAACGAGCACGGGGTCGACCGTAAGGACTACAACTCCTACGGCTCGCGTCGGGGCAACCACGAGGTGATGATCCGTGGCACCTTCGCGAACATCCGGCTCCGGAACCAACTCCTCGACAACATCGAGGGCGGCTACACCCGCGACTTCAGCCAGGCGGATGCTCCCAAGGCGTTCATCTACGACGCGAGCGTGAACTACCAGGAGCAGGGAACGCCCCTGGTGATCCTCGGGGGCAAGGAATACGGTTCGGGTTCCTCGCGCGACTGGGCGGCGAAGGGCACGAGCCTGCTCGGCGTCAAGGCGGTCATCACCGAGAGCTTCGAGCGCATCCATCGCTCGAACCTCATCGGGATGGGTGTGCTGCCGTTGCAGTTCCCGGCCGGTGAAAGCTGGTCATCGCTGGGCCTTGACGGCACGGAGATCTTCGACATCTCGGGGGTCGAGGAGCTCAACGAGGGGCGCACGCCGAAGACGCTGCGCGTCGTCGCCTCGCCCAGCGCGCACTCGCGAGAGGGCAAGACGACGGTGGAATTCGATGCCATTCTGCGGATCGACACTCCGGGGGAGGCCGACTACTACCGCAACGGCGGGATACTCCAGTACGTGCTTAGGTCTCTCGTCTGAGCCTCGTCTAGAGTCGCATTGTGAGCCTATTGGAAAGCATTCAGGGTCCTCGCGACCTCGACCGCCTGTCTGAAGCCGAACTCGGGCAGCTCAGTGCGGAAATCCGTCGATTCCTCGTTACTGAGGTGTCTAAGACCGGTGGACACCTCGGCCCCAACCTCGGCGTCGTTGAGCTGACGATCGCGATTCATTCGGTATTCGATTCGCCGAAGGACGCCATCGTGTTCGACACCGGTCATCAGAGCTACGTGCACAAGCTGCTCACCGGGCGACAGGACTTCAGCCGGCTTCGCCAGTCCGGCGGTATCGCCGGTTACCCGCAGCGCGCCGAATCGCCGCACGACATCGTCGAGAGCTCTCACGCATCCAGCTCCCTCTCGTGGGCTGACGGCATCTCCCGCGCTTTCGCGATGACTGGCCAGGATGACCGCCACGTGGTCGCTGTGGTGGGCGACGGTGCCCTCACCGGAGGCATGACGTGGGAGGCACTGAACAACATCAGCGATGACAACGCACGGCGCCTTGTCATTGTCGTCAACGACAACGGTCGTTCCTACGCACCGACGATCGGCGGGATGGCGCGCTTCCTGAACACCGTTCGCACGCGGCGCTCCTACCGCAGGCTCTACGTCACGTCGCGACGCTTCTTCGATCTCTTCGGGAAGCCCGGCCAGGCACTTTACCGGGGCATGCGCGGCGGAATGCACGGATTCCTCGCACGCTTTTCGAACAACGAGGCCCTCTACTCGAATCTCAACATCAAGTACCTCGGCCCCATCCACGGGCACGACCTTGGCGCTATGCGCGAAGCCCTGCAACAGGCCAAGAATTTCGGCGCCCCAGTGATCGTTCACGCGATCACACAGAAGGGGCGTGGTTACGAACCAGCCCTTCTCGACGCTGCCGACCAATTCCACGCTGTTGGCCAGATTGATCCGGAGACCGGGGAGTCGGTCGAGACGGCGAGCAAGCCATCGTGGACCTCGGTGTTCTCTGACGAGATCGTTGCGATCGCCGACGAAAACCCGAGGGTGGTTGGCATCACCGCGGCGATGCTGAGGCCAACCGGACTGCACAAGCTGGCCGAGAAGCATCCGCACCGCGTGCTCGATGTGGGAATAGCCGAACAGCACGCGGTGACCTCAGCGGCGGGGCTCGCGTTCGGCGGAATGCACCCCGTGGTTGCGGTCTACGCCACCTTCATCAATCGGGCGTTCGACCAGGTGCTCATGGATGTAGCCCTGCACAACGCCGGCGTCACGTTCGTTCTCGACCGTGCCGGTGTCACGGGACCGGACGGAGCCAGCCATCATGGAATGTGGGATCTCGCGATCCTGCAGGTCGTGCCCAAGATCCGCCTGGCCGCACCCCGAGATGCGACACGACTGCGGGAGGAACTGCGGGAGGCAGTGGGAATCGACGACGCACCCACAGTCGTCCGTTTCTCCAAGGGCAGCGTCGGCAACGACTTTCCGGCCCAGCGACGAACCAACGACGGGGTTGATGTCCTCAGGGAGGCGGCCCACAAGGACGTGTTGATCGTCACCGTCGGCCCGATGGCTGAGCTCGGCCTGCAGGTTGCCGAACGGCTCGCAGCCCAGGGCATAGGGGCGACCGTCGTGGACCCGCGCTGGGTGATACCGGTCGCTCCCAGCATCGTGGAGCTCGCGCGAGAGCATCGCATCGTTGTCAGCATCGAAGACGGCGTTCGGGTCGGCGGGATTGGCACGCGGATCCGGCAGGAGTTGAGGTCGGCTGGCGTCGACACGGCGGTTACCGAACTCGGCCTGCCGGACGAGTTCCTGGAGCATGCTTCGCGCGAGGAGATCCTTGCGCGCGTGGGACTCACGCCGCAGGCGATCGCGAGGGACCTCGTGGCCCAGGTGCTCGGGAGCAAGATTCCGGTAGCCCGGCCGTTGCCCGCGGAGGAACATGAGCGGGCACAGCACTTCCGCGCCGACACCACCTGAGTACAACTTTTTTTCCGACTTTTCAGTGCCCCGCGAGAGCGGGGCACTCGTCGTTAACCCGGTGATTTTCTGGCCTCATTATTGTTACCCTTCGGGATCGCGGCGGCGCATAGTACTCATAGCTGGGAAACACACGCAAGTGGTTGACATTGCCCGGTGTTAGCGTTGCCGCCAGTTAAAAGCCCCAACCGGGGCTTTCGTTACCGAAATGATCTCTTTGCACTGCCACGAGCGCACCTTTGCGGCGCTGTCCTTGAGATTGAAGAGTTGCTTCAAGGAGCATTAGAAGTGAAATTACAGAACCTCTGGTCCGGCCTATTCGAAAGGCGTTTCCGCCGCATCTGGCGTTCACGCAACTTCAGAGCCCTCCTGCTCGCGCTGGCAGCGATGACCCTGCCCCTCACATCCGGGCAGGGTATCGTCCCCGGGAATGGGAAGCCTGCGGCCAGCGCCTCCCAGGAGGTCTCCAACGTGAAGGGCAAAGACAAGGGCAAGGGCAAGCCGGTGCAGGAGACTCCGGTACAGGAGTCGGACGCGACCGACGAGCCCGTGGCTGCGGAGCCTGTCGTTGAGGAACCGGCTTCCGCCGCGCCCGTACCCGCTCCGGCCCCGGCACCAGCTCCTGTTGCTGAAGCACCCTCGGCGCCGGCGACGGGCATCCACTCGATGCCCGTAGGAAACCTTGGGCCGACCGAAGGTGCGCCCAACGGGTGGACCCAGGTACTCGCTGAGGACTTCAACACTGACGTCGCCACGGGATCGTGGGAATCAAGCTCCTACGTGAAGAGCGGCCGCTTCTCGCACTACAAGGGCCACACTGATACCTCGAACAACGGGTACTACGACCCCGCGAAGACCCTTTCTGTGGCGAACGGCAATCTCCAGATCCGGGCGTTCACGCAGAACGGCCAGGCGTACTCCTCGGCACCCGCGCCGAATGGCTGGACAGGCCAGACCTATGGCCGCTACTCGGTGCGTTTCAAGTCTGATTCGATCAAGGGATTCAAGACCGCCTGGTTGCTCTGGCCGACGAGCAACAACTGGTCGCAGGGTGAGGTCGACTTCCCCGAGGGCGGACTCGATGGCAACATCGCCGGGTTCAACCACAACGTGAGCGGCAGCCCGGAGAAGAACTCCCTCGCCGTGAGCACGGGCAAGAGCTACCGTGACTGGCACGTCGCCACGATCGAGTGGACGCCCACGATGGTTCGCTTCATTCTCGATGGGGAGATCGTCGGCACGGATCGCAGCCAGATTCCATCGAACCCGATGCGCTGGGTGCTGCAGACGGAAACCCAGTTGAGCGGCGGGGCGCCGTCGGCGAGTGCCGACGGCCGTGTCTACGTGGACTGGGTGGCCATGTGGAGCCGCAACAAGTAGCACGACGAACACACTGAAGGGCAGGCCGCCGAGCGGCCTGCCCTTCAGTCGGTTGAGTAGCTGCTTGCGGCGTATCGAAACCAGCTTGCGAGCTACTCCGTACCGCGAATCGGAGGGTGGTGGAAGGTGTCACCGAAAGCCCTCTCAGACGCCCCCACACGGTCGAGGTATGGCGTCGCACCCCCCATTTGGAAGGGCCAGCCGGCGCCCAGGATCAGACACAGGTCGATATCCTCGGCCGCCTCGACGACGCCGTCATCGAGCATCCGCTTGATCTCGTCTGCGAGCCCATCCTCGACGCGACGCAGCAGCTCTTCTCCGGTCATCGGGGATTTTCCGCCAGCAACAATTTTCTCGGCGGCCCTGTCATACCCCTTGACCTTGCCCTTCGCGTCACGATCGAAGATGCGACCGTGCTCAGCGAGGCGGTGGAGGTTCTTGCTCTCGAAGAAACGATCGGGGAAAGCCGCGTGATGGGTGTCCAACACATGGGCTCCCACCTTGAGACCGACGAGCTCGAGCAACTCGAACGGGGTCATGGGCAGCCCGAACGGTCGGATCGAGGCATCCACGGTCGCAAACGGGGTACCGGTGTCGACGGCGTGCATTGCCTCGCCGAGCAGCTTCGCGAGAATCCGGTTCACGACGAAGCCGGGGGTGTCCTTGGTGATGACGGCGTTCTTGCGCAGCTTCTGGGCCGTCACCATCGCTGTCGACAGCGTCTCATCGTTCGTCTGCGGCGTCTTCACAACCTCGATGAGCGGCATCACCGCGACGGGGTTGAAGAAGTGGAAACCGACGACGCGCTCCGGGTGCGTGAGTTTTGCACCGATCTGCTCGACGGAGAGCGACGAGGTGTTGGTGGCGAGTATCGCCTCGCGGGAGATGTGCTTCTCGACCTCCGCGAACACCTCCTGCTTGGCGGCGAGCTCCTCGAAGATCGCCTCGATGACCCAGTCACATGACGCGAAGTCGGCCTTCTCGGTGGTTCCGGTAACGAGAGCCCTGAGTCGATTCGACTCGTCACCGGAGATGCGCCCCTTGCCCAGGAGCGCGTCGATCTCGCCGTGAATCCAGGCAACGCCCTCGTCCACTCGCGACTGGTCGAGGTCGGTGATGACCACGGGCACCTGAAGGCGCCGCACGAACAGCAGGGCGAACTGGCGTGCCATGAGCCCGGCACCGATGACTCCCACTTTCGTGACCGGGCGGGCGAGCGATTTGTCGGGTGCGCCCGCTGGTCGCTTCGCCCGCTTCTGCACGAGGTTGAATGCGTACATGCTCGCCCGGAACTGGTCACCGGCGATCAGTTCAGCGAGGGCCTCGTCTTCGGCGGCGAAGCCGGTCGCCCTGTCAGTGTTCTTCGCTGCTTTCAGCAGCTCGAGCGCCATGTACGGCGACCTCGCCACCGTGCCGATCCGGCTCTCCAGCGACTTCCTCGCGATTCCGATCGCGACATCCCATTTGACGGTGCGTTCGATCTTGCCGGGAACATTGGGCCGTTTGACCTTCACCGAACCGTTGATCACGCCGTCAGCCCACCGGATCGAATCCTCCAGGAAGTTGGCGGGACCGAAGATGGCATCAGCGATCCCGATCTCGAACGCGTCCTGGCCCTTGAGTGTCCGGTTGTTCTTCAGGGGGTTCTCGATCATGACTTTGAGCGCGTTCTCGATGCCGATCAGATTCGGCAGGATCCACGCCCCGCCCCACCCGGGAATCAGGCCGAGGAACACCTCGGGAAGGGCCAACGCGGGGATGGAGCTGTCGACTGTGCGGTAGTTGGCGTTGAGCGCGACCTCAAGGCCCCCGCCGAGAGCCAGGCCGTTGATGAAGACGAACGAGGGCACCCCCATGTCGTCGAGCTTGCCGAGCGCGTAGTGTCCAAGGCGCACCATCTGGCGCCCGACTTCCTTGTTCGGGATCTCGCCGACCTTGGACAGGTCCGCGCCTGCCGCGAGGATGTAGGGCTTTCCCGTCACGGCGACACCGCTGATCTCGCCCTTGGCCGCGCGCTCGCGCAGCGCATCCATCACACCCGCGTACTCGAGCAATCCGGTCGGACCAAGGGTGTTGGGCCGTGTGTGGTCTCGCCCGTTGTCGAGGGTCACGAGCGCGAGGGTTCCACCGGAGGGCAGCGGCACGTCGCGTACATACGAGTGGGTGACGACCTCATCCACCGTGAGCGAGCTCAGTTCCTCGAATTCCGCGGTCATCGTCATTTCTTCTTCTTCCCGTTGAAGTGTGGGTTCTCCCAGATGACCGAACCGCCCTGGCCGAGACCGACACACATGGCAGTGAGGCCGTAGCGCACGTCGGGACGCTGTTCGAACTGGCGCGCCAGCTGGATCATGAGTCGAACCCCGGACGACGCGAGTGGATGCCCGACCGCGATCGCTCCGCCCCACGGGTTGATGCGCGGGTCGTCGTCATCGATTCCGAAATGGTCCATGAACGACAGCACCTGCACGGCGAAGGCCTCGTTCAGGTCGAACAGACCGATGTCCTCGATCGTGAGTCCGGCGTTCTTCAATGCCTTCTCCGTTGACGGTACCGGCCCGATTCCCATGATCTCCGGTTCAACGCCCGCGAAGGCGAAGCTCACCATGCGCATCTTCGCGCCGAGTCCGAGTTCCTTGGCGGCGTCAGCACTCGCGATGAGGCTGACGGTTGCACCGTCATTGAGCCCTGATGAGTTACCCGCTGTGACCCGACCATGCGGCCGGAACGGTGTTTTGAGGGCGGCGAGGCCCTCCATCGTGGTGTCGGGGCGCATCGCCTCATCTCGGGTTGCGAGACCCCAGCCGCTTTCGCTGCGGATCGCCACTGGAATCAAGTCGGGTTGGATGTTGCCATCGTCGTAGGCGGCCGCAAGTTTCTGCTGGCTACGCATCGCGAAGTGGTCAGACCGCTCCTTCGTGAGCCCAGGGAACCGGTCGTGGATGCGCTCGGCGGTGTTTCCCATGTTGAGAGCGTCGGCGCTGACCAGCTTCTCGGCGAGGAACCGCGGGTTGGGGTCGGCGTCGAGGCCCATGGGGTGCCGTCCCATATGTTCCACTCCGCCGGCGAGTCCCACATCGTAGGCGCCGAACGCGATGCCGCCGGCGATGGTCGTGACGGACGTCATCGCTCCGGCACACATGCGGTCAATGGCGTAGCCGGGCACCGTTTTGGGGAGGCCAGCCAGGATCGCGGAGGTGCGTCCGAGCGTGAGGCCCTGGTCGCCTTGCTGCGTGGTGGCAGCGATGGCCACATCGTCAACGCGGTCCTTGGGCAGATTCGGGTTGCGCTCGAGCAATCCGATCATCGCCTTGACGACAAGGTCATCGGCGCGGGTTTGCCAGTACATCCCCTTTTCGCCTGCCCGGCCGAACGGAGTTCGAACCCCGTCGACGAAGACAACTTCAGTTTTCTTGGCCACGTATGCCTCCAGATCAGCGTTCTCAATCGATCCTAGGCTCGCGAAAATGCCGGGAGGCGTCTCTTGACTCTTTCTACGAATCCGCTTCGACTGGGTCTTCGATCATTTGGCTCGCATCGACAAAGGCTTCGAAGATTAGCTGTGCAGTTTCGTCAAGCTGCCAGGGACGTGCGCCCAGCTCTGCGAGGCCCGCGCGCAGCGATTCCGCGCTGAGCGGCTCGGGCGGCGACCAGGCGACCCTTCTCAGGTGCTCTGGGGTGAGGAGGTTTTCCACCGGGATTGCCAGGGCTTCGGACACGCCGGCCATCGCGACCCTGGCCACCTTCAGGCGCTTGTTCGCCTCCGGATTTTTGTCTGCCCACGCTCGTGGCGGCGGTATCGACTCGCCGGCCGGCCGCAATACCGGAAGATCGGTGGTCGTCAGACCAGTCTGAATGGCACCCCACCAGCGATCGAGCTGTGAACGGCTCGCCCTGCCCGTGAACTCCTTCATCGCGCTCAGATCGCGCTTGCTCTCTGGAATGGTGCGTGCTGCGGCGACGAGGGCGGAGTCCGGCACGAGGCGTCCAGGGGCGGTATCGATTTCTCGTGCGTAGTCATCCCGCGCGGTCCACAACTCCCGGGCAACGGCAAGGTTACGAACACCGCGAATGGAGTGCACCCCGCTGAGCCTGCGCCACGGCTGCTCACGCACGGGATTGAAGTCCCGGCCCAGCACCGAGGCGAACTCCTGCTCGGCGATGTGGGATTTGTTCGCGCTGTCCAGCACCTCGCCAAGTTTCTCCCTGACGTCGACGAGCAGTTCGACATCGAGCGCCGCGTAGACCAGCCAGGCCTGGGGGAGCGGACGGGTCGACCAGTCGGCCGCCGAGTGCTCCTTGGCGAGGTGAATTCCGAGCAGCTCCTGCACCACCGTGCCCAGGCCGACGCGAGGCAGCCCGGCCAGGCGCGCAGCCAGCTCGGTGTCGAAGATGCGAACCGGGTCCAGGCCAACCTCCCGCAGGCAGGTCAGATCCTGGCTCGCCGCGTGCAGAACCCATTCCTCGGAGCGAATCGCGTCATTCAGCTCGGCGAACGAGCCGATTGCCGGCGGATCGAAGAGAAATGTGCCCGCACCGCGCCGGAAGACCTGGATGAGGTATGCGCGCTGTGAGTAACGGAAGCCGGACGCTCGTTCCGCGTCGATGGCTATGGGGCCACGCCCGCCGGAGATGAGGTCCACCGCTGCGAGGTATTCCTCGCGATCGTCGATCACGCGCACCGGCGCATGGACCGCCTGTTCTGCGACGGGCGCCGGTTTTTCGATCGGACTACTCACGACCCACTCGACGTGACGACAACAAGCTCACTCCTTCTACTGCCGGCGGGAGTCCCGCGAGCATGCACAACAACTCGCTCCAGCCTTCCACATGCGCGCCAAATTCCTGGTCAGTTGGCGTCCACGATGCCCGCAATTCTATTTGAGCGCCGTCGCTCTGGTCTTCCAGTTCGCCGAACCCGGTCGACAGGATCTTCGTCGCCGTGCCCGACGCTGAATGGTATGAGGCGCCCCGTGCATCGAGGGCGTCAACGAGCCACGACCACGCCACGGAGGCAAGAAACGGGTCGATCCCGATTTCCGTCTCCAGGGGAGCCTGAGCGAAGCACACGACCCGGAAGACTCCGCCCCATGCCTCGGGGGCTGAGGGATCATGGAGCAGGATGAATCGACCGGTGCCGAGCGGTGAATCGACCCCGTGACGTGCAGGGGTGACGTCGGCGGCCAGCGCGAAAGCGTGGGGAGCGAGCTGGCCGGGCGCGGGGATTTCGGTGATCGAGAGTTCCGGTCGCATTGTGCCGGAACGCACCGCTTTGACCGCGGCGGCGAAGGCCGTCGGTACCGTTCTTCCTGCAGGGGGTTCGGCCACACCGAAAGGTTAAGCGGCTTTGATATGTTCTCCCGTGAGGCTCGCCGCTTGGGTGCAGCCAAGCGATGGGGGCGCGCCATGGCAAGGGAGTCCGGCTCGCGTGTTGCACGGATTGCGCTCGGAGTGGGGGCGGGCACCGCTGCGCTCGCGACATTCGTCGCTCTTGCCGTGGCCGGAGTGGCGGTGCAGGTCGCGCGCGTGACTGTCACCCCTGTGCGGCGGCGGGTGGAGGACATCCGCATCCTTGCCGTGACGGCTGATCACGTAACGCTGTCGTCGACTGATGATTCTCGGCTGCCGGGTATCTACAGCCTGTGGTTCGCGAACGACACCGGGCACGCACGCATTGGCCGGATCATCGAAGCCACACCGTCCACAGTCACGCGAGCCATTATTGGCGTCGACTTCGGCGAGCTCAGCCGGGCGAAACGCGGCCGCCTGGGTGGCTGGGTCTACCTCGGCCCGGGCGACCTGGAGCTGCCATACCGGGATGTCATGATTCCCACTCCGCTCGGCCCGGCCCCGGCGTGGTTCCTGCCCGCCGAAACACTCTCGGGCCGATGGCTGATCGCCATTCACGGGCGCGGCGTCAGAAGGCAGGAATGCCTGCGGGCAGTTGAGGCCGCTCAACTCGCCGGCTACAACAGCCTGCTGGTCTCATGGCGCAATGACGGGGATGCGCCCGCCAGCCCGGACGGGCTGTACGGACTCGGCGACACCGAATGGGAAGACGCGGATGCTGCCATCGCTTTCGCGGTCGACGAGGGGGCAGAGCACGTCGTGCTCATGGGCTGGTCTATGGGAGGGGCGATCGCGCTCCAAACGGCCACGCGCTCGAGTCGCGCATCCATTATCCGTGGCCTGATCCTCGAGTCACCGGTTGTCGATTGGGTGACAACGCTGCACTACCAGGCCGACCGCATGGGGGTGCCGCGATGGCTGCGGCCCGCCGTTTTCGAACTCCTCGCCCGACCGTGGGCGGGTCGACTCACGGGACTTGCGCGCCCCATCGATCTCGTGAGGCTCGACTTCGTGGTGAGGGCGAACGAATTGGCCGTGCCCATTCTGCTGCTCCACAGCGACGACGATGGATACGTGCCATCGACGGCATCCCACCTGCTTGCCAGGGCGCGCCCTGACATCGTGCGCCATGAGGTGTTCACCACGGCCAGGCACGCCAAGTTGTGGAACTTCGATCCGGATCGCTGGAACTCGGCGATTGTGAGCTGGCTCACGAACCTTCCAGGCGCCAGCGCGCGTACACCGCGCCCGCCTCGTCGGTCATCAGTTGCGTGAGTTCGAGGCGACGGTCGGGGAGTGCGTCGCCACCGAACAGCGGCAGGGCTGCACCGTTGATCACAGGACTCGTTGTGAGGCACAACTCGTCGACGACGCCCGCCGAGACCAGGTGTGTCGCTAGCTTCGGTCCGCCCTCGCAGACCAGGGAGCGATATCCCCTCGTTCGGAGCGCAGCCACAATTTCCACCCCATCGAGCACACCGTCCGTGTCGGGGACCGGAACGATGTCAGCCTTCACCTCGCCGAGGCTCTGGCTCACTCGAGCCACTGAACCCGCGGCGCAGAGAACCAGGAGCTTGCCCCGCCCATCACCGCTGATGTTCGAAAGGCTGCCCAGGTCACCGGATCCGGTCACAACGGCGAGATCTGCAGTTCTGGGAACAAAATATCCTTCCGCCCGCACGCTGGAAGCTCCGACCAGCACAGCGTCGCTCAACTCCCTGATGACGCCGAGCAACATCCGGTCGGTGCGGCTCGAAAGGGACTCGCTCGTTCCGTCGCTGCCCGCCACGCTGCCGCTCACGCTCGCGACGAAGTTGAGCCGGAGCCAGTCGGGCTGGTGTGGTCGGTAGAGTTCCGCAAGCGAGGCACGTGCTCCCTCGCTGCGAAGATCAATGGGCGCGATTCCTGGGGGAATGGCAGTCGTGAGCATCACTGGGCGGTCTTCTGGCGAACCTGGCGCTTGGCGCGGGCGAGCAGCGCCGTCATCCCGCGAAGCCGCAGCGGGCTCACCGCCTCCGAGAGTCCCAGCTCCTGGGGGAAGTCGTCGGGCACGTCCATCAGTTCGCCGACAGAGAGGCCAGACAGCCCCTGCGCGAGAATGGATGCGAAACCGCGGGTGGTCGGCGCCTCCTTGGGCGCGGTTGCGAACATCCACACGCGGTCCTCGTCGTCGACTTCCATAAAGATGTAGACGGGGGACTGACATTCCTCAACCCGCTCAAGCAGATCGGGGTGGTCCCGATAGCGCTCCGGTAAATCCGGCAGTTCGTTGGCGAATTCGAGCAGGAGCTGCAGCCTTTCGCGCAGCTCGAGTGCGAGGAAGTCCGAACGAATCTGCCGCAGGGTCGCGGGAAGAGTGCTTGTCACGTCGTCACCTTCGAAAAGTTTCAGCGCCCGGGAACGTCGCCCGGTTCGCTGCCCCTGGCGATCGGAACACGAACGGCGCTGCCCCATTCGGTCCAGGAACCGTCATAGTTGCGCACTCCTTCGAACCCGAGCAGGTGGGTGAGCACGAACCAGGTGTGGCTGGATCGCTCACCGATTCTGCAGTATGCAATCACGCTATCACCGTCCTTGAGGCCGGCTTCCTGGCGGTAGATCTCCTCCAGTTCGGCGACGGGCTTGAAGCCTCCATCGTCGGCCACGGCCCTGCCCCACGGCACACTCACGGCGCTCGGGATGTGTCCGGCGCGCAGCGCTCCCTCCTCGGGATATGCGGGAGCGGTTGTGCGTTCACCGCTGTACTCCTCGGGGGAGCGCACATCCACGAGCGGATTGCCGAGGTGGTCGAGCACGTCGGAAAGGTAGGCGCGGATCGGGGCATCGTTGCGTTCGACGACGGGGTAGTCCACGGATTCGGCAGACTCCGGCGCGGTCGTGTACGGGCGCCCTTCCGCCTCCCACTTCGCACGCCCTCCGTCGAGCAGTCTCACGTCTTCGTGTCCGAACAGTGTGAAGACCCACAACGCGTAGGCGGCCCACCAATTGTTCTTGTCTCCGTAGATCACGACGGTGGAGTCGCGACCGATGCCTTTCGAGCCCGCAAGCTCCGCGAAACGCTCGCCATCGATGTAGTCGCGCTCGATTGGGTCGTTGAGGTCGAGATGCCAGTCGATCTTGACCGCGCCCTCGATGTGGCCGGTCTCGTACAGCAGCACGTCCTCATCCGACTCGACGACGACGATTCCCGGCGTCCCGAGCCGGGCTTCGAGCCACTCACCCGAGACCAGTCGCTCGGGATGGGCGTAGCCATCGAAGCGGGGTGACGGGTCAGTCTCTACTGGCATCTGATTCTCCTGGTCGTTGGCGTGCTGTCTCAAGACAAACCCGATCGGTCTAGGCTTCATTCCAGACCCGGTCACTTCAAGGATGCCTGCTGTGACCTCACGACGACGATGAGTCGGTAAGACTTCGAAACAACTACGAGGCCACTTCAATGAGTCCCCAATCGCCCCAGTTGACGGGCTCACTCGTCGGGCGCAATCCCAGCCTATCCGGCGAGCAGATGGTCGCCCAGCTCGTGCCGCCGCGGCAGTTCGAGAATGCCACGCTGCAGACCTACCGTCCGGACGGCGACTACCCCTCGCAGTCAACCGCGGTCTCCGCCATCCGCAAGCTCATCGATTCGTGGGATTCGCCGCGTTCCGGACTTTTCTCCCGAAGGCGGGAACCCAAAGCTCTCCCCGGCATCTACCTCGACGGTGGCTTCGGTGTTGGCAAAACCCACCTGCTCGCTGCCCTGTGGCATGCGGCACCGGGACGCAAGTACTTCGGCACCTTCATCGAATACACGGCGCTCGTCGGTGCGCTCGGCTACGCAGGAGCGGTGAAGCTCCTCACCGGCGCTTCGCTTGTCTGCATTGATGAGTTCGAACTCGACGACCCGGGAGACACAAGACTCATGTCGAGGCTGCTCTCCGAACTCGTAGCGACCGGGTCCCGCATCGCGGCGACCTCGAACACGCCGCCGAATGCGCTGGGCGAGGGCAGGTTCGCAGCGCAGGACTTCCTGCGCGAGATCGATGCCCTCGCGGCGCAGTTCACGACGATCCGCATCGACGGGCTCGACTACCGGCATCGCAATTTCGATGGCCACGCGATCGCGCTGCCCGAGGGGGAATTCGAGCGCGCTGTCGCGAGTGTGAAGGGCGTGGTGACGCTCGATCCGTTCGATGTCGTGCTCACCCATCTGTCCCGGGTTCACCCGTCCCGCTACGTGAGCCTGGTCGAGGGGCTGGACGCCGTGGCGATCACCGATGTCCACGTGCTGGACAGCCAGACGGATGCCCTGCGATTCGTCGCGTTCGTCGATCGCCTTTACGATGCTCAGGTCCGCGTGCTCGCAACGGGGACGCCGCTCGACCGGGTATTCGCAGAGGACATGCTCGCGGGCGGGTACCGCAAGAAGTATCTGCGTGCCGCCTCGCGGCTGATCGCCCTAACCTCCGATGGGGACATCTAGCGCTCGCCTGCGCAATCGCTCGTAGTGGCGAGACCTCACCGTCGTAACGGCGACACCGATTATTGCCGCGATCACCGATGCGGCCATAACGGCAATCGTGCCTTCCGCGCCGTCGTTCGGGTTGCTCGCGGTGAGAGCTGCATTGCGATGAGCGCTCCACCGGTGATTCCGATGAGCTTGCCGACCGGCAGTGAGACGAGAATGGCCCAGAACACCGGGCCCAGCTCCGATGCTTTCGGGAAGGAAACGAGAGCCGCCACGAAGACGAACACGGGAAGCACGACGGCGTTGGAAAAGGGCTCCAGCCGGTGTCGCGCACTCTCGGCGGAACTCTTCGCCATGAAGAGCCGGCGAGTAATCCGTCAGTTACCCAGTGCCCCACGGTCATTTCGATTCCCACCGCGGCTACGCCCACTTTCAGGTCGCGAATGGCAACGAGAAAACTGCCGAGCGGGGTTTGGCGAGGCCAAGGCCGAGCATGGCGGCGCCGAGCAGGAAGAACGCGGCGAGACGCTCTGACCGGAGGATCGCCATGGTATTCCGTTTCTTTCTCTCCCGATTCTAGAAGATGTCTCGCACCATCCACTCCATCGCGAAACACAGTGTTAACGCGGCGAGCCGACTCGTAACAGCGGGGAAACACTGCGGGGAGTGCTGACGAAACGTCGGGGTCGCACACTGGGCACGTACTGGAGCAACACCACGATGCCGCCAGCACCCGGTCGGCACAACGAGACGTAGTGAGGAACTTCAATGGAACTGGACTCTGGCCAACTCGCCTGGGGCATCACAGCGACCGCACTGGTCCTGCTGATGACCCCGGGCCTTGCATTCTTCTACGGCGGCCTGGTGAAAGCCAAGAGCGTCATCAGCATGATGATGATGAGCTTCGGCTCACTGGCGCTCATCAGCGTTCTCTGGATCCTCTACGGCGCGAACATGAGTGCCGTGGGCAGCCCCTTCGAGTTCGCGGGCAATCCGTTCGCAGATTTTGGCCTCATGGAGGCAGCAACCGGTGAGGGCGCGAACGACACACTGCTCGGCGCTACCTTCGGAGCGACGTTCGCGATCATCACCGTTGCCCTCATCTCTGGTGCGATTGCTGACCGGGCAAAGTTCTGGTCGTGGATGCTCTTTGCCGGTCTCTGGGCGACGGTGGTGTACTTCCCGGTTGCCGCCTGGGTCTGGGGTGGCGGCTGGATCATGGAGCTCGGCACGACCCTCGGGCTTCCCGGCGTGATCGACTACGCAGGAGGAACGGCCGTGCACATCAACTCAGGTGCGGCGGCCCTCGCCCTCGCTCTTGTACTGGGCAAGCGATTCGGATTCCAGAAGGGTGCCCACAAACCGCACAACGTGCCGTTCGTGCTGCTCGGTGCCGCCATTCTCTGGTTCGGCTGGTTCGGCTTCAACGCCGGCGCGGAGTTCCTCGCCGAGGGAATGCCCGGCGTCGGGCTCATTGTGGTCAACACCCTGGGATCGACAGCAGCCTCCATCCTCGGCTGGGCAGTGGTTGAGAAGATCAAGGATGGCAAGTCGACCGCGGTCGGCGCGGCGTCCGGTGCGGTCGCCGGTCTCGTCGCCATCACTCCCGCCTGTGCCAACCTGACTCCCGGCTGGGCGCTCGTGCTCGGCGCTGTTGCGGGTGTCGTCTGCGCGCTCGCGATCGAGCTCAAGTTCAAGTGGGGCTTCGATGACTCGCTCGACGTCGTCGGGATTCACCTCGTCGGTGGAATGGTCGGAACGCTCTACCTCGGGTTCTTCGCAGTCGAAACCGGCCTGTTCACCGGCGGTGGCGACTTCGGTCAGCTCGCCGTCCAGGCAATCGCGGCCTTCGGGGTTCTCATCTACTCGTTCACCGTCGCTCTCATCATCGGGTTCGCGATCCAGAAGACAATCGGCTTCCGGGTCACGAGCGAGGACGAGCTGGCGGGAATCGACACGATCGTGCACGGCGAAGAGGGGTACGTGCTCGAAAGGGTGTAGCTGTCACGTTCGCACCGGTGAGGGGTGCCGTCCTGTCGGGACGGCACCCCTTACCCTGTTCCTGGGTGCGGATGAAGGGAAGCTCACGTGGTGACCGTTCTCGGGGTCGTGGCGTTGATCACGGTCGTTCCCGCCTTGAGCCTGCTCTACCGTGAGTTTCTGCCTGCAGCCCCGCCCCGGGCATCCATTCTGCTCACTGTCTGGATCAGCGCAACGGCCGCAGTCACCTGGGTCATCACTTCGCTCGCCGTGCCCGCGATTGGCGCACACGCGGTGCAGATTCCGATTCTCGTGCTGGCGATCGTCGCGGGTCTTCTTGGTAGCCTGCCGGCCCGCAGGCTGACGACGCGGCCGCTGATCCTCATCGTCTACACGATCGCGTGGACGGCCCTCGTGTTCTCCCCGGTCTCAGTGATCGTGCTCTTCCCGAACGTCCTGGATTTCGACCTCCTGGCTGCACCGATCGACCTTGGGGGAGTGCTGCCCGTGCACATTACCGCGGGAGCAGCGGCTCTCGCCAGCATCCTCCTTCGCAGCGGGGCCACCGATTCACCTCCGTTGGCGCGCCCGACCGGTCGGCTGCTGGCTTCATCCGCTGTCGCGCTGTGGCTGGGCTGGGCCTGCCTGCTCGTCGCGCTCGAGTTCGAGATCAACCAGTCAACCGCGCGGATCATCGAGAGCGCGATCGTCGCCCCCGCGGCGGCGATCGTCGGTTGGCTGGCCGTTCAGCGGATCGTCACTGGCACGACAACGATCACTGCCGCGACGGCCGGTCTTGTCAGTGGACTCGTTGCGGTCAGCGCGGGCAGCGCGTTCCTCGATCCGTACTCGGCCGCGCTGACGGGGCTCTGTGCCGGCGTCGGCTGCGCCGCGTTCGTGGTCAGGCGGGTCGCAGTTTCCGGCCGCGCCGAATGGTTCCCGGTGGGCGCCCATCTGCTCGCCGGGGTTATCGGGCTGGTTGCCCTTGGCATCGTCGGCACGGCGCGGGGCTTCATTTTCACTGGCCAGCTCGCTGTGCTCCAGGCTGGCCTCTGGGCGGCGATCCTCACGAGCGTTCTGGCGGTCGTGGTCACGATCGTGCTGCTCGCGCTCACGAGGGCGGTCGTCGCGCGCGGACGCCGACCCGTTGCTCAGCTGGGCCCCCGGTGACTCTGGAGCCCATCTCGGCATCCGCCCCGCCGCTCGGCGGACGAAGCTCGGCGAGCCAGCGCTGGTCACATCTGGTGTTCATCCACTGGAGGGTGGATGCTGCAGCTCTCGCACCCCTGCTGCCGGCCGGGCTTCGTCCCGACCGGTTCGACGGCTCCGTCTGGCTCGGAAGACGGGACTTTCGCCCGTCGCCGGACCGCTTGATCTTTGTGGAGTGCTTTCCGTGCCTGATGGCGCTCGTTCTGCCTGACGAACGCTGGTGCCGCGTCGAAACGGCTCTCGACTCGCGGCGTGAGATCTGGCTGCGGCAGGCCTGCTGTCTTGATCGGCTGGACGGCTTCTCGTCGCGCTGGAGGGCACAATCGATGCATCCACGACTCGGGTCATCTCAAGTGCAGCGATCGGTCCTCTCGTCGCGGTGATCGGATGGCTGGTCATGCAGCGGATCATTGCGGCCACCACGACCCTGCAGCGGCCATAGCTGGGCTTCTCTGCGGTCTCATTGTTGGGCCGGGCGAATCGGTCTCGTCGTGCGTAGCATTATGACCGCCGGCCGCGGCTTCATCTTTACCGGCCAAATAGCCATCGTGCCAACTCACACTGTCATAATCTTTATGATGTTGACCTAGTCGAGCGTGGCGACCCCTCCCAAATGTCCTGCCAGCGCTACCGCAGACCGGCGAGTCCCTCGGCGAAACGTCTCGTGGATAGCACAGGATTAGTGATTGAGGAGCCAACGACGACGCCGCACGCTCCTGCGTTCATCGCAGCGATGGCGTCTTCGCGCGACCAAATCCGGCCCTCTGCGAGTATGGGCAGGCGGGTTGCTGCTGCGATCGTGGCCACGCTCGCGAGGTCGATCGTGTCAGCCTGGCCTGATTCCTTCGGCACCGTGTAGCCGACAAGGGTTGTCCCGATGAGGTCGGCGCCACACTGCTCGGCGAATACGGCCGATGCGGGGCTGTCGATGTCTGCCATCACCGCGAGGTTTAGTTCGGAGTGGATGCGCTCGATGAGCTCGGAAAGGTGCATCCCGCCGTCACGGGGGCGGTTGGTTCCGTCGAGGGCGATGATGTCGCTTCCCGCCACTGCTAGAAGCACCGCATCCGCGAAGCCGGGTGTGATGTACACCCTCTCGTGGCGGAGTGGTGGGCGCTTCATCAAGCCGATGATGGGCAGGTCGGTCGCCCGATCGATCGCCGCGATGTCGTCTTCGCCTTGGGCACGGATACCGAGTGCACCTCCGTGTTCGGCGGCGATCGCCATCGCGGCCATGATCGACGAGTCACGGAGGGGGCTGTCGTCCGGTGCCTGGCAGGACACGATAAGTCCGCCGAGGATCCTGTCAAGAATCGACATGGTCACGAACGCAGTACCTCTTTCGGATCCTCGAGCGTCGGCCTGTACACAGTGAAATCGAACGAGTACTTGTCTGCACGGTACGTGCTCTCTGCATATTCGACACGACGACCGCGCACGTCTTGCACCGCGCGCGTCACGAAGAGAGCAGGCGAGAACGGAGCGCACTCGAGTAACTCGGCAATCTCTTCGTCGAGAACCGTAGCGCTGATGGTCTGTTGGGCTCGGTCGAAGACGACGCCATAGGCCGTTTCGAGGAGTTGGTATAGCGATCCATCGAGGTCTGCCTGTCCAATCTCTGGAAACAACTCAACGGGGAAGTGGGCGCGCTCGACGCACATGGGTTGACTGTCGCCTGTCCGGACGCGGACGACCAGCAGCACGTCGCTCTGAGGGCTGACACCGAGGTTGAATCCGACGTGCGCGCCCGCCGGCTGTCGTGACACCGAATTGATGCGCGATCCGGCGACAAGCCCGCGGTCCTCCATGTCGCTTGTAAACGACGAGAGCTCGAGCGACTTGGCGATGCGCGGCTCTGCCGCAAACGTTCCGGATCCCTGTGTGCGGTATATGCGACCTTCGAACTCCAGTCGTTCGAGCACGTGGCGCACAGTGAGGCGGGTGACCGAAAACTGCTGGGCGAGCTCCCGCTCAGTGGGAAGCCGGCAATGCGGTTGTGTCTCGGTTGCCAAGAGCTTTACGAGATGCTCGCGAATGGCAAGCGTTTTCGGCGCGACGATGTGCTTTTGCGAACCGTTCGGGTGCACTGTCGACTCCTGCCAGCGTGATTGGACTATACAACGAACTCTACTGCTGTGAGCGGAATACACGCAAAACACAGGAATCCGGCCGCGGATTTTGCAATCAATTGCATAATGGGCTATACCAATAGTTGGAAGCCCTCCGCATCATCGAGTGAATAGATGGAGAACTGATGAAGAAGTCAATCCTGGTCGCGACAGCAGCAGTCGCGGTCGTGTCGTTGCTGGCGGCATGTACGCCCGCTGGTGACAGTGCCGAAGAGTCGACGCTAGTCGTCTACACACCCAATAGCGAGGCGATCCTCGACATAATTATCCCGGCCTTCGAGGCGGAGACGGGGATCAAGGTCGAAGTACTGAACGCCGGAGCCGGCGAGCTCCTCACGCGAGTGCAGTCCGAGCGCAATGCCCCTTACGCCGACGTTCTGCTCGGCGCAGTGCGCGGCGACTTTGAGGAGTACTTCGAGGAATACGTTTCGCCTGACGACGCGAGTCTCTACGAGAACTCCCGCAACACGAGCGGGCTCGCTACTGCCTACATGTCGAATGGCAGCGTCCTGCTGGTCAATGATCAAGTTATCGGCGACGTCGAAGTGACCTCATACGAGGACCTCCTCAACCCTGCACTTAAAGGCCGAATCGCTGCCGCCGACCCCAGCACCTCCAGTTCTGCTTTCGCTCAGCTGACCAACATCCTTGTGGCCAAAGGCGGCGATTACGAGTCGGACGCCGGGTGGAACTACCTCGCCGAACTCATCCAGAATCTTGATGGCAAGATCGCAGCTGGCTCCAGCCAGGTTCACAAGAGCGTCGCCGACGGCGAGTATGCTGTCGGTCTCACCTACGAAGAGCCCAGCGCTGGCTACGTGAGGGATGGCGCTCCAGTCAGAGTCGTTTACCCGACTGAAGGCGCGGTATTCCTCGACTCCTACGTCGGCATCGTCAAGGGGGCGCCGCACCGTTCAGCCGCCGAAAAATTTGTTGACTTTGTCATCAGCGACCAGGTGCAGAGTCGGTTGGGGACTGAGCTCACCAGTCGCCCGTTGCGTGCGGACGCAGATCTGGGAGCTCACCTCGTTGCGCTTGACTCGATCGCGCTGCTCCAGGAGGACAACGCCTACGTTGCCGAGCACAAGAGTGAACTGCTAGCGCGCTACGGCGACCTGTTCGCGTCGCTTCAGTAACAACACCCACACATCGGAAAGCACAGGAGGAAAAATGGCGGTTCCGGTTCGACTTCAGAATCTGAGGAAGGCGTACGGCCCGACGGTTGTGCTGCCCGATGTGAACCTGGAGGTCCAGCGGGGTGAGTTCTTCACCCTGCTGGGCCCCTCCGGCTGCGGCAAGACCACCCTGCTTCGGATGATCGCAGGTTTCAACACCATCACCGGCGGCACGATCGCATTCGGCGACAAGGTGATTAACGACCTTGCACCGGCCAAGCGCAACATCGGCATGGTGTTCCAGAACTATGCCGTGTTCCCGCACATGACTGTGCGAGGCAACATCGCGTTCGGGCTTCACCGGCGCGGCTTGGGCCGCGCAGAGATTATCCGACGGACTGACCAAATCATGGACGTCGTCCACATTACCGACTTTGCTGATCAGTACCCGCGCAACCTCAGCGGTGGCCAGCAGCAACGCGTCGCGCTCGCTCGCTCGATCGTCATCGAGCCGTCATTGTTGCTCATGGACGAGCCGCTGTCCAACCTTGACGCGAAGCTTCGCATCGAAATGCGCCAGGCGATTCGCGACATTCAGCGGGAGGTCGGGATCACGACGATTTACGTGACGCACGACCAGGAGGAGGCCATGGCTGTCTCTGACCGAATTGCGGTGATGAACAAGGGCAACATCGAGCACCTCGGCAGACCGCGAGAGGTTTTCCTTGCCCCTGAGAGCCTCTTCGTAGCGCAATTTATCGGGCGCACGAACGTGCTGGACTGCGTGGTAGCGCTGGAGGGCGGGCAGCTCTCCCTGCGCTGCGTATCAGGCCTTACACTGCCCGTTCCTGAATCTCTCAGCTCCGTTCTCGCCGCGCGCGCGGGCGAGGATGTTGTAGTAACCGTGCGTCCTCAGGACGTCACCCTCGTTGTCGGCGGCGCCGGATCTGCGGGGGAAATTCTCTCAACTGAGTTTCTTGGTCAGGAGGTCGGCCTGCGCATCAAGATCGGCGAGAGCGCGCCGCTGAATGTGTCGACATCATCTGCGCTTCCTGAACTGGCCACGGGCGCGAAGGTCCGGATCGCCGTCGAGCCTGAGCGCATCAATGTCTATGACCGTGAGTCAGGCCGTCGTATCTCGGCCGTCGACCGAGAGCTTGTGCCCCGGTGAGACTTCAGCGCCTCGACGGGTGGACGCTCGTCACCCTCGCTCTCTTTCTCACCTACACGCTGGCGATGCTCATACCGCTCGTTGGCCTCCTGCTGAGTGCCTTCATCAACTCGGAGACAGGCGCGCCGACCACTGAACACTTCGAAAAATTCTTTTCACGCGGTTACTTCGTCGACACGGTCTGGAACAGCCTTGCGGTGAGTGGCACCGTCACGCTGCTCTCCGTCGTCATCGCGGTGCCGCTCGCCTACATCGTCGCTACCATCTCGATCTCCGGTACGAACGTTATCCGCGCGTTCATGTTGATCTCATCCATGTCTGCTCCTTTCATCGGCGCATACTCCTGGATACTGCTTCTCGGAAACAACGGTGTCATCACCGCGACGTTGCGCGACTGGCTCGGGATCCAGACACCGAGCATCTACGGTTTTCCCGGCATAGTGCTCGTGCTCACGTTGCAGCTTTCGCCGCTCATCTTCATGTACGTGCTCGGCGCACTGAAAAATACAGACGCTTCGCTACTCGAAGCGGCTGAGAGCCTCGGCTACGGACCCTTTGGCCGAATAACTCGTGTCGTGACGCCGCTAATCATCCCGACGGTGCTCGCCGCAGGCCTTCTCGTATTCTTGCGTGCGCTCGCTGATTTTGGTACTCCCATGCTCATCGGGCAGGGTTTCAAGACAGTACCGGTATTGATCTATACAGAGTTCATCAGCGAAATGGGTGGCGACACCGGCTTCGCGGCGGCGGTGAGCTTCATTGTGATTGTGATCGCGATGCTCGTCTTTCTGGGGCAGCGCTTCGTCAGCAATCGCCTGGCTTTCTCGATGAACGCAGTCAATCGGATCGCGCCCGCGCCCGCACGAACGTGGATCGGCGGGTTCCTGGGTCATGCCGCCATCTACCTCTTCGCGTTTCTCACGATGCTGCCGCAGTTGTACGTGGCCTACACCTCCTTCCGGCAGACGTCGGGCCGCATTTTCATCGATGGGTTCTCTCTCGGTAGCTATGAGGCGGCGTTCGGCAAAGCAGGCAGCGCCATCGTCAACTCGATGCTGTTTTCATTCATCGCCGTCGCGATCATCATCGTGATCTCGGTGCTCGCAGCGTACGTCACGATCCGTCGACGGAGCATGGCCACGACCGCGCTCGATGTGATCCTCATGGTGCCATTCATCGTGCCTGGATCGGTGCTGGGTATAGCGTTGTTGGTCACGTTCAATGGGCCTCCCGTGGCCATCGCGGGCACCGCGGTGATTATGATCCTCGCGTTCGTCATTCGTCGATTGCCGTACACGGTGCGTTCGGCGGCTGCGTCGCTGCAGAACGCCAACGAGAGCGTTGAGGAGGCCGCGATCAGCCTCGGCGCATCCGCCTTTCGCGTGTTCGTGCAAATCACGCTGCCGATGATCCTTTCAGGGATTGTGGCGGGCGCGATTCTCAGTTGGATCAGCATTATCACCGAGTTGAGCGCGAGCCTCCTGCTATATACGACGCGCACACGAACGATGACAGTGGCGATCTACACCGAGGTGCTCAATGGGAACTACGGTGTCGCGGCTGCGCTATCGACATTGCTGACTGCCCTTACGATCCTGCTGCTGTTCGCCTTCTACCGCTTGAGCGGAAAGCGCGAACTCAACATCTAGTTTGAATTGAAACGGGGCAAAGCTTATGGCTGAAGTCGTTATCCTCCCGGATGCCGAAGCGGCGGGAGCCCTCGTCGCCGATATGGTTGCGCGGCGGGTTGCTGAACACCCCGACCTTGTGCTCGGCGTCGCTACGGGCTCCACTCCGACCCCGGTGTACGACGCCCTCGCCTGCGCAACGCCAAAAGTGAGTTTCGATCGCGCTCACGCCTTCGCTCTCGATGAGTATGTTGGCCTGCCCGAAGGGCACCCCGAGTCGTACCGCATGGTTCTCGAGCGGGTACTCGAACCTCTGGGAATTGTCGGAGAGCGGCTTCACGCTCCCGACGGGGATGCGATCGCAGCAGCCAGCGCGGGGGAGCGCTATGAGGCGGAAATTGAAGCGAGCGGAGGTATCGACCTTCAGCTGCTCGGCATCGGTTCGGATGGACACATCGGATTCAACGAGCCCGGGTCGAGCTTCGCATCGCGCACCCGAATTAAGACCCTCACCGAGCAGACGCGGTCCGATAACTCACGCTTTTTCGCCTCGCTCGATGAGGTGCCGAGGCACTGCGTGACGCAGGGCCTCGGCACAATACTTCAGGCCGGGCACCTCGTGCTGCTCGCATTCGGTGAGGGCAAGGCCGCTGCTGTGGCCGCAGCAGTCGAGGGGGCTCTGAGCGCGAACTGCCCCGCATCGACCATTCAGCTGCATCCGAAGGTTACGGTCGTCGTCGACGAGGCAGCGGCCTCACAATTGCGGCACGCCGACTACTATCGCTTCGCCTTCGCGGGCAAGCCGGACTGGCAGACGCTCTGACAGCGCCAGCACGCTGGATTGCAGTTCGGGGCCCTCCCGCTCAGTACTATGAGGGAAGCCCCGTGACTATGAGGGAAGCCCCGTGCTGATTTGACGACGGGCCGCCCTTGACCGCTCTGAGCGTCATGACCGTGATCCACTGCGAGATCGAAGGCCAGTCTCCTCTTGCGGCTGCTCCAGGGTTAGCCGGGGCGGTGCGCTGCTGGAATAGCGGGCTGGGTACTACTTGAGTTGATTGCCGGAAGTCGGATTCTCTGGTGGGCGATACCGGACTCGAACCGATGACCTCTTCCGTGTGAAGGAAGCGCGCTACCAACTGCGCCAATCGCCCTGACCTGACAATCCTGCCACAGCGCCGCGGGGACTTCGTAACACGGGCGTGGGGGAATTGGCACCGGTGGCTGAGTGGGATAAGGTTTCAAACGCAAACAGAAATGTAAGCAATGCGGATGTGGCGCAGTGGTAGCGCATCACCTTGCCAAGGTGAGGGTCGCGAGTTCGAATCTCGTCATCCGCTCGAGTGAAGTCTCACGACAGGATTGCTGAAAAGCGTGGGGACCCACCATGGTGGCGTGGCCGAGAGGCGAGGCAGCGGCCTGCAAAGCCGTCCACACGGGTTCGAATCCCGTCGCCACCTCCACTCGCAGAACAACTCAATCATTACAACCCGGGCGGTTGGCGCAGCGGTAGCGCGCTTCCCTGACACGGAAGAGGTCGCTGGTTCGATCCCAGTACCGCCCACCATTGAAGAGGTCCCGACAGAGTCGGGGCCTCTTTCGTGTTGAAAGGCTCAGCTCGCCATGGTTGCGCGCGGCGCCTGGTCCTCCTCCGCGCCTTCGTCATCCCACTCACCGATCCCCGCTCCTCGGGAGATCGCGAGCAGCCGTTCGAACTCGCCATCGACGGATTGTCCCGGTGACAGTGACTCCTCGCTCGTGAGCAGCGAGTTCTCCGGGGTCGCCTGTAACCGGTTCGCCCCGACAGGCAACAGGGTCACACCCAGCAGAGCGCGCGTATACGCGCCGAAGCTACGCCACAGTTCATCGAATGCCACAGGGGCACCGTCGCCCTTTTCGATCTGCGCGAGTTGCCTCTCGATCAGGGCTATTGCTTTTCGTCCCGCAGCCAGTGCTGTTTGTCTATTGCTGTCGCTTCTGTCGTCCATGGATCTTCCTCCCCAGGGAAATCCTTGGCGATGGTTCGATCAGAATCCCCAACAAGAGAACTCACATCGCCCTTCGACCATAGAACGGGCGGGAGAGGGGGGTCAACTACGAGGAAGTTTCGCTCAATAGCTGGGGGCATCGCCCGGCGACGTGCGGGTGAGCTCATCAGGTCGAGCGTATGCACCGAATCCGTGTACCAGCCAGCGCGCATGCTCGGGGCGCCAGACGAGTGTGACGATTGCTGATTCCGTTCCAAACGAGGGTTCGTCAAGAGTGAACGCCTGCGACACGTCCGCCATGATCTTCACGTACGCGACGTCAGGAGCTTCGAACGCCGGGCTCGCGTGCGAGCCGATTCCGGGGTTCTTGATCGCGCGCAACTGGCCGGCCGCCTTCTCGAAATCACCCCATCCGACGCGCGACTCAGGGGTGACCAGCCAGCCGAGAATTCGCGCATTCCGGATGGGCGAACGAAGCGCGTTCGCGAACACCTTCGCGGAAAAACTGGGACTGTTCGGATGCAGCGAGGCCGACCTGCGCATTGCCTCGTCAGCATCGGTCCAAAGGTCGTCGATCATGGGGCGAAATGTTACAGAGGGCGGGCCGGGTGTCCGCGCACGAACGCTCGATCGTGACCGATTGGAAACACACGAGAATGCGTCGTGAATGCCACCGGGGGCGACGAGGGCATGCCGCCAACGGCACTAAAGTTGTGGGAATGAGCGCACCGAAAACCGGGTTCGACCTGTTCACTGACCGCAACGTGGTCGCCATGCGCGTCAACGGCGAGCTGCGTGACCTTGCGGCAACGGTGACGGATGCCGACACGGTCGAAGAGGTGACGATCGATTCCGCAGACGGCCTCAACATCCTGCGGCACTCGGCTGCGCACGTCGCAGCCCAGGCGGTGCAGTCGATCAACCCGCACGCACGGCTCGGCATCGGGCCGCCCGTCACCGACGGTTTCTACTACGACTTCGACGTCGCGGAACCGTTCACCCCCGAGGATCTCAAAGCGATCGAGAAGGCGATGGATCGCATCATCCGTCAGGGCCAGCGGTTCCAGCGCCGGGTTGTCACCGAGGAGGAAGCGCGGGCAGAACTTGCGGATGAGCCGTACAAGCTCGAGTTGATCGGGTTGAAGGGGGTCTCGACAGGCTCGACCACCGGAGGCGGCTCGACCACCGGAGGCGGCTCGACCACCGGAGGCGGCTCGACCACCGGTATGGACGACGGCGAGTCGGTCGAGGTCGGCGGCGCCGAACTGACCATCTACGACAACGTCGACGGCAAGACAGGCGAGGTCTACTGGAAAGACCTCTGCCGTGGCCCCCACCTGCCGAACACCCGGATGATCGGCAACGGCTGGAAGCTCACCCGCACGGCGGCCGCCTATTGGCGCGGCTCCGAGAAGAACAAGCAGCTCCAGCGGGTCTACGGTACCGCCTGGGCGAGCAAGGATGACCTGCGCGCGTACCAGGAGCGCCAGGAGGAAGCGCTCAAGCGCGACCACCGTCGGCTCGGGCAGGAACTCGACCTGTTCTCCTTCCCCGACGAGATCGGCTCCGGGCTTGCCGTGTTCCATCCGAAGGGCGGCATCATCCGCCGGGAGATGGAGGACTACTCGCGCAAGAAGCACGAGGAGGCCGGCTACGACTTCGTGTACTCGCCGCACATCACCAAGTCCAACCTGTTCGAGACATCCGGTCACCTCGGCTGGTACGCGGACGGCATGTTCCCGCCCATGCACCTCGACGAGGCGCGCAACGACGAGGGGGAGATCACCCGACAGGGTGCCGACTACTACCTCAAGCCGATGAACTGTCCGTTCCACATCCTCATCTACCGCTCCAGCAGCCGCTCCTACCGTGACCTGCCGCTTCGCATGTTCGAGTTCGGCACCGTGTACCGCAACGAGAAGTCCGGCGTCATCCACGGCCTCACCCGGGTTCGCGGACTGACGATGGATGACGCGCACATCTTCACCACGCGGGAGGACATGAAGGGGGAGCTCACGCGCACTCTCGAGTTCGTTCTCTCGCTTCTGCGTGACTACGGCCTGACCGACTTCTACCTGGAACTGTCGACGAAGGATCCCGAGAAGTATGTGGGCGATGACGACGTGTGGGAAGAAGCGACCAACACCCTCGCGGAGGTTGCCGCCGAATCCGGTCTCGAACTCGTGCCCGACCCTGGTGGCGCAGCCTTCTACGGCCCCAAGATCTCGGTACAGGCACGGGATGCCATCGGTCGCACCTGGCAGATGTCGACCGTGCAACTTGACTTCAACCTGCCTCAGAGGTTCGACCTCGAATACACCGCCTCCGACGGCAGCAGGCAGCAGCCGGTCATGATCCACCGCGCACTCTTCGGCTCGATCGAGCGATTCTTCGGTGTGCTCACCGAGCACTATGCGGGAGCCTTCCCGGTGTGGCTTGCGCCCGTGCAGGTCGTGGGAATCCCGGTGGCCGAAGCTCACGAGAACTACCTGGCCACAGTCATCCACCAACTGCAGGAACTCGGTGTTCGCGCCGAACTGGATGCCTCCAGCGAGCGAATGCAGAAGAAGATCCGCACGCACACCAAACAGCGGGTGCCGTTCCAACTCATCGCGGGTGAGGAAGACCGGGCGAACGGCTCGGTCAGTTTCCGATTCAGGGACGGCAGCCAGGAGAACGGCGTGCCCATCGCCGACGCGATTGCCCGCATCACCGACGCGATCTCCACCAGGGCCCAGGTCTGAGCATGCGCGACATCGACGGCAACGAGTACGACACCGAATCCTCCGGTGGCTTCGCTGCGGTGCCGGATGCGTTTCAACGGCTATGGACGCCCCATCGGCTCGTCTACGTGCAGGAGGGCCAGCTGCCGGGGGAGGAGCACTGCCCGTTCTGCATCGCGCCCGACATGGATGACGAGAAGGCGCTCATCGTGGCGCGGGGCGCGCATGCGTACGTGTTGCTCAATCTCTACCCGTACAACAGTGGTCACCTGCTCGTGTGTCCTTACCGCCACGTCGCAGGGTATGACGAGGCGACGGCAGACGAGGTCGCAGAGATTGCGAGTCTCACGCAGATCGCGATGCGCGTACTGACCACGGTTTCGAACGCGCACGGCTTCAACATCGGGATGAACCAGGGCAGGGTCGCTGGTGCCGGAGTTGCCGACCACCTGCACCAGCACATCGTTCCGCGCTGGGCGCTCGACTCCAACTTCTTCCCCATCATCGCCGGAACCAAAGCCGTACCGCGCCTGCTCGGCGAGGTTCGCAACGAGATCGCGGCGGCCTGGCCAGCAGGCCACTAAATCGCGATTGGCCACTGCCCCGCCGCACGGGCGCCTGTGGCCGAAGAGTAGAATCTGGCCTATGAGCGAGAGCACAACGTCAGAACAGCTGGGCACGAGCCGCGTCAAGCGCGGGCTCGCCGAAATGCTCAAGGGCGGTGTCATCATGGATGTCGTCACGGCCGAGCAGGCGCGCATCGCCGAGGACGCAGGGGCAGTCGCGGTGATGGCTCTCGAAAGGGTTCCCGCCGACATCCGCTCCCAGGGCGGCGTCGCTCGGATGAGCGACCCCGACCTCATCGACGGAATCATTGCGGAGGTTTCGATCCCAGTGATGGCGAAGGCCAGGATCGGCCACTTCGTCGAGGCGCAGATTCTCGAGGCGCTCAAGGTGGACTACATCGACGAGTCCGAGGTGCTCAGCCCCGCGGACTACCTCAACCACATCGACAAGTGGAACTTCACAACACCGTTCGTGTGTGGCGCAACCAACCTCGGCGAGGCGCTCCGCCGCATCACCGAGGGCGCGGCGATGATTCGCTCCAAGGGCGAGGCAGGCACGGGAGACGTTTCCGAGGCGACCAAGCACATCCGCACGATCAAGCGTGAAATCGCCGCCCTCGCCTCGAAGACCAAAGACGAACTGTACGTCGCCGCGAAAGAGCTTCAGGCGCCCTACGACCTCGTCGCTGAGGTTGCTGCGACGGGCCAGCTGCCGGTCGTGCTCTTCGTTGCGGGTGGGGTAGCTACCCCCGCCGATGCGGCGATGATGATGCAGCTGGGCGCCGATGGCGTCTTCGTCGGTTCCGGCATCTTCAAGTCGGGCAATCCCGAGCAGCGCGCGGCCGCGATCGTCAAGGCCACCACATTCTTCGACGACCCCAATGTCATCGCCGAGGTCTCGCGAGGGCTTGGTGAGGCCATGGTCGGCATCAACGTCGCGGATCTCGCGGCGCCGCACCGACTCGCCGAGCGTGGCTGGTAGCAGGGTCGGCGTCCTCGCCCTCCAGGGCGACTTTCGCGAACACCTCGCGGTTCTCACTTCCCTGGGAGCGGATGCCGTAGCCGTGCGACGGCCCGAGGAACTCGCGGTCGTGGATGGGCTCGTCATTCCCGGCGGCGAATCGACCGTCATGGACAAGCTCAGCCGCTCATTCGGATTGGCCGAACCACTAAAAGCAGCCATCGCGTCCGGTCTCCCGGTCTTCGGCACTTGCGCCGGTCTCATCATGCTCGCGGACCGTGTTCATGAAGCGATCGAGGGGCAGCAGACCCTCGGCGGCATGGACATTGCCGTTCGGCGCAACGCGTTCGGTTCGCAGAACGAGTCGTTCGAGGTCGATCTCGAGATCCCTGCGCTGGGTGAACCGCCCGTTCATGCGGTGTTCATCCGGGCCCCCGTCGTGGAGGAGGTCGGTGACGACGTGACGGTGCTCTCCCAACTCGCGGACGGCAGGATCGTCGCCGTGGAGCAGGGCAACCTCCTCGGCACCTCGTTCCATCCGGAGATCAACGGCGAACGGCGCTTTCACGAGTACTTTCTCGCCAAGCTCTGACCGCATCGCGGCGGGTGGGATAGTGGGGGCATGAAAATCTACTCCGACTTCGCCGGCCGCCGTACCGGTCAGATCGCCGTCGACGTCATTGCCGTCGTTCTCATCGGCGCATGGATCTGGCTCGGTGTTGCGCTGTATGCCCTCGTCATGAACCTGGCGGCTTTCGGGGTGCAGATGGAGCAAGCGGGGGCGGGCTTCCGCGAGACCATGACCGACGTCGGCGAGAACCTCGGCGGCGTGCCGCTCATCGGCGACGGCATCCGCATCCCCTTCGACGGCGCAAGCTCCGCGGGCCAGGCGCTCCAGGAGGCAGGTCAAAGCCAGCAGGATGCCGTGCAGTCGCTCGCGCTCGGACTCGGGTTCGGGATCGCGGCTCTGCCGACGCTGACGATCCTGCTGCTGTGGCTGATTCCCCGCATCCGCTTCGCACAGAAGGCGGCGACGGCGAAGTCGCTCATCGCCGGAGGCGTTGGCATCGACCTCCTGGCTCTTCGCGCGCTGTCGAACCAGAGCCTCGCGGTGCTGGGGCGCGTCGACGGCGACCCCGTCTCAGCGTGGCGGAGGGGAGACGACGCCGTCATCCGCCAGCTGGCGCAACTCGAACTTCGCTCATCGGGTGTGCGACTGGCCGAATAGCTTCAACCTCATCCGAGCGGATGAAATTGGCCAGTCACGCACAGCCCTGAGCCTTGTGCGGTCGTACGGTGGGGCCATGAATCGCATCTATCCAATCCTCCGCCACACGCTTCCGCCCGCCGTCGCTGTCGCTTTCCTCGGTTGGTGGATGATCGCTGAAGCTGGTCGCGGCATTGAGGGCATCGTGGGGATGTCCGTGCTCGCTGCGGCCATTGCAACATCCGTCGTGGTTCCGTACGTGAGCCTCGCCCTCATCCTTGCATTGCTCGCCGGCCAGACGACCGGGCTGGTGGCCCCTCCCGGTTCCACTGATTGGCCGATGTACCTCGGCATCCTTGTCGTGATCGGAGTTGTTGCGGCAACCGGAACTGTTGTCGTGCGCTGGGTTGCATTCGGCGTTGGCTTGGCCTGCGGAATTGCGGTGCCGGCCCTGCTCGTGCGTTACGGATACGAGAATTGGAGCGGGTGGAATTCAGAGAGCTCGGCATTCTTCCCGCTCGCCGGGGCTGGCGTGGTGCTGCTTCTGCTCACCTGGGCATCCGGCTATGCCGTGAGCGCTGCGGGGCGACTCACGGCCGGCAGGTTGCTCCAGGGGCGCATGGAGGCCCAGCTGGGTCAGTCCGAAGTGGAACTCGCGGTCGCGGGGGAACGCAATCGTATTGCCCAGGAAATGCACGATGTGCTTGCCCATTCTCTGGCTGTCGTCGTGGCACAAGCCGACGGGGCCCGCTACGTGCGGTCGAGCCGACCGGTCGCCGTCGACACCGCGTTGGAAGCGATCGCAACATCGGCGCGAACCGCACTGGACGATGTGCGCGCAATCATCGACGGGATCTTTGACGGCACCGAACCGCCCCAGCCTGGCCTGACGGATATCGACGATCTCGTTGACAGCATGCAGAAGACTGGGCTCGCTGTCACCTTCGCAGCGATCGGGGAGCAGGCAGCCCTGGCGCGAGGGTCGGAGCTCGCGATCTACCGCATTCTCCAGGAGTGCTTCACCAACGCACTCAGGCATCGCGGCCGAGGCAGCCAGGTCTCTGTCGTCATCGACTGGCGCGGGCCCGGCGCCTCGCTGCAGATTGTCTCTGAGGGTGGCGAAGGGGAGTTGGCGGATCTTGACACGCCCAGAGCGGGTCGAGGGATCGTCGGCATGGAGGAACGTGCCCGGTTGAGTGGGGGATGGCTCACAGCAGGAAGCGAGGCGGACGGCGCCTTCCTCGTCACCGCGTTCCTGCCCTACCGCTCCGCGTTGACTGTCGCGGTGTCTCCCATGGATTCGCAACTGGTGGCATCGTGAGCGCTCGCCGTCCGCTCATTGACGTGGTCGTCGCCGACGACCAGGAACTGTTTCGCTCGGGAATCGGGATGCTCATCGAGTCCCAGCCCGATCTGCGCGTGGTCGCGAACGTCGAAAATGGGGAGAAGGCAGTCGCGGCTGCTCTCGAACACAGACCGGACGTCGTGCTGATGGACATCCGCATGCCCGTGCTCGACGGGCTCTCGGCGACGCAGCAGATCCTCGCAACCTCACCTGAACCGCCACCCAGAGTCATCGTCGTCACGACATTCCGCCGCGACGAGGCGGTAGCGCGGGCGATCGAGGCGGGCGCAAGTGGATTCGTGATGAAGGATGCCGAGCCGGAGTTCCTCCTCGCGGCGATCCGCACGGTTCACGGTGGGCAGGCCGTGATCGCGCCATCCGCAACCTTCGATCTCGTGCGCCAGTTCTCGCGCCAGCGCGCCCGGAAAGCGGATGTCGCGGCTATCGACGCGCTCACCCCGAGGGAGAAGGAGATCTTCCTGCTTGCCGCGAAGGGGCTGTCGAACGCCGAGATCGCGCAGAGTTCCTTCGTCAGTGAGACGACTGTGAAGACGCATCTCAGCGGCATCCTGTCGAAGCTCGGCCTGCGAGGGCGCGTGCAGATCGTCACTTACGCATGGGAACACGGGCTCGCCGGCTGAAGGTCCCAGTTACAGCACGGCTAGAATTGCACCATGTCAGGCCACTCCAAATGGGCGACGACGAAGCACCAGAAGGCGATCAAGGATTCCCGCCGTGCCAAGTCGTTCGCAAAGCTCATCAAGAACATTGAAGTCGCGGCGAAGATCGGTGGCGCCGATCTTTCCGGCAACCCCACACTTGTTGATGCGATCCAGAAGGCCAAGAAGACCTCGGTTCCGAATGAGAACATCGATCGCGCCGTCAAGCGCGGATCCGGGCAACTGGGTGAAGCGGTTGATTACCAGACCATCATGTACGAGGGCTACGCGGCGGGCGGCGTTGCCCTGCTGATCGAATGCCTCACCGATAACCGGAACCGTGCTGCGGCGGATGTTCGCGCCATCATGAGCCGCAACGGTGGCACAATGGGCGATCCCGGCAGCGTCGCGTACAACTTCAGCCGCAAGGGTGTCGTCTCGGTCGAGAAGACTGACACGATCACCGAGGACGATATTCTGGCCGCCGTTCTGGATGCCGGCGCCGAAGAGGTCACCGACCGTGGGCCTGGCTTCGAGATCATCACCGAGCCGCACGACCTGGTCGCCGCCCGAACGGCGCTGCAGGATGCGGGAATCGACTACGACGCAGCCGATGTGGAGTTCGTGCCCGGCGTCACGGTGGAGGTCGACCTCGAGACCGCCCGCAAGGTGTTCCGGCTCATCGACGCGCTCGAGGACAACGACGACGTGCAGAACGTCTACGGTAATTTCGAGATTCCCGCAGACGTGCAGGCAGCACTGGACGAAGACTAGGCATGACGCTCCGGGTGCTGGGCATCGACCCCGGCCTCACCCGGTGCGGTGTCGGGGTGGTCGATGTCAGGGCGAATCGCACCGCAACACTCGTCTATGTGGGCGTGATCAGAACGCCCGCGGAGCTGCCCCTGGAGCAGAGGCTGTTGGCCATCGGCGAGGGCATAGCCGCTGTTCTGGATGAGCACGAACCCGGCGCAGTGGCGCTCGAGCGGGTGTTCGCGCAGCACAACCTGCGCACCGTGATGGGCACGGCCCAGGCGAGCGGAGTGGCGCTTCATGCCGCCGCCGCGCGGGGCCTTGCCGTGGGGCTGCACACGCCGAGCGAGGTGAAGGCCGCAGTGACGGGCTACGGCGCCGCGGACAAGAAACAGGTCGCCGCCATGGTCGCCCGCGTTCTCGGCCTGGATTCTCCGCCGACACCAGCGGATGCCTCGGATGCCCTCGCCCTCGCACTGTGCCACGCGTGGCGCACGCCGGGGCACGTCGCCGCATCGACGACGCTCACTCCGGCCCAGGAGGCGTGGCGGAAGGCCGAGAAGTCGGCAGCCGCTCCTAGGCTGGGGTCGTGATTTACGACAGGATCCCGGCGTGATCGCCTCCGTGCGCGGCACCGTGCTCGGTGTCGCTGGCACGTCAGCGATCATCGAGGTCGGTGGTGTGGGCCTCGCCGTTCAGGTGACCCCCCAGCACGCACTGGGCCTGCGAGTGGGCTCCGAGGCGAGCCTGCGAACCGCTCTCATCGTCAGGGAGGACGACCTCAGCCTGTATGGCTTTCTGGATGCCGATGAGCTCGCCGTCTTCGATGCCCTCCGCGGAGTCACCGGGGTTGGGCCGAAATCGGCGATGGGAGTGCTCGCGGCCCTCAGCCCCGCGCAGGTGGCGCAGGCGGTAGCGGCAGAGGACGACGGTGCCTTCCGCAAGGTGAGCGGGATCGGACCCAAGACCGCGAAACTCATCGTCCTCTCACTCGCCGGCAAGCTAGCGGTCAGCCCCGCCCTTCGTGCCCCCGTTGTCGCCGCGTCGAGCGTGACGCAGAGCGTCGTCATCGCCCTCGTGGGGCTCGGCTGGAATGAACGCGTCGCGAGCCAGGCCGTCGAGGACGCCGCTGCAAGCGCAAGCGAGGCGGAACTCGCGACAGTGTCCTCCCTGCTCCGACTCGCTCTCACAAGTCTGGGCCCGGCACCGCACGCGGTTGGCGGCAGGCCATGACGACGAGCGACGACGCGATCGTCCGCCCTGACATCGAGTCGGAGGCCGAACTCGCGTTCGAGGGCGCCCTTCGACCACGATCCCTCGCGGAGTTCGTCGGGCAGAGCAAGGTGCGCGGGCAGCTACAGCTCATGCTCCAGGCAGCCGGCATGCAGAATCGAACGCCCGATCACATCCTCCTCGCCGGACCACCCGGGCTCGGCAAGACGACCCTCGCGATGATCGTCGCCTACGAGAGCAACCGCCCGCTGAGAATGTCGAGCGGCCCGGCCATCCAGCACGCCGGTGACCTTGCCGCACTGCTGTCGTCCCTCACGCCCGGCGAGGTGCTCTTCATCGACGAGATCCATCGCATGGCCAGATCCGCGGAGGAGATGCTCTACCTCGCGATGGAGGATTTTCGCATCGACATCATGGTGGGCAAGGGGGCGGGAGCGACATCCATTCCTCTCGATCTCGCACCGTTCACCCTTGTCGGGGCGACGACCCGGTCGGGCCTGCTGCCCAATCCACTGCGCGATCGATTCGGCTTCACGGCGCACCTCGAGTTCTACGACGAGCGCGAACTGCAGCAGGTTCTCACGCGGGCCGCCACCCTGCTCGAGCTTCCGATCGACACAGCAGCACTTGCCGAGATCGCGGGTCGGTGCCGCGGTACTCCCCGCATTGCCAACCGCCTGCTGCGCCGCGTGCGCGACTACGCGCTCGTCAACAACTCCGAGGCCGACCTCACCGCTGTGCACGCCGCCCTCGAACTGTACGACGTGGATGCCCTGGGGCTGGACCGCCTGGATCGCGCCGTCATGGAGGTCATCCTCACGAGGTTCGACGGCGGTCCGGTCGGTCTGAACACCCTCGCCGTGTCGGTGGGCGAGGAGGCGGAGACCATCGAATCCGTGGTCGAGCCGTTCCTCGTGCGCATCGGCCTGCTCACGCGAACCCCCAGGGGGAGAGTGGCCAGCCGCGAGGCGTGGCGACACTTCGGCCTTCACAGGTCGCGCCAAGAGGCACTGTATGAGGATGGCCTATAATTCACTGAGCCCTCAGACAGTCTCGGTATTCTCCGTGGCTCTTCATCAGACTTTCCCGGAAGGCATCCCCAGTGGACCCATTAACAATTGCAATGTTTGCCGTTCTGGCATTCCTGATTTTCACCATGGTGCGCAACAGCCGCAAGCGCAAGCAGCAGGCGGAGGAGACCCGCAGCCAGATGGTGCCCGGTGTCGAGGTCATGACCAACTTCGGCCTGTACGGCACCCTCATCTCCGTTGATGAGGTCAGCAAGGTCGCTGAACTGGAGATCTCGCACGGCAACGTAGTGAAGGTGCACAGCCAGACGCTGTCGAAGGTCGTCACGGAAGAGCCGGACAACGGCGATCCGAGGAGCGTCGAGGAAGCCATGGAACGCGCCACGCGTGAGCAGGAAGAGCGCGAGCGCCTGCAGGCGGAAGCGGCCGCAGAGCCCGAGTTCGGCGAGAAGATCGACTTCACCCGGCCGAAGAAAGACCGTCGACCGGCCAAGAAGGTCGACGAGTAACCACTACTCTGGTGTGCGGTCGACGAAAGTCGGCTGCTGCCCTCATGCCCGCGCCTGACGGCGCGGGCATACCCACAGAAAGCTGAGATCACAGGTGGCAAGAACGACTTCGGTCAAGAAGGCGTGGCGTTCGTTCGCCTGGCTCGCCGTGCTCATCATCGGCTTGATGGGGATTAACGCCGTTGGCGCACTAACCTCCAACACGCCCCTGATTTCGAGCGAAGCGCTCGTGCCCAAACTGGCGCTCGACCTTCAGGGTGGCACCCAGATCATCCTTCAGCCGCAGCTGGAGAGCGGACAGACGGTCTCGACGGAACAGCTCCAGCAAGCCGTGGAGATCATGCGTCAACGTATTGACGCGTCGGGTGTCTCCGAGGCTGAGATCACCACCCAGGGGCTCGGCGGAAACCAGAACGTCGTCGTGTCGATCCCCGGCGTGCCCGACGATGAAACGCGGGCGCGGATCGAGGCTGCGTCGAAGCTGGAGTTCCGACCGGTGCTTCTGACCGACCTCGCCGCCAACAGCGCGATCGCGCCGACTCCCGGCACCGAAGGCGATGTACCGGCAGAAACGCCGGAGGACGAAGCCGCCGACGACACGGTGGGGCAGACGCCCGCAGCAACACCGACGGTGACCCCCAGCAACGCGAGTGACCTCGCTTGGGTAACGGAGGAGTTGCGTGAGGAGTTCGCGCGCTTCGATTGCGACAGCCTGGACGCGGCAACCGCGAATCTGGCTCCCGCCGACAGGCCGCTGGTGGCGTGCGACGACACCGGTCAGTTCAAGTATCTCCTCGGCCCTGTCGAGGTTGCCGGAGAGACCATTTCGGATGCTTCGGCGGGCATCAGGCAGACCGGCCAGGGCGTCAGCACCGGTGAGTGGAAAGTGGACCTCGTATTCAACGCGGCCGGTACGGAGAGGTTCGCCGAGGTCACCGGGCGGCTCGTCGGAATGACGCCACCCCAGAACCAGTTTGCTGTCGTACTCGATGGCCGTGTCATCACGGCGCCGCGAGCGCTCGCGGTAATCCCGGACGGCAAACCCGAGATCAGCGGAAGCTTTACGGAGGAATCAGCGAAGTCGCTGGCCGATCAGTTGAAGTTCGGCGCTCTGCCCATCGGCTTCCAGACCCAGTCGAGCCAGGTCATCACGGCCACCCTGGGAGAGTCGCAGCTCCTCGGCGGATTGATCGCCGGCATCCTTGGTCTTGCGCTTGTAGCGGTCTATGCCCTCACGCAATACCGGGCGCTGGGTGTTGTGATCGTCGCGTCGCTCGTGATCGGTGCAGTGGTCACCTACCTCGTCATCCTGTTCATGTCGTGGCGCTACGGCTACCGCCTGTCGTTGGCTGGTGTTGCCGGCCTGATCGTCGCGATTGGCATCACCGCAGACTCCTTCATCGTGTACTTCGAACGGGTGAAGGACGAGCTGCGAGATGGCCGGTCGCTCGAAGCTGCAGTGGAGTCCGGCTGGAAACGAGCTTTCCGCACCATTCTCGCCTCCGACGCGATGAGCTTCCTTGCCGCGATCATCCTGTTCCTGCTTGCCGTTGGTAACGTACGCGGGTTCGCGCTCACGCTCGGCCTCATCACGGTCGTCGACCTCATCATCGTCGCGCTGTTCACGCATCCACTGCTCCAGTTGCTGGCACGAACGAGATTCTTCGGCAACGGCCACCCGCTCAGCGGACTGAATCCTTCGGCCCTCGGCGCGGTCTATCGCGGAAGGGCGCAATTCCGGACAACCGTGGTTAGCGGCAAGGAGTCCGGTAGCGCGCGCGAAGCTGCACGCCGACAAACCATTGCCGAGCGCAAGGCGTCAGAGCTTGCCAGTACTGGCATCAAGGGAAAGGACTCCTGATGGCCAGCTACATGAAGTTTGGCAACGATCTCTACACCGGTGACCGGTCGCTCAACATCGTCGGTCGCAAGCGCCTGTGGCTCACGCTCGGACTGATCCTCACCGTTGTCGCGATCCTCATACCGTTCGTGCGCGGATTCGAGTTCGGCATCGAGTTCACCGGCGGTTCGGAGTTCACGGTCTCAGACGCCGGCACTCCGCCCAACGAAACCATCGCGGTTGACGCGGTCACTGAGACCGTGGGAAACATTGCGCCACGCGTGTCGATTGTCGGCGGCGAGGCGGTCCGGGTGCAGACCACGCAACTGACGCCCGAACAGACCAATGAGGTGCGTGACGCACTCGCGGAGGCGTACGGCGTTCCTGTCGGGGAAGTGGCGACCTCGTTCATCGGACCCAGTTGGGGTGCCGACATCACCACACAGGCAGTTCGCGCCCTGATCGTATTCCTACTGTTCGCCGGCCTTCTCATGGCCCTGTATTTCCGAACCTGGAAGATGTCAGTGGCGGCGATGGTCGCACTCGTGCACGACCTCGTCGTAACGGCCGGCGTGTATGCGCTGGTCGGGTTCGAAGTGACGCCCGCCGCGGTGATCGGATTCCTGACGATCCTCGGCTACTCGCTGTACGACACGATCGTGGTGTTCGACAAGGTCCGCGAGAACCTGGCTGAGGACGGCAAGGAGTCCCGGCGAACCTTCAGCGAGACCGTGAACCTTGGAGTGAATCAAACGATTGTGCGTTCCATCAACACATCCATCGTTGCGGTGCTCCCGGTAGCAGCCATTCTCTTCATCGGCGGTCAGCTTCTCGGTGCCGGCACGCTGCAAGACATCGCACTCGCCCTGTTCGTCGGAATTATCGTGGGCACGTACTCCACCATCTTTATCGCCGCGCCGCTCTACGCCTGGATGGGTGAGAGCGAGAAGCGGGGGAAGGCGCCCAGCAAGAAGGTCGGCGCCAGCGTGTGACCGACTGTGCTGTGAGGTAGTTCGGTGGCGCAGGAACAGGGTGTTGAGCAGGTAACGGCGACGGAGGCGATCGAGGCGTCTCAGCTCGGGGCATGGCTGGTCGATGTCCGGGAACAATATGAATGGGATGAAGCCCACGCACCCGCTGCCAGGCACGTGCCCATGTCGGTCGTCGGGCACCATCTCGCGGACCTGCCGCAGCACGAGAGGATACTCGTGATCTGTCGCAGCGGTGCCCGATCAGATCGGGTCGCCGGAGCCCTCATTCGCGCCGGCTTCGACGCCGTCAATGTTGCCGGCGGAATGGAAGCATGGCAATCCGCCGGGGGCGAGGTCGTCGCAGCGAGCGGCGAGCCCACACGCGCTTAGACTTAACGCGGAGGGAGGCCAGATGACAGACACCACCCCGCGTTCCGCGCCCTCGGTGCCCCCTCCAACGCCCTCCACCCTGCGAACGCTCATTCCGCGGATATTCTCCCGCGCCCAGCCCACCGGCGCGGTCGACCTCCTCATCAAGACGGTGCGCACCCATCATCCCAAAGCGGATGTCGGGCTCATTGAGCGGGCATACGCCGCCGCCGAACGCGCCCATGAGGGCCAGACCCGCAAGAGTGGGGAGGAGTACATCACCCACCCTGTCGCGGTCGCGCAGATTCTCGCCGACCTCGGCATCGGCGCGAAGACGATCGCGGCTGCCCTCCTGCACGACACAGTCGAGGACACGGATTACACCCTCGATCTCGTGCGCAAGGACTTCGGCGACGAGATCGCGATGCTTGTCGACGGCGTGACGAAGCTCGACAAGCTCAAGTACGGCGACAGCGCGCAGGCGGAGACCGTGCGGAAGATGGTCGTAGCAATGTCGCGAGACATCCGTGTGCTTGTGATCAAACTCGCTGACCGCCTGCACAACGCGCGCACCTGGGGCTTCGTCGATCCGGCATCCGCGACCCGGAAGGCGCAGGAGACCCTGGAGATCTACGCACCTCTCGCGCACCGGCTGGGGATCCAGACCATCAAATGGGAGTTGGAGGATCTCGCGTTTTCGGTGCTGCACCCCAAGCTCTATGTGGAGATCGAGAGCCTCGTGCGCCAGCGGACGCCGCAGCGGGAAGAGTTTCTCCAGCAGGTCATCGACGCGGTCAACGAGGATTTGAAGGCAGCGAAAATCCGGGGGTCGGTGGTGGGGCGGCCCAAGCAGTACTACTCGATCTACCAGAAGATGATTCTTCGCGGGCGCGAGTTCGATGCGATCTACGACCTCGTGGGAATCCGGGTGCTCGTGAACTCTGTTCGTGACTGCTACGCCGTACTCGGGTCTATTCACGCTCGCTGGAATCCGATTCCTGGTCGGTTCAAGGACTACATCGCGACACCCAAATTCAACCTGTACCAGTCACTGCACACGACCGTGATCGGGCCGCAGGGGCGTGCGGTCGAGATTCAGATCCGCACGCCGGACATGCACCAACGAGCCGAGTTCGGGGTCGCGGCCCACTGGAAGTACAAGGATCGGGTCAATGCGGGCAAAGGAGTATCCTCGGCGCCGCAGCACGAGGACGATATGGCCTGGCTTGCGCACATCTCCGACTGGCAGTCGGAGACGAGTGACCCGGGCGAGTTCCTCGACTCCCTGCGATTCGAGATCGGCGCGAAGGAGGTCTACGTATTCACCCCGCAGGGCAAGGTGATCGGACTTCCCGCGGGCGCCACTCCCGTCGACTTCGCCTATGCCGTGCACACCGAGATCGGGCATCGCACCATGGGCGCGAAAGTCAATGGTCGCCTGGTGCCGTTGGAGAGTGAACTCTCCAGCGGTGACTCCGTTGAGGTGTTCACCTCGAAGAACCCCGACTCGGGGCCGAGCCAGGACTGGCTCAACTTCGTCAAGTCTCCGCGCGCCCGGAACAAGATCCGCCAGTGGTTCACGAAGGAGCGGCGCGAGGAAGCGATTGAGCAGGGAAAGGATGCCATTGCTCGCGCAATGCGCAAACAGAACCTTCCCCTTCAGAAGCTCATGAGCCAGGACTCCTTCTCCGAGGTCGCGGCCCAGATGCGCTACGACGACGTATCCGCGCTCTATGCGGCAGTGGGTGAGGGTCACGTCTCCACACAGTCGGTGATCGAGAAGGTTGTCGCGTCGTTGGGCAGCGAGGCTGACACCGAAGACTCGGAGCTCCCGTTCATCTCCAAGGGCGTCAGCAGGGAGCTCAGGAACAGTGATTCCGGTGTGCTGGTTCGTGGCGCGCCGGACATTCTTGTCAAGCTCGCCAAGTGCTGCACTCCTGTTCCCGGTGACGAGATAGTTGGATTCGTCACCCGCGGGGCGGGCGTCTCGGTGCACCGCCAGGACTGCCACAACGTGCGATCCCTGCTCGGGGAACCGGAGCGGATGATCGAAGTGGAATGGGCTCCGTCATCCAAGAGCCTGTTCCTCGTGCAGATCCAGGTGGAAGCGCTCGACCGGGCAGGCCTGCTCTCCGAGATCACCCGGGTGCTCAGCGACAGCCACGTCAACATCCTGTCGGCGACCGTCTCGACCTCCAAGGATCGGTTGGCCATCAGCCGGTTCGTCTTCGAGATGGGTGACACGACCCACCTCGATCGGGTATTGAACGCCGTGCGCCGCATCGACACGGTTTACGACGTCTACCGGGTCAGCTCGGGCTGACGATCCAGCGCCCGCTCTATCTCAGAGCGTCCAACTGCTCGCGCGTCACCTTCAACGGGAAGTTGACGTCGACGGCAACGAATCCAGCCTCCGTCATTCGGAATTGCCCCTGATTTCCACCCATGATTCCAGTCGGATCACCGTTCGCAATCTTCAGAACGAGAAGGTAGGTATCGCCCTCCTTGAGGTAGACAGCGCCGGCCTCGTTGCTCATCTGCATCACCTCTATGAGGTCACCCCGCTTCGCTGGCCCCTTGAAAACCTCGTCGACGACGACGTCATAAATGATCACATCAATCGCTGAGTCATCTCGGCTCGGCCGACGAATACTCGGTGTGCGATTGCGGAGCGCAGCCAGCGAGTGCAAGCACGACGACGGCTGTCACGGCAAGGCCCTGGGTCTTTTTGATCATTGCCATCACCACGATTCTCGCACTCGGGAGAGCGTTCATGACTCACCGCGGGAGGGCGCGCTCTGTTCCAGCCGAATGAGCGCCAGCTTCTTGTTCGGCAGATTCCTGCGCCTGCCCATCACGGCGGCACATTCGCTCACACCGAACGTGCCCAGCCGCATGAGAAACGTGACAGCGCCCCGGTCCCGAGCGTCGAATGTGCTGCTGAAGCGCGCCAGGTCGATCGCGGTGCGGAGCGGTGTGGTGATTTTAACGCCGGCAAGAGTCACCACGTCCCCCTCGTCGATCACCACCTCCCGGATGACCATCCGATGCAAGCCTGCGGGGCGAGTTCTCGCCCCGATGTCGGCACACACCTGCTGGCGCGGCGGCGGCGACGCCAGTGCACCCCACACCCAGGCCGCCGACTGCAGTTCGACGATCAGTCGGGGCGGAAGCTGCGCCGCCAGAGCGGCCGCGCGGAGGAGATGGGAGTACGGCTCATCGATCGGGGCCGCGCATCCGTCGATTTCGTAGGCATCTCCGTCGAGCCGAAGCGCGCAGAGCTCCGCCTCGGGCAGGTCGGCGACCGAAAGAATGGGACCGAGTCGGGGAGTCATTCCCCTATCGTGATGAACGGCAGTCCCACCGGGCAGGAATCCCGAGAATCTGTGGATGCCGCGGGTCTGTGGACAGGCGGCAGGGTCAGCCGATCGCCTTGAGCCATGCCTTTCGCGCGTCGAGTGCTTCCTGGGCCGCTTCGACCTTCGTCTTGTCGCCGCCGGCCTTCGCGTTCTCGAGTTCGCGTTCCAAACGGCTGATCGCCTCGTGCAGCTGGCTCGCGAGTCCTTCACTGCGCGCCTGCTTCTCCGGGTCGCTCCGCTGCCAGTGCTCTTCGTCGAGCTTGCGCACGGCAGTTTCCACCTTGCGGAGTCGGTCCTCGATCGGCTTGACCTTGTCGCGGGGGACCTTGCCCGCCGCATCCCATCGCTTTTGGATTGAGGCGAGTGCAGACTTCGCGGCGTCGCGATCGGTCACAGTGAGGAGCTTCTCCGCCTCATCCAACAGCTCAAGTTTGACGACGAGGTTCGCCTCGAACTCGATGTTGTCTTTTGCGTCGATCTCTGACTTGGCTGCGTAGAGCGCGTCTCCCGCGGCCTTGAACTTCGCCCACAGCGCGTCATCGGTCTTCTTGCCGGCGCGGCCCGCCGCTTTCCAATCGTCGAGCAGCGAACGATAGGCGGAGATGCCATCGCTGCCCTGCGGCACGAGTGCCTCCGCCTTGGTGACGAGTTCCTGCTTCTTGCCCCGCGCATCCCTGTGGGTGCTGTCCAACTCGGCGAAGAACGCCTTCCGGTGCTGGTCGATCGTGCTTCGCGCGGCACGGAATCGCTTCCAGAGTTCGTTGGTCTCGGTCTTCGGCAGTCGCGGCCCGTCCTGCTGGTGCTTCTGCCACCGCGCGAAGATGTCATCCAGCGTCGCCGTGACCTGCTTCCACTGGGCCTTCGCCGGGTCCTGTGCCGCAAGAGTCTCCGCTTCGACAACGAGGGCTGTGCGTTCGGCGAGGGCAGCTTCGGCGGCGGCCTTCGACTCCTCGTTCTGCTTCTCGGTGAGTTGCGTCACGGTTCCCACGAGGGCTTCGAGCCGCGACCGCAGCAGAGCAAGGTCGCCAACCGCGTTGGCGTTCTCAAGGTTCTTGCGCAAAGCAGTTACCGCTTTGGCGACATCCGCAGCCGGCGCACCGCGCCGCGCACGCTGTTCGAGAAGCGTCACCTGACCGGCTAACTCGACGAACTTGCGCTCGAAGTACGCGAGAGCCTCCTCGGGTGTGCCGTCAGGAAACTGGCCGACGGCGCGCTCGCCCGACTCCTCGCGCACGAAGACGGTACCCGTCTCGTCGACGCGACCCCATGGAGTCTGTTCGTGTGTTGCCACTTGTGTCACCTTGCTGCTCGTGCTGGTCGCCTGACCTGCGGAAACCAGCCTATTGCACCCGACAATCGGGCCAATTGCTTCGCTACTCGATCGTGACGCGCGTGATTGCCGTCTGTCGGGCCGGCGGTCCGTCTTCCGGATTGGCGGAACTCGGGTCGATGCCCTCGTCGACGATATTCGAAACGAGCGCGTCGAGCCCGCTCGTCACGGTTCCGAAGATCGTGTAACCGCCCGCGGCATCACCGGGCAGGGTCGCGTCAGAGAACACGATGAAGAACTGGTAGCCCTGGCTGTATGCGTCGTTGCCGATGCGCGCCATCGCGATCGTGCCAGCGGGATAGACGCCGTCGGCGGCGGCATTCTCGATGGGGCCGAAGCTGTAGTTCTCATCGCCTCCACCCACTCCGTCAATGGACCCGCACTGAAGCAGACCAGCGGACGGTGTGTCGACGAGGCGATGGCACGTCTTTGACTCGAAGTAGCCGTCCTGCACCAGCTTCACGAACGAGGCGACCGCCTGCGGCGCGGCCCGGCCGTCGAGTTCGATCCCCAGTTCGACGTCGTCGCCCAAGGCGAGAACTCCGTTCCAGGTTCTGTCTTCTGCAAGCTCCGGCGACGGCACATCGCCCACGTTCTCGCCCTGTGGGGTTGTCGCTGTCGGAGTCGGGAGCGCCGTCGCTGTCGTCTCCGGCGGCATGCCAGGGCCGGCCGAGAAGTAGAGCACCTGAAGCCCGGTTGCGAGCGCGGCGACGAGCAACACGCCGATCACCGCGAGGAGATTGTCTTTCCGTCGCCGTGATATCTGGTGGTTGTGCACGGTCTGTCGGGCCTTGTAGCGCCGAAGACGGTCGCGCGCTTCGCGAGCCTCGCGTGCCGTGTTATTGCTCGGTGCCACGTGTCCTCCAGTTCGGGCGAGCTTCCCTGCCCCACTGCACTTTACGGTGCACCGCGAATTGCCGCCAGTTGGCCCATCGTCGGCCCCGGCTACGATTGCGATCATGGAGACGCGGCAGGGCCTTCGTGGCGGCGCAACCCCACTCGCGGTGAGAATGCGCCCGCTCACCCTCGACGAGGTTGCCGGTCAGCGTCACCTGCTCAAGCCCGGTTCGCCCCTCGTCAGCCTGGCGACCGACAAGTCGGGGGAGCAGGGGTCGGTTTCGGTCATCCTGTGGGGCCCGCCAGGCACGGGCAAGACGACTCTCGCGCAGGCGATCGCCCACAGCTCTGGTCGCAACTTCGTTGAGCTGTCGGCCGTGAACGCGGGTGTCCGCGATGTTCGCCAGGCGATGGAGCAGGCGCTGTCGAGCCGCGACCTGTACGGCGTGACGACCGTTCTTTTCCTCGACGAGATTCACCGTTTCTCGAAAGCCCAGCAGGATGCTCTCCTGCCGGGAGTCGAGAACGGCTGGGTCATCCTCATCGCCGCCACGACTGAGAACCCATCGTTCTCGGTTATCTCGCCCCTTCTGTCGCGCTCGCTCCTTCTCACTCTCGAGCAATTGAGCGACGAAGATCTCGGAACCGTCATCGACAGGGCGGTGACGGATGCCCGTGGACTGGCCGGTGCCGTCGAACTCAGCACGGAGGCCCGCTCCGCCCTCATCCGCCTGTCCTCCGGGGATGCCCGCAGGGCACTGACCGCGCTGGAGGCTGCTGCGCTCTCGGCAACGGCAACGGCAACCGCTGGCGGTGAGCGTGCCGTCATCGGCCCCGAGACAGTAGCGGATGCCGTCGACAGGGCGCTTCTGCGGTATGACCGCCAGGGTGATGAGCACTATGACGTGATCAGCGCCTTCATCAAGTCGATTCGCGGTTCCGATGTGGATGCCGCTGTGCACTATCTCGCTCGGATGATCGAGGCGGGCGAGGATCCGCGGTTCATCGCCAGGCGGGTCATCATCAGCGCTGCCGAAGACATCGGCATGGCCGATCCGCAGGCGCTTGTCATTGCCGTCGCCGCGGCTGACGCAGTGCAACTGATCGGGATGCCGGAGGGTCGGATTCCCCTTGCTGAGGCGGTCGTCTACCTGGCCACGGCCCCCAAGTCGAACGCCTCGTACCTTGCGGTGGATGCGGCAATCGCCGACGTGCGAAGCGGCAAGTTCGGCAGGGTTCCGAAAGCCCTGCGCGATGCCCACTATCCGGGCGCCAAGCGGCTGGGCCACGGCAGGGGATACGCCAACCCGCACAATTCCGAGATCGGGGTGGTGCCCCAGCAGTACCTGCCGGACGAACTGAAGGATGCCTCGTACTACCGCCCTACCGAGCGCGGGTACGAGCGCGAGGTCTCCTCGCGCTGGGCCAAGCTGAAGAAGATCATCAGAGGCGCGGTGGAGCTTGGGTAATCGCGCCAGCGATTGCGCGACCCCAGCGCCGAGTGAGCCTGCGAACGAGGGTCTGCATCGGTGAGATCTCGACAAGCTCGATCACCGAAAGGCGCTCATAGCTCCACCGCGCGTGATACCCTTTTAGCTGCATAACGCTGGTTCTTCGCGCATGGCTGCTGCCCTGAACCGGTCAAGGAACCCCTGGTTGTTAGCCGACCGGGTTCCGTGGCACATCCCTCTCACTTTCCCGGAACTGCTATTGCGCGCTCATGCGTGGTCGCGAAGCATCCGGTGTCCATCGTCAAACTCAGAGAAATAAGGACCTGTGTCTACCAAGTCACGTACCCGCAGCAAGACCCGCCTTTCGCGTGCGCTGGGCATCGCCCTCACGCCGAAGGCAGCCAAGTACCTCGAAAAGCGCCCGTACGCTCCCGGCGAGCACGGCCGCACCAAGCGCAAGGCCGACAGCGACTATGCAGTCCGGCTGCGCGAGAAGCAGCGCCTGCGTGCCCAGTACGGCATCCGCGAGGCGCAGCTGAAGATCGCCTTCGAAGAAGCCCGCCGCGCACCCGGCCTGACGGGTGAGAACCTCGTCGAACTGCTTGAGATGCGTCTGGATGCCCTCGTTGTGCGCGCGGGCATCGCCCGCACCACCGCGCAGGCGCGCCAGATGGTCGTGCACCGCCACATCATGGTCGACGGCCAGCGCGTTGACCGCCCGTCATTCCGCGTGAAGCCGGGCCAGCTCATCCACGTGCATGAGAAGAGCGAGAGCATGGAGCCGTTCCAGGTCGCCGCGGCCGGCGGCCACGTCGACGTGCTGCCCAAGGTTCCTGCCTACCTCGAGGTCGAAATCGACAAGCTGCAGGCGCGACTGGTTCGTCGCCCGAAGCGCGCCGAGGTTCCCGTGACCTGTGAAGTGCAGCTCGTCGTCGAGTACTACGCGGCGCGCTAAACGCACCCACTCCCTGCCGAATGCGGGTCGCCTCAGGGCGGCCCGCATTCGGCGATTTCGGGCAGGACGTAAGCTTGAGCGGTGGATTCGATCGAACACCCCCACGAATGACACGAAGGAGACAACTCATGAAGAGCTTGCTATGGCTCATCGCCGGAGTCGGAATCGGCTTCGTCGCCGCCCACCAGGTGTCACGCACCCCCGAAGGACGACAGTTCTTTGACGACGTGGATGCCAAGGCCCGCGAGTTCGGTGGTGCTGTTGTTGAGGGCTACAAGGCACGCGAAGCCGAGCTTCGTGCCGCAATGGCCGAAGCGGAAGAAGTGATCGCCGATCTCACCAAGCGCGCAAGCTAGCGCACAGCGCACCGCACTTTCGGCCGGATCCGACGAAACTTGTCGGCATCCGGCCGACTCAACTCACGTAACGGGAACTCATGCAGACCGCAGACATCCAGAGCCGTTGGCTCAACTTCTTCGGCGACCGCGGGCACACGATCGTGCCGTCCGCCTCGCTGGTGAGCGACGACCCAACTGTCATGTTCACCATCGCCGGAATGGTGCCGTTCGTTCCCTACTTGACGGGTCTCATTCCTGCACCGTGGCCGCGGGCGACAAGTGTTCAGAAGTGCATCAGACTGAACGACATTGAAGAGGTCGGAAAGACCCCCCGTCACGGCACGTTCTTCCAGATGAACGGCAACTTCTCGTTCGGCGACTACTTCAAGGAGGGCGCGATCGAGTACGCCTGGGAGTTGTTGACCAGCGGCGCAGACACGGGCGGCCTGGCGTTCGACGAGAAGGATCTCTGGGTCACCGTCTACAAGGACGACGAGGAAGCCATCGCGCTGTGGAAGAAGATCGCCGGGCTCCCGGAGGATCGCATCCAGCGTCTGGACATGGACACCAACTACTGGTCGACCGGCCAACCCGGACCTGCGGGCCCCTGTTCCGAGATCTTCTTCGATCGCGGATCCGCGTACGGCCCCGATGGCGGCCCTGCGACAGACCACGACCGCTATGTCGAAATCTGGAACCTCGTTTTCATGGAATTCCTTCGCGGCGAAGGCACCGGCAAGGACGATTTCGAGATTCTCGGCGAACTGCCGAAGAAGAACATCGACACCGGCATGGGTATGGAGCGTGTTGCCTTCATCAAACAGGGCGTCGAGAACATGTACGAGATCGATCAGGTGCGTCCTGTGCTCGATATCGCCGCCGAACTCTCGGGTCGCCGGTACGGCGCGAATCATGATGACGACGTGCGGATGCGGATCATCGCCGACCATGTTCGGTCGTCGCTCATGCTCATGTCGGACGGCGTCACTCCGAGCAACGAGGGCAGGGGCTACATTCTGCGTCGGCTCATGCGCCGGTCGATCCGCGCCGTCCGCCTGCTGGGAGTTGACGCCCCCACTTTCGCCGAGTTGTTCGCCGCATCGCGCGACGCGATGAAATCGGCATACCCGGAGGTCGAGTCGGACTACGACCGCATCTCCCGCCTGGCACTCGGCGAGGAGGAGAACTTCCTGCGCACCCTCGTGAGTGGCACAACCATCCTGGATACCGCCGTCGCCAAAACCCAGCAATCGGGTGCCACGCAGCTTCCAGGCGATACGGCGTTCCTGTTGCACGACACCTTCGGTTTTCCCATCGACCTCACGCTTGAGATGGCGGAGGAGGCCGGGCTCAGCGTCGATCGCGCAGCATTCGACTCCCTCATGGCCGAGCAGCGCTCAATGGCGAAGGCGGACGCCAAGTCGAAGAAGGTCGCCCTCGCTGACCTCTCGGTCTACAGCGACTTCAGGGCGCGCGGTGAAACCGTGTTCACTGGCTATGAATTGCTTCAGACCGACAGCACTGTGCTCGGCCTCATAGTGAACGGCGCCTCAGTCGACCGCGCAGTGAGCGGTGACATTGCCGAGGTGATTCTGGCCGAAACCTCGCTCTATGCGGAGTCCGGCGGCCAGGAGGCCGACGCGGGGAGCATTGTCGGCGCGGGGTTCGATCTCGAAGTGCTCGACGTCCAGCGGCCGGTGAAGGGGCTCATCAGCCATCGCGTTCAGGTGCGCGTGGGAGAAGTTGGCGTCGGCGACACCGCAACGACAGTTGTCGATCCTGAGTGGCGTCGGTCCGCCGCGCAGGCTCATTCGGCGACCCACCTCATCCACGCGGCAATTCGCTCGACCCTGGGCCCGGAGGCGCACCAATCCGGCTCGTACAACAAGGCCGGCTACATGCGCCTCGACTTCAGCTGGAACCAGGCGCTGTCACAGGAGACCCGGAGCGAAATTGAGGAGGTGGCGAACACCGCCGTGCGCGACAATCTTGAGGTCGTGACGCGGATCATGCCGCTCGACGAGGCGAAGGCCCTGGGTGCCATGGCGCTTTTCGGCGAGAAGTATGGCGACACCGTGCGCGTCGTTGACATCGGCGGACCCTGGTCGCGTGAACTCTGCGCGGGTACGCACGTCGTACGGTCTGCTGAGATCGGGCTGATCAACCTCATCAGCGAATCATCCGTCGGGTCTGCCAACCGCCGGGTTGAGTCGCTCGTCGGGCTGGATGCGTTCAAGGACCTGGCGACCGAACGCGCCATCGTGTCACAACTGACTTCCTCGTTGAAGACCCCACGTGATCAGCTTCCCGAGCGGATCTCCGAACTTCTGGCCAGCCTCAAAGAGGCGGAGAAGAAGATCGCCCAGTACGAGTCCAGTGCCCTGGCGGGTCGGGTGCCCGCTCTACTGGCAACCGCGCGTGTTGCGGGCAAGGTCCAGCTCGTGTCAGAGCACGTGGGTTCCCTCAACTCAACCGACGAATTGCGTTCGCTTGTGACGACGGTGCGCGAGCGCCTCGGTTCAGACCCAACCGTTGTCGCGCTGGCAGCGGATGTTGCGGGCAAGCCCGCAGTGATCGTCGCAACCAACGATGCGTCCCGCGCTCACGGGGTGAAGGCGGGCGCCCTGGCGAAGATTGCCGCTGGAATCCTCGGCGGCGGCGGGGGCGGCAAGGATGACCTCGCCCAGGGCGGCGGTTCCGATGTCGGTGCAATCCAGGCGGCTCTCGACGCGATCAGCTCGGAAGTCGCGGCGTAGCGGTGCGGCCGGGGGTGCGCATCGGCGTCGATGTGGGGAAGGTGCGCATCGGAATCGCTCGCACGGATGCCCACGGCCTGGTCGCGACGCCCGTTGAGACGGTGCCGCGCGGCGAAGGAGACCTGCACCGGGTTTTCGCAATTGTGGGCGAGGTCGACGCGATCGAGGTCATTGTTGGCCTGCCGCTGTCCCTCAGGGGGGAGCACACGGCATCCACCGAAGACGCCGTCGACTTCGCGCGGAAAGTGGCTGCGGGTTGCGGGTGCGACGTGCGTCTGGTCGACGAGCGACTCACGACGGTATCGGCCCAGGCGGCCCTGAGATCAGCCGGGCGCAACTCGCGAACTTCGCGACCTGTGATCGATCAAGTGGCCGCGACTATACTCTTGCAGCACGCTGTCGACCTTGAACGGGCTTCGGGAAATCCGCCTGGTTCCATCGTTGACCCGCACGAGAGACGGTGAACATTGGCGAACGAGCCCAGTTGGGAAGACCTGTTCAATCCGGCGACGGGTGACTTCCCCGCGGAGAACCAGGCAACTGCCCGCCAGGCGGACACGTCGGTAGGCACGATCTCCACTCCGGTCTCGCCCGACGTGCACGTGCCAGCGGGAGCCGTCGCCCCGCCCACCCGGCGGGAACTGCGTGAAAGCGAGGGACGCCGCCGCAAACCCGAGCCGGCTGTGAAGGAGCCGAGGCGCCGCCGCGGGCGGGGCTGGCTCATCTTCCTCATCATCCTGCTCGTGATCGGCGGTCTCGGCGCCGGTGCAACCGCATACGTCTGGGCGAACTACGAGAACCAGGTTCGCAAGGTGCTCGGCTGGGAACTGCCGAATGACTTTGTCGGAACCGGCAACGGCGAAGAAGTTGTCATTGTCATCCAGTCGGGCGAGATCGGCTCGGATGTTGCGAGAACACTCGCGGCGGCCGGTGTGACGATGACCTTCAACGCCTTCTACTACCTGCTCCTCGCGCAGGAGACCCCTGTCTCATTCGTCCCCGGCACCTTCTCGCTGCAGAAGGAGATGAGCGCCCAGGCGGCCCTCGACGCTCTCATGGATCCCGCGAACAAGATCACGAACCGGGTGCGCGTGCCCGAGGGGGCGATCGTGCGCGACATCCTTGAGAACGTCAGCATCTCGCTCGAGGTTCCGGTTGAGGAACTGCAGGCGATCGCAGACGATTACGTCGCGCTCGGCGTTCCGGCCGAGGCGCTCAGCATCGAGGGCTACCTCTTCCCGGCGACCTACACACTGGAACCGAACATGTCGCCCAGGGACGTTGTCCAGATGATGGTCAACCGGATGATCCGCTCCCTCAACGATGCCGGGGTTGCCGAGGCCGACCGCCACCGGGTGGTTACGGCGGCGTCGCTCATCCAGCGTGAGGCGGGCACCGCAGAAGACTTTTTCAAGGTTTCCCGGGTCATCCAGAACCGTCTCGACCGCGGAATGCTCCTGCAGTTCGACTCGACGTCGCATTACGGAGCCCAGTCGTCGGGTTCGGTGTGGACCTCCGACAAGGAGCGCGCCGACGACAACCCCTGGAACACTTATGTGCGACCCGGGTTGCCAGCGGGGCCGATCGCCGCACCGTCCGACCTCGCGATCGAGGCAGCGCTCAACCCCGCGGAAGGCACCTGGGTCTACTTTGTCGCGATCGACCTGCGCACGGGGGAGTCGGCCTTCACCAACACCCTCGCCGAGCATCAGCGCGCTGTTGACCAACTACGGGCCTGGTGTCGCGCGAGCGAGGAGAACGGCGCGTACTGCAAGTAGTTTCACTCATGATTGCCTCAGGTGCCGTGGATATACTCGTGCCCCGCGCACTCACGAGAATGCGGAGAGCCGACAGTTCGTAGTGCGTTGTCCCTGTTACCGACAACGGAAGGCGATTCGTGGCAGAAGGTCCTCGGTGGGATGACCTGTTTCAGGGTTCCCCTCCCCAGGAAGCGGATCGCGCGTCATCCACGCCACCGCCCGGCAAGACCACCCAGAAGGCAAAAGCCTCGCCGCTGGATGAAGCGGAGCATTCGATCGGGGAGGCGCGTCGATTGCAGGGCGGTGCCGCACCCCGGAGGAAGCGTCGCTTCACCGGCGTCATGGTTGCGCTCGCACTCGTTCTGGTTCCCCTCGTCGCGGTGGGTGGCGCCTGGGTCTTCTACGAGGACCAGATTCGACGGGTACTGGGGTGGGAGGCGCCGAACGACTACGAGGGCAACGGAACCGGGGAGGTGCTGATTGTCATCCGCGAGGGTGACATCGGCGAAGACGTCGCGAGAACTCTCCACGCCGGGGGTGTGACGCGTTCCTTCGACGCCTTCTACCAGTTGCTGCTGCGGCAGGATGCGCCGGTCAACTTCGTTCCGGGTACGTTCGCTCTGAGCGAACAGATGAGCGCGCAGGCCGCGCTGGACGCGATTCTCGACCCCTCGAACCGCGTCACAAGCCGCTTCACGGTCGTGGAAGGCACGATTGTGCAGGACGCGCTCCCGGTGATCAGCGAAGCGCTGGGGGTGCCTGTGGGGGAGCTGGAGGCGATCATCCAGGATCACGAGGCACTCGGAGTGCCGGCCGAAGCCCCGAGTATCGAGGGCTACCTTTTTCCGGCGACATACACGCTCGAGCCGGGCATGACACCGGAGGCGGTCATCCAACTCATGGTCGACCGAACCATGTCTTCGCTGGACTCTCTGGGTGTTGCGGAGGCGGACCGCCACCGCGTGGTGACGATCGCCTCCCTCATCGAGCGGGAGGCGGGCACGGATGAAGACTTCTTCCGCGTGTCCCGCGTCATCCAGAACAGGCTCGACGCGAACATGCCCCTGCAGTTCGACTCGACCTCCCACTACGGCGCACAGTCGCAGGGCTCCGTGTGGACGACCGATCGCGAGCGGGCCGACGACAATCCCTACAACACCTACCGCTTCACCGGGCTGCCGATCGGACCCATCGCGGCGCCGGGCGACCGGGCACTGGAAGCAGCGATGAACCCCGCAGAGGGTGACTGGCTCTACTTCGTCGCCGTCAACCTGAGAACAGGGGAATCTGCCTTCTCCAATACGCTAGGGGAGCACGAACGTGCGACCGAGCGACTGCGGGAATGGTGCCGAGAGAGTGAAGAGAATCGCGCGTACTGCCGGTAATCCGCTGCGTCGACGCATGGCGGTTCTCGGTTCGCCGATCGGGCACTCGCTCTCACCGCGGCTGCATTCGGCGGCCTACCGCGAGCTCGGGCTGGACTGGGAGTACGGCAGCGCCGAAGTGACGGGAGAGACCCTCGCCGAATTCATCAGGACGAGGGATGACTCGTGGCGCGGCCTCTCGCTCACGATGCCGCTCAAACGTGACGTACTTCCGCTGCTTGGGCGGCGGCATCCACTCGTCGTTCAGACCGGGTCGGCCAACACCGTGCTGTTCGGTGAAGTGGGTGACCAGGTCGTGCTTTCCGGTTTCAACACGGACGTCTACGGAATCACCGGGGCGTTTCGGCGGCACGGGCGCGACTCGCTTCGCCGCGTGCACGTGCTCGGCGGTGGCGCAACCGCGGCGTCCGCGATCGTCGCAAGTGCCGAACTCGGCGCGACCGACATCCATCTTTCGGTTCGAACGCCCGCCAAGGCGGCTCCGCTCGTCGCGCTCGGTGACACGCTCGGGGTGGCAGTGACCGTCGGGTTCTTGGCCGAGGCGGTAACTGCGGCTCCTGATGCCGTCATCAGTACACTGCCCAACCGGGCCGGTGTCGACCTCGACTTCCCCGTCGAGGTGAGGAAGCGCGCCGTGCTGCTCGATGTCGCGTACGACCCATGGCCCACACCGTTGGCCACCCATTGGCAGCAGGGGGGCGGTGCCGTCATCGGCGGTCTCGAGATGCTCGTACTCCAGGCAGTGGGCCAATTGCGCATCTTCATCACCGGTGATCCGGACGCCCCACTCGAACGGGAAGAGGACGTGCTCGCGGTGATGCGCGCGGAGGTCGGGCTCTGAACGCTGTGGGAGGATTCATTACATGCTTCGTTGGTTGACCGCAGGTGAATCGCACGGCCCGGAACTCGTAGCGATTATCGAGGGACTGCCAGCCGGCGTTCCCGTGAGCCTCCAGGCGATCAGGGCCGACCTCGCGCGCCGCAAGCTCGGCTACGGGCGCGGCGCGCGCATGAAATTCGAGGAAGACGAACTCGCGATCTCGGGCGGCGTGCGGCACGGCCTCAGCATGGGCAGCCCGGTCGCTGTGCGGATCGGAAACACCGAATGGCCCAAGTGGGTCGATGTGATGAGCGCCGAACCGGTTGAGCCGGAGAAGCTCGCGGGCGGGCGCGGTGCACCGCTCACCCGACCGCGTCCCGGTCATGCCGACCTGGTCGGGATGCAGAAGTACGACTTCGACGAGTCACGGCCCGTGCTCGAGCGTGCGAGCGCGCGCGAAACGGCAGCCCGTGTTGCGCTCGGCGCCATCGCCCGCGGCTTCCTCTCCGAACTCGGTATCGAGCTTGTCAGCCACACCCTCTCGATCGGGCCCGTGCGCGTACCGGAGGGAACAGCCCTGCCGCAGCCGGGCGATGTTGACCGTCTCGACAGTGATCCGCTGCGCTGTTTCGATGCCGAGACATCCGCCAGCATGGTCGCGGAAGTCGACCAGGCGCACAAGGACGGCGACACGCTCGGCGGCGTCGTCGAGGTTCTTGCGTACGGGCTGCCGCCAGGACTCGGTTCGTACGTGCACTGGGACCGGCGACTGGACTCGCAGCTCGCCGCTGCGCTCATGGGAATCCAGGCGATCAAGGGCGTCGAAGTAGGGGACGGATTTCTCACGACGACGCGCCGCGGCTCGCAGGCTCACGACGAGCTCGTGCATGCCAACGGCGTGATCACGCGGCTGAGCGACAGGGCGGGCGGCACCGAAGGCGGCATGAGCACCGGCACCGTGTTGCGCGTGCGTGCCGGCATGAAGCCGATCTCGACCGTGCCGCATGCGCTGCGCACAGTGGATGTCGCGACCGGAACCGCAGCGCCGGCCAATCACCAACGTTCCGACGTGTGCGCGGTGCCCGCCGCGGGCGTGGTGGCCGAGGCGATGGTCGCCCTCGTGCTGGCGAACTCGGTACTCGAGAAGTTCGGTGGCGATTCCCTGGGCGAGACCCGCAGGAACCTGCAGTCGTATCTTGCCTCGATACCGGCAGGGCTGCAGACCGGTCCCGCGACGGAAGCACCGTGACCGTCGTACTCATCGGCCCGCCCGGATCCGGCAAGACGCGACTCGGTAAGCGGGTGGCGAAGCTGCTCGGTCTGGCATTCATCGACACAGACCAACGCATCGTCGCTGGGTTCGGGCCGATCGCGGACATCTTCGCCGAGCACGGTGAACCCCACTTCAGGCAACTCGAACGCACCGCGGTGGTGCACGCCCTCATGGAGGACGCCGTGGTTTCGCTCGGTGGTGGAGCGATCCTCGATGAGGACACCCAACGCGACCTGGCTGGGCGGCTCGTCGCCCTCATCACGGTGAGCGCGGAAGCCGTCGAGCCGAGGATCACGGGCGGCAAGCGGCCGCTCGTCGCAGACGGGATCGAGGCGTGGAAGACCCTCGTCGAGGAACGCGGGGAGATCTATGAGCGCCTCGCTTCCCGAACCTGGGATACCTCGAAGAGGCCGATCAGCACCATCGCCGATGAGATCGCGGCGTGGGCGGGGGATGAACGGGCGTGACCGACACAACAATCATCAGTGTGAGCGGCGGCGAGCCGTACGACATCGTCGTGGGCCGCGGACTGCTCGCATCCATTGCCGACCAGATCGGCAGTCGCGCCGCGAAGGTGCTCATCATCCATGCGCCCACGCTTGGAGCCCAGGCGACCGCCCTGCGGGAGAGCCTGCTTGACCGGTACGAGGTACTGCTCGCGGAGGTTCCCGATGCGGAGGCAGCCAAGCGAATCGAGGTGGCAGCATTCTGCTGGCAGGTCATGGGCCAGACCGATTTCACCAGAACGGATGTTGTCGTCGGACTCGGCGGGGGAGCGACCACCGACCTGGCGGGCTTCGTCGCAGCGACGTGGCTGCGCGGTGTGCCGCTCGTGCAGGTGCCGACGACGGTGCTCGGAATGGTGGATGCCGCGGTCGGCGGCAAGACGGGCATCAACACGGCGGAGGGCAAGAACCTCGTCGGTGCCTTCTATGCGCCCTCGGCGGTGCTCGTCGATCTCGACCTCCTCGGCACCCTCAGCAGGAACGAGCTGCTCGCCGGTTCGGCCGAGATCGTGAAGGCGGGGTTCATCGCCGAACCCGAGATTCTCGACATCTACGAGTCATCCATTGAGACGGCGACTGACCCGGCGACGCCGGAGTTCCGGCGCATTCTCGAACTTGCCATCGCAATGAAGGCGCGCGTCGTTTCGGAGGACTTCAAGGAGGCGGGGCTGCGCGAGACCCTGAACTACGGGCACACCCTCGGTCATGCGATCGAGCATGCCGAGCGCTACGGCTGGCGTCACGGTGCGGCGATCTCGGTCGGGATGGTGTTCGCCGCCGAGCTCTCGCGGCTCACCGGCTCGCTCAGCGACGAAGCTGTCGACCGGCACCGGCGCATCCTCGAATCGCTCACCCTGCCGACGACGTACCCGCTCGGGCGATGGAAGACGCTGCTCGCGACGATGCAGCGCGACAAGAAGTCCCGGGCCGGCATGCTCCGTTTCGTCGTGCTCGATGACATCGCGAAGCCCTCGATCCTCAGTGGCCCCGACGAGTCCCTCCTCTTCGCCGCCTACCAGGAGATCGGCGTCTAGCTCGCCCTCCGCTGGTCGAGCCCTCCCGCTGGTCGAGCTTGTCGAGACCTCGTCCGCGCCCGCGTGGGACAACCGCGCCCGGGCGCCGGAGCGCGGTTGACCCCGCCGGGCGCGGACTCCATCATCCCGCCGGTCGATACACTGGCGTCATGACGAACGTGCTGGTGCTGAACGGTCCAAATCTGGGGCGGCTGGGCAGCCGGGAGCCCGAGGTTTACGGCACCCAGAACCTCGACGACCTGCGCAAGCTGCTCGACAGCGAAGCTCCTGACGGCACCACCATCGACCTTCGGCAGACGGATGATGAGGCCGAACTCATCGGCTGGCTGCACGAAGCCGTCGACTCGTCCAGTGCCGTAATCCTGAACCCTGCCGCGTTCACCCACTACTCCTACGCGCTGAGGGATGCTGTCGCTCTCGTCACGAGCGCTGGCGGAACACTCATCGAGGTGCACATCTCGAATCCGCACGCGCGTGAGGAGTTCCGCCACACGAGCGTCATCTCAGGCGTTGCGAGCGGAGTGATTGTCGGGTTCGGGTTGGACTCGTACGTGCTGGCGCTCGCCGCCGTTGGGCGTCGCGCGGTGTAGCCAAGTAGACTCTTCCCGGTTGAGCGCCCTCCTTCGCAGGGTCAGTCGGCGCTGGGGTCGCGCAATCGCTGGCGCGATTGTCACAGCTCCACCGCGCTCAACCAGCGGACATTTCCCCAACGAACGGAATGACACAAGCATGGCCTCCACCAGCGATATCAGGAACGGCGTCGTCCTCAACATGGACGGCCAGCTCTGGACCGTCATCGACTTCCAGCACGTGAAGCCAGGCAAGGGCGGCGCGTTCGTGCGCACCAAGGTCAAGAACGTGATGAGTGGCAAGGTTGTCGACCGCACGTTCAACGCCGGCGCGAAGATCGAGACCGAGACGGTCGACCGCAGCGACTACCAGTACCTGTACAGGGATGGCGAGAACTTCGTTTTCATGAACGCCGCCGACTACGACCAGATCACCCTCAGCGAGGTGCAGGTCGGCGATGCCGCGAACTTCATGCTGGAGAACCAGACGGTGACCCTCGCGCTGCACAACGGCGAGCCGCTCTATGTGGAGCTTCCGGCATCCGTTGTCCTCGAAATCACCTACACGGAACCGGGGCTCCAGGGCGACCGTTCGACCGGTGGCACGAAGCCGGCGACGGTCGAGACCGGCTACCAGATCCAGGTTCCGCTCTTCCTCGAACAGGGCACGAAGGTCAAGGTCGACACCCGCGACGGCAGCTACCTCGGTCGCGTCAACTAGTGGGCGCTCGCACCAAGGCGCGCAAGCGCGCGCTCGACGTTCTCTATGGGGCGGATGTTCGCCAGGAGTCGATCAACGCATCGCTCGCCGCTGAGGCGGCCAGGGCGGCGGCCGACCCCAAGCGCGGCTCCTCCTGGGACTACGCCAGAACCATCGTCGAGGGCATCGCGGAGCACGGTGACGAGATCGACGAACTCATCGAGACCTACGCCCAGGGCTGGACGATCGAGCGGATGCCCGCGGTCGATCGCGCGATCATCCGCATCGGAATCTGGGAGGTCATGTTCAATCCGGACGTTCCCACGAGTGTCGCGATCGCAGAAGCGGTCGAGGCGGCCACAGTGCTGAGCACCGAGGATTCCGCCGGTTTCATCAACGGCCTGCTCGGCAGAATCGCCCAGCTGCAGGCCTGAGAGTCGTTGTGTTGCGGGAAGATTTCCCCGCGTTACACGGGAATTATGACGCGGTCTGATTGGCCCATAGTTTCGGTGTGTGTCCATCACCGTTTCCGCCTCGAACGCCATTGCGCCAGCGCTCAGCGTCTCGCTGAGCGGAGTCGGCAGGAGCTTCCCGGGAGCTGATGGCACCCCGCGCGTGATCTTGCGCGACATCGACCTGGAGATCAGGCCGGGCGAGATCGTGGCCCTCCTCGGCCCTCGGGCTGCGGCAAGTCCACGCTTCTGCGCCAGATCAGCGGCCTCGACACTCCTTCCGCGGGAAGCATTCGCATCGATGCCACGGCCGTTTCCGACATCGATCAGCGCTGCGCTGTTGCGTTCCAGGAGCCGCGCCTGCTGCCGTGGCGCACGATCGCCACAACGTCGAGCTCGGCCTCCCGCGCGGCACCGATCGCCGGTCGGGGCGCGCAGCGGGTCGCGGAGCTGCTGTCGCTCGTGCAGCTCGAGGATGCGGCGGCGCTTCGACCGCGCCAGATTTCCGGGGGAATGGCACAGCGCGCTTCGCTTGCCCGCGCCCTGTCCCGCAGTCCCGGCGTGCTCGTGCTCGATGAGCCGTTCGGTGCACTGGATGCGCTCACGCGCCTCACGATGCAGGACCTCCTTCTCGACATCCACACCGCCGAACCCGCCACGATCATCCTCGTCACGCACGACGTCGACGAGGCGCTGTACCTCTCCGACCGGGTGGTTCTGCTTGGTCAGGAGCCGGGCGAGCGTCCGAACTCGGGTGCGGTCATCCGCTCCGTCATCACTGTTCCAGGCAGACGTCCGCGTGACCGCGGCGACAGCACCCTGGCGCACCTCCGCGCCGAACTCCTCAGCGGGCTCGGCGTTTCATCCCATCACCCCGCACACACATTCTGAGGACAAGACACCATGACCACACGAAAGAAGCTTTCCCTCCTCGCTGTCGCGACAGCCGCAGCCCTCGCACTGAGCGGCTGCCTCGCGGGCGAGAACACCACGAGCACCGGAACCGCATCGGGCGAGTGGAGCAAGTCCGAACTGAACATCGACTTCGCCACGTACAACCCGCTGAGCCTGATCATCAAAGACCAGGGCTGGTTGGAGGCCGAACTCGGCGACGATGTGACCGTCAACTGGATCCAGTCCGCCGGTTCGAACAAGGCGAATGAGGCGCTGCGCGCCGGTGCGGTGGATGTTGGTTCGACGGCAGGATCAGCGGCCCTCCTCGCGCGGTCGAATGGTTCGCCGATCCAGGTCATCGACATCTACTCCCAGCCGGAGTGGGCGGCCATCGTGGTCGCCGCTGACTCGTCGATCACGTCGGTCGAGCAACTGCGAGGCAAATCAATCGCGGCCACGTTCGGTACCGACCCGTACTTCTTCCTGCTGCAGGCGCTGGAGGAGGCGGGTGTCGGCCTGGACGAGGTCGAGATCCAGAACCTCCAGCACGCGGACGGCGGGTCTGCGCTCACTTCGGGTGCAGTGGATGCCTGGTCAGGACTCGACCCGATCATGGCCGCGAGCGAGCTCAACGCGGGCACGAAGCTCATCTACCGCAACATCGACTTCAACACCTACGGCTTCCTCAACGCAACCGAGGACTTCATCAACAACAACCCGGACCTCGCCCAGCTCGTCGTGAACGCATACGAGAAGGCGCGCGCTTGGGCTCTCGAGAACCCCGAGGAGACAGCAGCGATCCTCGCTGAGGTCGCCGCCATCGACATCGAGGTGGCACGAGCGGTTCTGCTCGAGCGCACCGTGCTCGACCTCGACCCCGCACCCGGTCAGCGCCAGCGTGACGTGCTCGCGATCGTCGGACCGATCTTCGTCGAGGCGGGGGATGTTGCGAACCAGGGACTCATCGATGGTGCTCTCGCGAGCCTGTTCAACGATTCGTTCGTGAAGAAGGCCGACCCGTCGGCACTCGGCTAAGGCCCATGACTGACCAGAAGGAACGACTCGCGGAAGCCCCACGCCGGGTGGCTTCCGCGAGCCTTCTGCAGGTCGTCGCGGGTTTCGTTCTCCCGCTCGCGATCCTCGCGTTCTGGCTGCTCGTTCTCGAACTCGGAATCGTTCCTGCCCACCGGCTGCCTTCGCCCGAACAGGTGTGGCTCGCCGGTCTGGACCTCGCGGAGCGCGGAACGCTCGGGCTTCACATCGGGATATCGACACAGCGTGTGCTGCTCGGGTTTCTCGCGGGCGCCTCCGTTGGCCTGGTACTCGGAACTGTCGTCGGCCTCTCCCGCTGGGGGAGCGCATTCTTCGCCCCCACGGTCGGTGCGTTCCGGGCGGTGCCGTCACTGGCATGGGTGCCGTTGCTCATTCTCTACATGAACATCAACGAGGACTCCAAGATCACCCTCATTGCGATCGGCGCGCTGTTCCCGGTCTACACGACCGTGGCCGGTGCCCTCAGACACGTGGATCCTCACCTCGTCGAACTGGGAAGAACCTACGGGCTCACCCGTTTCGAACTGCTCACCCAGGTGCAGTTGCCTGCGGTGGTTCCGAGCGTCGTCTCCGGACTGCGCCTCGCGCTTGCGCAATCCTGGCTCTTCCTTGTCGCCGCCGAACTCATTGCGTCGTCGATCGGTCTCGGATTCCTTCTGGTTGAGTCCCAGAACAACGGTCGCGTTGATCGGCTCTTCCTCGCGATCATCCTGCTCGGCATCCTCGGCAAGACGACGGATGCGCTGATCGGGATCCTGGAGCGCTACCTGCTCAGGCGCTTCGGCTGAGCGCGCAGGCATCGCACGCCTGTATGATTGCTGCAACAGACATCCTTTAACCACCGTCCAGTGAGGCGGGGAAGGAGGTCAGATTGACTGCACGCACTGTGTTGCAGCCTGCTGACATCACCCGGGCGCTTACCCGCATCTCGCACGAGATCCTCGAATCCGATCACGGCGACTCCGGTCTGGTCATCCTCGGCATTCCCACCCGAGGTGTTGCGCTCGCGCGCCGAATAGGTGCAATCCTCAACGAGATCAGCGCCGGTGCGGCGATGGTCGGCTCGCTCGACGTGACGATGTACCGGGACGACCTGGCCGCACAGCCGACCAGGGCCCCCGCCCCGACCCAGATCCCGCCTGGAGGCATCGACGGCAGAACGGTCGTGCTCGTTGATGACGTGCTCTTCTCCGGCCGTACCATCCGGGCCGCCCTCGACGCGCTCAACGACCACGGCCGACCGCGCGCCGTGCGCCTGGCAGTCCTCGTCGACCGCGGCCATCGCGAGTTGCCGATCCGCGCCGACTTCGTGGGCAAGAACCTTCCGACCTCGCCGGAGGAACGCATTCGCGTTCGCCTGCGCGAAGTCGACGACGACGAGGGCGTGGTGATCGTCTCGTGAAGCACCTCCTCTCCACGAGGGACCTTGACCGCGATGCGGCGGTCGGCATCCTCGATGTAGCCGAGGACATGGCGGATGTCGCGAACCGCGAGATCCGCAAACTACCCGACGCTGCGCGGCAAGACCGTGATCAACCTCTTCTTCGAGGACTCAACGCGAACCCGCATCTCGTTTGAGGCTGCGGCGAAGCGACTGAGCGCCGATGTCATCAACTTCTCTGCGAAGGGGTCGAGCGTGTCGAAGGGCGAGAGCCTCAAGGACACCGCCCAGACGCTTGCGGCGATGGGTGCAGACGGCGTCGTCATCCGCCACGGCGCCTCCGGCGCCGCACAGGTGCTCGCCGACAGCGACTGGCTCGACGCCGCCATCCTCAACGCGGGAGACGGCACGCACGAGCATCCCACCCAGGCCCTCCTCGACGCCTTCACGATTCGCCGCAGGCTGCACGGCGACGCCGCCCGCGGACGCGATCTCGACGGTGTCGAGGTCACAATCGTCGGCGACATCCTGCACAGCAGGGTTGCCCGCTCGAACGTGTGGCTGCTCACGACTCTCGGCGCACGTGTGCGACTGGTCGCCCCTGCAACGCTGCTGCCCGCCGGCCTGTCCCGGTGGCCGGTCACGGTCGGGTACGACCTGGATGCCGCAGTCGATGCCGCGCCCGACGTGGTCATGATGCTGCGCATCCAGGCCGAGCGAATGGATGCCGCATTCTTCCCCAATGCCCGTGAGTACTCACGCCAGTGGGGACTCGATGAGGCGCGGCTCGGCCGACTGCCCGCGGATACGATGGTTATGCACCCCGGACCCATGAATCGCGGGCTTGAGATCTCCGCCCATGCGGCTGACTCCGCTCGCTCGACCGTGCTTGAACAGGTCGCGAACGGGGTCTCGATAAGGATGGCCGTGCTCTACCTGCTGCTCGCTTCAGACGGAGGAACACCATGACCATCAGGATCACCGGAGCGACCCTGCCGGACGGCACGACGACCGACCTGTTTATCAGCGACGGGCGATTCGTCGCCGAGGCGGCCAACGCTGACACGGTCATCGACGCGGCGGGCCTGACGGCACTGCCCGGTCTCGTCGACCTGCACACCCACTTGCGCGAACCGGGATTCGAGCAGAGCGAGACGGTTCTCACCGGTTCACGCGCGGCCGCGATCGGCGGGTTCACCGCCGTGCACGCGATGGCCAACACCTCACCTGTCGCGGACACCGCGGGTGTCGTCGAGCAGGTCGCCTCCCTCGGTGCCCGGCACGGCTACGTCACGGTGCGGCCGATCGGCGCGGTGACGGTTGGGCTGGAGGGCAAGCGGCTGAGCGAGATCGGCGCCATGGCCCAGTCCCGGGCATCCGTCAGCGTCTTCTCGGACGACGGCAAGTGCGTTCACGATGCGCTCCTGATGCGTCGGGCGCTGGAGTACGTGAAGACCTTCGACGGCGTCATCGCCCAGCACGCGCAGGAGCCGCGACTCACCGAGAACGCGCAGATGAACGAGGGCACTCTTTCCGGCGAACTGGGGCTCACGGGCTGGCCCGCCGTCGCGGAGGAGTCGATCATCGCGCGCGACGTGCTTCTCGCCGAGCACGTGGACGCCCGCCTGCACATCTGCCACCTGTCGACGGCCGGTTCGGTCGATGTCGTGCGCTGGGCGAAGGCGCGGGGCATCCGGGTCACGGCCGAGGTGACACCGCACCACCTCCTGCTGACCGAGGAACTCGCCCGCAGTTACGACTCGCGCTACAAGGTCAACCCGCCGCTGCGTCGCGACGAGGACGTGCACGCGCTGCGCACGGGGCTGGCCGACGGCACGATCGACATTGTCGCGACCGACCACGCCCCGCATCCGCCGGAGACCAAGGAGTGTGCGTGGGCAGAGGCCGCCTTCGGGATTGTCGGGCTCGAGTCCGCCCTGAGCGTCGTGCAGGTGTCGGTGGTCGACACCGGAATGCTGGACTGGGCGGATGTCGCCCGCACCCTGTCGAGTAAGCCCGCCGAAATAGGCCGGTTGGCCGGTTACGACGCCGCTTTCGCTGAGGGCAGCCCCGCGAATCTCACGCTGTACGACGCCACAGCCAGTCGCGTATTCGGACGCGAGCAACTGAACGGCAAGGGCCTGAACTCCCCGTATCTGGGCCGTGAGCTTCCCGGGCGGGTGATCGCGACCATCCATGACGGCTATCCGACGGTGCTCGACGGCCTGCTCGTCGACCCGGAGCGCGTCGCGGAGAGTGCGAGGGTGCATCGTGGATAGGCCAGTTCTCGCCGGCATCGTGCTGGCGGTGATGTTCCTGCTGCTTGTTCTCATGGTGTTCGGCTGGCGTGCACGGAAGCGCCGCCAATCTCATCTGGTCGCTCCGGAAGTTGCGCCGACAGACCTCGGCCGCGTTTTCGCGACCTTCGATGCGTTCTACGTTGCGACAACGATGGTCGGCGAGCCGCTCAACCGGGTCGCCGTGCACGGTCTGGGTTTTCGCTCCCGCGCGGTTGTGACGGTGTCGGAGGGCGGCATCGTCCTTGACCTGCGGGGGCAGGATGGCGCGTTCATTCCGTTGTCCGCGCTGCGCGGGGTGACCCGCGCGACCTGGACGATCGACCGTGTCGTCGAAGAGGGCGGACTCGTGATGGTCTCCTGGCAACTTGGCGAGCAACTCGTCGACAGCTACCTGCGGCTCGACCAGTCGCAGGAGCTCATTGATGCGATTGAGCAGATTTCTCCAACGGAAGGCGAGGCGTAGTGGCGCTCGACAAGGCAGTGCTCGTGCTTGAGGACGGCACCCGGTACGACGGCAACGCATACGGTGCCAGGGGTACCACCCTCGGCGAGGCGGTGTTCGCGACCGGGATGACCGGCTACCAGGAGACGATCACCGACCCGAGTTACGCGGGCCAGATCGTCGTCATGACCGCACCGCACATCGGCAACACGGGTGTGAACGATGAGGACACTGAGTCCTCCCGCATCTGGGTCTCCGGCTATGTCGTGCGCGACCCCTCGCGTGTGGTCTCGAACCACCGGGCGACGGGCAGTCTCGATGATCAACTCACCGCCGAGGGTGTCGTGGGAATCAGCGGTATCGACACGCGCGCGGTAACGCGCCGACTGCGAGACGCGGGAGTCATGCGTGCGGGCGTGTTCTCCGGTGCAGATGCCGCACTCGAGCCGGGCGAACAGTTGCGGCTTGTGCAGGATTCGGCTGCCATGCTCGGCCGGAACCTCTCCGGCGAGGTGTCGACCCGTGAGCCGTACACGCTGGCTGCCGAGGGGGACCGCGTTGGTTCCGTCGCCGTGCTCGACCTGGGGGTCAAGACTTCGACCCTGCGCTACTTGTCAGCCCGGGGTTTCGATGTGCACGTGCTGCCGCAGACCGTCACTTTCGGCGAACTCATGGCGATACAGCCGAGCGCGGTCTTCTACTCGAACGGTCCCGGTGACCCCAGCGCATCCGACGACCATGTGGCGCTGCTGCAGGAGGTTCTGCGTGAGGGACTGCCCTTCTTCGGCATCTGCTTCGGTAACCAGTTGCTCGGTCGCGCTCTCGGTTACGGAACCTACAAGCTGCCGTTCGGCCATCGTGGAATCAACCAGCCGGTGGTTGATCGCTCGACCGGCCGGGTCGAGGTGACGTCCCACAACCACGGCTTCGCAGTGGATGCCCCGATCGGCGAGGTCAGCCAGTCGCCTGCCGGATTCGGCCGTGTCGAGGTGAGCCACGTCAATCTCAACGACAACGTCGTTGAGGGGTTGAACGCCCTCGACATCCCGGCGTTCTCGGTGCAGTACCACCCCGAGGCTGCTGCCGGCCCTCACGACAGCAACTACCTCTTCGACCGGTTCAGGGAGCTCGTGCTTGCGCACCCTCGGGTCTCGACACGCTCGACCAGCGGGGAGAACTGATGCCCAAGCGCGCCGACATCAACTCGGTTCTCGTCATCGGCTCCGGACCGATCGTGATCGGGCAGGCAGCAGAGTTCGACTACTCGGGCACGCAGGCCTGCCGGGTGCTTCGTGAGGAGGGCGTTCGGGTCATCCTCGTCAACTCGAATCCGGCGACGATCATGACCGATCCCGATTTCGCCGACGCAACCTATGTCGAGCCGATCACGTGGCAGGTCATCGAGAAGATCATCGAGAAAGAGAAGCCGGATGCCGTGCTTCCCACTCTCGGCGGCCAGACCGCACTCAACGCCGCAATCGACCTGCACAAGCACGGCATCCTCGAGAAGTACGGCGTCGAGCTGATCGGCGCGAACTTCGAGTCGATCAACAAGGCCGAGGACCGCCAGCTGTTCAAGCAGCTCGTCCTGGACGCGGGAGCGGATGTCGCCCGCAGCCACATCGCCCACACGGTCGGCGAGGCCGTCGACTTCGCGGAGGATCTCGGCTACCCGCTCGTCATCCGCCCGTCTTTCACGATGGGGGGGCTCGGTTCGGGCTTCGCGCACTCGCGTGAGGAGCTCATCCGCATGGTGAGCGATGGCCTGCACCAGAGCCCCACGACTGAGGTTCTGCTCGAGGAGTCCATCCTCGGCTGGAAGGAGTACGAACTCGAGCTCATGCGCGACAAGGCGGACAACACGGTTGTGGTCTGCTCGATCGAGAACGTCGACCCGGTCGGGGTGCACACGGGCGACTCGATCACCGTCGCACCCGCGCTCACCCTCACCGATCGCGAGTTCCAGAACCTGCGGAACATCGGCATCGACATCATCCGCGCGGTCGGTGTCGACACCGGCGGCTGCAACGTGCAGTTCGCGGTTGAGCCGGCCACCGGGCGGGTCATCGTGATCGAGATGAACCCGCGTGTCTCACGCTCGAGCGCACTGGCCTCGAAGGCGACGGGCTTTCCGATCGCGAAGATCGCGGCGAAGCTCGCGATCGGCTACCGACTCGATGAGATTCCCAACGACATCACGGGAGCGACCCCCGCCTCCTTCGAGCCGACGCTCGACTACGTCGTCGTGAAGGTGCCGCGGTTCGCCTTCGAGAAGTTCCCCGCCGCGGACACGACGCTCACGACGACCATGAAGTCGGTCGGCGAGGCGATGGCCTTCGGGCGCAACTTCTCCACGGCCATGCAGAAGGCGCTCAGGTCGCTCGAGAAGCGCGGAAGCAGTTTCCACTGGAACGGCTCGCCCGGAATCAAGGACACACTGCTCAAGATCGCTGCCGAGCCGACGGATGGGCGGATCGTCGTTGTGCAGCAGGCGCTGCGGGCGGGCGCGACGGTCACGAAGCTCTTCGACGCGACGGGCATCGACCCGTGGTTCCTCGACCAGCTTGTGCTCATCAATGAGGTCGCGGCGGAGATCAGTACGCTGCGTCCGCTGGATGCAAGCCTGTTCCGGCTCGCGAAGGACCACGGCTTCAGCGATGCTCAGATCGGCGAGCTGCGCGGTATCACCGAGGAAGCGGTGCGTCTGGCGCGCTGGGCGGTGGGCGTGCGGCCCGTGTTCAAGACGGTGGACACGTGCGCCGGGGAGTTCCCCGCGCTCACGCCGTACCACTATTCGAGCTACGACCTCGAAACGGAAGTGCTGCCGAGTGACCGACGCAAGGTCGTCATCCTCGGTTCAGGGCCGAACCGCATCGGCCAGGGGATTGAGTTCGACTACAGCTGCGTGCACGCCGCCTTCGCCCTGTCGGATGCCGGCTACGAGACGATCATGATCAACTGCAATCCCGAGACGGTGTCGACGGACTACGACACGAGCGACCGCCTCTATTTCGAGCCGCTCACGCTCGAGGATGTGCTTGAGATTCTCCACGCGGAGAGCCTCAGCGGCGAACTGGTCGGTGTGATCGTGCAATTGGGTGGGCAGACGGCGCTCGGCCTGGCACAGGGCCTGAAGGATGCCGGCATCCCCATCCTGGGAACCACGCCGGAGGCGATCGACCTCGCCGAGGAGCGCGGCCAGTTCTCCAGGATCCTCAGCGACGCCGGCCTGATCGCACCGAAGAACGGCACAGCGACGAACGTGCACGAGGCGATCGCGATCGGCGAGCACATCGGCTATCCGGTGCTCGTGCGGCCCTCGCACGTGCTGGGCGGGCGCGGTATGGAGATCGTCTACGACTCCGAATCACTCATCGACTACTTCGACCGGGTGAAGGACCAAGCCATCATCGCGCCGGGGTCTCCGTTGCTCGTCGACCGTTTTCTCGATGACGCGATCGAGATCGATGTCGACGCGCTCTATGACGGAACCGAGCTGTATGTCGGCGGCATCATGGAGCACATCGAGGAGGCGGGCATCCACTCCGGTGACTCCGCGTGCACGCTGCCGCCGGTCACACTCGGCAGGAACATCATCGACCGAGTGCGTGACGCCACCGAAGCCATCGCGAAGGGCATCGGCGTCCGCGGGCTCATCAACGTGCAGTTCGCAATCGGCCAGGGCGTGCTCTACGTGCTCGAGGCGAACCCGCGTGCCTCACGAACGGTGCCATTCGTCTCGAAGGCGCTCGGCATACCGCTCGCGAAGGCGGCATCGCTCATCATGGTTGGCCGGAGCATCCGCGAACTCGTCGACGGTGGGTTGCTTCCGGCGATCGACGGCTCGCGGGTTCCCGCCGACTCTCCCGTGGCGGTGAAGGAAGCGGTGCTGCCATTCCGCCGCTTCCGCACCAAGGAGGGCCGCGTCGTCGACGCTGTGCTCGGCCCCGAGATGCGCTCGACCGGTGAGGTCATGGGAATCGACTCCAACTTTCCGAGGGCATTCGTGAAGAGCCAGGAAGCGGCCTACGGCGGTCTGCCGTCATCCGGTGCGGTGTTCGTCTCGGTCGCCGATCGCGACAAGCGCGCGGTCATCCTGCCCGTGCTCCGCCTGCAGCAACTCGGTTTCGCCATCCTCGCCACCGAGGGCACCGCTGAGATTCTCGCTCGCAACGGAATCTCCGCGAGAGTGGTGCGCAAGTACGAGCTCGGGCACACCTCCCAGGAGGGCCACCCCTCGATCGTCGATCTCATCAACAATGGAGAAGTGGATGTTGTGATCAATACTCCGAGCGGTCGCAGCGCTCGCGCGGACGGCTACGAGATCCGTACCGCGACCGTTGCCGCAGACAAACCGCTCTTCACGACGATCGCCCAGCTCGCGGCAGCCGTCGCGTCGTTCGAGACTATGAAGGATGGCTTCGAGGTGCGCAGTCTGCAGGACTACGCCCTCGATCGTGCAGCAAGGCTCGCCCGATGAGCAACCGGTGGTCGAGCAGCGAGCGCAGCGAGCGTGTCGAGACCTTCGGCGAACGACTCACCGCGACATTCGAGACCTCCGGCCACCTGTGCGTCGGAATCGACCCGCATCCGTACCTCCTCGAGCAGTGGGGCCTGCCCGACAGCGCCGATGGTGCACAGCAACTGGGTCTGCGTGTGGTTGACGCCACGGTCGGACGGGCGGGAATCGTCAAACCGCAGGTCGCGTTCTTCGAGCGTTTCGGGTCGCGGGGCTTCGCCGCCCTCGAGATTGTGATCGCAACCGCGCGGGAATCCGGACTCCTCGTGATCGCTGACGCCAAACGCGGCGATGTCGGCACGAGTGTCGAAGCCTACGCGCAGGCGTGGCTGACCCCCGGCAGCCCGTTGGAGGCGGACGCCGTCACGATGAGCGCGTTCCAGGGGGTCGGATCCCTCGAATCGTCTTTTCACCTCGCACAGTCCGGCGGCAAGGGAATCTTCGTGCTCGCGGCGACCTCCAACCCGGAATCTGCCGAGCTGCAGACTGCCGTGCTCGATCGCGGAGAAACCGCCGGAAGATCGGTGGCAGCCGGTATCGTATCCGGCGTGAAGGCGTGGAATACGGGCTCGCTGGGATCCTTCGGGGTCGTCATCGGCGCGACGATCGCGCTCGAGGATTACGGCATCGAACGGCAGGAGCTGGCATCCACGCCGATTCTTGCGCCGGGCTTCGGGCACCAGGGCGCCGACATCCACTCTCTTCCGCAGCTTTTCGGTGCCGCGACCGGCAACGTCATCGTGGCCGCGTCGCGATCCATTCTCAGTGCGGGGCCTGGTGGGGTAGCCGATTCCGTCGCCTCCCAGCGCGACGGGCTCGCCCGGGTGTACGCCTCGTGACCCCGCGACCGGATCCGCCTGAGGTTGATCGCGCCGCGGCATCCCGCGCGGCGATCGCCGCCCGCAGGGCACGCGCCGCCGTCAAGCGCGCTGTGGCCACCCGGCAGCGGTCAGCGCGCGACGTGCTCGATACCGGCTGGGCCGATCCGGAATCGGCGGAAGCGCGGTTGCGCGTGCGCGAGTTGCTGACGAGCGTGCCGACGCTCGGACCGACCCGTGTCGCAAAGGTCATGACCGAACTCGGAATCGCCCAATCGAAGCGGGTCGCCGGGTTGGGCAGCAAGCAGCGGACGAGCCTGTGGGAATACCTGCTCAAGCGTGAGGGCGGGGTGCGCGAACACCGGCTTGTCGTGCTTGCGGGGCCGACCGCCGTCGGCAAGGGCACCGTGTCCGCGTACATCCGGGAGAACTATCCCGACATCCGTCTGAGCGTTTCGGCGACGACCCGGCCGCCGCGCCAGGGTGAGATCGACGGCGTTCACTACTACTTCGTCTCCGACGAGGAGTTCGACCGTATGATCGCGCAGCGCGAACTGCTCGAGTGGGCTGTTGTACACAACTCCTATCGTTACGGGACGCCCCGGCCGCCGATCGACGCGGCACTGGCATCCGGCGCGCGCGTACTGCTCGAGATCGACCTGCAGGGCGCACGGCTCGTGCGGGAGGCCATGCCGGAGGCCGTACTCGTGTTCCTGCTCCCGCCCAGCTGGGACGAACTCGTGCGGAGACTGCTCGTGCGCGGCACCGAGGATTCCGCCGAACAGGCGCGGCGACTCGACACGGCGAAGGTCGAACTCGCGGCCCAGGACGAGTTCGATTTCAAGGTCGTCAACACCGACGTCGCCGAGGCGGCGCGAGAAGTCGTAGAATTGACGATGGTGCCTGCCCAACGGGGCTGAGTTGCGCCCAGACTTTTCCACAAACTAAGGAGTCCCCAGTGGCTGACAGGCAGACCGGCATCATTGACCCACCCATCGACGAACTGCTCACGAAGGTGGACTCGAAGTACGCCCTCGTGATCTTCGCCTCGAAGCGCGCACGCCAGATCAACGACTACTACGCCGACCTGCACGAGGGCAGCCTGTTCGACAACGTTGGCCCGCTTGTCGACTCGACGATCGACGACAAGCCGCTGTCGGTCGCGCTTCGGGAGATCAACGACGACCGACTCGTCATCAAGTCGCTCGCCGGAGAGTAATACACCCGGTCCCTGAGCCTGCCGAAGGGCACCCATTGAACATCGTCGTCGGCATCACCGGCGGGATCGCCGCGTACAAGGCGGTCGGTGTCGTGCGGGCACTCGTGCTCGCCGGACACTCGGTGCAGGTTGTCGCCACGGATGCCGCGCTGCGGTTCGTCGGCAGGCCGACGCTCGAGGCGATCAGCCGCAATCCCGTGCACACCGACCTCTACGAGGGGGTGGCCGAGGTGCGCCATGTCGCGATCGGGCAGGCCGCCGACCTCATCGTCGTCGCCCCAGCGACCGCCAATTCGATCGCGAAACTCGCGGCGGGCCTCGCCGACGATCTGCTCGGTAACACGATCCTTGCCTCCACTGCCCCCGTGCTTCTTGCTCCGGCGATGCACACCGAGATGTGGCAGCACCCTGCAACGGTCGCGAACGTCTCCCTGCTGAGGCAACGCGGCGTGCACTTCGTCGGCCCGGCCTCCGGCCAGCTCACGGGCACCGATTCCGGTCCCGGCCGCATGGCTGAACCCGACGAGATAGTGGATGCCGCGGTCGCCGTGATGGCGAAGAAGGGCGATCTTGCGGGGCGCTCCATACTTATCACCGCGGGCGGCACGCGAGAGCCGCTCGACCCCGTGCGGTTCGTCGGAAACCGCTCGAGCGGACGCCAGGGGGTCGCGCTCGCGATCGCAGCAGCTGCCCGTGGCGCAGAGGTCACCCTCATCGCCGCTCACCTTGAGGTCGCGACGCCGCCCGGAGTGACGGTGGCGCACGTCGGTACGGCGCTCGAACTCGAGGCGGCCGCCCGGGAGGCCGCGACATCCGCTGACGTCGTCATCATGGCCGCAGCAGTGGCCGACTACCGGCCGGAGAGCGTGACGGCCGGCAAGATCCGGAAGGAGACGCAGGGCGACACTCTCGACCTGCGGCTCGTCAGGAATCCGGACATCCTGAAGTCGCTCACGGCAGAGCGTCGTGACGGCCAGGTGTTCATCGGCTTCGCCGCCGAGACCGAGTCCGACGCCAAGAAGCTGCTCGAACTCGGGCGCGCGAAGATCGAGCGGAAGGACAGCGACTTTCTCGTCCTCAACACCGTTGGCTGGACCGAGGGCTTCGCCACCGAGGGCAACACCGTCGTGATCGTGAACAAGGCCGGCGATATAGTGGGCGAGGCTTCCGGCAGCAAGCTGACGGTGGCCGATCGTATCCTCGACCTGCTGGTCTGACGCCGGCACGATTGACAGAACCCCTCGAACCGCATGGTGCGAGCCGACGAATGAGACGTGACACACCGTGACTGCAAGCCTGCGTCTGTTCACCTCCGAGTCCGTCACGGAGGGGCACCCAGACAAGATCTGCGACCAGATCAGCGACAGCATCCTGGATGCCCTGCTCGAGGAGGACCGCAACGCGCGCGTGGCCGTCGAAACCCTCGTGACGACGGGTCTCGTGCATGTCGCCGGTGAGGTATCGACCGTCGGCTACGTCGACATCCCGTCGATCGTGCGCAATCGGATCACCGCGATCGGTTACAACTCATCGGACGTCTGGTTCGATGGTCGGTCGTGCGGAGTTTCCATCTCGATCGGCGAGCAGTCGCCCGACATCGCGACGGGTGTCGATCGTGCGCTCGAAATCCGCGAGGGGTCGAGCATCGACGCGGACGATCTGCAGGGTGCCGGTGACCAGGGCATCATGTTCGGGTTTGCCACGAAGGAAACCCCTGTCTACATGCCCGTGCCGATCTGGATCGCTCACCGGCTCGCCGAGAAGCTCGCCGAGGTGCGCAAGGCGGGAATCGTCGACTACCTGCGGCCGGACGGCAAGACCCAGGTGACGATCGGGTACGAGGGTTCCACCCCGCGCACGATCGAGACCGTGGTCGTCTCCACGCAGCACTCGCCGTCAATCAGCACCGCCGATCTCCGCGAGCAGATCATTGTGCACGTGATCCGTCCGGTACTCGCGCAGGTCGACCTCGATTCATCCGCCACGCGCTTCCTCATCAATCCCACGGGCGTCTTCCACATCGGCGGCCCACAGGGGGATGCCGGGCTCACCGGGCGCAAGATCATTGTCGACACCTATGGCGGCGCAGCACGCCACGGTGGCGGCGCGTTCAGCGGGAAGGACCCGTCGAAAGTGGATCGTTCCGCCGCATACGCGATGCGATGGGTGGCCAAGAACGCTGTCGCCGCAGGGCTCGCCGACCGACTCGAGGTGCAGGTTGCCTACGCCATCGGCAGTTCGGCTCCCGTCGGGCTCTACGTTGAGAGCTTCGGTACCGGGCACGTCGATGACGACACCATCATCACGGCCATTCGCGAGGTCTTCGATCTCCGACCGGCATCCATCATCCGCGAACTCGACCTGCTGCGACCGATCTACGCCGCGACATCCACCTACGGGCATTTCGGCCGAGAGCTTCCGAACTTCACCTGGGAGCGGCTCGATCGGGTCGACGAACTTCGCACGGCCGCCAGGCTGTAGTCGTGCCTGCCGCATCCATCGCCCGGGTGCTCGTTGACTCTCCGCTGCCGCAACTCGACCGTCTTTTCGACTATCGCGTGCCGGACTCGCTTCGCGAGGTCGCACGGCCGGGTGTGCGCGTTCGTGTTCCCCTTCGCTCGGCGGGACGCGTCGCCGACGGATTCATCGTTGAGGTGGGGGAGCGCGGCGACTACTCGGGCGTGCTGAGTGATCTTGAATCAGTCGTTTCGCCGATCGCGGTGCTCTCGCCCGAGGTGATCACGCTCGCGCGCCGCGCCGCGGATCGTGCGGGAGGTTCGGCGAGCGACATCGTGCGGCTGGCGGTGCCCGGTCGCCAGGTGCGGGTGGAGAAGACCCACCTCGCCGCGCCCGCCACCGAGCAGCCAGCCCCCGTGAGCGCCCCGGCCGTCGAGTGGTATCCCGCGGGTGTCATCGAGACCGCCATCCGTGACGGCGGGCGTCTCGCGGTGGATGCGGTGCCCCGGGTCACCCAGGTGAGCGACGGCGACTGGGTCGGCACCTGGGCAGTGACCTTGGCTACGGCAGCGGTGCGCTGCCTCGCCGAGGGGAAGTCGGCAATTCTCGCGGTACCCGACTATCGCGACCAGGACCAACTTGCCACCGCCCTTGCCGCGCTGCTGCCGCCCGAGCGCATTGCCCGATTGGATGCCCGTCAATCCAATCCCGATCGCTACCGGGCATTCCTGCGCTGCCTCGATGGGGTACCGCTCGTCATCATCGGCAACCGTTCCGTGGTGTACGCACCCGCGGAACGGCTCGGTCTTATTGCCGTGTGGGACGACGGTGATGCGCTGCACAGCGAACCGCTGAGCCCATACGTGCACGTGCGCGACGCGGCCCTGCTCCGCCAGGAGCAGCAGGGGTGTGCCCTGATCTTCCTCGGCCACTCCCGCAGCACCGAGGTGCAGCGACTGGTCGAACTCGGCTGGCTCGCCGAGATCTCCCCGGCCCCCGCCATCCTGCCGAAAATAGTTCCTACGGCACATCAGGCGGCGACCGATCCCCTTGCGGCGCAGGCGCGGATCCCGTCAAGCGCGTGGCGGGGGGCCAGAGCGGCGCTCGAAGAGGGACCCGTGCTCGTCCAGGTGGCCCGACCCGGTTATGCACCGCGTCTTGCCTGTGGGGAATGCCGCCAGTCCGCCCGGTGCGGGCGGTGCCAGGGGCCGCTCAGCCAGAAGGCGGCGCGCTCGACTCCTGCCTGCTCATGGTGCGGTGCTCTCGCGGTCGATTGGGCGTGTGACAACTGTGCCGGAACCCGCATGCGCTTCGTCGGCGCGGGAGCCGGCCGCACCGCGGAAGAGCTGGGTCGGGCGTTCCCCGGGGTGAAGGTCATCGTGGCCGACGGTGAGCGACCCGTGACGCGTATCGGCTCCGGTCCTGCGCTCGTGGTTGCCACACGAGGGGCCGAGCCGATTGCCGCAGGCGGGTACCGGGCAATCCTCCTGCTGGATGGGGAGCGGATGGCCGCTCGAGAGAGCCTGAGGGTGGGGGAGGACTGCCTGCGCTGGTGGTCGAACGCTGTTGCCCTCGCCGCGCAGGGTGCCCCGACCTACCTTGTCGGAGTCGGCGGGGCCCTCGCATCCGCTCTCTCGACCTGGCGACAGCCCGCCTACGCCCAGTCTGAGTTGGCGGACCGCCGCAGCCTGCGCTTTCCTCCCGCGGTTCGGGTTGCGACCCTGACGGGCACGCTCGATGCGGTGACCCGCGCGGTTGGCACCCTCGACATTCCCGCGGAGGACGTACTGGGACCCATCGACCTCGAGTCCGGCGGGGTACGCACTATCGTGCGTTTTGATTACGGGGCGGGCGCGGCAGTCGCCTCCGCACTGCGCGCTGAGGTGGTGCGGCAGGCGAGCAGTCGGCGTCGGCCACCGGTCAAGAACGGCGCCAGGCCGCCGTTGCCGCTGAACCTCAAGGTGCGGTTCGACGATGTCGAGCCGTTTCTCGATTCTTGAGCGACGGTGAACGCGGACCTCTCGCTGCGGGAGAATGAGACGATGACCTCCCTGAAGCTGGTGTTCGCCGGCAGCCCCGCCGCAGCCGTGCCCAGTCTTCGAGCCCTTGCCGAATCTCAGCATGAGGTCGCGGCCGTGATCACCCGGAGCGATTCCCCGCAGGGCCGGAAGGGCACGATCACCCCCACTGCGGTTGCACAGGAAGCATCCGACCTCGGAATTGAGACGATCAAGGCCAACCGCCTCGCAGGAGCGGCCACGGAGGCGGTGTCGCGGCTTGCCCCCGACCTCGGCGTGATCGTCGCGTACGGAGGTCTGGTGCGGGAACCTCTGCTGTCTGCCCCGCGTCTCGGCTGGATCAACCTCCACTTCTCGCTCCTGCCCCGATGGCGGGGCGCGGCTCCCGTGCAACACGCGATCATGGCCGGAGACCAGCAGACCGGAGCAACCGTCTTCCAACTCGTGGAGGAACTCGACGCCGGTGACGTTTACGGGCGGATCACCGAGTCGATCGGCGCCGTGCAGACGGCTGGCAGCCTGCTCGACGCGCTCGCGGCATCCGGAGCGGCGCTGCTGCGCAGTGTTGTCGACGACCTCGCGGCCGGGTCGACAATCGCTCAACCGCAGGTCGGCGAGATCTCACTCGCGCCCAAGCTCACACTTGACGATGGCCGCATCGACTGGTCGCGGGACGCCGCCGAGGTGAGCGCACGCATCCGCGGCGTCACGCCGGAGCCGGGAGCTTTCACATCGATCGCGGATTCGCGGCTCAAGGTGCTCGACGCCGTGATAGCGAGGGACCAACCCAGACTCCCGCCAGGACAGCTCGTCCTCGAGGGCAAGGCCGTACTCGTGGGCACAGGAACCGACCCCCTCCAGCTCATCACCGTGCATCCGTCGGGACGCAAAGTCATGGCGGCCGGCGACTGGTGGCGCGGCCGCCCATCCGATGCCGGGTCGGTGCTGCAATGAGTGCGGCACGGGTGCAGCCGGCGCGCCGCATCGCGCTCGACGTCATAATGGCAGTGCGCGAATCCGACGCCTACGCCAACCTCCTGCTGCCGGTGCGCCTGGAGCGCGCCAAACTGTCGGAGGCGGATGCCGCTCTCGCGACCGAGCTAACCTACGGCACACTGCGGCGGCAGGGGTACTACGACCGCATCATCGAGCTCGCGGCGGGGCGCCCCGCCGCGAAGATCGACCCGGCGATCCTCGATGTGCTGAGGCTCGCCTGCCACCAGCTGCTGTCGATGCGGGTCGCCCAGCACGCTGCCGTGGATGAGGCGGTGTCGCTCGCGAAGACGGTCGGCTCGAACTCGGCGACGGGGTTCGTCAACGGGGTTCTTCGCACCATCACTCGCACCGAGCCGGATGAGTGGCGCAGCCGGGCGCTGGATGCCGCCGCGACTGATGACGAGCGGCTGTCTGTTGAGCACTCCCACCCCCCGTGGATTGTGCGATCTTTTCGGCAGGCGCTCACTGCGGAGGACAGGGTCGCGGAGCTCGAGCAGTTGCTCGCGGCAGACAACGTCGCGCCCCGGGTGAGCCTCGTGGCACTGCCCGGCCATGCGACCGTGGCCGAGCTGGCAGCGCACGCGAGCCCGTTCTCACCCGTCGGTGCGATTCTCGACGGCGGCGACCCGCTGAAGCTGGAAGCGGTTCGTCGCGGCACTGGTCGGGTGCAGGATGAGGGCTCGCAGCTCGCAGCGCTCACGCTGAGCCGCGCGCGTCCTGTGCAACCGGGGGAGCGTTGGCTCGACCTCTGCGCCGGTCCGGGAGGTAAGGCGGCCCTGCTCGCGGCGGAGGCTCGCGCGTCGGGGGCGACCCTTGTCGCGAACGAACTCGTGCCGGTTCGGGCAGAACTCGTGCGAAAGGCGCTGGCGGTGTTTCCCAGCCCGCCAGAGGTGTGGGAGCTTGACGGCACGACAATCGGAAGCTCGCATCCGCAGCATTTCGACCGCATCCTCCTCGACGCGCCGTGCACAGGGCTGGGCGCGCTCCGCCGCAGGCCCGAAGCACGCTGGCGCAAGCAACCGCGGGATGTCGCCGACCTCGCCGACCTGCAGATCCGGCTGCTCGAGTCCGCCATCGCAGCGCTCAAACCAGGGGGCATGCTCGTCTACGCAACCTGCTCGCCGCACCTGGGCGAGACGAAGGTCATCGTTCAGACCGCTCTTCGTCGCGCTGGCGGTGCCATCGAGAGGCTCGATACCCAGGAGGCGCTCCGGCGCATCACACTGGAACCGCTCGACCTCCCGGATGCCGAGCACGCACAACTCTGGCCACACAGGCACGGCACCGATGCCATGTTCATCCAGCTTCTCGGTAGGGTCTGAGCATGCCTGTTCGAATCAATCCGAGCATCCTGAGCGCCGATTTCGCCAATTTCGAGTCGGAACTTCAGCGCATTGCCGATGCCGACCTCATCCACGTGGACGTCATGGACAACCACTTCGTGCCGAACCTCACCTTCGGCCTGCCGATGGTTGAGCGGCTGCAGCAGGTCACTCCGAAGCCACTCGACGTGCACCTCATGATCGACGATCCGGATCGCTGGGCTCCCGGCTACGCGGAGGTGGGCGCCTTCTCGGTGACCTTCCACGCGGAGGCGGCGGCGGATGCTGTGGCCCTCGCCCGCAGGCTCCGTGAGATCGGTGCGCGGGCCGGCATCGCGCTCAAACCGGGAACGGCCGTCGAGCCGTACCTCGAGCTGCTTCCCGAGTTCGACCAGGTGCTCGTCATGACCGTCGAGCCTGGTTTCGGCGGGCAGTCGTTCATGGAGTCGACGATGCCCAAGCTGCGCCTCCTGCGGTCGGCTGTCGCGGCATCCGGTGCTGACGTCTGGCTGCAGGTTGACGGGGGAGTCACGGAGCAGACCATCGTGATCGCCGCCGAGGCTGGCGCAGACACCTTCGTCGCAGGGTCCAGCGTGTTCAACGCGGCCGACCCGGCGCTCGCCATCGCGACCCTCCGCGCCGCAGCCCAGGCCCACACCCACTGACGCTAAGCCCACCGGGTCTGCCCCTCCGGCTGTACCAAATGAAGGCAATTCGTCCGATATCTTCTGGTCCACTGCGATCCGGCCGCCTTCCTGAACGATTTGCCTTCATTTGGCCCCGGCGTTGGATCGTGGTCTGGTTGACTGGGTGCATGAGTGATTCAGCGAAGACCAAGCCAGAAGTTGAGTTCTACGAGGGCCCTGAGCCGACCGAACTCGTCATCATCGACGTCGAGGAGGGCACGGGCCCGGAAGCCGCCCCGGGCGCGACCGTCGACGTGCACTACCTGGGTGTCGATTTCGAGTCCGGCGAGGAGTTCGACTCCAGCTGGAGCCGCGGCCAGTCGATCAGTTTCCCCCTGTCCGGTCTCATCAAGGGCTGGCAGGACGGCATCCCCGGCATGAAGGTCGGCGGTCGGCGCCAGCTGATCTGCCCGCCGCATCTCGCCTACGGCCCTGCGGGTGGCGGACACCGCCTCTCGGGCCGCACCCTCACCTTCGTGATCGACCTCCTCGGAGTCAAGTAGCCGCCCGGCGGTCGAGCTCGTCGAGACCCGGTGGTCGAGCTAGTCGAGACCCGTACTGAGTTCGTCGAAGCGACCTCACCAGCGCCAACCCGCGGGTGAGGTCTCTTTTTTCGAACATGATGTATAACAAACTTGACATGGTGTCTGCGTTGCCTTACATTTGGCATGTCAATCATTTTTTACATTGGAGCCACGGATGCCGCACGAAGAGAACACAGGCAAGTCGCCAGCCGCCGAACCACGGGAGCGCATGACGCCCGAGGAGCGGGGCAACTGGTTCTACCTCCTGGTTGCCGTCGGCGCATACGCCGCCTACCTCATTACCGTGCTCTCGCAGTTGGCAACCACCGCTCCGGCGGACATCGACTTCGCAACACCCCTCCTGTGGTCGATTGGCGTGGCGATCGCGCTGTCAATCGTCGGGCGCATCCTCTTCGACATTGCTGGCGAGATTGCGTCGGAGGTCGGCGCTGCGGTGAGGGCCGAGGTCGCGGCCAAGATTGCCGAATCCAAGGGCGTCTCTCCGGAGAAGCGCGAGGCGGCAGGCAAACCTTCCCGCGCCCGCAAACCCGATGTTCGACGCGAGGGATCGCGACATCAACCGGTTCGGAGAGTTCGTCGGAGGAGTCGTTCTTGGTATTCGGGATGATCGTGCCACTGGCGCTGACCCTCCTGGAACTCGACCACTTCTGGATCGCGACCGCGATCTACACGGCGTTCGTGCTCGCGACCGTCGTCGGTTCCGCGATCAAACTCCGCACCTACCGCCGGGGGTTCTGAATGGGCAAACCGACGAAGGTCACCAACTCCATACGAGCCCTGCGATTCGCGAACGGCGAGATGACCCAGTCTGAACTCGCCAACCGGGTGGAGGTCACCCGCCAGACGATCATCGCGATCGAGCAGGGCAAGTACTCGCCCACCCTGGAGATGGCTTTCCAGATCGCGCGCGTGTTCAACGTGCCGCTCGATGAAGTCTTCCAATACCCCGCGAACGACACCTAGAACCCACACCACCAAACCCGGCGCACGCGGCATCCGCCGCCTGGCCTGTCATTGCCACACCCAAAAACAAGGAAGAGATATGAACCCGACACTGCACAAAATGAACCCGTTGGCCCTCGCCGGGGTGATCATCGGGGTGCTTGCACTCGCTGGCGGCATCGCCGCCCTGGTCGCGTCGTGGGAGCCGATTCCCGCCGTTGTCGCCATCATCGCGGGAGTGGCGGCGATCCTCTTCGGCGCCCACGTGCTCGGCAGGGGACTTCCGGCCGACGCGATTGCCAGCGACAGCATCCATTCGTCTCCCGTTCGTCTCGAGGGCAGGCTTGACCCCGCCCTCTCCCGCGGACTCTGGATCATCAAGTGGCTGCTCGCAATCCCGCACGTGCTCGTGCTGATCCCCCTCGTCGTCGCGCTGCTCGTGGTGACGGTGGCCGCGGGGTTCGTGATCCTGTTCACGGGTCGCTATCCCGCTGCACTGTTCCGTTTCTCGGTTGGGCGTGTTCCGCTGGGGTTGGCGAGTTGGCTTCTACGGTTATTCGGCTGCGGGCACCGACCACTACCCGCCGTTCACCCTCGCGCCGACCGACTACCCGGCGACGCTGGAGATCGCGTACCCGGAGCGACTGTCGAACGGGCTCGTGCTCGTGAAATGGTGGCTTCTGGCGCTGCCGCACTTGATCATCCTGGCCGCCCTGACAGGGGAGCACTGGGGTCACGCCTGGTGCGGGACTTTCACTCCTCGGGATCCTGGTGCTCATTGCCCTCGTGATCCTCCTGTTCACGGGCGTCTATCGCGCGGGCATCTTCGATCTTGCTCTCGGAATCAACAGGTGGTCATACCGCGTGATGGCGTATGTCGCCCTGATGACCGACAAGTACCCGCCGTTCCGGCTCGACCAAGGGCCCTCAGAGCCCCACAACTAGAACCTCAACAACAGTTCCACCAACAAACAAGGAGAAAGACATGACCACGTTCGCATCGACACCACGGGCCCTTGGCCGCATCGCCGGGCTCTTCTATCTCGCCCTCGTTGTGGCAGGAGTGATTTGCCCACCTGTTCGCACGCGCTGAGGTGCACAGCGACGGAGATGCCTCGGCGACCGCCGCGAACATCGCCGCGAACCCTGATCTGTTCCGCCTCGGTTTCGCCGCCGACATCGTAGCGGCCACCGCATTCGTGTTCCTCGGCCTGGCGCTCTACCGGCTGTTCCAGAACATCGACCGGCGTGCCGCGGGCGCGCTCGTGATCTTCGTGTGCGTCGGCGCCGGAATGATGCTGTCCAACCTCGTGTTTCACATGGCCGCGTTGCTTATCGCGACCGACGCGTCATACGAGTCGGCGTTGGGTAAGGACGGCGCAGACGCCCTTGTGCTGCTCGCGCTCGACCTGCACGCGCATGGCTACGCGGTTGCCGGCGTTTTCTTCGGCCTCTGGTTGCTGCCGCTGGGCTGGCTCGCGGTGAAGTCGGGCTATTTCCCCCGACTGCTCGGCTACCTTCTCATGGCCGCAGGCGTGAGCTATCTCGTCAAGACCGTTCTGCCGTACCTCGCGCCCGACCTTCCCGAAATCGTCTACACCATCGTCGGCATCCCCACCTTCGCGGAACTGCTCACCGTGCTCTACCTGCTCATCATCGGCGCGAAAAAACCGCGGGCGCAGGCGAGTTCACCCGCACCGGTCGCTCAGGCTGCGACAGACGTCTGATGAGCTCCAACACAATGAAGGCAGCTGTTTTCACCAGGTACGGGTCGCCGGATGTGCTGAATATTGAGACAGTGCCGTTGCCCACTGCGGGACCGGGCGGGGTTCTCGTGCGAAACCACGCCGCGTCGGTCACTGCCGCCGACAATGCTGCACTATCCGGTTCGCCTTTCGCCGCACGGCTGTACTTCGGCCTGACCCGGCCGAAGTGGACCATCCTCGGAGGCGACTTCGCCGGCGAGGTCGTTGCGGTTGGCGATGGCGTCACGCGATTCGCAGCAGGTGACCGCGTCTTCGGAACAACCGGCGTCTCTTTCGCCGGCCACGCCGAGTATGTGAGCCTGCCCGAGGACGGGGTGATCAGCAGCACGCCAGGCAACATCAGCGACGCCGGCGCCGTCGCCATCGTCGGCGGCCATCTGACGTCGTTGCCGTTCCTGCGGGACGCTGCGGGACTTCGCGCCGGCCAGACGATCCTCATCAACGGCGCATCCGGCAGCGTTGGCATCGCTGCAGTCCAGCTCGCGAAACACTTCGGTGCCCATGTGACGGCGGTGTGCAGCACGGCGAACCTTGAGCTCGTCATGGAGCAGGGCGCCGACGTCGCGATCGACTACACGGCGAGCGATTTCACCCGGTCCGCGGGCGAGTTCGACGTTGTGTTCGATGCTGTGGGCAAGAGTTCGTTCCTGCGCTGTCGTCGACTGCTCAAGCGAGGCGGCATTTACCTGACGACTGTGCCGACGCTCGCCATCCTCATCCAAATGGCCTGGACATCCCGTTTCGGGCACAAGCGTGCCGGGATTGCATTCACCGGACTGAGTAAGCCCGAGGCGATCGCAATCGATCTCGAGGAGGTCGCGCGGCTCGCCGAGGCGGGTGCGGTGCGGCCGGTCATCCATAAGGCCTATCCGCTGGAAGGCATCGCCGATGCGTTCCGCCTCGTCGCCACCGGTCGCAAACGCGGCAATGTCGTCATCGCGATGGGAGAAAGCACCACATGAAGGCCATGGTCTATGAGAACTACGGCCCACCAGAGGTCCTCGAGGTGCGTGAGCTCGATGTACCGACGCTTGCGCCCAGCGAGGTGCTCGTGAGGGTGATGGCGTCGGCGCTCAACCCCTACGACCGACACCTGATGCGCGGGGACCCGTTCCTGGTGCGACTCGCCAAGGGCCTGCGCAGGCCGAGGAGAGTAACCGTGCCCGGCGCCGACCTCGCCGGTATCGTGCAGCGCGTTGGGCCTGCGGTCACGCAGTTTCGCGCCGGCGATGAGGCTTTCGCCCTCGTTCTGGGCGGAGGGCTGGCAGAGTACGCGATAGTCGCAGCTGACCGGCTCGCGCCCAAGCCGCGGAACCTGACCTGGGAGCAGGCCGCGGCCGTTCCGGTCGCAGGCCTCGCGGCCCTGCAGGCTTTGCGCGACCTGGGGCGGATCGAGTCGGGGCACAGAGTTCTCGTCAACGGCGCATCGGGCGGCATCGGTTCGTTTGCCGTGCAACTCGCCAAGTGGTTCGGCGCGGAGGTAACCGGGGTCTACAGCACGAGGAACGCCGCACTGGTGCAGTCCATGGGCGCCGACCATGTGATCGACTACTCCGCACACGACTTCACAACGGGGAGCAATCGCTACGACCTGATCCTCGACACAGTGGGCAACCGACCGCTGTTGGAATGCAGGCGGGTGCTGACCCCGAAGGGCACGTTCGTGACGGTGGGCGGTGGGGGTGGCCGCTTCCTCGGCCAGGCAGGCCAACAGCTGCGAACGGCGATGCTGTCGCCGTTCGTGCACCAGCGGATGGTGAGCCTGTCGCTTGCCGCGAGTGCGGAGGATCTGCGGTTTCTCGGTGAGCTCATCGAGAACGGAGACGTCACCCCGCTCATCGATCGGGTCTTCCCGTTCGAGGAGACCGCCCAGGCGATGAGGTACCTGGAATCCGGTCACGCGAAAGGCAAGACGGTAGTGATGGTGGGAGGGTAGCCGCCGGCGTCCCTTTCGGAAATTCAGGACGTCAGCGCACACGATGACCCGCAAATCGGCCGTTCCGCCCGGTCAGCGTGGCGCGACTTCCTGAATTTCCGAAAGCTGGGCGGCGGATGCGGGCTAGCGGGGGCGGGTACGCTTGAGCCGTGAAAACCTTCGACGAGCTGTTCGCTGAACTGAGCGAGAAGGCTGTGTCGCGTCCGACGGACTCCGGCACGGTTGCACTGCTCGACGCAGGGGTGCACTCGATAGGCAAGAAGATCATCGAGGAAGCCGCCGAAGTGTGGATGGCGGCCGAATACCAGTCGGATGACGCCACCGCCGAGGAGATTTCGCAGCTCATCTACCACCTGCAGGTGCTCATGGTCGCGAAGGGACTGGCTCCCGCGGATGTCTGGCGACATCTGTGAACGGAACCCGCCGCCCAATCCTTCGACCTGACAGGTAAGCCATGCTGAAAATCGCGGTGCCCAACAAGGGCTCACTGAGTGAGACCGCTACCGAAATGCTGTTCGAGGCGGGGTACGCCGGGCGGCGTGACCTTCGCGCCCTCCACGTTCCCGACCCTCGCAACGGCGTCGAGTTCTACTATTTGCGTCCGCGCGACATCGCCACCTACGTCGGTTCCGGTGCGCTCGACGTCGGGATCACCGGGCGCGACCTGCTGCTCGATTCCGGTTCTCCGGCAGTCGAGATCGAGAGTCTCAACTTCGGCGAGTCGACTTTCCGGTTCGCGGGGCCCAACGGTCGTTTCACCGAGCTTGCCGACCTCGAGGGCGTCCGGGTGGCGACAAGCTATCCCGGACTCGTCAAGAGCTTCCTGGCGAGCAACGGCGTGACCGCCGAGCTTGTCGGACTCGATGGCGCTGTCGAGTCCGCGGTCAAGCTGGGAGTGGCGGATGCCGTCGCTGACGTTGTCTCCACCGGCTCCACCCTCCGCGCCCAGGGCCTTGAGATCTTCGGGCCGGTGATTCTCGAATCAGCGGCAGTGCTCATCAGCGCGCAACCGCAGGCTGACGGTGTGACGACGCTCCAGCGTCGTCTTCAGGGGGTGCTTGTCGCCCGTCAGTTCGTGCTCGTCGACTACGACGTTCCCGTGAAGTTCCTCGACGCCGCCACGAAGGTCACGCCCGGGTTGGAGTCGCCGACGGTGTCACCGTTGCACGATCGCGAGTGGGTTGCCGTACGTGCGATGGTTCCCCGCGCAGACACCAACCAGGTGATGGATGAGCTGTACGCGATCGGGGCCAGGGCAATTCTCGTCAGCTCGATTCACGCCGCCAGGATCTGACCATGAGTCTCGCCGTTCGGGTCATTCCGTGCCTCGACGTGGCTGCCGGTCGGGTGGTGAAAGGGGTCAACTTCCTCAACCTGCGCGATGCGGGAGATCCCGTCGAGCTTGCCCGCAAGTACTACGAGCAGGGCGCTGACGAGATCACCTTTCTCGACGTGAAGGCAACGGTCGACAACCGCGACACGATGCATGACGTGGTCAGGGCCACTGCGGAGCAGGTGTTTATCCCGCTCACGGTCGGCGGCGGCGTGCGCAGTGCGGATGACGTGGCGCGGCTGCAGTCGAGCGGTGCAGACAAGGTCGGCGTCAACAGCGCGGCGATCGCGCGCCCACAACTCCTCAGTGAAATCGCGGACCGGTTCGGGGCGCAGGCGCTCGTGCTGAGCCTCGATGTCAAGCGCAGCGGGGTTGCGCCATCCGGTTTTGTGGTGACCACGCACGGCGGCCGCACCGAGACGACGCTTGATGCCCTCGAGTGGGCACGCGAAGCCATAGAACGGGGTGCGGGTGAGCTGCTCGTCAACTCGATCGACGCAGACGGCACCAAACAGGGCTTCGACCTCGAACTTGTCACCGCGATGCGCAGACTCAGTACGGTGCCGATCATTGCCAGTGGTGGCGCGGGCGCCGTCGAGCATTTCGCTCCGGCGATTGAAGCGGGAGCGGATGCGGTACTTGCCGCTTCCGTGTTCCATAACGGTGAATTGACGGTGGGCGATGTGAAGACTGCACTGACTGAAGCGGGAGTGGTGACGAGATGAATTACGCGGACGACGTGATCGATCGGGTGAAGTTCGACGACAACGGGTTGCTTCCCGCGATCATCCAGCAGGAGGGTTCGAGGGAGGTACTCATGCTTGGTTACATGAACGCGGAGGCCCTGCGGCGAACACTGACCGGAGGGCGCGTCACGTTCTGGTCGCGCAGCCGTCAGGAGTACTGGCTCAAGGGCGACACGAGTGGCAATTTCCAGTACGTGCGCGGTGCCGCGCTCGACTGCGACGGCGACACCCTGCTGGTCACCGTCGACCAGCACGGACCGGCGTGCCACACCGGCGCCCACGCCTGTTTTGATGTCGACCCGCTCACTCCGCGGCTGGGGCAACCGGATGAGTAGCACGGCGCGGGAAGATTTCGACGCGCGGGTAGCGGCCGGTCATCGCGTCATCCCGGTGATCCGCGAGCTCTTCGCGGACGGGGAGACGCCGGTCGGCATCTATCGCAAGCTCGCGCTGGGCCATCCGGGGTCGTTTCTGCTTGAGTCTGCGGAGCAAGGGGGAATCTGGTCGCGGTTCTCGTTCGTCGGAGTTCGCTCGTTCGGGGTGCTGACCCAGGCGGAGAGCGGCGCATCGTGGCGCGACTACGGACTGACGGTCGAGCGTGCCCTCGGCTCCGACGCCCCATCCGAACCGCTCGCTGCGCTCGCCCACCTCTACGAGCGCTGGTCGACACCGCACGTCGATGGACACCCGCCGCTCACGGGCGGGCTGGTCGGATTCATCGGCTGGGAGGCGATCCGCCAGTTGGAGAATCTGCCCGACGCGCCGCCGGCAGATTTCTCGGTTCCGGGCCAGGCGTTGAGTTTCGTGGCCGAAGTGGTGGTGCTCGACCACAGAACGGGAACGGTGATGCTCATCGCTGCGGCGCTCAATGACGGTTCGCTCGACAGCGAGGCGATGTGGGATGACGCGGCCTCGCGCCTTGATGCGATGCAGGCTGCTCTGGCCACCCCATCGGAGGCGTGGCTCGCCGAAGTCGATTTCGAGACGGTTCCGGCTCCGGTGAACCGCAGCACAACCGATCAGTATCACGCTGCGATTGAGCGCTCCAAGCAGTACATCCGCGATGGCGATGTGTTCCAGGTGGTCATTTCGCAGCGTTTCGATCACGAGATCACGGCCGATGCGATCGACGTCTACCGCGTTCTGCGCACCCTCAACCCGAGCCCGTACATGTACCTGCTGAGCTTCGTCGACGAGGCGGGGGAACCGTATTCGATTGTCGGGTCGTCGCCGGAGGCTCTCGTGAAGGTGCAGGGCCGCCGCGCCTACATGCACCCGATCGCGGGTTCCAGGCCCAGGGGTGCTTCACCCGAGCAGGATCTGGATCTCGCCGAGGCGCTTCTCTCGGATGAGAAGGAGAGGGCCGAGCACCTCATGCTTGTCGATCTGGCCCGCAATGACCTGCTGAAGGTGTGCCGACCGGGAAGCGTGGAGGTGACCGAGTTCATGCAGGTGGAGCGCTTCAGCCACATCATGCACCTGGTGTCATCCGTCGAGGGTGATGTGCTGCCGGACTGCAATTCGATCGACGTTTTCCGCGCAACTTTCCCGGCGGGCACCCTGAGCGGTGCACCGAAGCCGAGGGCGTTGGAAATAATCGATGAGCTGGAACCGGCGCAGCGGGGCGTGTACGGGGGAGTGGTCGGCTATTTCGATTTCGCGGGGGACTCGGATCTCGCAATCGCAATCCGCACGGCGACGATTGCCGGCGGCGTCGCACGGATCCAGGCGGGCGCGGGCCTCGTCGCCGACTCCAGCCCGGAGGCGGAGGATGAGGAAGCGCACAACAAGGCGGCAGCTCCGCTTCGCGCGGTTGCGATCGCCAATGCGATGCGCCGGGTGGTCTGAGTGGATGCCCGTCGGCTGCGACTCATAACGATCGTCGCGATCCTGGGGCTGTCTGCACTCGTGCTGCTCGCGGGAACCCAATCGTGGTGGAGCATCGCCCTGTCGGACACGGACATCGAGGTGGGGGGCACGGTGGTGTCGCCCGCCCTGCCGGCCCTTGCGCTCTCCGGAATGGCCCTCGCGGCCGCGCTCACCATCGCCGGGCCATTCTTTCGCGTCGTTCTCGGTGTTCTCCAGCTTCTGGTCTCGGGAACCATGCTTGCAGCGATCTTCTCAACCCTGAGCGATCCCGTGCTCGCTTCCGCCGCGCTCATCACGGAGGCGACCGGGGTCGCTGGCAACGAGCCGATCCGTGCCGTTGTGGAGGGCGTGGCGTATACCGCTTGGCCATGGTTCGCGGTCACCTGTGGTGTGCTGTCTCTGCTCGTCGGGGTCTTCCTGCTCGCGACTGTGCGTTTCTGGCCCGCGACGAGCAGCAAGTACCAGGCGATTCGCCTCGAGCGCGAGGACGGCGACCCGGCGGGCGATTGGGATGCGCTCAGCGACGGTAGCGACCCCACCGAGCGGTGAGCGAGTCCGCCAAACGGTAGAGTTGTGTCGTCATACCCGCACAGTCGAGAGGTTACTTGTGTCAGACCACCACGATCACGAGGGCAAGTCGCCCGCCGCATGGACGGCAGTCGCCATCATGCTCGTCGCTTTCGCGATCGGGACCTACGCGTTTTGGCTGGATGAGCCCGTCATCGTCATGCTGTCGGCTGGCCTTGTTGTTGTCGGCGCGATTGTCGGCTGGGCGATGGCTCGCGCTGGCTACGGTGTGAACGGCTCGAAATCCAAGTCGAAGTCACGCGACCAGGGTGCTTGACGCGCTTGTAGCCGGAGCCCTCGAAGACGCAGCGATGCGTCGCGCGACGACGAGCCTTGCCGAGCTCGAAACTGCGGCGCTTTCCGTTCCCGCGGCGCTTGATGCGGTTGCGGCTCTCGCCGGCTCCGCCCGGGTGAAGATCATCGCCGAAGTGAAGCGGGCAAGCCCCTCACGTGGCGCTCTCGCCCAGATCGCCGACCCTGCCGCTCTCGCTCGAGCGTATGAGTCCGGTGGGGCGAGTGCGATCAGCGTTCTGACCGAGGGCCGCCGCTTCGGTGGTTCCCTCGACGACCTGCGGGCCGTTCGCGCTGCCGTCGGCATTCCCGTACTGCGCAAGGACTTCATCGCGGAGCCGTACCAGGTTTTCGAGGCGCGAGCGGCGGGGGCAGACCTCGTGCTCCTCATCGCGGCCGCTCTCGACCAGCCCACGATGCGGCAGCTGTACGACCTCATCGGCGAACTCGGCATGACGGCGCTTGTGGAGACCCACGACGCCGATGAGCTGTCGCGGGCGGTGGATGTCGGCGCGAGCGTGATCGGTGTCAATGCACGAAATCTGAGCACGTTCGAGCTTGACCGGGAGCTGTTCGGCAGACTGGTCGGCTCGATCCCCGCTGGGATCATTCGGGTCGCCGAGTCTGCGGTCAAGACAGTTGATGATGTCGCGCACTATCGGGCAGCGGGAGCGGATGTCGTGCTCATCGGCGAGGCGCTCGTCACCGACGGCGATCCCAGCGCCGTTCTAGCGAAATTTCTGGAGGCCTGATGGCGCTGCGCGATGAACTGGGACCGTACTTCGGTGAGTACGGCGGACGATTCGTGCCAGAGTCGCTCGTCGCCGCCCTCGACGAACTCGACGCCGCGTACATGACGGCGAGGAACGATCCCGCGTTCCAGGCTGAACTCGCGCAATTGCACGCCACCTACACCGGCCGACCATCGATCATCACCGAGGTGCCCCGGTTCGCGGAGCATGCGGGCGGCGCACGGGTCATCCTGAAGCGCGAGGATCTCAATCACACCGGCTCGCACAAGATCAACAACGTGCTCGGGCAGGCGCTCGTCGCGAGGAAGCTCGGCAAGACGCGTCTGATCGCCGAAACCGGTGCTGGCCAGCACGGGGTCGCAACCGCGACCGCTGCTGCACTCTTCGGCATGGAGTGCGTCGTCTACATGGGTGAGGTCGACACCGTGCGGCAGGCGCTCAACGTTGCGAGAATGCGGCTGCTCGGCGCGACGGTCGTTCCGGTCACAACGGGTTCGAGAACTCTCAAGGATGCGATCAACGATGCGCTCCGCGACTGGGTGGCGAACGTCGGGAACACGCACTACCTGCTGGGCACGGTGGCTGGGCCGCATCCGTTCCCCGTCATGGTTCGCGATTTTCACAAGATCATCGGCGAGGAGGCGCGCGAACAGGTTCTCGCCCTCACGGGGCGACTGCCTGATGCCGTGACCGCTTGTGTGGGCGGCGGCAGCAACGCGATGGGCATCTTCCACGCCTTTCTGGATGACCCGGAGGTCGCCCTCTACGGATATGAAGCAGCAGGCGAGGGGCACCTTACTGAGCGTCACGCGGCCACGATCACGCGCGGACGCCCGGGAGTGCTTCACGGGGCTCGGAGCTACATGCTGCAGGACGAGGACGGCCAGACAATCGAGTCACACTCGATCTCGGCGGGGCTCGACTATCCCGGCGTGGGCCCAGAGCATGCCTGGCTCGCCGACATCGGCAGGGCACACTACCTGCCGATAACGGATGACGAGGCAATGCAGGCGCTGCGCCTGCTCAGTCGCACAGAGGGAATCATTCCCGCTATCGAGTCTGCGCACGCACTCGCCGGCACGATGAAGCTCGGTACCGAGCTCGGGTCGGACTCGGTCATCCTCGTGAACCTGAGCGGGCGGGGGGACAAGGACATGGAGACCGCGGGAAAGTACTTCGACGTTCTGGACACAGAGGCGCTGAAGAGCGAGCACACGGACGACGGCGCGCGCGGGGACAACGCGTGAGCCGCGTCGAGGCCGCGCTCGTCGAGCGGAAGGCTGCCGGTTCCGGCGCCCTCGTCGGGTATCTGCCCGTGGGTTACCCCGACCTGCCGACGAGCATCGAGGCGGCGGTCGCCCTCGTCGAGAACGGCGTCGATGTGCTTGAACTCGGGCTGCCGTACTCCGATCCGGTGATGGATGGCACGGTCATCCAGAAGGCGACCCAGGAGGCGCTCGCGGGCGGCTTCCGGCTGCACCACGGGTTCGAGGCGCTTGCCGCGATCACCGCCCGGGTTTCGGCACCGGTGCTGCTCATGACCTATTGGAATCCGGTCGTGCAGTTCGGTGTCGACAGGTTCGCTGACGAGGTTGCCGCTGCCGGCGGCGCTGGACTCATCACTCCCGATCTCATTCCTGACGAGGCGTCACAGTGGCTCGCAGCGTCGGAGCGCACGGCACTCGACCGGGTTTTCCTCGCTGCGCCGTCGTCGACGGATGAGCGCCTGCGGCAAGCAGTCGACCTCCAGCAGGGGATTCGTCTACGCGGTATCCACGATGGGCATCACGGGGGCGCGCGCGGATGTCGATACCGCTGCCCGTAGCCTCGTCACGAGACTTCGCGAAGCCGGGGCCTCGAGCACGTGCGTGGGGCTGGGGATCTCCACTCCGGAGCAGGTGCGCGAAGTGCTCGAGTACGCAGACGGCGCCATCGTCGGCTCGCTGCTGGTGAAGGCGCTCGCAGATGGCGGAGTGGATGCTGTGGCCGCCGCAACCGCCCACCTCGCCACGGGCAAGTAGTGTTGTCTAGTTCGCAACCGGTGAAAGGTACTCCAGCCTGATGGTTTCTCTCAGCATCCCCAGCCCGCCCCTGGACTGGCGCGTCTTCAACCTCTCGGCCTGGCTGCAGGAGACGTTCGGTATCGAACTTCCCTTCAGCATCAACATCCACGCGTATGCGATCTTCATCCTGATCGGCATTGTCGCTGCCATCATGCTCACGTCGTACCGGCTCACGCGGCGCGGCGCAGAGCCGGGCATCGTTCTCGACATTGCGCTGTGGGCGGTTCCGTTCGGCATTGTCGGCGGTCGCATCTTCCATGTGCTCACCCATCAGGGCGACTACTTCGGCGAGGGTAAGGATCTCTGGGCGATCGTCCGCATCTGGGAGGGCGGCCTCGCGATCTTCGGCGCGATCACGTTGGGCGCGGTCGGTGTGTGGATCGGCTGTCGGCTGGCGGGCATCCGCTTCTGGAGTTTCGCGGATGCGGTGGCGCCGGGAATGCTGCTGGCCCAGGCATCGGGACGGCTCGGCAACTACTTCAACCATGAGCTCTACGGCCAGCCCACCGACCTGCCGTGGGGACTCGAGATCCCTGCGAACAATCCCGCGTTCCCGATCGGGCTTCCGGCTGACACGCTGTTCCACCCGACGTTCCTTTACGAGATCCTGTGGAACCTGGCCGGGGTCGCCGTCATCCTTCTGCTGGAACGCCAGTTCCGACTGCGCTGGGGCAGAATGCTTGCGCTCTACCTCATCTGGTACGGCATCGGCCGTACGGTGTTCGAGTCGATCCGCATCGACCCGAGCGAGGTCATCCTGGGCCTCCGCACGAACGTCTGGGCAGCCCTCGCCGCCGTCGCGGTCGGCGTCATCATTTTCGTCGTCCAAACCCGCAGGCACCCTGGCACAGAACCGAGCCCGTACGAGGCGGGTCGCGAGTGGTCACCTGACTCTTCTGGGGTAGACTCTGACGAAACCTGGTCGGATGACGACGAACTCGGCGATGACGCCGCGAAGACATCCGAACCCACCGCCACAAGCGGAGCAGGCCTCAAGTCCTAAGAGCGAAATATCAGGCGCCGGGCACACTTCTTTCCGATGGGTCAGTGACGTCCCGTACCTGTTTTCGTGAGGACGGTTTTCCATGGCCTTCACGCCACCCTTTTCGGGGTTCTCGAGCATCCCGAAAGCAACGGGGCTCTACGACCCCGCGAGAGAACGCGATGCCTGCGGGCTCGCGATGGTCGCCACCCTGCGCGGAACCGCGGGTCACGACATCATCGATCTCGCGCTTAACGCGCTTCGCAATCTCGAGCATCGCGGTGCCATCGGGTCCGATGCCGGCACCGGTGACGGCGCAGGCATCATCACCCAGATCCCGGATGAGTTCCTGCGCGCGGTCACAGGCTTCGGGCTCCCGCCGGCGGGACGTTACCTCGTGGGAATGGCCTTCCTGCCAACGGATGCCACCGAGCGAACCGGTCTGAAGGCCGCGATCGAAGAGCTGGCGGCGAACGAGCACCTCAGGGTTCTCGGTTGGCGTGAGGTTCCGATCGACCCTGCCGAACTCGGCAATCTCGCGCGTGAAGCCATGCCGGTCTTCGAGCAGTTGTTTCTCGCCTCTGCGTTGACGGACGAATCGGGGGCAGCCCTGGCAGGCATAGCCCTCGAACGTCAGGCGTTCCGGCTGCGGAAGCGTGCCGAGCGGGAGCTGGGGGCATACTTCCCGTCGCTCTCCTGTCGCACCCTTGTCTACAAGGGAATGGTCACGACCCTGCAGCTCGAACCGTTCTATCCCGATCTGAGCGACCCGCGCTTCACCTCTCGCCTTGCACTCGTGCACTCCCGCTACTCGACCAACACGTTCCCCTCCTGGCCACTCGCCCAGCCCTTCCGCATGATCGCCCACAACGGCGAGATCAATACTGTCCAGGGCAACCGCAACTGGATGCGCGCGCGCCAGTCCCAGCTGCATTCGGACCTGTTGGGTGACATGGCCCCGCTGCTTCCGATTGTCACGCCAGGGGCGAGCGATTCGGCGTCGTTCGATGAGGTGGTCGAGCTGCTCAGCCTGTCCGGCCGTTCCCTGCCGCATTCGATCATGATGATGGTGCCGGAGGCGTGGGAGAACCAGGTCGATATCGATCCGGTGCGCAAGGCGTTCTACGAGTACCACTCGATGCTCATGGAGCCGTGGGATGGCCCTGCCGCCCTCGTCTTCACCGATGGTTCGCTCGTTGGGGCGACGCTCGACCGCAATGGCCTGCGTCCTGGGCGCTACCTCGTGACCGACGACGGCCTCGTGGTGCTCGCGAGCGAGATCGGTGTGCTTGACATCGACCCAGCGACCGTAGTGCGCAAGGGAAGGCTCCAACCCGGGCGGATGTTCCTGGTCGACACCGAGGCCGGTCGCCTCATCGAAGACGATGAGATCAAGGCTGAACTGGCCGCCTCGGAACCCTGGGGGGACTGGCTGGATGCCGAACGCATCCACCTGAGCGAACTTCCCGATCGCGAGCACATTGTGCACACTCCCGCCTCGGTCACTCGCAGGCAGCGAACCTTCGGCTACACCGAGGAGGAGGTGCGCATCCTCATTGCACCCATGGCGTCGACCGGTGCGGAGCCACTCGGAGCGATGGGGTCGGACACTCCGATCGCCGTGCTGTCAAAGCGTCCCCGGCTGCTGTTCGACTACTTCGCCCAGCAGTTCGCGCAGGTGACGAACCCGCCGCTCGACTCCATCCGCGAAGAAGTTGTCACCTCAATGAGTCTCGGTCTCGGCCCCGAGCGCAACCTGCTCACGGCAACACCGGAGCATGCCAGGCAGGTCGTTCTCGACTTCCCGGTGATCGACAATGACGAACTGGCGAAGATCCAGCACATCGATCCCCGTGCCGGCAGCACCATGACAACGACCATCCGTGGGCTGTATCGCGTCGACGACGGCCCCAGCGCCCTGGAGCACCGGCTCGCGGCAATGTGCCTTGAGGCCGAGCAGGCCATTGAGGCCGGGGCCCAGTTCATCGTGCTGTCCGACCGCGACTCCAACCGGGATCTGGCTCCGGTTCCCTCGCTGCTCATGCTCGCGGCGGTTCATCACCACCTCATTCGACAGCAGAACCGCATGAAGGCTGGGCTGATCGTCGAGGCGGGCGATGTGCGCGAGGTGCACCACGTTGCCCTGCTGATCGGGTACGGCGCATCCGCGGTGAACCCGTACCTGGCGATGGAGACGGCCGAAGAGCTCGTGCGCAGCGGCATGATCCAGTCCGTCACCGCCGAGAAGGCAGTGAAGAATCTCATCAAGGCGCTCGGCAAGGGCGTTTTGAAGATCATGTCCAAGATGGGGATCTCGGTAGTCGGCTCCTACGCTGCGGCCCAGGCGTTCGAGGCGGTCGGCCTCAGCCAGGAATTCGTGGACCAGTACTTCACGGGAACCTCGAGCCTGCTCGGGGGAGTCGGCATGGAGGTCATCGCTGCGGAGAGCGAAGCGCGCCATGCGGATGCATACCCCGAAGACGGCGCCACCCTCGCGCACGAGCGGCTCACCATCGGCGGCGAGTACCAGTGGCGACGGGAGGGACCACCGCATCTGTTCAACCCGGACACCGTGTTTCGCCTGCAGCATTCCACACGCACCCGTCGGTACGACATCTTCCGCGAGTACACGCGCCTCGTTGATGATCAGGCCCAGGATCTGATGACGCTCCGCGGCCTGTTCACCCTGCGCACGGGCATCCGCCCTGCCGTTCCGATCGATGAGGTTGAGCCGGTCAGCTCCATCGTCAAGCGGTTCTCCACGGGAGCCATGAGCTACGGCTCGATCTCGAAGGAGGCGCACGAGACTCTCGCGATTGCGATGAATCGTCTCGGGGCGAAATCGAACACGGGAGAGGGCGGAGAGGATGTCGATCGTCTTCTCGACCCGGAGCGCCGCAGCGCAATCAAGCAGGTCGCATCGGGTCGCTTCGGCGTCACGAGTCTCTACCTGACCAATGCCACCGACATCCAGATCAAAATGGCGCAGGGAGCGAAGCCGGGGGAGGGAGGCCAGCTGCCTGCGAGCAAGGTCTATCCGTGGATTGCCCGCACCCGCAATGGCACCGCGGGCGTCGGACTGATCTCACCGCCCCCGCACCACGACATCTACTCGATCGAGGATCTGAAACAGCTTATTTTCGATCTCAAGCGCGCGAACCCCAAAGCGCGACTGCACGTCAAGCTCGTCAGCCAGGCGGGCATCGGCGCGGTGGCAGCGGGTGTGACCAAGGCCCTCGCGGATGTTGTGCTCATCTCCGGCCACGACGGCGGCACGGGAGCGAGCCCCGTGAATTCGCTCAAGCACGCCGGCACTCCCTGGGAGATCGGACTCGCGGAAACCCAGCAGACACTCATGCTCAACGGCATGCGCGACCGCGTCGTTGTGCAGGTCGACGGCCAGCTGAAGACCGGCCGTGACGTGATCATCGCGGCGCTGCTCGGTGGCGAGGAGTTCGGTTTCGCCACTGCACCGCTCGTGGTTTCGGGCTGCATCATGATGCGGGTGTGCCATCTTGACACCTGCCCTGTCGGCGTCGCGACCCAGAACCCGGTGCTGCGTGAGCGGTTCACCGGTAAGCCGGAGTTCGTCGTCAACTTCTTCGAGTTTCTCGCACAGGAGGTGCGTGAGTATCTTGCCGATCTGGGCTTTCGCAGCGTTGAGGAGGCGATCGGCCACCGTGAGCTGCTCGATGTGAATCGCGCGATCAATCACTGGAAGGCATCCGGACTCGACCTGTCACCGATTCTCGTCGGTCCCGACTTCGACGAGAGCGAGCCGCGTCGCAATACCCGCGGCCAGGAGCATGAACTCGACAAGCACTTCGACGTTGAGCTGATCGCCCGGAGTGCAGACGCTCTCGATCATGGTGCGACGGTGAAAATCGAGTTGCCCGTGCGCAATACCGAGCGGGCCGTTGGCACGATGCTCGGCCACGAGGTCACCGCGCGCCACGGCGAGCACGGGCTTCCGGCCGGCTCGATCGACGTAACGCTCCGGGGCTCGGCCGGGCAGTCGCTCGGTGCCTTTCTTCCCAGCGGCATCATGCTTCGCCTCGAGGGTGACAGCAACGACTACGTGGGCAAAGGGCTGTGCGGGGGAGAGATCACCGTTCGCCCGGATCGCGCGAGCACCTTCCCCGCAGAGAACAACGTCATCGCGGGCAATGTCATCGGTTACGGCGCAACCCGCGGGTCGATGTTCATCCGCGGCATTGTCGGCGAGCGCTTTCTCGTGCGCAATTCAGGCGCAACCGCAGTTGTCGAAGGTGTCGGCGACCACGCGCTCGAGTACATGACGGGCGGTCTTGCCCTCATTCTGGGAGTGACCGGTCGCAACCTCGGCGCAGGAATGTCCGGAGGCACCGCCTACGTTTACGACCTGAACCCGGCGCGGGTGAATTCTGACGCGCTGAGTAGTGGCGAGCTGAGGCTCGAAACGCTCGGAAGCGCGGATGTCGAGATCGTGTCCGACCTGCTTGAGCGTCACACCGCCGAAACCGATTCCGCGCTTGCCTCTCGCCTGCTGGCAGATCGCGAGGCAACGATGGCTCGATTCGTGAAGGTCGTTCCGCGCGACTACGCGGCCGTTCTGGAGGCTCGCAGGTCGGCGGTCGACGAGGGTCTTGACCCCGACGGGGACGTTGCATGGGGCCGAATCATGGAGGTTACCGGTGGCTGATCCACGGGGATTCCTGAAGACTCCTGCGCGCGAAACGCCGCCTCGACGACCGGTCTCGGTGCGACTCATGGACTTCAAGGAGGTCTACGAGCAGCGCGATGGAGCAATGCTGCGTCGCCAGGCGGGCCGCTGCATGGACTGCGGGATTCCGTTCTGCCACCAGGGGTGCCCGCTGGGCAACCTCATCCCTGAGTGGAACGACCTCGTCTGGCGGGATGAGGGCAGGCAGGCAAGCGAGCGCCTCCACGCAACCAACAACTTTCCCGAATTCACCGGAAAGCTGTGTCCCGCACCGTGCGAGTCGTCCTGTGTGCTCGCGATCAACCAACCCGCGGTCACCATCAAGGAGGTCGAGGCGGCGATCGCTGAGCAGTCGTTCGCGAATGGGTGGGTCACTCCCCAGCCCCCGGAGCGTCTCACGGGCAAGACCGTTGCTATCGTCGGCTCCGGGCCGGCCGGCCTCGCGGCGGCCCAGCAACTCACGCGGGCCGGGCACACCGTCGCGGTCTATGAGCGGGAGGACCGCATCGGCGGACTCCTGCGCTATGGCATCCCCGATTTCAAGATGGAGAAGCGCCACATCGAGACCCGACTGACCCAGATGCAGGCCGAGGGCACGCGATTCCGCGCGGGAGTCGAAATCGGTGTCGACCTCAGCTGGAGCGACCTCAAGGCACGTTATGACGCCGTGATCGTGGCAATCGGGGCGACCGTTCCGCGCGAGCTGGCCATTCCCGGCCGCGATCTACTGGGCGTGCACTTCGCGATGGATTATCTCGTGCAGCAGAACCGCGTGGGCGCCGGCGATCGCGTGGCCGAGCAGATCACCGCCCAGGGCAAGCATGTCGTGGTACTCGGCGGTGGCGACACCGGGGCAGACTGCATTGGTACGGCGCACCGCCAGGGCGCCCTGTCGGTAACCAATCTCGCCATCGGCGTGCAACCTCCTGCCGAGCGCGCCGAGCACCAGCCCTGGCCGACCTTCCCCACCCTTTTCGAGGTCTCGAGCGCGCACGAGGAGGGTGGCGAGAGGGTTTATCTCGCATCAACCGTCGAGTTCCGTTCCAACGGAGTGGGTGAGGTCAGCGCGATTCGCGTTGCGGAAACCGAGTACCTCGATGGCCGTCGTGTGCCCCGGGCGGGTACCGAACGGGACATCCCCGCGGACCTCGTGCTGCTGGCGCTTGGCTTCACAGGCGCGGAATCCCGCACCCTGGACGACCAGCTGAGGCTCCCGTTCGACGACCACGGGGCCCTCGCTCGCGATGGCGACTACCAGAGCGCTGAGTCGGGCGTTTTCGTCGCAGGGGACGCGGGCAGGGGCCAGTCGCTGATAGTTTGGGCAATCGCCGAGGGCCGTGCCGCTGCATCCGCTGTCGATCGATACCTTGAAGGACATACCAAGTTGCCTTTTCCGGTGAAACCGACGGACCGCGCGTTTTCGATCTAGCCGGTTCTGCCCAACTGCTGCACCACCACCACCACTAAGGAAGTCATGAGACGAGCGAAAATCGTCGCGACGCTGGGTCCTGCCACGTCGAGTTACGACAACATCAGGGCGATCATCGATGCAGGAGTGGATGTCGCCCGGATGAACCTGAGTCACGGAACCCATGCTGTGCATGAGGAGGTCTACGCCAATGTCAGGAAGGCGGCGGATGACGCGGACCGCGCGGTCGCCGTGCTGATCGACCTTCAGGGGCCGAAGATCCGCTTGGGCAAGTTTGCCGCCGGCCCCCACGAACTGCAGATCGGCGACATCTTCAAGATAACCACCGAGGATGTCCTGGGTACGAAAGAGCTTTCCAGTACCACTTACAAGGGCCTGCCGCAGGACGTCGCGGCGGGCGACTTCCTGCTCATCGACGATGGCAAGGTCAAGGTCCGCGTGCTGGAGACCGACGGCACGGTTGTCACCACCGAGGTCATCGTCGCCGGCCCTGTGTCGAACAACAAGGGCATCAACCTGCCCGGAGTCGCGGTGAGCGTGCCGGCACTCTCCGAGAAGGATGAGGCGGACCTGCGCTGGGGCCTCAGGCTCGGCGCGGACATGATCGCCCTGTCGTTTGTTCGGGATGCCAGCGACGTCTCCCGGGTGCTTGAGATCATGGCGGAGGAGGGTCGGCGGGTCCCCGTGATCGCCAAGATCGAAAAGCCGCAGGCGGTGGAGAACCTCGAGGCGATTGTTGACGCTTTCGACGGCATCATGGTCGCCAGGGGCGATCTCGGAGTCGAGCTGCCGCTGGAGGCCGTTCCCATTGTGCAGAAGCGAGCGATCGAGCTCGCGCGCCGAATGGCGAAGCCGGTGATCGTGGCGACGCAGATGCTCGAGTCCATGATTTCCAGTCCCGTGCCGACCAGGGCCGAAACCTCGGATGTCGCCAACGCCGTGCTCGACGGCGCAGACGCGGTCATGTTGAGCGGTGAGACGAGCGTGGGGGAGTACCCTGTCATCACCGTGCAGACGATGGCAAGAATTGTTGCGTCAACGGAAGAGCACGGCCTCGAGCGCATCCCGCCGCTCGGCACGAAACCGCGCACCCAGGGCGGCGCGATCACGCTTGCCGCAGCCGAGGTGGCCGATTTCGTCGAGGCGAAGTACGTGTGCGTATTCACGGAATCCGGCGACTCCGCGCGCCGCATGTCGAGATTGCGTTTCCGGATTCCGATGAAGGCATTCACCCCGGACCCCGCAGTACGGCGGCGGATGGCGCTCATCTGGGGTATTGAGTCGTATGTCGTCGACAGGGTCACTCACACCGACGCCATGTACCACCAGGTCGACATCACCCTGCTCAGGGAGGGGCTGGCGCAGAAGGGGGACAAGGTGCTCGTCATTTCCGGGTCTCCCCCCGGAATCTCCGGCTCCACGAACGACCTGCGCGTGCATGAGGTCGGCACAGCGCCGGCCGGGGCACCGGGCTGGGCATAAGCAGTCCGAGGCTGAGCAAGAAGAGCGGCGCCCCCGCACGGGGACGCCGCTCTCTGTGGGGCAGGGAAGCTGCTGGGTAGCTTCTAGAGGCCCGCCCGGTCTACCCGGCGGTGCCACTGCGTTCCGGCTTTGCCGCCGAGCAGGGCGCCGCCGAGTGCGGCCGCCAGGGTCAGTATCGCCGTGATGATGCCGGTCGTTGTCAGCGCGCCCTCGTCAATGGGTATCTGCGGGAACGCGTCCACGTTGAACAGGAAATTGAGGTTCTGCCCCGCGATGGCGCCGAGTATTGCAGCAACAATCGCAATGACAACGGCCCACAGGAATACGGCAAGGCCCTGTTTGATGCCATCGAATCGAGCCATTCGTCCGGCTACGTACCCTCCGACGTAGTACGAAACGAACATGATCACGACCAGCACGACGGCGCTGATGATGGCCGCAGTCGTCACATCCCCCGCTGCGATGCCCTGCAGGGTTGGATCGGTGGTCAGCCCGACCACAGCAAGGATGCCGGTCAGTATGGCAGTGAGGAGCACGGTTGTGCCGAAGGCGGACAGCCAGCCCAGGAAGGCGGATCCGATCTTCACGCCGCCATATCGTTCCCGTTCGCGCTCGAGAAGGTCATCATTTCGCACTGCCGCACGGTCGTTTGTGGTTCTGCGGTCGCTGGCAACCGCCGCGTCGTCGTGGCGAACCGAGGTTCTGTCGTCGTGACGAACCGTCCGCCCGGGCCTGTCGTTCCGAGGGTTTCTCTCATTGGTCATGGTGAACCTTCCTTTCGCGTCATATCCAGTCAAGGCCGGTTGCAAATGCGGGGCAAGGGGCTTGATTTGTCGGCGGAACATCAAAGCGAGCGCTCCTTGCGATCCGGAAGAAACAGGCGGGACGTTAGCCTCCGAATGATCTACCCTGAAACGAGCGGCACAACCAGGCACACGGATGGGATTTCGCCATGACAAAGACGACAGCCGGCCAGTCATACGCACAGTGGCAGCAGCGTGCAGGGCAACTTCAATGGCCACAACGGCTCGTCATCAACGGCGCGCTCGAGTCGGCGCGGGACGAGGCCACCTTCGACCACTTGAGTCCGCGCGGCGGAGGCCTGCTGTCGAGGGTGCCTGCGGGCAGCGTCGAGGATCTTGACCGGGCCATCGACGCAGCCCGCACCGCGTTCGATGACGGACCGTGGCCGAGATTCGCGCCGAGGAAGCGCAAGGAGCTCATGCTCCGCTGGGCAGATTTGATCGAGCAGCACCGCGACGAACTCGCGCTCATGGTGAGTCTGGAGATGGGCAAACCCATCGATGACTCCTGGGGTATTGAGCTGCGCGCCGTGCTCGCGACCTATCGTTGGTACGCGGAGCTCGCCGACAAGGAACTCGACGAGGTCTCTCCCGTTGGTGAGGATGACCTCGCCCTGATCACCAGGGAGCCGGTTGGGGTCGTCGGCGTGGTGACCCCGTGGAATTTCCCGCTCACCCTCGCAGGCTGGAAGATCGCTCCGGCTCTCGCGGTCGGCTGCACGGTCGTGCACAAGCCGTCTGACCTGAGCTCGCTCTCCGCGCTGCGCATGGCCGAGCTCGCGCTCGAGGCGGGTATCCCGCCGGGCGTGCTGAATGTTGTGCCGGGGCGCGGGTCAGTCCTCGGGAAGCACCTGGGTATGCATCCGAAAGTGGATGCGCTCGCCTTCACCGGCTCCACCCAGGTGGGGAGGGCCTACCTCGAGTATTCGGCGCAATCCAATCTCAAGCGCACCTGGCTCGAACTCGGCGGTAAATCGGGCAACATCATCCTGCCTGACGCGCCCGATCTCGATGGTGCCATCTCGACAGCCGCATGGGGAATCTTCTTCAACGCCGGTCAGATGTGCACGGCGCCGTCCCGGCTCATCGTGCACCAGGACATCGCCGACGAGGTGATCGCCGGTGTCGTCGCGCGATCGGCGAACTTCCGTCCCGGTGATCCGCTGGATCCCGCGACCGGCATGGGACCGCTCGCGTCGCGCGCGCGGCTCGCTGAGGTGCAGCAGCATGTCGACCACGCGAAGGAGGACGGCGCCGAGCAACTCGCCGGGGGAGACATCCACTCGCGCGGGCTGGCAGATGACGGCGCGTGGTTCGCACCCACAATCTTCGCGGGAGTGGCACCGGACTCGCGCCTCGCGCAGGAGGAGGTCTTCGGCCCTGTGCTGGCCATCGTCACGGTCAAGGATGAGGACGAGGCTGTGGCGGTTGCCAACAACTCCGACTATGGGCTCGCCGCGGGACTCTGGACCTCGGATGTTTCGAAGGTGCACCGGCTCTCGCGCCGGCTACGTGCAGGCACCGTGTGGGTCAATTGCTATGAGGAGGGTGATCTCACCGTTCCATTCGGCGGGTACAAGCTCTCGGGCAACGGGCGGGACAAATCCCGCCACGCCCTGGAGAAGTACACCGAGCTCAAGACGACGTTCATCCACCTCTGATCCGCAAGACGAACGCCCGGCATCCTTCGGGGGGATGCCGGGCGTCGCCAGTACGGGATGGCTAGGAGATGACGTCCTGGAGGAACTCCTCCTTGACGGTCTTGCGCGTCACCGAGACGATGAAACCGATCAGCAGCACGATGAACGGCAGGAGCACAAGGAACCAGCCGAGCGGGCTGAGCGCCCAAGCGATCTCATCGGCACCCGGCGCCGCAACCTCTCCGGAGAGCAGACCGAAGCGCGCCATGAGCAGGTACTCGCCGAGCACGAGGCCGATACCAGCGAGAACCGGCGCGATGAGCGTCTGGAAGATGTTCTCGCTGCCCTTGTTCTTGCGGAAGAAGTTGATGACCGCAACACACACGAGGATTTCGATAAGCACGATCGCGACAACCGCGACACCGCTGAACCAGAAGAACATATTGGTGAACGGGTTCAGCTGGAAGATCGCGAACAGCACGATCACAACACCGGCGATGATGGATGCCGTGAGCGAAGCCGCCGCAGGGGCACCGCGACCGTTCACGCCGCTGAGCCGGGCGGGAAGCACTCCGCCTCGACCCATCGCGAAGAGGTAGCGCGCGCCCGCGTTCTGGAAGGCGAGCAAGCCGGCGAAGAGGCTCGTGAGAACGAGGACGCTCATGACGCCGACCATCCAGGGGCCGACGAACTCCTCAGCGAGGCCGAAGAGAACACCGGCCGGATCCTCAAGGCCACCTGACAGTTCAAGTGTGCGCTCGACGACGTTCGATGCACCCATGCCCGTGACCATCGCGAAGGATACGAGGGCGAAGATCACGGTGATGACGATCACTGCGAGGTAGGTCGCGATGGGAACCATACGCTTCGGGTCCCTGGACTCCTCGCCGTAGATCGCGGTGGCTTCGAACCCGATGAAGGATGCGAAGGCGAAAGCGAACGCGATTCCCGCAGAGCCGGCCAGACCGCCAACGAGAATGTTCTCCGGCGAGAAGGATGCTCCGAAGTCGAAGCCCTCAGGGCCGCCATTGATGAGGATCGCGATTCCGGTGACGACGAGAACGAGCAACTCAAGGGTGAGCAGAACGCCGAGCACTTTGGCACCGACATCGACGCTCAGGAGCGAAAGTCCGGTGACGAGCACCCAGCCGAGGAGTGCCCATGCCCACCAGGGAAGCCCGGGAACCGTGAGTTCCATGAGGCCTCCGAAGAAGCCGTAAATGGCCAGTTGGATGGTGATGTAGGCGAGGATCGACACGAATGCGGATGCCATTCCAGCGTTTCTGCCGAGACCTCGGCCGATGTAGGCGAAGAACGCACCGGCATTGGTGACGCGCTGGCTCATCGCCGCATAGCCGACGGCGAAGAGCAGGAGCGTCAGGCCGACGACGAGGTACGCACCGGGTGCCGCTGCACCGTTGCCGAGCACGATCGCCACGGGAACGGCGCCGGTCATCCCGACGAGCGGCGCAGCTGCTGCGACAACGAAGAAGACGATGCCGATAATGCCGAGGCGGCCCTTTCGAAGGGTGCCACGGGGTTCGGCGACGGCCTTGGGGGTTTGCGTCATGGTCATACTCCTCATTGAGTTTCCATAGGGCAAGATCGTCCGTGCCCTAACGACTTACGTAAACAATGTCGAATAGCGGGTCGAAGGTCAAGAGGGAATCACCGGTCTACCGGCGTGTTGCCGTGACATCATTCGGACACGAACCAAACACCCCTGTGGGTTATAGTCTGGGCGTATGACGGCACTCAACGGATTTCTTCCCCCGCTCACTGCCACGGGTTCGAGCGCGCTCGTGCCCAATCCGCCGTGGTACTACTCGGGCACCCTGCTGACAGTCGAGTACCTCACGGATCCCGCCAACGTGCGTGCCATCCTGCCCGACGACATCGACCTCGCTCCTGAGCATCCGGGCGCCGTTGCGATCATCTGGGCGGACTGGCAGTCATGCAGCACGGGCGGACTTGAGTTGCTCGACCCCATCCGCTCCCAGTACCTGGAAGCGTTCGTTGTCGTGCGTTGTGCGTACCAGGGCCAGGTGTACAGCCGCTGCGTCGCCATCTGGGTCACGAAGGACTTCGCTATCGGCCGCGGCTGGTTCCAGGGTTACCCGAAGAAGCTCGGCTCCGTACATGTCACACGGCTGTTCAACCACGGCAAGGCCTCCCCTCGACTTGAGGCGGGAGCGCAACTGGGTGCCTCCCTGTCGGCGTACGATCACCGGCTGGCCTCGGCGGTTGTGACACTGCGCGAGCCGTCGGAGACCAACGGTTTCGTGAACGGACACCGGATGCTGCACAGCCGCATCATGCCGTCGATCGGCCAGGGCCAGGGTCTCTCACTTGACCAGCTCGTGTCGATGGGCGGCGTGGATGCCGACCTCGGGCAGGCGTGGCGGGGCGATGCGGAACTGTCTCTCGCCGATTCACCGTGGGACGAACTGCACTCCATACTCCCCGTCGACGAGATTCTCGGCGGGTACTACCGCGAGCTCGGTGTCACGTTCGAGGGTGGTGAGCTGGTCGTAGACCGCTCCCGCCCCGTCTAGGCCAGATCTCGACAAGCTCGATCACCGGTATCGGGGTCGAGTCTTTTCCGGTGGTCGAGCGTAGTCGAGACCGGGCCCCGGATCTCGACAGGCTCGATCACCGAAGCACTCGATCACCGAATCAGAAGCACTCGATGTACTCGTCGAGCTCCCACTGCGTGACATCCCTGGTCTCCGCGTCATCCACTTCTTCGGTGTAGCGCTCGATCTCATCGCGCTTCATGACCGTGAACACGTCGACGAGCGGTGATCCGAGGATCTCGCGCATCGCCGAGCTGCTCTCCAGCGCATCGAGCGCGCCGCCCAGAGTCGTCGGAAGCACGGGTGCCGCCTCGTTCTCGTACGCCCAGCCATCCGCATGGTCTGGCACAGGCAGCTTGCGCACGATCCCGTCGAGGGCGGCCGCCAGCACCGCAGCCGTGAGCAGGTAGGGGTTTGCCGCGCCGTCGCCGAGGCGCAACTCCAGTCGCGCTCCCGCGCCGCGCTCCGGTGGCACCCGCAGCATCGTGCTGCGGTTGTCATAACCCCAGTTCGCCCGGTACGGAGCGAGGGTGTCCGGTCCGAGGCGCTTGAACGCGTTGATGGTCGGATTCGCGAACGCGGTGAGGGCCCCGGCGTTCTCGATCATGCCGGCGATCATCTGGTTCGCGGTCTCGGTGAGGGTGCCGTCCGCGTCCGCCATGACGTTCTTGCCGTCGGCGTCGACAACCGAGAAGTGCAGGTGGAAACCGCTGCCCCCCTCGTCGTTCCACGGTTTGCCGATGAAGGTGGCAAGCTTTCCCGACCGCGCGACGATGTCCTTCACCGCCGTCTTGAAGAGGAACGTGCGGTCCGCAGCGCGAAGTGCTTCGCCGTGCCACAGGTTGATCTCGTACTGGGACGGGCTGAATTCGTGGTTTCCGGCGAATGCGCCGATGTCCATCTTGTCGATCTTGCGCATGAGGTCGAGGAAGATGCCCTCCGGGTCCACCCACGTGCCGGTGGTGTACACCCGGCCGGTACCGTTGATCGCCCGCTCCCAGCCGTTCTCACCCTTCTGGGCAATGTAGAACTCAAGCTCTGGGCCGACGACCGGCGTGAGCCCGTGCACGGCGTACTGTTCGATGACGTGCTTCAGCACGGTGCGCGGAGACAGTTGGCTCGGCGTGCTGTCGGGGTTCCACGCATCCGCAACGACAAGTGCGACACCCGGTTCCCAGGGCATCATCGTGAGTGAATCCGGGTCGATTCGCGTGATGAGGTCCGGCAGCCCGGTCGACATGATGTCGTTGCCGTCGAGCACACCGCCGCGGGTCGTAGTGACCCAGACTCCCTGGCAGAACGCGGGCCCGTTGTGGGTTGAGCGCTCGAGTTGGCTGACCAGCATGTCCTTGGACCTGGTGATGCCGAGCACGTCGGGGTAGATGACCCGGAGGACGTCAACTCCTGCGGCGTCCAGTCGTGAACGAAGCGCCGCTGCATCGATACTCATAGTGTCGTTTCCTCCGCCATTGGTGGATCGTTAGGGTATGAACGATAGTGAGATACTAAGGCATCGAATCTGAGGCGGCGAAGTGAAGGCATTGTTCATTCAGCACGACCACGTCAGCCCGACAGGGTTCCCCGCAGAACGCCTGTCCCAGCGCGGCTTCGAGGTCGAGGAGGTCCTCGTTGTTGATGAGAACAACTTCTCACTCCCAATATCGCGTTCGAGTTCCCTGACGTCAACGACTACGACCTCATCGTGCCGATGGGTGCCCCGTGGGGGGCGTGGGATGACGAGTGCATCGGCAACTGGCTGACGCCCGAGCTGGCCTGGATCCGGGACGCGGTCGATCGTGACATCCCCGTGCTCGGCATCTGCTTCGGCGGCCAACTGCTTGCGCGCGCGCTCGGGGGCTCCGTGGCTCCTGGCCCCAAACCGGAGATCGGCTGGACGGCGATCCACAGCGATGATCCCTCACTCGTTTCGCCCGGGCCCTGGTTCCAGTTCCACTACGACCGCTGGACCCTGCCGGAGGGCGCGGTGGAGATCGCGCGCAATTCGGTCGCGTCGCAGGCATTCACGTTCGGTCGCAGTCTCGCCGTTCAGTTTCATCCCGAACTGAATGCGGCGATGCTCGACGGCTGGCTTCGCGAGGGCGGCGCGGAGCAGGTCGTTCGGGACGGCCAGGATCCGGATGCCCTTCTCGCGCACACCCGCGCGGAGGAGAACGCTGCCCGGGAGCGCAGCTACGCGCTCGTGGACGCGTTCCTCGAGCGGGTTGCGAAGGTCTAATCCCGCCCGCCGTCGACTGGGCGGTGTTTTGTCATCCGCGCGGTGGTTCTAGCCGCAGCGCGGATAACAAAACACCGCGCGGATGCGTTGATGGGATGACGCGGCGTGCCTAGCCCGCGAGATTTACCTTCACCGGAAACTTCTTGATTCCGTGCACGAAGTTGCTGCGCAGGTTCGAGACCGTCCGATCTGCTCCATGCTGTCGATGCGCGGGAGCAGGTCTTCGAACATGATCCGGATCTCGAGGCGGGCGAGCGCGTTGCCGAGGCACATGTGCGGGCCGCCGCGGCCGAACGACATGTGCTCATTGGGGTTGCGCATGACATCCATGCGGTACGGGTCCTCGAAGACCTCCGGGTCGCGGTTGCCCGAGGCGAACCAGATGACGACCTTGTCGCCCTCCTTGATCTGCTGGCCGCGGATCTCGGTGTCCTTCGTCGCCGTGCGGCGGAAGTGGTAGACGGGGCTCGCGAGGCGCAGGAACTCCTCGACCCCCCACGGGATCAGCTCGGGCTCGCTCCTTGAGCAGCGCGAGCTGGTCGGGGTTGTCCATGAGGTTGCGCATCGAGTGACGTGATGGTGTGGCGCGTCGTCTCGTTGCCAGCGACGACGAGCAGCAGGAAGTAGCTGTTGAACTCGCGCTCGCAGAGCGGCATGCCGTCGGCCGGCACCTCATTCGCGAGAAGGGAGACGAGGTCGGTGCCGTTCGTTCCGCGTCGCTCCTCGGCGAGCGCGCGCCCGTACTCGAACACCTCGAGTGCGGCGGGGGAGCGGAACGGCAACAGCCGGTACTCGGCGCTCTCGTCGGAGTCGGCGAGCACGTCGGCGTGCTCGGGGTCGGTGTTGCCGACCATCCGGTTGCCCCACTCGATCAGCTGGTCGATGTCCGTGTCCGGCACGTCGAGCATCCGCGCGAGTACGCGGATCGGGAAGTCGGCGGCGACCTCGGCGACGAAGTCGAACTCGCCCTTCGCGAATGCCGTGTCGAGCGTCTTGGCGGTGAGCCCGCGGAGGAAGGTCTCGTAGCCGGCAACCGCCTTGGGGGTGAACTCGCCCTGCATGAGCCGGCGCAGCGCGCGATGGCGCACGCCGTCGGTCTCGAGCATCGACTTGCGTGCCTCGATCTGCTCCGCGTCGAGCTCCTCGAGGTTCACACCGCCGCGTTCGCTCGAGAAGGTCTCGGTGTCGCGCAGCACGTTGACGATGTCGTGGTACCGCGTGAGCGACCAGAAGCCATGGTTGGGGGCGGGTTCTTCGTCCCAGTGCACGGGGTCGTTGGCCCGGAGGTCATCGAAGACGGCCCAGGGTTGTTCCTGCTCGAAGAGGTCGAGGTCGGCCAGCGTGACGTTCTTCGTCGAAGTCAACTCATCCTCCATGATGGTTTGGGTACGAACAATCTACACCGCCGATCCTCAAGTCGCACGTGTTCTGGGCGCAGACGCTCCTGCGTGCGGTGATCTAGAGTGAGTGCGACACCGAACAACCGCAGGGGAGAATCGATGGCCAGTCCGCACACGCTCGCTGAGACGGAGCGCCAGGTCGAGACGCGGCTCGGCGATCTGCCGCTTGACTACGCGGCCATGGCCGTCACCTCGAACCTGTTCCGCGCCGCCAACGCCATGCGCAACCACCTCGAGCGCACGGTTCTCGCCCCGCAACGGCCTCTCCTGGACGGCGTTCGTCGTGCTGCTGGGTGACCTGGATCTGGGAGCCCATCGAGACCCGTCAGATCGCGCTCGAGGGCGGATTCTCGAAGGCAACGCTCGACGGGAGTGCTGTCGACGCTGGAAGGGCGCGGCTGGGTCACACGCGAGAAGAGCCCGCACCGACGGCCGTCTCGTGCTCGTGCGGATGACGCCTGCCGGCCGCGCGCTCATGGATGACCTCTTCCCCGCATTCAACCTGCAGGAGCAGCACATCGTCACCCCGATCGACTCGAACAAGCGGGACGATCTCGCCGAGATGCTGCGCGTGCTGACGGTCAACGTCGAGAAGCAGTCCTGAGCAGGCCCGCCCGCCTCACCAGTTCGCCGAACAGCGCCGCCTGCTGAGGATCGGTGGCAGCAGTGTCTTCCGGATGCCACTGCACGCCAACCGCCCAGCCCGCGGCTTCGATGACCGCCGCCTCAGGGATGCCGTCCGATGAATGGGCAACAACATCAATGCCGTCGCCGATCCGCGAGATCGCCTGGTGGTGGTAGCACGACACGCTCGCGCTGGGCTGCGCAAAACCAAAACGTTGCCAGTCGCGCTCAAACTCGACATCGTGTACGAGGTGCCGGTGATGAACGGGCAGATCCTGGATGAGCGACCCACCACGCAGCACATTCACGACGTGGAAGCCCCGGCACACTGCAAGCAGGGGGATACCGGAGTCCAGGGCGTGGCGCGCGCAGTCGAGATCGGCGGCATCCTGCAGCGCGTCAACGTCGTAGACGTTAGCGGATGTCGCGACCTCGCCGTAACCCGCAGGGTCGAGGTCTCCACCGCCGGGCAACAGCACCCCATCGAATCCGGCGAGCCGTGCCGACCAGTCGGCACCAGCAACCGGAAGGAGCGTGAGCGGCTCGCCTCCGGCGTTCCAGACCGACTGAAGCAGCGCCCGGGCATTCACGACGGCGGCGTAGCGCAGCGCGGACGTGTGCTCGGCGAATCTGCCGATGATCGCGATCCGGGGGCGTTCCACCGTGGACACCGGGCCTCCTCAAACGGTTGTACAGGAATTCCGTATTCGATAAGCTAACTCATTAGTATCCGAATGACTTAATGGCGAGGCATGCAGACGGGAACCACTATGACCAGTATCGATGTCGCGGGCATGACAATCGACACCCGCCACTTCATCGGCGGCGAGCGCGTCGCCTCGGCCGAGACCTTCGGCAGCGTCTCGCCCATCGACGGCGCCGTCCTCGGCGACATCGCCCGCGGCGGGCCGGCGAGGTCGACCGGGCCGTCGCCGCCGCCCGCGCCGCCTTCCCCGGCTGGGCGCGACCCCGCCCGCGAGCGTGCGGCGATCCTCCACCGCCTCGCCGACCTCGTCGACGAGAACGCTCGAGCAGCTCGCCATGGTCGAGACCCTCGACAACGGCTCGCTGCTGCGCAGCCACCGTCCGCGGCGTCATGCCGCGCGTCGCGCACAACATCCGCTTCTTCGCCGACTGGGCGATGCAACCACCTGCATCACCCCGACTTCGAGACCCGCGGCCACAACAACCACGTGTCGCTGGGATCCGTGCGGCGTCGCCGCGCTCATCACGCCGTGGAACGCGCCGCTCATGCTCGCCACCTGGAAGATCGGCCCGCCCTCGCGGCAGGCGACACCGTCGTGCTGAAGCCCGCCGAGTGGACGCCGCTGACCGCGTCCTTCTTCGCCGACCTGACGCGCAGAGGCGGGCCTGCCCGCCGGGCGTCTTCAACGTCGTGCAGGGCTTCGGCGCCGAGGCGGGCGCCGCGCTCGTCGCGCACCCCGGCATCGCGCGCATCTCCTTCACCGGCTCGGTGCCGACCGCGAAGATCATCGCCCGCGCCGCCGCCGACAACCTCACCCCGTGCAGCTTCGAGCTCGGCGGCAAGAGCCCGTTCATCGTCATCGACGACGCCGACCTCGATCTCGCCGTCGACACTCGCGGTCGAGCAGTACGACAACGCCGGCCAGGTCTGCCTGTCGGGCACGCGCCTGCTCGTGCACGAGAGCGATCGCGGACGCGTTCGCCGACGCGCTTCGCCGAGAGGGCCGCGCGCTCGAGCAGGGCGACCCCCGCGACGAGACGACCGACATCGGGCCGCAGATCCACCGCATCCACCTCGATCGCGTCAAGGGCTTCGTCGAGCGGGCGCAGGCCGACGGCGCGACATGTCGCCTTCGGCGGCGGCCCGAACGAGGAGCTCGGCGGGCTGTACTTCCGCCCCACGCTGATCACGGAGCCCGCGCCGGGCAGCGAGATCCTCACGCAGGAGGTGTTCGGGCCCGGTGCTCACGATGCAGACCTTCTCGACCGACGAGGAGGCGGTCGAGGTCGCCAACGGCACCGAGTTCGGCCTTGCCGCGGTCGTCGTCTGCGGCGACCGCGAGCGCGCCGAGCGCCTCACGAAGCACCTCGTCGCCGGCACGATCTGGGTCAACTGCTTCTTCGTGCGCGACCTTGCCGCCCCCTTCGGCGGCAGCAAGAAGTCGGGCATCGGCCGCGAGGGCGGCACCTGGTCGTTCGACTTCTACGCCGACGTCAAGAACACCGTCTACGCACCGACCGGATGGAAGGAATAGCCATGGGTGAAGTCGTCGGAGCCGCCATTATCGCTCATGTGCCCACGATCATGCTGCCGGAGGACATCCGCATACGACCTCAACGAGGGCAAGGACATCACCCTCGTTCCGGGCCTCAAGCAGCTGCGCGAGGACGTCTTCGAGACCCTCGACTACGACACCGTCGTCGTGCTCGACTCGCACTGGGCGACGACCGTCGAGTTCGTCATCACCGCCCAGGCGCGCAGCGCAGCGGCCTCTTCACGTCGCGAGGAGCTGCCGCGCGGCATGTCGCAGATGCCCTACGACTTCAAGGGCGACCCCGAGCTCGCGCAACTGTCATCGCGAGCTAGGACGAGAAGAACGGCACCTGGATCACCCCGATCGACGACCCGCACCTGCCGATCTTCTACGCGACCGTCAACCTCTGGAACTACCTCGGCGAGGGGCTCCCGACAAGCGCTGGGTCAGCGTGTGCGTCTGCCAGACGGCGACGACCGAGGACTTCCTGCGGGCCGGCCGCGCGCTCGGCGAGGCCATCCGCGACAGCGACCGCAAGGTGCTCCTGCTCGCCTCCGGCGCGCTGTCGCACACCTTCTACAAGCTGCGCGACCTGCGCAAGCACGAGGCAGCGACCCGAGCCACATCTTCAGCCCCGAGGCCCGCGAGGCCGACCACGAGCGCATCGAGTGGATGAAGCAGGGCGACCACGCCCGCATCCTCGAGACCATGCCCGAGTTCAAGAAGGTACAAGCCCGAGGCGAACGTTCGGCCACTGGCTGCTCATGGCCGGCGCCATCGGCGAAGACGCCAGCACCGCGCCAGGCGATCATGTACTCCGAGTACGAGAACTCGATCGGCACCGGCCAGGTGCACGTGTGGTTCCCGCGAACCCGAGGGTGGGTTCCCGCTGCCCAAGGACGTCATGCTCGCAGACGATTCCGCCGACAGCGCGTCGCCGAGTGGGAGCGCGTGACCGAGTACCGGCGCATCCTGCTCGACGGCGGTCGCACCCAGGTCACGCGCACGGCGACGTGCTCGTCGCCGCCGACGGCCGCGAGGTCGCGATCGAGGATGCGCTGCACCTGCCGCCGACGGAGCCGCAGAAGATCATCGCCGTGCACCTGAACTACGCCAGCCGCACCGAGGAGTTCATGACGAAGCTCCCCGGCCGCGCCGACGTACTTCCACAAGCCGGTCACGGCGCTCAACAGCCACGGCGGCGACATCGTGCGGCCCGGTCGGCTGCAAGTGGCTCAACTACGAGGGCGAGATCGTCATCGTCATCGGGCGCACGTGCCGCAACGTGCGCCCCGACGAGGCGGGCGACTACATCGCCGGCTACACCGTCGGCAACGACTACGGCCTGCACGACTTCCGCGACACCGACGCCGGCTCGATGCTGCGGGTCAAGGGCAGCGACACGCTCGCCCCCGTCGGGCCCGGCCTCGTGACCGACTGGGACTTCCGCGGCAAGACCATCCGCACGATCGTCAACGGCGAGGTCAAGCAGGACGACTCGACCGCGAACATGGAGTGGGACATGCACTACCTCGTCGCCGACCTCGCCCGCACCATCACGCTCGTGCCCGGCGACCTGATCTTCTCCGGCACGCCCGCGAACTCGCGACCCGTGCAGCCCGGCGACGTCGTCGAGGTCGAGGTCGAGGGCCTCGGCCGCCTCACCAATCACATCGTCGAGGGCCCGACCCCCATTCGCACCGACGTCGGCGCGCAGCCGACCGAGAGCGAGGAGGTCGTCTCGACCGCGCTCGGCGGCGACTGGGAGTTCCGCGGCATCCGCACCCCCTCCAAAGACCTGTACCCGTCCCGCAGTCGAGGAAGAGAGCCCCACCGCATGATCAAGGTCGACGTCGACATGAACAAGTGCCAGCACTACGGCCAGTGCGTGTTCGAGGCTCCCGAGGTGTTCCAGCTGAACGACGACGACAAGCTTGAGCACCTCGCCGAGGCCGAGACGAGAGCGCGACGACCTCGAGGCCGCGGCCGACGTCTGCCCCATGCAGGCGATCCGCATCGTCAGTAGGTGCGATGACGGCTCCTGTCCTCATCGTCGGAGCCTCGATGGCGGGCTGCGCACGGCCGAGGCGCTACGCGGGCGGGTACACCGGCCCGATCCCTTCCTGGGCGACGAGGCGCACGCGCCGTACAACCGGCCGCCCCTCTCGAAAGACGTGCTCGTCCGAGCGTCGTCAGTCACGAGGCGGTGGCGTTCCCGCAGCGCCCGGCCGACAAGCGACGTCAAGTGGATGCTCGGCTCCGCGCCGCAGTCGGCCGACCTCGCGCGCGCACACGTGACGACCGACGACGGCGTCGAGACCGATGACGCGCGCTCGTCATCGCGACCGGGCTGCGCCCGCGCCGCCTTGCCCTGCGGCCGCTCCCGGGACGTGCACGCCGTGCGCACGCTCGATGACGCGATGGCGCTGCGCAGCGAACTGGTGCCGGCGCCCGCGTCGTGATCCTCGGCTCGGGCTTCATCGGCTGCGAGATCGCGGCGACCGCGACGCAAGCTCGGCTGCGACGTGACGGTCGTGTCGCCGAGCGCGCTGCCGATCATGCGCCCGCTCGGGCGCGGACCTCGCCGGCGAGCTGCAGCGGCGCCACGAGGCGCAGGGCGTGCAGTTCGCGCCCGGGCGGGACGGGATGTCGCGGGCGACGACCGACTCGCGTGGCGCGTGATCGACGACGGGCGATGCTGCTCGAGGCCGACGTGCTCGTCGAGGCCATCGGCTCGGACTGCAACATCGAGTGGCTGACCGACACCGGCCTCGACCTCAGCGACGGCGTGCTCGCCGACAGCGGCCCTGCGCGCCGTCGCGACGCGACGGCACAGCGCATGACGACGTCTACGTGGTGGGCGACATCGCCCGCTTTCCCAACCCGATGTTCGACGACGTGCCGCGACGGATCGAGCACTGGAACATCCCGACCGACACCGGCAAGCGAGCGGGCGCGGTGCTCGCGGCGTTCCTGCGGCGGACGGGTCATTCGAGACGATCACCGCGCAGCCGTTCACGCCGATGCCCTCGTTCTGGTCGAACCAGTTCGACGTGAGCCTCCAGGCCTACGGGCTGCCGGGTCTGGCCGACGCCGACGGCATCCGCCTGCTCGAAGGTGATCTCAGCGGCGAGGCAATCGTCGGATACTACCGCGCGGGCCGCTGGTCGGCGTTGTGGGACTCGGCATGAAGGCGGCGCTTCTCCCCTATCGGCAGCAGATCGCGGGCTGAACACCAGTCCCTTTACCTGATCGGCCCGCGCGAGCGGAAGCCCTTGTCGCAAGAAAATGACGAGCGTAGCTTAGGCAAGGGTCGGCCGATTTCCTGTGGGGTTCCACAGGTTCCGCACCATGCCTGCCATCGAGAGTGCACGGCAACGAGAGAGCACAGGGAGTCCGCCGCAGTGAGCAACATCGTGCCTGATGTCGCGTCAGCACAGGGGGCAACCGGCGCGATGTCCACCCGCATCACGCGGGACTCACTCTGGCTCATGTCAGGGTTCGGAGTTACGGCGGCAACCGGCTTTCTCTACTGGATTCTTGCGGCCAGGCTCATCCCGCCCGAGCAACTCGGAATCGATACGGCTCTCCTGTCAATCGTGACGGCGTGCGCTGCACTCGCGGCGAGCGGGCTTGGCAATGCCTTCCTCGTGATGCTGCCGGTCGCGGGCGTCGATCGAGCGACGCTTCTGCGGCGGGGCATGTTCACGGCGGTCGCACTCGCGGGCGTCCTCGGAACGGTGGGGGTGTGCTGGCGGCCATTGCCCTTCCGTTGGGTACGAGCCCGGTGCTGACAGTTCTGGCCGTTGCGGGCGCGACAACGCTGTGGGCGGTGTTCACGGCCGTAAGCCCAGCGTTGACCGGGCTCGGGCACGCGCGTTGGACGCTCTTCGTCAACGGTCCCACGAACCTCGCAAAACTCGCACTTCTCCCGGTCTTCGTCATCACGGTGGGAACGGCGAATCATCCCGCCGTGCTCTCGACACTCGCGCCGGCCGCGATCGCAACGGCAATCGTGACTCTTTGGGTGCTGCCCCGCTTTCTCGCTCGCCGCATGGCAGAGGACGCCGCGACCGGGGCCATATCCGATTGGTCGACGGAGGAGAACAGTGCCAGGTTCTTCCGCTTCATCAGACGGGACGGCCCGGCAACCGGCCTCAATGTCGGCTTGGGATTCTCGCTCTCGTTCATCGTGACCGCCCTGGCTGGCCCCGCCCAGGGCGCCCTCTTCGCACTCTGCTTCCAGTTCGGCATGGTGCTCGACCTCGTGGGCGCGGGCTTCGGCAGTGCCCTCGCGGTGCACGCCGCTGGCGATACAGCGCAGGGTCGTCGACTCGCCACGCGCCTCTGGGCGAAGTTGGCAGCGGTGGTTGCCGGCGGTGCGGCGCTGCTCATCCTCGCTTCGCCCATCCTTTTCGGCATCATGGGGCAGTTCTATCTCGATGAGGGTGCTGTCATGGTGCTCGCGATGCTCGCGATCGCGAGCGTCCTGCGCACTGGGTACGACATCTGGTGTGCCCTGCTCAGGGCGGAACACCGTCTCAACCGGCTGCTGGTCTTTCACGTCGCCGACGCTGCGATCCTTGTCCCGCTTGTCATCTGGCTGACCATCATTGCCGGAGCGGCAGGTGCAGCGCTTGCCGTTCTGATCGTGGCGGTGCTGCTGCTCTTCGTCGGGGCCGCGGGAATATTCACCCGACCCCGCAAATCTTCACATCCCACACTCTCCCGCAGGAGGAAGACATGACAACCGTTTCGCTCACGCCCGCAATGACGAGCACGAAGCCACCCGAGTGGGCCGCGGCGCGTTGGGTAGGTGGTTTCGACACAACAGCGCTTGAAGAGGGTGCGGAGATCAGGCTGGAATCCTCGGAGGGCTACCAGCGGGCGCGATTGCTGGTGCGCGACCACGGCCGGGTTCGCGGGTTCGTCGACGTGGCTGTCAGCGACGGTGTCGTGGATCGGGATGAGTTGATTGCCCGCGTTGCTGCCCTGCCAGCGCGCACCGGCATTTCCGCGCTGGCGGATGATGCCCGCGAGAAGCACACCCTGCCGAGCTTCACCGTCATCGTGTGTTCCCGCGATCGGGCCCACCTGCTGCGCACGTCGCTGCGTGCGATTCTCAATTCCGACTACCCGGACTTCACCGTGGTTGTCGTTGACAATGCCGGTCAGACGAGCGAATCGAGGGATCTCGTGCTGAACGAGATCAACGATCCCCGTGTAACGCTCGTCGAGGAGCCGGTTCCCGGACTTGCGCGCGCGCGGAACGCCGGACTCAAGGCGGCGACGGGAGAGATCGTCGCCTTCACTGATGACGACACGGTTGTCGACATCCACTGGCTGCGAGAACTCGCAGCTGGCTATGCGCTCTCACCGCGAGTCGACTGTGTCACCGGGCTGGTCCCCAGTGGCGAGCTGCGAACCAGGGTGCAGGGGTACTTCGACGACAGGGCGGGGTGGTCCAGCAACCTCGAGCCACATCTCTACACACTCGCCGACCCGCCGAAGCACCTGCCGATGTTCCCCTTCGCGATCGGCGACCTCGGCACGGGGGCGAACTTCTCCATCCGGCGCAGCGCAGCCCTGGCGATGCGCGGATTCGATACGGCGTTCGGTGTCGGCACGCGCACGGGGGGCGCGGAGGACATCGACATGATCACGAGGGTGCTCCTGGACGGCCGCACGCTGGTAACCCAGCCCTCCGCGCTCGTCTGGCACCGGCATCGCGATGACCTTGCGGCCCTTCGGCTGCAGGCAAGGGGGTACGGAACCGGGCTCGGAGCCTGGCTGACGAAGATTCTGCTCAAGCCGCGCACCTTCCTCATGGCGCTCAAGCGCAGTCCCTACGCCGTCTACCGACTCGTGCAGACAGGATGGCGCAAGCCCAAGGTTTCGGTGGTTGCCCACGAGGGGCCGCGAACCGAGCTCGATCGCGAAGTGTCCCGTGTCGGCTGGTACGAACTCGCGTCGGTGGCACGTGGGCCATGGCTGTACTTCCGCCAGCGGCTGCAGGGGGAGGGTGTCATCCGATGACCACGAGGAGCACCGCCGAGCATCTGTCCGTGCTGAATCCGTGGGCGGCGATTGCACTCGTTTCGGCAACTGTGGGGCTCGTCGCGGCGATTCCCGTCCTGCCGGACTGGTTCAGGGGACTCTGCCTGTTCTTCTTCGTGTTCACCGGACCCGGTGCCGCGTTGTGCGCGTGGATGAGGCTGCCCGGGGCAGTGAGCGGATTCGTGCTGACGGCCACTGGGCCAGTTATGGTCGTGCTCTACTCGACGCTCGCTGCGCAGTACGGCGGCTGGCATCCCGTTGCGTCGGTCATCCTGCTGGCGACCGCCTGCCTCGCCGCAGCCCTCGCCCGCTGGTGGGTTGCCCGTCGTGATGCCCGAGGGGAGGCGTCATGACGAGGGCCACGGCTGGGCGGCCGGTAGCACCCGCCCGACGCGGGAACCAGATCACCGCGTCCCGTGTGTTGTTGGTGATGGCTCTTGCAACGTGGGTCGCAGCACTGCCGTCTCTTGCCGCGGCCGATTCTCATCCGTTCGGACTTCTCTTCGCGGCTGGCCCGTGGTTCACGATCGCGACCGCGCTTGCGATTGCGGCCTTTGTTGTCGCGCTCAGGGCATCGCGCACCTCCGACCTCGTCGCGTCGCTGGTTGGGCTCATCGCCATCGTGCGCCTGCCGGCGACGCTGCTGACCGAAGTGCCGATCTACAGCTGGACGTACAAGCACCTCGGTGTTGTCGACTATGTCGCCTCGAACGGCTCGGTAGCGGCGGGGGTCGACATCTACGCGGGCTGGCCCGGATTCTTCGCCGCCGTCGCGTGGTTCACCGAGGTCTCCGGCGTCTCGGCGCTCTCGTTCGCACACTGGTACATCTTTGTGTACCACCTGCTCCTTTCTGCGGCGATCTTCGCCCTCGCCAGGGCGTTCGGGTACTCCTCGCGGGTGTCACTTGTCGCAGTTTTCGTGGCTCAACTGGTCAACTGGGTGGGTCAGGACTACTTCGCCCCCCAGTCGTTCGGCTTCCTGCTTGCGGTTGTATTTCTGGCGCTCATCCTGCACAGTCGCACCTGGCCGGTCGCGGGGTGGCTGGCCGTACCGCTGTTCGCAGCGATTACGGTGAGTCACCAGCTCACGCCGTACTGGCTCATCGGAATTGCCCTGGTGCTCGGGCTGACCCGCCAGATTCGGCCGCGCTACCTCGGCCTGCTGCTGGCCGTAATCGCCGTCGGCCATCTTCTCCTCAACCTCGACACGCTCGGGCAGAACCAGCTGCTGACCGACTTCGATCCGCTCGGAAACACCCAGAGCCAGCGGCCGGGAGAGAGCAGTGACGCCCACGGGTTCGCGGCGTTCTCGGGGCGGGCGGCGTCGCTCGCGCTGTGGGGTGGCGCAGCGATCGCCTTCGTGGCCGGATGGATGCGAAATCGCCGCCTGCACCCGCAACTGTTCGTGGGCGGAGTTCTCGCCTTCTCCGCGTTCGCGCTCTTCTTCGGGCAGAACTACGGTGGCGAAGCGGTCTTCCGCGTCTTCCTCTACTCGATCCCCGGATGCGCGCTGCTGGTCGCCCCGCACGTTCACGCGGCGCTCACCGCCCGAAGTCGAGTGACGGTGGGTGCGGGTGTTGCCGTGGTTATGGCGACCGCGCTGTTCGGCCTTCAGGCGTCGTTCGGTCCGTGGTTCGCCAACCTTGTTCGAGGACAGGACTATCGCACGGCCGACCAACTGTACGACGCATATTCTGCCCCCGCATACTTCGTTACGCCCGCGGAAGGCGGTGTCGGCAGGCACACCGGTGAGTATGTGGACTTCGCTCGCGGCGACCCGTCGTTCGACATCGCGCTGGGCACGTGGCCGGAATGGCAGGGAGAGCCCTTCACGACAACCCAGCGCGTCGATGAACTGACGGAAGCGCTGGTTGATACCGGGGCGCCGGCGACGATCACGATCACCCAGCAGATGAGGGATCGCATCCGCTACTACGGCATCTATCCGGAGGGTGCTGTTGATCGATTCGTCGAGCAGTTGCGAGCGAGCGGGCAGTGGACGCCGATCGTGGACGAGGCAACCATTCAGGTGTTTCGGCTGGACTGATTCGGTGGGAGTGAGGAGAACCCGTGATTGTCAGTGAGAAGAGGGTGACGTTGCCGAGGCGAGCCGGTGGGCCCGCTCAGGAGCGTCATCCACTCGAGCGGGCTGCAGCGATCGCCGTTGCCTGCGTACTGGTAGCCGTACTCACCGCCGCTGCGATGCTGTTGCCTTCGAGGTCTGACGGGTCGTGGATCGACAACTTCGAGGGCGCCGCGGGTTCGCCTCCCGACCCGAACACGTGGACGATCGAAGTGGGCGGCGGCGGCTGGGGCAACAATGAACTGCAGGTGTATTCGCACGATGGCGTCTACCTGAACGGGGAATCCCAGTTGGTTCTCGAGGCGCGGCGCCACATGGAGGGCGACGGTTCGACGTGGTGGACCTCTGGGCGGATTACCACCTTCGGCGCTCAGTCGTTCGGGGAAGGTACGGTCTCTGCGCGCATCCAGGTACCGGAGGGGAACGTCGGAATGCTGCCCGCGTTCTGGATGATGGGAGATTCTCTCTACGAGGTGGGATGGCCGGCCGCGGGCGAGATCGACATTCTCGAAACCCCCTTTGACACGCATGTGAGTCACCACCATGTCCACGGAGCGAACAGCGATCTCACTGGCAAGAGTTCTGTCGGAGAGGGCGCAAACCACCCTCAACCGTTGAGCAACGGCTTTCATGTCTATTCGGTCGAGCGCACGGCCGACCGAATCCTCATGCGAGTGGATGATCGTGTTGTGCTCGATGTAACCAGGCAGAGTGCTCCCGATGACATGTTGTGGGCGTTCGATCAGCCATTTCACGTTCTGTTCAGCCTGGCGGTTGGCGGCGACTGGCCGGGCGATCCCGATGAGCGCACGCCCGATGTGGTTCGTATGGTCATCGACTGGGTGAGTTATGAGCCACGTCGATGAGAGCGCAAGTGAGGGGAGCAAGCGAATGCGGGTAACGGACCTCCGCGAAACACGCGATCTTCTCGAGCGGAACGCCGATGTGTGTGTGATTGGCAGTGGACCGGCTGGCATGACGACGGCATCCGAACTCGCGCGCAAGGGTCACAGCGTCATTGTGCTGGAGACCGGAGGAGAGGCGCCGGACCGCGAGGAGCTCAACCGGGTGCGCAACGTCGGAATGTCGCGGATTGAAGACCAGAGCCTCGTGCGGGCGCGTGCGCTCGGCGGCACCTCGTGCATCTGGTCCGGCAGATGCGTGCCGCTCGACCCCATCGACTTCGAGCGGCGGCACTGGATCGGGGCATCCGGCTGGCCAATCGCGCCCGACGACCTCGAGTCGTATTACATGCGAGCAGCGGAATACCTCCAGTTGGGGCCGCAACACTATGGTGACGAACTGTGGTCGCTGCTCCGACTCAAGGCGCCGACGGTCGGCCTCGATCCCGCGCTGCTGCGGCCCCGCTTCTGGCATTACAGTCGCAGCCGAACTGACCCGGCCGTGCCTACCCGGTTCGCCCGCGATGTCGATGCGCCGTTCGAGGTGATTCTGCACGCGACCGCCACACGCATTGAGGCCACCGGCGCGCGGGTCACCGCGGTTCGGGTGGCTGATACTGAGGGGGCAAGCGGGCGAATCTCTGCCAGCGTGTTTGTGGTCGCCGGGGGATCGATTGAGACTCCGCGTCTGCTGCTGGCGAGTGGCCTCGGCAACGACAACACCGGCAGGTACTTCATGGACCACGTCGGAACGACCGTTGCCGAGGTTCCGAGTGACGATGCCATCGTGCGCGAACGGTTCGGCATGTACTGGAAGCGATCCTCGCCACACCGGCTCGCCTTTGTGCACGGCGTCGGCCTCGCACCAGAGATCCAGCGCCGGGAGAAGTTGCTCAACGCCGCAGCATGGCTCGAGGAGTTTCCTTCACAGCGCGACCCCTGGCAGGCGGGTGTGCGCATTGCCCGTCGTCTGGGTGCCCGCCCGCCTGCCGCGCACATCGCGTCTGTGGAATTCTGGCGGGCCAGGGGAGGGCCGGCATCGAAACCGGCACCCACTCTCCTTGGCGACATTCGAGCGGTTCTGGGGCATCCGCTCCTCCTGCTCCAGGGGATCCGTCGAATGCTGCGACACCGCCCCCCGCTCTACCTGGCGGATCGTATCGACCTGTACGCCCTCGTTGAGCAGGTGCCGGATCCGGCGAGCAGGATAACGCTCTCGGACGAGCGGGATGCACTCGGCGTGCCCATCGCTGAGGTCGACTGGCGTGTTCACGACCTTGAGTACGAGACGACGCGGCGGTTGGCTGAAATCATCACCGCGGAATTCGAGCGCCTCGGGCTGCCCGCCCCCGTGCCCACACCTTGGATGAGCGATGTCGCCGCGTGGCGCGAGCACGTGCTCGACCGCGCGCACCAGTTGGGAAGCATGCGCATGGCGCACGACGAAGCAATGGGTGCAGTCGACCCCGATTGCCGGGTCTTCGGCACAGACAACCTCTACATCGCGGGGAGTTCGGTCTTTCCGACCGGGGGGCACGCCAACCCGACCTTCACGATCATTGCGCTCGCGATTCGACTTGCCGAGCACATTGCTGAACGCCAGGCTGTTCGCGCGCCCGACGGAGTCAGCCGGGCATCCCGCAGTTAGGCGACCTGGGCCTGGATGATCTCTTCGGCGTCCGCCCAGGTACTGAATTCATCGGTGAAGTCGAAACCGACTGGCAACTGCGACGGCGAGGCGAGGTGGGAATCCCAGTCCTCGGTCGGACCAGCCGCGGTTACGTCGACGGCGATCGGAGCGTCGAGTTCCCAGTCGTGAAAGGCGCTGTCCTCGCTCGAAACGGTTTTGGTGCCAGTTCCGTACTCGATGTCTCGAAGCCAGTCGCTACCCGCGGTCAGGGATTCGCCGAGGAATATTCCCGGGAACTCTGAGATGACAGCGACCATGGCGTTATCGGCGAGCTGGTTGGTTGCGAGTGAAGGAGACAACCGGTGCGCGGCAGCTTGATTCACGACAGTTTTCCCTCTCATCTGCAACGTCTGCAGTTTTGCAGGCCCTGCACCAAGCTACAGGCTAGACGGCAAAACATCTAGAGTTTGTCGTCGATGCGCTTGTTGGCTGCCCACACCTGACGTCCGTGCAAAGTAGTGCACAACCGATCCATAGCCCGCCGCTGAGGTTTGTCGCGGGGGCTCCAGTGCGACCCGAAGCGCGCGAGCCAGGGCTCCGCGCGGGCGAACTCGCGGCCGCAGGAAACAAAGAAAATGGCTGAACCCACCGATTCCGTGGGTTCAGCCGTTCACACTGTCCTGAGACATCACATTTGTGCCGGATGTGGGACTTGAACCCACACGTCCAAAGGACAAAGCATTTTGAGTGCTCCGCGTCTGCCATTCCGCCAATCCGGCGCACAACAACAAGGAAACAATACCGTAGGGTTGGAAGCGTGAGTGAGCCGGAAACCGCCCCCGCAGCGCCCCGTCGCGTCGTCGTTGCAGAGGATGAATCACTCATACGCCTGGACATCGTCGAAACCCTTCGCGATAACGGCTTCGAAGTGGTCGGAGAAGCCGCGGATGGCGAGACCGCTGTGGCTCTTGCGACCGAACTGCGCCCCGACCTCGTCATCATGGATGTCAAGATGCCGCAGCTCGACGGAATCTCGGCCGCGGAGCGCCTCACCAAGAACCACATCGCGCCCGTTGTGCTGCTCACGGCCTTCAGCCAGAAGGAGCTCGTCGAGCGCGCTAGCGAAGCTGGCGCCCTCGCCTATGTCGTCAAGCCGTTCACTCCGAATGACCTGCTGCCGGCGATCGAGATCGCCCTCAGCCGCCACGCCCAGATCATCACCCTGGAGGCTGAGGTCGCAGACCTGGTCGAGCGGTTTGAGACCCGCAAGCTCGTCGACCGGGCCAAGGGACTGCTGAACGAGAAGATGGGGCTCACGGAGCCGGAGGCTTTCCGCTGGATCCAGAAGGCATCCATGGATCGCCGCCTCACCATGCACGACGTCGCCCAGGCGATCATCGAGCAACTCAGCGCGAAGAAGTAGCGCGGTGGAGCTGGAGCAATCGCGCCAGCGATTGCGCGACCCCAGCGCCGACTGAGCCTGCGAAGTCGGAAACCTATTTGTCGCGAAGGAAGTTCGTCATCCGGATCGTTGAGAGGCGGCGTCCCTCCTCGTCACGCACGACGATCTCGTGGGTGACGAGGGTGCGGCCGAGGTTGAGCGCGGTGCAGGTCGCCGTAACGGTGCCGGAGGTGATCGAGCGGCTGTGAGTGGCGTTGATCTCGATACCCACCGCGATCTTGTCCGGTCCGCCGTGTATTGCTGACGAAATCGACCCGAGCGACTCTCCGAGCACGACATGAGCGCCGCCGTGCAGGATGCCGACCACCTGGGTGTTGCCCTCAACCGGCATGGTCGCGACCGAGCGCTCGGCCGACAGTTCGAGAAACTGGATGCCCATCTTCTGGCACAGGGCGCCGCCCCCGGATTCGATCAGCCGCTCGAAGAGGGCAGGGTCAAGGCCGTCAGGAATCTTGGTCATGCTCGCACTCCGTCGGAAGCTTCTTGGGGTGTCGCTGCCCGCGGCTAGGCTTGCTGCGTGTCGGACATCGAAAAGCCTACCCTCATGGTCATCGACGGCCATTCGCTCGCATTCCGTGCGTTCTACGCGCTCCCCGTTGACAGTTTCGTCAACCGGGAGGGCCAGCACACGAACGCCATCCACGGGTTCATCTCCATGCTCATCAACCTGCTGGCCAAGGAGAAGCCGACCCACCTCGCGGTCGCCTTCGACATCTCTCGTTTCTCTTTCCGCAACCGCGAGTACCCCGAGTACAAGGGCACCCGCGGTGAGACCCCGCCCGAGTTCAAAGGCCAGGTCCCGCTGCTCGAAGAGGCTCTCAAGGCAATGGGCGTCCAGACCGTTTCGAAGGAGGATTTCGAGGCGGACGATATTCTCGCCACCCTGGCGCTGCAGGGATCTCAGCAGGGTTTCAAGGTCTTCGTGGTGTCCGGCGACCGCGACGCGATCCAGATGATCAACGACGACATCACCCTGCTCTACCCGAATGCCCGCGGCGTCTCCGAGCTCAAGCGCTACGACCGTGATGCGGTCTTCGAGCGCTACGGGATTGAACCGCACCAGTATCCGGATGTCGCGGCTCTCGTCGGCGAGACGAGCGACAACCTCATCGGCGTCGACAAGGTGGGGGAGAAGACCGCCGTCAAGTGGATCACCCAGTACGGCAGCCTCAGCCAGGTGCTGGAGCACGCGGACGAGATCAAGGGCGTCGTGGGCGAGAAGCTGCGCGAGCAGCGAGATCGCGCCGTGCGCAACCGCAAGCTCAACCACCTGCTCACGAACGTCGAACTGCCCTTCGGGCCGACTGACCTCGAGCGGCGGCCGATCGATGTCGTCGCCGTTCGGGACGTCTTCGACCGGCTTCAGTTCCGCACGCTCCTGGAGCGAGTTCTCAAGATCGCCGCCGCCGAGAACGGTGGTGAACTGGATGCCGCAGACGAACCGCAGGCGGCCGCAACGGCCGCTCCGGTCGTCCGCGTTCTCGTGGATGAGGAACTCGCTCTCTGGCTCGACACCACATCGAACAAAGGCACAGCACCACTGGGACTTCGGGTCGAACTTGTCGGCGGCGAGGTTGCGGGGCTGGGTATCGCGGGTGCAACTGATTCGGCGTTCGTGCCGTGGGCACCGGGTCGTCCCGACTATGTTGCCCTCGAGAGCTGGCTCGCGAGCGAGAGCCCGAAGTTTCTGCACGACTCGAAGCGTGAGCTCAAGGCGCTGCAGCGCGCGGGGCTCCAGCTCGGCGGCGTCGAATTCGACACGAGTCTTGCGGCCTGGCTGCTCAAGCCGGGAACGAAGGCGGAGGACCTCACAGCGCAGGTGTACGCACACCTCGGCGAGACCCTTCCTCAGGCCGATCCCAACCAGCTCGTTCCCGACACGGATCCGCTCAGCCCGGCAACAGAGGCGTGGTACGTGTTCCGACTGGCCGAGTATCTCGCTGAGCGGCTCGATACTGGTTCGCGCAGGGTGCTCGACACCATCGAACTTCCGCTCGTTCCTGTTCTCGCCGACATGGAGACAACCGGTGTGGATGTCAGCACAGAGGTGCTCGGCCGGTTGAATGCCGAACTGACGGAATCCGCCGCCGACCTCGCCACGCGTGCCTACGCGGAAATCGGGCGTGAGGTGAATCTCGGGCTCGCCCAAGCAATTGCAGCAGGTGCTGTTCGAAGAACTCGGCATGCCGAAAACCCGCGCCAACAAGACCGGATTCTCGACGGATGCCGCATCGCTTGCCGATCTGCAGGACCAGTCGCCGCATCCATTTCTCGGACTGCTCCTGCAGCATCGCGACGCGACGAAGCTCAAACAGATCATCGAGACCGTCGAACGTGCAGTGGATGCGGGAGGGCGCGTACACACCACCTACGAGCAGACCGGCAGCAGTACGGGGCGCATCTCCTCGAACGATCCGAACCTGCAGAACATCCCCATCCGCACCGATGTCGGCCGGGAGGTCCGCACCGCGTTCCAGCACGGCGCCGAGTTCGAGACGATGCTGACAGCCGATTACTCGCAGATCGAAATGCGCATCATGGCCCACCTGTCGGGCGATGAAGGGCTCATCGATGCCTTCAATTCGGGCGAGGACCTGCACCGTTTTGTCGGAGCGCGGGTCTTCAGTGTCGACACGAGCGACGTAACCCCGCTCATGCGAACCAAGGTGAAGGCGATGTCGTACGGGCTCGCCTACGGGCTGAGTGCTTTCGGGCTGAGCAAGCAATTGCGCATCGAGGTGTCCGAAGCGAAGCAGCTGATGACCGAGTACTTCGCCCGCTTCGGTGCCGTGCGCGACTATCTGCGGAGCGTCGTCGAGCAGGCACGCGTGGATGGCTACACCGAGACGATTTTCGGCAGGCGGCGCCCGTTCGGTGATCTGAACTCCAGCAACCGCGTGCTGCGCGAGAACGCGGAACGGCAGGCGCTCAATGCGCCGATCCAGGGCTCGGCGGCCGACATCCTCAAGCTCGCGATGATCGGGATAGCCGATGACCTGCGCACCGGGGCGATGCAGTCGCGCATGCTCATGCAGGTGCATGACGAACTCGTTTTCGAGGTTGCCAGAGGTGAACTGGATGCGCTCACCACGATCGTGCGTACCCGCATGGGCAGCGCGGCCGAGCTTCGCGTCCCGCTTGAGGTGCAGGTGGGCACCGGGCCGAACTGGGATGCCGCAGCGCACTGACAAACAGGCGCCGGGCAACCACGCACGTCGCCGTCTGATCTAGGCTCTCTGCATGACATTTGCGAACGAGAGCAACGAAGTCCGACCATCAACGCCGATCGACGCGATCGCCGACAACTGGGTGACCACTCTCGCCGACCTCCTGCCAACCCTTGCAACCTATGTGGGGATTGATCGCGGCAATCTCGGCCAGTGGGACGACTACTCGCCCGCAGGCAACGCCGAACTCTATGCGGCGGCGAAAAAGGTCATCGCTGCGCTCGATGCGGAGCAACCGGTCGACGACGTTGACTGGGTGACCAAGACCGACATGCTCGACCAGCTCAACCTTGAGATCGACCAGCGAGATGCAAACCTGCACCTGCGCGATCTCAACGTGATCGCCTCGCCCGCCCAGGGCATCCGCGAGATTTTCGACATCATGCCGACGGCGACGTCTGCAGATTGGGAGAACATCTCGTCGCGTCTTGGCGGTGTCGCCGGCGCGGTGGACGGCTACATCGAATCGCTTCGCCTCGGCATGAGCAAGGGCGTTGTGCCGGCCGCCCGACAGGTGCGCGAGGTGCTCGTGCAGTGCCGCACGACCGCCGACCCGAAGGGGCTCTTCGCCGATCTGGTCGCCGGCGCGAAGGATGCCTCCGCCGGGATGACCGCCGACCTCGAGCGCGGTGCCGCGGCATCCGCTGAGGCATATGGCGTTCTCGCCGATTTCCTGGAGAACGAACTCCTTGCCGTCGCGCCCGAGAAGGATGCAGTCGGCCGGGATATCTACGCGCTTGCGTCCCGCTCGTTCCTCGGCGCAACCATCGACTTCGATGAGACCTACGACTGGGGTGTCGAGGAGTTGGCGCGAATGGTCGCCGAACAGACGTCGATTGCGAACGAGGTGCTGCCGGGTGCGTCGGTCGAAGAGGCTATTGCCCACCTCGACGCGGACCCGTCCCGCAAGCTCAAGGGCACGGACGCGCTTCAGAAGTGGATGCAGGAGACCAGCGACAAGGCCATCGAGGAGTTGTCGCGCTCCCACTTCGACATCCCCGACGAGGTGAAGAAGCTCGAGTGCATGATCGCCCCGAGCCACACGGGCATCATCTACTACACCGGGCCCACCGACGACTTCTCCCGCCCGGGCAGGATGTGGTGGTCGGTTCCGGAGGACGTCAACGAGTTCGACACCTGGCGTGAACTCACCACCGTCTACCACGAGGGTGTTCCCGGCCATCACCTGCAGATCGGCCAGGCGGTGTACAACCGCAAGACGCTCAACAGCTGGCGGCGACTGCTCGCCGGAACCTCTGGCCACGCCGAGGGCTGGGCGCTCTATGCCGAGCGGCTCATGGAGGAACTGGGCTACCTCGATGACCCGGCCGACCGTCTCGGGATGCTTGACGGTCAGCGCATGCGCGCCGCCCGCGTCGTGCTCGACATCGGCGTGCACCTGGAGAAGACGCTGCCGAGCGGTGAGGGCAAATGGTCTGCCGACTTCGCATTCGACTTCATGGGCAAGAACGTGAACATGAATGATTCGTTCGTGAAGTTCGAAGTCAACCGCTACCTCGGTTGGCCGGGCCAGGCCCCCTCCTACAAGGTGGGCCAGCGCATCTGGGAGGGCATCCGGGACGAGTACAGGGCGCGCGAGGGTGACGCCTTCGACATCAAGGAGTTCCACCGCAAGGCGCTCGATCTCGGTGGAGTCGGCCTGGACACGCTCAAGGCAGCCCTGCTGAAGTGACGGTCGAAACGATCGGCCGGGCCTGGCTCGAGGTGGCCGGCCGCATACTTCACGAGGGCAGGCGGTCCCGCTACGACGACCTGCCCATCCTGGAGATCTCGCACGCAACGCTGGATGTCGCGAAGGCGGCGGCGGATGACGCGATCATCTCCCGGTACGCGGAGCCGCAGCGCCTCGCCTGGATGCGTCGGAACTTCGTCGACCACGATCGTGTCGCCGCGCTGGGCGACGCACGCAGCTACGCCAGCAGGCTCTTCGACTACGGGGCAACGGGCCGCGACCAGCTCGCGTGGGTGGTCGATCGGCTGCGGGCGGACCCCACCTCACGGTCCGCGACGATCACCACGTTCGAGCCGCTTGAGGACACGAGCTACATCCCGTGCGTGAGCATGCTCGATTTCTGGATACCGGCGGATGCTGTCGAACTCGTCGTCTACGCCCACAGTATTGATTTCGGCGCAAAGGGCTACGCGAACCTCGTTCAGCTCGCCGAACTGCAGGAGACGGTTGCCAGGGGGCTCGACCGTGACGCGGGCCGGTTGACGATGGTGGTGAAATCCGCCCACATCTACGAGACCGAGTTGGAATACATTCGCGGGGTTCTCGCGGAGAACGCGGTGGATGTCGCAGCACAACCGTTTGCGCCCTGATACGCCGTCGGCGCACCGGGGCGAGTTGCCGTCCGGATTGCCTTGCAGGTAGGCTGGAACGTCGCAATTGCGTCTTCTATTCGCCTGCCACTGGCGTACAACAATCTTCTCGTCGCCGGGGCCCTATTTTGTCCTTACTGGAGCACTAACTACATGACAATCGCAACGACCGCCAAGGCACCCAAGCAGGTCGCCGTCAATGACATCGGATCTGCTGAAGATTTTCTCGCCGCGGTCGAACTGACCCTGAAGTTTTTCAATGACGGCGACCTCATCGAAGGAACCGTCGTAAAGATCGATCGTGACGAGGTTCTGCTCGACGTCGGTTACAAGACCGAGGGTGTTATTCCCTCCCGCGAACTTTCCATCAAGCATGACGTGGACCCGAGCGAGGTCGTCCAGGTGGGCGACACCGTCGAGGCCCTCGTTCTCCAGAAGGAGGACAAGGAAGGCCGCCTCATCCTGTCCAAGAAGCGCGCACAGTACGAGCGCGCGTGGGGCGACGTCGAGAAGATCAAGGAAGCGGATGGCATTGTCACCGGTTCCGTGATCGAGGTCGTCAAGGGCGGACTCATCGTCGACATCGGCCTGCGTGGGTTCCTTCCCGCGTCGCTCATTGAGCTGCGCCGCGTCCGCGACCTCACGCCGTACCTCGGCCAGGACATCGAGGCGAAGATCCTCGAACTGGACAAGAACCGCAACAACGTCGTACTTTCGCGCCGCGCGCTCCTCGAGCAGACGCAGAGCGAGAGCCGCACGACCTTCCTCGCGAACCTCGCCAAGGGCCAGGTCCGCAAGGGTGTCGTTTCGTCCATCGTCAACTTCGGTGCGTTCGTCGACCTCGGCGGCGTCGACGGCCTCGTTCACGTGTCCGAGCTCAGCTGGAAGCACATTGAGCACGCCAGCGAGGTTGTCGAGGTTGGCCAGGAGGTCACCGTTGAGATTCTCGAGGTCGACCTCGAGCGCGAGCGTGTCTCCCTGTCGCTCAAGGCGACGCAGGAAGACCCGTGGCAGGTCTTCGCACGCACGCACGCCATCGGCCAGGTTGCGCCCGGAAAGGTCACCAAGCTTGTTCCCTTCGGCGCGTTCGTTCGCGTTGCAGAGGGCATCGAGGGCCTCGTGCACATCTCGGAGCTGTCGGGCAAGCACGTCGAACTCGCCGAGCAGGTTGTCTCTGTGGGCGACGAGGTCTTCGTCAAGGTCATCGACATCGACCTCGAGCGTCGCCGCATCTCGCTCTCGCTGAAGCAGGCGAACGAGGGCGTTGACCCAGAAGGCACCGAATTCGACCCGGCGCTGTACGGAATGCTCACCGAGTACGACGACCAGGGCGCATACAAGTACCCCGAGGGCTTCGACCCGGAGACGAACGAGTGGCGCGAAGGCTTCGAGACCCAGCGCGAGAAGTGGGAGCTCGACTACGCAGCTGCCCAGGCTCGCTGGGAGTCACACAAGAAGCAGGTCGCGACCGCAGCAGCCGAAGAGGACAACGTCGACGAGAGCGGCGCACCTGCCGGTTCGTTCTCGAGCGAGTCAGCCGGCGCTGGCACGCTTGCGGACGACGAGTCGCTCGCCGCTCTGCGCGAGAAGCTCTCGAGCAACTCCTAACCAAAGTCAACGAAGGCCGACCCGCACAGGGTCGGCCTTCGTTGTTTCGTCAGGTGGTTGCGACGGTGGCGCGCTGGCGACGCCGACGGATCAGACTGCGAATGGCGACCCCAGCGCCGACGACCATGGCGACGATCGCGACGATGACGAGGATCGGTGCGACGATCGCGAAGACCGTGAGAACGACGCTGCTCACGTCTTCGAGGGTGCTGGCGACCGGTGCGGCTGCTCCGGCGGTGACGGCGTTCAGCGCTGGACGAACGAGCATCTTCGCCAGATGCACGCCGAGGGCAATGACGAGCCCGATCACTATCGGCACCCATTCGTTGCTTTCGAAGAATGCTGCGGGATCGGATACGGCGGCCGTCTCCGTGCCTGCACCGGAACCGAAGACGATGCCGCCGGCCGCTGGCCGCACGATCGTCTGCAACCAGTCGTTCACCGAGTCGACGACCGGGATCTTGTCGGCGACAAGCTCGAATATGAGCAGGACGGCGAGGATTCCGAGCACCCACTCGTTGCTCAACCACGCCCAGCCCGCAGGCAACTGCACGAACTCGACGAAGCGGCCGGCGAGCCCGAGGGCGAGCAGCGGAATGTAGGCGTTGAGGCCAGCAGCGAAGGCGAGGCCGGTACCGGTCAGAATCTCAAGCATTCGCTCATCCTCTCCATGTCCGAGGCTAGCATTGCACCATGTACCTGATCGGGCTCACCGGCGGCATCGCGTCAGGGAAATCCCTCGTTGCCACACGACTCGCAGAGCTCGGCGCCGTGCATGTGGATGCCGACCTGGTTGCGCGTGAAGTGGTCGAGCCGGGCACTCCTGCGCTCGCTCGCATCGCGGAGGAATTCGGCCCCACCGTCATCGCCCCGGACGGCACGCCTCGACCGAAGTGCCCTCGGCGGGATTGTTTTCGCTGATCCGGAGTTACTCGCCATCCTCAACGAAATCACCCATCCTGCCGTGTGGCGTCGTGTGCGCGAACTCATCGACGAGGCCGCCGCCGCTGATCCGTCCGTCGTCGTCGTCTATGACGTGCCTCTTCTCGTCGAAGCCTCTGCGGAGCGCAGGATGTCCTTCGACCTCGTCGTTGTGGTCCACGCCAACAGGGATGCTCGCATCCACCGACTGATGGAACTGCGGGGAATGGCTCGCGAGGAGGCCGAGCACCGGCTCAACTCGCAGGCGAGTGACACCGAGCGTCTCGCTGTCGCGGATGTCGTGCTCGACAACAACGGCACCGTGGAAGAGCTTGTCGCCCAGGTCGACGAACTGTGGTTGTCTCTCCCTCAGCGAACACGAAGACGCGATGTCGGCAGCCCTGCCTAAGCTGGCTGCATGCAGCCCACGCGTTCCGTTCGACCTTTCGAGGTAATCAGCGATTACACGCCAAGCGGGGATCAGCCGCAGGCGATCGCTGAGTTGGTCGGTCATATCAATGCGGGCGAGACCGACGTCGTTCTGCTCGGCGCAACCGGAACAGGCAAATCGGCGACGACGGCATGGCTCATCGAGCAGGTGCAACGCCCCACCCTCGTGCTCGCGCACAACAAGACGCTCGCGGCACAGCTCGCCAATGAGTTCCGCGAGCTCATGCCCAACAATGCCGTCGAATACTTCGTCAGCTACTACGACTATTACCAGCCAGAGGCGTACGTGCCCCAGACCGACACCTTCATCGAGAAAGACAGCTCGGTCAACGCCGAGGTCGAGCGACTGAGGCACTCGACAACCAACTCACTCCTGAGCCGCCGGGATGTCATCGTCGTCTCGACCGTCTCCTGCATCTACGGTCTCGGCGCGGCGGAAGAGTATCTGGAGGCCATGGTTGCGCTCCAGGTGGGGGAGAAGATTCCGCGCGAGGCACTCATCCGCAAGTTCGTGAACATGCAGTACCAGCGCAATGATGTGGACTTCTCGCGCGGCAAGTTCCGCGTTCGCGGCGACACCATTGAAATCATTCCCGTGTACGAGGAGCACGCGATCCGCATCGAGATGTTCGGCGACGAGATCGAGGGCCTGTACACGCTGCACCCACTCACCGGCGAGGTGCTGCGGAAGATGGATGCCGTGTCGGTCTTTCCCGCGACGCACTACGCGGCAAGCCCAGACACGATGAAGCGCGCGATCGTCACGATCAAGGAGGAGCTCGGGCCGCGGCTGGAAGAACTGGAGCGCCAGGGCAAGCTGCTCGAGGCGCAGCGGCTGAGAATGCGCACGCAGTTTCGATATCGAGATGATGGAGCAGATCGGTTTCTGCAATGGCATAGAGAACTACTCGCGGCACATCGATGGCAGGCTGCCTGGGCAAGCGCCCAACTGCCTGCTTGACTACTTTCCCGAGGACTTCCTTGTCGTGATCGACGAGTCGCACGTGACGGTCCCGCAGATCGGCGCGATGTACGAGGGGGATGCCTCGCGCAAACGCACGCTCGTCGAGCACGGGTTCCGGCTGCCCAGCGCGCTCGACAACCGTCCTCTCAAGTGGGAGGAGTTCCTCACTCGGGTCGGCCAGAAGGTGTACCTCTCCGCCACTCCCGGCAAGTACGAGTTGGGCATCACCGATTCAGTCGTCGAGCAGATCATCCGCCCGACCGGACTCATCGATCCAGAGGTCATCGTCAAGCCGAGCAAGGGCCAGATCGATGACCTGCTCGAGGAGATCCGGCTTCGTGTGGAGCGCAATGAGCGGGTGCTGGTTACCACTCTCACGAAGAAGATGGCGGAAGAGCTGACCGACTTCCTCGGCGAGGCCGGCGTTCGCGTGCGATACCTGCACTCCGATGTCGACACACTCCGACGTGTGGAACTGCTCACCGAACTGCGGGCCGGTGTCTACGACGTTCTTGTCGGCATCAACTTGCTGCGCGAGGGACTCGATCTGCCCGAAGTCTCTCTCGTCGCGATTCTCGACGCGGACAAGGAAGGGTTTCTCCGGTCATCCACTTCCCTCATCCAGACGATCGGGCGCGCGGCGCGAAATGTGTCCGGTGAGGTACACATGTATGCGGATGTTCTCACCGACTCGATGAAGAAGGCGATCGAGGAAACCAACCGCCGTCGCGAGAAGCAGGTTGCGTACAACACGGAACGCGGCATTGACCCGCAGCCACTGCGCAAGCGCATCGCCGACATCACTGAGGTTCTCGCCCGGGAGGGTGCGGACACAGCTGAACTGCTGGCCGGCAGGAGCGGGCGCAAACGGTCGCCCACGCCCAACCTGCGCCGGGAAGGGCTTGCGGCAGAGGGCGGGAATGACCTCGAGAAGATCATCGCCGACCTCAACGACCAGATGCTGCAGGCGGCCGGGGAGCTGAAGTTCGAGCTCGCTGCCCGCCTTCGCGACGAAGTGTCGGAGATGAAGAAGGAACTGCGCCAGATGGAATCGGCGGGCCACCTGCGCTGACTCCGGCTGGTTGAGGCCGCCTGTGGTACTTCAACCGGCGGTGCCCCGCCACACTCGTTCTCGTTATCATTCTCGTTCTGCAGGACACCCTTCCTACTCTCTTCCCGTTCTGCAGGACACCCTCCTACTCTCTTTTCGTTCTGCAGGACACCCGTCAGTGCCCCTTCGGCCGGCCATTCAGGAGGAGACTTTTCGCGATGGCGCGTTGAGGAGGAGATTGCTGCGCGTCATCCACTCTTCTCCTCCTCTGTGACACGTGGTTCGCAACCTCTCACCGCAAGTTTCCGAGCGACTCGTGCACCTCGAGCATCCTCTCGACCGTGCGCCGCCACGGGAACTCCGTTGCACGGGCACGTGCCGCTGTGCGCCGGTCCTCGGTGCTGCGCGTGAGGATCCGCTCGATTGCATCCGCGAAGGCCGCACCGCTGGCTCCGGCGGTCTCGCCTGACCCCGGAGTGACAAGTTCCGGCAGGGCGGATGATTCCGAGGCAGCAATAGGCGTGCCGCAGGCCAGAGACTCAAGAGCGGCAAGGCAGAACGTCTCGACCGGTCCGGGGTGGATCGAAACGTCGCAACTGGCGACGAGAGTGGCGAGATCCTGGCGGTCGGCGATGTGACCGGTGAAAGTCACCGGCACTCCCTCCGCATGGCGCCGCATCCTGTCACTGAGCATGCCGTCGCCGGCCATCACCAGGCGGGCATCCGTTCCGCGTGAACGCAGTTCGCGCACGGCGTCGATGGCAAGGTGGGGTGCCTTCTCGATCGACAGTCTCCCAGTCGCGCACAGCAGCACCTCGCCCGTTCCCAGGTACCGTTGGCGAACCTCTGCGGACCAGTATTCGGGGGAGAATCCCTGCAGATCCACACCAAGACTCACCCGTTCGACCTTCGCCGGATCGAGCCGCTCGAATTCCTCTGCGGCGTAGGCGGTGCTGCACACGATGCGCTGGTAGTGCTTCAGGGAGGCAGAGTTGATCCGATCGGCGATCCCGTCGGCCAGGCGCGAGCGGGGGAGCACGGGCGCTTTCCCCAGAAGCTGGGCGAACCAGTCGCTGAGTTTCTCGTGCGAGAACATCACGGCGGGGATGTCCCGCTTACGTGCCCATACCCCGAGCCGTCGCAGCGTGGTGCGATCCGAAACCTCGAGGCGATCGGGGTGCACCTCCGCGAGCACCCGTCGTACCGCGATCTCGGTCGGTACGACGCGATACCCCAGCCTGCGCACGGGGATCGACGGAACCGTGATTCTCGTTCCGAAGGAGAACTGCCGCGCGGTGTAACCCTTGCCCGGCACAACCAGGATGAACTCGTGGCCGGCGGCACGGTACCCGCGGCCCAGTTCATGGATTGTCGTGCGCACGCCGCCGGATCGCGGACCGTAGAGGTTGGCGACGTGAACTATGCGCACTATTCCAGTATCGTCCCCGGTCAGGCAATGTCAGTGGCTTCCGTAGAATGTAGAGAGTGTCGATAACATCCGTCGGGGGTTCCTCGAAGCTGAGCGTGCGAGGCGCACGAGTCCACAATCTGAAGAATGTCGACCTCGAGATCCCGCGTGATTCTCTCGTCGTTTTCACGGGTTTGTCCGGCTCGGGCAAGTCGTCCCTGGCCTTTGACACGATCTTCGCCGAGGGCCAGCGTCGGTACGTCGAATCGCTGTCAGCGTACGCACGGCAGTTCCTCGGCCAGGTCGGATCGTCCCGACGTCGACTTCATTGAGGGGCTGAGCCCGGCGGTTTCGATCGACCAGAAGTCGACGAACCGCAACCCGCGTTCGACGGTGGGAACAATCACCGAGATCTACGACTACATGCGCCTGCTCTGGGCTCGCATCGGGATTCCGCACTGCCCGGAGTGCGGTGAGCGCATCGAGCGCCAGACTGTCCAGCAGATCGCCGACCAGCTCATGACCCTTGAGACCGGCACCCGCTACCAGGTTGTGAGTCCTGTGGTGTCCCAGAAGAAGGGGGAGTTCGTTGACCTGTTCCGCGAACTCGCCGCGGGCGGCTACTCGCGGGCCATCGTCGACGGCGAGCAGGTTCAGCTGACCGATCCGCCAATCCTCAAGAAGCAGCTCAAGCACGACATCGCTGTCGTTGTCGACCGCCTTGTCGCGGCCGACGACCTGCTCACTCGCCTCACCGACTCCCTCGAGACTGCGCTGCGGCTCACCGACGGACTCGTCGCGATCAACTTCGTTGACGAGACAGGGGATGCGGCATGGCGCAACTTCTCGGAGAAACTCTCCTGCCCGAACAATCATCCGCTCCAACTCACCGAGATCGAGCCGCGTACGTTCTCGTTCAATGCACCGTTCGGTGCCTGCCCGGAATGCTCCGGACTGGGCACGCGGATGTCTGTCGACTCCGACCTGCTGATTGCGGATGCATCGGTGAGCCTCAGCGAGGGAGCCATTCTCCCGTGGACGAACTCGGGCAAGGGACTGTTCAACTACTTCGAGCGACTGCTTGATGGCCTCGCTCGCGACCTCGATTTCTCGCTCGACACGCCCTGGGGGGAGCTGACCGACGAAGCACGGGAGGCGATCCTCAAGGGCAACAATTTCCAGGTCACCGTGAAGTGGAAGAACCGCTATGGCCGCGAGATGAAGTATTCGACCGGTTTCGAGGGCGTGATGCCGTACATCGAACGCAAGTACCTCGAGGCGGAGACCGACGTTCAGCGCCAGCGTTTCGCCGGTTACCTCCGCGAGATTCCCTGCCCGGTCTGCAACGGTAAGAGACTTAAACCCGAGGTTCTCGCGGTAACGGTCAACGGGCGCAGCATCTCAGACATCTGCGAGTTGAGCCTCGTCGAGTCCCACGAGTTCATGGATGCCCTCGAGCTCACGCCTCGGGAGGCGAGGATCGCCGCACAGGTGCTGCGCGAGATCCGCCTGCGACTGGAGTTTCTCATCGAGGTGGGCCTGAACTATCTCAACCTGATGCGCGCCGCGGCGACGCTGAGCGGTGGAGAGGCCCAGCGCATCCGCCTGGCTACGCAGATCGGTTCGGGTCTCACGGGCGTTCTTTATGTGCTCGACGAGCCCAGCATCGGCCTGCACCAGCGCGACAACCGCCGACTGATTGAAACTCTCGTGAAGCTCAAGAATCTCGGCAACACCCTCATCGTCGTTGAGCACGATGAAGACACCATCCGTACCGCCGACTGGATCGTCGACATCGGACCGGGTGCGGGGGAGCACGGCGGCGACGTTGTGCATTCGGGGTCGTACGACGACCTGTTGGAGAACCCGCGTTCGATTACTGGCGATTACCTCGCGGGTCGTCGCCGCATCGAGACCCCGCGGGAGCGGCGCGAAGTGGATGCTTCGCGAATGATCACGGTCGAGGGCGCACGGGCCAACAATCTCCAGAACGTGACGGTGGAGTTCCCCATCGGCACCTTCACGGCAATCACGGGGGTGAGCGGCTCGGGAAAGTCGTCGCTCGTGAACGACATTCTCTACAAGGTGCTCGCGAACGAACTGAATGGCGCGAGACAGATTCCCGGCAGGCACACCAGGGTCACCGGCATCGGTGACCTCGACAAGGTCGTGCACGTTGACCAGAACCCGATCGGACGCACGCCGAGGTCGAATCCGGCGACCTACACGGGCGTATTCGATCGCATCCGCACGCTGTTCTCCGATACTGCCGAATCCAAGGCGAGGGGCTACCTGCCCGGTCGCTTCAGCTTCAACGTCAAGGGCGGCCGCTGCGAGAACTGCTCCGGTGACGGAACCATCAGGATCGAGATGAACTTCCTGCCCGACGTGTACGTCGCATGCGAGGTGTGCGGGGGAGCGCGCTACAACCGCGACACCCTCTCCGTTCACTACAAGGGCAAGAACATTGCCGAAGTGCTCGACATGCCGATCAGCGAGGCGGCCGAGTTCTTCGAGGCGATCACCGCCATCCACCGGTACCTGAAGACCCTGGTGGATGTCGGACTCGGCTATGTGCGACTCGGCCAGAGCGCGACCACCCTCTCCGGAGGCGAGGCACAGCGGGTCAAGCTCGCGACCGAACTTCAGCGGCGATCCACCGGGCGCAGCGTCTATGTGCTCGACGAGCCGACGACCGGCCTGCATTTCGAAGACGTGCGCAAACTGCTCCTGGTGTTGAACGGACTCGTCGACAAGGGCAATACTGTCGTCGTGATCGAGCACAATCTTGACGTGATCAAATCGGCGGACTGGGTCATTGACCTGGGTCCCGAGGGCGGCGCCGGCGGCGGCACCGTGCTCGGCAGCGGAACGCCAGAGCAATTGGCGGCGATGCCCGACAGTCACACCGGCAGCTTCCTCAGGGGCATTCTCGCGGGCGTCTAGCGCGAGGGACTTGGGGATCATGCCAGACACGGTCAGCTACCGCCCCGCAGCGGGCGAGATCCCGACGCAGCCGGGCGTGTATCGCTTTCGCGGGCCGTCCGGGCGCGTGCTGTACGTCGGCAAGGCGAAGAACCTCAGGTCGCGCCTGAGCAACTATTTCGCGCCACTGCACACCCTGCACGAGCGCACGAGGCGTATGGTCACTTCCGCGACGGCGGTCGACTGGACGGTCGTTGGCAGTGAGTTCGAGGCGCTTCAACTCGAGTTCACCTGGATCAAGGAATTCGATCCGCCGTTCAACGTGAAGTATCGCGACGACAAGTCGTACCCGTACCTCGCCATCACGCTGCAGGATGACGTGCCCCGCGTGCTTGTGACGCGCAACAGCAAGATCGCGGGGGCACGATACTTCGGTCCGTACACGAAGGCCTGGGCCATCCGAGACACTGTCGACCAGTTGCTCAAGGTATTCCCGATGCGCAGTTGCTCCGACGGCACCTACCGCCGAGCGGAGCTGACCGGTCGGCCGTGCCTGCTTGGCGACATCGGCAAGTGCGCCGCACCGTGCGTGGGCAGGGTCAGCAAGGAGGACCACAAGTCGATCGCCCTCGACTTCGCGTCGTTCATGGCGGGCAACGACCGCAAGTACACGACGGAGCTCACGCAGCGGATGCAGGCGGCATCCGCTGGTCAGGATTACGAGGCTGCGGCGCGATATCGCGACCAGCTGGGCGCCCTCGAGGCGGCTCTCGAGAAGAGCACCATCGTGCTCGCCGACGACACGGATGCCGATATTTTCGGGATTGCCGAAGACGAACTCGCTGCGGCGGTGCAGCAGTTCACGGTTCGTGGCGGCAGGATTCGCGGTGTGCGCAGCTGGGTGGTCGACAAGGAGCTCGACGTGAGCACGGCGGAACTCGTTGAGAGTGTTCTGCAGAACGCCTACACCGATGGCGTCGTGCCGCCGCGGGAGGTTCTGGTACCGGTTCTGCCCGATGACGCCGCCGAACTGGAGCTGTGGCTCGCGGGAGTTCGCGGTACGGGGCGGGTGGCCCTTCGCGTCGCCCAGCGCGGCGACAAGGCCGCCCTCGCGCAGACGGTGGAAACCAATGCGAAGAACGCCCTCGTTCGCTACAAGACCAGGCGAAGTGGCGACTTCACCGCACGCTCGCAGGCTCTCGCCGACCTTCAGGAGGCACTCGGCATGCCCGACGCCCCGCTCCGCATCGAGTGCTACGACGTGTCCCATCTCGGCGGCACCAACATCGTCGCGTCAATGGTTGTCTTCGAGGATGGGCTCCCACGCAAGAACCAGTACCGGCGGTTCAGCATCACCGATTCGCGCGACGACACGGAGTCGATCTACCAGACCCTGTCGCGACGCCTCCGGCACCTCGAGGACGAGGACCCCACCTCGTCGAGCGATGAAGGGGAGGGCAGCGTTCCTCCACGCCGTTTCGCCTACCGCCCGAACCTTCTCATCGTCGACGGCGGACAGCCGCAGGTGGCCGCCGCCCGGCGCGCGCTCGATGAAGCAGGGGTGACCGGGATCGCGCTGTGCGGAATCGCGAAACGCCTCGAGGAACTCTGGCTGCCGGACTCCGACTACCCCGTGATCCTGCCTCGCAACAGCGACGCGCTCTTCCTCATCCAGCGCATCCGCGATGAGGCGCACCGCTTTGCGATTTCGTACCAGCGGCAGAGGAGATCGTCCGACATCACGTCCTCTCTCGCCGAGATTCCGGGGCTCGGCCCCGCACGGGTGCGCGCTCTTCTCAAGCACTTCGGTTCGGTCACCCGACTGCGGGCAGCGGATGCCGCAGCGATCGCTGAGGTCAGGGGAGTCGGCCCGGTGCTCGCCGTTCAGATTCACGAACGCCTGCGAGCGTGAGCCGCTCGACTAAGCTGTTCCACAGTTCATCACCGATTTCTTCGAGAGCCTGAGGCGTAATGAAGGCCGAGACCGACCAGCAGGAAATGCTGATCGTCACGGGGATGTCGGGTGCCGGACGATCCACCGTGGGCAACGCCCTCGAGGATCTCGGCTGGTATGTCGTCGACAATTTGCCGCCGCAGATGCTCCGTCCGCTCGTCGATCTCGCCGGTCACGCAGGAACCGCCTTGCCGAAGGTCGCCGCGATCGTCGACGTTCGCGGGGGAAGCCTGTTCGCCGATGTCCTCGAGTCGGTGCAGTGGCTGCGCGAGAACGCGAACGTTCGCGTGCTCTTTCTTGATGCGACGGATGCGGCACTCGTGCGCAGGTTCGAACAGGTGCGCCGCCCCCACCCGCTGCAGGCCGACGGCACACTTCTCGACGGCATCGCCGCCGAGAGGGAGCGGATGCTCGAGCTCCGCGAGACGAGCGACATCATCATCGACACGACCGAACTCAACATCCACCAGCTGGCCACCGTCATCGGTGACAAGTTCGCGGAGAAGGACGCGCCGGGTGTTCACGTGACCGTTCTGACCTTCGGGTTCAAGTACGGCCTGCCATCGGACGCGGACCATGTGGTCGATATGCGCTTCCTGCCCAACCCGTTCTGGATCCCCGAGCTCAAGACGTTTACTGGATTGGACGAAAAGGTGAGCGACTTCGTGCTGGGACAGGAAGGCGCCGCCGAGTTCCTGAACAGCTACGCGGAGGCTCTCGCCCCCGTTCTCGCCGGGTATCAGCGCGAACACAAGAGACACGCTACGATCGCGGTTGGATGCACTGGCGGCAAGCACCGCTCCATCGCTATCGGTGAGCAGCTTGCATCCCGCCTGCGCGGAATCCCCGGCGTCGCGGTCAGTGTCAAACATCGCGATCTGGGCCGCGAATAGGCCAGCACCGAAACACAGACAAGGAACACTCGTGGCTCTCACCGCTGACGTTAAGGACGAACTCGCACGATTCGAGGTCAGCAAGACGACGGTGCGGGCGGCCGAACTGGCGACCATCCTCCGGTTCGCCGGCGGCCTGCACATGATCTCGTCCCGCATCGCGATCGAGGCGGAACTCGACACTGCGCTCATCGCGCGACGCGTGCGCAAGGATCTCGCGGAACTGTACGGGGTGCGCAGTGACATCACCGTGGTCTCGGCCGCCGGGCTCCGGCGCACGAGCCACTATCTCGTGCGCGTGCTTGAGGGCGGCGAGACCCTCGCGCGGCAAACCGGGCTGCTGGATGCCCGCCGCCGCCCCATCCGCGGACTGCCCAACAAACTCACGACCGGGTCCCGCGAGGATCTGGCAGCGATCTGGCGTGGCGCTTTCCTGGCGCGAGGCTCACTGACCGATCCCGGCCGCTCAGCTGCGCTTGAGATCACGTGCCCCGGAAACGAGTCAGCGATGGCACTCGTTGGCGCTGCCGGACGACTCAAGATCCCCGCGAAGGCGAGAGAGGTGCGCGGTGTGCATCGGGTCGTCATCCGCGAGGGTGAGGCCATCAGCGCAATCCTCGTGCTCATGGGGGCCGCGAACAGCGTCACCGCGTGGGAGGAGCTTCGACAGCGCCGGGAGGTGCGGGCGACTGCGAACCGGTTGGTCAATTTCGATGACGCCAACCTGCGACGTTCCGCCCAGGCGGCCGTCGCGGCCTGTTCCCGCGTCGAACGAGCCCTCGAGATCCTGGGCGACGATGTGCCTGATCACTTGCGCTACGCGGGCGAGCTGCGGCTCCGTTTCCGTGACGCGAGCCTCGACGAGCTGGGACACCACGCCGACCCGCCTATGACGAAGGATGCGGTTGCGGGCAGGGTTCGACGGCTGCTGGCGATGGCGGACAAGCGCGCATCCGACCTCGGTATCCCCGGCACGGATGCAAACCTGCCAGCCGATCTCGACGACGTCTGACGCATCCGCCGTCAAGGGGAGGGCACAACGGGTTGGGCCCGCGGCTGTCGTGGATAGACTGGAAACGTCGCCCGGCGCGGTGAGCGTTTCTCGGGCCCGATTTGCTAGGAGTTTCTCGATGGCTGACTACACCCTCCCCGACCTTCCCTACGACTATGCGGCGCTTGAACCGCACATCAGCGCGAAGATCATGGAGCTTCACCACTCGAAGCATCACAAGGCATATGTCGACGGTGCCAACGCCGCTCTCGCCGGTCTCGCTGAGGGCCGGGACTCCGGCAACCTCGCAACCGTGAACCAGCTCGAGAAGAACCTCGCGTTCAACCTCGGCGGCCACGTGAACCACTCGATCTTCTGGACCAATCTTTCGCCGGACGGCGGAGACAAGCCCACGGGCGAACTCGCTTCGGCGATCGATGAGTTCTTCGGATCGTTCGACAAATTCGTCGCGCATTTCACCGCAGCGGCCGTCGGCATCCAGGGATCCGGCTGGGCGATCCTCGCGTGGGACGCGGTCGGCTCACGACTGATCATCCAGCAGATGTTCGACCAGCAGTCGAATATCGCGATGACCGCCACCCCGGTGCTCCAGCTCGACATGTGGGAGCACGCTTTCTACCTCGACTATCTGAACGTGAAGGCCGACTACGTGAAGGCCTTCTGGAACATCGTCAACTGGGACAACGCGCAGGCGCGGTTCCAGGCGGCGCGTGAGGCGGGCGCGGGGCTGCTGCTACTCTCGTAGCTAGCGTCAGTGTCGCCGGATTCTTCGCCGCTGTCCCCCCTCAATCCACTATCACCAACTGCGTCGTTGGACGCCTGAGCACCTGGAGTTCCATTGAGCGTCAAGATCGGAATCAACGGCTTCGGCCGCATCGGCCGCAACTATTTCCGCGCCGCTCTCGCCAAGGGCAGCGACCTTGAGATTGTTGCCGTCAACGACCTCACCGACAACGCGGCCCTTGCTCACCTGCTGAAGTACGACACAGTGAGCGGTCGTCTGGACGCAACCGTCGAACTCGAGGGTGATTCGATTGTTGTGAACGGGAAGGCAATCAAGGTGCTTGCCCAGCGCGATCCCGCCCAGCTTCCCTGGGGCGAGTTGGGGGTCGATATCGTCATCGAGTCGACCGGCTTCTTCACCAAGGAAGCGGATGCCCGCAAGCACATCGATGCGGGAGCGAAGAAGGTTCTCGTCTCGGCCCCCGCTACCGGTGACAGCGTCGCGACGGTCGTGCTCGGTGTCAACGAAGGCATCTACGACCCCGCACGCCACGACATCATTTCGAACGCATCGTGCACGACCAACTGCCTCGCGCCGCTCGCGAAGGTGTTCATGGAGAACTTCGGTATCGAGCGCGGTCTTATGACGACGGTGCACGCGTACACGGCCGACCAGAACCTGCAGGATGGCCCGCACAGCGATCTCCGACGTGCCCGTGCAGCGGCCGCCAACATCATCCCCACCTCGACGGGCGCCGCGAAGGCGCTCGGCCTCGTGATTCCCGAACTTGTTGGCAAGCTCGATGGCTACGCCCTGCGCGTACCGGTGCCAACCGGTTCGATCACGGACCTCACCGTCACGGCCTCGCGCGAAGTCACCGTCGAGGAGGTCAACGCCGCGTACAAGTCGGCGGCCGAAGGTGCGCTCAAGGGCATCCTCAGCTACACCGAGGCGCCCATCGTGTCGAGTGACATCGTTGGCGACCCGCACTCATCAATCTTCGATGCGGGCCTCACCAAGGTGATCGGTGACCAGGTCAAGGTTGCTTCCTGGTACGACAACGAGTGGGGTTACTCCAACCGTCTCGTCGATATTGCCGAGTACATCGCAGCTCGCCTCTAGGGGCCGGCGGTGTCAATTCGCACGATTCCCGACCTTGGCGACCTTGCTGGCAAGACGGTTCTGGTTCGCTGTGACCTGAACGTTCCGCTCGATGACGGCCAGATCACCGATGACGGGCGCATTTGCGCGTCGATCCCCACACTCGAGGCGCTCACTGGGGCGGGCGCGCGGGTCATCGTCATCTCCCACCTCGGTCGGCCCGCGGGCGAGCCCGAAGCGAAGTACAGCCTTGCGCCGGTTTCCGTACGGCTCGGCAAACTCATGGACGCTCCCGTGAGTTTTGCGACCGACACGATCGGTTCCTCTGCGGAGGAGTGCATCGGCGCTCTCGAGGCGGGCGGAATCGTGCTGCTTGAGAACCTGCGTTTCAATGCCGCCGAGACCAGCAAGGAGGACGAGGAGCGCGCGGAGTTCGCGTCGCGTCTCGCTGCCTTCGGAGACGCTTTCGTCTCGGATGGATTCGGGGTTGTGCACCGCAAGCACGCGAGTGTCTTCGAGCTCGCAGGACTGTTGCCGAGCGCGGCCGGTCTGCTGGTGGAGCGGGAACTCACTGTGCTTGAGCGTCTGACCATCTCACCCGAACAGCCGTACACGGTCGTTCTGGGCGGATCAAAGGTGTCGGACAAGCTCGATGTCATCGGTGCCCTCCTCCCGAGGGTCAACTCGATCCTCGTCGGCGGAGGAATGCTCTTCACCTTCCTTGTGGCGCTCGGCCACAAGGTCGGCTCGAGCCTGCTCGAAGAAGACCAGGTCGAGGCCGTTCGCGGGTATCTCACTGAAGCCGATCGACTCGGCGTGCAGATCGTGCTTCCGACTGATGTCGTCGTCGCGTCAGAGTTCGGCGCAGATGCTGACACGGTCGTGACCGCGGCGGACGCGATCGAAGACACAACGTTCGGCTCTGCGGGACTCGGACTCGACATCGGGCCGGAGACATCCGCCCGCTTCGCGCAGGTGATCGCTGAGTCGAAGACGGTCTTCTGGAACGGACCCATGGGCGTCTTCGAACTCGCGCCATTCGCTGCGGGCACAAAGGCGGTGGCTGAGGCGCTCACAACCGTGAGCGGGCTTGCGGTCGTGGGCGGCGGCGATTCTGCTGCCGCAGTCAGGGCGCTCGGGTTCACGGACGAGCAGTTCGGACACATTTCAACGGGAGGCGGCGCGAGTCTCGAATTTCTCGAGGGTAAGCGGCTGCCAGGACTGGAGGTTCTCGGATGGCAGGCATGACAGCGGTGGAGCGCGTGCCGCTCATGGCAGGCAACTGGAAGATGAACCTCGACCACCTGCAGTCGATCGCCTTCGTGCAGAAGCTGGCATGGAGTCTCAAGGACGCGAGGCACGACTTCGCGACGACAGAGGTCGCGGTGTTTCCGCCGTTCACCGACCTGCGAAGCGTGCAGACGCTCATCTCGGCGGACAAGCTCGAGCTCACCTTCGGTGCGCAGGACGTTTCCGAGCACGAGTCCGGGGCATACACGGGCGAGATTTCGGCCGCATTCCTGAAGGCTCTCGATGCGAAGTACGTCATCATCGGACACTCCGAGCGGCGTACGCTGCACGCGGAAACGGACGAGCAGGTCGCGGGCAAGGTCGCGGCCGCTCTCAAGCATGGGATCGTTCCGGTCATCTGTGTCGGCGAGACCGCTGAGGATCTCGAGAAGCAGGGGCCGAGCGCTGTACCGGTGGCCCAGCTGCGCGGGGCCCTCGAAGGGGCGTCCGGCGCGAAGGACATCGTTGTCGCCTATGAGCCGGTGTGGGCCATCGGCTCCGGCCAGGCGGCGACGCCCGAACAGGCAGAACAGGTCGCCGCCCAGCTCCGTACCGTCATCGCCGAGGTGCTCGGCGACGATGTCGCGGCAGCAACGCGCATCCTCTACGGCGGTTCCGTCAAGGCGGCGAACATCGCAGGGTTCATGCGCCAGCCGAACGTGGATGGAGCGCTCGTGGGCGGCGCCAGCCTCGATATCGGGGAGTTCTCGAGCATCGCCCAGTTCCGTAAGCACGTGGGTACTTAGGCGCACACCGCGTCTCGTGCACCGCCGCCGAACGCGGCGGTTATACTACATAGCGGTCCAGAACCGCTCGAAAGGTAATCCGTGGAAATTCTCCAGGTTGTGCTGCAGGTACTACTCGGGCTCACGAGCCTCCTGCTGACATTGCTCATCCTGCTGCATCGCGGGCGCGGTGGTGGTCTCTCCGACATGTTCGGCGGCGGCGTCACCTCCAATCTCGGCGCTTCTGGCGTGGCGGAACGAAACCTCAACCGCATCACCGTCTTTCTCGGCGTCCTGTGGATCGCCTGCATCATCGCACTCGGTCTCATCACAAGGTTCGACACGGGCCTCTGACGGCTCGGCATCAGACAGATCACTTAGGAAGGGGCATCGTGGCTTCAGGGGGCAGTGCTATTCGGGGCTCGCGCGTGGGCGCAGGGCCAATGGGCGAACAGGATCGCGGCTTTCATGCCGACCGTATCCAGGTTTCGTACTGGGATGAACTCGGAAACGAGACGGTTCGCAACTTCGCCGCCAACCTCCCTGAGGAGGAGATTCCTGAACTGATCGACTCCCCGTCGACGGGACTTCCCGCGGGGCGTGACAAGAACAATCCGCCGTCGGTCATCAAGCTCGAGCCATACAAGACGCACCTCGCGTACGTGAAGGAGCGCCGCACCGAGCAGGAGGCATCTGACCTCCTGGCTGAGGCGCTCGAGCAGTTGCGCGTGCGACGCGGGACCGTCAAGAGCTAGAGCGGCTTTCCTCGTTCGCAAGCTCACTCGGCGCTGGGGTCGCGCAATCGCTTCGCGCTTGCCTTGAGCTCCACCGCGCTACTCGTCGTCACCGGTCCAGAACGGGCCGGGTGTCGTGAGGTTCTCCGGCACTTCCCGCGCAGCCGCGTCATCGACGAAGAACAGGGTGCGTCTGCGTCCCTGTGCGCCGGCAGCCGGAACTTCATTCACGGATACTCCTGCGAGTGTCAGCCCCAGGGCGGATGCCTTGTCCGCGCCCGCAAGCACGAGCCAGATCCGATCCGATGAGTTGATCACCGGAAGGGTGAGACTGAGGCGTTCGGGCGGTGGCTTGGGCGACCGACGCACGCTGATGACCGTGTGTTCTTCCTCACGGATACCGCCCCGCTCGGGGAAGAGTGAGGCGATGTGGCCGTCTGGCCCGACCCCCAGGAAGGTGATGTCGAAGCGCGGGTATCTGCCGTCGTCGGTCGCGGCTGCCGCGAGCTCGGAGGCGTATGCGGCCGACGCCTCGTCGAGTTCCATGCCGTCGTCCGATGCGGGAAACGCGTGGATCCGCGATCTATTGAGCGGTATGTGGTCGAGCAGCGCATCGCGAGCCTGCTGATCATTGCGCTCGGCGTCGCCGCGGGGGAGCCAGCGTTCGTCACCCCACCAGAGATTGACGCGAGACCAGTCGACGGTGTCACGGTGGGAGTGGGATTTGACGGCAGCGAGGATGGCGATTCCGACTGACCCTCCCGTGAGCACAACCGTCGCCTCGCCGTTGCGCTCGACCAATTGGGCGACCTTCGCGATGAAGCGTCCAGCGACCGACTCAGCAAGCGCCGTCTTATCGGGGTGGACGAGCACCTGTCGTTCGTTGGTCACCGACACTCAGCTCCGCTCTTGATTCAGCCGCGAAGGCTCTGCAAGCCGTTCGAGACCGTTTTGGATCACTTCTCCAAACAAATCATCTGGATCGAGTCTGCGCAACTCCTCGGCCAGGCAGTCGCGGAGACTGCGCCGGGGGAGCGAGATGTCGTGCGTTGGCTGGTTGGGCTGGGTGAGGGTCGCGATATTGGGAATGGAGCGCAGCAATTCGACGGTCCCCGATTCGCGGTGCAACCACACCCCGTGGATGCCTCCCGCGAATCCGGCAGCGGCACTGACCCCAAGGCTGACCGGAACATCCAGTTGCAGCTGCAGCCAGGCGGCCAGGAGCGCAGTGGAGGGGGAGTCAGCGGCGCCGTGCACCTCTACCGCTGTGATCTCCTCGTATGGCGGCTGGTCCAGCACTGCGGCGAGTTGCGCCCTCCAGAGCGTGAGGCGAGTCCAGGCGAAGTCGGTGTCGCCAGGCCGATAGCAGGTCGTGAGGTGGTGGAGCGCCTTCATCGGGTCGGCCGCGGCAGCGGAGTCGGTGATGCGTCGTTGTGCGATCCCCCCGATCGGTGACTGTGCGGGCACGTCCGGGGCGTCGAGTGGCCACCAGGCGACAACGGGAGCATCCGAGAGCAGAAGCCCCGTGATGAGACTCTCCTGGTCGTGGGAGGCTTCGCCGTAGGCACGGAGTACGATCACCTCGCTCGCCCCGGCGTCTCCGCCTACGCGGATCTGCGCATCCACCTTGGCGTCGTGCGTCTCACCGTCGCCCGAGGTCGAGAGCACAATGACACGCATGGGGTGTTCACGCGACGCATCGTTGGCGGCTTCGATCGCCTCTTCCTCTTCTCCGAGGCGCGTAACGATGACGAGGGTGAGTACCCGGCCGAGCGCAACGGCACCGCCCTCCTCACGCATTCGTATGAGTGCGCGCGAGACCTGGCTCGTCGTGGTGTTGGGAAGATCAACAATCATGGACGCCTCCAGGTGCGGCCGTCCCGGGCGAGCAGGTCGTCAGCGGATGACGGACCCCACGTTCCCGGTCGGTACTGTTCCGGCTTTCCCTGCGTTGCCCAGAACTCCTCAATGGGGTCGAGGATCTTCCAGCTGAGTTCGACCTCCTCGTGGCGGGGGAACAGCGGGGGATCCCCGAGCAGAACGTCCAGAATCAGCCGTTCGTACGCCTCCGGGCTCGCCTCGGTGAAGGCGTGGCCGTAGCCGAAGTCCATGGTGACGTCGCGAACCTGTGTTCCGGCACCGGGCACTTTCGATCCGAACCGAATCGTCACCCCTTCGTCGGGCTGAACCCGGATGACGAGAGCGTTCTGGCCGAGGGCTGAGGTCTGGCTCTCCGCGAACAGGTATTGCGGTGCCCGCTTGAAGACGACCGCGATCTCGGTGACCCTTCGACCGAGCCGCTTTCCTGCACGAAGGTAGAACGGAACCCCGGCCCAGCGGCGGGTGCCGATGTCGAGGCGCATTGCGGCGTACGTCTCGGTGAGCGACTGCGGGTTCATTCCCTCTTCCTCGAGGAAGCCCTGCACGCGCTCACCTCCCTGCCAGCCGCCCGAGTACTGTCCGCGCGCGGTGGAGACCGAGAGGTCCTTCGGCAGTCTCACCGCAGAGAGCACCTTCTCCTTCTCCGCCCGCAGGTCGGCGGCCTCGAACGACACCGGTTCCTCCATCGCGGTGAGTGCGAGAAGCTGGAGAAGGTGATTCTGGATGACGTCGCGCGCGGCACCGATTCCGTCGTAGTACCCGGCCCGTCCGCCGACGCCGATGTCCTCCGCCATGGTGATCTGCACGTGGTCGACGAAGTTGGCATTCCAGATCGGTTCGTACAACTGGTTCGCGAAGCGCAGCGCGAGGATGTTCTGCACCGTCTCCTTGCCGAGGTAGTGGTCGATGCGGAACACGCTGTCAGGCGGGAAGACGGATTCGACAACGGCATTTAGTTCGCGCGCCGTTGTGAGGTCGCTTCCGAATGGCTTCTCGATGACGACTCGGCGCCACTGCCCGTTCTTCTGCTCGGCGAGGCCGGAGCGTCGCAGCTGCTCGGTCACCTGGGGGAAGGACTTCGGCGGAATCGACAAGTAGAAGGCGTGGTTGCCCATGGTGCCGCGATGCTCGTCGAGGTCGTGAATCGTCTCCTTCAGCCGTTCGAAGGCGGAATCGTCGTCGAATTCGCCCTGGACGAAGCGGATGCCGCGACTGAGCTGCTTCCACACCGTTTCGTCGAAATGGGTTCGCGAGTACTGTTTGACCGCGTCGTAGACGACCTTCTCGAAATCCTGTGTCTCCCATTCCCGACGGGCGAATCCGACGAGGGCGAACCCCGGAGGAAGCAGGCCGCGATTGGCGAGGTCGTACACCGCGGGCATGAGCTTCTTGCGGGACAGGTCGCCGGTGACACCGAAGATGATGAGTCCGCTCGGACCTGCAATGCGATTGAGGCGTCGGTCGGTTGACGGACGGAGCGGGTTCGAGTTTCGTGAAACGGCCACGGGAGACAACGGCTACCCTTTCCTGTCCGGCTAGCGCAGGACGTCGCTGAGCGCGACGACGGCGGCGGCGTCCGTGAGGGTGAGGGTGAGCACGGGGCGACCGTGGCTCTCCAGCACGCTCGCGTCCCCTGCAGCCTGCGACTGGATCAGCTCGCCGAAGGTGAACGGCCGACCGGGAATTCCGAGATCCTCCTGCGGGGTGCTCGTGAGCTGCAGGAATACCCCGGTCGCGGGCCCGCCCTTATGGTACTGGCCGGTTGAGTGCAGGAAGCGCGGTCCCCAACCGAAGGTGACCGGTCGCCCTGACTTTGCTGCGAGCGTGTCGCGCAGTGCCGCGAGCTCGGGATGAGCGACCCGATCCACGTACGCGTGCACCGACAGGTAGCCATTCCCTCCGAGCGCGCTGAGCAGTGCGTCGAGTGCTTCACGCAGTGTCGCGGCGGTGCCGACGACATCCGCTGTTCCTCGTACTTCGATGCCGTTCTCGACAAAGGCGGGAGAGGTCGGTTCCGGGCGGGTGTCGAGCATTCCGCGTGCCGCGATCTTCGCAGATTCCACGTCAGGCTGGTCGAAGGGGTTGATGCCGAGAATGCGACCGGCGATCGCGGTCGCGTACTCCCACGTCAGCAACTGTGCGCCCAACGTTCCGGTCACCTCGATCTCGCCATCGGCAACCACTTTCGTGTCATCCCAGTCGCCGACGAGTCGCACGACCTGCACGTCGGGCAGCGCGGCGGTCACCTCGGGGGAGTCCTTCTCGAGGACGATGGGGAGTATTCCCTTTCCGTTCTTGCCCGTCGACTCGGCGATGAGCTGTTCTGCCCAATCCGCCAGACCGACGATGTGGGTTCCGTCTGCGACGATCGCAAGCTTGTCGCGGAGCGGACGGGTGCCCGCGATCGCGGCTCCCAGGATAAGCGCGGGGTTGTCCTCGGCATCCAGGGCGAGCTGCAGGGAGACCGCTTCCGCCTCGCCCAGCAGTGAGGCGATGTCAGCGCCGGCGAGGCCTGAGGGCACGAGGCCGAACGCGGTGAGCGCTGAGTAGCGGCCGCCCACGGTCGGATCCGCGTTGAACACCCGATACCCGTCCGCGCGGGCGGCGATGTCGAGCGGAGAACCAGGGTCAGTCACAATGATGATGCGGTCGATCGGGTCAATGCCCGCATCGCGGAATGCCTGCTCGTAGATCCGCTTCTGGCTGTCGGTCTCGACCGTACCCCCGGATTTTGATGAAACAACGACAGCAGTGGTTCGCAGACGGTCATTCACCGCCGAACGAACCTGGCCCGGCTCGGTTGAATCGAGAACCGTCAGGTGCACGCCGTAGGTGCGGGTGATCACCTCAGGGGCGAGGGACGATCCACCCATGCCGCACAGCACAATGTGGTTGATGCCGTCTCCCCTCAACTTGTCGCGGAGGGCGAGGATGTCCGGAACAAGCGGCTCCGAGACGACGATGGACTCGGTCCAGCCGAGTCGCTTCGAGGCCTCCTCCTCGGCATCCGCTCCCCAGAGACTGCCATCTCCGCCGGTGATGCGGCTGGCGACGAGGTCGTTGACCAACTGCGGCACGATACGCCTCACGGCTTCGGCGGCAGCGCCGGCGGGAACGACCCGAATGCTCACTTCGCGGCCTCGAGCGCGGCCGTGACCGTATCGAGAAGCTCGTTCCACGAGACGATGAACTTCTCCACGCCCTCCTTCTCGAGCAGCGCAGTGACGTCATCGTAGGAAATGCCCTGGGCTTCGAGTGCATCGAGCACTCCTCTGGCGGCTCCGTAGCTTCCGGTCACCTGGTCGCCGTCGATGACGGCATGGTCAGCAGTCGCCTCGAGGGTCTTCTCCGGCATCGTGTTGACAGTCTCGGCAACGGCGAGCTCGGTGACATAGAGCGTGTCTGGGAGACTCGGGTCCTTCACGCCAGTGGATGCCCACAGCGGACGCTGCTTGTTCGCACCGGCTTGCGAGCAGGCCCCTTGCCCGCTCGGTGTCGAACGCCTGCACATACACTTCGTACGCCAACTGGGCGTTGGCGACCCCGGCCTTGCTCTTGAGAGCCAGTGCCTCTGGGCTGCCGATCGCGTCGAGCCGCTTATCGATCTCGGTGTCGACGCGGGACACGAAGAACGATGCGACCGAGTGGATGGTCGACAGGTCGTGACCGGCCGCCTGCGCCTTCTCCAGCCCGGAAAGGTAGGCGTCGATCACCTGACGGTGGCGTTCGAGGCTGAAGATGAGTGTGACATTGACGCTGATTCCCGAGCCGATGGTCTCCGTGATCGCCTCGAGTCCCTCGATCGTGGCGGGGATCTTGATCATCGCGTTGGGCCGGTCGACCTTGGCCCACAGCTGGCGGGCTTCCTCGATGGTGCCGGCGGCATCGTGCGCGAGCCCTGGTTCGACCTCGATCGAGACGCGCCCGTCGAATCCGCCTGTCGCGTCGTAGACGGGGCGGAAGATGTCGCACGCGGCGGCGACGTCATCCGTCGTGATCTCGAACACGGAATCGACGACGCCCTTGCCCGCGCTCGCGAGTTCCGCGACCTGCGCGTCGTAGGCTTCGCCCTTGGCGAGGGCTGCCGCGAAGATGGTGGGGTTGGTGGTGATGCCGACAACGTTGCGTTCGGCGATGAGCTTCTGCAGGCCGCCGGAGTTGATGCGCTCACGGGAGAGGTCGTCGAGCCAGATGCTGACGCCCAGCTCTGAGAGCTGTTGGGTTGGGGTGGACTTTGTCATTTCTTCTTCCTCTAGCTCTGAGATTGTGTGGCGGCCAGTGAATCCCTGGCCGCGGCAACTGCGCTCTCCGTGGTCATCCCGAACTCGCGGAACAGTGTCTGGTAGTCAGCGGATGCGCCGAAGTGCTCAATGGAGACGCTGCGTCCGGCGTCTCCGACATATTTGCGCCAGGTCAGGTCGAGACCGGCTTCGATCGACACGCGCGCCTTCACGCTCGCGGGCAGAACGGACTCGCGGTACGCGTCATCCTGTTCCTCGAACCACTCGAGGCAGGGTGCGGAGACGACCCGCGCGTTGATGCCGTCCTTCTTCAGCTGTTCGCGGGCATCCACTGCGATCTGCAGTTCTGAACCCGTCGCGATGAGAATGACGTCGGGGGTGCCGCCCGGTGCCTCGGCGAGCACGTACGCGCCCTTTGCGACATGACGGGCCGAGGCGAAGGTTTCGCCGGAGGCGACACCGTCACCGCGCTCGAATACAGGAATGTTCTGGCGTGTGAGTGCGATACCGGCGGGGCCATTGCGACGCTCGAGCATTGTCTTCCAGGCCCAGGCGACCTCGTTCGCGTCACCCGGACGCACGATGTCGAGCCCGGGAATCGCACGCAGGGACGACAGCTGCTCGATTGGCTGGTGGGTCGGTCCGTCTTCGCCGAGCGCTACCGAGTCGTGCGTCCAGACGTAGATGGTCGGCGCCTTCATCAGGGCCGCGAGCCGAACCGCGGGCCGCATGTAGTCGCTGAAGATGAGGAACGTGCCACCGAACGGACGGGTATTGCCGTGCAGCACGATCCCGCTGAGGATCGACGCCATCGCGTGCTCGCGAATTCCGAAGTGCAGCACGCGACCGTAGCGGTCGCCCGTCCAGGCATCGGTTGAGTGCTCGGCCGGCACGAAAGACCTGGCGCCCTCGATCGTCGTGTTGTTCGATTCGGCGAGGTCGGCCGAGCCGCCCCAGAGTTCGGGGATGACGCCGCCGAGCGCCGTGATCACCTTGCCGGACGCGGCGCGCGTCGACACGTCCTTGCCCGCCTCGAAGGCGGGCAGCGCCTCCTCCACACCTTCGGGGAGCTCGCCGCGGAGAACCCGGTCGAGCAGTGTCTTGCGCTCGGGGTTGGCGTGCGCCCAGGAGTCGAACTCGCCCTTCCACTCGCTGTGCTCGGCCTTGCCGCGCTCGACAGCCTTGCGGGTGTGCTCCAGGACCTCGGAGGCGACCTCGAAGTGCTGCTCCGGGTCAAAGCCGAGAATCGACTTCACGGCGGCGACCTCCTCGGCGCCAAGCGCCGAGCCGTGGATCTTGCCGGTGTTCTGCTTCTTCGGTGCCGGCCAGCCGATGATCGTTTTCAGGATGATGATCGACGGCTTCGAAATCTCCGCCTTGGCCGCTTCGATGGCGGCGTGCAGTTCCTGAACGTCTTCCTTGTAGTCGCCGCTCTTCTTCCAGTCGACCGTCTGCACGTCCCAGCCGTATGAGGCATAGCGGGCCGCGACATCCTCGGTGAAGGCGATGTCGGTATCGTCCTCGATCGAAATCTGGTTGGCGTCGTAGATCACAACGAGGTTGCCGAGTTGCTGGTGGCCGGCGAGGGAGGAGGCTTCGCTCGTTACCCCCTCCTGGAGGTCGCCGTCGCTCGCGATGACATACACGAAGTGGTCGAACGGGCTCGTGCCCGGCGCGGCGTCCGGATCGAACAGACCGCGTTCGAAGCGGGCGGCGTAGGCGAAGCCAACAGCGGATGCCGAGTCCCTGGCCGAGCGGGCCGGTCGTGATCTCGACTCCGTCGGTGTGCCCGTACTCGGGGTGTCCGGGGGTCTTCGAACCCCACGTGCGCAGCGCCTTGAGGTCGTCGAGCTCGAGACCGTAGCCGCCGAGGTACAGCTGCACGTACTGCGTGAGAGAACTGTGACCGGCGGACAGGATGAAGCGGTCGCGTCCGATCCACTCGTTGTCGCCCGGGTCGCGGCGCATGACCTTCTGGAAGAGCAGGTACGCGGCGGGAGCGAGGCTCATGGCGGTGCCGGGGTGTCCGTTGCCCACCTTCTCCACCGCATCCACTGCAAGTATCCGAGCCGTGTCCACTGCCTTGTCGTCGATCGAATCCCACTGGAGAGCTGACACTGGATGATGACCCTTCTTCGAGCTGCGTGGCGCGGGGCCACAGAACAGTTGAACCCGCCTGACGTCATCGACTGGAGGGCAGCCCAGCGGCCTCGGGTGGAGGTGGGGTGGGCCGGCGCAAGCAGTGTTTGCAAGCACGATCAAGTATAGAGAACGCGGCACTGCCGAGGCTCATCGCTGTGGTGGAGCGGGACAATCGCGGGTTCGGCGTCGCCTAGAATTGCCGGGAGTGCCCACCGATCGAGGAGCCATGGATCAAGTCGTCGAGACCGCAGTCGAGCGGACTCCCCTCGGTGTCCTGCGCAAGGCGAAGGCGTACATTGCGCTGACCAAACCCAGGGTGATCGAGCTTCTGCTCATCACGACGGCTCCCGTGATGATCCTCGCGCACAGCAGTATCCCCGGCGCACAGGGACTCCTGCCGAACCTCTGGCTCGTGCTTGCCGTGCTGCTCGGTGGTGCATTGAGTGCTGGATCGGCCAATGCCTTCAACTGCTACATCGATCGCGACATCGACCGGATCATGGCGCGCACGCGCAATCGTCCGCTGGTCACGGGGGAGCTCACCGATCGGGAGGCGCTCGTCTTCGCGTGGGTTACGGGTGCGGCGTCCGTCGCCTGGCTGGGCCTGCTCGTCAACTGGCTCGCCGCCGCGCTGTCGCTCGCGGCAATTCTCTACTACGTACTCGTTTACACGATGCTGCTCAAGCGGCGCACCCCGCAGAACATCGTCTGGGGCGGTGCTGCCGGCTGTATGCCTGTGCTCATCGGCTGGGCGGGGGTCACCGGTTCGCTCGACTGGGCACCGGTCATCCTCTTCGCGATCGTCTTCCTGTGGACACCCCCGCACTACTGGCCGCTCTCAATGAAGTACCGCGACGACTACCACGCGGCCAATGTGCCGATGCTCGCCGTGGTTCGCGGACGCACGGTCGTCGGGCTGCAGGTGGTGCTGTACGCGTGGGCGACGGTTGTGGCTCCCTCCTGCTCATTCCGATCGCCGGGATGGGACTGCTCTACACAGTGATCGCTCTCTCGACGGGCGGCTGGTTCGTGATCGAGTCACATCGCCTCTACAGCAGGGCGATCCGGCATGAGGACGCCAAGCCCATGCGCGTCTTCCACAGCTCGATCACATATCTCTCACTGCTCTTCATCTCAGTCGGTGTCGACCCACTGCTGCCGTTCTAGCTGGCTGGTGGTCGAGCTCACCCCGGTGGTCGAGCTTGTCGAGACCTGAACGACAGCAACACCGCCGTCATCGCGGCGACGAGCACGCACGCGAGCACCATGTGGATGCCGACGAGCAACTCGGGTAGCCCCATTCGCGACTGCGCGAGCCCCACCGCGATCTGCACGAACTCGACCCCGAGCAGCACGATCGCGAAGCGGCGCACCTGCGGCACGCCCCACGCCCCGACGACGAGCAGGATGGTCAGCCCGAACAGGATGTACGCGGGCCAGCTGTGCACGTGCTGCAACAACTCCGAGTCAAGACCGTTGCGCGCAGCACCGCTGTCGCCGGCGTGCGGTCCTGAGCCGGTCGTGATGATGCCGGCGACGACCGTGACCAGCACGAAGAGCGAGGTGACCTGCGCGAGTGGAGCCAACCATCGTGGAGCCGGCAGTCGGGCTCCGCGCTGACCGTAGCGCACCCGCCAGACGAACACTGTGGAGAGCGCGACCAGTCCCGCCGACACGATGAAGTGGAGGCCGACCACCCAGGGATTCAACTGGGTCAGCACGCTGATGCCGCCGATTACGGCCTGCAACGGAATGCCGAGACCAATCGCCAGGGTGAGGCGGAAGAGTTCGGGGCGTTCGCGACGCATCCGGAGCACGGCGAGGAACGCGGCGATGGCAATGATGACGAGAACGAAGGTCAGCAACCGGTTGCCGAACTCGATCACACCGTGGATGCCCATTTCGGGTGTATTGACGAACGACTCCTCCGTGCAGCGCGGCCAGGTCGGGCAGCCGAGACCCGACGCGGTGAGCCTCACAGCGCCGCCGGTCGCCACGATGCCGGTCTGAGCAACGAGTGTCGCCCAGGCGAGGAAGCGCACCTTTCGGTCGACGGTGACGGGCAGCCAAGCCATCCCGCGTGCGGCAACTCCCTCTCGCGAGGGGGTGGAAATCGTCACGCGCGGTCGCCTCTCGTTACATTGCTTGCCCAGCCCTGTAGAATCAGTGGGTTCTCTTAGAACACATCCATGCCAGGGAGTCAGCGTTGACAACGGGTTGAAAAGCACCCGTGTTCTGTTTCAGTTTAGGCAGGCCAGCTGCACGGCCAGCACACCCACCAATCTTCTCCCGGCATGCTGTGCGAGGGAATGCCGCCCCAACCACACTGGTTAACGGCGGTGAGGAGAAGAGGTTTAGCTATGTCAGACGTGCTCATTGACCGCCCCGAACTCGGCAGCCTTGGCCAGTACGAATTCGGCTGGTCCGATTCGGATGTTGCCGGAGCGTCGGCGAAACGCGGAATCTCCGAAGGCGTTGTGCGTGACATCTCGGCGCTGAAGAGCGAACCCGAGTCGATGCTCAAGACGCGACTCGCCGGCCTGAAGAGTTTCTACCGCAAGCCCATGCCGACGTGGGGGGCTGACCTCTCCGGCATCGACTTCGACAACATCAAGTACTTCGTCCGCTCCACGGAGAAGCAGGCCCAGACCTGGGAAGACCTGCCGGAGGACATTCGCAACACCTACGAGAAGCTCGGCATTCCGGAGGCGGAGCGCCAGCGCCTGGTTGCCGGCGTCGCTGCGCAGTACGAGTCGGAGGTCGTGTTCCATTCGATCAACGCCGAACTCGAGGCGAAGGGTGTCATCTTCATGGACACCGACACCGCGCTGCGCGAGCACCCCGAATTCTTCGACGAGTACTTCGGCACGGTGATTCCCGCCGGCGACAACAAGTTCGCAGCGCTCAACACCGCGGTCTGGTCCGGCGGATCGTTCGTCTACGTGCCGCCCGGCGTTCACGTCGAGATTCCGTTGCAGGCCTACTTCCGGATCAACACCGAGAACATGGGCCAGTTCGAGCGCACGCTCATCATCGCCGACGAGGGCTCATACGTTCACTACATCGAGGGGTGCACGGCACCGATCTACAAGAGCGATTCGCTGCACTCGGCAGTGGTCGAGATCATTGTGAAGAAGAACGCCCGCGTGCGGTACACGACGATTCAGAACTGGTCGAACAACGTCTACAACCTGGTGACCAAGCGCGCGATGGCGCACGAGGGCGCGACCATGGAGTGGATCGACGGCAACATCGGTTCCAAGGTCACCATGAAGTACCCGTCGATCTACCTCGTCGGCGAACATGCCAAGGGCGAGACGCTCTCCGTTGCCTTCGCCGGTCCGGGTCAGCACCAGGACGCCGGCGCGAAGATGGTGCACATGGCGCCGTACACGACGTCATCCATCGTGTCGAAGTCGATCGCCCGCGGTGGCGGCCGTGCTGGCTACCGCGGTGAGGTGCGGATTGCCGAGAACGCGCACCACTCCGCGAACACGGTGCGCTGCGATGCACTGCTCGTTGACACGATCTCGCGGTCGGACACCTACCCGGCGATCGACATCCGCGTGGATGATGTGCAGCTCGGTCACGAGGCGACGGTCTCGCGCGTCAGCGAGGAGCAGCTCTTCTACCTCATGTCGCGAGGGCTCAAGGAGGATGAGGCCATGGCGATGATCGTGCGCGGGTTCATCGAGCCGATCGCGCGAGAACTGCCCATGGAGTACGCGCTCGAACTCAACAAGCTCATCGAAATGAGCATGGAAGGCAGTGTCGGTTGATCGCCCACCTGTCGTCGAAAGGACCCGTCGGCTAGATGCCTGCCACAGACACCAAGCAGCACGAATCCCACGAGACTGAACAGCACGGACTGAAGCAACACAGCGACGGCGCGGGGTATGTTCCCGTGCAGACGCGCTCAGGCCGCTTCACGTCGTTCGAGCACGCCGATTTCCCTGAGGTGACCGGGCTCGAGGTCGACTGGAAGCTGAGCCCCGTCAAGGACATTCGTCCGCTCATCGATGGCGAACTCGATGGAAGCCCCTACGAGTACACGGTGACGGCCGCCCACGGCGCCACTGCCACCTGGGTCGACCGCACTGACGCGCTCGTCGGCAGCGCCGGTGTTCCTGAGGACCGCGCATCCGCCAACGCCTGGACGTCGTTCAGCAAGGCGCTCGCGATATCGGTGACTGGCGACGAGCCCACGCTCATCACCGTCAACCGCTCCGGACTGGATGCGACGCCGCGTGCGGGCCACACGGTTGTCACGGCTGCGCCGAACAGCCGGGGCACCGTGATCCTCCAGAACAACGGGGCCGCGCTGCTCGGCGAGAACGTGGAGATCGTTGTTGGCGACGGCGCCCACCTCACCGTCGTGAGCGTGCAGGAATGGGCGGATGACGGCATCCACCTGTCCAGCCAGTTCGCGAGCGTGGGCAGGGACGCCCGGCTCACCCACATCGTCGTCTCGCTCGGGGGCCGGATCGTCAGGGTGAACCCTTCCGCCCACCTCGTCGCGCCCGGCGGGGATGCGGAGCTCTTCGGCATCTACTTCGCCGACGCCCACCAGCACCTCGAACAGCGCGTGTACGTCAACCATGTCGCCGAGAACACGCGCAGTCGCGTCAACTACAAGGGCGCGCTCAACGGCGAAGGGGCCCGCACGGTCTGGGTCGGTGACGTGCTCATCGGACCCAAGGCGAACGGAACCGACAGCTACGAGCAGAACCGCAACCTCGTGTTGAGCGACGGCACGCGGGCGGATTCGATCCCCAACCTGGAAATTGAGACAGGCGATATCGCCGGTGCCGGCCACGCGAGCGCAACCGGACGTTTCGACGACGAGCACCTGTTCTACCTGCAGTCCCGTGGCATCACGGAGGCAGAGGCCCGGCGCATGGTTGTACTCGGATTCCTCATCGAGATCCTGCAGAAGATCGGCCAGCCCGACCTGGAGTCCCGCCTGCAGGCGGCAATCGAACTCGAGCTTGGTGGCGTGACCGCATGAGTGTCACGACAAAGGTGTGTGCGGTTTCGGAACTCGCCACCAATGAGGCGAAGCGAGTCGTCATTGAGGGAACACCGATCGCGCTCGTGAAAGACTCCGCCGGACAGGTGCATGCGATCGGTGACACCTGCACCCACGGCGACATATCCCTCTCCGAGGGCTTCGTGGAGGACGACACTCTCGAGTGCTGGGCCCACGGATCCAAGTTCTCCCTGACCACGGGCAGGCCACTCTCGTTGCCCGCATACGAACCCGTACCCGTTTACGTCGTCACGATCATCGACGGCGACGTGTACATCGACCCGAGCGACATCGTCGCCGTCTGAGCTAAGGAACCAGCATGACAACCCTCGAAATCAAGGACCTCCATGTCACGGTTGATACGGAGCAGGGAACCACGCCCATCCTGAAGGGCGTCGACCTGACGATCAACCGCGGGGAGATCCACGCCATCATGGGCCCCAACGGGTCAGGCAAGTCCACTCTCGCCTACTCGATCGCCGGTCACCCCAAGTACACCGTTGCGAGCGGCACCGTCACGCTGGATGGCGAAGACGTGCTGGCAATGAGCGTGGATGAGCGGGCTCGCGCGGGGCTCTTCCTTGCGATGCAGTACCCGGTCGAGATCCCCGGTGTTTCCGTGTCCAACTTCCTGCGCACCGCAAAAACCGCGCTCGACGGCCAGGCGCCGGCACTGCGCACCTGGACCAAGGACATCCAGAGCGCGATGGAGACTCTGAGGATGGACAAGACGTTCGCCTCACGCAACGTCAACGAGGGGTTCTCCGGTGGTGAGAAGAAGCGCCACGAGATCCTGCAACTCCAGTTGCTCAAGCCGAAGTTCGCCATCCTCGACGAGACCGACTCCGGTCTCGACATCGACGCTCTCAAGATCGTCTCCGAAGGCGTGAACACGGCAAAGGCCGACAACGACCTCGGTGTTCTGCTGATCACCCACTACACGCGAATCCTTCGCTACATCACCCCCGATTTCGTGCACGTTTTCGTCGACGGACGCATTGCGGAAGAGGGCGGGCCCGAGCTCGCGGAGCGCCTGGAGAACGAGGGATACGATCGTTACCTCGCTGGCGTAAGCTAACAGAATGGTTACGGCCCTCGCCCCCGCGCTCTTCGATCAAGTGGAAGAAGCGCTGAAGACAGTGATGGATCCGGAGCTCGGCGTCAACATCGTCGACCTCGGGCTGATCTACGACCTCTCGTGGGACGACGAGAACGACGCCCTCATCATCAGCATGACGCTGACGTCGGCGGGCTGTCCGCTCACCGATGTGATCGAGGAGCAAACCGCTCAGTCGCTCGACGGCGTTGTGGATGCCTTCCGGATCAACTGGGTCTGGATGCCACCGTGGGGTCCCGAGAAGATCACCGATGACGGGCGCGACATGATGCGCGCCCTCGGCTTCTCGATCTAGACGCTTCCGTCGAGTTGCCGTGCTCGCTCGTCCGCGCGACGCACCGCACTCCAGGCGACCGAGATGATGGATGCCGCAAGGATCGCCTTGATCACGCCGCCGACGATGAACGGGTAAAAGCCCGCGATCAGCACCGAGTGGATGTCGTTGGGCAGGCCATAGGTGCCGAGCGCGTACCAGAGCCACGGCAGACCGAACATGAAGGTCACGACTGAGCCGGCCAGGAAGGCGAGCGTCGCCTTGATCCAGTGGCGGTCCCATGCTCGCTGGGCAATCCAGCCGGTGAGGGCCGCGGCGGCGATGAATCCGACGATGTAGCCCCCTGTCGGTCCCGCGAGCACGGCGAATCCGGACGATGCATCGCTGAACACCGGCAGCCCGACGATTCCGAGCACGGCGTACAGGGTCAGCGACAGCGCACCCCTGAGCGCACCCAGGGTGCTGCCAACCAGCAGCACGGCGAGAGTCTGGCCGGTCACCGGTACGGGCCACAGCGGCACAGCGATCTGGGCGGCAACGGCGGTGACCGCAGCACCCGCGGCGATGAGAACGAGGTCAGTCGCCAGCGCGCGGGAGAAAACGCGGTCAGCGAGTGTGGGGCGTCCGTACGCCAGGGTGAGGGTCGACATTCTTGGCTCCTTGGTAGTCACGCAGAAAGTGTGGGGGAGTGCAGAAGTAGACTATCGGTCGATCCCCCCTCCTTCACGTTGTTGTATCGCGCCTAAAGAACTGGACCATGCCTGTGCTGTCTGTGCAAGACCTCGAACTGAGAGTCGGGGCACGCCTGCTCATGGATGGGGTGAGTTTCCGCGTTGACCGCGGAGACAAGATCGGCCTCGTTGGGCGCAACGGCGCAGGCAAGACGACTCTCACGAAAACGCTCGCCGGTGAGCTGCAGCCAGCTGGCGGAACGATCGACCGCACGGGGGAGATCGGCTATCTGCCGCAGGACCCACGCTCCGGTGACCCGGCGAGTCTCGCCCGCACCCGAATCCTGGATGCGCGCGGACTCGGACAACTCGTGATCGGCATGGAGAAGGCCACCCACGACATGGGAAGCCCGGACGCCACGGTCAGTGCGGCGGCGATGGACAAGTACAGCAGGCTCGAGGATCGCTTTCTCGCGCTGGGCGGATACGCGGCCGAGGCGGAGGCGGCATCCATTGCAAGCAATCTGAGCCTTCCCGATCGAATCCTGAGCCAGCCGCTCTCCACACTTTCGGGTGGCCAGCGCCGCCGGATTGAGCTTGCCCGCATCCTGTTCAGCGGGGCAGACACGATGCTGCTCGACGAACCGACCAACCACCTCGACGCCGACTCGATCGTCTGGCTGCGCGAGTACCTCAAGAATTTCCAGGGCGGGCTCATCGTCATCAGCCACGATGTTGAACTCGTGCAGGACACGGTCAACAAGGTCTTCTACCTGGATGCCAATCGGCAGGCGATCGACATCTACAACATGGGCTGGAAGAACTACCTGAAGCAGCGCGAATCGGATGAGGAGCGGCGCAAGAAAGAGCGGGCGAATGCCGAGAAGAAGGCATCCGTGCTCCACCTGCAGGCCGCGAAGTTCGGCGCGAAGGCGAGTAAGGCTGCCGCAGCTCACCAGATGGTTGCGCGCGCCGACAAGCTGCTCGCCGGGCTCGACGAGGTTCGCACGAGGGACCGGGTCGCGAAGCTGCGCTTCCCGGAACCGGTCGCGTGCGGTCGCACACCACTGATGGCATCGAACCTGAGCAAGAGCTACGGGTCGCTGGAGATCTTCACGGCCGTCGACCTTGCCATCGACCGAGGATCCAAGGTTGTTGTGCTCGGGCTCAATGGTGCGGGGAAGACCACACTTCTGCGCATCCTCGCGGGCGTCGACCGTCCCGACACCGGACAGCTCGAGCCGGGACACGGACTTCGTGTTGGCTATTACGCCCAGGAGCACGAAACCATCGACGTGAAGCGCACCGTGCTTGAGAACATGGTGTCGGCGTCGCCCAACCTCACCGAGATGGAAGCGCGGCGGGTGCTCGGCTCTTTCCTCTTCACCGGGGATGACTCACACAAGCCGGCGGGGGTGCTATCCGGCGGCGAGAAGACGAGGCTGGCCCTCGCGATGATCGTGGTCTCCGGCGCGAACGTGCTGCTGCTCGACGAGCCCACCAACAACCTCGATCCCGCAAGCCGGGAGGAGATACTCGGCGCTCTCGCCGGCTACTCCGGTGCCGTCGTACTCGTCAGCCACGATGAGGGCGCGGTCGAAGCACTCAACCCGGAGCGGGTGCTCATCCTGCCCGACGGGGTGGAAGACCACTGGAACCCCGACTACGCGGAGCTCATCTCGCTGGCGTAGGTCTCGACGAGCTCGACCACCGGTGGTCGAGCTACTTTTCGGTGGTCGAGCTACTTTCCGGTGGTCGAGCTACTTTCCGGTGGTCGAGCTACTTTCCGGTGGTCGAGCTACTTTTCGGTGGTCGAGCTACTTTCCGGTGGTCGAGCCTGTCGAGACCTCGCTGGCGCGATTGCCTGAGCTCCACCGCGCATCCACGAGGGCGTCTTCGATGTCATCGTCTGATGGCGCCCGCAGGCTCGCCTTGCGATCGCGTTCGGCTGCGCGAGCCTGCTCGGCAGGATCATCCGCGTTCCGCAACCGGTATTCCTGGCGGATGGCATAGCCGAGCCCGAAAAATCCGAACAGGCCGAACACGATCCACTGGAGGGCGTAGGAGAAGTGTGACCCCTCATCGCGCCGTGGTTCGGCTGCAGCGATGGGGCGGGCAACACTCGGGTTCTCACTCACCAGGAGCCCGTAGGCACCCGTGTACGTCGTTCGACCAAGTTCGTCGGCAACGGTCGGCAGGTGAATCGTGGCGAGCTGGCCCTCCGGCGCGGAACGTCCGGGAAGCGTGGGCTCGCCGGGTCGCAGGCGTGCCTCCACGGTGACGGTGCCGGTGGGCGCAGCGGGCACCGCATCCGGGCTGTCCTGTTCCTGGCCGGCGGGCACCCAGCCCCGATTGACGATGAACACGGAACCATCCGCGAGTTCGAGCGGCACGAGCACCTCGAAGCCCGTGGTTCCACTGTACGGACGATTGCGCACCAGCAGTTGCTCGCCCGGCAGGTAGGTGCCGGTCATGGTAACCGGTGTCCACTCCTGGTCGCGATTGAATGCTGCCGGCCCAGACAGCACCTCGCCGAGGGCTCGTGGCTGTGCGCCGTAATTCTGTTCGATGCGCTCGATTCGAATGAGCGCCTCCTCGCGGCGGGCGAACTGCCACGCAGACAGCAGTGCGCAGCCCACGGCGAAAATCACGGCCATGGCCAGGTAGCTGAGCCACCGTCGATCGACGGCGAATCCCCAGCGCTTCACTGGCGTGCTCCCTGATCGGTGGCGAGCTGCTCGACACTCACCGGGAAGCTTCTCGCCTCGAGGAAGTCCCGCAGGTAGCCGACGTGCTCGTCGCACGCGAGCCAGGTCTTCACGCGGTCGGGCGCATGGATTTTCGGGTTACGCCAGTTGACCGCATGGGTCGCGTCAGCGGCACAGCCTGCGCGGGAGCAGCGGCGGTCGGCGGATTCATCCGGGACAAGGATCACGCAGCATCCCGGTCACTGGTCGGTGCGGTCTGGCCGACACGGACGAGCCCTCCGGGCCGCACGACGGGCCCGGATCGTCCGGCCGAAGCGGTGTTCGCCAGCACCACCGCGACATACGGCAGCACGAGGGCCCCCGCGAGTGCGACGACGAGCCACCAGCCCTGAACGAAGAAGCACAGGCCGACACAGGCCATGCGGATGCCCATGGCCACGCTGTACTTGATGACGCGGCTGCGCTGCTCTTCCTCGAAAGACCGGGGGAGCGAAGTGATCGACTGCACAGGTTGCTTCTTCATCAGCACAGCAATCCTACGTCTCGCCGACTGACATTAGGCTTGGGAGCCATGACCACTCCCCGAACTGTTCTCATCACCGGCGGCAATCGCGGAATCGGCTACGCAATCGCTGAGGAGTTCCTCGCACTCGGGCACCGCGTGGCCGTCACAGCACGGTCGGGGTCGGGTCCTGATGGCGCACTGACCGTGAAAGCGGATGTCACGGATGCCGCCGCACTGGATGCCGCGTTCAGCCAGGTCGAGGCGGAACTCGGTCCTGTTGAGGTGGTGGTAGCGAACGCCGGAATCACGCGGGATCTGCTGCTCATGCGCATGTCGGACGACGACTTCAGCGAGGTCATCGACGTCAACCTCACGGGTGCATTCCGCGTAGTGAAGCGCGCCTCCAAGTCGATGATGAAGGCACGTTTCGGTCGCATCATCCTCGTTTCAAGCGTTGTCGGGCTCCTCGGCTCTGCAGGGCAGGTCAACTATTCGGCGTCGAAGAGCGGGCTCATCGGCCTTGCACGCTCGGTCACGCGAGAACTGGGCAGTCGCGGCATCACCGCCAACGTCGTCGCGCCCGGCTTCATCGAGACCGAGATGACGTCGGAACTCTCCGACGACCTGCAGGCCAGTTACCGGAAATCGATTCCCGCTGGCAGGTTTGCCTCCGCGTCAGAGGTGGCGAAGGTCATCACCTGGCTCGCGAGCGACGACGCCGCCTACATCTCCGGGGCCGTCATTCCGGTCGACGGTGGTCTCGGCATGGGGCACTAGCCCTTCTTCGCACTGTCACGGTCGGAATGTCGGTGGCTCGGTATTGACTGTTGGACATGGAAGAAATGCCCGAGCGTAAGCCGAAGCGGAAGGTCGAGTTCGTCGACCCCGCTGCGGCTTCGGGTGTCGAGAAGCCGGCGGATGCTGTGGCCGCTGCATCGAGCGCCGCGCCGGCGGATTCGGGTGCCGCCACTGCCGCGCAGTCTGTTCCGTTGACGATGACGGAGACTCTGGGTGAGTTGATCGATTGCATTGTGTCGACCGAAAACATGATCTCCTCGATCACCGCGTATCGTGCCCAGCTGATCGATGAGGCACGCCGGTTGGCTGAGCTCACTGAGCATGCCACGAGGCCTGGTCAGGTGGGTGGGTGGGATGCGGCGATGACCGCCCGCCGGGTGATCGTCACCGAACTCGCCTGCGCACTGCGGTTGCCGGAACGCACCGCGGAACGACTGGTGGAGGAGTCCCGGTCGCTCATGCACGAGTTGCCGGGCACTCATCAGGCTCTGCGGGAGGGGGCGGTCAGTTATCGGCACGCCCAAACGGTGATCGACCATGCCAACTCCCTCCCCGTGGAGGCACGGCGAGAATTCGAGGAGCAGATTCTGCCGGAGGCGAAGACGCTCACGGTCGCGAAACTGGACCGCAAGGCCCGCCAGGCTCGGGAGCAGGCGCATCCGGAATCGATCACCCTCCGCAAGGAGAAGTCGATGGCGGACCGGCAGGTGCTGGTCGAACCGGCCAGGGACGGAATGGCCTGGCTGAGCGCGTTCCTGCCCGCCGAGCAGGCCCTCGCCATCCGGGACCGGTTGGACCAGATCGCCCGCGGCTTGCGGTCCCCGGAGGAACCCCGCACTTTGACCCAGTTGCGGGCGGATGCGTTCGCCGACCTGCTGCTGATGGGCGACACCTGTGACGGGCTCGGGCACGGCATCCAAGGTCGGGTGTTCGTCACCGTCCCGGTGCTCACTCTCCTCGGCATCGGAGGAAATCCCGGCCAGTCTGGACGGCTACGGTCCCATCGACCCCGACACCGCCCGCAAACTCGCCGGACACGCGCCGAGTTTCACCCGGATCCTCACCCACCCGGAGACCGGTGCCGTACTCTCGGTCGGCCGAGACTCCTACACAGTGCCCAAAGATCTCCGCAACTGGTTACAGGTGCGGGATGAAACCTGCCGGTTCCCCGGCTGCAACCGCCTCGCCATCAACTGCGATTTGGACCACTCCCTCGACTGGCAACACGACGGGGAATCCCGACATGACAACCTCGCACACGCATGCGAGGGGCACCACCAACTCAAACACCACACCCGATGGGCAGTGGAACACACCGGCGACGGTCAACTGAAATGGACCTCCCCCAGCGGGCGCGAGTACACCACCGAACCCGCGGTCTCGACGGGCTCGAACACTGCGCGGTGGAGCTGAGGCAATCGCGCGACCCCAGGGCCGACTGAGCCTGCGAAGGAGGTCTCGACTGGCTCGACCACCGGTGATCGAGCGAAGTCGAGATCCACTAACCCCTGAGGCCGAGCAGCGGCAGCAGCTGTGAGAGGTCGCGGGCATCCATCAACACGTGTGCTTCGTCGCGAACCGGGGCCTTCGCGTCGAAGCCGACAGCGAGACCCGTGATCGACATCATTTCGAGGTCATTTGCGCCATCGCCGACGGCAACGGTTTGGGAGAGCGGAATTCCACAATCCTCGGACCACTCCCGAAGGGTGCTGGCCTTCGCGGCTGCATCGATGATGGGTCCGCTGAGTCCGCCCGTCATGACGCCATTTGCAGTCTCGAGGCGATTCGCTCGCCAGTAATTCAGGCCGAGTTGCTCCGCGAGCGGATCGATGATCTCGTGAAAGCCACCGGAGACCACACCAACGCATCCGCCGGCACGCTGCACGCCCGCGATCATCCGCTCGACACCCGGCGTCACGACGATCCGACCGGCCACGGCGTCGATGGCACTGACGGACAGCCCGGCCAGTGTGGCGACGCGCGCCCGAAGGCTCTCCTCGAAGTCGATCTCCCCGTTCATCGCCCGGAAAGTGATCTCCGCGACCTCCGTGAGGGCACCGGCCTCGTCAGCAAGAAGCTCGATGACCTCGTTCTCGATGAGAGTCGAATCGACATCGAGCACAACGAGGAAGCGGGCCATCGGTACGGAGCCTTCCTGGGGAGTGTTACGAGACGTGCACTCCCTTGCCCACGACCGTGATGCCGGAGTCGGTCACAGTGAACCCTCGCGCACGATCGGATTCCGGGTCGACACCCACCGTCGCGCCCGCGGCGATCACAACTTCCTTGTCAAGGATAGCCCTGCGCACGACGGCATCCGGAGAGACCCGCACCCGCTCGAAGATCACCGAGTCGACGACGGATGACCCCGACTCGATCGTGCACCACGGCCCGACGACGCTTCGCTCCAGGTGAGCGCCGGAGACGAGGGTACCGAGGGAGACAATCGAGTCGATCATTTCCCCGAAATTACCTTTCGCATCCCGCACGAACTTGGCCGGGGGCGAATTGAGTTGCTGGCTGAAAATCGGCCACTCCCGGTTGTACAGGTTGAAGATGGGAAGGGCTGAGATCAGGTCCTGATGCGCGTCGAAAAACGATTCGATCGTTCCCACATCGCGCCAGTAGTACTTGTCGCGGTCGGTCGAGCCGGGCACGTCATTGCTGTTCAGATCGTAGACACCGGCCTCCCCGCGCTCGACGAAGTACGGCACAATGTCGCCGCCCATGTCATGGCTTGACTGGGCGTTCTCCCCGTCGCGGATGACGGCATCCATCAAAATGTCCGCGTTGAAAACGTAGTTACCCATCGACGCGAGAACCTCGTCGGGCGCGTCGGCGAGCCCGACCGCATCCTTCGGCTTCTCCAGGAACCGTGAGATGCGTCCCGGGTTGTTCTCATCGAGCTCGATGACCCCGAACTGGTCAGCGAGGTGGAGCGGCTGCCTGATCGCAGCCACCGTCACCCCCGCCCCGGAGGCCACATGCGCGTCGATCATCTGCGAGAAGTCCATCCGATAGACGTGGTCGGCGCCAACCACAACGACGATGTCGGGCTTCTCATCCCGCAGCAGGTTCAAACTCTGCAGGATGGCGTCGGCGGAACCGCTGAACCAGCGCTTGCCGAGGCGCTGCTGGGCCGGAACGGATGCAACATAGGCGTTCAACAGTCCGCTCAGGCGCCACGTCTGGGAAACGTGGCGGTCAAGGCTGTGCGACTTGTACTGGGTGAGCACAACGATCTGCCGAAGCCCGGAATTGATGAGGTTGCTGAGCGCGAAGTCGATGAGCCGGTACCCGCCACCGAAGGGGACGGCGGGCTTCGCCCGGTCAGCGGTGAGCGGCATGAGCCGCTTTCCTTCGCCGCCCGCGAGCACGATGCCGAAAATTCGTGGTGCCATTACACAAGCGTAGGCGAGTCAGTTGAGAGCGACTAGCGTTTAGTTCATGCGTGTGGATCTGATCAGTCGTGAATACCCGCCGGAGGTGTACGGCGGCGCCGGCGTGCATGTCGCGGAACTGGTGCGCGCACTCAGGAGCGATCCCGAACTTGAGGTGCTCGTGCGGTGCTTCGGCAAGGATCGCCAGGAGGATGGCGTTCGCTCCTACCTGGTGCCGGCGGAGCTCACGGGCGCCAATCCCGCGCTGGCCACCCTCGGAGTCGACCTGCAGATCGCACACGACGTCGGTGGCGCCGATCTGGTGCACTCCCACACGTGGTACGCGAACGCGGCCGGTCATCTCGCGTCCATGCTGCACGACATCCCTCACGTCGTAACCGCCCACAGTCTTGAACCGCTTCGCCCGTGGAAGGCCGAACAACTCGCTGGCGGATACCGGGTGTCCAGTTGGATCGAGGAGACGGCATTCACCGCCGCCGATGCGGTGATCGCGGTGAGCGAGGGCATGCGTCGAGACATCCTCCGCTCGTATCCGACCCTCGACGAGTCTCGCGTCAGCGTGGTGCACAACGGCATCGATCTTGAGCGGTGGAAGCCGACAGTCGACACTGAGATCGTTCAGGCACTCGGTATCGACCCCGACCGCCCATCGGTGGTCTTTGTGGGCCGGATCACACGCCAGAAGGGGCTCCCGTACCTGCTTCGGGCGGCTGCCGAACTGCCGCCCGAAGTTCAGCTCGTGCTCTGTGCGGGCGCCCCCGACACTCCCGAGATCCTCGCAGAGGTGCAATCCGGCGTGGCCGCGCTGCAGGCCGAGCGATCCGGTGTCGTGTGGATCGACAGGCTGCTCAGCCAGTCGGAACTGTCTGCTGTGCTGACCAATGCGACAACCTTCGTTTGCCCCTCCGTGTATGAACCGCTCGGGATCGTCAACCTCGAGGCGATGGCCTGCGGTGCCCCCGTCGTCGGAACGGCGACCGGAGGCATTCCCGAAGTGGTGGATGACGGTGTCACCGGACGACTCGTACCCATTGAGCAGGCGGATGATGGCACCGGCACCCCGCTCGACCCGGAACGATTCGTTGCCGATCTCGCGAACACATTGACTGAGGTCGTCGGCGATCCGATTGCGGCCAAAGCGATGGGCGAAGCCGGGCGGAAGCGAGCGGAAAACGACTTCGGCTGGGAGCGCATCGCCCTGCGAACGAAAGAGATCTACTCGACACTGCTCTAGGCTTGACTCACTATGGCCAGCGTTCTCGAGCTCTCTGACGTCTCCATCGTTCGCGACGGCAACACGATCCTCGACGGCGTCAGCTGGACAGTCGACAGCGCTGAGCGCTGGGTGATTCTCGGTCCGAACGGCGCAGGAAAAACCACGCTCCTGCAGGTCGCGGCGGCACTCATGCACCCGACCACCGGTACGGCGGACATCCTGGACGACCGCGTCGGCTCCGTCGACGTCTTCGAGCTGCGGCCGCGAGTCGGATTCGCCTCAACAGCCATGGCGAAGCGGATCCCGGCGAAAGAGAAGGTCATCGACGTCGTCATGACCGCGGCGTACTCGGTAACCGGTCGATGGAACGAAGCGTACGACGAACTCGACCAGCGTCGCGCAAGCCGGGTCCTGGCCGAATGGAGGCTCGCCGAACTCGCTGACCGCCAGTTCGGCGGACTCAGCGACGGCGAGCAGAAGCGAGTGCAGATCGCACGGGCGGTCATGACCGACCCGGAACTGCTCCTTCTCGATGAGCCAGCCGCGAGCCTCGATCTCGGCGCACGCGAAGAGCTGCTGCAGCTGCTTGGCGGATTTGCCGGGGCAGAGAGTTCTCCGGCCATCGTCATGGTCACCCACCACGTCGAGGAGATCCCGCTCGGCTTCACGCACGCCATGCTTCTCGCCGATGGCAAAGTGCGCGCCTCCGGCCCGTTGGATGAGGTCATCACCGCGGCGCAACTGAGCGACACCTTCGGGGTCGCACTCGAGGTCACCAAGGAGCGAGGGCGTTACACCGCCCGTGCCGCGTGATCTGATAAGCTTTCCAGTCGGTTCACTTAGCGTGCACCGCCTCAGGTCTCAGTAAATTCCCACACCAGTCAACCCAAGGATCCGCCATGAAGTCTGACATCCACCCCGAGTACGCGCCCGTCGTTTTCCGCGATCTCGCGTCCGGTGAGACCTTCCTGACGCGTTCCACCGTCGGCAGCGACAAGACCATCGAGTGGGAAGACGGAACACCTACCCGGTCATCGACGTCGAGATCTCTTCGGCCTCGCACCCGTTCTACACGGGCAAGCAGCGCATCATGGACTCGGCCGGTCGCGTCGAGAAGTTCAACACGCGGTACAAGGGCTTCAGCAAGTAACTGGCAACGCTGCGTTTGACCGACGTCGCAGGCTCCGTCGGCGCTGGGGCCGCGCAATCGCTGGCACGATTGCTATAGCTCCACCGCGCGGGTCTCGACAAGCTCGACCACCGGGTCAGCGCTGCGGCCAGCCCAGCGAAGCCTCGAACTTCGGATCACGTTCGCGGCGCATGTAGTCCTCGAAACGCTCGGCCTGTTCCGCATACCAGGTGATCTGCTGGCTGTGGAGCAACTCTGAGTTGATCGCCAACTGCTCGAGATACAGACGCACGATCGCCTGCGCGACACGGCCGGCGGCCACGGCATCCGCGCCCGCGTCATGGGCATCCGTCAGATCGACGCCGTAGACGAGGGCAGCCGGCTCGAGCGTTCGCTTGCCTGTCGGTAGCGGTCGACCGCCCTGTCGAGCACGAGCGGATCGATGATAGGAGCGGGAGCCGCGAGTGGCTCAATGCCGTAGCGCATTGCTTCGCGATTGAGCACGCTCAGGTCGTACGGCGCGTTGTAGATCGTGATGGCGAGACCGCGCTGCATGAGAGTGCGGAGCGTCGCGACAATCTCGGCGACAACCTCGGCAGCGGGTCGACCCTCGGCCCGAGCACGTTCAGTGGTAATCCCGTGCACCGCCGTCGCCTGTGCAGGGATCTCGATTCCCGGGTCTGCGAGCCAGTCCCACTGTTCGACGAGTTCACCGTCGGCGTTGAGCACGCCCACGTGCGCGGTGACGATCCGACTGGTTTCAACATCTATTCCGGTGGTCTCCAGATCGAAGACACCGAGACTCTCGTACCACTTGTGGAGGGGAATCGCGCTCATGCCGAAACCCTACGACGAGCCTCCGACAGGTTCTCACCATCCCGCGGCGAGCCGGAAGCTCAACCGCGACCGCCAGGGAAGTGCGCCTCGCCCACGTGCAGCCAGTAGAAGCTCTGGGTTGCCATGGTGAGCGTCAGCTTGCCGTCGTCCCCGATCGAGGGGAACTGCCCGCCGCCGAACAGGTCGTAGAGGTTCGAACCAGCCAGATCTCCGGCGTCGATCTCAACCGCCACCGGGTTGTGGGCGAAGCTGAACACGCACAGGATCGTCTCCGGGGTGTCGCCGAACTGGCTGCCCGTGCCCTCGTACTCGCGCACGAAGGCGAGCACGGACTCGTGGTTCGTCTCGCAGGACCCTCAGGGTGCCAAGACCGAACGCCGGATGCGCCTTGCGCACGTGGATGACGTTGCGGATCCAGTGCAGGAGCGACCGCGACTGCGCGAGCTGCGACTCGACGTTGATGAGGTTGTAGTTGTAGACGAGCGACTGCACGACCGGCAGGTAGAGCTTGCCGGGATCGGCCGTCGAGAAGCCGGCGTTGCGGTCGGGCGTCCACTGCATGGGCGTGCGCGAGGAGTCGCGGTCGGGCAGCCAGATGTTGTCGCCCATGCCGATCTCGTCGCCGTAGTACAGGAACGGGCTGCCCTGCAGCGAGAACAGCAGCGCGTGCGCGAGCTCGAGCTCGGCGCGCGAATTGTCGAGCAGGGGCGCGAGGCGGCGGCGAATGCCGATGTTCGAGCGCATCCGCGGGTCGTAGGCGTACCAGCCGTACATGGCCTGGCGGTACTCCTCGCTGACCATCTCGAGCGTGAGCTCGTCGTGGTTGCGCAGGAACACGCCCCAGCCGGCGCCGGGCGGAACCTCCGTCGTCTCAGAGAGCACGCGAACGAGTTCGCCGGCCTGCTGCGAGCGCAGCGAGTAGAAGATGCGCGGCATCACGGGGAAGTCGAACGCCATGTGGCACTCCGGCTCCTCTTCGGTGCCGAAGAACGCGACGACCTCGTGCGGCCACTGGTTCGCCTCGGCGATCAGGACGCGACCGGGGTAGTCCTGGTCGACCATCGCGCGGAATTCGCTTGATGAACTCGTGGGTCTCCGGCTCGCCCTCGCCGTTGCCCTCTTCCGACTCGAACAGGTAGGGGATCGCATCGAGCCGGAACCCGTCGACGCCGAGGTCCATCCAGAACCGCACGATGTCGAACACCGCCTCGCGCACCGCCGGGTTCTCGAAGTTGAGGTCGGGCTGGTGAGAGAAGAAGCGGTGGAAGAAGAACTGGCGACGCACCGGGTCGAAGCTCCAGTTGGAATCCTCAGTGTCGACGAAGATGATGCGGATGTTGGGGTACTTCTCGTCGGTGTCGCTCCACACGTAGAAGTCGCCGTAGGGCCCGTCCGGGTCTTCACGGGACTGCTGGAACCAGTCGTGGGCGTCTGAGGTGTGGTTGAGGGGGAAGTCGATGACGATGCGCATGTTGCGCTCGTGCGCCTTGGTGACGAGGTCTCGGAACTCGTCGAGCGTGCCGAACTCGGGCAGGACCTCGGTGAAGTCCGAGACGTCGTATCCACCGTCGCGAGCGGCGACTGGTAGAACGGCGGAACCCACAGGGCGTCGACACCGAGCCACTGCAGGTAGTCCAGCTTGGAGATGAGGCCTGCCAGGTCGCCCGCGCCATCGCCATTGCTGTCGACGAAGGATCGCACCATCACCTCGTAGAACACCGCGCGCCGGTACCACTGCGGGTCGAGCGCCAGTCCGGGCAGTTGGATTGGTGCGGTGAAGGTCACGTAGCTCCTCTCGAGCTGAAGGTTCGGCCAGCAAGAGCAGGCAGTAATCGAGTCTAGGACGAAGGCTGCGCGGCCCCGCAACACCGATGCTGCCTACAATCAACTGAGATGATCCCTTACCCTCCCTACGACACCCTGCTCGCACAACTGCCGACCAGGGTGGGCGAGGTGTCGGTCCTCGGCAGCACGACACGCTACTGGGACTACGGCCAGGAGGACGCGGCAATCACACTCGTGATCGTCCACGGGTTTCGCGGAGAGCACCACGGGCTGGAGCCGGTCCTCGCGCAGATCGAGGGCGTTCGCATGATTGCGCCCGACCTTCCGGGTTTCGGCGAATCCACTCCCATGACGGATCGCGCCCACGGTATCGACGGGTACTGCGCATGGCTGGAAGGTTTCATCGATGCCCTCGGACTCACCGGCGAAGCGGTGATCCTCGGCCACTCCTTCGGCTCGATCATCGCCTCGAACGCTGTGGCGGCGGGAGTCGCGACCCCGCAGCTGATCCTCATCAATCCGATCGCGACCTCCGCCCTCGCCGGACCGAAGGCTTTCCTGACCTGGCTCACCGTCGCCTTCTACCGGGTCGCCGCTGCGCTCCCCGCGAAGCCTGGCAAGCGGATGCTCGGCAACTGGCTCGTGGTTCGTTTCATGAGCGTCGCGCTGGCCAAGACGAAGGATCGCGCCCTGCGTCGCTGGATTCACGACCAGCATCACACCTACTTCAGCCGGTTCTCTGACACAAGGAGCCTGCTTGAAGCCTTCGATGCATCCATTACCGGGACGGTCGCGTCAGTCGCATCCCGAATCGCCGTGCCCACCCTGCTGATCGGCGCACGACAGGATCCGATCACGTCCGTCGCCGACATCGAGGCTCTCTCGCTCGCCATCCCGAAGGTGGAACTGCACCTGCTGGATGGCGTCGGCCACCTCATCCACTACGAACGGCCGCGGGATGCCGCCGGCCACATTGTGACCTTCCTCGGCAGCGGCCGCATTGTCAGCGCATCGTGAAGATAATCTTCGACTGCCGGTACACGCGAATCGACAGGCATGACGGAATCAGCCGCTTCACGGCCGGGCTGGTGACCGCGCTGTCCCGGCTGCACCCGGTCACGATGCTCATCAGTGACGAGCGCCAGCTCGCCATGCTGCCGGACCTGCCCTGGGTGATGGGCCGCCCGCCGACCTCCCTGCTCGAGCCGTTCACCGCGCGCTACCTCAATCGGTTTCAACCGGATGTCGTGTACACCCCCATGCAGACGCTGGGCCCGTGGTCGCGAAAGTTCCGACTCGTCACGACGGTTCACGACCTCATCTACTACACGAACCCCACACCCCCGCGGGAACTGTCCTGGCTCGTTCGCCTGATCTGGCGCATCTACCACCTCACCTGGGCGCCGCAACGCTTTCTCCTGCGGCGGGCCGATGCCCATGTCTCGGTGTCCGAAACCACGCGCCAGCTCATGGTGCAGCACCGTCTGACGCCCCATCCGATCACGATCGTGCCGAATGCCGTCGATGCTCCGACCGCGCCGCGCACCGAACCGCCGATGGTTCGCGAACTGGTCTATATGGGGTCGTTCATGCCGTACAAGAACGTGGAGTTCCTCGCCCGAGCGATGCACTTGCTCCCGGGGTACCGCCTCCTCCTGATGAGCCGGATCTCCGATGAAGCAGCGCAGCGGCTCGAGCGACTGGGCCCTCCCGGCAGCCTCGTCTTCCTCAACGGCGCGAGTGACGAGGACTACGAGAACGCGCTTCGCCGCGCCACCGCACTCGTGACCGCCTCCCTCGATGAGGGCTTCGGCATTCCGCTGATCGAGTCGATGGCCATCGGCACTCCCGTCGTGGTGAGCGACATTCCGATTTTCCGCGAGATCGGCGATGGCGCCGCCGTGTTCTTCGACCCCGCCGACACGGCATCATTCGCCGCCGCAGTGCGGGGTCTGGAAGAGAGGAAGGAGTGGATGCGCAGGTCAGGCCTGTCGACCCAGCGCGCGGAGGCGTTCAGCTGGGATCGTTCCGCCGCCACACTGCTCGAGGTGCTCACTGAGACAGCCGCGCGGGATATCGCGCGCTGAACGACGTCAGGTCAGGCCGTGAGGGTGTCGCGGGCTTCGAGCGCGTTCTGGGTCTCGATGCCCTCGTCGCCCACCGAAGCGAAGAGTTGCTCGATCGGATCGTTGAAGGCGATCAGGGCGAGCTCGCCGTCCACCTGGCGGAAGCTGTGCACGGAACCGTTGGCGATCCGCCCGTGGTCAACACCGGGGTCGACGTGGGAAAGCACCGAGCGGATGACACCGCCGTGGCTGACCACGATGAGGGACTGGCCGCTCTGGCGGGACGCCAGTTCGATGAGCGCGGGAACAACCCGCGCCGTGACATCCTCCCGTGATTCACGCCCTGGCACCTCGGTGTCTCCGGGGAAGCGCGTTTGCACTTCATCCCAGTCGAGCCCCTCAGCGTCACCGTACTGCCGCTCCACGATGCTCGGCATCGGGATGGGTTCCGCGAGACCGTTGACGCGGGCAATGATCTGCGCGGTCTCGAGCGTGCGCGACAGCGGGCTCGTGAAAATGGCATCCCAGTGTCGCCTCGTGAGCAGTTGCCCCGTCAGTTCGGCCTGCTGGCGACCGGTGTCGTTGAGCGGGATGTCTGTGCTGCCCTGGATGCGCCGCTGGCGATTCCATTCGGTCTCACCATGGCGCACGAGGTACAGGGTGGTCATCGGTTCCTTCATTGACTGGCGCCTTCTGCGCTGGGATGCGGGAGCCGAAAGAATCAGGAGACCAGGCGTTCCCGGAGGGCGCTGAGAGTTTCGGATGTTCCCGCGTCCAGCTTAACCGCAGCGCGCGAGTCACCCTTGGTCGGGCCGCGATTGATGATCAGGATGGGCACCTTGCGCCTCGCGGCCTGATCGAGCAGGCGGATGCCCGAATTCACGACAAGCGATGAACCAACGATGAGAAGGGCTTCGGCGCTGCGAACGAGCGCGCTGGCTTCCGCGAACTTCTCGCGAGGCACCAGCTCCCCGAAGAAGACGATGTCGGGCTTGAGTGTGCCCTCACACACGGTGCAGGTTGGCAGGTCAAATCTCTGCACCGATACCGGTTCGACGTCGCCGTCCGGGCCGAGGGTTACGGCATGCGGCTCATCGAGCCACGGGTTGCGCTGGGTGATCTGGCGGGCGACATCGGATCGCGCGTACAGCTGTCCGCAACGCAGGCAGAGCACGCGATCCATGGCCCCGTGCAGATCGACAACCCTGAGCGAACCTGCCTTGAGGTGGAGGCCGTCGACGTTCTGCGTGATCACACCGTTCGTCACGCCCGAGCTCTCGAGCGCCGCGAGCGCGTCATGCCCTGCGTTCGGCGCGGCGTTGGTGAACCTGGCCCAACCGAGCTGGCTGCCCGCCCAATAGCGCTTGCGGTACTCCAGGTCGTCGATGAACTGCTGGAACGTCATCGGCGTGCGAACGGGAGCGCCAGCGCCCCGGTAGTCGGGAATGCCCGAATCGGTGCTGATACCCGCGCCGGTGAGAACAGCGATCCGCCGGCCCCGCATCAGGTCGACGGCCGTGTCGAGTGCGGCGCCGCTCACCTCGGAAACGGCGGATGCGGTTACGGCTGGCTGGGACATCCGCTTCCTCCCTCTCCTGCTCGTCTCCGCTCAGCATAAACAGCGGAGTTTTCCGATATGTTTCCGGATGCTGGCAGTTGTTCGCGGCGGGCGGAACGGGAGCGGGACGATACCGATGCACGTGGTGCGGGTGAACGACCTTGGGCACGAAGCACTCGGCGACTACGCCGGGCTCACGGATGTGACCCTCCGCCGGGCTTTCGAACCGGCCGGCGGACTGTACATCGCCGAGTCGGCGAAGGTGATTGCCCGCGCTCTTGGCGCTGGCCACCGGCCGCGGTCGGTGCTGCTGCAGGAGAAGTGGCTCACTGACCTGGAGCCGATGCTCGAGGCGTTCGACGGGCCCATCTTCGTCGCCCAGCCCGACCTGCTTGAGAAACTCACGGGATTCACGATGCACAGGGGAGCACTCGCGTCGATGCATCGGCCACCACTGCCGTCCGTCGAGGAGACTGTCGCCGGTGCTCGGTGCGTGGTGGTGCTCGAGGACCTCGTCGATCACACCAACGTCGGTGCGGTGTTCCGTGCTGTGGCCGGACTGGGTGCTGACGCTGTGCTCATCACACCCCGTTGTGCCGACCCGCTCTACCGGCGCAGCGTGCGCGTGAGTATGGGAACGGTGTTCCAGGTGCCGTGGACACGGCTGTCGTCCTGGCCAGGCGATGTGTCCCTGCTGAAAGGACTCGGGTTTCACGTCGCAGCGCTCGCGCTTCACCCGGACGCGGCAGCCCTTGATTCCTTCGTCGAAGCCATGGATGGACCGGTAGCCCTCGTGTTGGGCGCGGAAGGGGATGGTCTGAGCCAGGACACGATGCGTGAGGCCGATTCCATCGTGACCATCCCCATGCTGCACGGGGTCGACTCGCTCAACGTGGCTTCGGCGAGCGCCGTGGCGATCTACGCGCTGAGTCGCCGACACGGTACCTGAGCACCCTGCAGAGTCGTGTCACAGAACTACCATGACTCCATGCCACTGAGCCGCACGCAAACCTTCCGCCGTCGAAGGATCGCGGTTTTCGGTTCGCTTGCGCTCGTGCTCTCCGTCGGGTTCTACCTGCCGTTGACCCTCCTCGCGCCGGTCGGCCCGGCGACAGCGCACCTCGTGCCGTACATCGCGCCGGAGCTCGAGGAGCCCCAGGTTGAACTGCCAAGCTACGGTGCCAGCGGGATCGGGGCTGTCGGCTTCCCCGGCATGCTCGCAGAGTCGGGAAGCAGCGAAGCGCTGCCCATCGCATCGATCGCAAAGGTCATCACGTCACTCGTTGTACTCGACGAAAAGTCTCTCGAACTGGGCGAGGAAGGCCCGCTGATCGCCTTCAATGATGCGGATGTTGCGATCCGCGACGCTCTTGTCGCCGCCAACGGGCTCGTGCTCCCCGTGCGGGCGGGAATCGAGCTGAGCCAGCGAGACGTGATCGAGATCGTTCTGGTTGGCTCGGCGAACAACTATGCGCTGTCGCTGGCCAATTGGGCGTTCGGCTCAGAGGATGAATTCGTGGCCGCGGCGAACCGATGGCTCGCACTGCAGGGCTTGACCGACACGGTCACCGTGGACAGCACGGGGATGTCGCCGATGAACGTGAGCACGGCTACCGATCTGGTTGAGTTGGGCAAACTCGCGCTCGCGCACCCTGTGGTTGCCGAGGTCGTCGGCCTCCGCCAGATCAGCGTGCCGCACCTGGGCACGCTTGACAACCGCAACCAGCTTCTGGGCGTCGAGGGGGTGACTGGTGTGAAGACCGGTACCCTGACCGCCGCAGGAGCGTGCCTGCTCTTCTCTGCCGAAGTGGTCGTCGGTACCGAGAGCGTGACTGTTGTCGGGGTTGTGCTCGGCGCGGACGATCATGTGCAGGCGCGTGCAAGCGTTCTTGCGCTGCTCGCCAGCGCCAGGCCGGGGTTCCAGCAGGTCGCGTTGGCGAAGGCGGGGGATGTTGTCGCTGCGTATTCCACACCATGGGGGTCGGTCGCGGACGCGGTCGTCGCCGAAGACGTTTCGATGGTCGTCTGGTCGAATTCGGCCATAACGGCGCTTGTTGAACTCGACCCGATCGTGTCGGCTCCCGCTGGCAGCGCCGCGGGCTCCATCGTCTTCGCTGCAGGGGACCGGAGGGTGCGTGTGCCGCTCCGATTAAGCGGCGCCATCGAGGATGCCGAGCCGTGGTGGCGACTCACCCATCCTGCCGATCTCTTCTGAATCGCCTGAGTATCAGGCTTCGCCCGTTAGAGTAGTCAGCATCCGCAAGAGCAACCGCTCGTTTTACGGCTGGGAAGTCGACATCTAATCTCAGGGGAACCGTGACGAGCCAATCCTCCGCACCGTCCGACACTGGAATCATTGCCACCGGACAACGGGGTCTGACGAATCCGATTTCGGAGTTCGCGTCTCTCATGTCAACGATTCGCGACGCCGGTCTCCTGCGCAGGCGTCGGGGCTTCTACATCATGACGTTCATCGCGATCAGTCTGCTGATGGCCGGCGCATGGGTCGGCTTCGCATTCATCGGGCACAGCTGGTATCAACTGCTTATCGCCGCCGCACTCGGCATCCTGTTCACCCAGTACGCGTTCCTCGCACACGAGGCATCCCACCGCCAGGTGTTCGAGTCGGGCAAGGTGAATGACGCCTCCGGTCGCATCCTGGCGTCCCTCCTCGTGGGAATCAGCTACACCTGGTGGATGTCCAAGCACTCCCGTCATCACGCGAACCCGAATGTGATCGGCAAAGATCCGGACATTGAACCCGACTTCATCGTGTTCCAGGAGAAGGACGCCCAGGGAAAGAAGGGCTTCGCGAAGTGGTTCGCTCCTCGTCAGGGCTGGCTGTTCTTCCCCGCTCTCACGCTTGAGGGGCTTAACCTGCACGCGCACGCATTCCGAACCGTTCTCGGCAAGGGCAAGGTCGACAATCGCGCGCTGGAGATCGTGCTGCTCACGATCCGCAACGTCGGCTACCTGGTGCTTGTCTTCAGCCTCCTTCCGGTTGGCATGGCTTTCGCTTTCATCGGAGTGCAGATGGCGGTGTTCGGCGTATACATGGGCGCATCGTTCGCCCCCAACCACAAGGGAATGCCGCACCTGCCGAAAGACAGCAAGGTCGACTTCCTCCGGCGCCAGGTTCTCACGAGCCGCAACATCCGGGGCTTCGGCATGAATACATTCATGGGCGGACTCAACTACCAGATCGAGCACCACCTCTTCCCAAGCATGCCGCGGCCGAATCTGCGTCGGGCAAGTGAGATCGTGCGAGAGTACTGCGCCGAGCGGAACATCAAGTACACGGAGACAACGTTGCTCGAGTCCTACCGCATCGTGATCGAGTACCTCAACCAGGTCGGTCTCTCCGCGAGAGATCCGTTCGACTGTCCGGCAGCGGCACGCTACGGTCGCTGATCGACCCCGGCGCGGGAAATCCCTCGGCTGGGCACGCCGAGTGGCCCCAACCTGTCGCCTGCCACTGCGCCGGGCGACACTTCAGGGCCGCTCGGGCATCGAAATGTGACTAGCAATCAACGCCGACCCATGTCAACCCCCCAGCAAATCCCGGGCCCCCCGCATGGGGGTGGCTACACTTAAACGGCGATGTTGAATCGATGTCGCGGTCAATGACCGACTGGGAGGTCGCAAATGGGAATCATCGGGTGGATTATCCTCGGCTTGATTGCAGGGGCAATAGCAAAGGCAATCCTTCCTGGCAGGCAGGGTGGCGGATGGATCGCAACCTTGGTGCTCGGCGTAGTTGGCGCCCTCCTTGGGGGATTCCTCGGTAGCGCCATCTTCGGCGTGGGAATCGACACGTTCTGGGATCTCTCCACGTGGCTTCTCGCCATCGGTGGCGCGATCCTCGTGCTGCTGATCTGGGGCCTCGTGACGCGCGGGAGCAGCAGGCGCGTCTAGTTCAGAAGTCCAGGCAGAGGCGGCGTGCTACGGCACGTCGCCTCTGTTCATGCCCGCACGGGGGCACGATGACATCCGTGACTGCGAGACTGGGGGAGTGAGCAAGCAGGACGGGCGCGGGCGGCAGGTCACCACCGCTCATCTCGACGACGGTATCGCCAACATCCTGCACGTCGACATGGATGCCTTCTTCGCCTCCGTCGAACTGCTGACACGCCCAGAACTGGTTGGCAAACCGGTTATCGTCGGGCACCGCGGGTCGCGCTCCGTTGTCACTGCGGCCACGTACGAGGCACGCAGGTACGGCGTCAACTCAGCAATGCCGATGGCCACCGCCCTGAGACGGTGCCCCGGCGCAATCGTCATCGAGCCGAACTTCGCCCAATACACCCACTATTCGGCGATTGCGATGAGCATCTTCCGGGACTTCACGCCCGTGGTCGAGCAACTCGGTATAGACGAGGCGTTTCTGGATGTCGCCGGAGCCCGCAAACTCATCGGGTCGCCGTTCGAGGTGGCAACCCAGCTGCGGAAGAAGATGTTCGACGATACGGGGCTGCACTGTTCGGTGGGCATCGCGGCGACCAAGTTCGTCGCGAAACTCGCCTCAGGGCGTTCAAAGCCGGACGGCTTGCTCGTCATTCCACTCGCGCACACACTTGACTTCCTGCATCCACTTCCCAGTTCCGCGCTCTGGGGGGTCGGCGCGAAGACTGAGGAGTTCGCTCACGAGGCTGGGGTTGCGCACGGTTGGCGATGTCGCCAACACCCCACTCGCTACCGTGCAGAAGGCGCTCGGCGAGGCTGCGGGAGCCAAACTGCATGAGCTGTCATGGGGCCGTGATCCACGGAGCGTGACTGCCCGGGCGGTCGAGAAGAGCGTCGGGCACGAGGTCACCTTTGAGCATGACGTGACCGATCCCGCCGTCATACGGCGAGAACTTCTGCGCATGAGCGACAAGGTTGCTGTGCGCCTTCGCGCCGCGAAGATGGAAGGACGCACGGTTGTGCTGAAGCTGCGCTTCGGGGACTTCACGACGATCACCAGGTCGCGCACGCTCGCCCAGCCGACCGATCTCGGTCGGCGCATCTACGACGAGGTGACGGCGATCTACGCTGCCCTTGATCGGGGAGAATCGCGAGTTCGGCTCGTTGGGGTGCGGATGGAACAGCTCGCGCCCGCAGCCGGTGCCGGCGGTGGGCTCTGGGATGACGACGCCGACTGGCGGGAGGCCGAACACGCTATGGATGCGGTGACCGCACGCTTCGGGCGGGGGGTTGTGCGACCCGCCGCGCTTGTCCAGCAGCGCCAGGAGACCGACAGCCCATAGAGTGTTGGCCATGAGCTTTCAGAGGCGCGCCATCGCCCTCGTGATCCTGATTCTGGCCGCAACAGCGGTCGCAATTGTGCTCATCCTGCAGCTTGCTCCGAGCAATCTCGGCGGCCCCGGATTGCCCATCAAGATAGAGAACCAGAGCTACCACGGTGAACTCGTGCCCGTGGATGGTGAACTTCACGTCGAGGAGAACGGCTGCTTCCACGTGCTCATGGACGGCCAGAACCTGTTCGCCATCTGGCCGCGCGGCTGGAAGACGGACGGGGATTCCGTGGTCGCTCCCGATGGCGCACGTTTCACCGAGGGGACGCCGATCGTCGGCGAAGGCATCCGCATGTCGTACCAGGCGCTCATCGATGTCGATGGCGGTCCGGACGGCTACTGGGGCAACGTTGCCGGGTACTGCATGGACGCAGACGAGGAACTTGTCGTCGTGGAGTACGTCGTCTGATTCCTCCACACCCTATTCATCGTTGGTCGAGCTTGTCGAGACCTCCTTCGCAGGCTCAGTCGGCGCTGGGGTCGCGCAATCGCTGGCGCGATTGCCTTAGCTCCACCGCGCACGGGTAGTGTTTCATCAAGTGAGCACCCCGTCGCAGTCTGGCCCCTCGGTCGGACGATTCGCTGCGGAACACCTCTCGCCGGCATACCCAGAACGAGCCGCACGGGGTACCGCAGACAAGCTTCGGGCCTGGCAGGCGGAAGCGCTGGAGCTCTACTTCGATCGGGATGACCGGCGCGACTTTCTCGCTGCAGCGACCCCTGGTGCCGGCAAGACGACGTTCGCTCTCCGCGTCGCAATCGAGCTGATCGCGCGGGGGATCGTTGACCGCGTCACGGTCGTCGCGCCCACGGAGCACCTGAAGAGACAGTGGGCGGATGCCGCACACCGTGTCGGGATCCGGCTGAATCCCGAATTCAGGAACAGCCACGCATTCGGCGGTCGACGCTTTCACGGGGTCGCCGTCACCTACGCGCAGGTCGCGGTTCGGGCATCCCTGCATCGCCAGCTGACCGAGTCGGCGCGAACTCTGGTCATTCTCGATGAGGTGCACCACGGTGGAGACGCGCTCAGCTGGGGTGACGCGATCCGGGAGGCGTTCGAGCCTGCGGTGAGGCGACTCTCGCTGACTGGCACCCCGTTCCGATCTGACACCTCGCCCATTCCGTTCGTCACCTACGCGCCGAATGAGCAGGGCATCCGTTTGTCGCAGACCGACTACAGCTACGGTTACGGCCGTGCCCTCGCAGACGGCGTGGTGCGACCGGTGCTGTTCCTCGCGTACGCAGGACGCATGCGCTGGCGAACGCGTATGGGCGACGAGATGGAGGCGCGGCTGGGTGAGGGCGACACCAAGGACGTGACAGCCCAGGCGTGGCGAACCGCGCTGGACCCTCAGGGGGAGTGGATTCCTTCGGTGCTCCGGGCGGCGGATCGGCGCCTCGACGAGGTGCGGCATTCGATACCGGACGCGGGCGGACTCGTCATCGCTACCGACCACTACGCCGCCAGGGCATACGCGAGCGTTCTCAAGGAGTTGACGGGCGAGGCGCCCGTCATCGTGCTCTCCGACGAGAAGGAGGCCAGCAAGCGGATCGATGATTTCGCCCGCGGTGAGCAGCGCTGGATGGTTGCGGTGCGCATGGTGTCTGAGGGTGTCGATGTTCCGCGCCTCGCGGTCGGTGTGTACGCGACATCCGCCTCCACCCCGCTGTACTTCGCCCAGGCGATCGGCCGTTTCGTTCGCGCGCGAAGGAGGGGCGAAACGGCATCCATTTTCGTGCCGAGCGTTCCGCAACTCATCGAGCTCGCGTCGCGGCTGGAGCTTGAGCGGGACCACGCGCTCGATCGTGAGCGAGCGGATGACGGGACGCTGGATGACAGCCTGCTCGATGCTGCCAACCGCACCGAGGCGGCCTCGGAGTCGCTTGAAGACCAGTTCCTGTGGAAGGCACTGGAGTCCGACGCCAACTTCGACCGGGTGCTCTATGACGGTGCCGAGTTCGGTTTCGCCGCCGACGTGGGCAGCGATGAGGAACTCGACTTCCTCGGGATCCCCGGAATCCTCGAACCGGAACAGGTGCGGGATCTGCTTCGCCAACGGCAGGCGCGGCAATCGCGGCGCGCCGCAGCGCGACCTGCTGAGCAGCAGGCGGAATCGAAACCGCTCTACCGAACGCTCAAGGAGCAGCGCACGCTTCTCAACAGTCTGGTCGGCCTGCGCGCCAAACTCAGCGGGGAACCGCACGGTCTCATTCACGCGGAGCTGCGGCGGCTGTGCGGGGGCCCGGCGGTCGCCCAGGCGAGTGTCGCCCAACTGCAGGCCCGCATCGACCACCTGCGCAAGACCCGGTGACCGGTGGTCGAGCTCGTCGAGACCGGTCGAGCTCGTCGAGACCGGTCGATAAGGTCGTCCCATGCAGTTCTGGCGATGGCTCAGCGCAAAAGCCCTCCTTCGCAGGCTCAGTCGGCGCTGGGGTCGCGCAATCGCTGGTGCGATGGCCACAGCTCCACCGCGCAGGACCCGCATTCTCGAGCTGCGCATCCACGGCCTCAAGAACACTCCGCCAGGGGCGATGCTCGGGGTGGAGGAGTCCGCTGTTGTGCGGAGCCGTGGTGATGACCTCGGCGGCTTCTGGACCGAGCACACCCCGACAGCCCCCGCAGGCGTTCTGCGCGAGGCGTACTCGTGGGGAGCGATGGCGCGCACCGGCGGCAGCACCTTCGCCGGGATCGGCCAGTTGTTCGTGCACATCGGCTGGTTGCTGCTCATGCCATTCGGGCTGACCAATCTCGCCTACTGGAGCCGGAGGATTCCGGCGCAGGATGCCTCACCGGGCTGGCGCGCCGGCATCGGTGCGGCGAGCATCCGCCTCTTCGCGCTCGGCCTCACGCTGCTCTTCGTCACGGCGATCGCAACGGTGAGTATCGACCTTGTCGGCCTGCAGTGCTACCGCCAACCGCAGGGACTGTGTGCCGCCGTGCCCGGACTGCTCGATGCGGTCGCTGGCGACAACCGGGCACTGAGGCTCGCCGTGCTTTCCCTCTTTCCGCTTCTCGTGGTGCTCGGTCTCTACCTCGTGTCCCAGCGTGCTCGGGTGCGGTACGAGGAGAGCATGCAGGACGAGGTTGCGGATGCGCCCGACGAAACGCGTACCGCGCCGCTGCTCGCGACGAGGGGCTTCTGGTCGGAGTCCCGGATTGGCGCTCCCTCAGAGCGACTGCACTTCGCGGCCGCGTTCCTCCTCATTGCCGCCCTGCTCGGCTGGAACCAGTTGTTCGGGGCGGCGACGGAGTGTGTCGATCCGCTTCGGTTCTTCGGTTCGGGGTGCCTCACCCCGGACGGCCCTGTCGGTGCGGCCCCCGCCGTAGCGATCGTCCTGGCTGCGACGCTCGCGCTGCTTGTCACGGTTGCCGCTCTTGTCGGAATCCGCACCAACCGCGCTCTGGCTGGCGCCGTGCTCATTGCCGCTGGAGTTGCCTTCGTCGCTACCGTCGTTGTCACCTCTCTCAGCGACACCGGGGCTCCCGGTATGACGAGGGGACTGCTTGGCCTCGTGGCGACCCCTGTCGCTCTGCTCGCGACGATGGGGGCACTCAGCCTTGCCGCGCTTGGCTGGCGCCGCGGTGTGCCCGTGTGGCTGTCGATCACGCTCGTCGTGGCATCCCTCGCCATTCCGTTGGGACGTCTCGTTTCCGAGCCATTATGGTCCTGGGGCGCGGAGCATCCGGAGATCTGGTTCGTGGCAACCGGGGCCGTTGTCGCCGCGCAATTGCTGTGTGCCCGGTTCTGGCCAGTGCGCAGGGGAACACACGTGTGGGAGGCGTGGAGTGGCGCCGCACCCGGGGTGCTCATGCTGCTTGCCCTCGGCGGAGCGATGGTGCTCTCGAGTGTGTTCGTGATCGGAGCCGCCTTTCTGCTGTCGCTGCCGCTCACGACCCGTCTCGTTGAACTGCCTGTGCCGGCCAGCTACGTCGAATTCGGGATCGCGCTCGTGGGAATCGTTGCGGTCGTTGTTGTGGGTCTCACTGCAACCGTCGTGAGACAACTGCCTGCCATTCTCCGTGTGGGAGGCGACACCATCCCGCAGAGGATTGCGCGCGCGCGGCGCACATCCTCGCTCTTCCACAGGATGGAACGGGTTCTTGGCCTGATTGCCGTGGCCACCGGTGGCGGTCTCGCCGCGACAGCCGTCGCGATGGCGCCGTCACGGCCCGTGCGGCCCGGCGAGGTGTCAGCGCCGACGCTCGGCCTTGCCTGGTTTGACGAACTGGCCCAATCGGTCGCGATCGGCACGCTCGCCGCCACCGCGATCGTCGCGATTCTGCTCATCGCGTTCAATGCGTTCACGACCCGCGAGCGACCCATCGGACTGCTGTGGGATCTGCTGTGCTTCCTGCCGAGGGCGGGTCACCCGTTCGCGCCGCCGTGTTACACCGAGCGTGTCGTGCCGGAGGTCAACGAGCGGTTGCGCGACTGGCTGCTTCCGTCGGACGGCACTTCTGCGCGGGCGGCCCGCAGCCGACGCGTCATCCTCTCCGCTCACAGCCTCGGCGCGGTACTCGCTGTCTCAAGCATCCTCGCCCTGCACGGCACCCGCTCGGCGCCGCTCGCGAGGGTCGGCCTGTTGAGCTACGGCACCCAATTGCGACCGTACTTCGGCAGACTCTTCCCCGAGCTGCTTGGTCCCGCTGTTCTGGGCACGTTGCCAGGAAGGTCACCATCACTATTTGCTGACGATGCGTGGAAGACCCAGCGACTCTCGGATGCGGTGTCGCGCCTCCCCGGCAGCGGCGCGGTTTCCATGCGGGAGCTTCTGATGAACGACCGATCCGACCCGGCCTGGCAGAACCTCTCACGGGAAACCGACTTTCTCGGGTTCCCCAGCTACAGCTACCTCGCAAACGATGTCGATTTGCTTGCCAGCGAGACGGCGGATGGTGAGCACGGACCGGAAGTCGCAACGCACTCCGGGTATCCGCACACCCCCGAATACGACCTCGCGTTTGCTGAGTTGCTGCGCCGTTTGAGTTGAGGTTGCAGCTCCTGCGCACGGCGGTGCTGCCCGCACGGTGTTCGAGATTATCGGTGCCCTGGGCGGATTAGGCGTCGGCCGACGCGTACACGCGCTGTCCTCCGACGAAGGTCTGCAGCACGCGCGTGTTGCCGATCTCCATCGGGGAGCCTGCGAACGGATCCCGGTCGAGTACGACGAAATCCGCAAGCATGCCCTCGGCGATCGAGCCCGTGTCGTCGAGATGATTGACGTACGCGGAGCCCGCTGTGTACGCCGTGAGTGCGGTCGCGAGATCGAGCCGCTGTTCGGGCAGGAACACCTCGTTCTCCCGTTCCTCGCCCGGAGCCCCGAGACGGGTCACGGCGACGTGAAGGGCGGCAAGCGGATCGGGAGTGCTCACCGACCAGTCACTGCCCGCGGCAAGCACGGCGCCCGCACGCGCGAGCTCGGCGAACGGGTACTGCCAGGACGATCGCGGCTCGCCGAGGAAGGGCAGCGTCAGTTCGGTCATTTGCGGTTCGAACGCCGCCCAGAGTGCCTGCATGTTCGCGGCGACATCGAGTTCCCGGAACCGGTGGATGTCGTCGGGATGGATCACCTGGATGTGTGCGATGTGGTGCCGATGGTCGTTGCGGCCGTTCCGGCCGATCGCCGACTCCACCGCGTCGAGGCACTCCCGCACCGCCCGGTCGCCGATCGCATGGAAGTGCAGCTGGAAGCCGTGTCCGTCGAGCACGGCGGCGGATTCCTTCAGTAGCCCGGGCTCCACGAAGGATATGCCCGAGTTGTCGGTCGGGTGGCCGTGACCGTCGAAGTACGGCGCGGTCATTCCCGCGGTGAAGTTCTCGGCCACACCGTCCTGCATGATCTTGATGCTCGTCGCGGCGAAACGACCGCCCCGGTACCGTTCGCGCCGATCGAGCAACTCCGGCAACTGCTCGAGGCCCCTCGTGCGGTCCCACCAGAGCGCCCCGACTACTCTGGCCGTCAGTTGCCCTGACTCACCCGCCGAGATGTAGGCGGGGCCGGCATCGCCCGCGTCGCCGTACGGGCCAATGATGGCGTCCTGCCAGGCGGTGACGCCGAGCGAGTGCAGATACGACTGCCCGAGAAGCAACGCGCTCACATAGTCCTCTGCGGGAGTCTCGGGCAGGAGGCGGTTGACGAGGTTCATCGCCCCCTCGTGCAGCGTGCCCGACGGGGTTCCGTCGGGATTGCGCTCGATGCGGCCATCGGCGGGATCGGGGGTGCTCGCGTCGAGTCCGGCCAACTCGAGTGCTCTCGAGTTGACCCACGCGCCGTGCCCGTCGCGATTCGGCAGGAACACCGGACGGTCGGCAACGATCCGATCGAGGTCCTCTGCGCGCGGAGTGCCGCCGGGAAAGACCGACATGGTCCAGCCACCACCGAGGATCCACTCCAGTTCGGGATGATCCGCGGCGTAGCCCGCAACACGATTGAGGTATCCCTCCCGAGTGCTCTCCACCGACAGGTCGCAGCGCATGAGGTCGAGTCCGCCCCAGACCGGGTGCACGTGCGCGTCCTGGAAGCCGGGTACGAGCATCCGCCCGGCAAGGTCGACGCGCTCCGTCTCGGGTCCGACCAGATCGTCGAGATCGTGCCCGACGGCGATGATCCGTCCCTCTCGCACCGCGACGGCGCTCGCGCGGCTGCGCACGGCGTTCGCCCTGAATACCGGTCCACCCGAGAAGACGAGGTCAGCGTAGGTCATGGTTGCCTTTCAGTTTCCGGTCATGGTGCGGGCGATCTGTGTGGTCGAGTCACCCGCACGCTTGAGCACGATCGCGACGAGGGCCAGAGCCACGAAGGTGAGCAGGAGCATGATGGTCGAGACCGACGCGATCTCCGGGCGAAGGCCGCCGCGAACCGCACTGAGCACGTAGACGGGCCACGGTGTTGCCCCGGACACCTGGATGAACGCCGAAACCACCGTGTTGTCGAGACTGAGGGTGAAGGCCAGCAGCGCGCCGGCGAGCACAGCGGGCATCGCGAGGGGAAGGGTGATCCGCATGAAGGTGCGCAGCGGTGGTGCGTACAGATCGGCGGATGCCTCCTCCAGGTTCTCGTCGAGTCCCGCCAACCGGGCGCGCACGATGAACGCGATCACAGCCGTGGCGAACAGCGAATGCCCGATCACGAGCCGCACGATGCCGTCGTTGAAGATGGCGAAGCCGACGTCCTGGCCGAGCACAACGAACCACGGCAGGAGTGCGACAGCGTCGACGATCTCCGGTGTCACCGACACGAGCACGAGGAGGGCGAGGAACCAGGGAACCCATCGGCCGGGCCTGCGGGCAAGTGCGACGCCGGCGAGAGTGCCGAGCGCTGTCGACAGGATGGCCGCGATGACGCCTGTGCGCAGGGTGACCCACACCGCATCCTGGATGACGGGACGGGTGAATAGCGCTTCATAGCCGGAGAAGCCGAAACCGTCGAACGCGATGAGCAGGCGACCGGTGTTGAAGGAGTAGATCGTGATCACGATAATGGGCGCGAAGAGGAACACGAATACCACGACACTCCAGATCGCGAGACCGCGATCGGTGATCGTCGTGCGCCTGCCGGTCATGTCGCGCTCCCCAGAATGAGCCGGCGGTGTCGGCGCAATGGCCACGAGGCCAGCCATACGAGGGCACCCGCAGCGGATGCCGTCGCAACAATCACGAGGATGAGCACGACCGCCATGGCGGACCCCAGCGCCCAGTTCTGTGCGGCCTGGAACTGGCTCGCGACGAGCTGGCCGACCATGTTGCCCTGTGCACCACCGAGCACTGTCGCCGTGATGTAGTCCCCCATGAGCGGAATGAACACGAGCAGGAGGCCTGCGATCACACCGGGTTTTGCGATGGGCAGCGTGACCTGCAGGAACGTGCCGACGCGTCCGGCACCGAGATCCTTGCTCGCCTCACGCAGCGGCCCGCCCACCCTGTCGAATGCGACGAAAAGCGGCAGGATCATGAGGGGCAGGTAGTTGTACACGACGCCGATGAGCACCGCCTGGCGCGTGTACAGCACGTCGAGCCGCCCATCGAGCAACCCCACAGCCTGCAGCCCCTGCGAGAGCCACCCCTGAGGGGAGAGGATGATCTGCCACCCGATTGTGCGGACGAGGAAGTTGGTCCAGAACGGAACGAGGACGAGCGCGAGCAGCAGGCTCCGCCTGGCCGGCGGCGCTTTCACCGCCATCCAGTAGGCGACAGGAAGGGCGATCAGCAGGCACAGCAGTGTGCCGAGAATGCCGACCCAGAGGGTGTTGAGAAAAACGGTGAAGAAGGTTGGTGAGAGCGCCTCGGCGTAACGGTCGAACGAAAGCCGGTCGGTCGCGTGCGTGCCGAAGATGCCCGGCTTGTAGCCGAAGCTGAAATACAGCACGAGACCGACCGGCGCGACGAAGAACGTGAACAGCCACGCCCAGGCTGGAAGAGCAAGCAGGTAGCCTGCTCTACGCACCCGCTGCCGCTTTCATGTTGTTCCAGATGTCGACCAGTCGCTGCTGGGCGTCGTTGAGGTCGGCCGTATTCATGGTGTCGATCTGCTCGGGGGTGAAGAACACCATTTCAAGACGTTCCAGCCCGGCATCCCGGGCGGCATCCTCGATGCCAACGCCCCCGGTGTGGTAACCGATGTAGTCGAGTTCCAGCAAGGAATTCTCCGGGGTGAGCACGTAGTTGATGAACGCGTGCGCCGCCTCGGGGTTCGGAGCGCCCGCAGCGATCACCCAGTTATCCATCCACAGCTCGGTGTCCGGTGCACCCAGCCGCCACTCCCAGCGGTCCGGGTCGGACGCGTTCATGATGCCGAGGCGCGCGTCCCCGTTCCACGCCTGCATAAGAACCTGGGTGGCTTCAGGGATCGCGACGCCACCGGGATAGGAGTCGAACGCCGAGATGTGCGGTGCCATCTCGTTGATCAGGAACTGCTCGCACGCGTCGAGGTGGGCCGGGTCGGTCGTGGTCCAGTCGATGCCGTTCGCGAAGAAGTAGACGCCGGTGACCCCAGCGGGGTCATCGAGCAGGGTGGTACGACCGCTTGCTTCGTTCTGGGCGGCGTCGATGAAGTCGCTCCAGGTCTGCAGGTCGCGGGTGATGACGGTCTTGTCGAAGACGAAGCCGGTCGTTCCCCACGCCTTGCAGATCGAGTACTCGTTGTTCGGGTCCCAGCGCTGGCCGAGGAACTCCGGGTCGACGTGGACGATGTTGGGGATGAGGTCGCGGTTGAGCGGCGTGAGAAGGCCGTTCTCGATCATCTGGGGGATGAACGGTCCCGTCGGGATGACGATGTCGTAGCCGCTCGTGCCGCGTGCAGCCACGAGCTTTGCGATCATCTCCTCATTCGAGGAGAACGAGTCGAGCGTGATCTGCGGGCCGAAGTCGCTCGTGAAACTCTCCAGCACGTCTGGGTCGTCATAGTCGCCCCACGTGTAGATCGAGAGCCGGTTCTCCAGGGGACCGCCGGTGGCACCGGGATTCGGGGTCGTGCTGCCCTGCGGTGTGCACGCGGCGAGCACTCCCGCAGTCCCCGCCGCCGCCGCGAAACCGAGCAGCCGACGACGGCTCAACTCGTGGTTGATGATCCTGGCCGCGCCCGTGCTGGCGAGGACCCGGATGGGTTCACTTCTTTCGCTCATCTCACACTCCTGGTTTCATAGTCGAACGCTTCTATTCAGTTGTCGGCAGGCTTGTCACGCTGTCGATCTCCGCATCGTCGAACACGAGGACGTGCTCTGCGCGCCACGAGCACGTCACCCTCGTGCCGGGAGCCACCCGCGGTGCTGCGAATGCCGGACGCCGGGCGAGAACACTCGTGGCCTCAGAGAGCTGCACGAGATACTGCATCGTCTCGCCGAGGTGGGACACGCTCACCAGCTCACCACTGACCCGGTTGCTCGCCGATCCACCGCCCTGGGTCTCGGTGTCGACATCCACGAATTCGGGGCGCACGGCAGCGCGTACGGCGGTTCCGGGGGCGAATCCGCTCATGACGGCCGGTTGCAGAACCGCGAACTCGGTCTGGATGGCCCTGCCGTCACTGGTCACAGTTCCGGACAGGAAGTTCTGCTGCCCGACGAAAGCCGCGACATACGCGGATGCGGGGGAGTTGTAGATCGTCTCGGCATCGGCGAGTTGCTCGATGCGACCCTCCCGCATGATGGCGATCCGGTCGCTCATCGACAGGGCCTCGCCCTGATCATGGGTCACGAATACGAAGGTCGTGTTGAGCCTCGACTGCAGTAGCTTCAATTCCAGTTGCATCTCCTCGCGCAACTGGCGGTCGAGTGCACCGAGCGGCTCGTCGAGCAACAGGACGGAGGGCCGGTTGATGAGCGCCCTCGCGAGGGCGATGCGCTGCTGTTGGCCCCCGGAGAGCTGATTCGGCCTGCGGTCGGCGAATCTTCGCATCTGCACCATTTCGAGCGCGTCGACGACGCGCTCCCGCACCTCCGCCTTCGCGACCCGTTTCTGGCGAAGGCCGTAAGCCACGTTCTCAGCCACCGAGAGGTGCGGAAAGAGAGCGTAGGCCTGGAACACGGTGTTCACGTCGCGCTTGTACGGTGGCATTCCGACGACGTCGCGGCCGGAGACGCGAATGGTGCCCGAGTCCGGCAGCTCGAAGCCGGCGAGCATTCGCAGTGTCGTGGTCTTCCCGCAACCGGAGGGGCCGAGCAGACTCAGGAACTCGCCGGGCTCGACGCGAAGGCTCAGCTCGTCGACGGCTACGGCCTCTGCGTATCGTTTGCTGACGCCCTCGAGAACGACGGTGCCGGATGGTTCGTCCGTAGCGGCCGAACGCGCATCGGGGTTTCCCGGTTCCGTTTCCCGTACACCGCGGGATCCTGCCGTCCTCGTGGAGCGCACGGGAGCCATCCCCACCTCCGATCGTCATCGATAAACGTATTCAATCGAAGGTTGCCGGGTATTGCAACGGATTTAGTTGTTTGATCGCGAACTCATCGCGAAAATCGCAGCGCATCGCGTGTTTGACGACAGCCCCGTCTCCTCGTCGGGGATCAGCGGAAGTCGCGCGACCTCGTCTGCGGTGTCATCACGAGGGGTTCGAACCGGTCGGCGAGCAGGTTCGTTACCCCTTCCGGCGAGCGTTCCAGAATTCCGCGGATGATCATGGCCGGCGCCTCGCGTGTAACGCGGCGGTAGCGGTTCCAGACCCCCACCCCGCAGATGACGTTGACGAGGCCGGTTTCGTCTTCGAGATTGACGAACGTGATGCCGGATGCCGTCGCCGGCCGCTGCCGGTGGGTCACGATACCGGCGACCTCAACGCGTCGACCCGGTTCTGCGGTGGCCAGGGCGGATGCCGCCAGTACTCCGCGCTCGGTGAGCGAGGGCCGCAGATGCCGGACCGGATGGTTGTCTGCCGAGAGTCCTGTTGCCCACAGGTCGGAAATCATCTCCTCCACCTCGGTCGGCATCCGGAACAGCGGGGGCTGTACCGCGAGCACGGTGTTCGGCAGGAACTCCGGACGATCCTGCGCGGCATTGCCGGCATTCCACATTGCTTCGCGGCGGGACAGGCCGAAAATGTCGAAGGCACCAGCGGCTGCGAGTACCTCAAGCTGGGCGGTGACGAGCCCGGTGCGTCGCACGAGGTCGTACATGTCGCGGTAGTCGCCCCCACGTTCGCGTTCGGCGACGATGCGTTCGGCGAGCGGGGTTCCGATTCCGTTGACCTCGTCGAGGCCGAGACGCACCGCGAAGTCGCCGTCCCGACGGTGATCATCCGTGCTGAAAGGTGCGCTGCGGTCGAAGGGCGGGACGGGGGGCTGCTCGCCGAGGCACTCATCGGTGGTCGAGCTTGTCGAGACCTCGGTGGTCGAGCCTGTCGAGACCTCGGTGGTCGAGCCTGTCGAGACCTCGGTGGTCGAGCTTGTCGAGACCTCGGTGGTCGAGCCTGTCGAGACCTGCTCGTCGGTGAGATCTCGACAAGCTCGATCACCGGAAGGTTCTCGATCACCGGAAGGTTCTCGATCACCGGTTGTTTCCAGTCCCGCCGCCACCCCCGAACGCAGGATGCACGGGCGTCGCACCTCCACACCGTGCCGCCGGGCATCCGCCACCAGCGTTTGCGGCGAGTAGAACCCCATGGGCTGCGCCCGCAGCAGGGAGGCGAGGAACGCGGCCGGATAGTGCAGCTTGAGCCAGCTGCTCGCGTACACGAGCAGCGCGAAGCTCAGGCTGTGGCTTTCGGCGAAACCGAAGTTGGCGAAGGCCTGGATCTTTCCGTAGATCTCGTCGGCGACAGCGCCCTCGATGCCGTTCTCCTTCATGCCGGCATAGAGCTTCTCGCGCAGGGATTCGATGCGTTCGATGCCCCGCTTGGAGCCCATCGCGCGCCGCAGCAGGTCGGCATCCTCACCCGTGCAGCCGCCGACGGCCATGGCGACCTGCATGAGCTGTTCCTGGAAGACCGGGATGCCGAGCGTGCGCTCGAGCGGCTCCTTCAGCTTCGGATGCAGGTAGGTCACCGGCTCCTGCCCGAGCTTGCGCCGCACATACGGATGCACCGCCCCGCCCTGGATCGGCCCCGGTCGGATCATGGCGATCTCGACGACTAGGTCGTAGAAGCGGCGCGGCTGCAGCCGCGGGAGCAGCCCCATCTGCGCGCGGCTCTCGACCTGGAACACCCCGATCGAGTCGGCCCGGCAGAGCATGTCGTAGACGCCGGCCTCCTCGCGCGGGATGGTGTCGAGCGTCCATTCCTCGCCGAGATGTTCGCGCACGAGGTCGAAGTTGTACTGGATCGCGGCGAGCATCCCGAGCCCCAACAGGTCGAACTTGACGAGGCCCATCCAGGCGCAATCGTCTTTGTCCCACTGCAGAACGGTGCGACCATCCATTCGTCCATGCTCGATCGGGCACACCTCGCCGACCGGACGATCCGTGAGCACCATGCCGCCGGAGTGGATGCCCAAGTGCCGGGGAAACTTGAGGATCTGCTGGGCCAGGTCGACGACGGGGCCGGGGATATCGTGGTCAGCGCTCGAAACGAGCGCGCCCCACCTCTCGACCTGTTTGCTCCAGGCATCCTGTTGGCCGGGGGAGTGCCCGAGCGCTTTCGCCATGTCGCGTACGGCGTTCTTGGGTCGGTAGCTGATGACATTCGCGACCTGCGCGGCATTGTGGCGCCCGTACTTCTCGTAGACGTACTGGATCACTTCTTCGCGCCGGTCTGAGTCGAAATCGACGTCGATGTCTGGCTCCTCGTCGCGCATGCTCGACAGGAAGCGCTCGAACGGCAGCCGATAGTAGATCGGGTCGACGGCGGTGATGTTCAGCAGGTAGCAGACGGCCGAATTCGCGGCCGAGCCGCGACCCTGGCAGAGGATGCCCCTCCCGCGGGCGAACGCCACAATGTCGTGCACGATGAGGAAGTAGCCCGGAAAGTGCTTCTGCTCGATCACGGCCAGTTCGCGTTCGATGCGCGCGCGATCCTCCTCCGGCAGCTTCGGGTAGCGACGTTCGGCGCCCTCCCAGACCAGTTTGCGCAGCCAGCTCATCGGCGTGTGGCCCTCCGGCACCTCCTGCTTCGGCAGGTCAGGTTTCGCCTTGCGCAGTTCGAAGGCCAGATCATCCGCTATCTCAACAGTGCGCTCGACGGCGCCCGGATAGCGAATAAACCGGGCCGCCATCTCCGCGCCGCTGCGCAAGTGGGCGCCACCGGATGCCGGCAACCAGCCGTCGAGTTCGTCCAGGCTGCGCCGGGCGCGCACCGCCGCAATCGCGGTTGCGAGCCGGTGCTGTTCCGGGGTCGCGTAGTGCACGTTTCCGGTGGCGACAATCGGCAGGTGTCTTTTCACGGCCAGTGCCGCGAGCTCATCGTTGTGGGCGTCGTCGAGCGGGCTTCCGTTGTCGAGAAGCTCAACGAGCACGTTGTCGCGGCCGAAGAGTTCGGTGAGCACGTCAATCTCGGCGATGACGTCGCCGCCGGCTGTGAGCGCCTGCCGCACCCGGCCTTTGCGGCATCCGGTCAGGATCATCCACTGTCCGTCAGCGCGGCGGGCGAGTTCTTCGAGGTCGTAGAGCGGGCGCCCCTTCTCCTGGCCGACCAGTTGCGCCGAGGTGATCGCGCCGGCCAGCCTGTGGTAGCCCTCCTGGCCGCGGGCGAGCACCACGAGGTGGCTGCCCTCAGGGTCGGGCATCCCGTTCTGCGGCTTCGTGAGCCCGAGGGAGAGTTCGGCGCCGAACACGGTTTTGAGACGATAGTTCTCGGCCGCCTCAGCCATGCGCACGATGCCGTAGAGGCCGTCGTGATCGGTGAGGGCGAGGGCGCTCAGTCCGAGCCGGGTGGCCTCCTCGAGCAGCGCTTCGGGCGGGCTCGCCCCGTCGAGAAAACTGAAGTTCGAGTGGGCGTGCAGTTCGGCATACGGCACCGAGGTGTGGGCGACATCAAGCGACTGCGGCACATAGGGCGCGCGCTTGTTCGACCATGCGGGGGAGTCGCCGCCATCCGCCCCGACCGGCGCCGTGCCGGGACGCGTTCCGTTGGAGAGCGCCCGCTCGAACTCCGACCACGGGATTGGCGGGTTGGAGTAGCCCATCAGCCCACCCCCGCCCCTCCGGCAACGAAAACTAAGGAGTTTTGGTCGAAACCCCGCTCGTAACGGCTGTTTGAGGGCGTGTCGCGCAAAATCTCCTTAGTTTTCGTTAGCGGCAGGTGCGCTGTAGGCATCAGTCGTACCTCGCCTCGGCAGCCCAGTCGCGCCCCTCGAGCACGAGCAACCACGCGACCCCGGCGGTGTCGACCACCTGGAAGCGGTGCGCCCGCCTGCGGGTGTCGGCATCCCACCAGCGCTCATCCACCGTCCACGGGCCCGCCCACGCGGTGATCCGCCGCCGGTCGCGACCGGTGCCCGTGGGCGAGAACGCTGCCGGATGCGCGCTGAGCGTGCCACGGGCATCCACTGAAACGGTCTCGCCGTGCGGTCCGTACACCTGCACCGGATGCGGCGTCGGGAACACGCTCGCAGGCAGCGGGCGGCGGCAACTGCCCCGGCCACGGCTGCGCGGGGGAGCGTTCGAGCAGCGGCCGGTCGCCCCACGGCACGGTCAGCTGCCGGTCGGCGAGCGTACGCCCACCCCCGATGATCGGCGTGACAACCCCGCCATGCCCCAGCATGCTCTGCACGCGCGACAGCCCGGAATGGATGCGTTCATCCGCACCCGCGCCGAACAGCCCGACCTCGTGTTTGCCGATCGCATCGACCGCTTCCGGCACGACGCGCACGCGTGTGATGCCGGAACTCAGTCCCGCATCAACCTCCCCACTGCCCTGCAGTTGCCAGCGCACGCGGTCGACAACATCCGCCGCCGTGAAGGAGCGCGGATGCAGCCAGCTGCGCTCCGAAACCTCGCCAGACTCCGTGTCGAGTTCGACCCGCAGCGTCGTGCAGACCAGCCGGGCATCCACCAAGCCCTGGATGAAGCGGTCAGCGGATGCCCGGAAACCGAACGTCACCTGGTCGACCCGGTCGAGCGGCGGCTCGAACCAGACCGAGACGTCGAGCTCCTCCGGCGGGACGCGCGGCACCACAGGGCGGCTGTCGAGCCCTGACGCGAGGGCGTGCAGGTGGGCGCCGGTTTCGCCGAAACGTCCGAGCACGTCGTCGGCGCGCAGGGCGGCGAACTCGGCGAGGGTTGTGATGCCGAGTCGGCGGAGCAGGGTCACGAGCGGAGGGAGTTCGAGCAGTCCGATGGGCAGCGGGGCGAGAAACTCGGCGGAACGCTCCCTCCGGCACCAGGCGCACCGGGTTGGCAGCGGTGCTCGTGCGGGCGGCGTGCTCGGCCGTGAACGGGCCGTCAGCGATACCGACCCGTGCGCCCGGTGATGCCCAGTTCGCCGAGCACCCCGATGAGGGAAAGGCCCGCCGGTTTCTCGCCACCGTAGTATCGGGCGGGCCCGCGCGCCCGGATCGCGCACCGACCCGGCCGCAGCAGCTGCACGCCCGGCATGAGCTGCTCGATTGCGGTGATGACGGTGTCGAAAGCGCGGTGATCGATGACCGGGTCGTACGGCTGCACGTGCAGGCTCGTGCAGCGGGACTGCGCCTCACGCACCCGCAGCCCGCGCTTGACCCCTTCGGCGCGCGCGGCGGGCGAGCAGGCGAAGACGTGGCCCTTCTCGATGAGGGCAAGCGGGGTGGCCGGATCGAGCCTGGTCGATCGGGTCAGCGCGATGATCGGCCAGTCCGGAACCCACAGCACCATGCTGCGGATGATCGGGGCGGCGTTCATGCGGACCGGTGGTCTCGGTGGTCGAGCCCGTCGAGACCTCGGTGGTCGAGCCCGTCGAGACCTCGGTGGTCGAGCCCGTCGAGACCTCTGCTCGATTGCTGAGATCTCGACAAGCTCGATCACCGGTTTGGGCTCGAACCACAACCGTGCGCTGCGCGGTCGCCCACCCAACCGGCTCGTCACTGTCACCGTCACCGCGCGCGCGGCCAGGTGCCCGTGCCCTTCGCCGATGCCGCTCCAGCTGCTCTCGCTCACACTCAGCATCGCTTCGCTCTGTGGCCAGGTGCCGAGCACGATGAGGGTTGATCCGCGCTGCCGCAACCGGGCGGAGAGCCGCGCAATACTGCCCTCGCTCGCCTGCTTCGGTGGACGCGTGACCACCACTGACACAACATCGGCGACCGCGGCGGTGACGGCGAGCCACTGGTCGCCGGGATGCGGCACGAGCACGAGCCGTTCCAGTTCGATGCCGAAACCGGATGCCGCTTCGACCCCGAACTCGGGCATGCCGACCACTGCACACCATGCCCCGGCAGCTGAGGGTGCGGCGAGCAGCGTCATGAGCAGGGTCGCCGATCGCTCGACCGAATAGGTTGCCCCCTGTTTCAGGCCACCGCCGGGCAGCAATCCCGCGATCGACGGATGAGTCGCAATGAGCCGACTGTCGAGTTTCGTGGCCTGCATGGAGCGGATGCGCGCCTGCAGTTGCCGCACCGTGTCGGTGGGCGCATCCACCGCATTATGCTCAGCGTGATACTCCGCAGGGTATTCCGCGTCGAGGGTCGCTGCTGCAGAGTGCATACCCCCATGTTCGAACATACGTTCGATTGTGTCAATTGCCACCGACATCCACCGGCGTGTCGCCGACCTCACTCGCCGCGCGCCCGCCCCCCACAACTGCGCTGACGTTTGTTATCGACGCGGATGTTAGAAACGCCGCGCGGATAACAAACCTCAGCGCCGTTGGGATGCGCATTGAAGGGGCGGGGCAGTCTCTCTCAGCTGGGGTTCATCCCCGCGGTGCCTGGCAGGTTGATGTCATCGGGATCGACGTCGATGTCGCCCACGTCGTCGGGTCCACCGGTACCTGGAAGGGTCCTCACACCGGATGCATCGATCTCGTCGTCGTCGAGCGCTTCGCTCCCGTGCACCCCTTCCGCCTGTTTGGCGACAGTGTCGCGGTTGCTGGTGTCGTGGTGTTCGCCTGTGCTCATCCTTCGAGGCTAAGTGCCGTTTCCCGCGTCGGTCGAGGTGTTGCGGATGATCGGAACTCTCGCTAGCGGCCTGTGAGACAGTCGAGAATACCCCCGAATGGGGTACAGATTCACTAGGCTTAACCCACTGCTTGAAACCTAGAAGGAGGATCCGAAATGGGTGCAGACGACAAGTTCGAACACAACACGGAAGACGCCAAGGGAAACATCAAGGAGGGTGCCGGTCGGCTGACTGGTGATGAAGACCTGGAGCGTGAAGGCAAAGCCGACCAGACGAAAGCGAAGCTGAAGAAGGCCGGCGAGAACGTCAAGGATGCCTTCAGCTCATAGTCGTTTCGATACGGAAGCCCCTCTGCTTTCGGGTGCGGAGGGGTTTTCCTCTTCTATAGCGTTGAGCAATGCCAGCGGATGACGAAGCCAAGCCAGTCGGAACCTCACCCCGACTGCGCGACCAGCCCGCGCTCACCACGTCGTCAGGACGTTCGTGGCTGATTCTCGCTGGGCTCCTCGCACTGGTCGCGATTGCCGTGTTCGTTCCGATGACCGCCATGTCGCCCCCTGGCGTCGCGACCTTCGGCATAATCGCGGTCGTTGTGCTCTACGCGCTGATCATCGCAGCGCGACTGATTGTTCCGCCCGGTCGTGCCCGACTGGGGCTGATGGCGGCGTGCATGCTGGCGATGGCGGCGATCGCCCTGGGCGGCGTCATCATCGTGGCGGCGAGCCAGTGAGCGGGGCCCGCCGCAGAAGCACCGCTGCGGCCGGCCGGGTCCAGCGACTGATCCCGATCGCGAGCGCGCCCATCCCGACGATGAATCCCGCGATCGCGAGAATGTAGAGGCTGACCCCACCCCACCCGGCGGGACCATCCGGTTCGAGGAAGGGGTACGGGTACCACGTCGTCAGCAGCCCACGGATGATGGTGAACGCCACCCACGCGAGTGGGTATGCCGCCACGAACCAGAGTCTCCTCCAGCTGAGCGGCGTTCGCCCCGGCGCGACGAGCCAGTCGACAACGAGGTAGACCGGCACGATCACGTGGATGACCTCGTTCGGCCACGGGATTCCGACGAAGCCGTCACTCACGACTCCGCGCAGGAGGGCGGCGTAGACGATCGCGGTGACGACGGCGTACCCCGTCACGGCCATGCGCAGGCTCGTCACGAGTTCGGATTCGTCTGCTCGGCGCAACGCTGACCACCCGGCGATGAGCAATACACCCACATTGATGAGACTCGACTGGATGGTGAAGTAGCTGTAGTACTCGTACCAGGCGAAGTCACCGTTGATCGTCTCGTCGACGACCTGCGTGGCGATACTTGCGGCAACAAGTAGGGCCGCCGCGATCCGTAGCATTCCGAAGAGGGGGGTCACGGGTTCAGGATAGTCCGGTCCGTTTCAGCGAGTCGCAGTATCCTCGTAAACGAATCGAACGCGAAAGTGAGCGGATGCCCGACAGCCCCATTTCCGCGACGCCCTATGAGGTGCTCGGCGTGAGCCCTTCGGCGACGGAGGATGAACTGCGCCGCGCCTACCGCCGGATGTTGCGCGAAACCCACCCCGACACGGGCGGCAATCCGGTCAAGTTCCACGCCGTGCAGCACGCGTGGGAGCTGGTGGGTACGCCCGACAGCCGAGCCATCTACGACCGACGTGGCGCGCGGGCCGAACCGAGCCACGCGCCGTGGGCGGCCCGCCCGGCCCGCGAGCGCCGCGACTCCCGGCCCCTGGCGCGGTCGTACGGGCATCCGGGCGGCTGGCGCCGCGAGCGTTACCTCGAACTCGTTCGCGAGTGGGTGGGCAGGGGAGTCCCGCTCGATGATCCCTACGATCCGGCGCTCGTGCGGTCGGCCCCGCGCGAGCTGCGCCACCTGCTTGCTGACGCCCTCGCTGAGGAGGCAACGGCACGGTCGTTGTCGTCGCTCGGTATCGCGTTCACGATCTGGCACGACGTTGTCACCACCCGCGACCCCGCAGACAAACTGGACCACATCGTGCTCGGCCCGGCCGGACTGTTCGCCGTGTTGTCCGAGGACTGGGGCGGCCCGGTACTCGTGCGCAAGGGCGAGCTCGTCGGCGAGACCCTCGGCCCTGGGGAGCAGCCGTTCCGCACCCTGTCGACCCGCGCGCGGTGGGTCGCCAAATCCGCCCGCGTCAAGTTCAGTGCCCTCGTCATCGTCGTGCCGGATGACGCGAGCGAGCAGTCCCTCATCGAGGTCGGGCGGATGCGCGGGGTCACGACAGTGCTCGTCGCCCGCTCCCGGTTGCCCGAGTTGCTGCGAACCGGGCTGCCGAACGCGCGTCCGGTGGGCGGCACGGAGCTCTTCGACCTGCGCACGCGGCTGCAGGCATCCATTCGCTTCGTCTGACGCCGCCCTCAGCCGTTACTGAGGCTGACTCCTTAGCGTGAGGAGTATGAGCATGCATCCGCGTCGCCTCCTTCACCCTCTTATCGCGCTGCGTCGCCGCCAGTTGCTGCCGCAATGGGTGCGGAGAGTGGATGCCGCGGCCGCCCGCGCAATCAACACCGGTCACGCGCATCCACGGGTCGATCGCGGCTACGCGCGCCTGTCGACCGCGGCCAACTACTCGCGGCTCTGGTTCACCATCGCCGGGGTTCTTGCGCTGACGGGTGGTCACCGGCCGGCCCTGCGCGGCATCGCGTCGCTCACTGTCGCGAGCGTGCTCGCGAACCTGGTGGGCAAGCAGCTCTTCGGGGGCGACCGACCGCTGCTCAAGGACGTGCCGGTGGGCAGGCATCTCAGTAGAACTCCGACGTCAGGGTCGTTTCCGTCGGGCCACTCCGCAAGTGCGGTCGGTTTCGCGACGGGCGTCGCGCTCGAGTCGCCCCGGCTGGGGCTCGCGATCGCGCCGCTCGCGTTCGGCGTCGCCTACTCACGAATGCATGTTGGAGCGCACTGGCTCTCCGATGTCGTGGGCGGCGCATCGCTCGGGGTTGGCGTTGCGGCTCTCGGCAAACTCGTGGTTCCGGTGAACCAGCCGGTCGTCGTACCGGTGCGCAATCGCGCGGCGCTGGTCGAACTGCCGCCGCACACCGACGGTTCGCACATCTTCATCATCTCCAATCCGAGTGCCGGTGCCGGCCTCTTCCAGAGTGATCCGCTGCCGATCATCGCTGAGCGACTGCCTGGGGTCACGGTGCACCTGCTGCGCCAGGGCGAGAGCATCGCGTCGATCGTGCACGGCGCTGAGGGTTCCGAAGTCGGTCCGCACGTGCTCGGAGCGTGCGGCGGCGACGGCACCGTTTCGGGAGTCGCACACCTGGCGCGCGAGGCGAACCTTCCTCTTCTCGTGATTCCCGGCGGAACGTTCAACCATTTCGCCCGCACGGCCGGACTCGACACGGTCGACAGGGCGATCGACGCGCTTGCCGCAGGTCACGGTGTGAAAGTGGATGTCGCCGAGCTCACGATGGGCGACGGCGACCCGGTCACCGTGGTGAACACCGCATCGGTTGGCATCTACCCCGATTTCGTGCGTGAGCGGGAGCAGCGGGAGCCGCGCCTGGGCAAGTGGTTCGCCGCCGTTGTCGCGGCCGTCCGGGTTCTCCGCAGGGCAGACCCGGTGGATGTCACGATCAACGGCCGCGACGCGAGAGTGTGGTCACTTTTCGTCGGTGTGAATCGCAACTACCCGGCGACGGTTGCCCCGCTGCAGCGTCGGCGACTCGACGACGGCGTGCTGGACGTGCGGATCCTGCACGCGGGGTCGCGTGCGCATGCGGTCGCCTCTCTCGCTTTCGGTCGGAAGACGAGCGCGGTGCTGCGACGGTTGCGGCTCATCCCTGCGGCATCCCTCGAGTCGTTCACTGCGGATGCGGTGGAGGTGCGGGTGCGTCCGCGCCACGGCCAGCCTCCCGGCTTCGCCCACGACGGCGAGTACGCGAGCCCCCCGCCCGAGGGCGAGATGCCTGCCGGCGGGTACGTGTCGCGCCTGCGAATCCTCCCGCAGGGGCTGACGATCTACAGTCCCCGCTAACTCGGCTTCTTCGGTGGTCGAGCTTGTCGAGACCCGGTGGTCGAGCTTGTCGAGACCGCGCCGCGGGAGCTCCGCGCGGTGCGACCGCGCACGATGCCGACGAACTCCTCCACGAGCGGGGTCGTCTTTTCGGCAATCCACGACGAGTGCGACCCTCGTCTCATCGGCGTCGGTCACCGGCCGCGCCACCACATCCCGACGGCTGTGGGCGCGAGCAACTGATTGCGGCATGACCGCAACCCCTACGTTCGCGGCGACGAGCTCAACGGTGTCGGCGTTCTGGCCCGGCAGTATCGTCTCACCGTCGAGGTCTGCGAGCGTCACCGCGTCGAACGCCGCAATCGCGTGGTCCTTCGGCACGACCACGACCGCCACCTCGCTGTACAGGGAGATGACACTCAGCCCCTCCTGTTCGATGGGCAGTCGAACGAGGGCGACATGCGCGGTTCCGCTGTGGATCGCGTCGAGTGCGTTGTCGCCCGACCGGGCCTCGATCGGCTGCCGCGGCATCCGCTCCTGCCAGACGCGCAGCCACTTACCCGGGGTCACTCCCGTGACGAAGGCGACGACGAACGGTTCTGGCACGCGTTCAGGTTAGCCTTGTCGGGTGCCAGACCAGACCATGAAGCCGGCGACCGCGGCGAAGAAGCTCGGCGTTCACCTCCCGGCGACCCCACAGGAGTTCCAGGAGAACCCGGTTCCGCGGGAGCAGTTTCTCGCCCTGCAGGGCGACCCGCCGGAGTGGCTCGCCGAACTGCGGCGCAACGGACCGCATCCGCGTCCGGTCGTCGCGCAGAAGCTCGGCATTTCCATTGCGGGGCTCGCACGCGGGGGAGTGACCGAGGCCCTCACGACCGTCGAGATCAAGGCACTGCTCGATCGAATGCCGGAGTGGCTGATCACCGAGCGCGCCACCCAGGCTGCGGTGCGGGCGGAGCAGGCACGGCTCAAGCAGCGCCGTACGCCGGAGTAGCAAGGGCTTTCGCGAGCGGCGCTGGGAATCGTAGCCTGTTGGCACGATGACGAGCCACGAGTCGCCTGAGGTCTACTACTCCTCGCTCGAGGAGCAGTACCTGGCGCGCGAGGGTGTCGACCTGCGGCGTTCGCTCGAGAGCCCCGCGCTCGCCTATCGGGAGCTGATCTTCGCGTTCACGACGGCGCACGGTCTTGTCGTAAGGCTGGGAGTGGATGCCGCAGCATCCGCTGTCGGGAACGGGCACGGTTCGATCTACGAGACCTCGCCCGAGCACGAACTGCGCGAGTGGCTCCTGGTGCCGTTCGACGTCGCGGATCCTGGCAGGTGGGGTCAGTACGTGGCGAGGGCGCACGAGTACGCGCACTGGGTAGTGGCGAACCGGCGAGGCGCCCCTGTCGCCGATTAGGCCGTTCGCGGCGCTACCCTCAGTAGATGAACAGCGACTTCAGGACGCACCCGATCGACGCGGGTTCCGCGGCAACTCTCGAAGTGCAGGGACTTCGCCTCGCCCTGGTGGACGCCGCCGACGAGAAGGTCTTCACCGATTGGCTCCAATCCATCTCGCGCGGATTCCACGGGCCCAGCAGCGACGATGAGGAGATCGCGGAGTACATCAAGGGCACCGGCTATCGCCGCATGTCGGGCGTCTGGGATGACTCGGTCGCCGACGCGGCAGTGCCTGTCGCGACAGTTGCGTCTTGGCCGACACCGCTGACAGTCCCGGGCGAGCGAAGCCTCCCCGCCTGGGCGGTGAGCGCCGTGACGGTGGCGCCCACCCACCGCCGGAAGGGCATCGCGCGTTCCCTCATGGAGGCGGAACTGCGCACAGCGGTCGAGCTGGGCATACCGATGGCGATGCTGACGGTGTCTGAATCGACGATCTACGGGCGGTTCGGCTTCGCGCCCGCCGTGATGGCAACCCACTGGAAGGTCGACACGAGGCGCGCCAAGTGGGTCGGACCGCAGGCGCCCGGCCGCGTTCACCTCGTTCCTCTTCCCGCCCTGCGTGCGCAAGCGGGCGAGCTGATCGAGCGCGCCCGGCTGAAGACGCCCGGCGAGGTCGAAGGCTGGGACCTGCTGTGGGACAAGGTGTTCGCCCAGACCAGTTCGCAGAAAGACGCGGCGAAGAAGCGCAGGGGAATCCGCTACGACGATGAGTCGGGCAATGCGCAGGGGTTCGCGCTCTACACCGTGTCCGGCGGGGACGACGACTTCGCAGAGCACAAGCTGGACGTGCACTACCTGCTCGCGACAACTGACGACGCCTACGCGGGACTGTGGAGGTACCTGCTCGAGGTCGACCTCGTGGCGACGGTGAACGCCAACCTGCGAGCGGTGGACGAGCCGCTGGCCTGGCTCGTCGATGATTTCCGCGCGGTGAAGGCGGAGTCGCGTGAGGATCACCTCTACCTTCGCGTCCTCGATGTGAAAGCCACACTCGAGGCCCGTGACTACAGCGCCGACGGCACCATCGTCTTCGACGTGCAGGATCCGCTCGGTTACGCCGCGGGCGTGTTCCAGCTCGCGATTGTCGCCGGCCGCGCGACCGTGACCCCGCTGGATTCGATTCCGGATGATGCGGCTGCGCTCGCATTGAGCGTCAACGAATTGGGCGCGATCTACCTCGGCGGAGTGACGGTGAAGACGCTCGTCCGCGCCGGTCGGGTGCGGGAGGTGCGCAGCGGTTCCGCGATTTCTGCCGACGCGGCGTTCCACTCACCTGTCGCCCCGTGGCTGAGTATCTGGTTCTGACCGGCCGAGACTCCCAGCAAACGGATGCTGAAAGAGGATTGTCAGACTCAGGTCCTCCATATAGGGGACAATGGTCGAATGCTGTTAGGGGTCGACCATGAGTGAAGAATGTATCCATGGACTGACCCTCGAACGATGCGCAAGTTGCAGTCCCGCTCCCATGCCGGTGCAGGTCGTTCCTCCGAAGACGGTGTCGTCCCGTCAACCGCGCACGTCGAGCACACCCCGCAGGCCGGCCGCCCCGAAGAACGCGCCTCCGATGGAGGACGTCAACCAGCAACGCCTTTACCACGTCACCCATGTCGACAACCTGGCCGGCATTCTTGAAGCGCACGCCATTTTTGCGGATGCCAGCCACGCCTGGGAGGCGCGGCCGGCGATCGATATCGCAGCCCCATCGACACGCGACACCCGCAGGCACCTGACGGTAACCGAGCTGGGCGACGCCCCCGTTGCCGAGTACGTGCCGTTCGCCCTCACCCCGGATGCCTCGTTCTGGTCGAGCATTCGCGCGGGCGAGGAAGACACGCGCCTGTCGCCTGAGGTGTCGAGCCACTCCGCTGCTGACTTCGTTGTGCTCGTGAGCAGCGTCAAGAGTGTGCGCGAGGGCAAGCCGCAGAACGGTTCGATCGCTCCGCAGCTTGTGCTCGCCGAGACGGATGCCGCGGATGCGCTCACCCGTTTTGCCGCAACGCCGGACGAGTTCACCCGCCTGCTGTCTCGCTTGAGGGCCGCGCCAGATTCTGCAGCGCTGCTTGAGGCGGAGATCCTGGTGCACGATTCGCTTTCATTCGACAGCGTCTCGCTCATCGGTGTCGCCAACGACAAGGTGCGCGAGGTTGTGCGCCGCATGCTGGATGATTCGGGGTATGAGCACCGGGTTGCCGTCTACCCGCCCTGGTACACCGCCGCGTAGCCGCGCCCACCCGCAGGTCGAGCCGCTCCGGTGGTCGAGCCGCTCCGGTGGTCGAGCCGCTCCGGTGGTCGAGCCGCTCCGGTGGTCGAGCCGCTCCGGTGGTCGAGCCGCTCCGGTGGTCGAGCTTGTCGAGACCGGTCTCGACAAGCTCGACCACCGGCCTACCGCGACACCTCGATCGCGATCCTGACCGCGCGGGTGATGTCTGCAAGCTCCAGCGACGGCTCCCCGTCACGGGCACCATCCGGCGTGCACGGAACATGGATGAATCCGGCACGGGTCGTCGGATGGCGCGTCGCGACCGCGTGCATAAGTCGATACATGAGGTGATTGCAGACGTAGGTTCCTGCGCTGTCTGATACCTCCGCGGGAATCCCTTCCTCGCGCATCCGCTGCACGATCTCCTTGACGGGCAGTCCCGTGAAGTAGGCCGCCGGCCCGCGGTCGACGACGGGGCGATCGACGGGGTGGTCTCCACCGTTGTCGGCAATCCGCGCATCCTCGATGTTGATCGCCACGCGCTCGGGCGTGACCGCTGCGCGACCGTTGGCGAGGCCGAGCGCGATGACGAGATCGGGGGAGTGTTCGGCAAGGAGTGCGTCCATGCGTTCGCCTGCTGCCGCGAATTCGACGGGAAGTCGGGCCACGACGACGTCGTCGCCGGCGAGCGCTTCGATGGCATCCCACGAGGGGTTTGAGGTTGCGCCGTCGAAGGGTTCGAAACCTGTCAGTAGCACGGTAGTCACCCGTGGAGCCTAGCTGTTGCCGGAAGGCCAGGCGTAGCCTCGATGAGAGGAAACGACTCGAAGAGGAGAACAACGATGACGACAACAAGCGACATGATGAAGACGATGTCCGTCGACATGCAGGGCGTCGACATGCAACTCATGCAGGACTGCATCGAAGCCTGCACCGCGTGCATGCAGGCCTGCACAATGTGCGCCGATGCGGATGCCACGGATGGTGCCGACATGGCACGGTGCGCGAGCCTGTGCGCTTCGACAGCAGATATGTGCAGCGCGATGATGATGACGATGATGCGCCCAGCCGGTTTCGACCGGGAGGGCATGATGTCGATGCTCAGCGCGTGCATGACTATGTGCCGCGCCTGCGCGGACGAGTGCAACAGTCACGACATGGACCACTGCCGCATGTGCGCCCAGGTCTGCACCAATTGCGCGGATGCGTGCGAGAAGCTCATGGCATCTATGGGCTGACGACTGTTTCGTCATGTGACGACAGTCGCGTGACAGTTTCCGCGCGCTTTCCTATTCTCTTGAGCATGAGCACGCACAACGGCCGCACGATCTACCAGGCGGGATTCGATCTGCACCCGATCGAGTTGCGCGCTGCCCGCGCTACGCCAGGAAAGTGGCGTGATGGGTTTGTGACGGCGGTGCATCCCGACGGCGGGATCGATCTCACCGACTTCCATACCGGCGAGCAACTTCGGCTGTGGCATTCACGCGAACTGACTGCGGAACTCGTCGAGGGAACTCCCGTCGCCGTGCACAGGCTCTATGGTGTGCTTGCCGTGAACGGCACGTTCGTGTCGGTGGCGGCGCGTCCGGCTTTGGGCTGAGCTTGAAAGTGTTCGTCCCCCGCTGTTCGCACAGCGGGGGACGATGAAGTGGATGGCTCTGCGCTTTACCCCTCTAGTGAGCGCGTGCCATCCCCGTGAATGCCTGCTTCGTCTCTGTGAACAGGCTGTAGGCCACCAGCGGAATGCCGAGATTGATGGCGAGGCCAACGAAATACCCTGCGACGGTCGCAATCTCGACTGGATATCTGGATGCAGACCCGAACTGCACCAGGTATCCGAAGTTCCAGATGACGATTCCGACGATGGCGCTGGAGATCGCAATCACGACCAGTACTTGACGTGGTCTGCTCATGCTGGCGAATTTCGCCGAAACTGCTTTATCGCTCATATTGTCCCCCGAATAGACTCACGATGCGTGTTTGCAGTATGCACGGAAACGTCCCCCAAGCGTTCCCCGCAAATAGGGGGCGAAAGGGCATTCCTCTCGCGGATGCCCGTACTTATGCGGGTAAACCATGTACCCCATTCGCCCCACACATTCGCTTAGCGAACATTGGCGCGCCCAGAGCTATTGCAGGGCTTCGATCGTGACGCTCCCGTTGACCGTTCGGGCGCTGATGCTGCGGTCAGATGAGCTGTTCACAGGCACTGACTGGCTCACGCTGCCGTTCACCGTTTCGGCGGTGACGTCGTAGTCGAGATCCTGCACGGGAACGCGAACGGTGACTGCACCGTTGGTGCTTTCCGCAATCACGCTTGTCGGTGGTTCGAGCAGCTCGAGCATCACGCGCCCATTGGTGGTGATCGCGCTGACCTGTTGTGACCTCGACGCCTCGACATCCACTGACCCGTTGGTGGTGTGCAACGCGAGCGCTCCTGTGGTGTCGCTGGCCACAATGGCGCCGTTGATCGTGGTCACGGAGACCGTGCCGCCGAGGCCGGTGATCGAGACTGCACCGTTCGTTCCGGTGACCTCGAGAGGCGTGTCAGCGGGCAGCGCGACATCCACTTGCAGTCGGCAGGTCACTGACCAGAAGTCGTCGCACCCGCCTGTGATGCTTGTCACGCCGTCCACAGTGTCGACGCTGAATCGCGGTTCGGGCCCCGCATAGGTGCCGCTCACCGTGATGCGAACCACATCACCCGAACCCGGCCCGAACGACAGGCTCGCGTTGGAAATGGTGACGGCCACGCTCTCGCCGACCGGTACTTCCTCCGCGAACTCGATGGATTGCCCGCGCAGCAGCCCAATCCCGAGCACGGCCGCGACCACAACAAGGATGAGGAACACCGGAAGGAAGATGAACAGCAGGATCTTCAGGCCGGTGGGCATTCGGGTGCGAGCGCTGGTGGGGGTGGGGGACACGCTCTCAGGTTATCGAGAAGTCCCAGACACATCTATCCAGCCTCGGTCTCCGTTCATAGACTGCTGTAATGGGCACGCTGGCAAAGGAACTGGCGGAACGTCTTCCCGGAGGGGTTGTCACCCCCGGCGATGCGGATTTCGCAATCTTCGAGCAGTGGTACGCGCTCGGTTCGCATCCCGAGGTTGTGGTCAGGCCGGAGTCCCCGCAGGATGTGGCGGCGGCGATCGGATTCGCCAGGGAAAACGGGATGGCCGTGTCGGTGCGCAGCGGCGGACACGGTGGCCCCATGTTCACGCTCAACACCTCGCATGTGCTCGTCGACCTGTCGCGCATGGCCGAGGTGGAGGTACTCGGTGGCGAGCGCAATCTTGTGCGCATCGGCGGAGGCGCTGTCTGGGGCGATATCGCCCGCACGCTGCAGCCGCACGGGCTCGCACTCTCGTCTGGCGACACCGCGTCCGTGGGGGTGGGCGGTCTCACTCTCGGCGGCGGCGTCGGCTGGATGGTGCGCCAATACGGTCTTGCCCTCGACAGCCTCGTTGAGGTGGAACTCGTGACGGCGTCAGGCGACATCATCACGGCGAGTGACACCGAGCATCCTGACCTGTTCTGGGCGTTGCGGGGCGGGGGAGGCAACTTCGGCGTAGTGACCCGGTTCACCTTCGAGGCGCATCCTTTGCACGGGATCATCGGTGGAATGATCATGTTCGATGAGCAGAATCTCGTCGGCGCGCTGCGCGCATGGCGTGATTTCATGCGCGGCGCACCCGAGAAACTGAACTCGACTTTCATGGCGATGCCCGAGCTCGTGCCCGAAATGCCCAGCGGGGTAATGGTGCAGTTTTGCTATGCCGACACCGACAGGGCTGCCGCGGAGGAGGCGCTCGCGCCACTGCTCGCCTTCGATGGCGTTGTCGGGCACGAACTGCAGCCGATGGACTATGCCGACATCCTGGAGGATCCGGAGGAACCGGAGGATGTCGTCTCCCTCATCGCTCACAACGCCTACGCGCCCGACTTCAGCGACGAGCTGGTTGACGCGGTGGCCGCCGCCTACCGAGGCATGGGTCCGTCGATGCTCATGATCCGCAGCCTCGGGGCTGCGCTCGGCCGGGTCGCCGAGGACGCGACGGCGTTCGCCTTCCGCGACAGTGAGGTCCTTATCATCTCGGCGGCGTTCCCCTCTCCGGAGGATCCCGGGGCGACGGATGTCATCGAAACGTTGTGGGGAGGCATTGTTCCCTTTGCGAGGGGCACCTATCCGAACTTCCACTTCGGGCCATCACCCGGAATGCTCGCTCTCGCATACCCCGCCGAAACCCTCGCGCGGCTGGTGCAGGTGAAGGTCGAGTACGACCCGGAGAACCTCTTCCGCTGCAACCACAACCTCGTCGCAAGTGGGTGAAGCTCCCTCCCTCCCTCGCAGGCTCGGTCGGCGCTGGGGTCGCGCAATCGCTACGCGATTGCCATAGCTCCACCGCGCTCAGCCCCATGCACAGTCGTATGCGCTGGGTCTCGGCTGCCGTGCTCACGCTTGCCCTGCTCGGGGTATCGGCCCCGGCATCCGCTGCTGCCGTCACCGGTGTCGACGACTTCGAGTTCGCGTCGTTCGACGCGGAGTACACGCTCACGCGGGACACTGACGGCACCTCGGTGCTTCACGTGGTCGAAACCATTGTGGCGCGGTTTCCGGACTTCCAGCAGAATCGCGGAATCATCCGTGCCATCCCGGCACACTTCCAGGAGATGACGCTGAAGACCCGCGTGGAGTCCGTGGTGGATGATGCGGGCCGCTCGATCCCGTATGAGACCACGTGGACCTCCGACTTCATGCGGTTGAGAATCGGCAGCGGCGCTTACGTCTTCGGACTCAACACCTACGTGATCACCTATACCCAGCGCAACGTCGTCGGGTTCTACGCCGACACCAACGCGAACGAGTTCTACTGGGATGTGAACGGCACCGGCTGGCCGCAACCGTTCGATCGGGTGAGCGCGACGGTGGTTGTCGATCCGTCGCTCGCGTCATCGCTGACCGGCAGTTCGGCCTGCTATTTCGGGGCGGACGGTTCCACCGACCAGTGCACCCTCAACAGCCAGTTGCACGACGGCTACCCGGTCTTCACGGCGGCGGTCTCGAAGCTGCAACCGCACGAGACGATGACGTTCGCGATCGGCTTTGTGCCGGAAACCTTCACCCCCGGCGACCGGCACGTGCCCGGCACGATTGACTTCGGCTGGGTGCATCCGCCGCTCTGGGCATCCATTCTCACCTGGCTCAACCTGTTGGGTTCGCTCGTGGTGGCGACCTGGGTGGTCGTGCGCCGCTGGGTGACGGGCCGTGACGCGCGGGGGCGCGGCATCCTCATTGCGCAGTACTCGGTGCCAGACAATGTCAACGTCATGGTCGCCGCCCATCTCATGAAGCGGTCAGCGACGGCGATCCCCGCCCAACTGGTGAGCCTTGCCGTTCGGCGGAAGCTGCGGATTCTGGACCACAAGGCGGGCATCGCCGCAGGCAACTATGCAGTTCAGTTTCTTTCCAGCGAGGGAGTGGATGGTCGCGAGCGCGACGTGCTCCTCGCCCTCTTCGGCCACGATGCCGAGCCCGGCAAGGTGCGGGTTCTGGCGCGTGCCGACGCGATGCTCGGGGCGAATGTGAACCGCATTTCCACGGCCGCTCGCCGAGCTGTTGTGAAGGACGGCCTCCGCGCCCGTGTCGGCGCCGGGCAGCTGTTCTTCGTGCTTGCCGCGTTCCTGCTGGGCATCTGGGCGTTCCTCGCGCTCATTCTCACACTCGTGTTCCTGACGTCCTCCTGGTGGGAGCCGGTCGCACTGATCGTGACGGGATTCGTGTTCGTGCTGAGTCTGCTCGCGCTGCGCATTCGCGGCCCGCTCACGGCCGCGGGGGCCGAGGTTCGTGACTACCTGGTCGGGCTCAAGCTGTACCTCGACCTCGCGGAGAAGGAGCGGCTGCGAATGCTGCAGAGCCCGCTGGGGGCTCAGCGGGTCAACATCCACGATGCCGGGCAGATGGTCAAGCTCTACGAGAAGCTGCTGCCGTTCGCGATCATCTGGGGCGTCGAGGACAAGTGGATGCACGAGCTCGCCATCCACGCCGAAGCGGCCGGCGAAACGCTCGACTGGTATGACACCGATCGCGGCATCACTGCGCTCGGGGTCACGAGCGGTGTCGCCGCAATGGCAGCTGCCGCGACCTACATCCCACCCAGTGCGTCGTCGTCGAGTTCATGGTCAGACAGCGGGTCGTCCAGCAGTTCAGGTGGTTCCTCTGGTGGAAGTTCCTCCGGAGGCGGAGGCGGCGGTGGCGGCGGGGGTGGCTGGTAGTCGTCAGCCGATCGCCCTCACCGTCACCGAGCCGTTCGTCGTTGTGAGGGTGACGCGACGATCCGAACTGCTGTCGACCGTGACACCGCCGGTGTCCACATTGCCGTTCACGGTATCGGTGCTCAGGTTGTAGCGCACGTTCGCTGCGGGCAGCTGAAGCAGGATCGACCCGTTGGTGGTCTTGGCCGTCGCAGCGGTGGGGGCATCCGCCAGTTCCAGTTCAACGTTGCCGTTGGTGGTCGAGACATCCAGTTCGGTGGAGGTCGACTGCCGAACCATGACGGCGCCGTTGTTGGTACGCAGCTCTAGCGCGCCGGATGCGCCGGTCACGGTGATCGACCCATTGGTGGTGCCGATGGAGATCGGCCCGGTGATCTGGTCGATCGAGATGCGACCGTTCATGCCGTTGATCTCCAGCGGCAGGTCGGCGGGCAGGGACACCGTGAGCACGACCGAGCATGGGCCGAGGAATCCGAACCGCGCGCAGCCTCCCTCAATGCGCGTGACGTCTCCCAGGTTCTCGGCGCGAAGCTGTGGCTCGCGCCCGAAGTAGGTGCCCTCGAGGGTCGCGTGCACGTTCGCGTCTGTGCTTGGCACGACAACGATTTCGGCGTTCTCCATGTCGATGAGAACGCTCGATGCGGCGGGGGAGCTCTCGCTCAGTTGCACGGGTCCGACACCGCGGAGGATGCCGATGCCGAACACTGCGGCAAGCGTGCCAATGAGCATGACGGGCAGTAGCGCGAAGACCACGATCTTCGCGGCGAGTGGCATTCTTCCGCTGCCGGAAGTGGGTGGTGTGGCGGTGGTCGTCGTGGTCGGGGTGCTCATTGTGTCTCCTTGTGGGTGGCTTCGCCATCGACACTATGAGCGCGGGTGAAAGCCCGGTATGGGGCAAACCCCCGGATGCGTGGGGGGGCGCGGTGGAGCTAAGGCAATCGCGGCAGCGCGCGCTGGAGCTATAGGGATCGCGAGCGATCCTGCGACGCCAGCGCCGCCCGAGCTTGCGAGGACGGGTCTTTGCGCGACCCCAGCGCCGACCGAGCCTGCGAGGGATGGAAACCGGTCGACAGGCTCGATCACCGGTTTTTCGGTGGTCGAGCCGGTCGAGACCTCACCCGCGATCAGGGTGCGGAGGTCAGGCGGATGAACGCGCTCAGTTCGGCGAGCCCTGTCGGCGTTGCCGGCAGGTAGTCGCGCAGCGCGGGGGAGTGCACGAGGTATGCGGCCCATTTGGCGCGCGAGATGGCGACGTTGATGCGGTTGCGCAGCAGCAGGAAGCCGATTCCGCGTGGCACGTCGCTGCGGATGACGCGGTGAGGGACACGATCGCGATGGGCGCTTCCTGCCCCTGGAACTTGTCGACGGTGCCGACGGGGTTTCGGCGAAGCCGGCGTCATCCAGTAGCTGGCGCAGTTTGCTCGACCTGCGCGTTGTACGGTGCGACGACGATGATGTCGGAGGGGCGCAGCGGGCTGTCGACCCGGGCGACCTCGGGATCGGTCCACGGCGAGCGCGACATGCTGCCGCACGAGTTCGAGTACACGCTCTGCTTCTTCGTCGCTCTCGGTCGAGTTGCCTTCGTGCGCGACCGGCGATCGGGTGCATGCCCGGCGCAATCCCCGGCAGGTTGCGTTGCGTCGTCTCGGGCTCACGTGAGGTGAGCCGACTCTCGTACGCGAGGGCGGAGACGGCTTCGCACAGGGCGGGATGCATTCGCCAGCTCTGGGCGAGGAAGTAGCCGAGCTCGTCGGGCAGCACGTCGTGCCCGTCGGAGAGCCAACCGAGCGCGGACGTGGTCGACCGGCTCGGGGTGCAGCCCCTGGCTGACCTGCGGCAGTTGCTGGGGGTCGCCGAGCATGAGCAGGTTCGCGGGCACTCACCGAGACGGCGATCGTGTTGGCGAGGGAGAACTGCCCGGCTTCGTCGATGACGAGGAGGTCGAGTGCGCCGCGGGGTACCTTGTTCTCGTTGGCGAAGTCCCACGCGGTGCCGCCGAGCACGAACCCGTCGTCGGTGTTGCTGACGAAGTCGAGCACCTGCCCGTTGCCGGGCAGCACGCGCCACCCGGGCGGGGTCGCATAGCCGCTGACTGGGCGCTCGCTTGGCGACGCGATCGGTGTCGACCCCCTCGGCGAGGATGCGTCGCAGAAGATTCTCGACGACCTCGTGCGATTGTGCGACCACACCGATGCGCCAGCGGTGCTTCTGTCACGAGTTCGCTGATGACTTTTGCGCCGACGTAGGTTTTGCCGGAGCCGGGCGGACCCTGCACGGCGATATAGGAGGCATTGAGTCGTCGCAGGCTGTCAACGATGGCGGTCGGGTCTGTCGGCATCGCGGGTCAGCTCGCCGCTTTCGAGCATCCGCGGCGGCACGCGCCGCAGCAGGTCGAGGGATGATCCGCCCATCATGCCGGGGAGGGCATCCGCTACGGCCTTGCCCCACTCGAGGATGGCGCGCCGCTGTGCCTTTGTGGGGATCGGTGCGGGTGGGGTGAGCGCCATCGGCAGCTGGTGCCAGCCCTGCCCGCCCTGGCCGGTGTTTTCGCGCAGCAGCAGTTCGACGAGTTCGCCATCTTCGGCGATGGCGAGGATTTCGCTCTTGTTGTGCTCGCTGCGCTGCCCGGCCGGCGCGGGCGCACAGGCATCGGGAATGGGTTCGGCATACATGACGTGCGGGTTGTCGCCGACGCCGAGCCGACTACCCGCCGCGAGCGATCCCGCGCAGCCGCACGACCCGACTGTCGGTGCGTTTGCCCGGCTCCCGCTGCCAGTCGGTGGCCACCTCCGCGAAATGCACGACGAACACGTCGCGCTGGTCGGCCCACTGCTCGACGGGGGCGATGTGGCGGTTGAAGTGCTCCCACCAGTAGCTCTTGTCTTCGCGGCGGTGGTACTCGATCGCCGCGGCGGCGAGGGCCGAGCGCGGTCTGGTCGGCGGTACGGTCGGCGGCCGGGATTCCTTCGATGCTCGCGTAGATGCGGTCGCGCACGGCGTCTTCCGCGCGTTCGAGTTGTTCGTCCCTCGCGAGTTCCGACGGCAGTTCGGAGCGTCGCGGCACCCCGTGCTCGTCGGCCCGGGCGAGCAGCCAGTCACGCAGGCGCAGCGTCGAGACGCAGTCGTACCGGTTGTAGTCCTCGATCTCGGCGAGCTGGGCTGCCGCTTCTGTCGCCTCGCCCGGCGGCGACCAGCACGGTGTAGTTGACGTAGGCATCCACTGAGGCGGCGCCGTCTTTCACGTCGCTGCCGCGCAGTTCGCCGCCCATGTAGAGGGGTTCGAGTGTCTTGAGGCCGTATGAGCGCGCGGAGATGCGGATGCTGCGCTTGACGATCGGATACAGGTCGACGAGCACGTGCTCGCGCAGCAGTTCGTCGAGCACGGCCTCGCCGACGCCGTAGCGTGCGCAGAGCGCCTGCAGGTGACTGCGCTCGTAGTCGGCGTAATGGTAGATGTGCATGCCGGGGTGCCGCCGCCTGCGCTCCTGCACGTAGGCGAGAAAGTCGAGCAGCGCCTGCTTCTCCTGGGCGCGATCATGCGCCCAGAAGGCGCGGAAGTTCTCGCGTTCCCCGTCATGGTCGATCACGCCGAAGAGGTACTCGAGCCCCCAGTCGCGGGCCTTCTCGTCGGTCCAGAGGGGATCGCCCTCGAAGTCGAAGAAGATGTCGCCCCGATCGGGTTCGGGCAGGGCGGCGAGTCCGGCGGCGTCGTGAACCTTGTAGTTGAGGGAGGTCTTGCCGTCGGGCTGTTCGGGTGGTGCGGCGAGCTGCATGCGCGCCTGCTCGCGCAGGGTGGCGAGGGCTGCGGAGCCGATTCCTTCGACCTCGCCGGTGCTGTCGGCCAGGTCATCGATCGTGTGGATGCCGACAGCATTCAGGCGGGCCCGTTGCGTGATGCGCATGCCGGCGACCAGCAGCAGGTCACGCGTGGCCTCGACCTGCGCGCCGCATTCGCCGCAGCGCCCGCAGGCGCTGTAGCCGGGAGACCCCCACTCGATGGGGGCAGCTGCGAGCATCCGCTCATCCAGCATCGAGCGCAGGCGCGCGAGTCGGTCTCGGTAGACGGGGGAGATGTCGACGAGGCGGTGGGTGGAGGTCGTGCCGTCGCCGAGCAGCAGGTGCACGTTGGGGCCGACGGGTATACCGAGCTGTTCAAGCTGGTCGGCGTATGCGGCGAGTTGCAGCAGGGCGGTGATCCTGGCTTTGCGGGCGAGCTTCGTGTCGTACACCTCGTAGATTCCGCCGCCGGTGTGGATGAGGAAGTCGGCGAATCCGACGAAACCGTCGGTGAAGAAGGTGCCCTGGAATACGACGTCGGCGCCATCGCGCAGGGCGGCGACCGTCTGTTGCATCGCGGACTTGAGTGCGGTGGGGTCGGTGCGCGGTTCCGGTTCGGCGATGACGGCGACACCGCCGCGCACTCCAGGCTCATGGTTGCCGTACTGCTCGAGGAATCCATCGAGCGCCCGCTTCTCGTGTTCGCCGCCGAGGGTTCCGGCGCGCTTGAGCATGGAGTCTTCGGGGTCGTCGACGGCGGTGATCCGCCCGAGCTTCGCGTCGAGCTTGCGCATGAGCGCCCACTCGCACTTGACCGCGTTGGTCAGGTCACTCGCGCTGTAGTGAACGGTGTTTTCGCGGACGAACATGCACGCAGGCTAGCAGCGTGCAGTGACACTGGAGCTAGCGGAAGTTCCCCGCTGCCGCGGGCACAGCGTATGGGGCACGAGCGCGTCGTCCGCGTCCGGGCGGGCGCATCTCGTCACCGAGCTCGCCGTAGGTCAGCGGGCCGACCTGGGTGCGCAGTTCTCGACGCGAACGTGCGACGAACGGCCGGCCGGCGCTGAGGGATCGTTCCGGGGACGGCTGGTTGTAGTCGGCGTAGTGGTCAGTCCAACTGGTGCCGTCCCACCATCGCATGCGGTTGCCTGTGACGGGATCGACGAACCAGCCGGGGGTGGCAACGAGGGTAATCGTTTGGCTCATGATGCTCCGATCGGGGGGGGTTCAGAGACAGACAATTCTACGAGCGTTCTTCGGATATTGCCAGAGGCAGAATTCTGTGGAGGCTCAATCCCTGTCGCCGGCCTGTACGAGCCCGTTCTCGTAGGCGAATACCGCGATTTGCACCCGATCGCGCAGGTTGAGTTTGGCCAGCAGCCGCGAAACGTACGTCTTGACGGTCGCTTCACTGAGGAAGAGTTGCGCGCCGATATCGCTGTTCGACAGCCCCCGGGCGACGAGCCGGGCCACCTCCAGTTCGCGTTCGCCGAGCCCCGAGCCATCCGCTGCGTTCGAACCGGGAAGGGGAGTGCGGGCGAACCTCTCGAGCAGGCGGCGGGTGACGGCGGGGGCGAGCATGGTGTCGCCTCGGGCGACCCCGCGTACCGCGTGCACCAGGTCGTCAGGCGAGACATCCTTGAGCAGAAACCCGCTCGCACCCGCCTGCACGGCGTTGTAGACGTACTCGTCGAGATCGAAAGTGGTGAGCGCGAGCACGAACGGTCGTGGCTCTGGCCGGGCCATCAGTTGCTTCGTCGCTTCGATTCCGTCGAGGCGCGGCATGCGGATGTCCATCAGCACGACATCAGGATGCGTCGCCTCCGCGACAGCGAGCGCCTCGATTCCGTCGCCCGCCTCTCCGACCACGTCGAAGCCCTTGCGTTCGAGAATGAGCCGGAAGCCGCTGCGCACGAGCTCCTGGTCGTCGACGACCAGAACACGAATCACAGTGTCTCCAGCGGCAGGACGGCGCGCACGGTGAACCCGTTGCCCGTGCGGTTCTCGATCTCGAGGCTGCCGCCGTAAAGGGCGGCGCGCTCGCGCATGCCGATCACGCCATTGCCAACGCCTTTCTGCTTTACCGGTGCCCCCCGGCCGTCGTCGGTGACACTGACATGCAGCGCATCCGGCACGTACTTCACCACCACGTCAGCCCTTGTCGCGCCGGAGTGTCGACGCACATTGGTCAGCGCCTCCTGCACTATCCGGTAGGCGGTCAGGTCGAGCCCGGCGGGCAGGGTTCGTGGTTCGCCTTCAGTGACCAGGTGCACTTCCAGTGAGTTGCTGCTGGATTGCTCGATCAGCGCGGGCAGGCTCGCCACCCCTGGCTGCGGCTGCAACTCACCGTGAGAGTCATCATCGCGAAGCATCTCGACCACGCGGCGCATTTCTGTGAGGGCGTTGGCACCCGTTGTGCGGATGCTCTCCAGCGATTTTCGGGTAAGCGCAGGGTCGTCATCGACGACCTGCTCGGCCGCCCCCGCCTGCACGACCATGATGCTCACGGCATGGGCGACGATGTCGTGCAGTTCCCGTGCGATGCGGGCGCGTTCCTCCGAGATGGCCTGGATGGTACGCGTACGGCTCGAGAGCTCTGTCTCAATCGCCAGCTGGGTGGATGCCGCGGCCCGCTGCTCCGCGAGACGCACAACTGTGCCGATCGTCCACGCACTCGCGATGACGAGCCAATGGAACACGACTTCGCCTGGCTCTCCCATTCCGGGCACGCGGAAGTCGAAGAACAGCAGGCATGCGGCGGCTGCGCCCGCGCCGATGAGCGCACCACGACGGGTGCTGTACCGCGCGACCGAGTAGGTGGCCAGCACCATCGGCACAAGCTGCCCCCAGAAGAGCACAAAGACAGGTTGGAAGGTGAACACGATCGGCCAGGTGAGCAGAACGATGAGCGCAGTTGGGAGCGGCCAGCGCCTCCTGCCTGCGAGCGCAAGACAGAGCACAACCGCGACAACGGTGCTGAGTTCCCGTGATCCCGTTCCTTCGACCGAGTCGAGCGGCAGCCACAGCTCGGCGACGGCGACAGCCGCCAGCCCGAGGGCGAGCGCGACGTCGACGACGGTGCGAAGGATTCTGCGGGTCACCGCGCCAGCCTAGGGCGACCGAGGTATCGCGGTCATCATCCTGAGGTTGACAGTTGCGTCAACACCCGACCGATGACGAGCGACTCGATGCGCTTCTAGCGTCGGGTCATGGCCGCTCAGCAGATCGGCATTTTGACAGTTTTCCCAGGAGGAATCATGAAAGGCACTGCTCTCTACCGCCGCACCGCGGCATCCATCAGTCTTGTCGTCGCCGGCTTGCTCTCGGTGCTCTGGGTGGTGCTCGAGCCGCCATTCGGCGAGACCATGCTCGAGCGACTGACCCTCGTCGGTGAGGCCGGAGACGTGGCCGCGATCTCGGTGACAGCCTTCGCGGTGGCACAGTTGCCCTTCATCATCGGGCTGCTCGGCGTCGCGCATCTGGTCGCACACCGCTCACCGAAGTGGGCTGCGATCGGCGGCACCCTCGCCGTGCTCGGTGGCTTCGGACACGCCGTGCACGCCGGAACCCAGGCCATGCAGGTGCTGATGGCGGGCGACACAGAGAACCTCGAGGTGCACGCGGCGCTGCTCGAGCAGAGCATGCCCGTCGGGCTTGAGGTGCTCATGCTGCTCGGAACCATCGGAACCGTGCTGGGCCTGATCTTCCTCGGTATCGCGGTGTTCCGTGCGAGGGTGGGCTCGCGCTGGGTGCCGGTCGCGCTGTGGGCGTTCGTACTCATCGAGTTCGTTGGAACGAACTTCTTCGAGTGGGCGTCGCTCGTCTCCGGGCTCCTGTATCTCGGGGCGTTCGTTGCCCTCGCGATCACGCTGTGGCGCAGCCCGCTGGACGTGTGGATGTCTGCTGCCGCAGCCGAAGCGCAGGTTGAGCCCGCCCACGCCTGACCGGTTCCGGTATCCCGCGGGTCGAACGGTGGTCGAGCTTGTCGAGACCCGACCGGCGGGATACCGAGCGTTCGGTGGTCGAGCTTGTCCGGTGGTCGAGCTTGTCGAGACCCAACTACCTGACTCACCCTCGCTATGTCCAGCCCTTTCCGGTCCGCTTCAGGCATCGTTAGCTTTGAAAGTGGCGGATGCGGGACACGACAGGACATAGGAGTGACTGTGCGAGAACCCCCAGCTGAGAAGATCATCGACCGGGACGACATCGAGGTGTACCCGATCTCGTCCACAGAATGGCGCGTGCGAAACAGGCGCCTCTCGCAGGAGAACGCTTTCAGCCTGCTCGGCTTCATCGAGCGCGTGGGGTCCGGCTACCATGTGCTGCAGCTGGGGCGCGGCACGGTGCGCACGACGTTCAGCACGATGGAGGAGGCGATCACGCACCTCCGTCGAGTACCTCGGTCACGACGAATGCCTTCCGCGCCGGAACCCCAGGTGGCAGACCGGCACAGCTGATGCCAGCAGCGGTGCAACAATGGCACCACCATGACAACCCTGCTGAACATCATCTGGCTCATCCTCAGCGGCTTCTGGCTGTTCCTCGGCTACATGCTCGCGGCGCTCATCATGTTCATCCTGATTGTCACGATTCCGTGGGGGATCGCATCCGCTCGTATCGGCGTCTACGCGCTGTGGCCGTTCGGCAAGGATGTGGTCGACAAGCGCACGTCCGGCTTCGGCTCGCTGCTCGGCAACATTGTGTGGGTGGTGCTCGCCGGCTGGTGGATCGCGATCGGACACATCATCTCCGGCGTGGCCCTGCTGATCACCATCATCGGTATCCCGCTGGGCATCGCCAACTTCAAGCTCGTGCCGGTCGCGCTGTTCCCGCTCGGCAAGGAGATCGTCGACCGCCGCTGAGCGAACTAGGGCATGTAGAGCGTGCCATTCGGGCTGACCATCATCTGCGACAGCAGCGAGAACACGAACCAGGTCACCATTGCCATCGACGAGTATCGTCGCGAAGATATAGCTGAGCAGGGGTGGCAGGCCCGCTTTGCCGAGCTGCACCGCCCTCACAATGAGGTATACGAGCGTGAAGAGCGCAAGCCAAGCAGGTGGTGTGCGCTGGAATCCCCGCTCCTGAAGTTTGGCGATGTCCCATCGGGCCAAGCCATGCACGGTGAAGATGACTAGTGCGACGCTTGCGATCCGCACGAGGTGCCATCAAGAAAGCTGGCGGCAAGACCGTGCCGCGATCCCGGTGATGAACCCGAGCCACAGGGGAGAGAGCCCCAGAAGCCAGGCGCCCGCGGTCTGCGCACTGCCCGTGGGCTGGTTGAGGTATGAGTAGTCGGGCGTGTATGAGTAGGGCGTGCTGCTCATTGGCGGATGCGTGCACGGCGAACTGTTCGACCGGCTCCGGAGCGACGATCACCGGGGCGAAAGTCGGACTCGACGACCGCCCGCTCGTCCCCATACGTCAGCGCGCCCGTCTGGGCGCGCAGTTCGCGGCGGGTGACGGGGCGGCGGAGGCGGCGGGCGCATCCATCACCGCAGTCTGCGGCCGGTGGCGGCGTGTTGCAGGTGTTCGGTCCATGCCGTGCCGTCCCACCATCGCTGACTCCGCTGCCGGCTGGGTCAGTGAACCAACCCGCGGGCGGGATGCTGCCGTGACGTCCGTCATCGTTCCCCCAGTTCGGCGCAGGGGCGCCTCTCCCGAGAGTACGAGATCTTCTCGTTACCGGATATCCCCTGTCAGTGGGGTACGGCGGGCGGCCATCCCTGAAGGAAATAGTTCGAGGGACGGCGAGGTTGCTTCCGGTATGCGATCAATCGTTTACAGCCAGCCCGGTGACCCGTCCGTTCTCGCCCTCGCAGATCGAGACGTGCCGCAGCCCGGTCCCCGGCGAAGTGCGCGTGCGCATTGTCGTCTCCGGCGTGAACCCCACCGACTGGAAGTCCCGCAGGGCGGGCAGTGAAGTGGATGTCGCGGTGCCCAACCAGGACGGCGCCGGTGTCATCGACGCGATCGGTGAGGGCGTGACCGGCTTCGCGGTGGGCGACCGGGTGTGGCTTGTCATGGCGGCGTGGCAGCGTCCGCTGCACGGCACCGCGCAGGAGTTCACGCTCGCGCTGGCGGAGCGCGTGTTCCCGCTGCCGGACGAGGCGGACTTCGATCTGGGTGCGAGCCTCGGCGTGCCGGCAGTCACAGCGCACCGAGCGCTCACGGTTGCAGATGGTGGGCCTTCCCGGCTGCACCCCGGCGCTCTCGCGGGCAAGGTCGTGCTCGTGGCGGGCGGTGCCGGCGCTGTCGGTCACGCCGCCATCCAGTTGGCGCGCTGGGCGGGAGCGACAGTGATCGCGACGGTCAGTTCCGACGAGAAGGGGCGGCTCGCGTCATCCGCTGGCGCACACCATGTCGTGAACTACCGGGAGGCGGATGCTGCCGACCAGATCCGCAGAATCGCCCCGGACGGCGTCGACCAGGTCGTCGAGGTCGCGATCGGAGCGAACGACGAACTCAATCACGCCGTAGTGAAGCCCCGGGCCACGGTCGCTATGTACGCGAACGATGGCGGAGTGCCGTTCGCGCCGGACATCCGCCGGAGCATGGGGCTGAACATCCGCTACCAGTTCGTTCTGCTCTAAACCGTCGGAATCGATGCGATCGCTGCGGCCGCCGAGGACGTCAACGCTGCCGTGCGCGACGGCGCCCTGCCGGTCGGGGAGCAGGCCGGACTGCCGCTGCACCGCTTCGGGCTCGAGCAGACCGCCGCTGCTCACGAAGCGGTCGAGGGCGGAATCGTGGGCAAAGTGCTCATCGACGTCGCCCGCTAGCGGGCCATCACTGCTACGGTGCGATGATGAGCGCGCGCATCGAGGAACTGGCCTGGCAGTCCACAGAGATGGGCGAAATCACGCTGCGGCGGCGGCGTGAGCCGACACTCGATGTTGACGTGTTCGAGGTGAAGCTCGGCGACGAGTTCCTCATGTCGAGCCTGTTCACGGTCGCCGAAATCGAGCTCGCCCACCTCGGACTCGCCCAGGTCGACGGCGACAACCTTGACGTGCTCGTCGGCGGACTGGGACTCGGCTACACCGCGCAGGCGGTGCTCGAACATGAGCGCGTGGAGACGCTGACAGTGGTGGATGCCGTGGACGCCGTCATCGACTGGCACCAGCGACAGCTTCTGCCCGTTTCGCCCTCGCTCGTCTCCGACCCGCGCACGAACACTGGTGCATGACGACTTCTTCGCGCTCATGCGGCGGGAACCCGAGAAGACCTATGACGCGATCCTCGTCGACATCGATCACTCACCCCGTCACGTGCTCGCGGACGGGCATGACGACTTCTATACCGCGCAGGGGGTTCGCCGGCTTGCGAAGCACCTGAAGCCCGGCGGAGTCTTCGCGCTGTGGTCGGACGACCCGCCCGATGAGCAGTACAGCGACCTGCTCGATTTGGACTTCCCGGAGAACGCCGCCCACGTGGTCGCGTTCGACAACCCGCTCACCGGCGGGCAGTCGGCGAACACTGTGTACGTGGCGAAGCTGGGTTAGCCCCCGAGCAGCGACTTCATCTGCTTGGCGATGAGGATGGTCGCGCGACGCGGCGAGAGGCGCGCGAGCCGGTCGAGCATCCGGGCGTCACTGCCGATGAGCACGCGGTAGCTGCCCTTCTCGATTCCCTCGACGATCATCCGCCCAGCCTCGGGCGCCGTGGTGGTCTTGCGCTGCTTGGCGCCCTCCATTGCCGCGGCCATGTTCGGGATTTCGACCCCTGAGTTGCCGGTGATGTTGGTGCTCACGCCACCGGGGAACACGACGGTCACCGCGACGTTAGTGCCCTGCAGCTCGGCGAACAGCGCCTCGGTGAGCAGCTTCACGGCGGCCTTGCTCGCGCCGTACGCTGCCTGGCCGGGAACCGGGGCGAGCCCGCCCATGCTGGAGACATTGACAATGGATGCCGCGGGCCGCTCCAGCAGGGCAGGCAGGAAGGTCTTCGTGGTGTTGACGACGCCCCAGAAGTTGACGTTCATGACGCGCTCGATCTGGTCGTAGCCGAGCTCGTTGATCTTCACGAACGGCTGGATGATGCCGGCGACGTTGACGAGGCCGTCGACCTGGCCGTGTGCCTTCTTCACGGCGGCGGGGAGTGCCTCGACGGCCTTGCGGTCGGTGATGTCGATCGCGTGGGTGGTGAGCTTCGTGTCCGCTTTGGCCAGTTCGCTTGTCTCGGCCAGGCCGTCTTTGCTGAGGTCGAGTGCTGCGACCCGACCGCCGCGGCGCAACAGCTCGAGAACTACTTCGCGCCCGATTCCGTTGCCGCCGCCGGTGACGACGAAAACCTTGTCTGTGATCTGCATGGGGTGCTCCCTCATCTGTGGCCGACTGCTCTGTCGGTCAACTTAGTTGACTACCACTCTACTCGGCTCAGTCCTCCGGGGTGATGAGTTGCTGCAGTACGCCGCCGTAGCGACGGGCGACTTCGGCCGGCTCCGCTGAGGCAAGCACGTCGTCGCCGACGATCCACAATGCGTAGAGCAGTCCGCCGACGACCGCAGCGGCCTCGCGGGCTCGCAGGTCGGCATCCGCTCCCGTGAGGCGGGAGCGCAGCGGCGCGACGAACGACTGCTCGTGTACCTCGCGAAGTCGGGAGTTGATCGGCCCGGAACCTCCCGCGCGGAGCAGCGCCAGGAACACTCCGCGGGTCTGGTCTTCTGAGCCCAGGAGGCTCTCGATGAAGCGCACCCCGAGCGTCTCAATCGGGCCTTCGAGCAGGGGATTGGGGTGCATCTCGGGGCGCATTGCCTCGAGAAAGAGCAATTCTTTCGACCCGAAGTGCCGGATGACGAGCGCCGGATCCGTTGCCGCGGCGGTCGCGATGTCGCGAACGGACGTGCCCGCGTAGCCTCGTTCGGCGAACAGCTGGGTCGCCGTCTGCAGGATCGCCTCGCGGGTGGCGGCTGCGGTGCGGCGTGAGGGCATGTGGTTAAGCGTAGTGAGGGGCTGAGGGCCGGGCGCTATGGGAGCACGGACAATCCCAATGAATTGGCGACGCGCATGAGTCGCTCGTCGAACGTCGCGAGCGGGCTCTGGTGGTGTTGTGCCACCGAGAGTACGCAGCAGTCGGGCATTTTGAGCCCTATTGTTGCGCGCAGCTCCGCGAGAATGAGCGGCCCCTGCATCGTCGAGGGATGTGTCTGGATGCCGATCGAGTTCAATTCGTCCCGCAGTTGGCTGGCACGCCCGACTCGCACTGCTCCTACCAGCACCTCGGCGAGGGTCAGCTCGTGCATCCAGAAACCGTCAGCGGCGTGGTTATCGAGGAGGGCCGACGCCTGTGCGTGATGGACGTCGGCGGGGTCGAGAAAGGCGATGACGACGCTCGCGTCAAGCACGATCATTCGGGCCAGTCCGCGCGAATGTCACGTAGATAGTCGGGATCGAAGGCATCCTTGTAGCTGCCCCTGAGTCGGCGTATCGCTGCTTGGCGTTCGAGCACTTCTGAACCTTGGGCGAGTGCCTCCCCGCCGGTCACGATCGCACGGACGATGAGGCGAGACCGCGGCTCGTCGGGCCAGCGCTGAGCGGCCTGGTCGATCGCGCGCGCCACCTCGTCGGTCTCGGTGACCTGATATCGACGTCGGTTCGTTGGCATAGGCCGATGGTACCACTTGGACCACAGGTGGTACACCCAACGATCATCACGGATGCTCCCTGTCCTCCAGGTCGAGCGCGGCATGCCGTTCCCAGTTGGCGCGGAGCTTCTCCTCGAACTGCACACACGCGAGGCACTCACATGGGTACTCGTGCGGCCCAGGCAGGATTGCGACCCTCGGCAGATGTTCCAGCCCGACGTAATCCCTGAAGCTGTAGCGCGGTGCGCTTGAGTACAGGGACTTGCCGTTGGAGAGGTAGTTGCCAATGAACTCGTGCTCGATCAGTTCCGGTGCGGAACGCAGGGTGTCGTACTGCCGCTCGAACTCAGCGCCGTAGTCACCACGAAGATCGGTGTCGAGGCATCCGACCGCGAAGTAGGCGGTTGGCGTAGGAAAGTGCCCGGCCAGGGAGTCCGCGATGTCGCACACGCGCGACTCCATGGTGGCACCCGCATCGCCCTTCACCTTCTTCACATAGAGCTGGCGAAGTTGGTCGTCCATCGCGATAACCCACATCGCTTTCCTGCCGGGCTTCCGCTTCTTGGGGAACAGGTGTGGGGCGAACAGCTGAAACAGGTCATATCCGGCTTCGATGATCATGGGTGGCAGGCTATGGCGCGAGTTGCGAGGGCGCCGTCCGAGTCCTCTTGGGTGTGCACTTCAGCGACATGCGAGCGTTTGTGGAGGAGCCGGAAGCCGGTGCTATCATTTGATATCACCGAGGAACGGAGCACGCATGGCTGACATCCTGATTCGTAATCTTCCGGACGCCGTTGTCGCCGACATCGACGCAGCGGCATCGAAGCTCGGAATCTCCCGCGTTGAGTACGTTCGCCGGCAACTCATTCAGGAAGCCCGGCGGATGTCCCAATCAGTAAGCGCAGACGACCTGCGGGCGTCGGATGATCGGCTGAGCGCACTTCTGGACGACGAACTCATGGGCCGTGCCTGGCGGTGACGGGCTGGCTCGTCGATAAGTCCGCACTCGCACGACTGGGACAGAGCACGGACGCCGAGCTGTGGGCGGACCGCATACAGCGGGGGCTCCTCGCAATCACAACCGTCACCCGTCTGGAGGTCGGCTACTCAGCGCGCTCCGCTGAGGATCTCCGGCACACTCTCGCAACCGTCCCGATCGTGTCATTGCTCATCGAGCACCTCACCCCGGCGATCGAGGAGCGTGCCGTGGAAGTGCAGGGGCTGCTCGCCGAGCGCGGCCAGTATCGCGCGCCATCCATTCCGGATCTGTTGGTCGCGGCCATCGCCGAGGCAAGGCGCCTGATTGTACTCCACGTCGACAAGGACTTCGAACTCATCGCACAGGTGACCGGGCAGCCGATGGAGGAGCTCCGGCTCTAGAAACCCGCCTTACGGAGTTCCTCGAGCAGGCGGGGCCGGCGTCTGTGTTCCTCGCGTAGTGCTGCGACGATGGGCTCGAACTCATCGCCCGCTCCGGTCGCCTTCAGCGCTGCCCTCAGTTGCTTCAACCGTTTCGCTGCAGACTTGTAGTTGCGAGCATCCGCTATCTGGAGATCGGTATCAATGAGTTCGCGGAGAACCGGCACGACCGATGCCGGGTCGACCTTCTCGCGGGCGGCGACGAGTCGCGTCCACTGGCGCTCGTGCAGGGTGAAGCGGTGCGCCTCGTTCCAGGCGCGCTCATCGAGACCGAGGCCGAGCAGCGCGTTGATCAGCTCGCTCGGATCGCGCTTCTCGAGTTTCGCGTAGGCGTCTTCCGCCAGCGTCGCCCACCCGTCGCCTGCGACAGCGGCGAGCCCCTGCGCGTTCTGCGCGGTGGGCCAGCGTTCGAAGATCAAGGTGCGTGCCGCGAGTTCCTCGTCCCGGGATCGGTTCTCGTGCAGCAGCTCGCACCAGTACTGCCCGCAGCGCTCCGCCTGCCAACCCAACTCCGCATGCGTGCCCCGCTCGGCAAAGGCGATTGCCTCGTCGATCGCGCCGACTTCGACCAGCGCCTTGGCAAGGTCGTGCAAACGGTAGGAGCGCGTGAGTTCGCCGAAACTTGCGATGATGCCAGCAACATCCCGGCGCGCCACCGCAAGACGCTCGAAGTTGTAGCGGACCATCGTGCGATCGTCGTAGTCATCGCTGGGTGGCGGCAACTTGCCCTCGATCTGGCGCAGCCTCTCATCGAAGCGCGCGAGCCCCTTCTCACCCAGCGCATCCGCGTACAGGGCGACGTCGGGGTTGAAGAAGTCCTGCTTGCCGTCGAACTGGAAGTCGATCAACCAGTCGGCGAGCTTTGTTGGCGGCGGCGACGCAATCGCGCAGAGTTCGGCATGCAGGTCGAGTAGCTCCCGCACGATGGTGCCGATCTCGCCGTTCGAGTCATCGGCGCGATGGATGACGCGCACCGTCGACGCGATCGCCTTGTGAACGGTTGGGATGAGCGCGGCTGCGCCCCACGTTTGTGCGGCATCCCGCAAGCCCTCGACCGAGGCGTAGGCGATGCCCGCGTAGTCGGACACCGCGCGCCAGTCGTAGAGTTCCCTGCGTGTGCGGAACCCGTCGAGCAGTTGCTTCTGCGCGTCAGCAAGACCGGTGGTGGATGTCGCGGCCGACCGTGATGGGGGAGCCGCGGCATCCGCTTCACCAAGCGCCTTCAGCGCGACGGCGACACAGTGTTTGCAGAACACGCCCTGCACGCCCATAGGGCAGTCGCAACTCCAGGTTCTCGCGGTGAGGCGCACGCGGTAGAAGTTCTCGCCTTCGACGACGCCCTCGATGGTCCCGTCGGCAAGAATCGTCGCGCGCAGCACCTTGCCGCGCCGAAAGTAGTCGCGGCCGCGCTCGAGCGAGCCTTCATCGGCGAGGTACTCGATACGAACGAGAGACATCACGCCTGCAATTGTGCCAGCGGTTCGCCGTTGTCGCGCGAGGAGTGGAACCGGCAGGCTAGTGCCGCATTTGCAGGGGGACGATGGTGACCCCGGTTCCGAGCATCCACACCAGGCCACGGTCATCCACAAGAACGACTGTGCCGTCGCCGGCGACACCGAGGGCTTGCACGGCCCCCTCTGCGGTTGCCCACGGTTCCCACTGCTGACCGTCGGCGCTGCGCCATAGCGTGCCGTCGGTGTCGACACCGACGATCGCGCCTTCCGGTGTCGTTTCGAGGCCGTAGAGAAGCGGTGCATCGGCGATCGCAGTGAAGGTAGCGCCAGCGTCGGTGCTCACCTGAAGGCCCTCCGGAGTGGCGGCGTACAGCGCGTCGTCAGCGGCTACTGTCATGTCGGCCGCCGCGAGCACCGCTCCGGTACTCCATGTCACGCCCCGGTCGGTGCTTGTCAGCACCGCATTGGAACTTGACCCAATCCCGTACAGGCGCCCGTCAGGTGCAGAAGTGAGCACATGGAAATCCTCCACGCCGGTGAACGCGATCGGCTGCCAGCTCTCGCCGCCGTCCTCGCTGAGGATGATCCCCAGGTTGGGGGAACCAAGTTCGGTCGGAGTGGTCGGCCCGGGATGCCCGGATGCGACGAGCGAGTCCCCGATCACGGTGAGCCCCATGGCGTCAAAGTCGGCGGCGCCGAGAGGTCCGGCGAGTATGCCAGTGTCGTCGGCCGTGTAGATGCCGGTGTGGGTGCCGAGATACACCGTGCGACCGTCTCCTGCGGCGACGATCCCGTGGATGTGGTTCAACGACTCCGGCGCAGGCTGGGGCGGTGTCGTGGTGGGCGCCGCCGAGCATCCAGCGAGGGCGGCGAGCGCGATTGCTGCAACGGCGAACCGCATTGACGACCTCGTGCCTCTGGTCATGCGGAATGGCATTGCGGTTTCCTTTCGAGGTGCTGGCTCAGTTTCTCAGCATGAGCCTGTGAGCGCGGCCTGAAACCCCGAGCTACGACAAAGGTCAGCCGTCAGCCGCCCAGCGGCACCGCGACGACATCGAGTTCGTCGATGCCTTCGAAGTCCGATGAGTTGCAGGTGTAAAGAGGAATCTGGTTGGCAATCGCAGTGGCGGCGATGAGTGCGCCATATGCACGCGCCGCGGGCTTCCGCCCAGCACGGCGAAGCGACGCGGCGACGCGTCCGAAGGCGCGGGCTGCTGCCGCATCGAATGGCAGTGGTTCGAAGTCCGCCTCTGCCTGTTGGAGATGCGCCTGGCGGGCAACTCGCTCCTCTTGCGATTGTGCTACGTGCGGACCGACGGACAATTCGGCGAGCGTGATGGCACTGATGACGATCTCATCAGGCAGTGCCGTCGGATCGGTGATCCGCCCGAGCAGAATCACGGTTGATGTATCGAGCAACCCCAACGATCGCTCCGGGCTCATATCGTGGGATCCAGCACTGCGTCGACGTCAGCTCGGAATGTGTTCACATCAACAGGAGGCAGCGCGGCGCGGCGCGCGATGAGCTCGGCGGTTGAAACGCCTGCCCTCCGTACCGGTCGCAGTTCCGCGACAGAGGCTCCATCTCGCGTGACGATCAGGGATTCACCTGCCACCACGCGACTCAGCACGTCGCCACCGTGATTGCGCAGATCCCTCACAGTCACTGATTCCATTCCTTGAGTGTATCACCGGTGATACCCGGAACATCACGCGCACTGTGTCGAGGTCCCGGTCAGTCTCGGCCGACTGGGTGCTATTGAGGTAGTCCGCACCAACGCCGCCGGCCCGAGGTGCACGACGTCTTTCTTGGTAGGGAGCGGTGGTGCCGCACACGGGGCAGAGCTCGTCGGCAATCAGCGGGCACCGACAGTGACGCGGCGCGGCACAGAAGACCTGGCAGCCATCCGGACGGTCGGCGAGCCAGGTCGACATCGTTAAGAGTCCGAAGCCCCGCGCCTGGCCCTATCCGCCTCGATGGATCGCGCTAGCTTGAGCGCACCGGCGTACTCGGAGCTGTCAGTGTCGTACAGCCTGGCGGCGCTCGATTCCGCAGTCATCTCATTCAGACGCTCGGGCGCGGGCCGACCGAACCGCTGCTGCGCGGCCTGTTTTGAAACGCCCAGAACGATCCCGATGTCTGCCCAGGAGCGCCCCGCTGTCCGCGCTGCGGCGACGGCGTCGCGCAGGTCCGCGTCCGCACGGTTCAAAGATCGGGCGGCGAGCCCGATGCGTCGAAGGTCAACAGGGTCTTCCCAGTCGAGCGACGCAGGGTCCGCGTCGTCGAGCCACTTCTCGGTCTCGGCGAGAATGGCGCGGAGTTCGGCAGGGGTGCGCTCTGTCATGGACATCTCATAGGTATTTCGCGAACTTGGATCGGAGCGGCATTGCGTGGATGACCAGGGGGCTCTCTTGGGGGTCCAGGCAGATGACCTCGAGCAACTGCCCGCTGGGATCGGCCCCGATGAACAACACTCGATCATCTCCAATTCTCACCAGCCGAAATGGAACGGAAATCACGGCCAGTATTTGTTCTATCATCACCCCGTGCTTGTGCGCGGAGATCGCGATCTCAATACCCACCACGTTAGTCCTCTGCACACCGAATCGTCAAGGATATCTTGACGGATCTTAGTGCGTCCATTACTCGATGATCGACAACCTGATCCTTGTCAGGCGCGAAAGTGAGGGGAGGTGGCCGGAAGCGGCAGTGCGAGCACCATTGTTAGGGAGATGAAGCAGAGCGAGGCGATCGGATCACTGCCCGCCCAGCCCAAGCGTGAGTCGAGCGGAGGCTGTGCCGGCGAGGGCCGATGCTGCGAGCATCCACTGTTCAGGTTTTGTGTCCTCGATGATGAGGGGGAACCACTCGGTTTCCTGTGAGATGTCGCCGGTGGCGCCGCCGTAGCGGAGGAGGCTGTTGGCGCAGTGGTAGCGCACGAGGTACTCCGGGTCTTGCATGCCCTGCATGAGGGCCGCGATGAGTTCGACGGTGGGGGTGAGGTGTCCGAGCCCGATGGCGGCGTCGAGCCGGTCACTCCAGGCGGCGGCGCGGTGCAACACGAGCACGATCTCGCTCGACCAGTGCTGCTCGCCGGTGAGTGGATGAGCGCCTGCGCGACACTCACCCGGAACGTGCTGCCCGTCTCGGGAGTGCGGCGGTGAGTATCGGGATGAACCGCTGCGCGACCTCCGGCGCGAAGCGCGCTTCGGCGACGGCCTGGGCGGCGAGCGGATCCTGCTGGGCGAGCCCCTCGAGCAGCACCGCCTCGGCGGTGACCGGATCCTCGGCGACCCGCTGCCGGAACGCGGAGAAGTCCGGGCCGTCGTGCCACACCATGTACGGCTCGCCGAACGCGTCGAGGCGGTAGTCCTGCCAGGTTGGGGTGGTGGCGGTCATGGGGGGAGCTTAGGGTGTGCGCCTTCCTCCCGCTGTCGCCCATGGGTGTGATGCGAGCCGTATGCGCGCGACGCCGATTTCTCACGGACTTCCACAAACTCGTCAGGAATCGCTGACTGTGCGCTAGCGTTAACTCAAGTGGACTGGGAATGCCCGGTCGGCGTTTGGCTCTTGGGAATTCCCGGGGGCCTTTCGCTTTTCCCGGCTAGGGGTACGACTTCAGCCCGTACCCAAACACTTTTTCATCCGGCGATCGCACTAGCTTCTTCTCAAGCACATCCCATGCGTGGTTCGCCTGCGCCGGCCGCAGTGCGTGTATCCCGATCGGCCGCGCCACCATATCGGCAACTTGCAGCCCGGTGCTGTTGGTCAGTTTGCTGACGCAGAGGAACTCCAGAGTTTGAGGCATGCCCCTCATGCGAGTGGTTTGCATGATGCGTCGGAATTCGAGCTCGAGCTCGGCATCTTCCTTCTTGCCGCGACTCTCGAACACGACGAACGTTCTCCTACCCGTCTGGTTGCGCTGCTGAAGTTGGAGAAACACCCGCTCGAGCCCGAACTCCAGCGCTACCGAGTACGGGCTGATGTCAGCGCCGCGCCGTGATTTGAACTCGTTCTTCTCAATGACGCTAGCGACGATCCCAAAACGGGATTCCGCGATCAAGTCGTCGATTTCCTTCAGGAACGGGCCTCGCACAGTTGGGTTGAGCAGGATGTAAAAGGGGTGCTTGGATTGGCGAATTTCACGTTCGTGAAGCACGACCATGTCGTGCCCGAAATAGGCGAACTTTAGATTGAGCGCGCGCGGCACGATGTGATCGATGTAGTGCTGGATGGGGAAGATGCAAAAAGCGAGCACAAACATCGGGTATTGCGTGTCGAAGTCCACCAGATTGTGGTCCCCGCTCTCAAGCACATATATGACATAGTCTCCGTATCGCACCATCCGCTGAACGTACATGGTGCGTCGGACAAGGAGCAGCCATGCCAGGCCCAGGCTTCGCCGTAATTGACTTCGAGACCACCGGCCTGTTCCCCGGCAGCCACGACCGGGTGATCGAACTCGCCGTCGTGCACGTCAGCACGGACGGCCGGGTCGAGGGGGAGTGGGAGACCCTGGTGAACCCGCGACGCGACCTTGGCCCGCAGCGCATCCACGGCATCCGCTCGTCTGACATCGTGACCGCCCCGCCGTTCGAGCAGATCGCCGGCCAACTGGTGCAGTTGCTCGCCGGCCGTGTCGTGGTCGCACACAATGCCAGCTTCGACACGAGGTTCCTCGTCGCCGAACTGCAAAGATCCGGACAGTGGATGCTGCCAGACCTCGTATCCCTCTGTACGATGCAGCTCGCCCACGAGTTTCTGCCGGGTGCCGGCCGTTCCCTCGCCGACTGCTGCGCCGCCTGCTGTCGAATAGCGCGGCGCCAATCCCGCTGGTCGAGTAGCGACCGAGCGAAGCGAGGCCGCGTATCGAGACCTCACCAACGAGGTAGTTGCTGACGAGCACCTCACCAACGCCCTGCGATACGAGTGGCCAGCGCTGCCTGCCGCAGAGTCGAACTGGCATCCACGCCCGCAGCAAGCGATCGAGGTCACCGCGGAGTCGTTCCTGCAGCGCATCACGCTGAAGCTGCCGGAGTTTGCGGGCCCGGCCGAGCACCTCAACTACCTTGCGCTGCTCGATCGCTGCCTGCTCGACCGGCACCTCTCGGTGCATGAGGCGCAGGCGCTCGTGCAGCTCGCGGAAGAGTCGGGCATGAACCGCACCACCTGCGAGAAGCTGCACCTCGAGTACTTCGACACCCTCGCTCGCGTCGCCTGGGCGGATGGCGAGCTCACGGACAACGAGATGGCCGACCTCGTCGACGTGGCCAACCTGCTCGACATTCCAACGGATGCGCTGACCGCGGTTCTGGATGCGGCATCCGCCCCGCAACCGGCAGCCCTCGCCCCCGACTGGGCGGCCCCGGAGTTCACGCTCTCACCCGGTGACCTGATCGTGCTGACCGGCGAGATGTCGCGGGCGCGCGAGCAGTGGGAGGGCGAACTGATCGCCCGCGGCTTCACCCCCTGGGCGGCAGTGACGAAGAAGGTGAGCCTGCTCGTGGCCGCCGACCCGGACTCCCTCTCGGGCAAGGCCCGCAAGGCGCGCGACTATGGGATCCCGATAGTGGATGAAGCGGGGTTGGTGCGATTGCTGGGGGAGTGAGTCTTCCTGACCTGCTTGAAGTGAGCGGTGAATTGGTGGGCGTGCGCGCGCCGAAGATCCGGGCGAATCGACTTCAGAGCATGCCCACGTCGGTCTATCCCGCTAACCTCAATCAACGCCTTGTGGACAACCACGACGACGCGCTCGATGTCGAGGAGAACACGCACGAGATGACTTACCGCGAGACGAACGACTTTTAATGAGGCGCGCTTGGTGCTCAAGGTGGTCGAGCGCTAATGGCACTCAAAAATCAGCCCTGTATAGCTCGCTTTTGGAGAGGTGCGGACGAACTCCGTGGCGGCATGGACGCCTCGCAGTACAAGGACTACGTGCTTACACTCCTCTTCGTGAAGTATGTCACCGATAAAGCGCAGGTCCGACAAGAACAGTTTGATCGATGTGCCTGCCGGCGGCTCTTTTGACGATCTGGTCACCTTCAAGGGTGACAAGGAGATCGGCGACAAGATCAACAAGGCGATCGCTAAGCTCGCCGAGGCCAACGAGCTTCAGAAGGTTATTGACCTTGCGGACTTCAACGATGAAGAGAAGCTCGGCAAAGGTAAGGAGATGCAGGATCGCCTGACGAACCTGATCTCGATTTTCCAGGACCTCGACTTCCGTGGCTCCCGCGCCGAAGGCGACGACCTGCTCGGCGACGCCTACGAGTACCTGATGCGACACTTTGCCACCGAGTCGGGCAAGTCAAAGGGGCAGTTCTACACTCCTGCCGAGGTCTCGCGCGATCTGGCCAAGTGATCGGTATCAGCGCGACCACGCCAGACAACGGTCTATGACCCGACTTGCGGGTCGGGATCGCTGCTTCTCAAGGTCGCGGATGCTGCGCCGCACGGCCTGACCATCTACGGGCAGGAGAAAGACAACGCCACCTGGGCTCTGGCCAAGATGAACATGATCCTGCACGGGAACGAGATCGCAGACATTCGCAAGGGCGACACGATCGCCAGCCCGCAGTTCACCGACAGAGACCAGCTCGAGACTTTCGACTTCGCTGGTCGCCAATCCGCCGTTTTCGGTCAAATCTGGAGCAATGGACTTGAGAACGATACGGCCGCTTCGAGTATGGCCGTCCGCCCGAGAAGAACGGCGACTTCGCCTTCTTGCTTCATATGCTGAAGTCGCTCAAGAGCAATGGCAAGGGCGCGGTGATTTTGCCGCACGGTGTGCTCTTCCGCGGCAACACGGAAGCGACGATTCGCAAGGAGATCATCAAGCGCGGCTACATCAAGGGCATCATTGGCCTGCCCGCCAACCTCTTCTATGGCACTGGTATCCCTGCCTGCATCCTTGTGATTGACAAGGAGAACGCCCAGGCGCGCACTGGGGTCTTCATGATCGACGCCTCTAAAGGCTTCATGAAGGACGGACCGAAGAACCGGCTGCGCCCCCGGACATTCACAAGATTGTCGATGCTTTCACCAAGCAGGCAGAGATCCAGGCTACTCCCGCATGGTGCCGCTGAGCGAGATCGAAGAGCGCCAACGACTTCAACCTCAACATTCCGCGCTACATCGACTCCTCCGAACCTGAGGATATTCAGGACCTCCACGCGCACATGAATGGCGGCATCCCGAACCGTGACATCGACGCGCTCGAGCGCATATTGGAACGCGTTTCCCTCACTAAGATCCGACCTTTTTCGAGCCTCTCCGAGAAGGATATTCGAACTCGCTGTCGAGAAGCATGACGTTCACAGCGACGATCACGAGCTCGGCTGAGTATCAAGGTATTCAACTCGACCAGTCCGCGACCTCGTATCGGAATGGTGGAGCGGACATCGCGAGCAGCTTGCCGGGATCACCGGTCGACCAAACCCGCTGAACTCATCAGCGCACCCTCGGAGAACCTTCTCGACATCTTCCACCCCGGCCTCTCGTGGACGAGTACGCGGTCTACGAACAGCTCATGAGCTACTGGAATCAGGACTATGCACGACGACGTCGCGCTCATCATGAGCGAAGGCTGGGATGGCGCAGCCAAGCCGCGTAAGACTATCGAAGATAAGGATCGGAAGCTCTCCGAAACTCCTGACCTCGTGATCGGTTCGGGGCGTGACCGCACCAAGTACAAGATGGACCTGTTCCGCCTGCACCTCATCGTCGCGCGCTACTTCGCGGACGAACAAGCGAAGGTCAACGAGCTAAACGCCGAGGTAGAGAGCGCCGCACAGACGATCGAGGAGTTTGTGGAGGAGAACTCAGGTCGAGGATGGTCTCCTTGCCGATGCCATGGATGACGGCAAGATCAGCAAGACGCTCGCGAGCGCACGACTTCGTGAAGCCAAACGCGAAGATCCTCGAAGCGGCGAAGTTGCAGCCCTCGCAGAACTCATTGCGCTCTACGAGGCAGAAGCTACAGCGAAGAAAACTGCGAAGGAGTCGGGGCACGAGCTCGATCAGGCCACGCTTGCTCAATACGGGAAGTTGACGACGACAGACATTCAAGCAGTTGGTCATTGACGACAAGTGGCAGGCGACGACCGAGGAGCGCATTCGCCTTGAGGTCGCTGGTCTGACCGAGAGGCTCATTGCACGCATCACTGAACTTGGGGAGCGCTACGACGCAGACGCTCGCCGATCTCGAGGCTGAGCTTCAAGCGCTCGGTGCCCGGGTCGTTACACACCTAGCTGGGTATGGGGGTGCACTAGTGGACGACCAGCTGTGGCGGCACCCTGGCCACTATCGACGCTTGGCGCACTGTGTGCGATTTGAGACGGAGATAGAGGCGTGATTATCCCGTCACCGGGCTCGTTCGATTCCAACGGGCGCTCCTTTTGTGAACGCTGGCCACCTGCGCTCTGGGCGTATCGACTTCAGCTAACGTGGACTACATCCCCGGAGCGACGTTTGCACGCCTCGGGAGTGGAAAGTTTGGTAGTGGAGATGTTCTGTGTTTGCCTGCGAGGCTCGCTCGGCAAATTCGCACTTGTCGATGCTGCCGCCCCGAACGGGGCAATTGCGAGCTCGCTCGTGATAATCCGACGCCCGACGTCAAGACTTTACCGTGGAGTTTCTCGCCGCGTATTTGGCGTCCGAGCTGTGTGCACAGGAGATTGAAAAGTGGGCAGGCGGCGCTGCGCAGCCGAACTTGGTGCCCGCGATCTTCGCGCTTTATCATCCCCCTTCCGCCAGTTTCGCAACAGTAGCCATCGCTGATTCCATATCCACGACGGCTCGGTTGATTGATGTCAGTTGATCGTTTGATCGCGAAAAAGCAGGCCATGAAGCAGGGCATGATGCAGCAGCTCCTGACCGGCAAATCTCGGCTGCGCGGATTTGATACGCCATGGCCGAAACAACGCTCGGTGCCGTTGTTCGAAGCAAGACGGGCATTCGCATTAACCAGGACAAGGGTGAAGGTGGGCGTACCCGTTTTATGTCAGGTCTGCGATCGTGGAGAGAATCGACAGCTATTCCTACGAAGGCGAGGCAATATCCTCGTGCCGGGCGAAGGGAACATCGGCTCGATATTCCATTACATCAATGGCAAGTTTGAGGTGCATCAAAGGGTGTACAAGGTAAGTGACTTCACCGACGAGGTGGTTGGCAAGTTCATCTATTACTTCATGCACCGAGTTTTTTGGAAAGCACGCGATGGAAAACAGCGTTGAAGCGACAGTCGACTCGCTACGCCTGCCGACCTTCAAGTCATTTGTTGTTGCAGTACCCCCTTCGCGCCAGGAGCAGAATGCAATTGTCGACGCACTCGACGCAGCCGATGCCGAAATCGCAGCGCTTAAACGTCGCCTCGATTCACTTGCGAAACGTCAGCGGGGCATGATGCAGGAGCTTCTGACCGGCCGCACTCGTCTGAACCTGTGGAGGTCGCAGCATGAGCGTAGTCGGACAGATCGAGCGCAAGACGCAGGACAGAGTCGTTGGGTTGTTCCAGCAACTTGGATACGACTATCTCGGCAATTGGGAGTACCGAGAAGACAATTCTCATGTTGAGGTCGAACTGCTCACCCAGAACTTGCTCGCTCGCGACTACGGGCCGCGCTAGCGGACAAGGCGATTGCCGAACTGAAGAAGGCCGCATCGCTCGGCGGCGGTCGAACGCTTTACGAGGCCAACCGCGAGGTCTACGACCTTCTGCGATACGGCGTGAAGGTCAAACGGTATCGGGGAGCAATTCGAGACGGTCTGGCTCGTGGACTGGTCGAACCCGGAGGCCAATCACTTCGTGGTTGCCGAAGAGGTATCGATCAAGGGCGAACACACAAAACGCCCGGACGTCGTTATTTACGTGAACGGCATCGCGCTCGGTGTCATCGAGCTCAAGCGGTCCAAAATCGGCGTCTCGGAAGGCATCCGTCAGAACATAGGGAACCAGAAAAAGGACTTCATTCGTCCGTTCTTCACGACAGTCCAGATGCTATTTGCGGGTAATGATGTCGAGGGTCTTCGCTATGCCGTTATCGAGACTCCCGAGAAGTACTGGCTCGAGTGGAAGGAACCATCTGACGTCCAAGAGCCGCTGGACCGCGGCTTGCTTCAGATGTGCGCCAAAGAACGCTTCCTCGAGCTGATTCATGACTTCATTGTGTTCGATGCCGGCATCAAGAAGACTGCCCGTCACAATCAGTACTTCGGAGTGAAGGCAGCCAGGCGCGCGTCGCCAAGCGTGAGGGTGGCATCATCTGGCATACCCAGGGGTCCGGCAAGAGCCTGACGATGGTGTGGCTAGCGAAGTGGATCAGTGAACACCAACCGAAGCACGAGTGCTGATCATCACCGATCGCACCGAGTTGGATGAGCAGATCGAGAAAGTGTTCGGCGGTGTCAACGAGCAGATCTATCGCACCACCAGCGGCGCTGACCTGATCACAGCCTAACAATCACAAACCGCAGTTGATCTGCTCCCTTGTGCACAAGTTCCGGGGCGCGACGACGAGAGGCGCGACGAGATCGAGGACGATTCATCGCCGAACTGAACGCCAAGATCCCGCCGGTTCAGCGCGAAAGGCAACTTCTTTGTCTTTGTCGACGAGGCGCACCGCACCCAGTCGGGCAAGATGCATCGGCGATGAAGAAGCTTCTTCCTAGAGCGATGTTTATTGGTTTCACCGGCACGCCTCTGCTCAAGGCCGACAAGACGACCAGTATCGAGACATTCGGTAGCTTCATTCATACCTACAAGTTCGACGAGGCTGTCAAAGATGGCGTCGTGCTCGACCTTCGCTACGAGGCGCGCAACATCGATCAGGACCTGAACTGCCACGACAAGATGATAAGTGGTTCGATGCCAAGACCAAGGGCATGACCGACCTGTCCAAAGCCGAGCTCAAGAAGCGTTGGGGCACCATGCAGAAGGTCGTCTAGCGCCGAACCGCGCGCGAAACAGATTGTGCAGGACATCCTGCTCGATATGGATACCGGCCGCGCTTGATGGACGGTCGCGGCAATGCCATGCTCGTCGGCTCAAGCATCTATCAGGCTTGCAAGTTCTACGAAATGTTCGTTCAGGCTGGGTTCAAGGGCAAGGTGGCGATTGTCACTAGCTACGTGCCGAAGGCCGGCGACATCTCTAAAGAGGATGCTGGCGACGGCGCAACCGAGAAACTTCGTCAGTACGACATCTATCGCCAGATGCTCGCCGACTATTTCGACGAACCGGCAGACCAAGCGGTCTTGAAGATCGAGCAGTTCGAGAAGGACGTCAAGCGTCGATTCATTGAAGAGCCCGGCCAGATGCGTCTGCTCATCGTGGTCGACAAGTTGCTGACCGGTTTCGACGCACCTTCCGCTACCTATCTGTATATCGACAAGACGATGCGCGACCATGGCCTCTTTCAGGCGATCTGTCGAGTAAATCGCCTCGATGGGGACGACAAGGAGTACGGCTACATCGTCGACTACCAAGACCTCTTCAATTCGCTCGAGGATGCCATCACCGACTACACCTCCGGTGCGCTGGACGGTTACGAGAAGACGGATATCGAAGGGCTGCTAAAGAACCGTAGCGAGCAGGAGCGCAAAGACCTCGATGAGGCAATCGAGCGAATCCGGCGTCTGTGCGAACCCGTCGCGCCACCGAAGGAGACGCTGCAGTACCAGCACTACTTCTGTGCTGCGGAGGCCGGCAACGCAGACCAGCTCAAGGCAAACGAGCCGAAGCGCGTGGAGCTATACAAATCGGTGAGCGGCCTGTGCGCGCGTACGCGGTGCTTGCCAATGACATGGATGCCGCGGGCTACACCGCGCCAGGCTGCCGCGATCAAGAAGGAAGTCGCTCACTATGTCGCAGTACGCGACGAGGTCAAGCTCGGGGCAGGCGAGAACGTCGACTTTAAGCAGTTCGAAGCAGGCATGCGCTTCCTGCTGGATACCTATATCCAGGCGGGCAACTCCGAGATTGTCGCAGAGTTCGAGGACACCGGCCTTGTCGATCTGATCGTGCAACGTGGCGCAGGTGCCATCGATGCGTTGCCGATCGGCATCAAGAAAAACAAGGACGCCGTCGCCGAAACGATCGTCAATAACGTGCGCAAGACCATCATCGACGAGCATGCGATGAACCCGAAGTACTACGAGACGATGTCCTCGCTGTTGGATGCGCTTATCGAGCAGCGTCGCCAAGAGGCGATTGACTACAAGCAGTATCTCGAAGAGCTGATCGCCTTGGCTACGAAGGTTGGCAAGAAGGAGTCCGATACCGTCTACCCCGTCTGGGCGAAGAACGGTGCCCAGAAAGCACTGTTCGACTTTGGCTGGGACAACGAAGCCATGCCGATTCAACTGGACGCTGTGATCGGCGTCGCGAAGCCGCACGACTGGGTTGGCAACAAAATGAAAGAGAAGATCGTCGCCAACGCGATCAAGAGGGTTTTGCCAGCCGAGTTCGGCCGGTTCGACGAACTCTTCGATCTAGTGAGGGCCCGCGATGAGTACCGCTAACGGCTACCTGAGCGTCGCCGGGATCAGCGTCGACGTCGTGTACAAGAACATCAAGAACATGCACATATCTGTGTACCCGCCAATCGGCAGGGTCCGCGTTGCAGCACCGGATCGCCTCGACGAAGACGCTATTCGGCTCGCGGTCGTGCAGCGCCTCCCGTGGATCAAGAAACAGCGAGAGCAGCTCCAAGCTGCGGAGCGACAGTCTGAGCGCGAGATGGTCACAGGCGAGTCGCACTACGTGTGGGGCCAGCGGCTTCGGTTGAAACTGATTGAGCGGTCTGGCGCGCCCAGGCATCGACGTCGCCGGGTCGAAACTGCAGCTATCGGCTCCGAGCGGCACGGGCGATGTACAACGTCGGAAACTCTTGGAGTCCTGGTATCGCAGGCAAATGTAAAGCTGCAATTCCTCTGTTGATCGAGAAGTGGGAACCCCTAGTTGGCCAACGAGTGAGTAAGTGGACGGTGCGCCGCATGAAGACGAAATGGGGCTCGTGTAACCCGGATTCCGGCAGCGTATGGTTCAACATCGAACTCGCCAAGAAACATCCTCTATGTCTCGAATACATCGTCGTTCACGAGATGTTGCACTTGCATGAGCGCACGCATAACGACCGCTTCGTGGAATTGATGGACAAGCACTTGCCGAACTGGCGTGCGCTGCGTGACGAACTGAACGACGCACCGCTCGCCGAGGAGGATTGGTCATGAGTGATCAGGTGGTGGTCGGCCAGCTCTTCAAAGTGATTCGGATCGATCCAGACGACACGACCATTCACTTCCAGACACAGAGCGGGAACATCGGTCGTGTCTCGGGTTTAGAGAACACGGAAGAAGTCGGGGTAGGCGATGTGCTGCTGGTCGGCCAGAACCACTGGGAGTTTGCGCCGGACGACCTCTGGCATCAATCAAGCCAGATCACGACAGTCAGGAAGGTGCTTGATGACGGCACGGTCCTCGTCGATAGCGGAGTCGGCTTCCAGCGGGTCGCCAATCCTCAGGCCCTGGAGCTCGCCTCCGGGAACATGATCGAGTTCAACGACGCGCAGGGCGTGCTTTCGGTGGTGTCGCAACGACCAATTAAGAGCGGCATTTTCGGCAACGAGAACGAAAACATTGAAGCCGAGTATCTGGTCGATAAGGCTGGAGAGGGGCCGACGTTTGAAGACTTCGGCGGCTACCCAGACGTTATCGCAAGGGCAAAAGAACTCATTGAAACTCAGCTTGAGCAGCGGGATCGGCTCGATGCCATTGGTGCCCGTCCTGTAAAGGGAATTCTCTTCACGGGCGCTCCCGGTACTGGCAAGACGCACTTGGCTCGAATTATTGCTCGCGAGTCAAAAGCCGACTTCTATCTCATCAGCGGGCCATCAATCGTAAGCAAGTTCCTAGGTGACGCTGAAGACACCTTGCGGCGAATTTTCGATGCCGCGACAAACGCCAAGAGCGGCAAGGCCATCATCTTTTTTGACGAGATTGACAGCATTGCGGAGAAGCGGACGGGCGAGTCGCATGAGGCGTCAAAGCGTTTGGTCGCACAGCTGCTGACATTGATGGATGGTTTCGACGATAAGGGTAAGAGCGTCGTCGTCATCGCAGCAACGAACCGAGTTGATGCACTCGACCCGGCACTTACTCGCCCTGGCCGCTTCGACTGGGAAGTCGAGTTCGGCCTGCCAACCATATTAGATCGGTACGAGATCCTGAAGGTTCGGGCTAGTCAACTGAAGACGGCTGATGAGCTACCGCTTGAAGATGTCGCGGGTCTGTCGGAAGGCTGGTCGGCTGCGGACCTAACCTCGATTTGGACAGAGGCGGCCCTCCTGGCGGCTGGCGACTCGCGCGACATGATTTCGTCTGAAGACGTCGCCCAAGCCTTCGAACGTGTCGCCATGAGGCCGCGCCGTGGCAATGGACTCGAGGTGATCGCGTGAGCTTGTCAAGGTCTTGGCTCTGGCGTCGGAACAAGCTTGTCGCATCTGAGCCGGAACACAGTGCTGTCGACGCGGAGAAGCCGGACCTTCGCGAGTTCGTCTATCTAGATGAAGTCAGTCTCCGCAGCCTGCTTTCTTCGCAGAAGGGCGGTGTCACCGACTCCACATCGGAGCAAGCCACTGATGCGCGTGAGGCTGCTCTCGCAGGAACGATGGGGGTGAATTCACCGCTCATCGCGAAGGCTGAGCTCGAGTCGCGCTACCAGACCAGCAACAGCAGCACAATTCAGACATCCCGCAAGTCGACCGTGCAGTCCTGGTTCCGGGAGCTCCATGAAATCGAGGGCCTGCGGCTCATTCAGCCAGCGAGGGCTTCGAAACCCGCAAAGGACTTGGTCGAGCTGAAAAAGGTGCGTGAACCATCTTTGATAGTCAAGGCCGACGGGCTGCAGCGTGGCAAGCTCGTCGAGTTTCGTGTTCGGCTTTCTGCAGACCCCGTCTTCCATCTAGGCACAATGGTTTCTGAGTTCACGGGAATGGCTGAGGACTACCCAGAGATGTTTGCTGCTGGAAACGGCTTGGCGTCGCTTCAAGAGGTCCAGCCAATCAACAAGATTCTCCAGCGACTACTTGCCGGACTCATTCCTATCCGTGCGATTGCCGTCGACTATGTCGTCATCGAGCTGGACAAGGTCGAGTACGTCGCTCATCGTGAGCTGGTCGAAGGATTGGGCCTGCCTGCAAAGCCTCTGGAGGTGGTAGGGGTCACCGAGCATCTCGCGTATTGGAAGGACATTCGTCGCGTCCTGTTCTCGGACGCCGAATTCACGATGATGTGCCGGATATCGAGGCCCGGCCTTAGTGAGAGCTGGACGCCAGTCAAGCTGGCCGATCTATTCCGCCTTGTTACGCCGAATCTGGTCGATCAAATCAACGCTGCGGGAAAGGTTCCGTTCGGCGCTGTTGGATCGGGGCACACTGAGAACGTCAATGAGGGGCGACTCGGCAAGGCGCTTCAGTCATACGCCCATGCAGTCCTCGCCGATCTTGGCGAGCAACTAACCGACGAACAAACAGGCATGATCGGCATGCTAATTGAACAGCTGAAGCCAGGGGCCTCGTTGGTGTCAGGGCAGCGAGCCGCTTTCGGTGCGCTGACCGACGCGCTTGTCGAGATGGTCGGTAAACGGCCAGAAGCCGCCAGGGCACTGGAGCTACGAGAGGCGGCCCGGCAAGCGGCTGGTCTCTCCCTCTTCCCGTCTCTCACGGCCAGCGCTGTCGTGACGGCGTCTACCCCGGCAATAGATGAACCTGTCGATGCCCCGCGCCTCCTCGACGTCGATGTAATCGCCATCTATTGGTAGGCGGAGCGTAAGTCTATGAGCACAGTTAAAGACCAAATACGCAACGCTGATCGAACGATTACTGACAACATCGCTACTCTGAGTACCAATCGGGCGCTGCTTTCCAGGAACCTCCTGTCGCAGATGCGGAACCTCATTGAAGGGCTGGCCGTCTGCATCCACACCGGCAACGCTGATGTTGACTTCGACTACGCAGCGATCGAGTCTGGTGTCGCCCACATGCGATCTAATGGCAAGCTCAGTTCACTTCGTCGGTTTCACGATCTCCTGAAGATCAGTGCCTCGCACTATACGCTCGACGGTGACGCGTCGGAGCGCTTGATGCTCAAGTACTACGAGCACCTGCATCGCCTCCGCGACCTCGCCCGGGACAGTTGCGGCATGGCGATCCTCGCCAACCTCGAAGCCTTTCCGGTGGACCTCGACCCGTCCCTCCGGGAGTACCACCTGAGCATCGCCGACCGGATCGACGCGATGCGGGATACTCCGTCCGAAGAGAGGCAGAAGTGGGATAGGTACTACATCCGGAAGGTCCGGCCGTTCTTTGTGAACGGGCGCATCTACTACGAGGTGACCTTCACAGCGCCTGTCGATCGCGCCAGCAAATTCGACCGCATCATCGCCTTTACGCACGTCGATATGACTGACAAGTATGCGGCTCGCCTCATCCTCGCGAACGACGGCATCGAGGTACTTGGGCAGTCGATGCCAATCTTGATAATTCGCGACTGGCAGGTGTCAATCCGCCCCTGTGAGCTCGACAACTTTGCACGACTCCTTGGCCAGTCGACGAAGGTGAATCCGGGCAACGTCGAGTACCGCTACGTGATGAATTACCTCACCACGAACGCCGCGAATCTGTTGGATATTATCGATGCGCCAGACGAGGACTACGCGGTAATCCGGGCAGCGGCCCTTGAGCGAGCGCAGACCCCACGCATCATGCCTATGCTCGACGAAGTTCGTCGAATAGTCCGCGCCAACGCATCCGGAACGAACGTTCTGCGCTACCTGATGCTCCGAATGAACAACGTCATCATTAAGCAGCAATACACATGGGACGGCTGTGAGCGGCTCTCGAGCCTGAAGCTCTCTTATGGCTGTATCCCGTTCGAGACAATGCCGTTCTGCACATCGCTCCCCGGGCATAACCCGCGTTTCACAGATCTCGCTGAGAGCCTGGAAGTTTCAGGGCGCGATCACGAGCTCCTCGCGCGAAGGATTAAGAACAACATTGAAATCCGCGGCGTCCTCTACACGCCGATCGTCGAGCTCGAAGACCTCGGCGATGTCGTCAGGCTCGTTGCGGCCTACAACGCGAAGCTTTACTACAAGCACACCGCAAGGCGACTCATAATCGACATGGGACACGTCTTCGTCCGGGAGTATGAGGACGGCACCGTCGCCATCATCGAGAAGCTGCAACAGTTCGCCGGCTCTGGTGTGGGTGGCTATTCAACCGCTGTGGACGTTTGGCTCGAGCAACCCACGACGCCGGAGATTGATGACCCGCTGAAGCACGAGGCGCTTCAGCGGCTGTTCGACCAGTCCCGCGTGGCCGTGATCTATGGTGCGGCGGGCACAGGCAAATCGACCATGGTTAACCACATCGCAAGCTACTTCGGGGAGAGCCAGAAGCTCTTTATAGCGCAGACTAACCCAGCGGTGGACAATTTGAAACGCCGTGTGAATGCACCGAATTCCACGTTCAGCACTATCTCTGGACAACTTCGTCGCGCGGATGGAATAGATTACGACGTTCTTTTCATCGACGAGTGCAGCACCGTGAGTAATGCCGATTTGCTGAAGGTGTTGGAGACTGTCCCCTTTAAGCTCATTGTCCTCGTCGGCGACGTCTTTCAAATCGAGTCAATCCAATTTGGAAACTGGTTTAGGATCATCAACTCCTTCATCCCTGCGACTGCGGTCTTCGAATTGACTACGCCATACCGCACAAGAAACAGGGATCTCCTGGGCCTGTGGTCGAAGGTCCGTAACATCGACGATGATATTGCTGAAGCGCTTGCGTCGAACAGGTACTCATCGATTCTCGATGGTTCGTTGTTCCAGGCGCAGGAGCAAGACGAAATTATTCTTTGCCTTAACTACGACGGGCTATACGGCATTAACAACATCAACCGATTCCTGCAAAGTAGCAATACTGGCAAGGCTGTGGTGCGTGGAGCAGTGACCTACAGGGTTGGCGACCCGGTCCTCTTCAATGAAACCGACCGATTCAAGCCGCTCATTTACAACAATCTGAAGGGCAGAATCGTCGACGTTAGCGCCGCTCCGGGTAAGGTTTCCTTCGATATCGAGCTCGACCGCCCTGTCAGCGAACTCGACACCTGGGGCCTTATGGATCTCACCTGGGTTGAAGGGTCCACAGTCCGCTTCGATGTTTTCGAATCCGGGGACGGGGACGATGATGCAGAGCCGGTAAACGTGGTGATACCGTTTCAGGTCGCCTACGCAGTATCGATCCATAAGGCGCAGGGTCTTGAGTACGATTCCGTGAAAGTTGTAGTTACGGATGCCAATGAGGAAGACGTGACTCACAGTATTTTTTACACGGCAATCACACGGGCGCGTGAGAAGCTCCGCATCTTCTGGACTCCAGAGACCCAGCAGGCAGTGTTACAGGATCTTGCGCACAGCTCGAACAACAAGGACGTGAGCCTGCTCGTCGCACGGCGTGGGTTGGAGACCGCGTAGCCAAACCCTGCGTCTGAGGATTCCTGCTACGGGCCTCGTTGGTCGCTATATCCCCGAATCCCGTCGACGAGTCATCCACTGCGAGCGTCAGGCTCTTTTCCTTTGTCGGTAAGTCTTGGCCGAATTTTCACCCCTGCACTTCGCAGCGCATTGAGAACAGTGTGATTATCAAAACCAAGCTGCTTTCCGATCGTCATGCTCGATAGACCCTGCCCATACAGTTCAACCGCTTGTTTCACATCGGCTGGCTTCATCCTGCGGGATGTGTCGATGCCGCGGGTGGCAAGTAGCCTCGCCACGGTCGCACGGGACATCCTGAACTCTCGTGCAACTTGCCGGACATTCCTACACTCTTGATACCTAGCGACAAGAAGATCAGTCTCCTCATTCCGGGCCTGCTTGGCCCGCAGCGGACGACTCGTATCTACCTCTGTTGGTCGTGGGGGAGAGGCAGCAATATCGGTAAGTAACTTATGTACTGATTTTGACGGATCGTAAAGTTTCGAGTAGGACTGCAGTAGGTGCACAAGATGCGCGCGACTCTCACCCCAGAACTCGACCGAGCCGCCGGCGTCATGCTCGGGCTTGCCTGCGGTGACGCGCTCGGCGCCGGGTACGAGTTCGGTCCGCCGATGCCGGATGACGCGCCCGTCAGCATGAAGGGCGGCGGCAGCTTCCGCTGGGAACCGGGCGAGTGGACCGACGACACCTCCATGGCCATCCCAATCGCCCGGGCCGCAGCAGCGGGCCGCGACCTGCGTGACGAAACCGTCCTCGACGAGATCGTCGCAGCCTGGATCGACTGGGCCAAGACAGCGAAGGGTGTCGGCGTCCAGACCCGCGCGATCCTCCGGGGGAGCGAACCAACCGCAGCTGCCGCGCGGGAGCGATCTCGCAGCTACCACGAGCAGCACGGACGCAGCGGCGGCAACGGCTCCCTCATGCGCACCGCTCCCGTCGCGCTCGCCTACCTCGACGACCCCGACGGACTCGTCGAGGCCGCCCGCGCGATCAGTGAGCTCACCCACTACGAGGATGACGCTGGCGATGCGTGCGTGCTGTGGTGCCTCGCAATCCGCCATGCCGTGCTCACCGGGTTCTACGACCTGCGAGCCGGGCTCGCCGCGCTGCCCGTCGAACGACAGGGAGTCTGGGGCGACCGGATCGATGAGGCCGAGGCGAAGCATCCATCGGACTTCAACCGCAACGGCTGGGTCGTGCAGGCGCTGCAGGGCGCTTGGTCAGCGATCACCCACAGGGACGACCTCGTCGACATTCTCGAGCGGGCCGTGCGCGGCGGCAACGACACCGACACGGTCGCCGCGATCGCAGGCTCGCTCGCGGGGGCGCGGTGGGGAGCATCCGCCGTTCCGTCCGCATGGCGGCGCATCGTGCACGGCTGGCCGGGGCTCCGCTCGCGCGACCTCGTAGCCTTGGCGGTGTTGGCGGCGCGGAGCGGCCCTTCGACAGGCTCAGGGACCGAGGGTGACGGCTGGCCGAGCGGGGAACGCTTCGACTACTCAAACTGGGGCGATGTTTCGGCGCTGGTGCGGCATCCACATGATGACGGGGTTTGGATCGGCGCGGTCGGCGCCCTGGATACCGCCGAAGTGGATGCCGTCGTCTCGCTGTGCCGGGTCGGCACGGCGCAGGTGCGCGCGTCTGAGCACGTGGAGGTGTGGCTCGTCGACGACGACGACCCAGCCAAGAACCCGCACCTTGATTTGGTGGTGGCCGACGCGGCGGATGCGGTTGCGGCGTTCCGCGCGGAAGGCAAGACCGTGCTGCTCCACTGCGTGCAGGCACTCAGCCGAACTCCCGCGGTCGCCGCGCTGTATGCGGCGCGGCATTGTGGGGTCCCGATCGGGCGGGCGCTTGAGGAGGTGGTGGCCACGTTGCCCGACGCGCGGCCGCAGGGGTTTCTCGTGGAGGCCGTGCGGCGGGTCGCGGGGCAGTAGGGGCAGGCGCGAGCTTGGGCTCAGAATCGGGCTGCTGGCAACGCCACCTGCCGTACACGCAGTGCGCTAGGCTCAACGTCGATTGAGAATGCTTCAGCGAGTAGGGGAACCCGTGCGACGCTCCATCCGATCCATGCTCCGCGTGATTGCCGTTGTTGCGGCATCCACCCTTCTCGTTCTCGGCGTCCCAACGGCCGCTCACGCAGCCGACACCCCGCCCGACCGCACCATCGACAGTTCGGCGATTCAGAACAATACGATTCGGGGAATCGCAGTCGATCCCGCCGGCTACGTCTACGTCAGCGTCTCCGGGCCCGTCGCAGCCGTGCACGTTTTTGCCCCCGGCGCAGACGGTGACGCTGCCCCTGTGCGCACCATCAGCGGTGGAACCACTGGGCTCGCGGCGACGGAAGATATTGCAGTGGATGCCGCGGGCAACATGTACGTCGCCAACAACGGAAAAATCTCCGTCTTCGCCGCAGGAGCCACCGGCGATATCGCGCCCGTGCGCACCATCGTCGGCGGCAACACCGGATTAGGCGCCATCGAAGGCATCACAGTCGACGCAAGCGGCGCGATCTATGTCGCGGATCAGACCGGCGGGGGAAACATCCGCATCTTTGCACCCGGTGCGAACGGCGATATTGCACCGGCGCGAGTCATAACGGGTGCCGCAACCCTGATGAATGGCCCACGCGGAATGAGCGTTGCTGCGAGTGGCGAACTCTACGTCGCCAACTACTCAGGTGACCGTGTGACCGTGTACGCGGCAGATGCCGCCGGCGATGCTGCCCCGATCCGCACAATTGACATTGATGTGCTTGGTAACCAGCTTCCCTACGATCTCGATCTCAGCCCGACCGGCGAACTCGTTGTTAGTGGGTACCAACAGAATTCGTTGTTGTTCTTTCCTGCAGACGCCAACGGCACGATAGTCCCTAGTCGCGACATCCAGGGCGCGGCCACCGGACTAAACGGCCCCTGGGTGTTGGCCGTCGGCGCCGACGCCAGCGTCTACGCCGGCAACTACTTCAACAGCGCCATCACGATCTACGAAAGTGGTCCGGGCATCCACGCGGTTTCGCCCGCGACCGCCGCGGTCGGCGACACCATCACCATCACCGGCTACGGCTTCATAGCGGGCACGAACGTGAGCTTCGGGGGAGTTGCAGCGACCTCCGTGACGGTCCTGAGCCCAACATCCGTCACCGCCGTGCTGCCCACCTTGAGTGCAGGACCAGTGGATGTCACGGTCACCACCTCAAGGGGCGCGACGACCCTCGCGAACGGTCTCACTGTCGTCGCGACGCTCCCGGCGACCGGTGCTGACGGCGCTGGGCTGCTCGCGGGACTGGCGGCGCTGCTGCTCGCGCTCGGTATCGCAGTTCGTCGACGGGTGCGCGCTACGGCCGCCTGACTACAAGTCGGCTACGCCCTTCGACAAGTTCAGGGGCGACTATCTGGGCGACGTCAGCACCTGCTTGGCACAAGCGCCGAACTGTGGCTCGGCATGCAAACCAGCTACGACCTGTGGGTGGAACGGCAGAAGCCGCGGCCGGAGATCCTCTCGCTCGCCGGCTGAAGTCGAGCGACTACTGCCTAGCGAGGCGCTGCGCCCAAGACGTGGCACATACTCATCCACAGTCTGTGTTGTGCCACGTTCTCCACGGTTCTGAAGTGCAGGTGAGGTGATGCCTGGAGAAATTCGTAGTGTCGACGCATGGCATCCGAGAATCCACGCAACCCCACTTGGAGCTCCTGGTGCGACTAGTTGGTCAACTAAACTTGGTCAACATGATCGAACAAGTGAATGTTCAGGATGCGAAGACCCGGCTGTCGGAGCTGCTGGCCCGAGTCGAACGCGGCGACGAGATCGTCATCGCCCGAGGAGGCAAGCCCGTGGCCCGACTCACTGCCGTTGCCCCGACGCACCGCCAGGTTGGGTTCGTTCCAGACCTAACGCTGCCCGAATCGTTCTTCGACTCGCTGCCGGCAGACGAACTGGACCGGTGGGAAGGCCGGTGAAGCTGCTCGTCGACACGCACGTACTTGTCTGGATGCTCGCAGAACCCGACCGAATCCCCGCCGAGACACTGGAACGTCTGCGAGATCCGGCCAACGACCTGTACGTGTCGGCCGTCACCGCGTTCGAGTTGGCCACGAAGCACCGCATCGGCAAGTTCCCGGAGGCGCAGCGGCTGCTACTGGCCTACCAAGACTTCCTGCACACGCTGGGCGCCCAGGAGATCGCAATCACAGGTCATCACGGCATCGTCGCGGGCGAACTCTCCTGGGATCACCGCGACCCGTTCGACCGGCTCCTCGCCGCACAAAGCATCACCGAAAGCGTCACCCTCGTCACCTCGGACCCCGTGTTCGGCACACTGGGTGGAGTGCGCACGTTGTGGTCCAGCCGGTGACCGTCCTGATGAGCGAGGTGGATGCCGGACTTCGCCGAGTCCTGGCGGTGTGAGCGCGGCCTCGACCGACTAATCGCCCCGATGCAACTCCGTTTCTTTCATACTGCCCGTCGGATTGGCGAACACCAAGCATCAACTTCGCTGGCGGCTCCACCGTGACATTCGATGGCATCCCCGCCACTTCGGTGGTCGTCAACGCGACCACGATCACGGCTGTCGCTCCGGCACACGCCGTCGGAGCGGTCGATGTCGGTGGACTTGCCGTGACACGCACAACCCGTGACGCCCACCGCCGGCGAGTAGTGCACTAGGCTCCTGAGGCACGAAAGCGTTTCATCACCAAGGGGATAAGTTGAAGATCGCACGACCGCTAGTCCGAACAATTGCTGTCGCCGCGGCATCCACACTTCTCCTTCTTGGCTTGCCGACCGCAGCGCACGCGGCCGACACCCCGCCGGACCGCACCATCGACAGTTCTCTGATCGGCAACCACTCCGTCCGGGGAATCGCCGTCGACAACTCCGGCGCCGTTTACGTGAGTGTGTCCAGCAGCCCACCTGCGATTCGTGTGTTTGCCCCAGGAGCCGACGGTGATGCTGCGCCGGGGCGCACGATCACCGGTGCAGCCACCCAGCTTCAGTCCATCCAGGATCTCGACGTTGACGCCGCCGGCAACATCTATGTCGTGGATTCCGACACGATTGTCATCTTCGCTGCCGGTGCCGATGGTGATGTGGCACCGACCCGAACGATTGCGGGAGCCAGCACCGGTTTGGTCACCGTCCGAGGAATCGCAGTGGATGACGCGGGCAACATCTATGCGGCCGATTACGGCGGCTCTGTGTTCGTTTTCGCACCAGGGGCGGGCGGCGATGTCACACCAGAGCGCACCATCAATGGCGGCCTCACACTGCTTGACCTCCCAAGAGGCATGAGCATCGCGCCATCGGGCGAACTCTACGTCGCGAATAGCGGCAACACGGTCACCGTGTACTCGGCAACAGCAGACGGCAACGTCGCACCAATCCGAACGATCTCCGGCGGCCTTACCGAAATGTCGTTCATCTACGACCTCGAGTTGAACCCGGTCGGCGAACTTGTCGTCGCAAGCTACGTGAGCTATGCGCTGCTCGTGTTCTCACCCGGTGCGGACGGCAACGTCGCACCGGTGCGCACCATCGACGGGCCATCGACCGGATTGGCTGCGCCGTTTGTGGTGACCACCGATTCGGCCGGAAACATCTACGCCGGCAACTACAACACGAGCGCCATCACCGTGTACGGCACCGCACCGGCAGTCACCTCCGTTTCTCCTGCCACCGCCGCCTCCGGCGATGTCGTCACGATTCGCGGCTACAACTTCACGCCCGGCACGACGGTGACCTTCGGCGGAATCGCCGCGACATCCATCACCTTTGTGAACACGACAACGGTCACCGCCGTGCTGCCGACACTCGACCTCGGTGCGGTGGATGTCACCATCACCACCCCGGGCGGCGTCGCCACCCTCGCCAACGGCGTCACGATAGAAGCAGCCACGCTGGCGGCGACCGGAGCAGAAGGATCGGCTGCGCTCGCTGGCATCGCGGTACTTCTGCTGGCGCTCGGAGTAGCCGCACGAAGGCGGGTTCGCGGCAGAACCGCGTGATGGGCACCCATTGTGCGCTACCCTGAGCCTGCGTTGAGCATGTTTCAGGCGCATCCGTACATCGGAAGGATCCGAGCATGCAGGCAGTCACCAAATCCGCACTCGTTGCCGCCGTCGCCGCCTTGCTTGTTCTGGGTGCAGTACCGTCCACGGCCACTGCGGCCGACATGCCCCCCGACCGCACGATTGGCGGGGCGACAGCCGATGTCGGCCAGGTAAGAGGGCTCGCCGTCGACCCGGGCGGAGCGATCTACGCCGCCGACCATAATGGTGCTGCGCGCATCCAGGTGTGGGCGGCAGGGGCCAACGGCAACGTCGCTCCCTTCCGAGTAATCTCCGGCGTGAACACGACACTGGCCTTGCCCGAACGACTCGCCCTTGACAGCAGCGGCAACATCTATGTTGCATCCAACGGCAATAACAGGGTTGCCGTGTTCAGCGCGGCCGCCAACGGTGACGTCGCGCCCATCCGAGCCATCACCGGCCTGGCTGGTCAGCCTTTGGCAGTCGCGTTGGACGCATCCGAAAGGGTGTATGTGGCGATGAACAACTCGACCATCGCGGTGTTCGCGGCCGGGGCGGATGGCGCGGCCGTACCACTTCGAACCATCGCCGGAGCGGCAACGATGCTGAACTGGCCAACCGGCATCTCCATTGCTCCCAACGGCGACATAGTTGTTATGAACTTCAATAACGCAGCCGTGACGGTGTACAGCGGCACAGCCGACGGGAATGTGGCACCACTACGCACCCTCGATGTTTCCCCTGACGCCAGCAGTGCCTACGATGTCAAAGTGAACAGCCAGGGCGAAATCTATGTCGCCGGCTATCTCAGTGGCTCGATCTTCGTTTACGCGCCTGGAGCGACCGGCACCGCTGCACCGATCGATGCGGTAGCCGGGGCGCTCACCGGCATCAACGGACCTTTCTCCATCGCACTCGGCCCCCTCGGCGACCTGCACGTCGCCAATTACGATGCCGCGACGATCACCGTGTATGCCGCAGGACCGATCATCACGGGCATCTCGCCTGCGACCGGGCACGAGGGCACAGCCGTCACGATCTCTGGCGTCAACTTCGCCGGGGGCTCCACTGTGGCGTTCGATGGTGTTCCGGGCACATCGGTCGTGGTGGTCAACTCCACGACAATCACCGCAATTGTTCCAGCCCATGCACTCGGTGCAGTGGATGTCGCAGTCGTCGGCCCTGTACGCGAGACCCTACGAACCGCCGGCTTCACCTATGTCGCCGCTCTTGCCGCTACGGGAGCGGATGCCTCACCGCTGCTCCTGGGGTCGGCGCTGCTTGGCGTACTCGGGCTGGGGGCCGTGCTGTTCGCGCGGTCACGCAGAGCAACCTCAGCCTGACCGGTTCGCAGCGAGTGTCGCACGCACTTCTTATCCTGCTGGTATGACGGCACACCCGAGCGAACGAGTGATTTCGCACGAAGACGCGGCATTTGAGCGCTACCGCGAGCTCTACGCACACGGAACCCTGCCGACCCTCGTCGTGCAAGCAGAGACAGCAGTGGATGTCGTGGCCGCCATCAAGATTGCCACCGACCGCAGGCTCGCGGTCTCCGTGCTCGGCGGCGGTCACACCCACGCGCTGTTCACCGTCGGCGTTGACCACCTGCTGATCGACCTCGAGGCTCTCAACGTGATCTCGGTTGACGGCCGCCGCGTGCACATCGGCGGGGGAGCGACGTGGGGCGCGGTCGCGGCCGCGCTCACCCCGCACGGCCTGGCGATCTCGTCGGGCGACACGACGAGCGTCGGCGTCGGCGGGCTCACCCTCGGGGGAGGAGTCGGCTGGCTCGTCCGCCACCACGGACTCGCCCTCGACAGCCTCGTCGAAGCCGAAATCGTCACCGCGTCAGGTGCGATCGTCACCGCGAGCAACACCAGCGAACCCGAACTGTTCTGGGCGATTCGGGGAGGGGGCGGCAATTTCGGTGTGGTCACGCGCTTCACGTTTGTCGCGCATCCACTCGCCGGGGTTGTGGGCGGCAAGATCATGTTCCGCGAAGAGAACCTCGAGCAGCTGCTGCGGGCGTGGCGCGACTGCATGCGCGCGGCGTCCGACGAACTCAACACCACGTTCCTGGCGTCGCCACCAATGGGTCCGGACATGCCCGGCGGCTACGTCATCCACTGCTGCTACCCGGGCGACGACGTGGATGCCGCGATGTCCGCGCTCGCGCCGCTGCTCGAACTCGACGGCATGCAGTCGCACGACCTTGCCCGACGCGCGTATTCTGAGCTGCTGGTCGACAACGAAGACCTGCCCGACGACATCGTCGTTGCCAGCAACAACGCCTTCGCGCGGGAGTTCACTGACGAACTCATCGACGCTCTGGCCTCAGCCCATCGCAGCATCAGCGCTCGGTTGAATGCCGTGCTGATGATCCGCAGCCTGGGCGGCGCATTCGCGCGAGTTCCCGCCGACGCGACCGCATTCGCGCACCGCGACGCCGAAGTCCTCATCATCTCCGCCGCGATGCTGCCAGCGGATGCCGCCGGCTACGCCGACACCGTGCACTCGGCGTGGGCACCCGTCGTGCCACACACCGAGGGCGGGTACGGCAACTTCTTCAACACCGTGGGGCCGGAAGTTCTCGGCAGCATCTACCCGCCCGGCACCCTCCAGCGGCTTGCGCGTGCCAAAGCCCTCTACGACCCCGGCAACGTCTTCCGCTGCAACCACAACGTCGAGCCGACGGCTTAGCTGGCTACTTCCGCGCCTTCCTGGTTTCCCTCTCGTTCGCCTTATGCAGGGCATCCACCAGTTCCGGCTTGTTCATCTTCGACCGGCCAGGCACATCGAGGCGGCGCGCCAACTGCATGAGATGCTCCTTCGACGCGTTCGCGTCGACCCCGCCCTGGGTTTTCGCCTTCGTACCGCGCGAGCCGGCCGCCTTCGCATCCGACGGACCCTTCTCCTTCTTACGCTCCCAGTGATCCCCGACCTTCTCGTACTGGTGTTTGAGCGCCGAGAACGCCGTGCGGTGGGCGCGCTCACCCTCGCCGTAGCTCTCGACCGCCGAATCGTGGGCTTTCGACCACACTGACTGCGCGTGCTTGTCCGAGCGCCTGAGGGTGTCAGGCAACTCCTCTTTAGCGGGCATGATTTGCTCCTTCCGCTACCCAGCCCACACCCGCGAGTGGCGGGGTTCAACCGGTTGACGAAGGGGGCGTGCAGCGCGAAGGGCTAGTGCGGGTCAGAGCCGAACACGTGACGGGACAGCGCCTGGATGTCACGGTCCAGCCCTTCGAACTTGCCCGAGAACTTCGCATCAAGAGCATCAAACCGGGCATCCATCGTTTCGAAGCGTGCGTCCATCGTTTCGCGCAGCCCGTTGATTGTGGCGCTCAGCGTGCGGTTGAAGCTCGTGGTGACGATGCCGATCATGCCGAACATTGCGGCGGCGAAGATGCCTATGAGCACCCATACCTGCGGTTCCGTCACACTGATCACTCCCTCATTGTCCATCGGTCGATTCGAGAAATCTAGCGATCGACAGATCGTGGCTCAGGACGCCAAGCACAACTGTGCATGCCGCGCGCTGCAGAAGCTGTCTGGGGGAGTGGTGGGCGCAGCAGTATCGGTAGTTGTGTGACCTATTGACATTCGATAGGTTTCACTTGAAGATCGATGCATGGCGCAACTTCAATGGCACGTGATCGTGCTCCGTGTCTTCCTTGCGACGCTCTTCCTCTTCCTCATCGTCATGCAGACGCTCAGCCTGCCCGGCGACTTCGCCCACGACCTCGAGCGCGCGCCGGAAGCTGCCCACCTGCTGTGGCCGATCTTCGTTGTCATGCAACTCGGAGTGCTCGCGATCCAGGTCGTCATCGTCTGCATCTGGAAGCTTCTCGCAATGGTGACGAAAGACCGGATCTTCAGCGAAGCATCCATGACCTGGGTGAATGTGATCGTCTACACCTTCATCGCCGGCTGGGTGCTGCTGGCCGGCCTCGCCGCGTACCTCACGGCGGTCATCTACTTCACGCCGCAACTGCGCGACCCGGGCATCCCGATCGCACTCTTCGGCCTCGTGCTCTTCGGGGCCGTACTCGTACTGCTCATGGTCATCATGCGGGCCCTGCTGCGGCAGGCGACCACCCTGCACAGCGACCTCGAAGAGGTGATCTGATGCCCATCATCGTGCGGATCGATGTCGAGCTCGCCAAACGCAAAATGAGCGTGGGGGAGTTCGCCGAACGCATCGGCCTCACCCCCGCGAACGTCGCGGTGCTCAAGAACGGGCGCGCGAAAGCGGTGCGATTCAGCACACTGGATGCCATGTGCCGCACCCTGCAGTGCCAGCCCGGCGAGCTGCTCGAGTGGGTCGAGGACTAAAAACTTATCCACAGATTCCTCAAAACTCTTTCGAACATAGCTTCGAATGTGAGAGAATTCTCACATGACCGCAACCGCCACCGCCACCCTCCTCGACGCCATTGCCGCGTCAGTGGATGTTGCGGCGAGCGTTCCGACAACCGTGGGGGAGTACCGGCAGTTGTCCGAGGCTGAGCTAGCGGATGTCTGCAGGCTCTCCACCGAACTCCACCGCATTTCGCAGACCGTCAATGCTGTCGTCGCGGGGGAGATCGCGCACCGTTCCCGGCCAGAACTCGGCAGCAACGGGCTCGCGCAGAGGCACGGCCACCGCACGCCAGAAGAGATGGTGCGGGTGACAACCGGCGCGACCGGCCAGGACGCCACCAAAGCCGTGCGCATCGGCCGGCTCGTGCACGAGGCACAGTCAGAGGGCGAAGCAGACCCAGTCACGGGCGAGCTCTCAACACCAACCGAGCCGTGGCTCGCACCCATCGCCCGCGCGCTCACGAACGGAACGCTCTCTGTCGCTGCAGCTGACGCCATCCGCAACGGGCTCGGTGCGCCCACCGACAACGTTCCCGCGCAGGCGATAGCGGATGCCGCGGCTCGCCTGTGCGACTCAGCCGCCACCCTCGACCCCGACCGGCTCTACAAGCGCGCCCGGGCCGAACGCGACGAACTGGATGCCTGCGGAATCGCCGATCGCGAGAAGGAGCGGCGGGAGCGGCGCGCTCTTCGTCTGCGCGCCCTTCCCGGATGGCATGGGCAGGCTCACGTGGGATCTGGACCCCGAGGACTACCTCATAGCGAAAGAGGTCTTCGATCGCGTCACCTCTCCCAAACTCGGGGGTCCACGCTTCCAGACGAGAGACGAACTCACCGCGAAGAGCATTCTCGACGACCCGCGCACGCCCGAGCAGATCGCCTCAGACGTGTTCCTGCACCTGCTCGTCGCCGGAGTCTCTGCCGACTCGAGCCTCATGCTCGGCGACACCGTACCCGCTGTGCGCGTGCTCGTCACCAAAGAAGACCTCGCAGCTGGTTCAAACGGACCGGATGGCAGGGGATACCTCGAAGGGCACCCCGACCCCGTCTCAATGAGAACCGTTGAGCGGATCGCGTGCGCCGCCGGAATCGTCCCCATCATCTTCAACGAGAACGGCAATCCGCTCGACGTGGGGCGCGAACAGCGCAGATTCACCAAAAAGCAGCGAAGAGCCCTCGAATCCCGGGACGGCGGCTGCATGGCTCCCGGATGCGATCGGCCGCCCTCCTGGTGTGAGGCTCATCACATAGTCCAGTGGCATCGGGATACCGGCCCGACAAACATCGACGACGGCATACTCCTCTGCAAGCATCATCACCTGCTGTTTCACAACAACGAATGGGAAATCGAGAGACGCGACAGTCGGTACTGGCTTATCCCCGCCGCCCGATATCGATCGAACGCAGACACCCATCCTTCTCGAAAGCAAGAGCGCAGCATACCGGCGGATGCAGTCGACCCGTCGCGCAGCCGGCTAGAACGTGCGACTGATCGAGCGGAGACGTTCCACCCGCTTCTCGGTCGACGGATGACTCGAAAACCAGCTCGCGAACCGGCTCCGTCGCGCGGGATTCAGAAAATAGAAACTGTGCGTACCCAGCGCCGCCTTGCCGGTCACGGCCGAAGCATCCATCTTCTGCAGCGCACTCGCGAGCCCATCAGCGAAACGGGTCATCTCGAAGGCTGAAGCATCCGCCAGGAACTCCCGCTCGCGCGAGACCGCAGCATTCACCAGCGGACCGATCAGGAAAGCGATCAACGCAAACAACCCCGCAACCGCCAGCAGTGCGAGCCCGAAGGCGAGCACCGCCACAGCACCCTTGCCGCGTCCAGGGTGCCGCATGATCGCCCACGCACCACGCGCGAGAATGTACGACAGCGCTGCCACGGAACCGATGATCGCGAAAATCGTCAACTTGACCCGCGAATCCTCGTTCTTAATGTGCGCCATCTCGTGCGCCATCACACCCTCGAGCTCCGAATCCTCAAGCATGTCGAGCAGACCACGAGTCGCCGCGACCAGCGCGCTGTCCTCCTTCATACCGAGGGCGAGCGCGTTCGGCGCAGGATCCTCAATCACCGCCACCGTCGGCGTCGGCATCCCCAGACGGATGGCCAGGTTCTCCACCGTGCGATAGAGGCGCGGCTCATCCTTCGCCGTCACCTCAACACAGCCCGCGATCTTCGCCGCATTCTTCATCGCCGTCGCAATCTGCCACCACGTGTACAAGCCGGTGAACAGCAGGATCAGCACCGCCGGCCACCACGACTCAACCGCGAACGAGACCGCCACAGCTGCCGCGCAGATGATGACCACGAACACGGCAATCAGAAAAATGGATGACCGCCGATTGCGGGCAATGGCGCGGTACATTGGCAGCTCCGAAAGACAGACCGGTGGCAGTGATCACAAGAGCCGACAGGAAGTTCTGTCAGCAAAGCTCACACTAGAGCCTGAATCATCCGCCAGCCAGCTACTGCGCGACATCCTTCAGCAGCGTCGGGAAGAACGCATCCAACTGATCGCGATTCTTCACGCTCGCACGGTTGTCACCTGGCAACGCAACCTTCATATTGTTGTAGGTGGCGGCAACCCGCAGCGAACCATCGAATGTGCCAGGCACATCGCCGCGCATTAAATTCGGGGCAGAAAGCACCTCGAGAGTGATAATGCTCTTGCGGTCGCGAATTGACGTGATGATGTGGTCGACCGTCGGATCGTAGGTCAGATGAAAAAGGTGATCATCGGTGTACACCGCAATCGTGAAAAACCCTTCGCCCGACGCGCCCGAGACACCCGACATGTCAACAGCCATGTAGCGTGGCGGAGCATCCCGCACACAATAGGTCAACTTCGACACCAGACGGTTCAACAGTTGCGGATGCTCGCTGAAAAGTGGATGCTCCTCCATCTCCTCACGTGAGCCGAAAATCTGGGTCTGCAGTGCCCGACCGATATCGAACAGTTCCATGTGCCCTCCTACGCGTTCAGTTGCGCAGTCCATCGTAGGACCTCAAAGGCTCCCTAGCTGGCAGTTTGTCCGGAGGGGCGGCTACAGGCCGAAGACCGCCAGCGCCGAAAGCACCATCGGCATCGCGAAGAGGTAGATTGCGGCGAGCACACCCACCTGAAGCAGGATGAAGGTGATCAGCGGCGCCAATCCACTCGAACCCAGCCTGATCGCCCTGACCACCAGGAACAGCGGGGGAACCAGCCCGAGAACGGTGGCGGCACTGCGATCGAAACCGCGATAGCTGAGCCGCTGCCGGTCACTCTGGGCAAGGCCGACCGACAGCAGCAGCGTGAGAAGTACGACAGCGAGATACGGCAGACGAGCATCCGGAAAACCCTGGATCAGCGGCAGCTGCCACGCAGCCGCCGTGGACCACACCGGCAGCAGCGCGAAAAGCCACACCGGGAACGTCTGGGTTCCCACCGCCTTGGCGGTGATCGTGGTGGGAGCGTTGTCCCACACACGAGTGCGGTTGAGGTTGTTGATCGATGGCGGGTGCTGCATGTTCTGCATGTCGCGGTAGGGAACATACGTTTCCGACTCCGCGATCGCCGGCGCAAAACTCGGCGGTACGTAGATTTCCGAATCGGCGATAGCCGGCGAGAAAAGGGAGCCAGCCGGCGCAGGGGTCGCAGGGGTCGCGGCGGTCGCCGACGTGGTACTGGCCTGAGTCGAGGGAGCGTCGGCTACGAGTGAAGCAAAGCTGTTCGCCGCCGCGATGCGCTCAGAAGCGGCCGACTCTGCGGCGAAACGCTCGGCGGCAAGGCGCACCGCTTCCGCATTCTCGACAGCCGCACGCTCGGCGGCAGCGCGCTCGGCGGCCGCCGCCGGCGCGCCTGCAGCAGCACGCTCGGCGGCCACGCTCGCCACCTGGGCTTGCTGCGCAAGTTGGGCGGCATCCCTCTCCGAATTGATGTCGACTTCCCCCGTAAACATCGTGCCGTTCTGCTCGCGAAGCTGGCGACGCGTCAAGGTCGACTCGACATCCGGTGCGTTGGCGACGTCGGACGGCAGAACCTGCACGTGGTCAGTCCACTCAGTACCGTTCCACCAGCGAACCTGGGTCGGATCCGGCGAATCCTGGTACCAGCCCGCAGGAACAACCTCTGTCTGCACATGCGACTGCACTTGCGACATGCGAACCCCCTCACGCTAGAGGCCACCCCCGCCTCGGTTCGAGCCTAGTTGCGCTCGCGCTCACCCCGCACGCCCCTATTAGCGGGGCAGACCGGTCAATCTGTGCCAACGCGAAACTGGCCGCGTGTGCGAACTTCACCCCTATGCTGAGCGTGTGGTGAACAGCACCAGACGTCCGCGCCTTGGGGTATTGATCGCGCTTGCTGGCGTCGGAATCGGCCTTGCCGCTGTCGCGGTCACCGCAACCGTTGAAGGCACTGCCCAGTCTGCTGGCAGCAACACCAACGCCACTGCCAACGTCGAGAACTTCGCGTTCATATCAATGGATGTCGTCTACGAACTCTCACGCACGGACGACGGCAGATCCCAGGTGCAGATCACGGAAACCATTGTGGCGCTGTTCCCGAACTTCGACCAGAACCGCGGGATCATCCGCGAACTGAATACCGACTATGACGGCGTACCGCTGGAAACCAGCATCCACTCCGTAGTTGACGAGAACGGTGCGCCTGTGCACTACGAGGTCGATCGGTACAGCGGCTTCCTCGAACTGCCACTCGGTACGGACGACTTCGTGCAGGGGCGCCAGACCTATGTGATCAGCTACTCGCAGCAGAATGTCGTGCGCAACTTCACGTCGACGACAGGAGTGGATGAGTTCTACTGGGATGTGAACGGAACCGGCTGGTCGCAGCCATTCGGTTCAGTGACGGCAACCGTCATCGTCGACCCGGAGGTCGCGACCGAACTCACCGGTTCCTTCGCCTGCTACCAGGGCGATGAAGGCGGCACCGACCCGTGCGACTCGATCGAGCTAATCGAAGTCGCCGCCGACGGCACCACCACGTTCCGTGCGGTCGCCTCGGCACTCGCCCCCCGGCAAACCCTAACTTTCGCGATCGCCTTCACCGATGGCACATTCGTGCAGGTCGAAGCGGTCGATCCTCGCGCGACGCCGCTGTGGCAGCACATCATGGGAATCCTGTTCTCCACACTCGCGGGGCTGCTCACCATCCTGTCGATAGTGCTCAGGGCCATGTCGGGTCGGGATCACCCTGGGCGGGGAATCATCGTCCCCCAATACAGCGTGCCGAAGGACCTGAACATCATGATGGCCGCGCAACTCGCCGGCCGGATGAAGGCTGCACTTCCTGCGCAACTGGTGAGTCTCGCTGTTCGGCGAAACCTGCGCATTCTCGGGTATCCGGTCAAGTCCAGTGCAGGCAAGTACGCCCTCCAGTTCCTCAGTCCGGACGGCCTCGATGACCTCGAGAAGCGGATCATCACTGCCATATTCGGCAGCCCGAACCCGCAGCCCGGCGCAGTGCGCGACATCGCGCGGGCAGACTACACACTCGGCAGTGCGCTCAACCCCGTCGTCGGATCGGTGCCACCCCAGGTCATCAAGAGCGGTTTCCGGTTGAAGCCCAAGGGCCAGAGCCTTGGCTGCCTTATCCCATTCGCCATCATGGTCATGTGGATCCTCACTTTCATCTTCATTGACACGCCGGGCGTCGACGCGAGCTGGTGGCTGGGACTTTCCGGCTTCCTGCTGTTCTTCGCTTTCGCGGTCACCGCGTTGGTTTCGCAGCGTCCGGCCCGGCTCACGGCCGCCGGGGCTGACCATCGGGACTACCTGATCGGGATGAAGCAGTACCTCGAGCTCGCGGAGAAGGAGCGGTTCCGGGTTCTGCAGAGCAGCGGCGGCGCCGAACGGGTCAATATTCGTGACGATATGCAGGTGATCAAGCTTTACGAGAGGCTGCTTCCCTTCGCCGTGCTGTGGGGGGTTGAAGAGAGTTGGCTGCAGGAACTCGCGGTGAAGATGGGTCCGGATGCCAACCCCGACTGGTATGCGGGCCCGGGCGGGTTCTCGCCCACGACTTTCGCAACCTCGATTTCATCGATCTCGAGTTCGGCGACCGCCTCGCGGTCGAGCAGCAGTGGCGGAAGCAGTTCGGGTGGTTCCTCAGGCGGTGGGTCGTCCGGTGGCGGTGGCGGTGGGGGAGGCGGCGGCGGCCGCTGAACCAGCCGCAGCTCGAGCCCGTCGAGACCCTGGTCAATTCGCCGGTGAGATTTCGACAGGCTCCACCGCGCGGTGGTCGAGCCCGTCGAGACCCTAGTCCTCCAGAGCTGCCCTCGCCATGAGCGTCGCCCCCGCGACGGCGGCGGGCATCACCACGACCGCACCGAGCGGCAGCAGGAACAGCAGGTACGTCGCGGCACCGAACCCGAGCGTGGTCGAGCGCTGGCGTCCGAGCACTTTTCGTCTGCCACGCAACCGGATACCGCGCCCGTCGAACGCGAATCCCGTGAGCGAGAGCGAAAGAAACCATCCGCCCATGAGCACGCCCAGTGCGGGCACAACCGTCTGCCCCACGAACGGGATGAACCCGGCAGCGAACAGCAGCACTCCCACGAGCGCAGTGAAAAGGAACAGCCGCAGCCCATTGCCGAGCCCCCGCAGAAGAGAGGTTGCGAACTTCTCCTCGATCGGCTCCGGCACCCCGCCCGCCTTCTCCTCGACTGCACGCCAGATGCGTGCGTAGAACGGATCACCCACAGCGAGCGTGACCGCGGTGAAAGTGAAAATCACCACAAGCACGGCGGCTGCCGCGATGGCCAGACCGGCAACCACTCGCGCAATAGCCCGCCCGGTCTCATCCCACCCGGAAGCGAACGGTGTCGCAAAGGCCGTTATGGGGTCGATGTTCATGAGGAACAGCACGATGCCGCCCGCGTACACGATTCCGACGATGAGCGCAGGCAGCGCCCCCAGGAGCATCAGGCCGGGCGAGGTGAGCCACATGCCCAGCCCTTTGCCGAGAAATCCGATTCCGGTGAAGACCCCGAAACGTTTTCTCGGCGCGCGCGTTGTCACGCTCCCCGCGTCAGCAGCCCGGCTCGCTCCGGATTGCGTTCGAACCAGTCTGCGACATACCAGCACATCGGAACGATGCGAAGGTCGGTGTTGTTCTCGACATCATCCGTCGCGAACTGGGTGATCTCCGCCGCGAAGCCGCGACCGCGCAGGTGGGGTGCCGTGTAGGTGCGGGTGAATGACACCGCAGACCCGCTCACGGTGTAGTCGAGTGCGGCAGCGAGTTCGCCCCCGACCCTCAGCACATATCGACGAGCGTCCGGTTCGTGCATGAATTCCTTGCTCACCTTTCCCACCTTAGGCAATCCGGGCTCAGCCCGCTTCCGCCTGCCCCAGGGTCTCGCCCGTGGGATCGGGCGCCGCGGCGTCGTCCAACTGCGCTCCACCGACCGGCATGCTCGCCCAACTGAGCAATTGCCATCCGCTATCCACTGACCCGTCAAGCACGACCACGCCCGTGTTGGCGAGTTCAGTGCGCGCTGCGAACGTAGACGGTGCGTTGCGCGCCCGATTGGCAACCCAGACCCGGATGGCGGCCCCGTGGCTGAACACAACCGCCGTCTGGGCAACAGTTCTCTCGATCTCCGCAATGTCAGCGTCGAAGCGGGCGAAGAACTCGTGCCCGTCAGTTCCGCCCGGCATCGTGGCATCCAGTTTGCCGTCCGCCCAGGAGAAGGCGGTGTGCAGGTAGCGGATGACCGACTCACGGTCGCTCAGTCCCTCCAGGGCGCCCGCTTCGATTTCGTGCAGACCGTCACCGATTTCGGGAGAGATGCCCCGATCGTTGACGAGCGGAGCAGAGGTGAGCTGGGTGCGCACGAGCCGGGAGGCGAAGATCCCGCCGATCTCCTCGCCCTCAAGCGCCACCGCCACTTCTCCTGCCTGCCGCACGCCCAAGGGGGTGAGCCCGGGCCCGGGCGCCGCCGTGTCGAGTAGTCCCAGCACGTTGGATGGGGTCTGGCCGTGACGAATCAGGAGGAGTCGCATGAGGGTTCCAGCCTAGGTCGGTGAACCACAGAATGTGCGGTCCATCGACAGGCACAGCGGTATCGGCTGGCGGCGCCACCGGTTGACGAGCGCCGCTCGACTCAATAATGCTGGGTCTGTACGAACAGGAGCCCACTCGTGTCATCACCAGAGATCGCGCCACCAGTAACCGGTTACGGAGCCGAGACGGAATACGAACCCGAACTGGAACCCGACCTCGAAGAGGAAACCGCCGACTACGAGCCGGTGGGCGCGTTCACAACCCCGCCACCGGTAACTGAGTTCACGCAGGAAGCGGATGACGCTGCAGCCGCCACGACGGCCCCGGCCAGCCGCCGACTGATCGTCTGGGACATTGCTGCGTCGTGCCTCGTGATGCTTTTCGGGATCGCCGTGATTCTGGGGCTGACAGCGCACACCGTGCTGCAGATCTTCGGACGCGACCAGTGCGCAGCCCCAACGTGTGACTTCTACCAGTACACGCTCGGCTGGACGCTCGCGTTGATCGGGCCGAGCATCGCCTGGTTTCCCTCGGTGATCGTCGCAATTGTGCTCATGGTGAAACGAAGGATCAGTTTCTGGGTTCCGCTGGTGAGCCTCGCCCTCGCAGTACTGCTCTGGTGGGCCGGTATCGCGCTCATGTTCGCGAACCTGCTGGGCTGAGTGCCCATGCTTCGAATCGCCGGAGAACTCGGTAGCGTGGGTTCATGGCACTCGCGCACGAAAAGGATGCGGCTTTCCGGCGCTCCGTGAGCCGCCTCGAGAAAGAACTTCTGCGGGCAGACGCGGCCGCAACTGCAGGACGACCGGAACAGATTCGTACTGACGATGAGCGGCGCCTCGACGCGACGTTCGCCGCCCTCAGGAAGCGTGCAGGCCGAGAGTCCTGAGCACCCACGCCGATTCGAATGCCTTCTTGCGCCAGTTCTCGTAGCGTCCGCTCACCCCACCGTGCCCCGCACTCATCTCCGTACGGAGGAGCACCGGCGCATCCACTTCACGCAGTCGCGCGACCCATTTGGCCGGCTCAACGTAGAGCACACGCGTGTCGTTGAGGCTCGTGACCGCAAGGATCTGCGGATACTGCGTCTCCCGAACGTTCTCGTAGGGGGAATAGCTCTTCATCAGGTGGTAGACCTCCGCGTCATGCAGGGGGTCGCCCCACTCATCCCATTCGATGACGGTGAGGGGGAGGGACGGGTCGAGGATGCTCGTCAGCGGATCGACGAACGGGACAACCGCGAGCACACCCGCGAAGGCTTCGGGCGCCAGATTGGCCACCGCACCCATGAGCAGACCGCCCGCGCTCCCACCCTCGGCAACCATGCGGTCGGGGGAGCTCACCCCGGTGTCGGTGAGATGCCGCGCACACGCGATGAAATCGGTGAAGGTGTTGCGCTTGCTCCGCGTTTTGCCACTCTCGTACCAGTTGCGACCGAGTTCACCGCCACCCCGCACGTGTGCGACGGCAAAGATGACGCCGCGGTCGAGCAGACTGATGCGCGGGATCGAGAACCCCGGATCGATACTGTGCTCGTACGAGCCGTAACCGTACAGCAGTGTCGGGGCCGATTCACCCGGGGTCACCAGATCGGAGCGGAAGACGAGCGAGATCGGCACCCGCGTTCCGTCACTCGCGGTCGCCCAGTCCCTGCGCTGCTCGTAGCGGTCGGGATCATAGTCACCGAGCACGGGCTGCTGTTTGAGCATCGTGAGGTGCCCCGAGCGCATGGCGTAGTCGTACACCGTCGCGGGGGTGACGAAGCTCGAGTACGTCAGGCGCACCGAAGGCTGGTTCCAGTCAGGATTGCCGCTCGCGCCCACCGAGAAGAGTGCCTCAGCGAACTCGATCTCCTGCCAGGTGAGCTGCGTGCCGAGAACTGCCACCGAGACCCTCGGCAGGGCCTCCCGCCGGTATTCGAGCACGAGGTGGCCGGCGAACGCCGCGACGCTCTCTATGCGCGTTCCGGGGGAGTGGGGCACGAGCACACGTCGTTCGCCCGTGGGGTCGGCCAACGCGACATCCACCAGCTCGAAATCGAGCGCGTCATGGTTGTGCACTATCAGGAGGCGGTCCGCCCCGTCGATGACGGCGTGCTCGACCGAGTACTCAACGCCCACGCGCCGCGGCCACACCGAACGGAACTCGCCGGTGGGGTCATCCGCCGGCAGCACCCACGCCTCACTAGTGATCTTCGACCCCGCCTCGATCACAAGCAGTTGCCGACTGCGGGTCAGGTCGATGCCGAGCCAGAATCTCTCGTCGGGCTCATGATGAACTGTGACATCAGCCGACGCGGGGGTTCCGATCGTGTGACGCCAGACCGTGTCAGGTCGCCACGTGTCATCCACTGTCGTGTAGAAGATGTGGTCGCCTGTCGCGTCAAAGATTGCTCCCGCAAAGGTGTTCGGAACCTCGTCCGCGAGGTTCTCGCCGGTCGTTAGATCACGCACCCGCAGCAGGTAGCGCTCGTCGCCCACAGTGTCGACAGCGAACACGAGCCGGGAACCGTCGCCGCTGACATCGAAACTGCCCAGGGAGAAGTAGTCGTGACCCTCCGCCTCGCGATTGCTGTCGAGCAGCACCTGCTCGCCCGGTGCTTTCGCGTCGAGAGTCGGTGGGGTCCAGTCATCCGGTTGCCCGATCGGTGCCCGACAGTGGATCGCGTACTGTTTGCCCTCGACCGTACGCGAGTAGTACCACCACTCGCCTTTGCGCACCGGCACGCTCAGATCGGTTTCCTTCGTGTGGGCGCGGATTTCCTCGAACAACTGCTCGCGCAGCACTTCGAGGTCTGCGGTCTGCGCATCCGTCCACTCGTTCTCGGCGGTGAGGTGGGCGATGACGTCGGCGTCGGTCTTGTCGCGCATCCACTCGTAATTGTCAATGAAGACGTCGCCGTGGTGAGCGCGTTCGAACGGTTTCTGCGCCGCGGCGGGTGGCTGTGCTGGCATTGGTTCAGGCTACTTCACGGCCCGATCAGCTGATGTCGAACCCGGACCCGCCGCGGGGCGCCACGTCATCCACCTGAACGCCCTCCACCTGTGCCCACACAGGCCCGACGTTCAACCACCGGATGAGCTCGTCCACGTGGGGCTCGGGGCCCTCGACCTGCACTTCGACAGACCCGTCGGGCAGGTTGCGCGCCGAACCCGACAGCCCGAGGCGCCGCGCTTGAACTCGCGTGCTCGCCCGGAAACCAACACCCTGAACACTGCCGCGGATGATCGCGCGACGGCGTATCGGATCGGAGCTCATGCCCCCACGTTAGCGAGTCAGTCCGCAGCTTCGATCCACGGCACGGTTGGCAGGCCAGCGTCGCCGCTTTCGGGCACCGCCATGCGGCCGTCGTCAACGTGTGTTCGATCTGGTGCGGAGCCGGGGGGCTCGGTAGGTGATTGCTGTCCTGCGTGCTGTCCTGCGTGCTGCTCGGGTGTTTCCATGGGGTACTTCACTGCTCCTTAGCCTCGCTCCAACACCACCGCACCTCGCCCGCGCAATCAAGCCCTTGCACAGCACAATTTGTGAAGGCGAGCGTGTGCTGTCAGCCGACGACGCCATCCTCGAAATCGTCCGGCGCACCAGCTTCTGTGATGTCAGAGTCGGGGTAGTGGATGTCGCGCTCCGCACCATCCGAGCCCGTAATCGTTTCGTCATCCGTGTCGTCATCCGTGTCGACATCTTGGGGCTTCGCGTGCCCTGGTTCACCGTTCTCCGGTTGGTTCTCATCGAAGCTCGGGGTCAGTTCCGGGTCGCTCATGACGCATCCTCTCTTAGCGGAAAGGCTGCTCCTTTCCCACTCTCACGTTAGGCAGCTGATCACCTGGGCGGCAATGGGTGGCGCTGCGCCCGCAGGCCACCGAAATGAGGTCGGTGGGTAAACTTGTCGGGCAGACCACTTCGATGGCCCGCGATATCGGCCCGCCAGATCGAGACAGCAGGGGACACCATCCGCGTCATCAGCTACAACCTCAGGAAGCACCAGGCCGTGGGTGAACTCGTTGCGCTCACCGAGGAGTTCGACCTCGACGTGCTCTGCCTTCAGGAGTGTGACACCACCGCGCTGCCGGCGGAGATCTCTCATCTTCATCTCGCCGACTCGACCAAACGCAATCGTCTTGGACTGGCTCTCTACTACCGGAGAAATCGCTTCACGGCGGTGTCAACAACGGCGTTCGAGTTGAAGAAGTCGCTGCACGATCGCCTCTTCACGCCCGCTCACGAACGTCTGCTCGGCACGCGCCTCACCGATCTCCAGGAAAGCAGGGATCTCATTGTCGCGTCCTTCCACGCGGCACCGCTGACCGCTCTCAATTCCCTTCGACGCAACCAGATCAAGGCCGCGCATGCCGCCCTGCACGGGCTCGGGGAGGGCGTCCCGATGCTCATGGTCGGCGACTACAACTACCCGTTCTTCAAAGACCGGTTGAGCGAGCGCGTCGGTGTGACCGGGTACGACCTCTCGCTCAGCGACAGCAACACCTACACCCGTTACAAGTTCTTCAAGGGCCACTTCGATTTCGTGACCTCGTCGGGACTCAACATCGAGAAGGTGCAAACGCTGCCGAGAGACAGATCTGACCACATGCCGATTTTCGTCCGGAGCTCGTACCGCGACGCGAGGGAAGACGCCAGGGAATGAGACCGGCCCCGGTGAGTTACTCACCGGGGCCGATTCCTGCTGTCTCAACAACAGTGCGCGAAGGGGGACTTGAACCCCCACGCCCGTTAGGGCACTAGCACCTCAAGCTAGCGCGTCTGCCATTTCCGCCATCCGCGCGCAATCGACGGGCTCCATGAGAACCTGCCGACGTACGAGAATAGCATGCTGGGCGGGGCACTCGACCCTGCCAGCACGACGTTCCTGAGCGCGAACGGTAGCGTTATCGGCATGCTCGAAGAAACCGCCGCGATTGCCCAGCGTCTCATCCAGTTCGACACCTCGAACTACGGCGAGGGGGTCTCAAACGGCGAGACCGACGCGGCAGAATATGTGGGTTCACTCCTTGAATCCCTTGGCCTTGGGGTGAAGTACTTCGACTCCGAACCTGGCCGCACCTCGGTGATCGCCCAGGTCGAAGGCGAGCATTCCGACCGTCCGGGGCTTGTCGTGCACGGCCACCTCGATGTCGTCCCCGCCGATCCGGCGAACTGGAGCGTCGACCCGTTCGCAGGCGAAATCAGGGATGGCATGCTCTGGGGCCGCGGCGCCGTCGACATGAAGAACATGGATGCCATGATGATCGGCGCGCTCACCGACATCCTGGGCTCCGGCCGCCTGCCGGCACGAAACCTCACCATTGCGTTCTTCGCCGACGAGGAGAACGGGGAGTCTTCGGCTCCCACTATCTCGTCGACAATCATCCGGAGCTGTTCGCTGGCGCAACAGAAGCGATCAGCGAGGTGGGCGGCTATTCGCTCACACTGAACGGCGAGCGTGCCTATGTGCTGCAAACGGGTGAGAAGGCGCTCGTCTGGATCAAGCTTGTGGCGCGGGGCACTGCTGCCCACGGCAGTCGCGTGATTCACGACAACGCTGTTACACGGCTCGCCGAGGCGGTCGCCGCAATCGGCAGGCGCGAGTGGGAGGTGCAACTGACCGCAACCACGCAACAACTTGTGGACGAGATCGCCCGCATCCTGGGGCACCAGGACGCCGGGATGACCCCTGATGAGATTGTCGCGTCGACAGGGACAGGAGGCGGGTTCCTTCCGGGCGCCCTGCGAACCACCAGCAACCCCACGATGCTCGCTGCCGGTTACAAGCACAATGTCATTCCCGATCGTGCGGAGGCTCGGATCGACATTCGCACGCTTCCCGGCCAGGAGGATGCCGTTCTCGCCGAAGTGCAGGAGATCGTGGGCGACGACATCGAAATCGTTGTGATGCACCACGATGTCGGTCTGGAGAACCCGTTCGAGGGCGAACTCGTGGAAACGATGGTCCGCACGCTCCAGGCCCACGATCCCGGCGTTCCCGTGCTGCCGTACCTGCTCTCGGGGGGCACCGACAACAAGGCGCTTTCCAAGCTCGGCATCAAGGGGTACGGGTTCGCCCCGCTGCGACTTCCCGCCGATCTCGATTTTCCAGCCCTGTTCCACGGAGTTGACGAGCGGGTACCGCTTGACGCACTAGTCTTTGGCAGGCAGGTTCTCGGCGACCTGCTCCGTAACTACTAGCACCGGGAGCTTGTGTGTTCGAGGCGATCATCCTCGGCCTCGTCCAGGGCCTGACAGAGTTCCTCCCCATCTCCTCCAGCGCGCACCTGCGCATCGTCGGGGAATTTCTCGGTGCAGGGGATGATCCCGGGGCCGCGTTCACGGCGATCACCCAGATCGGCACCGAGACCGCCGTCGTCATCTACTTCTGGCGCGACATCACACGGATCGTCAGCAAGTGGTTCCGGGCGCTCGGTCGCCGTGTGCCACAGGATGACCCCGATGTTCGGCTCGGATGGTTCATCATCATCGGCAGCATGCCCATCGTGATCCTCGGGCTCATCTTCCAGACCGCGATCGAGACAACGCTGCGCTCCCTCTGGATTGTCGCCTTCACCCTGATCGGTTTCGGCATCCTGCTCGGCATCGCCGACGCGATTGGTTCGAAGCGTCGACCGCTGACCAAGCTCACCTGGCCGCACGCGATCGTCTTCGGCTTCGCCCAGGCTCTCGCCCTTATCCCCGGCGTCTCGCGCTCGGGCGGAACGATAACGGGCGGACTCTTCCTTGGGTACGAGCGCGGTGCCGCGGCGCGCTATTCCTTCCTCCTCGCCATCCCGGCAGTCTTTGGCAGCGGCTTCTACCAGCTGTACAAGGTCACGACCCAACCGTGCATCGACATCGCGACCGGTTGCGCGCCGGAGATCTTCAGCCCTCTTGAGACTGCGGTCGCCACGGTGGTTGCGGGCGCCGTGGCCTTCGGAGTGATCGCGTTCTTCCTCAACTACATTTCGCGTCACTCCTTCCTGCCCTTCGTGATCTACCGCATCGCGCTCGGAAGCTTCATCATCGTGCTGCTGTCAACCGGCACCCTGCAGCCTGTCTAGATCAGGAAGGAAGCGTAGTGTTGGGTTCACTGGCAGTAGCGCTCACGGTGCACCAGCCTGCTGGCGAAAAGGCGATGCCACGATGACTGTCCAGTTCAAGGTACGGGCGCACGGGCCATGAGCGACTTCGACTTCGACGACGCGCGCCGGGCGATCGCCTCCTCCCACCTGAACGCCAGCGGGCTGTGCGAACCGTTCCTCCGGGTGCTTCCCATTGACGGGGCAGCCGTTTCCGTCCTCGCGGGACCGATCGCCCAGTCGACCATCTACGCATCGGATGCGACGGCGATGCGGCTTGACGAACTCCAGTTCGACCTCGGTGAAGGCCCCTGCTGGACTGCCCTCGCAACTCGATTGCCGGTGCTCGCACCCCACATGGCAGAGGACTCGCGCCCCGAGTGGGCGCTCTTCAGTGAGGCACTCCAGTCGGATGATGCCGTGAAAAGGGTGTCGGGTATGTTCGCCTTCCCGCTCGCCATCGGCTCGCTGGCGATCGGCGCGATCGACTTCTACACGGTGAGGCGGGGCAGGTTCGACGCTCTGCAGGTCGAGAACGCGACCGTACTCGCCCGCCTGGTCGCGTGGCAGGTTCTCCGCCGGGTGTTCGGTGATTCACTGGATGATTCGAGCGGCACTGCGCACCTTGAGGACGACCACACCGGCACCAGCAGGCGCGTGGTTCATCAAGCGACCGGCATGGTGCTCGCCCAACTCGGCGTGAGTGCGGAACATGCAGCCCTGCTGCTCCGGGCACATGCGTACAGTGCTGGACTCACGGTTCGAGAACTCGCAACCGAGGTGGTCGAGAGACGTTTCCGGTTCGATTAGCAGGGAAGTCCAAGCTGATTGCTGATGCGCGAAAAGATAGGATGTGACGGTGATTTCTGAAGCGCGCGAAAGTCGACTTGCTTCCGCTTTCGTGTTACTCGCGGACACCATGGTTGTCGGGTACGACGTCGTGGAGCTGCTGCAAAACCTCGTGGACACCTGCGCGGAGCTGCTCGACGCCTCTGCCGCGGGCATCCTTCTGGCCAATTCCGAGAACGACCTCGAAGTCGTGGCAGCCACGAGCGAGAAGAGCCGACTCGTCGAGATGATGCAGGCACAGTCTGGGCTCGGCCCCTGCGTGCAGTGCTACACCACTGGAGTTGCCGTTGCAGTCTCCGACATTGCCGCCCTCGACGACCGGTGGAGTGACTTCCGAACTGAGGCGCTTGAACAGGGTTTCCGCTCGGTGCACGCGGTGCCGATGAGGCTGCGGGAAACCACGATCGGAGCTCTCGGCCTGTTCCGCGCGGTGACGGGCGAGCTCACCCCGGAGCACGCATCCGTCGCCCAGGGCCTGGCGGATGTCGCCACGATCGGCATCCTTCACGAGCGCGCACTTCGTGAGAGTGATATCGCACAGCAGCAATTGCAGTACGCACTGAACAGCCGGGTCGTGATCGAACAGGCGAAGGGTGTGGTCGCGCAGACCCGCGGTGTGGATATGGAGGAGGCTTTCGCGATCCTCCGCGCTTACGCTCGAAGCAACGGGGAGAGTTTGCGCGACGTGGCGAACCGCGTTGTTGAGAGAACACTCAGCCTTTAGCTGGCGTTGGGTACGGCCTCACTCCGGCGGCCCGACGTATTACGAATTTGTCTCAAACTCGACCCCTCCGTGCTCGGGGAGTAACGTGGTTAGTGCACCCAAGACCTCGGTGCTTGACGGTTGTGCCGCGCCGAGGAGAAAAAATGACAAAGATTCTTGCCAGGATCGTCATCGATCCTGAGGATTGGAACGATCTGGCAGTGCAGGCCGAGGATGCTTCTGTGGTCCATTGGAAACGGATGCACACATCGCAAGCGATCCCGTTCTCTGAAGACGAACTGGATCACAACTCGGGAGCTTTCGGAAACCAGTACTTCTTCTAGCCCGTACTTCTTCTAGATGCCTGGCGGTCTCCACGGCTCATCGCCGGCAGAACCGCGCCCGTCCTTACCGTCACGGCGCTGCAGGTAGCGCTCGAATTCCTCCGCGATGGCGTCGCCGCTGGCTTCCGGCGAGTCGACAGTGTCACGAGCCTGCTCGAGTTGCTCGATATAGGCCGCCATATCGTCGTCATCACCGGCAAGCACATCGATCCCCGTTTCCCATGCGGTCGATTCTGCGACGAGTTCGCCGCGCGGAATCTCGATCTCGATGATCTCCTCGAGCTTCTCGATGAGTGCGAGGGTGGCTTTCGGCGACGGAGCGTTGTGCACGTAGTGGGGAACGGATGCCCAGATCGAGACGGTGGGAATTCCGGCCTTCTCCGCGGCATGCGCGAGAACGGAGAGGATACCGACTGGCCCCTCGTATGTACTGCGCTCAATGTCGAGTTCGTCCCGAACCGCAGTGTTCTCGCTGCTGACGAAAACCGAGATCGGCCTGGTGTGCGGAACATCCGCGAGCAGCGCTCCGAGCAGGATCATTCCCCGTGATCTCGGCATCCTCAGCAACCTCGAGAATTTCGGCGGCGAAAGTCTGCCAGCCGCGGGACGGTTCAGTACCGGCGAGCAGGTAGATGTTGCTCTTGCGACCATCGCTGGGGTTCACCGGCGCGTAGGCAGTGACGCTCGGCCAGACGAGCTGGCGCGAGCCCTCCTCGTCCATGACGACACTCGGACGGTTGAACTGGTAGTCGAAGTAGTCCTCCGGGTCGACCTCGGCGACGGGATAGACATCGAGGCCGTCCTTGAGCATTCTCACCGCAGCGCTCGCGGCTTCGCCGGCGTCGTTCCAGCCTTCGAACGCGACGACGAGGAGCCTCCCGCTCGTGAATGTCGACTTGTCTGGCACAAAAATCCTTCTGCGGTCGCTCTTGCCTTACACCTAAGGATAGTTGGCGCCAGCCGCCGTGACGCATCGTCCGGCGCTCTGCGACAACTAGAATTGCTGGTCGTGACTACTCTGCCCGCCGCCGTCTTCTGGGACATGGACGGCACCCTCGTCGACACGGAACCCTACTGGATGGATGCCGAGACGGCGCTCGTCGAGTCGTACGGCGGCACCTGGACCCACGAGGCAGCCCTGACGCTGGTCGGCGCGGGACTGTGGCATTCGGCACGCGTGCTCCAGTCCCACGGGGTGGAACTCGGCGAAGAGCAGATCATCGAAGCGCTCACCGACGCGGTGCTCGCGAGAGTGAACGCGAACATTCCCTGGCGTCCGGGTGCGCGCGAACTGCTGCTCGAGCTGAAGCAGGCCGGCATTCCGACCGCGCTCGTGACGATGTCGATGCGTCGCCTCGCCCTGCGAGTCTCCGACGCGATCGACTTTGACGCTTTCGATGTGATCGTTGCGGGCGACGATGTCACCCACAGCAAACCGCATCCAGAACCGTACCTGATGGCGGCCGACCTGCTGGGAGTGAACGCCGCGGACTGCGTCGCCATCGAGGACTCGGAACCGGGTGCGGCATCCGCCGTTGCGTCCGGGGCAGCGACGATCGGCGTGCCGCTGCATGTCGGCCTGGCCGACGACCAGGGCTATGTGATCTGGCCCACACTCGCCGGGCAGGGCATCACCCAACTGAGTGAACTGCTCGAGTCACGGCGGAAAGCATGAGTGCGCTCAGAAGGCAGAGCGGCCCGTTCCGTGCGGGTGATCGCGTGCAGCTGACGGGGCCGAAAGGCCGACTCAACACGGTAACGCTTGAACCCGGTGGGTCGTTCCACACGCACCGGGGCATTCTTGATCACGATCTCGTGATCGGTCAGCCCGATGGCTCCGTGGTCACGAGTTCGAACGGCATCGAGTACCTCGCCCTGCGCCCGCTGTTGACCGATTTCGTGATGTCGATGCCGCGTGGCGCTGCCATCGTCTACCCGAAGGATGCCGCGCAGATTCTGGCCCAGGCCGACATTTTTCCCGGCGCTCGCGTGGTCGAGGCCGGCGTGGGGTCCGGTGCCCTGTCGCTCTGGCTGCTTCGCGCCATCGGTGCCGATGGCACCCTGCACTCGTTCGAACGCCGGGAGGAGTTCGCGGATGTCGCCAGGGCCAACGTCGAGGCGTTCCTCGGTGCCGTTCCCGCCAACTGGACGGTGAGTGTCGCCGATCTCGCCGAGGCGCTCCCGACCAGCGAAGCCCCGGGAAGCGTTGACCGCGTCGTGCTCGACATGCTCGCGCCATGGGAGTGTCTCGCCGCCGTGTCGGAGGCGCTCACGCCCGGTGGGGTACTCATCTGCTACATCGCGACGGCGACACAACTCTCGCGCGTGGCTGAGGCCATCCGCGGAACCGGGCTGTACACGGATCCGGAGCCGTCGGAGACCATGGTGCGGGGCTGGCACGTCGAGGGGCTCGCGGTGCGCCCGGACCACCGGATGATCGGACACACCGGTTTCCTGCTGACGGCCCGTCGCCTCGCGCCCGGCGCCCAGCTGCCGCAACTCAAACGGCGGCCATCGAAGTCCGACTACCTGGACGAGGATGTGGAGGCGTGGACACCCGGCGCGCTCGGTGAACGTTCGACGAGCGACAAGGCCGTGCGCAAGAGTGTTCGCGAAGCGCGAAGAGCCGCCGATGCGGCGAGCGGACGGGGTGCCGGAACGTCCGCGGAGGAACCATTAGAGTGAATGCGATGTTCCCGGATCTAAAGAAAGCAGGCTTCGTGCGCCAGAGTGCAGCGCTCATCCTCACCGCAGGCCTCACGCTCACACTTGCGGGCTGTGGCATCGTCGGCGGCCCGGGCGCGTGCATTCCGCTGGAGGGCCCCGGTGAAGTCTCCGAACTCGTTGACTCCTCGGGTGCGCTCGGCGCCGAGCCCACCGTTTCGTTCCCGACGCCCCTCATCGCCTCGGAGCGGCAGACGAGCACTCTCGTTGAGGGTGACGGCATCCGCGTGCTTCCCGATTACATCGTCGACTTCCACGGATCCGTGTATGAGGGAGAGACGGGCGAACTCATCCAAACGACCGGGTACGACCCCAGCCAACTGGTGCGCGCCATCGTGGTCGAAGGCAACGTGATCGGGCAGGGGCTCCAGTGCCAGAGCGTCGGCTCTCGCGTGGCATCCATCATCCCCGGAGCGCAGGGTGGCACTCGCGTGCTCGTGGTCGACGCCGTCCGCGCTTTCCCCGGGAAGGCTGATGGCCAGCCGCAACTGCTCGGCGAGGGATACCCCTCCGTCGTCTCGGCGCCCGGCGGGGAGCACGGAATCACGTTCACTGATGCCGAGGCCCCCACCGAACCCCAGCACCAGGCGCTTCTGCTTGGCAACGGGCCCGAAGTGCAGGAGGGCGACACGGTCGTCATGCACTACACGGGCGTTTACTGGGGAAGCGATGAAGTCTTCGTCAACTCGTGGCGCCCACCGACCGGGTCGCCGGCGAACGTGGCACGGGGACCTGCCGTCGACGTCGTAGCGAACGCTGACACGCTCGGCCCCGAATTCGCTGATGCACTCATCGGACAGCCGGTGGGAAGCCAAGTCATCGTCGTCATTCCTGCGACCAATGAGCAGCGCGCCCGGGTGATCGTCTTCGACGTGCTCGGAATCATCTAGGCGATCGTGTCGGCAGCGAGTCCCCTCAAGGTCCCGGTCGAGGAGCGGCTCTTCAGCCTTGTTCTCGCGCTGCTCGCGACCGAGAAGGGCCTGACAAAGCACGAGATTCTCTCTACCGTGCAGGGGTATCGATCGCGCTACGTGCACTCCGGCGACAACGCGAACCTGGAGCGGCAGTTCGAGCGGGACAAGGATGACATCCGCGAACTCGGAGTGCCGCTGGAGACGATCGAACAGCCGGACCAGCCGGGCAACAACCAGAACCTGCGCTACCGGATTCCGCGCGGAGCCTACGAATTGCCGGCGGATGTCAGGTTCTCGGCGGAGGAGACGACGCTGCTGAATCTCGCCGCGATGGTGTGGCGGGAGGGCACCCTGTCGGCCGAGTCGCGCCGCGCCCTGGTCAAACTGAAGTCGCTCGGCGAGATTTCCGTGGAACCTGTCGTCGGCTACGCCCCGCGGTTGCGCGTACGTGATGCGGCTTTCGAACCGCTCAACAGCGCACTGGAGAAGAAGGTCATCGTTCGGTTTGACTACCTCAAGCCGGGGGAGCAGCAGCCGCGCACCCGCACGGTTGCGCCGATTGCGCTGCTCCAGCACCACGGTCGCTGGCTGCTGCATGCCCACGACCAGGACGCGGATGCGTCACGCAATTTCCTGCTCCAGCGCATTGTTTCACCCGTCACGGCAACAACGACGCGCTTCGAGGGCTTTCCGGAGGATGCAACAACCCACGCTTTCGCGGAGCTCGACCGCATCTGGAACGAGCGCACCGCGGTCGTCGAGGTCGTGCACGAATCGGATGCGGCAACCCGCCTGCACAAGCGCAGGGGAACAACCGTTCTCGATTCGGGTGCGCTGCAACTGCACTACAGTGACCTCGCGCTCATCGCCGACGAACTGGCGGGCTATGGCCCCGAGGTGCTGGTCGTCTCCCCGCCCGCACTGCGCGACGCTGTGCGTACCCGGCTGACCGGAACGGCGGCGGCTCATGGCTGATCGTCCGCTTCAGGCGCAGGACAAGCTCACCTTCCTGCTCTCCCTCGTGCCCTACCTCATGGATCACGACCGCATCAGCGTGAGCGATGTCGCACACCACTTCGGCATGGAGCCGGAACAGATCCGAACCGCGGTGCGCCTGATCGGTGTCTCCGGCATCCCGGGCGAGACAGCCCAGTACCTCGACGGCGACCTTTTCGACATCTCGTGGGATGACCTCGAGGAGAACGACCACATCGTGCTCACGCACCGCGTCGCCATCGACGAAGCGCCGCGGTTCTCGGCACGCGAGGCTGCCGCGCTCATCGCGGGGCTCCAGTACCTGTCGGCGCTGCCTGAGCATGCCGACCGTGCCGCGGTCGCCTCCCTCATGGCGAAACTGTCGCGCGGAGCATCCGCGGCTCCGAATCCGGTCGCCGTCGAGGCGACCGAGACGGATGCGTCCCTCGCGCTCATCCGTGAATCCGTCGCCTCAGGCAAACAGTTCGAGTTCGACTACCAGACCTCGCGTGGTGACCACGAGCGCCGTCGGGTGGACCCGCTGCGGGTCGAATCACTCGATGCCGACTGGTACCTGCGGGCCTGGTGCCATCTCCGCGAGGCCGTACGCACCTTCCGGCTCGACCGGATGTCGAACCCGGTTGTCTCCACGGAACCGATTGCCCGACGTGCGGGCGAGGTTGCCCTTCCCGACACGCTGTTCGAACCCTCGGCAGACGACCTGGCTGTGACCATCGAGGTGTCCGCGGCCTCCCTGCCCCTCCTGGCCGACTATCTGCCTGAGGGCATCGAGGCAGCGGACGCAGAGGGCAGGGTTCGAACCACCGTTCGGGTTTCACATTTTCACGGCCTCAAGCGACTCATCGCGGCAATGCCAGGGGCCGCGACCGTGATCGCGCCGGACGGCGCGCGACGCGCCGTCGCCGAGTGGGCAGCCGCCGGTGCCGCACGGTACGAGTAGCACGATTGTGGCAACCGCGCCCTCTCGGGACATCCGCGCCCGGGCGCCCGGGCGCCGGCGTGCCTTCCGGGCGCGGTCACTGCCGGGGAGCAGACACGGCAGCATGCAGGCAATACTCCGGTACGGGACTAAAATGGTGCACGCACCCGCTATTTTGAAAAGGATGTCCGCATATGCCTAACCTCTCCGGCTGGACCGGCGTCATTGTTCTTGTCGTCATCCTGTTGCTGTTCGGTGCGCCTCGACTTCCCGCGCTTGCCCGCAGCCTCGGCCAGTCCCTCAAGATTCTCAAGACGGAGACGAAGTCGGACTCGAACGAGAGTTCACCTGAACCCTCAGAGCCGACCGACTCCACGCCCCCCAAGCCGTAGCGTTCGTGGCCGGGCGCTCCAGGCGAGGCGCCGCCAGCGAAGGAAAAATGTCGCTCGGCGAGCACCTCGTCGAATTCCGTAAACGGCTGATCATCTCAGCTGTCGCGATCATCGTCGCTGGTGGTGTCGGGTTCTATTTCGCTTCAACGGTGCTGGAGGCAATCGAAGCGCCGATCACCAGAATCGCGGAGGAGACGGCTCGCACCACCAACCTCAACTACTCGTATGTGACGGAAGCCTTCGATGTCAGGTTGCAGATCGCGATCACCCTGGCACTCGTGATAGCGAGTCCGGTCTGGCTCCATCAGATCTGGGCCTATATCGTTCCCGCGCTGAAGCGCCAGGAGAAGCGCTACGCCGTTGGATTCCTCCTGACGGCAATCCCGCTGTTCCTTGCCGGGTGCGTAATGGGCTGGCTGCTCTTCCCGAACATGGTTGCGCTGCTCGCGAGCTTCTCGGCGGAAGGGTACAGCTCGCTATTCCGTGCGAAGGACTACGTCGATTTCGTGACGAAGCTCGTGATAGCGGTCGGCATCGGATTCGTACTTCCGGTATTCCTGGTCCTCCTCAACTTCATTGGGGTGATCTCCGCCCGCTCGATCATCAAGGGCTGGCGCGTCGCGATCGTCACCATTGCACTGTTCACGGCCCTCGCGACACCGCCAGCCGACGTCGTTTCCATGGTGCTCCTGTCGATTCCGATGATCCTGCTCTACTTCATCGCGGCAGGGGTCGCGTGGTTGCACGATCGAGCCGCCGCCCGGCGTGCGGACAAATTCGCCACCGAGCTGGCCACCTGATCACGCCATGACCCAGCTCTCACCTGCCGATCGCTATGCGGCATCAAGAAAGCGCACCGAACGACCGCAGGTCGAGGCGTTCAGGGAGCGCCAGCGCTTCGACCTCGATCCGTTCCAATTGGCCGCCTGCGTGTCGCTCGAGGAGGGAAGGAGTGTCCTCGTTGCGGCTCCGACCGGTGCGGGGAAGACGATCGTCGCCGAATTCGCCGTGTACCTAGCGATGCAGGATGTGAAGGACAAGGTCTTCTACACCGCGCCGATGAAGGCGCTCAGCAACCAGAAGTACCAGGAACTCGTCGAACGAGTACGGCGCTAGTGAGGTCGGACTGCTCACCGGCGACACCAATATCAATTCGGCGGCGCGCATCGTCGTCATGACGACCGAAGTTCTGCGGAACATGCTCTACGCCGACTCCGACCGGCTGCAGAACCTGTCCTACGTGATCATGGACGAGGTGCACTACCTCGCCGACCGGTTCCGGGGAGCCGTGTGGGAGGAGATCATCATCCACCTCTCCCAGTCGGTTCGGCTCGTCGCTCTCAGCGCCACGGTCTCCAACGCCGAGGAATTCGGCGACTGGCTGCAGGCAGTGCGCGGCGACACCGATGTCATCGTCTCGGAGGAGCGCCCCGTGCCGCTTGAGCAGCACGTTCTCATGCGCACAAAACTGATCGACCTGTTCGACAGCTCAGGGCAGGCGGCAACCAACAGGGTGAATCCGGAACTCGTGCAGATGGCGCGCTACGGCGGCCGCACTCTGAGCGCCCGTCAGATGAAGGATGTCGGCCGGTACCACTCGCGCGGTGGCCGCCAGGAGAGCCTGCGGATGGACCGCCCCGATGTCGTCGCGCTGCTCGAGTCGAAGAACCTGCTTCCCGCCATTTTCTTCATCTTCAGTCGGGTCGGCTGCGACTCCGCCGTGCGCCAAGTGCTGCGTGGGGGAGTGCGCCTGACCGAACTGCACGAGCGCGACGAGATCCGGGCGATCGTCGAGGAACGCTGCCGCACCCTGCGCGATGAGGACCTCGCGGTGCTCGGCTACTGGGAGTGGCTCGAGGGCCTCGAACGCGGCGTCGCCGCTCACCACGCCGGAATGCTGCCCGCGTTCAAGGAGGTCGTCGAGGAGCTGTTCCGGCTCAAGCTCGTGAAGCTCGTCTTCGCCACCGAGACCCTCGCCCTCGGCATCAACATGCCCGCACGCACTGTCGTGCTCGAGAAGCTGGAGAAGTTCAACGGCGAGGCCCGGGTTCCGATCACGCCTGGGGAGTACACGCAGCTGACCGGGCGCGCCGGGCGGCGCGGCATCGACGTCGAGGGCCACTCCGTGATCCAGTGGGTCGACGGTCTCGACCCGCAATCGGTCGCCTCACTCGCCTCACGGCGCACCTACCCGCTCAACTCGAGCTTCCGGCCGACCTACAACATGGCGGTCAACCTCATCGACCAGTTCGGCCGCGAACGCACCCGCGAGGTGCTCGAATCATCCTTCGCCCAGTTCCAGGCCGACCGGGCCGTCGTTGACCTCGCCCGCAAGGTGCGCTCCCAGCAGGAGGCGCTCGACGGCTACGAGAAGTCGATGACCTGCCACCTGGGTGATTTCCGGGAGTACGCAGGTATCCGCCGTGAACTCACCGACCTCGAGCGCAAGACCGGGACGAGGGCGGATGCGCAGTCCCGCGGGGATCGCGACAAGCGCCAGCGGCAGCTCACTTCGCTTCGCAAGCGGATGAAGCAGCACCCCTGTCACGCGTGCAATGAACGAGAGGCGCACGCCCGCTGGGCGGAGCGCTGGTGGAAGCTCAAACGCGAGACCGACCAGATTGCCGCACAGATCCGCACCCGCACCAACGCCGTCGCAAAAGTGTTCGACCGCGTCACCGACGTGCTGCTGCAACTGAACTACCTCGTTCTGGACAGCAATGGTGAAACCGTCGTTGCCCCCGACGGACGCACGCTCAAGCGCATCTACGGCGAACGTGACCTGCTCGTCGCCGAGAGCCTGCGACGGCGCCTGTGGGACAACCTCGACGCACCGGCGATGGCGGCCATGGCCGCGTCGCTCATCTTCGAGCCGCGGCGCGATGAGGGAGTTCCCGATGAGCGCAACCTGCCGCGCGGGCCGTTCCGCGAAGCGTTCGACCGCACGGGGGACCTGTGGAGCGTGCTCGATGACCTGGAGCGACAGAACCGCCTGCCCGGCAGCCAACCTTTGTCGTCCGGCCTCACGCTCGCCATGCATCGCTGGGCCCAGGGCGGCAACCTCGATTCAGCGCTGACCCTGTCAGACCTCGCTGCGGGGGATTTCGTGCGCTGGTCGAAGCAGACCATCGACCTGCTCGATCAGATCTCCATGGTCGCAGAGGCACCCGTCGGCCCGACCGCGCGCAAGGCGCTCGACGCCGTGCGTCGGGGAATCGTCGCCTACAGCAGCGTTGCGTAGGCTGAATTTCATGAAAGGCGAGCCGCGTCCCCTCCTGCCGTTCTGGCCCGCGCTCGTGCTTGCGGCAACTGCCGGTCCGGTCATGGATGCCGGATTCCCCGGACTCGGGCTCTGGCCGCTCACACTCGTCGGGGTCGCCCTCGTGCTCATCCCGCTGATCAATCGCCGCTTCTCGCACGCGCTGCTGTTCGGCTTCGCATCAGGGATCACGTTCTACCTCACGCACATCCAGTGGGCATCGCTGTTCCTCGGGCCCATCCCCATGACAGCGCTGTCGGTGCTCCAGTCGATGTTCTTCGCCCTGGGGTGCGCCCTCATCGCGCTCGCCTACCGCTGGAGCGAGCGCGCGTGGCCAACACCCGCCGGACGAATAGGCCTCCTCCCGGTTCTCATCGCCGGCCTGTGGACCCTGCACGAGGCCGTTGCGAGCGTGTGGCCGTACGGCGGTTTCGCCTGGGGCAGGGTTGCGCTCTCCCAATCGGAAGGCTCGTTCACCGGACTATTCCCCTGGCTCGGAGTCTCCGGTGTCACCTTCGTTCTCGTGGCACTCGTTGCGCTCGCGATCGAAGCCGCTCGGGTGTCGAGCGTCGCGGGCCTCGCCAGGGCATCCATTGTCGTCGGCGCGTTCGCGGTTGCCCTTGCGGTACCGCTCTTCCCCGTGGTCTACACGGGAACGACCACGATTGCTGCCGTGCAGGGCAACGGCAAGGCAGCCTACTTCGATACCCGTGAGCGTGGCGACCTGCTCGCCGCACAACTGGATGCCACGCGACCGATCTTCGGGCAGCAGGTCGACATGATCGTCTGGCCAGAGGGCGCCACCGATCTCAACCCCCTCGTCGATGGGTACGCGGCCAGTGTGTTCGACTTCGTGAGCGAACAGATGGATGCTCCCCTCATCGCGGGAGCGATCACCGAGCGCGAGGGAAAGATCTTCAATACCTCCCTGCTCTGGAAAGCGGGGGAGGGCGCCGTCGACCACTACGACAAGCGTCACCCGATTCCGTTCGGGGAACACGTGCCCGACCGCGAGTTCTGGGAGCCGCTGTCTCCCGACCTCATCGGCCTCATCCAGCGCGAGTACACCCCCGGCACAACCGATGTCATCTTCGACATCAACGGTGTGATCGCGGGCATCAACATCTGTTTCGACATCTCCGACGACGCGGTCATGCGAGAGGCGGCGATTGATGGTGCCGAAGTGCTTCTCGCGCAGACCAACAATGCCGACTTCGGCCAGACCGACGAGAGCGAACAGCAACTCGCGATCGCGCGCATCCGGGCACTCGAACTCGGTCGGAGCATCGTCAATATCTCCACGGTGGGAACCAGCGCGATGATCACCCCGGACGGCACGACCATCCAGCAGCTCGAAACCTACACACCCGCGACTATGGTCGCCGAACTGCCCCTGAGCAGCACGATCACCCCTGCCGCACGCTTCGGGGCTACGATCGAATGGTTCGTGTCGCTGTTCGGCCTTTTCGGGTTGGTCGCGGCCGGCCTGATGTCGAGGAGAACCCGTGCGTGACACTCTCGTCATCGTTCCCACCTACAACGAGAAACTGAACCTGGAGCCCATGCTCGGGCGGCTGCGGCAGGCGGTCCCGCGCGCGGACGTACTCATCGTCGATGACTCGAGTCCCGACGGCACAGGAGCCCTCGCCGACCAGCTCGCCGCCCAGGACAAGAAGGTCTCGGTGCTCCATCGCCGACGCAAGGACGGACTCGGGCGGGCATACCTCGAGGGATTCGACCACGCGATCTCAAGAAAATACGCCTACGTCGTCGAGATCGATGCGGACGGCTCGCACGATCCGGCGGAACTGCCGGCGATGCTCGCCCTCGCGAAAGCGGGTGCCGACCTTGTGATCGGGTCGCGGCTCGTGCCCGGTGGCACGGTGCGCAACTGGCCCTGGATTCGCCGCGCCATCTCGCGCACGGGAAACCGCTACGCGCGCTGGGTGCTGCATTCGAGCATCCACGACCTCACTTCGGGCTACCGGGTCATCCGTGCGGAAGCGCTCGGTCGCCTGCGGCTCGACAACGTGTCGTCCCAGGGGTACTGCTTCCAGGTGGAGATCGCGTGGCGGCTGGAGAAGTCAGGGCACAAAGTCGTTGAGCACCCCATCGCCTTCATTGAGAGGGTGACAGGGCGCTCAAAGATGCATGTGGGCATCGTGCTTGAGGCGCTGTTGCGCGTCACGTGGTGGGGGATCGTGCGATCCGGCACGAGCCGCAGTCGCTGACGGAAGCCTAAGCTCCGATCTTGTGCGCTCCCTTGCGGGCGCGAAGGAAGTCGAGACGCTCCTGGAGCAATTCCTCCAGCTCGGCTCGCGAACGCCGCTCGAGCAACATGTCCCAATGGCTGCGTGGGGTCTTCGACTCCACCGCGACCGTCTCAACCGGGGTGCCGTCACTCGCGAGCAGCACGCCCTCCTGCCCCGACTTGGGTGATTCCCACACTTCGGGGATTTCCGCATCGGCGGCGAAAACGACCTCGAAGGTCGTGCCGTCGGCGGTTCGATAAACGCTCTTCTTCCGCGGCGAGAACTCGACACCCTCTTCACTTTGGAGACTCTGGGTTCCGAGTCGCATTCCGCGCAAACTTCGGTCTGCCATGGTGTTGCCTCCCTCACTTGCAAATGCGCACTGCGCTCTTCAAGTTATAACGACCCGCAGCGGCGAAAACTTTCATCCGCGCACAGTTCACAGGGAGTTCCCAGTAAGCGCTTTCAGCGAAATGGGGGCGTTCTCAACGGCGCGCGCGTTGTTCCACAAGGTCGAGGGCGAGATCGGCCCGATCCGTGACGAGCCCATCGACACCGATATCGAGCAGCCGGGTCATCGCGGCAACATCGTTGACCGTCCACACGTGTACCTCGACGCCGGCACGGTGAAACCGTCGGACCATGCGCTTCGTGGTGATCCTGAGCCCCAGCGCTCGCTCCGGCACCTGCACGGCATCGATTCCGCGCAGGGCGAGGCGCATGATCGGCAGCAGACGAAGCTTTCCCGCGAGCAGCGCAATCACGAAGCGCGCGGACGACGCCGAGGTCGCGATCCTCGGCAGCATGCGGAGCGCGCCGCTGCGGCGTCGACCGTCGAACGACGTCACGAGCACCCGGTGAGATGCCTTCGCCCGCAGGATGGCTGCCACTGTCGGCTGCACGGCATCCGCCGCCTTGATATCGATATTGAAAAAGGCGTCGGGGAAGGCTTCCAGGGCTTCGAGGAGGGTGGGCATGACCTGCCCGTCGCCGAGTTCGATCCTCTTCAACTCATCAAGAGTGAGGCTGCGCACCTCGGCGGCGATCCCGGCGACGCGCAGCAGGTCCTCGTCATGTACCAGCATGGCCACGCCGTCGCTGCTCGCGCGCACGTCGGATTCCAGATAAATCGCCCCGACCGCGAGCGCGTGCACAAAAGCGAGCAGCGTGTTCTCCGGCGCCTCGGAGGTGAGGCCCCGATGAGCCAGTACTCTCGGCCGCGCGGGCGCGAAGAACGGAAGCTGTGCCGCGTCGCCGCGACTACCTCTGCGTCGGCTCATTCTGTCCGGGGAAGAAGCCCGCGCTTATTCCCTTGAGCGCTTCGGTGAGTTCGCTCGGGATGATCCACAGCTTGCTGGCCTCACCCTCTGCGATCTTCGGCAGCATCTGCAGGTACTGGTAGGCGAGCAGCGGCGCATCCGGCTTTCCCTTGTGGATCGCGCCGAAGACCGTGGTGATCGCTTCCGCCTCACCCTGGGCGCGAAGCACCTGGGCCTGTGAATAGCCCTCCGCCTCGAGGATCGCTGCCTGGCGGGAACCCTCGGCCTGGAGAATGGCGGCCTGCTTGGTGCCCTCCGCGGTGAGGATCTGTGCGCGGCGGTCACGCTCGGCGCGCATCTGCTTCTCCATCGAATCCTGGATCGACACGGGCGGGTCGATCGCCTTGAGCTCGACCCGACCGACGCGAATGCCCCATTTGCCGGTCGCCTCATCGAGCACGATGCGCAACTGGGTGTTGATGTTGTCGCGGCTCGTGAGCGCCTCTTCGAGGTTGAGGCCACCGACGACGTTACGAAGAGTCGTGGTGGTCAGCTGCTCGACCGCGCCGAGGTAGTTGGCGATCTCATACGTCGCGGCGCGGGCATCCGTCACCTGGAAGTAGACGACCGTGTCGATCGAGACGACCAGGTTGTCCTCGGTGATGACCGGCTGTGGCGGGAAGGAGACGACCTGCTCCCGCATGTCGATGAGCGGCCTCATCCGGTCGATGAAAGGCACCAGGATGTTGAGGCCGGGCATGAGCGTCTTGTGGTATTTGCCGAGACGCTCCACGACACCAGCGGTTGCCTGGGGCACAATCCGCACAGCGCGGAAGAGCGTGGTGAGCACGAAGATCGCGACAACGATAATGAGCGCGATGACGAACAGTTGTCCGATGAAGTCGCCTGTGATCATGATGCGGGGGTCCTTTCAGCAGGGATGACGAATGCGATGGAGCCTTGGATGTCTGAGACGCGGACACGTTCGCCCTCATCGATGATGACGTCGGGAAGCGCGGGCGAGGTTCGGGCGGTCCAGGTCTCGCCGTTGGCGAGCTTCACCAGTCCCTGCGTGTCGCCTACCGGTGTCAGAACCTGGCCGGAGAGTCCCATGAGGGCCGCAACATTGCTCGGCGTGGGATCGGCCCCCTTGTGGAGGGTCTTCAGCAGCAGAGGACGGATGGTGAACAGCAGAAGCGCACTCAACGCGGCCGCGATCAGGATCTGCGCCCACCACGGCCAACCCAGCAGATTGGCCCCCAGTCCGCCCAGACTGCCGACGGCGATCATCAGGAAGGTGAACTCGAGCGTCAGGAGTTCCACAATCACGAACAGGAAGATGACGACGAGCCAGATGATCCAGACGTATGGGATCACATCGAGCATGTTCATCCACCTCTCCTGCGCCGGTCAATACCGAAACTATCACCAGCGCGCCCTGTCGGCTGTTGGTAGTCTCGTTTTCCGTGAGTAACCCTTTGAAGCCAGGCGACCTCGCCGGCAAGCGTGCCCTTGTCACCGGTTCTTCCCGAGGCATCGGAGCCGACACCGTCAGCTACCTGGCCCAGGCCGGCGCATCCGTTGTCGTCAACTACCGCAACAAGGAGGCACGTGCACTCAAGCTCGTGACCCAGATCGAGGAAGCGGGCGGCACGGCCATTGCCGTCGGCGCCGACCTCACCGACGAGAAGTCGGTCGCGGCGATGTTCACGACGATCGACGAGACCTACGGTGGCCTCGACATTCTCGTGCTCAACGCCTCCGGCGGCATGGAGAGCGGAATGGCCGAGGACTATGCGATGGCCCTCAACCGGGATGCCCAGGTCAACCTGCTGAAGGCCGCAGTGCCGCTGCTCGAGGCGGGTTCGCGGGTCGTGTTCGTGACAAGCCACCAGGCCCACTTCATCCACACCGCCCCGACGATGCCGGAGTACCTGCCCGTCGCGCTCAGCAAGCGTGCGGGGGAGGACGCCCTGCGCGAACTCATCCCCAAGCTGGAGGATGCCGGCATCGAGTTCGTGGTCGTCTCCGGCGACATGATCGAGGGCACCATCACCGCGACCCTTCTCGAGAGGGCGAACCCGGGCGCGATCGGTGCGCGCAAGGAAGCCGCAGGACGCCTCTACAACGTGGGCGAGTTCGCCGCAGAGGTGGCTCTCGCCGCCGTCGAGCCGGTGCCGGAAGACCACACCCGGTACGTCGGTGATGTCAGCGACTTCATCGGGCGCTGACTCCGGGCGACACCGGCTCTCGTCCCGGATCCTGCTCTTCGATGAGCGCGGCCGGGTGCTGCTCTTCCTCACCAAGGCACCCGACACGAGCGGATTCGCCCGCTGGATCACGCCCGGCGGGGGAGTGGACCCGGGGGAGACCCACGCGCAGGCTGCCGTAAGGGAACTGTTCGAGGAGACCGGGCTCGAGGTGTCCTCGTCTGGGAAATCCCGTGTGGGCCCATGAGGTCGAAGTGCCGTGGGACGACGCCGACCACGATTCGGGGCATGCCGAATTCTTTGTGCACGTGACATCCACTTTCGAACCCTCGCCGGCGAACTGGACGCCAGAGGAGCACGTCGACGTCCTCGCGCACCGCTGGTGGACCCTCGCCGAGCTTGAGGCGACGGATGAATCGTACGAGCCCCGTGAACTCGTGGAGGTCATCCGCCGAAATCAATTATAGACATTTCTACTATCGGATATATACACTATCTGTTATGAAGATGTCCCAGTTGAGCGCGACGAGCGGGATTCCCGTTGCGACCATCAAGATGTACCTGCGCGAAGGCCTCCTGCCAGCGGGGGAGAGGCTCGGCACCAACCAGGCCAAATACGGCGAGGCACACCTGCGCCGGCTAAAAGTCATTCAGGCTCTCATGCGCATCGGGGGACTCTCACTCGCGGCCGCGAAATCCGTGCTCGACGCGATCGACTCCGACTTGGAATTACCGCACACCTTCCGGATTGCCCAGGAGGCCGCGACCAACCGGGTCGACCGTTCGGTGCTGACCGACGACGACTTCGCCAAGGCAGACGAGATCATGAGCGGATGGCACACCTCGCCTGACAGCGTCGGCCGGGCGTCCGTGGCATCCGTTGTCCGCGCATTCGAGGAAGCGGAATTGCCCACGGGAGCCGAGTGGTACGGGAGCTACGTCAAGGCCGCGCTCATCGTCGCTGAAGCCGACCTCGACGCCGTTGAGCTGCGCGCTACCCGCGAGGCGAAGGCCGAGACCGTGGTCATCGGCACGGTGCTCGGCGATGCCCTCTTCGCAGCCCTCAGTCGCGCCGCCCAGCAGCACATCTCCGTGCAGCGCTACCACTTCGGCCCGCCCGAGCCGATGATCACCGCCCCCAACGCGAAGGAAGCACCATGACCACCCCGACCACATCGCTACCCCCTCCGCCGCTCGTTACGCGGCGCTCCCTGACCTGGCACCGGCCGCTGCTGGCGCTCGCCGTCGTGATGGCGATCATGACCCTCGTCAGCATCGTCGGGCTCCTGGTAGACCAGCGAGAACTGGTCGGGGCGCCGGTCTGGGCCAAACCTTTCAAGTTCTCGATCTCGATCGTCATCTACGCGGTCACGATGTCGTGGCTCATCGCGCAATTGAAACGAAAGCCCCGGCTGGTCTGGTGGGCGGGAACTATCGCTGCCATCGCCTTCGCGATCGAGATGGTGATCATCGTGGGGGCGGTCATCACCGGGACCACGAGCCACTTCAATGTGGAAACTCCGCTGAACCGCACACTGTGGATGATCATGGCCGCCTCGATCGTGATCGTCTGGCTCATGACAGCCCTCGTCGGCGTACTTCTGCTGCGCGAGCGACTCGACGACAGGGCGCGGGCCTTCGCCATCCGGTCAGGAGTCATCATCGGCGTCATCGGAATGGCACTTGCGTTCCTCATGACCCAGCCGACATCCGCGCAATTGAACGACTTCCAGGGGGTCATCGGCGCACACGCCGTCGGTGTCCCCGACGACGGCCCCGCGCTGCCGATACTTGGCTGGAGCACGGTCGGGGGAGACCTCAGGGTGCCCCACTTCATCGGCATCCATGCCCTGCAACTGCTGCCCATCGCGATCATCCTGCTCGAGCTGCTGGGCCGTCGCGTGTCGGCGCTTCGCCACGAAATCGTCCGGTTGCGTATTGTCGTCGCGCTCTCTGCGCTCTACGCCGGAGTCGTTGCGCTGCTCACCGTGCAGGCGCTCATGGGCCAGTCGGTCGTGCGGCCGGATGGCATCATCCTCGCTGCCGGGGGAGCGCTGTTCGGGGTTGCGGCTCTTGCGATCATCATCAGCGTCGTACGCGCTCCGCGTGAATCCGCTGAGTTGTTTCATGCCAACAGAGAGGAAAACTGACCCATGAGCACCGAAACCGCACCGCGCACCCGCAGGGGAGGCACAGCACTTGTCTCGACCTATGGCATCCTCGCCGTCGTCGGGCTTGTTCTCACCTGGTACTTCAACTTCAGCGCGATCTTCGCGTCAGACATCCCGTACCTGGAGGGCTGGTTCGCGAACGCTGCGAGTTCCTCGGCAGCTGTCGACCTCATCGTCCTTGCTGTTGCTGCAAGCATCTACATGCTTTTCGAGGGCGCGCGGCTCGGCTGGCGCTGGACCTGGGTGCTCGTCGTACTCGGTTTTGTCGTCGCGATGGCTTTCGCGTTTCCGCTGTTCCTCGCGCTGCGTGAGCGCACGCTTGCTCGTTCGCACGCCACCTGAAGCCCGAACTGCCCACTTCGCCCGATGTCAAGCTGTGTGGAGTCACTGGGGTCGGATAGTGGCTGTTTCTTTGGGTAGGTTGATTCCGACGTGGTCTGCCGGACCCGGTGTCTTCGGCCTGCCGCGGAATCGTTCAGGGTGGGAGTCGTAGTAGTGCTGCAGGGCTTGGTCCCGCTTCTTCCAGACGGCTTTCCAGGTTCCATCGTGGACCTGCGAGGGTGAGAACAGGGCGATGCCAGAGTGCTTGTGTTGGGTGTTGTACCAGGGCACGTAGTCGGCGAGGTAGGTTCTCGCGGCGTCGAGGTCTTTGAACACTTTCGGGTAGCTGGGCCGGTACTTCATCGTCCGGAAGCCGGACTCTGAGAACGGGTTGTCGTTCGATGTGTAGGGCCTGTTGTGGGAGAGCGTGACCCCGTAGTCGGTGAGAGTGTCTCGCAGGAGGTTCGATTTCATCGCAGCGCCGGAGTCGGCGTGTACCACGGCGGGAGCACCGTGCTTCGCGATCGCGGTGTCGAACATCTCCACCGCGAGGTGATCGGCTTCGCGGTCCTCGACCCGCCATCCCACGATTTCGCGGGAGAAGATGTCGATGATCTTGTAGGCCTTGAAGGCTTTCCCTCGCCAGGGCGAGTACAGATCGGTGATGTCCCACGACCACACCTGACCGGGCGCTGTCGCCCTGAGCACGGGCTTGTTCCGGGGGTACCGTTTCTCGCTTCGGGATGGGACTCTCGGGCGCAGCATCTGATCCTCGATCTGAGCGGCGACGCGCCACCAGGTGCGCCGAGAGGCGAGCATCACGCCGGCATCCCACGCGGTCGCGAATGAGTGATCCACCGAGTTCTGCTGCGCCCACCCAGCCATGATCAACTCAGAGACCCGCTCCCGGTCAGCCTCGCTGATCCGCGATTCATATGCGCGCTCGGCCTGCGGGAGCGGATTCTCGACCCGGCCACGGGGTCGCTGCCGGTACTGCCACGTCGACCGTGCGACACCCGCGAGCGTGAGAGCTTGCCGCTGCGACCCGGTGGCCTCGGTGAGCCTGGTCACGAGGGCGTTCTCGGTGGTGATGAACTGGGCGGCTCGCTCGTCCCGGATTCGTCGGGCTCTGACACGCTCAACTCGTGCAAGAGCCCGATAGCTTTTCCCAACGCCTCGTTCGTTCCCTCCAGCTCACGGATGCGAGCACTCAGCTGCTCGACTTCTGCTTGATGCTCAGCGATCTCTTTCGCACGCGCCTTCTCGAACGCGGTCCACTCGCCACGGGTACGGGTCATACCTCCATGCTCTCTCGGAACCAGGTTCCGATCGAGATCTCCCTCGAACAACGACTTCCGCCACCGCCGGAACTGACGCTCCGTGAACGATTGCCGAGCGCCAAGCCTGCTTCGTCCCATGAGCCTGGAGGTGGTACTCGTGTACATACTCGCGAATCTGCTCACGCGAGTATCCCGGCGTCCCGACCATCGTTATCTCCGATCCGTCTGGCGAGTGAATGACTCACCGACAGTTTGACAAAGAGGGCTTCGGCCCACCTCCTA
>CAWKBZ010000002.1:0-1834142 GCA_963848065.1 uncultured Actinomycetota bacterium | reverse complement strand
GCGCGCGGCATCGAAATCGAATTCGTCGAGCGGCCGGCAGCGCGCTCGCTCGAAGAGGCGGCCGAGTTGTTGGGAATCGCCCCGGCATCCATTGTGAAATCCCTTGTCGTGAAGCGAAGCGACGACACCTTCCTGTTCGCGCTCGTGCCCGGCGACCGGCAGATCTCGTGGGCCAGGCTGCGCGCTGCGGTCGGGGTCAACAAGCTGCAACTGCCGGAGGCATCCATCGCATTCGGAGCGACCGGCTACGAGCGCGGCACCATCACGCCGCTCGGCTCCGCGACAGCGTGGCCGGTGTTCGCCGACTCCAGGGTGTCTGGGCGCATCTCGATGGGTGCCGGACAGCACGGCCTCAGCCTGTTCGTCGACGCCGGTGCGCTCATCGACGGGCTCGCAGCGACCGTCGCCGATATCAGTGACTAGATGTCGCCGAAATCCACCCTGCGGTTCACGATCGCCTGGGTGTGGTTCTCCGGGATCTCACAGAAATCGCCCTCGCACACGCTCGCGGACGGCTCACCCACGATTTTGAGGGGGGTGCTGGTGGCCGCATCGCTCACTGGGTGCTCACTCTCTCGCTTCGAACCTGTTCGAGAACGTTAGCGAAGATCTGGGAGTCCTGCGCGCCGGACACCCCGAGGCGTCCGTCAAACACGAAGAACGGAACACCCTGGATACCGTATGCGCTGGCCTGCGCGACATCCGCCTTCACGTCGGGCAGGAAGCGCTCACTCGTCAGGGCGTCCGTGGCATCCTGGCGATCGAGGCCGATCTCGGCGGCGAGGTCCGCAAGCTCGGGGACGCGGCCGACGTGCCCGCCCTCAACGAAGTAGGCACGCAGCAGGCGCTCCTTCATGTCGAGTTGGCGCCCCATCGCTCTTGGCGTAGTGCAGCAACTCGTGCGCCTTGATCGTGTTCGTCTGGCGGGCTGCGGCGAGGTCGAAGTCGAGGCCGACACCAGCCGCGATCGAGGTGACGCGCTCCTGCATCTCGTGCACGCGATCCATCGGCAGTCCCTTGCGCTTGCTGAGGTAGTCGGCCGTGGTTCCCTCGAAATCGACGGGAGTGTCGGGGGCCAGCTCGAAGGAGTGATACACGACCTCGACCTTCCCGTCGAACTGCTCGATTGCCGCCTCGAACTTGCGCTTGCCGATGTAACACCAGGGGCACTGCACGTCTGACCAGATGTCGACCTTGATGGTTTCGCTCACGCTGGGGCAACCGCGCCGGACCCGCCCGCTATTCCCGCGGTGCTCGCCGCGCTTTCGGAAATTCAGGAAACGCGCCACCTGCCTGAGATGGGTTGGGCCATTTCTTGCGGCGCCGACGAGGGAACCGTGGCGCGACTCCTGAATTTCCGAATACCAGCTCGGGGCGGCGCCCCGCGATGGCGGTCTCCACAGCGAGGAGTACCCTGTCCCATTCGTGGAAGATGGCGTACGCACTCGGCCGAATGGCATGCAACTGCTCGATGGTGATCGAGAGATCCTTGCTCCGGTCCTGTATGAACCGGTCGCGGTGGAACTCCTCTCCATCAGCCTCGTAGCCAATGCATCCGTCGATCACCAGGTCGATGTGCTCGAGGTCGCCGACTGGCGTTTGCGACGAAACGTGGTGGCCGCGCAGCCGAAACCGTGTACGCGAGAGGCTCTCCGGCAGGGAGTCACACATCTCGTCGACCCAACCGGCGATCCATCGCAGATTCGCCGGGAGGCGCAGCATGAGGCGCTCGAAGTCGATCCGGTCAAGCGCGCCCGTTCGAAGAGACCAGTCGAGCGCTGCGACTGCGGTCTCCAGATCCTCGTCGAGCACGACCCGGTAGAGAGCGTCCGCCAATCCCACGGTCGTCGCGGTGCCGCGTCCGGCCACCTCATCATCGTCCCAATGCAGCACGACCCCGCCCTGCTGGCTGGCGCCGCGGCGCCTGAAGCGGTTCCACTGCGACCGCAGCCGTGCAGCATTCGCCGGTAGTGACACGTGCAGTGGATGATCGCTGCGCAACACCCATCCGCCCGCCGCGATAATGGCAGAAATACCGGTTAGGCGGCCCCCGACCCTGACGGCTCGCACCCGGGGATCCCGCTCCGGAAGTGTCGTGTACCAGCCTTGGCGCGCGCGTATCACTTCACCACGCTTCACGGCACTGGTCAGGTCAAGGTCACGAGCACCCAGTTTGACCAGCTGCTGCTTCTGCGCCATGCCTCCGAGAGAGTGGACGAGTGCTGCGATATCGGGCATTCCGCCATGGTGAACGCGGCGGCGACGGTTCGGGTGAACAATGACGTGAGTTGTGGAGCTATCCCCGAAAAGCGTGCGGGTGAGCGAGTGGACGCGCGGTTCGCCTTTCGGAAATTCAGGAGCTCAGGCAGGCACAAGCAGCCCGAACCCCCATTCCATGCGGGGTGTCAATCGCGGCAGCTGCCCCGAGTCCTGAATTTCCGAAAGCAAGCGGCCACGTGGCGGCACTGCGACGGCGTCAGGCGCCGAGCAACTGCTCGGCGAGGTACCCGCGCAGGCGATCGAGCGAGATGCGCTCCTGCGCCATGGTGTCGCGTTCGCGCACTGTCACCGCGTTGTCTTCCAGCGAGTCGAAATCGACGGTGACGCAGAACGGCGTGCCGATCTCGTCCTGCCGCCGGTAGCGGCGGCCGATCGCGCCGGCGTCGTCGAAGTCGATGTTCCAGTACTTGCGCAGGTCATCCGAAAGCGCCCGCGCCATCGGGGAGAGCTGCTCGTTGCGCGAAAGCGGAAGCACCGCGGCCTTGACGGGCGCGAGCCGTCGGTCGAGCCGCAGCACCGTGCGCTTGTCGACGCCGCCCTTCGTGTTCGGCGCCTCGTCTTCGCTGTACGCGTCGATGAGGAACGCCATGAGCGCGCGCGTCAACCCGAATGCCGGCTCGATCACGTAGGGAATCCAGCGCTCGTTCTTGGTCTGGTCGAAGTAAGACAGGTCGACACCGGATGCCTCGGAGTGCGTCTTCAGGTCGAAGTCGGTGCGGTTCGCGACGCCCATGAGCTCGCCCCACTCACTGCCCTGGAAGCGGAAGCGGTACTCGAGGTCGACTGTCCGCTTCGAGTAGTGCGACAGCTTCTCCTTCGGGTGCTCGAAGAGCCGCAGGTTCTCCGGCTTGATCCCGAGGTCGGTGTACCAGGCGAGGCGAGGCGTCGAGCCAGTACTGGAACCACTCCTCGTCGGTTCCCGGCTCGACGAAGAACTCCATCTCCATCTGCTCGAACTCGCGGGTGCGGAAGATGAAGTTGCCGGGAGTGATCTCGTTGCGGAAGCTCTTGCCGATCTGGCCGATGCCGAACGGCGGCTTCATGCGGGCAGAGCCGAGCACGTTCGCGAAGTTGACGAAGATGCCCTGCGCCGTCTCGGGGCGCAGGTAGTGCAGCCCCTCCTCGTTGTCGACGGGACCGAGGAAGGTCTTCAGCAGCCCGGAGAAGTTCTGCGGCTCGGTCCAGGAGCCGGGCTGGCCGGTGTCGGGATCGCGGATGTCGGCGAGTCCGTTGGCCGGTGGATGCCCGTGCTTCTCCTCGTACGCCTCGAGCAAGTGGTCGGCGCGGTAACGCTTGTGCGTGTGCAGCGACTCGACGAGCGGGTCGGAGAACACCTCGACGTGGCCGGACGCCTCCCACACCCGTCGCGGCAGGATCACGGAGGAGTCGATTCCGACGACGTCGTCGCGGCCCTGGACGATGGTCTGCCACCACTGGCGCTTGATGTTCTCTTTGAGCGCGGTGCCGAGGGGGCCATAGTCCCAGGCGGAACGGGAGCCGCCGTAGATCTCACCGGCCTGGAAGACGAACCCGCGCCGCTTGGCGAGGGAGATGACGGCGTCGAGGGGATTGGGCGCGGCCAAGGGGTGCTCCTGTGTGATCAGCCGAGCTGGGTGCCCGGTCGAGTGAAACCCCCAGCCTAGCGGCGACGCGTGCACGTCCAGTTCGCGCGGAGTACCGGCCGCCTCTTTCGGAAAATCAGGAGTCACGCCCGCAACGGGATCATCGTCCCGCGACTTACCGCGACCGGGATGCTTCCCCGCTGGCTCAAGTCCTGAATTTCCGAAAGGGCGGGCGGGCTTTGGCGCGGGGCGCGCGGGGCGCGCGGGGCGGGCGCGCGGGGCGGGCGCGCGGGGCGGGGGCGGGCTAGCGGAGGGCGGCGGCCACCGCAGCCACGTCGGACTCGTCGTTCCAGAGGTGGAACGATGCCCGCAGGCGCCCCGCGCGCCCGGACGCTTTGACGCCTGCGGCGATCAGCCGCTCCAGGTCTTTGCGCTCGGGGTCCGCCCAGGTGACGATCGCCTGGTGCTGCTGCGGGATGCCGAGCTCGTCGCAGAGCTGGTCGCCGAGCCCGGCGGTTCGCGCCCACACCTCGGCGATGTCGAGGCCGGCGAAGAGGCCGACGGTGTGCTCAGCACCGACCCAGGCCTGCCAGGCGGGCGAGATGTCGAACCGGCGAGCGTTCGTCGCGAGGTTCATGGTGGGGCCGTAGCAGTTCCCCACACGTCGTCGCCGGCGTACCAGCCCGCCTGCATCGGCGTGAGCAGTTTCTGGAACTCGACTGACGCGGTCATGAAGGCGACGCCGCGGGGCGAGCACAGCCACTTGTAGGCGTGGCACGCGGTGCATCGAAGAGCGAGGCGTCGACCGGCAGCACTCCCGCCGCCTGCGTGACGTCGCAGAAGGTGTGGGTCCCGGTGCGCGCCACGGCTGCCCGTATCGCGTCGACATCCGCGATTCGGCCGGTCGCCGACTGCACGAGCGAGAACGAGACGAGCCAGGTCTTCTCGGTGATCGCGTCGGCGAGGGCATCAAGCGGTACGGAACGCACGTGGATGCCGGGGCGCTGTTGGAAGGGAAACACGATGGACGAGAAATCGCCTTCGACGCACAGCACTTCCCTGCCTTCCGGTACTGCCGCGGCAATGAGTGACGCGATGACGGAGGTCTGGCTGCCACCGGCAACGATGTCGGGGGTCACTCCCACCAGTTTCGCGTAGTGGGCCCTCGTGCGTTCGATGATCGGGTCGTACCCCTGCGGGTCACGGTCTGCGGCGTACCAGAGGTCGAGGTCGGCTTTGAGTGCGGCGACCGCGTCGTGGGTGGGCACTCCGATGGAGGCGACGGCGAGATAGCCGCGCGGGTCGTTGAACTGGCTGATGGCTGCGGTCAACGATGGGGACATGGTGCGGCTCGTGGCCGCGGACGCCGTTGTCATACGTCCCAGTTTTGCCGCCACAAAAGCATCGGTCAAGAGCATGATTCATATGCGACTCATAATCCGGCGTTATACTCGCGCCATGGATTCCGACCTCGACCTGCACACGGTGCGGATCGTGCGCGCGATCGCCGAGACCGGGTCGATCACGGGTGCCGCCCGGCAGCTCGGCTTCAGCCAGCCCGCGATCAGCCAGCACCTGCAACGGGCGGAATCGAAGCTGGCGCTTCCCCTGGTCACGCGGGCGGGCCGCGGCATTCGCCTCACCGAGGCGGGCAGGCTGCTCGCGCGCCACGCGGTCGCAATCGACTCAGCACTGGATGCCGCGGCCGAAGATCTGGCCGAACTCGCGGGGATGCGCACGGGTACTGCCCGCATCGCGGCGTTTCCCACCGCATCGTCGACGATCATCCCACGACTGTTGGGTTCGATGGCCGAACGTCACCCTGGCATCGCGGTCAGCTACATCGAGGCAGAACCACCTGAGGCGCTCGCGATGCTGCGCAGCGGCGCTGTCGACCTCGCGATCACCTTCAGCTACCCTGGTGACCGAGCCGACCCGCACCGCGATCTGGCCGCGGGCCTTGAGCTTGCGCCACTGTTCACCGAGGAGATGATCCTCGCACTCCCCGCAGCGCACCCCCTTGCCGGGGCTGGGGCGGTCGACGTGCGGCGGCTGGATTCAGAACGGTGGATTGCCGGATGCCCGCTGTGCCGCGGTCACTTGCTGGCTGTCTGCGAGAGCGCGGGCTTCGATCCCGTCATCGACTACGAGACCGACAACGCGGTGGCCGTTCTGCACCTCGTTGCGAATAGCCTCGGTGTTGCGATCCTCCCCCGACTCGGGCTCGCCACGGCCGCCGTCCCCGACGGTGCCGCCGTGCGGGCGACAGACCCCGGCAGCACGCGCAACATCCAGTTGCTGTCGCACGCGGGAGCGGCACGCGTTCCGAGCCTGGCTGCCACCATGGGCGCCATTCGCGCCCTGTCAGGCGACGATTGGGGTCTTCAGAAGCACACCGCTACTCGTACGTCGACACCCGCCAACGGAAGTCAGACCACGTGACGCGAAGCGGGGCTGCGGCATCCACTTCGGGATCGGTGAGGAAGAAGACGACTCGCTTGTTGCGCGCGTCAGGGTCGTTGGTTGCGGCGAAGCTCATGGCGGCGTCGTAGGCTGCCTGCGCCTCGCTCAGGGCGATGGCGTCGTTCTCGGTCGCCCCAGGTCCCATGAGCATCCGGATCTCCTCCGGATTACCGCGCTCGAAGATGAGCCGATAGAGCGTGAGGAACTCATCCAGTGAAGTCGGACTGGATGCCGGATCGTTCGCGACGAGGGGGAAGGGCAGCTCGCTCGAACTCGCCGCCGCCGAGATCTTGCCGTAGGTCTTGTCGAAGGAGAAGAAGAACGGTCCGCTGTAGTTGACGGTGATCTCGCGGAACGAAGTGACGCTGTAGAGGTCGGGCCGAAGGCCGAAGCCGAGGTACCGCAGCCCGCCTCCTTCGATGGTGTGCGGGAAAGTCGCCGACGTCTGCGCCCAGATGGGAGCCGCGGCTGCCAGCTCCTCCCCTTCGACAACCTCCCCTTCGGGAACCTCCGGTGCGGGCAGGCCGGCCGGGTACTCCCGGTCGAGCAGGTACACGCTCGGTTGCGCTCCACTTCCGTCCTGGTGAACCGTGATTCCCGTGATCGTGACGGGCCACGGCGAGTTGTTGCGGATCCAGCCACCCTGCGCGTAGAACGTCCCGTCGGGTGAGGTCTCGCCGATCTCGGATGCGGTGCCCCCGAGCGCCACACCGGTGGAGGTTCCGAGCGCGAGCACCGTCACGACCCCACTGAGCAGTATCACGAGCAGGGCGATCCAGCTGAATTGCACGGCGCGGTTCTGCATTGTTCCCCTAAGTTCCCGGCGCATCGATTGCGCCACCGAAGCGACGATTTCTCGAAGCGTACAGAGAAACTGCTTCCCACAACTGCGCGCGAGTGAAATCAGGCCACAGCGTATCGAGAAACACCATCTCCGCGTACGCACTCTGCCACAGCATGAAGTTACTGGTGCGCTGCTCGCCCGAACTGCGCACAAACAGGTCGACGTCGGGAAGGTCGGGCGCATAGAGCGCGCGCTGGATCGTTCGTTCGCTGATGCCCGACGGTCGGAGTCGACCGCTGGCGACATCCGCGGCAATACTGCGAACGGCATCCGTGATCTCGGTTCGTCCCCCGTAGTTGACGCACATCGTCAGCGTGAGAACGTCATTGCCCGAGGTCAGCCGCTCAGCGAATTGCAACTCTTTGACAACGGATGCCCACAGCCTCGGTTTTCGGCCGGCCCAGCGCACGCGCACTCCCCAATCGTTGAGCTGGTCGCGGCGTCGATGCAGCACCTCACGGTTGAATCCCATGAGGAAGCGCACCTCTTCCGGCGAGCGCTTCCAGTTCTCGGTCGAGAAGGCGTAGACGCTCAGGTGTGTGACACCGATCTGTATGGCGCCCGCAACCACATCGAGCAGCGACGCCTCCCCCGCCTTGTGACCCTCGATACGGGTGAGGCCTTTGCCGTTTGCCCAGCGTCCGTTGCCGTCCATGACGATGGCGACGTGTTTCGGCACGGCGCTGGCAGGCAGTGCGGGCGGGTACTGCCCGGTCCAGTCGACGGGCTTGAAGTCCACAGCGTCCGGATGCGTTTTGTCCGTCACGCGGTCGTCCGGTCGACATGCTGCAGGGAGCGCAGGCTGCGTTCGAGATGGAACTGGGTGTACGCGGCAACGATGCCGCTTGCCTGGCTGCGCTGCTTCTGGCCAGAGGAGTCGGCGGATGCCCAATCCCCTGTGAGCAGGGCACCGAGCAGTCCGAGAGTTGCCTGGTCGAGTCGAGGCGCACCCGGCGGGGCGACAGCGTCGGCAACAACCCCTCCCATCTGCGCGACGAAGACGCTGTGCGGACCCGGCGCTCCGGTAACAGCGCAGTCGTCGAAGCTCGGAGCCCAGCCCGCAATGGACAGCGAGCGCAGCAGGTAGGAGTCGAGCGTGAGTGACGCGTCGTGCTCCCGGCGCGAGAGCGAACGCAGGGCGCCGACCAGCAGCAGGTACTGCTGGAGGCTGCCGTCGTCATCCGTGATCTTGTCAGCGGTCTCGACCATGGCGGTCGCCGCGGTGTACGAGCGGTAGTCACCCGCAATGTCGGCGCCGTATGACCCGAGCGTCTCCGCCTGGGTGATGATGTCGAGGCTTCGACCCTCGTACAGTTGCACGTCCGCGACCATGAAGGGTTCGAGCCGCGCCCCGAACTTCGACGCGGTGCGCCGCACCCCCTTGGCGACAGCACGGATCTTGCCGTGCTGGCGGCTGAGCATCGTCACGATGCGGTCGGCTTCACCCAGCTTGTGGGTGCGCAGCACGACGGCTTCGTCACGGTAGAGGGGCACATCCCAATTATCCCTTGAAGCGGGCAGTGGAATGGGGACGCGGACAGCGTGGTCGAGCAATTCGAATCCTGGTTGTCACACATCGGTCGGTTGTGGGGTCGTAATTGGTAGCGGCATGCACTCGCCTGCCGCCGACCGCGAAAGGAACGACCAATGACCTCCATCCTCGTCACCGGCGCGACCGGGAAACTCGGCGCCCCGACAGTCGAACTGCTGCGGGCGGTGGGTCACGAGGTTCGGGCGCTCAGTCGCCGGGCTGGCCCGGGACTGGCCTCTGGCGACCTGCTTACCGGCAGAGGCATTGCCGGGGCCACGAGCGGCGTTGACACGGTCATTCACCTGGCGACAACGCTCAGTGGCAAGGATGTGAACGCAACTCGGGAGCTTCTGAGGCATTCGGGCGGCATCCGCCACCTCATCGTCATCTCGATTGTCGGCGTCGACAGGATTCCGCTTGGGTATTACAAGGGCAAGGTCGAGATCGAGCGGATGGTCGCGGCGTCGGGAATCCCCCACACGATCCTGCGCGCGACCCAGTTCCACGATTTCATCGCCGGTATTTTTGCCGCGCAGCGCTGGGTTCCCGTTCTTTTCACCCCAGCGTTCTCGTTCCAGCCGATTGACGTGAGGGATGTCGCTGCGCGGCTCACCGAGCTCGTGGATGGCCCCCCGCAGGGGCGGGTCGCCGACATCGGCGGCCCTGGGGTCCGCACGGCACGCGATCTTGCGCTTGCCTGGAAGCGGGCGACAGGCTCGCGGAAAGCGATTGTGCCGCTCCGGCTGCCCGGCAAGACCTTCGCCGGGTACGCAGCGGGCTACAACACCGTTCCCGGCCCCGCCTTCGGCACGCGTGATTTCGAGGAGTTCCTGACTGGCAGGTACGGCGCATGACCGCGGCGCTGAGAGCAGGACTTGCACTTCTTGCGCTTGTTCAGGTGGTGCTGGCGAGTTGGCAGGCGTTCCTGCCGCGAAGTTTCTACGACGACTTTCCCACCGTCGACCTCATGCCGCCGTACAACGAGCACCTCATGCGCGATTTCGGCAGCGCCTCGCTCGGCATTGGAATCGTTCTGGCGGCGGCGGCACTCTGGCCGGAGACCCGCCTCGTGATTGTGGCGCTCGTCGCCTATCTTGCGTTCGCGCTTCCCCATCTGGTGTTCCATCTCGGGCACCTGCATGGAGCGAGTGCGGCCGACGCCGCGTTCATCGTGTCAACCGTGACGGCCTCCGTCGTCGTTCCGCTCGCGCTGCTCGCACTCGCGTGGGCTCGGACCCGACGACAGCGTGGCCAGGTCACCCCGAGAGAGCGCTGATCCGCTCCACCGCGGATCGCACGGCGACAACGGTCCGGTCGAGTTCCTCGCGCGATGTCGTCGCCGACAGGGTGAACCGCACGGCGGTCTGCGCGATCTCCGGCGGGATGCCCATGGCGACGAGCACGTGCGACGGCTCGTCACTGCCTGCCGCACACGCCGATCCGCTCGAGCACACGATGCCGTCGCGATCGAGTTCGAGCAGCACCGCCTCACCACTCGTGCCGGAGAAGCAGAATGAGGCGTTCGCGGGCAGGCGGTACTCGCGATGACCGGTCAACACCGCCCCCGGAACCTCGGCGAGCACCCTGGCGACGAACTCGTTTCGCAGTGCGGCGATTCGCTGGGCCGATTCTGCGCGTTCTGCCTCGGCGAGCACGAGCGCCTCGGCGAAACCGACGGCACCGGCGAGGTTCTCGGTTCCGGACCTTCTGCCGCGCTCCTGGCCCCCGCCGTGGATGAGCGGCTCCGCCTGCACGCCCCGACGCTGGTAGAGCACCCCCGTGCCCTTCGGTGCCCCGAGCTTGTGGCCGGAGAGCGCCATCGTGTCGACGCCGAGGGCCGCGACATCCACTGGCAGCCAGCCGGCCGCCTGCACGGCGTCGGTGTGCATCCTCGCCCCGACCCGGCGCGCCTCGGCGGCGAGCTCGCTGATCGGCTGCACCGTGCCGACCTCGTTGTTGGCGTACATGATGCTCACGAGCGTCGTGTCCTCCCGCAACGCACGAGCGATGGATGCCGCCCCAACGCTCCCGTGTCCGTCAACCGCGAGCATGGTCACCTCGAACCCGTGGTGACGCTCGAGGTAGTGGCACGATTCGAGCACGGCCTCGTGCTCGATCGGGCTCGTGATGATGTGTCGGCCGCGCGGGGTCGCGAGCGCGACGCCCTTGAGCGCGGCATTGTTCGACTCGGTGCCACCGGAGGTGAACACGACCTCTGCGGGTCGGCAGCCGAGCACTCCGGCAACACTCTCCCGCGCCTTCGCCAGTGCCCGCGCCGCCTGCTCACCCATCGAATGCGAACTCGACGGGTTGCCGAATTCGCCCGTGAGGTACGGCCACATCGCCTCGAGCACTTCGCGGCGCACCGGGGTGGTTGCCGCGTTGTCGAGGTAGATCACGGCGCTCTCACCTCCAGGTCGAGCCCGAGGTCGAGCGCCCGGGCGCTGTGGGTGATCGCGCCGACCGAGATGACGTCCACGCCGGTCTCCGCGATCGCCCGCACGGTCTCGAGCCGCACGTTGCCGCTCGCGTCGATGAGTGCTCGCCCGGCAACCTGCTGCACTCCCGCGCGGAGCTCCTCAAGGCTGAAATTGTCGAGCATGATGGTGTCGACCCGCGCCGCGAGCACGGCCTCGATCTGGTCGAGCCGGTCGACCTCAACCTCAAGATGCGCCGTGTGGGGCATGGCCGCCCTGGCTGCTGAGAGGGCGTCCGTCACACTCACGCCGCGGGCGGTCAGCACCGCGAGGTGGTTGTCTTTCACGAGCACGGCGTCGGAGAGCGAGAAGCGGTGGTTGTGTCCCCCGCCGCAGCGAACCGCGTGGCGCTCAAGGGCCCGCAGCCCCGGCGTCGTCTTGCGAGTGTCGGCGATGCGAGCGCGAGTGCCGGCGATCTCGTCGACGTAGCGGGCGGTCTCGGTGGCGATTCCGGACATCCGCTGCACGAGATTGAGCGCGACCCTTTCGGCCCGCAGTACGGAGCGTGCCGGGCCCGTGACCGTCGCGAGCGTGGCGCCGGCGTCGAAGCGGGCGCCGTCGGCGAAGGCCAGTTCGACAGTGATCGTGGGGTCGACCGCGTGCATCGTCGCGATGAGCACGTCGCCGCCGCTCAGCACCCCCGGCTCGCGCGCGACAAGCCGCGCCGCCGCGGTTGCCTCGGCGGGGATGAGCAACTCCGAGGTGAGGTCACCCCACGGCGCGTCCTCCGCGAGTGCGTTGCGTACGACGGGATCGATGGATGCCCGGCTCAGCATGCGAGCACCGCCTCTCGTTCCCAGCTCAGATGGTGCCGGAAGCTCGCCGAAGCCAGAGGGAAGTCCGAACGGTAGTGGGCACCGCGCGACTCCTTCCGTGTGAGTGCTGCGGCGACAATGACGCGGGCGAGTTCGAGCAGGTTGCGGGTCTCGTGGTCGTGCACGGTGTCGCCCTCGACGCGCCAGCCGGCGAGGGTGCGGGCCGCGGTCGTGAGGGTGTGCGCATCGCGGTAGAGCCCGATCGCCGACCAGGCGAGTTGCTGCAACTGCTCCCTCCTGCAGGGCACGGTGACGCCCGACTCTGGCGTGTGCGCTGGCGCCGGGACCGCGCCGGATTCCGGCCACTCGTCGCCGAGCACGTCCACGGAGCGCCACGCGAACACGAGCGCCTCGAGCAGCGAATTGGAGGCGAGGCGGTTTGCGCCATGCGCTCCCGTCGCGGCGGCCTCGCCGATCGCGAAGAGCCCGGCCAGGGAGGTGCGCCCCCACTCATCCGTGGCAACGCCGCCCATCCAGTAGTGGGCTGCCGGTGTCACCGGAATCGGTTCGACACTCCAGTCGAGGCCGAGCGCTCGGCACGCCAGATCGATGCTCGGAAAACGCTCGCTCAGAAACTCAGCGCCGAGCGCGGTCGCATCGAGCAGCACCGGTTCGCCGCCCTGGGCCGCCATTCGCGCCGCGATCCCGCGCGCGACCACGTCACGCGGAGCGAGTTCATCGAGAAACCGCCGCCCGTCGGCGTCGAGCAGCACGGCACCCTCGCCGCGCACGGCCTCGGAGATCAGAAAATTGCCGGGCGCCGCGAGCGCCGTCGGGTGGAACTGGTAGAACTCGACATCGCGCAGCACCGCACCCGCACGGAACGCCGCCGCGACCCCGTCACCGGTCGCGACCAGCGGATTGGTCGTGTGGCGGAACAGCTGGCCCGCCCCGCCGCTCGCGAGCACAACCCGATCCGCCTCAATGATGCGACGGATGCCCGCAGCGTCGATGACCTCGGCCCCGCTCACCGCCCCGAGACTCACGACGAGTTCCGCGAGGAAAGTGTGCTCGTGCACGACGATGCCCGCTTTGTCGACCGCGGAGAGCAGCGCCGCCTCGATCACCGCTCCGGTCGCGTCGCCGCCGGCGTGAAGTACGCGGGCGCTCGAATGGGCGGCCTCGAGCCCGCGGGCGAGTTCGCCGCCGTTGCGGTCGAACTCGACGCCCAGGGCAATCAGGTCGCGGATACGATCCGGCCCCTCCGCGCACAGGATCCCGACGACCCCGCGATCGTTCAGCTCCGCGCCCGCGCGCATCGTGTCCTCGATGTGCGCCTCGACGCTGTCATCGGGGAACACCGCTGCCGCAATGCCACCCTGCGCGTAGCGCGTGTTGCTCTCACCGAGCACCGTCTTCGTCACGAGCGTGACCTCATGCCGCCTGCTCGCCCCCAGCGCGACGATGAGTCCCGCGATGCCGCTGCCCACAACCAGAACGCGGGCCATGTCAGAGTGCCGGTTTCGCGGCCAGCATGCGCTCAAGGGCGATGCGCGCGGGCGTGGCCACGTCATCCGCCACCGATATCCGGTTGAGCACCTCGCCCCGCACGAGCGCCTCGAGAACCCAGGCGAGATAGCCCGGGTGGATGCGGTACATCGTCGAACAGGGGCAGATCACCGGATCGAGGCAGAAGATCTCATGCTGCGGATACTCGGCCGCCAGCCGGTTGACCATGTTGATCTCGGTGCCGATCGCGAAGGTCGTGGGCTCGGTCGCGGCAGCCACAGCCTTGCGAATGTAATCGGTCGAGCCTGATTCATCCGCCGCATCGACAACCGGCATCGGGCACTCGGGGTGGACGATGACGCGAACGTCCGGGTGGCCTGCTCGCGCCCGGTCGACCTGGTCGACCGTGAAGCGCTTGTGCACGGAACAGAAACCGTGCCAGAGGATGACGCGCGAGTCGTGCAGCGCCTCCGGCGTCGTTGCCGCCGAACGGCTTGTTCGGGTTCCACAGCGGCATCTGCGTCAGCGGAACGCCCATCGCCTTCGCCGTGTTGCGGCCCAGGTGCTGATCCGGGAAGAACAGCACGCGCTGCCCGCGCTCGAACGCCCACTCGAGCACCGTCGCGGCGTTCGAGGAGGTGCAGACGATGCCGCCGTTCTCGCCGCAGAAACCCTTGAGCGCAGCGGAGGAATTCATGTAGGTGACGGGGATCACGGGAACGCGGCCGTCGGCATCCGGTTCGGTTCCGTACAGCTCGGCCAGCTGCTCCCAGCATTCGGTGACCGAGTCGATGTCGGCCATGTCGGCCATCGAGCAGCCGGCGGCCAGGTTCGGCAGGATGACGCTCTGGCCGGGGCGGGCGAGGATGTCGGCGGTCTCCGCCATGAAATGAACGCCGCAGAACACGATCGCCTCAGCGTTCGGCACCGTCTGCGCTGCGTTCGCGAGCTGGAACGAATCGCCAAGGAAATCAGCGTGGCGCACGACCTCGTCGCGCTGGTAGAAGTGGCCGAGAATCACGACGCGGTCGCCGAGCGTCGCTTTCGCGGTTTCGATTCGGGCGTGCAACTCGTCGTTGGAGGCGCGCTGGTACTCCAGCGGAAGCTGGCCCTGGGCGGGTGAACCTGTCGGCAGGATGTCGCCCATGGAAGAGCCGGGGCCATAGCCGGGAGTCGGCGTCAGGTCGAACTCCCACGGTCCCTTCGCTAGGTCAGGGCTGCAGATCTCGCCGGCGGCACCGTTGCTGATGCGCTGGATGGTTGCGTCGATGGTGGTCAATTGTTCTTCCTCACTGCCTGGCCGAGGTCAACGGGCCGTTGTCGACGAGTTCGATTTCGCCGTTGTACCGGTAGAGACGGGGCGGGCGGTGCCTGCCACCGGTGACGACCTGCTCCGTGGGAACCAAAGCGCCGCTCGATTCAAGTTGACGGCGGAAATTCGCGGGATCGAGCGGTTTGCCGAGCACAGCCTCGTGCACCTCGCGCAATTCCGCGAGGGTGAAGGTGTCGCCGAGGAAGGCGTGCGCGATGCGGCTGTACTCCATCTTCGTGCGCAGGCGCCAGAGCGCATACTCGACGATGAGATTGTGGTCGAAGGCGAGCGACGGCAGCTCATCGGCGGGGAACCAGCGAACGTTTTCACCGACGGCGGCGCGCTCGGCTTCATCCGAACGCACAAGAGCCCAGTACACGACGGAAACGACCCGTTCGTCGGGCGAGCGATCGACGTCGCCGAACGCGTAGAGCTGTTCCAGGTAGGTCGGCTCAAGTGACGTGGTTTCGTTGAGGTTGCGGCGCGCGGCAGCCTCAAGTCCCTCGCTCGCTTTGACCACGCCGCCCGGGAGCGCCCAGCTGCCGTCAAACGGGTCGCGAATGCGGCGAACCAGTGGCAGCCAGAGCGTTGCCACTCCCCCGTCAGTGTCGGGGCGCAGGGCGAAGATCACCGTCGAGACGGCGAGTCCCACGCCGGGGTCCGTCCGCGTCATGATGCGCTCCCTAGTTAGAGTCAGATTGACCAGAACAAACTATACCACTTAGAGTCGGATGCACCTGAACGCAGTAGTGTGGCGGGATGCGTCGCGCAGCGGATCCCATCGACTGGCTCCCCCGGCGAATCCTTGTCGCGGGTGTGAGCGGGGTGGGCAAGACCACTGCGGCGGCCCGCATCTCCGCCGCCACGGGCATCCAGCACGTCGAAATCGACGGCCTGTTCCACGGCCCGGGGTGGACGCGACTACCCGACTTCGAAACGCAGGTCGACACATTCACAACCGCTGAATCGTGGCTGACCGAGGGGCAGTACTCGTCGGTTCGGCAACTGTTGGCAGAGCGAGCCGACACACTCATCTGGCTCGACCTGCCCACCGCGATCACCCTCCTGCGCGTAGTCCGACGCACCATTCGTCGCGCAGTCACACGCGAAGAGCTGTGGAACTCCAACGTTGAGCCCGGTGTGCTGCATGCGCTGCTGGCGCGGGACGGCGTCATCCGCTGGGCCTGGTCGACGCGCAAAGCGTGTCGACGCCGCGTTCCGGAAGTGGCAAGGCAACGCCCAGGACTGCAGGTGGTGCGTCTGCGCAGTCGGGCGGATGTGGAGCGCTGGCTGAGAAAGCTCGAACAGCGTGGCCGGGCACCCGCCGAAGCGTCACAATAGTCACGTGCCTGCGTTCTTCGTCATCCCGCTTTGGGCGGACCTGCTCGCCGTCGGCATCGGCGCGCTGCAGGGCGCGCTTTTCGCCGCTCAGTTCCGCGACCGTCGGCTCGACCTGCTCGGGGTCGCGATAATCGGCATTGCCACCGGGTTCGGGGGCGGTCTTGTTCGCGACCTCCTGCTCTCCACTGAACTGGCGCCGCTCCAGAGCAACTGGTACCTGCCTGTCGCGACGGGCGCCGCCATCCTCGGCATGCTGCTCGAACGCGTCTTCTCCAAGCTCAACTCACTGATCACGGTGCTCGACGCCCTCACCATTGGCCTGTTCTGCGCGATCGGCACGACCAAAGCCCTTGCCTTCGGCCTGCCCGCCATCCCGGCCGTGTTCGTCGGGGTGCTCGCGGCCGTCGGCGGCTCGATCCTGAGGGATGTGCTGCTCAACATGCCGATTGCGCTCATGCACGTGGGGTCGCTCTACGCTCTCGCTGCCTTCGGCGGGGCATTCACACTCGTAGTTCTCAACGAGTTTGACGTCGACACCTTCCTGGCGGCGGTGATCTGCGTCATCGTGACCTTCGGCATCCGCATTCTCGCCGTTCTCTTCAAGTGGAGCCTGCCGGAGCAGCGGCGCATCGAGCGCCTGCCGCTCCCCCGCCTCCGCAAGTAGGCGTCCGCCTGAGTGCCCGCCGCGCGCTCGCCGCATTGGAAATTCAGGAAGTGCGCCACGCCCCGCAGAGCGGAACTGCGGAACTGCAGGGTTTGGCGCAACTGGGTGTGGCGCGTTTCCTGAATTTTCGTAAGCACCGCTCGGGGAAGCGCTTGGCGGGGTGCCTCAGGCCTCGACGAGCTCCCGCTCGGTCGCCTCGGCGCGCACTGCCCGGTTCACGGCAGAGACAACGGCCTTCAGGGATGCCGTCGAAATGTCCGCGTCGACGCCCACGCCCCACAGCCGCTTGCCATTCACGTTGAGCTCGACGTATGCCGCAGCCAGTGCGTCACCGCCGCCGCTCAGCGCGTGCTCAACGTAGTCGTAGAGCTTCACCTCGATACCCTGCTCAGCCATGATGTTGAGGAAGGCCGCAATGGGTCCGTTTCCGGTTGCATCCGCCTCCTGTACCTCATCGCCGACGCGCAGGCGGATGTGCAGGGAGACCTCCCCATCCATCTCGCTGGCAGTGCGGGTTCGGGTGAGCTCGAAGCGCCCCCACTTGTCTTCACGGTGATCCTCAGGGGCGGGCAGATACTCGTCCTGGAAGATCGACCAGATCTCGTCGCTCGTGACCTCGCCGCCCTCTGCGTCCGTCTTGGCCTGCACGACACCACTGAACTCGATCTGCAGTTTGCGCGGAAGATCGAGGGCGTGATCGGCCTTGAGCAGATAGGCGACGCCGCCCTTGCCCGACTGCGAATTGACCCGCACGACTGCTTCGTAGCCGCGTCCGACATCCTTCGGGTCGATCGGCAGGTACGGCACTGCCCACACCAGGTCGTTGACGTCGACACCTTTCGCCCTGGCGTCGGCCTCCATCGCCTCGAAACCTTTCTTGATCGCGTCCTGGTGCGAACCACTGAAAGCCGTGTAGACGAGGTCGCCAGCCCACGGGCTGCGCTCGTGCACCTTCAGCTGGTTGCAGTACTCGGCCGTGCGACGGATCTCGTCCAGGTCGCTGAAGTCGATCTGCGGGTCGATGCCCTGGGTGAACAGGTTCAGACCGAGGGCGACGAGGTCGACGTTGCCGGTGCGCTCACCGTTGCCGAACAGGCATCCCTCGATGCGGTCTGCGCCCGCCATGTACCCGAGTTCCGCGGCTGCGATGCCCGTGCCGCGGTCGTTGTGCGGGTGAAGGCTGAGGAGCACGTTCTCGCGGTGCGCGAGATTCCGCGACATCCACTCGATGGAGTCGGCGTAGACGTTCGGCGTAGCCATCTCGACAGTCGCCGGCAGGTTGATGATGACCTTGCGATCGGGGGTTGGTTCGAAAATCTCGATCACCTGGTTGCAGATGTCGACAGCGAACTCCAGCTCGGTGCCCGTGTAGCTCTCGGGCGAGTACTCGTAGTACACGGTCGTGCCCGGCACGGTCGCCTCCATGGCGCGGCACTTGCGGGCACCGGCAAGCGCGATGTCGATGATGCCCTGCTTGTCGGTGCGGAAAACCACATCGCGCTGCAGGATGCTGGTCGAGTTGTACAGGTGCATGATGGCCTGCTTGGCGCCGCGAATCGACTCGTAGGTGCGCTCGATCAGGTGGTCGCGAGCCTGCGTGAGCACCTGGATGGTGACGTCATCCGGGATCAGGTTCTCCTCGATGAGGGACCGCACGAAGTCGAAGTCGGTTTGGCTCGCACTCGGGAAACCAACCTCAATCTGCTTGTAGCCCATCTTGACGAGCAGGTTGAACATGATGCGCTTGCGCTCGGGACTCATCGGATCGATGAGCGCCTGGTTGCCGTCGCGCAGATCGACGGCGCACCACATGGGCGCCTGGGTGATCTGCTTCGTCGGCCACGTGCGATCCGGCAGGTCGACGACAATCTGCTCGCTGTACGGGCGGTACTTGTGCGTCGGCATTGGCGACGGCTTCTGGGTGTTTTTCATCAGGTCGTACTCCTCAGGTCTGCTTTGGTCAGCCAATGGCGAACTCCGCGACGAGGTGGGCCTGTTTAGGACTCGTCGCGGCAGCTAAGAAGGAGCAGACCGAACACACTCCGAGGGTACCACTGTGCGCTGGAGCTTCGGAAACTCAGGACTCGAGCCACCGAAACCTGCCACGCAGGCGGTTTCGGGCCGATTCCGTGTCTCAAGTCCTGAGTTTCCGAAGGGGACGGGTCAGTCGAGGGCGAGTGCCGCGACCGGTGTCACGCGGGTTGCGGCCCTCGACGGGGCGATGGATGCCACAACCGTGAGCAGTGCGGCCGCCGCCGCGATGATGACGAGCAGCGCGATCGGCACGGCGGGCAGCACGACGCCGGGACTCCCGTGGATGCTGCCAAGCAGCGATTGCGCTCCAGCCCAACCGTAGAAGGTGCCGAGTACAAGTCCGACGAGCACCGAGGCGAGGGTGAGCTGGGCACTCTCGGCGAGGATGAGCTGCCGCACCTGCCGCGCGGTGAAGCCGAGCGCGCGCAGAAGCCCGAGCTCCCGCCGCCGCTGCAGCACGCTCAGGGCGAGGTTGTTGATCATCCCGAGGGCGGCGATGAGAGCGCTGAATCCGACGAGCACCGTCAGCACCACAACGGTCACGATGACCATTTCGTCAATGCCCGCGTAGTAGCCCGGATTCTCCTGTTGCGCCATTCTCAGGAGCAACTGGAAGCTTTCGAGCGCGACCGCGAACATGGTGATGAGCGTGATTCCGATGACGAGCCCGATCGTGGTCCGCGAACTCCGTTCGGGATAGCGCACCGCATTCTCTGCAGCCATCCTGGCGGATGCGCTTGAGCCGAGCAGACGCCCGACCAGCCGCAGCGCTGGCGGCATGATGAGGTGGGCACCCAGCACGAGTCCCGTGAACGACAGGATGCCGCCAACGAGCCCGACGAGAACGCCGACCGGCGACAACAGCCCGATCAGGATGCCGAGGGCGAGGATAGCGTTTCCGAGGACGAACAGGATCACGGCGATCGTGTTGCGGCGGGGCCTTGCCGCAACTTCCTCCCTGCTCTGTTCCACTGCCGCACCCGTTGCCTCCATGGGCGAGACGACGAGCACGCGCCGCGATCCGACCCACGAGGCGAGCCAGGTGGTGAGCACGACGGCGAGAACCGGCAGAAGCACGATCGGCGCGGCGTAGCTGTACTGGTGCGCGGGCACAGCACCGACCATGACGGCGAGCCCGAATGCGCCGGCAGTGACCGCGGTGCCGAGCGCCGCGCCCACCACCGCCCCGAGGATGCCGACCGTGAGTCCTTCCCGCGCTACCGCCCGGCGTTGGGCGGCAGCGCTTGACCCGATGAGACGCAGCAGTGCGATCGTCCGCGTGCGTCCGGCGATGATCGTGGCGAAGGTGTTCGCCGTGACGATCGCAGCGACATACAGCGCGACGACCATGAAGACGATCGCAACGACCGTGAGCAGGGCGGCAACGGTCCGGCTGCTGCCGGTCACACTGTCGCCGCTGATGATGGCCGCGAGTGCGCCCGTCGCCTGCAGCAGGGCCACGCCGAATGCGGAACTCAGCGTCGCAACGAGCACACTGGATACGTGGTCGCGGATGCTGAACCCCCTCACGAGGCACGCTCCATTCCCAGCATGAGGCTGCTGATCTCTTCCGCCGTTGTGCCCGGCAGGTCCCGCACGACCCGGCCGTCGGCGAGGAGGATTATGCGGTCGGCGTAGCTCGCCGCTATCGGATCGTGGGTGACCATTGCGATGCTCTGACCGTATTCGGTGCGCGCGGCGGCGAGCAGCGCAAGCACTTCGCGGCTCGTTCTCGAGTCGAGGTTGCCGGTCGGTTCGTCGGCGAACACCAGATCGGGGCGCGTGGCGAGTGCACGGGCGATCGCGACACGCTGCTGCTGGCCACCGGAGAGTTCATGGGGTCTGTGCCGCATGCGGTCGCCGAGCCCGAGCGAGCTGATGAGTTCGTCAACCCACTCCTTCTCGTCTGCTGTGGTGCGCCTCCCGTCGAGTTCGAATGGCAGCATGATGTTGCCCCCGACGTCGAGGGTGGGCACAAGGTTGAACGCCTGGAAGACGAATCCGACGCGGCGTCTGCGCAGGATCGTGAGCTGTTCGTCGTCCATGCCGCTGATTTCGGTGTCGGCGAGCCATACCCGTCCGGAGCTCACCGTGTCGAGCCCGGCCATGATGTGCATGAGGGTCGATTTGCCGGAGCCGCTCGCACCCATGATGGCCGTGAACTCGCCCGCTCTCAGCCCGATTGACACATCGGTGAGTGCGGCGACGATCCCGGCGCCCGTTCCGTACGATTTGGTGACGTTGGCGACACGGGCGACAAGGCCGGTGTCTGTGAGTGGTTTCTGCATGCCTCCAACGCTAGGAAGCTGTTGGCTGTCACGAATCATGCGAGCGGCCATTCCGCCTGCATCCGAAGGATGATTCGCCGGTCAGTCCACGAGCCGGTGCTCGAACGCGTACACGACGAGCTGCACGCGGTCGCGGAGGCCCAGCTTGGCGAGGATGCGACTGATGTGCGTCTTCACCGTGGCCTCACTCAGGTACTCGCCCGATGCGATCTCCGAGTTGCTCAGGCCCTTCGCGGCGAGCAGGAAGATCTCTCTCTCCCTCGACGTCAACTCCGCGAAGGCTGCGGGTGCCTGGGTGGTCCGGTTGTTCGAGTCGAAGTGTTCGAACAGCTCGCGCGTCGCCGCGGCCGCAATCACCGCCGTGCCCGCGTGGACGGTGCGGATTGCGGCCAGCAGGAACTCGGGCTCGGCGTCCTTCAGCAGGAAACCGCTGGCCCCTCCGCGGATGGCGCGTGTGGCGGCCTCATCGAGGTCGAAGGTGGTGAGCACGATAATCCGAGGCGGTGCGTCGTCGCGCTTCGCGGCGGCCGCGAGGATCGCCTGGGTCGACTCGATCCCGTCCATGACAGGCATGCGGATGTCCATGAGGATGACGTCGGGCCGACTCGCCTCCGCCATCGCGATTCCTTCGACACCATTGGCCGCCTCGCCGACGAACTCAAGGTCGGGTTGGGAGGAGACAAGCATGCGGATGCCCGCCCTGAAGAGCGCCTGGTCGTCGACGAGCCCAACACGGATTGCTGCGCTCACGACCTAACCACCTTCTCGCTCACCGGAATCGAAGCGCTCACGCTGAAGTGCTCGCCGCTGACGCCCGTGCTCAGCGAGCCTCCCGCCAGCGCCGCACGTTCGCGCATCCCGGCCAGACCGTGGCCAAGCCTCAGCTCACCGGTCACCGGCGAGCTCAGAAGTCGGCTGACGACAGTCATCTCCACGGTGTCTGCGGTCCATTCGAAGCGCACGACGGCGGGCTCTGCGTTGTCGCCGTGGCGGAGAGCGTTGGTGAGCGCCTCCTGCACTATGCGGAACACCGCGAGCTGCTGCCCACTGCCGAGCGGCATCGGCTCGCCCGTCGTCTCCACTGTGACGAGGAGACCGGATGTCCGGAACTGTTCGAACAACCGGTCAAGATCCGCCAGTGTGGGCTGCGAACCCTCCGGCTGGTTGTGGCGCAATTGCCCGAGAAGGAGCCGAACATCGGCCAGCGCAGCGCGTGCGGTCGTCGAGATCGCCTGGAGCGCGTCATCGACCGCGCCGGGATCGTTTTTTCCGAGGTACCGTGCGCCATCGGCCTGCGCGATCACCACAGCGAGCGAGTGCGCGACGACGTCGTGCATGTCACGGGCGATGCGGTTGCGTTCCTGTTCGACAATGACTTCCTGCTCGGCGCGCTCCACCTCGTACTGGGCAGCAAGCTGGGCGGCCCTGCTCTCGCTCGCGACGATACGGGTTCGCACGAGCAGGCCGGCGGTCCACGGCAACCCCAACAGCACGAGCATCGCAATGAGGAGGAAGGCGAACTGAAGCACCACGGCTGCCAGATTCGCGAAACTGGTGAAGTCGAACCGCAGGCCGAAGAAGAAGGCAATGCCGGAGAACGACAGGTAGATCGCGCCAACAAGGGCGCCGACTCCAACGGAGATGAGACCGAGCCACTTGACGATTCGGTCGCCATGGGCTGCCGTCGAGAACAGAACGGCGAGAATGGCGAGGTTCGCGAAACCGGGTGCCATGCCAGCTGCCATCTGCCCGATCGCCACCAACCATGCGATACCGAGGGCAAGGGGCGGTGACATTCGCCCCAGCAGAAGCGCCGATGACATCCCGAACGCGAGGATGAGTTGGGCCAGATCCTGAGCGATCTGCACGGTTATCCCGAAGAAGGCGAGCGTCACCACGACGTCGACCGCGTACTGGTGCGGCTTGAGCGGTCGGAACATAGCTACACGCTAGGCGATGCTCCGCGGCGACAGACGCCAAATGCTTCGCTGGTGCAGCGAAATCATCCTTGCGATGTAGGTCTCGACGAGCTCGACCACCGGCTAGAAGCCGAGGCGGCCCAGCTGCTTGGCGTCGCGCTGCCACTCCTTGGCGACCTTCACGCGCAGGGAGAGGAAGACCTGCCGCCCGACGAGGGGCTCAATCTGCGCGCGGGCCCTCGCTCCGACATCCTGCAGCCGTTCGCCCTTGTGCCCGATGATGATGCCCTTCTGGCTGTCCCGTTCGACGAACAGGTTGGCGTAGACCTCGAGCAGGTCCTTGTCCTCGCGTTCGACGAGGTCATCGATCGTCACCGCGATCGAGTGGGGCAACTCGTCCTGCACGCCCTCGAGTGCGGCCTCCCGTATCAGCTCGGCGATACGGGATTCGAGTCCTTCGTCGGTGACGGCGTCCGGTGGATACAGCGCCTCCGAGACGGGCATCAGTTCGAGCAGCTGGTTCGCCAGGACGTCGAGCTGGATGCCGTCGGTCGCCGAAATCGGAACGATCGCATCCCACGAGCGCAACTCGCTCACTGCCTGCAGCTGCTGCGCAACGGCGGGTCGGCTTGTGCTGTCGATCTTGGTGACGATCGCGACCTTCTTCGCCCGCGGAAAGCTGTCGAGCTGTTCGCTGATGTAGCGGTCGCCTGGTCCGAGCTTCTCGTTCGCCGGCACGCAGAAGCCGACGACGTCGACATCCGCGAGAGTGTCCTGCACAACGCTATTGAGTCGTTCGCCGAGCAGGGTGCGCGGCCGGTGCATACCGGGGGTGTCGACAATGATGAGCTGCCCGTGCTCAAGATGCACCACCCCGCGAATCGCCCGACGGGTGGTTTGGGGCTTGGATGAGGTGATGGCGACCTTCTCGCCGACGAGCGCGTTCATTAGCGTGGACTTGCCCACGTTGGGTCGTCCGACGAAGCTCACGAAACCCGCACGGTAGTCGTTCTCAATCGCCATTTCGGTCATCCCTGTCGTCGTCGAATGCTGCCTGCGCGCTGATGAGCGCCTCGTCCCGCTCCACAAGCACGGTGCTCACCCGCTTGCGGCGGCCCTCCGTGCGCTCGGCAGTGAGCACAAGACCGGAGGCGTTGGCGACGGAACCGGCCACCGGAAGGCGGCCGAGGGCCTTGGTCAGGAGGCCACCGACAGAATCGACTTCGTCGTCTTCGAGTTCGATTCCGAACAGGTCGCCGAGTTCATCGACAGGCATTCGGGCACTCACGCGGTAGCGGCCGGGTTCGAGTTCCTCGAACTCGGCCACCTCGCGGTCGTACTCGTCGGAGATGTCCCCGACAAGCTCCTCAATGAGGTCTTCCATCGTGACGAGCCCCGCGATTCCGCCATATTCGTCGACGACCATGGCGAGGTGGTTCGATTCGAGCTGCATCTGGCGCAGCGCATCATCCGCTTTCTTGGATTCGGGGAAGAACAGCGCTGGCCGCACGATCTCGGCCACCGCCATCGAGGCGGAATCTAGCGTTTGCTCGTGGGTCAGCCGCGCGACGTCCCGCAGGTAGAGCACCCCGACGACCTCATCGATGTCTGCACCGATCACGGGAACCCGGGACACCCCCGTGCGCAGGAAGGTCGTCATCGCCGTGTCGAGGTGAGCCTCCGACTCGATCGTCACCATGTCTGTGCGTGGCACCATGAGTTCCCGGATGACTGTGTCGTTGAACTCGAAGATCGAATGGATGAGCTCCCTGTCCTCCTCCTCGAGCACATCAAGTTCGGTCGCGGCATCCACCATGCTCAGCAGCTGTTCCTCGCTGGAGAAGGTGACGCCCTTCGGCCGCCCGGGAGTCACCCAGTTGCCGAAGGCGACGAGCGCGCTCGCGAGCGGGCCGAGGATAACCCTGATGGTGCGGATGATCGTCGCTGCGAACCGCAGGATGCGGCGCGGATGCGCCTGTCCGACACTGCGCGGGCTCGACCCGACGAGCACGAAGGTCGCGGCGGTCATGATGAGTGCGCTGAACAGCAGGGCGAACCACCACTCGCGAAAGGAGTAGGCGAAGGCCAGCGAGACGAGCACAGCGGCCGTCGTCTCGGAGAGCACGCGCAGGAAGCTCACGGCGTTCGTGTGCGCGCCGATGTCAGCGGCGATGCCGTTCAGCGCGCGCCGGGTCGGGCGCCCGCTTCGTGCTCCGAGCTCCGCCATGTCGGTGCGGCTCAGCATCTTCAGAGCTTCCTCTGATGCGGCGAGGAGACCGCCGAATGCCACGAGCAGTATTGCAACGATCGTGAATACAGCGATTGTCATCGAGCTACCGTTTTCGTTCGGTCAGGGCGAACCCGATCAGCAGGTCGCGCTGGAGGCCGAACATCTCCTTCTCGTCCTCCGGCTCCGCGTGGTCGAAGCCGAGCAGGTGAAGGAGGCCGTGTGTTGTGAGCAGGAGCAGCTCTTCGAGCAGGCTGTGCCCTGCGGTCTTCGCTTGCGCGGAAGCCACCTGTGGGCATAGCACAATGTCTCCGAGCAGTCCCGCGGGGGTCGGAGAATCCTCAGTGCCGGGCCGCAGTTCATCCATCGGGAAACTCAGGACATCGGTGGGGCCGGGCTCATCCATCCACTGCACATGCAGTTGTTCCATCGCCGACTCGTCGACCAGGAGGATGGCGAGTTCGGCATCCGGATGCACGTGCAGCTGGTCGAGCACGTGCGTGACGAGGCGCTGGAGGGCGGCCTCCTCGACGGGAACCCCCGACTCGTTGTTGAGTTCTATCGACATCTCTAGCGACCCCACCGGCGATCCGGGCGGCTCGGCCGCTGGAAGTCCTGCGGAGGGTGGCCCCGCCGCTCGGCGCGATTCGCGCCAGGGTTGTCGCGCTGGTTCTCGCGCTCGTACCGCGCGGCCTGGCGTTCCGCGTCGTACTTCGTGTACGCATCCACGATCTGTCCGACGAGGCTGTGGCGCACAACATCCGCGCTCGTCAGGCGGGCGAAGTGGATGTCGTCGACCTCGTTCAGAACGCGCGTGACCAACTGCAGGCCGCTGGCCCCCGCCGGCAGGTCGACTTGAGTGATGTCTCCGGTGACAACCATCTTCGAGCCGAACCCGAGACGGGTGAGGAACATCTTCATCTGCTCTGGGGTGGTGTTCTGCGCCTCGTCAAGCACGATGAACGAATTGTTGAGGGTTCGTCCCCGCATGTAGGCGAGTGGTGCAACCTCGACCGTTCCCGCCGCGAGCAGTTTGGGCACGAGTTCTGGGTCCATCATCTCGTTGAGCGCGTCGTACAGCGGGCGCAGGTAGGGGTCGATCTTGTCGGTGAGCGTACCGGGCAGGAACCCGAGCCGTTCGCCCGCCTCCACGGCGGGCCGAGTCAGGATGATGCGCTCGACTTCCTTGCGCTGGAGCGCCTGCACCGCCTTGGCCATGGCGAGATAGGTTTTGCCCGTTCCTGCCGGTCCGATACCGAAGACGATCGTGTGCTGGTCGACAGCATCCACGTAGTCCTTCTGGCCGAGCGTCTTCGGGCGGATGCTCCTGCCGCGACTCGTGAGGATGGCCTGGCTGAGCAACTCAGCCGGACTTCCGGCATTCGCATCCAGGATCCGCGCCGATTCCGTGACGTCGGTCGCGCCGAGGTCGGCACCGTTCCGCACCAATTGCACCAACTCCTCCACCAGCCGCCTGGCGGCCTCCACCTGGCCAGGGTCTCCCGTCAGGGTGATCTCATTGCTTCTCACGAGCACCTGAACGAGCGGAAACTGGCGCTCGATCGTGGTCAGCAGCCGGTCCTGGGGGCCGAGCAGCCGTACCATTGCGACCCCGTCAACCGTCAGGCCGACCTGCGTCTGCTCCGCGCCCTCCGCGGGTGAGCTGTCGCTACTGGCCAAGTGTGCCTTCCTCCAGCGCACCGGCGAGTACGTGCGCGTGAACATGGAAAACGGTTTGCCCCGCACTGGGTCCCGTGTTGAAGATCAAGCGGAAGTCTCCGTCCGAATGTTCCGCGGCGAGCCGACTGCCGGTCGCCACGAGTTCGGCGAGCAGTGTGGGATTTCCTGCGGCGAGCTCAACGACGTTGGAGTACTCATCGGTCTTGGGCACGACAAGAAGGTGAAGCGGTGCCTGCGGTTTGATGTCATGGAACGCGATGACACTGTCATTCTCGAACACGATGTTGGCCGGAATTTCGCGCGCGACGATCCTCGTGAAGATGGATGGCTCACTCGCTGACATGACTCCAGCATATGGCGGTTGCTCTACCAGCGTCCCAGTTTCGCGTTGAGCACAGCGATTGCAGCGGGACCCGCGGTCGAGGTGCGCAGCACGGTGTCGCCGAGTCGCACCGCGGTAGCACCCGCCGCGAGGAGGGCATGGAGTTCGCCTGGCGAAATGCCACCCTCCGGCCCGACTACAAGAACGATGTCCCCCTCATCCGCCTGTGCCGAGGTCAGCGGCAGTTCGGCAAGAGGATCGAGCACGAGCATCCGCGTGGTTGCGGCGAGCGCCGCCAACTTCTTCGTCGTGACCACCCCCGACACCTCCGGCACCCACGCCCGCATGGACTGCTTCGCTGCCTCCCGCACGATCGCTGCCCAGCGCTCCCTGCCCTTGTCGGCCCTGGCACCTTCCCAGCGCACGATGCTGCGCGCGGATGCCCAGGGTGTTACCGAGTCGACGCCGAGTTCGGTGGCCGCCTGGATGGCCAGTTCGTCGCGGTCGCCCTTCGCCAGCGCCTGCACGAGCCGGATCGCCGGCACGACGCGCTCGACCGACCGAACGGTGGATGCCTCCAGGAGAAGGCGCGCAGCATCCGCCTCCCGCACGACACCCGTGACAAGCAGACCGGTTCCGTTGCCGATGGCGAGCGTCTCCCCCACGCGCACCCGACTCACTGTCACGGCGTGGTGTGACTCAACGCCCACCAGTTCGACGATCCCCCCGACCTCGGCTTCGGCGAGTGCCTCATTGAGGTAGAGGTGCGCCATGCGTCAGATGTTGAGGAAGCGGTCACGCAGTTTCGCGAAGAGCCCCTGCTGGAATGACGACAGCTTCGGCGCAACCGGTTTGCGCACCTTCGCCAGCTCGGTGATGAGCTCGTGTTCCCTGGGGCTCAGGCGAGCGGGCGTTACAACCTGCACGCCGATCTTGAGATCGCCCCGGCCGGTTCCGCGCAGGTGACCGACGCCCTTCTCCTTCACGGTGATCATTTCGGCGCTCTGGATGCCCGGCTTCACATCGACGACGATGTCGCCATCGAAGGTCTTGATCTTCGCCTTCGTTCCCAAAATCGCGTCCGTCATCTGCACTTCGAGGGTCGCGAGGAGGTCGTCGCCGTTGCGGCTGAAGGTGTCGTGGTGCTTCACCTTGATCTCGATGTAGAGGTCACCCTGCGGTCCGCCTGCGGGTCCGACCTCACCCTGTGCCGGCAGCTGAAGTCGGAGCCCTGTCTCCACACCCGCAGGGATGTCGACCGGGATCGTTCTCGTCGCGCGCACGCGGCCCTGCCCCTGGCAGGTTGCGCACGGGCTCGCGATGACAGTGCCGAACCCACGGCAGGTGCCGCAGGGGCTCGACGTCATGACGTTGCCCAGGAGGCTGCGCACCGAGCGCTGGATCGAACCCGATCCGCCGCAGATGTCGCACGTGACCGGCGCGGTACCCGGCGCACAGCACGTGCCGCCGCAGGTGTCGCAGAGCACAGCCGTGTTGACCTCGAGTTTGCGCTTCGTGCCGAACACGACGTCGTCCAGCTCCAGTTCCACCCGGACCAGTGCGTCCTGGCCGCGCTCGCGGCGTGACCGCGGGCCGCGCCCGGTAGGACCGCCACCGCCCCCACCTGCCGCACCGAAGAAGGTCTCGAAGATGTCGCCGAAGCCGCCGAAGCCCTGCCCCGCGAACGCCCCCTGCGGACCGAGGTCATAGCGCTCGCGCTGCTCGGCATCGCTCAGCACGTCGTAGGCGTGGGTGACGAGCTTGAACTGGTTGGAAGCATCCGCGCTCGGATTCACGTCCGGATGCAACTCGCGCGCAAGCCTCCGGTACGCCTTCTTGATCTCCTCCGGCGTCGCATTGCGATCGACACCGAGAACTTCGTAATGGTCTGCCACTTATTCCTCACCGAGCAGCCGCGTGAGATACCGGGCGACTGCCCGCACCGCTGCCATATTGTTCGAGTAATCCATCCGGATCGGCCCCAGCACGCCGAGGCGCGCCAGTCCACCGCCGGATGACGTGTACCCGCTGGTCACTACCGAGGTCTCATCGAGACCGAAGTCTGCATTCTCTCTTCCAATGCTCGCAGATACTCCATGCTGGTCTGCTGCCATTTCGCCGAACAGTCGCAGCAGCGTGACCTGCTCCTCGATTGCCTCGAGCACGGGGAAGATACTGCCGGAGAAATCCTCTTCCGTTCGCACAAGGTTCGCGGTGCCCGCCATGACGAGCTTGTCCTGCCGATTCGCTGCGACCTGCTCGGTCAGCGTGGCAGAGATCTGGTCGACGAAGCCGCGGTGCTCCTGCGGAAACTGCTCGGAATAGCGCGACAGCTTCTGTGTGGCGTCGGCCAGGCCGAGGCCGCCGAGCAGAGCATTCAGCCTGCCACGCAAGTCGGCCACGAATGCCTCATCGATCGGTTTCGCGACATCCGTGATCCGCTGCTCGACCCGGCCGCTGTCTGTGATGAAAACAATCATGAGACGGGTTGTCGTGAGCGGCACCAATTCGATGTGACGCACCCGCGAGCGGGTGAGTGTCGGGTACTGCACGAGGGCGACCTGGTGGGTGAGTTGCGAGAGAAGCCGCACCGTTCGGGCGAGAACATCGTCGAGATCCACCGATTGCCCGAGGAACGCCTCGATGGCCTGGCGCTGGGCCGAAGTGAGCGGGCGAAGGTCGGCCAGTTGATCGACGAACACCCGGTAGCCCTTGTCCGTCGGCACACGCCCGGAGGAGGTGTGCGGCGCCGTTATCAGCTCCTCGTCCTCAAGCTGAGCCATGTCATTTCGGATCGTGGCGGCCGAAACACCGAACGAGTAGCGGTCGACAATGGACTTCGACCCGACCGGCTCCCGCGATGCCACATAGTCCTGCACGATGACGCGGAGAACATCGAGACTGCGCTCAGAGACCATCTGCCCCCGCCCTCCCATTCTGTTGGCACTCGCGGAACGAGATTGCCAATTGTAACTGACCCATACCACGGAAAGCCCGTTGCAACCTGAGAGCGGTTGGCGCTACCGTGTGGGTGTGCTGAAACGACCTTTGCGGTCGCAAAGAAGTACGCCCGTGTTCGTTGACAGCCAAACCCGGGGACCTACCTCGCTCACTGAAAGGCAACACAAATGACTGAATCCGCACCCGCCGCCGCTCCTGCGGCGCCGCTCACCCCCGCCGAAGACAACCAGTGGGCATCGTTCGCGCACCTCGGCGGCATCCTGGGCATCCTGCCCGCGCTCATCATCTGGCTCATTTTCAAGGATCGTGGAGCACACACCAACACCGAGGGCAAGGAAGCCCTCAACTTCCAGATCACTCTGTTCATCGCGTATGTCGCGATCAACATCCTCGCCATCGTCATCGGCGCGGTCACCTTCGGTATCGGTGGCGTGATCGGCCTGCTCGTCTGGGTCGTCTGGATCGCCGGAGTGATCTTCTCCATCATGGGCTTCACGAAGGCGAAGGACGGCAACTCGTACCGCTACCCGTTCGCCATCCGCCTGATCAAGTAATCAGGCAAGCATTTCCTTAGAAGGCCGGGTTTTCCCGGCCTTCTTGCTTTAATGGACACATGTCCACTAACGCGCCCCCACCGCAGAACCCTTATCAGGCTGCTGCACCGCTCAGTCCCGCCGACGAGAAGCTGTGGGCGACACTCACCCACATCGGCGGTATCTTCTTCGGATTCCTGCCCGCCCTCATCGTGTATCTCGTGCTCAAGGATCGAGGACCGTTCGTGCGCCTCCACAGTGCGACCGCGCTCAATTTCCAACTCACGATGCTCATCGCGATGGCCGTCGGATTCGTCACAATCTTCATCCTGATCGGATTCCTGGTCATCTTCGCCGTTGCCATCGTGATCATCATCTTCAGCATCATGGCGGCCATTGCGGCGAACAACGGCCAGCCGTACAAGTATCCGCTCGCGATCACCTTCGTGCAGTAGAACTCATTCGGCCAGCAGCCGACGCACAACAGCATCGGCGAGGAGTCGGCCACGCAGGGTCAGTTGCACTGATCCTGTGATGGCCGCTGCGGCATCGACGAGCCCGTCCGCGATGAGAGCAGCCACCGCAATTCGGCCGGGCTTATGCAGCTCATCGATGGGCAGGCCGTCGCGAGTGCGGGTGCGAAGCAGCACCCGCTCGACCCGCCGCGTCTCCTCATCGAGGCTCTCCCTGCCCTGCGCGGGCGACACCCCTGCGGAGATGCGTTCGGCGTAGGCAGCGGGATGTTTGACATTCCACCAGCGCACGCCGCCGACATGACTGTGGGCGCCCGGCCCAATACCCCACCAGTCGTGACCCTGCCAGTAGGCGAGGTTGTGGCGTGAGCGGGTCTCGACGGGCTCGACCACCGGCATTCGTGCCCAGTTGCTCACCTCGTACCAGGCGTAGCCGGCGTCGGCGAGCCGGGCATCCGCCAATTCATACATGTCGGCCTGCATGTCGTCATCAGGAGCGACGACGTCACCGCTCCGGATCTGCCTCGCGAGCTTCGTCCCCTGCTCGACGATGAGCGCGTACGCGGAGATGTGGTCGGGTGCCTGCTCGATGGCCTGGGTGAGCGAGGCACTCCAGTTCTCGAGGGTCTCCCCCGGAGTTCCGTAGATGAGGTCAAGACTGACCTGCAGCCCCGCCTCCCGCGCCCACTCCACAACGACGGGGATCCTCGACGGATCGTGCGTGCGGTCGAGCGTCGCAAGCACGGAGGGAACGGCCGACTGCATGCCGAACGAGACGCGCGTGAAGCCCGCCTCCCTGAGCATGACGAGGTAGTCGAGGTCGACCGAGTCGGGATTTGCCTCCGTGGTCAATTCGGCGTCTGGCTGCAGCCCCCACGTGTCGACGATGGTTCCGAGAATGGATGCGAGGTCGGCCGCCGGGAGAAGGGTCGGCGTTCCGCCGCCGAAGAACACCGTAGAAACCCGTCGGGTCGGCAGGCCCGCGGAAGCGAGCACACGCTCGGCCCGGGCCACCTCATCCATCGCCTGCCCGGCGTAATCGCTGCGGCGTGTGCCGCGCAGTTCATCCGAGGTGTACGTGTTGAAGTCGCAATATCCGCAGCGCACCCGGCAGAACGGTACGTGAACATACACACCGAAGTTTCGTGAGGCCGCGCCAACCATGACCGACGCTGGCAGCAGCCCGTCCGCGGGTGCGGGATCGGCGAGCGGGGCACTGGGCATGGCTCGGCCATTCTCCCAGAGCCGCCGCCACGGCGTGGCCCACTACGCCGGAATGGGTCCGGAGAGGGAACGTTCGTAACGCCGCGTGTAGAACTCCTGGACGAGCCGCAACGCGGGATAGACGGCCCACCAGGCCGGTGTCGCGGGTCTGGACAGCGAACGGATGGTCATCCACACGGAACCGTCCTCCGTCTGTTCGATGAACCAGGCCTCCTCGCCACTCTCCGGATGCCCTGGCAGGGTTCCGTAGGCGAAGCCCTTCCTGTTCGGCTCGTCAACGACATACACGACCCGAACGGGCGCCTTGAACGGGATCGGGCCGAACGGGATCACGAGGGTCGCGGTGTCGCCCGGCCGCAGGAACGGGCTTCCGTCCGGTCCGAACAGCGCCTCGCCGTCGTCATCCACCGTCGACGGACGCACCGGCTCGCCATCCTCGTCGAAGCCCACGGGAGTGTAAGTCAGTTCCGTGACCTCCTTCGGCGCCTCGTGCAGCACCACCTGCATACCGCTGTTGCGCTGGATGCCCCAGCTGAGCGCGGAAGTCCAGGCGTGCTCCCAGCGCGCCACCCCGTGCCCGATGCGCACGCGGCGCTCCATCGGGCGGTACCCAACGGGCGGGTACTGCAGCAGGTCAGGGGCCTGCGTTGCACCGACTGCGGCGTAGCTGACCGGTTGCTCCCACAACGGCAATCTGGACATTTTCTACTTCTTGTCCTTCTTCTCCGTATCCCCCGAGAGTGCGGCGATGAAAGCTTCCTGGGGAACTTCGACGCGGCCAACCATCTTCATGCGCTTCTTTCCCTCCTTCTGCTTCTCCAGCAGCTTGCGCTTGCGGGTGATGTCGCCGCCGTAACACTTCGCAAGCACATCCTTCCGCATAGCCCTGATACTTTCTCGTGCGATGATTCGGGCCCCGATCGCTGCCTGGATGGGAACCTCGAACTGCTGGCGTGGAATAAGTTCACGCAGTCGCCCGGTCATGAGCACGCCATAGGCGTACGCCTTGTCCCTGTGCACGATCGCGCTGAAGGCATCCACCTGCTCGCCCTGGAGCAGGATGTCGACCTTCACGAGGTCCGCCTCCTGCTCGCCGATCGGCTCGTAGTCGAGCGAGGCGTACCCCGCGGTTTTGCTCTTGAGCTGGTCGAAGAAGTCGAAGACGATCTCGCCGAGCGGCATTTCGTAACGGATCTCGACCCTGTCTTCGCCGAGGTACTCCATGCCGAGCAGGGAGCCACGGCGGCCCTGGCACAGCTCCATGATGACGCCGACATAGTCCTTCGGGGCAAGGATCGCCGCCTTCACCATCGGCTCGTGGACGCTCGCGATCTTGCCGCCGGGAAACTCGCTCGGGTTGGTGACGCGAACGGTCTTCTTGTCATCAGTGGTGACGTTGTAGATGACAGACGGGGCGGTCGTGATGAGGTCCAGCCCGAATTCGCGGTCGAGCCGCTCCGTGACGATCTCGAGGTGCAGGAGGCCGAGGAACCCGCAGCGGAAGCCGAACCCGAGCGCGACAGAAGTCTCGGGCTCGTACACGAGTGCGGCATCCGACAGCTTGAGCTTGTCGAGAGCATCGCGAAGGTCGGGATAGTCGCTGCCATCGATCGGGTACAGGCCGGAGAACACCATGGGCTTCGGCTCGGTGTAGCCGGGCAGCGCCTTCGTCGCAGGCTTTGACGCCGTGGTGACCGTGTCGCCGACCTTGCTCTGGCGCACATCCTTCACCCCCGTGATGAGGTACCCAACCTCTCCGACACCGAGGCCCTTGGACTCCGTCGGTTCGGGAGAACTCACGCCGATCTCGAGGATCTCGTGCGCAGCCCGCGTCGACATCATCTGGATGCGCTCACGGGGGTTCAGCTTGCCGTCGATCATCCGCACGTAGGTGATGACGCCGCGGTAGCTGTCGTAGACCGAGTCGAAGATCATTGCCCGCGCGGGAGCATTCGCGTCGCCCACTGGCGCAGGAATGCGCTCGATCACGCGGTCGAGCAGTTGCTCGACACCAACACCCGTCTTGCCGCTGACTCGCAGCACGTCGTCCGGCGAGCCGCCGATGAGGCTCGCGAGCTCCCGTGCGTACTTGTCCGGTTCCGCCGCGGGCAGGTCGATCTTGTTGAGCACGGGGATGACGACGAGATCATTCTCGAGGGCCAGGTACAGGTTGGCCAGGGTCTGTGCTTCGATGCCCTGGGCGGCATCCACCAGCAGGATTGCGCCCTCGCATGCGGCGAGGCTGCGGGAGACCTCGTAGGTGAAGTCGACGTGGCCGGGGGTGTCGATCATGTTGAGCGCGAACATTTCATCCGTGCCGGTGGTCGAGCTTGTCGAGACCCACGGCATCCGCACCGCCTGGCTCTTGATGGTGATGCCGCGCTCACGTTCGATATCCATGCGGTCGAGATACTGGGCGCGCATCATCCGGTCGTCAACGACGCCCGTGATCTGCAGCATGCGGTCGGCGAGCGTCGACTTGCCGTGGTCGATATGCGCGATGATGCAGAAGTTGCGGATCGAGGTGGGGTCGGTCGACGCGGGCTCGAGGGCCTTGAGTGCTCTGGGGCTCACGCGTTCCTTCGCAAAGATGAAGAGGGCAGTTTCGCCCAATTCTCCCACGGCGCGGCACCGTACGATTCGCACCCCCCGTTTCGCCCCATCCGACAGGGGCAGCCGATCACTCCGGGGTTCCCCGCTCAACCACGGCGGCCACCATCCGCTCGAGCACGGACATGTCGATATCAGCGAGCCGCTTCACGTAGAGGCAGCCCTTGCCCGTGGTGTGCGGACCCAGGTCATCAAGCAGCGGGTACCTCTCTGGCGCGTACTCACTCCACAGCCCGTAGAGCGAGATCGCCGGCTTGCGCGGTGAGAAACCGACGACGAACCAGTCGCCCTCGCGACCACTTGCGGACTTGTAGCGGTAGGTGCCGAACCCGATCATGGTGGGACCCCACATCGTGGCCGGTTCGCCGCAGACGCGCTCCATGAGCTCCCTGAGCGTTTCCGCCTCCGCGCGCCGCCGGTCATCCGGCACGCTCGCGATGAACTCATCGACGCTTGCGGCAGTCGGCTGGGTCTTGTTCTCGGTCATCCCCCGATCGTGGCAGGTCACGGCGCCCCCGGCAATCACCCGGTCCCTTTCGGAAACTCAGGAGACGAGACCACTCCCGGGCCGAAAACCCTGCGTTCGCGCACGCAAACGCCCGCGCTTTCCTGAGTTTCCGAAAGCGCGGGCGCGACGAGGGTGTTGCGCGGGGTTCAGCGCGGTGAGGGGTTACAGGGCGCCGAGGAAGAACCAGGGGCCGACGAACGCGAGGGCGATAGGGATGAACAGCAGCCAGCCGAAGAGTCCGACAAAGCCGATGATGATGCCCCAGAGCGCGAAGGTCTGTCCCTCGGGCTCCTGACGCCGTGCGACGAAACCGAGCACGATGGCGACAATCGAAAGGATGAAGGTCTGGCCGAGCGCGATTGCCGCGATCGAGCCGATGAAACTGACAAGGCTGAGGGTCTTGCCCCCGCTCTCAGCGGCAGTCGGCATGGCGGTCATGGTGGTGGGTGCTGAAGTCTGTGTAGTGGTCATGATGCAAGGCTAGATTCGCGCCGCTTCGCCCGGTATCGGGCTAACCCCCGAATCGGACGGCGGGTCGCCCTCCGGCACCCGGCCGGTAATCTCCCGCAGTGCTCCCTCGATCAGTGGATGTTCGAAGACGAACCCTTCACGCTGGAGGCGTGACGGCAGAACCCAGCGGCTCTTCAACAGCAACTCCGTCTCGGTGCGAAGCACGAGCGCTCCGATCTCAAGCATCCATCGACGCGTCGGAAAGGAGAACCGCACCCCCAGGATCCGTCGAATCGTGGCCATCAGTTCCGCATTGGTCACCGGTGTGGGCGCTGCGACATTGACCGGCCCGGAGACCTCACCGCGGTCCTCGATGAAACGGATGGCGCGGTACAGGTCTTCGCGATGGATCCAGCTGAACCTCTGGCTGCCCCGTCTGGAATGCCCACCGACCTGCGGGCCACCCAAACCGATCCGGGCGAGGGCGAGCAGGGGTGTGAGCGCCGACCCCGGACCGAGCACAACCGCCATGCGAAGCGCGACCTGTCGCACACCCTCACGCTCGTGCGCGAAGAACTCACGTTCCCACGCGGTGGCGACGTTGACCGAGAAGCCCGACCCGATCTGACCGTCCTCGTCGGTCATGGGCCCGTTGTCCGCATGACGGTAGATTGTCGCGGTGCTCGCGTTGAACCACACTGGCGGTGGATGCTTCGCAGACTCGACCGCGCGACCCAGTTCCCCTGTTGTGAGCAGGCGGGAGCTGAAGATCACCGCCCGATTGCGCTCGTTGTAGCGACAGTTGACGCTTCTGCCCGCGAGGTTGATGAGTACCTGCGCACCGTCGATCACCGCGGTGAGCGCCCCGGTGTCGCCCCAGGTCGCATCGGCACCGGAACGACCGATCGTGAGGACCGTGTCACCATCCTCGGCAAACCGGCGGGCCAAATAGCGGCCCAGGAATCCGCCCGCCCCGGCGATGACAATTCGACGGGGGGCCATGAAGTCTTAAGGTAGCGGATGGAGGGGGAGGTGGTGCAATTGCCTTAGCTCCAGCGGAAAAGCCCTCGCTCGCAAGCTCGCTCGGCGCTGGCGTCGCGCAATTGCTTCGCAATTGCCTTAGCTCCAGCGGAAAAGCCCTCGCTCGCAAGCTCGCTCGGCGCTGGCGTCGCGCAATTGCTTCGCAATTGCCTTAGCTCCAGCGGAAAAGCCCTCGCTCGCAAGCTCGCTCGGCGCTGGCGTCGCGCAATTGCTTCGCAATTGCCTTAGCTCCAGCGCGCTGGTAGTGTTTCCTGTTGGCTTGGAGCGCAGGTCCCGACGGACCCACAGCGCGATTCGCGGCCGGGATTCGTACATCTGATTCCCATCCTCGGCTGCCCCAGACACTGAAGATCAAAGAGAAGGTTACCTACGTGGCGAACATCAAATCGCAGATCAAGCGAATTGGCACCAACAAGAAGGCGCAAGAGCGCAACAAGGCCGTCAAGAGCGAGCTGAAGACCGCCATCCGCGCCACGCGCGAGGCCGTCGCCGGCGGCGACAAGAAGAAGGCCGCAGCCGCGCTCGTCGTCGCGTCGAAGAAGCTTGACAAGGCCGCCAGCAAGGGCGTCATCCACAAGAACCAGGCAGCAAACCGCAAGTCGGCCATCGCCAGCCAGGTCAACGGGCTCTAGCCCGAACCAGCCTTAATCGGAAGGGCCTCCGCCTCAGGGGAGGGCCCTCTTCCGCACTCCAGGGGTCAGTCCAGTGCCCCGCCCGCGATCGCTCACGACTGCGATCATCCGCTCCACCGCGAACACCGGGTCACGACCGCCGCCCTTCACCTGCGCATCCGTCTCGGCCAGCAGCTGGATGGTTCGCCCGAGGCCATCGTCGTCCCAACCCTGAAGGTCGCGGCGCGCGCGATCAACCTGCCACGGGGCGAGCCCCAGCTGCTGGGCGAGCTGGCCCGAGCTTCCCCGCGTTCCGCCTACACTGGCCATGGTGCGCAGCTTGGACGCGAAAGCGGCAACGATGGGAACGGGATCGGCGCCGGATGCCAGGGCGTGCCTCAGCAGGACGAGCGCCTCACCGTGCCTGCCAGCGATCGCGGCGTCCGCGACCTTGAAGGCATTGGTCTCAACCCGGCCGGAGTAGTACTTCTCCACCGTGACCTCGGTGATCTCCTCGCTCTCATCAGCGAGCAACTGCTGGCATGCGGCCGCGAGTTCCGCGAGATCATCCGCAAAGGCGGAGACAAGGTCGCGCAGCGCGCTCGGAGTCACCCGCCGCTGGCGCTCGGCGAACTCCGCCGCCGCGAACTCGAGCCGGTCGGAATCCCGTTTCAACTCTGCGCAGACAATCTCGATTCCGCCGCCGAGACCGCCCCGCAGGGCGTCGAGCAGTTTCTTGCCCCGCACTCCACCGCCGTGCCGCAGCACGAGGTAGGTGTCCTCAGCTGGTGACTGCAGGTATGCCAGAACCTCGTCAATGAAGGCGTCCGTGCACTTCTCCACTTTCGTGACCCTGATGAGTCGCGGTTCAGCGAAAAGCGACGGGCTGGCCAGGGTGATGAGTTGGCCGGGAGCGTACGCATCCGCCTCGATGTCACTGACTTCGAGATTAGGATCCTCTTCGCGCAGCAGCGCGCGCAGTCGGGTGATCGCACGCTCGCCGAGAAAGTCCTCGGTGCCGGAAACGAGCACAACGGGTGCGGGGCGAATCGCCCGCCAGTCGAGTTGGGGAATAGCGACCTTGGCCTTCACCGTGGGTTTCGCAGGCACTGAACTCCCCTTTCCGCGCACCAGCCTAACCGCCACCGGCGACGTCGGGATGCTGCCTCCAGAGCAGGAGGGAACGAGCATCATCCCCCGGTGAAACAAGCACGAGGCCATCGAGGTCGGTTCGACCGATGGTCGCCCCCGTGGAGCTGAGAACCAAGAGGATGTCGGGGTGCGGATGCCCGTAGGTGTTCTCACCAACACCGATGAGGGCGACCATTGCGGCGGCGCGCTCATAGACCCGCGCGTCCTGGTCCCTGGACCCGTGGTGGCCGACCTTGATGACATCAACGCGACCGAGTGCGGGATTCAGCGCGAGCATCCGGCTCTGCGCATCGGCTCCGAGGTCGCCGAGGAACAGTGAACTGGCGCAGGTTCGCTCGCAGTTCGGCTCAGCATGGAAGGTCATGGCGAGGCTCGTGTTGTTGCCGGGTTCGATTCCGGGGAACTTGGTCGGTGGCCACAGTACCCGCCAGCGCAGTTCGCCCAGAATGCCGGTGGCGCCCTGGCTGACCTGCTGAACGCGGGCACCGGCATCCACCAGTTCGCGCACGATGGCATCGTCTGCCTCGCCGGCGCTCGGTCCGACAATCACCTGGTCGACCCGACCGAGAATGGCAGTGATTCCCCCCACGTGGTCGAGGTCGAAGTGGCTGAGCACAAGGAGGTCGATGTGCCCGATTCCGAGGGAGTCAAGGCATCGCGAGAGGAGGACAGGCGCCTGCCCGGTGTCCACGAGGGCAATCCTGCCCGCGCTGCGCACCAGCACCGCGTCGCCCTGGCCGACATCGCACACCGCGTACTGCCAATCCCCCGGTCGATTGAGGCGTTCGGTTATCCGCGCGGCCACGGCGACGACAGCAGAAACGACGAGCACGCACGCGAGTGCGAGAGCGAGAGCACTCCGCCCCGTCCGGCCGAGCGGCACCAACACAAGAGCCGTCGCCAATACCGTGATCACCGCGAGGAGCACCGCCCCTCCCGCGCCCTCTGGCCAGGGCAGGCGCGCCAGCGGCAGGCCGGTGAAGAAGTGCGCGACGGCGGCGATCCACGCCGACGGCAGCCAGGCGAGCCAGGCCGCGAGCTGCCCGAGAGGCGGCACCAGTGGCAGCAGCACGCACGCCACGAGGCCGATCACCGTCGCGAGTGGTGCGGCTGGCGCCGCGAGCACGTTGGCGATCACCCCGTACAGCGGGAGGGAAGCGTCGAGAAGCACGAGCACGGGCTGGCAGGCAAGCTGAGCCGCGAGGGGCACCGAGATGACGGCGGCGGCCCACACCGGCAGCCATCGCATGAGGAGCCGCGCAATCGGACCGGCGAGCAGCAGGATCCCGCCCGTGGCGAGCACCGAGAGCACGAATGCGTAGCTGCGTCCGAGCCAGGGATCGAACACGAGGAGCAGGATGATGGCGCAGGCGAGCACCGGCAAGCCGCGCAGCGGTCGCCCCGAGGAAAGAGCGGCGAGCACGATCGCCGCCATGAGCGCCGCCCGAAGCACGCTCGGATCCGGTGTCACGAGCACGACGAATCCGGCGAGCACGATGAGGGACGCGGCGATGCGCACCCCACGGCGGAGCCCGATCGCGCGGCCGCCGATCATGATGAGGCCGATCACGACGGCGCAGTTCGCTCCCGAGACCGCAGTCAGATGGCTGAGCGAACTCGATTTCATTGCTGAATCCAGCGTGTCATTCACCCGGGAGGTGTCGCCGATCGCGAGCCCGGGCAATAGCTGGCCGCCGTCGCCGGGCAGCAGCTCCGTCGCGCCGGAGAAGGTCGCTCGCATGGTCTCAGCCCACGCGAGTTGCCACGGCAGTTCGGCCACCAGCTCGGCGGGTGCGACGGCGAACAGCAGGTACGACACCTCATCGCCGTGGTCAGTCGGAACCAACCGACCCTGCACCGACAGCGTCGTGCCGATACCGGCGCGGATGTCCGGAGCTGCGTCGAAGACACGCACCGGCACCGAGAATGCGAGCCCTTCGACACCGACGAGCGTTGCCCTGAAGTAACGGGCATCCGGAATCGCCGTCTGCGTCGCGACCACCGTGAACTCGCCAACGGCTCCCGGCCGCACCGTGTCATCGAGCGCGGCCGGACGACGGATGTCGGCCTGCACCGCGGCGGAGGTCATGACAAGGGCAATGGCGACGAAACTCACGGCACCAGTGATGGCGGATGCTCGTCGTGCACCAAGCGCTACGACTGCGAGAGCGACAGCAACTGCCCAGCATCCGATCGCGACACCGCCAAGTGCGGCTGGTACCGGAAGCAGCGCGACGGTGACAGCCCACGCCACACAGGCGGGCACTATGGCGCGGAGGTCGATCACACCGTCACACTGTCCCGAAACCCCGCAAGCGTCTTCGCGCCGATTCCGGTCACATTGAGCAGGTCATCCACGCTCACGAATCGCCCGTTGGCCGCCCGCCAGGCGATGATCCTCTCGGCTAGCGCCGGGCCGACACCGGGCAGTGTCTGGAGGGCCGCGGAGTCTGCGCTGTTGATGTTGATCTTTCCCGGCACGGCGCCCGACCCCGGCGCAGCGACCTCGCCCTCCCGCGGGATGATGATCTGCTCGCCGTCGCTGAGGAATCGGGCGAGGTTCAGCTGGGTGCGGTCAGCCTCCGCCGTGTAGCCTCCCGCAGCAGCGACAGCGTCGACCGCACGGTCGCCCTCCTGCAGTTCGTAGAGGCCGGGTCGTTCGACCTCGCCCATGATGTGCACGAACAGCGTTGCCCGCGATACCTCAGCGACGAATTCGGTTTCGGCGGTCGGCGCGATCGTTGTGGTCTCACCGCGCGGCGCGAGCGCGACGACGAGTATCGCCGCGACGAGCGCGACGACGACAAGCACGAGACCGCCGCCGAGGCTCACCCGTAGCCGGGCCGTGTTCGCGCGGGTCTCCACGCACGCACGCTACGGCCACCTTCGCGAGCCCCGAATCAACTCACCTCGAACTGTGGAGAAACTCAGCCCTTCGTGGCGATGTTCACGAGGCGCACGAGCACCTCGCGTTCGGAGGGCGTCGGGTGAGCGCGCGGAGGTTTGTCATCGGCGCGGTGGTTAGAACCTCCGCGCCGATAACAAATCTGCGCGCCGTTGACGAAACGAATCAGCGCATGGGCCACAGGAGCGGCCCGCTGAGAACTCAGCCCTTCGTGGCGATGTTCACGAGCCGTGGCGCGCGGACGATCACGTTCGCGATTGTCCGATCGCCGACAGCGCGCGCCACCGATGCGGATGCGCGGGCGAGCTTCTCGAGTTCGTCCGAACCGATCTTGGGCGATACCGTCACCCGATCGCGCACCTTGCCATCCACCTGGATGATCGCGGTCACCGAGTCCTCGACGAGGAGTGTCGGGTCGGGCTTGCGCCAACCCGCGAGCGCGACGGTCGGCTCGTAGCCAAGACGCTCCCACATCTCCTCCGCCGTGTACGGCGCGAAGAGGCTCAGCGCGATGGCGATGGCCTCGGTCGCCTCGCGAACCGCCGCATCGCCGCCACCCGGCCCCGAATCGATCGTCTTGCGGGTTGCATTGACGAGTTCCATGATCTTCGCGATGAACACGTTGAACTTGAATGCCTCGATGAGCCCAGGGCCTTCCGACAGGAGCCGGTGGGTCTGGCGGCGAAGCGCGGTGTCGCCGGTCTTCCACTCGACTCCGGGAGCGCTCGTGACGTCACGGGAGAGTCGCCAGGCGCGCGCGAGGAACTTTGCGGATGCTGCGGGCGAGACATCCGCCCAGTCGATGTCGTCCTCCGGCGGACCCGCGAAAGCCATCGTCAACCGCACGGCATCGACACCGTGCTCATCGAGCTGTTCGCTCAGGCGCACGACGTTGCCCTTGCTCTTGCTCATGGCGGAACCGTCCATGAGAACCATGCCCTGGTTGAGCAGCGCGGTGAACGGCTCGGTGAAGCCCACATAGCCGAGGTCGAAAAGCACCTTGGTGATGAAGCGGGCATACAGCAGGTGCAGGATGGCGTGGGTCACGCCGCCGACATACTGGTCGACCGGTGCCCACTTGTCTGCCTCAGCCTGATCGAACGCTTGACTGCTGTCGTTCGGGTTCAGGAAGCGCAGGAAGTACCACGAGCTGTCGACGAAGGTGTCCATCGTGTCGGGATCCCGCGTGGCGGGCGACCCGTCGATCGGGTTCGCGACGGTGATCCAGTCTTCTGCGCCTTCCAGCGGGGACTGGCCCTTGGGCCGCAGGTCCAGGCCCTCCGTCGGGGGGAGCTCGAGAGGAAGCTCCTCCTCCGAGAGCGGTATCAACTGCCCGTCGGCGCCGTGGATGATCGGGATGGGGGTGCCCCAGTAGCGCTGGCGGGAGATGAGCCAGTCCCGCAGGCGGTAGGTCTTCGCAGCGCGACCGGTGCCTGCGGCCTCGAGCTGTTCGACGATCTTGTGGATCGCGTTCGATTTGCTGAGGCCGTCGAGCGGGCCGGAGTTGATCATCCGCCCCTCGCCCGTGAGTGCCTGCCCGGTCGACGCGGGATCGAGCGGGGGCAGGTCATCGGGAAGGATCGCCTGGCCGTTCTCGTCGAGTTCGAGCACCGGGATGGCGCCCGTGATGGGCGCGTTCGTGTCGACCACGACCCGCACCGGCAGGTCGAACTTGCGGGCGAAGTCGAGGTCACGTTGGTCGTGGGCCGGTACCGCCATGACCGCGCCGTGGCCGTAGTCGGCCAGAACGTAGTCCGCCGTCCAGATGGGGATGCGCTCACCGTTCACCGGGTTGATCGCGACCCGCTCGAGCGAGATGCCGGTCTTCTCCCTGGTCGCATCCTGTCGCTCGATCTCGGTCGCCTTCTGGGCGAGCTCGAGGTAGTCCCGGAACGCCGCCTGCACCTCGGGCGTCGAACCTGCCGCGAGTTCTGCAGCGAGGTCGGAATCCGGGGCCACAACCATGAAAGTGGTTCCGTAGAGGGTGTCGGGGCGTGTCGTGAAGACGGTTAGCTTTGCTTCCCTGCCCTCGATCTCGAAGTCGACATCCGCACCGACCGAGCGGCCGATCCAGTTGCGCTGCATGGTGAGAACCTTGCTCGGCCAGGACCCCTCGAGCTGGTTGAGGTCATCGAGCAGCCTGTCGGCGTAGTCGGTGATCTTGAAGTACCACTGCGTCTTCTTCTTCTTGACGACCACAGCGCCCGATCGCTCCGACGTGCCGTCTGACAGCACCTGCTCGTTCGCGAGCACGGTCTGGTCGACCGGATCCCAGTTGACCCAGCTGTCCTTGCGATAGGCGAGACCCTTCTCGTACATCTTCAGGAACAGCCACTGGTTCCACTTGTAGAAGGCCGGATCACTCGTGTGCAGAACGCGGTCCCAGTCGAAGGATGGCGCGTACCGACGCATTGCCACTTTCTGCTGCTCGATGTTGTCGTACGTCCACTTGCGCGGGTCGATTCCGCGCTTGATGGCTGCGTTCTCCGCGGGAAGCCCGAAGGAGTCCCAGCCGATCGGGTGCAGCACATTGAATCCCTGCTGGCGCCAGTAGCGGGCAATGGCATCGCCGAGCGCGTACGCCTCGGCGTGCCCCATGTGCAGGTCGCCCGACGGGTAGGGGAACATATCGAGCACGTACTTTCGCGGCCGCTTGTCCTTCGGGTCGGAGGTGCTGAAGGGCTTCAGTTCGTCCCAGATCGGGAGCCACTTCTCCTCCAGGCGGGCGACGTCGTACTCATTGGCCTCATCGGAGGTGCCACTCGTTGGCTCGTGTTCCACTGGATCGTCCTTCTTGTGATGGGCATGACGGTGAGTACTCACCGCTGGATGCCCGCCCACAAGCGTACTAAACGGTTCGCATCCGCTGGGCGGGCCAGTATGCCCCGCTGCCACACGGCGCGCAAGCACTGGCCTGCCGGGCGCCGGATTCCTAGGCTCGAAACAATCCGTTCCCCGAGGAGTTGCCGCATGAACACTGCACGCTGGGCGCTCATCGGTGCGGGACTGCTCGTGGGCGGGGTCGCGGCGGGCACCGCTGCAGCGATCCGCCAGTTCCTGCCGACAGAACTGGATGCCTCGCGCTGGCGTGCCGTGACGATCGGTCGGCCAGCGGATGTCGTTGCCCCAGACGGCCATGCGCCGGCGCCCTTCGCAAGCTTCGTGGACATCATCGATGTTCGGGTGAACCCGGCTCCGGGCGGACGCGGCACAGAACTCGCGGCCCGTCTGACCCCTGGCGCGATGTCGACGGAGGGCGCAGTCGCGCGTTTGCGCGGAAAGGACCCGCGCCAGCTCATTCGCAAGCTGCTCCGGGAATCCAAGCAACTCGCTGAGGTGGGGGAAATCCTGCGACTCGACCCGAGACCGGAAGGGTATCGGAGGCCAACGCCCCAGGGCGCTGTAGTCGACCTCGCCTCCCGGCGCTCAAGTGCGGCGGGCGTGCTGTGAAGGCAGTGTGCTGGGATGGCGTGAATCGCCTCGCCGTCGAAACGGTCGATGATCCCGAGATTCTCAACAGCCACGACGTCATTCTGCGTGTCATCGCGAGTTCGAGTTGCGGGTCGGACCTCCACCTTCTGAGCGGCTACATCCCCGCCATGCGGGCCGGCGACATCATCGGGCACGAATTTCTCGGGGAAGTGGTAGACATCGGCTCGGCGGTGACGAAGCACTCCCCCGGCGACCGTGTGGTGGTGAGCTCATTCCTCGGCTGTGGCCAGTGCTGGTTCTGCCAGCGGGAGGAGTTCTCGCTGTGCGACAACAGCAACCCGCACCAGGGGTTCGGTGAGGCGCTGTGGGGCGCATCCACTGGTGGATGTTTCGGCTACAGCCAGGTCACCGGCGGCTTCGCGGGCAGCCACGCTGAGTACGTGCGCGTGCCGTTCGCCGACCACGGCGCCTTTCTGGTACCGGATGGCGTGAGTGACGAGCAGGCCGTGTTCGCCTCCGACTCTGCCCCGACCGGCTGGATGGGTGCCGACCTCGGTGGTGTGCGGCCGGGCGACGTCGTCGCCGTCTGGGGGGCCGGTGCCGTCGGCCAGATGGCTGCGCGGGCAAGTATGCTCCTCGGCGCCGAGCGGGTTGTCGTCATCGACCGCGTCCAGGAGCGTCTCGACCAGGTGTCCACCCACATCGGGGCAGAGACGCTCGACTACTCCCGGGTGGAGGTGCTGCCGGAGCTTCGTGAGTTGACGGGTGGTCGCGGCGTTGACGTCTGCATCGAGGCGGTCGGGATGGAAGCGCACACTACCGGCCCTCAGCACGCTTACGACCAGGTGAAGCAGCAGCTGCGAATGCACACCGGACGACCGGCCGCGGTGCGCGAGGCAATTCTTGCGGCGCGCAAAGGTGGAAGCGTCTTCGTGCTCGGTGTCTTCGGCGGACTCGTCGACAAGTTTCCGCTCGGCGCCCTCATGAACAAGGGCCTGACAGTGAGGGGGGCCCAAATGCACGGCCAGCGCTACATCCCCATGCTGCTCGACCGCATCGCGAGTGGCGAGTTACGTACGGGCCACCTCGCAACCCATCCCCTGTCGCTCGACGAAGCTCCGCACGGCTACGAGCTGTTCAAAACCAAGGATGACGGCTGCGTGCGCGCTGTTTTCCACCCCTGACGCGGCTACGCACCGAGCACGCGAAGCAGCGCCGCCGCCTTGATCCGCACTTCCTCCAACTCCGCGTGGGGGTCGCTCATCGCGGTGATGCCACCCCCCGCACCGACGGTCGCGATGTCGCCGTCGATGACGATACTGCGGATGACCATGGCGAGGTCAACCCGCCCGTCCAGCCCGAAATATCCGAACGCACCAGAGTAGATCCCGCGCGCCCGTTGCTCGAGCTCGTCGAGAATGAGGGTTGCGCTGCGCTTCGGGGCACCCGTCATCGATCCGGCGGGGAAGCACGCGGCGACCGCGTCGATGGCGCTCCGGCCCGGCGCAAGACGGCCGCGCACGGTGCTCACGAGCTGGTGCACCTGGGCGTAGGTCTCGATCGCGAACAGGCTCGAAACCTCCACCGTGCCGACCTCGCTCACCGCGACCGATGTCGTTGCGCATGAGGTCGACGATCATGAGGTTCTCGGCGCGTTCCTTCTCGCTCGCGAGCAGCTCGTCGCGGAGCGCGGCATCCACATCTGCAGTCTCGCCGCGCGGACGCGTTCCCTTGATCGGCCTGGATTCGATCGATGCCGTCAGGCGAGACGGAGAGGAACTGTTCCGGCGAGGAGCTCAACAGGCTGACGCCCCCGATGCGCAGGAAGGCCCCGTGGTGGCTCGGGCTGGATTCCCGGAGCGCGAGCCACGTCGCGAATGGGTCGGCCGGAGCGGCGACGGTCGCCTCCGTCGTCAGGCACAGTTGGTACGCGTCGCCTTCGGCGATCGCCGCCTTGCAGCGCCGGATCAGTTCGAGGTACTCGTCGTCGCTGTACCGCCAGGTCGCGCTCGTGTGGCGGGCCGGTCGCGCGGGCAGGGTTTCCGGAGCATCCCGGTAGACCGCGGTCACCTCATCGCGCCAGGCAGCGAGTTCGCCAGTCCAGGCGGTGCCGAGGGCGAGGAGGGTGACGGCCCCGGTGGTGTGGTCGAACTCGATCGCCCGATCGACGAACACGAATGCGGCGTCCGGATAGCGCGAGGTGCGGCTGCGCGGAACATCCATCGTCTCAGCTCGCAACTCGTAGCCGAGCCAGCCAACCCAGCCGAGGCTGAACCCCGTGACCGATTCGATTCTGCGGCCGGCGAGGTCGCTCTCCAGAAACTGCAGCACGCTCGCCGCCGCAGCGAAATCGCTGCTCGACACTGTGCGCGCACCGCTCGCGAGATAGCTTCTGCCCTCGGTCGCGTGGACTCCGCTGTCAAGCCACACCAGATTCTCGGCGTCGCGGAACAGCTCGGCGCACACGCTCGCCGGGTCCGCCCACTGCGGCAGTGGATGTCGCAGCAGACCCGGGGCGCATAGCCTAAGCCTATGAGTGTCAACAGCATCTACCGCTGGCACGAGGGTGCGCTCGAGCCCCTCGAGTACTGCGACATGACGGCAACCCTCATCGAGGCGGCCGATTCGTGGCTCGTCACCGAGGGCAAGGCGCTCGCGCTCGTCCTGCACCGCGAACGGTTCATGCACGCCATCGGCCGCCGCCGCCACAATCAGGTGGATGCTCGCAGCCTTCTGGGACGCGGCGATCGCGCTCATCCCCAGGGAGGGCGACTGGTTTCCGCGCGTCGAGCTCCAGGCCCGCACGGGCGTGCCGCTTCTGGTCTTCCGGCTTCGCAGCGCGCCCGAACGAACCAGGTCCGTCGTGCGTCGCGCAACACAGCGGGCGCGGACCCGCGGACCGCGCCGCTCGTCAAGGGTCCGGACCTCGAGCGCATGCTCGCCATCCGCACCTCGTGCAGAAGGTCGGCGCGGAGGAGGCGTGTCCTGCTGACGCCCGACGGCTACGTCGTCGAGGGCGCGTACAGCGCGACTGCTGTGGTGGCGCGGCGACATCCTGTGCGTCGCCGCCGCCGGACTTCGACCGTATCGACAGCGTCACCGTGCGCAGCGTGCTCACCCTCGCGCGTCGCCCTCGGCGTCGAGACGCACGAGGAGGCCGTCACCCCCGCCGAGCTCGACGGCACCGAGCTGTGGGCGCTCAACGCGCTGCACGGCATCCGGATCGTGACCGCGTGGGTCGACGGACCGAGCTCGCCGAACAGCCCGGCCGCCTCGCGCCTGGCGCGCGCGGCTCGACGCACTTCGCCAGCCGCTCCCGGTATGCTCAGTCTCGTGAACTGATCTGCTCGCCGCTCGCTGCCGATGACCGCTCGACGGCTTCACGCACTGGGCTCAACGGCGCAGCTCGAGCTGGATTCTCGACCACCGTGCAGTCGGTGGATCCGGTCTGCGCACGCTGCTCGCCGGCCTCGGCGATCATGCTCGAGACGTCGATCCTGATCGGCCTCGTCGTTCCGGGCGACACGATCGTGCTCGTCGCGAGCACCGCGGTCGACGGCCCCGATCGAGTACTGTCGCCTCGCCATCGCGGTCGTCGTCGGCGCGCTGAGCGGCGAGAGCATCGGCTTCGCGCTCGGCCGGTTCTTCGGCCCCCGAGATCCGGCGATCGCGGCTGGGCAGGCGCATCGGCGAGCAGCAACTGGCTGCGCGCCGAGAACTACCTCGACCGGCGCGGCGGCATCGCCGTGTTCATCTCGCGGTTCCTGCCGGTGCTGCACTCGCTCGTTCCGCTCACGGTCGGCATGAGCACGATGCGCTACCGCAAGTTCATGGCGTGGACGATTCCCGCCTGCATCATCTGGGCGTTCGCCTACGTCTCGGTCGGCATCGGTCGCCGCCGGGAGCTATCCGCGACCTGCTCGACCGGCTGCACTACGCCGGCTACCTCTTCGTGGGCGATCATCGTCGCTGTTCCTGGTCGCGATCTTCGTCGTGAAGAAGCTGCTCGAGCGCAGCCGAGGCGCGGCACATGGCGCGACCCGGGCGACGGCGACGCGAACACCATCGAGGACGCCGACGTGCTCGACGATCACGCGGAAAGCGGGGTCGGATGCCGCGGCATCCGCCCCCTTGTCGCTGACTGTGCCGCTACGAAATCAGGCCGTTGTCCGTCAGCCACTCGGTCGCGATGTCGCGCGGACGACTGCTGGTCGACGTCGACTCGCACGTTGAGCGCGACGAGGCCCTCGGGGGTGAGCGCGGCGCTCACGCGTTGATGACGTCGGCGATCTCGTCGGCGATGTCGGCGTTCACGAGCGGCACGACGTTCGACGCGAGGAACAGGCCCTCGGGGTCGGCGAGCGTGACGAGGTCCTCGGTCTGGATGCGCGGGTCGGCGCTGTAGACGTTGGCGATGTTGATCGATGCCTGCGAGCAGGTCGTCGACAGTCGTGTCACCGGTGGCCGCGAAGCCGACGGTCACGCCGTACTTCTCGAGCAGCCCGCTCGGGCCGTACGGGCGCTCCTCGAGCTCGGGCGCTGCCGCCGAGGATGAGCGGGCCGTCGACGTCCGCGAGGTCGCCGAGGCTCGGAGGCTGTTCTGCCTCGGCGAACTCCGCGGTCACGTTGTAGGAGTCCTGGTCGGTGGCCGGACGACTGGTCGAGCACGGCGAGCCCGTCGGGAAGCGCGTCCTGCAGCGCCGCGTAGACGTCGTCCGACGTGGTCGCGGTGGTGTCGGGGTCGTAGAACTGCAGCAGGTTGCCGGTGTACTCGGGGAACAGGTCGACCTCGCCGCTCTCGAGCGCGGGCAGGTAGGCGTCGCGCTGACCGATCTGGAACTCGCGCTCGACCGCGAAGCCGGCGTTCTCGAGCGCCTGGGCGTAGATCTCGGCGATGATCTCGTTCGAGTAGTAGGCCTGCGAGCCGATGACGATCGTCTCGTCTCGTCGCCCGTCATCCTGTGCCCGGGTCGAGCGGATCGCCTGTGCGCACCCTGACAGGGCCAATGCCGCCCCGACCACGACCGCGCCAATGGCGAGCCGGCCCTTGTTCCTTGCTGTGAACATGTTCTTCCTTTTCCTTCTTTGGTGGGGGTTCCCACCACCGCACGCCGCCGGACTGACGGCGTACGGACGTCTGTTGGGCGGCCCGCGGTGACGCCGCGGGGCACGACGAAGGTGCTGCAGCAGCGCGAACAGCGCCGTCGAGCACGAGCGCGAGCGCGACGATCGACGAGCGCGCTGCCGAGCATCTGGTCGAACTCGGCGCGAGCGGCAATGCCCTGGATGATGTAGTAGCCGAGCCCGCCGAGGCCGACGTAGGCCGCGAGCGTCGACGGTCGCGACGACCTGCAGGGTCGCCGCTGCGCAGTCCGCCGATCAGCAGCGGCAGCCCGAGCGGCACCTCGACCTTCCAGAGGATCTGCCACTCGGTCATGCCCACCGCGCGCGCGGCGTCGATCGATGCGGCGGTCGATCGCCTCGAGCCCGCGTATGCGCCCGCGAGGATCGACGGGATCGCGAGCAGCACGAACGCGACGATCGCCGCGATCGGCTTGCTGCAGCACGCCGATCAGCGAGCACGAGCAGCAGGATGAGGCCGAACGACGGCAGGGCCCGCGCCGCGCCCGAGATGCCGACCGCGATCTCGCGACCCCGCCCGGTGTGACCGATGAGCCAGCCGAGCGGGATCGCGATGACCGCGGCGATCAGCACCGAGACGAACGTGTAGAAGAGGTGCTCGCCGATGGCGATCGGCAGCGGCAGCGCGCCGGTGAGCCGGTCGGGCGAGAACAGCCAGGCGATCGCGTCGACGAAGAGAGTTCATGCGGCCGCCCCCGCGCATGCGGAGTTGGCGTGCGACGCGCTCGAGCTCGACGCGCGGCGCGGTGCCCACGGCATGAGCAGCCGGCCGAGCAGCACGAGCAGGGCGTCGACCACGAGGGCGATCAGACCATCGTCATCACGACGCCGGCGAGGATCTCGGCGACGATCCGCCGCTGGTAGCCGTTGGTGAAGAGGTAGCCGAGGCTCTCGACCCCGATGAGGATCCCGACCGTGACGAGGCTGATCGTGCTCACCGCGACAACGCGCAGGCCGGCGAGCAGGACGGGACCGGCGAGCGGGAACTCGACTGCCCAGAACCGGCGCCACGCGCGAGTACCCGACCGCGGTCGCGGATTGCCGGACATCGTCATCCACCGAGCCGAGCGCATCGGCGATCGACACGGGCCATGATCGCGACCGCGTAGATGGTGAGGGCGATGATGAGGTTCGACTCGCTCAGGAACGGGATGCCGAGCAGCGGCGGCAGGATGACGAAGAGCGCGAGCGACGGGATCGTGTAGAGCAGCCCGGCGATCGTGAGCAGGAGGCCGCGCGTGAGCCGGAAGCGGTAGGCGAGCCAGCCGAGCGGGATCGACGATGACGAAGCCGAGCACGATCGGCAGGAGGCTGAGCCGGATGTGCTCGAGCGTGAGCTCGCCGATCAGCTCGAGGTTGTTGAGCACCCAGTTCACGATCGGTGCCGTCCGACGAGCACGCCCGCGGCCCTGCCGTCGCGTGTCGACGAGCACGGTGCCGTGCTGGTCTGCTTCTGAGCTGACAGCGCGCGCTTGCCCGCGATCGACGCCGATGAAGGTGGCGACGAAGTCGCTCGCCGGGCTCGGCGAGGATCTCCGCGGGCGTGCCCATCTGCGCGACTCGTCCCGCCCTTCTCGAGGATGACGACCTGGTCGCCCAGCAGGAACGCCTCGTCGATGTCGTGCGTGACGAACACGATGGTCTTGTCGAGCTCGCGCTGCAGGCGCAGCAGTCTCCTGCTGCAGCTCGGCGCGCACGATCGGGTCGACGGCGCCGAACGGCTCGTCCATGAGCAGGATGTTGGGGTCGACCGCGAGCCCGCGCGCAACGCCGACGCGCTGCTGCTGGCCGCCCGAGAGCTGGCTCGGGTAGCGGTCGGCGAGCGATCGGTCGAGCCCGACGGTGTCGAGCAGTTCGAGCGCGTGCTCGTGCGCGAGCTGCTTCGGCACGCCGTGTGAGCACGGGCACGGTCGCGACGTTGTCGATCACCTTGCGGTGCGGCAGCAGCCCCGAGTTCTGCATGACGTAGCCGATGCGTGCGGCGCAGCTTCACCGGCTCGATCGCTCGCGACGCTCTCGTCGTCGATCAGGATCGTCACCCGCGGTCGGATCGACCATGCGGTTGATCATGCGCAGGAGGGTGGTCTTGCCGCGACCCCGACGAGCCGACGAGAACCGTCGTCTTGTGCGACGGGATGACGAGGCTGAAGTCATCGACGGCGAGCGTGCCGTCAGGAAACCCCTTAGAGACGGAGCGGAACTCGATCACCGTTCAGGGGCTCATTCCTCGTGATCATCACGATCGACTACTGCAAGGTACTGTCCTCAACAGTATTCGAAGCCACCGTCGTACCGGATTGCCCGAACTTCACTTTCAGGCTGGCTGGCCGAACCGCTCCGTCAGGATGAAGCGAACCACAGCCCTGCCCTGATCGAGGAAAGCCCCGTCACCCTCCGGATTGCGGGCGAACGCTCTTGCCACGAGGGCATCGGTCACCTCGACGGCGCTCTCCAACGCAAATCTGCTGTCGTCTGACTGCTCAATGCCGAAGCGCTCAGAAAGTCGGCGCAGCATCTCCTCGGCGACATGGGAGTTGTAGGTCTTCGGTGCAACAGCCGGTCGCAGGTCGAGTACGTCCCCCGCGCGGAGTGAACGGAAGCCCGGCTCCGTGCGGAACGCTTCGACGTACACATCGAAAGCGGCCGTGACGGCCGAAAGCCAGTTTTCGTGTCTCTCGTCGCCGAACTCCTCGTGAATGCGGCCGAGCACCCGCTCGAGATTGCGTGAGGCGAGAGCCTGGAGCACGGCAATCCGATCAGGGAAGTAGCGATACACGGTTCCGATCGACGCGCCTGCGCGTTCTGCCACCATTGCGGTCGTGAGCCGCTCGTAGCCCACCTCGTCAACCACTGCTGCCGCAGCGTCCAAAAGGGCGGTGAGGCGGGCAGCGCTGCGAGCCTGAACGGGTTCGTTGCGGAGCTGGGACGGCAGTCCCAACTTTGCCTCCATGAGGTCGGTCAGCGGCACTGGGGACTCCTTAGCTATGTCTCCCAGTATCCTAACGCGCCCCCGTTGCGGGGGCGGGCAAACAACGCGATACTTTCACCTTGTCGCAGCGTATTGGCAGGATGTTCACATGTGCGGACGATTCGTCATGGACCGGAAGACCTCCGACCTCATGCCCCTTTTCGAGATTGACATCGCAGGCGAGACCCTTCCGGAGCCATCCTGGAACATCGCTCCCACCCAGCCAATAGCGATCGTCATTGACACGATTCCGCGCGGGGAGGAGGAAAACGAGCCGGTTCGAAGGCTCGAGGCTGCCCGCTGGGGGCTCGTTCCTTCGTGGTCGAAGGAGATCGCTGGCCCTCCCCTGTTCAACGCCAGAAGCGAAAGCGTGACGGAGAAGGCCTCATTCCGCGAGGCGGTGAAGAAGCGCCGCGCGGTCGTACCCGCGTCGGGATACTACGAGTGGCGCACAGTAGACGGTGTCAAGAGCCCGCAGTACATCTCGCTGCCGGACAACGAACTACTGCTCTTTGCCGCACTGTATGACTGGTGGAAGTCTCCGGATGGCTGGTTGCTCTCCGCCTCGATTCTCACGCGCGCATCAGCGGGAACGCTCGCACCCATCCACGACAGGATGCCGGTCATGCTGGATGCTGAGCTGCTCCAGGAGTGGCTCGACCCGCATCAGGAAGGCACCCCTGAGCTTGTTGGGCACGTCACCAAGAGCGGCGCCACGGTCGCGGACCGCACAGGTTTCCACCCGGTCAGCCCGGAGGTCGGACCGGTGCGCAACAACGCGCCACACCTCGTGCTTCCGGTGGGCTGAACCTCGCCCCAGTCCCGTGCATGCAACACTTGATCAATGGCTCGAACACCGCGCACCCCTCCTGCCGCCGCGGTACCGATCCTGCATCGTGCGGCCAGGTTCGAAGACCGTGTGCACGACTTCCGGGAACGCAGGGCCCGTAAACGCGGTTACGTGGCCACCGTCATCCCCTACACCGGCTACGGGGGCCGGGGTTGGGTGCGCGTACTCTGCCGCGTGCTCCTCACCAAGCCTTCTACCCGCCCGCCAGCGGAGAGATCGCAGGTTCGGGGCGTGCGCGGGTGGCGCAGTTTCACGAGCGTTCCCGTTACCGACGTGCCCGTCGTCATCACCGCGGGCGGTGTTGCCTATCGGGTCACCGCGGATCGTGGCGGCGTCGTCGACACGCGGATCGAAGTCGACCTGCCCTTCGGCTGGAACACGATCAGCATCCAGACCGATGACTCACCTGCCGTCGAAGCGCCCGTTTTCGTGGTCGACCCCGGTGTTCGGTTCGGGATCATTTCAGACATCGACGACACCGTGATGGTGACGGCGCTGCCCCGGCCTTTTCTCGCCGCCTGGAACACCTTTGTTCTCAACGAGCACGCGCGACGGCCCGTTCCCGGAATGGCGGTGCTCTACGAACGGCTCGTCAGAACGCATCCGGGCGCACCGGTCATCTACCTGTCCACGGGGGCGTGGAACGTCGCACCGACTCTCACCCGCTTCCTCTCCCGCAACCTGTATCCCGCCGGAGCCCTGCTTCTCACCGACTGGGGGCCGACGCACGATCGCTGGTTCCGCAGCGGACGCGAACACAAGCGTGACAGCCTTCGCCACCTGGCCGCACAGTTTCCCGACATCCGCTGGCTGCTCATTGGCGACGACGGCCAGCACGACGAAGACCTCTATGGCGACTTCGTCGACGAGCAACCAGGCAACGTCGCCGCCGTGTGCATCCGGCAGCTCTCCCCGAGTGAGGCTGTGCTCGCGGGAGGCCGAAGCACCCCGGAAGGGCACGGTGACGACCCAATGCCCTGGATCTACGCGCCAGACGGAGCGGGCATGTCGGAGCAGTTGACGGAAGCCGGCATTTTGCCAGAGCACACCGGGTAAGAGAGGTCTTCAGCGTGCCCCAGGACATCGAGGACTATGCCCTGATCGGCGACTGTCACACGGGGGCCCTCGTCGGCAGAGACGGCTCGATCGACTGGTTGTGCCTCCCCCGCTTCGATTCTGCGTCGATGTTCGGCGCGCTGCTTGGCGATGAAAACCACGGAAAGTGGATGCTGCGCCCTGCCGCCGAAACTCGAGAGTGTCGACGCGAATACCTCGGCGACACCCTTGTGCTCATCACGCGCTGGATAACCGAAAGCGGAGAGGTCGAGGTCATCGACTTCATGCCCCACGGTGACGGGCGAGCGGATGTCGTGCGCCGCGTGCGCGGGATCTCCGGCACGGTCGACATGCACCAGGAACTGTGGATCCGTTTCGATTACGCCGACGCGATTCCCTGGGTGCGGCAGTCCCCCCGGCACGGGGGAAACGCGGTCGTCGCGATTGCCGGCCCAGACGCCGTTGTCGTACGTGGTCCCGTGCTTGTGCCGCGCGGCCTCTCGCACTGCTCCGATTTCACTGTGGCCGCAGGCGAGACCGTCGACATCTCCCTCACGTGGTTCCACGCCCACCGCAGCACGCCGGCGGCAGCGGACATCGACAGGCAGCTGGACCAGACGATCCAGTGGTGGACCGATTGGGCGAGATCCATTCGCACGGACGAACGCTATGGCGCGCTCGTGCGCCGATCGCTCGTGGTGCTGCGGGCGCTCACCCACGAGGACACCGGCGGTATCGTCGCGGCGGCAACAACGAGCCTGCCAGAGGAGATCGGCGGTATCCGGAACTGGGACTACCGGTACGTCTGGCTGCGGGACGCGTCCCTCACGCTGGACGTGCTGCTGTCACACGGTTTCGCCGAAGAGGCGGAGGAGTGGCGTCGATGGCTGCTGCGGGCGCTTGCCGGCGACCCAGACGACGTGCAGATCATGTACGGCCTCTCGGGCGAGCGGCGCCTCACCGAGTGGGAGGTTTCGAGCCTCCCCGGCTACCGCGGTTCCGCTCCCGTCCGGGTGGGCAACGGAGCATACGGGCAGTATCAGGGCGACATCTTCGGCGAAGTCATGGGTGCGCTGGAGAAAGCGCGCAATGCCGGCGTCGAGGAGACGGACTTCTCCTGGGCGCTGCAGCGGGAGCTTCTGTCGTTCGTGGAGCGAAACTGGCAGCGACCCGATCACGGCATCTGGGAGATCCGCGGTCCGGAACGCCACTTCACCCATTCCCGCGCCATGCTGTGGTCCGCTGTCGACTGCGGCATCCGCGCGATCGAGGATCACGGTCTCGACGGCCCCGTCGAGAACTGGCGGATCCTGCGCGACTCCCTCCGGGAGGAGATCGAGGCGGAGGGCTTCAACGAGGAACTCGGCAGCTTCACCCAGTACTACGGCGGAACCGAGGTGGATGCCTCGCTCCTGCAACTCGCCCAGATCGGCTTCGTCGCGGCCGATGACCGCCGGATGCTCGGAACGGTGCAGCGCATCGAATCGGAGTTGATGCGCGACGGAATGCTCTTGCGCTACCGCACGGAAACCGGCATCGACGGGCTGCCCGGCGACGAGCATCCATTCCTGGCGTGTTCATTCTGGCTCGTCGAGCAGTATGCGCTTTCGGGCCGCCGGGATGAGGCGATCCGGCTCATGGACTCCCTCGTGGCGTGCGCGAGCGACGTCGGGTTGTTCAGCGAGGAGTACGACAATGCGAGCGGAAAGCAACTCGGCAACTACCCGCAGGCCTTCTCCCACCTCACCCTCGTGAGGGCCGCCGACGCGATCGAGGCGACGAAGCCCTAGTCGACCAGCCTGCGCGCAAGGTCGAGCACCCGTGCGGCGCTGCGCTCCCCGTCTCCCTCTGGGTAGCGCAGCGAATGGGCGATAAGGTGCGTTGCGGCGATAGCCCGCGTGCGGTCGGCATATCCGGAATCGTGGTGCAGCTGCCATCGCTCGAGCCAAAGGTCGGCCAGCGACAGGCACGCTTCCGCGTAGCCGGCGCCAGACCCTTCCGCATTGATGCCGAGCACGATCAGGTGCGCGTACAGGGCTGCGGCATCGTCAGCAAGATCGCCCGCGCCCGCAGTGTCGACGTCGAGAACACCCGTCACCCGCCGTTGCCCGCCATCCTGGACGAAGATCTGGCCGAGATGGAGATCACCGTGGATGGTGACCGGCCCCTGGAAGAAATCCCTGCCGGAGGATCCCCGCCGCTGCGCAAGATGACCAATTTGCTCTATGTCGCGCGCGAGCGCAGGAAAGGATGCGGCCAACCGACCGACGTACCAGTCCAGCCGATCGAACAGCGACGAACGCACGGTGTAGATCGCGGGTACCCTCGCGAGGCGGGCAGCGATCTCCTCGACCTGGTCGAGAAACCCATCGGGGTCGGGAAGAAGGTGCACCACGGATTGCGCCTCGACCCCCGGCAGTGTCGCGAGGGCGACGAGGCCGTCATCGCTCCAGCCCAGCACCTCCGGCACGGGGATACCACTCGCGGCGAGCAGCCGGTGGCGGTCGGCGAGCGCAGCAGCCTTCCTCGGGCTGACAACCTTGAGGTACACGCGCCCTCCGCTCCAGTCGACTCGCACAACGGCACGGCTGCCGGGCCGGTACGCGGCGACAGCGAGTGAGGTGTCGCTGGCATCCACGCCGATGCTCGCGAGCAGTGCTTCGGCCGATTCAGGACGAACGACGCGGGCGAGTCCGGGCAATCCTGGGTCCTGCGGGTAGAACCACACATCGACGGCGTCGTTCGATCCGGCACGGCGGAGCGTGAGAACGCCGGACCGAGTTCTCTGCGGCGGATTGGTCTCGATGTAGAGCGTCTGCGAGCGAACTCCCCCTCTGTCGTCCTGGAGGTCAATCTGATAGCCGCTCACGACACCGCTGGCCGTTGGTTCCGAGTGGGTGGATCGCCAGTCGACTAGTTTTCGCCCGAGTACCTGCGCGACGGAGGCAAGAAGTTCACCCGTCGATTCGACGAGTTCACCCTGGCCGTGTGCCGCATCGGTCATTACGCCACTCCCTCACGCCGTCTGCACGTCAAGTCTCGCGAGACCACGGATTTGCCGGTAGGGCTTGTGCAGCGCGTGCCGCGTGCTAAAGGCGAAACGCCGGGCGCCAACTTGACCCGGTGAACGTCCGGTGATACTTTTTCACTGCTGGTTGATGTCCCCCAAAATGCCGACATACCCCCTATGACGGCACGGGACATCAGATTGACGAACTTGTACCCGATGAGTTCGGTTCCTACCCCCGAAGGACAACAGCAGATGAGTCCAGTGCGCAGGGCTGCCCCCGAAGCCCGAAGAACGGTCCGCGCGACCGTGGCACTGGTTGTCGCAGCCACTTCAGCAGCGATTCTCGTCGGGGTGTTGGCAGTCGGCGGCGTGTTTACCCAGTCGCCGACTGCCACCGCCGGAGAGGCACCCAGCACTCCGCGAAACGCTTCCGGGCCGTACCTCGGTCACCAGTACGACGGTTTCCAGCTCCCGACGCTCGACGTCGACGCGCTCGACTGAACCGCAGACCCACCCCGCTACGCTTGAGTCCGTGGGGATAGCCAGCTCGCTTCGCGTCGCCTCGCGCACGCCGCTGCTGCAGGTGTTGAAAACATCCGCTGCCGTCATCCTCGCGTGGGTTCTCGCGGCGCTGCTCCTCGGCGAGCCCCTGCCGATCTTCGCCGCGATCGCCGCCCTTCTTGTTGTCCAGCCGAGCCTCAACCAATCAGTGTCCAAGGGAATCGAGCGCAGTGTCGGCGTGGTCGTCGGTGTTCTCATCGCCTATGGGGCCGGCCTCGTCTTCGGCAGGGAGAGCTGGGTCGTGCTCGCGGTCATTGTGGTCGCGCTGCTCCTGGCGTGGGCCCTGAAACTCGGACCCGGCTCTGCCAACCAGATTCCGATCAGCGCGATGCTCGTGCTTGCGCTCGGGACCTCCTCGCCCGAGTACGCGATCGAACGGGTGATCGAGACCGTCATCGGCGCTCTCATTGCGCTAACCGTGAACATAGCAATCGTGCCTCCCGTGCTGCTGATGCCTGCGCACGTCGCCGTTCACCGTCTGCTGCGCGAAGTCGCAGCGACTCTCGATCACCTTGCAGAATGCCTGACGGAACCAGTGGATGATGCGGAACTGGACCTGCTCCTCGAACGCGCGCGTGAGCTTCGGGAACCTCGGGATCGGGCGACCGCGGCGGTGGCCGTTGGCCGGGAGAGCCTCATGCTGAACCCCCGGAAGGGTCGGCACCGCGTTGTGCTCGAAGCCGACGAACAGTTGCTCAGCAGGCTCAACGTGCTCGTCACCCGTGTGGTGGGAATGGCCAGGGCGCTCCACGATCACTACGACTCGGGGCTGCGGGATGAACCGACCGTTTCCGGGATAGGCAGGGAATTGCGGCGAGCCGCGCACGACCTGCGGTTGCTGGGCAGGAACCCCGAGGAGCTTGCCGAGTCCACGGCGACAGCCGAAATTCCAGCCCTCACCGCACCGCTCTCGATCGCCGCACCGCATCCCGCACACTGGGTGCTGATCGGCTCGCTGCTCGAGGACATGCGCCGGGTTCGGGAGGTCATCATCGGAGAATCCGACGCTTGAGCCGTTCCGCAGCCGTCAGTGCAGCGACTGCGAGCATCCATCGGCGCATCGGTCGTACGGAGCGGCGAACTCGGAGAGCTGCCGCCGCAGCACGAGCAGTTTGTGCGCGGCGTCGTCCACAGCGTCGAGCGTGAGCCGGCCATCCGCCACGGCTGCCTCCAGCTCATCGAGCAGGGCGGCCTGGTTGAAGCCCACCTGTTCGGGATCGGCCGGAAGCACGTAGAGGAGCATCGTCGTGCCCGCGGCGAGCGCCGCAACAGCGTTCTGCGAGAGATTCGTGTACTGCGGCTCGCGGGATCGCTGCAACATGAGCATGTCGTCCGAGATGATGATGCCCTCGAACCCGAGGTCATCGCGGAGGATGGCGTGCCAGCGTGGGGACAGGCTCGCGGGCTCGGCGTCGATGGCACTGAATCGCAGGTGGCCCATCATGACGAACTCGGCCCCCGCTGTGATTCCCTCCGCGAAGGGCACGGCATGGCTTGCCCGCCACTCGTCGTAGCCGATCGCCGAACTGGGGATGCTGAAGTGCGAGTCGCCCGGGGCTGCGCCGTGCCCCGGAAAGTGCTTGAGGGTCGAAAGCACCTGGCCGCTCTCGCCCAGGACGGCCTGGGCCACGCGGACAGCGGCCTCCTCCGGTGTGGTACCGAGCACCCGGGAGAAGATGAACGACGAGCGGTCGGAGGTTTCGTCGGCGACGATTCCGAAGTTGACCGAGACGCCCACCGATTCCAACAGCGCACCCCTCGTCGTGAAGGCTTCGCGCGTTGCCTCTGCCGGAAGGTACTTCAGCTGGGCTGCAGCAGCGGACTCGTCGCTGTGGATCCTGCGGACGACCCCACCCTCCTGATCGATGCCCGTGATGATCGGCAGGCTCCGTCGGGTGCTGGCCGCATCGACCAGGTGGTGCAACTGGTCGAGCGAATCGGGGATGTTGTCTCCCATGAGGATGAGACCGCCGGGCTGATAGGCGTCAACGAAGCCCGCCAGACCGGCCGCGTCCGTGCCGGGCGTGTGCAGCATGAAGAGGCTCGCGAGCTTCTGGCGAAGGGTCATCTCCGCGAGCCGCTCGTCCGCGAAGAGCACGTAGGGATCAACCGGTGCTGACAGCGCGGCAGCCGCCGGCCAGTGGCGCGGCAGCGCAACGCTCGTCAACTCGGGTGCCGCGCAGCCCGGAAGCAGGAACGCGGCAATCGTGAGGAGGGCAGCGATTCGCGAAAAGCGAGATCCCATCGTCGAATGGTAGCGGTCTGCCGGGCCCACGGGCAGTGGACAACCCGCAGCTACGATGGGCACATGGTCGGCACCATGCGCGCACTCGCGCTTTCGACACACCCAGGGCCTACGATCGCTGTCACCGCGGTCGCCGTGATCCTCGGCATCGGCGTCGGTCTCGACCTGCCCCGTCTCGTGCTGCTGGGCATCGCGGTGTTGGCTGGTCAGGCATCCGTTGGCCTGTCCAACGACTGGATCGACGCGGAACGCGATACCGCGGTCGGTCGCACCGACAAGCCGGTCGCCCGCGGCGACATCACCGCTGACACGGCGAGAAGCGCCGCCTGGGTCACGGCGGCCGTCGGCCTGCTGGTCATGGCGCCGCTCGGCCCATGGGCGGCCTTCGCGCACGCGACGTTCATGTTCTCGGCGTGGACGTACAACCTCGGGCTCAAGAACACGCGCGTTTCCGTGCTGCCGTACATCGTGAGCTTCGGAGTGCTGCCGCTCGTGATCACCCTCTCCCTCGAACAACCGGCGATCGCCGCATGGTGGGTGATGGCCGCCGGCGCCCTGCTCGGCATCGCAGCCCACTTCGCGAACGTTCTGCCCGATCTGGCGGATGACGCGGCAACCGGCATCCGCGGGCTGCCGCACGCGTTCGGTCAGCGGGCATCCGGGGTCATCATCTTTCTCGCCCTGGCGGCAGCATCCACGCTCGTTGCTTTCGGGGCTGGCGCGCCATCGCCGGTGCTGCTTACCGGCTTCGGGTTCGGCATCGCGCTCGCGGTCGCCGGGGCGGTGCTCGTGCTCACTCGCCCGGCGTCGCGGCTGTTGTTCCGGCTCATCATCGCTGCCGCGCTCGTCAGTGTCGTGATGCTCGCGGCCTCCGGTTCACGGATCGTCGCGATCGTGCTGCCGCCCGTCAGCTGATACGTGGGTCTCGACTCCGCTCGACCACCGGTGCTTATCCGGTGGTCGAGCTCGTCGAGACCGGGTTGCGGATGCCGATCGCCGAGACGATACCGCCACCGATGAGGAGGGCTGCGGTCACGATGAGTCCGCGCTGGAATCCGGCGACATCCAGCGTGCCGCCGACGATGACGCCGATCATCGCGATCGCGACGAGGCCCGCAACGCGCGCTATCGCGTTGTTGATGGCAGAGCCGATACCCGACTGGGCCGGATTGATCGCGCCGAGAATCGCCGAAGTGAGTGGGGCCACGGTGATGGCCAGGCCCAGTCCGAAGAGCAGCACTCCCGGCAACAGGTCCGTCCAGTAGTTGACGCGTTCTCCCGTGCCGAGCATGAGCAGGTGCCCCGCGCCAGCCAGGATGGGGCCGACCGCCATGAACAGGCGTGGGCCGTACTTGCCCGCAAGAGAACCGAACACCGACGACAGCAGAAGCAGGAGCACCGTCAGCGGAATGAGGGTCAGCGCGGCGAGCGTGGCCGGGTATCCCGCCACCTGCTGCAGGTAGACGACAATGATGAGTCCGCTGAGCGACAGGGCACCGTAGATGAGCGTCGTCGCGACATTGCCGACCCAGAAGTTGCGTACGGTGAACAGCCCCAGGGGCATGAGCGGCTGTGCCGCAGTGTGCTGGCGCCAGATGAACCCCGCGAAGGCCAACAGACCGACAATGAGCGGCACGAAGACGATGGGGCTGTCCCAGCCGTAGTTGCCCTGCTCGATGAGCGCGAACACCGGACCACCCAACCCCACGATGCACAGCACGGCGCCGATGAAGTCGACGCGCGCATTCGGGTCTCGCGTGTCCTTCTGTCCGAGCATCACGAGCAGCCAAAGCGTCACGGCAATCGGCAGCACATTGATCGCGAACACGAGTCGCCAGCTGAGGAAGTCGACGAACAGTCCGCCGAGCAGGGGGCCCACGAGGAAAGCGCCCGACGTCCAGGCGGTCCATTTGCCGATCGCCTTCGCCTGGGCGGCGTCCCGGAACGACGACATGATGAGCGCGAGCGAACTGGGCACGAGCAGCGCTCCGGAAATTCCCTGAAGCCCGCGCGAGATGATGAGCAGCTCGGCGGTCGGGGCGACGGCGCACATGATCGACGTGACCGCGAAACCGACGAGCCCGATCCTGATGATGAGGATGCGGCCGAGAACGTCCGAGAGTGAGCCGGCAAGCAGGATGAGGGATCCCAGGGTGATGAGGTAGGCATCCACCACCCACTGCTGCACCGTGAGCCCTCCTCCGAGCTCATCGGTGATCGCCGGGAGAGCAACGTTGATGACACTGCCGTCAAGGAAGGCGACGAAGGAAGCCAGCACGGCAATCGCGAGAACCAACTTCGGTCGCGGGGTGACGATCTGGGAAGCAGTCATGGTTCCTCCGCGCCCTCGCTTTCGACACAATCGACAACGGCATCCAGCAGCATTTGCTTCCCGAGAATCCGGAAGTGACCGTTGACCGGCAACTCGACGTTGGTCGCGCCAGCAAGCCTGCTTCCCCCGGGAATGTGAGGATCCCACTGACTGTACACCGACACGATCGCCTTGTTCACGCGGGCATTTGCAGCGAGCATCACGAGGGTCTCCTCCCCCGGTGAGAACGCCCGCAATGTGCGACCCGGAAGGTACCGCGCGTAGATCGACCCTTCGAATGGGGTGTTGATTGCGAGCATCCGCTGGATGCGGCTCGTGCCCGACTCGGTGTCCTCCACGACCATGAGGTGCTTGCCGATGAGTCCGCCTTTGCTGTGCGCGACGATCGTGACGTCACGCAGGTCGTTGTCGACCAGATAGCGGTGAGCGAGCGCGGCCATCTGCGGAACAGTGCCGACGTTGTAGCCGAGAGCCGGCACGACATGCACCGGGTGTCCCCTGCGGTGCAGCACGTCGGCAACCGGCGATAAGAACTGCCACGTCTCGTACACCCCAGGCAGCAGCAGCACGGGACTCCGTTTACCCGAAAGATAGTGGATGGCGCTGCGACCGCCGAGCGCATGCCGAACCTGCCAGTACCCGACGTACAGGTAGTCGAGCCACCAGCTGACACCGCGAACAATCCACTTCACGCTCGTGCGTGCTCTGCGATCAACCCCGCGACCTTCTTCGGATCGGTGAACATGACGACGTGCGGCCCGCGCACCGTCACGAGCCTGCCGTCGGGTACCAGGCTCGCCACGGCTGTTGCCCAGGCGGGCGGCGCCACCGGGTCCACATCGCCCCGGATGACGAGGGTCTTCGCCCCGACGAGCGGCAGCCGGTCCTCGATCCGGTCGGTGAGCAGGTGCGGCAGCTGGCGGAAATACCACGGCACACCGCATCGGAACAGGTAATCGGTGAGCACGATCACGTTCGAGCGGAACGGTTCGCGGAGGATGTCCCTCAGTAGACGGAATGATGCCCGCGCGAAGGTTCTCGCGCGCGGATCCATTGTGGGTCCGATCAGAACGAGCCGATCGGTGAAGTCGGGAAAGTCGACCGCGAGCTGGGTCACGACCTGCACACCCATGGAATGGCCGACGAGCACCGGGTTATCCAGTCCAGCGTGCGAGAGGGCATTGTGCAGCACGACCGCGTGATCGACGATGGAAATGTCCCGGTCAGGCGTCGGGGTTGCGCCATAACCGGGCAGGTCAACCACATAGACGGGGCCCAGTTTCGCGAGTTCCCCCGCGGCAGGTCCGAAGTAACGCGATGACACCCCGATGCCGTGCACGAGCACGAACGGTCGAGCGCCCGGTGGATGCGAGTGCGCCCGATAGCGCTTCATCGCGAGCGCAGCAGCAGCAACGCCGCGGTTTCGAGTCATCCATCCACTGTATGTCGCGAAGATGCGTCCGCCTCCTCCCCGTCGCGCGGGTCGGTCTGGGGTTAGAGCTGGCCGACGGCCGTCACGCGCAGGACCGCGACGCCCTGCTCGTTCGACTCCGCGAGGTCGATGGTCGCGCTGATTCCCCAATCGTGATCACCCGCCGGGTCGGCGAGAATCTGCCGAGCTTTCCACTCGGTGGCCCCCTCCTCAATGATGAGCATCGCGGAGCTGCGGGCATCCGCACCCGTACCGATGTCGTCGTGCACGACGAAGTAGGCGTCGAGCGCGTCCGCCCAGGCGTCCGTGTCGAAACCGGATGCCGCATCCAGTTCGCCCAGTTCCTCCACCTTGTCGAGGGCAGCCAGTTGCACCCGGCGGAAGAGTTCATTGCGCACGAGCACGCGGAAGGCGCGCGGGTTGCCCGTGAGCAACGGTGGTGCCGGCGGCAGCACGGGCGTGCCATCCGCTTCGACCGCAGCGGGGTTCACGAGCTGCTCCCACTCGTCGAGCAGGCTCGAATCGACCTGCCGCACCAGCTCCCCGAGCCACTCGATGATGTCGAGCAGCTCTTCGGTCTTCGCCTCATCCGGAATCGTCTGGCGGGCGGCACGGTAGGCGTCCGAGAGGTAGCGCAGCACGAGCCCCTCGCTGCGGGCAAGCTTGTAGAAGTTGACGTAGTCGCCGAACGTCATCGCCCGCTCGTACATATCGCGAACGACCGATTTCGGCTTGACCTCGAAGTCGGCAACCCACGCCTGGGTTGCACTGTAGGTCTCGAACGCAGCGTCGAGCAGTTCCTTGAGCGGCTGGGGATGGGTGATCTCCTCCAGCAGCTCCATGCGCTGGTCGTACTCGATGCCCTCCGCCTTCATCGCGGCGACCGCCTCGCCTCGGGCGAGGAACTGTTGCTGCGAGGTGACCGGACGAGGATCCTCGAGCGTTGACTCGAGCACCGAGATCATGTCGAGGGCGTACGTGGGCGACGCTGGATCGAGCAGCTCGAACACGGCGAGCGCGAACGGCGACAACGGCTGGTTGAGGGCGAAGTTGGGCTGGAGGTCGACGGTGAGTCTGATGTCGTAGCTCGTGGGTGAGGTCTCGACAAGCTCGACCACCGAAGACGGCTCGACCACCGAAAACTGCTCCACGACGCCAGCGGCGCGCAGGGTCTTGTAGATGCCGAGCGCGCGGCGCGCGAGCTCGAGCTGCCGGGGCCTCTGCTCGTGGTTGTCGAACACGAGCGAGCGCACGTTCCCGAACACGTCGCCGCCACGACCGATGACGTTGATGAGCATGGCCGCAGTCAGCTGCATGCTCGAGGTGAGCAGCTCCGGTTCGGCCGCGACGAGACGCGCGAAGCTCGGCTCCCCCCAGGAGACGAAACCCTCCGGCGCCTTCTTGCGCACAACTCTCTTCAGCTTCTTGGGGTCGTCCCCCGCTCTCGCGACGAGCCGGGCGTTCTCCGTCTCGTGCTCGGGTGCCTGCACGACGACGGTGCCCGCGGTGTCGAAACCGGCGCGACCGGCCCGCCCAGCGACCTGATGGAACTCCCTGGCGCTCAACTGGCGCATCCGCGTTCCGTCGAATTTGGTGAGGGCGGTCAGCAGCACCGTTCGGATCGGCACGTTGATGCCGACGCCGAGAGTGTCGGTTCCGCAGATGACCCGCAGGAGGCCGCTCTGCGCCAGTTGCTCGACGAGCCGGCGGTACTTCGGCAGCATCCCCGCGTGATGCACCCCGATTCCTGCGCGGATGAGCCGCGAAAGGGTCTTGCCGAAACTCGTGGTGAACCGGAAGCCGCCGATGAGCTCGGCGATCTGGTCGCGCTGCTCCCTCGTTGCGACCTTGACACTCGTGAGCGCCTGCGCGCGCTCAAGTGCCGCCGCCTGGGAGAAGTGCACGATGTAGATGGGCGCCTGGCCCGTGCTGAGCAACTCCTCGACGGTCTCATGGATGGGTGTCGTCTCGTAGTAGTAGTGCAGGGGTACGGGCCTCGTCACTCCGGTGACGGTGGCGACTTCCCGATCCGTGCGCTTCTTCAGGTCGGTGGCAAGCCAGGCCACATCGCCGAGTGTTGCCGACATGACGATGAACTGCACGCGGGGAAGCATGAGCAGGGGAACCTGCCAGGCCCAGCCGCGTTCGGGGTCGGAGTAGAAGTGGAACTCGTCCATGACCACCTGGTCGACATCGCTGCCTGGTCCGTTGCGCAGCGCGATGTTCGCGAGAATCTCCGCCGTGCAGCAGATGATTGGCGCGTCGGGGTTCACTGCCGAATCGCCTGTCACCATTCCGACATTGGATGCCCCGAAAATATCGACGAGTGCGAAGAACTTCTCCGAGACGAGCGCCTTGATCGGCGCCGTGTAGTAGCTGCGCTGACCCTGTGCGAGCGCGGTGAAGTGGGCGCCGATCGCGACGAGCGACTTGCCGGTGCCGGTCGGAGTGCTGAGGATCAGGTGGTTGCCGGAGACGATCTCGATTAGCGCCTCGGCCTGCGCGGGGTAGAGCGGCAGGCCGCGCTCAGCCGCCCAACCCTCGAAAGCTTCATAGGCGGCATCCGGATTCCAGGGTTTCGGCGCCGCCGCGAGAAGGTCAGCCATGCCGCTCCGCTACGTTGCCCCAGGCTTCGTGCACGTATTCCCAGAAACCGGCGACGCCGAGCACAACGGGCACTATCGCGTTCGGCTCGGACGAATTGAAGTCGACGACGGTCATGCCAGCGGTGAATTCACCCGAGGTCTCCACGTCTACACGGGCGGGCCGGGTCGCGAACAGTTCCGGCCGGGCCACGAATGCGACAGCGCACACGTCATGAACCGCCTGCCCGGACCAGTCCGCATCGCTGGGATCCACCCAGAACGTCGCGAGCGGGGCGATAAGGTGCTCCCCGAGAGGGCCGAGGGCGCGCATCCGCTCGACGATCTGCGGCGTCGCGAGCGCCTGCAGGGTGAGGTCGAGGCCGACCATGACGACCTGCCAGCCGGCGTTGAAGACTATGGCGGCAGCTTCCGGATCGGCGTAGATGTTGAACTCGGCCGCGGGAGTGGTGTTGCCGCGAGTGTATGAACCGCCCATGATGGTGAACGACGCCGCCCACTCGACGATGCGCGGCTCTTTCTCCACTGCGAGCGCGATGTTGGTGAGCGGGCCGGTCGCGACGAGGTGGATGCCTCCCGGATCTGCCCGCAGCATGTCGATGATGAGATCGACGGCGTGGATGTCGGCCAGCGGGAGCGTGGCTGCGGGCAGACTCACGTTGCCGAGCCCCTCCTCACCGTGCACCTCCGCCGCGTTCTTCGCCTCGCGCACGAGCGGTGCGCCAGCCCCTGCAGCGACCGGAACGTCGTCGAATCCCAGGTACTCGCGCAATTGCAGCGCGTTCCGCGTGGTGTTCTCGAGCGTCACGTTGCCGCCAACGGTGGTGACCGCCACGAGTTCGAGGTCGGGATCGCCGTGGGCGAGCAGCAGCGCGAGCGCATCATCCAGTCCCGGGTCGCAGTCGAGCAGGATCTTCCTGGGGGTCGCGCTGGAGGTCATGCGTCAACCGTGCCACATCCTGCTTGACATGGTTGGCTAATGGTGTTAGCTTTTGGGCTATGAAAAGTAGCCAAAAGGAGTATGGGATGACAGGCATGATCGACCGCGGCGAGGGCCGCGTCGCTTTTGATGAAGACGGCACCGGACCGCTCGTGGTTCTCGTGCCCGGTATGGGCGACTTGCGCCAGACCTACCGTTTCCTGGCACCAGCGCTCGTCGCCGCCGGATACCGCGTGGTGACAACCGAACTGCGTGGCCACGGCGACAGCGCTACGACGTTCAGCCAGTACGGCGACGAGGCGACCGCGGGCGACATCGCCGCCCTGATCGAACACCTCGGCGAACCCGCTGTCGTGATCGGCAACTCCATGGCCGCCGGATCGGCCGTTCTCGTGGCGGGCGACCGCCCGGAGCTCGTGCGCGGTCTTGTGCTCGTCGGGCCGTTCGTTCGCAATCCGCCGAACGCGAGTCGGTTGACGACTGTGCTGTTCCGGATCGCGACGGCCGCGCCGTGGGCGGCAAGCGTGTGGAAGTCCTACCTGCCCAAGCTCTACGCGGGCCGCCTGCCCGAGGACTTCGAGGCATACCGAGCTGCTGTGACGGCATCCATCCGTCGCCCCGGGTACGCGAAGGCGTTCTCGCTCACCACCCGCACCAGCCATGACGCCGCCGAGCGGGCACTGCCGCGCGTCAGCACGCCCACCCTCATCGTCATGGGCGAACTCGATCCCGACTTTCCCAAGCCGGCCGAGGAGGCTGCGTGGATCGGCGAACGGCTCGGGGCCGAAATCCTCATGGTTCCGGATGCCGGACACTACCCGCAGTCGCAGCGCCCCGAGCTCGTCTCTCCGGCCGTGGCATCCTTCCTCTCGCGGGTGGTCCCACTTGCCTAGGGCGGGCCTCACCCGGTTGCGCGTGGTCGAAGAGGCAGAGGCCCTTGCCGACGAGGTCGGCCTCACGCAACTCACCCTCGCCGCAATCGCCGTCCGACTGGGCGTGCAGGTTCCCAGCCTGTACAAGCACATCGACGGGCTCGAAGCGCTCCAGAGGCAGCTCGCGACCCGAGCGCGCGCGGATCTCGCCGAAACCCTCGCCATGGCCGCCGTCGGAAAGGCGTCAGCAGATGCAGTGGATGCGGTCGCCATCGCCTACCGGTCGTGGGCGCACCGGCATCCCGGACGATATCCCGCGACCCTGCGGGCGCCGTCCCCCGATGATGCGGCCGATGTCGCCGCAACCGAGGCCGCGGTCCAGGTGGTGTACAACGCTCTCGCCGGCTACGGGCTCGAGGGTGCGGATGCCGTGGACGCCACCCGCACGCTTCGCTCCGCCCTGCACGGCTTCATCGCCCTCGAAGCCGCGCACGGCTTCGGGCTGCCGGAAGATGTCGACCGCAGCTTCGAGCGCATGGTCGCCGCGCAGAAGCTCGCACTCGGCGCCTGGCGCACCCTGTCGTAAGTCGCAGGTGAGATCTCGACAAGCTCGATCACCGGTTGGGTGAGCTCGATCACCGGTTGGGTGAGCTCGATCACCGGTTGGTGAGCTCGATCACCGGTTGGGTGAGCTCGATCACCGGTTGGGTGAGAATGGACACCATGACCTCTCCTGCCCAATTCCTGCGCGAAGCGACCTCCGGAACCCGGGTCGTCGTTCGGCACCGGCTCGACGACGGACAGGCGACGGATGCCCTGGGCTGGCTGCACGCTTCCGATGAGACCCACTGCGTTGTCGCCACGAAGCGCGGCCTTGAGACCATCTCCCTGGCTACAGTCATCGCCGCCAAGGAAGTTCCACCGCCACCACCGCCCCGCCATTGACGGCCTACAATCTGTTGGTGACTTCCCACGAGCCCGATGGCGTCGACCCCGAACAGCTAGCGATCACCCTCGCCGTCCTCGCGGGCATGGACCAGCTCGACGAGGAGCATCCCGACTTCATCACCATCCGGCGCGCAACAGCCCGCATGTTCAAGTCGGTGAAGAAGAACCGTCGGTTGGAGAAGCGCGCCGTCATCGCCGATGCCGATCGCACCGTGATCGCCGCCACGGCGACGGGCGCCGCCGACCGCATCGATGACGAGACGAGGGGCGTCCCGCTCGCGTCATCCAGTGAGGCGCCGACTGCGGGCACCCTGCTGAAGTCCCGCGCGTGCTACATCTGCAAACAGCACTACCGCCAAGTGGATGCCTTCTACCACCAGTTGTGCCCGGACTGCGCCGCCCGCAGCCACGCCAAGCGCGACGCCAGCACGAACCTGGATGGCAAGCGCGCGCTGCTCACCGGCGGCCGCGCAAAGATCGGAATGTACATCGCGCTGCGACTTCTGCGGGATGGCGCGCACACGACGATCACAACGCGTTTTCCGCGGGATGCCGTGCGGCGCTTCGCGAGCCTGCCCGACTCGGCCGACTGGCTGCACCGCCTCAAGGTCGTCGGCATCGACCTGCGCGATCCCGCACAGGTGATCGCCCTCGCCGACGCGGTGGCGGATGCCGGACCTCTCGACATTCTCATCAACAATGCCGCCCAGACGGTGCGCCGCTCCCCCGGCGCGTACGCTCCACTGGCAGACGCCGAGCTGGCACCGCTGCCCGACGGCCCGCTACCGGAGCTGCTCACCTTCGGGCACACCAATGACGCACACCCGCAGGCTCTGGCGGCCGCCGTTTCGGCCCACCCGATTCTCGCGAGTGCTGCATCGAAAGCCGACCAGTTGACCGCAGAAGCTCTTGCCGCCGGTTCATCCTCGCTGGAGCGGCTCGCCGCGGGCACTGCGATCGACGCCGGCGGGCTCGTGCCCGACCACCACGACATCAACAGCTGGACGCAGCACGTGCACGAAGTTGACCCGCTCGAAATGCTTGAGGTGCAGCTGGCGAACATGACGGCGCCGTTCCTCCTGGTCAGCCAGCTCCGCCCGGCGATGGCAGCGTCGACCGCACGGCGCAAGTATGTCGTAAATGTCTCCGCGATGGAGGGGGTGTTCTCCCGCCGCTACAAGGGTGCGGGTCATCCACACACCAACATGGCCAAGGCCGCCCTGAACATGCTGACCCGCACGAGTGCGGGCGAGATGTTCGAAACCGACGGCATCCTGATGACGAGCGTCGACACCGGGTGGATCACCGACGAACGTCCACATCCCACCAAGGTTCGCCTCGCCGAAGAGGGTTTCCACGCCCCGCTGGACCTGGTGGATGGCGCGGCTCGCGTCTATGACCCGATAGTGCAGGGCGAGGCCGGAGTCGACCTCTACGGTGTCTTCCTGAAGGATTACTCGCCCTCAGGTTGGTAGTCGGCAGGAAAGCTGAGAATTCTGTGTGCCAACTTGTTACACAACCGTGGTATTGACGGGTTCAGGTTCTGGGCTAGTGTTATCGGTGCATTGCAGCGTTTTTTCGCGCCGTGATCGAGAGGCTCCGGTATTCGGGACCGACCGAATGCACTAGAAGGAGTTACAGATAATGGCAACAGGAACAGTCAAGTGGTTTAACGCCGAAAAGGGATTTGGTTTCATCTCCCCTGAAGACGGCAGCCCCGATGTGTTCGCACACTACTCGGCAATCGCCACGAGCGGCTACAAGTCGCTCGACGAGAACCAGAAGGTCGAATTCGACGTCGCGCAGGGTCCCAAGGGCCCGCAGGCGGAGAACATCCGCCCCCTGTAATCACAGGCTTGCACGAAGAAGTCCCCGCTCCTTGTCAAGGAGCGGGGACTTTCGTATTTCCGAGGGTGACGTCAGGGCTGAGCCAGCAACTCCCTGACCATGGGGATGACCTTCGTGCCGTACAGCTCGATGCTGCGGAGCAGCTTGTCGTGAGAAAGCGGGCCAGCGCTGTACTTCAGGTCGAAGCGGTCAATTCCGAGCGCCCTGGCCGTCGCCGCGATCTTGCGCGCAACAGTCTCGGGAGACCCCACGTAGAGCGAGCCGGATTCGGCCTCCTGGTCGAACTCCCCCCGTGACATCGGACCCCAGCCCCGCTCGGCTCCGATCCGGTCCCGCATGATCTTGTACTCCGGCCAGAGCTCCTCGCGAGCCTGGTCGTCAGTCTCGGCGATGTGACCGGGGGAATGAACGCCGATCGGCAGCAGGGGTGTCTCCAACTGGTCGAGAGCACGGCGGTACAGGTCCGCATACGGCGCGAAACGCGTCGGATCGCCGCCGATGATCGCCAGCATGAGGGGCATCCGATACCGGGCAGCACGCACAACGGACTCCGGACTTCCGCCGACACCGATCCACGTCTTCAGGCGACCCGATTCCGTTCCCGGATAGATGCGCTGGTCGGTCAGCGCTGCGCGCGTCTCGCCCTGCCAGGTCACCGGCTGCTCATCCAGCACGGCGGCGAACAGGTCGAGCTTCTCCTCGAACAGCTGCTCGTACTGGCTGAGTGCATAGCCGAACAGCGGGAAGGACTCGGTGAAGGAACCGCGCCCGAGAATCACCTCAGCGCGACCCCCCGACAGCGCGTCGAGGGTCGAGAAACGTTGGAATACCCGGATCGGGTCGTCTGAACTGAGCACAGTGACCGCCGACCCGAGATGGATGCGCGTGGTACGCGACGCGATAGCGGCGAGTAGCACGTCCGGCGCGGACACTGCGAAATCATCGCGGTGATGCTCCCCGAGGCCGATGAAGTCGACTCCGACCTGGTCGGCGAGCACACCCTCCTCGACGACGTTCCTGATGACCTGCTGTTGGCTGAGGAGCGTGCCATCCGGTCCCCTGGTCACATCCCCGAAGGTGTCGAGTCCCAATTCCAGTTGCTGTGCCATGCGCCCGCTCCCTGTAGATTCCGACGACGACAGTAACCGGGTCGGACCACGCAGAATTCCCGTGGCGGTCGAGGCTCAGCGCTGGAAAGTGAGGCTCGTCGCCCATTCGTAGAACGCGGCTTTGCCGCCGCTGGTGTCTTCGGCATCCGTGTCGGCGGCTTTCGCGATCAGATCGCAAATTCCTGCGACGATGAGGTCGAGGTCCTCGTGGGGCGCCGTGATGGCCAGCCCCGCCGAGAACGTCGTGATGGCGTGCGAAATCGCGGGCGCGTCGACATCGCGTCGCACCATCCCCGCGCGCTGCATCGCCTCGATCAGGTCGGCGCGGACACCAATGGATGGCACGTAGCCGTAGCTCTTGGAATTGCGCATGATCGTGCCGAGGGCGTCCGGGTCGACGGTGTAGAGAACCTTCGCTAGCGGTCGCTCATAGACCGAGGAGAGGATGTAGAGGTACATGCGCGAAAGCAGGCCGCCGCGCGGATCCCGTTCGATCTGGTCGACGATCGATGCATACATCGACGCGAACTCCCGGTTGAGCATGCTCACGAGCACGTCATCGAAGGAGCCGAACAATTCCAGGACGGCGTCGGGGTTCGTTCCGGAACGCTGGGCCACGCCCGCGAGGGTTACCTCGTGGAACCCGTCGGCGATGATGATGTCGGCAGCAGCGTCGAGCACAGCTCCTACATCCACCGAACCGCGATTCATGGTGCGTCCTTTGCGCGACAGCTCGTGACGTCGCGGCAACATACTACGCTGACCGGTCTGCTCCCCACCCCCCCAGTATGGGCGGTAAAACAGAAAACCCCCGGGCCAGCCGGGGGTTTTGGTGGATCCAAGGGGATTCGAACCCCTGACCCCCTGCATGCCATGCAGGTGCGCTACCGGGCTGCGCCATGGACCCAATGCTGCCCGAAGGCAACTAGGAAAGGTTACTACACTCTCACCGGATCGACGGAACCGAAGCCTAGTCGGCTGGCTTCGACACGGGCACCTCAACGGGGATTGCCGGACAGTCCTTCCAGAGGCGCTCGAGCGAGTAGTACATTCGCTCCTCCTCGTGGAAGACGTGCACGATGAGGTCACCGAAATCCAGCAGGATCCAACGACCTTCCTGCCGACCCTCACGTCGCAGCGGCTTGACACCGATTTCGATCAGCTTGTCCTCGACCTCGCTTGCGATCGAGATGACGTTGCGTTCGTTCCGACCGGTTGCGAGCAGAAAAACATCGGTGAGCGGGAGCGGCCCCGAGACGTCGAGAGCGACGAGGTCATCCGCCTGCTTGGAATCGGCGGCCGCTGCAGCGATGTGCAGAAGCTCCAAAGCGCGCGAAGATGCGGTCACAGGGTCCTTAGGTGTAGTGAAACGACGTACACGGGCTAGAAGAGGATACCGTTCGAAACCGCGAGCGCCATGAGCCCAACGACAGCGGCCGCCATGACACTGGCAGACACCACCAATGCGGTCAGCATCTTGTTGTTGCCGGGGTTCTTGCTGGTCGCAATCACGCCGCGGGTAGAAGTGTGGGTGCTGACGGCGTTAAGCGCGCGTACGGGCGCCGAGTCAGTGGAAATCAGCTCCTGATCGAAAGGATCATCGTCCACATCGGAGCTGTCAACGCGGTGGGGGTGTGCGCCAGTTGCGCCCAGGCTGTGCGGCAGACTGATTGTGCCTGTGACGATGATCTCGCCATTGGCGGCAAAGGGACTCAGCGCATCACCAGTGAAGGGTCTCATTGAGGTGCTGGCCACCGGGGCCGAAGGCATAACAAGCAGACTCGTCGTCGTCGCGCTGCTTCCGGAACCGACGGAACGCGACACGGTCGTCTCAACGAACTCGTTCTCGTCGTCGAGTTCTGCCTGCAAAGACCAGTGCCCGGTTGGCTTGGTCGGCGGGGTCGGCTCGATAAAGATCGGCTCGACGAGGAGTTCCGGAAGCGGTGCGTTGACCGGAGAATCGTTCGCGGCCATGGCTGGCGTCTGAACCGGTGGTTGTGTGACTTCGACCGGCGGCGTCATCACTGCGGCTGCGGGCGGTGCAGCAACTGGTGATGGGGCCGATCGGCGACCGCGGGACCCGCCAGTCAACGCGTCAAACTCGGCCATCGCGTCCGCGAGCGCCTGGGACTGCCCGGGAGGCGGCGCCAGCACAGGAAGATTGATGGGACCGGATTCGAGGAGCGTTTCCATCGCCTCGGAGGTTCCCGGATCTTCAAGGCGCTGTTGCGCAGCGCGCAGTTCTCGCAGTTCGCGCCGTGACATTGTCTGCTCGTGCGGCTGGGGAACGGGATCGGCCGCGGGCTGGGCCTGGCGGCGGCTCCTGGTCAGCGGCTCAGCGGGCTGCGGAGCGGGGGCGGCGGCGCGAGTGAAGTAGTCGAGGTCGCTCGGTACAGGGGTAGACGGCAGCTGCGGTGCAGCGGCCTGCTCGCGGCCCAGTGCCGCTCTGCGCCCATCTGGGCTGAAATCCCGAACGCGGTAAGCCGGCTGCTCCGGCGCCGCTGGCGGGATGTGGTCGTAGGGCGAAACGGCACCGCTCGAACCCGGCGTGCGTCCCTGGGTGACGTAGGTCAGGGGTTCAGGCTGCGCGGGCTGCGATGGCGCCGCGCGCTGGGCCCTCCGACCGCTGGGAGCAACCGGATTCTCGGGGCTGCGCCGACCCTGCTGGGTCGGGGCGGGCGCGACAGCGTGCGGATCGAAGCTGTACTGGATCGGCTGCGGCTGTGATTCACCCGAGAATTTGGGTGCCCCGATTTCAGGGTCAGCGCCAGAATTGCGCTCACTCTGCCGAACCGCGCGCCTACTCTGAGGCGGCTGGTCCTGAAACGTGGTCATCAACTACTCCGATACAAATGGTGCTTGGAAATGTGTTGGACAACACCATCGGGAACCAAATACCAGACCGGGTACCCCCGGCTTACCCTGTCTCGGCAATCTGTGGACGAAATCGACAACGCCGGAACTTCCAAAGAGCTTACGCCCTGCTCCGGCAATGCGCTAATAGCGAGCTCGTGTCCGGGGCGCGAAACCGCGACAAAATGGGCGAGTTCCCAGATTTCATCCACCTCACGCCAGTCGAGAATCTGGGCAATTGCATCCGCTCCCGAGATGAAGAACAACTCCGCGTCCGAGTGCAGCTTGCGGATGTCGCGGAGTGTGTCGATCGTGTAAGTGGGGCCTTCGCGGTCGATATCGACACGGCTCACGGTGAATCGCGGGTTCGAGGCAGTCGCGATCACGGTCATAAGGTACCGATGCTCGCTGGACGTAACCTGCGGTTTCATCCACGGTTGGCCCGTCGGCACGAAAATCACTTCATCGAGGTCGAGAACCTTCTGCACTTCGCTGGCCGCAACGAGGTGACCATTGTGGATCGGGTCGAAGGTTCCACCCATAATTCCGATGCGTGCACGCTTCGGAGTGCTCTCGGCCACGAGTGGAGACGCTCGTCAGTGGCCCGCGGAATGGCTGTCGTGACCGCCCTTGGAGAACTTGTGGCTGTGGCGGTTGTCAACGTCGCGGTAGCTCCAGGTGACAACGCCAAGAACGAGGAAGACGGCAAGCGCGATGCCAGCGATGGCGAAAGGACTCATCGGCAGCTCGACGGCCGTGTGGCCCCCCTCAGCAAGGATGGACATTAGCAGCGTCATGAATTATCTCCGTTTCGAAGCACTACTGGATTCTACCCGCGCGTCTGCCCGGTACCGCGCACAACCCACTTCGTGCTGGTCAGCTCCGCCAGGCCCATCGGCCCCCTGGCGTGAAGCTTCTGGGTCGAGATTCCCACCTCAGCCCCGAAGCCGAACTCCGCGCCGTCGGTGAACCGGGTGGACGCGTTCACCATGACGACGGCCGAATCGACTTCATTCAGGAACCGTTCGGCATTCGAGTGGTCGTTCGTGACGATCGATTCGGTGTGGTGGGTGGAGTAGGTACGGATGTGATCCAGTGCCGCATCGAGGTGCGGAACCACCCGCACCGCCAGATCGAGGGACAGGTATTCGGTCGCCCAGTCGTCCTCCGTTGCCGGTACGGCATCCGGGAACAGAGTGAGTGCACGCTCATCGCAGTGGAGTGTCACGCCTGCGTCGCGAAGGCGGGCGAGCACCGGTGGCAGCAACCGTGCCGCAGCCCCCTCATGCACGAGCAGGGTCTCGAGGGCGTTGCAGACGCTCGGCCGCTGCACCTTGGCATTGTGCACGATCTCGACCGCGGTCGCCTCATCCGCGGACTCGTCGAGAAAAACGTGGACGACGCCAGCCCCGGTTTCGATCACGGGAACGGTTGACTCCCGGACGACCGCGTCGATGAGGTCGGCGCTGCCGCGCGGAATGAGCACGTCGACGTGGCCCCGAGCCTGCATGAGTTCACGGGCACCCTCTCGGCCGAACTCGTCGATAGTCTGCACGGCGAGGGCGGGAAGGCCACTCAGCGCGAGCGCGTCCTGCACAACGGCAACCAGGACAGCGTTCGTGCTCGCCGCAGCAGACCCGCCGCGGAGCACAACAGCGTTGCCGCTCTTGAGTGCGAGCGCGGCAATGTCGATCGTGACATTCGGCCGTGCTTCGTAGATCGCACCGACCACGCCGAACGGTACCCGCACCTGCGTGATGTTCATGCCGTTCGGCAGCGTGGACCCGCGCACGGCCTGCCCGACCGGGTCAACCAGCCCCGCGATCTGGCGCACCGCATCCGCGAGTCCAGCCAGCCGTTGCGCGTCGAGTCGCAGCCGATCCTGGAGCGCCGCGCTGACACCGTTGTCACGGGCGTTCGCGAGGTCGAGGTCGTTCGCCGAGATGATCCGCTGCGCGTTGTCAGTCACGCCCCGCGCAATCGCTTCGAGCGCCGCGTTCTTCGCATCCGCTGTGAGCGTGGCGAGCTTTCGGGATGCGTCACGTGCGGCATCCAGTTTCTCGGCCATGCTCATGGCCACAGTCGTCTCCGGCATCAGCCAAGTTTATTCCACCCCGCCCCTTCGGAAATTCAGGACTTGGGACATGAATTGCCGCGAAAAGTGCCCTCAGCGATGACTTTGCTGCCCCATCTCCTGAGTTTCCGAAACCCCGGGGGGCGGGAGGCCGGTGCTCCTTCGCAGGCTCAGTCGGCGCTGGGGTCGCGCAATCGCTGTCGCGATCGCCTCAGCTCCACCGCGGGGCCGCGGCGAACCAGGTGCCGATGGGGGCGCCCGCGAGCGCTTCGTCCACCATGCCGGTCTCGGTGATGAGCACGGGAGTTCCGGATGCCGCGGCGAGCCGCGCGGCGGCGACCTTCGTGCCGGCGCCGCCGGTGCCGACCCCAGCGGCTCCGATGTCGCCGAAGGTGACAGACGAGAGGTCGCCGTCGAACTCAACGGAGTCAATGCGTTCGGCGCCGGGCTCGTGCGGCGGCTTCGTGTACAGCGCATCGACATCCGACAGCAGCACGAGGAGGTCAGCGTGCACGAGCTCGGTCACGAGCGCAGCCAGTCGGTCGTTGTCTCCGAACCGGATCTCGTGCGTTGCGACTGTGTCGTTCTCGTTCACGATCGGCAGGATGCGCAGGTCGAGCAGCCGCTCCATGGCCCGCTGCGCGTTACTGCGATGCACGTCGTTCTCGATGTCGCCAGCGGTCAGCAGCACCTGCCCCGCCACGATGCCGAACCGATCAAGGCTCTCCTGGTACCGGAAGATGAGAACGTTCTGCCCCACCGCGGCAGCAGCCTGCTGCGTCGCGAGGTCGTTCGGGCGTCCGTCGAGCTTCAGGTAGGGGATGCCGGTGGCTATTGCGCCAGAGGACACCAGGATGACTTCGCAGCCACGGCCGTGCGCAGCGGCAAGCGCGTCGACAAGAGGTGCGATCTGGTGCGCGTTCGGCCCGCTGATCGACGAAGAACCGACCTTGACGACTATGCGCCGGGCGAGCGGAATCTCCTCGCGCGATGAAGGCACGACACCGCTCACTCCCTGGCCTCCGACTCCTCGTCGTCGGACTGCTTCGGTTGAATGGCGAAACCCTCGTCATCGTTCCAGATGCCAGCGTCGCGTTCGGCCCTCAGCTCCGCGCGGGCGGCGGCTCTTTCGCGTCCATCCGCTCGAGGTAGCTCTCGCGGCGCTTCTTGTGGGTCGCGCGCGTCGTTCTCGTCGAGGCGGGCGTCCGTTCCTCGGGGCGCGGTGACCAGTTCCGCCGACGATGTGAGTGTCGGCTCCCAGTCGAAGACGACCCCGTCGCCTTCGCCGATGATGCACAGTCGATCCGGCGACAGCTCCCGACTTGAAGAGTTGCTCCTCGACGCCGAGCTTGGCAAGGCGATCGGCGAGGAAGCCGACGGCCTCGTCGTTGGTGAAGTCGGTCTGCGGCCACCCAGCGCTCGGGCTTCTCGCCGATGACCGGTAGATGTTGCCGTAGGAGCCGCCCTCGACGCGTGACGTGAACTCCGCTTCGTTGACGGCACGCGGGCGGATGACGATGCGCGGCTTGATCGGCTCGGCTGCGGCCTTCGCGGCGCGGTCGGCCTCGACGAGTTCGGCGAGCGCGAAGCGACAGTTCGCGCAGCCCCTCGCGGCTGACCGCGGAGATCTCGAACACGCGGTAGCCGCGCTCCTCGAGGTCGGCGCGGACGAAGCTCGGCGAGCTCCCTGCCTTCGGGCACGTCGATCTTGTTGAGCGCGATGAGCTGCGGGCGCTCGAGCAGCGGCAGTTGGCCCTCGGGAACCGGGTACGCGGCGAGCTCGCCGAGGATGATGTCGAGGTCGCTGATCGGGTCGCGACCGGGCTCGAGCGTGGCGCAGTCGAGCACGTGCAGCAGCGCGGTGCAGCGCTCGACGTGGCGCAGGAACTCGAGGCCGAGGCCCTTGCCCTCGCTCGCGCCCTCGATGAGGCCGGGCACGTCGGCGACGGTGTAGCGGGTCTCCCCCGACTCGACGACGCCGAGGTTCGGGTGCAGGGTCGTGAACGGGTAGTCGGCGATCTTCGGCTTCGCTGCCGACATCGCGGCGATGAGGCTCGACTTGCCGGCGCGAGGGGTAGCCGACGAACGCGACGTCCGCGACGACCTTGAGCTCGAGCAGGACGTCGCCCTCCAAGCCGGGGGTTCCGAGCAGCGCGAATCCGGGAGCCTTGCGCTTCGTGGTGGCGAGGGCGGCGTTGCCGAGTCCGCCCTGGCCGCCGGGCGCGACGACGAAGCGCATGCCGGGCTCGTCGAGGTCGATGAGCTCGTTGCCCTCGGCGTCCTTGACGACGGTGCCGACCGGAACGGGCAGCATCAGCTCCTCGCCCGAGGTGCCGGCCCGGTGGTCGCCCATGCCCGGGCCGCCGTTGCTCGCGACTTGCGGTGGGGCGCGCGGTGGTAGTTGAGCAGCGTGGTGACCTGCGGGTCGCTGACCAGCACGATGTCGCCGCCGTTGCCGCCGTTGCCGCCGTCGGGGCCGGCGAGCGGCTTGAACTTCTCGCGCCGAACCGACACGCAGCCGTTGCCGCCGTGTCCCGCGCGCAGGTGCAGCGTCACCTGGTCGACGAACGTTGCCATGGTGATGCTCCTTCCCTGTACAAGAGAAGTGCTGGGGCTAAAACAGCAAAGGCGAGCCGAAGCTCGCCCCTGCGGATGGAAGAAGCTGAGTGCTAGTCGGCGCCACGATGTTGACGACCTTGCGGCCACCCTTGTTGCCGAACTCGACCGAGCCGGCGGAGAGGGCGAACAGCGTGTCGTCGCCGCCACGGCCGACGTTCGCGCCGGGGTGGAAGTGGGTGCCGCGCTGGCGGACGATGATCTCGCCCGCGAGACGACCTGGCCGCCGAAGCGCTTGACGCCGAGGCGCTGTGCGTTGGAGTCGCGACCGTTACGAGTGGAGCTTGCGCCCTTTTTGTGTGCCATGTGTTTCAGCCCCTACTTGATGCTGGTGATCTTGACGCGGGTGAGCTCCTGGCGGTGGCCCTGGCGCTTCTTGTAACCGGTCTTGTTCTTGAACTTCTGGATGACGATCTTCGGGCCGCGCAGGTCGCCGACGACCTCGGCGGTGACCTTGATCTTCGCAAGCGCCTTGGCGTCGTGGGTGATCTTGTCACCATCGACGAGCAGCACGGGCGCGAGCTCGATGTTGCCATCCTTGTCGGCCTTGATGCGGTCGAGAACGACGATGGTGCCGACCTCGACCTTTTCCTGCCGACCACCGGCGCGCACAACTGCGTAAACCACTTGGAACCCTTTGTTAAGTAGACGTTTGTCTTGAGAGAAAACTTTCGGCGTTGACAGCGGGCTCAGCCCAGCGCACACCAAGGGTCAACAATACTCGATTGCGGGCGAACCGGTCAAACCGATTCGGGCGCGGTTTTCTGCCGGACCTCCGATGGATGCCGCAGGCTGACCCAGAGCAGGACCACGCCGAGCACGATGAGCGGTACCGTCGTGATCGCGGGGAGAACGGCATCCTGTGCAGCCAGGAGCACCGCACTCCCGATGCCGCCGGTCGCAAGCATCAGGGAATTGCCGAAGAGACCGTTCTCCAGCCATGCAGGGAGACCTACCCCGAGGATGACGACGAAGCGAACGACGGCGTAGCCAGCCACGGCAATGAGCGACCGCCGGATGGTGCTCGCGAGGGTGGTCGACGCCGTGACCGGCGCGATGAGCCACAGACTCAGGAAGACGGCGGCGAAGCAGGAGAACGCCGTGATGGCGAGTGGGACGACAAAGGTGCTGGCGTAGTCGATCTGCAACTCGTAGAGCCCGTTCGTTTGCCCGTAGCCGAAATTCGAGGTGGCGAGGCTGACGACCAGCTGAAGCAGGTTGAGGGCGAGGAGCGCCGCCGCGACGGCGAGCGCGGTGATGAGAGCTGGTCGAAGGCTGCTGCGCCGGAGCCGCGATTTCACGTCTGTCATCCCCTCACTATGGCAGACGCACGGTTCTACACTCGGGACATGGCGGTGTTGATCGATGAGCCCATGTGGCCTGCGCACGGCACGCTGTGGGCGCACCTCGTCAGCGACACATCGCTCGAGGAGTTGCACGAATTCGCGGCCGCGGCGGGCATCCCGCCGAGGGGTTTCGACCACGACCACTACGACGTGCCGCAGGAGCGGTGGGCAGAGCTCGTGAGCCTGGGCGCACAACCGGTCGGTGTGCGCGAAATGGTGAGGCGCCTGCAGGCAAGCGGGCTGCGGGTCAGCCAGCGTGACAAATCTGTCACCAGGAGACGGCGAAGCCCTCGAAGCTCCTGACGACAGCGCCGGCGTCGAGGTCGATCACGAACGTCGTTATGCTCGTCGACCGGGGGTTCGCCGCGTAGCCATCCAGCACGCTGTTGGATACGTTCGGCACCACCTCGACGGCGACGTACTGGTCATTGGGCGAGAGCGAGAACCGCTCGATGCTGCCTTCGTCTCGCACCGTCCTGAAGATCTCGCGGGCGGTTCGCCCGTCGTCGACAACCAGGTGGCTGCTGAATCGTCCGGTCAGCCCATCGAGCATTGCCACTTTCTGCACCCGGGATCCGCCGTGCAGCAGGCGAAGTTCGCCGCCGTAGGTGAGCTCGCCGTCGAGGGGTGACGGGTTCAGCCGCTCTGAGCTGGCGTCGGCGATGGTCAGTGCGAGCGGGCCGAATGGGTCGCCGACCACGAGGCGGCTGCCGTCGGCTGAGATGGCGCCTACTTCGGAGAACTGTCCGAGTGGTACGGCAATGCCGGACGCCACATCGACCATGAGCAGGCTCAGATCGGTTGCGTGGGCAACGAGACTCGTGCCGCCGGGCACGAAATTCCATTCGGTCACTTCGAGTGGCTCCCCGTCGAGCCCGTTGACCGGCTCAAGTTGACGGTTGCCGGCGAGTTGCACCGTGTAGAGCACGGGCGATGGCCGGGAGTCCGGATCGTCGGCTGCAGCCGAGAACACGAAGCCAAGAGTTCCGGAGGGCCGGTCGGCCGCGATCGACGTGATGGTGCCCGCTCCGGGCAGGGACAGGTTCTCGATCTTGCCGTCGGGGCTGACCAGTGACAACTGGCTGAAGTCGTCGTCGTCGAGGGTCACCACCACGAGCGCCTGCTCGAAGAGGGCGTAGTCCTGGATGCGTGGTGCCGAATGAATGACCTCACGCTCCGTGGCGGCGAGCGACGTTCTCACGATCTCGTCGACGGTGTCGCCGCGATCGAGATAGTGGATGTCGGCACGAGAGGTCCTGAATTCATAGGTGATAATGGATGCCTGTGCCGCAGCAGGGCCCGTCACCCCCGCGATTTCCACCCGGTAGTCGGTGTCGTAGCGCAGCGGCTGGGCGAACTGCACGGAAATCGTGCTGCCCTGACTCAGCACCGAGAATGGTGCGCCGGGCACGATCGTCACCTGCTCCGGTAGCACTGTCGCGACCGGCTGATTGGTGAACAGTCGCAGTTGCTGCCCTCCGGCCAGGACGACGGCCTCGCTGTCGATCACGGCATCCGACAGCTTCGGGCCCTGCAGCGAGGTCAGCACTCCGAATACGGTCACGAGCGCGACGAGGATCGCCAACACGACCGCGAACGTGCGGTTGAATCCCCCAGCCGCCGTCATGATCAGAACAGGTATGGTTCGCTCGGCTGGCCGACGCCGGTGACCTCGGCGGGCACGAGCGCGATCTGCTGTCGGCTCGCGCTGCTCGGATTGATCGAGAATTCGCCGGTGACCTGAACCCAGCCGTCCACCGGGTATCGGCTCTCCCAGCCCGGAAGGTAGACGGGCACGCCGACCGGCTGCGCGTCGACAGCGCAGCACGTGATCACGAAGCGCGAGACGTAGAAGACATTGTCGGGGTCGTCCGCATCCGCGGTCACGAAGCCCACGACATCCACTGGCTTGTCCGCGTAGAACGAGAGATCGCTTGTCTGCCTCAGCAGCGAGGACCAGTCGAGCACCGAGAAGCTCGCGAAGACCGCGGCGGGAGCGGATGCTGCGTCATCGAGGTTCTGCGCGTCTGCGCCGACGCTCGTTCCGTTGATGTCGCGCTGGGCCACCGTTGCGCTCGTGAGCGTCGCGGGAGGGAGAACGACCATGGCAAGAGCGATCACGACCGCGAAGGCACCCGCCGCGACGGGAGACGAAGCGCCTGCCGTGCGATCAAGGCGCGTGGGCTCAGCCCGTGGCGCGCGGGTGACGAGACTCGCGACCACGAGCACGAGCGGCGAGGCCGGCCATGACGACGGTGAACAGCACGTAGCGCGGGTGGATATAGAGGATCAAGCTGGTTCGTCGCGGCGAGCCAGAGGGTCGCGACGATTCCGATTGTGATGATGACGACGCCGCGCCAGCGCTGCACGCTACGCCACATAGTTCACCACCAGTCCGAGCAGTGCCGCCAGCAGCCCGACGATCATCGTGAGTTGTACGAGCATCTTGGTCGAGTAGGTCGTGCGCATGAGGGCGAGCATCTTGATGTCGATGATCGGGCCGAACACCAGGAAGGTGACGATCGAGCCCGGGAGGAAGGTCGCTCGCGAAGGGCAGGATGAAGAAGGCGTCGACGTTCGAGCACACCGAGATGATGAAGGCGAGCACCATCATGGCGACGATCGACCACAGCGGGTCGCTGCCGAGCGACACGAGCACCTCGCGCGGCACGATGACCTGGATCGCTCCGGCGACGACCGCGCCGATGACGAGGGCGGGCATGAGGATGCTCGTCTCGCGCACGAAGAGGTCGAGCGTCTGCTGCCGCGCGTTGGTGCCGTGGCCGTGACCGTCGTCGATGCGGCACTCGCTCGGCGAACCGGCCGGTCAGCAGCGTCTCGGGCTCGGGTGGAGGCTGAACAACCAGCCGAGGATGTTCGCGATGAGGAACCCGCCGAGGAGGCGCGCGACGAGAATGCCGTCGTCGAAGCCGAACGCCTGGTGCGTCGTGATGATCGCGATCGGGTTGAGGATGGGCGCCGCGAGAGGAACGTCATCGATTCGGGCACACGTGAATCCCCGCCGCACGAGACCGCGGGCCAGCGGCACGTTGCCGCACTCGCAGACGGGCAGCAGCATCCCGAACATCGAGATCACGGCCTCGCCGACCCATGGGTTGCGCGGCAGCCACCGCATGAGCCACGACTCGGGAATCCACACCTGCACGAGGATCGACAGAGCAATGCCGAGGACGATGAACGGCAGCGACTCGATGATGCACGCTGACGTCGAGAGCGTCAGGAGGTCCTGCGCCGGGTCGGGCAGGCGCACAGGACCCGCCTTCGGCCGGTGACAGCGCGCACGGCGATGAGCGCGAGATGCCGGCGACGCCGACGAGCGCCAGATCACCCTTGCCGGGTTGGCCGGTTTCGTGGCAGCGCTCGAGCCAACCACTGTTCGTGGTCGTGCTGCGTGCTCGAGCAGTCCGCGTGGCCGACGCCGGAGATCAGCTACGCGGGTCAGCTGCTGCGCCGTACCGACCGGAGGCTCGGTGCTCGACTGATTCCGGATCCGGTACTGCTGGCCCGACGTGAGCGCCTTGAGCGCTGCCCGTGCGGAGCCCGGCGACTCCGGACGGAGCGGGGAGCGCGCGCGAGCACCGTGCGCCGAGCGGACTGCTCGGCATCCTGGTTGCTGATGCGGCGCTGGCGGGAGCGGAGATGCCGACTTCGCGGGACCGGCGATCGCCTCGAGGATCGCGACGGCGCGCGCTCGGCGCGGCGCTGCGCGCCCTCTCCGGCAGCGATCGCTTTCTCCGCGTTGGTCGGAGTCCCGGCGGCGTCGTTCTGCCGACGGAGCATCGACGTTGACGGCAGTGCTCCGTCGTCGGTCCGTCGTGGTGCACGGTCTTCGCGGCGATCGTGGCCAGAGCCTTGCGCACGTCTTCGGTGATCGCGTGGGTTCCCGCGGCCGACCGCTCTTGCGCGCCGATTGCCCTCGCGCGGACGCGGAGCCGTTCGCCGCCGCCGTTGCCGCCGCCGGCCCCGGCGGTTGCCGCCCGTCGGTCACCGCTGCGGGCTCTGTCGGTGCTTGCACGACGGGATCGTGGTGAACGATGACGCCGCGGCCGGCGCAGTCCTCGCAGTTCTCGCTGAAGGTCTCGAGCAGTCCGAGCCCGAGCTTCTTGCGCGTCATCTGCACGAGACCGAGGCTCGTCACCTCCGCGACCTGGTGCTTGGTTCGGTCACGGCTGAGACACTCGACGAGGCGGCGCAGAACGAGATCCCGGTTCGATCTCGAGCACCATGTCGATGAAGTCGACGACGATGATGCCGCCGATGTCGCGCAGGCGCAGCTGGCGAACGAGTTCCTCGGCTGCCTCGAGGTTGTTCTTCGTGACCGTCTCCTCGAGGTTGCCGCCCGAGCCGACGAACTTGCCGGTGTTGACGTCCACGACCGTCATCGCCTCGGTGCGGTCGATGACGAGCGAGCCTCCCGATGGCAGCCAGACCTTGCGCTCGAGTGCCTTCTCGATCTGCTCGGAGATGCGGTACTCGTCGAACGGGTCGTGCTCGCCCGTCGTGCTTCTCGACGCGATCGAGCAGGTCGGGTGCCACCGACCGGAGGTAGCTCTCGATCGTCTGCTGCGCATCCTCACCCGCGATGACCAGCGTCCGGAAGTCCTCGTTGAAGACGTCGCGCACGATCTTGACGAGCAGGTCGGGTTCGCTGTGCAGCAGCATCGGCGCCTGCGAGGTCTCGACCAGGCGGCTGATCTCCGCCCACTGGCTCGTGAGCCGGTTCACGTCGAGGGTGAGCTGCTCCTCGGTGGCCCCTTCCGCGGCAGTGCGCACGATGACGCCGACGTTCTCGGGCAGCACCTGCTTGAGAATCGCCTTCAGTCGCGAGCGCTCGGTGTCAGGCAGTTTGCGGCTGATGCCGTTCATCGAACCGTTCGGTACGTAGACGAGGTAACGACCGGGAAGGCTCACCTGGCTCGTCAGGCGAGCGCCCTTGTGTCCGATGGGGTCTTTCGTCACCTGCACGAGAACCCTGTCGCCGGGCTTGAGCGCGAGTTCGATGCGTCGCGGCTGGTTGCCTGTCGACCCCTCGGCTGCGGCCTCCCAGTCGACTTCGCCTGAGTAGAGCACGGCGTTTCGGCCGCGTCCGATATCGACGAAGGCGGCCTCCATGCTCGGCAGCACGTTCTGCACCCGGCCGAGGTAGACGTTGCCGATGAGGCTCGCCTCTGAGCCTTGGCGACGTAATGCTCGACGAGCACGCCATCCTCGAGAACGCCGATCTGGATGCGTTCCGCTCGCCGAGCGCACGACCATGACGCGATCGACGCTCTCACGACGCGCGAGGAACTCGGCCTCGGTGACGACGGGGCGACGCCGACCGGCGTCCCTGCCGTCACGACGGCGCTGCTTCTTGGCCTCAAGACGGGTCGATCCCTTGACCCGCTGCGGTTCTGTGATCTGCTCCGGCTGCTTGCGCGGTTGGCGAACCCTGACGACCGTATTGGGATCGTTGTCGCCTTCGCGCGGATCCTCACCCGGTCGGCGGCGGGAGCGCCTGCGCGTCGACGAACCCTCCTGGCTCGGCTGCTCGGAGTCATCGCGGTTGTCGGTGCGCCGGGTGCCGGCGCGGGCGGGCAACGGCGCGATGTCTGGAGCCTGGAAGAGCAGCGAAGTCGTCGGCCGGGCTTTCCCGCCCGAGCCGGTCTCCTTCGAAGCATCAGCGGGCGAGTCATCCACCTTCGGTTTCGCCGGAGCGCGCCTGCCGGACTTAGGCGAATGGGCGGTCTCGGCCGACCCTGCCTTTTCCGGGGCTGCGCCGTCTTCGGCCGGCTGCTTCCTGGCCGGCGCGCGGCGTGCCGGTGCCTTCTTGGCCGGACCATCGTTGGTGTCTGCGGGCGGCGTCGCTGCCGCAGAGACATGATCGGCAGCGGACTTCGCGGCCGTGCGTCGGCGGGGCGCCGGAGATTCCGCCTCAGCAGTGGTCCCGGCGGGCTGCGTGGGGGCATCCACCGGCGCTGCCTCCGGCTGGGAACCCTGCCTGCGGGCACCGAAGAGGCGACCACGCTTCTTCGGTTCCTCGTTCGTCGGTGTCGTGCTGTCTTCGTTTGTATTCACCATTTCTGGTGCACTCCCTGACCGCCCGGGTGGCTTGGAGCCAGCGCCGGGTACTCTCACGAGCGCCGTTCGCAAAGGCGAAAGCGCTGCTAATCCTTCATGTCTTCACGATGTGCCCGTCCGGGCAGATCGCACATGCTTCAACTGCACCGTGCTCTCACCAACGGTGCTCGGAACTGGCATCCGACACCCGCGCGACGGCGGTGACTCTTCACAGCCTGCCTGCAGGTGGCCCGGTTTTATGCCCGGAAAGCCTTCTTGTCAACGGTTCGAGCGGGGCTCGATCGTCTGGGTGCCATTATCGCACGCAATGCCAGAAACTTAGGTCAAGCGGGGGTTCGAGCGCGCTCAGCTGAACCAGAGGGCGAGTTCCCGCTCCGCGGATTCGGGAGAGTCGCTGCCATGCACGAGGTTCTGTTGCACCTTCAGACCCCAGTCGCGTCCGAGATCCCCGCGGATGGTGCCGGGAGCGGCGGTGGTGGGGTCGGTAGAGCCCGCGAGCATCCGGAATCCTTCAATCACCCGGTTGCCTGCGATGCGAATCGCGACGACTGGCCCGCTTTCCATGAAGTCCATGAGGGGTTCGTAGAACGGTTTTCCCTCGTGTTCCGCGTAGTGCCGGGCGAGCACGGCGCGGTCGGGCTGCACGAGGCGGATGTCCACCAGCTGGTAGCCCTTCGCCTCAACGCGCCGCAGGATCTCGCCGGTGAGATTCCTGGCGACGCCGTCCGGTTTGATGAGTACGAGCGTCTCTTCGATGTTCACGGGGTTCCTCTTTCCTGGTTATCGGATGACTGGGCATTGCGGGTGTCGATTCGCCTGCCCTGAACGACGCAGTAGATCCACATCGCGATGAATAGTGCAGCGACGATGAAAACGGCGGGCTGGATGAAGCCGAGCGCGGCCAGAACGCCCTGCAGCACCCACCCGACCCACACTCCCCACGAGTACCGGAGCAGCCGGGTGGCAAGCAGCAGGATGACCACGAGTGCCGCTCCCCCGCCGAATGCGACGGCGGGTGGTAGCTGCCCGAGCCCGAACACCGTGAGCGTGACGAAGAAGATGACGATCGCCTCGAGCACCAGCACGATCGACAGCAGCGATTCCGTCGCGGTGCGTGCGCGGCGCGGCGGGCGAGATGCCCCGGCGTCGCTCACGATCTCCACCCCTGCGTGTCAGCGATGCCCATGACATCTCCGATGAGGGTGATCGACCCGGTGACGAGCACGGCGCCCTTCTCCGTCTTCGACGCCTCCGCCCGCGCCCATTCGACCGCCGTCTCAAGTGATGGCTCGACGACCACGCGCTCCGGGCCCACGATGGCGACAACGATCTCGGCAAGAGCGTCGGCATCCACCGCTCGATCGGAACTTGACTGGGTCACGATGAAGTCGTCGACCACATTCGCCAGTTCGCGGATGATTCCCGCTGCATCCTTCTCGCCGAGGATTCCGAGCACCGCTGTCACCCGGTCGAACGTGAAGTATTCGGTGATGGCCTTAGCGAGGGCCGCCGAACCATGCGGATTGTGTGCGGCATCCACGAGCACTGTCGGCTCCGTGCCGATCACCTGGAGTCGCCCCGGCGAAGTCGCCGTGGCCAACCCTTCCGCGACGACCTCCTGTGAGAGCGCCTTCGTGCCGCCACCGATGAAGGACTCGACCGCGGCAATGGCGAGCGCCGCGTTACTCGCCTGGTGGTCACCGAACAGCGGGAGGAACAGGTCTGGGTAGCTGCCGGCCAGTCCGGTGACGGAGACGACCTGGCCTCCGACGGCGACCGTCGACGTGAAAGAGAAATCGGAACCCTCCGTCGCCAGTGTGGACTCCGTGAGCTCAACCGCGCGCTCGAGTTCGGCCTGGGCATCCGCTTCCTGGCGGGCGGAGACGACGACAGCGGCGGGCTTCACGATCCCCGACTTGGTGCGCGCGATCTGCTGCACCGTGCTGCCCAGCCGCGCCATGTGGTCGAGTGCGATGGGGGTGAACACCGCAACCTGTGCGTCGGCGACATTCGTCGAATCCCACTCGCCGCCCATTCCCACCTCGAGCACCGCGACATCCACCGGTGCATCGGCGAACGCGGCGAACGCGAGTACCGTGAGGGCCTCGAAGAACGTCAACGGCTCCTCGTCGCCGCCGGCGAGTTCGGCATCCGTCATCGCCAGGAACGGCTGGATGTCGCGCCAGTTCTCCACGAGCGCCGTGTTGGAGATCGGCTCTCCGTCGATCACGATGCGTTCGTTCACGCGCTCCAGGTGGGGGCTCGTGAGCATGCCAGTGCGGAGGTCGTGGGCGCGAAGCAGGCTGTCAACCATCCGGGTCGTCGAGGTTTTGCCGTTCGTTCCCGCGATCTGGATGACGGGGTACGACCGTTGCGGGTCGCCGAGCAGTTCGAGTGCTCGCCTCGTGGCCGACAGTCTGGGCTGCGGGTTGGACTCGCCGACCCGGTCGAGCAGCTCCTCGTAGACTTCGCGCGCTTCGCGCTCGCGGAGATCGTCGTCGTAGTCGCCGGCTTCCCGGCCGTCGGTGTCAGACATCCGCTGCTTCCGGCCTCATCGCATCCACTTTCCACACATCGATAACCAGTGCACCCGCATTCGAATACTGCCCTGCCGCGAGGGTGGCCCGCTGCGATCCGGCCTCCGCCGTCATCGCCGCTGCGGTGCCGGGATTTTCTGCCGCAGCGATCTCCGCTTCCACCGCGAGGGTCTCAGCGCCAATCGTCTCACTGAACGCAGTGAGCGCTTCGATGTCGCCGGGGTCGCTGCCCAGAATGCTGAGGCGGATGCGGTCGCTCACCATGAGACCCGCCGCCTTTCGCGTGTCCTGGATGGCGCGGATGACGTCGCGCGCGAGCCCCTCCGCCTCCAGGTCTGCCGTCGTCACGGTGTCGAGCAGCACGAAGCCGTCGGTGAGAAAGGCGATCGCGGTCGAATCATCCACCGACTCCAACTCAAGCTCGAACTCACCGGGGAACAGCGGGGTGCCGGCGACGATGACCTGGTCGCCGGATGCCTCCCAGTCGCCCGCCCTCGCCGCCTGGATGACGCCCTGCACCTGCTTGCCGATGCGGGGGCCGGCGGCACGTGCGTTGACGGTGAGTTTTCTCGTGATGCCAAAGGCCTCCACGCTTCCGGCCTCGAATTGCACGAGCTCGATGGCTTTCACGTTGAGCTCCTCGCTGAGGATGTCTGTGAACCGAGCCAGGTCATGGGGGGCATCACTCACGACCGTGAGTCTCGCGAGCGGGAGCCGAACGCGGAGACCGCGAGCCTTGCGAAGCGCCAGCCCGGCGGAAGCGACCTCCCGTACCCTGTCCATCGCCGTGACCAGGGCGTCATCCTCCGGGAACAGGTTCTTGTCCGGCCAATCCTCCAGGTGCACGCTCCTGCCACCGGTCAGGCCCTGCCAAATCTCCTCACTCACGAGAGGGATGAGGGGCGCGGCGACCCTCGCGACGGTCTCGAGCACGGTGAACAGGGTGTCGAACGCGTCGCGCCAGTCAGGAGCGCCCTTGTCACCAGCCCAGAACCGGTCACGGCTGCGCCTGACGTACCAGTTGGTGAGCACATCGGCGAACTCCCGCAGCTTCGCGGCGGCCGTGGGGCTGTCGAGTGCTTCGAGTTCGCTTGTGACATCACAGATGAGCTGCCGCGTCTTGGCGAGCAGGTAGCGGTCGAGTACGTCCTTGGAGTCGGTGCGCCACCTTGCGGTGTAGCCGGAACCGGTGATCGAGCGTGTCGAGATCGGAGCTGGTGAGGTCTCGACGAGCTCGACCACCGGATTGGCCGCATTCGCGTAGAGGGTGAAGAAGTAGTACGTGCTCCACAGGGGCAGCAGGAAATCGCGAACGCTCTGGCGGATCCCCTCCTCCGTCACAACGAGATTGCCACCGCGAATCACGGAACTCGACATCAGGAACCAGCGCATCGCATCCGCGCCGTCCCGATCGAACACTTCGGAGACAGCCGGGTAGTTGCGCAGGCTCTTCGACATCTTCTGCCCGTCGCTGCCGAGCACGATCCCGTGACTGATGACGTTCGAGAAAGCGGGGCGGTCGAACAGCGCCGTCGACAGAACGTGCAGCGTGTAGAACCAGCCACGGGTCTGGCCGATGTACTCGACGATGAAGTCGGCCGGACTGTGGCTGTCGAACCACTCGCGGTTCTCGAACGGGTAGTGCACCTGTGCGAACGGCATCGAGCCCGAATCGAACCAAACGTCGAGCACATCCGGGATGCGTCGCATCGTGGACGCTCCGGTGGGGTCGTCCGGGTTCGGGCGGGTCAGCTCATCGATGAACGGACGGTGCAGATCGGTGGGGCGGATGCCGAAGTCGGCTTCCAGCTCATCGAGCGAGCCGTAGACATCCACTCTCGGGTATTCAGGGTTGTCGCTCTTCCAGACGGGGATCGGTGAGCCCCAGTACCGGTTGCGCGAGATCGACCAGTCACGGGCGTTGCCGACCCACTTGCCGAACTGGCCGTCCTTCACATTGGCGGGAACCCAGTTGATCTCCTGGTTGAGTTCGCCCATGCGGTCGCGGAATTCGGGCACCCTGACGAACCAGCTCGAGACCGCCTTGTAGATGAGCGGTTTGCGGCAGCGCCAGCAGTGCGGGTAGCTGTGCTCGTAGCTGCGCACCTGCAGCAGACGGCCCTGCTCGCGCAGCATCGTGGTCAGCGGCTTGTTCGCCTCGAACACCTGGAGGCCCGCGACCTCGGGCACCGCGGGAAGGAACCTGCCGCCATCATCGACCGAGATGATGACCGGGATTCCTGCGGCTGCACACACGATCTGGTCGTCTTCGCCGTATGCCGGTGCCTGGTGCACGATGCCGGTGCCCTCGCCCGTGGCGACGTAGTCGGCCACGAGGATCTGCCAGGCGTTCTGGGTGCCCCACTCTTCTGTGTCGGCGTAGTAGTCCCAGAGCCGGTCGTAGTGGACCCCCGCCAGTTCGGCGCCTGTCAGGGTTCGGGTGACTGCGGCTTTCGCGTCATCCGCCGACTCGTAGCCGAGCTCCTTCGCGTACGCCCCGACGGTGTCGAGGGCCAAGAGGTACTCGGTCGCTGAGATCTCGACAGGCTCGATCACCGGTCCTTCGGTGGTCGAGCTTGTCGAGACCTTCCCGGCGGCCACCACGGCATATTCAACCTCGGGGCCGACGGCGAGCGCCATGTTCGTCGGAAGCGTCCACGGGGTGGTCGTCCAGGCGAGCGCCTTCACGGCCGTCAGACCCAGCGCCTCCGCTTTCGCGCCGACGAGCGGGAAGGTCACCGTGACCGACTGGTCCTGGCGCATCTGGTAGACGTCGTCGTCCATGCGCAGTTCGTGATTCGAGAGCGGTGTCTCGTCATTCCAGCAGTACGGCAGCACGCGGAAACCCTCGTACGCGAGGTTCTTGTCATGCAGCTGCTTGAACGCCCAGATGACGCTCTCCATGAAGTTCACGTCGAGGGTTTTGTAGTCGTTCTCGAAGTCGACCCAGCGGGCCTGGCGGGTGACGTACTCCTCCCACTCCTTCGTGTACTTGAGCACCGACTCGCGGGCCTTCTCGTTGAAGGCCGCGATGCCCATGTCTTCGATCTCGTGCTTCTGGGTGATACCCAATTGGCGCATTGCCTCCAGCTCTGCCGGCAGGCCGTGGGTGTCCCAGCCGAAGCGTCGGTGCACCTGCTTTCCCCGCATCGTCTGGAAGCGGGGGAACACATCCTTCGCGTAGCCCGTCAGCAGGTGGCCGTAGTGCGGAAGTCCGTTGGCAAATGGCGGGCCGTCATAGAAGACCCACTCCTCGCATCCGGTACGGAGGTCAACGGATGCCCGGAATGTGTCGTCGCTCGCCCAGTAGTCGAGAATGCGCTGTTCGATATCCGGAAAGCGCGGTGAAGGACTTACGCCGTCTGCGTTCGAATTGCGGGGGTACGACAATGGGGCTCCTGGGTCCTGTGCATTTGGTGCTTCTGCACGAGGACGACCCGTAGGCCGCGGTACCACCCCGCTTGCGCTCCCACTGGTCTCGACGAACTCGACCACCGACAACGCCACTCTTGCCTTCGGCGGTGACGGGCCTGACCGCTCGGTTCTACCCGGCTTTCGCCGCTCTTCCGAGAACTCCCCGGTGATGGCCGGATCAACGCTGTTGCCGCCAGTTTACGCAGAGTGCGGCCGATGTACGAAGTCGGGGCTTCGAACACTGGCGCATCCGGTCGCGAAAGAGAATACTTGCGCCATGATCAGGGCCCAGAGAAGCAGCGTACTTCGGGTGGTTACCGCCGTTGCTGTGACCAGCATGCTCGCGGGGTGCTCGCAGGGGTCAGCCGAACAGGACGCATTCCTCAGCGCCGCCAGGGGCATCGCTGCGCCCGACGGTTTCACGATCGCCGATGAGGCCCAGGGAGTTTGTCCCGCACTCCACAACGCTTGTGATGACCCGGGAGTCGTCTGGACCTACCTGCCCACCGATGCCACCGCGGATCCGGCCGAAATGTGCCCGCCCTTCCTTGCCTGGCTCGGCGAACAGGGTGTGACCGAGATCTTCATCGGCTCGGAGCTGGAGTGGGAATGGTACTGGTCGCCCGAGTCGTACGGTCAGGTGGAGGACGGCACCGTGCCGACCTTCGACCTCGGCTCCAGCGAAGCGCTCACTGCGTGCGCAGGGGCAATCTCAGACCCGGCCAATTCTGATGGTGGTGCGGGCCTCGCGGCCAAGAAGAACGTGTTCGGCGCGGTGGCATCCGATGTCGTGAGCGACTCGGTCTTCATCGCCCGTCTCATGACGACCCGCTCGATGCCCGACTTCAACCCCGACGACCGCGGGGTTCCATTCATGCTGCTCGCCGGGTTCCACGAGCGGTAGCTTCTCATTCGCGACAGGATGGTTGCATGACCGATGACCGCGACGACATCCTCGCCGCAGTAGCGGAATCGCTGGGTGCAACGGTGCAGTCATCCACTCGGGTTCGATCCGAAGCGAGCGGCGAGGGCTTCATCACGGGGCACGACGTGGAACTGCTCCTCGACGACGGCAACGTCGAGCACCACACGATCTTCATCGAGAGCAGCCCGCGAACACCCGCGGGTGAGGGTGTTCTGCGGATGCGGGACGACTCCAGCGGCGACGAGGTCGCCGTCTGGCTCTACCCGAGGGACCCGCGGCTTCCTGCTCTGCCCGCGGCCGTCTATGCGCAGGCTGCAGCGGTGATCCTGCAGCGGCTGGGCTTCGACCCCGAGGGCCTTGAGCTCTCCGTACTCTCCTACCGGCCCGGAAAGCGAGCCGTCGTGCGGATGACGACGCCGCGGTACACCGTCTTTCTCAAGGTCGTTCGCCCGGAGCGGGCCGAAACCATCCGAAACCGGCACGAGCAGTGGGCAGCTGCGGGTATCCCGGTGCCGGTGGCACTTGCCTGGGCGGATGACGGCCTGATCGCGCTCGCCCCGCTCGCCGGCCGGGAAGCGATCGGCATGGTGGATGTCCTTTCCAACGAGGGTGCTGGCTTTCTCGACAGCCTCGACGACCTGCTCGCGCGCGTCGCTGTGCTGCCGAGCGAGCAACCAGCGCGCGCCTCGCTCATCACCCGATTGCGCTGGTACCTCCGACGGGTGTCGGCGCTCGACGAAGCGCTCGCCCCGGATATCCGCGCGCTCGGAAAACGGATTGGGCAAGCGCACGAGCGAGGCGGCACGCCGCGACTCGCAACGATCCACGGCGACCTGCACCTCGCCCAGCTCTTCGTCGACCCCACAGCACCGGACATCATTACGGGAATGCTCGACATCGACACGGCAGGCACCGGTGATCCCGCTGACGACGCTGCCGCGCTGTGGGCGCACCTCGTCGTGACGGCCGACTTCCGCGACCGCCGCGGCGACACCCAGTACGTCCGCTCGGCGAGGGCGCTTGCCGAGCTGCAGCGCCAGCGCTGGGTTCGTGCGGATGACGCGGGGTTCCCGCACCGCACGGCCGCAATCGCGGCGACTCATCTGCTCGGCCACGCGCTCACCGGCTCCATCGCCACGAGCGAGGCAGTGCGCCTCGCGACCCAGGTGCTCGATGAGGATGATGAGAGCCTTCTCATCCCGTCCTCTCATCCTTCTCATCCGTGACGAGGAGCATGAGGTTGTCAGGGTTCCGCACGTGAACCGAGCAACAACCGCAATAGGAGTGATCTGGTAATGAACGCGAAGAAGAAGTGGACAGCGATCGGGGCGGCATCCGTTCTTGGAGTCGGCATCGTCGGCGGCGGGGCCGTGGCCTCAGCGAACGCAATGTCTCTCATCGTGGACGACAGCGGGGCGACCGGCATCGCCGGCATTTCGACGAAGAACAGCTCGTTCGATCCCCTGCCGGACTCGACGGTGTCGGCGCAGAGCGTCAATTCAGTGGACTCCACGCCGAGCGCGCCATCGCCAGCGAGCCCGGAATCTGCGCCCTCGCCCGTGAGCAACAGCCCGGCGAGCGCCAACTCGCCCGACTCGCCGAACAGCCCGTGGTCCCCCGACTCGAATTCACCCGATTCGCCTGACTCGAACGACTGATTAGGCTGAGATTCAGGAGGCAACTCGCGATGGAGACCAGGACCAGGAACTGGACGGCGATCGGTGCCGTGTCGATACTCGGATTGGGAATCGCCGCTGGCGGCGCGATTGCCGCGGCGAGCGCAATGACGCTCAACGACACGCGCGGGGCGGACACCGGCGTGACTGGAATCTCGACGCGCGACGATGTGCTCGACCCGCTGCCGGCGTCGGCGACCCCGGGTCCCAGCGTGATTTCGGCACCCGCCGTGACCACGGAGGAGCCGAAGGTCGTCACGCCGCAGCCGCCGACGAAGCCGGGATCGAGCTCGCCTGATTCGAATTCGCCCGATTCGAACGACTGACTACCGCAGCCGGTACCCCATTCCGCGAACGGTCTCGATGGAGTCGGCGCCGAGTTTTCCGCGCAGGTACCGCACGTAGACATCCACCACATTGGAGCCGGGATCGAAGTCGAATCCCCACACCCGGCTGAGCAGTTGCTCCCGGCTTAGCACCTGGTCGGGATGGCGGAAGAACTCCTCGGCGAGAGCGAACTCACGGGCGGACAGGTCGACGGTCTGCTCCCCCACGAGCGCGCGCCGTGACCGAAGATCCAGTCGAAGATCTCGATGGGCGAGAACCGTCTCACCCGCCTGGTTCGCGTCACGCAACCGCAGCCTGATCCTGGCTGCGAGTTCGTCGAACTTGAACGGCTTCGGAATGTAATCGCTCGCGCCACCGTCCAGCCCCGCAACGGTGTCTGTCACTGACGTGCGGGCCGTGAGCATGATGACCGGAAGCGACGCGTTGTCGAGGCGCAACTGGCGCAGCACCTCGAATCCATCCATGCCCGGCAGTCCGACATCGAGCAACACGAGGTCGTAGCTGCCCGTGCGCGCGTGACTCAGCGCCTCCCGGCCGTCGGCGACGACCGTCGTCGAGTACCCAGCCGCCCTCAGCCCTTTGTCGATGAAGCTCGAGATGCGAGCTTCATCTTCTGCGATCAGGATGCTGCTCATCGCTGCCCGGTGTCTTCGATGACCTCGGTGGGCGCACCGTCCAGCGGTATGACCTTGGTTCGTGCGCCCCCCAGCGGTATGACCAATCCGAATCTCGAACCCTGGGGTGTTGACGACAGGCTCACGCGACCCCCGTGCGAGTTCGCGATCGCCTTCACGATCGGAAGACCGAGACCCGACCCGTGGATGCCGCGGCCGGCATCCACGCGACCGAACCGCTCGAAGATGCGATCCTCCATTCCCGCCGGTATGCCCGGGCCCTCATCAGCCACCCAGAGCTCGACCTCGGACCCGTGATCGGTCGAACCGACCTCAATCCGGGATCCTGGGGGCGAATATTTGGCCGCATTGTCGACCAATTGCAACCATGCCTGAGTGATGCGGGCTGAGTCGATGGGGAGACTCACGCTCGCTGCCTGGTCGAGCACCCAGTCATGATCGGGGATCACCGACGCCTTCGCGAAGACATCGGCGGTCAGCTCATCGATGTCCGTCATCCGTCGAATGGTCGTTGTTCGCTGGGTTTCTGCGAGTGACTCGATGCCGTCAACGAGTCCGGCCATTCGATCGAGCTCATCGATGGCAAGCGCCCTTGTCGTCTCCACTTCGTCGGGGTTGCGGGTGTCGAGCAACTCGAGGTGCCCCCGCACGATCGTGATAGGCGTCTTGAGTTCGTGACGCACGTCATCCAGAAGCTGCCGCTGGGCTGTGATCGAGAGGTTCAGACGGTCCAGCATGTCATTGACGGTCGCAGTGAGCAGGGACACGTCGTCACGCCCGTCGACAGGGATCCGCTCCTGCAATTCGTTTGCCGTGATGCGCGATGCAGCCTCGCGAAGGCGGCGGATGGGCGAGAGGAGCCTTCCCGCGACGTACCAGCCCACGAAGCCGATGGCCGCGAGCGCGGCGATTGCGACAACCATGTAAGTCAGGAAGGCGTCGTTGATCTCGGCCAGTTCGGCCTCGATGTCGATTGCCGTCACGTAGATGGCCGATTCACCCGTACCGTCAACTTCGATGGGCGAGGCGATGTAGCGGATGTAGCCGAAACGCGAGTTGGCCGTGCCGATGCGCACGGATCCGTCCGCCACCTCCTCCACGATGCGCGCGATGAGGGGCGGGTCATCCTGCAGGTAGAAGTCGAGGTCGACGCCGGGGATGAGGGTGGCCGCGCCATCCACTATCCCGAGCGAACTCTCGTAGCGGCTGGGGATGACCCGGGCGAGCACAGCCTCGAGAGCGTCGGCCGGACCGGTGAAAGCGGGCTCATCGGGATCCGCTGCGAGCGAGGTCACGACGAACCGTGCGGACTCGATGCGTGACGCGAGCCGGTCGTCGATGCTCTCCTGCACGCGGTCGCGCTGCACGAAATACGCCGTTGCTCCTGCGACGGTCATCCCGATGGCCGCGACCAGGAGTGTGGAGGTGAGGATGCGGGAACGCACCGACCACACGCGACGAACTGGCTCGCGACCGCTTTCGCCTGTCATGGCTCAATTATCCGTCCCGGGAATGTTTGCGACAGGTCCTAGGCTGTATCGACGTGACCATAACTGACAGTGGCAAAGCGCCAACCACTTCACCGTCCTCTCCCCGCACGATCCGCAAGGTCGTCTGGGCATCCTTCGTGGGAACGGCGCTGGAGTCCTACGACTTCTACCTTTTCGCCTACTTCGCCGCGTTCTTCGTCGGCCCGCTGTTCTTCGAACCGCTCGGTCTGTTCGGGGCAACGCTCACCGCGTTCCTGACGATCGCCATCGGTTTTGTCGTTCGGCCCCTCGGGGCGATCATCTTCGGGCACCTGGGAGATCGGATCGGACGTCGCCGCACCCTCATCTTCACGATCACGCTCATGGGGGTGGCGACCGGCCTCATCGGACTCCTTCCGACGTACGCCATGGCGGGCTGGATCGGCGGCATGCTGCTCGTTCTGCTTCGCCTCCTGCAGGGTCTCTCCCTCGGTGGCGAGTGGGGTGGGGCCATTGCCCTGGCAACGGAACATTCCGACTACCGGAGGCGCGGCTTCTTCGCGGCGATGCCGCAACTCGGGTCGCCGGTGGGATCAATCCTCGCCGCTGCGGTCTTCATCATCATGACGCTCACACTGTCGACCGAGGAGATCGTCGAGTGGGCGTGGCGGATCCCCTTCCTTACAGCACTGCCGCTACTGCTCGTGTCGCTCTACCTGCGGTGGTCGATCGATGAAACGCCCGTGTTCCGCGCTCTCCTCGCGACCGGCAAGAGAGAACGGGTTCCCCTGGTGGCGCTGCTGCGGGCTCAGCCGGCGGCGCTCATCATTGCGGTCGGTGCGGCGGTTCTTGGGATCGGTTCGTACTCCCTCATGAACACGTACACGATTAATTACGGCAATGTTGAACTCGGCTTCAGTTACCAGGACCTGCTGGTGGCCACGACCGTCGGCGCTTTGCTGCAACTGATCACCATCCCGCTGTTCGGGCGGTGGGCTGTGCGAATCGGGTCTGCGCGTGTTGTGGCGTGGGGTGCGTTGGGCACGCTGCTCGTGGCATTCCCCATGTATTACCTGCTGCAATTCGCCACGTTCCCGATTCTCGTGGGAATGATGATCATCGGCGGCATCCTCCCGACAATGAGTTGGGCGGCGCTGGGTGGACTCATGAGCGATCTGTTCCCGGGCCGGTGGCGGTATTCCGCGCTCGCATTCGCGTACAGCATCGCTGCGGTGATTTCCGGGTTTATTCCCGCCGTCACCCTCAGCATCGGTGAAGCCACGAGCTTTGCATGGTGGCACCCGGGGATTGTGCTTGCGGTGCTCTCGATCGTGACACTTCTGGCCGCAGGGGTAGCGGCCCGCCGCGAGCCCATCGTGGAGACCACAGACGCCGTGTGAATTCTTGCTCGCTCTCGCACGCGGGATGGGCCTAGACTGGCGCCGTCCGTGAGCATCCCTTGAACAAAGCGGAGACCTGATGAGCGACGAGGCACAGACCGAGCGAATGAGTGTCGCTGAGGTGGCTGCGGAAGCGGATTCGCCTGCCAAGCCCCCACCATGGCGCAATCCGACGACGATCCTTCTCGCCATCCTGGGTGTGCTGATGCTCGGCATCCTCATCGTTCTCGTGCTGCTGCTGAGTCGAGGCGACACTCCCCAGCCGGTCTCGGCGCCCACCCCGACCGAGTCCGTCGAGCCGACCCCGAGCGAGACCCCGTCGGAGACGCCGGTGGAGAGCGCGACGCCGACCCCGGTGCCCTCTGAGACAACGGCACCCCCGCCACCACCGCCGCCACCGCCGGCTGGCCCGATCAAGACCTACACCGCGTCGACGACAAACGTTAACTGCTCCGGGAATTCCGAAGTGCCGGTGACCTTCAGCTGGAGCGCTACCGGCGTCACCCTGTGGTTCGGGGTCGGCACAACGAACGCGAAGACCGGTGGTCTGGGCGAGTATGACCTCAATGACACCGTCGTTTGGAACTACCAGTGCGGTCAGGACGGCGGCCAGCAGATCTACACCATCACGGTGGAGGCCTCCAACGGCAACCTGACGCACAAAACCATCACCATCAAGGAGTAATCAGAACTCTTCTCGTAGTCTGGATCGTGGAGCACAAAATCCCGACTGTGCGGAGAAGCGATGAGCGACAACACCCCAACGGGCGGCAACGGCCCAGACGAAGAGCCGCCCACCGAACGGTTTGACGCTGTTCGGGACATGCCCACTGAAGACGTGCCCACCGAGCGGTACGACGCCGTCGGGGATGATGCCACCCAGCGACTCGACGCCGCAGATGCGCCCACCCGGCGACTGCCGACTGTCGATCATCCACACGTTCCTGTCGCGAGAGTGGATGCCCCAACCGAACGTTTGGCGCCCGCCCCAGCCGCGACATCCGTGACATCCGCCAGCTCAGCGAGTCAGACGAAATCCCGCGCGCCGATGATCGCGCTCGCGATCGTCGGCGCAATCTTCGTCATCGCCCTCATCACGCTGCTCACACTGCTCGCGAGCGACGCGTTCAACCCGGAACCCGCACCACCGCCCCCGCTCGAGGGGACCACGCCCACTCCGACCCCAACACCAACCCCGACACCCACGCCGACCCCGACACCCACTGCACCACCACCCCCGGCACCCGAGGCGATCACGAGTTTCGCCGCATCGACGACCGCGGTCGACTGCACGGGTGTATCGAGTGTGCCCGTCACCTTCACGTGGAGCGCGGTCGGTTCGCAACTCTGGTTCGGCATCGGCACCGACGACGCGCAGGCGGCCCCGTACGACACCTATCCGCTCAACTACACGATCGGCATCGATTACCAGTGCGGCCAGCCCGGTGGTCAGGAGCGATACACGATCAGTGTTCTCGGCACGGATGGCGAGACCGACCACGAGACGATTGTGATCACTGAGCAGTAGCGCCGCGCGCCCGGTGGTCGAGCTTGTCGAGACCGGACGCCGGGTCTCGACAAGCTCGACCACCGGGACGCTCGACCACCGGCCAGGGGCTCCGGTACCATGGAGGCACAACCCCACACTCAGGCACCTCCACTCTTGACTCGGTGCCGCATATATCGAATCGGAGCACCCCATGGCCGACGCCATCCCAGAAAAGCCAGCCCTTGAGGGCCTCGAAGACAAGTGGGGCGAAGCCTGGGAAGCCAGCGGCACCTACCGGTTCGATCGGGCGGCATCGACCAAAGAGAACATCTTCTCGATCGACACTCCGCCACCGACCGCCTCTGGCACGCTGCACATCGGCCATGTGTTCAGCTACACCCACATGGATCTCATCGCGCGCTACCAGCGCATGCGGGGCAAGAGCCTCTTCTACCCGATGGGGTGGGACGACAACGGGCTCCCGACCGAGCGTCGGGTGCAGAACTACTACGGGGTGCGCTGCGACCCGTCCCTGCCATACGACGCGAACTTCGTGCCACCGCTGGAGGGCGGCGAAGGCTCGGCCAAAGCAGCTGCCCAGCAACCGATTTCGCGCCGCAACTTCATTGAGCTGTGCGAGAAGCTCACTGTTGAGGACGAGAAGCTGTTCGAAGCGCTCTGGCGCAAGCTCGGCCTCAGCGTCGACTGGACCCAGACCTACCGCACCATCGGCGACGAAGCGCAGACTGCGGCCCAGCGCGCGTTCCTGCGGAACCTCGCGCGCGGCGAGGCCTACCAGGCGGATGCGCCCACCCTGTGGGACATCACCTTCCGAACGGCGGTGGCCCAGGCCGAGCTCGAAGACAAGGAACAGCCGGCGGCGTACCACCGTGTCGCGTTCCACCGTGCCGATGGCACAGATGTGCACATCGAGACGACCCGCCCGGAGCTCCTGCCCGCGTGTGTCGCCCTAGTCGCGCATCCCGATGACGAGCGATACCAGCACCTGTTCGGCACGACCGTCACCACTCCCCTCTTCGGCGTCGAGGTTCCCGTGGTCGCGCACCACCTTGCTCAGAAGGACAAGGGCACGGGCGTTGCCATGATCTGCACCTTCGGCGACGTGACCGACGTTGTCTGGTGGCGGGAACTCGACCTGCCGAACCGCACCATCATCGGCGCCGACGGCCGGATCGTCGCCGAAGCCCCCGACGCGATCACCTCACCGGTCGCCCGTGACTTCTATGCGGAGCTCGTCGGCAAGACCGTGTTCAGCGCCAAGGCGCGAGTAGTCGAACTGCTGCGCGAGAGCGGTGAGCTGCTCGGTGACCCGAAGCCCGATCATCCACTCAGTGAAGTTCTACGAAAAAGGCGACAAGCCGCTCGAGATCATCTCCACGCTTCAGTGGTACATCAGGAACGGCGCGCGGGATGAAGCGCTGCGCGACACCCTCGTCGAGCGGGGCAGGCAGATCAACTTCACTCCCGATCACATGCGCGTGCGCTACGAGAACTGGGTTGGTGGGCTCACCGGCGACTGGCTCATCTCGCGCCAACGCTTCTTCGGCGTGCCCATCCCCGTCTGGTACGAACTCGACGCCCAGGGCAACAGGGGTGCGGTAATTGTGCCGACAGAGGACTCGCTGCCGGTCGATCCGTCGTCGGACGTGCCACCCGGCTTTACCGAAGCGGATCGTGGCACGAGGTTCGTCGGGGAGGTGGACATCATGGACACCTGGGCCACCTCGTCACTCACTCCGCAGATCGCGGGCGGCTGGGAACGCGATCCGGAGCTCTTCGAACTCGTGTTCCCGTACTCGCTGCGCAGCCAGGGCCAGGACATCATTCGAACCTGGTTGTTCTCGACGGTGCTGCGTGCAGAGCTGGAGCACGGCAGCGTGCCGTGGCAGAACGCCGGCATCTCCGGCTTCATCGTCGATCCGGACCGCAAGAAGATGTCGAAGTCGAAAGGCAACGTCGTGACCCCCGCGGCCATGCTCGACGATCACGGATCGGATGCCGTGCGCTACTGGGCCGCATCGAGCCGGCTCGGAACCGATGCCGCCTTCGACCCCCAGAATCCCAAGCAGATCAAGATCGGGCGGCGGCTCGCGATCAAGGTGCTCAACGCGTCGAAGTTCGTGTACTCGTTCCCGAACCCCGGGTCTCGACAAGCTCGACCACCGAACGACAAGCTCGACCACCGGCTCGACAAGCTCGACCACCGCGCTCGACGCCGACCTGCTCGCCGAGCTCGACCGTGTGATCGCCACCGCAACGGCCGCGTTCGACGAGTACGACCACGCGCGTGCCCTCGAAACCGCCGAGCAGTTCTTCTGGACCTTCTGCGACGACTACCTCGAACTCGTGAAGGAGCGCGCGTACGGTGCGGGTTCGCCAGAGGGCCAGGCGAGTGCGGTGACCACGCTGCGGGCCGCGCTCGACGTGTTTCTCCGCCTGTTCGCACCCTTCATCCCGTTCGCGACAGAAGAGGTGTGGAGCTGGACACACGAAGGATCCGTGCACCAGGCCGAGTGGCCGGTTCCCCGCAGCGCTGGCGAGCCCGGCGGGCTGCTGCCGCTCGTCTCCGAAGCTCTCATCGGCATCCGCCGGGCGAAGACGGATGCGAAAGCCTCGCAGAAGACGGAGGTGTTGTCGGCGACAATTGCCGGCCCGGCGCTGCTGGCCGAAGCGGCCGAGGACCTGAAAGCGGTTGGGCGCATTGCACAGCTCGACTTCGTGGTGGCCGACGAGGTCGCCGTGACGGCCATCGAACTCGCTGAAGTGCCTGCATCGTGAGCCAGGCGAGGATACGCCCCATCGCCGAGGCGGATGCCGCCCGCTGGCGCGAACTCTTCACCGCCTACGGAGTCTTCTACGAGACCTCCTTCAGCGAGCAGGTGCTCGACGGCGTGTGGCAGTGGTTGATGGACGGCAGTCGCGACATGTTCGGCCTGGTCGCCGAGCAGGACGGTGACGTCATCGGTTTCGCCCACGTGCGCGTACAGGCCGACACGTTCACGGCCGGCAGCAGACTGGTACCTGGACGACCTGTTCGTCGACCCGGCCGCGCGCGGGGCCGGCGCGAGCCACCGCGCTCATCGAAGCGATCGAAAAAACGTCGAAGGCGGATGGCGGAGGCACCATTCGCTGGATCACGGCCGCCGACAATGCGACCGCGCAGCGCGTTTACGACCGGGTGGCGAAAGCGAACGACCTGGGTCACCTACGAACTGGAGGTGCATTGACATGCAACTCGGAACCCGCTGGGAATTGGCGAAGCACGCCGCCCGATCGCCTCCCGCCGGCCGTCGTGCTCGCGATTCGCGACACCGAGTCGCAACTCGCCGAGGTGGACACCTCAGGCTGGCGCTGGACCCTGACCTGGCTCGAAGGCAATCCGGTCGTGCAGCTCGATGACGGCACGACCATCCGCGTCGGCCACGACGGCACCGCGCGGGTGACCCGGGAAGACTAGACCCGGCAGAGAATCTCCCCGTGCGGCATGGCGAGCCAGCCCTCGTCGGCGGAGGCCCACTCGCTGCCATGACCGGCTGATGAATTCGAGTTCTTCCCTCGTGGCGAAGCCGTTGTCGACGGCATCCGCAGCGAATGTGGACTGCAGCACCCGCTCCGCCCACAGCCCGCCCCACCATGCGCGGTCGTCATCGGAGGAGAAGTTCCAGATGGATGCCGTGGCGGTGACCTCGGCGAACCCGGCTTCCAGCGCCCACGCCTTCATTCGCCGTCCCGCATCCGGTTCGCCGCCGTTGCTGCGGTGCACGGCGTCGTACAACTCACGCCAGCGCGCCAGTCCCGGGACATCCGGGTACCAGATGATGCCCGCGTAATCGACATCGCGGGCCGCGACAAAACCACTGGCCACACGTTTCATCTCCCGCAGCACCTCAACGGGCCGCGCAACATGCTGGAGCGTCTGGTGGGCGTGAACGATGTCGAAGGAATTGTCCTCGAACCCGAGCGAGTACGCGTCGCCGACGACGAACTCGACGTTGTCGAGTCCGCGGTCGCGCGCCAGTGCCGCCGCCTTGTCGATCACATCTGCCGCGGCATCCACTCCGACGACGCGGGCGGGGGCAACCCGCTCGGCGAAATCGATCGTGATAGTGCCGGGGCCGCAGCCCAGATCGAGCACCGTGACACCAGTGGTGAGTTGCGGTGCGAGGTAGGCGGCCGAGTTCTCGACGGTTCGCCACGAATGCGCTCTCAGAACGCTTTCGTGGTGGCCGTGGGTATAGCGCTCCTGTGATGGGTCGACCTGGTCTGCCATGAGACAACCCTAAAACGCTTCACGTCAAGCGTGCTGTTCGGCCAGGGTGACGATGCAGGCCGCGACCCCATTCGCCAAATGCGAGGGCCGTCAGTCGCCGAGGAGCGCGGCAAGGCCGTTCACTGTGGCCCTGCGGACATGAACGTAGTCGTGTCCACCGTGCTCCTCGCGGTAGTTGAACTGTGCGCCGGGGAGCGCGGTCAGGACGTCCCGAAACTCGCGAGCGAAGTCCAGCATGGAATGAGGGGAACCGACGCGCTCGAGCGAACCGGTTTCGAGCACGCCAATGGATAAGTAGACCCCAGGGCGTCTCCCCGCCGTGGCGTATTCGCGAATCAGCCATCCGGGTTCGGCTCCCGCTCCCGGCGTGAACCACAGCGAAGGCGATACAGCGAGGACAGAGCCGAACACGTCGGGCCGTTCGAGCGCGACCCAGGCCGATGCCAGACCGCCGAGGCTGAACCCCGTGATGACTCGCTCACGAGGCGCTGTCGACACTGAGAAGGTCGCCTCGATCCACGGATAGAACTCGTCAGCGATCGCTGAAAGGAAGTCCGCGCTGCACGCGAGTTCCCGCTGGCGCGAAGAGGCATCCTGGTTGTGCCAGAAGGCGACTATGACGGGAGGAATCACCCCGGAAACGATCGCGGCATCGAGGATTTCGGGCAGACGTGCAACCCGTCGATAGAACTCCCCGTCGACTGCAACGACCAACGGGTACTCCTTCCTCGAGTCGTAGCCGACCGGCAGGTACACACCGACAGTGCGCACACCGGGAGTCGCCGTCGTGCTGAAGTCACGCTCTACGACGCGACCGCGCTCTGCAGCGCCGTCCAGGTATGGAAAAGGCTCGGCTCCAGGGAGTGTCAGCACCGACTCCCAGAGAGCTGCCGGGGTGCCGCCGGAGGAAGTGCCGGCAAGGACACCGTAGTGAGGGAACAATTTCTCGGGATTCGATGCATCGGCGAACCCGCGCGGCAGCATGGCTCGTGCAAACGCCTGGAGGCCACTGGGGTTCAAGAGTAAAGACTGCTCGACCTCCGCTTCGAGGCCCGGGGATGCTCCAGGAACGCGGAACTGATAGCTCGTCGACACACGCCGATCGACGAGCATAGACGTGTACCACAGGCGCGTGTTTGGCAGGCGTTGAAGGATGATATCGCCATCAGGATTCGAGTCGGCGACGAGCGACACGAGCGGTGTGCGCAATGTCACCGCGGGGTCGTCCCGGAGGCAGGCGAAGGTAACCAGCACATCATCTGTGCCCGCAACTTCCTCCAGCACCGGCCCTCCCGCCTCGTCAAGGGAACGGAGCATTGCGGCCTCGGCCGCGTTCGGGTCATCCATCGCCGCGCCAGCTAGGCGGGCGATTCGATCACTTTGAATCATGATGCTGCCGACGACCGCTCCGGCTCAAGCGGACGATAACAAGCCACCTCGCGCGATTCGCCCGAGGGCGCGAGTGCTGGCCGAGCGACAGCACACTCGTCCACTGCTCGCCAGCAGCGGGTTCGGAAAGTGCATCCGCTTGGGGGGTCAATCGGGCTCGGCGCATCGCCGTGCAGAACGATGCGGTCGGCGCGGTTGCGCATTCTCGGGTCGGGGAGCGGTGAGCTTGAGAGCAGCGCCTTGGTGTATGGATGACGCGGGGAAGCGAATATCTCCTCAGTCGGCCCATGTTCAACCACACGCCCCAGGTACATCACCGAAACACGGTCTGCCATGCTCCGGACCACAGCGAGGTCGTGCGAAATGAAGAGGTATGACAGGTTGAGCGTTGCCTGCAGGTGTTTGAGCAGTGCGACGACCTGTGCCTGCACCGAGACGTCGAGGGCGGACAGCGGTTCATCGAGCACGAGAATCCGCGGGCCCACGGCGAGAGCGCGTGCAATGCTGATCCGCTGAAGCTGGCCACCGGATAGCTCATGTGGGTAGCGGCCCAGGTGTTTCGAGCTCAGCCCCACCATTTCGAGTAGTTCAACAGTTCGCCGCCGCCAATTGGCGCGTGGAACCAGCCCGCGATGGATCTGAAAGGGCTCGCGGAGAATCGCTTCGACTTTCATTCGCGGGTTGAGCGACGCGAATGGGTCCTGCAGCACGATTTGCACGCTCCTGCGAAACGAAAGGCCGTGTCGTCCCGATGCAGCCAGCGGCGCGCCATCCAGAATGATCGTGCCGCTGGTTGGGCGTTCGAGCCCTGTAATCATCGAGGCGAGGGTGCTCTTGCCGCTGCCCGATTCTCCGACGAGAGCAAGACATTCCCCGGGAGCCAGTGCGAGGGACACTTCGTCGACTGCCGTTACCGTCAAGCGCGCGCCGAATAGTCCCCGGCGACCGGCAGGGTATTGCTTGGTGAGGTGGCGAGCCTCGATCAGGTCAGTCATTGGGCAGGACCTCCCTGTCGCTGCCCACAACGTGGCAACTGACTTGGCGACCGGTTCCTGAGTCGCGAACCAGTCGGGGGTCCTCACTTGTGCACCTGGCCACGGCGAGAGCGCATCTAGGAGCGAATGCACAGCCGACTGGCAGCGACCGCGGGTCGGGCAGCCCCCCGGCGATGGGGTCTGGCAGATCTGACCGGTCAACGCGCGGCACCGAGGACATCAGCCCGACGGTGTACGGATGTTGCGGTTCGAGGAGTATCTGTTCCGCCGATCCGGTCTCCACAATCGACCCCGCGTACATCACGACGACACGATCAGCCATCTCTGCCGCGACCCCGACGTCGTGGGTGATCAGCAGCAGCGACATGCCGGTTCTCGTGCGCAGACTCTTCAGCAACTCAAGTATCTGCGACTGGACGGTCACATCGAGCGCCGTCGTCGGCTCATCTGCGATGAGCAACTCAGGGGTCATCGCGAGCGCCATGGCGATGACAACCCTCTGGCGCATCCCGCCCGAGAGCTGGTGAGGGTAGCTGCGAGCTCGACTGGGGGCGTCCGGGATTTGAACGTCCCGCATCAACGTAACTGCCTTCGCGTTGGCCTCGCGCCTTCCAACACGCTCGTGCACCCGGAACATCTCGGCTATCTGCGATCCGACACGTTGCGCGGGGTTCAATGCCGACAGCGCATCCTGGAACACCATGGCCATCCTTCGACCGCGAATTTCGTGAAGCTTGTTGTCACGACCGAGCAAGGGCTGTCCGGACAGGCTGAGCTCGTCTGCCCTGACGACGGTTGCCTCAGGATCATGGAGTCCGAGCAGCGCTTGTGCGGTAGCCGACTTGCCGGACCCTGATTCCCCGAGGATCACAACGCACTCACCATGATCGATCGTGAAACTCACGTCGCGTACTGCGTCGAGCGCGCGCCGTCCTGGTGCAACGAAGGAGACGCTGAGCGAATCGACGACGAGCAGCGGGTCCTGGCCGCGTGCTCGACGCGCGATCATCGGTTCGACCTGGGGTCGAGGCTGTCGCGTATTGCATCACCGAGCAGAACGAAGGCCAGAACCGTGATGCACAGAAACAGCGAAGGGTAGAACAGCAAGTGGGGGTAGGTATTGAAGTAGTTCTGGGCGGTGTTCAGTTGCAGCCCCCAAGAGATCGCCGGAGGTTGCAGCCCGACACCGAGATAGGTGAGACCGGCTTCGCCCGCAATGATTCCGCCGATGCTCAGGCTGCTGAGCACCACGACGGGAGCGACAGCGTTGGGCAGGATGTGCTGGAACATCAACCTGCCATCCGAAGCTCCGAGACCTCTCGACGCGCGAATGTACTCCATGTGTTTCACACTCAGCACGCTCGATCGCATCACGCGCGTCATGGTCGGCCACGCGAATGCGGCGAGCGCCAGGCTGACCGTGAGGATGTTCCTCACTCCGATAGCGGTGAGGATCACGATGGCAGCGACCATGAAGGGAAATCCATAGAACACGTCTGTCACCCGACCGATTGCGGCGTCGAGCCATCCTCCATAGAATCCGGACAGCAGGCCGAGGGCGATCGCGACGATGGCCGAGGCAACGGTGACGACGAGACCTATGGTGATCGACGGGTTGGCGCCGTAGATGACGTTGGCGTAGAGGTCGCAACCCTGAATGTCGAATCCGAACGGATGGCCGGCGCGGGGTCCGCCACCGCTGCGCACGAGATCGCAGTCCCGCGGGTCGCCGTTGCCGAAGATCGAGGCGAATGGGGCGGGCACAATCGATACCAGGACCAGCAGCAGGATGACGACGCCAGGCAGCGCCAATCGCGGGCGCAGAAATACGCGGAGTTCAGTCATGGCGCACCTTGGGGTCGAGGAAGGCATAGGCGATGTCCACCAATAGATTCACCAACAGGAAGATGAGGACGAGGAGCGTGGAGATCCCCACGACCACCGGTCCGTTCTGTTGGCCGATGGCCTTGAATACAGCGTTCCCGAGACCGGGAAAGTTGAAGATGCCCTCCACGATGACGGCACCTCCCATCAGCGCGCCGAACTCGATGCCGAGGAAGGTGAGGACGGGCATCATCGAGTTTCGACCGGCATGGGCAATGACAACTCGCGACCTGGAAAGCCCCTTCGCTGTTGCGGTGCGAATGTAGTCCGCGCTGAGGTTCTCGATCAGGCTCGACCTCGTCAGCCGCGCGGTTGCCGCAAGTCCCATCAGGCCGAGCACGACGGCGGGGAGCACGAAGGCGGCCGGCCAACCAGCGCTGACTCCCGCGACCGGAAACCAGCCGAGGTCGACCCCGAAGCGAAGTTGCGCGGTGTATGCGAGCACGAAGACGGGAACCGCGAAGGCGAGCGTCGTGAACACAGCAACGAGCCGATCCGGCCACCTTCCGCGTCTCAGGGCAGCCCACATACCGAGAGGTACGCCAATCAGCACTTGCATGAGCCAGGCAGTGCCCGCGAGCACGAGGCTCGTGGGCCAGCTCCTGGCGATGATGTCAGCCACGTCCCGCCCTTGGAAATCAACGCCAAGATCGCCTTGGGCCAGGCCGGCCATGTAGTTGCCGTACTGCACATGCAGAGGGTCGTCGAGGTGATATCTCTCACGGAGTTCCGCCTGCACCGACGGTGAGACGAAGTGCTTACCACCTCCAAGGGCGGCAATCGGGTCGCCCGGAAGCGCGAACACCATGACGAAGATGAGGAAGGTTGTGCCGAAGAAGACGGGAATGATCTGAAGCAGGCGCCTGGCAATGTATCGAAGCACGGCTATCCTCCCTCGAGCGGTTTGGGTGGGAAGAGCACCTCAGCCTCTTCCCACCCGCAATCCCCCTAGCGCGAGACCGTGACCTTCGTCAGGTCACCGAGCCCGAACACGCCTACCGGAACCGACTCGAGTTTGTCAGACCATGCTGCCGTGTAAGCGCCGAAGTAGAGCGGCATGACCGGCATATCTTCCCAAACCGCCATCTCGGCTTCCTGGTACAGTGCGACACTCTGCTCGAAGGAGAGGGCATTCGCCTGCGAGATCAAACCGTCGAACTCCTCATTGGAGTAGCCGTTGGTGTTATAGATCCCGTTCGTACCGAGGAGGGTCGGAAGCATCGACGCCACGTGCGGGAACGCGGCGCCCCAGTAGTCGAGGTACAGGTCCGTCGACGGATCCACCGAACAGGGCTTCGTCGTACTGGGCGAACGAGGGAATCTGGTATGTGATGTCTTCAATGCCCAGGTTCTGTCGCAACTGGTTGCCGACGGCCTCGAGTACCTGGTTGCTCCCGGGTGCCTGGTATGTCCACAGCACGAGCGGACCACTCCAGCCCCCGGCGGCTTCGAGAAGACGCTTTGCTTCATCGGGATCGAACGCGCAGTACTCGCACACCCCAGCCAGTGCCCCGTAGGCGGAATCGCCGGCAATGGAGTCTGCGGGTGTCCCGGCGCCCTGGAGGATGGAGCCAGCGAGCGCATGACGGTCTATCGCCAGGGAGAATGCCTGCCGCACGCGCTTGTCTGCGAATTGGTCCATCGAGAGCGGGAACCCGAAGAAGTTCAGGTTCGGGATGTCCGCGACGGCGAAGCGCCCATCGACTCGTTCATCCAAATCCGAGAGCCTGTCCACTGGCACCGGGTAGACGATGTCGACGTTTCCTGCCAGAAGGTCGTTGTATGCGGTGTCCTGCGAGTCATAGGGTGCGAAGGTGATTCGGTCCGCTTGCCCCTGGTTCCCCTTGTAGCCGTCGAATCGCTCGAGTTGAATAGGCTCGTTGGGCACATACTCCCCTATCAGCCGGTAGGAACCGTTGCCGACCGGCGCACTCGCGAAACCTTCGGGGTCAGCGAACGCGCTGGTCGGCAAGGGGGCGAATGCATGTGACATCAGGCTGAACGGGAACAACCCGTACGGTTCGCTGAGGGTAACCGTGAACTGGCTGTCACTGATGACCTGGAGTCCCGACAGCTCGGTGGCCATCGGGGCACCTTCGGTGGGATTCAGGTCCGCGTATCCCTCGATATTCGAGAAATTGGAGTTCTGCACCCAGCCGTTCGCGCTGTTTGCGGTTGCGTTCCACCCGTCGACGAAGCTCTGTGCGGTCACGGCCTCGCCGTCGTGGAAGGTCCATCCCTCTTTCAGCGTGATCGTCCACGTCTGCTGGTCATCGGTTTCCACTGACTCGGCCGCTGCCGGAGTCGGAGTTCCCGTCGCCGGATCCGCCACCATGAGTGGAGTGAACATCAGGCCCGCGATGTACTGGGCCCAGGTGTTTCCGGGAACCAGCGAGCCGGGTTCGAACGTCGAAACGACGAAGCCCGTGCCGTCGCCCTGGCTAGTTGTCTCTGCTGTGCATCCAGCAATCAGACCGGCCGTGAGCAACATCCCGCATGCTGCGCTGGCGAAGTTCCTTCTCTTGATCTTCTGCATGAGTCCTCCTGGTGGGGTGGCTGAAGCGTGAGCCGCAGAACAGGCCGACATCGGCACGTTGAGACATTCATACCGTACTTTCAGTAATTATCGAAATTTCTGTAGATATTTTTCGTAAAGTAGTCCCTGATAAGTGAGAGTATGAATCCCATGAGCCAGGTTTCCACCACCTCCAGGAACGACATCCCAGCGAGGAACGAAGCGCGTACGCCAGCGATGGACGAGGGAAGTCGCGACTTTATCGAGAAGTTCGGCCTCATAGTCGAGAGCGTGGGCTGGCTGCCCCGCATGACCGCTCGCCTCTTCGGATGCCTGTTAGTGGCTGCGGAGCCGCTGACTCAGGCGCAGCTGCGTGAAATCCTTGGCGCGAGCCTCGGCTCAGTTTCGGCATCCAGCAGAGACCTGCTGTCCAAGCGAATAGCCGAACGAGTCAACATTCCTGGAAGCCGTCAAACAGGACTCCAACTGCACCCAGACCCTTGGCGAATTCTCGAAGAGGACGGCCTGCGAACGGCTCAGGACTATGCCCGGCTGGCTTCGCAAACACACGAGACACTTGGAGCGGCCAACCCCGCAGCAGCCGAAAACATGAAACGGATGCGCGACTACTTCACGACGGTGGAGGAGCATGGTGTCGCCATCATCGCCTGGCTTGAAGCGAACCGGAGATCCACCGAGTAGGTCGTATTTCCAGCGCAACGGTCGACTGCACCTTTGGCCACGCGGCTGGGGCGTAACAACACCCCGCCCTAAGTGACCGGAGGAATGCGCCAAATCTTTGAAAGCGCAGGCTCTAGGAAGCCGTGGTCAATTAGTGCGGGGTGTCGCGCTCTTTTCAGCTACCTGGGCGGCAGCGGATGAATTCGGGTGCGTGCAATCGCTCGCTCGGTCTCAATCAGCATTGCCATCCTTTCGTGTGTAACTGGGAGGCGCCTTCGTGCCTTCCGAACAGTGCGTGTGTTCGCCCAGTGAAGAAGCGCGGTTGCGACCCTCGTGACGGCCAGGTCGATGCCGGTCGGAGCGATGGTTGTGATGGTTGCGGTAGTCATTGGGTCTCTTCTTCTGCGAGAGGCGTTTCTTCGGCATCCATGATCGGAAACGCGTTGAACTGGATTTGTACCGGGCGCGAACCCGGAGGGGTCTTTCCTCGGTATTTGGGGAGGCGCTCGTTGAGGAACTTCTCGAAGTCCTTCACGAATTCGCCGAGTTGCTCGCTTGTCATGCGGGTGTTCGCCGTTGCCGTTGTGCTTGCATCCAGCCAGTGCGGTGGTGTCTCGTCGATGGAGCGGTCGAGGAAGTTGTTGAGCAGGTCCTCCCGGGTTCGCTGCCACTGCTTGAGCACGATGCGCGAGGCTGCCTGTGCGGCCGGGCTTTCGCGGATGTCACGTGGCTGGATGCTGATCCCGCCGGGAACACGCTCCCACCAGCGCTCACGGCCGGTTCCCTTACCCTCGACTTCACGCACGAAACCGTGCTTCTCGAGTTGGCGCAAGTGGTAACTGGTTGCCCCACTGGACTCTCCGAGACGTTCGGCCAGGCCGCTCGCAGTGAAGCTGCCATAGGTCGAAAGCACGTCAACGATCTGCACCCTGAGGGGGTGCGCGAGCGCCTTGAGCCCCTCCAGGTCGAGGTCGCGGTTCCTTGGTGTTTCTTCCATAGTGCAAAGGTAGCATTGCAAACGTTTCTTTGCAACTAGATCTTTGCAACCCTTTCTTTGTATGTTCGTCGCCGAAGCGCCTAGGCTCAGTCCATGACCAATCCCTTCCTCGCTCCTAGCACGCTTCCGTACGGACTCCCCCCGTTCGCCGACATTCGCGACGAGCACTATCGCCCCGCGTTCGACGCTGGGTTCGCGGAGCATCTGGCCGAAGTCCAGGCGGTGGCCGAGAACAGCGAGGAACCCACATTCGACAACACGATGCTGCCGCTCGAACACGCGGGGCAGACCCTCGAACGAGTGGCCAACGTCTTCTACAACAAGGCTTCAGCAGACAGCACCGCCTTCACCATCGCCCTCGAAGAGGAGATCGCTCCGCTGCTCGCCGCTCACACGGACGCGGTGCGGCTCAACTCACGGCTGTACGCCCGCATAAGGGCGCTGTACGACCAGCTCGAATCGCTCGAGCTCGGTGCCGAGGCGAAATACCTCGTCGAGCGTTATTACCTGGAGCTGACCCAGGCCGGTGCCGGGTTGAACGAGGCCGACAAGGAGAAGCTGCGCGAGTACAACCAGAAGCTCTCGGTACTCACCACGAGATTCGAGAAGAACCTGCTGGCCGACACGAACGACCTCGCGGTCACAGTGGATGACGCGGCAGAACTCGACGGGCTGGGCGAAGGCGAGATCTCGGCCGCAGCGGAAGCGGCGAAAGAGCGCGGTCTCGACGGCAAGTACCTGATCACGCTCGTTCTGCCGACGGGCCATCCGTACCTCTCCTCACTCACCAATCGCGCCCTGCGCGAGCGCATCATGACCGCGTCGCGCTCCCGCGGCATCCGCGGAGGCGAACACGACAATCGTGAACTCGTGCTCGAGATCACCAGACTGCGCGCGGAGCGGGCGAAGTTGCTCGGCTTTGCCAACCATGCCGCCGTGATCACCTCTGATGAGACCGCCCGCACTCCCGAAGCGGTCGATGCGATGCTCAGAAAACTGGCTGCGCCGGCGGCCCGCAACGCGCGCGCCGAGCAGGGAGACCTGCAGCAGATCATCGGCGACGAGTTCGAGCTCGCCGCCCACGACTGGGCGTACTACACAGAGAAGGTACGCAAAGCGAAGTACGACGTCGGCACGAGCGAGCTGCGCCCGTACTTCGAGGCCGAGCGCGTGCTGCAGGACGGCGTGTTCTTCGCCGCCACGAAGCTGTACGGCATCACCTTCACCGAGCGCGCGGATCTGGTCGCCTACCACCCCGAGGTGCGGGTGTTCGAGGTGTTCAACGACGACGGCTCCCCCGTTGGGCTCTTCCTCTACGACCTCTACACGCGAGACTCCAAGCGCGGCGGGGCGTGGATGAACTCGCTCATCTCCCAGAGCGCCCTGCTGGAGCATCCGGTGGTCGTCACCAACAATCACAACGTGCCGAAGCCCGCAGCAGGCTCCCCCACGCTGCTCACCTACGACGAGGTGAACACGCTTTTCCACGAGTTCGGCCACGCCCTGCACGGGCTGTTCGCACGCGTGACCTACCCAAAATTCGCCGGCACCAATGTGTACCGCGACTTCGTGGAGTTCCCCAGCCAGGTCAACGAGATGTGGATGCTCTGGCCCGAGGTTCTCGAGAACTACGCCGTGCACTTCGAGACCGGCGAACCGATGCCGGCCGAGTTCGTCGAGAAGCTGCAGGCGTCATCCGCTTTCAACGAGGGTTTCGCCACCAGCGAGTACCTGACCGCAGCACTGCTCGACCAGGCCTGGCACCGGCTGGCCGCTGGAGAGACGGTGACGGATGTCGCGGAGTTCGAGGCCAACGCGATCGCGAGCTTCGGCCTCGACAACCCGGCGGTGCCGACGCGCTACTCGAGCACGTATTTCGCCCACACCTTCTCCGGCGGGTACGACGCGGGGTACTACTCCTACATCTGGAGCGAGGTACTGGATGCCGACACCGTCGAGTGGTTCAAGGACAACGGCGGGCTCACGAGGGAGAACGGCGACCGCTTCCGGCAGCGGTTGCTCGGCGTCGGCGGGTCGAAGGACCCGCTGGAGGCGTTCCGTGATTTCCGCGGGCGTGACGCGGTGATAGAGCCCCTGCTGCAACGCCGCGGGCTCGCGTAACGGCTCACCGGGCGTGTCCGCCGTTCTCGCTCGATCGCGCCGTCACCGGGGGCTGCTCGGCGCGCTTCTCGTGACGAGCGCGGTCGTCACCGGGCTCGCGGTGGGGACTGACGGTCTGCTCGAGCAGCGAGCGGACGAGGGTGTGCGCGGCGAACTGGCGGGACGGTCCGGCGATGATCTCGCGCTGCGCCTGTCCCTGCCGCTCGCAGCAAACGCGAGCGCGCAGGATGCGGGCGTACGGGAGGTGATCGAGACCGAGTTCGTCCGGGCCGACCTGGCGATCAGCGTCGACCGCTCCGTTCAGGGCCGCGTCATTCTCACCCGGGCGGAGGGGCAGAGTGACGAATCCGGGGCGCAAGTGCTCGCAGTGAGTGTGCCGGACTTCGAGGCGCGTGCCGATCTCGTCACGGGGTCCTGGCCGGATGGTTCCGGGTTCACAATGCAGGCCGACGCTGCCGCCCGGCTCGAACTGGCCCCCGGCGCGATCGTGCAACTGGGCGGCGTGCCGTTCGAACTGACCGGCACCTGGCGCATCCGCGATGCCCACGATGCTCGCTGGACCAACTCGCGACTGGTCTCGGAGGGTGCGACCGTGCAGCTCTCCGCAGTCGTTGTTATCGCGGAGGCGGACTGGGCGCGCCTGGATGCGGATCGCAGGGCGATCTGGAGCGTCCTGCCAGACATCCGGTACCTGAGCGCAGCCGACCTGTCGACGATTCCGAACGTGTGGTCGAGGCTGTCTGGACCGCTCCGCGACGAGGTCGGCAGTCTGGCCGAACTGGAGCGAAGCGGTCGCTTCGCACGCACAGCTGAGGAGATCAAGGCGTCCGTGGCGGGACTCGGCGCCGTCGCGCCGCTCGCCCTTCTCCTGATCGGTGCGCTCGCGCTGGCGACGCTTGCCCAGCTCGCGAGGCTCCTTGCGATCGAGCGCGAGGACGAGACGCGGCTGCTCTGGTCTCGCGGAGCCTCGCGAGGCGGAATCGCGGGCCACGCCGGACTCGAGGCGCTCACTGTGGCGCTCGCCGGCGCCGCCATCGGCACGAGCATAACCCTCGGAGCCGTCGCCGCCTCGGGGACGAACCGCGGTTTCGACACGGGCATCCTCGCCCTTCCCCTCCCCGTACCTGGTGCGGTCGTCGCCGGGACGGCTGCCCTGTTCGCCGCTGCCATCGCGTGGGGTTTCGTGCGTCGTCTCGACCTGAATCGCGGCGAGCGCTCTCGCCGACGGCCCGGCGTGAGAAACGTCGAGTTGCTCGTGCTGGTCGGGCTCGCGGCGGCCGTCACGACCTGGCAACTGCGGCTCTACGACTCGCCCTTTACACCAACGACGAGCGGTGAGCTGACGGTCGACCCCATCACCGTGACCGCGCCCGCGCTCGTGTTGATCGCGGTCGTTCTTGCTGCGGTCGCACTCGCCCCGGTCACCGGGCGTCTGCTGGACCGGCCGGGACGACGGGCATCGATCGGGAGCCTGCTCGCCGTGCGGAATGTCGCGCGACGCACGGAAGTCGTTTCGGCGTCGGTCACGATCCTCGCGATTGCGGTCGCGACGATCGTCGTCGCGGCCGGCTACTCGGGGTCGTGGTCGCTCGCCTTCGACCGCACCGCCCAGTTGCGCGCCGGTGCTGACATGGCGGCGAGCGTTGATCCGCCCGGCCTGGCTGTGCGGACGATAGACGCGATCGGAGCACTGCCTGAGGTTTCAGCGACAGCGGCCCTGCACGTGGAAACCATCCAGATTGCCGGCGGGGCGGTCTCACTCGTCGCCGTATCGCCGGATGCGCTGCGCGACATGGTGGCGCCACTCGCGCTGCCGGGCGTGCATGAGGTCGCCGAGGGGCTGCGTGCCGAGGTGCCCGGGCCCGGGCTGCCGTCAGGCACCGAGAGACTCGAGATCATGGTCGCCGTGACAGGTTTCCTGGTCGCTCCCACCCTCGGGCTGCAGATTGCGGATGCCTACGGGGTGCTTCGCGAGCTCGAGCTCGAATCATCCGCTGACTGGGAGCCAGCCGGACTCATCACCTATTCCGCCTCGATTCCGCAGATGCTGGGCAACGCACAGGAACCGCTACAGGTTCTCGCCGTCGATGTCGGCATCCCCAACGGCGCAGTAGCTCCCGGTACCGACGGCGGCTGGGAAATGCAGTCGATTCGCGCTGGCGGACCGTCGGGCACAGCGGAACTCGGGCTCGGCGGCTTCTGGTTCCCGCAATCTGACGACTCGACGTTGGCCCTGCCGCTGCGGAGCGCGAGCGGGCACGGCTTCGAGGCCGACTCGAGTGCACGGATCGTACGGATGACACCCGTGATGAGCAGTGATGCGCTGCGTCCCATCGCCATCTCGACCGCATTCGCGGCGCGCACCCGCACCGGGATCGGCGACATGGTCACGCTGCGCCCGGCGGGTGGCGCTCAATCCGTCGGCGCTGTCGTGGTGAAGATAGTGGCGACCGTGCCAAGCGCTGGCCGTGATGAAGCGGTACTGATCGACCTCGGGATCATCAGAAACGGCCAGCTGATGACAGCGGCACCGCCCGCGGCGCCGCGCCTGCTGTGGATGTCCACCGGGCAGCCAGAGGCCGCAGCCGCCGCAGTACGCGACCTGCTGCCCGCTGGCAGCCGACTCGCCGACGCGAATGAATCCGCGACGCGCGCCGCGCTTGGAGCCGCAACGATTGCGCTCTGGTCGAGCGCGATCGCGTGCGCTGTGCTCGCGCTGATCACGGTGGCCGCCTCGGCGCGCGCCCAGGGACGCGGCCGGCGTGGCGAGGTCGTGATCCTGCGTGCTCTCGGGGTGGATGCCAGGCAGCAGGGTGCCATCCGCGGTACCGAGTTCGCTCTCATGAGCACCGCCGCGGCCGGGAGCGGACTCGCCGCCGGTGCGGCGGTCGTGCTCGCCACCATCGGACCATTCGCGCGCTCAGCCGTCCCCGCGGCGCTGCCATCAGCGGCGACACCGCTCGCCGTCGACGCCATCGGTGGCGGCGCGGTGCTGCTGGCGCTCGCACTCGGCCTCGGCGCCATCGCCATGTTCACTGCACGTCGCGTGACGCGCGACGCGCGATCGTCCGGAACCGCGGAGCAGGAGCAATGACCCGATCACAGCTCGGGGCTCCGGGCCTCCTCGCCCGCCACCTCGTCGGCGGTGGTGGCGTTTCCCTCCTGCTGCCGGTGATTGTGGCGATCTCGGTGCTCGCGATCGCGATCGCGCCGCGCGCGCTCGCCGAAACAGCGACCGCGGAGATCCGGCACGAGCTCGCTCGGCACTCTCCCCTGCTGCTCGACCTGTCCGGGTCGGGACAGCTGGGCATCCCCATCCAGAGCACCGACCCCGGTGTGCAGTTCCTGGTCGGCACCTCCGGCACAGCGATCGAGGCCATTCGCGACCGCCTGCCGGAGCCTCTCCTGGGCTTGACGGATCCCGCGCTCTGGGTCGCCCGCACGAACGCCGTAGACGCGGGGCCGCCAAGTCCTGCGATAACTACGTCCGTCAATCTGGCCCTCGACCTGCGGTGGCAGGAGCGCATCCACATCATCTCCGGTACGCCACCAGCCCCGTGGCCGAAGGTAGGGCCGAACGAGGACGCCGGCCCGATTCAGGTGGCGATGTCACGCGCATCCGCCGATGCGATGGGTGTCGAGGTTGGCGACGAAATGTCGTACCGGCCAGCCAATCTGCTTCTGACAGCCATCTATGAACCGCTCGACTCCGCCGACCCGTACTGGCTGCACGTCTCCGACCTCGCGACGCCGCTCGTGGAGTTTCCCCCCGGACGTCTGCCAATCGTACGCGCGGGAGTTTACGTTTCCCCGGATTCGGTCGGCGCCCTGGCGATGGAGTTCGGGGTGGGCCGACTCACCGCCTGGATCCCTATCGATCCGACCGTGATCACTCACGACGATGCCGAGGACGTTCAGGGACAGGTGAGCCAGCTTCTCACCAGAAGCGACCGCCTTCCTTTCGGTGGCGAACTGAACTTCCGCAGTGGGCTTGCCGATGTAATCGAGCGCGCCACCGCGCGCGTCGCTGCGATGTCGGCCCTGCTCGCGCTCAGCGTCTCGGGCCTCGCCGGCGTTCTCATCGCGGTACTCGCTCTCGGGGTGCGATCTGTGCTCGCCCGCCGGGCTCCGACCCTGCGGCTCGCTGCCTCGCGTGGCGCGGGCGAACTGCAATTGCGCGGTGCCATGATGCTCGAAGGACTCGTGCTCTCGGTGCCTGCCGGTCTCATCGGGATCGCAATCGCCGCGATTGTGCTGCCTGTCAATGTGCACCCGGTCGCGTGGGCGCTTCCCGCCGCGGTCGCCCTCGTCCCCGTCGTGCTCTTCGGTGCTCTCACCTCGGCACGCCCCACCGCACGGCGACGCTCCGACCTCAGCAGCCGTGCCGCGAGCCGTGCCCGGCCAATCGCCGAACTCGCGACCGTGGGTCTGGCCGTTCTCGCGCTCGTGCTGCTCGCCCGCCGTGGGCTCGTGGCTCCGAGCACAACGGTTGGCATCGATCCGCTCCTCAGCGCAACACCGCTGCTCCTCGCCGTCGCGGCAGGTCTCGGCGCGGTGAGACTGTTTCCGGTGGCGATGCGGGCCGTGCAGCGTTCGGTGCGACGCCGGGGCGATGCCGCCATCGTCTTCGGTACGGCACGGGCCATCCGCGATCCGGCTCTGGGTTTCGCAACAGCCCTCGCGCTGATTGTCGGGGTCTCGATCGTGGTGTTCTCGACCGTCATGGCGGGCACCGTCCGGTCGGGGCTCATCGACGGCGCGTTCGACCGGGTTGGGGCGGACGTGCGCGTCCAGGCCGTCGCGATCGACACCGCGGCGCTCGAGGACGTGCGCGCTATTCCCGGGGTGGGGTCAGCAGTCGCGTTGTCGACCACGGCGAATGTGCCGTTCGTTGAAGGCACGGACGACAGGGCGACAATCGTCGTGGTGGCCGACACCGCGGCCCTGCACGCCGTGCGACCCGACATTCCCGTTCTCCGTGACACGGGCGACCGAGTCTCGATTCTCATCTCCTCGGACTGGGGTAATCGTGCCACCGGCCCCGATGTCGAGCTCGGGATGGCGCCGGTCGTCGTAGCCGGTGTCATCGACTCGTTCGCGCTGCCCGGCCTGACGCGCCAATGGGTGCTCGTCGATGCCGCGGCAGCCGAGCGCCTCGCCGTCGAGCTGGAGGCCGCGAGCACGGTGCTGGTTAGGGTGGTTCCCGGTGCGGAGCCCTCCCTCGTCGCGGAACTCGCTGCACAACGGGTGACCGCCTCACAACCCGAGACTCTTCGCGGAGTCGTCACCGCAACCGACATCACAACGGTGCTCGAGCAGTCCCGCAGTCCCGTGGTCGAGGGGCTCGAAGCAGCCCTGCTGATCGCCGCCATCGCCTCCCTCGCGCTCATGATGGCCACGATCGTGCTCGCGACCGCGGCGGCGGCCGCGAGCCGCAATCGGCTGATCGGCATCCTGCGCGTCATCGGGATGTCCGGCCCGCAACTCCGGCGCGTCCAGGCGTGGGAACTTGGCCCGCTTGCGATCACTGCGATCGCCGTGGGCACCGCTCTCGGCCTCGCTCTGCCGGTACTCGTCACCGCCGTGCTCGACCTCCGCCCCTTCGTGGGCGGAATCGCGATACCCCGGGCCGTTCTCGATCCGATTCCGGTGCTTCTCGCACTGGCAGCCTTCGGATTCGTCGTTGTCGTCGCCGCGCTCGTCGCTCTCGCCGTTGGTCGGCGACTCGCGCCGGCCGGACTTCTCAAGATGGGAGACTCGTGATGAAACACATCGAATGCGCGGACCTCGTGCGCATCTTCTCTGCCGAGGGGGTCGAAGTCCAGGCCCTGCAGGGGCTCAACCTCGAGGTCGACCGGGGCGAGCTGACCGCCATCGTCGGAGCATCAGGTTCGGGCAAGTCGACACTCCTGTCGATCCTCTCCGGACTCGACCGACCGAGTGCGGGTCGAGCGAGCGTCGCAGGTCACGACCTGCTGACGATGGGGACACGTGATCGCACCCGCTTCCGACGCCGGACCATCGGTTTCGTGTGGCAGCAGACGACCCGAAATCTGCTGCCGTACCTCACCGCCGCAGAAAACATTGCCCAGTCGCTCGCCATCGCCCACTCACCCCGGTCCACCCGTGATACCCGCATCGATGAACTGCTCGCTCTTCTCGATATCAGTGCAATGCGCGACCGAAGACCCGCCGAAATGTCCGGCGGGCAGCAGCAGCGAGTTGCCATCGCGGTCGCGCTCGCCAATGAGCCGGAGGTGCTGTTCGCCGATGAGCCAACCGGCGAGCTGGACGGGGCGAACTCGCAGCGCGTCTTCGATGCGCTGCGAGATGTCAATGAGCGACTCGGAGTGACCGTGCTGATCGTCACCCACGACAGTGAGGTGTCGAAGCAGGTGCGTCGCACCGTTCAGATCCGCGACGGTCGCACCTCGACCGAGGTGCTGCGCAGCACGCGGCTCGATGAGCACGGTGCCGAGCACCTGCACGCGAGGGAGTACGCCGTTCTCGATCGTGTCGGACGAATGCAGCTGCCGCAGGACTACATCAGCAAGCTCGCTCTGCGCGATCGCGTGCGGCTCGAACTCGAGGAGGACCACGTGCAGGTGCATCGAGCGAATTCGGAGGACGAGAGGTGACCGCGGTGGGAACGCTAGCCCACGAGGTGGTTGTGCGGTGCGCGGGCCTCGGCCGCTCCTACGGCTCCGGCGTGAGTCGCGTCGACGCACTGCTCGACGCGAGCCTCACGATCTCGGCCGGCGAGCTTGTCGTGTTGCGCGGCCCGTCCGGGTCGGGCAAGACCACCCTGCTCAATCTGCTGGGCGGGCTGGACGCCCCCAGTACCGGTCAGGTCTGGATCGGTGACACGGAGATCTCAGCTGCGGCCGAGAGGGAGCTCGTCGCGGTGCGCCGACACCAGATCGGTTACATCTTCCAGACCTTCGCGCTGCTGCCTGTTCTCTCGGCCGCAGAGAATGTCGACCTGCCGTTGCGCATCGCGGGCGTGCCGACCGAGGAACGCGAAGCGCGCGTGCGCGAACTGCTCGGCGTCGTAGGCCTCAGCGAGCACGCCAACCAGCGACCCGACGAACTCTCCGGGGGCCAGCAGCAGCGGCTCGGCATCGCCCGCGCGCTCGCCAACGGGCCGCGGTTGCTCATCGCCGACGAACCGACCGGCCAGCTCGACAGCGTCAACGCCGAGGCGATGATGACGCTGATCGCCTCCCTCGTGCACGAGCGCGGCGTCGCCGCGATCGTTTCCACGCACGATCCGCGGATGGCGGCGCACGCCGACCGCGTCATCGAGATCCGTGACGGCCGCCTGACCTAGCTGCCCGGCCCCACGGAATTACGGCGTCGTGGATCGCGCGGGCAGGTGAGCTTCGAGCGCGGCGATCGCGACCGCCTCGCGGGTCGAGCCGGAGGCATCCGCTGCCTGGGCGAGCCGACCAGCCAACTCATCGGGCAGCGCGAGGGAGACTGTAGCGGGCAGCCCGGCCACCCCGGCATCATCGCGCAGGAAGATGCTCGCGACCGGAAGCACGATGGTACCGAGTACGTCGAGAATCGCGAGCACAGCGAGCACTCGCCAGTAGCCATCGCCGTTGTCGCCCGGGATGTCACCGTCGGTCAGAATCGGCAGGATGAGCATGAGCGCCACGAGAGCAATCGTGGCAAGCGTCACGAACAGGCCGATCCTGATCGCCTGGCGCTTTCTGGCGCCGAGAAGCAGCAGCAGGTTTGCGTGGGCAAGGCTGATCGCAAGCACCGTGAAGACGCCGAGTGCCTTCCACCATGCACTCGAATCGAAGTCGGACGACCAGTCCGACCAGATGAGCACAGTTGCGGCCAGGAACGCGCCAGCGCTGGCCGCAATGCCGATGTAGCCAACGACCTGCAGCGCACGGCCAACCACGGCGAGGTGACACAGCGAGGTGATGCTGAAACCGGCGAGCGCGAGCGTCGTGAAGAGCACCTTGCCCTGCAACTCGCTGAACTCACCGGGCAGAAGGATGATCGAAATCCCGATCATTGCAGCCACAGCGAGCGAGCCGATGATCGTGATGATCGCGATGCGTCTCGCGCCCTTCACTGCTGAGCGGGCGGTTGCGGCAGTTCTGGGTTCAGTCATGGCTTCACAGTAGTGGTCGCGGCCACCTGTCAATCACTGTCTCGGCACGAGGTGCTGCCCGATCGCGGCACCGCTTTCAGCGATCTCAAGCCGACCTTCAGCGACAGCGACGATCAGATCGAACGCTGTATCTGTGTCGAAGTCGTTGGTGTACCCATTGGCCCAGAGGAACAGCGCCGTAAGCGTCCAGGCCGTTCGTTTGTTCCCGTCGAACAGGGGGTGATTGCGAGCGAGCGATTCAAGTAGAGCCGCCGCCTTCAACTCAAGGGCTGCGTACGCGTCCCCCCCGAAGACTGTCGTCGTCGGGCGCGCCAGTGCCGACGCCACCAGCCCCGCGTCCCGCACACGAAAGCCAAGCCGCTCCACGACGCGAAGCGCGTCATCGAGATCGAGGTAGACGGTCACGCATCTTCCAGCCGACGCAGAAGCTCAGCGTCACGGCTCAGAATAACGTCAAGTCCGGCGTCGAGATCTGCGCGCCGTGCGTGTCGGTCGACGACAAGCGCTGCTCCGCGCAGGAGCAGCGTGTTCTTCGAGACGTGTTGCTCGTCCGCCACCTTCTGGAGTCTTGCGTCGAGCTCTGCGGGAATACGCACGGTGATCGCCATGATGGCGATGATACCACTTTGGTATCATTATCGCTGTGCGGGCTCGGACTTCTCGCTGCGCGCTTCGACCACCGCAGCGATTCGGGACCGTCTCAACCCGACCGCGCGAAGCCATAGCATGACGACCCCGCCGACCAGCAGACCCCAGAACGCCGAGCCGATCCCGACGACCACGATCCCCGATGCCACCACGAGAAAAGTGATGGCTGCGACCATCCGGTACTCCACCTCCTCGAAGGCGGAAGTCAGCCCGCTGATGAAAGCTCCCAGCATCGCAAGCCCCGCAACCGTCGTGATGAGAATGGGCGGGCTGACCGCGACAAGCGCCGTGGCCGCGCCGGCACACAGCCCAAGCACGATGTAGACGGCACCGGCGGAGAAGGAGGCGATCCAGCGCTTGTCATGGTCCGGATGCGCGTCCGGCCCCGCCATGATGGCCGCCGAGAGCGCCGCGAGGTTGATCACGTGGCCGCCGAACAGCGCACCGAGCGCGGACAGCGCACCCGAGCCGACGAGGATCGGAGCGGCAGGCGGACTCGGGTAGCCGAAAGTGCGCAACACCGCGAAACCGGGAACGTTCTGGCCCGCCATCGTCACAATGTAGAGCGGGATGCCGAGACTGACGATCACGAGCGGGTCGAAACTTGGGCTCACGAACGAGAGCTGCGGCGCGACGACGGCCCCGCCAAGCCACTCGGTGCCCGCGCTGAGACCGACGACAACGATGGTGACGACGAGTGCGCCCGGCGTCGCCCAGCGCGGTGCGATACCGAACAGGATGAGCCAGGTCAGAACGATCGGCAACGCCTGGGCCGGCAGCTGCACCGACGCCTGCACGGGCGCGAGGCAGATGGGGAAGAGGATGCCCGCGAGCATCGCGCTCGCGATCGGCCGCGGGATGCGCGTGATCGCGCGGGTGAGGGCTGGCCAGAACCCCGTCACGACAATGAGCGCCCCGCACACCACGAATGCCCCGACCGCCGCGGAGAAGTCGCCCGTCGTAGCGTGCGCGACCACGAGCAGGGCGGCACCGGGAGTCGACCACGCGAATGAGAGCGGCATCCGGTACCGCCAGGAGAGCACCATGGCGATGAGCGCCTGCGTTATGCACACGATCAGGAGACCGGATGCCGCCTGCTGCTGGCTTGCTCCCACCGCCTGGAGACCGGCGATGACAAGGGCGAACGTGCTGGCGAACCCGGTGAGCGCTGCGACAAGCCCGGCAAGGATCGGTTGGACGATGGGTTATCGAAAGGCTTCCTCGTGAGGTGAACGGTGAGGCAAGCCTAGAGCCGCGCTGGCCTTGCTTGAGCAGTCCAATGCGCGGCCCGTGGCCCTAACCCGCGAAGACACCCTTCAATGAATCCCAGCGCTCCGCACGGCAGTAGACCGGAATAATTTCCAGGGGCACCTCCCGCAAAACAGTCTGCCCGCCGGCGAGCTGCTCGCCTGTCCAGACATCCACCCAGTTACCAGCCGGCAGGTAGGTTGCCGAACTCGCGACAGCCGACTCGACGACGGGAGACACGAGCAGATCGTTGCCAAGCAGGTACTGGAACGGATGCTCCCAGATCCGCTCATCGCGAGGCCACTCGAAGAAGAGCGCGCGAAGCAAAGGGGTCGAGCGCTCGACGCTCTGGGCCGCCTGCTCGACGAGGTACGGCACGAGCCGCTCGCGCAGTTCGGTGAACCGGCGGTAAATCGTCAGTGCCCGCGGATCACCCTGTTGCTCGGCGATGTTCCATGGCGTCCGGTCGTGCGACGGCACCCGATGCGCGTTGAACTCTGCGTGATACTGCATGATCGGGCTGAACACCGCCATGGCCGCCGTTCGCAGGTACAGCTCTGCCGTCGGGAGCTCCCCCGAGAACCCGCCGTGGTCCCAGCTCCAGGAGAAGATTCCGGATGCGCCCGCGGTGAGACCGGCGGTCACCGACGCGCGATACGCCTCCCAGGTCGACCGCTCATCGCCCGCCCAGTGCCCGGGAAAGCTGCCCGCCCCGGCATGGCCCGCCCGACTGAAGGTCACGCCATCCGTGGCCGTCCGCTCGAACAGCTCGTGGAAGGCTTGCGCGTACAGGTTCGCGTAGCGGTTGTTGGTGACGTCTCCACGAGTGCCGTCCCCGAAGCGCAATTCATCGCCCCAGGTGTGTTCGCCACCGTCGGTCTTGAAGCCGTCAACGCCCATCTCCTCGACGAGGTAACGACGTTTCTCGGTCCACCATTCGCGCACCTCTGGGCGGGTGAAATCAGGCAGCAGAGCCTTCGGGAACCACCAGCCGCGGTTGCGGTACGGACTGCCGTCGTCCTCGGTCACCGCAAACTCGCGATTGATGAGGGCAATCCGGTCCGCCTTGAGTTGCAGATCGTTCTCGATGTCGTGGTCGGGCACGACCGGGATCTGCCAGAGCAGAACCTTGACGCCCAGGTCGTGGAGACGATTGATCATGCCGAGCGGGTCGGGCCAGGCGCCCTCCGCCGGGAACGTGAAGTCGCTGAGGCGCAGCGGCCCGCCGTCGAGTCGCGGTTCGTACTGCGCATCTCTCCAGATGTGGATGGTCCCCTCATCGCTCCACGCCTCGATGACGACCGCGCCGACGGCAATCCCCTCATCGAGACTGCGCTGAACTTCTGCCTCCACGCGCGCCTGGGTGTTCCACTCGTTGGAGCAGATCCACGGGCGATAGGCCCACTCGGGAATGAGCGCCGGGGTGCCGACGACCTCGAAAAAGCTCGCGAGAACCTCCGACGGGGTGCCCTGCCAAAGCCCGAGCTTCACGCTCGGGTCGGCAAGATCGACGAGCACCTCGATCCAGATCAGGCCCGGATCGCCCTTGCCCATGTCGAACCACACCCGCCTGGTGGTGTCGACGTGGAAGCCCCATCCGTCACCGCCGATGACATGTGCGAAAGGTACGGGAAGGTAGGTGCGCTCGCCCTGGTTGCAGTACTGCTCGAAGACAGTCGCATCGACGGCCCAACCCCGCTGGTCGAGGGAGTGAAATCGCTCCCCCAAACCCACGATGTGCTCGCCCGCTGCGAGCCGCAATGCGAATTTTGCCCGCGCCAGCCGCTCTCCCGCGCTCCGGTGTACCGTGAGGCTGCCGTCGACCAGTCGGTCGGATGCCGCCCCTGACACCACTAGCTCGACGCCGTCCACCGACTCCACCGCGATCGGCAGGTCGAACCAGGCTGTAGCGGATCTCGCATCCTGCGATCGGAAACGGTATCGCACGGCGTCGCCAGTCGCGAACGGACCCACCTGTGCATGCCAGGCATCCAGTCCGCCGGTGTTCTCGCCAGCCTCGGCCGCTGCGGCGAGGTGCCCGTCTGCGTCGCCGAGGGTGCGGCCGGAATCAGCGGAGTCGAGCGGCACAGCGTCGACACTGACGACGCTGCCATTGCATTGCAGGTCGATGACGGGGGCACCAAGCTCCGGAGCCACCAGAACGCCCAGTTTCACGGCATCCCCCTCCCTCGGCCACACCGGCGTGCGCTGGTCAAGACTGGGACGGTAGGCGTGCCCGCGCCCGGGTGGGAAGTGACGGATCATGCTGTCCTTTGCTGGTGTGCGGTAACGGGAAGCTGGAGTTCTGACACGAGGGTCAGATACATGGCGTGCGACCAGAGCAGGGGCGAGGCGCTCTGGCCCCAGCGCTCCACCCAGTAGTCGATGACCTCAGGGTGGAGGGCGCGCGTGGCCACCTGCTCAGGCAGATTGAGGCCCTCGTCGGCCTGTTCCGACATCCACTCGACAAGTTCGAGCGCCCGCTCACGGTTGCCGGTCTCGGCATGGTGCCAGCCGAGAAAGCCCGCGAGCAGAATCCACTCCCCTCCGCCGTAGTACGTGTCGCTGCGGAAACGGTACACACCGCCTGGCGCGAGCTCCCGTTCGATCCGGGCCACCGTCGCGACCGCAATGTGATGATCTGGCGCGTACAGGCCGAACGGCGTGAAGCATGCGACAAGGCTGGCATCGACCTCAGTGCTGCCGAAATACTTGGTGAGGTGGCCGCCGTGCAGCCCCTCCGTCTCGATGAGCGCGGCGATCTCGGCAGCAGTGGCCGTCGCCTTTCCACGCAGATTCTCATCGAGTTCCGGCCATGAGGCTGCAGCGAGCAGGCCCGCCCGCACCGGAGCGAGGCTTGACGGATGCCTGAGGTCGCCGTTCTCCTCCCACCAGTCGTAGAAGGGGCTCGCCCAGAAGACACTGAGATAGGCAACGGTGAGTTCGGCCCCAGCCAGGTATGGTTCACGGCTCGATCCGTGGCGAGCACAGTGCTGGTCGAGCGCCCACAGCCAGGTACCGTAGCCGTCGAGCTGGAAGTCCTGCCACTCGGTTCCGGATTCGAGCCCGTCGACCGTGTAGCGGGTGTGGAGGTGTTCGGTGAGCGCGACGTCCTCCACGTCGCGCTCACCCCGAGCGACCAGATCGAGGATCTGCGCGCTGCGGTCTGTCAGGATTCGGTTGCACCAGCCGAAGAAAGCTTCGGCGCTGGCAACCTCTCCCACCCGGCTCATCGCGTCGGCGATGAAAGCCCCATCCCGGAACCAGGAGAACTGGTAGGTCGGGAAGGTCGGTGACGCGAGGTACGCCCCCGTGGCTGCCTGTCCGTCTTTGATGACCTCGATGCTGCGCGAGACCAGACGTGCGTGAATCGGGTTGGTTTCCATTACTAGAGCAGCGCGTTCACTTCGAGAACGGCCTGGTTCATCGCATCCTCGACGGTCATCTCACCGACGACTGCCTTCTGCAGGTACAGGGTGACGATGTCCTGCAGCTCCTGCTGGCGCTCGATCACGGGAGGCACAACGACCGCGTTCAGCGAGTCGAACACGGCCTGCCGGTTCGCGGGTCGCTCGACCGAGAGGTACGGCGCGAGCAGATCCTCGTTCGCAACGGCAGGCAGCTCCCAGTTTCCATTGAGGCGCTGATCGACTGTCACGTCCGACGATGCCAGGAACTGAAGCCACTTCGCTGCCTCGACCGGGTGCGGCGTGTTGACGGAAGCCACGCCCGCGTTCGCGAAGAAGTGGGATGCGTTGGTGGTGTTGCCTGGCTCGACGACGATGTCCCAATTGGTGTCAATCTCCATCAGGTTGCCGAACTGCCAGATGCCGTTGTGCCACATGCCGATTCGACCCTGCTGGAAGAGCACGTCGTCTCCGACCCCGCCCATCTGCGCTTCGTTCGGCATGGTGTACCCGACCTTGTCGACCAGGTGATGGGCAGCCGCCATACCCGCCGGGCTGTTGAATGTCGCCTCGGTCATATCGGAGTTGAAGAACTCCCCACCGCTCTGCGCGAGCGACTTGTAGAACTCGAAGAACTGAACGGGCTGGTATTCACCGAAGATGCCAGCCGATGCGTCGGTGATGGCCTCAGCGGCTGCCTTCTCCTCTGCCCAGGTCCAGTCGGCGGTTGGGTAATCGATACCCGCGGCATCGAAGAGGTCCTTGTTGTAGATGAGCACAACCACCGAGAAGCTCTCCGGCAGACCGAGCTGCTTTCCCTCGTAGTTGAACGCGTCGTACGCCTTCGGGAAGTACACGCTCTTGTCGACCGCGCCGGGAGCCGCGGCTTCCAGGTCGAGCAGGGCGCCCGAGGCCGCGAACGAGACGAAGTTCTCGTAGTTCAACTCGAAGGTGTCTGGAGCAGTGTTGCCGGCGATCCGGGTCTTCAGCGAGGTGAAGTACTCCTCGTAGCCGGCGTTCTGGAAGTCGATCTTGATGTTCGGGTTCTCGGCTTCGAACGCGTCGACGATCGTCTGGAGCTTTGCCTCGTGATCAGCTCCCGCGGTGAAATTGAAGAACTCGATCGTCACCTGCTCGCCTTCGGCTGGTGCCGAGCTGCATCCGGCGACCATCGCCAGAGCTGCGGCGCCGGCGATGATACCCGTTCCAAGGCGCCTGAGGAGCGCCGGGGACTTATGTGATTGCATGTGCATTCTTCCTCTCTTCACGAAACTCAGCCTTTGAGTCCCGACATGGCAACGCCTTGGAGGACGTAACGTTGCGCGAATAGAAATACAGCGACGATAGGCAAGACGGATATCGTCGCTCCCGCCAACAACAGGTTCCAGTCCGTGACAAAGCGGCTGGACATGCTGGAGAGACCTAGGGGCAGCGTCATCAGGTCCGGTGAGCTGATGACGATGAGGGGCCAGAGGAAGCTGTTCCACGCGCCCATGAATGAGAAGACGGCGACCGTCGCGAGGGCGGGCTTCGACAGCGGCAGCACGAGGGTCAGGAAGACCCTCACGTGACCTGCGCCGTCGACGAACGCGGCTTCCTCGAGCTCACGGGGCAGTCCGAGGAATGCCTGCCGCAGCAGGAACACCCCGAATGGCATGGCGATCTCGGGGATGATGAGCCCTGCGTAGCTGTTGAGCAGACCGAGGTACCGCATTTCGATGAAAAGCGGAACGATCATAACCTGGAACGGCACCATGAGAGTCGCCAGAAACAGAACGAAGATGACATCTCGCCCGGGGAACCGCAGGCGGGTGAATGCGTAGGCCGCCATCGCACTTGAGGCGACCTGAAGGAAGGTCACCGACAGCGCCACCAGGATGCTGTTGAACATCCAGCGCATTATCGGCACGTCGGCGAAGAGCCGCTCGTAGGCTGAAGTGTTCACCGGATCGGGAATGAGTTGCGGGGGCAGCTTGAACAGCTCGCTCGACGATGTCAGCGAAGTGGATATCATCCACACGAAAGGAAACAGGAACACCATTGCGCCCAGCGCGATGATGATCGTGCGAGTCCAGTAGGCAGCGCGGGATTCAGTCTCCATAGTGCACCCACTTTCTCTGCGACTTCAGTTGAAGGACGGTGAAGACGAGGATGATCGCGAACAGCACCCAGCTCATCGCGGAGGCTTCTCCCATGAGGCCGTAACGGAAGGCCGTCCTTGACCACCTGCTCCATGACGACGGTTGTGGCACCGGCCGGACCCCCCTCGGTCATCACCCAGACCTGGTCGAACACCTGGAACGCACCGATCATCGCGAGGATGCTCGCGAACAGAATGGACGGCGTGAGCAGGGGCAGGGTGACGTAGCGCAAGCGCTGGAACCGACTTGCTCCGTCAATACGTGCGGCCTCATAGAGGTGAGCCGGGAATGCTTCTGCAGGCCGGCCAGGAGGATCAGCATGTTGAAGCCCGAGGTCTTTCCAGACCGAGGCGATGATGATCGAGGGCATCGCCCACGTTGGGATCGGTCCACCATCCCGGCCCGTCAATTCCGACCAGACTCGAGCAGGTAGTTGACCATCCCGCCCTCGCGGGCTGAGCAGCCACTTCCAGAGCAGGGCGACCACGACGACCCAACTCGTCACGACGGGCAGAAAGTAGATGCCGCGGAAGAAGGCCACGCCCTTGAGCTTGCTGTTCAGCAGCACGGCGATGACGAGCGCGCCGGTCAACACGAGCGGCAGGTAACCGACCATGTAGTAGAGCGTGTTGCCGAGCGCGCGGTGAAAGTTCGGGTCGCTGAGATGTCGACGTAGTTGTCGATGCCGACGAACATCGGACGGGCGCAAGCAGGTTCCACTCGGTCAGACTCACCCACAGGGAGGCGACCATGGGAAACGAGCGGAACATGAGGAGCGGGATGAATGCGGGAAGCAGGAAGAGCGCGACGATGCCGAGCTTCTTCCAGCCCGCGGTCACCGACCATGACCGGCGCCATCCAGCGACTTCAGGTCGGACAGGCGTGATCGCACCAACCTGCCCTGATCTCCCGCAACGTCGACGGAGTCGAAAGGGGTGGACAGCACGAGTGCCGCAGCCCCCTGCGCCCAACTCTCGTCGCTCCACTCCTCGACCGTGACCGGCACCCCGCGGCGCGAAGGCAATAGCGCTCCCCTGAATGCGGGTTCGAATCCGCGGGACCAGTGCGACCATGCGACGGTGCCCTCGCCCAGGAGTACTACCGCCTGCGGGTCGAAGACCTGCACGACCCCCGCGAGCACTCGCGCAAGCGAATAACCGGCCTCACTGAAGATGTCGCGCGCGCCTTCGTGACCGCTGTTCGCAGCCTCGGTGAGCGTGTCAATTCCGTCCAACTGCCCTATGACGGAGCGCTCGCGGGCCTTGGTCACCATCGCACGCTCTGAAATCACTGTCTCCAGGCAACCGTGGTTGCCGCAGTTGCAGAGCTGTCCGAGGGGGTCCACCGGAACATGGCCGAGCTCGCCGGCACCACCGGATCCGCCGCGCAACACAGCGCCGTCCATGACGATGGCGGCACCGACTCCCGTTCCGATCGTGACGGTGAGGAAGTTGTCGAACTCCCGGCCAAGGCCAAAGAGGCGCTCGGCCACCGCGAGGGCATTGACGTTGTTCTCCACGAGGACCGGAAGGTTCAGAATCCGTCGGAGCGTGGGGCCGACGGGCACCTTGTTCCAGCCCAGCTGGTACGAGTCCACGATCCCACTGCCCTGGCTGTCGACGCTGCCCGCGACAGCGACCCCGATACCGATGACCGGGAGGGTGGCATCCTGTTGGATGAAGCTCGCAACCCGCTTGCCCAGATCTTCGAGCAGAGTCGGCGAGAACGCGTCGAATGGTTCCTGCCACGAGCTGATGACCGCTCCGTCGAGTCCGACATCCACGAACGCGAGGTGGTCGGGAGCGATCTTGAGGCCGATCGAGCGCCCCGCCGTGGTCACCAGGCCGAGAAGTCTCGCCGGTCGCCCGCCGTGGGACGGAGAGTGCTCGAGTTCCATCACGAGCCCGTCGTTCAGCAGTTCCTTGACGAGTTGGGTCATGAGTGCAGGACTGACGTTGAGAGCCCTGGCAAGGTCGGCACGCGATGCGGGGCGACCGCCCAGTTGCGCGAGAACGGCGGACCGATTGACGTCGGTTCTGTCGCTGGAGCGAGTCGCCATTGATCTTCCGTTCAACTACTTTGTTTTGGAGTAAATAAACCATAGAAGTTAGATATTGAGGAAGTCAATAACGAGGAACACCCCCATTCGGGGGCAGAACGAACGCGCGGCCGTGCCCTCGCCGAACGGCCGGTCGCCACCACGCGCCGGGACAACATCACGGCGCGCGAATCGCCGCCGTGCCGCAGCGCTGGACCCGGGCTAGGCCGACTTCTCGCGGATCACCTTGCGCGGCACGATCGTGGGGGCCGCGTTCTCGAGCACGGCCTCCTTGGTCACGATGACGCGGGCGACATCGTCATTCGATGGCACGTCGAACATGATCGGGCCGAGCACCTCTTCCATGATCGCGCGCAGGCCGCGGGCACCGGTCTGGCGCAGCACGGCGAGGTCGGCGATCGCCTCGAGCGCATCCTGCTCGAACTCGAGCTCGACGCCGTCGATCTCGAACATGCGCTGGTACTGCCGCACGAGCGCGTTCTTCGGCTCCGTGAGGATGTCCATGAGCGCGACCTGGTCGAGCGGCGTGACCGTCGTGACGACGGGCAGGCGGCCGATGAACTCGGGAATCAGCCCGAACTTGTGCAGGTCTTCCGGCAGCACCTCGCCGAAGAGGTTCGACGTCGTCGCCCTTGCTGTGCAGCGGGGCGCCGAAGCCGATGCCCTTCTTGCCCGCGCGCTGGGAGATGATCTCCTCGAGGCCGGCGAAAGCACCGGCGACGATGAACAGCACGTTGGTCGTGTCGACCTGGATGAACTCCTGGTGCGGATGCTTGCGGCCGCCCTGCGGGGGAACGGAGGCGACCGTGCCCTCGAGAATCTTCAGCAGCGCCTGCTGCACGCCCTCGCCCGAGACGTCGCGGGTGATCGACGGGTTCTCGGCCTTGCGGGCGATCTTGTCGATCTCGTCGATGTAGATGATGCCGGTCTCGGCGCGCTTGACGTCGTAGTCCGCGGCCTGGATGAGCTTGAGCAGGATGTTCTCGACGTCTTCACCGACGTAGCCGGCCTCGGTGAGGGCCGTGGCATCCGCTACCGCGAACGGCACGTTGAGGCGCTTGGCGAGGGTCTGGGCGAGATAGGTCTTGCCGCAGCCGGTCGGGCCGATCAGCAGGATGTTCGACTTCGCGATCTCGACGTCGTCGATGACCGCATCGGCCGAGGTGATGGTGTTGCGGGCGCGCATGCGCTTGTAGTGGTTGTAGACCGCGACCGACAGCGCCCGCTTCGCGGCTTCCTGGCCGATGACGTACTCCTCGAGGAAGGCGTAGATCTCGCGCGGCTTCGGCAGCTCGAACTCGCTCGAGGCCTCCTCGCCGGCCTCGGCGAGGCGCTCCTCGATGATCTCGTTGCACAGCTCGACGCACTCGTCGCAGATGTACACGCCGGGTCCGGCGATGAGCTGCTGCACCTGCTTCTGGCTCTTGCCGCAGAAGGAACACTTGAGCAGGTCGGCGCTCTCCCCGATTCGGGCCATCAGCGCGCTCCCTTCTCCCAGCGTTTGCCTCTACCGAGCCTAACCCGTGCTCAGGACAGCGTCATGCACGATGGCGGAATCCTACGCGCGGCGCGCCGGGTTTTCGCTTCCCGCAATCCGAATCGGCCGGCCCTCCGAACCAAGGCTGTCGACTTAGGATTGTGGATGAAGCGGACGGGAACCGAATGAACACGCGAGTTGCACGTACGGCGCGAGCCACCGTGACCGCGACCTTCGCGACCTTCATCGCGGCGTTCTCGCACCTTGTCGGCGGCGCGCAATTTCCCGCTCCCGCGGCGCTCGCACTCTCCCTCGCCTTCTCTCTGCTCGCGTGCCTGGCGCTCAGCCGGCGCGCATTCTCCTCCTGGCGCACCGGAGCATCCGTCGCTACGAGCCAACTGATGTTCCACGGGCTCTTCAGCTTTCTGGGAGCCCCAGGCCAGGTGGTGCACGGCGGCCACCACGCGAGCTTCCTCGTCGTTCCCGCCACACAGGACCCGGTCGCACACTCCCCCCTCATGTGGCTCTCGCATTTGGGCGCGGCCATCGTCACCTTCGCTGCGCTCCGCCACGGCGAGCGCCTGCTGCGGGGGCTTGGAGACGTCGCCTCGATCCTGGTGGCCAGGCTGTTCGCAATGCCTCGGCTCCCCGATTCCAGCGCGGAGAGCCAACCCAACCGGGCGGGCGGATTTTCGCCCCCCACACGCTCACCCTCATCCGCGTATCGCTGCACTACAGGGGACCGCCGGTTCTGTCGAACTGAATCGGAACATCGCCGCACACCATTGCGGCACCACAAACCCTGTACCCGGCCGCGCGCAGCGCGGTTGCCTTAGTGAGGACACAATCATCATGCGCATAAAGAAATCGCTTGCAGCTACCATCGCCACCGGCGGCGGACTTCTGCTGGCCCTGACGGCTCCGCTCTCCGCGAGTGCCCACGTCACAATCAACCCGAACTCGGCTGACGCTGGCTCCTACACCGTGGTCACCGTCAGGGTTCCCAACGAGTCGGCGACCGCCAGCACCATCAAGGTTGAGCTGACCCTGCCGCAAGACACCCCGTTCTCGAGCGTGCGCTACGTTCCCGTCGCGGGGTGGGGCACCGAACTCGTTCGGGAAACCCTCGCCGAGCCCGTCATGGTCGGCGATCGTGAAATCACCGAGGCCGTGACCAAGGTGATCTGGACGGCGGATGCCACATCTGGAATCGTCGAAGGCCAACTGCAGCAGTTTGATCTCTCACTGGGCCCGGTGCCGGATACGGGCTCAATCATCTTCAAGGCCGATCAGTACTACAGCGATGGTGAGATTGTCAGCTGGAACGAGGTCGGCCACGATGTCGAACACCCTGCGCCGATTCTCTACGTGAATGACGAGGCACCCGGCGGTCACCACGGCGGCGGTAATGAGCCTGAAGCTGTGAATGAGGACCTGGCCGTGACCGCAACGTCGAACGATGGTCTCGCGCGTGGCCTCGGGATCGGGGGCATCGTCGTCGGCGCAGTCGGCGTGATGTTCGGCATCACGGCTCGACGCAAAGTGGTGAACTAGGTACATGTTTTCTCGTTCGGTGAACTGCCCCGGTATGGCCGCGCTGTGCGCCGTCGTGCTGGCGGCGGCCCTCGTGGCACTGCCCACTGCCGCGCACGCACACAACTACCTGGTCTCATCCACACCGTCGGAGGGCGAAACCCTCATGGAACTGCCCGAGGCGTTCGTCATCACGACGAACGAGTCCCTGCTCGACCTCGGCGGCGAAAATGCGGGGTTCGCGCTCCAGGTTCGGGACGCGCGCGGTCTCTACTATGGCGACGGTTGCGTCGAGGTCGAAGGGCCGTCTATGTCGGCAGCTCCCGCTCTCGGCCCTCCGGGCGACTACACCGTCATCTGGCAGGTGGTCTCCGCCGATGGGCACACTGTGTCCGGCGAGTACGGGTTCGAGTGGGCACCCGCGAGCACCGAAACGCCCTCGATCGGGTCACCCACACCCCCGGTCTGCGGAGACCCCGTGGTGCCGGTGCCGGACGAACCGCCCGCACCAGTCGACCCTGTGCCCGGCGCTGAACAGCCGACCGATCCCGCCGTGTCATCTGACGCAGTCTGGATCATCGGGGCCCTGGGCGCGGTAGCGCTCGCGGTGGCCGCGACACTGTTCGCGCTGCGCCGGAGACGCAACTAGGACAAGAAAAGGGCCGCTTCCCCGTGGGGAGCGGCCCTTCTCATCTGAACCCTACTTGACGAGCGTCGGCAGCGTTCTTGCGGCTCGTAAGCACCTGGTCGATGAGACCGTACTCGAGGGCCTCCGCTGCGCTCAGGATCTTGTCGCGCTCGATGTCGTTGTTGACCTGCTCCGGGGTGCGGTTGGAGTGACCGCGAGAGCGTCGCCTCCAGCCAGGTGCGCATGCGCAGCACCTCGGCCGCCTGGATCTCGATGTCTGACGCCTGGCCGCGACCGGCTTCGCCCATCGACGGGCTGGTGGATGAGGATGCGGGCGTTCGGCAGGGCGAGTCGCTTGCCCGGGCTGCCCGCAGCGAGCAGCACCGCCGCAGCGGACGCCGCCTGGCCGAGACACGACCGTCTGAATCTGCGGGCGGATGTACTGCATCGTGTCGTAGATCGCCGTCATCGCGGTGAACGATCCACCGGGCGAATTGATGTACATCACGATGTCACGGTCGGGGTCCTGGCTCTCGAGCACGAGCAGCTGGGCCATCACGTCGTCGGCGGACGCGTCATCCACCTGCACGCCGAGGAAGATGATGCGGTCTTCGAAGAGCTTCGCGTACGGGTCCTGGCGCTTGTAGCCGTACGCGGTGCGCTCCTCGAAGGTGGGCAGGATGTAGCGCGAGTTCGGGCATCGCCGGCGCCAGCGCTGATGAAGCTTGGGGTTTCCATAGTGTTCCTGTTCGTCTCGAAGCGCTGCCTGCTCGGTGCCGCCGCCGCCGACGACGTCGGTAGCTGACTCGCGGATGTGGTCGACGAAGCCGTACTCAAGCGCCTCCTGGGCGTTGAACCAGCGGTCGCGGTCACCGTCGGCGTTGACCTGCTCCACCGTCTTGCCGGTCTGGGCTGCGGTGATCTCGGCGAGGCGCTTCTTCATGTCGAGGATGAGCTGCGCCTGCGTCTGGATGTCGCGAGCTGGTGCCACCGAAGCCGCCGTGCGGCTGGTGCAGCAGCACCCGGGCGTTCGGCGTGATGTAGCGCTTGCCCTTCGTGCCGGCGGTCAGGAGCACCTGGCCCATGGAGGCTGCCATGCCGATACCGACCGTCACGACGTCGTTCGGCACGAACTGCATGGTGTCGTAGATTGCCATGCCCGCGGTGATGGAGCCGCCGGGTGAGTTGATGTAGAGGTAGATGTCCCTTTTCGAGTCTTCGGCCGCGAGAAGCAGTAGCTTCGCTGAAATCTCGTTCGCGTTCTCGTCCCGCACCTCCGAACCCAGCCAGATGATGCGGTCCTTCAGCAGTCGGTCAAAAACACTGCTCACAAGTGCCGGTTCGGCCATTGTTGCTCCCATTCAGTTGTCGCTTGGTTTCGAATCTATCGGAGTGCGTGCGGCCATTCGGCCCTGTTCGCCGTGGGCAGAGAGCGCGCGACCCGTGTTTCGGAAATTCAGGAGACGCGCCAGACTGCTTCCCGCAACTCCGCGGGCGGGCACCCGCAACCGGGCTCATCTCCTGAATTTCCGAAAGCGGCGGCGGGGGCGCACTGGACAAGCCGGGGTTCCTGTGTGAACGTGATGCGTGAACGGTCGTTCACCCTAACCCCGAAGGGCTCCCCGTGGCGCTTGATCATTCCTCCACCACCGCCCTCGTCACCGGTGCCAGTTCCGGCCTGGGCGAGGAATTCGCCCGGCAGCTCGCGGCGCGTGGCGCCAACCTCATCCTGGTTGCCCGCCGCGCGGACCGGCTGGAGAGCCTCGCCGCCGAACTGAGGGCGGCAGCGGGGGTCACTGTCACCGTCATCGCTGCAGACCTGTCGCTCCCCGGCTCCGGCTCTGCCCTCGCTACTCGCGTCTCTGAACTGGGTTTGTCGGTCGACACCCTCGTCAACAACGCCGGGTTCGGAACCCACGCGCGCTTCGAGCACGAGGATCCCGCCGTCATCCAGGAGCAGATCGCACTCAACGTCGCGGCTCTCGTAGGCATCACCCGCGCCTTCTACCCGCGAATGCTTCAGCAGGGTCGGGGAGCGCTCATCACCGTTGCGAGCAATGTCGCGTACCAGCCGGTTCCGCTCATGGCGGTCTACGGAGCGACGAAGGCTTTCGTGCTGAGTTTCACGGAGGCGCTCTGGTACGAGGCGAAGGGCTCCGGGCTCACGGTCTTCGCAATCTCGCCAGGCGGGACTCGCACCGAGTTCTTCGATTCGATAGGCGAGGTCTCCAGGCTCAGTTCGATGCAGAGCGCAGCAGAGGTCGTGGCGTTCACGCTGAAGACGATCGACCGCCGCAATCCGCCACCGAGCCGGGTCTCAGGAGTGATGAATCGAATCAATGCGACGGCGAGCGGGCTTGCGCCCCGCCGCATCGCCGTGAGTGCAACGGGCGCCCTGATGGGGCGTACGCCGCCGAAGTCGGGGGCGGTCGCCGACAGTTAGCTGAAGGTCGCGTCAAGCGCAGCGTGCAGATCGGCGATGAGGTCGTCCGGGTCTTCGAGCCCTACCGAGAATCGCAGGTGCCCGTACTTCCTGAACTGGTTCGGATAGAACTGTGCGCGTGGCCCCTGGGTACCCACGTGCACGATGAGCGATTCGTCGTGACCGAGCGAGACAGCGGAGGTGATCACGCGCAGGTTCGCGACGAACCGGTTCTGAGTGTCGGGGTCGCCGTCGACAGCGAAGGCCATCATGCCCCCGAATCCGTGGGGCATCGTGCGCTGCGCGAGCGCGTGCTGCGGATGCGACGGGAGCCCAGGGTAGGCGACGAACGCCACGCGCGGATCTGCTTCGAGATATTCGGCGACCGCCTGTGCGTTGCTGCTGTGCTGGCGGATGCGCAACGGCAGCGTGATTGAACCGCGGGTGATCAGCCAGGCGTTGAAGGGGCTGATGACGCCGCCGACATCCACCATCGCTTCGCTCTTGATTCGCTGGATCAGGTCTCGCGAGCCGATCACCGCCCCGCCCATCGCATCGCCGTGCCCATTGATGTACTTGGTGAGCGAGTGGATGACGAAATCGGCACCCGCGTCGAGCGGAGTGGCCACCCCCGGCGGAGTGAAGGTGGAGTCAACGCTCAGGAGCGCGCCTTCGGCGTGGGCGATGCTGGCGAGAGCCGCGACGTCCGCTACCCGGGTCGTCGGGTTCGCGATTACTTCGGTGTGCACGAGCACCGTGTTGGACCGCATCGATCCGCGCACTGCATTGGGGTCGGAGGTGTCGACGAAGGTCGCCTCGATCCCGTACTTCTGCGGGAGAAGTTCGTTGAACAGGCGGAAGGTCGCCTCATATCCCTGGTCGCTCACCACAACGTGGTCGCCGGATTTCAGGAAGGTGAAGAACACCGCGTGGAGGGCGGCGACACCGCTCGCTAGCGCGACGGCATCCGCGCCGTGGTCGAGCAGGGCGAGCTTTTTCTGCAGCGCGAGCTGGTTGGCTCCGCTGTTGCGGGTGTAAAGCGGAATGTCGGTGCCCGACCAGCTGATGCCGCTCGGATCGTCCGGAAGCGCGTACGAGTTGGCAAGCACAAGGGGTGTACGGATCGCGCCCGTGCCCTCATCGATTTCGTTGCCGGCGTGCACCGCCTGCGTGAGCGGGCGAAGCGTAGCGGGGTCGTGCTTGTCGGGCCGCGTGTTCATGCTTCAACGCTATCGCCGCGGGCGAATCGTTACGGCGTGCTTCGGCCGGCAGTGGTCGGCGTTGTCCTGCAGAACAGGAAACGCGGAGGGTGGGCGACCGCCGCCGACTCTGGAGACTCACGTTGTGCAGGACAGAGACGACGATGGTGGCGCCGTCCTGTACAACGTGAGTGCATCAGGTGGGCGCCCCGCCGGACTGCAGATCAGGTGCAGCTCGCGAAGTACTAGTGGCTGTGACCCTCGTGGTCGTCGTGGTCACCCGCGGATGCCTCGACGAAGTCGGCGCCATTGTTCTCAAACGCAGCGGTGAACTCAGAGACATCCACCTTCTTGCCCTTGGTGTCGATCACATTCGCCTTGCCGAGCACGACCGCGAGTGCCTTCGAGCGTGCGACCTCGCCGATCATGGATGGGATCTGGCCGTTCTTGTCGAGCACCTGGATGAACTCGCCCGGCTCCATCCCGTACTGCGCGGCACCCTGGATGAGGTACTGGGTGAGCTCGTCCTGGCTGACCTTGATCTCTTCCTTCTCGGCGATCGCGTCGAGCAGGATCTGGCTGCGGAACGTCTTCGTGCTCGACTCGGTCACCTCGGCGCGGTGCTCATCGTCTTCGAGCCTTCCCTCGCCCTCAAGGTGACGGTTGACCTCCGTCTCGACGAGCTTCTCCGGCACCGGAATCTCGACGAGCTCAACGAGCTTGTCAACGATCTGGTCACGCGCGGCGGCGCCCTGGCCGAACCGCTTCGACTTCTCGACCTGCGCCTTCAGTTCCGCCTTGAGCTCGCTGATGGTGTCGTACGGGCTGGCAATCTGGGCGAAGTCGTCGTCTGCCTCAGGCAGTTCGCGCTCCTTCACGGCGAGCAGGGTGACGGTGATGAGGGCGGTCTCGCCGGCACTGTCGCCACCGAGCAGTGTCGACTCGAACGTCGTGGTCTCCCCCGCCGTCAGGGTGTCGAGCGCCTCGTCGATACCCTCGATGAGCTCGCCCGAGCCGATCTCGTAACTGATGCCGCTCGCCGTGTCGACCTCTTCACCGTTGATGGATGCGACGAGGTCAAGCTGCGCGAAATCCCCGGACTTCGCCGGGCGGTCGACGGTAACGAGGGTGCCGAAACGGCTGCGCAGGTTATTCAACTCGTTGAGGACGTCATCTGCGGAGACCGTGACGGCATCCACTTCGAGCGTGAGGCCCTCAAAGTTGGGAATCTCGAACTCGGGGCGCACATCCACCTCGACGGTCACGATGAGGTCGCCGCTGAAGTCCTTGATTTCGGGCCATTGGGCGATGTCCGCCTCCGGGCGACCGAGGGTGCGCAGCTTCTCCTCCTCCACAGCCTTGCGGAAGAAGCCGTCGAGGCCGTCGCTGACGGCGTGATTGAGGATCTCCTCACGGCCGACGCGCTGGTCGAGAAGCTGCGGCGGCACCTTGCCCTTGCGGAAACCGGGAATGTTCACCTGGCTCGCGATGTGAGTGTACGCGTGCTCGATGTTGGGCTTGAGCTCCTCCGGGGTCACCGCGATGTTGAGCTTGACGCGGGTGGGGCTGAGCTTCTCAACCGTGGTCTTCACGTTGTGGTTCTCCTGAATTTGTCGTACCTGGGTGGATGTCGGGGCGACAGGATTCGAACCTGCGACCTCTCGGTCCCAAACCGAGCGCTCTACCAAGCTGAGCTACGCCCCGGGCGCTGGAACTTGCGGTGCTGCAGCCAGCTCACCGGCGACGCGCGTCCGCCGAAAATTGACCTCGGCAAGTCTAGCTGAGTTCCGACACGACCGACTGTGGATGATCGCCAGCCGACGATCCGTCGCTACCATGACCGCATGGGGGAAACGAGGGGCGCACCCGTTCGTCGGGTACTCCTGCTGGTGGGCGCGCCCGTTCTGGTCATTCTCCTGCTCGTCGCCGCGGTTCTTCCCCAGCTCGCGGACGCGCCCGACCCGACTCGGAGCATCCAGGCGAGCATCAACCAACGAGCGGATCTCGTCCTCGCTGTTGCTGCCTCCGAACTTGCCCTCACCGCAGCGATCGAGTCATACCTGTCGCGCCAGCCCGGAGAGTATTCGGTGAGCGTACGGGAGCTCGATGGCGACCAACGGACCGCGGTCGTCGACGGTGAACGCGAAGTCGAACCGGCATCCACCATCAAGCTGTTCTACGCGTATGCCGCGCTCCTGGATGTCGAAGCGGGGCTGATCTCGCTCGACGCCGAGATTGCTCCGGGCGTCACCGTGGCCACCTGCTTGCGGGTGATGATCGAGATCTCCGACAACCTGTGCGCGGAGGATCTGCGCGCAGCCGTCGGATTCCAGCGCATCAATGAGTTGCTCGCATCTCAGGGCTATACGGGAACCTATGTCGTGCTCGACGCTGAGGGCAACTTCGTCACGAAGCGCACGACAACGGATGATCTCGTGACACTGCTCACCCGCCTCGACGAGGGCAGTCTGCTGGGCGCCGAGAGCACAGAACTTCTTATGACCCACCTCCGCGCCCAGATGTGGCGCAACAAGATCAGCTCGGGCGTGCAGGTCGGCACCGTGGTCGCCTCGAAGTCGGGCACCCTGATGACGGACACAGGCATGATGCAGGGCGACGCCGCCATCGTCTACGGGGAGCGTTCGAGCTATGTGCTCGCCGTGCTCGGTACCGACGACGCGGTTCCTGAGGCGATCCGCGGCGTCTCGGCGATCGTCTACCGTCACCTTCAGGGAAGCCTTCGATCACCAGCACGGTATCCGGAAAGCCAATTCATCACGACGGTTGAGACCGCGTTGCGCGACGACTCCCGATGGACGCATCATCGGCTACGTCCCTGCAGGCACTTCCGTCACCATCGACTGGGCGCTACGTAACTGGCTTTGGTCGATCGGCGGTGAGCAGAACGGCTACCTCGACATCGCCGACCTGAGGCCCGACCCGGGATACCTGTGGAGCGCACAGTAGCAACGGCTCGTGCCGAGTCGGGTACAGTATTGTTTCGGTGGTTGAGCAGCGGATGCCCGCAGCCCGGCCGACGTGGGGATGTAGCTTAATGGTAAAGCCTTAGTCTTCCAAACTAATGACGCGAGTTCGATTCTCGTCATCCCCTCCACTTTCCCAGGGCCGACAGACACTCAGTACCCGAGCGCCGCGCCGTCCCCCCGCGGGTCGGCTCCGCCCTCCAGAAATCCGTCCTTGCCCACTCGGATTGCCTGGGCGTGCCCGACGTTGTCGTCCCAGTCGGGCAGCATGCGCACGGGCTGGCCGAGGCGTTCGAGTTCGTGCACGACCGGGTCGGGTATGCGGCCCTCGAGTGAGAGGTCCTGCGATTCGGTGCCCCACGTGCGGCCCATGAGCCAGCGCGGCGCCTCGATGGCCTGCTGCACGTCGTAGCCGAAGTCGAGCATCCGCGTGATCATGGCCACGTGTGTCTGCGGCTGGCCTTCCCCGCCCATGGAACCGAGTGCAGCGGCGGCCTCGCCATCCTCGTCAAGCATCATCGCCGGAATCAGCGTGTGGAAGGTGTGTTTGCCCGGCTCGAGGCTGTTGTGATGGTCGGCATCGAGGGAGAAGAACGAGCCGCGGTTCTGCATGATGATCCCGGTGCCCTCGGCCACGACCCCGGAGCCGAAGTCGTGATAGATCGACTCGATGAGCGACACGACGAGCCCGTCGCTGTCGACCGCGCACAGGTAGCAGGTGTCTCCGGTCGGCACCGCGCGCGCTCCGCGCCATCCGCCATCGATGCCGCTGTCGACCTCTTTCATCGTCATCGACTCCGAAGCGGAAATGGATGCGCGACGCTCGGCCGCGTACGATTTCTCGAGCAGACGCTCAACCGGGATGTCGTGGTGACCTGGGTCGGTGAGCCAGGCATCCCGGTCGGCGAAGGCCAGCTTGGTCGCCTCAGCTGCGTGATGGATGTAGTCAACGGTCAGGTCACCCCAGTCGGTCACCGGCAGGTCGTCCAAAATGTTGAGGATCTGCAGCGCCGTGAAACCCTGCGTGTTCGGTGGCATCTCCGCGACGGTCATGCCCCGGTAGCTGGTACTGATCGGCTCGACCCATTCGGCGAAGTACCCCGCGAAATCGGTCGGCTCCAGCGGCGAGCCGGAGGTTCCACGACAGAGCCGCGCGGCCAGCTCGCCCTCGTAGAAGCCGGCACGTGCTCCGCGGCTCGCGACGGTCTCGAAGCTCGAGGCGAGATCCGGATTCGCGAGCACCTGCCCCTCCCGCAATGCAGCGCCATCCGGCAGAAACACGTTGGCGGATGCCTCGTGCTGGGCCAGCAGCGCGGCATCCTTCGGATACCACTGGGCGAGCGAGCGCGAGACGGCTACGCCGGTGCGCGCGAAATGGATGGCATCGGCGAACAGTTCGGCCCAGTCGAGTTTGCCGTGGCGTTCGTGAGCCAGCCGCCAGCCGTCTACGGCACCGGGTACGGTCAGGGCAGATTTCGGCCCACGGGTGGGCAGATCTTCGCTGTGTCCGCGCTCGGCGTACCACTCACGGGTCGCCTTCTCGGCCGCGAAGCCGGAGGCGTTGAGCGCTTCGAGTGCGCCGCCGCGCGGTTTGATGAGCGCGAAAGCATCGCCGCCCAGCCCCGCCATGTGCGGATACGCGACACACAACACCGCGTTGGCGGCGATCGCCGCATCCACCGCGCTCCCCCCACGTCGCAGGATGTCGAGACCGGTTCCCGCCGCGAGCGAGTGCGGCGCGGCGACCATGCCGCGTTCGGCGCGGGCGGGCGGGCGGCCTGTCCATGGTCCGTTGTGGGCGGTGACCATGCTCACTCATCCCCGACCGCGAGGAAACGCAGCACCGTGAGCGTGGATGCCCCGACGGCGAGCAGCACGGCCGCGACGACGACGATCACCATCGACTCGTCGTTGGCTCCCCACGCGAAGAGCGGCATCGACGCCACCATCACCAGGAGTGCGATCGCCTGGATTGCCTCTTTCCTGCTCATCTTCGTCCTTCCGTCAGATCCTGCCCGCGCGAGTGCCTATTGCCCGATCAGCAGCATGGGAATCGTCGCAAGGCCCACGAGCACGGCAACGGGCAGCAACCAGATGGCCGCCTTGCGCATGATGACGCCCTCTTTTCCGCTGATTCCTGCGGCACTCGCACCGAGGGTCAGGTTCACCGGTGCGATCACATTGCCGATGGAGCCGCCCGCACTCTGACCTGCGATGATTGCGGACTGCGACAGGCCCTGACTCGACGCCACAGCATCCTGCAACGGCGCGAAGAGAATGTTAGAGGTCGTGCTGCTGCTCGCCACGAGCGCTCCGATGATGCCGATCAGGTTCGAGGCGAACGCGTAGATCGGGGGCGCCGCGACCGCGCCTATTCCGAGGGCGAGAACGTCAACCTGGCCGGAATGGCTGAGCACGGCTGCCAGTACCAGGAAGACCACGATCGCCGCCATGGCCGGGGTTCCGTCGGTCACCGCACTGCGCCAGATGGGAGGGGGCTCGGAGCGTTCTCGCCATTTCTTGAAGAACCCGAGTCGGCCGTAGATGACCCACGCGGCAATCGCGGCGAGAACCAGCAGGCCGCTCGGATGCGTGAGCGGCGCGTATGCCGAGTACTGGTCCTCGGCCTCAATCGTGACGCCGTAGCCGGTCTCTGTGCCAGGGAACGCGGGCGCGATCTGGAGGCGACCGAGAAACTCCTCGACGACGGGAATCGCGAGCACCACTACCGAGAGAACAGTGAGCACGCCGTATGGCGCGAGCGCCATCCACAGGTTCATGACGGGTTTCTCGTCCTCGTCGCTGTCGCCGTCTGCGTCACTTTCGTCGTTGAGCGCGGGCGTCGTGTCGAGGTCGAAGCTCTCGGAGTACCGCGACATCCGAGCCAGCAGCAGCAGCGTCAGCAGGGCAGCTGAACCGGCGAGGAAGGTCGACAGTTCGGGGCTCACGAAGACGACGGCCAGTTGCACCCCACCGAGAATTGCACCCTGGATGAGAATGAACGGCAAAGCGTGCTTGACCGCCTGCATGCGGCCAATCATCCAGGCGATGCCGAAGCCACTTGCGAAGATCGGGATGAACAGCAGAATCGCAGTGAGGGCTGCCGTCAGTGTCTCCTCTTCGAGACTGATGACCTGCCCTGTGGCCAGCCAGCCAACACCGAGCGTGCCGAAGAAGTTCGCCCATGAATGCCCGATCAGCGGAATGAGGACCGCGTAGATGGGTTTGACGCCGAGGGTCAGCAGAATGGGTGCGACGATCACCAGCGGTGTGCCGAAACCGACGATGCCCTGCGTGAATGAGGCGAAGATCCAGCCGAACGCGAGCACGAGGAACACGCGATTCCGGGTGTACTTCTCGACCCCGACGCGAAGCGCGTGGAAGGCGCCGGCGGCTGTGCCGATGCGGTACAGCACGAGCGCGGCGAAGATGACGAGGATGATCGGAATGGCGTCCCAGACACCCTTGCCTGCTGCGATGGCGAGGGTCTCCCACGGCGTCCGGAAGAAGGTGACGGCGATGATGACGACGAGCGCCAGGCCGATGGGCGCGGCCTCCGGTCCCGCCCATCGGCGCCACACATACAGAATGAGAAGAACTGCGATCGGCACGATGACGAGCAGCCAGTGCCAGATGTCGACCGGCAGGTCGGTGTCTTCGAGCTCCCCGTTCTGCGCTGGAATTGCGCTCGACAGCGCCAGGGCGACGTTCGGGATGAGGCTGTCCAACACCAATCCGGCTCCCTCGGCTCACAGCGAGAACCCGCATTGTCGAGAGGGTCCCGTTTGCCGACGTCTCGCCTCCTGTTTCACGATAACGAAAACGACTCGCCGGTCTACACCCCTTGCGCGCCGTCGACGCACGCTGATACCCGAGCGTCGTAACCCCGAGGGGGCCGCTTCCTACCAAAGCTCAGTTTGCAATACAAGGCGATGACTGGCCGACTTCCGCTCCCTAAGTTTGAGGTGACGGAAAGTGCCAGGAAATGTTCAGGACCTCGTATCGCGCACCAGCGGACCCCGCTTTCTCAGCGGCATCCGCTCGCTTCCTGCCGGGCGCGATCGGCATGGCGAGTGTGACCATCGCTGTGCTCATGCTGACCTCCATCGGGGTCAATGAACTGCAGGAGCCCCCGAGCCGCTTCGTCGCGAGCGTCACCGTGCCCGACCCCCTCGCCGCGACGGAGGTGCACTCGGTCACCCCCGCTGTCGAGTTCGACCAGAACGCGGTCGCGGTGCCGCCTGCCACACCTTTCGTGATGCCGGGGCCTCCTCCAAGCACTCACACGGTCGTGGACGGCGACTCGATCGAGACCATTGCCGCACGGTACGGCAGGTCAGTCGAAGAACTCCTGAAGGCGAACCGGCTGCCCGACGATGCCGTGCTGTCGGAGGGTGAAGTCGTCACGCTGCCCAAGGCGCGAATCGAGACGAGCTACGACGAACGGCGCGGACCGAACTACACCGATCGCGTTGTGCTCACCTACGACGACTGCCCCGCCTCGCTGGAGAATTTCACGGCCGTCATCACGACTGCGCGCGAGAACAACATCGGGCTGGTTCTGGCTCCGACCGGCAAGTGCATCGCGCAGTTCGAAGCCGATCACGGAGTCAACCTCGTCGACATGGCACGCGAGCAGGGCCAGTACGTGATCAACCACAGCGTGAACCACCTGGATCTCACCCGGATGGGATGCGACGAGGTCGCTGCCGAACTCGGCGCACCCGGCGTGGTGACCAACTTCGCCCGGCCCCCCTTCGGCGCAATCAACTCGGCGGTGCTCTGCGGGCTCGACAGAAAACAGATGACTCCGTGGCTCTGGAATGTCGACACGAGGGACTGGGCAGTGAGATCCGGACCGGCGATCATCGAGCATGTCATCACGCACGCCTATCCGGGGAGCACAGTACTCATGCACCTGAATTGGGCCGGTTTCGATCCCTCGGCCCTTCGAGAAATCCGGGACGGGCTCTCACTTCGCGGCATTGACCTGTGCAGGGCCTATCCGGGAACCGACGACGTCAACACGATTCTCGCCAGTCCCGTAATGCTCCCGAGCGCGCTGCCCTGCTGAGGACCGCCCGACCTTACGCCACCCTCACAGCCAGTCAAGCCCTATCCGGCGCGCGCCGGGTGTACTTATCGTCGCTTAAGCCCGTGATGCGCGAACGGAGGCCGTCACGGTCGCGCGATCTAGGGAGCACACCGTGAACCACCCCCAGGAAACCACCCCCGCACCGCACGTGGATGCTGCGATGGAAAGTGAGCTGATCGAAGCCGAATCCCTCGTTGAAGAGGTGTCGATCGACGGCATGTGCGGCGTCTACTGACGCGTCCGCAAATGAATACAACGTCGACCCTGGAGAGGGCGTGGATGCTGCATCCGCAGGTTTCGGTACGCCCGGAGCCGTTCGGTGCCCTGCTATACCACTTCGGTACGAGGCAACTGTCGTTCCTCAAGGACCGCACGCTCCTTGAGGTCGTGCGCACCCTCGGGGATTCGCCAGATGCCCGCACCGCCTGCGCGACCGCTGGCGTTCCCGAAGCGCAACTTGCGCGCTACGAGAAGGCGATCGCAACGCTCGCAACCTCGTCGATGGTGATTGAGAGAACCCAATGACCCTGCTTGAGACTTCCCCGCCCCCCGCTCCCGGTCGGCTTGTCGACCTGTTCGAACTGGGGCTGGATGCCCCCATCTGCCTCACCTGGGAACTCACCTACGCCTGCAACCTGTCCTGCGCCCACTGCCTCTCCAGTTCCGGCCGACGCGACCCGCGCGAGCTCAGCACCGAGGAGTGCAAGGCAATCATCGACGAACTGCAGCGCATGCAGGTCTTCTACGTCAACATCGGCGGGGGCGAGCCGACCGTGCGATCCGACTTCTGGGAGCTCGTCGACTACGCGACCGCCCACAATGTCGGGGTCAAGTTCTCCACCAACGGTGTCAAGATCACCCCCGAGGTGGCGAAACGTCTCGCCGACAGCTACTACGTCGACGTGCAGATCTCGCTCGACGGTGCGACGCCCGACGTGAACGATGCCGTGCGCGGGCAGGGCTCATACGACCTCGCGATGCGCGCAATGCAGAACCTCTCCGACGCCGGCTTCGAGAACTTCAAGGTCTCTGTCGTCTGCACGCGGCACAATATTCCCCAGCTCGACGACTTCAAGCAGATCGCCGACCGCTTCGGTGCCCAGCTCAGGCTCACCCGCCTGCGCCCATCCGGACGGGGAGCGGATGTCTGGGACGAACTGCACCCCACCCAGGCTCAGCAGCGCGAACTCTACGACTGGCTCGTCGCCAACGGCGACAGAGTTCTCACCGGCGACTCCTTCTTCCACCTCTCCGCCTACGGCAAAGCCCTCCCCGGTCTCAATCTCTGTGGTGCGGGCAGGGTCGTCTGCCTCATCGACCCGATCGGGGACGTCTACGCGTGCCCGTTCGCCATCCACGATGAGTTCCTCGCCGGAAACGTGCGCTCTGACGGCGGGTTCGAAACGGTGTGGCGCGAGTCGTCGCTGTTCGAGAAGCTCCGCAATCCGCAGAACGGCGGCGCGTGCACCTCGTGCGCGTTCTTCGACTCCTGCCACGGCGGCTGCATGGCCGCGAAGTTCTTCACCGGCCTTCCGCTGGATGGTCCCGACCCCGAGTGCGTGCAGGGCTATGGCGAGACAGCACTGCAGCAACGGGACACCGCGGCGCTGCCGAAACCGCAGGGCGACCACTCGCACCGAACCTCGCCACCGCGGCCGAGGAACGGGGGACCCGTGCCGATCACCCTGCTGTGCCGAAGGCCCGATGACGCCCCGCCGGTGAGCGCGTGCGCCGAGCATCCACTCGCAGGATTCACACCGAACGACACCAACTGAAAGGCAGGAAGAGAAATGGGAAGAGTAGAGGGCAAGGTTGCTTTCATCACGGGAGCGGCCCGCGGCCAGGGGCGTGCGCACGCGCTGCGGCTCGCCGAAGAGGGCGCAGACATCATCGGAATTGACGCGTGCGAACCCCAGCCAGCCGTGCCGTATCCCCCGGCGACACAGGAAGACCTCGATGAGACGGTGCGCCAGGTCGAAGCGCTCGACCGCCGAATCATCGCCAGGAAAGCGGATGTCCGCAGTCTCGACCAACTGCAGCAGGTAATGGATGAGGGGGTCGCCGAACTGGGACACGTCGACATCGTTGTCGCCAACGCCGGCATCTCCGGAACCCCGCAACTGGCCGAGGACATCCCCGACGAGGAATTCATGGACATGCAGGACGTCAACCTCGCGGGAGTGTGGCGCTCAGCGAGAGTCGCCATCAAGCACATGAAGGAGCGCGGGCAGGGCGGGTCGATCATCCTGACGAGTTCGGCCGCAGGCCTCATGCCGTACGGCAACATCGCGCACTATGTCGCAGCCAAGCATGGCGTCGTGGGGCTCATGCGTTCCCTCGCGCTCGAACTGGCGCCGTTCAGCATCCGCGTGAACAGCGTGCACCCGACAACCGTCGACACGCCCATGGTGCAGAACGAGGCCATCTACAAGCTGTTCCGGCCAGACCTCGACAACCCCACCCAGGACGACTTCGCCGAAGCCGCCAAGACCATGAACGCCCTGCCGGTGCCGTGGGTTGAGGCGGTCGACATCTCCAACGGCGTGCTGTTCTTCGCGAGCGACGAATCGCGCTACGTCACCGGCGTACCGCTGCCCGTCGACGCCGGCGCGCTCATCAAGCACTAGAGAAAGGCAGAACAGAAAATGGGAAAGCTTGACGGCAAAGTCGCCTTCGTCACGGGCGCGGCGCGCGGGCAAGGCAGGAGCCACGCGCTGCGCATGGCACAGGAGGGCGCAGACATCATCGCCATCGACATCGCCGAACAGATGGACACGGTGCCATACGGGATGCCGAGCCAGGCAGACCTCGATGAGACGGTGCGCCAGATCGAGGAACTCGACCGCCGCATCATCGCCACCAAGGCGGACGTGCGCGACTACGACGCGGTGAAAGGTGCAGTGGATGACGGGGTCGCCCAACTCGGCCGCCTCGACATCGTCGCGTGCAACGCCGGCATCTTCACTGCGGGAACCATGGAGGAACTGACCAACGAGCAATGGGATCAGATGATCGACACCAACCTCAAGGGTGTCTGGCATTCGGTCAAACCGGCGATCCCCCACTTGCGCTCGGCGGGCGGCGGGTCGATCATCATCACGAGTTCGGTCGCGGGGCTGAAGGGCTACCCCAATTTCGGTCACTACGTCGCGACGAAACACGGTGTTGTCGGACTCATGCGCACGCTCGCGCTCGAACTCGCGGCCGACATGATCAGGGTCAACAGCATCCACCCGACGAGTGTCGACACGGAAATGATCCAGAACAAGATGGTGTACGACATCTTCGGCCCCGACCTTGATGAAAACGACCGGACGCGGGACAATCTGGCCGAGAGATTCCAATCGCTCAACGCCCTGCCGATTCCGTGGATCGAAGCGGTGGACATCAGCAACGCCCTCGTGTTCCTGGCATCGGATGACGCCCGCTACATCACGGGCGTGACGCTGCCGGTCGATGCGGGCTCGTCGTCGAAATAGACGTGTCGACGCACAAGCCGGTGGATGTCGGCGCAAGCCGCGAGAGGGTCGCCGCCCAGCTGGTCGGCCGTGAGCGCGAACTCGAACTCACGCTCGCGGCCGTCGCGGCCGGGCGCGACATCGTGATCGAGGGTCCCCCGGGAACCTCGAAGACCACAATGCTTCGCGCGATCACCGCGGAGTGGGGCATCCCGCTGCTCTTCGTCGAGGGCAACGCTGACCTGACCCCGGCGAAGCTCGTCGGGCACCACAATCCCGCGAGAGTGTTGCGCGAGGACTACAGCGCCGACAACTTCGTCGACGGACCCCTCGTCGAGGCCATGCGCCGGGGAGGCTTCCTCTACATAGAGGAGTTCAACCGCGCCCCCGAAGACACCATCAACACGCTGCTGACCGCGATGGCCGATCGCTCGATCACCGTGCCCAGGGTCGGAACACTCGATGCCGAGCCCACCTTCCGCGTGATCGGTTCGATGAACCCGTACGACAACGTCGGCACGACCCGGCTGTCGACGAGCGTGCTCGACCGGCTCAACCGGCTCGCCGTCGACTACCAGGATGCGGACGCGGAGCAGCGCATCGTCGCCCTCCGAACGAGCGCGGAGGGCGCGCTCGGGGAACGGCTGATCCGCGATGCCGTCGCGCTCACCCGCAGAACCCGCCGGCATGACGACATTCGCCAGGGCAGCAGCGTGCGCGGAGCAATCGACACCGTGCTCGTCGCGATCCAGCTGGCGACGCTGCGATCGCTCGGCTCCCCCGATGACGATCGTTACCCGGAACTGGTCTACGACGCCATTGTTGTTGCGCTCTCCGGCCGGATTCGCATGGATGAGGCCGCCGAGGTCACCCCCGAGCGGGTGCTGCGCGAGCTGTGGGAGGACCATTTTGTGCTCGAGCCGAGCTCGGCTGCTCCGGGCTGAAGGGAAGTGGAGGCGGATTCCCCCGTTCGACGCGAGTCCGCCGAACGCAGGAGCAGGAATCTCCGGCCGTTAAGACGACGGCCCAAAAAACTCACGGAGGAACCGAAGGTGTTCGAGGCATCGCCAGGCAAGTCGGGCATGGCCCTGCAGTCAAGCGGCGAGCGCAGAGCGCCCCGACCCCCACCGCGCCGTGCGGGAACCTCGGAGGGCGGGTTCACGGATGAACGGGGCGAGGTGGTCGTTGCCGAGCCGGAAGCAAAGGGAAGCGTCGACCCGGTCGCGCGGGAGCGGGCCGCGCAGATTGCGGCACGGCTCGCGGTACCGCGCGCGAGGCGTGACACGACCTCCCGCCGGGGTGTCGGCGACCTCGCGAGTGTGCCCTATCGCGGCGGATCGGATGACATCGATCTCGACGCCACGATCGAAATGCTCGCCGAGCGACCCGTACCCGAAGACGAGGACATCATCGTCCGGGAACGCGTGCGCACGCGAAGGTCGGTCATGCTCGCGGTCGACGTGTCCGGTTCGATGAAGGGCGAGCGGGTGCGCACCGCCGCGGCAACAGTTGGTGCCCTCGCTGCTGAGCTGCAGCACGATGCTCTCGGAGTTCTCGCGTTCTGGTCAGATGCCGCTGTGCTTCTGCGCCTGGGCGAGCACATCAAACCCATGGAACTGCTCGACCAGCTGCTTCGCCTGCCCGCCCAGGGTCTGACGAATATCGCGTTCCCGCTCGAACTCGGTGCCAGAGAACTCGCGGGAGTGCCGGTGAGGGACGCGCGGATGCTGCTGCTTTCCGACTGCGTGCACAACGCCGGCCCTGACCCCCGACCCATCGCCAAACGCCTGCCCCGACTCGACGTGTTGCTCGACACGAGCGGCGAGAACGACGTGGAGCTCGCGAAGGAACTCGTTGCTGCCGGACGCGGGCACCTGCGCCGCATCCACGGATACCGGGATGTTGCCCCCGCTGTGAGCGAGCTGTTCAGTAGCTAGCTCAAGAAACCACCAGAAGGAGATCGCCATGTTCAGGAACCCGTGGTTCGAAACCGTACTCGAGGCCGAGCGTCGGGCGAAGCGGAAGCTGCCGAAGCCCGTCTACCGCGCCCTGGTTGCCGGGTCGGAGAAGGGCGCGACCATCCGGAGCAACACGAGGGCGTTCTCCGAGATCGGACTGGCTCCGCACGTTGCGGGGCATCAGGCTGACCGTGACCTGACCACAACCGTCATGGGGATCCCGATCTCGATTCCCGTGATCATCTCCCCCACCGGAGTACAGGCCGTGCACCCTGACGGCGAGGTCGCGGTCGCGCGGGCGGCCGCCAACCGGGGCACCATCATGGGCTTGAGTTCCTTCGCGAGCAAGCCCGTCGAGGATGTCGTTGAAGCGAACCCCAACACCTTCTTCCAGGTGTACTGGTCCGGCAGCCGCGACGACATGGTCTACCGCATCGAGCGGGCGCGCGCCGCGGGGGCGAAGGGACTCATCGCGACCCTCGACTGGTCATTCTCACTCGGCCGGGACTGGGGCAGCCCCGCCATCCCCGAGAAGCTCGACCTGAAGACGATGATCAAGATGTCACCGTCGGTCATCACCCGCCCCGCCTGGCTGTACACCTTTGCGAGACAGTTCGCGATTCCCGACCTCACGGCACCGAACCTCGCAAAACCGGGAGGCGAGCCACCCACCTTCTTCGGCGCATACTACGAGTGGATGCAGACACCGCCCCCGACCTGGCAGGACGTCGTCTGGCTCAAGGAACAGTGGGGCGGGCCGTTCATGCTTAAGGGAATCACCCGCGTCGACGACGCGAAGGCGGCACTGGATTGCGGCGTTGACGCCATCTCGGTGTCAAACCACGGCGGCAACAACCTGGACTCGACGCCCGCGAGCATCCGCGTTCTCGGATCGATCGTCGAGGCGGTCGACGGGCAGGCGGAAGTGCTCATGGACGGGGGCATCCGCCGCGGCAGCGACGTCGCCAAAGCGCTCGCACTCGGGGCGCGCGCCGTCCTGATCGGTCGGGCCTACCTGTGGGGGCTCGCCGCGAACGGGCAGGCGGGTGTCGAGAACGTGCTCGACATCCTTACGGGCGGGCTGGGTTCAGCGGTGCTCGGTCTCGCGCACAAGTCGGTCGCCGAGCTGAATCGCGGCGATGTCGTGCTGCCGCCGCACTTCGAGCTGAAGCTGGGCGCGGGCGAGTTCGCCGAAACCTCGTGGCGGCCAACCGTTCAGGAGCCCGCAGCTCCCGAGCAGGCGTTCGAGCAGGCCGAACAGAAGCGTGTGTGAGCGGTGACCGAGGAGATTCGGGCGACACGCCGTGATTCGCGTCCTCCCAAACGGCGTGTCGCCCAAATCTCCTCGATTACAAGCGCGGCAGCGGGCGCGGCAGCGGCGGCGACAGCTGGCGCGAGCGCGGCGCGGCTTGGCGCGTGCGTGTGGACGGAGTTGCCGCTGCGGCCGCTCGTGCTCGTGCCCACCGGATCGACGGAGCAGCACGGTCCGCACCTGCCGCTCGACACCGACAGTGTGATCGCCGAGGCAGTCGCGCTGGCCGTCGCGGCTGAACTGCGGGAGGAAGGAACCGCAGCGGTGGTCGCTCCCGCACTGGCCTATGGGGCATCGGGTGAGCACCAGGGTTTTGCAGGCACCGTTTCGATCGGGCATGAGGCCCTCTCGTTGGTGCTGTTCGAGCTTGTGCGCTCGATGGCCGCGTGGGCCGGGCGCATTGTCTTCGTCAACGGGCACGGCGGTAACCTGCCCACGCTCGCGATCGCAACGGCGATCCTCGCCGATGAGGGGCACGACGTCGACTGCGTGTCGTGCGAAGTACCGGGTGACGCCCACGCCGGGCGCAGCGAGACATCGCTCATGCTCGAGCTCCGGCCCGGGAGCGTACGGCTCGGCGCCGCTCGGCCGGGCAACACCACCCCGCTCGCCGACCTCATGCCCGCGCTCATCAGCGAGGGGGTTCGCGCCCTCTCGCCATCCGGCGTGCTCGGTGATCCCACCGGGGCGAGCGAGGAGGAGGGTGGCGAATTGTTCCGTGCGTTGGTTGCCAGGGTGCGGCACCAGGTCCAGGGTGGCGGTGATGACGAACCGGCTCCCTGACGGCTTCACCGTGCGCCTCAACCGCGACGTGCGCGCCCAGGACGACGGCGCAGCGCTCATCGGGGGCTGGCCATCCCGGGCGCTGTACCTCACCGAGCTCGCACGCTCGATGATCGCCGACGGCACCGTGCACGTGAACGACCCCCGCACGGCGCAGTTCGCCCGAATGCTCATGGATGCGGGAATGGCGGATCCGGTGCTGAACGAGCTTCCCGACCCGCCCCACGCGGAGGTCACCGTCGTTGTGCCGGTGCGTGACCGACCGGAGGCACTTGACCGACTGCTCGCGAGCATCCGCACGGGTGTTCCGACACTCGTCGTCGACGACGGATCAGCACACCCGGAGTTGATCGCCGCCGTGGTTGAGCGGAGGTCTGCCGAGCTCGTGCCGCTTCCCGTCAACGTGGGGCCTGCCGCCGCCCGCAATGAAGGACTTCGCCGGGTGAGCACGCGCTTCGTCGCTTTCGTCGACTCCGACATGGTGCTCGACTCCGACACAATCCCCATGCTCCTGCGTCACTTCGCAGACCCCCTGGTCGCACTCGTCGCCCCGCGGATCGTGGGACTCGCCGAAGGCCGCGCGAACTGGATCGGACGCTACGAGAACGCACGATCCTCCCTCGATATGGGAGAACACAGCTCGCTCGTGCGACCGCTCTCGCCGCTGGCCTGGCTGCCCGCCGCGTGCATGGTCGCGAGAGTGGATGCTCTCGGCGACGGTTTTGGGCCCGGCATGCGCGTCGCGGAGGACGTCGATCTCGTCTGGCGGCTCGCCGACGGAGGGTGGCGCATCCGCTACGAACCGGCGGTGCAGGCACACCACGAACACCGCGCTAGCCTGCCCGCCTGGTTCTCCCGCAAGGCCTACTACGGCACCGGTGCCCACCTGCTCGCCCAGCGCCATCCGCTCAACATCGCTCCCGCGGTGCTCCCGCCATGGAGCGTTGCCTTGCTCATGGCGCTCCTGGCCCAGCGCCGGTGGTCGGTTCCCGCAGCCGCGCTCTTCACCGGGCTCGCGGCGCATTCGGATCGCGCTCAAGCTCAAGCGCAGCAAGCACCCGGTGCGGGTGGGTGCCCGACTCGCGGCGAGCGGCGCCGTGAGCGGCATCTTTCAGGCGAGCGCCCTCATGCTGCGCCACTGGTGGCCGATCACTGCGCTGGGGGCCGTCGCCTCACGGCGCATCCGTCGAGCCGCGCTCGTGGCCGCCGTGGTGGATGTTGCGATGGAGTACTCCCGCACCGCCGTTCAGCTCGACCCCGTGCGCTTTGCCATACTGCGCCGACTCGACGACCTCGCATACGGTGCGGGTGTCTGGTTCGGAGCAATCAGGGGGCGCTCGCTCGCCGCGCTGCGGCCGCGAATCGGGACCCGTCACCCGCACAGCTCCCGGTGAGGAATTCCCCACACCTCGCCGCATTCGCCGCTACCCTGAGCACCGTGAGCGACAACAAGCAGAGTTTCATCGAGTTCGTCGGGCGTGTCTTGTTCCCCCGCAATCCCGGCGACCTGCGCGGAACAACGCACTGCCCAGCCTGTCTGGAGCCCCTCGGCGGTCGAAGCGTCTGCGCCGCATGTCGTCTCGACCTCAATCATCCCGCCGCCGCCGAACTCACCGCCGCCTCGATGCGCGCCGCCGACGCCCTCGACGACCGCCTGGAGATCATCGGTCGGATGCGCTTCGAGACGGATCAGGCGCTCGCTGCAGCCTCAGTGCCCGCTGCCCCTGCCGCTGCCCCCGCCAGTTCCACCGTGGCGCCGCCGCCCGCGGTCGCGCCGCCGGTGAGCCCACCGCCTGCGGTCGCCCCACGGGCGAAGGAAGACGGCGCACCCCGTCGCTCGACCGTGCAGGTACTGCTGGTCGTCGTCGGCATCTCACTGCTGTCGATCTTCCTGATCTTCGGGCTCGTCTACGCCTTCATCAACTGGGGGGTGTTGGCGCAGTCCCTCATCATCGGCGCGGTCACCGTTGCCGCGTTCGTGATCGCGTCGTGGCTCTACCGCAAGAAGCTCACGGCGACGGCGGAAGGCATCGGGGCTCTCGCCGTTGTGCTGGTCTACCTCGATGCCTGGGCGATCCGTGTCAACGACTTCTTCGGTCTCGCCACGAGCAATGAGTACATCTACTGGGGTGCGACGCTGCTCATCACCTCGGTCGGTTTCCTCGGCTGGCACCGGGTCTCCTCGCTCTCGGTGGCAAGTGTCGCCGCACACCTCGCGCTTGTTCCCGGTACGGGGCTGCTGACCGCCGGCCTGTTGAACGAAGCAGGCATGATAGACGGCGGAATGCTCACGTTCCTTTCCAGCATCACCGCAGCGACCGCCGGGCTGCTTCACCGGGTCACGGTGCGATCCGGTGCCAGCACGTCGCGCACCGCCGTTCTTGAGCGCATTCTCATGGTTTCGATTTCCGCGCTCGCACTCCTCACCGCCTTCGGTGCCGCCTGGACAATCGCTCCGGAGAACGACCTCGCGAGCGCACTCGCGCTCATCGGGATCGCCGTTGTGGCTTTCGCGCACAGCTGGGCTCTCCTGCCCGCGGATGCCTCGACCGCCGCGCGCTCGATCGCCGCAGCATTCACAGGATTCGGCGCACTCGCCGCAGCGCTGGCCGCCCCTGCTCTTGCGGTCAGGAGCGACGACCCGACGATCATGCTCATCGCCCCTGGAATTGCCGCCGTCGCCATTGCGCTCGTCTTCGAGAATGGCTGGCGGCGTCTGCGCGGAACCCCGGCGGCCGCGAGCATGCTCGCCGGCGCGATCGTCGCCGGGTCGATTGCAGCCCTCGCGACACTCGCGTCCACCATCGTCGCGATGCCCACGCTGGGCAGCGTGCTCGCGTCCGTTTTCGACGGCGACCGAGTACCGCCACTCGGCGTGCTCGTTGTTCCCTCCGCTTCGGCGACGGAGGGACTCATCGGCGCTTCGCTCGCGATTGCGGCCCTCGCCGGGGGTTGGGCGCTGCTTGGTGTGCTGCGCGCTCGCGGGCACCTCGTCGCCTGGGCGGCCGCGGTTCTCGTACTGCTCGCCGTGCCGGAACTCCGTCTCGCCCTCCCCGTTGCGCTCGGCTACGCGGTCATCGCCGCGGTTGCTCTCGTAACCCAGTGGCGCACGAAGGCACTGCCGGCTGCGTATCGGCCGGTCCTCATCACGGTGCTTGCGGCATCCACTCTCCTGTCGTTCCTGGTCGGCTGGGCGGGCAGCGACTCGTGGTGGGTGACCGTCATCACCACCGTGCTGATCCTGATCGCGAGCAGGCACCTTGTGGCCAATACGTTCGGCAGGGCCGCCCTTGCCGGTGCCGCTGTGATCATCGCGCTCATTGGGGTCTCCGCGGCGGGCGAGCGCCTGTTCGATGAGGGATTCGCGCTGTCGTCGCAAGTCCTCGTGGTGATCGTCGCGGCGCTGCTTCTCGTCATTGCTGCGCTGCCCGTGCCCGGAATCAGCCCCCTCGACCGCCGGGTCACGTTCTGGGTCGCCGTCATCACCGGTGTTCCACATCTCATCCCGGGCTACTGGTCAGTAGGAGGGCTGGCGCTCGCGCAGCAGCAGACGATCGCGTCCGCCGTTCTGCTCGTCGCCCTTGTCACCTGGGTGACCCTGCCATTCACGCGCGCCTTCGCCGCTGAACGCATCGCCGGTGGTCTGCTGCTCGGACCGATCGCCGTTTGGCTCACCATCCACCTCACCGGAGCCGCCAGTCTCACGCTCCAGGCGGCAGCGGTCACGCCCATGATCGCCGCGGTCGCGGTGCCCGCAGCGGCGCTGGCGGCACACCTGCTGCGGGCGCAGTCAAAACACCGATGGGCAGCGGATGCCGGCGCGGGTGCGGCCGGACTGTTGCCCCTGCTCGCGGCGGTCGAAGACAACAGCCCCGAACTGTGGATCGTCCTGCTCCTCGCGGGAGTCGGGCTGCTGCTGGCGTCAGCCAGCCGCGATGGTGTCGTCGGGTCCGTGTCGGGGCGCAAGCACCTCGGCTGGGCATCCCTCGCTCTCGCGACGGGCGCGCTGTGGCTGCGACTGTTCGACACCGGCGCGAGTGAACCGGAACCGTTCGTGCTTCCGCTCGCCGGTGTGCTGCTCATCATCGGACTGCTGACCTGGCGCTTCGGCGTGCACACCTCTCTCGGCCGGCCCTCAAGGGGGGCGCCGTTCCTGCTCATGGCCGGTCTCCTGGTCGCGATCGTGCCTCTCGCCATCGCGGGTGGCGACGGCCCGCTCTGGCGCCCGCTCGTGGTCGGAGGCATCAGCGGACTGCTCCTGCTCGTCGGCACGCTCGTGCGCGAGAAGGCCGACGTGCAGCCGTACCTCGATGCCGTGGCGATTGCCGGGGTGGCAGGTGTCGTGCTCGTGGCCGGTGCCCGCACCGTGAACCTGCTCGCGACCGCCCCGGGCACCGTCGACGGCCGGCTCGAAGCCTGGGCTGCCCCGGCAGCGGCGCTCCTGATCGCCGCGGCGATCGGCCTCGCCAGGGGTGGTGCGGTCACCACGAGGTCGAGACTCGGACAGTGGCTTGTCGTTGCCGCCATCATCGGATTCGCTGCAGTGGAAACCGTGGCAACCGACTCCAGTGTCATCGGCACGGTCCGCGTCGTCGGTCTCGTGCTGCTGCTCTCCGGCGCGCACGTTCTCATGGTGTGGGTCGACCGGATGCCGTTCCCGAAATCCGTCGCGTGGATCGCAATCGGCGTGGCCGGTGTGGCCGGGGCGATCACCACAGTGCAGGGGTTCGTGGATCCTTTCGAGTACGTGACCGTGCCCATCGCGCTGGCGTTGCTCGCCTCCGGCGGGCTGACGCTGAGCGCCGTTCCAACCGCTCGCAGTTGGGCATGGCTCGCCCCCGGTCTGCTTCTGCTGCTCGTCCCCTCGCTGCTCACCCTGTACTTCGAAGAACCACTCTGGCGGGTGGTGGGGGTCGGTGTCGTCGCGACGATTGCGATAGTCGTGGGTGCCGTGCGCCGGTTGCAGGCACCGTTCCTCATCGGAACCGTCGTGCTCCTCGTGCACCTCATCACGCAGCTCTGGCCCGGCATCCGGCTCGTCTACGAATCGCTCCACTGGTGGCTGTGGCTTGGGTTCGCGGGCGTCATCCTCATCGCGCTCGCTGCCCGCTATGAGCAGCGGATCAAGAACTTTCGCAGTGTGGCCATGCGTATCGCCGCACTTCGCTGACCGCGCTTACCCCCCGAACGGGGGATTAGGTGGGGTACAAACGAGTCCCCTACAATGAGGACACCGCACCCGAACTGTGGTCACCGCGGTTGACCACGTTGCCGTACCCGAAGTGCCTTGCGGCAGGGCAAAAATGGACCCGAACATGTCTATGACAGTTGAAGCAGCACTCGCTCCCTCCGGCTGGTACCCAGACCCCGCCGGCTCAAGCAAGCTCCGCTGGTGGAACGGCACCTCATGGACCGACCACGTGGAGAACCCGCGTCCCGAGGTACAGCCCGCCGCTGGCTTCACGACCGGTGGCACCGCCACCCTCACGCGCCGCTTCTAACAGCAGACTTTTTTCACAGCGACTCCTAGCGCTGCAACCAGGCCAGTACCGCGAGGACGCGGCGATGGTCGCTGCCCGAATCATCCAGTCCCAGCTTCTGGAAGATTGACGTCACGTTCTTCTCCACCGCGCCGGTTCCAATGACGAGCGCAGCCGCGATGGCAGCATTCGTTCGCCCCTCCCCCATGAGCGTGAGCACTTCGCGCTCCCGCGGGGTCAGTGTCGCAATCGGGTCATGCCTGCGCCCGAGCAGCTGGGAGACGACCTCGGGGTCGAGCACCGTGCCGCCAGCCGCGATCCGCTCGACCGCGTCCTTGAGCTCATCGAGAGAGGCGACGCGATCCTTCAGCAGGTAGCCGATACCCCCGCTGCCGGAGGAGAGCAGTTCCTGCGCGTAGGCAACTTCGACGTACTGTGACAGCAGGAGGATGCCGACGCGCGGCATCAGTTCCCGCGCCCTGATCGCCGCCCGAACGCCCTCGTCCCGATACGTCGGCGGCATCCGCACGTCGAGCACAAGAAGGTCCGGCGCGAGCTCCTCAAGCGAATCGAGGAGGTGATCGGCATCAGGGAATGAGCCGACCACCTCCACGCCTGCCTCAAGCAGCACTCGCACGAGGCCCTCGCGCAGCAGCACAGAGTCGTCAGCGACAGCAACGCGCAGCGAAGTCATGTGCCAAGACTAGGGCGAATGGCGCCCTATGCCGGTGCAGGCACGACTGTCGGTACCGGCAGCTGCGCCGTGATGACCGTCGGTCCGCCCGCGGGGGAAGTCACCTCGAGCGTGCCACCGAGACCGTGCAGTCGGCCCTCCAGCCCCGCGAGACCATGCCCCTCGACCCGTGACGCGCCGCCGACTCCGTCGTCCGTGACGACCAGCACGAGCCAGGTGGCCTGCTGGTCGGCAACCGTGCGGAGTCCCACACGCACCTCCGCCGACGTCGCACCGGAATGCTTTGCCGTGTTGGCGAGCAGCTCACTCGCGACGAAGTATGCGTTTCGTTCGATCTCCTGCGGCAGGCGGGCGTCCGTCGGCAGTTCGCTCACGACCTCCGTTGCCATCGTGCTGCGGCTCGCGGCCGACTCAAGAGCGGCAACCAGTCCGCGGTCCAAAAGCATGGGAGGCGCGAAACCGCGCGAGAGGGCGCGAAGTTCCTCGAGCGCGTCCTTCGATTGCTGCATGGCCTCACCAATGAGCTCCCTGGCCCGCTGCGGGTCGGCATCGAGCTGTCGCTCCGCGGCTGACAGATCCATCTGCATGCGCACGAGACGCTGCTGCGGACCGTCGTGGATGTCGCGCTCAAGCCGGCGCAGGGAGTGGCCCTCTGCGGAGATGGCGGCACCCCGCGAGGCGTTGAGGGCGATGACCTCACGCTGGAGGCCGTCAGACTTGAACGCCCCGAGCATTCCCCGTGCAATCATGTCGTGCAGCAGCACGATCCCCCTGGTGATGAACGGCAGGGTCGCGAGGAACAGCAGTCCGATGACGAAGAACGACAGGTTCTCAAGCACCGCGAGGTCGAGGCCGGACGGGTCGCCGCCGAAGACGCGGATCGTCCACTCAGTGAGGTACCACTGCGTGCCGACGTTCGGAAAGGCGAGTTCCCAGAGCCAGCCGGTGAGCCCCGCGAGAGTCATTGACATCCACACAACCGCGATCACGAAAGTGACGATGGACACCACGAAGTTCACGAGCATGCTGTGCAGCAGGTAGAGCCAGTAGTGGCCGTTACCGAGAACACTCCGCAGCCAGCCCCAGAAACCCTGCCGCGCACGGGCGTCCTGCCACTCCGGGCGTTCGATGGAGGGCCGGCCGGCCCATTCGAGCCGGATGAGCTCGAGCAGCCCGAAACCGCGCGAAACGTACAGCGCGGCGATGATGAAAATAACGCCGATGAAGAAAGTGAAGATGCTGGCCACCCCACCGGCGAACAGGCCGATGGTGAAGCTGAAGCTCACGACCGCGAGGGGGAAGGTAAGTGCGAGGAATCCGATCTCCCTCGGCACGGTCGCCCAAAGGCGCCAGTAGAAGGCGCTCTTGCGTTCGGTGGTTTCGATACTGTGAGTGGTCATTGGTCTTCCTGTACATTGTGCCCGCGATCGCGGGAGGGTCGCTCCAATCCTCGTGAAACTCATTCGCCAGGGGTATGAGGCACCCTCCCGGCTTCCGGGTGGGGATTACCCCCCTTCACACGCACCGCCCGCCTGGCACTGCTTGCGGAATACTGCCCGGCGCGTAGCGTTGAAGAGAAGACACCCGCAACAAAGGAGACCACATGACTGACGTCGAATCGATCCCCCAGAGCTCAATCGACCCGGACGTGACCGCCGGGGTCGCCCAGTTCCTCAGCCCCGTGGTCGTCGCGCTGACCGCACTCGCGGTCGACGGCAAGCAGGCGCACTGGCACGTGCGCGGGCCCAATTTCCAGGCCGTGCACGAGCTACTCGATCTTGTGGTCGACCACGCTCGTGAGTTCGCCGACAGCGCCGCCGAGCGGGTTGTCGCTCTCGGCCTGCCGATTGATGTCCGAATCCAGACGGTGGGTTCCAAGACTCCTACCCCGAAAATGACGGCCGGCTTCCAGCAGGCGGAGCAGGCGATCACCGAAGTGATCGGCACCATCGACGCCGTACTCGAGACCCTTCGCACCGCGATCGAGCAGCTCGAGCCGCTCGACCCGGTGAGTCAGGACGTTGCCATCGAGATCGCGCGTGCGCTGGAGAAGGACCGCTGGTTCCTTTTCGCTCACGTCAGTTCCGAGTAGCGCTCCGCCTACAACTCGCTGTGGGTGAACCGCCCACCGAGCATGGTCGCAGCTACGGGCATCCGCTTCAATGCGTCTGCTGACGCCGTTCGCGGATCCTCATCGACGATCACCAGGTCGGCGGGTTCACCGGCGGCAATCGTGCTGCGGGTGGATGCTGTCAATGCCTCATCGACCGTGATGCGCTGTTCCGGATGCCACGGCTCGCGCTCGTTCGTTGTGCGCATGACGGCGGCGGCGATGGTGCGCCACGGGTCGAGCGGCGAGACCGGAGCATCGGAACCGAACAACAGGCTGGCACCCGCATCGAGCAGGGAACGGAACGCGAACGAACGCCCCGTCTTGCCGGCCCAGTAGTGTTCGGCGATATCCCGGTCATCCATCGCGTGGTCCGGTTGCACGCTCGCCTGCACCCCCAGCCGGGCGAAGCGCGCGAAGTCGCTCTCAGCCACCAGTTGGGCGTGTTCGATGCTTCCCGTGCAGCCGACCTGCTCGAAGGCGTCAAGCGCGATCGTGTTGGCGTGGTCGCCGATGGCGTGCACTGTCGGCACGATGCCCGCCGCTGACGCCTTGCGCATCAGCGGGATGAGCTGCTCAGGACGCACCGTGAGGAGCCCGCGCGAATGCTCCTGCCCGGCCAGACCGGGGTACTCATCGAGGCAGTATGCGGTCCTCGTGTTGAGGGAGCCGTCGATGAGAATCTTGAAACGTCCAACCGTGAGCAGCTCGTTGACGGCATCGCCCGTGCGCAGCCCCAACTCGATCGCACGGTCGAGGTGCTCGCTGTAGATCGCGAACTCGACCCGCAGGTTGTCGCTGCCCCCATCGATGCGCCGGGACCACACGGCGTGGTTCCAGGACATCTCGAGGTCGACGATGCCGACCACACCCCGGCGGGCAGCGGCGGCCGCTGCGTCATCCGCCCACGAATCGAGAACTTTCGGATCCACCGTGTCGATGCGGCGGGCGATCGAGAAGGCGTCGTCTTCCTTCAGCAGTCCGGTCGGGTGATCGGCGTGACCATACTCCTTGAGCGCCGCAGAGTTCAGCCAGACGCAGTGGATGTCGTTGCTCACCAGCACGACCGGCCTGGCGCCCGATACCTCGTCGAGAACCTCGCGGTTGGGAGCATCCGGCCACAGTCCGTCCGTGAAGGCGACCCCGATGAAGGGCACCGTTGGCTCGGTCTCTGCGGCGAGCGCATCGCGCACAATCTCGGCCGCGTGCTTCGCGGAGGTCGCCGACGAGAGGTTGGTGCGCCTGCTCGACAGTGCCCACTGGGAGAAGTGCACGTGGTGGTCCCACAGCCCCGGAACGACCCATCGCCCCGCCAGGTCGATCTCCTCCCCCGTAGCCCTGCCGGCTCCCGAGGGAGAGACTGCCCGGATGGTGCCGTTCTCGATGAGGACGTCCACGGGATCCGCCGTGAGGCGGGCGTTACGGAGCAGCATTCGGAGCGACCCTCTTCATTTCGGCAGCGAGCTCGGCGGAGTTGTACGGACCGTCGCCCTCGAGGGCGTCGACGATGCGATCGAAGACCTCCGGAGTCTTGTTCTGGCTGAGCTTCAGCCGCGCATCGAAGCGGGTGACGGCGAGCCGCAGGCCGACGGTGCCCTTCGCGATCCGGCGGGACGAGGCCTCGTCCACCTGCAGGGTGACAGGGTTCGGCATCCGCTTCTCGAAATGATCGACGAGACCATCGAGAATGTCGAAGTTCTCCTCCTCGCTGAGCAGTTCCGGTGTGCCGTAGAGGTGCGCGGTGACGTGATTCCAGGTCGGAACCAGTTCGTCGTTGCCGTACCAACCGGGCGAGACGTAGCCGTGCGGTCCCTGGATGATGACGAGCACCTCGTGCTGGCCGAGCTCGTGCAGCTTCTCATCCGGCCGGCCGACATGGCTCACGATGCTGATGCCGTCGGCGTCCTCCTCGAGCAGCACCGGATAGTGCGACGCGACCAGACCGGTCGCGGTGTTCGAGACGATCGTCGCCCAGGGATTCTCGCGAATGAGCCGCTTGACCTCATCGGGATCCGTGAGCACGTAGGTGGGAGTGTGGCGCATGGGTCAAGCTTGCCATTGAAGCGGCCACAGGAAACGTCAGCGCAGGCCGAGCGCAAGCAGGAGCTGCCGGTGGAGCACGACCGGGTTGTCCTCGTCGGCGATGATCTCAGTTCCCCGCACCTCGTAGTAGCCCTGCCACGGGTTCAGAAGCGACGCGGGCACGTCGTCGTACTCCTCGATGAAGAGAATGTAGCGACCGTTCAGCTCGAGCGGCGGATCGGCCGCCGGCCCGCTGCCCGCGAGCAGCTTCACCTCCACTTCGGCGCCGCTGGCGTGGGCGCCCTTGCCGTCCCATTCCACGCTCACCGTGACGACCCGGTAGGAGTTGCCCTCGAATCGATCCTCTCGCTCGGCGACGATCTCTCCGAGCACGACTGCGTCGGCACTCGCGACGAGTTCCTCGGAGGTCTCGTACCACGGGTAGTCGGCAACGCTGCCCTGCGGAAGATTGAACATCAGCACGGCGAGCAGGATGACGGGAGTGCCGAGAAGTCCGGCCAGCAGCAGCCGTGGATTGCGCGGCGGGGCCGCGGGTTCGATCGCCTCGGGCATGCTCGATTGTGTCACTTCTGGTCCACCGGGCAGTAGTAGAGCTTGCGGCCAGCCATGAGTTCCATGACAATCGGCGTTCCGCACACCCGGCACGGTTCACCCGCGCGGTGGTAGACCCAGTGGCGATCATCGCGGGACTCCAGCGCCGCCGCGATACGCCTCGTCGTCGAGATCGTCCATGGTCATCATCTGGCCGGTCTTCACCCCGATTTCCAGGAGGTGCACCCAGTCTCGCCACAGTCCCCGCGCCGTCTCCTCCGGAACCAGCCTGCCCGGCGTATGCGGTGACAGCCTCGCCCGGAACAGCAACTCCGCTCGGTAGACGTTTCCGATGCCGCTCACGACCGACTGGTCCATGAGCAGCAGCCCGATCGGGGTCGGCTTCTTCGCAACCGTGGCGACGAAGCGCTCCTCGCCCTCGCGCGACGTCATCGACGAGCGGATCGGGGCCAAGCCTGTCGATGACGCTCTGCACCTGCTCCGGATGCAGTACCTCGCACGCCGTTGGCCCGCGCAAGTCGGCTACCGCCTTCTCGGTCAGCAGTCGCACACGCACCGCGCCGATGGGCTCGGGGGGAAAGCTGCTCGATCGCGGGTCCGAGCCGTTCCTGCTCCGACATCCGCAGCACGCCGGGGCGCCCCCATGCTGCCGGTGGTCGAGTTCGACGAGACCGTCGAGCTCGTCGAGACCGAAATCTCCCCCGCGAAATCCCACGCCCCGTACATGCCGAGGTGCACCCGCAACCAGCGGTCGTGGTCGAACTCGAGAAACATCTGCTTGCCGACGGCACGGGCATCCGTCATCACCAGGCCCGTCGATCTCGGCGGCTCCCGCGGCGAACCTGCCCTGCGGCGAGCTTGCCGCAACGGTGTCGCCGACGAAGTGCAGCGCGAACTGTCGGGCGATCCTGTGAACGGAATGACCCTCAGGCATGGGAGCTGGCGTGGGCCTCGATCATCCCTGTCGTCTCGAACTCGCTCAGCTGCGCGATGCGACGGGCGTGCCGCTCCTCGCCGCTGAACGGCGTCGCGATGAAGGCATCGATGAAGAGGATCGCTTCGTCGATGGAGTGCTGGCGGGCACCGATCGAGATCACGTTGGCATCGTTGTGTTCGCGGGCGAGCTTCGCGGTGTCGAGGTTCCACACGAGTGCCGCGCGGATGCCGGCGACCTTGTTCGCGGCCATCTGCTCGCCGTTGCCCGAACCGCCGAAGACCACGCCGAGCGCGGGTATCCCAGCTGATTGATCGGCGATGACCGCCTTGGCAGCGTCGATGCAGAAGCCCGGATAGTCATCCAGCGGCTCGAACGACTTCGGTCCGTGATCGACAACCTCGTGACCCTCACGACTGAGGTGCTCCTGGAGGTCCGTGCTGAACTCGAGTCCGGCATGGTCGGTCGCGATGTGGATGCGCATGGCACCAGTCTAGAAGTGACGGCACTGCGAAGTCGCGGCACAAGGAGAGCGACGGGCAGTATGCCCGCCGCTCGGCACGCTCAGCGCCGACGCCCCGCCTTCATCGTGCTCCGCTGGCGGCTCATCGACCTGTTGCGGCTCTTCGCGCCCGCGCGATTGCGATTCCTGTTCCTGTTCCTGTTGCGTCCCGACCGACTGCTCGATCCGCCGAACATGCTTCGTACCATTCTGGTGATCCTGCCGAACATCCCTGGTTCCTTTCTCTCTCCCCGCCTTTCACGCTAACGGTGGCGGGGCACGGGCCAACCCGGATTGACAGGAGAGAACTGACGTGGGAGTGGGTGTCACGCCGCCAGGAAGGATCGCAGGCCGTCGAGCAGCCGCTCGATGTCGTCGGAGTTCGTGTACGGGGCGAGTCCAACCCGAAGTCCGCCCTCGTCGCCGAGGCCAAGCCGCCGGGAGGCTTCGAGCGCATAGAAGTTGCTGGCGGGGGCGGCGACCTTGTGCTCGGCAAGCGAGGTCCAGACATCCACTGCATTCCTGCCGTCGAAGGTCACGAGGGTCGTCGGCGTGCGGCGGGCGGCGCGGGAGCGCACAGTCACATCCGGCATCGCCCCGAGCCCATCTTCGAGGATGCTGCGCAGCCCTGCCTCGTGCTCTTCGAGCGCGTGGTACGACTGCTCCAACCGCGAGCGTCTGGACCCGCCGGAGGAACCGTCGAGCCCCGCCAGGTAGTCGACGGCCGCAGTGACCCCGGCCAGCAATTCGTACGGCAGCGTGCCGAACTCGAACCGCTCCGGCACGATGTTGGTGGCCGGGAGAAGTTTGTCTGGCACGAGCGTTTCGAGCAGTTCGGGTGCGGCAACGAGCGCGCCCAGGTGCGGCCCGAGGAACTTGTAGGGCGAGCACACGAAGAAGTCGGCGCCGAGCGCAGCGACATCAATGGATGCGTGAGCCGCGAAATGCACGCCGTCCACGTACACGAGAGCGCCGGCTTCGTGCGCGAGCGACGCTATGGCCGCAACGTCGGGCATTGTGCCCAGCAGGTTCGACGCGGCTGTCACGGCGACGAGGCGAGTGCGTTCGTTCACCACGCCCGCGAAGGTGTCGAGCTCCGTCGTGTCAGGATCGAAGTCGACCCAGCGGAGCGTTGCCCCCGCCCGCTCCGCCGCCTGCACCCACGGTCGCACGTTCGCGTCATGGTCGAGCCGGGTGACGACGACCTCATCGCCCTCGCTCCACCCGCGGGCGAGCATGCGCGAGAAATCGTAGGCGAGCGCGGTGGCACTCCGGCCGAAAACAACACCGCGGGGATCGCCGTTCGTGAAGTCGGACATCGCGCTCCGGGCATCCGTCACGATTCGTTCAGCGTTGGTTTCGCCGAGGCTCACCGTCCCTCGATTGGCGAGCGGCTGGGAGAGGGACTCCTGGATCGCGGCGATCACGTGCCGGGGCGTCTGGGTGCCGCCCGGCCCGTCGAAGAAGGCCCAACCGCTTTCCAGCGCAGGAAAGTCGGAGCGGATCCGGTCGATGTCGTAGGTCATTCACGCCTCCGGTGTGAGGTAGATCTTGCGCAGGGTTTCGGTGACCGTCCAGATCGTCCGCATGCCCGCAGTGAGTCGGCCCACTGAGCCGGGTGCGAGGGTCAGGGTGATCGAGGAATCGAGAAATTCCACGGTGCCCGCCCCGGCGACGACGACGAAAATCTCATCCGCCTCGACGTCAGACATGGCTCCGACCGACATCTCCCAGATGCCGCACTCCTGGCCGTCGAGCGACGACAGCCTCACCGAACCCGTCGTCGGCGCCCCTGCGACAACCTGCTCCCCGTCCACGGCCTGGGTCTCGATCACCGCGGCGAGCGCGTCGATGACGGGGATCACGAGTCGAATCCCAGGCCGACGGCATCCAGTGTCTTCAGCAGCAGGTTGCGCTTGCCGTTGTTGTGGTCGGCGCGGTCGAGCGACCAGCGCGTAGCCTGCACGCCGAGGTATGCGGCGGGCTCCGGCGGGAAGGGTGGCGGCATCGAGCGCACCATCTTCAGTTCGGTACGTTCGGTGGTGAGGCCCGCGAGCTGGTCGAGCATGACGTTGGCGGCGAAGCGGGTCGCGGCAACGCCCAACCCCGTGTAGCCGGCAACGTGCGAGACACGACCGCCATATGCGCGCCCGAAGAACGCGCAGAACCGGGTGCTCGTGTCGATCACGCCCGCCCAGCGGTGGGAGAAACCCAACCCCTCCAGTTGCGGGAATGTAGCGAAGAAGTGGCTCGCGAGGCGCTCGAAGCTCTGCGTGCGGTCGTCGTATGCCGAGCGGATGCGCCCGCCGTAGTGGTAGATGGCGTCATAGCCGCCCCAGAGGATGCGGTTGTCGGCGCTCAGCCGGTAGTAGTGGAACTGGTTGGCCATGTCGGCGACACCCTGACGGTTCTTCCAGCCGATGCTCTTCAGCTGGGCGGAACTGAGCGGTTCGGTCATGAGCACATAGTCGTAGACGGGCACGGTGTGCAGTCGGTACCGCTTGAGCAGCGATGGGAACGCGTTGGTGGCGAGCGCCACACGAGCCGCCGTCGCCACCCCGTGCGGCGTGCGAACCACGACAGCAGTGGGTGCCCCACCGTCCACTTCGAGCACCGGCGAGTTCTCGAAAAGCTCAACCCCGAGCTCGGCACACGCTTTCGCGAGCTCACGAGCCAGCTTGCCCGGGTGCACCATCGCGGTGTCGCGCTTGCTCCAGACACCGGCGAGATAGGTGGGCGAGTTCACCTGGCGGCGCATGGCCTCCGCGTCGAGGAAGTGCTCGTGATCCCCCGCCCGCAGCTCCTGGGCCTGGTATTCCTCCACTGCGACAGCGATCGCCCCGGTGCGCTCGAAGTCACAATCCAGGCCGAGCTCCGCAACCGTCGCCTCGATTTCGTCGAGGTTCTGCATGCCCAGTTGGTCCAGGTGGTCCAGCTCGTCCGGGAAGCGGCGTCGGCCATTCACCTCGCCGTGGGTGAGCGTCGCCTCGCAGAAGCCCCCGTTGCGGCCGGATGCGGCCCAGCCGATGGTGCGCGCCTCCAGCAGGGCGACCCTGGCATCCGGATCCCGCTGTTTCGCCATGAGGGCCGTCCACAGGCCCGTGTATCCGCCGCCGACCACAACCAGATCGAACACGGCGCTTCCGCCGAACCGCGGATGCACGGGCGCGCCGAGGTCCTCGAGCCAGAACGGTGCCAGCCGGGAATCGGCGAGCGAGAGTGCGGCAACACCCTCGCTCGGCGGGTGACGTTCGAACGCGGTGCGAGCCATGCCATAACACTATCGACGGTTAAAGCAAAGACTCAGGAGGGGGACTGGTTACGCCCAGAACGGAAGCGCACACTGGAAATCACCGGTCAAGTTTTTGGAGGTCCTCATGCAAGGGACATACACCGAAGAATTGCTTCCCGTTCTCTCACCAGGACGGCACAGGACTCCCCGGCAGGGCGCGTGCTTCATGGAGTATGCCTCCTACCTCGCGGGACAGCGCTGGAGCGATCACCCATCGTGCACCCACCCCACACTTGCGGCACTCGCGCGACTCGTCAACGATGTGATCTCCGACACCGGGCGTGCGCGACTCGCGCCGCATATTCCCTCGGTTGTCGGGCTCGTCGGAAACGACTCGCGGGTGCCGCTCGTCGTCTCGGTGCTCGCCGCGTCGACCGCGGTGCCCGTCGCAAGCGAAGGGCGCCAACGCGCGCTCGCCTCCGGGTTGCTGCGGTGCGAGTCACTTCTGCGTGAGTGCGAGGGGGTGCCCGTTGAGCGCGCACTCGCGCGTATCCGCGCGGCGCTGGACCTCACCCCAGGAGCCGAGTCGTGGGCGCGCGCATTCCAGGTCGAGGCGGCGATCACGAGACCGCGACAACTCGCCCCCGCAGACGAGGCGATCCTCCGTACGTCGGTGCTCGGAATCGCCGAGGCGTGCATTCGCGACGCAGACGAGCGGCTTGAGGGCCTGCTCGTGGCAGCCATTGCCGAGACGACCGAACTGCTGCACCCCACCGCGGTGCTCCCCGCCCGTACGCCCGCCCCGGTTCCCGCCTGACAGGACGCGACGCCCTTCGCCGCGGCTAGACTCGCTAGTTGGACACAATCCCGCTGCGAAGGAGCAACCACGTGCCTGGAGAGAACCTCACCCGCGTCGAAGCCCAGGAGCGCAAGGCGCTCGTCGACGTCAAGAGCTACGAGATCACCCTCGACCTGACGACCGGCGCCGGAGACGTTCGCGCAGCACGACGGTCGTGACGTTTCACGGCGAAGGCCGGAGCATCCACTTTCATCGACGCCCTCACGCGCACGGTGCACTCGGTCACGCTCAACGGCCGTCGCACTCGACCCCGCAGCCGTGAGCGATGGCGTGCGCATCCAGCTCGACGATCTCGCCGCAGAGAACGTGCTCGAGGTCGTCGCCGACGCCGAGTACACCAACACGGGCGAGGGCCTGCACCGCTTTGTCGACCCGGTCGACGACGAGGTGTACCTGTACACGCCAGTTCGAGGTGCCCGACTCGCCGCCGCGTTTTCGCGGTGTTCGAGCAGCCCGACCTCAAGGCGACCTTCCAGTTCACCGTGACCGCGCCGGCGAACTGGGCAGGTCGTGAGCAACCAGCCAGCTCCGGTGCCCGAACCTGCGGGCGACGGCGTCGGCGACCTGGGCCTTCGCGCCCACCGCCGATTCTCTCGAGCTACGTCACCGCGCTCGTCGCCGGCCCATACGCGGTCGTGCGCGCGAGCTCACGATCGAGCGACGGCCGCGTGATCCCGCTCGGCATCTATCGCGCGCAAGTCGCTGCAGCCAGTACCTCGACGCCGACTACATCTTCGAGAAGACCCGCCAGGGCTTCGCCTACTTCGAGGAGAAGTTCGACTACGCCTACCCGTTCGAGAAGTACGACCAGCTCTTCGTGCCCGAGTTCAACGCGGGCGCCATGGAGAACGCCGGCGCGATCACCTTCACCGAGACCTACGTCTTCCGGTCGAAGGTGACCGACGCCATCAAGGAGCGCCGCGTCGTCACGATCCTGCACGAGCTCGCCCACATGTGGTTCGGCGACCTCGTCACCATGAAGTGGTGGAACGACCTGTGGCTCAACGAGTGCTTCGCCGAGTGGGCGTCGACCATCGCGACCGCCGAGGCCACCGAGTGGCACGAGGCGTGGACGACCTTCCAGGCGATGGAGAAGAGCTGGGCCTACCGCAGGACCAGCTGCCATCGACCCACCCGGTCGTCGCGACCATCAACGACCTCGAAGACGTGCAGGTCAACTTCGACGGCATCACCTACGCCAAGGGCGGTTCGGTGCTCAAGCAGCTCGTCGCCTGGGTGGGCATCGACGCCTTCTTCGCCGGCGTCGCCGCGTACTTCAAGAAGCACGAGTACGGCAACACCGAGCTGAGCGACCTGCTCGCGGAGCTCGAGATCACGAGCGGGCGCAAGCTCGCCGAGTGGTCGAAGCTGTGGCTCGAGACCGCGGGCGTGAACACGCTTCGCCCCGAGATCGAGACGGATGCTGACGGCACGATCACCGCGTTCGCCGTGCTGCAGTCCGCAGCCGCCGACTACCCGACCATCCGCCCGCACCGTCTCGCGATCGGCTTCTACTCGCTCGATGGCGGCAAGCTCGTGCGCAGCCACCGCGTCGAGACTCGACGTCGACGGAGAGCGCACCGAGGTCCCCGACCTCGTCGGAATGGCCAGGCCCGACCTCGTGCTGCTCAACGACGAGGACCTCGCCTACGCGAAGATCCGCCTCGACGAGGCCTCCCTCGCCGTCGCGATCGAGCACCTCGCAGCCATCGACGACCCGCTCGCACGCGCCATCGTCTGGGGTGCCGCCTGGGATGCGACGCGCGACGGCGAGATGGCCGCCCGCGACTACGTGCACCTCGTGCTGAACAACATCGCGACCGAGACCGAGTCGACCACGATCCGCACGACGCTGACGCCAGCTCGCAATGGCCGCGCGCATCTACGTGACACCGCTCGAGCGGGCAGCGACCATCGAGCACGTCGGCGACGAGCTGTGGGAGCTCGCACAAGCTCGCCGAGCCGGGCACCGATGAGCAGTTCCAGTTCGTGAAGTTCTTCGCCAACCTCGCCTCGATCGAGGATCACACCTCGCGACGCTGCGCGGACTGCTCGACGGCACCGTGCGCCCTCGAGGGGCTCGAGATCGACACCGACCTGAGGTGGGAGCTGCTTGAAGGGCCTCGTGCTCAACGGCGCCGCGACCGAAGCAGAAGTCGATGCCGCGCTTGAGCAGGACAACACCTCGAACGGCCAGCAGGCCGCGGCGCGAGCACGGGCGACCTTCGCCACACCAGAAGCGAAGCGGAAGGCGTTCGACTCACTGGTCGTGAACGATGACCTCCCCAACGCCATCGTGCGAAATGCCACACTCGGCTACCAGCACGTCAACGATCCCGCCTCGCTGGAATCGCTCGTGGAGCCGTACTTCGCCGCCGTGAACGACATCTGGAAGAACCGCAGCTACAAGATCGCCGAGTACGTGATCCTCGGGCTCTACCCGGCGCCGCTCGCTTCGCGCGAACTGGTGACGGCGACCAAGGCATGGCTGGACGCGAACCCGGACACTCCGGCACTGCGCCGCATGGTGATCGAGAACCTGGCCGGAGTGGAGCGCGCACTCGCTGCGCAGGAGCGCGACGCGCGTTCGTAACTCCACTCCGACACGTTCCTCCGTGCGCTACTCGTAGCGCAGTGCCTCGATCGGGTTCTGCCTGGCCGCCCGGCGAGCCGGCAGAGTGCCAGCCAGGAACGCGATACCCATCACCAGCAGTATGGTCGTGGCCACAGGCAGCGGCTCGAACCGGAGCACCTGCAGACCCTCGAGGTCGGCGAGAATCGTGCCGGCGAGAAGGCTGTTGGCCACCGCCCCGGCACCGATCGCCGCGGCGGCACCGATCACGCTTCCGAGGAAGCCGATGAACACCGCCTCAAGGCTGAACAGCGCATAGATGCGTCCGCCACCCATTCCCATTGCTTTCATGAGCCCGATCTCGCGGGTGCGTTCCTGCACGCTCATCAGCAGCGTGTTGATGATGCCGAACCCGGCCGCGATAAGGGCGATCACCGCGAAGGCGTTCAACACACCGATGATTCCGCCGATGACGGCCTGGAAGATGCCGATCTGGTCGGCCGGCGTCATAGCGCTGTAGCCGAGTTCAGCCAGGTCCGCTTTCAGCGCGATGAGCGCCTCTTCGCCAATGCCCGGATCGAATCTTGCCGTGGCGACGAAGAAGCCGACCTCGGTATCAGAGGTACTGCCGATTGCCTGTGCCTCCCGCAGCGCGTCTGAGAACGTCTGGTTGAGTCCAACCCCACTCTCGAACAGCGTCTCGTTCTGCACTCCCGAGATCGTCGCTCCCAGTTCGTGGATCTCGCCGCTCTGGTCGGCGATGCCGATCGTCACGGGCGCTCCGACGGCCGATTCCGCGTCGGAAAAGCCGAGGCTTTCGAGGTAAGCGCTTGTCAGCAGAACATGGTTGCTGCCCTCAGCCATCGGGGAGCCTGCGGCCAGGTCGGGAGTGATCATCTGGATGTTGGAATTGATGGTGAGTTCATACTTGCCGGTGCTGTCGTGCTCGATGTACAGCGGATTGACATGGAGGATCGGATGAACCTCCATCACGCCATCCACCCCGGCAATTGTCTCCACATCCGCGGCTGTCAGGATTCCGCTCGCGAACTCAGACCCGTCGCCCTCGAACCGTCCGCCAACCACTGCCGATTCCGGATCGTATGGCGCCGGCCCCGACTGTGAACCAGGCGTCGCGTCTGACGCCTTCATGATCGACAGGGCGTCAGCGGCCGCAAAGGACGCGATCTGGTTGTCGATGTAGCTGGAGATGCCGGTGCCGATGGCGCTCGTGATGGTGAGGGTGAACGCACCGATGAAGATGGCGGTGACGGTGAGGGTGGTGCGGGTTTTGCTGCGGAAGGTGTTGCCGATGGCAGCACGGGTGATGTCGAGCGGGTTCACGCTGTGGCTCCTTGGGTGTCGAGAGAGGGCACTTCCAGCCCGTCGCGGATGAACATCCGCCGGTCGCAGCGCTCGGCCAGTTCGGTGTCGTGGGTGACGATCACCAGGGTGATTCCGTGTTCGGTGTTGAGGGAGAACAGGATGTCCTCCACCAATCGTCCGGTGACGGTGTCGAGGTTTCCCGTGGGCTCATCGGCAAAAATGACCTTCGGGTTGCCCACGAGCGCCCGGGCGATGACCGCCCGCTGCTTCTGCCCCCCGGAGAGATTGACGGCCTTGTTCTTCGCCTTGTCGGCGAGTTCCAGCTGGGCGAGCACCGCCATACCCCTCTCCGTGCGCGCGCGCCGGCCGACACCGGCGATCTTGAGCGGCAGCACGACGTTGTCGAGCACCGTCGCATTCGGGGTGAGGAAGAACTGCTGGAACACGAACCCGAAGTGCTGGTTGCGGATCCGGTTGACCTGTCGGGTGCTGAGCTCGGTCGCATCCGTTCCGTCGACGCTGACGCTGCCATCGTCCGGGTGGTCGAGCAGGGCCAGCAGGTGCATGAGGGTTGATTTCCCGGACCCGCTCTTCCCGACGATGGCGACGGACTCCCCTTCGGCGATCCGCAGGCTAACCCCTTTCAGCGCGTCGAAGCGGGCGGTGCCGCGTCCGTACGACCGGCGGATGTCATCCGCAGCGAGCAGTGTGGCGGTCATCGGGTTCCTTCTGGTGAGAGGCGGGTTTCGAGGGGGCCCTGGTCGAGCCGGAATGGCGGGTAGTCGTCGCGCAGCAGCGAGACATACGCGTAGACCCTGTAGATCCAGCGGTGGATGCCCATGACCAGGTTGAACAGGCCCGCGTTGTAGACGCCGGTGAAGAGCAGGATCACGACGGCGATGAGCACGAGCAGGTCGAGCAGTCCGACCGTACTGGGGCCGTCGGAGAAGAAGCCGTCGGCGAAGAACCAGTACAGTCCGGACAGAATTCCGAGGATGACCAGGTGCGGGAAGGCGAGCAGCCAGGACTTGAACAAGACCTTCCACCGGGACAACCGTTCGGGGTAAGTGACGTCGAAGGTGGCCGGAAACTCGGTACGGGCGAGCGTGAACGGCGGGTACTGGTCGGTGGCCAGGACGCCGGTGGCGTAGAACGCAACACGCCAGTTCCAGCGGAGCACGCCAACCACGAACTCGAACAGCGACGCAGGGTAGCGACCGGTGAACAGGATCATCAGCCCAGAGGCGACGACGACAACCGGGAACGCGGTCCACATGATGACCAGCACGATGTAGTGCGGTACGGCGAGCAGCCACTTGACCAGCCACATTCCGCGAGACAGTGTCGGGTCGAGATGACCTTCGAGTTGAGTCGCGTAGTCGGCGCCAGCAGGAGGGCCCTGGCGGATGCTGCGGCCGAGACCGACTGCTCCGAACAGGATCAGGGCGACGCCCGCGGCGACCCCAGCGAGCGCGGCGAGACCCCACCACGAGCCGTCATGGACGAACTGCGCCGAGCCTGCAGCTTCGAGCACGCGGGCTATGAGGAGGTGCGCCGAAATGCAAGCTCCGAGCGCGCCAGCAATGAGGAGCGCCATGTGCAGGCCGCTCATTTTCAGGCGGCCGGGCCCGGTCGGTTCGGTGATGGTCATGAGCTTTGTCCTTCGTTTGTGTGGTTGGTTGGGGTGGTCATGCGCAACGCGATGTGGCGGCGGTCAGCGGCGCGAGAGCCAGAGCCAGCGAATGCCCGCGACCAGGTGGAAGGCCAGCGCGCCGAGGATGCTGACAGCGATCAGCGTGGACGCCGAGCTGGTCGCAACGACGACGACAATGGCGGCCGTGCCTGCCGCGCCGACGGCGACCGCGCCCCAGCCCAGGATCGGGGTCAGACCGCGCAGCGCGATCCCGAACAGCACAATGGCCGCGGGCAGCAGCAGGGCGCCGGTGACCAGCAATGCCTCCATGACGCCCTGCGCGGCCTGCCAGGCCATGACGACGACCGACCGCTCGGCCTCGGCGGCCTGCTGGTAGGCCTGCGACGTCGTCGCGGTGGCGACGTTGAGCAGGGCGCCGGCCGCGAGCATGGCTGCGCCGAGGGAACCGATGATACGAGCGGCAACGGACAGCACCGGTGCGGTGACGCGCAACAATCGGTGCAGCAGCTCGTGATGCACCGCCCACAGCACGATGGCGGCGAGGTACAGGAGGTTCTCCGCCGCCCGGGCGTACTGGATCTCGGGGAAGCGGAGCAGGCTCTCGGGGGCAAAGGGGTCAGGCAGGCCGAGCGCGCCGACGAGCACGAACGTGGCCAGCATGAGCAGGCTGCCGACGGTGCCGGTGAGACCTGCACCGCGCAGCAGGCGACGGTCGACTGGCCCGAGAGGTCTCAGCGGGTTGGCGGGGACGGTGTGTCGCAGGTCGGTGAGTTCTGCTTTCGGTGCTTTCGTTCGGATGGTCATTGGTCGATATTCGCCGCAATGCTGGCCACGGCCATCGGCAATCCGGCCTGAATCCGATCAGCCGAAAGTACGGTTCCCGCCTAGTCCTCTTCCCCGATGTGCTGCGCGCCCGGCGACGCGATCATCGAGACATGAGCCAACAGACGATGACTAACCGCCCGGTCAAGCAGCAGCGGAAGCTGAAAAGCGGATGGCTCGCAATATCGGGCCTCCTGCTGCTGAGCGCGCTCCCCGTGCTTGGAGGTGTGGCGCGCCTGAGCGAAGAGAGCTCAGGCGCCGCGAGTACATCGTCGTTGGCGTCACCCCTGCCGATGATTGCGCACATCGTGGCAATGAGCGTGTTCGTGCTGCTCGGCGCCTTCCAGTTCTCTCCTGCGCTCCGAGTCCGGCGTCGGTGGCACCGCACCGCCGGCCGCGTGCTCATCCCCGCCGGATTTCTCGCGGCGCTGTCGGCTATCTGGTTGGCAGTGTTCTTCGGCGGCCCCAGTGATGAATACGCGCTCGCGATGGTCCGTCTCGTCTTCGGTGTTGCGATGACAGTATTCCTCGTTCTCGGTGCGATCGCGATCACGCGTCGCGACTTCGCTGCGCATGGGGCATGGATGACGCGTGCATACGCGCTCGCTGTCTCCGGTGGAACCCAAGCGCTCGTCTATGCGCTGTGGGCCCTGAACGTCGGCGAGGTCGACGCGTCCGGCGAAACCCTGCTCGTCGCCGCTGGCTTCGTCATCAACAGTGTCGTCGCCGAGTTGGTGATCCTCCGCCGCGCTCGGCTGGCACGAGCATCCGTCATCGCACCGTGAAGCGCTCGTATCATGGGGGTGTGACCAGGCTCCTGCGCTCCGCGTGGAACGCGCCAGGCGCAGTTCCCCCACCGCCCCGGCGTGTGTGGCGGGACTGGGCGCTGCTGGCGTTCATCGTCGTGTTGGGCCTGCTCGAGACCCTGATGCGCATACAGTTCCCCGAACCGGGCGCCCCGCCGATCACCCATTTCCTGGTGGCCCTGGCCATCGTGCTTGCATCGGCTCCAACCTTGCTGTGGAGGCGCACCCGGCCGCTGCTGATGCTGGCGATCGCCTCGGCCACCACGGGTATCGCCAGCCTGCTGCTGGGGGGCTCGAATCTCCTCGCCAGCGTCTTTGCCATCTTCACGCTGTATGCGCTGTTCCGGTGGGGCAACGGACGCGCCCTGGTGATCGGGTCTGGGATCGTTCTGGCCAACCTGGTGGTGTCTGCGCTCGTGAGCGAGCCGCTCGGCGATGTCATCATGGGAGCCGCGTTCTTTGCCATCGTCCTGACGCTCGCCATCGCCCTCCGCTACCGGGCCAGCGCCCGAATGCGCGAGCTGGACAGCGCAAAGCTGATGGAGCGCGAGACGCTCGCCCGTGACCTGCACGACACGGTCGCCCACCATGTGTCCGCAATCGCCATCCGCGCCCAGGCCGGGCTGGCCGTGGCCGAACTGAAGCCGGAGGCAGCGACGGATGCGCTCAGGGTGATCGCAGCCGAGGCATCCAGAACCCTCGCCGAGATGCGTTCGATGGTGCGCGTGCTGCGCCAAGGGGAAGCACCGGAGTTGGCGCCCGGCCGCACTCTCGCCGACATCAATGACCTTGCCGCGGGGGGGATGCACGGTCCGCGCGTCACCGTTCAGGTGAGCGGCGACACCGACAGCATCCCGCCGACCGTGGCTGCGGCCATCTACCGGATGGCGCAGGAGTCGGTCACCAACGCGCGCCGGCACGCGCGGGGTGCTTCCTCAATCGACGTGAAAGTCGACGCGGATGAGGATGGGGTGCGTCTGACAGTCACCAACGACGGCGAGGTGGCACCGGCAGCGCCGCCCGGCTACGGCATCACAGGGATGATGGAGCGCGCCTCACTGCTCGGCGGCACCTGCCAGTCCGGTCGAGCGCCCGGCGGCGGGTGGGTCGTCAATGCCGTACTGCCTCGTGTTGGATGGACCACATGACGATCCGGGTGCTCATCGCCGACGATCAGGAGCTGGTTCGCACTGGTCTCAGCATGATCCTCGACGCGCAGCCCGACATCGAGATCGTGGGCGAGGCATCCGATGGCATTGAGGCGGTTACGCTCGCCCGCAGCCTGCGGCCGGATGTCTGCCTGTTCGACATCCGGATGCCCGGCCAGGACGGGATCGAGGCGACCCGTGCGATCGCGGGGCCAGGCGTTGCGGATCCGATGGCGGTGGTCGTCATCACCACGTTCGACCTCGACGAGTACGTCTATGCGGCGTTGCGGGCGGGCGCGAAGGGCTTCCTGCTGAAGGATGCCGGCTCGGAGCTGCTCGGCCAGGCGGTGCGCGCCGCCGCCAACGGCGACGCGCTGATCGCGCCCAACGTGACGGTGCGGCTGCTCGAGGCGTTCGCCGGCGCCGAGCCGGCCGGACTTCCCGCGCAGCCGGTCGAGCCGCTCACCGAGCGCGAGGAGCAGGTTCTACTTGCGGTTGCGCGCGGCCTCAGCAATAGCGAGATTGCGAGCGAGCTGTACATCACCCTGAGCACGGTGAAGACCCACCTGGCCAGCCTGATGATGAAGCTCGCCGCGCGCAACCGCGTTGAGATCGCGATCTGGGCGCACCAGACGAAGCGGGTGCCCGGGCGGTCCTAACCGATCGGAGCTGCCAGCAGGGCGACGGTGATCGAATCGCCCTTGGTCGCCTGCCGCCCCACCTCGACGAATCCGAGCCGTGCGTGGAAGCGGAGCGATCCAGGGTTGGGCGGGTCGACATTGACCTCGCAGGTCACCTCGGCACGCCCCTGGCCCGCGGCAGCAGCGAACACCGCCTCGTACAGGAGCTTGCCGATTCCGCGATCCCGAAAACCCTCACCCACGACAATTCGGTCAACGTAGAGGAAGTCGGTGCCGCGCTCGGAGAACCAGCGATAGTTCTCGCTCGAGTAGTCGACGCCGGGGGTCATGAGCAGGCAGAACGCGAGCACGGTGGCGGGCTCGTCGTCATCCACGACCGCAAGGGCGAGGGCGGAGAGCTCGATGAGCCGCGCAATCGCGTCTGCGTCGGCGGGTGAGACCGCCGGCACGGACGCTTCGTTGAGCCTGACAAGCTGGGCGATGTCGGCTTCGGTGATGGGTCGGGTGAGCATCCATTGACCCTATCGCTGACGGGTAACCACAGGCACGCCGCCCAGCAGGGCTCCCATACACTGGATGCTCATGGATGAGTTCATTGTCGCGTTCGAGGCCTTCTACGAGGTCTGGCATATGCCGATCAACATCGTCTTCATCATCATCGTCGCGGTCGCCGCCAACCTTCTGGTGCGTTTCATCGTCAAACGGGTTGTCTCGCGAATCGTCACCGGCGTGAAGAAGCGCCAGCGCGACCTCGACACCCAGGCCCTGCTCGCCTCCCCGCTCGGCGCCGCGAGAATCGTGCAGCGCACCGAAACCCTCGGAAGCGTGCTCAACAACATTGCCGCCGCCGCCATCGTGATCGTCGCGGCGATCATGATCGTCACCGCCATCGACGCCAACGTGACAGGCGCATTCGCCCTCATCACCGCAGCGCTCGGTGCCGGGTTGGGCTTCGGCGCCCAGAACATCGTCAAGGACGTGCTGAGCGGACTCTTCATGGTCGCGGAAGACCAGCTCGGCGTCGGCGACGTCGTCGATCTCGGCCAGGCGAGCGGAGTCGTCGAGGCGGTCGGCATCCGCATCACCCAGGTTCGCGACGTCTCGGGAGTGCTGTGGTCGGTGCGCAATGGCGAGATTCTTCGGGTCGGCAACAAATCACAGGGCTGGGCGCGCGTCATCATCGACCTGCCAGCGCCGTATACCTCCGATGTCGAAGCCCTCAAGCAGAAGCTGCTCGCGACCGCCAACACGATGGCCAAGAGTGCGGAGTGGCGCCGGAAGGTTCTCGAGGAGCCGGAGATCTGGGGTGTCGAGTCGATAACAGCCGAGGCACTCGTCATCCGCCTCGTCATGAAGGTTCGACCCGCGGAACAGTGGGATGTCGCACGGGAACTGCGACTTCGCCTGAAGCTCTCGCTCGATGACCTCGGCGTCAACATCCCCGCGCTGAATCGCATGGTCGTCGACGGGCTCGGCGAACGCGCGCCCGCCGGTCCCGGCACACCCGCAGCGGACGTGAAGGGGTGACCTCGGAAACCCTCTGGCACGAGATCGGTGGCAGGGCCACCTTCGAGAAGCTCGTGCGCAGCTTCTACGATGGCGTGAAAACCGACGAGGTGCTGCTTGCGCTCTACCCCGAGGAGGATCTCGAGGGCGCGATCCAGCGTCTCACCGGCTTCCTCGAGCAGTACTGGGGCGGACCGACGACCTACAGCGACGAACGCGGTCATCCACGACTGCGGATGCGCCACCAGCCCTTCAAGGTGAACCCGGATGCCCGTGACCGCTGGCTGCTGCACATGCGCCATGCGGTCGACGAACTCGAACTCTCCCCGCTGCACGACGCAACCCTGTGGGACTACCTCCAACGTGCCGCGCACGCGATGGTGAACACGTTCGAGGAGTGATCGCGCCCCGCGCACCTTCCGCGCACGATCTCCCCACGCCGCTGTCACGTTCGTGCGGAGTTTTGGGCGACACGCCGTACGTCCGGGCGCATCAGACCGGCGAGTCGCCGAATCTCCTCTGTTGCGTCACCCCGACGTTGCCGCTCAGCGCAACGGGTAGAAGCCACGCCGCCGCCGACTTAGCGTGGATATGTCGGGTTTTTGACACAAAGGGAGAGGCAACACAATGAACGAGATGACGAAGATCGAAGACGGCATGGCGGTTGTGGATGTCACCGGCAACAAAGTGGGCAAGGTGCGGTCATACAAGATGGGCGACCCTAACGCGGTCACGAGCGACGGCCAGGAAATGGAGTCCGGCGATGAGGAGGGGCTCTGGGGAATGGTTCGTCGCGCGTTCGGCGATGACTCAGACCTGCACCCCCAGCAACGGGAGCGCCTGCTTCGCGTCGGATACGTCGAGATTGATGCGACCGGATTCAAGAAGGACTTCGTGGTACCCGCCGACCATGTCGACCGCGTCGATGGCGACACGGTGCACCTCAGCGTTGAGGCACCCTGATCCTGCCGAACGCCTCGACGAGGGCATCGGGGAAGGTGCCGTCGGTGACAAGCGCTACCCTGCAGTTTCCGTCTGGCATCGACGGGAATCCCCGGTAGCGGCCCCTCGTGTCGCAGATGGTCGCGCCGCGGCTGGGTCCGTCGCTGCAGTCCACCTGCACGTCGAGAACAGGGAAGACCGAGGGCACGATCTGCCCCGTAAGCACTCCCGCCGCGACCGCGTCGTGGCACGGCGAACACCGAACCCCGTATGAGTCGAAGCCATAACCGTTGAAGTAGAAGTCGGTCGTAGCGGCGACGAAGCGGGTCACCGGTGTGTCGGCGGCGATCAGCTGCTCGCGGTGCGTCTCCGTCACCACCTCCCGCATCGTCACGTCGAGCGGAACGAGCGTGGTCTCCCACGGCGCCGAAATCACCTGCTGCGCCGCCTCAGGATCGTGGATGATGTTCGCCTCCGCCGCCGGTGACTGGTTGCCCGCGACATCCGCTGCTCCGCCCATGATCACGACATCGGCGATGCGCTCGGTGAGTCCAGGGATGTCGGAGAGCGCATGGGCGAGGTTGGTGAGGGGTCCGACGGCGAGCAGCCGCAGGGTGCCCCGATAACGTTGCGAGAGTTCATCGATGAGCTCTGTCGCGCTCAACGCGCTGACCGGGGTGGTCACCGCGGTCGGCAGGCCGGAATCACCGAGCCCGTCGTTTCCGTGCACGTGCGTCGCAAGGTAGGTGACCTCGCCGACAAGCGGCTTCTCCGCGCCGATCGCCACCAGAATGTCCTCCCGGCCGACGAGCTCAAGCACCCGCAGGGTGTTGTGCGCGCAGCGCGCTGCCGTGTTGTTGCCGAACACACTCGTGATCCCGACGACCTCCACGTCGTCCCGGGAGAGCAGGTAGAGCAGAGCCATGGCGTCATCGACCCCGGTGTCGCAGTCGACAAGAACTGGCGTTCGATCCCCCATGTGTATTTCCTCCTGGGCGGAGGTTAGCGCACGAGCCGCTCAGCGTGCCGCAGGATCGGTTCATCCACCATTCGACCCTGGAACGTGAAGACACCCTTCTGCCCCTCCGCGGCGGCGAGCACGTCGCGCGCCCACTGGAGTTGCTCCTCGGATGGCCGGTACGCCTGGCGGATCGTCTCGACCTGCCCCGGGTGGATGCACGCGGTCGCCGCGAAACCGACGGCAGCAGCATCCGCCGCCTCCGTCGCGAGGCCGTCGAGGTCATCTAGGCGGATATGGACGGCGTCGATCGCCGCCTTTCGGCGGGAACCGGCAGCGAGCAGCACGGCGGAACGCGCGTGGCGGGCGACATCCCGGTAGCGTCCGTCGGCGAAACGGCTGGAGGAGCCGCCGAGCGAGGCGACGAGGTCTTCCGCACCCCACATGAGCGCGACGACGCGCGGTACTGCTGCCAGTGCGGGCGCAGCGAGCACGCCGGCTGCGGTCTCGCAGAGCGCGATGAGCTCGTAGCGATCGAGGCCGGAGAGCTGTTCGGCGCTCTCGGCCTTCGCGACCATGACGGTGCGGTAGCCGCTGTGCGCGAGCGCGACGAGGTCGTCGGCAAAGTACGGCGAGCCCCACGGATTGACCCGCACGATCGTCTTCTCCGGGTCGAGCTTGTGCGACACGAGGGCGTCCCGCGCGGCGGCCTTGCGCTCGGGGGCGACCGCGTCCTCAAGGTCGAGGATGACGGCATCCGCCCGCTCCGCCGCCTTGTCGAAGCGGTCGGGACGGTCGGCCGGACAGAACAGCAGCGATGGTCCCATCGTGAAGGTCATGGCTGCTTCCCCTCACACCAGATCATCACCTGTCTCGTGGCCGTCGCGACCACCGTTCCGTCCTGGTTGCGGCCCGTGTGGGCGAGCGTCACGATCCCCTGGCCGGGGCGTGAGGACGAGAGCCGCTTCTCGACAACAACCGTCTCCGAGTACAGCGTGTCGCCGTGGTAAAGCGGATGAGGGAACGCGATTTCCGAAAAACCGAGATTCGCGACGATCGTGCCCTGCGTCAGCTGGGCGACGGATGCCCCGACGATCGTGGCGAGGGTGAACATCGAGTTCATGAGGCGCTGGCCGAACGGCTGCGTCTCCGACCACGCGGCATCCAGGTGCAGCGCCTGGCTGTTCATCGTCAGGGTCGTAAAGAGCACGTTGTCGGTCTCGGTCACGGTGCGCCCCGGACGGTGCAGGTAGCGGGTGTCGGGCTCGAATTCCTCGAACCACAGGCCGCGCTGGGTGATTTCCTTCATCAGGCTGCAGCTCCTTCTTCGGTACCCTCGTGGGGTTCGATGGTGGCGACGACCTGGTCGAGTTTGACGAGGTCGCCGGTCTTCACGTTGACGGTGACAACGCCGGCAAGGGGAGCGACGAGGGTGTGCTCCATCTTCATCGCCTCGACGGTGACGAGGGCCGCACCGATCTCAACCGTGTCGCCGGTGGATGCCGCGACGGCGACCACGGTACCCGGCATCGGCGATCGAACTTCGGGATCTCCCGCGAGTTCTGCGCGCGCGCTGCCTGAGCGGCGAATTCGCAGTTGCGCCGCGCGGTCGAGCACCGTGAACATGAAGGAGCTCCCGGCCTCACCGACCCACACCTCGGCCCCATCGCGCGCGACGCGGACCTCGCTGCCCGCGCCCTCTATCAGGGCAGCCTCCAGGGTCACCTCGCCGATCGTGACCCTGGCGTTGTCAGAGGTGCCGAGCACGAAGACGTCCACCGACTCGGTCGGGCCTGTGCCCAGGGTGTAGCGCGTGGGTCGCCGTTCGCCGATCCGCCAACCGCTCCGCGAGCGCCAGAGGGGGCTGGCAGGCTCGATCACCGAAGTCCGCTCGATCACCGAATCAGCATGCAGGGAGAGGGCGGCGGCGGCGAGCATCCGCTCATCCGGAGTGCGGAAGTGGATGCCCGGCAGGAGTCGTTCGACCAGGCCGGTTTCCAGCGCCCCGGCCTGCACTTCCGGCTCGGCGATGAGCGCGCGCAGGTATTCGAGGTTGGTGTGCACGCCGAGCACTGTGGTTTCGGCAAGCGCGGCATCGAGGCGGGCGAGTGCCTGTGCGCGATCCTCGCCCCACGCGATGATCTTGGCCAGCATGGGGTCGTAGTGTGAACCGACCTCGAGCCCGTCGACGAGGCTGCTGTCGATCCTCACGCCGGTTCCGGTGGGTTCGTGGAGCGCGAGCACCGTTCCCGTGGTCGGCAGGAAACCGCGATCGGGGCTCTCCGCGTACAGCCGCGCCTCGATCGCGTGACCGGTGAGCACGATGTCGCCCTGGGCGATGCCGAGCGGCTCGCCCGCGGCGATGCGCAGCTGCTGTTCGACGAGGTCGACGCCCGTGACGAGTTCGGTGACGGGGTGCTCCACCTGAAGTCGCGTGTTCATCTCGAGGAAGAAGAAGTCCTCCGGCGCGTTGTCCGAGACGAGGAACTCGACCGTGCCTGCACCGCGGTAGTTCACGCTGCGGGCGACCTCGCACGCCGCTTCGCCGATGCGCTCGCGCGTGGCGGCGTCGAGCAGCGCAGATGGCGCCTCCTCGATGATCTTCTGGTGCCTGCGCTGCAGGGAGCACTCCCGCTCGCCCAGGTGGATGACGTGCCCAAAGTTGTCGGCGAGCACCTGCACCTCGATGTGCCGCGGCTTCAGCACGAGCTGTTCCAGGAAGAGGGTGTCGTCACCGAAGCCGGCCTTCGCCACCCGGCGAGCGGTACTGAGCGCTGCGGAAAGGTCTTCGGCGCGCTCGACGACGGTCATGCCCTTGCCGCCGCCTCCCGCCGATGGCTTCACCAGGATCGGGAAGCCGATGTCGCCCGCGTGACGAACGAGGTCGTCGTTGCTCAGACCGGGTTCGGCGATCCCCGCGATGAGCGGAACACCGCGCGCGCCGACATGCTGCTTCGAGCGGATCTTGTCGCCCATGATGTTGAGGGCGTCTTCGCCCGGCCCGATGAAGACGATTCCCGCCTTCTCGCAGGCACGCGCGAAGAGCACGTTCTCGGACAGGAAGCCATAACCCGGGTGCACAGCCTGCGCACCGGAGTCGACGGCGGCTGCCACAACGGCGTCGATGTTGAGGTAGCTCTCGACTGCCGGCGCAGGTCCGAGCCGCACCGCGGCATCCGCCAACCGCACGTGCTTCGCACCGCGGTCGGCGTCGCTGTAGACCGCGATCGAGCGGATGCCAAGCCGCTGCAGGGTCTCGATAACGCGGCAGGCGATCTCGCCGCGGTTGGCAACCAGTACTGAAGTGAACACGGCCATCACATCCTGAAAATGCCGAACGCGGGCTCGGGCAGCGGGGTTCGTGAACAGACGTCGAGGGCGAGGCCGAGCACCGTGCGGGTGTCCGCCGGGTCGATGATGCCGTCGTCCCAGAGCCGCGCGGTCGAGTAGTACGGGTTGCCCTGTGCCTCGTACTGTTCGGTGATCGGTGCCTTGAATGCGGACTCGTCTTCGGCGGACCACTCCTCGCCGCGACCCTCGAGCTGTTCGCGACGCACGGTGGAGAGCACGGATGCCGCCTGCGGACCACCCATGACGCTGATCCGGCTGGCGGGCCACATCCAGAGGAAACGCGGCGAGTACGCCCGCCCGCACATCGAGTAGTTGCCGGCGCCGAACGACCCGCCGATGACGACGGTGAGCTTGGGTACACGCGTCGTCGCCACCGCCGTCACCATCTTGGCACCGTGCTTGGCGATACCGCCGGCCTCCGCATCCGTTCCGACCATGAAGCCGGAGATGTTCTGCAGGAAGACCAGGGGCACGCCCCGCTGGTCGCACAGTTCGATGAAGTGCGCGCCCTTGGCAGCGGACTCGCTGAACAGCACGCCGTTGTTGGCGATGATTCCGATCGGATGCCCGTGAAGCCGCGCGAAGCCCGTCACGAGGGTCGTGCCGTATTCCTTCTTGAACTCGTGGAACTCGGATGCGTCGACCAGCCGCGCGATGACCTCGCGCACGTCGTAGGCCTGCTGCACGTCGGTCGGCACCGCGCCGTAGAGCTCGGCCGGGTCGGCGAGCGGTTCGCGGCTGGGCAGCACCTCCCACGCCGGTTCGGCCGGTCGTGGCAGCGTCGCGACGATGTCGCGCACGATCTCGAGCGCATGGTGGTCGTCGTCGGCGAGGTGGTCGGTGACACCGGAGGTGCGGGAGTGCAGCTCTCCCCCGCCGAGTTCCTCTGCCGTGACGATCTCACCGATGGCGGCCTTCACGAGGGGCGGGCCGCCGAGGAAGATCGTGCCCTGGTCACGCACGATGACCGTCTCGTCGCTCATCGCCGGAACGTACGCGCCGCCCGCGGTGCAGGAGCCCATGACGGACGCGATCTGGGGCATGCGGGCTGCCGACATCCGCGCTTGGTTGTAGAAGATGCGACCGAAGTGGTCGCGGTCGGGAAACACCTCGTCCTGCTTGGGCAGGAAAGCGCCGCCGGAGTCGACGAGGTAGATGCAGGGCAGCCGGTTCTCGAGGGCGATCTCCTGGGCGCGCAGGTGCTTCTTGACCGTGAGCGGGAAGTAGGTTCCGCCCTTCACCGTCGCGTCGTTGGAGATGACGAGCACGTGTCGGCCGTGCACGAGGCCGATGCCCGCGATCACTCCGGCGCCCGGCGCCTCATCGTTGTAGAGGCCGTTCGCGGCGAGCGGACCGATCTCGAGGAACGGGCTTCCCTCGTCGAGCAACTGGTCGACCCGGTCGCGCGGCAGCAGCTTGCCCCTGCCCAAGTGGCGCTCGCGGGAGGCTTCGGGGCCGCCGAGGGCGGCGTGCGCCAAACGGGCCTTGAGGTCATCGACGAGGGCCCGCTGTGCGGCGCTGTTCTGGGCGAATGCGTCACTGCTCGCATCGACTCGGCTGGTGAGCGTCTCCATCGACTTTCTTCCCGTCATCCGCTGCGGCAACAGCGCGTTCGGTTAGTGCTGCTTAACTCACTTTAGGTTAGTATTCATTAACTGATTTGTCCAGAAGGAGGCAGCGGATGTCGACCGTCACCGCCCGCGACCAGGCCAAGGCGGATCGTCGTGCCGCCCTGCTCTCCGCTGCCGCGAGCCTCTTCGCAGAACGCGGATTCGCGCGCGTCTCCCTCGAGGACCTCGGTGCCGCGGCCGGCGTGAGCGGACCGGCCGTTTACCGGCACTTCAACGGCAAGCAGGCGGTGCTCGCCGCGCTGCTCGTCGGCACAAGCGAAGGCCTCTGGGCCGGTGGCCAGCAGGTCGCCGATGCCGCCGCCGATCCCGAAGCCGCGCTGCGCAAACTCATCGCGTTCCACGTCAAGTTCGCGGTCGCGAACCCCGACGTCATCCGGGTCCAGGACCGCGACCTCGACAGCCTGAGCGAAGACGACCGGATGACCGTGCGCACGCTGCAGCGCAACTACATCGCGCTCTGGGTGAAAGTGCTTGCGGGCATCCACCCTGACGACGATCCGACTGAACTGCGCATCCGTGTGCGGGCCGCGTTCGGACTCATCAATTCGACCCCGCACAGCGCACGCACCTCGCCGAAGTCGACTGTGCGGGAGCTGCTCGAGCGCATGGCCTGGGCCGCCCTCCGCTGACGCCTCTCCAAAACCCCGCCGAGTGGCCCCAATCGCCCGATGTCAAGCTGTGTGGAGTCACTGGGGTCGGATAGTGGCTGTTTCTTTTGGGTAGGTTGATTCCGACGTGGTCTGCCGGACCCGGTGTCTTCGGCCTGCCGCGGAATCGTTCAGGGTGGGAGTCGTAGTAGTGCTGCAGGGCTTGGTCCCGCTTCTTCCAGACGGCTTTCCAGGTTCCATCGTGGACCTGCGAGGGTGAGAACAGGGCGATGCCAGAGTGCTTGTGTTGGGTGTTGTACCAGGGCACGTAGTCGGCGAGGTAGGTTCTCGCGGCGTCGAGGTCTTTGAACACTTTCGGGTAGCCGGGCCGGTACTTCATCGTCCGGAAGCCGGACTCTGAGAACGGGTTGTCGTTCGATGTGTAGGGCCTGTTGTGGGAGAGCGTCGACCCCGTAGTTGGTGAGAGTGTCTCGCAGGAGGTTCGATTTCATCGCAGCGCCGGAGTCGGCGTGTACCATGCGCGGGAGCACCGTGCTTCGCGATCGCGGTGTCGAACATCTCCACCGCGAGGTGATCGGCTTCGCGGTCCTCGACCCGCCATCCCACGATTTCGCGGGAGAAGATGTCGATGATCTGTGTAGGCCTTGAAGGCTTTCCCTCGCCAGGGCGAGTACAGATCGGTGATGTCCCACGACCAGACCTGACCGGGCGCTGTCGCCCTGAGCACGGGCTTGTTCCGGGGGTACCGTTTCTCGCTTCGGGATGGGACTCTCGGGCGCAGCATCTGATCCTCGATCTGAGCGGCGACGCGCCACCAGGTGCGCCGAGAGGCGAGCATCACGCCGGCATCCCACGCGGTCGCGAATGAGTGATCCACCGAGTTCTGCTGCGCCCACCCAGCCATGATCAACTCAGAGACCCGCTCCGGTCAGCCTCGCTGATCCGCGATTCATATGCGCGCTCGGCCTGCGGGAGCGGATTCTCGACCCGGCCACGGGGTCGCTGCCGGTACTGCCACGTCGACCGTGCGACACACCGCGAGCGTGAGAGCTTGCCGCTGCGACCCGGTGGCCTCGGTCAGCCTGGTCACGAGGGCGTTCTCGGTGGTGATGAACTGGGCGGCTCGCTCGTCCCGGATCCGTCGGGCTCTGACACGCTCAACTCGTGCAAGAGCCCGATAGCTTTTCCCAACGCCTCGTTCGTTCCCTCCAGCTCACGGATGCGAGCACTCAGCTGCTCGACTTCTGCTTGATGCTCAGCGATCTCTTTCGCACGCGCCTTCTCGAACGCGGTCCACTCGCCACGGGTACGGGTCATACCTCCATGCTCTCTCGGAACCAGGTTCCGATCGAGATCTCCCTCGAACAACGACTTCCGCCACCGCCGGAACTGACGCTCCGTGAACGATTGCCGAGCCAGCCAAGCCTGCTTCGTCCCATGAGCCTGGAGGTGGTACTCGTGTACATACTCGCGAATCTGCTCACGCGAGTATCCCGGCGTCCCGACCATCGTTATCTCCTATCTGTCTGGCGAGTGAATGACTCACCGACAGTTTGACAAAGAGGGAATGTGTCGCTCAAGTGCCTCCCAGGCGACACTCTGAGGCCACTCGGCGGAAATAGGCGGGTTGTCAGCGGATGGCGCGGGCGACCACGGCGGTCTGGGTGCGCGGCTGCGGCCCGCCGTCGGTGCCAGCGAGCGCGGCTTGCAGCGCGCTGACAAACCGTTCGCGACCGCGTTCGTCGAGGTAGCACATAACCGCTCCGAACGGAGTGCCGCGGATGCCCTCGGCCTCGTCATCGATGCTCGCCCACCGCACGGTGAGCTGCTGGGTTTCGACTTCGACCGAGGTGAATCCGCCCTCCTCAAGCGCGGCCACGAGCTCGGCCTCAGACATCTTGAGTTTCTCGTTGCTCGCGGCCCGCCCGAAGACCGGCTCGAGACCCTCAGAACGCACCACTTCGGCGTACACGTCCATGGGGTCGACGCGTTCGCCGGATGCCCACACCGAGAGGGCGATCCTGCCTCCCCGACGCAGGACGCGGTGCATCTCCCGCACCGCGGCAACGCGGTCGGGCATGAAAGACAGCCCCTGCTGGCAGAGCACGGCATCCACACTCCCGTCGGGGAGCGCGAGTTGCTCTGCGGGGCACGTGAGGGTGTCGATCGGTGCACTTACGGGTTGTGCACCGACCGACACGTTTTCCAGCATGAGCGGACTGACATCGCTTGCGATGACCCGTCCACCCAGCCCGGCCCTGCGTGCGGCAGCCCTGGCGACAGCGCCAGTGCCTGCGGCAACATCGAGAACGACGTCGTCGGGCGCCACACCCACGAAGTCGATCAGTTTCTCGGCCCACGGCTCGAAGATCACCGGCTGCAAATAGCGCCGATAGTTCTCTGGTATTGAGCCGCTGCCGAAGAAGTCGTTCACACCATTGCGAGAACCGTGCCGGGCTCTCGCAGGATGTCGCCGATGTCGGCGAGGAACAACGAACCCTGCTCGCCGTCGACAAGTCGGTGGTCGAAGGACAGGCTCAGGGTAAGCACCTGCCTGAGTGCGATCTCCCCGCGGTGTTCCCACGGCATCCGTCTCACCGCTCCCATGGCGAGGATTGCGGCCTCGCCCGGGTTGAGGATCGGGGTGCCAGCGTCGATGCCGAACACACCGATGTTGGTGATCGAGATGGTGCCTCCGCCAAGCTCGGCCGGGCTCGACTTCCCTGCCCGCGCCGCCTCCGTCAGGGAGGTGAGCGCGGCGGAGAGCTCGAGCAGCGTCATCCGGTCGGCATCCTTGATGTTGGGCACCATGAGGCCGCGCGGTGTCGCCGCGGCAATACCGAGATTGACGTAGTTGAAGCTGACGATCTCGCCCGCCTTGGCATCCCAACGAGAGTTGACGGCGGGTGTCCGGGCGACCGCGATGCACACCGCCTTGGCCACAACGGTGAGGATGTTGATCCTCGCCCCCGCGAAGGCACGCTTGGCCTTGAGCGAATCGATGAGCTGCATCGTCTCGGTGACATCGACCGTGAGGAACTCGGTCACGTGCGGTGCCGTGAACGCACTCGCAACCATCGCCTCGGCCGTGTGCTTGCGCACCCCTCGGATCGGGGTTCGTGTCTCGCGCTCACCGCTCTCGCGGGACGGCGCCGGGGCGCCTTCGGGAGCGGATGCGGCGGACTCGACGTCGTCGCGGGTGATGATACCGCCCTCGCCCGATCCAGTCAGCGTCGAGAGATTGACGCCGAGGTCTCGGGCGAGAGCGCGAACCGGAGGGGTTGAACGCGGGGTGATCTTGCCGGGGATGTTACTCGTCGGTGGGCGCTCGACCAGCTCGACCCGCGGCTCATTTTCGACCGGCACAACCGGCGAGCCGTTGTTCGAAGGCTCGGCGATCGAGGATCGCTTCTTGCGGGTGGGCCGCTTGCCCGTCTCGACCGCGGGGCCGTACCCGACAAGGACGGCGTTGCGCTCCGGCTTGGACGATGCGGAGGCATCCTTCGCATCCGGCGGCGTGTCGTCCTCGGGCTCGCTCGTCTCTCCGTCGTCGACATCGAACGCAAGAATCGGCGACCCGACCTGAATGGTCGCGCCCGGCTCTTCATACAGTTTGGACACGATGCCGGCGTAGGGCGACGGCAGCTCGACGAGTGCCTTTGCGGTCTCCACCTCAGCCACGATCTGGTTGAGTTCGACCGGGTCTCCCACGGCGACCTTCCACGAGACGAGCTCCGACTCGGTCAGCCCCTCGCCGAGATCGGGAAGGCGGAACTGCTTGACGCTCATGCGGATGCCTTCCAGCCGGTCAGGGAGTTCTGTCTGCCCATCACCCGGTCGACCGCATCGAGCATCCGGTCGAGGTCGGGCAGGAAGTACTCCTCGAGCCTCGCCGCGGGGTACGGAGTGTCGAAGCCGGTCACCCGTGCCGGCGCGGCTTCGAGGTGGAAGAAGCAGCGCTCGGTGATGCTCGCTGCGATCTCGGCGCCGATGCCACCGGACTGTGACGCCTCATGACTGATGACGAGCCGACCCGTCTTCGACACCGAAGCCTCGACGGTGTCGAAGTCGACCGGTGACAGCGAGCGCAGGTCGATGACCTCGATGGAGACTCCGTCGTCTGCAGCGGCGGTAGCCGCATCCATTGCCGTGGCGACGAGCGGTCCGTAGGTGACAAGCGTCACATCCGTGCCCTCGAGCACAACACGCGCCTTGTCGAGCGGGGTTCCGAGTGCGTCTTCGTCGACCTGGCCCTTGGTCCAGTAGCGGCGCTTCGGTTCGAAGAACAACACCGGATCGTCGTGGGCGATCGCCTGGCGGATCATCGTGTGCGCATCCTGCGGGTTGGCGCAACTCACCACGCGCAGGCCGGAGGTGTGGGTGAAGTACGCCTCGGGCGATTCGGAGTGGTGCTCGACCGCGCCGATGCCACCGCCGAACGGCACCCGGATCGTGATCGGCATCTTCACATCGCCCTGGGTGCGGTAGTGCAGTTTCGCGACCTGCGTGACGATCTGGTCGAAGGCCGGGTAGATGAACCCGTCGAACTGGATCTCGCACACCGGCCGGTAACCGCGATAGGCGAGGCCAACGGCGGTGCCAAGAATGCCGGACTCGGCGAGCGGGGTGTCCATGACCCGGTCACGGCCGAATTCGGCCTGCAGCCCGTCTGTCACCCGGAATACACCGCCGAGCTTGCCGATGTCCTCACCGAGCAGCACGACCTTCGGGTCATCGGCGAGAGCACGGCGCAGCCCCGAGTTGATGGCTTTGGAAAGGGTGAGTTCGGCCATCATGCACCGTCCGCGAGGCTCGCGAGGTACGCGGCGTACTGGCTCTTCTGGCGCTCAAGGGTCGAGTGCGGGGCGCTGTACACGTTGTCGAACACCGTGAGCGGTTCGGGATCCTTGAGGCCGAGGCATCCACTTCGCAGCGAAGCGGCGGCCTCGTCGCACTTGGCCTTGACGGCGGCCTGCACGTCGTCGCCAAGGGCGCCTTCGCGCTCGAGCAGCGCGGCAAGCCGGGTCACCGGATCCTTCGCCTTCCACTGCTCCTTGACCGCCGGGTCTTCGTAGCGGCGTCGGGTCGTCCGAGGTCGTGTGCGGGCCCATCCGGTAGGTGACGGCCTCGATGAAGCTCGGTCCTCCGCCCGTGCGCGCCCGGTCGAGACACACGCGGGTCGCCGCCATGACGGCAAGAACGTCGTTGCCGTCGACGCGGATGCTCGGAATACCGAACGATGGCGCCCGTCCGGCGATCGGACGCGCAGCCTGGAGCCCGACCGGTTCAGAGATCGCCCACTGGTTGTTCTGGCAGAAGAAGATGACCGGGGCGTTGAAGCTCGCCGCGAAAACCATCGCCTCGTTGACGTCGCCCTGGCTGGTTGCGCCGTCACCGAAGTATGCCATCGCGACCGAATCGGCGCCGTCCTTCATGCAGCCGAGGGCGTAACCCGTCGCGTGCAGGGTCTGTGCGCCGATGATGACGGCGGGGGGCGCCATGTTGATGTCGAACGGGTTCCAGCCCGAGAGCGCGGTTCCGCGCCACACCGGCATGAGCTCGGGGATCTTCACCCCGCGGCAGTAAGCGACGGCGTTCTCGCGGTAGCTCGTGAACACGAAGTCGTCGTCGCGGAGCGCCCGAGCGGAACCGACCTGTGCGGCCTCCTGCCCGAGCAGCGGCGGCCAGAGACCGAGCTCACCCTGCCGCTGGAGCGCGGTTGCTTCGGTGTCGAGGCGGCGCACCACCATGAGGTCTTCGTAGAGGGAGACCAGTTGCTCCGTTGTCACATCAGCGACCCAGGAATCGTAGGCCTCGTTGCTGACTCGCTCACCCGTCGGGGAAAGAAGTTGGACCAGTCCGTCGTCGAGGCCGAAAAGGTCGCTCAACTCGTTCTCATCTGTTACCGCTGCACGCAAGAGTTTCTCCTTGATCTGCCCCGCGTCGATTGGTAATCGGTGGCGGGAGGGATCGTCACAGCCTCGGCTTGTAAGCCGCTGGCTGACCGCGCGCCATTGCCCGGGTATGAGTGACGCTACCGACGCAGCCCCTCGAACGCAACCGGGCCGGTGTCAGAATAAGGATGAGACGAAGGAGTCCGCGATGCCGAAGTTCAATCCCGCGCTGCACAGCGACACCATCATCGTCGGTGCAGGGCTCGCCGGACTGGTCGCAGCGAGCGAGATCATCGCACGGGGCAATCGCGTGACGATCGTCGACCAGGAGCCGGAGACGAACCTCGGCGGGCAGGCGTGGTGGTCGTTCGGCGGCCTGTTCCTCGTCGGCTCACCCGAGCAGCGTCGACTCGGCGTGAAAGACAGTCTCGAGCTCGCCCGGCAGGACTGGGAAGGCAGCGCCGGATTCGATCGTGGCGAGGACTTCTGGCCACGGAAGTGGGCAGAGGCCTATCTCGAATTTGCAGCCGGGGAGAAACGCGCATGGCTGCGGGAGAAGGGCATCCGCTTCTTTCCCGTAGTGGGCTGGGCTGAGCGCGGTGGCTACACGGCGACGGGCCACGGCAATTCCGTGCCTCGCTTCCACATCGTCTGGGGTACCGGCCCGGCAATCGTGGAGCCGTTCGCGCGGGCCGTGCGGCAGGGTGTCACCGATGGCCTCGTGACACTGCTCTTCCGGCACCGCGTCGACGATCTGGTCGTCGAGCGCGGAGCCGTCGTCGGCGTGAGGGGTGCGGTGCTCGCACCCGACCCGGCAGCCCGTGGTGAGGCAAGCAATCGCGAGGTCTCAGCGGAGTTCGACTTGCGCGCCGACGCAGTGCTGGTCACGAGCGGCGGTATCGGCGGCAACCACGACCTCGTGAAGGAGTTCTGGCCGAAGCGCATGGGTGCCGCGCCAGAGAAGATGCTGAGCGGTGTGCCCGCCCACGTGGACGGGCGGATGCTCGGCACCGCGCAGCGGGCGGGTGCGCGTTTGATCAATCGCGACCGCATGTGGCACTACGTGGAGGGTGTGCACAATCATGCGCCCGTCTGGGCTCGCCACGGCATCCGGATCCTGCCCGGGCCCTCGAGCCTGTGGCTGGACGCCACCGGCGAGCGCCTGCCAGCCCCGCTGTTCCCTGGGTTTGACACGCTCGGAACGCTCGAGCACATCGCCGCGACCGGCCACGGCTACAGCTGGTTCGTGCTCACGCAGCGGATCATCGAGAAGGAGTTCGCGCTCTCCGGCAGCGAGCAGAACCCCGACCTCACCGGCAAGAGCGTGCGGGAACTGCTGCGGCAGCGGCTGGGAAAGGGTGCGACGGATGCCGTGGAGGCGTTCAAGGAACGCGGCGAGGATTTCGTGGTCGCCGACACCCTCGAGAAGCTGCTCGCCGGAATGCAGCGCCTCTCCCCCGACGTGACGATCGACGCCGACCGCGTGCGGCGCGAGATCGAGGCGCGTGACCGCGAGATCGGCAATCCGTTCTCAAAGGACGCGCAGGTCAACGCGCTGCGCCAGGCGCGCAATTATCGCGGCGACAAGCTCATCCGGGTGGCTAAGCCACACCGGATCCTTGACCAGAAGGCGGGGCCGTTGATCGCCGTCAAGCTGCACATCGTGACCCGCAAAACCCTGGGCGGTATCGAGACGGACCTCGCGGGTCGCGCGCTCGGCGCCGACGGGCAGCCGATTCCGGGCCTCTACGCCGCGGGCGAGGCGAGCGGATTCGGCGGGGGCGGCATGCACGGGTACCGCTCGCTCGAAGGCACCTTCCTCGGCGGATGCCTCTTCAGCGGCCGGCAGGCCGGCCGCGCAATCGCGGCCCACAGCCGCTGATCCCCCGCTGCCGCCGCATCCCCGCCCCCATGCGCCCCCGCCTCCACGAAAACTAAGGAGATTCACCCAAAAAGCAGCCCGAATGGGCCATTCGCGACCGTTTCGCGCGAAATCTCCTTAGTTTTCGTGGGGAGGTCGGGCGATAAGGCGCTGATCGAGCTCGATCAGCGCGCGAGCGACCATGCCTTGCGCTTGACGAGCACGTGCCCGCGTTTCGTGGTGAGCCGCGTCCACGGCCCGGTCTCGTAGATGTGCACCGGGTCGCCAGGGGCGAGGAAGCCGAGCGAGAGGGCGGCGAACGCCGCTCCCGCCGGGATGTAGTCGAGTCCCTCGATCGGCCTGCCCCACACCTCCGACCTCACGCGGTGCACGATCTGCTCCCCCACGGCTGTTGGCACCGCTTCAGCGATCTCGTCGATTCCTGCTTTTGCCACGGACTCGAGCAGGTCGCTGCCGGTGGGATCGTGTGCCGTCCAGCCGCCCTTCGGCGGCGTGATGGCGGCCCACCGCACGGTGTTGACCTGCATGGGAAGCGTGACCGTCACCAGTTGCGCATCATCCCGCGCGTCATCCTCGAGGCGGTTGACGCGCTCGAGCAGCGAACGCACGGGAACGACGGCGTCGAAGTCCTGGGTGTCCCTGACGGCGAAGGTTCGCAGCCCGAGCACGGTCGGCGCCTCGTCGAGCAGTCCGGCCGGATAGAGCACCGCGACGTACACGGCGAGCACCCCGTTCGCCGAAATCAGGCGTACGGAGCCTTCCTCGACGCGAGCGGCGCGACTCAGGAATACCTGCAGGTCACGAAGCGCGAGGGAATCTGGGAGCAAGAACTGGTGAGACATGTGCGCTCTAAACTACAGGTCATGAGCGATCCATTGTCCGGTCTTCTGTCGGCACTCGACCTGCAGGACACCGGCGCACGAACCAGTGAGGACATCTTCACCGGTCCGAGCCAGTGGCAACCCCTCGGCCGGGTGTTCGGCGGGCAGGTTCTCGCCCAGTCGCTCGTCGCCGCGATGCGCACGGTCGAGATGACCGGTTCGTGCACTCGATGCACGGTTACTTCCTTCGGCCGGGCGATGTGAATCATCCGATCACCTTCTCGGTCGATCGCATCCATGACGGCCGATCCTTTTCGACCCGGCGCACGCAGGCCTACCAGAACGGCGTTCCGATCCTGTCGATGATCGCCTCATTCCAGGACGTGGATGAGGGCGTCGAGCACCAGGTCGCCATGCCCGACGGAATCCCAGAGCCCGAATCGCTGCCGACGGCATCCGAGTCGCTCGCCCACATCGACCATCCGATCGCCCACTTCTGGGCGACCGAGCGCGCCTTCGACATGCGCCACGTCACCTCACCGGTGTACTTCTCGGTGGACGGCGAGCGCGTGCCCCACCAGGCGGTCTGGATGAAGGCGATCGGGACGCTGCCAGACGATCCGAACCTGCACCGCGCCGCGCTCGCCTACGCGAGCGACTACACCATCCTCGAATCGATCATGCGGGCGCACGACATCGCGTGGAGCACCGAGGGTCTCAAGGTCGCGAGCCTCGACCACGCCATGTGGTGGCACCGCTTCGCACGTGTGGACGAGTGGATGCTCTACGTGCAGGAATCCCCCAACGCCGTCGGCGGGCGGGGGCTCTCCCTCGGGCGCATCTACTCCCGCGACGGAGTGCTGATCGCGAGCGTCGCGCAGGAGGGCATGGTGCGGATTCCGCTGTGAGTCAGCGGCGCTTGGTGAAGCTCACCGGCTCCTCGAGGTAGGGCTCCCACGCCTGCGCGCTGCGCATCGCTGATCCGCTGCGGGCGGTTGGTGGCAGCATCCACCATCACGATCGTCGTCGCGGCCTTCGTGTAGAGCGTGCGCGGCTCGACGCCCTTCGGTGAATAGACCTCGTAGCAGACCTCAAGGCTCGCTCCCCCAAGTCGCCCGAGCCACAGCTCGATTTCGATTGGCTCCCGCAGGTAGGGAATGGGGGCGAGGTACTCGATCTCCTGGCGCGCGATGATGGTGATGACGGATGCCCCGGGCCGGGCATCGAGGATCGCTGTGGCGGTCGTCGTCGGCAAGCCGTCGTCGCCGACCCAGAACGCCTGGATGCGCGCCTCTTCGAGCAGGCGGAACATCTCCGCGTTGTTGACATGCGCGTAGGCGTCGAAATCGCTCCAACGAAGTCTGATCGGCACATGGATGCGAGTCACCCGGTCAGTCCCGCGTCAGCTTGCGATAGGCCGAACGGTGCGGCTTCGCCGCGTCCGGCCCGAGGCGGGCGATCTTGTCCTCCTCATAGGACTCGAAGTTGCCCTCGAACCAGTGCCAGTATCCGGGCTTCTCGTCGGTCCCCTCGTAGGCGAGGATGTGCGTCGCCGTGCGGTCGAGGAACCACCGGTCGTGAGTGATGACCACGGCGCAGCCGGGAAACTCCAACAGCGCGTTCTCGAGACTGCCGAGGGTTTCAACGTCCAGGTCGTTGGTCGGCTCATCGAGCAGAAGCAGATTGCCACCCTGCTTGAGAGTGAGCGCAAGGTTCAGCCGGTTTCGCTCACCACCGGAGAGTACCCCGGCTTTCTTCTGCTGGTCCGGCCCCTTGAAGCCGAACTGGGAGACGTAGGCGCGCGAGGGGATCTCGGTCTTGCCGACCGTGATGTAATCCTGCCCGTCGGAGACGACCTCCCACAGGTTCTTGTTCGGGTCGATGCCCCCACGGCCCTGGTCAACGTAGGAGATGTCGACGGTTTCACCGATCTTCAGGTCTCCGCCATCGAGCGGCTCGAAGCCGACGATCGTCTTGAACAGGGTCGTCTTTCCGACGCCGTTGGGTCCGATGATTCCCGACGATGCCGTTGCGGGGAAGCGTGAAGCTGAGCCCGTCGATGAGAATGCGGCCATCGAAGCCCTTCTCGAGCTTCTTCGCCTCCAGCACCTGCGCGCCGAGGCGCGGTCCGACGGGAATCACGAGCTCCTCGAAGTCGAGCTTCCTCGTCTTCTCCGCCTCCGTCGCCATCTCCTCATAACGCGCGAGCCTCGCCTTGGACTTCGCCTGGCGTCCCTTGGCGTTGCTTCGCACCCACTCGAGTTCGCTCGAGAGGCGCTTGGCGAGCTTGGCATCCTTCTTGCCCTGAACCTGCAGCCGCTCCTGCTTCTTCTCCAGATAGGTCGAGTAGTTGCCCTCGTACGGGTAGAGGCGTCCACGGTCGACCTCCGCGATCCACTGCGCGACGTGGTCAAGGAAGTAGCGATCGTGAGTTACGGCAAGCACGGCGCCGTGGTACTTGGCGAGGTGCTGTTCGAGCCAGAGCACGCTCTCGGCGTCGAGGTGGTTGGTCGGTTCGTCCAGCAGGAGCAGGTCGGGCTTCTGGAGAAGCAGCTTGCACAGCGCGACCCGCCTCTTCTCGCCCCCTGACAGGTGTGATACGGCCATGTCGCCGGGAGGCGTTCGCAGGGCATCCATTGCCTGCTCGAGCTGGGAATCGAGGTCCCAGGCATCCGCTGCATCGATTTCTTCCTGCAGTGATCCCATTTCGGCAAGAAGCGTGTCGAAATCGGCATCCGGCTCTGCCATCGCAAGGGAGATCTCGTTGAACCGGTCGAGCTTGCCCTTTGATCGGACCGACACCCTCCTGCACATTCTCGAGCACGGTCTTCGACTCATCGAGCACCGGCTCCTGCATGAGGATGCCGACGCTGAAGCCCGGCGTGAGCTTCGCCTCTCCGTTGCTGGGCGTATCGAGGCCCGCCATGATCTTCAGGATCGTCGATTTGCCGGCACCGTTCGGACCGACAACCCCGATCTTGGCTCCGGGAAGGAATGCCATCGTGACGTCGTCGAGGATGAGCTTGTCGCCCACTGCCTTCCGGGCGCGCACCATCGAGTAAATGTATTCGGCCATGTGCCAAGTCTATTGAGGGCTGGGCGACGACTCGCTCACTAGGGTGGTGCTGTGCGGGAGCTGGATGTGCGCGAGGCGCTGGGAGGACGCTGGGTTGCGAACCTCACCGGCTGGATCCTCCTGCTCATCCCCACGACGCTGTTCGTCATCGTCCAGGAGTCACCGACGCAGTTTCCCGACTTCAGCTACGTGATCGGCTCCGCTCTGGCACAGCACCTTGTCAGCCTCCCCCCGATCGTTCTCGTCGCCCTGCTCCTTCGTCGGCGTCGACTGCTGCCGCTGTGGTGGAGTTTCCTGCTCTGGAGTCTCATTGGCGTGACACGCGGCGTCGTAGGCGGAATCATCGCTGCACCGTACTCTGACCCCGACTACGTGCTGAGGATCGTCTCGTACCTCGCGCTGGCGCTAGTCTGGATGCCGATCACTGTCTACCTGCTCGCGCAACTCGATCATCGGCGTGGCCTGGTGAGAGCGCTCGCCACAGCGACGCGCATGCGAGACGAGGCTCGATTGCGCGCGGAGCGATCGACGGAGGAGATCCGGCAGCAACTCATCGCGACCGTTGCGGGCGTGGTCGGGCCGGTGCTGGATGAGATCCGGCAGAGTCTGCGGGCGGCGACAGGGGCAATCACTCCCGACCAGCTGAAGGCAATCAGCGAAAGGCTCAGTCGGGTGACGGCCGACTCCGCGCGCACCGTAGAGCGACTGACCCCCGAGCGTTTCACTCATCGGCTCACCGCGCGCAGGCCGGCCGTGCCCGTTTTCGCCGCTCTCGACTTCGAGCGCCGACGCCCGCTATTGTCGGGTATCCTCACGGGCGCGGCGCTCATCGCGCTCTTCGTGCCGCTCGCACTCCGTCTCGGCGAGCAGGCGCTCTCGCTGGCAACGGTCGCGGCGGTATTCGGCACCGCGCTCGTTCTCACCCTCAGCCAGTTTCTCGTCCGCACGCGGGCACGGGATGCGACCCAGACTCCAACTCTGGCGCGCATTTGTGCGCTACGGCCTTGCGGCCGCCACCGGCAGCATCATCCTGAGTGCCTTCGCTTTCAACACGGCCAACTCCTTCGCCTTCGTGCTGACCCCGCTTCTTCCGTTCACCCTGATCTATTCCGCTGCCACCGTCTGGGCGACTATCGGAGTTCGCGGTATCAATCGCGACACCATCGAAAGTGTGTGCTGTGGTGCAGAGCGAACTTCGACGTCTCGACGCAGCTGCTGCGGAGGAGGAGAACGTTATCCGCGAGCAACTCACTTCGGTCATGCACGGCCCTATCCAGGGTCGCCTCGCTGCGTGCGTGATGGCGTTGAATTTCCATGCGGCCGACGGGATCGACGCCGAAAGCGAACGCACTGAATTCATCACATCCGCAGTGCTCGACCATCTGGATGCCACTTCCCGTGATCTTGACGAATTGTCGGCCAATCCGGCCAACATTCGCTAACCGAACATCGGCCCCCCTGTCGTGTTGCGCAGGTTCGGCATCCTTGACATGCTCTTCATCGAGGGGAAAGCCAACGGGTCGGGGGATCCAGAATTTGGCACCTTCTCACTGCTGCCGGATCATTCGGGTTGATCCAGTTAGGCAACGGGTGTCATTCCTGGCCCATTCGGGTTGGACCAGGAATGACACCGTTTCCATTTAATCCGTGCAAGCCAGCGTTTCTCCTACACTGGGGCATGGCCGGATTTCGGGTACTCATTGCCGATGACGACTCGCTCATCCGCCACATCCTTCGTGCGGCGCTCGAGCGACGGGGCCACGACGTCGTGGATGCAAGCGACGGCAACGAACTCATCGAGCGGCTGCGCTCAGGAGACCTGGACCTGTGCATCATGGATGCGTCAATGCCCGGGCCCTCACTTGAGGAGCGGTTGGCCACCATGAAATCGCGCGTGCCGAACATGGCCGTGCTGGTCGTCAGCGGGTATTCTGACCTGCCAGGGGGCACCGTGAACAATACTGAACGTTTTCGTTTCATCCAGAAGCCGATCGACCTGGCGACTCTGAGCACAACGCTCGATGAGCTGGGAATTACCGCAACGGGTTCCGGCGACTGACCGATGAGTAAATCCCTGGCGCAGTTGCTTGCCCAGCGCGGATTCGAGGCACTCTTCCACGGCGGCCCCGACGCCGTCTTCGTCGTCGATCTCCATGGCCGATTCGTCCGGGCCAATGACGAATTCATACGGCTGCTCGGCTACGGCGAGGGCGATCTTCAAGCAATGAACTTCGCCGACGTCGTGCATCCGGACGATTTCCCGCGGGTTAAGGTCGAACTCGACCGGTGTGCCGAGGGCGAGGGCTGCCGCTACCGCACCACCATTGTGACCCGTTCGGGCAGCGCATTCTCCGTTGATGTCACCAACATTCCCGTTAAGGATGAGGAAGGCACCGTTTCGGCCGTCATCGGCGTTGCGCGCGAGGCAGGCGACAGCGAGGAGCGTGCCCGCCTGATTGATCGAAGCGCGGCCGCCCTGAGGATCACCGGTCGCCTGGCGAGCGTCGGTGCCTGGTCCATCGAGGTCGGAACCGGGGAGATGTTCACATCGGAGGAACTCAATCGAGTCCTGGGTACGGAGCGCAGCACGTCACTGCACTACCTCACCGCAATCGAATCTCACCCCGAACCTGACCGAACCCGCGTTCGCGAAGCGATGGAGGAGTGCATGAACTCGGGCGCACCCATCGACATCACGAGCGCGGTTCTCGACGCCGACGGAAACAGCCTCGACGTGCGAACCGTCGGTGAAGCGGTGCGCGATTCCTCGGGTGCGATCCTGAGGGTCCAGGGAGCTTTCTACGATGTCAGCTCCATCCTCGCGACGGAACTCGCCGCCGCAAGGCTCGAGATGCTGCTCGACACGACCCTCAACCAGATGACTACGGGAATTGCCTTCATCAACAGGGACTGGGAGTTCACTTTCGTGAACGAGACCGCGCAGCGCTATATGCGCAATACAGCGGAAACCATGATTGGGGCGAACTTCTGGGATCTGTACCCGGAGCGAGAAGGATCGAAGTTCGACCCGGTGTACCGACAGGCAATGGATGAGGGGCTGGTTGCGTCCAGCCGCGATTACTATCCACCGTTCGACAAGTGGTTCGAGGTGACGGCGTATCCGACCGACGACGGTATTGCCATCCACATCAGTGACGTGACCCAGGACCAGTGGTCGCGGATACAGCTCCAGCAGGGCACCGAACTGCTCAAGTCACAGGCGGCGTTGCTTGACGCCACCAGGGACGCCATCATCGTTCGGGGTCTCGATCATCGCATCCGCTACTGGAATCGCGGCGCGGAAGTGCTCTACGGCTGGACCGCAGAGGAAGTGATCGGCCAGTCCGTTCGCGAGGTGTTCTACCCGGACTCCTCCCGCTTCGATCAGGCTCACGCCTCCCTGATGCGCGACGGGTACTGGACCGGCGAGAACACGCAACTCGCGAAGGACGGACACACGATCCACGCCGACTGCCGCTGGCAGTTGCTGCGCGATGACGAGGGCGAGCCGGAGAGCGTGCTCGTCGTCAACTCGGACATCACCGGGTGGAAGGCCGAGGAACAGCGTCGCAACAGAGCGAGCCGGATGGAGAGCCTCGGTACACTCGCGGGCGGGATCGCGCACGATCTGAACAATGTCCTCACCCCGATCCTCATGGGCGCACAGCTTCTGGCCGCGGATGAGAAGGACGACGGCAGGCGCGCAATGCTCAACTCGATCGCGACCGGTGTCAACCGGGGCGCGGACATGATCAGGCAGGTGCTCTCGTTCGCCCGCGGGGAGGAGGGTGAACGCCGCGAGGTGACCATTGCCGAAATCTTCGAGGAACTTGCCGTGTTCTACCGCGACACGCTTCCACGCAGCATCAAGGTCAAAGTCGACCTGCCTGCGAACCTGCCGCCCATCATGGCCGACAGCACGCAGATACTGCAGGTGTTGATGAACCTTGTCACCAACGCGGCGCACGCAATGCCTCGGGGCGGAAAGCTGGGGATCCGAGCCCGCGCCGCCGACGGAAGGTCGGGAGTCGACGGCGCCCCTGTCGTCGGAAAGAGCATCATCATCGAGGTGGAGGACTCCGGTGCCGGCATGAGCGCCGAGACGGTCCTGAAAGTGTTTGAGCCCTTCTTCACCACGAAGGACCTCGGCAACGGTACGGGTCTCGGACTGTCGACGTCGATGGCAACCGCTCGCAGCCACGGCGGCCACATGGAGGTGTACAGCGAGCCCGGGCGCGGCTCCCGATTCCAGCTTCACCTGCCCACGATGGAGTCCGGTCAACGGCCCGTCGACAAACTGCCCGTGGCGTCGGCGACGTTCTCGGCGACGGGAACCGGCCAATTGATCCTCGTTGTGGACGATGAGGCGACGATCCGCCAACTCGCCTGCCAGACCCTCGAAGCGAACGGATACCGCACCGTGCAGGCAAGTGACGGCCTGAAGGCGATCGAGTTGGTCGAGAAGATGAAGGGCGCTGTTGATCTCGTTTTCACCGACATGATGATGGCGGGCGTCGGAGGATCGACCACAGCTGCCTACCTTCGCGAGCACCACCCCCACGTCGCGCTCGTCGCGGCGAGCGGTCTCACGAGCAACCAGGAGATCGCCCAGGCCGCCCATCCCCGTCTCACCCACTTCCTGTCCAAGCCGTTCACCGCGGATGAACTGCTGGCAGCCGTGGGCAGCACCCTAGAGACCTGGGGAAAGTCGTGAACGCTGAAACCCGCACACTGCGGGTCGTAGTGGCCGACGACGACCCTTTCACCGTGTCACTTGTGGCAGGCGGACTGCAGGCCCAGGGATTCGAGGTCTTCACCGCATCCACGATCGAGGAGGCATGGGCTCTCGTCGAGTCGGAGGAACCGCACGCCCTCGTGAGCGATCTGGACTTCGGCCACGGCGAGTCGGGAACAGTGCTGCTTCAACGTGTCGATCACGAATTCCCGTGGATCGGACTCGTGGTGCTCACCTCCCACCGCTCGCCACAACTGGCTGTCGGCGATGCCGAGGGTATTCCGGCAAGCGCGGTCTACATCGTGAAGTCGACGCTCAAACGAGTGGATGAACTGGCTGACGGTGTGCGTGAAGCGATTGCCGGGCATCCACACATCGAGAGAGTGGATGAGGGGACCGACGAGTTCACTGCGGTTCTCACGCCCGCGCAGGCAGAGGTTCTGCGCATGCTCGCGGCCGGCGCATCGACGCGTGCCCTCGCGGAGCATCGCGGCACGACCGTGCGGGCGGCCGAGACGATGCTCACCCGCCTGTACGCCGCCCTGGGGCTCACCACCGACGAGCGATCGAATCCCCGCGTCGAAGCGGTCCACCTATGGCAGCAGGGCAAAGTCACCGTGCGCTGACGCGCTACCAGTTGATCGGCTGCGTGTTACCGACGAGGCACGTGTCGGTCGCAAGAAGGTCCGCCGCGATCGTGATGAATCCGACATTGCCGGACTGCCCGAGCAGGCAGGTGCCGTTGATCTTGACCGAGAACTGGATGTTGTCGGCAGCCCCGCCGATCGGCGTACGCTCCGGGGTCAGTTCCATTTGGGACTTGTCGAATCCGGACTCGGCGAGACGATCAATGATCTGCCTGCCTGTCGGTGTACTGGTTTCCGCGATCAGCTCGCGCAGAACGTAGTCGAAGTAGTCGAGGTTCTGAAGCGCCGTTCCGTTGGGGTTCAACTCGGGGATGACCTCGGGGGCAACGGTGGGGGCGACGATGGTCGGCATGGTCGATGTCGCTGGTGGCGTGGCTTCGGGAGTGGGCGAACCGCACGCCGCAGCGCCAAGAGCCATCGCGACCACGATCGCGCCTGCGCTCATGGCGCGTGGCCGGCCGGTCGCTCGCTTGACCATCTACAAGCCTCTCAGGTCCCGCCATTCGGGTACACCGTGATTCTAACGGGAGCGCGTGTACCGCGAATCCCGGCTGTCAGAAGGGAGCGACTGCGTCGGCCGCTGTGGCGGAGACCAGTTCGGGCGATTCTGACTTCTGCTCGGCCTCCGGCTCGGGTTCAACGGTTGGGCGATTTGGCTCCTCGGGGGCAGCGGTTGGCGCGGTTGAGATGCTCCGCGAGAACGCTGCGGTACCCCACATCAGGTCGTGACCGAGGGATTCCGCCTCGACTTCGATGTTGGTTCCGGATTTCTCGCCGCTCTCCCACTCCCGAATGCGGAGCCGACCGGCGACCACGACGCGCTCCCCCTTCTTGATGGACGCCGAGGCGTTGGTTGCCAACTGGCGGAAGCTCGTGACCGTGTACCAGTTGGTGTCTCCATCCACCCAGCGCTCCAGCGACCGGTCGAAGCGACGCTGGGTTGATGCGAGCCGGAAGCTCGTGATCGCGAGGCCCTCGCCTGTCGTGATCGTGCGGGGCTCTGTGGCTACGACTCCGGTGACCGTGATGTTGTCTGGCATTGTTCCTCCGTCGATCCTGTGTGCGCGCAGTCGAGTACTGCGCGGGATGACGGGGCCCGGTGGCACTCGTGCCGGGAAAGCCTTCCAGGCCCCGCCAACGCCAGTGTCGTTGACGAAAGCAACGCCGACGTCACCCGCGCGGCCGGTGTGTGAAAGTCCGGCCGCTGCCAGGTGGGGGGAGGAGAAGAGGATCAGTGCTCGTTGAACTCGGGCCATTCCGACCCGGCTGGCAGCGCCGCGTGAAGTGCTCGCTTCGCGACATCGAGGCTCGGGTAGGTTCCGCGGTGCTCGGTGTCATCGAGCAACCGGAACAGGAACCCGTCATCGACGCGGTGAACCGAACCGATCGCGCCTGCCGCGCCGAAGGCCACCCAGGTCTGGTGAATTGTGCCGGTTTCGCTCATCATTGAACTCCTCACGCTTTCCGGAAAGCAACTCCGTGAGCCGGATCGCTCGCTCCATTCTGCCCCCGGCGAACCCGCCGCGCGCAGGTTTCTCAGGAAGCCCGCACGTAGGGAGCGAAGGACTTGCGGATCTTGTTCACCTTGGGTAGCGCCACAGCGAGGCAGTAGCCCTGTGCGGGGTTCTTCGCGAAGAAGTCCTGGTGGTAGTCCTCGGCCACGAAGTACGCCCCAAGCGGGGTGATCTCGGTCACGACGCCCCCGTCCCATGCTTCGGAAGCGCGGTCGCGCGCGGTCTCGAAGAGCGTCTTCTGCTCTTCATCGCTGTAGAACATCACCGAGCGGTACTGCGTGCCGACGTCGTTGCCCTGGCGGTTCAGCTGCCGCGGGTCGTGCAGCGTGAAGAACACGTCGAGGATCGTCTCCGCGGGGATCGTCTCAGGATCGAAAGTGACGGCGACCGCTTCTGCGTGCCCCGTGGTGCCCGTGCACACCTGCTCATAGCTGGGATCCGGCAGTGCTCCCCCGGTGTAACCGGAGACGACATCCGTCACGCCATCGAGGGTTCGGTAGACGGCGTCGAGACACCAGAAGCAGCCGCCGGCGAGAACGAATGTGCGCATGGAAGAATCCTACTTTCCGCGAGCGTATGAGGGTGTCGCGATGCCTGTTCCAACAGCGGATGCCGGTGCGTCATTCCCATCCCCGGTCGGCACTTAGGCTGGGCACATGCCCTACATTGCCAGCGACGGTCGCTACGAATCCACCCGGTATTCGCGGGTCGGCAGGAGTGGCCTCACCCTTCCGCCGGTCTCCCTCGGGCTGTGGAACAATTTCGGCGACGACCGAAGCCTCGAGACCCAGCGAGCCATCCTTCGGCGCGCATTCGACTTGGGCGTGACCCACTTCGATCTCGCCAACAACTACGGTCCGCCGGCGGGGGCAGCGGAGTCGAACTTCGGCCGGATCCTCGCGGAGGATTTCGCTCCATACCGCGACGAGATGATCATCTCGAGCAAGGCGGGCTACAACATGTGGCCGGGCCCGTACGGCGAGTGGGGGTCGCGCAAGTACCTGATCGCGTCGCTCGACCAGAGCCTCAAGCGCACGGGTGTCGACTACTTCGACATCTTCTACTCCCACCGGCCAGATCCCGAAACCCCGATCGAGGAGACGATGGGTGCTCTTGCATCAGCGGTGCATTCGGGGAAGGCCCTCTACGTAGGCGTGTCGAACTACTCCCCCGAACAGACGCGCGCGGCTGCGGCTGCCCTCGCGGAACACAGGGTCCCGCTCGTCATTCACCAGCCCAGGTACAACATGTTCGATCGTGCAATCGAGGGAGGCCTCTTCCCGGTGCTCGATGAGATCGGTGCCGGCAGCATCGTCTTCTCGCCGCTGGCCCAGGGGCTGCTCACCGATCGCTACATCGACGGCACTGTGCCGGCAGGCTCCCGTGCGTCGGAGGGTCGGTGGATCAATTCCTCGCACGTCACCGACGAGTACCTCGAGCGGGTTCGCGCGCTCAACGCCATCGCTGCCGGACGCGGGCAGAGTCTGGCCCAACTCGCGCTGCAATGGGTGCTGCGTCATCCACAGGTCACGTCTGCGCTGATCGGCGCAAGCAGTGTCGCCCAGCTCGAGAACAACCTGGCCGCGATTGCCGGACCCCCACTGTCCGCCGACGAGTTGAGCCAGATCGAACCGCTCGCCGTTGACGGTACGAGCCTGCGCTAGAGATCCGGACGGCGGCTGAATGGGATACATCTACGCGCTGTTGGCCGCCGTACTCTTCGGCGCGAACGGAAGCGTCACCAAAGTCATCATCGAAGCGGGCCTGAGCCCCACGCAACTCACACAGTTCCGCGTGCTCGGAACGGCCATCATCGCCGGGACGATTCTGCTGCTGATGAATCGCGCGGCGTTCCGGATCAGTCGTCGGCAACTGCTGATCATGGCTGTGCTCGGCATCGCCGGAGTTGCGCTCCTGCAGGCGAGCTACGCATACGCCATCCAGCTGCTTCCCGTCGGCATCGCCCTGCTGCTCGAGTACACCGCGGTGCTCATGGTCGCCCTTGTCGCCTTCTTCTTCCTCAAGGAGAAAGTCAAACAGCGACTGTGGGCTGCGATCGCGTTTGTGCTGATCGGCCTCGCGATCGTGGCGCAGGTCTGGGATAGCGACCTCAACCCGCTCGGGGTGATGTTCGCGATCATCGCGGCCATCACGCTCACCGTCTACTTCCTCGTCGGCGAGCGCCAGGTCACGGCAACCTCCCCTCTCGTGGTCGCGTTCTGGACGATGACATTCGCGACCCTGTTCTGGCTGATTTTCAGCGGGTGGTGGCTCATTGATCCGGCGATCTTCACGACGGAGGTCCCGATTGGGGGAGCTCTCGACGGAGTCTTCGCACCCCTCTGGGTGCCGCTCGCCTGGAATGTGCTGCTCGGCTCGTTCGCCCCCTTCATGTTCTCTTTCCTCGCGCTCAAGTACCTCACCGCAACCGCAGCGGGGATTGTTGCGGCATCTGAGGTCATCTTCGCCTTCGTGATCGCGTGGCTCTGGCTGGGCGAGGCTCTCAACGGTGTGCAGATGGTCGGCGCCGCGGTTGTGCTCGCCGGTATCGTGATCGCCCAGACAGCGCGAATCAACAAGGTCGTGAATGCGGATCTGGCACTGCCGACCGAGAACCTTCCGCTGCGCTAGCCAGGTGGATGTCGGACGCACCGAATAGCCTGCGAGCATCCATTTTTCGATCGGGCCGGCTGCACACTCGGAGCACAACAATGACGATTCTCGACTTCGTCGGAACCTCGCCCGTCGTTCGACCGGGCATCGCGATGATCCAGCTTCACGACGAACTCTGGCGCGTGACGAGAACCTCCGGTGAGGTTCTCGGCTACGTCGAGTCCCGCGCGAACGGAGCCGATCGCAGCTATTTCGCCAAGCGACTCCTCGCCGGGCAGCAGCGTTCGCTGCCGCTCGGTGAGTTCTGGAACATCGACGACGCGATCGACTGCTTCCGCTTCAGTTAGTGCCGCGTGCGGCAAACCTCAGCTTGGTTAACCCCCTGATGGGGGGTATGGTGCCAAACATGCAGTGGTGGGACAACATGGTCGCGTGGTTTGGTTCGGACGAAGGCTGGCTGGTGATTTCGACAGCCATTCTTCCCTTCATCGCCATTCTCGCGGCGGGGATTCTTGCTGGACTGATCGCACGGGCATCCATCCGCCGCCTGCTCAACCACCAGCTCACCGAAAGCAAGTCGGCGGCGATCGCGGCGCTCGTTGCCGCGGGGCGAAGAGCAGCCGCGTGGAACACGCTCGGCGAGAATGAGCAGCAGCACGTCGACAGCCTGATCGCAGAGGCAGACGTGCGTATGCGACTGCTGCCCACACCCGGTGCTGCGGCTGCAGCGGACTGGTCCGCACACCAGCTGGCATCCATGAAGAGCGATTCTGCTTCGTTCACCTTCCAGGCGGAGCAGACGTTCGTCGAGTTCCGCGACCGCCTTCTGGAGTGGAAGGCGAAACCGAAGCGGGCACGCAAGTTGTTCGCTTTCGATCTCGAACGGTGGAGGCACGAGGGCGTTGGCACCGCGGTCGAAGAGCCGCACCTCGAGTGGGAGTCGGCGCAGGAGCCGCCGCCTCCGGTGCTCTCAGACGAAGAACTCGACGCATTCGGTGACGACCCTACGGTCGCCCTTCCCTACCCCCCTGCACGGGACCTCGCGCCCACACCGATCCTGCCCACCGTGCGCACACAAGGCGTGGATCTCCTGCCGAGCGAGCAGCCCTCACCACCCGTGACTGCGGGCACCGTGAGGCAGCGCATCACGCCGGACGAGGATCGCGCGCTCTAGACTGGTGCTCTTGCCTCTGTAGCTCAGTGGATAGAGCAGCGGCCTTCTAATCCGCTTGTCGTAGGTTCGATTCCTACCAGGGGCACACGCAGCGATTTTTGCCTCAGCGGTCGTTGCGCTCCATCGGGTCTTCCAGTTCGTCGCCCCCGGTCGGATCCCAGACGTAGGTGACGTGCACTTTGTCGCCGACCGATCGTGTTCCGGATGCCCGGTAGAGGAACTGGGCGGGAAAAGCCTCTTCGAGCCCGTTCACAATGACTTCCGTGTCCCAGCCGTTCTCGTCGGCGAGGCGGGTATCGACGTTGCCGTCGTTGGGGCCGCCCGTGAAGATCGCGACGTATTCGTCGCCACGGGCGATTTCTGGCGAGTCATCCATCATCAAGTCATACCAGATCGGTCGGGGAGAGAGCCGCCGATAGTATGGGCGGATGGCTTCTACCGATGACCGCTTGGTCTGGATCGACTGCGAAATGACGGGTCTGGATCTCGGCATCGACGAACTTCTCGAGGTGGCCGTCGTCATCACCGACTACGATCTGGTGCCGGTCGCACCGGGGTTCGAGATCGTGATCAAGCCCGACCAGTCGGCGTGGGACTCCATGGGCGAGTTCGTCCGCAACATGCACGCGGCGAGCGGCCTGCTCGACCTCATCCCCAGCGGGGTGACCGTTGGCGAAGCCGAGTTCGAGGTGCTCGAGTACATCCTGAAGTATGTGCCCGTCGCGAAGTCGGCTCCGCTCGCTGGCAACACCATTGGCACCGATCGGGCTTTTCTCGCGAAGTTCATGCCGAGGGTCGACACGCACCTGCACTATCGCAGTGTCGACGTCTCGTCGATCAAGGAACTCGCGCGACACTGGTACCCACGGGCGTACTTCAATGCCCCGGCGAAGGCGGGCGGGCACCGCGCGCTCGTCGACATCCTCGAATCGATCCGGGAGCTCGACTATTACCGTCAGGCGGTGTTCGTGCCCGATCCTGGCCCCACGAGCGAGGAGGCCGAGTCCGCGGCGGCAAGCGTTCTCGATCGCTTCGCGCAGTTGCTCTAGACGACAGCTTCCGGGGAGGCACCCGTCCCCGTGGTGTATTACACTCGTATGGTTGCCGCAGGGCAACGCATGGTGGGCGTAGCTCAGTTGGTAGAGCGCTGGCTTGTGGAGCCGGATGTCGCGGGTTCGAGCCCCGTCGTTCACCCCAAGGTGTCATCAAACGAACTGCCCGGATATTGCCGGGCAGTTTTCGTTGTGTGCAAGGCTGGTTGGGTGTCTCAGACGATGCCCCTCTCCGACCTCCGCGAACAGCAGCGCCTCGACCTGCCGTGGGTCACCATCGTGTGGAATGACCCCGTTAACCTCATGTCCTATGTGGCTTGGGTCTTCCGCAGCTACTTCGGCGTGGAACGAGGCGAAGCGCAGCGGCTCATGCTCCAGGTGCACAACGACGGCAGGGCGGTCGTCGCCACCGGCGGCCGCGAGGAGATGGAACGGCACGTTCAGGCGATGCATGGCTACGGCCTCTGGGCGACGCTGCAACAGGTGGATGAATGAGGGGCTTCATTGCGGGAGCTGACGGCCGTTGTCGCGCTTCGTTCACCGCGCAGGAGGCCGAACTGCTCTCGGGGCTCGCCCTCCAGGTGGCGAGCCTTCTCGACAATCGGGAGTCCCCTGGCGCCGACTCCGCCGTCGACCGCTTGCTGCCGGATGCCTACCGCGACAACTCCGAGCACGCGGCGGAGTTCCGGCGCTTCACCGAGGAGGAACTGGCGACCCTAAAGATCGCGAACGCACTCGCGGTCTCCGAGGCGCTATCGGACTCGGACGCGGATTCTGTGGATGTCGAGCTGGATGCCTCGGGCTCTGTCGCGTGGCTGCGGGCACTCACCGACATCCGTCTGGCCCTCGCGGCGCGCCTGGGCATCGACAGCGAGCACGAGGCGGCGGCCAGCGATGGTGGGGAAGAGGAACTGCTGTATGCCATCTACGACTGGCTCGGCTACCTGCAGGAGTCGCTCGTCGCTGCAGTGGACGTGTAGCTGTTGTGGGAGGCTGGGGCGGTGGAAGCCCTGGATGCTGAAGAATTCGAACGGCTCGTGATCGCCGAACTCGACGAGTTGCCCGACGACATGGTTGACGGACTGGAGAACGTCGTATTCGTGACGGAGGATCGTCCCGACGACGGCACCCTCGACATTCTGGGGTTGTACGACGGCACAGCGATAACCGACCGGGGCGCCTACGGTTTCGGGGAACTGCCGGATCGCATCATCCTCTTCCGTGAACCTCTTCTCGCGGCTTCAGCCGATCTGGAGGAGTTGAAGGACCAGATCCACGTCACGCTCGTGCACGAGATCGCCCACTACTACGGCATTGACGACGAGCAGTTGCACGAGCTCGGCTGGGCCTGACTAGCGCCCGCAATCCTGGCCACGAGGCGCTCCGCCGCCGGCCGGATGTCGCTCCCGTCGACGATCTCGTCCGCGAGTTCACTCGGGCGTTCGCGGGCGAGAAACCGCTCCTCCTGCGCGGCCCAACGATCCCAGTGCGGCTCATAGCTCCCGCCATCGCGCTCCAGTGCGCGGCGCTTGCGCTGCCCGTCGGCGAGTTCGACCCAGACGGCATAATCCGCGAGCGCCCGCGAGGCAGCGCTGAGCGCCCCGACACCCTCGACCAGGAGCGGGCGCGCCGGGTCGATGTCGTGCCATCTTCCCGCACGATCCTCCGCCCAGTCCCAGCTGCGCCAGCGATGCTCCCGCAGCAGTACGGGAACCGCCGCACTGCCGGCGTCGAGGCCGTCCCAGCCGGGGTAGAGGTCGTCGAGCCGCACCAGCTGGGCGTCCGGCCAGGCCGCAACCATTGCCGTGGCGAGTTCCGTTTTGCCCGACCCCGACCGGCCGTCAATGAGTATTCGCACCATGTCAGCGCGCTCCGATGAAGTTCCAGTTGCCGGTGACCACGGCGACGGTGATCGCGATCACCCCGACGAGGCCACCCGCTGCGATCACGAGCCATTCCCGCCGGCCCCATGGCGACTCGCGCGCCCACGAACGCGGTGTACCCGAACCGAAACCGCGTGCCTCCATCGCCGTGGCGAGCTTGCTCCCGCGGCGGATCGCGAGCACGAGCAGCGCGAACGCCTGGCTGCCGACGCGGCGCAATCGGCCCCGGTCAGCGATACCGCGGGCACGGCGTGCGGCCTCGAGCATCCGCCAGTCGTCGAAGAACAGGCCGACGAGCCTGAGACCGGCGAGGGCGCCGAGCACGAAACGCTCCGGGAGTCTCGCGCGCTGGGCGAGCCCGTCGGCGAACCCGGTCGGGTCGATCGTGATGAACAGCACGACGGCGGGCAGCCCGATCGCGAGAACCCTGAGGGTGGTCGCAACCGCCAGTTCGAGGGAGCCGTCGGAGACCCGGGCGAAGAGAAACTCGAAGTGAACCGTCCCCGAGGTCTGGCCGTAGAGGGCGATCGTGAGACCGGTGAGCGGAGCGGCAACCCAGACGGGCAGTGTCCGCAGCCAGAGGGTGCGCATAGGCAGCCGCAGAAACGGGAGAAGCAGCAGCTCCAGCGCGAGCGCGACACTCGCCGAGACCCAGTCGATGCTCAGCACGAGCAGGGCGCCGAGCAGCAGCGCTGCGGCGATTTTTGCGACGGGATTGACGGCCCGGGTCATGACAGCTCGATGGTTTCGTCCGCTAGCGCGGCGACGAAGTGCTCATCGTGCGTCGCGGCGACGACGGCCGTACCCGCATCCACCAGCTCGGCGACGAGCGCGACGAGTTCGCGCCAGGTTCGCGAATCCTGACCGAAGGTGGGCTCGTCCAGCACGAGTACCTGCGGTGTCGTCGCGAGTGCCGTCGCGACGCTCAGGCGCCGTTTCTCGCCGCCGGAGAGGGTGAACGGATTGGCGAGGGCGAGGGCATCGAGTCGCAGCCGGTACAGCAGTTCTTCCACGCGGGAGTCGATGTCCGAACGCGCCATCCTGAGCGCGCGCGGTCCGACCTCGAGTTCGGCGCGAACGGTCGGCGCCACGAACTGGTGCTCGGGATCCTGGAACACCGTGCCGATGCGGCTGACAAGCTGCCGGGAGCGCCACCGACCGGGCGACCGGCCCGCATCGCCCGCGAGTGCGTCAGACGCAGCCAGCTCGCCGGCGACCGGCGCGAGGAGCCCGCCGAGCGTGAGCGCGAGAGTGGACTTGCCCGACCCGTTGGCGCCGGTCAGGGCGAGCGCCCGCGCGCTGGTGACCTCGAAGTCCAGCTCGGTGCGCGCGGCAATGCCCTTGCGCCCGACCGCGAGCCCCGATGCACTGAGCAGCGGCTCGGCCGTCGCGCGCGAGGTTCGAACCGGATGCAGCGGTGGATGCTCGGGAATCCAGATGCCGCGCGCGGCCAGTTCTGCCCCACGCGCGTGCAGCACCTCCGTGGGGCTTCCATCGGCCAGCACACCACCACCGGGATCGAGCACGATGACGCGGTCGACGAGGTCGCGCCAGACGGCAACGCGGTGCTCGACGACGATGAGGGTCGAGCCCGTCAGTTCGAGTACGCGGGCAACCGCATCCCGTACCTCCGCAATCCCGGCCCGGTCGAGGTTCGCCGTGGGTTCATCCAGCAGCAGCAGACCGGGTCGCATGGCGATGACTCCCGCGAGAGCGAGTCGCTGCTTCTGCCCGCCGGAGAGGGCAGAGGTCGACCGGTCGAGGGCAACGTCGAGACCGACGCCGGCGAGGGACTCCCGCACCCTGCGCCAGGTCTCATCGCGCGGAACACCGAGGTTCTCGCAGCCGAAAGCGACATCATCGCCGACGCGCTCAAGCACGACCTGGCTGTCCGGGTCCTGCAGTACGAGGCCGGAACGCCCCCGGCGGGCAGCGGGAGCCGCGTCATCCACTCGCAGGGCACCCTCGTGGTCGCCCTCGTCGTCGGCGAGCACGCCCGCCATCGCGTGCAGCAGGGTCGACTTTCCCGCCCCTGATTCGCCCAGCAGGAGCACCCGCTCCCCCGGCTCGATCCTGAGGTCGAGCCCGCGCAGGGCCCACGCGAGCCGGCCGGCGTGCCGCCAGCCCCAGCCCTCCGCGGTGACCGAGGCGGGCTCGACCCGGTTCAGACTCGCGTCGCGATCTCGCGCCCGGCGGCGAACCGACTGAGCGCGCCCGTTTTCGCTAACCCTCGCACGGCAAGCCAGGACAGCAGGCCCGCGATCACCGCGCCGCTCACGATCGCCGCAATCGTGTAAACGACAGCGAACAGCGTGTCCGCCGCCGGGTACCACAGCACGAGGTCGGTGATCGCCATCGCGAGTCCGGCCCCCGCCCCGGCGAGCACGGCGACGACCGCGCGCCAGTTGGCGTAGAAGAACAGCAGGAAGATCAGTTCGGCGCCGAGGCCCTGGGTGAACCCGCTCACGAGCACGAGCGCGCCCCACTGGTTGCCGACGAGCGCGGAGACGACCGCCGCGAGCATCTCACCGTAGAGCGCGGCACCCGGCTTGCGGATGACGAGCGCCGTGAGTACCCCGGCGAACAGCCAGAATCCGCCGCCGAGCGCCTGCAGGCCCGGAAGCAGGGCCTTGAGCGGCTCGGTGACGGGATTGGATGCGACGTTCCAGACGACGAAGATGAGTCCGCTCGCGACGCCGATCACACTCGCGACAACGATGTCGATCACGCGCCAGGAGAATCGCGATCGGGTGGGTGTGGTTGTAGTTGTGGTCACTGTTCGTGCCCTTTCACTATCGAAATGGCACGGGTTTCAAGAGTGTCAGCCTCCCTGCGCTGGCATGATCCAGATCAGGTTCGACGGTCGGAGCTTGGATCAGCTCCCTCTCAGCCCGGCTCACCGGACTCCCGTGTTCGACTCAAGTCTAGGCTGGTCGGATGGACTTCCGCATCTTCACCGAACCGCAGCAGGGCGCGAGCTACGACGACCTGCTCGCCGTCGCCCAGGCAACCGAGGCCCTGGGCTTCGATGCCTTCTTCCGCAGCGACCACTACCTCGTCATGGGCGATGGCGACGGCTTGCCCGGACCGACGGATGCGTGGACGAGCCTCGCCGGGCTCGCTCGAGAGACCTCGCGCGATCCGCCTCGGCACCCTCGTCTCCTCGGTCACCTACCGCCATCCGGGCATCCTCGCGATCCAGGTCGCGCAGGTCGACCAGATGTCAGGTGGCCGCGTCGAGCTGGGGCTCGGCACCGGCTGGTTCGAACACGAACACCGCGCCTACGGAATCCCCTTCCCCCAGAAAAGGTTCGGGATGCTCCAGGAGCAGCTCGAGATCGTCACGGGACTTTGGTCGACCCCGGTCGGGTCAACCTTCTCGTTCCGGGGCGAGCACTACGAGCTTGAGGACTCCCCCGCGCTGCCGAAACCGGCACAGGCGAAAATTCCCGTAATCGTGGGCGGCGGTGGCGCGAAGAAAACTCCCGCGCTGGCCGCTGAATTTGCGAGTGAGTACAACGCCGCATTCACCACGATGGAGGAGGTCGCGGCGAGGCTCGGCCGCGTGCGATCGGCGTGCGAAGCGATCGAGCGGGATCCGGCATCCATCACGATGTCCTATGCCGGCACGACCGCGGCAGGAGGCGAACGAGGCCGAAGCGCGTCGCCGCGCATCCGCTTTCGGCGCCAACCTCGACAAACTGCGCGCGAGCGGGTTCGCCGGCTCGACCGATGAGGTCGTCGATCGCATCGGCGAGCTGGCCGATATGGGCATCACGCGGATCTACTTCCAGATCATGGACCTGGCCGACCTGGAGCACCTCGACTTCCTCGCGCGGGAAGTCGTGCCCAGGGTCGGATGAGCAGTCACCCCCGCTGAGGTTCGCCCAGCGTCGCTTCGTACGTGGCAATCGTTGCGGCGATCCGTTCGAGCAGCTTGTCGACGTCATCCTGGTCGTAGCCCGCGGTGAATCGCACCGGGCGAAAACGCGTCGAGTCGACCTCGGCCGCCGTCAACGGTGAATTGTCGGCCCGAACGGCCTTCCGCTCGTACACCCACAGTGATGCTTTCGCCGCAGCGAGGAACGCGTCGACATCCTTCATGTCGTAACCCTCACCGATCCTGGTTCGCCCCAGCTGCAGTTCATCGAACGCACTCGATCGCAGCATCGCTCCGACAGTGAGCCCCGGCGCCGCCGAGCGCTCGCGCCCTCGCGATCCCACCTCATAAGCCCGGAGGGCGGCGACCACGCGGTCGAGCAGGTCATCGATTTCGTCCTGGTCGTAACCAGCGCGGAACTTCGTCGGCTGAAAGCGCTGGTTCACGACATCCACTGCCAATAGCGATGAACTGCCGACGGTGGACGTCCCGTTCTCGTGGGCAACAAACGTGGCCCGGACCCGAGCGAGGAAGTCGTCGACCTCTTGCGGGTCGTAGCCCTCGCGAAACTTGGTGGGGGTGATTACGACCGAATCAAGCTCGCTTGAATTCACACGTGGCTCCTCACTGGTTCTCGCGCTCGAGAACGACGACCGGGATCTGCCGCGTCGTCTTCTCCTGGTAGTCGGCGTAGTCCGGGAAGATGTCGACCATCTTCTGCCAGAGCTCCGGCTTCTCCTCAGGCGTAGCGTCGCGGGCGATGGCCCAGAATTCCTCGGCAGCCACCTGCAGCCACACCCGCGGATTCGCCTTGAGGTTGAGATACCACGACGGATGCTTCGGCGCGCCCCCGATGGACGCCACGATCAGGTAGGTGCCATCGTGAGGGCCGTAGATGAGACAGGTGCGGCGCCACCGCCCAGACTTGCGTCCCTGCGTCGTGACGAGAAGCAAAGGCGATCCGTAACGGAACACGGGCTTCTCGCCGTTCGTCGCGCGGTACTCCTCGATCTGCCTGGCGACCCACGGGGCGTCGTTGTCGATGATCGTCTCGGGGGGTGCCTGCATCCACTCAGGCTATCCGGCTGAAGGCGCCTCTGCGGTCGGGGTGCGCCGTGCCATCTCCTTGCGCATGATCTTGAGCGCGGGGTAGAGCAGGAGGAAAAGCCACATCGGTGCCCTGAGTCCCGGCTCCCACACACCGTGCCGCTGGTAGGTACGCTCGAAGCGCGTGACGTAGTACAGGTAGTCGCGCGGCGAATCATCTATCCGGCGCGCACTCATACCCGCGACCATGGTCGGTACGTACTTCACGCGCAGCCCGTTGTTGTGCAAGTGCACACTGATGTCGATGTCCTCGTGCAGTTCGTCATCCTCGTCGAGACACACCTCCTCACGGATCTGCTGCCAGGCGGTCGACCGCACGGCCATGTTGCTGCCGAACACGAAGTGGTAGTTGCGGGCGAGCTTGAGCATGACGCGCCGCACGGTGTTGTCGGCCTTGAGCCCCCAGCGTTGCAGCGGCATGTCGTAGTACGCGACCGGACCGGTTGTCGCGGCGACCTCCGCATCGACGAAGGCACGCTGCACCTCCTGTACCCACGTCTCCGACACGATGGTGTCCGCGTCGATACGGCCGATCGCGTCCCCCCGCGCGGTGTCGAGGCCAAGGTTGCGGGTCGGAACGAGCCCCTGCACCAGATCCTGTTTGACGTAGCGCAGCGGAGCATCCGGAAACTGGGTCTGGAGCGCCTGCACGATGGCACCGGTCGAATCGGTGGACCGGTTGTCCACGACGATGACCTCAAGCGCGTCAACGGTCTGGTTGAGCGCGGCGCGCACGCAGGGGCCGATCGTCGCTTCCTCGTTGAACGCGGGAATGACGATCGAGACGGTTGGCAGCTGGCTCGACATTGCCTTCACCATAGTGGCGAGCGCCGCAACTGACCAAGCCCCCCGCCGAATGTGTACGAAACGTGGCGCCCCGGAGGCCCAAGGGTACGGTGGAAAGAGTTCAACCGAAGGATTACATGCACACCTGGCCCGGCTCGCCCTACCCTCTCGGCGCGACTTTCGACGGCAACGGCACCAATTTCGCACTGTTCAGCGAGGCCGCCGAACGCGTCGAACTGTGCCTGTTCGGCGATCGCGGGGGCGAGACGCGCGTGGAACTGGTCGAAGTGGATGCCTACGTGTGGCATGCCTACCTTCCCACCATCCAGCCCGGGCAACGATACGGCTACCGGGTTCACGGGAGCTACGATCCGCACACCGGGCAGCGGGCGAATCCCAACAAACTCCTGCTCGATCCATACGCGAAAGCGACGTGGGGCGCCATCGACTGGGACCAGTCGCTGTTCTCATACAATTTCGGCGACCCCGACTCCCGCAACGACGACGATTCCGCCAAACACATGATCGTCGGGGTCGTGGTGAACCCGTTCTTCGACTGGGCGGGTGACCGGCATCCGAATATTCCCTACTCCGAAAGCGTCATCTATGAGGCTCACGTCAAGGGACTGACCCAGCTCAACCCCGCAATACCCGAGTCGATGCGCGGCACATACAGCGGCATCGGCCATCCGGCCACCATCGAGCATCTGCAGAAGCTGGGCATCACCGCGATCGAACTCATGCCGGTGCACCAGTTCGTGAACGACAGCATCCTTCAGGAGCGCGGACTTTCGAACTACTGGGGATACAACACGATCGGATTCCTCGCACCGCACGCCCTGTACGCCTCGAGCGAGCTCGGCCAGCAGGTGCAGGAGTTCAAGGGAATGGTGCGAGCGCTGCACACCGCCGGGATCGAAGTGATTCTCGATGTCGTCTACAACCACACGGCAGAAGGCAATCATCTGGGGCCGACACTGTCGTTCAAGGGAATCGACAACGCCGCCTACTACCGGCTGGTCGAGGACGACCCGCGGTACTACATGGACTACACAGGCACGGGCAACACGCTGAACGTGCGACACCCGCACTCGCTCCAACTCATCATGGACTCGCTGCGGTACTGGGTGACCGAGATGCACGTCGACGGTTTCCGCTTCGACCTCGCCGCTGCGCTCGCGCGCGAGTTCTACGATGTGGAACGCCTCGCGACCTTCTTCGAGCTCGTGCAGCAGGACCCGGTCGTCTCCCAGGTGAAGCTCATCGCCGAACCGTGGGATGTCGGCCCCGGCGGATACCAGGTCGGCAACTTCCCTGCCCAGTGGACCGAATGGAACGGGAAGTACCGCGATACCGTGCGGGACTTCTGGCGGGGCGAGCCCGCGACACTCGGCGAGTTCGCCTCCCGCATCACGGGTTCCGCTGACCTGTACGAGCACTCCGGTCGGCGACCATTCGCATCCATCAATTTCGTCACCGCGCACGACGGCTTCACCCTCCGCGACCTTGTGTCGTACAACGAGAAGCACAACGATGCCAATGGCGAGAACAACGCGCGACGGCGAGTCTCACAACCGCTCGTACAACTTCGGTGTTGAAGGACCGACGGATGACCCGCAGGTGCTCGCATTGCGCGCGCGGCAGCAGCGCAACTTCCTCGCAACACTCATGCTGTCGCAGGGGGTTCCCATGCTGCTGCACGGCGACGAACTCGGCCGCACCCAGCAGGGCAACAACAACACGTACGCACACGATTCGGAACTCACGTGGGTGCACTGGGACACAGCGGATGCGCCGCTCATCGAATTCACCGCAGCGCTGTGCAGGCTGCGGAAGGAGCATCCCACCTTCCGCCGGCGGAACTTCTTCGACGGGCGCCCGGTCCGCAGGCGATCGGGCGAACGAATACCCGACATCGTGTGGCTCAGACCGGACGGCTCGACCATGGAACCGGAGGACTGGGACTCCCCCTTCGGCCGGGCGGTCGGCATGTTCCTCAACGGTGATGGCATCCCCGGCAGAAGTTCCCGCGGAGAGCGAATTCTCGACAAGCACTTCCTCATCCTGTTCAACGCGCACGACCACGAAATGGAGTTCGTGCTGCCGCCGGCGGAGTATGCAGACAAATGGGAAGTGGTGATCGACACCGCGGGTGAGCTGGCGGACAGCGGCGACCGCCACTCCGGAAGCGTGTTGGCGATCGACTCGAAATCGCTCGTCGTGCTTCGCCGGCACGACGAACCGGTCGTCGAAGTGGACCACTCCGTTGCGGCATCCCTCGCCGTACTTGCTGGCTCGCAAGCCGACGAAGCATCGGCCGCGAGACCCGCGCTGGCATGAGCGTTCCCGTTTCAACCTATCGCCTGCAGGTCCGGCGCTCGTTCGACCTGGATGCCTGCGCTGGCATAACCGATTACCTGAGCGGTCTCGGCATCGACTGGCTCTATCTTTCGCCTCTCCTCACAGCGGCAAAGGACTCCGATCACGGCTACGACGTGGTCGATGTCACGAGAGTCGACCCGGTGCGAGGCGGGCGCGAGGGACTCGATCGCCTCGCCCTGGCGGCGAAAAGCCATGGGCTTGGCATGCTCATCGACATCGTTCCCAACCATGTCGGCGTGGCGGATGCCTCCGAGAACGCGTGGTGGTGGGATGTGCTCCAGCACGGGCAGGAGTCGCACTACGCCGAAGCGTTCGACATCGACTGGGAATTCGGGGCTGGACGGCTGCGCGTCCCCGTGCTTGCCGGCACGACCGCTGAGGCCGCCGCTGCGGGCGAGTTGAGGATTCAGGACGGCGAACTGCAGTATTTCGACCACCGCTTCCCGCTCGCGCCGGGAACCGCCGACGACGACGCGGACGCCGACATCGTGCATTCGCGCCAGCACTACGAGCTCATCCACTGGCGCCGTGCCGACGACGAACTCAACTATCGGCGATTCTTCGCCGTCAACACCCTCGCCGGGGTACGGGTTGAGGTGCCGTGGGTTTTCGAGGAAACCCACGCCGAAATCGTGCGCTGGGTGCGCGAGGGCATCGCCGACGGACTGCGGGTCGACCATCCGGACGGTCTCGCTGACCCTGGTGGCTACCTCGACGCCCTCGCGGCCGCGACCGACAACACCCATGTGCTGGTCGAGAAGATCCTGGAGAGCGGCGAACAGCTGCCGGCATTCTGGGCGACAGCGGGAACGACGGGCTACGACGCGCTCGCCGACATCGATCGGGTTCTCGTCGACCCCGCCGGTCGTGACGCGCTCGACGCCCTCGACACACGGCTGCGCGGTCGCGCGCAACCGATCGACTGGCACACGCTCATCCGCTCAACCAAGCGTCGTGTGGCCGACACGATACTGCGCTCCGAAGTGCTGCGACTCGAGCGGCTGCTTCCGCACCCCATCGACCTCGCGGATGACGCGATCGCGGAGTTGCTCGCCTGCTTCCCTGTCTACCGCTCCTACCTTCCCGTCGGCGAAGGTCACCTTCGGGTCGCAGCGGCCACCGCACAACGGCACCGTCCGGAGCTCACCTCCGCCATCGAATCGCTTCTGCCGCTGCTTGCCGACCCGCAGCAACCGGTCGCCATCCGCTTCCAGCAGACCTCCGGCATGGTCATGGCGAAGGGGGTCGAAGACACGGCGTTCTATCGATACACGCGGCTGTCATCGCTCACCGAGGTCGGCGCAGACCCGGCAGAGTTCAGCATCGATGTCGCCGAATTCCACCGGCGCCAGATGGTGCGGCAGGCGAGCTTTCCCGCATCACTCACGACGCTGTCGACCCACGACACCAAGCGCGGTGAAGACACGCGGGCGCGCATCAGCGTGCTGGCCGAACTCGCCGCCGAGTGGGAGCAGGTGGTGAGAAACCTGGGCGCTCACGTGAGCCTCGGCGACGGGCCGCTCGAGAACCTGCTGTGGGAGTCGATCGTCGGGGCGTGGCCGGCCTCGCGCGAACGTCTGCACAACTACGCCGAGAAAGCGGCACGCGAGGCGGGCAACTCCACCAGCTGGAGCGACCCGGACTCCGAGTTCGAAAGGCGACTGCACGCCCTCGTCGACAGCGTTTTCGACGATGAGGCAGTCGCGGCGATCCTCGGCGATTTCGTCTCCCGAATCTCCGGCCCCGGCTGGTGCAACTCGCTCACGGCGAAGCTCATCCAGTTGACCGCGCCGGGGGTGCCGGATCTCTACCAGGGCAGTGAGCTCTGGGAAATGAGTCTTGTCGACCCGGACAACCGGCGCGAGGTCGACTTCGAGGTGCGCCGACGGTACCTCGCGGAGGTGGATGCCGGAGCCCTGCCTGCCATCGATGAAACGGGTGCAGCGAAACTGCTCGTCACCACTCGCGCACTGCGCCTGCGCCGGGATCGACCCGAACTGTTCACTCGATACGCTCCCCTGCCCGCCCTCGGTGAAGCCGCACTGCACGCCGTCGCCTTCGACCGCGGTGGTGCCGTCACCGTCGGCGACGCGACTTCCGGTCACCCTCGAGGCACGGGGCGGATGGGGGGACACTGTCGTCATCCTGCCGGGCAGGCCCGTCGTCGACGAACTCACCGGAAGCCGTTTCGAGGGAGGAATTCTTCCGCTCGCCGAAGTGCTCTCGAAATACCCTGTCGCGCTCCTCGCGCCGGTGACGACGTGATCGCATCGGTCTGGGCACCCAACGCGAAGCGCGTGCGGATTCGGGTGGGCGACGAGGAGTCACCGCTCGAACCCAGCGCCGGAGGCTGGTGGAGAACATCGACGTCCATGCCCGCGGGAACCGGGTACGGCTTCCTGCTCGACGACGAGGCCACTCCGCTGCCCGATCCGCGCTCCCGGCGACAGCCCCGCGGTGTGCACGATCTGAGCCAGGTGTTCGACGCCGGCGAGCACGAGTGGCAGGACGAGCAGTGGACCGGACGGCAGCTCGCTGGCGGACTCATCTACGAACTGCACATCGGCACGTTCACCCCGACGGGGACCCTCGATTCGGCGATCGAACGGCTCGATCACCTCGTCGAGATCGGGGTCGATTTCGTCGAAGTGCTTCCGGTGAACGGATTCAACGGCACGCACAACTGGGGCTACGACGGCGTGCTCTGGTACACAGTGCACGAGGCATACGGCGGACCACCCGCCTACCAGCGCTTCGTCGACGCGTGCCATGAGCGCGGGCTCGCCGTCATCCAGGATGTCGTCCACAACCATCTCGGCGCGAGCGGAAATTACCTGCCGCGTTATGGCCCGTATCTTCGCGACGACAGCGCCAATACCTGGGGTGCCGCAGTGAACCTCGCCGAACCCGTTGTTCGTCGCTTCATCCTCGACAACGCGGCCATGTGGCTGCGCGATTACCACGTCGACGGCTTGCGGCTCGATGCCGTGCACGCCCTCGTCGACGAGAGCGAGAAGCACCTGCTGCAGGAGCTGGCTGAGGAAACGGATGCCCTCAGCGCCCACCTCGGGCGACCGCTCACCCTCATCGCGGAGTCCGACATGAACGAGCCGAAGCTCATCATGCCGAGGGAAGCGGGAGGCTATGGCCTCACCGCCCAGTGGAGCGACGATCACCACCACGCGATGCACGTGGCACTGACGGGAGAGACAGCCGGGTACTACGCGGACTTCGCTTCGCTCGCGGCACTCGTGAAGACATCCACCAGGGGCTTCTTCCATGACGGCACCTGGTCGTCATTCCGCGGCAGGAAGCACGGCAGGCCCATCGACGCGCACGTTCCGACATGGCGGCTCGTGACGTTCATCCAGGACCACGACCAGGTGGGCAATCGCGCCACCGGCGACCGGCTGTCGGCGTCGCTCGACTACGACCGGCTGGCGATCGCCGCAGTGCTCAACCTCACTTCGCCCTTCACCCCCATGCTGTTCATGGGCGAGGAGTGGGGAGCATCCACTCCCTGGCAGTTCTTCACCTCGCATCCCGAACCCGAGCTCGGCAGGGCTACCGCCGAGGGCAGGATCACCGAGTTCGAGCGGATGGGGTGGGATGCCGAGGTTGTGCCCGACCCGCAGGACCCGGAGACCTTCCAGCGCTCGAAACTCGACTGGCAGGAGACGGAGTCGGGCGACCATGCGCGCCTGCTCGCGCTGTACCGCGAACTCGCTGCGCTCCGTGCCGCGCGCCTGGAGCTCACCGATCCGCGATTCGCCCTGCTCGCCGCGGACTTCAGCGATGAGGACGGGTGGTTCCGGCTCGAGCGAGGTGGCGTGAGCATCATCGTGAACTTCACGGACACCGATCTCGCGCTGCCGTCCCGTGCAATCACGACCGTCCTGCTTGCGACACAGCCGGGGACGGAGGTCACCGGGGGAAGGGTCGTCATCCCGGCTCGTTCCGCCGCGGTTTTCAGCGACGACTGAGCCCCTCCTGCGTCCCGACGTCGTCCCTGTTCCGGTTTTCCGCTGCGCAGACGGGTTTCCGGCGCCTTCAGCGGTTTTCGTCGCGCACAGAGGAGGACAAGTAGCGGATGCTGCTGCTGCCCTCCTCCCCAGTGCGCCAATCGCAAAAGCCTCCTCCTCAGCGGATACGCAGCGGGCAACGAGACCAGCAAGCGGCGCGCCCCCAAGCGGAGGTCCGCGACGCCCATTTCGGCTGTGAAGTCAAGGGGAGGAATTCTGCCGGTTCCGCTGTTTCAATGGGGGCACCCCCGAACGGGGGACTGCGGGGTTCTGGCCATCTTTCGGCTCTTTCGGTCCGCGTCTCATGTCGGAAAGGACACAATCATGGTCTTGCTCTCGCCCCAGTCCCGCAACTCCCAGCGTCACCCCAGCATCGCTCTCGTCACTGATGACGTGTACAGCGTGATGACGGACACCGACACCCTCGGCTTCGTTCACAAGGCTGGCAACGTGTATGTCGCCCTGAGTGGCGATGTACTGAGCCACGCCGTCGAAGTCGGACAGTCCCTCTCGTTCGAGAAGGCAGTTCAGATGGTGCGGTTCAGCTAGCGCGGTGGAGGGTCTCTTCGCCAACGGCGCTGAGGTTTGTCATCGCCGCGGAGGTTAGAACCTCCGCGCGGACAACGAAACCCCGCGCCGTCGGGGGATGGGGTGGGCCCCGGGCAGCTCAGGCGCCCGATCCGCAGAACCGCCTGATCGTCTGCGCCAGAACCGCTGTCACCTGGTGCACCGACTCGATCTCGGCCCACTCCTCATCGGCGTGGGCACCGCCGCCATCCACCCCGAAGACGAGGCACGGGATGCCCGCCTCCGCAATGAGGCCGGCGTCAGTCCAGAACGGCTCGCCGCGCACCCGCGCCATTGAGCCGGTAACAGCAGCCACGGCCTCCGCTACCGCGACGACGATGGGCGAGGCCGCATCCGTCTCGAACGCGGCACGCGCGACCAGTCGCCGCAACTCGAATCTCAACCCCGGAATCGAGCCGACAGAGTGCACGAGGAGGTCGCGAAGTTCATCCTCGATTCTCTCCGGAAACTCGCCCGGAAGGGTGCGTCTCTCGACCGAGAGGAGGCAACTGGCGGCCACGGTCGCGGGGTCGCTGCCACCGGAAATCGTTGACACCCGAACGGCACCGTGACCCAGGAGTGGATGAGCCGGCTGGCTCTCCAGGCGCTCTCGCAACTCATCGACGGCTCGACCGAACCGGAACGCGGCAGCGACAGCATCCACTCCCTGCTCCGGCATGGAGCCGTGGGCCGCTAGGCCGGTGAACTCGACTTCGAACCACGCGAATCCACGATGGGCGAGGGCCAGGAAGAGATTCGTCGGCTCAACCACGATGGCCGCATCAGCGCGGTAGCGCGAGAGCACATCCTCGGTTCCCCGGCTGCCGAACTCCTCATCGGCGACGAGGGTGACCAGCACATCGCCCGCGAGAGAGGCTGACACCGCGTCCGCCGCGGCGACAAGGATCGCGGCGACCCCACTCTTCATGTCAAAGGCCCCGCGGCCGAAGATCCGACCGTTCTCGATCCGCGCCTTCATGGGCGCCCCGCGGTAGCCGTCGACGCCGACCGTGTCGAGGTGGCCGTTGAGCATCAGGGAAGGCCCACCGCCCGAACCGCGGGCGATGGCAACGACCGAGGGATGACCGGCGGTGCGCTCGAGAAGTTGCACCTCGAAGCCCTGTGCCGCGAGCCACTCGCCACACCATGCGGCGACCGCCGCTTCGCCCGCAGCACCGGGGATGAGGTCGCTGTTGATCGAGTCGATGGAGATCAGGGATTCGAGCACCCCGATCACGTCCGCCAGCGGCATCTGCATGGGTCACACAGTAGCCGGATAACACCGCGGCACCGCTCAGGCAACCCCGAGACGGGCTGCAGAAGGGGTGTGACACTGAAGCGATGGGGCACGACGGTAATGCCCGCGTGCGCAAACAAGGAGACGAGAATCATGGCTCAGGTGATGGACAGCATCGATGTGGATGTCGACGTGACTACCGCATACAACCAGTGGACGCAGTTCGAGTCGTTTCCCCAGTTCCTCAGCTATGTCGACGAGATCCAGCAGATCGACGACACCCTGACGCACTGGAAGGTCACGGTGGCCGGTGTGGAGCGTGAGTTCGACGCCGAGATCACCGAGCAACATCCCGACGAAAGGGTGGCCTGGACCACCGTGGGTGGCGAAACGAAGCACGCAGGGGTCGTGACCTTCCACAAGCTGAGCGACACCACATCGCGCGTCACCGTGCAACTGGACTGGGAGCCCGAAGGGGTGGCCGAGAAGGCCGGGTCCCTGCTCGGTTTCGACGACAGGGCAGTGAAGAACGACCTCAAGAACTTCAAGGAGTTCATTGAGAATTCACCCGAAGCTCCGACGGGTGCGTGGCGGGGCGACGTCGAGAGGTAGTCTCAATTTTTGCCGCAATGCGGCCGCAACATGGAAAAGAGCGCTCCCGACGGTTAGTCTTCCTATAGACGCGTTATCCGCTGACTTGGGTACGAAACGGATCGGAGTCCTGTGGGCAAGATACTTTACGGCGACTCGGGAATCGAAATTGTGTTCGATGACCGGGACATGGCGCACTTGCAGCTGGTGATTGGCGCGAAGCTGAGGCGTCGCGAGAGCTTCTTCTTCTCCTGGAAGGACGACCCGAGCGTCGGCGACGGCCGCAGCAGCATCTGGATTGACGCAGCAATCCCCCTCTACTTCAAGTACTACGGCAGCAAGCCTCCGACCATCAATCGCGAATGGCTCGAGTTGCTCACCCTGTCAGCCAATTCCGCGCAGGGAATGCAGTTCATGAACGAACCGCAGGGAAATTCGGACGCCCCGAAGAGCAAAATCTAGCGCGGCGACAACTCCGGCAGTTCGGTGATGCCGAACTCATGCTTCAGCGCACTGCGCGCCGCGTTCCATCCGCCAAGGCCGTGTACACCCGGCCCCGGTGGCGTCGACGACGAGCACAGGTAGACACCGGGAACCGGGGTTCGCCACGGCTCACCCATGGTCGGCCGTTTCAGCAGTTGCACGAGACCGACATCGCCGGCAGCGATGTCCCCGCCGATGTAGTTCGGGTTGTGAAGCTCGAGGTCGTGCGCGGTGCGGCTTGAGGTAGCCAGGATCAGGTCGCGGAACCCCGGTGCGAAACGCTCGATGCTCTCGATGACGGAATCACGCCGGTCGTCGCGTGAACCAGCCGGAACATGCGTGTATGTCCACAGCGTGTGATTGCCGCCCGGAGCCCGGGAGTCGTCGAACTGGCTCGGTTGCGACACCATCACATACGGCCTTTCGCCGAGCCGCCCCGCCGCCACATCCCGTTCCGCCGCTGCCAGCTGCGCTCGGGTGCCGCCAAGGTGCAGCGTGCCTGCGTCGGACAGTCGCGCATCCACCCATGGCACCGGGCCCGACAGGGCGAAGTCGACCTTCGCGACCGCGTTGCCGTAGCGGAAGCTCCGCAGTGTGCGCGCGTACCGGCTCGGCACGGCAGCACCGGCGATCTCCAGGAAGGCCCGCGGTGTGGTGTCCAGAAGCACCGCTTTGGCCGGAGGCAGTTCGGCGAGCGCGCCAATCGGCGTATCGGTGACAATGGTTCCGCCATGCGCACGAAGATCATCGGCAAGCGCCGTGACGATGGACCCGCTGCCGCCCCGCGGAATCGCCCAGCCGGCGGCATGGGCGTGGGCGGCCAGCACAAGACCGGCCGCTGCCGCAGACATCCCCGGCAGCGGGCGGATGGCGTGCGCGATGACACCTGTCAACAGGGCGGGCGCGTCGTCCTCACGGAATCGCGCGTTCCATGACGAAAAGCCCTGCTCTATCGTGCGCAGCCCGAAGCCGGCGAGGAGAAGTGGATGCCGCGGCACACGGAACATCGTCGAACTGGTCAGTTCGGCGAGCGCATCCGCCCGCCGTGAGAGCGGGCCAAGCAGTCGTCGCCAGGCCGGACCATCAACACCGAGCCCCTCCGCAGTTCGGTCGAGATCCCGCCAGGCGAGGGCCGACCGGCCCGGCTCGATGGGCTGGGCGTATGAGAGCTCCGGCACAATGAGGTCGATGCGTTCGGCCAGGCCGAAAGCACGGAAGAATGGCGAGGCCAACGCCATGGGGTGCACCCCCGAGCAGACGTCGTGGAGGAACCCGGGAAGGGTCAGCTCCTCTGTTCTCGCCCCACCGCCGATCGTGCTCTCGCGTTCGAAGACTGTGACCGACAGCCCGGCGCGGGCGAGAATGACCGCCGCGGCGAGACCATTCGGCCCCGACCCCACAACGACAGCGTCGATATTGCTCATGCCAGCCCCCCGCTTCCTGCCAGTCGTGCGATGCGCCTGCGTGCAAATTTCTCGCTGGTTGAAGGACGCCCGAGCACCAGCCTGAGCACTCGCAGCGCCACCGCCGCCGCGGTCTTCGCCGGCCACCATGGTCGCCGGAGGCCGAGCATCCGCCGGTACTCCGGCTCGAGCGAGGCAACCGCGCCGGCGAAGAGTATCCGGTAACCGGGCATGACTGAGCGCCGTAGCGGCGGACGGCGGATGAAGCGCAGCGTCTCGGCGACCCTGTCGTTGCTGAGCAGACGGGGACGGAAATCGGCGAGCTGCTGGCGCAACTCCCGCTCCGATCGAGGGGGGTCCGCGACATCCATCAGCTCAGCAGCGATCGCCCACTCCTCGACGTACCGGTCAGCGCCACCGGGGATACTCCCCGCCCAGACCTGGTGGCAGCTGAGGAAGGACTCCGCGAACACGAGGTGCACCCACCGCAGGAGTTCGGCGTCTCCGGCGGAGTACGGCACCTCGTTTCCGTCACCATCGCGGTAGGTGCCCGTCACACGCTCGTGCAGGTGCGCAACATAGCGGGAGCCGCGGCGAGCGCCGTGCCGATCGGAGAACGTCGTCGTCATGACCCAGCGCACTGTTCCCGCGAGTCGCCCGAGGGGATCTTCGCGAAAGCGCGACCAGTCGTGAACTCCGGCCATCGCTCCCGGGTGCAGGGTCTGCATGAGCAGGGCGCGGATGCCCGCGATGAGCACAGGCGGCGCCCCGTGCACCGCCCACACGGCCGAACCCTCGCCGAAGAAGCCATCGTCATCGCCCTCCTGGAAGGCGACCACCCAGTCGGGTGCCCCGTCCGGGGAACCGGAGAACGCCCCCAGCAGGTAGCTGCGCAGTGTCTGGACCGGCGTCGGCATCACGCCGCCACCACGCCGAAAAGCAGGCCGAGCAGGAAGGTCACTGCCGCAGCGCCGTAGCCGATCGCGAGCTGCCGCAGCGCCCGGCGCAGCGGGGAAGCACCCGACAGCAGGCCGACGATCGATCCGGTGATCACGAGCGCGATGCCGACGAGCACTGCGGCCGTGATCATCGCGGAGAAGCCGTCGAGCCCGAGCAGGTATGGGATCACCGCGACAACCGCGCCGGAGGCGAAGAAGAAGAAACTGGCGACGGCGGCGCGCAGCCCCGTGCCCACCGTCTCATGTTCGTCGGCGACGGGACCGGCGGGCGGCACCTCGTCGGAATCGACCGAAGCCAGTACCTGCGCGGCCCGCTCGCGCGCAGCGTCGGCATCCATTCCCCGCGCCCGATAGACAAGGGCGAGTTCGTTCGCGTTGACATCGAGGTGGTGCAGGCTGCCCTGCGCCGAGTTGCCCGGAGTGGATGCCTCAAGCAGTTCACGCTGCGAACGCACCGACACGTACTCTCCTGCCGCCATCGACAGCGCGCCGGCGAGCAGGCCGGCGATCCCGGTCAGCAGTACGACCTGGGGGCTGACCCCGGCGGCGGCGACACCGAGAACAAGGGCGAGGTTGCTCACGAGTCCGTCGTTCGCTCCGAAGACGGCGGCGCGGAATGAGCCGCTGAGGCGGGACCTGCCCCGTGCCGCGAGGGCGCGCACGACCTCCTCGTGAACCCGTTCATCCGCCGCCATGGCTTGCGTAGCATCCAGGTCGGTGTCGTATGGTGACCGCGACTCCGCGCGCTGGGCGAGGGCGAGAACGAACACGCTGCCGAAACGGCGGGCAAGGAAGCCGAGCATGCGCGTGCGCAGGTCGCCGTGCCGCGGACGACCCACCCGGTCACCGAGCAGGGCCAGCCAGTGCGCCTCATGTCTGCCCTCGGCCTCGGCGAGCGCGAGCAGGATTTCGCGTTCCTCCCCCGTGCGCCGTGCCGCCAGGTCGCGATACACGGCGGCTTCGGCGCGCTCGTCTGCCAGAAACCTGCGCCAGCGGCGGATATCCCGCGGACTGGGCGACGGCGTGGCGGCGGGGTTGGGCACCCTCCAAGTCTCCCACTAGGCGGGCAGGCATACCGGTCGCGGCTCGACTGCGACAGACTGTGCCCATGCCCATCGTTGACAATGCCCTGTACGTTGACGGCGTTCGTACAGCCAATCCGCCCAGCGTGGATGAGACCCTCGAACTGCTGCACGAGCGCCAGGGAATGGCGTGGATAGGGATGTATCGGCCGACGCGTGAAGAAGTCAACCTCGTCGCCGCCGAATTCGAGTTGCATCACCTCGCCGTCGACGATGCACTCGCGGGCCACCAGCGCCCCAAGCTCGAGCGGTACGGGCAGACCCTGTTCGTCGTGCTGCGCCCCGCACGCTACCTCGATGCCTCTGAGGAGGTCGAATTCGGCGAGGTGCACCTGTTTGTGGGCGCCAACTTCGTGGTCACGATCCGCCTCGCCGAGTCGCCAGACCTCGGTCGCGTGCGCAAACGGCTGGAATCCAACCCCGAACTCCTCGCACGAGGGCCCCATGCCGTGTTGTACGCCGTGATCGACCAGATCGTTGACGAGTACCTGCCGGTAGTGACCGGACTCCAGCAGGACATCGACGAGATCGAGGACCTGCTCTTCGGTGAGGACGACGGATCGGTCTCCCGTCGCATCTATCGGCTGTCGCGGGAAGTCACCGCCTTCCAACGCGCCACCCAACCCTTGATTGGAATGCTCGCCGCGCTGAGGGACCGGGTGGATGAGACCGACACAAGCGCCCTCGAGATCCGCAGGCACCTTCGCGACGTGGAAGACCACGTCATTCGAATCGTCGAACGGGTCGAGGGTTTCCGCAGCCTCCTGCAGAACGCTCTCGTCGTGAATTCCACTCTCATCGCCCAGCGCCAGAACACCGCCATGCGCACGCTTACGGAGTCGAGCCTCAACCAGGGCGAGCAGGTCAAGCGAGTCTCGTCCTGGGCCGCCATCCTGTTCGCGCCAACCCTGATCGGCACCGTGTACGGCATGAACTTCCGCCATATGCCCGAACTCGACTGGACCGGGGGCTATCCCCTGGCACTGGGGCTCATGCTGAGCCTCAGCGTCGGCCTGTACCTCGCCTTCAAGAGCAGGGGCTGGCTGTAGTTCAACCGCTCAGACCGAGATCATGCGCTTGCCCGCACCGAGCACCGCCCGCGCACTCTCGGCGAACCGCGGGCGCTGCGCCCTGCGCCGCGCTGCCTTCGCGAGCTCCTGCGCCCACAGGGAAGTCACCCGCTCGTCGGAGAAACGCTCGGCGGTATGCCTCGCGCTGAGACGCATCGCCGCCAGCTGATCGGCTGGCATCGACTGGAGCTCGAGAATGGCACGCGCGACGCCGGCGTGATCTCCCGCCTCGATGAGGTAGCCGTTGACACCGTGCTCGATTGCCTCGCCGGGGCCGAACGGGATGTCATAGACGATGGGAATGCAGCCCGCCGCCATGCTCTCGAGAATCACCAGGGGAAAGCCCTCCGACCGGCTCGTGAGAAGCAGGAAAGATGCCTCCCCCAGTTGCTCGCGCGCGTCCGCCCGATATCCCTGCAGCCGAACCGCTCCCGGATTGTCGCTCCCCCGGAGGATCTGCTCGATCTTCGGTCGCTGGTCACCCTCGCCATACACATCGAGTGAGACGGTGTGCACGTGGCGGTTCGCTTCGATGGCCGCCAGAACCGCATGATCGACTCGCTTGATGGTCGTGAGGGCCGCCAGAACCACCCCCCTGCCGCGGGGACGCTCCACCGGCGCCGGCGGAGCGATATCCCTGCTGTTGGGGATGACAGCGAAGTGAGGGTGCCGACCGAACCGCTCGAGCGCGTCATTGCGCTGCGCAGAAGTGAGAAACACAATCGAATCGAAGTCGTTGAGATTCTCAAACACCTCCCGCCGGGATTCACGCAGCGCATCCCCGCTCCCGGCGAGGTGCGAGCCATGCACCATATGCACGACAACGGCCTGCTTGCGTCGGTAGCTGCGCATGAGCCTCGCCGAAACCTTCGAATCGACGATCAGGTATGAGCGCACACCGCCCCTCATTCGATCGAGCCAGTACCGGTAGAACGCCCAGGTTCCGCCCCAGGATCGCAAAGGCTGGCCATGCTCGTCGCACAGCACGACCGAGACCCCGCCCGGCACGCCGCGCGTGCGGCAGTCCCTGCGGTCGCTCAGCATGAGGGAGCCATCGAGCCGGTAGTGGTCGGTCTGCAGGGCAGTCGTTCCGTCGTCGGAGTATCGGGTGCGGCTCAGTTCGATCTCGCCCCGAAAGCGGGAATGCAGCGCCCGATCGAATCGCAGCGGTGTGAAGACGTGCCTGCCGGGGCTGTACCTGCCCGGGGCCCTGGCAGGAAGGTGATACTCGCGAAGCCAGTCCCAGACGTTGACGATGCGCATCCCCGGGACGAGTTCGCCGTTGTCGAGCATCCGCTCACTGAGTTCCGGGTAATCGGGGCGAGCATCCACCGTGAGGATGTCGACAGTGATGCCACCGAGACGAACGAACGCTCGCGAGCGGTGCAGCAGCGCGTTCGTCATGCCGCCATAGTTGTCGGGGATTCCCCACGTGACGGCGTAGTGGCGGCCCTCAGGAAAGGGGATTCGGGGAAAGTCCACATTTCACGGTATCCGCGCGCGGCGGCGACGCGGCAGGGGTTTACAGTTCAGCCCCCTCGCCTTACAAGCGTCGTCAATCGTGGCCCGCGACGGTCCGCACGGACTGCAGGGCGACTCGCGCGCGCCCGGCGACGAGAGGGGGGAAACGCCTGCGATGCGCGGCCACCCGAAGCTCCGCGGCCCACAGCGCGGTCACTGCATCGTCCGAGTAGCGTTTCGCGGTTTCACGAGCGTTCTGGCGAATGATCTCGACCTTCTCATCGGAGAGCTGCTGCAGCGCAAGCATCACCGCCAAGAGCCCGCCCTGGTCACCGGACTCAACCAGGAAGCCGTTCTCACCGTGGCGGATCAGGTCGCCGGGACCGTACGGCACGTCGTATGCGATGGGAATGCATCCCGCTGCCAGACTCTCCAGGATCGCCAGCGAGAAGCCCTCCCACTGCGAAGTCAGGACAAGGAAGGAGGCTTCGCGCAGCCGCGTGCGGGCATCCGCCCGGTATCCGTGAAAGCGCACAACACTCTCGCCATCCCATTTCTGCACGAGCCGCTGGATGGCCGCGCGCCGCGGTCCGTCACCGTAGATGTCCAGCGTGATCCCGTCGCATTCGCGCGCGGCCGCCAGCGCGGCTTTCGCGGCGTGGTCAACCCGCTTGCCTGCGGTGAGGGAAGCGATGACGACGCCACGCCCCCGCGACCTCATCAGGGACGGCGGGGGGCCGAGCTCAGTGCTGTTCGGAATGACAGCGAGGTTTCGCTGGGCTCCGAGGAGCGCGACCACGTCATCCCTCTGCCGCCTGGTGAGAATCACCACGGAGTCGAAGTCCCGAAGGTTCTCGAACACCATGCGACGGGACTTCCTGAGCGGCGCGAAGGGCCGCTCGCTGCCGGCCAGGTGGGAACTGTGCACCACGTGCGAAACGATGGCGCTTCGACGGCGGTAGCTGAGCATGAAATTGGCCGCCGCCTTCGAATCGACGATGAACCACGAGGGGTCGCTGCGCCGAAGTTCGTCGAGCCAGAAGTGGTAAAAGGCCCAGAGACCGCCCCAGCTGCGAGCAGGGCGACCCCTCACATCACAGAGGTGCACGATCCCGCTACCCGGAAGACGCAACCGCCGCCGCGAACGGCGTTCCGTCAGCATGAGCGATCCGTCGAGCCTGTAGTGGTCGGTCTGCTGGGCAGTCCTGCCGTCGTCGGCGAACCGCGTCCGGCTGAGCTCCACCCCGTGCCGATACCGCGACGTGCAATCACTGTCGGAGTCGAGCGGCTGGAATCCACTCCACTCGCTGACGGGCTCCTCACCCTCGGGTGGGCGATAGGTCCTCAGCCAGTCCCACACGTTCACGAGGCGCATCCCGTCAATCAGCTCACCGCGCTCGCGGAGTCGCTGTTCCAGCTCCGGGTAGTCGGGGCGGGCATCCACCGAAAGAATGTCGACGCTCACACCCCCGAGTCGAACGAACGCGCGCGAACGGCGCAACATGGCGCTCGTCAGGCCAGCGACATGGTCGGCAATACTCCAGGTGACCGCGAAGTGCCGACCGTCAGGAAGCGGAACGGGGGGATGCACACTCCCACTCCTAACCAGAATGCTGAGCGGATGCAAGCCCTCACTTGGCACCCCCCGGACGGGGGTACCGTGGATTGAGTCTCCCTTATCCGCGATTTCCCACAAGGAGTTTTACCATGCAGGGCAAGATCATGTTCGCCTTGGGCGCCGCCATCGGTTACGTAGTCGGCACCCGCTCCGGGCGCGAAGCGTACGACAAGCTCAAGACCCAGGCGAATGACTTCTGGCAGGATCCGCGAGTGCAGCAGAAAGTGCACGAGGCGCAGGACTTCGCCAAAGACAAACTGCCCATCGTCGGAGAGAAGGCAACGCAGGCGGCGAAGAAGGGTCGCGAAAAAATGTCGAAGGGTACCGAAAGCTCCGACTCGGGAACGTCCGGATCAGACTCGACGGGCACGACGACGACCACAACAACGGACATGACGCCGGAGATGACTGAGCCCACACTCGCAACCCCGACCGGTGAAGGCGCAACAGGGAATGTCCAACAGTAGACCCGCGGCTGTCCCCCTGCGCGACTACGAACGGCACGAACGTAACGGACAATCGAACGGTGACCGAAGAAGCCTGTTCTCGCTGTTCAAGCTGCTTCCCTCCCAGTTGTCACGCCTCGTTCGCGACGAGCTCCGGGCTGCCCAGGCTGAACTCACCGCGAAGGCGAAAGCTGCGGGAGTGGGGGCCGGGCTCGTCGCTGGCGGTGCCATCCTCGCGCTCTTCGCGTTCGGCGCCATAATCGCATCGGCGATCCTCGCCCTGTCGCTCGTCGTCCCCGGATGGCTCGCGGCACTCATCGTCGCCGTTGCCCTGCTTCTGGTCGCCGGCATCCTCGCGTTCGTGGGCCAGAAGAAACTGAAAGAGGGAATACCGCCGGTTCCCGAAGAATCGATCGACAGCGTAAAGGCAGACATCCGCGCCGTGAAAGGGACGAACAGATGACCGATCAGGGCCCTGAACCCGCCGACAATGCCGGCATCAACGCACTCAGGCTCGATGCCGATCGCACAAGAGACGAACTCGAACGCACGCTTGAGGAGATCGAGCGCAGACTCGACCCCCGTCCGCGCATCGAGCGGATCAAACGTGCCTGGCGCAACCGCCCGGTCGAGTTCATCACCGTTGCGGGATCGGCTGTCGGCGCGATCGGCGGTCTCATCGTGTGGGCGATCCGCATGAAGAGCAGGAGTTCCCGAAAAAACAACGACGTCCGCTATGAGTACCCCGGCTACGGTCGACGCGACCTCGCGCGGGACTACGACTACGTGCTGAAGCCTCGACGCACCAAGCGCCGCTGAGGTCAGCGGTGAGCCGGGACCTGGGCGAGGACGCATCGCGACGTGCGCAAACTTCTGTCGCACCGGAAGACGACAGAAAGCCGGACAGCCCCACCCAGATAACCAAACCCTCGTGGAAGTACCTCCTCAAGAAGACCTTCCGCGAATTCGTCAAAGACAACTGCGCCGACATCGCGGCCGGCCTCACCTACTTCGGCGTGCTGGCCATTGCGCCCGGCCTGCTCGCGCTGGTTTCGCTCCTCGGCCTCATCGGAGACCCCGAGACGACAGTCGCCGCCATGCTTGCGTTGCTCCAGGGCCTCGTGCCGCAGGACTCCCTCACGATCGTCGAAACGATCGTCGCCAGCGTCGCCACCGCCCAGGGGGCGGGACTCGCGTTCGTCGTCGGTCTGCTCGGCGCACTCTGGTCGGCATCCGCCTTCGTCACCGCGTTCAGCCGGGGGATGAACCGGATTTACGAGATCGACGAGGGCAGGCCGTTCTGGAAACTGCGCCCCACAATGCTCCTCGTGACCGTCACGGCGGTCGTGCTCGCAGTGATTGCCACCGCGATAGTCGTGCTGAGCGGCCCCCTCGCGCAGCAACTCGGCGACCTCATCGGGCTCGGAGAAACCGCTCTGCTGATCTGGAACATCGCGAAGTGGCCCGTGCTCGTCGTCATCGCCATCCTCATGCTCGCGATCCTCTACTACGCGACGCCGAACATCCGCCAGCCGAAGTTCCGCTGGATGAGTCTCGGAGCCTTCGTCGCCCTGCTGGTCTGGGCCATCGCCTCCGCCGGGTTCGGCTTCTACATCGCCAACTTCGGCAACTACAACGAGACCTACGGCTCGCTCGGCGGCGTCATCGTGTTCCTGCTGTGGCTCTGGATCTCCAACAACGCGCTCCTGTTCGGCGCAGAGTTCGACGCCGAACTGGAGCGCACCCGCCAACTGCAGGGCGGCATCGTCGCGGAGGAAACAGTGCAGCTACCCCCTCGCGACACCACCAGGAGCGACAAAGCAGCGGACAAGAGAGCCGCGGATGTGCGCGAGGGGCGGAACCTCCGCAAACAGGCCGAGCGGGCCAGGCCCGACTAGGCGATCGCGCTCCCTCTCAAGGCCCCGACGGGATGAGAGCCCAGAGCACAACGTAGATGAGCACCTGGGGCCCCGGCAGCAGAATCGACAGCACGAAGACGATTCGCACGGTCGTCGGTTTCCAGCCGAAACGGTGCGCGATCGCGGCACACACTCCCGCGATAACCCGATCGTTGCGAGGTCGGCGAAGCTCAATCATCCATCCACCCTCGCATGGAGCGCAGTCCGGCGAAAAGGGGGCAAACCCACGAATTGCCGCTAACTGGTTGCCACTTCGTGCTCGAACGGCGGGGCCGTCTCCAGGTACTTCTCGTGCACCTGCGCCGTCGCGAACGGCCCGTCGCCGCTCGAATTGGTCTGCGGCTCATCGAACTCGACCCACCAGACGCGCCCACCCCCGGCGCTCCCCCACACCCCGTGCAACGCGGAACCCGCCGTGCGCACGATGATGCCGCTCGGCTCGGCAGGCCACTGCGAAGGGTCAGTCGGCGACGCGTCGCGAACGAACACCTGCACACCGATACCGAAAAAGTCGCCGTTGGTCATAAGTCCAGTCAATCAGTCCGGAGCTGTCACGAAGTCGATGAGCTGCTCGACACGGCCGAGCAGCACCGGCTCGAGATCGGCGAAGGTGCGCACCCGGGCGAGGATTCGCTGCCAGGCGTGGGCGACATCCGCCTGGCTCCCGTGCGGCCAGCCGAGAGCGTCACAGATTCCGTGCTTCCATTCGATACCGCGCGGGATGACCGGCCACCGCTCGAGACCGATGCGGGCAGGCTTGACCGCCTGCCAGATGTCGACGAATGGATGCCCGACGACGAGAACCTGATCGCCGAACGGACCGCGCGCGACGGCATCCGCGATGCGGCTCTCCTTCGAGCCCGGCACGAGGTGGTCGACGAGCACCCCCACCCGCCGTCCGGGGCCGGGGGCGAACTCGCGGATGATCGCGTCGAGATCGTCGATGCCGGCGAGGTACTCGACCACGACACCCTCGACCCGCAGGTCGGCGCCCCACACCTTCTCAACGAGCTCCGCGTCGTGGCGACCCTCGACGAAGATGCGACTCGCGCGGGCGACGCGGGCACGGTCACGCGGGGCCGCGATTGACCCAGACGCGGTGCGTGCCAGCCCAACCGGTTTCGCTCGCGGGGCCCTGAGCGCCACCGGCTCCCCGTCGATCGCGTAACCGCCACCCAATGGGAACAGGCGGACACGACCGTGCCGGTCCTCGAGCTGAACGTGCCTGCCCTCCAGCCGAACCACCGCCCCGCAGAACCCCGTCGCAACCTCCTCGACGACGAGGTCGCGCGTCGCCTCCACGATTCGGGGCTGGCTCTTCTTCGGGGTGCGCCAGTCGCCGGAGAGCACATCGGGGCCGTAGCGGTCGTCATCCACCCCGCGAGGCTACCCGACCCCTCCCCGCCAACGAAAACTAAGGAGATTTGGGAGAAAACGCGCGTGAAACCCTCGAAACGAGCGCGTGCAGCCAAAATCTCCTTAGTTTTCGTGGGAGAGGGGGTCAGGGCTGACGGGCGAGGGCGCGATTCATGATGGCCCCGATGAGTGCCTCGATGGGCTCGTGCGCGGTGGTCGGGTTGGCGAGGAGGGTGAAGTCGACGTCGCCGAGGGCGGGGAGGCCGAACCGGTTGGTCACCGCGACCAGGTCGGCCGGAATGAGGGTCTGCGGAAAGACGGCAACCCCGATTCCGGCGCGCACGGCGGCGAGCAGGCCGCTCACCTCGCGTGTATTGCAGGTGATGCGCCACGTGCGGCCGGCGGCCTCAAGCGCGTCGATCGCGATCTGCCTGCTGACGCTGGGAGCCTGGTAGGCGATGAGCGGCACGGGCTGGTCGGGCTCGATCATGATCTTCTCGTGACCGATCCACACCATGCTGTCGCGGCTCACGCGCACCCCCTCGGACTCCTCGCTGGGATTCTCCTTGATGAAGATGAGATCGAGCTGCCCCGCCTTGAGCCGCCGGTACAGCGGCCCGCTCTGGCTCACCGTCAGTTCCAGATTGATCTGTGGATGCAGCTGCCGGAAGTGTCGCAGGATGCGCGGCAGTTGCGTGATCGCCAGGTCGTCGGCGGTCCCGAACCGCAGACGGCCTCGCATCGCCGAACCGCTGAAATAGCTCGCGGCCGCCGAGTGCGCGGCGAGGATGGTCCGGGCGAACCCGGCCATGGCATCCCCGTTGTCGGTCAGGTGCACCTCCCGCGTGTCCCTCGATACGAGCACTCGTCCGGCCGCCTTCTCGAGGCGTCGAACGTGCTGGCTGACCGTCGGCTGGCTCAACCCGAGCTGCACGCCGGCGTTGGTAAAGCTGTGGGTTTCGGCGAGCGCGAGGAAGGTTCTCAGCAGGACAGGATCGAACACGGGATGCTCCTTCATTGTGAAACGTAATGCCAGATATAGCTTCAATTTAGTCGGCTTATTCTCGATTCGGGGATAACGTCGAGTAGCCACACTGACAATTCGACATACGAAACGTGATTCCTTGACTGCGCCGACGACCTTTCCGCCGACTGAGCCGCTCCAGCTCCCCCACGGCAGGGCACCCTGGCGGCAGTCGCTCACCTCCCTTCGCGTGCCGAACTTCCGCCTCTTCACCGCGTCGCACGTCGTCGCCATGACCGGGGCATGGATGCAGCGCATCGCGCAGGACTGGCTGGTCTTCGAACTCTCCGGCAGCGTCACCGCCGTCGGCATCACCGTTGCCCTGCAGTTCGCGCCAATGCTCCTTTTCGGGCTGTGGGGTGGGGTCATCGTCGATCGCTATTCCAAGCGGATGCTGCTCATGCTCTGCCAGGGCATCATCGGCGTGCTCAGTGTGGTGCTGGCGGTGCTCGCGCTCGTGGGCCTCGTCGAGGTGTGGCACGTCTGGGTGATCGCCTTCGCCGTCGGAATGGTCATCGTGATCGAGAACCCCACGCGGCAGGTGTTCGTCAATGAACTGGTCGGCCCCCGTCACCTGCGCAACGCGATCAGCGTCAATGCCGCCGTGTTCCAGGTCGGCGGACTCATCGGACCGGCGGTTGCGGGCATCCTCCTGGTCACGGCGGGCGCGGGCTGGGCGTTCATCGCGAACGCGATCGCCTGCCTCGTGACAGTCCTGGCCCTCGCGGTGCTGAGAACGTCCTCGCTCGTGCGGGCCAAACCGATGCCGAGAACGAAGGGGCAGTTGCAGCAGGGTGTCGCCTACGTGATTCGCAAACCGGCGATCTTCTGGTCGGTCGTCATGCTCGCTGTGCTGTCGGTGTTCGCGCTCACCACTCCCGTCATTCTTGCCGCCTATGCGACCGAGGTGTTCGATGTCGGCGCGGCGGGCTACGGGCTGTTCAACGCCCTCATCGCCGGTGGCGCGCTCATCGGTGCAATCTCCTCAACCCGTCGCACGGGCGTGAGGCTGCGCACCGTCATCTTCACGGGTGGGCTCTGGGGTGTGCTGCAGGCTGCCGCAGGTTTCGCCCCGACCGAATTGAGCTTCGGCATCATGCTCGTCGCGCTCGGCGTCGCCAACCTGCTCTTCATCACCGCGGCCAACGCGCTCGTGCAACTGTCATCGAACATCGGAATCCGCGGTCGCGTCATGTCCGTGTACGTCATGGTGCTGCTCGGCGGACAATCGATCGGCGGGCCGCTCATGGGGTGGGTCGTCGAAACCTGGGGAGCACAGGCGGGCATGGCCATCTCCGGGCTCGTCCCGGCGATCGCGGCGGTGCTCATCGGCATCCGCCTGGCTCGCCGTGGGCAACTCACGCTTCGCGTTCACGTGCGCAGGTACGCGCCGGTGTTCACCATTGTGCGCCGTATCGATGGCGGGCTGCCGGGTTAGCTGTGCAGATCCCCACCGCCTGCGGTTGCGACGTAGTGTTAAGAACATGGACGAGAAGACAACGCCGTCGACGGAGCCGATCAACAACGCAACCCCTGACCTCAAGGATGCCATCCGCTCCATCGACGCGATCGGCGAAGATGGTTCGAACCCCGGAGTCGAGGACGACCGCGAGTAGAGCATGAAGCCACTGACCGCTGGAGAAATCCGCGCCTCCATCGTCAACGCTCCCGCTGACGAGATCGAGCGGATGCCGCTGCCCGGCCTCCACGAGACCATGTGGGAAAGCAGGGAGTATCTCGGCTGGCGGGACGCCAACTCGCCGCAACGTGGCTACCTCGTCTATTGGCGAAGTGACGAGCCGTTCGGGATCGTTCTTCGCGCTTCCGGCGCCAGCATGTCGAGAACGATCTCGGCGATGTGCTCGCTCTGCCGAACCCAACAGCCCGCGACCCAGGTGAGCCTGTTCAGCGTTCCCAAAGCGGGCGCTGAGGGGCTGAACGGCAATACGGTCGGCACCTACATCTGTTCTGATCTCGGATGCTCGAACATCCTTCGGATTCTGCCGCCGCACCTGGACATGCAGGTCGATCCCACCGATGTCGTTGCACATCGCGCATCCGGATTGCTGAAGAGGCTGGACTCGTTCACGGGTGAAGTGCTAAAGTCCGCCGTCTAGGAATTAGCCGTCGACCCGCTTCATGAGGTGGAACGGGATGGCGACCGACAGGCTGATTGCGACAATGCCACCGAAGAAGACGAACGCTTCGAACCCCGGCACCTGGTCGGCATATGCGAACAGGACGATGCCTCCGACGAAGAGCACGAGTGCGACGACGAATGCGATGCCGTTCATGAAAGTCCTGTCTGCTGGTGGTCGGTTCGCAACCATTCTCCACCATGCTGTTGTTCAATAGGAACTCACGGCCGAGCGAACCGGAGGACCGATGCCGAAATTCACCGCAGAAATCAGGCTGGATGGGAAGACAGCGACAGGAATTCCGGTTCCCACGCCGGTTGTCGAAGGTATGGATGCCGGCAAACGATTCCCGGTCGTCGTCACGATCGACGATTACAGCTATCGCAGCACCGTCGGCATGCACGGCGGTGAATACATGATTCCGCTCAGCGCGGAGCATCGTGCCCGCGCCGGCGTCGCGGCCGGGGACAGGGTCGATGTGACCGTTGAGGTCGACACCGAACCGAGAAGCGTGGAACTGCCCGCGGAACTTGCAGCGGCCCTTGGCGAGGATGCCGACTCCAAGATCGCCTTCGAAGCCCTGTCCTACAGCCACCAGCGCCAGCTCGTGCTGTCGATTGAGGGTGCGAAGTCACCGGAAACCCGTCAGCGCCGCATCGAGAAAGCTCTCGCAACGCTTCGCGGCAATTGACCGCGAACGTCGGAGTCGTCAGGCGGTGAAGGCTGGCGAGTAGTGCTCCACCACCGGACGCGGGTCGTAGAAATGGTGCAGCATCGCACGCCACTGGTTGAAGGCGGGCGAGCCCCGAAAGCCGACCTCGTGCGCCTCAACCGAGTCCCAGTGCACCAGCAACAGATAACTGCTCGGGCTCTCGATCCCGCGCGAGAGGGTAAGCCCCTGGAAGCCCGGCGATGCGGCAATGATGTGGCGCGCTACTTCGAAAGCCGCCTCGAACTCCGGTTCGAGGCCGGACTTCACGGTCAGCAGGGCGTGTTCGAGGATCATCTCCCCAGACTAGCGAGGAGTACTACTGGCGCAGCGCCTTCGCGACCTTACTGATGATGCCGCCGGCGAGGCCGAGAATCGGTACGAGGACGGCCAGCATGACGACGGTGTTCGGCCGGAACTCCGGTCCGTTCGGCCCGGCAACGTACGCTCCCACAGGGATGCTGACGCCTCCCCCTCCACCGCCGCCGTCACCGCTGGAGTCACTGCCCCCGCCGAAGCCGAACTGCACGATCGAAACGGGAATTATCTCTACGCCGCCGATGGTCATCGGGTCACCATAGTTCACTTTGGTGCCGAGACGGGAGCCGACAGTTGCGCCCACATTTTCAATGAAACTTGACATCCTTCGACACTACTCGCGGCGCTTCCCCAGATGGGGCCCCAAGCTGCGCAGTGGCAGGGAGTTCGCTGACCGCAGTGTCGAGAATCCGCCAGCGGACTGCGCAAACGGTACCGGGAATGGCGTGCAGCGCGTAGTGTCTGGTCATACCGAAGCCGCTCGTGCTTCTCGAGGGAGGGATGCCCTATGGCAGATAAATCACCGAAGAAGAACAGCGCCAAGACCGCTGCGTCGAAGAGCCTGAAGGAGAAGCGCGCCGAGAAGAAGGCGAAGCCTCCCCGCAAGGACTGAACAGCGGCCTGTGTCGTAACTTCGGGAGCCGGACCCTCAGGGTCCGGCTCCTTCCTTCTTTTGCCGAAGGGTTATCGTGGAAAGATGGCCCCAAACGAAGAGACTCCGCCCGAACGGGATGAGCTTGCCCTCCCCGACTTCGCCCACCTGCCCCTCGGCACGCTGCCCATGCGCATCGCCCCACTCACTGAGAAGCAGGTCAACGAGTTGCTCGAGTACGAGCGCGCCCACGCCAATCGACTGCCCGTGATCGTCGTGCTGGAGGGGCGCGTGAGCGCGCTTCAGGCGGGTGCCACGCCCAGCGGCAGCATTGCCGCGGAGACACCGGAGGTGGAGCACACCCAGCACGGGTCGAAAGTGGATGGCGCGTCCGCGAAACAAGTGGACACGGGTTCCCTCGGCGGGCCCATGAATCCGAACCAGCCCTTCGCGTAGCTTTTCCTCTGCCGGTGACAGCACCTTCTACTGCCGACCGGGGTGCGGCATCCGGTAGCGTTCGGGCATGGAAGATGCAGCTGTGGGGGCACAGGGCGATCTGGCGGAACTGCTCACCACGACACTCGACAGGGCGAAGACCATCCTCGATGCGGCCGGCACGTTCACGCCGTTCGCACTCGGGGTGCAGGCAGACGGAACCGTTCGGCCCGTCACAGTGGAACACACCATCGAGGCGATACAGGCCTCGGACGTGCTTGTGCTCACGAAGAATGCGTTGCGGAGTCAGCGGGCTGACTTCGTGGCGGCGTCAATCGCTATCGACGTCAAGCTCCCGAACGAGGATACGGACGACATCCGGGTTCGCCTGGAACACCGGGATGGCAACGCGATCGCTGCGTCTCTGCCGTACCGCCGTTCAGATTTCGGCGGTGAACTCAAATTCGGAGACGTTCGAACGACATCCATCGACCCGGAGATCTGGTAGCTGTCTGTCACACATCGTCGCTCGTCGGTGTCGTTCTCATGTGGGGTAAAGAGCCCGAGAAGGAGAATAACGTGGCACGCATCACCATCGACCACCCGCGCACCCTCACAGTCAGAGGGTTGGAGTGGTACAGCAAGCGCAAATACGGCGCCGTTCTGGAGCCCGGCCTTGTCGCCTTCAATAATCGCCGGGTGTTCCGCAGCTACCTCCGCCTGGAGTTGGGCGCGGCACGGTGGAACCAGCTCGACGTGCAGCTGAAGTCGCTCGCCGTCATGAAAGCGGCGACGGAGTTGGGCTGCTCCTGGTGCCTCGATTTCGGTTTCTGGGAGTCGTTCACGATCGGGATCCCCGCTGAGAAGATTGATGCGATCGCCCACCACAACGACAGTGAGCTCTTCACGACGCTTGAGAAGCAGGTGATGTCGTTCGCCGCCGCTATGACGCGCACACGCGTCGACGTGACCGACAGCCAGGTCAGGGAGTTGCGGAAGCAGCTGGGAGAGTCGGCGCTCGTGGAGCTGACATTCATGATCGCTCTCGAGAACCAGCGCTCCCGTGTCAATCTCGCGATGGGCCTGACCAGCCAGGGCTTCCGGGAACTTTGTGAGGTCGCGCTCCATGACACAACCGCCTGACCCGACCGACCAGTTCGCTGCTCACCGCGGCGTACTCCTCGGCGCCGCCTATCGCGTGCTCGGATCGATGTCCGACGCTGAGGATGTCGTGCAGGAGTCGTGGCTGCGCTGGAGCGGCGTGGATCATTCGCAGATACTGGATGCTCGTGCATACCTCGTGCGAATCACCACGCGACTCGCACTCAATCACCTGCGACACCGACAGCGTCTGCGCGAGGACTATGTCGGCCCCTGGCTTCCGGAGCCGGTGAGCGAACTCCCGGCGCCGGATCACGCGAGCGAGTTCGCCGAATCCGTCTCCATTGCGATGATGGTCGTGCTCGAGTCCCTGGGCCCGGTCGAGAGGGCGGCGTTCGTGCTCCGTGAGGTGTTCGGGGAGCCCTATGAGGAAATCGCGGAGACCCTCGACCGCACCCCCGCGTCCGTGCGTCAACTGGTGCACCGTGCCCGCCAGCGCGTGCAGGAACGTGCGCCGCGGCATCCAGTCGATCCGGCTGCTCATCGCGAGATCGCAGAACGATTTCTCGCGGCCATGCAGGGCGGATCCATTCCCGAGCTCCTCACGCTGCTGGCACCCTCTGCAGTCCTCACGACTGACGGGGGCGGTAAGCGGCGAGCGGCGCTGAAGCCGATCCGAACAGCGGTCAAGGTGCTCTGGTTCCTCGCGGGAATCATGCGCAAGATGGAGGCGACGATCACCCTGCGGCTGGGCACAGTGAACGGCGAACCGGCCATCCTCGGCGTGGGACCAGACGGCGTTGATTCCGTCGGAGTGGTGCGAATCGACGGCGGACGGGTGACAGAGCTCTACCTGATCCGCAACCCGGACAAACTGCATCACGTCATCACATAACGCGCATCCCGCGCCCACGCCACCCCCAGCGTTCGACAAGACTCGCGAGCTAAAATCGGAAGGTCAGGAAGGAGCAGGTCGGCATGCTGGCCCCACGGGGTGCAACTGGTCTTCTCAGGGGGCGGTATCGACTACTCGACATCGTTGGTCGAGGCGGAATGGCCGTCGTCTATCGTGCTCGCGACGAGCATCTGGGCCGTGACGTTGCAGTGAAATTGTTCAGGGCGACCGCCACAAGCCCTGAGGACATCGAGCGCCGGGAAACCGAAGTCCGCATGCTGGGCCGCTTCGTGCACCACGGTCTGGTCACTCTGCTCGACGCAGGAATCGAACCCAACGACTTCGGCCATCCCCACCTCTTTCTCGTCATGGAACTCGTCGAAGGTGAGGACCTCGCCACGCGACTCAGGCGTGGCGCAATTGAACTGACCGAGGTCGCGCAGATCGGCTTCGACATTGCGGAGGCTCTCGCGTACATCCACAGCAAGTCGATAGTTCACCGCGACGTCAAACCGGGGAACATCCTGCTGGCCCGCTACGGCGACGACCAGGCGAGAGGCCGGGCGAAGCTCACCGACTTCGGCATTGCGAGCCTCATGAGCGCGACGCAGGGTAACGACGACGGCATGACGATGGGCACGGCCGCCTATCTCAGCCCCGAGCAGGCACGGGGCATGGAGATAACCGGCGCGAGCGACTTCTACACGCTCGCACTCGTGCTGATCGAATGCCTGACCGGGGAGGTGGTTTTCCCTGGCGAAATGATGCCGTCCGCCATTGCGCGACTGGTGCGTGATCCGGTGATCCCCGATGACCTTCCCCCAGCGTGGGTCGAACTGCTCACGGCGATGACCGCGCGAGAGCCGGCTGATCGCCCCAGCGCGGGCGAAATCACGCAGGGCCTGCGAGACCTGGTCATCACTGAGTTGAGCAAAGAGAGAGAATCCTTCCTGCCGGGCTGAAGGTGATCGCCAGGCAGCTGCTCCCTCAGAACGCGGCGACGAGCGCCAACAGTGCCCACCACGCGACCATCCCGCCAATGAGCGCGACGGCGAGCCGCTGCGTGAAGTGGAAGATGACCCACGCCACTGCCGCGGCAATAAGGGACGGGAGAGTTTCGGCAACCGAGATCTCTCCCTGTGGGGCAACCAGGGCGGGGAAAGCGATCGCCGCGAGCACAGCCGGCCCCACACCGGGGAGCCAGCGCTCCATCCAGCGCGGAACACTCAGGCGCCTGCTGAGCAGGAAGATGACCCGCAGCACGTAGGTGACAATGGCGACAGCCGCGATGATCAGGAACTCACGCATCAGCAGCCTTCTGATTGGACACGAGCCCGCCCGCAAGTATTCCCGCTGCGGCGCCGGCGAGAATGTTCATTCCGAGCGGCAACGCCGAGGCGGCGAGAGCGACGACGCCGCCCACGGCGGCGGCCGTGTACGCGGCGCGGTTCTTCATCATGGGCAACAGGAGCAGGAGGAACGTGAGTGGCACGGCGAGCGCGAGCGGTACCTCATCGGGCAGTACCCCGGCGAGCGCAATTCCCGCTCCTGTGATCACACTCCAGCCGAGCCAGCCGCTGAGGCTCACCCCGAAGTAGTAGCCGATCCTCTGGCGCTGCTCCTCAAGCGGGTGGGTCGTCTCGAACCTCGTGATTGCCAGCGCATACACCGGGTCGGCCAGGAAGAACGCGCCCAAGAGGCGGGAACGCGGGTTCCACTCTCGCATGTAGCGCGCGATCGAGGCGCTGTACAGGATGTGCCTGGCATTGACAACGAAGGCGGTGAGCACGACGACGGCAGCGGCGGCCCCCGCGTCGATCAACTGCACGGTCACGATCTGGGCTGCGCCAGCGAAGATCAGCGGCGAGGAAAGCCAGGCGATGACGGGGTGCACACCCGTCGACGCGAGGGCGGCCCCGAGCGCGAGAGCGAAGGGAATGTACGCCACGATGAGCTGGCCCCCGGCGGTCGCGCCCTCCAGCACAGCGCGCCGAACACTCCCGGCGGATGAGGTTGCAGGCATCAGGAAAGACTATTCCCCGACCAGGCGAACCAAAGCCACACACCGACTCCTGAATGACAGCGCGGACGGGAATAATCAGACGCGGATGTCCGTTGTCGTTCCGAGGGACATCTTTCTCCCCGAAAGCAGTCAGGAATCACCTTAATTGTCTGAGTCGTCGTCACCGGTCGTCATCGCACCTGAGCACTCCCAAGAGACCCTCGATCGACGCAACCGCCTCGTCATCCGCCTGTTGCTGATCTCGGCGTTCGTCGTCATCCTGAACGAGACGATTATGGGTGTCGCGCTGCCGCACCTCATGAACGACCTCAGCATCACCGCTTCAACGGCGCAGTGGCTCACGAGCGCGTTCATGCTGACCATGGCCATCGTGATTCCGATCACCGGCTACCTGCTGCAGCGCTTCAACACGCGGCCCGTGTTCATCACCGCCATGAGCCTGTTCAGCCTCGGCACCCTCATCGCCGCCATCGCGCCGGGCTTCGAGGTGCTGCTGATCGGGCGGATTGTGCAGGCAACCGGCACGGCGATCATGATGCCGCTGCTCATGACGACGGTGATGAATCTTGTCCCGCCCGCGTCGAGGGGGCGCACCATGGGCAACATCTCCATTGTCATCTCAGTGGCTCCCGCGATCGGGCCCACCATCTCCGGCCTGATCCTGAGCGTTCTCGACTGGAGGTGGATGTTCATTCTCGTGCTTCCGATCGCTCTCGCCTCTCTCGCGCTCGGTGCCGCCCGCGTGAAGAACGTCACAACACCCCGGCGCACCCGCTTCGACATCACTTCGGTCATCATCTCCGCGTTCGGCTTCGGCGGACTGGTTTACGGTCTGAGCAACCTGGAATCCAGCTGGCTGATCGCGGTGGGCGGCGTCGCCCTTGTGCTGTTCGTGCTTCGCCAATTGCAGCTGCAGAGAACAGATTCAGCGCTGCTCGACCTGCGTACCTTCACGTCACGCACCTTCAGCATTTCGATCGGCATGATGACCGTGAGCATGATCGCGCTGTTCGGCACCATAATCCTGCTGCCCATCTACACGCAGAATGTGCTCGGGCTGACTGCCCTCGAAGCGGGAATGCTCATGCTGCCCGGCGGGCTCACGATGGGGCTGCTCGCGCCGTTCGTCGGAAGACTCTATGACCGCATCGGGCCACGTGCGCTGCTGGTCAGCGGATCCGTCATCGTGAGTGCGGTGCTCTGGGCGATCACGACGATCGACGAGAACACCTCATTCGTGTTCGTGCTCGTCGCCCACATCTCGATGAGCTTCGGCCTCGGACTGCTCTTCACTCCCCTGTTCACCTCGGCGCTCGGCGCCCTGCCCAAGACCCTCTACTCGCACGGGAGTGCAGTAGTTGGCACGGTGCAGCAGGTCGCCGGAGCAGCCGGTATCGCGCTGTTCGTGACCGTGATGGCGGCCACCTCCGCACCTCTGCTCGCCGAGGGAGTTCCCACTGCCGCCGCGATCTCTGATGGCATCACGACGGCGTTCACCTACGGTGCGGTCATCTCACTGTTCGCAATCCCGGCGGCGTTCCTCATCCGGAAGCCGGTTCAGCCCGACACGGTCACGGCACCGGAAATCACTCGTCAGAGTTAGACAGCACGGTACGCCGCGCCGACAGCAACTCGACCTCAGAACGTGCCGCGAGGAAGCGCTCCACCTCATCAAGAACGTCGATGACGTGCTTCACCTCTGAGGCTACGACCGCGACACCGATCGCCGACCGTCTGTACAGGTCGGGGTGATCGACCTCCGCAACACTCACCTGGAACCTGCGACGCACATCCGAAATGATCGGACGGACGACTGAGCGTTTCTCCTTGAGGGAATGCACGTCGCCAAGGAGCAGGTCGAGTTCGAGCGAACCAATCCACATCAATCAAGGATCGCAGCATCCGCGCGGCGCTAGTATTCGGTTGCGGCAATGATGCCCAGCCGAAAGGATGACGATGGTCCCCGAAATCAACTACCTGGCAGTAATCGCAGCCACACTCTCGAGCATGGTCGTTGGCGCGGTCTGGTACACCCCAAAGGTCTTCGGCAACTACTGGATGAAAGCCTCCGGCGTGACGCCGTCCGGCGATTCCAAAGACGCCCTGCGGCCGATCCTGCTCACGCTCGTGGTCAGCTTCGTGACCGCGTGGGTTCTCGCCGGTGCCTCCTACATCGCATTCGACTTCTACGGTGGCAGCTTCCTGACGAGTGCGCTGCTGACCGGCCTGCTTCTCTGGGGCGGATTCACCGCGGCGCGGTTCATCACGCACGACGCATTCGACAAGCGGCCAGCCGGCCTCACGGTACTCAATGTGATGCACGAGCTCGTCACCATTGTCATCATGGCTCTCATCATCGGGGTGTGGCCTCCAGCGCTGTAGGCAGCATCACCGCCTGCGGTTAAGTCTCCGCTGCAGTGAGCCACCGCTCGCCGCGCACGCGCAACCCCAGCGTGAGCGCCCGCGCTGCCATGTAGCCGACTGCGAAGGCCGCCCACAGCCATAGAAGACTGCCGCTGTGGGCCGCAAGCCACACCAACGGCAGGTACATGACGAGGTTGATTACGCCCGTGAGCGCAAGGTATCGCGCATCACCCGCACCGATCAGCACACCATCGAGCACAAAAACGTAGCCAGCCAATGGCAGCGCCGCCGCCATAACGAGCGTGACCGGAACCAGTGCCTGACGAATGCCCTCGTCTGAGGTGAAGGCGTTTCCGAGCACGGGTGACAGCACGGCGATCCCCAACCCAATCGCAGCACCCGCGACGAGCCCGAATTGGATGAGACGACGCGCAATGGCGCGCACGTCATCGTGCTGGCCAGCTCCGAGTCCGCGTCCGACCATTGCCTGGCCAGCGATCGCCAACGCGTCCAGAACGAAGGCCAGCAGGGAGAAGATCGCGAGGGCCACATGCAGCGCCGCCAGTTCGCCGACGCCGAGCATACTGCCGACCACCACGGTTGCGAGCATCGCGACCCGCAGGGAGACGGTACGCAGGAACAGCCATCCACCGGATGCAGCGGCCACGGATACACCAGACCGGCCGGGCCGGAGGGTGGCACCGGAGCGCCGCGCTTCCCGCACGACGCCGATGACGAAGATCGCCGCCATCCCCCACTGTGCGATCACGGTTCCGTATGCGGCCCCCGCAATGCCCCAACCGAGGCCGTAAATGAAGACGACGTTGAGCACGACGTTCGCCGAGAAGCCGGCAACGACGATCTTGAGGGGTGTGCGGGTATCCTGCAGCCCGCGCATGAGGCCGGTCGCGGCGAGAACGAGGAGCATCGCCGGCAAACCCCAGACCGAGATCGACAGGTAGATGAATGCCTCAGCCGACACTGCAGCGTCAGCGCCGAATGCACTGACCGCCATCGGGGCTCCCACCGCCCCCGCGACCAGAAGCAGCGCACCGACAGCCAGAGCGAGCCACATCCCGTCGATGCCCGCCCGGATCGCACCACTGCGATCGCCGGCGCCCAAACGCCTCGCGACCGCTGGAGTTGTCGCGTAGGCAAGAAACACGAGCAACCCGACAGCGGTCTGGAGGATCACGCTCGCAATGCCCAGTCCCGCGAGGGGCACTTTGCCGAGGTGCCCAACGAGTGCGGTGTCGACGAGGATGAAGAGCGGTTCCGCGACCAGCGCAGCAAGAGTGGGCACGGCAAGTCGGCGGATCTCGCGATCATGCGGGTTTGCGCGGGCCACCTCGTCAGGGTATCGGGGAGGCGAATCTGTACTCGCTCCACCGTCGCCGATCAAGCCATTTCTTCTCCCTCCCACGACACGTAGCGTCGATAGTGCGGCCGGATGAGTGCCGCGTGAGGCAGGGGATGGCAATGCAGTGTCGGTGGCGAGACCAGTGACCTTCGTAGAAGAACCACAGAAGGAAAAGAGTTGGTTGCCACGAACCGTGCGACGGCTGGCGAGCGTTCCCGTGTTCTCGCCCATCCGCCCTCGACCCTCCTCGCCACCGTGGACACCGCTTCCCGCCGCTCAGCTGTACACGGCGGCACCTCCGGTGGTTGTGGTACCCGAACCACCGGTCGAGAAGTCGACGGGCAACAGATTCGGTGTGGGCGCGCTGCTCGTTGTTCTCTTCGCCTATCTGGTGCCCTTCGTTTCCGCATTCGGCCTGGCATCGCTCGACGAACTGGCCGCCAACGGAATTGACCTGATCCCCGCACTGGCCTTCATCGGGCTACTGTCGATCGGCTTCGTCATCACGATCCCGCTCGCGCTCGTCTCGGTGGTGTTCGCTGTCATCAGCATCCTCGCCGACGGCCGCAACCGAAAGCTCGCCATCCTCTCACTCACCCTTGCGGCGGTGCTGCTGCTCGGAGCCTGCGTGCTCTCAGTGGGCTACCTGACCTTCATCCCCCTGCCGTGGTAACCGAAAGCAACTAGGGTGCCTGTGTGAGCCCCTTCCTGCCCCGCAGCACCCCGGAAGCTGAGGGCATACCGTCGCGGGCAATCCGTGACTTCGTCGCGGAAGCGGACGCCACCCTCGACAGCATTCACAGCTTCATGGTTCTGCGCCACGGGAAGGTGGTCGCCGAGCACTGGTGGCATCCGTACGGCTCAGGCCATCCACACTCCATGTTTTCGGTGAGCAAGAGTGTCACCGCGATGGCCGTTGGGCTCGCGATCGACGAAGGCCTGTTCGGTCTCGATGACCCCGTGGTCGGGCTGCTCCCCGACGATGTGCCCGAAATGGTCGGCGCCAACCTGGAATCGATGACGGTGCGCCACCTGCTGACCATGACGACCGGGCACGCGGTTGACACCGTCTGGATCCCGCATCCCCCCGGCAGCAACCTCGCCCGAAACGTGCTCGGGCATCCGGTCGAACACGAACCGGGCAGTCACTTCGTGTACAACAGCGGGGCCAGCTACCTGCTGTCGGCGATCATCCAGCGCTCCACCGGAGGGCGGATGCTCGACTACCTCCAACCCCGGTTGTTCGAGCCGCTCGGCATCACGCGGGCGACGTGGGAAGCCAGCCCGAACGGAATCGACCTGGGAGGGTGGGGCTTGAGCATCACCACCGAGGAACTCGCGACGCTGGGCCAGTTCTGGCTGCAGCGAGGGCAATGGCACGGCCTCCAGTTGGTGCCGTCCGAATGGGTGGACCAGGCGACCGCGACACACATCGACACGACCGGTGCCGACCACAAGCTCGACGGGCAGCAGGGCTACGGGTTTCACTTCTGGCGCAACAGCGTCGGCGGCTACCGCGCTGACGGCGCCTTCGGACAGTTCGCGATCGTCCTGCCCGAACTGGATGCCGTCATCGTCACCACCGCGGGCATACAGGAATCGCAGGACCTCCTCGATCTGGTGTGGAAGCACCTCGTGCCCGCGTTCGGCGCCGATCCGCTGCCCGCGGTGTCTGACAGGGGTGATCTGGGTGGCCTCACCGTGCCGCCGGTTCGGGGAGAGGCGGCTCCGCTGGAAAGCGTGTGGGGCATCCGCTGGGCGCTCGATGATCGCGAGATCAGCCAGGCGAGCCTGCACAACGGTTCGGTGGGCATTATCCGTGGCGGCGTCGAGCTGCACCTTGCGGTCGGCGACGGCGAGTGGGCGGTGAACGACGAAGCCCGGATTGCCGCGAGCGGAGCGTGGGTCGCGCCCGACACCTACGTGCTGGTCGCCCAACTGTACGAAACGCCCTTTGCCCAGAAGTACACCTGGTTCTTCGACGACGACCGACTCACACTCACGGTCGAGAACAACGTGTCCTTCGACGAGAACGAGCAGCCGCGCAAGGTCACCGGGCGAGCGCTGGAAGCAACGGTCTGAGCAGCACCCCTGTTCACTCCCCACGCGCCGGGCTAACGTCGAAGCATGGACATGCAGAGAATCTCGATTCCGCAACTCGCTGCCGAAGAACTGCTGAGGGCTGCCGCGTCACCGAGCGGACGATCATCCGGTCCCCTGTTCGGCGCGGGCGGCACCGCCATGCACCAGATCGTGATGGCGCTCACCGAAGGTACCTCCCTGCCCGAACACGACAACCCCGGCGAGGCCACGATCTACCTCATCAAGGGCGTCATCCAGCTGGCGACGGGGAACGAGGCGACCGTCGCGGAGGCCGGCGACTTCCTGGTGATTCCGGATGGACGGCACAGCCTGAAGGCGATAGAGGATTCGGCGTTCATCCTGACGTCGATACGGGAGAGGTCGATCATCCACCACTAGCGTGCCCTGCACCTTCCCGCTCAATTCTCAGGCGACCGGTTCACCATCAGGTAGGTGAAGGAGTTGCCATGTCGGCCGCGAGAGATCTGATGACAGCGGGTGCCGACTGCATCCGCGAAAATGAAACGCTCAACCGGGCGGCGCGCCTGTTGCGCGACCTGGATGTCGACACGCTGCCCATCTGCCGCGACGACGGTCACCTAGTCGGCATGCTAAGCGATCGCGACATCGTCGTGAAATGTCTGGCCGAGGACGGCGACCCTGCGACGACGAGTGCGGTGAGCCTCGCCGACGGGATGCCCGTGGTCGTTGACGCCGATGAGGGAGTTGACGAGGTAATCGAGACGATGCGTGCATACGAGGTGCGCCGTGTGCTGGTCACCGACAAAGGGGTGCTCGTGGGAACACTCGACGAACACGACCTCGTCAACGGCCTCCCGCCCGAGATGGTTGCCGACCTCGTGGAGGAGTCCGCCGACTAGCACCGCTGTCGCCCTCCTTTCGGAAATTCAGGACTTGAGACCGGTTCTGGCGCGAAACCCGCCTGAGCAGAGAGTTTTGTGGCGCAAGTCCTGAGTTTCCGAAAGGTGCTCTGGCGCGGGGGGTCGCGCGGTGCGAGGCTGGGAGAGCAGGCATGAGCGAGAGGAGCCTGACATGAGCACACAACTCAACCCATACCTGAGTTTTCGCGACAACGCGCGCGAGGCGATGGAGTTCTACCGATCGGTCTTCGGCGGCGAACTCACCATCAGCACGTTCGCCGAGTACCAGGCGAGCGAAGATCCCAGCGAGCAGGACAACGTCATGCACGCACAGCTGAGCAGCCCCAACGGACTCGTGCTCATGGCATCCGACACCCCCAACGCGATGGACTACACCCAGGGCGACAGTATTTCGCTCTCCGTGAGTGGCGAAGATGAGTCCGAGTTGCGGGGCTACTGGGATAAGCTGCACGACGGCGGCGAGGTCACCATGCCACTCGAAAACGCGCCCTGGGGCGGACTGTTCGGCATGTGCAAAGACAAGTACGGTGTCAACTGGATGGTAAGCATCGACACGGAGGCCCAATGACCGACACCACGGCGTACACGACGTCACCAGGCGAAGCAGTCCCGGCCCAGCCGGCGAACAGGTTCGCGATCGCGTCACTCGTCGCCGGCATCCTCGCCTTTCTCACGCCGGCGATCACGGTGTTCGCCATGGGCGGGGGCGAGTTCCTGCAGCCGGGCGCGCTGGAAGGCTGGGGCATCCTCGCCCTCGCGATGTTCATCGGCTACGGGGTGCTGTTCGCCCTGCCAGTAGCGCTCGTCGCGCTCGTTCTCGCGATCGTGAGCCTGAAGGTGAAGAACCGCGGCCGCAAGCTCGGCACCGCGGCACTCGTCGTCGCTGGCGTGCAGCTTCTGGTCATTGTGCTGCTTGTGCTCGGCACCCTCCTGGTGGGGCTCGTCAACGCCTAGCTCTCAGCGCAGGTAGCTGCGCACGATCAGGTCGCCCCGGATCTGCCCCAGCCGATCGATCACGCGGTCGACGAGCTTCGCCGAGATTCCGGATGCGACAAGGTCCAGCGACGACAACGGTTGAAGTTTGCCACAGCGGATGCGCACGACCTCCCACCCGACGGAGCGCAATGCGCGATCCTTCCGCAGGTCGATCGCTTCGCGGCGACCCACATGTTCGAGCCCGTCGCGGCCGGTGGTGTCGTACTCGATGGCGACCCGTAGCTCGGTCAACAGGATGTCGGGCCACACTTCCAGGTGGCTGAAGAACGGGCGCGCCACCCGCACGGCGTTTGCGTGAACATCGAACTCGAGTCGCTCGTCGAGCAGCTGCCGCAGGCGAGGTTCGGCCGCCGACGCAGGACGCGGGGCGCACTCACTGTGGAAGGCTCCTCCGAGCGGATGCCGCTCCGCCAGAGAAGATCGAACACAGCGGGCGCGCCAGCGGTTTCGATCGCGTGCGCCCAGGCACCGCCAACGCACGGCACTCGGGGCACCAGGTGGACCGCCTGCGGGAGCGGCCCGGACGCATCCGCTGTTCCGCGGGTGTGGCGACGAACTGGTGACCGGTGTCGCACTGCCAGAGCAGGTAGACATCCGCTGCCGGGGGAATCTGCGTGAGGGTGATGCCGTGGTTGAGGTCGGGGTGGTACTGGCGCACGAGCACGGGGTAACTCTGCCATGCGGCGCGGTAGGTTCCGACCGGGTAGGGCACGGGGAGTCCCTTGCTGAACTGGCGTCGCTCCCACCACACCTCGACCCGTTCCGGCACTGCATCCTCCCTTTGGCAGGATATGCAGGGCGGCTGACAATCCGCGTCTGGCAGAGTTGCCCGGTGACCCCTCGACATAGCCTTCTCGCGCTGCTCGTTGTCATCATCTGGGGCGTCAATTTTGTGATCCTCGACGAAGGCCAGGAGGACGTTCCGCCACTCGTTTTTCTCGCGCTGCGGTTTCTCGCGGTGAGCCTGCCCGCGGTGTTCTTCATCAAGCCGCCCCGCATCGGATGGCGCAACATCGTGCTCATCGGTGCCTTCCTGAGCTTCGGCCAGTTCGCGCTGCTCTACCTCGCGCTCAAACTCGGCATGCCTGCCGGGCTCGCTTCGCTCGTGCTGCAGACGCAGGTCATCCTGAGCGTGATCATCTCGGCGCTCCTGCTGCGCGAACGCCCGTCGAGGCGGCAGGCGATCGGCATTGTCATCGGTATGATCGGCCTCGCCATCGTCGTGATCGGCCACGGTGCGGTCGCCCCCTGGTTGCCGCTCCTGCTCACGCTGCTCGCCGCGCTGTCATGGGCGATCGGCAACGTCCTCGCGCGGCGGGCGAAGGCGGCATCCGGTCTCTCGCTCGTCGTCTGGTCCGGGCTGGTCGTTCCGCTGCCAGCCCTCGGCCTCGCGCTGATCGTCGACTCGCCCGCCGTGGTCGTCGACTCCGTGCTGAACCTCTCGTTTGTCGCGATCGCGAGCACGCTATACACGGCGATCGGCGCATCCCTCATCGGCTACGGGATCTGGAACTCGCTGCTCGCCCGCTACCCCACAAGCGCTGTGGTGCCGTTCACCCTGCTCGTGCCCGTGTTCGGCATTCTCGCCGCGTGGGCGTGGCAGGGCGAAAACCCCACCCTTCCCGAGTACATCGGCGGCGCGATCATGCTCGGCGGACTCGCCGCCGCCGTCATCCAGCGACGAGCGCGAGTCGATGCCGCACCCCCCGCCCCGCCCGCGTACCAAATGAAGGCAATCCGGCAGAAGTAGAGGCGCCCATCCATGGGGAAGGCCGGTGGAGGGCGGATTGCCTTCATTTGGTACGCCGCACGGCGGGTCTACCCTTTAAGCATGTGCCGTAACATTCACACCCTCCACAACTTCGAACCCGCCGCGACCGACGACGAAGTGCATGCCGCAGCTTTGCAGTTCGTGCGCAAGATCAGCGGAACCACCAAACCCTCGAAGGCGAACGCCGAGGCTTTCGACCGGGCTGTGCACGAGATCGCGCACGTCACCAGACACCTGCTTGAGGATCTCGTCTCGACCGCTCCGCCGAAAGATCGCGAGGTCGAGGCCGAGAAGGCGAAAGCCCGCTCCGCGAAACGGTTCGCGACCGCCTGAATCCCAGCATCCGCTTGCGCGAGCTGCCCACTTCGGCCCCTCAATCGCGCTCTGCCGGGGCCGAAGTGGGCAGTTCGCGGAAAAGGAGCTAGGCGAGAAACGCCGCCCGCGCTCTCGCAGACCACTCGAGCGCGGCGCCCTGCGCGCGCGTAAGCGCCTCGAAGAGCTCAGGCTCGATGCCGTCGCCCTTCGTCGCACGCCGCCACCTGCCGACCACCCGACCCTGCGCGACGATCACGGCCAAGAAGATGCCGTTCTTACCGGGAACGATGCGCTGCGCGACATCCTCGGCGAGGGGCAGCGACCGGTCCTGATAGCCGAGCAGGTACTCGTCGAAGCCCGGCAGGGCGTGAACGGCGTCGTCGAGGGTGCCGGGCGCGGCATCCACTTCGCTCGTCGAAGCCCAGTAACTCACGCCGTCGAGATCGAGTTCGGTGAGATGAGTGGATGCCGCGGCGACCGCCGTGCGGGCGTCCGCCAGTGTGAGCTTCGTCCACCAGGCGAGGTCGCGCACCGTTGCCGGACCGTGCCCGGTGAAGTAGCGGATGCCGAGCTCACGCAGCGCCTCGTCCCGGTCGAGCTGGCGCGGCTGGCGGATCCACTCCTCGTTGAGCACAAGCGCCTGCTGCGTGCCGCTCGGCGGACCCCAGCACAGCAGCCCGAGTTGGGTGAGATGGAAGATGATGTAGTAGCCGCGCTGCCCCTCGACGGAGATGCCGTTGCCTGCGAGCATCGCGAGATAGTCGTTGCGGCCGAGCGCATTGCCGGCGAGCGCTTCGGCGCTGACCGACGCAGCCAGCCGCAGGGTCTCGTCGTCGAGGCCCAGTTGCAGGCGACGGGTGTTCGCGGATGCGAGCGTCCGCTCGGCGGTGAGTGAGAGCATCCACCCGAGGTCTTCGGCGGCGGTGAAGTGCAGGGTTCCGCGCATCGGCATGGAGCGCACGACGTCGCCCGACTCGAGCGCCGCCAGCACATCGCTGCGGGTGCTGCTCGCCGTTCGAAGCCCGATAGCCCAGAGCGCCTGGGCGAAATCCTGTGCCTGGACGGCGAGCAGGTGGCGCACGGTGTCGGTGACGCTCGCGGCGGGCGCGGTGATGCGCTGCGACGACAGCCGCATCCGCAGAATGTCGGTTGCGCTCACGCGGGTCGCCATTCTGCCAGTATCGCGCGCACCGGTGACAGACTGGGCACATGGCCGAACCGACCGACACCCGAGTTGCCGTCTATATCGACTTCGACAACATTGTGATCTCCCGCTACAACCAGCTGCACGGTCGCACGGGCGGCGGGCAGAAGGTCAAGGATCTCGACCCCAACGACCCGACGATCGGCAAGCGACTCGATGAGGCAACCGTCGACCTCGGCGCGGTGCTCGATTTCGCGTCATCCTTCGGCACGGTCGCCGTGAGCCGCGCGTACGCCGACTGGTCGGTTCCGGTGAACGCCGACTACAGCAAGCAGTTGATCGAACGCGCGGTCGACCTCATCCAGATGTTCCCGACGGTCGCCTCGGGCAAGAACGGCGCCGACATCCGCCTGGCGCTGGATGTCGCGGAAGACCTGTTCCGCCTGCCGCACCTCACGCACGTGGTGATCGTCGCGGGCGACTCCGACTACATCTCGCTCGCGCAGCGCTGCAAGCAGCTCGGCCGCTACGTCGTCGGGGTCGGTGTGGCCGGATCGACGAGCCGCGCGCTCGCCTACGCCTGCAACGAGTTCAAGGACTACGACAAGCTGCCCGGCGTCACCCCTCCCCCGAAGGCCGCGTCGACGAAGAGACGGCCCGAGAAGTCAGCGAAGCCGAAGACCGAACTGGATGAAGCGGCCGACCTTCTGGTGCGTGCGCTGCAGCTCTCGGAGAACAAGAGCGACGACGAGTGGCAGTCGGCCGGGGGCACGAAGAGCCAGATGCTGCGTCTCGACCCCACCTTCCAGGAGCGCGCGCTCGGCTTCACGTCGTTCACCGAGTTCGTGAAGTCGCTGCCCGACCGCGTCGAAGTGGATGAGGGCACCACCAACCGCAGGATCCGCCTGAAGTCGTAAGCACTGGTGAGCGAGAATGGACACATGCCAGAGCGCTTCGCAACCGTGCAGGACTTTCTCGCGGCCCAGCCAATCGAGCGGGCCGCCGAGGTCGAGGTGCTGCGCGAACTGGTGAAGACGGCAGAACCGCGACTCGACGAGATCGTGAAGTGGAACTCACCCAGCTACGTGCTCGACGGCGAGGATCGCCTCACAATCAACGCCGCGGGCAAGGGACCGGCGCGGCTCATCCTGCACCTCGGGGCCGCGGTCGCCGAAGACAAGAAGGCAAAGCCCGATTTCTCGGGCGATCCGGACGGGCTCCTGACCTGGCATTCGAACATCAGGGCAAGCCTTGCGCTCAGCGGGCGGGAACAACAACGCGCGGCAGTCGTCTCGGTGATCAGGGAGTGGTTGGCACGGTGACCGAGTATGTTGCGCTCCAGGGTACGAGGAACAGTCCGGCGTGGGCGGCGGACGAAGTGAGCTGATGGACTTCTGGATCTGCAGTACCTGCGCGGTGGAGAGTTCCGAACGCCTCGAGGTGTGCCCGATCTGCGAGGACGAGCGCCAGTGGGTACCGGCCACAGGTCAGGAGTGGACAACCCTCAACGAGATGACCGCCCTCGGCTATCACGCCCGCATGATCGAACTCGAACCCGACCTGTACGGAATCACCAGCACCCCCGATGTCGGAATCGGCCAGCAGTCGAAGCTCCTCGTCACCCCGGAGGGCAGCCTGCTCTGGGATCCGATCGGGTTCGTCGACACGGCGATCGCGGCCCGGGTGCGGGAGTGGGACCTGTGCGGGCGATCGTGGCGAGCCATCCACACATGTACGGCACGCAGGTTCAGTGGAGCCGGATGCTCGATGACGCGCCCGTGCTCGTCGCGGAGAAGGATGCCGAGTGGGTGCAGCGGCAGGACCCGGCGATCAGCCTGTGGTCCGACGCGCACGAGATCCTGCCAGGGGTGACACTGACCCAGCCGGGCGGCCACTTCCCCGGCAGCACCGTCGTGCACTGGGCTGCGGGCGCCGAAGGCAAGGGGGTGCTCCTGAGCAGCGACACCATCTTCGTGAACCCCGACAACGACACGGTGAGTTTCATGCGCAGTTTCCCGAACCGGTTGCCGCTCTCGGGCGGCGTCGTCGAACGCATTGTGCAGCACGTCGAGTCGTTCGATTACGACCGTCTCTACGGAAACTTCGCCGACGTCATCCAGAGCGACGGCAGGCGGGTGGTCCGAGCATCCGCGGATCGTCACATCGGCTGGGCCAGAGGCGACTTCGACGACCTGACCTAGTCGATGAGAACGAGTTCTACCTCGACGGTATCGCCCTCCTCGAGACCCTCCTTCGCGCGCACACCCTTCTTGATCGGCAGCACGTAGCTGCCACTGTCGGAGTCGGGGAAGATGGAGGTCTGCCACGTCGATCCGCCGATCGTCACGCTCACGCGCACCGAGCCGAACCCCCTGGGCGGGCGGGGCTGTTCTGCGATGTCGGCGGCGAGCTCCCTGGGCAGGGTCACAAACTGCCACGCCGCACTGCGCGCCTCCCATGGCCACAGGTCGGCAGTGAAAGTCATGGATGTCTCGGGCACACCGAAATCGTACGCCCGCGCTCTGACAGCCCCTGCCGCAGTGCGCGCCCGCGCGGGACGAGCGCGCCCCGGCGCGCGGGCGCGGGTGTCCCGCGCGGGCGCAGAAGCAGAGGTCGCGCCAGTAGCGGCATCGGGCACGCGGGCGTAGTGTGCGAATCATGCCGCTTAACCCGGAAGACTATTTCGGCGCCCTGGATCGCGCCCACGATCACACCCGCACCTGGTTGAGTTCCCTGCCCGACCGGAAGGTCGCGCCGGACAAGACAGCGGATGAACTGGCTGTGGATTTCGGTGGTGCCCTGCCCGAGCATCCGTCCGACCATGTCGCGGTCGTTGACGAACTGGTGCGCCTGGCCGAACCCGGCCTCATGGCGATACCGTCAGGCCGCTTCTTCGGCTGGGTGATGGGCGGCACGCTGCCCGCAGCACTCGCCGCCGACTGGATGGTGAGCGCGTGGGACCAGAACGCGGGAATGCGCTACCCCACGCCATCCGCCGCGGCGATCGAACAGGTCGCCGGCGAGTGGCTGCTCGAGCTGCTCGGACTGCCCGAGGGGTCGGCGGTCGGTTTTCCGACCGGTGGAACGATGGCCAACTTCGTGGGGCTCGCCGCGGGCCGCCAGCGCGTACTTGAGCGGGCTGGCTGGGATCTCTCGGCCAAGGGGCTCACCGGCGCTCCCCGGATCACCGTCTTCGCGGGAGCGGAGGTGCACACGTCGGTCGAACTCGCGCTGCGCTACCTGGGACTCGGCGCGCCAATACTCGTGGATGCCGACAGCGAGGGGCGCATCCGCCCGGACGCGCTCGCCGAAGCCATGTCGGGGGTGAACGGTCCCGCGCTTGTTGCGCTGCAGGCCGGCAACCTGCACTCGGGGGCGTTCGACCCCATGCGCGAGTGCGTGCGCATCGCCCACGAGCACAACGCCTGGGTGCATGTCGACGGAGCGTTCGGCCTGTGGGCGGCCGTGAGCCCGCAGCACGCCGAACACCTCGACGGCCTCGAGACGGCCGATTCGTGGGCGACGGATGCGCACAAGACCCTCAACGTTCCGTACGACTGCGGCGTCTCGATCGTGGCCGACCCGAGCGCCGTCCGCGCCGCCCTCGGCATCCACGCGAGCTACCTGGTGGAGCCGTCGGAAACCATGCCGGATCCGTTCGAAATGGTTCCGGAGCTGTCCCGTCGCGGCCGCGGCATCCCCGTCTGGGCTGCCCTGCGGTCACTCGGGCGCAGCGGAACCGTTGACCTGGTCGAACGGCTGGTCACCCACGCGCAGTCGCTCGCCGCCCAGTTGGCGAAGCTGCCGGGCGTCGAAGTGCTCAACGAGGTGGTGTTCACACAGGTGAGCCTGTCGTTCGGCTCAGACGAGCGAACGCGCGAGGTCACCCGCTGCCTCATCGAGGACGGCGAGGTGTGGATGTCGGGCTCACATTGGCAAGACCGCGACATCCTGCGGATTTCTGTCAGCAACTGGTCGACGGATGAAGCGGATGTCGCGACCGCTGTCGCCGCCGTCGAGCGGGCGATGGCGGCCGCGCGCACTGCCCCCTAAAGCGGGGAAGCCGAGAAGCGGTCACATCGCCTACTATCCCGTCATGGGGGATATCACAAAAGAGCTTGTGGCTTTGGCCATGGCATCGCTGGAACTTGCCGCTGACTCCATCGAGAAGAAGGGGCTTCCGCTGAAGCCGTTCATCGTCGTGGAGAAGGATGGCGAACGCGTGCGGCACGAGGTCAAGTACGACGATGTCGCAGAAGGACGGGTCGAGGCGTCGAGATTCGCCGGAACGCACACGGATGCCGACAGGGTCGCTTCGGTGATCGACGGTTTCGTAACCTTCAACGGTGACCTCTCTGAGGGCATCGTTGTCGAGGTGGCCGATGTCGGCGCGACCGTGAGCCATCTAGTCGGGGTGCAGTACGAGATCAAGTCCGGGCTGCTCAAGAAGACGGGCATGGTGCTGGACCACAAGCCCGCGCTCATGGGTGTCGGCGAAGGGTTCCCGGCGCCGGCATAGACAGTCGCCGACATAGACAGTGTCAGCTGGGTGTAACGTCGAGAGGTTGTGACTGACCAGCTGCCCCTCGACCCTGAGCGTGCCACCCCGCCGCAGGGCGCGCGCGGCCACTGGATCGATCTCGCTCCCCTGCGCGAGTCTCCGGCATTCGCGCGGATGTGGATTGGCAGCGTCATCAACGGCGTCGGCAGCCAGCTCACGATCGTCGCGGTCGGCCTGCACATCTGGGAGCTCACCCGATCGACCCTCGCGGTGTCGCTCGTCGCCGCTTTCGCGCTTGTGCCCATGATCCTTGCCGGTCTCTACGGCGGTGCGCTCGCCGACTCGTTCGATCGTCGCAAGGTTGCCCTGGTCGCCGCGATCGTGGCGTGGGCATCCACTATCGCGCTCGCGGTCGTGGCGTGGCTCGGCGTCGACGAGGTCTGGCCGCTCTACCTGCTCGTCACCGTCATCACCGTCGCCGCGACCATGGTGCATGTCGCGCGGCAGGCGATCGTTCCGCGTCTCATTCGGCGGGAGCTGCTGCCCGCCGCCTCCGCGCTCGGCGGCATAGCTGGCGGCATCATGGCAACGGTTGGCCCCGCCCTCGCTGGCGTGCTCGTCGCCTATGCGGGCCTCAGCTGGACCTACACGATCGACGCCGTGCTCTTCTTCGCCGCCTTCTACGGGCTCTACACCCTGCCCGCCACACGGCCGGAGGGCGAGACCCGCAAAGCCGAATCTGCGGACGATGATGGATGGCGCCCGCTTCCTGCGGCAGGCTCCGAACATCCGCGCGTCCTTCCTGCTCGACATCTTCGCGATGACTTTCGGCAACCCGCGCGTGCTGCTTCCGGCGGTGGGTGCGCTGCTGATCGGCGGCGGTGCCGTGACAGTGGGGATTCTCACCTCAGCAGTCGCGGTGGGCGTTCTGGTGCAGAGCCTGTTCTCGGGAAAGCTGGGCGGCATCCGCCGTCAGGGAACCGCGATCGCGGTCGGCGTGGCGCTGTACGGGGCGAGCATTGTCGGCTTCGGTGTCGTGCTGCTTGTGACGACGATGGTGCCGCACGAGGTCGGCACGGACATAGCGGATGCCTTGCTGCCCGCGCTTCTCGCGGCAAGTCTGCTGCTCGCACTCTCGGGCGCGGCCGACAACCTGAGCATGATCTTCCGGCACACGATGCTGCAGTCGGCGGTTCCGGATGAGATGCGCGGCCGGTTGCAGGGCATCTTCACCGTGGTTGTCACGGGCGGCCCGCGCGTTGGCGACCTCTATGTGGGCGTGCTGAGTCTCACCGCGTTGCTGTGGTTCCCGCCGCTCTTGGGCGGGCTCGTCATCGTGGTCGCGGCGGCGGTCATCCTGCGCGTGCAGAAGTCGCTGCGAAACTACGACGCGCTGGATCCGCAGCCGTAGCGATCTCCGCACCGGTGATCGAGCTCGTCGAGATCCGGTGATCGAGCTCGTCGAGATCCAAACGACTAGTCTGAGCCGCATGGCTGCGAAGTTCGAGACTGTCGACCAGTACATCGCCTCACACACTCCCGATGTACAGGACATGCTGCGTCAGACCCGGCAGGCGATAGTGGATGCCGGCCGCAAGGACGGCCTCACCTTCCCATACTCGAAGCCGATCCCGTTCGACCTCATCCACCGGGTGGCTGAGGTTATCGTGGCGAAACGACGCGCCTGAGCCTCACCCGACCGGGTAAGGCCGATCGACGACGATGTTCTTCATCACGAGCGTCGAGTTGAGGCGCTGCACGTCAGGCAGGGTGGCGAGCACATCGTCTTCGAGCTGGGCGTATGCGTCGAGGTTGGCGGTGCGCACCCGCAGCAGGTAGTCGGGGTCGCCGAAGAGGCGCTGCGCCTGCAGCACGTTGGGGATGACGCTGACCGCACGCTCGAATGAAAGCAGCGTCTCGCGGTCGGTCTGCTTCATGGTGACGAAGACGAGCGCCTCGAACTCAAGGCCGACAGCATCGGGGTCGAGCACGGCACGATACCCGCGAATCACCCCCGACTGCTCAAGATCGCGCACGCGGCGATGGGTCGGTGACAGGCTGAGCCCGACGCGAGCCGCGACATCCGTGAGGCTCAACCGGCCGTCTTCCTGCAGCACGGCAAGAATCTTGCGGTCCAGAGCATCCATTGGTGTCTTTCTTCTAATCAAGGCGCGGCAGAGGGCGAAAGCAGAGAGCACTTTCGGCGCGATCCATCCTATTCTCCTCCCATCATCATCTCATCGGGAGGAGTCGAATGGAACCCGCGCTGCTGCTCGGCTACTGGGGTGTGGCGCTGTTGCTGATCGCGATCCCGGGGCCTGACTGGGCGTTCATCCTTGCGGCCGGCTCGCGCGAGCGGATGCTGCTCGCCTCCGTTCTCGGCCTGATGGTGGGCTACGCGATCACCACGGTCATCGTCGCGGTGGGGCTCGGCGCGGTCGTCGCGGCGTCGCCGGTGCTCCTGACGTGGTTCACGATTGCGGGGGCGGCGTACTTCATCTACCTCGGTGTCACGCTCGCGCTGCGACCGGCAGCGGTGCCCGACGCGACGGACGGCACGCGACCCGGGTCACGGTGGCTGCCGTTCGCCCACGGCATCGGCATCAGTGCGCTCAACCCGAAAGCTCTGCTGATCTTCCTCGCGATCATGCCGCAGTTCGCCGGCACCGCCCAGCCCTGGCCGCTTCCGCTACAGCTCGGGATGCTCGGGGCGATCTGGATCGTGACAGGCGGCCTCTTCTACCTCGCGCTGGGCGGCGCGTCCCGCACCATTGCGCGCACGCGGCCCGGTGTCGCGCGGGTCATCACGCGGCTCGCGGGGCTCGCGATGGCGCTGCTCGGTGTCGGGTTGCTCGTGGAGCGCGTGCTGGCGCTCGCGTGAGGCCGCTCAACCACGGCACATTCGACCTGAATGGTTCTCGTATCGCGCTATGCTGTGGCGCACCCGTTCACAGGAGGACCCCCATGGCAGAGCGCACCAGCAGCGGCAAGAAGGTCGTCGAGGCGGCCGAGGCCCCGAAGCCGACCACCACCGCGAAAGAGCGGGCCGCGATCAAGGCGGAGGCCGACAAGCGGGTCAAGGACGGCGATGGCTGGAAGGCCAGCGACGGGGCCAAGTCGGGCGCCACCACGAAGCGCGTCATCGCGTTCATCCTGTGGGGCGTCGCGATCGCCCTCGAAGGCGTTGGCATCTGGTATCTGTTCACGCAGACCGGCACGAATGTCGACGGTGAGGCGATCACCGGGCTCATCCCGAGTGACTACCTCATGTGGGCGCTCATCGGCCTGCTCGTCGTCATCGGCATCCTGACCATCATCGGCTCGCAGCTGTGGAAGGCCGCCAACCGGGCCGACCCGGCGTCGCGGCAGGAGGCCTTCCGCTACTTCGTGCAGAACCAACTCGGTGCGATCATCCCCCTGATCGCGTTCGTGCCGATAATCGCCGTGATCCTGCTCAACAAGAACCTCGACAGCAAGACCAAGGGGGTCGCGGGTGCCGTCGGCGCGGTCGTGCTCGTGGCCGCCGTGTTGCTCGGCATCGAGTACAACCCGGCATCGCAGGAGGCGAACACCGAGCAGGTGATCGAGGGCGAGATCGCCAACGAGGGGCAGATCGACGAGTACACCGCTCTCGTCGCTGAACTCACGGGCGCCGACGAGGTGGCCTGGACGCTCAACGGCAAGGTGTACCACCTCTGCACCGGCACCTCGGCGGTCAACCAGGTTTCGGAGGATGGCCAGATCTTCACCGGCTCCGTCGCCGACGCGCACGCCGGCGGCAAGCAGGGACTGACCCTCCAGGTCGACCAGGAACTCGACCAGTGCGGCCTGCCCGAGCCCGAGAACCTCGACGACATCGAGGCCGAGATCAGGCAGCTGCGTGACCAGTACGAGCTGGAGAACGCGGGCTGATCCTCAGTCGCCCGAGGCGTCGATCACGCAGAACCGGTTGCCCTCGGTGTCTTCGAGAATCACGTAGTCGGAACCCGGCGGGTAGCGATCCCAGTCGATGCGGCGCGCCCCCAGGCCGAGCAGCCGCTCGATCTCGGCCGGTTGGTCGTCGGCGTAGAGGTCGAGGTGGATGCGCGGTGGCAGCTGAACCTGCGCCCGCGTCTGGCTGAGGGCGAGGCTCGCTCCTGTACCGTCGGTCGGGTCGAGGATGACCCAGTCGACGTCGGGTTCGTGGCGCGGACGGTAGCCGAGCGCCTCGGACCAGAAGGCGAGCGCCCGCTGCAGGTCGTCAACGCCGAGAACGGTGGTGCCGATGGAGAGCATGCTCCCACGCTAAGCCTTGGGGGTCGTCAGGGGACAGCGGATGGGTAATACCCATTTGTTCCAGAATGGGATAGCATCGCTCGCATGGACCAGTCCGATGAGATCACAGCGGATGATCGCGCTCGCGTGCCCCTGGGCAAGCTCGGCGTGCGCAAAACCGACCGCTTTGAGGCGGCGCGGCACTCGGATGGGTCGATAACGCTGACGCCAGTCGTCTCAGTACCCAAACGCGAGTTGATCGTCTGGGACAACGACAGCCTGCGCGCGTCTGTACTCAGGGGGCTGGCGGATGCGGCAGAGGGCAAGGTGCGCGAGCTCGACTGGGCGACAATCGACTAGCGCATGGCGGCTCCCCCGTTCACTTTGCAGTTCACTCGTGAAGCCGAATCCGTGCTCCAGGATCTCCGATCCAGGAAGCAGTACGCCGCCAAGTTCGCGAAGGTGAAGAAGGCACTGCGGCTGCTCGCGGACAACCCGAAACACCCAGGATTGCGTTCTCACGCCTACAAGTCGGTCCCGGGCCCCGGCGGCGCCACGCTCTGGGACTCCTACGTCGAGAACAACACCCCCGGCGCGTGGCGAATCTTCTGGTGCTACGGCCCCGACACCGACTCGATCACCGTTGTCACCGTGGGGCCGCACCCGGATTAGCGCCTAAACCGCCCGCACCGGCTGTCGCAGGATCGTCTTGAGCTTCTCGGGCGCTGTGCGGCGGGGGTCGCTCAGGTAGATCTCGTGGTGGTCACCGTTGAAGGTGAGCCCGTGCTCAGGCATGAACTCGCGGTGCAGGCGCTCGAGCGTCGGACCTTCGTCGTCGTAACTTCCGATGTGCAGGACTTGCACGCAGCGACCCTCCGTGAGGCGACGCATCCGCACCCTGTGAGCGGATGCCGCACCCTTCTTGTTTGCAGCATCCACTGCGGCGTCAACATGCTCGGGCAGGATCCAGTCGGGTTGGGCGATGAGCATCGTCCACGACCAGCTGGCCTTGTCGCGGCGGGTGAAGGCGGCGGGGTCGTCGGCGCGCCAGAGTCCCTCAAGGGGTGCGACGGTGAAGTCGCGGTCGAGGGTCTTCTTGCTCATGAACTTGAGCGGGTACGCGGTCGAGTACAACGCCTCGACGGCGGCAGCATACTCGGGGCTCGTGTTGGGGTCGCCGCTGCCGTCGACGGCGAGGTACTGCAGTTCGGGCACGTCGACGAAGCGGAAGTCGGCGCCGCCGGTGTAGAGCTCGCGGTGGGCCTTCTTGATGTCGTATTTATCCACTGCCTACGCGTTCATGCTCGCGAACTGGATGAGGTTGCCGCAGGTGTCGTCGAAGACGGCGGTGGTCACGGGACCCATCTCTGTGGGCCCCTGAGTGAAGTGCACGCCGAGGGCGGCGAGGCGCTGGTGTTCGGCGTGCGCGTCATCCACTGCGAACGAGGTGAACGGAATGCCGTCGGCGACCAGCGCCTCCTTGAACGGCGCGACCGCGGGGTGGTCGCTCGGCTCAAGCACGAGTTCCGTGCCGCCGGGGTTCTCGGGTGAGACGACGGTGAGCCAGCGGAACTCCCCCATCAGTATGTCGTTCTTGACGGCGAAGCCGAGCACGTCGGTGTAGAACGCGAGTGCCTTGGCCTGGTCGTCGACGAACACGCTGGCGAGGTGGATCTTCATGATTGCTCCCTGGTTGAGTCTGGTGATGGATGTCGCGGCCAGCGCCGCGCGATCTGGTCGAGTGGTGCCGTGTCGAGGGTGAGGATTTTGTAGCGTCCGCGTTTCTCGCTGTGCACGAGGCCGGCGTCTTCGAGGATGTCGAGGTGCTGCGAGATCGCTTGCCGCGATGACGACAGGCCGTGTTTCATGGCGAGGCGTGCGCACAGTTCGAACAGGGTCTGCTCGTTGCGGTCGGCGAGTTCGTCGAGAATGGCGCGGCGGGTCTCATCCGCTATGGCTTTGAACACGTCGCCCACGAGGGCAACGATAGGCAAGTGAATGCTTGCATGTCAAGACGCGACCCGCCCACGCTCGCGTTGACTCAGCAGTTGTTGTCGCCCAAAGCGCCCGCTAGGCGACGACAACTGCGGAATCAACTAGTCATCAGTCGCTCAACGAGCGTCGTCGTAGGCGTCGCGCGCGAGCTGCACCGCGTCGAAGTGCGCGTGCGCCCATGCCCCGAGCGCCGCCAGCGGCTCGGTGAGAGTAGCCCCCAGGTCGGCGAGTTCGTACTCCACCGGCGGCGGCCTGGCCATGCCGCCGCGCGAGCAGTTCGAGGAGGTGCGGGCGCGGATGATCGCGGTTGTTCGGGCGCGGCTTGCATGCCTGCCTCTAACGACGCGGTACTCCTTACCCGCGGGATGGGATCAGGGGCGCCGCTGGCTCCTAGTCGGGTCACCAGCGACTCTGTCTTCTCCTGCCAATAGGGACCGTCCTCGCTTTCAGCCGGAGCGAGAAATTTGCATCCATTGAGCGACACGCCCCTTTGATACATGCTCAAACACGTACCCGTGCGGCTAATCTACTCACCACGTCCCGAAGCACTTGCGATCCGAGGAAGCGCGCTGAATGGCACCCGAACCAGGCTTCGAGGAGATCTACCTCGAGTATGCCAACAAGGCAATACACCCGACCTTTCGGGCTTTCAAGCCAGTCCTCGAGGGATGGAAGTCGCCGAAGTTCTGGGAGAGGCGCAGGGGAACTGCGCAAGCGATTCCCGAACCGATTCAACGCATTCGCTATCGGGTGAAGCGTCCCGAGAGCATCATCGATAAGTTCCAGCGACAGCCAGATGACTTTAATGGTTCGCCGGCAGAAAATCTCCGCCGAATGCGTGATGTCCTTGGCGCCCGCATCATCACCTATATTCCAGATCACATCCGTCTCGTTGACCGCGAGATTCGAAGCAGCGAGGAACTCGAGTTATCGGCTGAGTTCAAGCCCCGCCTCTACCTCCCAAATGATTCGGCTCAACGCTTAGGGTTCGACGTCAATAACGACTTCGAGTACAAGGGGCCGAAGGACAGCGGCTACGCATCAATCCACTACTTCGTGAGGCTGCGGGAGCCTGTGGCCGACGAGAACCCATGGATCGAGCTCCAAGTTCGGACGATGCTAGAAGAAGTCTGGGCGGAGATTGAACATCAGTTGGGATACAAGCGTCAACAGCAGACGGAATTCAGCGTCTCACGTCAGTTCCGAGTAATCAGCCATCACTTGAGGGCCGCAGACGACCACTTCGATTTTCTGTACGACCGGCTGGTCTACCTTCAGGCGCAGGCCAATCCTGACGCTCAAAGCACTCTCAACGCAGAGAACTTCCCGAAAGTACTGGGCGAGTTCGAAATTGTAGTGCAGCAAGGTGACGTCGGATCACTAATATCAATACTGAATTCCTACGGAATTGAAACTGTCAAGCAGCTCCGCGCGCGGCTTGCACCCGCGGTTCTTGTGGCGATCCGGAATCAGTTTCGGATCCTGCGACCACACGAGCACCTGACTGCGTTCCACATAATCGCGACCATCGCGATTCTCAGAACGCCCGCGAAGGGCGATAGCGTTCGCCGAGCCTTGATAAGTCAACTCGCTCTTCAAGAGGCTGTGATGAAATCTCGCAACGAGCTCCACGGGAAAGACTGATCGAACACGGCACCCCCACAACTGGCCACACCCGAGCGCTGTTCAACTCCGGCGGGAGCAGACAGGCTGGTGCAGGGTAAGGCCGAGCCCCAGCGTGTCGGCCGTTGGGGGTTCGCACGGTGAGCGCAGCAGGACAGTCAGCATTCACAGAAGCGCGCCGCCTCGAGGCGCAGGCATCCGAACACGAACGCGTCGCGCAAGAAGCGCGTGCGAAGGCCGAGCGCTTCATGATCGGGTACAAGACCGAGCGCCAGGTTGCAGGCAGCCTCGCTCCCCTGGCAGTCGCCGGCTACACGTTCCTCCATGACCGCGGATGGCCCGGCTCACGCAGGGCGCAGATCGACCACCTGGTCATCGGCCCTGGCGGCCTCTTCATCGTCGACACCAAGTCGTGGGCCGAAGTGACGATCGACGACGGACGCATCTTCCGAGGAGACTCCGACGAGACCGACAGCATCAATCGACTGGCGGATGTCGCCTACGGCGCACAAGCAGCTCTTGCCGAGGTCGGGCTTGCTGCCGGCGAAGTGCGAGCGGTCGTCGTGCTCGCCAACCAAAGCATGCCTGCCACCGAGGTCGGCTTCGTCACGGTTGTCGGCGAGCGCCACGCGGCCAAGCACATCAACTCCCGAGGCACACGGCTCACACCAAAGCAGATCGAAACGGTGCTCGGCGTCGCGATGCAGCACTTCCCCGTGCTCGGCGAACCGGAGAACCAGCTCGACTTCACAGTCCCAGACCCGGCACTCCCGGAAGCCGAACCCGAACCGCTGATCACCGTCGGAGACGTCACCGAGGTGCTGCTCGCCGGACTCATGGCGGCGCCCATCGAGGAGTGGATGTCGTTCCTCCACCCCGAGCAGGCGAAGACCGTGCGCCGCAACTTCAGCGGACCGTCCCGCATCCGCGGCGCCGCCGGAACCGGCAAGACCGTCGTCGGCCTGCACCGCGCCGCCTACCTCGCTCGCGCCAAGCCCGGCACTGTGCTCGTGACCACCTTCGTCAAGACCCTGCCGGCGGTGCTCAACAACCTCCTCAAGCGACTCGCTCCCGAGGTGGTGGACCGCGTCGAGTTTTGTGGCGTGCACTCGTTCGCACTCCGCCTGCTCAAGCAACGCGGCATCCACATCAATCTGAAGCTCAATGAGGCCGACCTCCTCTTCAACGCAGTCTGGCTGCAGCACGGCGTGAATGGTCCGCTCGAGAAGGCCGACAAGAACAAGCAGTACTGGCGCGACGAGCTCAGCAAGGTGATCAAGGGCCGCGGCCTGACCACCTTCGAGCAGTACGCCGACCTGACCCGCTCCGGACGCCGCCGCAAGCTCGGCATCGACCAGCGCCGCGCGGTGTGGCAGTTGTTCACCGCTTACGAGCAGGGGTTGCGGCAGCGCGGCATCCACGACTTTGATGATGTGATCCTGAAGGCGGAGGCATCGCTGCGCGCGACCCCGCTCGAGGGCTACAGCGGCGTGATTATCGACGAGGCGCAAGACCTGTCGTGCGCCATGGTGCGGATGCTGCACCTGCTGGTCGGCGACTCCCCCGACGGGCTCACGCTGATCGGTGACGGGCAGCAGTCGATCTACCCGGGCGGCTTCACCCTCGCCGAGGCGGGCGTCTCGATCGCCGGGCGCGGCGTCATCATGACCACCAACTACCGCAACACCTGCGAGATCGTGGACTTCGCCGGCGCCCTGGTCGTCGGCGACGAGTTCTTCGACATCGAGGGTTCGGAGCAGTCCGGCGACAAGATAGTGGATGTCGTGCGCACCGGCCCCGCGCCCGTCTCGACCCGCTTCGCCTCCAGTCTGCTCATGATGCCGCTCTCGTTGCCCGGATCCGCGAGCTCGACTGCCCCCTCGGCGACATCGGCGTGCTTGCGCTCACCACTATGGCGCGAAGACGCGACCAGCGCGCTCATCGCTGCTGGCATCCCCACATCGATCTCCTGAACTACGACGGGATGCCCGTTGACGCCGTCAAGGTCGGCACGGTCAAACGCGCCAAGGGCCTCGAGTTCAAGCAGGTGTTGCTCGCCCGCGTTCCGCCCGCGCTGCTCGACTCCCCTGCGGGCGGGGATGAGGCGCGAGAGATTCAGCGGCGGGAGTTGTATGTGGCGATGACCCGGGCGCGGGATGGGTTGTGGGTGGGCGTTTGCGGGTGAACTGGAACCTGATAGCAGTGCGACTCCAACGCCGGACTGAGGTGCTCTCGAATAGTAGGCTCGCTGCCATCCCGGAAGAACGAGGTGCATAGTGTCGCCCCCCGTGGACTCACTAACGAAGCTGCTTCCGTCGCGCCCCGACAGAAGCCCTCATCCAGGGTTGATCGCCGATGTGGAAAAAGCCTTCGTAGTAGACGCACCACACTCGGCACATCGAAGAGTCATCTTTGACGCTTTCAAGCTGTACTCCGAACTCCTTTGGGGTCACTTCCCTAACGCAGTGCTCTGGCTGAATGGCGGTTTTGTCACACACAAGGCAAGCGCCCCACATGACCTAGACGTAGCTTTCTTGGTGGGGAGTGCGGAACTGACAACTGCCCTAACAACTAATCCAAACGTCTACAGTCTGCTCACCCTGCAAGGCGTGAATTCGGTGCAGCCTATTGTTTCTCACCTGCCGCGTCTACAACCGTTTGGCGGGCTGATAGATAGCTTCTACATCCCGTCAGATGTCCCAGCAGCGGTGCAGACTTGGAGAGACCGTTGGAGTCTGGCCCCGAACGTAAATGGCACCGGGTACCGCAACGACGTCCACAAAGGCTACGTGGAGGTGACGAGATGACGCCATCCGAGCCGCCGGAAGAGGAGGAGGAGCGCTTCCGGGATGCCCTTCGAGCGCGACCAGGTCGCGGCCCTCAACCGATCTTGCGATCGCTTCTCCGGTCGCAGCCGTTCAAGGGGATGCCCGCTACGAGCTGATTGCGCGAGAGGAGCTATCTCCCCGCGCTGGTGAAATGGACCTGCATTTGACAGGCATCTTGAGATTGTGGGCCACGCTGCCAACGCCACTGCGTTCGGCGAATTCGTAAAGCAGATCGCAGAAACTGTGAAGGTTATTGCACGCGAACGCATGGGCCAGAAAAGGATGACTTCTGACTTGTTGGTTGAACCAGGGCCGGGTTCCGTGAGAGTCGTCTTCAGAACACCCGATCCCGTGGCGAGCGGAGCGCTCTTCTCTGAGCCAGAGTCAGGGGTGTGGTCGGATCCGAACCAGCAATCGATCGCTCTGCAGTTGGTGGCCAGTTTGCTCTCGGTGGCAGACCCCCAGGATATCGACGCGGGAGCGGTAGACGGACTAGTCGAAACTGTGCCACCGAGAGCACGACCAAAACTCGCGTCTGCTGTCGGCGCCATATTGCGAGAAGGCTGGAACGTCGAAGGCGAGTTCCGCCAGCGGGGCCTAGGGATACAGGAGATACTAGTTACGCCCTCGGGGGCAGGTCGTTTGAAGTCAGCTTTGCAGGTAGGAGGGAATGCGGAAATCTAATTAGATTGGCGCTTCGATGGTTATCGACGAGCTTGGAGCATTTGTTGGTTCATCGAAGATGGCTCTGGGCGCGAAATCACTGCTGTGGTGCCTACGGCCGAGCTCTTAGCACAGGTTGCCGAATTTGCGACGGATGAAGGCAAACGAGTTATAGCCGACTTCACTGTCATCACCACTCACGGGCCGGGATCGAATGACGCTGGAACTAAGAGCTATATCCTTGACGCCGTCCGCGTCGCACAAGATAACGGCTCCACACTCGACGGCGCAGACTGAGCGTTGCTGCGACTGCAAGGCCGTATCCACCGCAGACCCGACGCAGACTCGATAACTGTCGTTACCGTTCGTTTGCTCGACAGACCCGCGTCAAAAGAGTTGCGTCGAATCACCCTCGTTGGGCTTGCGGCGCGGCTTGCGGTCGTCGCGCGACTGCGGCCATTTGACGCCGACCTCCGCGAGTTCGGTCATAGTGACGAGGTCGCCTGCGCGAATCTCATCAAGCAGCGACTTCTGTGATGGCTCGAGCGAGACCAGGCGCGAGAGCACGGTCAGCAGTTCGGTGAACTCAAGCGTCCATTCGTGCGGCCACTCCGTTACGTGGATGTCGTCAAGCGGACTGGTCTTCTTGCCACCTGGGTTCTTCTTGCGGTACTTGAACCAGCTGCCGACCACGTTCATGCCGCCGACCGTGTAGTCGAAGACGGCCTTGTCGACCGGTCCCCATGCACCGTTGCGTGATCCGTCTTCCCCAGTGAAGTAGACGGAGTGGCTGGTCTCTTCGTAAAAGTGCTTGATGGGCATTTCCTTGACGGCTTCAAAGGGAAAGCGGTTGCGCCTCGGCGGGCCAGCCTGCCCGCACATTGCCCTGCTCGCGACCGCCATCCTTGTCGACGAACGACTCACCGTAGGTATGCAGCCAGACAACCTCGCGGCCCAGTGTTACGGCGCGCTGCCACAGCTCCTGTATTCTTCGTGATCGGCACCCGCACGCCCGGCGTCGCCAACTCCGCTTCGAAAGCGGCGGTGAAGGCCGGATGCGACACCACCCCGGCAATGTACGCGAGCACGTCCTCGTGGTCGGCTTCGATGCCGACGGATGCCGCGAGCGCCTCGATGATGCCCGGTGCGAGGTTGGGCGTTCCGTCGGGGTGCAGGAGCGGGAGGGCGCGGCCGCCGCGGCCGTTGAAGTAATGCGTATCGGGGATGAGCTTGCTGAAAACGAGAGCAGGGCCACCATGAATTTCATGTGCGTGTTGTTCGAACGCGAAGATCTGTGAGTCGAAACGGGAGTCCCACATGTCAGGACGTGCGCGGTCGGCAACTCTATGATGAGCAATCATCCAATGGCGATCCAGGGACCTGTAGCTCACTCTCACGCAAACTGGCTCGTTTCCCATCTCTCCCGACAACGGCTTGGAATATTGTGCGGTTTCACGACCACCGAGCGGCTCCCTAAACGTGTCGATTGAGGAGTCTGGGTGTTCTTGAAGAGTTCAGCGAACCGATCGCCTCCGCGGGCTTCGCGGAGGTTGTTCCAGCGACTAGCCAAGACGCTTCTTGACGCGGCGTATGCCCAGTTCCTGTTCGATTTCACGCCTGGACTATGCCAAGCGAGAAGGTCTCCCGACGCTGGCCAGCTATCCCAAAGCGCTGCCTCCGGCGTGAACGGAGCTGTCCACTCCGTTCGAGCCGATTCCCAACCCTCCGTCAGATTGATGTTTGAAAGTGCCTTGAACTTGTCCGCTTGGCGTCCTGTCACTGCCAAATAGCGGAGTAGGGCAGGCACGTCCTTAGAATTTTCCGGGGTTCGTACAAACACGCCTATCGCGAGTGGCTGACGCACGCCGGGGAAAATCCTCGTCGGCACATCTGGGGTCTGACCCTCGGGGGTGAGGTCGATAATCCAACCCTCGTCGGCCTCCCGTATCAGGTACTCTCGCATTCCCTTGAATCCGGGGCCTCGGAATATACCCTGCGGTCGAAATGAAACAAATCACACCGGCCTCGTCCTCGGGGATCGACTCGAACACCTTCCAGGTCGCCCAACGCCAAAAGTAGATGTAGAGGTTCTTGAGTACGTACTCTGTGAGGCCGTTGCCCTTCAGCTTGAATGCATCCCAGCGGCGCGCCCGGCTTCGCATCGTTGCCTTTCTCGATCCAGCCGCCCATACCTTCGGCCCTGTCCCCGTAGGGCGGGTTTCCGATGACCACGGTGACCGGGACGTCCGCCTTGATCTTGTTTGCTTGACGCTTGCTCTCCGATATTGCTGCGAGGTTCCAGCTGAGTTGGGTTTCGGGCGCGTGGGGGTCCGAGCAGTGTTGGCCACGAACATCCGCATGCCGCCCTTTGGGGGATCAGCCTCGTAGCTGCGCAAGAGGTCTGTGGTTCGCAGCTCGCCACGGCGTATGAACCGAGCTGCAGCTCGAAGCCGATGAGCCGCGAGGCGAGTTCGGTGATCGTTCCGGCAACTGCACCAGGGCCTCTCGGTTTTCTCGACGTTCTCGGCGACGTGCTCGATGATCGAGTGCAGGAACGTCCCCGTGCCCATGGCAGGGTCGATCGTCGTGACCGACGGGTCGAGGAAGCCCTTGGCCTTGCCCAGCTTGGTGACCAGCGCTTCCTCGGCAAGCCGCACCATCTCATCCACCACTTCATGGGGTGTAATACGTGCCGGTGGCCTTGCGAAGTTCCGGGTCGTACTCCGTCGAGGAACTTCTCATAGAGGTGGAGGTACGTGTCTTTGTTCTTGCGCACCGCATCCCACTGCACCGCTCCGATGACGCGCTTCAGCAGTTCCATGGTCGGCAGGAAGTCGCCCTTCACATCTTGCGTGAGAAGTTGGAGTGCCTTGCCCATGAGCGAATGGTCGGTGCCGAGCTTCTGGCCGATCTCATGGAGGCTCGTCTCCTCGAGGTCCTGTCCCTCGGTGCGGGCGAGAAGCAGGGCGAATGTCACCGTTTGGGCATAGCCGTCGGCGAACACCCCGTCCGTTGCATCCGGGAACAGCAGTTTGCGCCAGTCGCTGGCCAGCCCGAGGAACTGCTGCTTGTGCAAGGGATTCGCCGCGCTTCACATTGGCGTTCTCGATCGCGAGTTGCTCAGTCACCTTCGTGCGGAGCATTCGGGTGATCGGCGCGATCGTGCGAACGAGCTTGGGGAACCGTGCGGATCGGCACGGGGATCCACCCGAGGAAGTTCGTGATCAGTTCCTGAAAGACCGTGTCAGGGGTGAGCCCTGCGCCGACGACCCCCAGCGGTCCGCCGGTGAGTTGCGCAGTCAGGGTGGGCTCGTGATCACCGCGATAGAGCCGCCATTCGGTGCCATTCGTGTAAGATGAGATTGGGGAGGCTTTAGCCGGCCCCACTGATCCTTGTTGTGGGACTTGAACGTATTCGGGTCGAGCGAGAGGCCCGCCTGTTTCACTTCGATGTACCCCACCACGGCACCCTTGACCCGCACCGCGAAGTCGGGGCGTGAACTCAGTTCGCTGAGATGGGCCTCGCCGTCGAGCTCGGTCTTCTTGCCGATGAGATCGCCGACTGCCGAGATGAGGTGGTCGATTGGCATTCGGAGTGCTTCTTCGGGTTCGCCAACTCCTGCCAACCTGGCCTTGGTTTCCGTGCCGAAGGTGGAGACGAGGCTTGCTACAGCGGAATCGAGCATGGTCCATCTTCGGCGCAGGGCGGCCACTCTCGGCAGGTCGACACGTGGCAAGATCAGCAGTCAAGGAGCGGCCGGCCGCCGAGAAGATGGAGGAGCAGTTTGCGAATTCAGAAGTCCGACATGATTGCGGGCCTACCAGCCTCACTTGCTCGGGACGTAGTGCGCCTCTTCGGGCATGATCGAGCAGCTTGGGCCGCGAGAACGCTGTTGAGCTCGAGCGGTTTCGAACCTTTTGACCACTACGTGCAGCTCTTGGCCGACGAAGGTTTCCTGGAACGGATTGAACTCGAGCATCACGACGACCTTTGGACCACCACCATCAAAGGCAATGCTCTTGCCATGGCGAGTTTCGGCAAGCCGATCAGCAGAGCGACCGCGGAACGCCTGCTGGCGGGTCTCATAGATCGTGCTCGCACCATGAACGCTGATCCGACGAGACTGATCTACGTCGATCGCATTCGCGTGTACGGAAGTTTTCTCCGTCCCGACTTTGAACAGCTGGGTGACGTCGACGTGGAAGTAGTGCTTGGGCGGCGAGTCTCCATGAAGGAGTTGGCGGCGTACGGCGAGCGAAGCGCACGAAACTTCAGTACATATACCGCTCAACTGGGCTGGGCCCAGACAGAATTTGTGCAACAGCTTCGCAATCGCTCGCAAGCCTTGAGCATCACGTTGTCCGACGTGACGCCCTCACTGACTCCGTGCGACTCGTTTACTCGATCGCACGATGACGGCGAAGCCGTGCCAGCCCGAACATCGATTCGAGGGCGGAGTCGCTCATTCTCCGCGGTTGAGTCCGAGGCGATCTCCGCACATTTGTCAAAGGCGGTCGCTTCACCCTCGCCGAGGCGGGCGACGGCCAACTCCAAGGCTCGGGGACGTGCTACAGGTGGAGCAGGTCAGAGGTGAGCATCGTTGAGGATAATGAGGCGACCGATCAGCGAGAGTCTGAGGGTTACCTCCTGTTGCCGCTGACAGACAAGTCACCGATCAAGCCGGGGTCTGGTGGTGGGGGACGGAGGTCGAGACTCTTGTTCGCTGGCCGGTCGCAGCACTGAGTCAGCAAGCGCACGTGCAACGACCGAAAGATCCCGTCGCTCTTTGGTGGGGAGATCCAAATAGCTAGGCTCGCCCACAGCGCCCCAGGTCTCGAGCCGGTTAACAACCCCACCGCAGGTACGCCGCCGGCTCAGTCGGCGGCTCGTCATGCGTCGAAATGCACGATTGTCTCCACCAACTCCGGGTGCTCAGTGAGCAACCTCCGCGCCTCAGTCAATGTCTCGAGTCCCTCCTGCAGGAACCGCCTTGCCAAGTTCAAGTTGTGATCAGAGATGCTGCGAAGTGCGTTCAGTCGCTCTTCCGGGTCGGAGTGCTCGTAGATGAACTCATTGAGGTTGATATCGAGTACAGCCGCGATGGCGGCCGCTTCTGAAAGCCTTACTCCACGCTCGCCCTCTTTCTCGAGTCGGGTTATTGCCGTTGGATCGAGGCGAACACCGCGCTCCCCAAGCAACTCGGAAAGTCTCCTTTGCGAAAGCTTTTGACGCTCCCGCATCTCTTTCACTCTCGCTCCGAACGCGGACTCCAATTTGGCGAAAGGGTGTTGATTCACATTTCGCAGCATACTGCTTGATTTGCAGTATCCCTTACCGCTATCGTAAACTGCGCATCTCGCAGCATCTTGCGATCCTGACATGTAATTCAAGCACCCCCAACCGGGGCCCCCGCCCCGGTAACCCGAAAGAGATACCACCAATGACCACTGAAATGCCCTCACGCGGTGCTGTTTTTTGGCCGATTGGAACCGGAGACAGCACGACTATCGTGATCGACGACGACTCCGTAATGCAGATCGACCTGCACGACATGGCGAAGGCCGACGCCGACGACACCCCCGAAGTTCCAGTGGTCGACGAACTCGTCGCTTGTTTGCCGCTTCGCGATGGAAAGCCCTATCTCGCAGTTTTCGCCCTCACGCACGCCGACAAGGATCATTGCCTCGGCTTTGCCGACCTGCTCGCCAAGGTGACCATTGGCGAGCTCTGGGCAACACCGCGCTTGTGGCGCGAATACGACGAGGATGGCGCACCGGATATCTGCGACGACGCGCGCGCTTTTCAGGAAGAGGCGGAGCGGCGGGTTGAAGCCGTCCGCGCTGCGGTCGATCGCGGCGAGGAGCCCGCGAGCGGCGATCGCATCATCGTGAATCGGATATGACACCGATCACGACAAGCATGCCTACGACGACCTTCCCGAACGGTTCAAGAGCGGGCCGGGCAAGACCATCTCCTCGCTCGATGGAGAGGACACCAGCGGTCGTTTCGAGGCTTTCATCCATGCACCATTCGCGGCCGACGCTGCTGCCGCCCGCAACGAGACCTCCCTCGCCATGCAGGTCACGCTGCAGCACGAATCTGGAACCAAGGGCAAGATGTTGCTCCTCGGCGACCTCGCCCACGACACGGTCATGAAGATTTTTAGTTACAGCGAAGCGCACGACCGGGATGAGCAGGTCGAGTGGGATCTCCTTCTTGCTCCCCACCACTGCTCAAAGAAGGTGATGTACCTTCGCTCGCTCGATGGGGACGAGGAGCTGCTGGACGATGTGATCGATGCATTCCAGCGCCACCGGCTCCCCGGCGCGGTCGTGATCTCGAGTAGCGGGCAGATTCCCGACGAGGATGTCGCCGGTGCGAACCCGCCGCACAAGATGGCCTACGACCGCTACGCCGAGATCGCCGATGAAGTGCTTGTCACGATGGAGTGGCTGAATCTGAACGAGCCGTCACCGATCGTCTTTGGGGTCACCGCAGTCGGCGCTGGCATCGTTCGCGACGAAACCGTGGAGCTTGCGGCGTCGGAGTCCCTCTCCAAACGCAGTTTCTCTTTCTCCGGATCGCGGCTGGCCGCCGTGGCGGCGGCCGCGACTCTCGTGGCTGAGTCGGTCGCCGCGGGAACGGGCGCCTCGGCGACCGGTCCTGATCGGGTACGCCTCGAGACCGCAGCCGACCGGGGCGGCGAAAAGGCGCCGCAGACTACCGTCGGCTTCGGGTGTTGAACGACCTCGCCGTCGAACAGATCGAGCAGCTCTCATCCAAAGACGGTGCGATCCAGCTCCAGAAAGTCGAAGAGCGGGATGGGCTTACCTTCCTGAAGGTCTCCCTCGACACCCGACGGATCCAGCACTCGCCGGCCGGCATTCGCGTCCGAACACGCGAGGTATTCTGGATCGCAGCGCCTGAAGATTTCCCGTTCGAACCGCCCGCCATCGTCGCGACTCATTCCCGCTGGGCTGGCACGCCGCACGTTCAATGGGGAAGCCACATTTGCATCTACGCAGCTCCGTCGGTTGAGTGGTCCCCAACCGACGGGATGCGGGGTCTCATCGATCGTTTGATGCTCTGGCTTGAGAGAGCCGCCATGGGAAACCTGGATCCTGAGGGTCAACCTCTTCATCCGCCAGTGGCGTACGCGAAGGCCAGCGCCGGGTCTCTCGTCGTGCGCGCCGACCTCGGCAGCAAAGTCCCGTGGTCCGCAAGCACCAGTGGCACGAGCATTCAGTTCGCTTGGTGTGTGATGGACGGCGATCGAGCGGACGTCTTGCAATGGCTCGACTACGGGGACGTCGCAACTCGCGTGCTCCACAAGGAATTTTCGCCCGTAGACGAACGTGGGCGGCCATTTTTCCTGGCCACTTCCGCGTTCATCTCTGACCAAATCGCGTTTGAGTACCCGAAAAAGGCACAAGCGCTGGTCGACGCGCTGGACAAGTCGGGCTTGGCTCCGAAGCGTTTGCTCGAAGGGATTTCACGCGCGAGACTGATCAACAGCTTTCTGGAGGGAAAGGTCACCGACAGTTCGGCGCTTCCAAACGTCGTCATCCTCGGCACCCCCTCGCGCAGAATCGACGAGCAACGACTCGCACATCTGAGCGCCTGGCGCTTGGAAGACATAGGCAATGAGCTTGCGGACCTCCTGCACGAGGCCGATTGGGGTGTCCTTCAGTCCCGGAAAGAGAAGATCTACGATCTTGCGGAGATGTGGATCGGGCAAACTCAGACAGCTTGGATGCGAGTTTGGGAGGACCGGCCTGAGGTGACCCGACGGCGAGACGGTGGCACCACAGCATCCGGTCTTCGGGGACGTCGCGTTCTCGTGCTGGGTGCGGGAGCGCTCGGAGCCCCCATCGCGGAATACTGTGCACGGGCCGGCGTGCATAGGCTCGTCGTCGTGGACGAAGGGTCCGTTGGCCCAGGAATCCTTTCTCGGCAGCCCTACAAGGACGCAGACATCTCTAAGCCGAAGGCTCGAGTTCTAGCAGACCGCCTCAGCACGATTCGACTGGACCTCACCGTCGAAGGAATCGTTGGAGACGCGAAAGCCACCGTGCTGGCAACCGCGCCGGGCCTGCAAGGCTTCGATCTCGTGATCGACGCGACTGCAGACGTCGGAGTGCGCTGCGCGATCGAGGCGAGACGTGCTAGGGATCGAGCGAACTGGCCGGACATTCTGACTGTGATGATTGGGCATGACGCGACCCGTGGAATCGTTGTTTCATCAGCGACCGGTGCTTCGGGCGGGCCTGTTGATGTATTGCGCCGCTTCTCGCTTTCGTGCCTCGCGACGCCGACACTTGAGGACTTCGTGAACGACTTCTTTCCTTCGAAAGCTCGGGGGGATCTTTTCTTTTCCGGAACCAGGCTGTTCCTCGCCGACATTCGTCGGATCGCATGCCGACGTGACGAGCCTTGCCGGGATGCTGCTAAATGACGGCCTTGCTCTCCTCAGTAACGCCGAAGATGCGCCCATGGCGGCTGCCGCAGTGAGGAGGCAGAGCCTCGACCTGCCAGGCATCGAAAGTCGTGTTTGGCAGTCGGACACCGTAGCGGCTGACGCCAATGGCGGTGGGTACGAGGTCCGGATTTCGACCGCGGCTCTGGACGAGATGCGGGCTGAGGCGCGGCGGGGGCGTCGCATCCGAGGACGAAAAATCGAGACCGGGGGAATGCTTCTCGGTGCGATCGACGACGCGTGCCAGGTGATCAACGTCGACAGAGCTGTCGGCCCACCTCCTGACAGCCATCTATCCGCTCTTTTCTTCGATCACGGAACGGGCGGTACTCAGGAGATCGTCGACGAGCGACGGCTAGCGACTCGCAGCAGGCAGAGCTTCGTCGGACTCTGGCATACACATCCATTCGGAGCGGCTGCACCCTCTGCCACTGATGATGAGGGGATGTGGGAGTTGGTTAGTCTTCACGACATCGGACGCCGTGCACTGATGATCATCCTTGGTGGAGACAACTGGAACGACTGGTTGGAGAAGTCTGTTGAGCCTTCAATATACGCCCGAGTGTCTGTTGTCGGTGCCCGCCCCGCCACAGTTCGCGGCGGCGGTCTCCTGGTCTTCGGCGACTCTGTTTTCCCGGGGGGTTTCGCATACCCGTCGGGTTTTCACGACGCTCCCGGGCGACGATCGGCCGGACACCGATGAGACCAAAGATCGGACTGGCGGTATCGGGTGGCGGATTTCGTGCGGTCGCGTTCGGACTCGGCGCGCTCCGGGCTCTCCACGACCTCGACCTTCTTTCCTCAGTCCGCGTCGTCTCTGGGGTCAGCGGCGGCGGGATACTATCCGCACTCTGGGCATATGGAGTTCCCGACTTCGACGAGTTCGACCTCTCCGTTCGGGAACTCCTGCGGAGCGGTCTCCAAGTCGAGTTGGCTCGGCGCGCTTTCAGCCCGCCCTCGGTGTTTCGATCCGTCACTTCTTCGGTACAGGGGGTGGCAACTGGTCGAGTGCGTGCGTTCTCGCGCACGGAGGCCTTGGTAGCGGCTCTGCGCGACCGGGGTCTCGGTGTTCAGATGGGGGCAGTTACCCGACCAGCCCTCGATGTCGTGCTGTCGGCGACAGACCTGTCGAACGGAAACGCCGTCAGGTTCGGAAGCCGGGTGAATGTAGCTTGCCGCTGGGACGCATCATGAACGAGGTCTCTGTCGCTGACGCAGCGGCGGCTTCAGCGGCCTTTCCGCTCTCGACCGCCCCCGCTCGTGCGCACGTATGAGTTTGATGCTCCTCTATGGAACAAGTCATTCGAGTCGACTAGCATGACTGACGGAGGTGTATACGACAACCTCGGAACCACACCGTTGATGCCGGGCAGGTCGCTCAGTCACACCAGCCACGTCTACGAGCTCGACACGCTGATCGTCGTCGATGCCGGTCGGGGGCGACACGATCGCAAGCCCGCCCGCCACTGGCTGAGCAGAACTAAGCAAACTCTCGAAATCTCACACGGGCGAGTACAGGACGCAGCTCGAGCGCGGATCCACCAACGTCGAGACATACGAATCGTTCACGTGTATCTCGGTTCGCGTGACAGCCGCTTGCCAGTGATTCCGGATCTGGTGCCACGCGACCCCATTTCGGCGTATGCGACCAACTTCGCTGCCATGCCGGCTGGCCAGCTCGAAGCGCTGTCAGTACGAGCGGAACAGCTCACTCGGATCCTCACCGCCGAATATCTTTGAGCGCTCGCGTCTTTGGTTCACCACGGAGTCTGATAGACCACCGCACACGATCTGGCGAGCTACTGGAGGCCATGGGTAATCCTGCCGGTGGTGGCCGGCCCCTCGCCTAGCTCACCCGCGAGGTCTTTCAGGTTCGACCGGCGGAAGTTGCTCGTTGGTGAGGTCTCGAAAGCTCGACCAGCGGGGTTACGCGACCGGCGGCATCCACCGGCTAAGCCAGCGGCAACCGCGGCACCCCTGACACATCGAACCCGAGCACCTGCCCATAGATGAGAGTTCGCTCTCGGTGGCGTGGATGATCGTCTCCGCCTTGCGGAAGCCGTGCGACTCCCCCTCGTACGACAAGTACGCGTGCGGCAGGCCCTTGGCGAGCATCGCATCGCGGAACACCTCCGCCTGCGCAGGCGGCACGACCGCGTCATCCATTCCCTGCAGCAACAGCACCGGCGTCGACAACTGGTCGACCCGGTTGATGGGGGCGCTCCGATAGATCTGCAGCGCCTCGGGCAGCGGGCCGACCAGGTTGTCGAGGTAACTCGCCTCGAAGTCGTGCGTGTGCTCCGCGAGCAGGGTCAGGTCGGAGACGCCGTAGTATGAAACGCCGGCCGCGAACACATCAGTGGAGGTTAGCGCTGCCAGCACCGTCCACCCGCCGGCGGAACCACCGCGGATGGCGAGGCGAGCGCGGTCGGCGAGCCCGGCATCCGCCAGCCCGACCGCGGCCAGCGGAAGTGGCGCTCCCTAGAAGCCAGGCGAGAACTCACCAGACGATTGAGGCTTACGTTCTCCTCCGCCGCCTTGATCGCGAGCGCACGGTGCAACTCGGGGAGAATCCGCAACTTGAACTCGCCGCTAGGGGCGCTCCGCGAACGGCTCCGGAACCGTTTCGCCAGACGATTCCATGTCCGCGACTACATCCTGCACCAGTTGACGGATGCCTCGAAGTGCCTCGATCTGATCGGAATGCAGCCACGACAGCGAAGGCAACTCAGCGACCAAGCCTACGAACTCGCCGTCGTCAGCCGACCAGGTACTCGGTACGTGTAGTGGTCAATGTTCGTCATTGGGTGCTCCTTGCGCTCTGATGGTGTCACTATTGCCACCACGGGTCAAGAGTTACTCGTAGGTGAGATCTCGACAGGCTCGATCACCGGAGCGGCAACCCGCGGCATCCACTCCACGCCTTGGCACCGTCACCCCCCTCTGGCACGATGTGCAGATGGACACAGCAGGCATCACCCACTCCGTCGATCTGACCACCGACACCCAGGCGAAGCCGGCCGCCGTGTGGGCGGTGCTCACCGACATCGACTCGGCGGCGCAGACGCTCAGCGGCGTCGACCGGGTGGAGCGGATCGATGGTCCGCGCTACGGTGTCGCCACGCGCTGGCGCGAGACCCGCACCATGTTCGGCAAGGCCGTCACCGAAGAGATGTGGGTCGCCGAGGTCAATGAGGGCTCGCGAACGGTGATTGAAGCCGAGAGCTCCGGACTGCAGTACTCCACCACGTTCACCCTTGAACCAGTGGATAGCGGCACCCGCGTCGCCATGAACTTCAGCTGCCATATGCCCTACCCCAGAGGGCTCGGCGGGTTCATGTTCAAACGGTCAGGCAAGATGTGGGTGAAAGCCACCTCGAGAACCATGCAGAAAGACCTCGACGACATCGCGCGGGCGGCCGAGCGGCGCGCGGATTCGTGAACGAGAATCCGCTCGTCGCGAAACCGAGCCCGTAATCAAGCCTCTGACACTGGTCAGCCCTGTTCGCTCCCTTATATACTGGCTTATATAATCCGAGGAGGCTCCGTGGCTATCACCTCAATCGACATTGACCAGGATGAACTCAAGCTGGCCAAGCAACTCGCCGGCACGTCGTCGAACCGCGAGACTGTTGATCTTGCCCTCCGCACACTGATCGCGGTTCGCCGACAGCCAGCAGCCGTCGAGCGCGTCATCAACCGGCGATTCGAGCCCGGCCAGATCGATGCTCCAACTATCACGCCGTCAGCTGAGACTGTTCGCGGGCAAACGGGACGGTGACGACCTACCTCGTCGACAACAGCATCTGGCAACAGGCGGGTACAAGCCCTGCCATCGCTCAGCGAGTCAGAGATATCTCTCCCCGGCATCTCATCATCACCTGCCCTCCACAGGTTCTCGAGTACTGCCACTCCGCGCGATCACCGGAAGAGTATCGAGAACTCAGACAAGACATGGACGAACTGTTGGCCGCGTGGGAGCACCCCACTGAACGCGATGCTCTCAGTATTCAGCGGGCCTCTGGGCTAGCGGGCTGATGCGCGCGGCCGGCGCCATGGATGTGCTCATAGCCGCATACGCCGTCATCAACGACGCTGTAATCCTGAACTCCGACCAGGACTTCGGGTACATCGAGATCGCCACTGGCGGAACAGTTCGCCAGGAGTACATCGCGGGTAAACCGCCGGGTGGCTTTTGACGCCGCAGATCGTCGACCATTCATATAGATCCAACCGCGCGGGCGATTGGAGCGAAAGTGACCGAGCACGTGATCAAGCCGCTGACGGTGGAGACGTGGGACGTATGAAGCGGAGCGCGTTCACGCGAAGGATCGAGCGAACCAGCATCCACTCCCCCGCGGCATCCCTGCACGATCCCGTGTGCCCCCGTGCGATAGCATTCCTTACTGCCATCGTTGTGAGAGGCCTTCTGTGCGCGCTGAGCGTTACCCCCGAACCATCCGTCGAGCTGTGCCTGCTGCAATGAGCCTCGCCCTCGGGGTGCTCCTCGTAGGCACCGTGCCGCTTGCGTCGATCGCGGCAGAAGATGTGCCCCTTCCGGCGCGCCTGCTCGCCGAGCCTTTCGAGTCGACTGGGGTACGTGTCAGCGTCTCAAGCATGGGCGACATGGCGGGCCTCGCGACCGACGGCGAACTCGTGTATATGCTGCGCGGCAACGTACCGTGGTGACGACACCGCTCGCCGACATCCCGCTCACACCGGGTAGCACGTTCTCGGCAACGGGTACGCCACATACGGTGGGCTGGGGTGTCGACGGGGCGCCGAGCCTGCCAGGCGACGTCATGCGATTGAGCATCGCCTACGGCAATGGCTGTTTGTGGATCACGAGCAATGGCAACACCGAGGGCTCGATCGGCCTGACGTGCATCGACGTCGCCGACTGGTCGGTCACCGATGTCGAGGTACCCGCGTCCCACCCGCTCCCGGCTGGCTCCTACTACACCTACTCAAGCCTCATCGATTTTCCCGACGGGCGCATCGGCAAGGTCTCGCAGTACGAGTCGGTCGAAGGCGGCTTCGAGTCGGTATTGCGCACCTACACGATCACGGGGGAAGGATCCACAACAACTATCGCGTGGTCCCACGACTATCGAATGTTCGATGAAACCAACTGGGCTACCGACGAGCATGGCATAGCGACGGATGGCACATACCTCTACCGGATCCAATGGCGCGCCTACAACCCGAACACCAAGGTTTGGGCTCTCCAAGCCACCGGAGCGTCCGAGGTGGTTTACGCCGGTCAGTACACGATGCCCTTCGATAACATGCACTACCTTGCCCACAACCATCTCGACAACTACTACCTGGTCGGCCATTACAACGGCAGCTCGTTCTTCATCACCACTGCGGCCGACCCCGGCCCGGGGCCCGGCAATCCGCTGACTCCGGCGACAGCGGTGCCGACGGCAACGGCCGACGGCTGCACCGTGCAAGTCTCAAACTTCGACGCTGAATACACGTGGGCACTGTCGAGTGATGCGGGCGCGGCATCCATTTCCGGGACCGGCCTCATCACACTCACCGGCCTCGACCGCGACGGGTCGGCGACCCTCACGATCACGTCGCATCGGGAAGGCTACCCTGATGGCTCTGCGCAGGTCGAGTGCGTCGCGTTGCCCGCAAGTGCTCCCGATGCTCCGGAGGACGTGACGGCGAAGTCCGAGATCGGTCAGGTCTCAGTTGCCTGGAATCCCCCAGTCATCGACGGAGGCAGCGCCATCACGGGCTACGAGGTGCAGGTGCTCGACGCTGAGGGCGACCCGATCGATGGCGCTGCCTGCACGACGACCGGCCAACTTTATTGCACCGTCGACGGCCTCGTCGACGGTGAGACATATCGAGTCGCCGTGCGCGCGGTCAACGCGGTGGGCGCAGGCGCCTGGGCAGCCGATCAAATCATCGTCGCTGGTGGAGTGCGCGAAGCCGGTCTTCCGGTCGATGGTGACTCTGCCGACCTCGACGTCGACGACGAGACTCCCAATCAGGGTCAGACCGTTGAGCTGACTGCCGAGGGATTCCGCCCCGGTTCGCAGGTCGACTTCTGGCTGCACTCCGACCCGACCTTCCTCGGGTCATCGATCGCCGGCCTGGACGGCATCGCCGCACTTCAAGTGGCGCTCCCGACGCACTATCTCGGCCCGCACAGTGTTCAGGCGCTTGGCGTCGGCCCGACGACGGGAGCCGACCGCAACCTCATGCGCGGCATCGTCATCGCGGCATTGCCCGTCAACGGAGGTCTCGCCTCAACCGGAGTTGCCGCTGCGCCGACGCTCGCCGCTGGGGGTCTGGTGCTCGCCATGGGAGTCATGCTGCTCCTCGCCAGCCGTCGGCCCACGTCAACACTCACCTGATCAAGCCGCTCACCTTGGAGACGTGCGACGCCTTCGAGGCGCTCGCCCGGAAGCACAACGGCGTGTGGGGCGGATGCTGGTGCACTGCGTTCCACGGCGACACCGAGGAGAACCCGAAGAAGGAACTCGGTGGTCCCGCCTTCAAACGAAAAATGGTCGAACTCGGCATCGCACACGCAGCGCTCGTGTACGAGGGCGACGCCGCCATCGGATGGTGCGAGTACGGCACCCCAGCCCAGCTGCCCGGCATCTACTACCGCAAACAGTACGAAGCGGAACGCGTTCACACACCGACCTATCGAATCACCTGCTTCTTCATCGACCGTGACCACCGGCGCAGCGGCGTCGCCGCCACAGCACTGGATGGCGCGCTCGCACTGATCGCCGCAGCCGGGGGCGGGCTGGTGGAATCCTTTCCGCAAGACACTCAGGGCGTAAAGACATCCGCGTCGTTCCTCTACAACGGCACCCGCAGCCTCTTCGAGAAGGCCGGCTTCGAGTACCAACGTCCGCTGGGCAAGACCAAGTGCCTGGTGACGAAAGTGGTCGCGGCGGCATGAACGAGCATCCACTCCCCCACGGAATCGGAAGACCCGCCACGAGCGCGCTCGCCGTGGTCAACGTCCACACCCTGGAGCAGGTGGCGCGAATGCGCCGAGCGGATGTCGCGGCGCTTCACGGAGTCGGACCGAAAGCGCTCCGCGTGCTCGACGCCGCGCTCGGGGAACTGGGGCTGCGCTTCGCCGAGAACTGAGGCGCTCGAACGCGTTCTACCTAATTGCACATCTCTATATGAACTTGTATAATAGTGCAATGGACATGTTGGTGCGCGAGTACGCGGAACGCAGCGGCTTGTCGGTTGGCAGGGTGCACCAGCTGATCGACGCAGGCCAATTGCCTGCCCGCAGGAGCGGCAACCAATACCTCATCCCGGAGGCGGGTTTGGGCCGGCGCGCGAACGTCTCGCGGCCGCTTAGCCATGCATCCGCATGGGCGCTCATCGACCTACTTTCCGGACGAAGCCTCGACAAGTACGATCCGGTCATCCGCCATCGGGTTCGGAAGTACCGCCAGTCACTCGCAGCCTCACCGGAGCCAGCCCGCCAACTGAACTCCTGGTTGAGAAGTCGGGCCGAACGCATCCAGGTGAGCGCGAAGGAGCGCGACCTTGACGACTTGCGGCGCGACAAACGCGTCATGCTCTCGGGAATCAGCGATGAACGCTCGGGCTTGGGTGTCGGCCGCGAGTTGGAAGGGTACGTCGACCCGGTGGAGTACGACGCACTGGTGCGGGAGTACCTGCTGGTGCGGTCCAGCGAACAACCCAATGTGTGGATGCACGTGGCAGCTGTTCAGCGCGAGAAGGACGGTCGTGTACCGCTCGGGCTAGTCATCGCAGATCTCGCCGACCACAACGGGCCGCGCGAAGACGCTCGGGTCGAAGAGCTCTTGCGCCAGTGAACACCGTCAGGTTGCCGCCGATGAGTCGCGGACAGACCGACTCCTGGCACGGCCTTCTGGACCTCGCGGAACTGGTGCCCGATCACTGGTGCGTCGTTGGCGGACAGATGGTGTACCTGCACTGCATCGAGCGCGGTTCCCGACCGACCCGGCCCACAGATGATGGGGATGCGGTGCTCGATATTCGAGCGCGGCCAACCGTGCTGATGGATGTCACGAGCGCGCTCCAGAAAATCGGGTTCGAGCCATCGGGCGAATCAGCCACCGGCCATCAACACCGGTGGGTGCGCAGGCTCGCACAGATAGACCTCCTGATCCCCAGCAACGTCGGGGTGACCGCTGCCTCACGGCGCGGCGTCACTGGCGGAACAACCCTCGAGGCGCCCGGGGCGCAGCAAGCCCTCGATCGCAGCGAGCAGGTCGAAATCGTGATGGGCGACAGGCGCGCAATCGTGGCGCGCCCGACACTCTTAGGAGCGCTGGTCGCTAAGGCAGCCGCCTACACCGTCATGCTCGACAGGGCGCGAAAGCGGCACCTCATCGACTTCGTCGTGCTCGCGACACTTGCCGACCGGCGGGATCGAATCGCGGAACTGGTCACCAAGCGTGATCGTCACTACCTATCGAATGCGCTCGGCGCCCTGACTGAGGAGCCGGGCGTGGTTCAGGCGATCGAAGGCGGCGCAGACGGCGTCGAGCGCATCCGGGTTGCGCTCGGGTGAGCTTCACGGAGTCGGGCCGAAAGGAAACAGCATGACCAGATACGCGATCGACGCGGGCGTCGCGCTGCGGCTCATCCGCGAGGGCATCACCGTGCCAGACGAGCACCAGCTCGTCGGCCCCACCCTGCTGCGCTCGGAGGCGCTCTCGCTCATCTACGCGTCGTTCCGCAGCGGCGAGATCAGCGAGAAGGAATCCCGCGCACTGCTCGACGGACTCGCGGCCCTGCGCATCCGCCTGCTCGGCGACCGGGTCTCCCGCTCCGTCGCCTTCCGCATCGCCGACCAGCTCGGCTGGTCCGACACCGCCGACGCCGAATACGTCGCCGTCGCGCAGCTGCAAGCGGATGCCTTCGTCACCCTCGACGAACGGCTCGCCCGCGAGGTGGCTGGCGTTGTGCCGGTGGTCGGGTTCGAGGCGCTCGGATAGCGCTGCTCCCCCTTCGTAAGGAGATTTGGTCGACACGCCCCTTGAGGCGACGGGCCGAACGGCGTGTCGCCCGAATCTCCTCGGCAACGTGCCGCGTCCACACGGCCACGACGGCAACTACCATGGGATCCCATGATGCATGCGGTGCGATACGAGCGATACGGCCCGCCGGAGGTACTCGAAATTCAGCAGGTCGAAGAGCCGCACCCTGCGCCCGGCGAGGTGCTTGTGACTGTTCGTGCGGCGGGGCTGAATCCCGTCGACTCGAAGTTTCGCATGGGTTCCGGCAGCGGCCTTCCGGCGGGCGCCGGCCGCGAGTTCGCCGGCGTGGTCACGCAGCTGGGCTGCCGACGTCACCGAATTCACTGTCGGCGATGAGGTCATCGGCATCACCGAAGGAGCACTCGCAGAGTACGTCGCTGTCCCATCCGCGCACCTCGCCGTCAAGCCCGCGGGAATGAGTTGGGAGGTCGCGGCCTCCCTCCCGGTTGCGGGGCAGACCGCCTGGCTCGCAGTCGAATCACAGCACATCACACCCGACGACACCGTGCTCGTGAGCGCGGCCGCGGGCGGGGTCGGGCACCTCGTCGCCCAACTCGCGGCGTACACCGGCGCAACCGTGATCGGCACCGCGAGCGAATCGAACCACGCGTTCCTGCGTCGCTTGGTGTCATGCCGATCGCGTCACGGCCCCGGCCTCATCGAGCGGCTCCGCGACGCGGCACCGAACGGCATCACCGTCGCCCTCGACCAGCACGGACCGCAAACGGTCGAAACCGCACTCGAGCTCGGTGTGCCCGTCAACCGCATCAACTCCATCTCCCGAGCCGCCGAGCAGTACGGGGTGCGACACGTCGGCCGCACCGGCCTTGACCGGCACGTGATCGCCCAGCTCACGAACAGCCGTGATGGATGCCCGACTCACCGTTGCGATCGAAGCCACCTATCCCGTCGAGCAAGTTATCGACGCGTACCGGACGGCTCGACGAAGGGCACGTCAGAGGCAAGCTCGTTGTGACGATGCTCCGCCCGCGATTAGCGCAACGAGATCCGCGCGAGTGTTGCTCCCTGCGGTGCCGAGACGCCGAAACCCCCGGTCGGTGCGGGATACCGTCACGCCAGCGGAAGCCCCGGCGACGTCGACGACACTCACGCGGGAGAGGTCATCCACCGCATCCACTTCATACTCCAGCCACTCCCCCGGCGCGAGCGTCACGACCATGCGCTCGGTGTCGCTGTAGTCGCGACCATCGGTCTGCTCGAACCAGTGGCCGTCGCGTTCAGCAGAAACCGCGTAGCCGATCGTCACGACATCCGTGTCGCGCATCGCCGTGCAACGGCACAGCCGACGAGGTCGAGTACGACTGGCCCTGCCCCCGGAACCCGAACCCCCACGCCGGAATCTCCCGTGGCGCAACCGCCGTGATCGCCTGCACGACCTCCGGCTGCCACGCGCAGTTCTCGATGCGCATGTTCACGAGCAGTTCGTCGAAGGTGTCCTGCACATCGGAAGGAGCCGGACCGTCCCGCCACATGCTCGACGACAGCGGCCCAGCCGGCGGGCGGTGTGATCGACGCCGGCGAAGTGCGGGTGTCGATCTTCTTCCAGGGCCAGAAGTTCCAGCCGATCCCGTGCGTCTCGTAGAGCCGCCAGGCCGTGTACAGCCACTCGAGGTTGTTCTCGCCGCCCTCGCCCATGTAGATCGGCAGGCCGAGTCGGTCGCGGGCATCGAGGAACTTCGGGATCGTCGCCGTGTCGGGCGGCGACCAGTACTTGTGGAACTGCAGGCAGCGAGTTCTCGTCCCACACCTCGGTGAAGATCTCCCAGTTGGTCGCCCAGTGCGAGCCCTCATACATGATCAGGTGGTTCGTGATCGACCGACGCGGATGACGCGGGTGAGGTCGCGGTACAGCACCGCCAGGTCGGCGTCGTAGATGTCCTGCCACTCGTTCGGGCAGCGGCTCGTTGAGCAGGTCGTACCCGAGCACGACGGTCTCGTCGGCGTAGCGGCGCGCGATCTCCGCCCACAGGTCGAGCGTCAGCTGGCGGTAGCGGGCATCCATGAACAGCTCGGGCTTGTTGCGGGGCGAGTCATCGATGTTCGTGCCGGTCTGCCCGCCGGGCGCGCCGTGCAGGTCGAGCAGCACCCACAGTCGGTGCGCGCGGCACCAGCGCGATGACGTCGTCGATCATCGCGAACCCGCTCTCGATGGACGCGCCGTCGTCGTCGATCAGCAGCCGGGAGTTGATCGGCAGCCGGATGTGGTCGAAGCCAGACTCGGCGATGCGCGCGATGTCCGCTTCGGTGAAGAAGGCCTCACGGAAGCCGGCCCAGAAGGCGTCGGCCGCGGAGTCTCCCAACAGCCGGCGAACGCAGCGCCTCGATCTCTCGGGGCGACTCGGCGCCAGGGCCGAACCTCCACATGTAGCCCTCCGGCAGCATCCAGTTGCCGATGCCCATACCGCGCAGCAGCAGATCGCGGCCGGAACCGTCGACAAGGGATGTGTCGACACGGTGAACGAACCCGTCGAACGATGCGGGACGGGGGAAAAGATAAGCCACGAAAATCCCTGACTTTAAGACCGGAGAGCGCGAAGCCCTGGATGACATAGCGCTGGAAGATGACGAACACGATGAGTATCGGCACGACCATGACGGAGGCGGCCGCCATCTGCAGCGACGGGTTCACCGCGAGCTGCTGGTTGAGCAGGCGAGGGCCGACCGACAGCGTGTACAGCTTCTGGTCGCTCGCGATGATGAGCGGCCAGAGGAAGCTGTTCCAGCCGGCGATGAATGTGAGCACGACCTGCACCGCGAGGATCGGCTTCGACATCGGCAGCACGATCGGCCAGAAGGTGCGGAACTCCCCCGCGCCGTCGAGCCGCGCCGCCTCGAGCATCTCGGTCGGAATCGTCGTCATGAACTGCCGGAACAGGAAGATGCTGAACCCGCTCACGAGCGTCGGCAGCGCGATACCGACCAGGGTGTTGCGTGAGCTTCATGCCGTTGAGGATCAGGTAGGTCGGGATCATCGTGACCTGCACCGGGATCATCATCGTCGCGAGCACGAGGAAGAACATCCACGGCTTGCCCCGGAAGTCGAACTTCGCGAAGGCGTAGCCGGCCATCGCCATGAGCATGCAGCCCGACGAAACCGATCAGCACGACGACGATCGTGTTGCATCGAGGTAGCGGCCGAAATCGAGTTCGGTGAACAGCGTCTGGTAGTACTCGAGCGTCGGCGCCTGCGGCAGGATCGTCGGCGGGAAGTCGAGCGACTCGCTCTGCGGCTTGAACGACGACGCGATCATCCAGATGAACGGGAACGCCGTGATGAGCGCGCCGATCGCCAGGCCGACGCCAATCGTGATCGTCAGCGCCTTCGAGCGGTTCATGCGAGAAACATCGCGGGAGCGGATGCCGCGGCGAACCGACAGCGCAGAATCAGTACTCATCGTCGGCCTTCCTCAATCTCAGCTGCACGAGCGTGATGATGGCGATGATCGCGAAGAGCACGAGGATGCCGGCGCTTGCATAGCCGAACTGGTTCAGCCGGAACCCCTCCTTGTAGAGGAAGATCGACATCGACGTCGTCGCCCCGAGCGGACCACCGTCGGTGAGCACGAACGGTTCGTCGAAGAACTGCAGCCAGGCGATCGTCGTCGTCACCGACACGAAGAAGATGGCGAACCGCAGCAGCGGAAGAGTAACCGAGAAGGTCTTGCGCCACTCGCCCGGCGCCGTCGAGCGAGGCCGCCTCGAGGTACTCCTTGGGCACCCCCTGCAGCGCCGCGAGGAAGATGATGATGTTGAGGCCCGTGCCTCGCCAGACCGCGACGAGTCCGACCGAGAACTTCGCGAGCACGGGGTCGGACAACCACTGCACCTGCGGCAGACCGACGAGTGAGAGCAGGTAGTTGAAGAGCCCGAACTGGGTGTTGTAGAGGTAACCCCAGATGAGCGAGATCGCGACGATCGCGGTGATCGCCGGAATGAAGTAGAACGAGCGCAGCGCCTGGAAGAACGCGGCTCGAACTGCGGTTGAGCAGCAGCGCGACCGACAACGAGACGACAACGATCATCGGAACGCCGACAATCGCGAAGAAGCCGGTGTTGCCGAGCGCCTGCCAGAAGTCCTTGTCGTCGAAGAGCCTGATGTAGTTGTCGATTCCGACGAACGAGATGTTGCTCCAGTTCGCCAGACCGGAGATGTTCATGTTGGTGAGGCTCACGACGGCCGCGACCAGAATCGGGAAAATACCGAACGCGATAAGCAGCAGCATCGCCGGCGACACGAACACGTACGGGGTGAGCAGGCGTTTCAGCGCGGTAGGCGACATACCCGGGCGCTTCGGCCGTGCCGGCGGCGAGGCCACCGCGCGCGATGGTGCGGAGGTCTTCGCAACTGTTGTTGTCATCCGCCTGCTCCTTTCTTTGATCGAGGTGGGAAGAGTGGATGCGGGGCCGCCAGCATACGGCGACCCCGCATCCGTGTTCAGTCGAACGCAGGGTTAGTTAGTCGACTCGCCGTTTACCGCGTCGAAGAACGCCTGCAGCGTGCTGTCACGGTCGGCGCCCTGGAGCGCGATCGCGTTGAGAGCATTCAGCAGTTCGGAGCCCGCGGCGCCATCCCAGTTGGCAACCAGCGGCAGTACCTTCGAGCTGGCGAGCTGCTCGGTGTAGACCGCAACCAGCGGGTCGCTCGTGAGCGAGGCGTCCTCGAGCGCGGCAGTCACCGACGGCAGTTCACCGGTGATGGAGTACCACTCGATCTGCGTGTCAGCCTGCGACAGGAACTCGAGCAGGTCGAGCGATGCGCTCTTCTGGTCGGTGTTGTGCCAGACGCCCAGATTCGAGCCTGCGAACAGCGATGTCGGCTCGCCGCCGGCACCAGCGGGAATCGTGGTGATGCCCCAGTTGCCTTCCATCTCAGGTACGGCGTTGATGCTGCCAACCAGGTACGGGCCACTCATGAGCATCGGCGCGATTCCGCTGATGAACCCCTGCGCCTGGTCGAAGTCACCATTCACCGGAACGCTGCCATCGGCGTGAAGCCCGAGGTAGAGGTCAACCGCCGCGTGGAAAGCGGGAATGTCGAAGTTGATGTTGCCGTCGGCGTCCATGACGTCTCCGCCGTTGCTCCACGTCATCTGCAGGGGCAGCGGGCTGTCCCACTGCGGAATGTAGTAGCCGTACTGTCCCTCGCCGCGAGCCGTCGAGAATCTTGGCGTCTGCACGAAGCTCATCCCACGTGGCGGGAGGCGCGTCGATACCGTTCTCGGCGAGAATGTCGGTGCGGTAGAACAGCACGCGGGTGTCGCTCACCCAGGGCACCGACACCTGAACGCCACCGACCGAGCTGGCAGCGCCCGACGGGAAGTTCGCGGGGTCGAGGCCCGGGTGCTCCGCAATCTCGTCATCGAGCGGGAGCAGTGCGCCCGCATCGTTGAAGGTACGCAGCTTCGAAAGGCCGATCTGGACGAGGTCAGGACCCTGCCCGGATGCGACGGCCGTCGTCAGCCTCTCGTCGATGCTGTCCCAGGGAATTGCGACAACCTCGACCTCCTTGCCGGTCTCTGCGACGAACGGGGCAACGAGCTGCTCGAAGTTGGCGCCCGAGTCGCCCATGATCCAGACCGTGAGCGGGCCGGTTGCCTCCTCGTCACTGGGAGTGCTCGCGCAGCCGGCAATGCCGACGGCGAGTGTGATTGCTGCCAGGGGCGCGATGACCCTGGTTGGTATTCTCTTCATCGAGGTTCCTTTTCTCTATTGCGCTTGGTGCGATGGGTTGGGAATTGAGCGGGGGTTCCTGTTTACGCAGGAACTCCCGCGTTTTTTACGTCACGACCGCCTCCGCGTTCGTGGACTCGTGGTCGGCGATGAGCTGCTGGTACCAGCGCGCGCTGAGCTTCGGTGTGCGCGTCTGCGTCGGATAATCGACGTAGACGAGACCGAAACGCTTGCTGTAGCCCTCGGCCCACTCGAAATTGTCGAGAAATGACCAGGCGTAGTAGCCCTGCAGGTTCACCCCCTCTTCGATCGCTTGCCCTGCAGCGGCGAGGTAGCCGCTGAAGTATTCGACCCGTTCGGTGTCGTTCACGAAGCCATCCGGCCCGGCGTAGTCGTCAAAACTGGCGCCGTTCTCCGTCACATAGATCGGCAGGGTTGTGTACTCACTCGAGACGCGAAGGAGAACACTGCGCAGGGAGTCGGGCACCACCGACCAACCGAACGAGGTCGTGGCCGGTTGTGCCGGGCGCTCACTCAGCCTCAGGTAGCCGCCCGCAGCATCCGCTGTCACGACCACGCGCTGGTAGTGGTTGAGTCCCATGAAATCGACGGGCTGACCGATGAGCTCAAGATCGCCCGGCTGGATGACGCCGGCGAGGCCGAACGGATCGAAGATCGTGTGTACGTCGGCGGAGTAGTCGCCCAGGTAGATCGGGTCGAGGAAGATGCGGTTGTTCATGACATCCAGCCGCAGGGCGGCATCGGCGTCTTCGGGCGACGCGCTCGCCGGAAGGATGTCCACGACGAGATTCGAGTTGCCCACCCGCAGTTCCGGATTGATCGAGCGGATGCGGGCGAGCGCCAGCCCGTGGGCCAGGTTCGTGTGGTGGGCCGCCGCGACCGCGAGACGAGTGTCGCTCTTGCCCGGAGCGTGGGCGCCGCTGCCGTAACCGAGGAATGACACGCACCACGGTTCGTTGATGGTGATCCAGTCGGTGGCCAGTGGCCCGAGTTCGGAGACCACGACATCCGCATAATCGGCGAAGCGGTACGCCGTCTCACGGTTCGCCCAGCCGCCCTCGTCCTCGAGCGCCTGCGGCAGATCCCAGTGATAGAGGGTGACGAGCGGGGTGATGCAGCGATCGCGCATGCCCGTGAGCAGCGCCCGGTAGAACTCCAGCCCCTCCGGATTCAGCGCTCCCTGGCCGGTCGGCTGCAGGCGCGGCCAGGCAAGCGAAAGCCGGTAGTGGCGGATGCCGAGCGACACCATCAGGTCGAGGTCCGCCTCCCAGCGGTGATAGTGGTCATCGGCGATGTCGCCGGTGTCACCGTTCTTCGTCAGGCCGGGAGTGTGCGAGAAGGCGTCCCAGATGCTTGCACCCCGGCCGCCCTCATCCACTGCGCCCTCGATCTGGTAGGCAGCAGTTGACACACCCCAGCGGAAGTCGCGGGGAAAGCTGTTGATGGTGGGGATGGTCATGCGGTGTGCCTGTTTCTGGTTGCGGTCGCCAGTGGTGTCTCGATGAGCTTCTCCACGGCGAGCAGCGCAGCGCCCCGAGCGATCGCATCGCGGCCGATCGTCGAGGGTACAAGGTCGAACTGGGTCGAAGGACGGGTGAGCGAAAAGCGTCTGGTGGCATCGGCGATGGCGTCGAGGTGGCCCGCGGCGAGGCGCAAACCGGCCCAACCGCCCAGCACGATTCGTTCGGGGTTCATGAGGTTCACGAGGTTCGAAAGGCCAAGACCGAGAATCTCGATCGTTTCGTAGAGTACGGCCGTTGCGGTCGCGTCGCCATTCTCGGCTGCGCCGAGCAGTTCATCGATCGCGGCTTCTTCGTTCGACGACGGCGCGCCACCCGCTTCGCGCCAGCGGCGAACGATCGCGTCGCCGCCGATGTAGGCCTCGAGGCATCCGTTGCTCCCACAATTGCAGGCGGCCCCGCCGATAGAGACCTTCGTGTGGCCCCACTCCCCCGCGCTGCTGGCCGCACCCTCAAGGATGCGGCCGTCGCTGATGATGCCCAGGCCGATACCGCGACCGAGCAGCGCAACAACCCCGTTGCTCACCTCGCGCGCGGCGCCGAACCACTTCTCGGCCAGGGCGAGAGTCTTGGCGCCGTTGTCGGCGAAGATCGGCACGTCGGACCGACCGTAGATCGCGTCAAGACTCGTCGGTGGCCAGTTGAGGGTCTGGGCGTGGATGGTTATGGTGGCTGTTCCGTCAAGGGTGGCGGCGGACTCAACGATTCCCGGCATCCCGAGTCCGATGCCGTAGATGGTCGCGTCGCTTCCGGATGCCGCCTCGCTGATCGCGGCGGTGAGCGCCTCGGAGATCTCGGCCGGACCCACGCTCGCAGAGGGCACGTTGCGGAATACCGTGGCTTGCGGCGTGAGCGTGAGGTCGAAGAGTTCGACAGTGACACCGTGCTCGCCGACATCCGCACCGATGAAGTATGCGCCTTCGGGACGGATCGAGAGGGTCGTGATCGGACGGCCGCCATCGGATGGCACGCTGCCAGTTTCATGCACGAGACCTTCCGCCATGAGGTCAGCGACCACGTTGGTGACGGTGCCAGCCGACATTCCGAGCGAACTGGCGAGCTGGCCGCGTGTTGTCTCGCCGTCGCGCAGGAGCGTACGCAACACCGCGGAACGGTTGCGCCTGCGCAGGTTGCGCGTCGTGGTGTCGGTCGCCATTGATCCAGTTCTCTGTCGCGGCCCGCGTGTGCCGGGCTTAATTTACGACTTACTGTAACTCGTGAGTGAAGTGTGCGCAACTGCGATACCGGGCGGCGGTCGGCGACGGCGCTGAGGTTTGTTATCCGCGCTCAGCGTAGAACCGCCGCGCGGATGACAATCCTCAGCGCTGTCGGTTGTGGTGGGCGAGGTGGGTCGGTGAGGTCTCGACGGGCTCGACCACCGGGGTCGCTCGACCACCGAAGCACTCAGTCGGGCGAACCTGACTCCCACACTCTTGGTCACTACCCATGGGTGCACACGATCAACAACGCCGCACTGATCTCGATCGGCCTGCTCTGGGGTACCGACTTCATCGACGCCGTCGGAATCGCCATCTCCGGCGGACGGGACACCGACTCGACGGCGGCCACCGTCGGCAGTGTCTACGGTGCACTGCACGGAGCGGCAACCATTCCGGCAGAGCTCGTCGGCACCACGCATGTGCACGTGCGCAGCGCCGTGCGCGACTTCGACCGGATCACGATCGACGAGCTCGCGGAGCGCACGCTGAAGCTGATTCGCTAAGCGAACGGTCTCGACAAGCTCGACCACCGGTAGCCGCTCGACCACCGGTAGCCGCTCGACCACCGGTAGCCGCTCGACCACAGGGGATTACTCCCGGAACACGGTCCAGAGGCCGTCAGCGTTGACAGTGACAACCGACGGACCCGGCGCCAGCGGCACGGTTCCCACATACTCACCGACCGCGTTCACCAGGAGAGCGAACGGGAAAGCCACTCCCGTGTGCTGGAAGACGATGAAGTTCTTCGCACCGTCGTGGTGCAACGCGAGGGATGTTGAGGCACCCGAGTAAAGGAAGACAGCGTCGCCCGAACCGGAACCGGCGAACTCCTCAGCGCTGCCGAGTGGGGCGACGTCGATCGTCCAGTTGCCATCAGCGGTGATCGCAAGCATCACGGCCTGCCCACCCACGTCGCCACTCAACCCGTACGCCACCGTGCCCGAGTATGCGCCGGTCGTATTGACGAGCAGATCCATTGTCGGCTGCTCGGATGCGTCGAGACCCTTCACCACGAAGCTGGCGGCGCCATCGTGTGAAACGGTGACCATAGCTGCATCCACACCCTCAGGAAGCGTGACCACACTGTCACCGCTACCACTGTGGCGGATGGGGTCGAACGAGCCGTAGTTGGTGAGAGCCCACTCAGCGGCGGAAATGACCTCTGGTGCCTGCTCGGGAGCGGGCGCCGGTTGCACCGGTGCGGGCGCCGGCGCCGGAGCCGGATCGGGCACAACCTCCGTTGCTGACTCCCCCGGCTCTATGCCGAACGAGGAACGCGACTCCTGGGCGACATCCGCCGTACCCGTCAGAGAGGGGAGAACCATCGCCGAGACGATGGCAACTGCCGTCAGGAGGGCCAGAGCGCTCAACGCGGTCGCGATGAGCCTGAATCTGTTGCTTGCGTTGCGCACGCGCTAAAACCTAGTGCCGACGGGTCATCCGCTGGAGGGGGTTGACTTCGGGGGCTCGGCGGAACAGTCGGCCCGAGGTGCCCGAGACCAAGCTGTCTACTAAGCTGAGCGAACCACGACCTAAGGCGGCCGCGCATGGGCAAACCCTTCGCCATCAGGGTCGGCGCTGCGACCGCGCTGGTCCTGCTGCTCACAGGTTGCGCCGCGCCGACACCCGAGCCCGAGGTTGTCACTTCTGCCGAGACATGTGATCAAGTAGGGGATGTCTTCACCATCATCTTCAACGCGTACATCTCATTCGACCAAGGCCGCTCCATCCAGCAGGAGATGGACGGAGCGCTGCGACTGGCGGCACGCGTTCTGGACAGGGTCCCCGCGGAGCCGGGCACCGATCTTGCCGAAGCGGTTGACGCGCTCAAGCTGGCCGCCCCCGCGGCGGGAGTCGGCGCGATGAACGAACCCGTTGACATCGAGTCGGCCGAATGGCGCAATGCGCACGAGCAGGTATCGATCGCCTGCGATTCGGCGGACACCCCCATCGGCATCAGCGGCTGGACCGGCGGATAGCCCGAACCAGCGGCGCTAGCTGTGCAGCCCCGCATCGAAGGCGACGACGATCGCGCCGGCGCGATCGCGAACGCCGAGCTTCAGCAGAATCGCCGACACGTGCGACTTGACTGTCCGCTCGGCCAGCCGCAACTCGCTCGCGATCTCGCTGTTGTTGGCGCCGCGACAGATCCGTCGCAGCACCTCCTGCTCGCGCGGGGTGAGGCGTGCGACTGCTTCGACTGCCTGCTCCGAGACGGCCGGCCGCTCCCGCAGCTTGCCCAACACCCGCGGGAGGATACGCGGATCCAGCCAGGCCCCATCGGCAGCGACCGCTCGAACGGCGGCAACCAGCACCTCTGCAGGGCTGTCCTTCAGGATGAACCCGGCGGCCCCTGCCGTGAGTGCCGACCAGAGCACCACATCATCATCGAAGGTTGTCAGTGCGAGCACCGGTGGCGCATCCGGGAGGGCCCGGAGTAGGCGGGTTGCCTCCGGTCCGTCCATATTGGGCATCCGCACATCCATGAGAACCAGGTCCGGGCGGTGAGCGCGCACCGCCGGAAGCACACCGGTACCGTCGTTGCACTCGGCGACGACAAGCAGGTCGGGTTCTGCACTCAGGATGAGCGCAATCCCCGAACGCACCATCACCTGGTCATCGGCGATGACGATTCGCAGCTGCCCGGTCACTTGCTCACCGTTGCCTCAGGCGACTGCGGCTGCGCGTCGCGGTGAACCAACGGGAGTCGGCACTCAACCACCCACGACCCGGCCCGTCGGCCGGTGAACAACTCGCCGCCGAGCGCGTCGACCTGTTCCTCGAGCCCGAGAAGTCCGAACCCGCCGAACTGGCCGGCCCCAGTGCCTGGCTTGATGGTGAGGTCGCTGCTCACACGAACCAGGGCTTCTTCGTCACTCACCGCGACATCCACCTGTGTCCTGCTCGACGGGCCGGAGTACCTGGCCGCGTTCGCGAGCGCTTCCTGGACGACCCGATAGAGAGTGACACGACCGATCAGGGGTACCGCGTCCGTGCTGCCAGACTCCTCGAGCCGCACAGCGAGACCAGCGCGCCGATAGGTCTCGACGAGCTGCCCGAAGTCGAGCGAGAGCTCCTGCGGTTCACCGTCCTGCCGCAAAAGCCCCACAACCCCGCGAATTCCGTCGAGGCTCTCGCGGCACACACGCTCGGCCTCTGAGAGCGCGTTCTCGGCCGCTGAAGGATCGGTGCGCAGAAGGCGGCGGGCGCCACCCACGTGCAGCACGACAACCGTGAGCGAGTGCGCCACCAGGTCGTGCACGTCTCGCGCGATGCGGTGGCGCTCCTCCCGGGCGGCACCCGCGGCAAGCTCTGCCTCAGCGGCCTGGAGGTTCTCGGCCAGCCGGGTGGTGCGGCGAATGAGAAGCCCGGCGAGCACGCCGAAAGTACCACCGAAACTGAAGTAGACGGCCCCGATATCCCACTTATCGCCCAGCAGCACAGGCAGGAACGGCGAGGCCACAACGAACACGGCAACCGAGTAGACGAGCACGCGATTCTCGGAACGGCTCGCCAGCCGGGCGGCGACGATGATCGTGAGGAACATCGCACTCGTTATTCCGGTCAGCACAAAGATGGGGATCAGCGGGGCAATGGCAAGCACAGTGAAAACCACCATCGGCAGCTGCAGGCCGAAGAACACGAGCGCCCACGGCACCAGCGCCAGAATCGCGAACACGACCACCGCCGGACAACACGATCCGTCATCCGCCACGGCCATGGCCGCCGCAACGAACGCAACGACGGCGTAAATCCGATCAATGGCGAGCTGCCCGGTGCCAGGGATCGCGCGTGTCATATGCCGCTCCTCCGGGACGGGCGCATTGCGAAAACCGGAGAGGATGCGCCTGCCCTCGTTCCCGAGAATAGCGGGACTTCGAGGCGCGACCCAACGTACCTCAGGACACCCGGACCCTGTCCCCCGGTACTAGACCCAGGCGAACCGGGGCTCGATGTGAAATCAGCCCCGCCGCCGAAGGATGATGTACATGACCAACACACTGACGAAGCAACCAGTCACAACCGAGTCGCAGAGCTACCGACAGTCGGCCACAGCCCGGATCCTCGCCGTCGGGGTCATCGTGAGCGCCATCTCGGTGGTGATCGCGATCGGCGGGCTGGCCCTCGACGACCGCCAGATCACCGGAGCGGATGCCTGGCTGAAGCCGTTGAAGTTCGCGATCTCCCTCACGGTCTTCCTCGCGACAATCCGCTGGGTGCTCTCCCTCGTCGACGGACATCGTCGACGGCTGGCGTGGATCAGCGGCGTGGTGGTGATGGCCCTGGTGCTCGAAATCGTCGGGATCAACGTGCAGGTGCTCAGGGGCACAACCAGTCACTTCAATGAGGCGACGCTCTTCGACGCAGCGGTGTACTTCTCCATGGGCGGTCTCATCATTCTCGTGGTGCTGGCCACCATCGCCGCCGCCGCGTTGTCACTGCGCAATCGTGCCGTTGACGCGGGAGTGGCGACGGGCATCCGCTGGGGTATGGCGCTCTCCATCATCGGCATGCTCGCCGCCGTGTTCATGATCATGAACACGGAGTGGAACTCGACCGGCGGACACACCGTCGGCGCGGTCGATGGCGGCCCCGGCATGCTGCTCACCGGGTGGAGCACCGAGCACGGCGACCTGCGCATCCCGCACTTCGTCGGACTCCACGGCCTGCAGGTTGTGCCCTTCGTCGCGTGGGCGCTCGCGCGCTGGAGCCCCCTCGGGTCACGCGCGCGCGTGCACATCGTCGTGATGGCGGGTGCCGCATACGCCGGTCTGATCGCGCTCGTGCTGTCGCAGGCGCTGCGCGGGCAGCCTCTCCTTCGTCCGGACGGGATCACGCTCGGTCTTGCCGCCGCCCTGGTCGTGTTGTTCGCGATCGGCACCGCCATCACGGTGGTTCGGGATCGCCGCTGACGGGGCCGAACTACTGCGCGCATACTGGTATCGATGACACCCGAACAGCTCGAACTCGCCACCCTCGCGCGCGTGCACGGCACCGTGCTCGAGATCGGCGCGGGCACCGGGGCCAACTTCGATGACCTGCCCCGCGACATCCACTGGATCGGTCTCGAACCCGACGGCGGATCACTGCCGAAGCTGCGGCGCAACGCGCGCGAGTTCGACGACACCTCCCGCGTGATCAAGGGCATCGCCGAGAACATTCCCCTGGATGACAGCAGCGTCGACACCGTTCTCAGCACCTTCGTGCTGTGTTCAGTGGATGACCCCACGCAGGCGTTGCGCGAAGTGCAGCGGGTGCTGAAGCCGGGCGGACAGTTCGTGTTCCTCGAACACGTCGCCGCACCGCGCGGAAGCTTCACGCGCTGGCTCCAGCGGATGTTGCGTGGCCGGCGCCGCTCCGGTGAGTGTGATCCCGTGCGCGACACCCTCGATATAGTTCGTGCGGCCGGGTTCGAGAGTGTAGAGCACGAGCCGTACTCGGTGCGGCAGTTGCTCGTGTTCGGGGTGCCGCACATCGCCGGGGTGGCAGTGCGCGGGTGAGTGTGGCGCTGGTCGAGCTCGTCCATACCGGTGGTCGAGCTCGTCCATACCGGTGGTCGAGCTCGTCCATACCGGTGGTCGAGCTCGTCCATACCGGTGGTCGAGCTCGTCGAGACCTCACCCGCAGCTACTCCTCCACAGCCTGTCGAGCCCGGCGACTTATCCACAGATTGCTGATTTCTCTTCAAATACATCTTCGAATCTGAGAGAATGTATGCATGGCTTTTCTCGCACATACTTTCACTGCTTCGGTGGATGTCGCCCGCACCGCGGCCGATGCCGTGCGGGCCGAAGTGGCCAGTGTGCGCCAACTGCCGGATGCGGACGTGTTGCAGGCGCAGCGGGCGCTCGCGGAACTGCGCCGCACCATCGACGCGTGCGCGAGCGTGATCGCCGGGGAGATCAGCCATCGTTCCCGCCGCGACCTCGGCTATCAGGGTTTGGCGCAACGGGAGGGGTTTCGCACCCCGGAAGCGTTGGTGCAGCACACCACCGGGTCAACCAGCCGGGAAGCGGTCACCCTGGTGCAGGTGGGTCGGATGGTCAACGACCTGGTTGTTGCCGCCGAACCGGTCGACCCGATCACCGGGGAGGTGGTTGCTGTCGCGCAGCCGTGGCTGCTCGCCGTGGGTGCCGCGGTGACCGCCGGCACCCTCGCGGTTGAAGCAGCGCGGGCGATCCGCACCGGGTTGGGGGAACCCACCGAGGGTTCTGATGGGGTTCCCGCGGTCACCGTTGAGGCCCTCACCGTGGCAGCGGCAACCCTGCTTGCCGATGCCTGCGGCATGGATGCTGATCGGTTGTTCAAACGGGCCAGGCAACTGCGGGATGAACTGGATGCCGCCGGGATTGCCGAACGGGAGAAGGTCATCCACGAACAGCGTGCCATCCGGCGGGTGCGCCGCCCCGATGGTGGCGACCGCTACATCATCGACACCGACCTGGAATCCAGCGCCTTCTGGGGTGACCTGTGCGACAAACTCACCTCACCAAGGCGTGGTGGACCCCGGTTCATCGATCCCGCCGACAAGATCTGGGCCGAAACCATCGCCACCGACCCGCGCAGCACCGAACAGTACCTCCACGACGCCATCACCGAACTGCTGCGCATCGCCGCCCGCTCGGAGCACACCGACGCCCGGCAGATCATCGGATCCCGCCCACCCGCCGTCCGACTGCTGGTCACCGCAGAAGCCCTCACCGACACCAGCACCGACGACAACACCAGCACCACCGCCCGCACCGGGTACGGCCACATCGAAGGCACCGACATTCCAGTGTCGATCGCCACGATCGAACGGGTCGCCTGCGACTCCGGATACATCCCGATCATGTTCGACCACAACGGCAACACCATCGACATCGGCCGCGAACAACGCCTCTACACCGCCCGCCAACGAATAGCCCTCGCGGCAAGAGACGGCGGATGCCGATGGGACAACAACTGCGACCGACCGCCCTCCTGGTGTGAGGCACACCACATATACCACTGGCATCGAGACCACGGAAAAACCGACGTGCGCGACGGCATACTCCTGTGCCGGTACCACCACATGCTCCTGCACAACAACAAATGGGAGATCATGCGCAACGACGACGGCTACTGGCTCATCCCATCCCGAGACGTCGACCCCGAACAGACCCCCCGACTCATGCCCAGCAAAAGCGCCGCCTGGCACAAACTCATCACCGAACGCCAGATGGTCAACCGCTGAACGCCAGCCTGAGCGCAAGGCGCGCGAGCGCGCGGCGATGCCCTATCCCGCAGCGGCCGCCTGACCTTCGTAGTACTCCTTCTGCGCAGGGTAATAGTCATTGAAGTCCGGCTGCGGCGTGCCCTCACGCGACGACACCAACAGATCGAGGTAGTACTCCCAGCCGGGTCCGGTGTTCTCCACCGCCGACGTCTCCGACAGGTGCTGCACGAACGCAAGCTCCGTCACCCCGTCGCTCTCGGTGAGCGTCAGCTCAAGAAACCATGACCCGTGCTCGTCCACAGCCGACACCTCAAGCACACGCGGAGCATCACAGCGGTCGATCGACATCGTCATCCACTGGTCGCCCTCCTCGAACCCCATCTGGAACTCGACCTTCCCACTACCGGGATCACCCCGCCACGGCCCGAACCACCGCGCCGTGCGGTCCGACTCGGTGAGGCTCGCCCAGACATCCGCAATAGGAGCCCTGAAACTGCGCTTCAACGTCAGGTCGTACTTGCCGTCCGCGATCCGTTCGACGCGACCAGTGGGGGTGGGAGTCATGCTGATTCCTTATCTGTCGATGATGCCGAAATATCCGAACGGCCAGTCGTGGATGACGCGGCTCGCCGATCACGTCGTGCCCGATGCACCTCGGTGTCGAGCGCATCAAGACGCCCACCCCACACTGACGGCGCGTCCAGGTTCGCCGCCCACGCGACCAGCTCACGAAGCGGAGCCGAATCGAGCCGATACACGCGCTGCCGCCCCTCGGCCGAACTCGTCACCAGCCCACTCTCGCGGAGCACCCGCAAGTGGCGGCTCACCGCAGGACGGCTGATCGGGAACATCCCGGCAATGTCGTTCGCGGCCATCGGGCCGACGGCAAGCGCCTCCAGAATGGCGCGCCGCACCGGGTCGGCGAGGGCGGCTGCTGCGGCATCCATATGCTTATGTAACCAGTTTGTTACGCATAATGCAACGAATGGGAGGGTTCGGTTCTCCGTACAATCGAGTAACTCCGATCGAAGGGATGCGCGTGACCAGGATCGCCGTCGCCCAGCTCGAACCAGTGTTCGGTGATGTCGCAGGCAATGTCGCAAAGACTGTCGCGGCGATCGAGACCGCGGCCGCTAACGGAGCCGAACTCGTCGTGTTACCCGAACTGATCAGCTCTGGCTACATGTTCGCGTCCCGACAGGAAGCGTTCGACCTTGCCGAGATCGCAGGCGAAGGTGCCGCCACAACAGCGTGGGCCGAGGCATCCACCCGACTGGCAATCTGGGTCGTTGCAGGCTTCCCCGAACGCGACGGCAATCGCCTCTTCAACTCGAGCATCCTGCTCGGCCCCGACGGCACCCGGCAGGTGTTTCGCAAGGTGCACCTCTGGGACGAGGAAGCACTCTGGTTCGAACCCGGCGATCTCGGTTTTCCCGTTGCCGACACCCCGTTCGGCCGGGTCGGCATGATGATCTGCTACGACGGCTGGTTCCCCGAAAGCTACCGCTCCCTCGTGCTCGCCGGCGCCGACCTCGTGTGCGTCCCCACCAACTGGGTGCCCATTCCCGGTCAGGCCGAAGGGCAACCCGGCATGGCCACCATCCTCAGCATGGCGTCCGCCCACTCCAACGGGATCGTCGTCGCCGCCGCCGACCGGGTGGGCACCGAACGCGGCCAGGAGTTCATCGGCCAGAGCCTCATCGTCAACCACACCGGATGGCCCGTCACCGGACCAGCGAGCCCCACCGAACCGGCCGTGCTCGTCGCTGATGTCGACTTCGCCGAAGCACGGCGCTCGCGCTCGTGGGGCAAGTTCAACAACCCGGTGCGCGACCGCCGCCCCGACACGTACACGACGTGAGCGACGCAGTCGCGCTCGCGCAGCAGCTCATCCGCGTCGACACCGTCAACCAGGGCGAGGATGACTGCATCGCCATACTCGCACCCCTTCTCGAAACAGCCGGTTTCGAGCTCGTCACCGTTCCGTGGCGACCCGGCCGCTCGAACCTCATCGCGACCTGGGCGGGCGGCGGCGACCTTGTACTGTCCGGCCACCTCGATACCGTTCCGTACGACGCGAGCACCTGGACCGCACCACCCCTCGGAGCCGAAATCGACGGCGACCGCCTGTACGGTCGTGGGTCCAGCGACATGAAGGCGGGCGTCGCCGCGATGGCCGTCGCGGCAATCGCGGCCGCGCACGCGGGCAGCCGAGGTTTCCACCTCGCCCTGTCCGCCTCCGAGGAGACCGGATGCCTCGGCGCCATCGCCCTCGCCGCGAGCGGGCTGCTGCCCGCCAACCCACTGCTCATCGTCGGAGAGGCCACCGGCAACCAGATCCGGCTCGGGCACAAGGGCGCCACCTGGCTGCAAGTGGATGCCCGCGGCCGCTCCGCCCACGGCTCAAGACCCGAACTGGGCATCAACGCAATCGATGACCTCGTGCGTGCCGCCGGAGCGCTCGCCGAGCTGCCGCAGCGCGAAGCCCACCCCCGACTCGGCGGCATGACCACGAACCTCGGCACGATCAGTGGCGGCCAGCAGACCAACCTGGTGCCGGATTCCGCCAGCATGACCGTGGACATCCGCACCGTACCGGGAACGGATGTCGCGGCGATCGAGACCGCGCTGCTCACCCGCATGCACGACGGGTCGATCTCGACCCTGCTGAACCTGCCCGCAATCTGGACCGACGAAAAATCCGCGGAGACGGCGGCACTCGGCGAGATCGCCACAATCGCAGCGGAGGGCGCGACCTACTTCACCGATGCGGCGGTTCTCGCCGACCCCGCGAATCCCCGGGTGTACATTCTGGGGCCGGGCGACATCGACCAGCCGCACACCTCGAACGAGAGTTGCTCGGTCACCGCGATCGAGACTGTGGTCGAGCTGTACCGGGCGATTCTTTCGCGTTCGTAGGTCTCGACAAGCTCGACCAGCGGGGTTGCTCGACGAGCCTTACGCGATAACTGTGGCTTTCGTCGGGCCGAACCAGACGACATCCTCGCGCTTCACGCCGTAGAGATGATTGCCGATGAACGGCTCCACCGCCCACGCACCGCGCATGACGTTCTCATTGAACTCGTCGATGTATCCCTCGTCGTACGACGAATTGAAGTTGATCGAGTGACCGATGTTGGATAGCCGGTCCATGAGCAGGTAGTCGGTCTTATCGAGCTCCGCCTTGAACACCGCGAACCAGTCGCACGCCCGCATCCCCGGCCTGGCCGCAGCGAGCACGGTTGCGTGGATGCGTTCGATGGTCGCGAGCGCGCGACCCTGCTGCACACTGTTGTCCCGCTGGAACGATCGCGTGCAGTCCCCCCACCAGCCATCCGGGGTGATCGGGTGCACATCGATCATGCCGAGGTCGAGATTCCACAACTGGCGTTCACTCGGCTTGTCGGTGGGAAAACAACTCAGTGTGCCAATGCCGAACCCGACAGTCGTGGGGGTCCACACGCCTGTGCCCCCGTATTCGAGTACGAGCGCGTCGACCCGGTCGCGCACCTCAATCTCGGTCTCCCCCGGCTTCGCGGTCGCGGCCGCCTCTTCGGCCACGCGAATGGCGAGTCTCTGTGCCTCGACGAGCCCTGCGGGTGGCTCGTCGGTGAATTCGTCAACGCTCATCTCATGCATCCTTTCCTGTGGCAAGCCACTCGATCAACTGCTGCCACATCGGCGCGAAGCCCGACCATGCCAGGAATTCCGCCGGTAGCCAGTGCGGACCCATGTCGCTGGCGAAGGCCGCGACCCGCCCTGCCCCGGCCGTGCCGACGACGAGAAGTGGATGCCCGTCCACCGTGACGAGAGCTTCCGCATCCGCTTTCGCCTGGAAGCGCTGAAAACCAAGGATGTGCGGCCAGTCGGTCTCGAGCCCCGCCGTGATCGCATGTGACCCGGCGACCGACGGAACTGCGCCCTCCGGGGTCTCCTCACGGTCGTCGCCGACCTCCATGATTACGGGCAGCACATCGGCGAGCGCCGTACCGCGGTAGTTCGCCTTCGCCTCCACCCCCTGGAAACTGAGGTAACCGCCCACCATGAGCAGCGAACCGCCGCCGCGCACCCACTGCGCAAGTTCCTTCAGACGGTTCGGTTGCCGCTGGCCGCGCTGGAACACACTGCCGGGCAGCAGGAGCGTGTTGGCTCCGATGTCGCTCAGCACAATCACGTCGTACGCATCGAGCTCGGCCTGAGTACTCGGAAAGCGTTCCGCCGCGACATGGTTCGGCTGAAACTCGACCTCAACACCGGCCGCCTCGAGGGCCGCGATGAAATGACCACCACCCTCCTCGTAGACCGAGGTGATGAAGGAGTCGAACCCCTTCGTGTGAACCGAGGTCGTCGACCACGACTCCCCCGCAAGCAGAACCCGAGTCATGCTTTCGCCCTTTCCTTTTCGCGCAGCCGCCGCACTGCTGACATGAATTCTTTGACGTGGGCGGCATCCACGTCCCCGGTGTCCTGGTAGGTGTCTTTCAGATAGCTGCCCACGACCACGGCATCGGCGTGGGTGAGTTGCTCGCTGATGCTCTCGGGGTTGACTCCCGCGCCGACGACGAGCGGGTAGTCCGGCCCGAGAAGCTCCCGGAATGCAAGAATCTTCTCCATCGGCGTCTGCAGCCCCGTACCCTCGCCGGTGACGACGATCGCGTCCGCCCGCGATGCACCACTCGGAAGGTCGACCTCGAGCGGCTGGCCCGAGCGATACGGCTGGTACTTGAATCGCACTCCCCCGAGTACGAGAGCTCGCGACCGCTCCCGCTGCAGGGCGAGGCGAACACCGAACTCGGCGTCCTCCTCCTGGGGCAGGTGGCCTGCCACCGAGTCGAGCTGCACGAACATCGCACCGTATTCGGTGGCGATTTCGAACGCGCGCCAGTCATCGCCGAGCACGTTCACCCCGAACGTGACCTCGGGCATTGTCGAGTCGATGTGATCGCAGACGGCGGCCACGTCATCCACTGTTCCGTAGTAGTTCTCCACGATGACCGCATCCACACCCCCGCCCCACAGGATGTCGATCTCCCGCTTAGCGCGCTCGAAGCGGTCAGCCGGGGAGTCGCCCTTGAGGTGCAGCATCGCGAAGATGGGCGCTACCTGCGGAAAGACGGAGGAGAACGGCGGGGCGGTCATGGATGCTCCAAGAAAGCGGTCATGGGATCAGGGCGGTCATGGGATCAGTGCGGCGATGTCGCCCAGCCGCAGCGCGTTACCGCTGAGGCCCAGGTCACGAACCAGTTGTGCTGCTTCCGGTCGGCGGATGCGCGCCTGCTCGAGGAGAGCATCATCCGCGAAAATTTCCGAACAGGTGCCGTCGGCAATCACCCGGCGGTTGGCCATGACGACAACGCGGTCGAACGATTCGACGACGAAACGCATGTCATGGGTGATGGTGATGACCGAAATGCCCTCTGCTTCGAGTTGGTCGATGAGTTGGTTCAGCAGCGCAAGGCCGCGCGTATCGAGCCCCGCGGTCGGTTCGTCGAGAATCACGTAGCGCACCTCGCCCACGAGAATGGCTGCGACCGCGACGAATTTCTTTATCGCGAACGGCAGGTCGTGCGGGTTGAAGTTGATCCAGGGACCGATGCCGGTGAGCTTTCGCGCCCGCAGCACGCGTTCCTTGCGCTTGTCCTCACTCCACTTGAAGTATCTGGGCATGTATTCCAGTTCGGACTGCACGCTGCTTCCGAAGATCTGGTCGTCGGGATTCTGGAAGACGTAGCCGACTGTTCTCGCGATCGTCGCGGTGGTTCTGCCCTTGGTCGGTTTTCCGTCAACCGTCACCTCGCCGGCTGTCGGCTTGAGCAGCCCGTTCATTAGCTTGACCGCGGTCGTCTTGCCAGCGCCGTTCTGCCCGACGATCGCCAGTCGCTCGCCATCGCCGATACGCATGGTGATGCTCTCGACGGCGAGCACGCCGTTGGGGTAGCTGAATGAGACATCAGCGAGTTCGATTGGCACGCGTACCCCCCATTCGCTCGGAGATCAGCTCGTGGGCCTCATCGCGGGTGATGGGCAGTCGCGGCAGCGCCCGGCCCGCGTCAGCCAGGTCGACCGCCAGCTGCGTGACCTCGGGGCGCGGAACACCCGAATCGATGAGTGCGGGGGTAGTGAGAATTTCGCGCGTAGGGCCCTCCTGCACGACCTGGCCCGCATTCATCACGATGATGCGGTCGGCGTATTTCGCGAGCAGGTCGATCTTGTGTTCGACGAGCAGGATCGACTTGCCTGCCTGCTTGAGGCCGTCGATTATCGCGAACACATCCTCCGTCGATTCGGGGTCGAGCTGGGAGGTGGGTTCGTCGATGACGATGAAGTCGGCATCCATGGCGATTATGGATGCGAACGCGACCTTCTGGCGCTGCCCGCCCGAGAGCTCGTTGGGGTTGGCGCTCGCGATCGACTCGATATCCAGCTGGGCGAGCACCGCCTTGACACGCTCGATCATGCTCTCGCGTGCCAGCCCGAGGTTCTCGAGCCCGAGAGCGATCTCCTCGAAGACGGTGTCCCTGACGCCGCTGATCTGAGTGAACGGGTTCTGGAAGACGTAACCGATCTCACGGGACAGTTCGGCGGGCACCCAGTCGCGAACCTCCGTGCCGAGAATCTCCACCCGCCCTTCGAGTTCGCCCTCGTGGAAGTGCGGGATGATTCCGCGAATGAGACTGCACAGCGTGCTCTTGCCGCTCGCGTTCAGACCGACCACTCCGTAGAGCTGACCCGCCACAATGTCGAGGGTCACATCCGACAGCGCACGCTTCTCGCTGTATGCGTAGGAGAAGCTGACATTCTTCAGTGAGGCTAGAACCATGACGCCGCCGATCCGGTGATGAGTGCGGCGGCGAGCAGGATCACGACAACAACAGCGACGACTTCGCCCGGGTGAACCTTTCGCAGCATGAGCAGCTGGGTGTGCTTCGCGGTCGAGTTGAACGCCCGGGCATCCATCGCCACCGCCCGCTCCTCGGTCTGGTTCATGGCCGCGAGAAACACCGGCGCGAGGATGGGGAAGAACGCCTTGATCCGGCGAAGGAATGACCCGTCGGTTTCGATGCCGCGGGACTTCTGTGCCTCCATGACGGTGGTCGCGTTCTTTCCGAGGTCGACGATCGCTTGGAATGACGCGAGAACCACATAGGTGGCGCGCGGGCTGACTCCGCGCAGTTCGAGAGCGAGCATGAGCTTCTTCATCGGCATTGCCGCGAAGAACAGCGTGAGGCCGCCGCACATGGCCATCACGACGAGGGCGAAACGGAGACCGTCATCCACTCCCTCCTGGGTGACGATGATCGGGCCGAACACCCAGAGAACCTGCTCGCCGGGGATGAAAGCGGCCCGAAGGATGAACAGGATGAGGCCGACGCCGAGCCAGAGTTTCAGATAGAGCGGAATGAAACTCCGGCCGACGCCGGCCAACAACGCAAGAACCGGAAACAGTACGCACACGATCGCCGCGGCAACGTAGCCGCGAGAGAAGGTGGCGACAGCGACCAGGCACGTCAGGATGAGCACAACGCTCACCGGGTTCAGATCCCTGAACCAGTTACCCTCCGTGACCGGCGCCGAGAACTCATCAATGAATTCCCTGTCGGTCGTGCGTTGCCTGTTCACCTATTCCTAGCGGCCCTCTGCTGCCAGTTCTTCATCCGTGGGAGCCAGTTCCTGCTTCTTGATGTAGATATATCCGAGCGGCAGCTTGGACAGCAGGCGGGTGGGGAGACTCTTCAGGATGAGGAAGACGACGAGCACGGTGGGCACCTTGTCGAGGATGTCCATGGGCACCTGTGCGACGAAGTTCGCCGTGTTGAGGTCCATGCCCGTGGCAACGAGTGCGCCGACGATGATCGCGCCGCCACCGACCGCGAGGCCACCGAAGACGATGATCGTGATGATCGCGCCGAGCACGCCACCGATGAGGGCGAACGGAATAGCGCTGAGCAGTGTCTTCCACCAGCTCTTGAACACGCCGCGCTTCGACAGCCAGCCCGCGAGGATACCGAACATGATGCTCAGGATTCCGTAGGCGAGAGTCGGGGGCGAGGTGATCGAGTTGAGGATGTTCGACAGCGCACCGACGAGCGCTCCCGGTCCCATACCGCAGAGGGCACCGACGAGGATGGTGCCGATCGAGTCGAGGTATACCGGCAGCTTCAGCAGGAGGGCGATCTGCCCACCGACGAAGTTGATCGCCACACCGATTGGTATCAGGAAGATGGTCAACCGACCGTAGCTCTTCATGAGAGCGGTGAACTTGTTTTCACTTGCCATTTCGTGTCTGCCTTTCGTTGGGTGTAGCCGGGTGGTTCAGGTCTTTCAGGAGCGCGGTGCAGAGGCTGTGGATTGCCGCACGATGAGCGACACCGGCAGAACGTGACGGCCTGCCGCTTGCTCTGCGGGAGAGCGGCCCTCGCCGAGCAGCGCAATCAGCGCGAGCACCGCCTGCCTGCCGAGTTGGTCGACGTCCTGTCGCACAGTTGTGAGTTGGGGCGCTGCGTGACGCCCGGCAGGGATGTCATCGAACCCCATGACGGAGACGTCGCCCGGAACCGCGAAGCCAGCCGCGATCAATTCATCCATCACGCCGAACGCCATGAGGTCATTCACGGCGAAGACCGCAGTTGCGTCGCGCTCGCGAAGGGCCGGCAGCGCTCGCGCCATCGCGGCCCTGCCGCCCTCTTCGGTGAAGGATCCGGTCGCTTCGATGGGCTCGTCGCCGTGAGCCGCCGCCCACGCTTCGCGGAAGCCCGCCACGCGCTGGTTGCTGCTGACCAGTTGCCCCTCGGCCGCGACGATGACGCAACGGCGATGACCGAGCGCGGCAAGGTGTTCAGCCGCCATCCGGCCGCCATCGAAATTGTCGGACACGAAGGATGGGGCCGCGGCACCCGGCACCTCTTCGTCGACGAGTACGAGCGGGAGGTCGCCGAGGATCGCTCCCAATTGCGAGTCGGTGGGCGGAGATCCTGCCGCGTAGATCAAACCGTCAACAGCACGCGATCTGATCATGGCCAGGTGATCGACCTCGCGCTCGTGGTCGAAGCCGGTGATGCAGAGGATGACGTTGTAACCCGCCTGCGACGCCGCCGCCTCCACGCCGTGGGCGAGTTCGGCGAAGAAGCTGTTGCGGATGTCTGGCACGATGAAGCCGACCACGTTGGTTCGCCCGATGGCGAGACTCTGCGCCGAACGGCTTGGCACGTAGTTCAGCTCCCGCATCGCCGCTTCGACTCTCGTGCGAACGAGGTCGCTCACTTTGCGCTTGCCGCTGATCGCGTGCGAAACGGTCGTTACGCTGACGCCGGCGCGGGCGGCAACGTCGGCAATGGATGTCATTACTCGTCTCCCGCCGCTGGATGCAAAGCGCTTTGGCAAAGCGCTTTGGCGACAACAGTAGTGAGAGCCGGGGTGGCCGCGCAAGTGGGAAGAGACAGCCGTCACGACTACGACGCCTGCTTCATGAACTGCTCGACAGCCGCCACAGACGTCATGCCGGCACGCCCGCCGTGTTTCAGGGTGGACATTGCGGCACTCGCGTTGGCGAACCGTGCGGAATAGCTGAGGTCACCGCTCGCCTGGTACGCGTAGAGGAATGACCCGGAGAAGGTGTCTCCGGCACCCGTCACGTCCACGACATCCACTTCATGGCCGGCAATCGACTCCACTCCCTCACGCGTATGAACCTCGCAACCGTCGCCGTCCCTCGTGACCAGGATTGCTTCCGCTCCACCCGCGAGCAGTGCACTCACGTCGTTTCCGTACTCAACGAAGCGCGAGAACCCCAGCCGGTTCATGAACAGCACGTCGGTGTGCTCAATGAGCTCGGACGGGTGATTCTCGAGGTTGTAGACATCCAGATCCATGGCGATCCTCACCCCGCGATCGCGCAGCGCCGCGAAGACCTCAACCGCGGAGAGTTCTCCCATGCGGAACGGCCTGGCGTCGGTCAGGGTGGTGAACAGGAAGTCGGCACCTGCGACGTGCTCGAAGGCTTCGGGAGTGAGCTCCGTGTGCGAGATATTGAGCGCGGGAATGATGACGATGTGCTGGTCGCCTGAGACGACAATGATGCATTTTGAGTCCGGCACCGCGTCGTCGATGATGACGTGATCGGTGTAAATACCCAGCTCGCGAAGGTTGGCCAGCAACCGCTGGGTGAGCGCACCGGAATTCAGTTGCGACATGAAGGTTGTCGTTCCGCCCAGGTGGGCGAAGGTGGCTGCCGCATTGGCGACCATCCCACCGAACTGCGGCTCCAGGGTTTGCACGATGAGCTTGTCGCCACCGGCGGGGAAGGCGGGAGCCGAGTAGTACTCGTCGAGTGCGACGTCTCCGAAGAATACGGCGTACCGGTGCATTGCGCTTCCACTTCGTGTCGCGCCACGGCCTCGTGGTCGCCAGTAACTCCGGATCGATTCCGAACATTTCCGGAGTCTGATCGAACAGTATGCTTGATCGTAGTGGCTGGGTCGCCGGGAGGACAAGCGAGCCGCACCACCTCTCAGGGCGAGGAAGGCGGCATCATGACGACCAGGGCCATGCGACGGCAGAGCATCCTCGCCAGTCTGCGCCAAAGCGGCAAAGTGGATGTCGCAGAGCTCAGCGAATCCCTCGGAGTAGCCGAGATGACGATCCGTCGCGACCTCGACTTCTTCAGTGCGGAAGGGGTCATCACGCGCGTGCGCGGGGGCGCTGTAGCGCTCGGGAGCAGCTTCGACCCGCCATTCAGCGTTCGCACCCAGGAGTCCGCCCGCCAGAAGTCGAACATCGGTCGGGAGGTGGCCGCGCAGATCAACGATGGGGCGACCATAGTGCTCGACGGCGGCACGACCGGGCTCGCCGTCGCCGAACACCTCTTCTCGAGGGTTCTCACCGTCATCCCCCTCTCGCTGCGGATCGCAACCTACCTCGCCCTATCGCCGAGCATCCGCCTCTATGTTCCGGGAGGCGAGGTGCGCCAGGGCGACCAGTCCTTCATCGGAGCGGAAACACTGAACTACCTGCAGGCACACCGGTTCGACCAGTTCGTCATGACCTCGTGCGGAATGACTCCGCACGGCGGCTTCTCCGACTGGAGCCCCGAGGAGGGGGCCGCCAAGAAGATGGCGATCGAATCCAGCGGCAGTGTCATCGCCGCGGTCGACGCGAGCAAGTACGGCCATGAGGGGTTCGCCATGGTCTGCCCGATAGCGAGAGCGAGCATCACGGTGACGGATGACCGACTGCCGATGGAGGCGTTCGACGCACTTCAGGGCGCCGGTACGCGCGTGCTGCGGGCATCCGACGCCTGAGGCGCAGCGATCCCGTGGGGGCGGGATCAGTCGATCAGTCGGCGAGGATCAGGTAGAGCGCCTTGCGGGTCTCGTCGAGCTTCTTCGCCGCAGCGAGCCTCTGTTCGTCACTCGCCGCACTGCGGAACTGGTGCACAACACCCATGAGGGAGCGAACGCTCTCGTGCATTGCGACGTGTGCCTCGGAGAGGGTCGGAGTGGCTGCCCACGCTGACGTCAGCTCGTCGGCGTGCTCGGCCACATGGGCGCGACCGGCTTCCGTCAACTCGTACTCCGTCTTCCGTCCGTCGCCGGTCGCCGTGATGAGGTCTTCGTCCACGAGCTGTTGCAGGGTCGGATATACCGACCCGGGGCTGGGGCGCCACGCACCGGCGGTGCGCTCGTTGATCGCCTGGATCAGGCCGTACCCGTTCGAGGGTGCGTCCGAGAGAAGCGACAGGATGACGGAGCGGATGTCTCCCCTGCTCGCCCTCCGTCGACCTCGGGGGCCGAAGCCGCCAGCGCCGCGACCGAAGCCCGGACCGAAGCCCGCGGTGAAGTCGTGCCCGAAGCCGGCATTGTGATTACGGCCATGGCCGTGGTGATTGTGTTTGTGTTGATTACGCATAGTTTCTCTTTCAAGTATGGGTCGTAGAACTTCTACGATGGCTCAACGATATATCGTTAGTGCCGAGAAAGCAATACCCGTCGCGAGCACCCGATCGCTCACGAGGCGGCTAGAGCAGGAGCGAGACCCCGAACGCGACAATTAAGAACGAGATCAGGAACGCCCAGGAGCGGATGCCCTGGAACAGTTCCCAGCGCTCGCGCATCGCCTTCCACTCGCCTGCGTCGGACTCCGGATCCCACTTCGAGGTGCGCAGGTTGATCCCGACATTTACCAGGATCGTCGTCACGAGTCCGAAGCCCCAGATGGCGGTCGCCGCAACACGGATAGCCATGGGAACCTCGGTCGCCCAGATCGCCCACGAGATGATGAGAATCAGCGAACCGGTCATGAGGAACGGCATGACGCGACCGAAGGTCTTCACGAGCCCGCGCTCCACGGCGACATGATTGACCACATCCAGTTTGCGGATTACCGGGTGGACGAAAGCGTAGGAGCCGAACTCCGCGCAGGCGGTGAAGCCCGCTATGGCGAGGGTTGCGAACGTGAGCGCGCCAAGTGGTGTCACTGGTCTCCTTCGATGGTGATCTCGAATGCCCTGCGTCCCCCGGATGTGACGGCACGCTCAAGCTCTTCGGGGCTCACTCGTCCCTCGTGTCGCTCGATGCCAGCCATGCGCGCATAGCTCGGGATGCGCTCGGTGAGGAGTCCGAGCATCCGTGCCGCCTCATCCGGGTCGGTGACCAGGCGGGGGGAACCTGTCACCTTCTTGCCACGCACCCTCAGCCTCACAGGGCGACCGCCATCGAGATTCTTCCACCAGTTGGAGTCAGTGGTGATCAGGATGCGCTCGCCCTCGCGGGTATAGGCGATCGGGGTGCGGAAGGTACGACCCGACTTGCGGCCGGTGAACTCGAGAACTGCATACCGACTGCTCATGAGGGCATGCAGCGGTGAATTCAGCACGAGCATGGGCATCGCGTTCATCAGTCTTCCTGCAAACGACATCGCTACACCACCCTGCTCGACGTGCCTTGTGAGACGTACCTTCGGCGCGTCCTTGTGGGGCGCGCCCACGGTCAGCCTACGGTCGTGCTGGGGATGCGCACAGGATGATATTTGGTCTGGGCCAAATCTCATCCTTTGGCCGCCCGTTGATCGAGCCAACACCGCTGGTCGAGCCAACACCGCTGATCGAGCCAACACCGCTGATCGAGCTTGTCGAGATCTCACCTGCGAAGTACAGCGTGCGTGAGGTCTCGACAAGCTCGACCACCGGTTCGCTCGACCACCGGTTCGCTCGACCACCGGTTCGCGCGACCACCGGTTCGCTCGACCAGTGCTACTGCTGCGCGCGCTCCAGGACGAGTTCGCGCACGCGGGCCGCATCCGCTGAGCCCTTCATCGCCTTCATGACCGCGCCGATCACGGCTCCTGCGGCCTGCACCTTGCCATCGCGGATCTTCTGCAGCACGTCTGGCTGCGACGCAAGCGCCTCATCGATCGCGGCGATGAGCGCACCATCATCTGAGATGACCTTGAGTCCGCGGGCATCCACCACTTCGTGCGGAGCACCCTCCCCGGCGATGACCCCCTCGAGTACCTGGCGCGCCAGACGGTCGGTGAGGTCCCCGGCTTCAATGAGCGCGATGAGTTCCGACACGTGTTGGGCGGAGACGAGAGATGACGGCTCCACGTCCCGCTCGTTGGCGATGCGCTGGATCTCACCCAACCACCACTTGCGCGCCTGGAACGGCGCAGCGCCGTATCCGATCGTTTCGATCAGTTCGGGAACTAGACCTGCGTTGACGACATCCTGGAACTCCTGGTCATTGAAGGCCCACTCGGCCTTCAACCGGCTCCGGCGAACGGCGGGCGGCTCCGGCAGGGCCCGACGCAGCTCCTCGATGAGCTCGCGCGATGGCTCGACCGGCAGCAGGTCGGGCTCGGGGAAGTAGCGGTAGTCATCCGCATCGCTCTTCGGGCGACCGGCAGAGGTCACGCCCGTGTCCTCGTGCCAGTGCCTGGTTTCCTGGATGATCGTGCCACCACCTTTGAGGATCGCCGCCTGGCGCTGGATTTCGTAACGGATGGCTCGCTCGACACTGCGCAGGGAGTTCACGTTCTTGGTCTCCGTGCGCGTACCCAGCTGGCCGGAACCGCGCGGGCTGAGCGACACATTCGCATCACAGCGGAGGTTGCCGCGTTCCATCCGGGCCTCGGAAATGCCAAGCCCAATGACAATGTCGCGGATCGTCGAGACATACGCTTTCGCGAGTTCGGGCGAGTCGTGTTCGGCGCCCGAGATCATCTTCGTGACGATCTCCACGAGCGGAACCCCTGCGCGGTTGTAGTCGACGAGAGATGACTCGGCCCCTTGGATGCGGCCGGTCGAACCGCCGACGTGGGTGAGCTTGCCGGCATCCTCTTCCATATGAGCGCGTTCGATCTCGATCGTGAACGTCTTGCCACCCGGCAGCTCGACCTCGACCGAACCGTTGAACGCGATGGGCTCGTCGTACTGGCTGATCTGGTAGTTCTTCGCGAGGTCGGGGTAGAAGTAGTTCTTGCGCGCGAAGCGGCTCGACGGCGCGATCTCGCAGCCAAGCGCGAGCCCGAGGCTGATCGAGTAGCGGATGGCCGTCTCGTTGACAACGGGCAGCGAGCCGGGCAGGCCGAGATCCACGGGAGTGATCATGGTGTTCGGCTCGCCATGAACGGCGCCTCTCGCGGCCGGGTTCGGCGCGTCGCTGAACATCTTCGTCGCCGTGTTCAGCTCGACGTGTACCTCGAATCCGAGGGTGGGTTCGAAGAGTTCGAGCGCCTGCTCGAAGGAGAGAAGTTCTGCTTTAGCCACCCGACGATTCTAGATGGCTCACTCGCGCCGGACCTCTCCCAGCGCACGAGAACGATGCCGGTGAGGATGAGCGCCCCGCCGAGTATCTGCAGCACGGTGAGCTGCTCGCCAAGCAACAGCCACGCGTACACGGTCGCGAACACGACTTCGAGCAGGCCGATGAACGAGGCGATCCTCGATCCGAGCATCTCCGTGGACGTGATGTTCGCCACATACGCGACGCCGGTGGCGAGAACCCCAACCACGAGCAGCGGAACCCACCACGGTGCCGTGCCTCCGAACAGAACGACGTCGGCGGATGCGAAGGTGAACGGAACGAAACCGAGCAGGCCGACGAGCCCCAGGATGACGGCGGCGAGCAGGATACTGGCGGCGGCGAACGCCACGGGAGGCACCCCATTGTTCGGCTGCGCCGCGAGCAGGTAGTACCAGGCACATCCCACCGCCGATGCGCCCGCGAACATGAGGCCGAGAGGGTCGAGGCTCGCGCCGCCGCTTGGCGCGACAACGAGAGCGAGGCCGAGGAATGCCACAACTGACCCGACGAGAACGACAACCTTGGGCATCCGCCGGGTGGTCACCCACGCGAGGGCGACGAGCAGCAGCGGTGCCATGTACTCGATGAGAACGGCAGTTCCGACCGGAATGCGCTCGATTGCCGCGAAGTAGACGAGCTGGGTTCCGGCGACACCGACGAGCGCCATCGTCAGTACCCGCCTGCGCGAACGCCAGAGCGCATCCCACCGACCGCGCAGCGCCAGGATGGCGAAAGGAGCGAGCACGAGAGCGCCAACGAGAGCGCGAACCGTTACCGCGGCACCGGGACTCCAGCCGGATTCGAGCAGTGGCTTCACGAAAGCCCCCGTCAGACCGAAGCACGCGGCCGCCAGCAGTGCGATACCCAGTCCGAGGGCGGTCGGCGCTGCGGGCGCAGCGGACGCGGCGCCGGTGGTGGTGGTGGTGGTGGATCTCGTTTCGGTCAACTGACTCTTCCTAACCCAGAACTTCTACCCGGTGTGATGAACGTGTCATCGGACCTGAAGCAGGCAATGGGTCAAGTCCGTTACACTCCTTACAATACTCCCACCGGGATAAGGACTCAAATTGTTTTTTGCCCCTGACACGACCTACACGCTCGATTTCCTCGCGGCCTTCGTGAACACTGCTCCCGGCGCCTCCCGCAGCGGAGAGGAGGAGCTCGCGACACCAGCCCAACTCACGGCTCTCGTGAAGGCATACGGCTACAGCGGGCGCTTCGATCGCGACCTCGACGAGCTCCACGAAGTGCTCGAAACGAGGGGGCGCTTGCGCAGAATCTGGACTCTCTCCCGCGAAGACATGGTTGCCGAAGTGAACGCCATGCTGCGTGAAGCGAACGCCGTCACACAACTCGCGAAACACGACGATCTCGACTGGCACCTGCACGCGACCGCCGCGGACGCGCCCCTCGCGGAGCGGATGCGCGTGGAGGCATCCCTCGCTCTCGCCGACGTCATCCGCACCGACAGCACCGATCGACTGCGCACCTGCGCGGCGGACGACTGCGAGGGTGTGCTCATCGACATGTCGAAGAACGGCTCCAAGCGGTTCTGCAGCGTGCGCTGCGGCAACCGGATGAACATGATCGCCTTCCGCGAGCGGCGTGCGGAAGAAGAATCGGGCTAGACGACACCGCTCTCGGCCGCGAACATCTCAGCCGGGGTCAGATCCGGAGCCTGCGAGAGCAGGGTGTGACCCCACTTCTCCTCGAGCAGGCGCTCAAGGGTGCCACCGAGCTTGTACAGCCGGTCATCCGCTCTAGCGGGCGCCATCAGCTGGATGCCGGTCGGCAGTCCGTCCTCGGGAGCGAGCCCCATCGGCAGCCCCATGCCGGGCACGCCAGCGAGGTTCGCCGGAATGGTGGCGATGTCGTTGAGGTACATCGCAAGCGGATCATCGATCTTCTCGCCGAACTTGAATGCCGTCGTCGGAGCGGATGGCGACACGAGAACATCCACCTTGGCGAAGGCCGCGTCGAAGTCGCGCTGGATTGAACGTGCGAACCTTCTGGGCGCTGCCGTAATAGGCGTCGTAGTAGCCCGCGCTGAGTGCGTATGTGCCCAGGATGATGCGGCGCTTCACCTCGTCGCCGAAACCGGCGTCACGTGTGGCGGCCATGACGTCCTCGACCGTTCCGCCACCGGGAGGCGTGACCCGCATGCCGAAGCGCACGGAGTCGAACTTGGCGAGGTTGCTGGATGCCTCCGCGGGAAGGATCAGGTAGTAGGCGGCGATCGCGTACTCGAAGTTCGGCGCGCTCACCTCGATGATCTCGGCACCGGCGCCCTCGAGCATGGCGATCGCCTCAGCGAAGCGCTGCGACACCCCGGCCTGGAAACCCTCGCCGCTGAGCTGCTTCACGACGCCGACGCGCAGCCCCTTGAGCGATTCGGCCCGCATGCCCGCGCGGGCGGCTTCCGCGAACGACGGCCACTTGTCGGTGAGCGAGGTCGAGTCACGCGGGTCGTGCCCGCCGATCACATCGTGCACGAGGGCGGCATCGAGCACGGTTCTGCTGACCGGCCCGACCTGGTCGAGTGAGGAGGCGAGGGCGATCGCGCCGTACCGGGACACCCCGCCGTAGGTCGGCTTCATGCCGACGGAACCGGTGACCGCGGCTGGCTGGCGAATCGACCCACCCGTGTCGGAGCCGAGCGCCACCGGTGCCTCGAAGGCGGCTACCGCCGCAGCGGAGCCACCACCGGAACCACCGGGGATGCGTTCGAGGTCCCAGGGGTTGCGGGTCGGCCCGTACGCGGAGTGCTCGGTCGAGGAGCCCATTGCGAACTCGTCCATGTTGGTCTTGCCGAGCGGCACCATTCCTGCCGCCCGCAAGCGGGCAACAACGGTCGCGTCGTAGGGCGGAACCCAGCCCTCGAGGATTTTCGAGCCAGCAGTGGACGGCATGTCGAGCGTGCAGAGCACATCCTTGATCGCGATCGGAACTCCCGCCAGTTCGCCGAGGGTTTCGCCAGCGGCCCTGCGGGCATCCACCGCTGCCGCGGTCTCAAGTGCCCTCTCGTTGATGTGCAGGAAGGCGTGGACGTCGCCATCGACAGCGGCGATCCGGTCAAGATGGGCCTGCGTGGCCTCGACCGACGACACGTCGCCCGAGGCGAGCCGCGCGCCGAGCTCGGCGGCTGACATGCGGGTGAGCGGCATTACTGCTCCTCGCCCAGGATCGCGGTGACGCGGAAACGGCTGCCGTCGTGGTCGGGCGCACCGCTCAGCGCCTGCTCCGTCGTCAGGGTCTCGCCGGGCACATCCGCCCTGAAAACGTTCGTGAGCGGAATCGGGTGCGACGTGGCCGCAACGTCGGGGCCAGCCACCTCATTGACCTTCGCCACATTGTCGACGATCACGCTCAGCTCACCCGTGAGCTTCTCGATCTCCTCGTCGCTCAACGCAATGCGTGCGAGCACGGACAGGTGACGAACGACCTCGGGGGTGATCTCGGACATACAACTCCAAAGCAACTGGTCAACCGGCAATACCGGTCAAGTCTATTGCGGCGGGGTAGTGCCCCTCGCAGGTCGAACGTAGGGTCAAAGGATGAGCGATACACCGGACACGTCAACAACTCCCCCGCCGCAGGACCCGCCGAACACCCCGCCCGGGGCACCGGGGGTACCGGACGAACCACCGCAGGCACCCGTGGAAGCACCGCCAGCGCCGCCGCCCTCGCCATCCCCCACGCCGATCCCGACGGAACCGGCTCCCGACACTGACCCGGAACCCATGCCGACACCGTAGCTTTCGGGTATCAGCCCCCGTTTCCTTGTTTCCGCGCGTCTGCGAGAGTGGGACTTCTACGCGCCGGAAGGCAGGAGAAAGTGAAGCAACGGGGTTCGGCACCGCGGGGTCGGGTTGCCGCGATTGCCGCGGCCGCGCGCGGGCTGCTGGCCGGCTGCGGGCTGCTGGCCGGCTGCGTGCTGCTGGCCGGCTGCTCCGCACCACCGGTTGCGAGCGGATCCGCGTCAGACCCGCTCGTGCGTGGCCACTGGCAACTCGTCGAGGCATTCGATGCCTCCGGGGACTTCGACCTCAGCGAATCCATGTTCACCCTCGAGATCCTCCGAACCGCGAACGGCACCGGTCTCACACCCTGCAACAACTACGGGGTTTCGCTCATCGGCGGCACCGGTTCCGCGGTCTACATCGAACCCACCTTCCTCACTGAGGGGCGCTGCAGCGATGATCGTTTCAACGATCTCGAAGCGCGCTACCTCGATGTTCTCCCTCGGGTGCACTCCGCTATCGCGGCGGACGGCACGCTTGTGCTCATCGCGCCGGATGCCCAGTTGACGTTCGAGATTCCGGGCCAGCTTGCGGCACGCGAGATACTCGGCAGCGTGTGGGCGCTGAACTCGCTCGTGACCTACCGCAACGGGATCCCGAGCCTCGATCGTGCCACCGGTGATGGTCATCTCCGCGTCGACAGCTACGGTGAATTCGCGGGCGGAACGGGGTGCCGGGCCTTCGAGGGCCGCTGGAAGCTGGTCGATGGGCAGATCGCGGTCTCGCGGCTCGAACTCGAAGATCACCCCTGTGACGTCCGGCTCGCCGAGCAGGAGGCGCACATCTTCCTCGTGTTCGACGAGGGAATGAGCGCCGTGGTGCTCGGCGACACACTCACGATTCGCAACGACAAGCACGGTGTCGGGCTCGTGTACAGCGTCATCCTGTGAGCTGTACACCCAACGTTTCCGCGCCTACCGTCGTCTAGAGAGGTAAGGGGATTCCCGCCCGGCGAGAGGTGAACGATGAACATGACGACGCGGTTCGGCATTACCGTCGGTACGGCACTCATGGCCGTACTCGCGATGACAGGGTGCAGCACGATCATGCCCGGCGCGGGTGGCGGCGACATCACCGGCAATTGGATTCTCACGAATGCGGTGGATGCCGACGGCCAGCTTGATGCGACCGTGGCCCCGGTGACCCTGCACGTCGACAAGAACGGTGCCGGCGGCACCTCCGCCTGCAACCTCTATGGCGCGGACGTCGTGCACGGTGATGGCAGCGTAAGTTTCACCGAGATCTTCGGTACATACATGTACTGCGAGGCAACGGGCGTCATGGACCTTGAGCATCGGTACCTGACCGCTCTCGGCAGTGTCACCGCCGGCCAGGTCGCTGGCGACCGGCTCGTGCTGAGCGGAGCGGGAATTGAACTCGAATTCGAGGCGTACGAGCCGGACGAGGAAATCGTCGATCCTGCCGTGTCGGAGATGGTCGACTGATGTTCCGCTCCGCGGTCGCCCTTGCGGCAGTGATTGTGGCCATCGCCGGCTGTGCCTCGACAGCACCGGGCGCGACGGTCGAGCCAACTGGCAACTGGTACCTGACGAACGGGACGGATGCCGACGGCGAGTTCGATTTGGGCACCAGCACGGTCACCCTCCAGTTCGTTGACGCCGGCCGGGCCGGGGGCATCGCCGCGTGCAACCACTACGGCTCCGATTTCACCATCAACGGTGACACCGTGCGATTCGGCGAGATCGTGCAGACCGAGATGTACTGCGAACCGGATGCCGTCATGCAACTCGAGAGCCGCTACCTCGCCGCCCTGACCGCAGTGACGTCGGCTGAGGTTGGTGACTGACCTTCTCGTTCTTTCTGGCTCCGGGGTCGAACTCGAATTCGAGCCGATGCCCGAGGTGCCCGAATCCGCACTGGTCGACACGGTCTGGGCATTGGAATCGCTCGTCATGGGCGGAGACGACGGTGCCGTCTCGAGTGTGCCCGACGGGTACACCCTCGAACTTCGCAGCGATGGCACCTTCGCTGCCTCAGGCGGCTGCCCGCCCATCGAGGGCCGCTTCGAGATCTCCAGCGGCGAGGTGCGAATAACGGAAAGCGGGATCGATGGCGACATCGCCTGCCTCGTGTACGACCCGACGCAGGACCACGTGAACCAGGTCATCGGCTCCGGCTTCCGGGTCGAGATCGAGGAGGACCGGTTGATCGTGACCAACCTCCGCGGCGGGCAGGGAATGGTCTACCGGTCGAACACCTAGTCGGGTCTGCACTCGCTCTCACCCTGGAGGGTCATGGAGTCCGCTCCGGCGCGCAGGATGAGCAATTCACCCGGGGATCGGGTTGCCTTCAGCTCGGCGATTTCCGCGACATCCGTTCGGCTGATCGTGAAGCCGAGTCCCTCCCACAGTGTGGCGACAGTCCCGACGGCTCGGTCGGCATCGCGCACAGCGGGACCGATCCGCAGGGCCGGAAACTGCCTGCCTTCGACCCACAGCGGGATGATGCACCCCCGGGATGTCGGATCGTCGAGTTTCTGCCAGCTGCCGCCGAGCGAAGCCTGCGTCGTCTCGAGCACTTCATACATGGCGTCGCGCGCCTCATCAGGGGTGCGATCGGTGCCCTGCCACGGGGCGCAGCCACTCAGCCCAACAAGCACCAGTGCGAGAGTGGGCAGGAGAAGTGCTTGAGCGGTCATTGTCGCCTTCGTCGCAGCCAACTGCGCCAGTCAACTTATCACCACTGTGCCGTTCTACCCCTGTGCAGATGCGGCTCTGCACCGATCTAGCCGAGCGACGCGAGGGTCCTCACCCGGTCGTGCTGGCTGCCATCGGTGACCAACTGGCCGTAGCCGATCCCGATGAGCGCCATGTTGCGCATCGACTCGGTGCCCGCGCCGAAGTACTCGTTGTGGCCGAAGGATGCGGCGAGCAGTTCGTTGCGGATGACGTCCATTCCCCCACCGACACTCATCTTCTTGGCGCCGTACGATGCGGCGCCGGGATCGCTTCCGAAGAAGGAGCTGTTCGGGATCCAGTCCCAGTCGGCTTCACCGGTGAAGACATTGCCGTTGCGCACGTTGAGTTCTGCGATCGAGCGGGCGGCGCTGCCCGGTGAGCCCACGATGGCCAGCGCGTCGATTTCGAAGTCGTACTCGGTGAGGGCCATGAGGGCAGCTGTGGATCCGTAGGAGTGGGCGACGATCGTGATGTGTGGCACATTGCCTGTGCGTTCAGCGATGAGGCCCTCGATCGACCGTGCGATCGCGTCCCTTCCCTCATAGGCGAGGTCGAGCCCACCAGCATTGACGAGGTTGGGAGTTTCGTAGCCCATCCAGGCGACGACAGCTACCGACGCCGGCGGGGAGTCCGCACCGCTCACCAGGCTGAGCCAGCTCACCTGGTCGTCGTACAGGCGGGCCGCCGTGTCGGTCCAGTCACCGAGCTGGCCGTCGACGGTGAAGAACATGCCCGGAATGAGGTAGGTGACGTAGTCGGCGGTCGCGAGGTCGCCGAGCGCGATGACCGCGGTCCCCTGTCCCGACGGGTCTGCGGAGAGCAACGAGCGTGACGGTACTGACTGCGGGCTGCCGAGCGCCGCGCCAACCTGGTCGAGCATGTGGATGCCGCGTGCCGCCTCGGTCGCGACGGAGCGACCGCCGTCGGCAACGAGCGCCCGAAGCGCCGCCTGCGACTGATCCATCCAGATTCGGTTGGCAAGGTTTCGTGTCTCGACCGGCACCCCATCGAGGCTGCCGACCAGGTGCGGTGCGGAGTGCAGCAGCGAGGACTGCCGCGTCGGGTCAAGAGAGCGCCACCACATCGAAACATCCGTGGCGGCGGGCGGTGCCGCAAGCATGGCGGCGACCCGGTCAGGGTTCGCTTCGACCCAACTGACGAGGGCGGCGGGGGGAAGGCTGGTGATCCGGCGAAGCTGCGTCGAGCTGGGTGTCACCCGCTGGCTGCTCGTCGCGGGGGCGGCAGCCGCTGCGGCACCGGCACCGGCACCGCTCGAGGTGAGATCGCGATCGAAGACAGACAGACAGCTCGACGTCGTCGCAGCACTCGCCATGGGCGCGCCAATGGCCTCGGCGACGGAAAGGTAAGCCGCCGAGGTGATCAGAAAAGCTGCGGCTTCTAACAGCAATCCGGTCGGATCCCCTCTGCGCACACGCAAATTTCGCCGGGGGGCGGATTTAGCTGTGCAGCACCATACTAAAGGGTCTACCCACCCCAAAAGGGGGCAGAACGAGAAGAATTTGGGACAACCTCAGGCGAGGCCGTCGGGGCCGTGCTCCAAAAGCTGGCGAAATTGCTCAGAATTCAGCACGGTAACGCCCAATTCCTCAGCTTTTGTGAGTTTGGAGCCAGCGCCAGGACCGGCCGCAACGAAGTCGGTCTTCTTGCTCACACTGGATGCGGCCTTGCCTCCCGCAGCGATGATTGCCTCGACGGCACCCTCACGCGTGAAGCCGTCGAGGGAACCCGTCGCGACGACAGTGAGACCGGCGAGCGGACCGCCGGCCGTGGCCGCCGCCCCTGGCCCCGGGTGACCGGGTGTCACGAACTGCACCCCGGCATCCGCCCACCGCCGAATTATCTCCTGGTGCCAGTCGACCTCGAACCAGTCGAGCACGGCGTCGGCGATGATGCCGCCGACCCCTTCGACCGAGGCGAGTTCCTCGCGCGTCGCCTTGCGAATCTCCTCGACCGAGCCGAACCAGTTGGCGAGCGCCCGCGCGGCGACGGGCCCGACGTGCCGGATGCTCAGGCCAACGAGAATGCGCCAGAGCGGACTCGTTTTCGCCTTGTCGAGATTCGCGATGAGTTCGGTCGCGTTCTTCGAGGGGCTGCCGTCGCGGTTCTGGAACGGCCAGAGCACCTTCTCGGTGCCGTCGTCGGTGAGCTTCGGCATTCCCGTTTCGTTGTCGCGCACGAGCACCCGGATGGGCAGCAGGTCGTCGATAACCAGCTCGAACAGCCCTGCTTCGGTCTCCAGTGGCGGCTCGGCGGGTTCGACCGGCTGGGTGAGGGCGGCCGCACTCACTTCTCCGAGCCCCTCGATGTCGAGGGCGCCGCGGCTGCCGATGTGTTCGACGCGCCCGCGCACCTGGGCGGGGCAACTGCGAGCGTTGGGGCAACGCAGGTCGACGTCGCCCTCCTTCGCGGGAGCGAGCGGCGTGCCGCACTCGGGGCATTCGGTCGGCATCACAAACTCACGCTCGGTGCCGTCGCGCAACTCGACGACGGGCCCGAGTACCTCCGGAATCACATCGCCTGCCTTGCGCAGCACGACCGTGTCGCCGATGAGCACTCCCTTGAGCTTGACGACGTCCTGGTTGTGCAGGGTGGCCTGGCGCACCTCGCTGCCGGCAACCCGCACCTTCTCCATGACGGCGAACGGGGTCGCCCGCCCGGTGCGACCGACGCTCACGACAATGTCGAGCAACTTCGTGTTCACCTGCTCGGGCGGGTACTTGTATGCGATTGCCCAGCGCGGCGCGCGGCTCGTGGCACCGAGTTCGTCGTGCAGCACGAGCTCATCGACCTTGACGACAATGCCGTCGATCTCGTGTTCGACGCTGCCCCGATGCTCGCCGAAATATTCGATGAAGTCAGCCGCCTCGTCGCGGGTGGAAGCCACCTTGTAGTGGGTGCTCGTGGGCAGACCCCACTGGCTGAGCAATTCGTACACCTGCGACTGGCTGGCCACGGGCGGGTTCGGCCACGCACCGATACCGTGCACGAGCATCCGCAGCTTCGACAAACGGTGCTGCATCTGGCCGAGTTTGACGGCGTTCTTGCCTTCCGCCTTCTGGCGCAGGCTGCCCGCGGCGGCGTTGCGCGGGTTCGCGAAGATGCGGTCGCCTGCCTCGATCTGCGCCGCATTCAGTTCGCGGAACCCCTCAACCGGGATGAAGACCTCACCGCGCACCTCGACGATCGCTGGATGCCCTTCGCCGGCCAGGCGCGACGGGATGCTGGTCACGAGAGCAACGTTCTCCGTGACATCCTCACCGGTCACGCCGTCGCCCCGGGTGGCCGCCGTCGTCAGCACGCCGTTCTCGTAGCGCAGGCTGATCGCGAGGCCGTCGATCTTGAGCTCGCACAGGTAGTCGACGCGCCGGCCCGCATCCCGTTCGACCTTCCCCGCCCAGGCGTGGAAGTCGTCGATCGAGAAGACGTTGTCGAGGCTGAGCATCCGCTCCGCGTGCTCGACGGGGTCGAAGAGGGTCTGCGCACGCCCGCCCACCGTCTGGGTCGGGCTGTCCTGGCTCTGCAGTTCGGGGAACAGTCGCTCGAGTTCTTCGAGCCGCCGCATGGCTGAGTCGTATTGCTCGTCGCTGGCGATGGCGGCATCTCGCCCGTAGTACGCCTCGCGCAAGTCGAGGATCCGGGTCGTGAGCTGCTCAGCCTCGGTCTTCGCGGCATCCAGTTCATCGCTTGTGTAGGTCTCAGCCACGCTCCCCACTTTACGGCTCACGACCGTCACTGCGGGGCGAGAACGAGCACCCCGGGGTTTGCCTTGCGTAACGCTATAGTGTGTGTCACACTGTATGCATGCAAACAACAACCAAGACCATGACCGCGATCGTGTTCCGCGAGTACGGGTCGCCTGACACACTCACCGCCGAGAGCGCACCCATACCGGTTCCCGGTGCGGGCGAAGTGCTCGTACGGGTTCACGCGGCAGGCGTCAACGCCGCCGACTGGCACATCATGCGCGGCGAACCCAGGATCGCCCGACTCGCCTTCGGCCTGCGACGCCCCAAGGACACCCGGCTCGGAGCGGATGTCGCGGGAGTCGTCGAAGCCGTCGGGCCCGGTGTCACCCGGCTCGCCGTCGGTGACCCCGTGTTCGGCGAACTGGTGCGCGGGGCATTCGCCGAGTTCGCGTGTGCCCCCGAGAGCAAACTCGCCGCAAAGCCGACCACGCTGAGCTTCGAGCAGGCAGCCGCCGTACCGATGGCGGCCATGACGGCGTTCCAAGCCGTTCGCGATACCGCTACTGTGCAGCCGGGCGAAAGGGTGCTCATCAACGGTGCGGCTGGAGGCGTGGGCAGCTTCGCCGTGCAGTTCGCCAAGCAGTATGGGGCCGAAGTCACAGGCGTCTGCAGCACGGGCAAGGTCGAGCACGTCCGCTCCCTCGGAGCAGCCCACGTCATCGACTACACGCACGAGGACTTCACTCGCGGCAGCGCGCGCTACGACGTCATCATCGACATGGTGGGCAATCATCCACTCGGCGCACTCCGTGGCGTACTCACCAAGGCGGGCCGCTACGTATCAGTCGGGGGCGGCAAGGGCGGCGGCAAAATACTCGGCCTCGAAGTCAAACGACTCATGCAGATGGCAGCCCGGTCGCCCTTCGTGAGCCAGAAACTGACGGGACACATCGCGAAGCCGAACGTCGACGACCTCACGACCATCGCCGAACTCATCGACGCGGGCAAGATCGTACCCGTCATCGAGAGGACGTTCCCGCTCGCCAAAACAGCGGATGCCATCCGTCACCTGGAGCAGGGAAGCGCGCGCGGCAAAGTCGTTGTCGTCATACCGCGCAACTGAGAGCGGACCAGCCCTCATCGGGCTGGAGCGGTCACCAACCAGTACCGGTTCAACTGATCGCCGAGCGCGTTGCCAGCGGGCTCTGGAACACCCTCCACGATAATCATGCCCACGCGGCTGTAGTCGATGATCGAGACCGTACGGGTGCGCCAGAGCTCGCTCTCCGAGATGACATCAACGGCTGCGCGGCCGTTCGCAAGGGTGAAGCTCTCATTGGGGAGTGTGACAGTGATCTCTGTGGGAGTAACAGTCAGGTAGCCGACGAGATCAAGCTCTGCGAGCCGTTCGAGAAGTTGCAGACTCGGTGCCGCAACCTCCAGTGAACTGGCCTCGAGGTACAGATAGCCACTTGCTCTCAGCGCCACGTGGTCAACGCTCGTGATGTCCGGGTCGGAGAAGAGAAACTCGGTGGCCTCGCGAAGCGCCGCCTCACCAGTCAGGACGATACGGAGCCCGCCGTCAGCATCGAGAAGCATGCTGAAGATGAAGTGCTCGGCATTCGCCCTCTCCATGAGCCTCTGGGTGCCCTCGTCGAACCGCCCGACGGGGATCTTCCACCCTGTACCCGCTGAATTCCCGCTGTCGTACACGACCGCGACCTCCAGTTGCTCACGGCCAGCAGCGGCGACGAGATCTCGCACTCGGGCAGCGAGCGGAAGGACGTCATCCGGCGTTGACGTCTCCAACGTCACCCCGGAGCAGAGGTCCACCGTCGCTGCGGGTACAGCCGGGTCAGCGAGGAGCGCACTGGCGAACAGCGCGCCCTCGGCATCAAGACCACAGCTGTGCACTTTACTCGCGACCGAGTCGCCTTTATCGGTGCTCACGGTGAGGGAGGGCGACAGGGCTCCGTAGTCGACAGCGAGGCGCACAAGGTCGGCACGATCCGACCACAACAAAATCTCGTCGTAGTACACGAGGCCGGAGCGCAACCGTGCCTCGGCACGGAGTGTGTCCCAGTTCTCGAAAGCCGAAAGAGTCTCGTCGTCGTTCGACGAGAGCATGAGCTTCAATCCTTGCTGGGAGAGACTCATGCTCAATCTGCCTGGCTTCTGGTGCTCACGCAGGTAAGCGGCCACGTCCAGGGCGAGCGCGCGAATCTCCTCGGCGCTCGCCGAATCCTTGACCACGCCTTCCACGCGGGGCGAGTGGGAGATTCCGCTGAAAACACCACTCATGTCCACCGACTCAACAACATCGTGTGAGGCAAGCCACCGTGCTGCCGCGTTGCCCTGGCCCGTGCACGCGGTGAGCCCGCCGAGCACGAGTGCAAACGCGAGCACCACCGGGCCCAAGCGGCTCACGCGCACGCCGCTGGCGCGCGAGTGAGGAGAGCTAGCCAACCAGCACCGCACTCACTGTGCGGTCAATCGTGCACTGGCCCAGCACGCGGGTACCGATATACATTACCGCGGTCTGCCCGGGGGCGACACCGTTCAGCGGTTCGTTCGGGGTGATGACCAGTTCGAGTTGCCCCGGTCCCTGAGCCTTTCGAAGGGCGGCCACCGCCGGCACCGGGTCGGCGTGCGCGCGAATCTGCACCTCGCATTCGAAAGGCTCCGTGGCATCCGCTGGTGGCAGCCCCGCCCAACTGAACTTGCTGCCAGCGATCTCGGCGATGTCGAGCGCCTCGCGCGGTCCGACCACGACCGTGTTCTCCTTGGGGCGCACCTCAAGCACGAAGCGTGGTTTGCCGTCATCCGCGGGAAAGCCGATGTTGAGACCCTTGCGCTGGCCGACCGTGAAAGCGTGCGCGCCCTCGTGGCTGCCGATCTCGTTGCCCGAGCGATCGAGAATGGACCCCTGCTCGGCACCCACGCGCTCGGCAAGCCAGCCGCGCGTGTCGCCGTCCGGGATAAAGCAGATGTCGTGGCTGTCCGGCTTGTTGGCGACGCTGAAACCGCGTGCGGCAGCCTCCGCCCGCACCTCGGCCTTGCTGGGTGTCGCGCCGAGCGGGAACATGCTGTGGGCGAGCTGCTCGGTGGTGAGCACGCCGAGCACGTAGGACTGGTCCTTGGCCCAGTCGGCCGCGCGGTGGAGTTCGCGGTTGCCGTGCTTGTCGACGCGGATGTCCGCGTAGTGACCGGTCGCGACAGCGTCGAAGCCGAGTGCGAGCGCCTTCTCCAGGAGAGCAGCGAACTTGATGCGCTCATTGCAGCGCATGCAGGGGTTCGGGGTGCGGCCAGCTGTGTACTCGGCGACGAAATCGTCGACGACATCCGCCTTGAAGCGCTCCGAGAAATCCCACACGTAGTAGGGAATGCCGATGATGTTCGCGGCGCGCTGGGCATCCATCGAATCCTCGATCGTGCAGCAGCCGCGGGCGCCGGTGCGCAGTGTGCCCGGCATGCGGCTGAGCGCGAGGTGAACGCCAACCACCTCGTGGCCGGCGTCGACGGCGCGCGCGGCAGCGACGGCGGAGTCCACCCCGCCACTCATCGCTGCCAAGACCTTCACGCGTTTAAGTGTAGGCGGGCCGTGCAAATCGATGCGGCAGCGAGGCAACATAGGAGATTCGGGCAACACGCCGCGTGAGCCGCCCTCCCCCACGGCGTGTCGCCCAAATCTCCTCGGTTGATGCGCGGGCGCTCGCGCGTCGCGGCAGCTAGCGCGCGGCGAGGCCGGCGGCGGAGGCACGCTCGACGGCAGCGGGCAGCGCCGCGACGAAGGCATCGATGTCGGCCACCGTCGTGTCATGGCCGAGCGTGATGCGCAGGGCGCCGCGGGCATCCGCCTCATCGACCCCCATCGCGCGCAGCACGTGCGACGCCTCCGGCACGCCCGCCTGGCACGCCGACCCCGTCGACACAGAGAACCCCGCGGTATCGAGCAGGAACAGCAGCGAATCCCCCTCGCAGCCAGGGAACGTGAAATGCGCGTTCCCGGGTAGGCGGTTCACCGGATCCCCCCGGTACACGGCCGTTGGAACCGCCGAGTGGATGCCCGAAACCAGTCGGTCGCGCAACTCACGAAGCGCAGACGCGCGCGCTTCGATCCCGGCGGTGGCAGCGCGTGCGGCGACGCCGAAGGCGACCGCTCCTGCGGCATCCTGGGTGCCGGAACGGGAGCGCTGCTGGTTACCGCCGTGCAGGAGCGGCTCGACGCTCGCCTTTCGGGAAATCAGGAGAGCGCCCACACCGACCGGCCCACCTACCTTGTGGGCAGAGACCGAAAGTGTCGCAAGTCCTGAGTTTCCGAAATGCACGGGGAGGTAACCGAACGCGGCGATGGCATCGGAGTGCACGGGCACGCCGTGTGCTGCGGCGAGCGCGACCACCTCAGCGATCGGCTGGATGGTTCCCACCTCGTTGTTGGCCCAGAGCACGTTGACGAACGCGACATCGTCGTCGAGGGCGGCGTCGAGGGCGGCGAGGGAAATGCGTCCGTGGTGGTCGACGGGAATCCACTCGACGATCGCACCCTCGTGCCGGGCGAGCCACTCGATGGCGTCCATGGCGGCGTGGTGCTCGCCCGCGGCGGAGAGGATTCGCGCGCGGTGGAGCTTGGGCAATCGCGGCAGCGATTGCGCGACCCCAGCGCCGAGTGAGCCTGCGAACTCGGGTTGTTTATCGTCAGTGAGGTCTCGACGAGCTCGACCACCGGAAACACGAGCTCGACCACCGGAAGCCGCATTGCGCGCCCAGTACAGTCCCTTCACCGCGAGGTTGACGGCCTCGGTCCCGCCCGAGGTGAAGGTCACCTCGACCGGCTCCGCACCGAGCGACGCCGCAACCTGTTCGCGGGCTTCTTCGAGCATCCGCTTCGCCTGTTGTCCCTGCGTGTGGATGGAGGCGGGGTTGCCGACCAGCCCGAGCGCGGCCGTGTAAGCCTGAAGCACTTCGGGCGTCATGGGCGTGGTCGCCGCATGATCCAGATAGATGGTCAAACGTGATCCTCCAGTGGGTCCGGCGGAATACCCCGAACCCTCGATCTAACTACTCTAGAACCCATGCCCGCCACCGATCCGCTGCGCAACCTGGGGGCGCGTGCCACGCTTCGCGGCACGGAGGTACGCGTGTGGTCGGCCCACGCGACCGCGATGGAGTTGTGCATCTGGGACAGGGTCGACCCGAACTGGCTTCTCAGGACCGTGCGGATGACGCGCGATGAGCACGCCGTGTGGTCGGGGCGCTCGATGCTGTTGCGTGCCGGCACCCCCTATTCGCTGCGCGCGTCAGGGCCGAGCGGCCCTACGCACGATTTCGATCCCGCGCGCAGCCTGCTGGATCCGTACAGCAGGGGGCTGTCGCGCACGGCGTCGGGACAGTGGCGCTCCCACGTCTACCAGGACGGCTTCGACTGGGGGGCGGTGAAACGGCCCGGCACCCCCCTCGACCACACGGTCATTTATGAGGCGCACGTGAAGGGCATGACGAAACTCCTGCCCAGCGTGCCTGAAGAGCTGCGCGGAACCTACGCCGGGCTAGCCCACGAGAGCACGATCGAGTACCTCACCGATCTGGGAGTCACGGCTGTCGAATTGCTCCCGGTGCAGCAGTTCGTGAGTGAGCAGCGGCTGATCCGCCAGGGCCTCAGCAACTACTGGGGCTACAACACACTGGGCTTCTTCACGCCGCACGGCGCGTACGCGAGCAGCGCTGCACAGCGGCAAGGGCCTGCGGCGATCCTGCGCGAGTTCAAGACCATGGTGCGGCAACTGCACGAGGCGGGGCTCGAGGTCATTCTCGATGTCGTCTACAACCACACTTCGGAGGAGGGGCCGGGCGGCCCGACGACGAGCCTGCGCGGCCTCGACAACGCCTCCTACTACCGCCAGATGGAGGACGGCGACTACATCGATGTGACCGGATGCGGCAACACCGTGAACTTCTCCCTGCCCGCCGCCCAGCGCCTCGTGCTCGATTCCCTGCGCTACTGGGCGCAGGAGATGCGGGTTGACGGCTTCCGGTTCGATCTCATGCCCGCCCTCGGACGCGACGAGAATGTGCATTTCGATCCGCAGCATCCACTGCTCGGCGCGATCCTGGACGACCCGGCCTTGCAGGGCCTGAAGATGATCGCCGAACCGTGGGATGTCGGAATGGGCGGATGGCAGGTGGGCAATTTTCCAAATGGCTACCTGGAGTGGAACGACAGTTTTCGCGACCGTGCCCGCGAATTCTGGCTCACCGATATTGCCACTGCACGCTACGAGGACTCCGCGCCGCAGGGAATCGGTCGGCTCGCCCGCAAGCTCGCGGGGTCTGAGCACATCTTCGGGAGGGAACGCGGTCCGCTCGCTTCGGTGAACTTCATCACCGCCCACGACGGTTTCACGATGGCGGATCTCACTGCCTACAACCAGAAACACAATCTGGGCAACGGCGAGAACAACCACGACGGAACCGACAACAACCGCTCCTTCAACCACGGCGACGAGGGGCCGACCCACAACCCGGAGGTGCATGCGGCACGCACGAAGGCGATTCGCAACCTGCTCGGCACCCTCTTGCTCTCGGCGGGCGTGCCCATGCTCACGGCGGGCGACGAGTTCGCGCGCTCCCAGCGCGGCAACAACAATGCGTACTGCCACGACAACGAGCTGACCTGGCTGCACTGGGGCGATCGTACGCAGTGGGAGAACGAGATTTGGCAGGTTGCCCGCCGCCTCATTGAACTGCGCAGCGACAACCCGGCCCTGCGCGCGGTGAGGTTCGGGCATTTCGGCGCGACGACCCCATCGGCGAACCAGATGGATTGGTACAACGTCGAGGGGCTGTCGATGAGCGAGGAGGACTGGAACTCCCCCACCGCACGCACTCTGCAGTATCTCGCCGCCTCCACTCCCGAGGTCGAGGAGGTGAACCGCATCCTGCTCGTGGTGCACGGGCTGGAGGAGGACATCACCGTCACTCTTCCCGAGCACGAGGGCGTGTCCGGCTACTCGCTCCTGTGGGATTCCGCCCTCGACGATCCGGATGCGCTGGCGACCGACTTTGCCCCGTCAAGCGAGGTGACGATGGCTGGTGCCTCGATGCGACTGTTCCGGGCGCACTGACGGTGGGAAACCACTGACCATGGCGCTCGGCACTCCCGCGACGCTCGCCCTCGCTGCCGCTGGCATCGCGTACACGCCTCACGCGTATGACCATGATCCCGCGAACCGCAACTACGGGCTTGAGGCAGCCGAAGCCCTCGGCCTCGATCCGGAGCGCGTCTTCAAGACCCTCATGGCGGATGTCGATGGCAGACTCGTCGTCGCCGTCGTGCCGGTCACGGGCAAGCTCGATCTCAAGGCTCTTGCGGCGGTACTCAGCGGCAAACGGGCGGAGCTGGCGGATGCCGCACTCGCCCAGCGCAGGACCGGTTATGTTCTCGGTGGCATCAGTCCGATCGGCCAGAAGGCGCTGCACCCGACCGTCATCGACGAATCAGTCGAGCTGTTCGACACCGTTTTCGTTTCCGGTGGGCGACGCGGATTCGATATTGAACTCGCGCCGCGCGATCTGGTTCTCGCGACACGGGCGAAGCTGGCGGCAATCGCACGGTAACCGGCTGAGGGGCAACACCGCCTTCGGGGAGGGTAGTGAGGGCGTAGCGCCCCTCAGCCGGGATCAATATCGTGAGAGGCACAGCTCCACGAGGCGTGATTGGGTTCCGGCGATGGCTTCGTCGCGCGAGTTGGTGACGGTGTAACTCGTGACGGCCGGGCCGAAGGCGGGCGAGATGTTGTTCGGCTGCGCGACGAGTGACCGGGGTGCCCCCGGGTCAGCCTGCTGCAGTCGGCGCGATCGCGGCTGTCGTGTCGAGCGTCACCGCCCAGCCGAAGTAGAACGACGGATAGGCGCCGTTCCCGGTGACGGTCTTGCGCACGCATGCCTGCTCGTCCGTCCAGGTGCCCTGGCTCTGTGCCGACACCGTATACGCCTCGGGGCGGTTGGGCGCTGCGGGTGCGTTGTTCTGGCAGGCCTGATGGTGAGTCAGCATCACGTCGAGGCCGTTGTTCGTCCACTCGTTACCTGGCCACTCCCCGAATGCCGACGATCGATGCACGGTACCGGAACTGTGGGGCTTCACTTCAACGTTCTTCTAAGTACTGCGATGGCGGCGTGCCCCAGAACGGGCCGCAGCGTAGTTGAGGTCCACCCGCCCAGGTGGCGGGACTGTTTCCGTTGCGCGCTGCGGACTTGATGGTGATCGCAGCACTCCGGTCGGTTGTCGCCGCTGTTGATGCCACGCTCGACGATCGTCGGTTTGTGCCGGCCGTCACCAGGAGTGCCTGCCAGTTGATCGGCGTCACCGGAACCGTGAAGGTGCCCTGCCCGGTCGTGATGACGCGAAGGTTGGGGTCGGCCATGGGACCGAGTGCCTGCACTCCGCCGATGAACACCGCCCACGACTCGAATGATGACAGGAGCGGACTTCCGCTGATCGGCAGCGTTACGGTTGCCTGCCCACCGCCCAGGGTGAGGTTGCCGCCACTGACAAGTGTGGCGGTCAACTGCTGCACCTGCGCGCCGCCGGCCCCGAGGAGGGCGATCGTGACGGATTGCCCGTTGAGGCTCGGAAGGTCGGCGCCGGTGACGGTGAGGGTGAGCCCACTCACTGTCGCGGGGCTGCCCGCGGATGAAAGCGTGAGGTTCGAGGCGGATCGAACCGCCTGCGGGTAGGCCACTGGCCCGGAGGCGGCAAAGATCGCGCTCGAGAGTGAACCGAGACTCGCAGCGGACGCTGCTACCAGACCGGACCCGATGAGGGCGGCGGCCGTGATGAGCGCGACGATACGGGGGCGCATGTCAGCTGCCTGCCAGGAAAGCAACGCGATCAATCGCGGTGACATTGATGCCGGCCGCGCCGCAAGGGATGTCTATTGTGCTTCGCGTGATCGTCGTGGTCGTCGAGGTGCCGGAGTGGATGAAGGAGATCTCGCACAGAACTGAGCCGGAAGTGCCGACAATGCTCGAGCTTCAGGCGCTCGCCGTTCGTGAACGGTTCCCCTGCGGCGGTGCTCAGCGTGATTCCGTTGAGAATCCAGTTGGTTCCGGATCGAACCGGCAGCCACTGCGCGTTCACGCCGGTCGGGTGGGCTGCGACGGTCGCGTCAGCTGCGCCGAGATCAGCAGTGGTGAGGCCGCCGAGGCTGGCGGCAGAAGCTCCGACCGCGCCGACCCCGGCAAAGCAGATGGCGACGAGTAGAGGAATCGAGAGGCGGGGCAACGACGGCGTCACCGTCCGCGCGCTGAGGCGCGAACGGTGACGACCGGTTGGCCGCGGAGCTGGATTCCTGATACTCATCGCCGGTTCCTAAACAGAATTGCGATGGCGCCGCTTCTGCGGTTTGGACCCGATCCGCCACATCAGCATGGTGACAAGGAGTCCGCTCGCGAGGCCGACCACAATGGGATTGGATACTCCCCCGAGTACCGCTCCCACTGCGGGGATATGCAAGAGTGCCTTGCCCATCACATCGTCCGCGCTGAATCTCCACGGATCGAGGTTGGGGTTGTTGTCACCCTTGGTGATGTAGCTCGCTTCCCCCGAGGAGGAGTCGATTGAGAAAACGCGGTGGATGACCCTGCCGCCCTCTCCGGGCTGTCCTGCCGGAACCATGTAGGAGAGAACGTCCCCCGGCTCGTAACTGGACTGCTTGATGGAGATGACGAGGTCACCGGAACCGTAGGTCGGTTCCATCGACTGTCCACTCACGATCGTGAGCCCGGTGATGCCGCCGAACTGCGCTGGCCAGAGGAGCACCAGTGCAATGACGAAGACAACGACCGAACCCAGGATCCCCCAGGCGGAGCGGCGAGGCTTCGCTGGTGCAGGCTCGGCCTGGACCTCGGTCACCGAAGTGGCAACCGGGTCCAGGTCAAGCGTGGTTGGGGACAACACAGCGATTAGTCGTTGGTGCCGGTGACGTCGACGGCCGTGGTGACGGTTCCGCCGTTGATGACCAGCGACACACCGTAGACGTTGTGTGCCGGGATCGCGGTCGCGGGAAGCGTGAAGGTCGTACCAACTCCCGTGATCTCGCCGATCGAGACACCAGCGGCGTTCTTGAGCGTGATCTTGGAGAGCGCGGTGGCCGCAGGTGCCGGCGTGAGGGTCACTCCGGTGATCTTGTACGCGCCCTTGCCACCATTGAGGGCGGCGTCGTAGCTAGTGGCCCAGCTGACGGCGACGCCGGCTGGTGGTCTGAGCCTTGACATCGTTGCTGTTCGCACCGAGGTCATTCGTGGTGAGGCCGCCGAGCGTGGCGGCTGATGCGCTGACTACGGCGAAGACCGCGAGGCCCGCGAGTACCGCGACTGTTTTCTGCTTGATGTTGGACATGTGACGCTTTCCTTCCGGATGGGTGGTCGATCCGGAAAGCGCGAAGAATTGCACGAGCGACCAACGATGAAATTCCCCCCACCGTTGGCCGGCCGCACGGAATTCGGGTTTCCGTGGTACGACCGTTCGGGTTTATAGCGGGGCGTCAGAAATGCTCTTGTTCCCCCAAAAGAAACCATACGGAGTCCTCCTAATGGAGGACAAGGGGGCAAACCCACCCAGAACAGGGGTATACCGTTCATTCCCTAACGATTCATCATAAAGTGCTGGTCAGGCGCGATATATGCAGGTGAATGAGCTTCACTCACGTCGCTTTCTGGCCCGTCATTTTCGGGGTACATCTCACGAATGGGCGACGGAGACCAGCCCCATTTCGGCGGGACTCGCGAGAAGCGGATGCGACGGCACCACGCGCACGTTGTACCCGAAGCTGCCGGGCCGCGCGAGCGTGAGGGTGCCAGCGAAAACCGCGGGCTGGCCCGCCTCGTCAGACTCGAGTTCGAGGGTCTGGCGCTGCACGTCGTCCAGTCGGTCGCTCTCACGCGCTTTGCCGTAGACGACCTCGACGCGCACATCCTCTGGCCGCAGCCCATCGATATTGACGAGGGCGCGCACCCGCAGGGAGTCGCCGACCTGCGGCACCGAGTCGACGCCACCCGACTCCACGTGAGTGACGTGAACGTTCGGCCAGGCACGCCGCACGCGCGACTTCCAACCGGCCAGTTCTCTCGCTGGCTGATACGACTCGGCGCTGATCGCCCGCTCGGCGTGTGCGGCTGGCACGTAGAGGCGGTTGACGTACTCCTTGAGCATCCGGTCAGCGCTGAGCGCCGGCGACAGGGTCGCGAGGGTGTGCCGGATCGACTCGACCCACCGCGAGGGCACCCCGTCAGCTCCCCGGTCGTAGAACCGCGGCGCAACCTGGTGCTCGATGAGGTCGTACATGGCCTCGGCCTCGAGCGTGTCCCGCTCGGCAGCGTCGCCCGCGCTGTCGGCGGTCGGGATGGCCCAGCCGTTCTCCCCGTCGAAGAACTCGGCCCACCAGCCGTCGAGAATCGACAGGTTGAGCGACCCATTGAGCGCAGCCTTCATCCCGCTCGTGCCGCAGGCTTCGAGGGGCCGCAGCGGGTTGTTCAGCCACACGTCCGTGCCCGGGTACAGCACCTGCGCCATCGCCGATGTCGTAGTTGGGCAGGAAGACGATGCGGTGGCGCACGTCCGGCTCCGGCGGCGAACTCGACGAGCCGCTGGATGAGTCGCTTGCCCTCGTCATCGGCGGGATGCGACTTGCCGGCGATCACGAGTTGCACGGGCCTCGTCGGGTGGGTGCAGCAGCGCGCGCAGCCGCTCCTGGTCGTGCAGCATGAGCGTGAGCCGCTTGTAGGTGGGCACGCGGCGCGCGAACCCGATCGTCAGCACATCCGGATCCAGGATCGTGTCGAACCACGCGGGCACGCCGACGCCCGGATTCTTCTCGCGCCAGGCGGCGGAGACGCGGCGGCGGGCATCCGTGACGAGTTGCTGCCGCATCTCGCGGCGGACCTTCCAGAGGTCCGCGTCGGTGACCTCTGTCGAGCTCCAGTCGCACGACGTCGTCTCGCTCGTACCCAGCCGGTCCGTCGCGAGGTCGAGCAGCAACGGGTCGGTCCAGGTGGGCGCGTGCACGCCGTTGGTGACCGACGTGATGGGCACCTCGCTCTGGTCGAAGCCTGGCCACAGGGCACCGAACATCCCGCGGGAGACGTCCCCGTGCAGACGCGAGACCCCGTTGGCGCGCTGCGCCGAGTCGCAGCCCCATAACAGCCATGTTGAAGTTCGCCGGAGTCGCCTCCGTCGAAGTCCTCCGCCCCGAGCGCAAGCACGTCCCCGGCCGCCACTCCCGGCAGCAGGTCGGTGGAGAAGTACTTCTCGATCAGTCGACTCCTCGAACCGGTCGATACCTGCGGGAACTGGCGTGTGGGTCGTGAACACGGTGCCGGCGCGAACGACCTGCAGCGCTTCAGCGAAGCGTGAGGCCGTCGCCGATGAGGTCGCTGATGCGCTCGAGCCCGAGGAATCCGGCGTGGCCCTCGTTGGTGTGGAACACGCGCGGCGCGGGCGCGCCGGTGAGTTCCGTGAAGATCTTGATCGCGCGCACTCCGCCGATGCCGAGAAGCAGCTCCTGCAGCAGCCGGTGCTCGCCACCGCCGCCATACAGCCGGTCGGTCACGGAACGCAGGGACTCCTCGTTCTCGGGGATGTCGGTGTCGAGCAGAAGAAGGTGGATGCGCCCAACCGCCACCTGCCATACCCGCGCGTAGAGCGCGTGGCCGTCCGGCAGCGCCAGGGCAACGCTGCGCGCCTGTCCCGTCAGGATGGCGAAGCACACTGAGCGGGAGGCCGTCCGGATCGAGCACGGGGTAGGTCTCCTGCTGCCAACCCTCCCGCGAGATCGCCTGGCGGAAGTAGCCCGCCCGGTAGAACAGGCCGACACCGATGATCGGCACGCCGAGGTCGGAGGCGCTCTTGAGGTGGTCGCCGGCGAGAATGCCGAGGCCGCCGGAGTACTGCGGGAGCGCGGCGGCGATGCCGAACTCCGGCGAGAAGTATGCGATTGACTCGGGAGCATCCTCGAGTCCACTGGTACCAGCGCGGCTCGGTGAGGTAGGCGTGCAGGTCGTCGCGCAGGGCGTCCACACGTGCGACGAAGGTCTTGTCTGCCGCGAGCTCTTCGAGCCGGCGACGGCTCAACAGCCCCCAGCAGGCCGACCGGATCGTGGCCCATCTCGTCCCACACCTCCGGCGCGATGGAGGCGAACAACTGCCGGGTGGGCTTGTGCCACGACCAGCGAAGGTTCGTCGACAGCTCCTCGAGCGCGGCCAGTGAGGTCGGCAAAACGGTTCGTACGGTAAATCTTCGAATCGCCTTCACCCGAATACCCTAAGACACGAAGCTTCGCGCCCCGCAAAGGGCGGGAGTGCCGGGCCGGCGAGAACGCGCTACGGTCGAAGGGTGGCGAAACCAAAAGACGGCAGCGCAGTAACGCCCCCGATGCGAGCGAACGATGACCCATACGAGCCGGTGATCGGTCGGATCCCGATTCGCCACCTGTCACCCCAGCAACCGGAAAATCGTTGGCCATCCACCGCATACGCCGGTGAGGTGATCCCGTTCAGGGCGACCGTCTTCAAGGAGGGTCACGACGAGCTCGGCGTCGAACTGGTGCTGGCTGACCCGTCGGGGGCGAGTCGACGCATCGGATGCGGCCGATCGAGCCGGGAACCGACCGCTGGCAGGCAGACGTGCAGTTGCCGGCCGAGGGCGACTGGCGCTTTCGGGTGCGCGCGTGGGTGGATGACTGGCACACGTGGCTGCACAACGCCGAGATCAAAGTGCCAGCGGGGCAGGACGTGGAGCTCATGTTCCGCATGGGGGTCGACCTGCTGACCAACGACGGTGGCGAGAAGATCGTGCTGGACGCGATCCGGACCTTCGACAACCTGAACCTCTCCCCTGCCGCACGACTCAAGGCCGCGCGCGACCCACGGCTGGCCGCCGTGCTCGACGAAGACCCACTCAGGAGCCTTGCGACGCTGAGCGAAGAGCTGACCATCCGCGTCGAACGCACGCGCGCGGGCGTCGGCAGCTGGTACGAGTTCTTCCCGCGGAGCGAGGGCGCCAGGAAGCAACACTGACGGCACCTGGGTCACCGGCACCTTCCGCACCGCGGCCAAGCGCCTGCCCGCTGTCGCCGAGATGGGCTTCGACGTCGTCTACCTGCCGCCGATCCATCCGATCGGCACGAGTTTTCGCAAGGGGCCGAACAACACCCTGAACGCCGGGCCCGCACGACCCCGGATCACCGTGGGCCATCGGCGCGCCCGGACGGCGGGCACGACGCCATCCACCCCGACCTCGGCACCGTCAACGACTTCAAGCTTTCTTCGTCCGACGCCGAAACGAACAATCTCGAGGTCGCCCTCGACCTCGCCCTGCAGTGCTCGCCCGATCACCCGTGGGTGACCGAGCACCCCGAATGGTTCACGACCCTGCCCGACGGCTCGATCGCCTACGCCGAGAACCCGCCGAAGAAGTACCAGGACATCTACCCGATCAACTTCGACAACGACCCCGAGGGCATCCGACCGGAGGTGCTGCGGATCGTCCGCTACTGGATCGGCGTCGGGGTCAAGATCTTCCGCGTCGACAACCCGCACACCAAGCCGCTGCCGTTCTGGGAGTGGCTGCTGCACGAGATCAACACCGAGTATCCGGAGGTCGTCTTCCTCGCCGAGGCGTTCACCCGCCCGGCGATGCTGCAGTCGCTCGCCGCGGTCGGCTTCCAGCAGTCGTACACCTACTTCACCTGGCGCAACACGAAAACCGAGCTCGACGAGTTCCTGCGCGGCCTGAGCGACGAGACGAGCGCCTTCCTCCGCCCCAACCTGTTCGTCAACACCCCCGACATCCTCACCGAGTACCTGCAGTTCGGCGGACCCGCCGCCTACAAGGTCCGGGCGGCGATCGCGGCGACCGGCGGCCCCGACCTGGGGCGTGTACGCCGGCTACGAACTGTTCGAGGACGTCGCGCGGCCGGGCAGCGAAGAGAACATCGACAACGAGAAGTACGAGTACAAGCCGCGCGACTGGGCCAAGGCGCGAGAAGGCCGGCAGCTCGCTCGCGCCCTACCTCACGCAGCTCAACCGGATCCGCCGGCGCACCCGGCGCTTCGGCAGCTGCGCAACCTCGTGCCACTGGAGCGACGACGACTCGATCCTCGTGTACACGAAATACCTCGCCGGTGAGTTCACGAAGTCCGGCAACGCCGACGGCATCATCGTCGTCGCGAACGTCGACCCGCACTCGGTGCGGGAGACCACCGTGCACCTCGACCTGACCCGCGTTCGGCGTCGCGCCGGGCACAGTGTTCGGCGTGCGCGACCTCATCACCGGCCAGCGCTACACCTGGGGCGCGGACAACTACGTGCGGCTCGACGCTTTCACCGAACCGGTGCACATGCTCGCGATCGACTACCCGAAGGGCCTCTGATGGCGAAGGCACCCAAGTCGAGTGCGCGACTGCCCGAGCTGCATCCCGGCCTCATCAGCTCCCTCGTCGCCGGCTACCATCCGCACCCCCACGACACGCTCGGGCAGCACGCGCTCGACGGCGGCTGCGTCATCCGCGCTGTGCGCCCGCTCGCCTCGACGGTGACGGCCGTGCGTGCCGACGGAACGCGCGTCGCGCTCAGCCACGTCGCGGACGGGCTCTGGCAGGGCTTCGCCCCCGGCGAGGGCCAGGCGTACACGCTCGAGACGACTTACGACGACGGGCCCGCGTGGGACGACGGACGACCCGTACCGCTTCGTGCCCACCGTCGGCGAGATCGACCTCTACCTCTGGGGCGAGGGACGGCACGAGCAGCTCTGGCAGGTGCTCGGTGCGCACTTCCGCCCGCACGAGGGCGTCGAGGGCACCTCCTTCACGGTCTGGGCGCCGCACGCCCAGGCCGTGCGCGTCATCGGCGACTTCAACGACTGGAACGGCGTCTGTCACGCCATGCGTCGACTCGACGACAACGGCGTGTGGGAGCTCTTCGTCCCCGGACTCATGCCGGGCAGCGCCTACAAGTTCGAGCTGCTCACGCAGTCCGGCGAGTGGGTGACGCCGTGCCGACCCGATGGCGCGGTACACCGAGGTCCCGCCGGCGACCGCATCCGTCGTCGGGCACAGCCAATTACGACTGGAGCGACAGCAGCCTGGATCGCCCGCCGCGCCGCGGAGCGACCCGCACAACCGCCCGATGAGCGTCTACGAGACTGCACCTCGGCTCCTGGCGGCCCGGGCTCGGCTACCGCGACCTCGCCGACCAGCTCATCGAGTACCTGCACGAAACCGGATTCACCCACGTCGAGTTCATGCCGCTCGCCGAGCACCCGTTCGGCGGGTCGTGGGGCTACCAGGTCACCGGGTACTTCGCGCCGACCAGCCGCTTCGGGCATCCCGACGACCTCAAGTACCTCATCGACCGCCTGCACCAGGCCGGCATCGGCGTGATCATGGACTGGGTGCCCGGCCACTTCCCGAAGGACGAGTGGGCGCTCGCCAACTTCGACGGCCAGCCGCTCTACGAGCACTCCGACCCGCGCCGCGGCGAGCAACGCGACTGGGGCACGCTACATCTTCAACTTCGGCGCACTCGCAGGTGCGCAACTTCCTCGTCGCGAACGCGCTGTACTGGCTCGAGGAGTTCCACATCGACGGGCTGCGGGTCGACGCCGTCGCCTCCATGCTCTACCTCGACTACTCGCGCGAGGACGGCGAGTGGGTGCCGAACGTGCACGGCGGCCGCGAGAACCTCGAGGCCATCAGCTTCCTGCAGGAGGCCAACGCGACCGCGTACAAGCGCAACCCCGGCATCGTCATGATCGCCGAGGAGTCCACCTCCTGGGCGGGCGTCACGCGCGCCAACCGTCGGCCGGCGGTCTCGGCTTCGGCCTCAAATGGAACATGGGCTGGATGCACGACTCCCTGCAGTACATGCAGCACGACCCGATGTACCGCTCGCACCACCACAACGACATCACCTTCTGCTTCCTGTACGCGTTCAGCGAGAACTTCCTGCTGCCGATCAGCCACGACGAGGTCGTGCACGGCAAGGGCTCGCTGCTCACAAGATGCCGGGCGACCAGTGGCAGAAGCTCGCGAACGTGCGCGCGTACCTGGCGTTCATGTGGGCGCACCCCGGCAAGCAGCTGCTGTTCATGGGGCAGGAGTTCGGCCAGCCCTCGGAGTGGAGCGAGGAGCGCGGCCTCGACTGGTGGATTCTCGACCAGCCGGTGCACCAGGGCCTGCTCGAACTCGTCGGCCAGCTCAACCGCGTCTACCGCGAGGAACGCGCCCTGTGGGAGCAGGACAACTCCCCCGCCGGCTTCGAGTGGCTCGAGGGCGGGGCCGCAGCGCAGAACGTCATCGCGTTCCTGCGCTGGGACACCGACGGCCAGCCGATCGCGGTGCTCATCAACTTCGGCGGCAACCCGGTGGGTCCGTACCGCATGGGCCTGCCGTTCGCCGGGCGCTGGGACGAGATCCTCAACACGGACGCCGCGGAGTTCGGCGGCTCCGGGGTCGGCAACCTCGGCACCATCGTCGCGGAAGCGACGACCCGTGGCAGGGCCGTCCGGCCTCGGCCGAGCTCACCCTGCCGCCGCTCGCGGGGCTGTGGCTCAAGCTTCGCAAGCCGCCCCGGTGATCGAGCTTGGGCCCACGCTCGCCGGTTCCGGCGCGTCGCGCAGCGGCGTGACGGCCGTGCGAGTGGGGAGCGAGATCCGGTGAGCTCTCGACAAGCTCGACCACCGGTTCCGTCAGTACAGCAGGTTCGTCAGACTGCGGCGTGCGGCGATGACGCGCGCGTCCTCCGCTCCGACGACCTCGAAGTATTCGAGCAGCCGGGTGCGAACGGCATTGCGACCCGCCGGATCCAGGCTGGGAAACAGTTCGAGCAGCCGGGCGAAGGCATCGTCGACGTGCCCGCCGCTCACATCGAGGTCGGCGACAGCGAGCTGGGCTTCCAGGTCTGACGGCGCGGATGCTGCGGCCGCGCGAACAGCGGCCGCATCCAGTTCGTCCACCCGCTTGAGCAGCGAGACCTGGGCGAGACCTGCGACGGCGAGGTCGTCGCGCGGGTTCTGCGCGATCGCCGTCTCGTACGCGGTGACGGCGGCCGCGTAGTCGCCGGCCGAGATCGCGTCGAACGCCTCCTGGTGCAGCGGCGGCAGGGGCTCCTCGACGGGTTCGGCGTCGGCGCCATCGGCTGCGGGCGCCGGAACACTGCCGGTCACGCCGTTCTGCTGGGCGAGCTGCAGCACCTGGTCGAAGACCTGGCGCACTTCCTCCTCCGGGTACTCCCCCACGTACAGCGGCACGGGGCGTCCCGCCACGACCGCGGCGACCGTGGGAACCTGCTGCACCTGGAACGCCTGCACGAGTTGCGGGTTGGCTGTTCCGTCGACGGTGGCGAGCACGAGCCGACCGCCGTACTGCTCGACGAGCGAGCCGAGGGCCGGCTCGATGCCCTGGCCGTAGAACTCGACGATCACCGGCACGGAGTTCGACAGCTCCAGAATCTGGCTGAATGACGCATCCGTCGCCGGAACGACAACTTTCGACCCGGCCCCCGGTGCGGATGCCGGGGCGCCGGTTCCCGTATTCACCAGCGCAGAAAGGTCCACGGCGCCACGCATGCTCGCAGGCGTGAGGGGTGCGTTGCTCATTTAGAGTTCCCTTGCGGAGATGAGTCCCTGGCTGAATGCCAGGAGGATGACTTTCCGCTCAGCACCCTCCCTGGGTATGTAGAACAGCAGCTGGTCGCCGTAGACGGCCTCGAATCCCGTAGTGCTCATGGTCTTGCCGGTGTAGGCCTTGACGGCACCCTGCGGGTTGACCGCCGCGCCGGCTGCGACTGGCTTCACGGTCTTCGTCTCGGTCAACTGCACCGCGACGATGGCGCCCGAATCATTGGTCGCGAGGGCGATGACCTGGGCTTCGCCAATGCCGTAGGCGTGGATCAACTCGGCGGTGTTGGGCAGGGCCGCCCTCTCAGCCTCTCGTGCGGCGATTCCCACCTGGGGCCGGAGGGTGTCACCCTCCTCCTGGAAGAAATCGACGAACTCGCTCTCCGCCTCCTTGATGAGCACGTCGGCGTAGGCTTCGGCCACCTCGCCAGGTGCGAGCTGCAGCAGCGGAGACGTGGGGCTGACATGCGCGGCCCCCAGCTCCACCGGAGCGACGGGCGGCAACACGACCCCGGGCTCCAGCGCCATTATGTAGTGCACCTTGAACTGTGATCGGGGCGTCTCCTGCACCATGATGAGCGCCACCGGTGACACCGTCTCGTCGGCGTCGTCCTGCACCGCCGCGAAAACCCATCTGGGCCAGTTGTCGTTCTGGCCCGGCAGCGCGACCTTCAGCGCTCCGGTCGGCAGTGGCGGTACGGGCGTGATGCCGGAATCAGCGGCACGCGCCGTGTAGTTGGCGGCGCGCACCTCGAGCGCCGGTCCGGAGAGCCGTGTCGCGGCAAGCTCGGCGTCGAGTTCTGTGTCGGCGAGGGCAAGCACTGCAGTGGTGTCGGCGATGACCCGCAGGATCTGCTGTTTGGTCGCCGCTGTCGCCTCGAAATCGTCCCTGGCATCCAAAACCTCGACCGAGCCCGGGGTGGGGGTCGCCTCCGGCATCGGTGGGGTGGCACAGCCGACGAGCAGGAGGACTGTCACGCCAGCGGCGGGAACCAGGGCGATGAAGCGGTTCGTGGCACGGCGCCCCCGGGGCGGTGCGATCTCCTTCGGGCGCGTCGGCTTATAGCGCGGCTGCCGCGGGAGCTTCGGCATCTTGGGCTGCTTGAGCTGGCTGCGGCGAGGGCCGCGGGACTTGCGCATGTGCGTGAGTGCCCAGAGCAGCAGCAGCAGGCCGACGAGCAACAGGCCGGCGCCAGCAAGGATCACAGGTCCGGTCCATGGCGTCGAATTGTCGACGGGCCACGTCACGGACACCGTGCTCGGAGCGGGCGCTGTGCCGTCCGAGGCGACGAGGAAGGAGACATCCGGCGGCACGGCAACGCTGAAGCTGAGCGACGTCTGGTCGACGTACTCTCGAAGCCAGAGATCAGATCCAGCCGGGTTCGGCACCTCGGTTTCTGTGCCGGTGCGAACCTCGGAGCGCAGCGCTCCCGACTCCTCGTCGTAGGTGATGTGCGTGTAGCTGGTGTCACCCACCCATGCCAGCACGTCGCCAGTGCGTCCATAGGCGGCGAAGATCTTGTCCGCGCCCGAGACCTCGACATTCTGGGTTTCCGGGTGGGCGTTGAGCGCGGCGCCGTCGATGACGACAAACGGCGTCGTGGTCGTTTCGGTGGTCGCTGCGACCACTTCAGACGGACCGGCAAAGAGGGTGCGCTGCGCCGCACCGGCACCCATCATTCCGGCGGCGACAACGAAACACAGCATTGCGAGAACAAATCGCACGGGCTACTCCTTTCGTGCTGCCGGCACCACACTCGGGCTCAGCCCCCTCCACCCAGTGTTTCACGGGCCGCTCGCATCAGGGGCGAGAAGAGGGTTTCTCCGGCATTCAGCCAGAGGAATCGGCAACAACAAAGACGCTCAACAATAGCTGACCTCTGTGAGCGCTCCAAGCTGCGAATCTGGGAATTTGCTGAGCAACTTTGTCTCTCGGGCTATCGGCAGCATGGCTAAACTCGTCTGCGTCCGACTCTATTTAAGGGGGAGCCCGTGGCTGCTGACGACACCAACTTCGGTACTGAACTCCGAGGCTACAAGAAGGAAGAAGTCGACCGGGCGTTCCAGGATCTTCGCCGCGAGCTCATCAAGGCCAACGCCGATCGAGCCGAAGTTGCCAAAGAAGTCAAGCGGATGACGGCGGTCGCAGAAGATCTCCAGGCCGAACTCGATGAGGCAGGCAGTCCCACCTACGCGGGCCTGGGCACCCGCCTGGAGAAGATGCTGCGCACCGCCGAAGAGCAGTCCACCCGGCTGATCAGCCAGGCCGACATCGACGCTGAGAAGCTGCGCAGCCAGGTGCAGGCCGAGGTCCAGCGCCTCGCGCAGGAGTCGTCCGAGAGCGCGAACAACATCCTTTCCGACGCGAACGCGCGCGCAGCGGAGGCGGTGCAGTCCGCCCGGGAGGAAGCCGACGGCATCCTTGCGAGGTCCACCGCCGAAGCGGAGACAATCGTGCAGGACGCACTTCGGGAGGCTGCCTCCATCCGCGGCGCCGTTGCGACAGAAGCTGCAGAGGCACGTGCCGCGACGAAGCGGGAGGCCGCGGCGCTGCGCGCCGACGGCGAGCGCGAGGTCGCCGAGCTCAAGGTGGTTGCCGCACGTGAGGTCACCGAATCCCGCGAAGCGGCGGCGCTGCTCGCGAGGGAGACCGAACAGGGGCGTGCCGAGTACGAGGCTGAGAACACCCGACTGCGTGGCGATCTCGCCAGGGACATCGAGCAGGGACGCACCGACCTGGCCCGCGAGATCAGTTCTGCACGGGCAGAGGTCGAACATGAGATCACAACGGCGAGGGTCAAGCTCGACAACGACATCACCGCCAAGCGCGCCGCGCTCGAGAACGAGATCACTGCGGCGCGGGAAGAAATCGCGCGATCCACCGCGGAGGAGAAGGCGGCGCTGACGGCGGAAGTCGCCGAGGCGCGCGCAGCACTCGACGCCGATGTGACGGAAACGAGGGCGCGGCTCGCCGTCGACATCGAGAAGGCGCGCAGTGACCTCGCCAGGGACATCGAGCGTGAGCGTGCGAAGCTCGCACACGAGACCGAAACGGTGCGCGCACAGCTGGCCGCCGAAACCGAGGAAACCCGATCGCGACTCGTGCAGGAGGCCGAGCAGGCCCGACTCGATCTCGACGTGGAACTCAAGGCACGCCGTGACGAGGCAGAGCAGGAGTTTCTCGCCAAGCACCGCGAGTCGGTTGCGCAGACACAGAAGTACCTCGACGAAGCGCAGGCACAACTCGCGGATGCCACGCGTCGGGCGAGCGACAAACGACTCGAAGCCGACACCCTCGACGCGTCTCTGCGAGCACAGGCCCGAGAGTCGCGGCAGAAGGCAGATGACACCGCAGCCGAGATTCTCGACAACGCGCAGAAGCGATCACGGGCGATGCTCGATGACGCTGAGAAGCGCTCGGCGGCGATGCTCGCGGACGCAGAGGAGCGCCTTGCGACCATAAGTAGCGAGCGCGAGTCAGTTGCCGACTATCTGGAGTCGCTGCGGGGAGTATTGTCACAGTCAGAACCAGTTTCGAAGGACAGCTAGCTCCACGAAAGGCGACTGTTGAAGATTCAGAACGCGTTCCGCCTCGGTCTCTTCGGCGGGTTGGGCGTCATTGTCGCGATCGGCATCGGCGCGGCGATCGGAAGTCTCGCGACAATCCTCACCTACGTCGGTGCCGCTCTCTTCATCGCTCTCGGTCTCGACCCGATCGTCTCGTTCCTGGAGAAGCGCACATGGCCGCGGTGGCTCGCAATCCTCGCCGTTCTGGTGGGGGTGCTGGGCGCCTTCACCGCCTTCATCCTCGCAATCGTTCCCGTCGTCGTCGACCAGGTCACGAGGCTCGTTGACCGCGTCCAGGCACTCGTGCTCATCCCAGATCAGATCTGGATCGACCTACAGGACACGTTTCCCTGGATCAACATGGATACCGTCCGCTTGCAGGTTGAGGACTTCGTGGCAGGACTGGACTTCGCGAGTATCGGCGGCGGGGTACTCCAGGCCGGTATAGCCACGGTGAGCGCGATCTTCGGCGCAATCATCGTGCTCATTCTCACGCTCTACTTCATCGCGTCCCTGTCGAATATCAAGCGCAGCCTCTACCAGCTCATCCCCGCCTCCCGCCGCACCAACTTCGTCGACATCGCCGAACAGATCAGCGCGTCGGTCGGGCGCTACGTCATGGGTCAGGGCTCACTTGCCCTCGTCAACGGCATCCTCTCGTTCATCTTCCTGACCTTTGTGTTCCGGGTCGAGTACTCGGCCCTTCTGGCCTTCATCGCCCTCATCGGTTCGCTGATCCCGCTCGTCGGCACGCTCTCCGCGGCTGTCGTCATCACCCTGAGCGTGTTCGTCTTCCAGGGCGGCTTCACCCCCGCTGTCATCGCGGTCGCGGTCTACTACCTCGTCTACATGCAGGTGGAGGCGTACGTCATCGCGCCGCGCATCATGAGCCAGGCAGTGAAGGTGCCAGGGGTCGTCGTGGTGATCGCGGCGCTGGCAGGCGGAACGCTGCTCGGCGTGCTCGGTGCTCTCGTCGCCATCCCGGTCGCTGCGTCGATCCTCATCATCATGCGGCAGGTCATCATGCCGAGGCAGAACGCCCACTGAGGCGGAACTGAGCGCTATCCCCAGCTCGCAGGCAGCGGAAGTGCCGCCGGGTTGACTCGCTGCACGATCTCGGTGAGCACCCTCGTACGTCTGGCTCTCCCCCACCCACAGGTGCTTGCCGCCCTCAACAGCGACGAGGTCCGCGTGCGGCACCGCGGCGAAACGCTCGCGCGCCTCGGGCGGACGAAGGTAATCGTCGAGCTCCGGCACGAGCACCACGAACTCTGCATCGCTGCCCGCCCAGGCGGCGAGTTCGGCATCCGTTGTCCTGTGCAGCGGCGGCGACAGCAGGATGACGCCGGCCAGCGGATGCTCGAGGCCGTACTTCAGGGCGACCTCGGTTCCGAACGACCAACCCACCAGCCAGGGGTTGGGCAGGCCGCGCTGGGAAACGAATTCCATTGCCGCGGTGAGATCGGCAGCTTCGAGGATGCCGTCGCCGAACACGCCCTCCGAGGTACCGCGTGGGGAGTGCACCCCGCGGAAGTTGAACCGCAGAACAGCCAGATCGGCGAGGGCGGGAAGCCGCGCCGCCGCCTTCCGCAGGATGTGCGAGTCCATGAAGCCACCAGCGGTGGGCAGCGGGTGCAGGGTTACGAGAGTGGCGACGGGGTCGCCGCGCTCCGGGAGCGCGAGCTCGCCGACCAGCGTGAGGCCGTCGGCGGTGTGCAACTCCACGTCCTCCCGGCGGGCAGGTAGCTCGACACCCGCACGAATCTCAATCGCCATCGCGGATTCCCCTCATGGTTTTATTCGCCAGCAGTGGGTATGCCAGTGGCGGCGATCGGCGAGATCGTGTTGTTCGCCCATGAGCCCGTCGGCGCGCCAGGCGACGAGGTGGGCGATTCCCGGTGCGATCTCAATCGCGCACCCTGGGCACGTGTACGCCTTTGCCGCGGAAGCCGCAGGAAGCGGCTGGACATTCCACTCGCCGTCGCGCTTCCGCTCGCGCGTGGAGCGACCAAGCAGAGCGCGACTGAGGTCCAGCTCGTCACCGTCGCCGCTCGCACGCCGTCCGCGGGGGCGGTTGGATCTGGGCATGACCCCAAGTTTACGGGGCGGTTGGCTAGTACCAGTTCTTGGCCTTGGAGTGGTCCCACGCGCCGCAGGGGTTGCCGTAGCGTGCGGTGATGTATCCGAGGCCCCAGGTGATTTGCGTGACCGGGTTGGTCTGCCAGTCGGATCCAACGGTCGCCATCTTGCTGCCAGGGAGCGACTGGGGAATGCCGTACGCTCCGCTGCTCTTGTTCATGGCATACACGTTCCAGTTGGATTCCTTCATCCACAGCGCGTACAGGCAGTCGTACTGCTCCGCACCCCATCCCCGCGCGGCGACCATGTCACGCGCGATGGCCTGGGCGGTCCCGGGATCGGGGGTGCCCGCTGCCGGGGCCGCGATTCTCGGCGGCACGATCTTCGTCACCTGGTAACTGTCGCGCTCAAAGGTTTGACTGTGCTCAGCACCGACCGCGAGTTCCTGCACCGGCCGGTCGTTCCAATCGTCAGGAGCCATGGCCGCGTTGGAGTAGACCACCGGATTGGGGTGCACGAGCAGCACGGCGACGAGTGAGAAAGCGGCGCTGAAGGCGAAGACGGGCAGGGCCCAGAACGGCCGCGCGTGGGGTCGCGAAGCGTCTCCCCCGCGACCTGAGGGCCGCCTCTGGGGAGTCGCAACATCGAGGTGCTTGCCCACAGTTCCCCAATTTTAGACCATGGGTGCCGAATAACCGCCGTGAGGCGACCGACGTCAGCGCACCGCGAGCATCACATCGATGACCGCATCGAGTACCCGATCCACCTGCGCTTCGCTGTAACCGCCGCGTTTTGTGCGGAAAGCCACAGTGCGGACCTCTTCGACGCTCATCGGTTTTCCGTCCTGGAAGTAGCGTTTCAGGCGTCGACAGAACGCATCCACGTCCTTCGGGTGATAGCCGACGACGAGGAAATTCACGCGCTTGAAGCGCCTGCCGAGCGGACGGTCAAGGCGATTGAGAATTGCCTGTGCGGTGTGGCGGGCGCGACTGTACCAGGCCTCCTCGCCGAGTTGCGAGAGCACCCTCTCTCGCTCGCGAGCTGCGAAAGCGTCTTCCAGTCGTTCGAGCGCGGCATCCACGTGCGAGGGTGAATAGCCACCCCTTTGCATACTGAACGCCGCCAGACGGATGCTCTCGGCCGTCATGCTGGAAGGACCGTCGATAACGGCGTACGCCTGCCTGGCCTCGTCGAGGAAGTCCTCGACCTGGTCGGTGTTGTACCCGCGCTTGTTCTTGCGCGCCCGGGGGAAGGTAGTGGTCACCGCACTATTCTGCACTAGGTGAAGATGCGGAAAAGCGCGTAGGCCACAGCGGCGGATGGCAGCACCGAATCCAGCCGGTCGAGGAAGCCACCGTGGCCCGGCAGGAACGTGCTGATGTCCTTGATGCCCAGATCGCGCTTGATGAGCGATTCGGTGAGATCACCGAGGGTGGCCGTGAGCGCGAGTGCCACGCCGAAGATGATGCCCATCCACCATGGCTGGTCGATCATGAAAATCGCGATCAGAATGCCCGCGATGATCGCTGCGAGCAGGGAACCCCCGAAGCCCTCCCAGGTCTTCTTGGGGCTGATCCGCGGCGCCATCGGATGCCGACCGAGCAGCAGGCCGGTCGCGTAGGCGCCGGTGTCAGTCGCCGCGACGACGATGAGGAAACCGAGCGTCCACCACTCACCGTTTTCCTGCGCTGTGAGCAGCACCGCAAAACTGCCGAGAAAAAGCACGTAGGCCTGGATGAAAACCCCCGCGACGACGTCTTTGACGAGATCGCGGAACGACGCGCGGTGCGAGGGAAAGACCGTCGAGGCGAGTCGCCAGAGCGTGACGAACAGCATCGCTCCGAGGGTGACGAGCCACTGTCCCTCGACGAGCCAGTAGAACGAGGCGGGCAGCACGGCGAGGCCGGCGATCACGGTCGCGACCCTGGGCACGTTGCGACCCGCAAATCGCAGGGCGCTCGCGAGCTCGAAGGCCGTGAACAACAGCAGGAAGGCCGCAAAGATGAGGAACAGGTCTTTGATGACGAGCAGGCTGAAAATCAGCCCCGCCCCGAGCGCGAGCCCGATGATTATCGCGAGGGGAAGGTTGCGCCCGGTGCGTGCCTCAATTTTTGCGTTCGTCGCCCGCACCTGGGCTTCGATGTCTGCGACGGTCGCTTCGAACTCGGCGCGCTGCCGCGCGCGCCGTGTCTTGCGGCCCGACGAACCGGCGTCAGACATTCAGACCTCGAGAAGTTCTGCTTCTTTGCGCTTGAGCGCATCGTCGATGGCGTCCACGTGGGCTTTCGTGACGGCCTCGAGTTCTTTCTCAGCGCGCCCCACCTCGTCATCGCCCACCTCGCTCTTGAGGGCATCCAGATCGTCTTTGGCTTTGCGGCGGATGTTGCGAACCGCTATCCGCGCGTCCTCGCCCTTTGCGCGCACCAGCTTGACGAAATCCTTGCGGCGGTCTTCAGTGAGTTCGGGCAGGGTGACACGAACGATCTCGCCGTCATTGCCGACGTTCGCCCCGAGATTCGGCATGGTGACGATGGCCTTCTCGATCTCCTTGAGGGCAGTCTTGTCGTATGGCGTCACGAGCAGGGTTCTAGCCTCCGGATTCTGCAGCGACGCGAGCTGGGCGAGAGGCGTCGGGCTACCGTAGTACTCGACCATGACCTTCTGGAACAGGGCAGGGTTGGCGCGACCTGTTCGCACGGTGGCAAAGTCATCCTTGGCGACCTCGACAGCCTTGTCCATCTTGCTGCGGGCTTCGCTCAGCACCTCGCTAATCACGGCAACTCCTTCGTGTCGAATCGAGTTTATCGGTTACCCCAACGACAGCAGCCCAATCCCCACAAGCACGATGACCGATCCGATGATCCGCTGTGCCGGATTGGGCTCCCGGAACAGCAACCAGCCACCTAAGCCCACCAGCACGACGCTCACCTCGCGCGCGGGCGCGATGATCGAGACGGGTGCGAGCTGGAATGCGGTGAGGATGAGCATGTACGACAGTGGCCCCAGAATGCCGACGGTGAGCGCCGCTCGCCAGTGCGATCGTGCCATCGACCTCACCTCGGGCGGGTTCCGCAGTGCCGGCACAGAGAACAGAATTGTTTTGATCACCACCGCAAGCCAGTAGTAGCCGACCGGGGGCATGTCGAATTCGATCACCGCGGCGGCATCCCACAGGGTGTAGACGGCGATGACAACACCCACGAGAAGGCCGTACACGATGCCCGTGCGGTTGCCCGGGAAACTCGCGCGCCCGCCCGCGAGGCCGATGACGATGACTCCGGCGACCACGGTCGCGGCCCCGATGAGGGCTACAGCGGATGGCCGTTCACCAAGAACGGCGATCGCGAGTACGACCGACAGCAGCGGGCCGGTTCCCCGTGCCAGCGGATAGACCACGGAGACGTCGCCGAGTCGATAGCCGCGCTGGAGCAGCAGGAAGTAGAGCAGCTGCAAGACCCCGCTCACTCCCGCGAGCAGGAGTAGCCGATCGAGCGGCACTGCCGCCTCCATGATGGATGCCACCCCGAACGGCGCGAGGATGACGGAACCCAGGAGGAAGGCGAGGAAGAGAAAACGGGTGCCACTTGTTCCCGCATGCTTGACGGTGAGATTCCAGGCGGCGTGCGCGACTGCCGCGCCCGCAACCAGCGCGAATATCACCGGGTACCGCTACGCGCGAACGAGGGTACCGATGCGGTCGCCGCGGATGGCAGCGGTCACGTTGCCCTCCGGCTGCATGCCGAAAACGACCATGTCCATGTGGTTGTCCATGCACAGGCTGAAGGCGGTCGAGTCGACAACCTTCAGGCCCTGCACGAGTGCCTCCTGATAGGTGATCTCATCGATCTTGTGCGCGTCTGGGTCTTTGTTCGGGTCTGCCGAGTACACGCCATCCACTCCGTTCTTGGCGACGAGCACGATGTCCGCGCCGATCTCGAGCGCGCGCTGCGCCGAGACCGTGTCGGTGGAGAAGTAGGGCAGCCCTGCGCCCGCACCGAAGATGACCACGCGACCCTTCTCGAGGTGGCGCTCCGCGCGGCGCGGGATGTACGGCTCGGCGACCTGGGTCATCGCGATCGCGGACTGAACGCGGGTTGCGGCACCCGCCTGCTCGAGGAAGTCCTGCAGCGCGAGCGCATTCATGACGGTGCCGAGCATGCCCATGTAGTCAGCCCGCCCACGGTCCATGCCGCGCTGGCTGAGTTCGGCACCGCGGAAGAAGTTGCCGCCACCGACGACGATCGCAACCTCGACGTCCTGGGCCGCGACCGCGATCTCCTTCGCGATCTGTGCGACCACGTCAGGGTTGACGCCCAGCTGCCCTCCGCCGAACGATTCCCCGGAAAGCTTGAGGAGTACCCGTCGTTTGCGTGCTGTCATGTGCTTCCCGTCCTGTAGCGCCCAGTACAGGCTATTCGAAACCGGGCGGGCGCTGTGCGCGCCCGGTTGGGACATCTGCGCCCGCGCGCCCGGGCGCGGATGTCCCACCCGGGCGCCGAACAGAAGCTGCTTAGGCGCCGACCTTGAAACGGGCGAAGCCGGTGATGGTGAGTCCGGCATCCGCCACAACCTTCGAGACGGACAGCTTGTTGTCGCGGGCGTAGTCCTGCTCGAGCAGGGCGACCTGCTTGAAGAACGCGCCGACCCGACCCTCAACGATCTTCGGAAGAGCGGCCTCGGGCTTGCCCTCGTTGCGGCTGATCTCCTCGACGATGCGGCGCTCGTTCTCGACCTCGCTCGCGGGAACATCGTCACGCGTCAGGTAGGCCGGGTTCGCGAACGAGATGTGCTGGGCGATGCTGCGCGCGGTTTCGGCATCGTCACCGGTGTAGGCGACGACAACACCGACCTGTGGCGGCAGGTCCTGGCTCGTGCGGTGCAGGTACACGGAGAACTTCTCCCCGGTGAGCCGCACGACGCGACGCAGTTCCATCTTCTCGCCGAGGATGGCTGCCTCGTCGCCGATGACGTCCGCGACGGTCTTGCCGTCAATGGATGCCGCGGCCGCGGCCTCGGCGCTGTCGGCACCGGATGCCGCGACAGCGTCGAGAACCTTGTTGCCGAGCGCGATGAACTTGTCACCCTTCGCCACGAAGTCGGTCTCGCAGGCGAGCTCGATCATCGTCGTCGCGCCGTCAACCTCTTTGGCCGCGATGAGACCCTCGCTCGTGGAACGGTCTGAGCGCTTCGCGTTGCTCTTCGCACCGCGAAGGCGCAGGATTTCGGTGGCTTTGTCCAGGTCGCCGCCAGCCTCCACGAGGGCGTTCTTGGTCTCGACCATTCCCGTTCCGAGCTGCTCGCGCAGCGCCTTCAGGTCTTCCAGGCTGAAATCTGCCATTGGTACTGGTCCCTACTTCTTCTCGTCGTCGGCCTTGGCCGCGGTCTTCTTCTCAGCCTTATCGGCGTCGTCGGCGTCGTCGTCCTTGGCGGGCTTCTCCGCCTTCGCAGGCTTGTCTGCCTTGTCAGCCTTGTCAGCCTTGTCAGCCTTCGCGGGCTTGTCCGCCTTGTCAGCCTTCGCGGGCTTGTCAGCCTTCTCAGCCTTGTCTGCCTTCGCGGGCTTCTCAGCCTTCTCAGCCTTCTCAGCCTTGTCAGCGGGCTTGTCAGCCTTCTCAGCCTTCTCAGCCTTCTCAGCCTTGGCTGGCTTCTCGGTCTCGACTGCGGCATCCACCTTCGCTTCAGCCTCGGCCTCAGACGCCTGGAGCAGTTCGGCCTCCCACGCGGCGAGCGGCTCGATCTCTTCACCCTCTTCGGGCTTCTGGTGGCGCTGGATGAGACCTTCGGCAGCAGCATCCGCAATGATGCGGGTCAGCAGGCCGACCGAACGGATGGCGTCGTCGTTGCCCGGAATCGGGTACTGCACCTCATCCGGGTCGCAGTTGGTGTCGAGGATGCCGATCACGGGGATGCCGAGCTTGCGAGCCTCATCGATCGCGAGGTGCTCCTTCTTGGTGTCGACAACCCAGATCGCGCTCGGCGTCTTCGTCAGGTTGCGGATACCGCCGAGGGTCTTGTGCAGCTTGGCGAGTTCGCGGCTCTTGATGAGCAGCTCCTTCTTCGTGAAACCACTCTTGGCGGGGTCTTCGAAGTCGAGCTCCTCAAGCTCCTTCATGCGCGCGAGGCGCTTGGAGACCGTCTGGAAGTTGGTGAGCAGTCCGCCCAGCCAACGCTGGTTGACGAACGGCTGGCCGACGCGGGTCGCCTGCTCGGCGATCGCTTCCTGCGCCTGCTTCTTGGTGCCGACGAAGAGGATCGTGCCGCCGTGGGCGACCGTCTCCTTGACGAAGTCGTACGCCTTGTCGATGTAGCCGAGCGACTGCTGCAGGTCGATGATGTAGATGCCGGAACGCTCCGTGAAGATGAACCGCTTCATCTTGGGGTTCCAACGGCGGGTCTGGTGCCCGAAGTGGACGCCGCTGTCGAGCAGCTGGCGAATTGTTACTACGGCCATGGCCGTGCTCCTTCTTGCACACGCGTGTGTGCTCTTCTCAGTTGTTACTCGCAACCGTTTGGTGCGAATCCTGGTGCCCGGGTCATCCGCCTGCATGCATAGGTGCTGCATAAGGACTGAGTGGATGTGGAGTGCGAGACTTTACGTCTCTGCGGGCACGCGTAGTCACCCCGAATGCACGGGATGCTCCGAAAATGATAGCACCAGGGGCCGCGCTGCCCCGCCTGGCCTTCTTCAACGAACTTCGGCCCCTGCTTGATCTTCGGGGTGGGAATGTCGGTGGTGCCGTGTTGACTTTGTGTCATGGAAGAGAAGCCCGGGCGTAAGCGCAAGCGGAAGGTCGAGTTTGTCGACCCTGCTGCGGCGTCGGGCGCTGAGAAGTCGGCTTCGGCGGATGCTGCTGCCGGTTCGGTTCAGTCTGTTCCGTTGACGATGACGGAGACTCTGGGTGAGTTGATCGATTGCATTGTGTCGACCGAGAACATGATCTCCTCGATCACCGCGTATCGTGCCCAGTTGATCGATGAGGCACGTCGGTTGGCTGAGCTCACTGAGCATGCCACGAGGCCTGGTCAGGTGGGTGGGTGGGATGCGGCGATGACCGCCCGCCGGGTGATCGTCACCGAGCTGGCCTGCGCACTGCGGCTGCCCGAACGCACCGCGGAACGACTGGTGGAGGAGTCCCGGTCGCTCATGCACGAGTTGCCGGGCACTCATCAGGCTCTGCGGGAGGGGGCGGTCAGTTATCGGCACGCCCAAACGGTGATCGACCATGCCAACTCCCTCCCCGTGGAGGCACGGCGAGAATTCGAGGAGCAGATTCTGCCGGAGGCGAAGACGCTCACGGTCGCGAAACTGGACCGCAAGGCCCGCCAGGCTCGGGAGCAGGCGCATCCGGAATCGATCACCCTCCGCAAGGAGAAGTCGATGGCGGACCGGCAGGTGCTGGTCGAACCGGCCAGGGACGGAATGGCCTGGCTGAGCGCGTTCCTGCCCGCCGAGCAGGCCCTCGCCATCCGGGACCGGTTGGACCAGATCGCCCGCGGCTTGCGGTCCCCGGAGGAACCCCGCACTTTGACCCAGTTGCGGGCGGATGCGTTCGCCGACCTGCTGCTCAAAGGTGACACCTGTGACGGGCTCGGGCACGGCATCACCGGTCGGGTGTTCGTCACCGTCCCGGTACTGACCCTGCTCGGTGTCGAGGAGATCCCGGCCAGTCTGGACGGCTACGGTCCCATCGACCCCGACACCGCCCGCAAACTCGCCGGACACGCGCCGAGTTTCACCCGGATCCTCACCCACCCCGAAACCGGTGCCGTACTCTCGGTCGGCCGAGACTCCTACACAGTGCCCAAAGATCTCCGCAACTGGTTACAAGTGCGCGATGAAACCTGCCGGTTCCCCGGCTGCAACCGCCTCGCCATCAACTGCGATTTGGACCACTCCCTCGACTGGCAACACGACGGAGAATCCCGACATGACAACCTCGCACACGCATGCGAGGGGCACCACCAACTCAAACACCACACCCGCTGGGCAGTGGAACACACCGGCGACGGTCAACTGAAATGGACCTCCCCCAGCGGACACGAATACACCACCCAACCCACCACCCGCATGCACGTCGCACGCGGCAACTGAGCGACTCCCCCACAGCCCGCCTCGCACCAGACGGTTGCACCGGAGCGAGTCGGGGCGGGACTCCCGCCGCCGAGGCGAAAGCACAATGGCGACATGCACCGATGGCTCGTACTGCCGCTCGTGGTACTCGTCGCGCTGGTGCCGGCATCCGCTTCATCCGCGTTTCCGGGCGACCCCGTCTGGAACTGGCCCACCGACGGCCAGCGGATCATGCTGCGGCCGTTCATCGCGCCAGCGACGCCGTATGCGGCGGGGCATCGGGGCATTGACGTGGCTTCAACTGGAGTCGCGATCTCCCCGGATGACGGGATCGTGCACTTCGCGGGATTCGTCGTCGACCGTCCCGTGCTGTCGATCATGCACGCTGGCGGATTGCTGTCGAGTTTCGAACCCGTCAGCAGCGAACTGCGCGAGGGCGACCGGGTGCACCGCGGCCAGATCATCGGCGTGGTCGAACCGGGGCACTGTGCGCAGCTGTGCCTGCACTTCGGCGTGCGGTTGCATGGGGAGTACCTCTCGCCGCTGAACTTCCTGGGCGGTATACCGCGATCGGTGCTGCTGCCGAACTCACGGTGATCGAGCCTGTCGAGATCTCGACAAGCTCGATCACCGGTATCCGCTCGATCACCGGTATCCGCTCGATCACCGGGTCTCGACTCCGCTCGACCATCGCCGGCTACGCGCGCGGGTGCGCCGTGCGGTATGCCTCCTTGAGGCGCTCCGCTGAAACGTGGGTGTAGAGCTGGGTCGTGCCGAGGCTCGCGTGGCCGAGCATCTCCTGCACGCTGCGAAGGTCGGCCCCGCCGTCGAGCAGGTGCGTCGCCGCGGTGTGCCGGAGAGTGTGTGGCCCGGAAGGCCCTGACCCCGGCAACTCCACGAGCAGGCTTGCGACGAGTTGGTAGATCGTTCGCGCCCCGATCCGCTTGCCGCGAGCTCCGACGAACGCCGCAGCGGACGAATCGTCCAGCGCCGGTCGCACCTGCAACCACGCCTCGATCGCCCGCTTCGCCGGAATGCCGAACGGCACCACGCGCTCTTTCGCACCCTTACCTAGTCACGCGCACCGTGAGCCGGCCGAGGTCGATGTGCCCGACGTCCAGACCGACAATTTCGCTCACCCGGAGAGCGGATGCGTAGAGCAACTCCACGATGGCGAGGTCCCTGGCTGCGACCGGGTCGCCGGTCATGGCGCGGTTCTCGAGTCCCTCCAGCAGGCCATCGACCTGCGAACGGGTGAGAACCCGCGGAAGGTGGTGATCGGGTCTGGGCGCTCGCAAACGCACCGCGACATCCGTCTGCGTGTGTTCAGAGGCGGCGAGCCAGTTCGTCAGGGCGCGAGCGCTCGCCGACCGACGGGCGAGGGTCGATTTGGCGAGCCCAGCATTGGAGCCCTGCCAGAGCCAGTCGCGCAGCAGTTCGAGGTCGAGCTCGGCCGCCCTTTCGGTACCGCGCTCGTTCGCGAAGACGGTCAGATCGGCAAGGTCGGAGCGGTAGGAGCGTACGGTGTGCGGGCTGAACCCGCGGTCGGTCGCGAGGTGATGAACGAAGTCGTCGACCGCACGCCGCAGTTGCATGCCCCCAGCATGCGCTCTGTTGCGGTCTGCCACCCGGCAGCGTGCGGGCGTGTCAGCAGAACACGCCCGCTACTCGCCGGCCGCATCGCCCTTGTTGAAGGGGGAGTCCTTGGCCGAGAACATTGCGAGGCGCTGCTCCGGGGTCATCTGGATGATCGCCGCCCTGTGGTCGGACGAGAACCCTGTCACCTCAAGGGTGTCACCGATGGGAACAATCGAGTGGACGATGCGGTCGTCGTAGACGTGCACGAGGTTGAAAGCCTGTCCCGAATTGACGCCCGACAGTAGCTTGTCCTTCTCTGTGAGGGCAAGCGTGTAGCACGTCGCTGCTGCGACCGAGACGGGAATCCCGACAAAGGTGCTGTGAGTCGAATAGTGCAGATGCCCACCGAGGATGCCACGGACATCCGTTCCCGCGAGCACCGACGCGAGACGGTGCTGGTCATGCAGTTCGAGCATCTCCATGGCCCAGAGCAGGGGCGTGGGGACGGGTGGATGATGCAGGGCAAGCAGTGTCCCGTGCGGTGCTGGCGTCTCGAGCACGTCCGCGAGCCAGGAGAGCTGCTCGTCGGTGATCGCACCGTGGTGGTACCCGGGCACCGACGTGTCGAGGGCGATGATGCGCAGCCCGTCGATGTCGTACACACGATCCTGCGGGGCATCGCTGCCTTCCTCGTCGAAGAGCAGCGACGAGAACTCGCGGCGCTCATCGTGATTGCCCATGACCCAGATGATTTTCGTGCCCAGCCGCTCGGCGGCGGGTTCGACAATCGCGCGCAAACGGCGGTAGGCGTCGGGCTGGCCGAGATCGGCGAGGTCGCCCGTGAAGACGATTGCATCAGGGTGGATGCCCGACCGCTCCAATTGCGCGAGTGCCTGCTCGAGATTCCTATCCGTGTCGACCGAACCGTACAGCCGCGCGTTCGCAGCGAGAAAATGCGTGTCGCTGATATGCGCGATCGTGCGGACGGGCGCCGGGTGCTGGCCGAGTTGGGTCACGCTCTACAGACTAGGGTGCGCCGGTGGCCGACACCAAAGAGGTCTGGCTTCCTTCGAGAGGCGTACTGCCAGGCACTGTGGTGCGCCGCGGCCACCAGAACCGCTCCCCCGCGATGAAGGCGAGCGCGGGCACGATCACGGTGCGCACAAGCAGGGTGTCGATCAGCACGCCGACGCAGACGATGATGCCGATCTGGGTGAGGGTTATGAGGGGCAGCACACCGAGCACAGCGAATACGGCAGCGAGCAGCACACCGGCGCTCGTGATCACGCCACCGGTTGCGGCGAGCGCGCGAATCATCCCCTGCCTCGTGCCGTGCACGACTGCCTCTTCCTTTGCTCTTGTGACAAGGAAGATGTTGTAGTCGACGCCGAGCGCGACAAGGAACAGGAAGCTCAGAAGCACGACGCTGCGGTCGAGTGCAGGGAAATCGAACACGCTCTGGAAGAGCAGCCAGCTCGCGCCCAGTGCTGCGAAGTACGAGCCCACCACGGTGGCGAGCAGGAGCAGCGGAGCGAGGAATGACCGCAGCAGCAGGATGAGCACGATGAGCACGAGTACCAGAATGAGAGGGATCACGAGCTGTTGGTCGGCGCGGTTGGCGTCAGCCACATCGAGGGCCTGGGCGTCCAGGCCGCCGACCAGCGCATCCGCTCCACTCAGGGAATCGAGATCGCTGCGCAGTTCCCGCACGATGTCGAAGGCCTCTGCGGTCTCCCCTCCCGCAGCGAGAACAACATTGAGCTGGGTAATGGTGCCGTCGCTCTCACCGATCGACGCGGAGTCGACGCCATCAGTCGAGGAGACCAGTTCGAGTGCGGCGTCGGCGTAGGAGGAATTCACAATGACGGCGGTCGGGGATCCGCTTCCCGCCGCGAACGAATCGGCGATGATCTGCTGACCGCGAACCGCCTCCGGCGTTGCGATGAAGCGCTCGGTTTGGGCGAGCCCGGTCTGCAATTGGGTTGCGCCCGCGGAGAGTCCGGCCAACAGGAGCACGCCGAGCGCGGCCACGGCGATCGGCTTCTTCGATACAAAGGTGCCGAGGCGCGCCCACGGCCCGCTCTGCGATGGATTGGCCGACCCGAAACGGGGGATGTATGGCCAGAACAGTCCGCGTCCGAACAGCACGAGGGTCGCCGGAAGCACGATGAGCGCGAATGCCATCGCGACGGCAATACCGGTCGCGCAGGCAATTCCGAGCGCCCTGTTGCCGGAGAGCTCGGCGAACAGGAGGGTGAGCAGGCTCAGCGCGACAGTGGATCCGCTTGCGATAATCGCGGGCCCTGCGCCGCGCAGCGCGCGCGACATTGCTTCCCTGCGGTTCTCGGCGAGGCGCAGTTCGTCCCGATAGCGGGCGATCAGCAGCAGGGCGTAGTTGGTGCCCGCGCCGAAAACGAGAACGGAGAGGATGCCGGTGACTGAGGGATCGAGGGTGATGCCGATCATCGCGGCAACGCGCGTTGCGGCGATTGTGGCGAGGGCATCCGCTGTTCCGATCACCAGGAGCGGAACGATCCAGAGCCATGGGCTGCGGTAGGTGATGATGAGCAGGAGGGCAACAACCGACACGGTCGTGATGAGCAGAGTGAAGTCGGCGCCGGCGAACACCGCGCTGAGGTCGACTTGGAAGCCTTCCGGACCCGACAGCAGCGCCGTGAGACCAGCCGGAAGGCCGGTGTTGGCGATGTCGCGCAGCTCCTGCGCACGGGCGGTCTGGATCGACAGCTCTTCCTCTATCTCAAGGGGCACCACGACGATGGCGGCCGTGCCGTCGTCCGAGACGGAGGCGGGTGGGACGAAGCCGTCTTTCGAGAGCTCAGCGAGGTCGGAGCCGGAGGCGTTCACCGCCTCGATGTCGCGATCGGTCAGGACCGCGCCGTCGCGACTGTAAACCAGGAGGGCGGTGCTGGAGTCGGCGCTGGGCAGCGTGTCCTGCAACGCACTCACCTGGACTGATTCAGCTGTGCTCGGCAGCCCCACCCCCGGTGCGGACTCGGAGCTGTTCCCCGAGCCGACGGCGAAGAGTGCCGCGCTGGCGAGTACAGCCACCGTGAGCGGGATCCACGAGGTGGAGCGAGAGGTGACGAACTCCGAGAAGCGGCGCATGACATCCCTTTAGCTAAATAAATTGGTAACTAGATACTTTAGATACCATAGTTCTAAGATGGGTGCCATGCAAGCTGACGCCGCCCCGCCGCAATCGCGGGAGATCCGGGTTCGTGAGGCGAGTCGGCTTCTGCGTGAAGTGCTCGATCTGACAGCAGACTTCGAGGCGCACGTGAGCGCGCAGCTTGAGGTGAATCGCCGGGACTTCGAGGCGATGCAGCACCTCGTCATGCATGGCGCCCTGAGCCCGAGCGACATCGCCAGGCGACTCGGTGTGTCAACTGCGGCAGCGACGGTCATCGTCGATCGACTGGTCGCGGTCGGTCACGTGACAAGACAACGGCACCCCACCGACCGCCGCGGCGTGCTCGTCGTGCCCAACCCGCAGTCTGTCGCCCGCGCGATGGGGCACATCCTGCCGCTCATCCTGGGAGTCGACGGAATCCTTGACGACTTCCACCCGGACGAGCAGGCGGTGATCACCGCCTACCTTGCGCGGGTGGTCGCCCACTACCGCGAGCAGCTCGGCGACACTGAAGGGTAGAGGCCGCCGAGCTCTCGCCGGGTGGCTTACGGGCAGTCGTAGTAGTAGACCCAGGCCTTTTCGGCGTTGATGATCTGCACCTTGAAGCCGACGAAGTTGTCGACGGCTGGGGGAACCGGCGGCGTTGAGGGTGAACCGCCACTGCGGTACCAGTAGCCATCACCCTTCTTCTCGTGTGCGCAGCCGGAGTGCCACGCCACTGCGCCCCAGGCGCTCACGATCGCCTGCGATGCCTCTGCATGCGTGTACCACCCGGTCTTGTCAACGTCGGTCTTGTCCTTCTCCGTCGTGCCGGTCTTGGGTTTGGTCGTGGTGGCCTCTTTTGCCGCTGCCTTCTTTTCTGCTTCCTTGGCCGCTGCATCCTGCGCGGCGACAACCGACCCGTGGGACGCCTCAGCGGACTTCACCGCGGCCGCAAGAGATGCAAGAGCGTCTGAGGTGCCCTTGCGAGACTCGAGCGAGGCGGCCAGCGCCGCCAGCGAATCTGCGACCTTCTGCCGGATCGCCTCGTCGGCGAGATTCGCTGCGGCCAGCCGGGACTCGCCCGCAGCAGCAGCCAGCGCGCTCGCGTTCTCGATCCCGGCCCACGCGTCGGCGATTGCGGTCGCCAGGGCGTCGATCTCGTCCTGCATTTCGGTAGTGGTCGCTGGGGGTTTGCTCGCGGCGAGCTTGATCGCCAGATACTCGACGAGGCGCGAAGCCTCATCAATGGTCGCCTGATCGAGGAAGGTTCCGCTCACCAGGAGCGAGGCGCGCATGTCCTTCACGAGCGCATTTCCGGCGGTCACCGTCTGCTTGTGCTCCAGGAACGCCGTCTCGTACTCGATGGCCGCGGTGTACAGTCGCTCTGCCTCCGCCTGCTCGGCGGCAGCCATCTGCTGGGACATGACGACAGCGCTCGCGGCTCCGCCTCCCAGCACCAGTGCGCCGGCGACCGCCAGCGCGATCGTGAGCTTCGTACGATTTCTCAGCCAACTGAATCTGGACTGATTTTCCCCCATGGACATTGTGTTCCCCGTTCGGTCGCCCCCCGGCGACGCTCATTCAGGTGAGAAAACGCTACCGCTTGGGACAAAACCTCGCTATCTCCCCTAATGGGGACACGGCGGCCTCAGGAACGTGTTGGCGTGCTCACCCATCCGCGATCCCGTTCTGCAACACGGCCGGTGAGTTCGAGGCCGCCGAGCAGGGACTGAACCGTCTCCACTGCCAGCCCGGACCTGGCTGCAACATCGCGTGTGGTTCTTGGCGATCGGACGCTGAGCGCGTCGATCAGGCGAACCTCATCGGATGGCGGCCGGGGCACGCCCCCAGCGTCGGTCGGTCCGGCGGTCGCCACAGCCTCAGGAATCGGCACGAGCTCGGCCATCTCATCCGCGGTTGTCACGAGCACCGCGTCATAGTCGCGAATGAGCCGATGGCATCCCGCCGAGGCAGCGCTCGTGACCGGACCGGGCACGGCTCCAATCGGACGCCCGAGCGAGGCAGCATGGCTCGCCGTGTTGAGCGAGCCTGAGCGCCATCCCGCTTCGAGAACTATGGTCGCCTGGCTCACTGCTGCGATGATCCTGTTGCGCTGCAGGAACCGCCACTTGGTTGGCGGCTGGCCGCAGGGAAGTTCAGAGATGACCGCGCCAGCCTCAACGATGCGGCCCAGAAGCGCATCGTGCCCGCTCGGATAGAACCGGTCCACGCCGCCGGCGAGAATCGCGACGGTCTGTCCCTTGCTCGCCAGGGCCGCGCGGTGCGCCATGCCGTCGATTCCGTACGCGGCGCCGGAAACGATGGCATAGCCACGGTCGACGAGCCCAGCGGATGCTTCCATGGTCACGTGCTCGCCGTACCCCGTCGCCGCCCTCGCGCCCACCAGCGCAATGGATGTCTCCAACGCCCGCAGTGCCGCGTCGGTGCCGCGCGACCACAGAGCAATCGGGGCATGGAGGCCGAGGTCCGACAGCCCCGACGGCCAGAGGTCGTCGCCAGGAACCAACAGGCGGGCGCCGTACCGCGCGGCCTGCCGCAGGGCCAAGAGGGCGCTCGCAGAGGTCAGTCGCGGTTGCCACCGCGCGATCGCCTGTTGCAGTTCTGACTCCTTCTCGGGCGCGCCACCGGCATCCCGGAGTTCGCCGCCGAGCGCGTCTGCACTCCAGCGCGACAGCACCCCGTTGAGTGCCGCTGGTGCCCCGAGCAACTCGACCACGAGTCCCGCCAGCCGGTCGCCCGGTTCGGCGATGCCCGTCCAGGCGGCGCGCGCGAACCGGTCCTGAATGGCGTCGCGATCCAGTTCCGCGCCTGCCACTGAGCGCACGAGCGTCGCCACTTCTGCCTCCTTGAGTCCGAACATGGTCATGACGTCATCGCCTTCCTGAAGTAGAGCGCCCGACCGATGTGGTCGGCGCTGGGAGAGTCGGCACCATCGAGGTCGGCCAGGGTCCAGCCGACGCGCAAGACACGGTCGTAGCCACGCATCGTGATTCCGCCGCGTTCCAGGGCACGATCGATGGATGCCGTCACCGTGTGGGGCAGCCGGGCACCGGGGCCGCGCAGCCACGCGCCGGGCACCTGGCAGTTGAGATTCCAGGTAGTGCCGGAAAGTCGGGCGGCTGCGATTTCTCGCGCTTCGGCAACCCTGCGCCGGGCGATTTCCGTGTTCAGCCGCGGCGCCTCATCCGCCAGTCGCAACTGCGCGGACGTGATCCTGTGCACCCGCAGCTGGATGTCGATCCGGTCGAGCAGCGGCCCCGAGAGACGTGCGAGGTAGCGCCGCCGCGCGTGAGGGGCGCAGGTGCAGTCGGAGTCTCTCGCTCCCCACTGTCCGCACGGGCACGGGTTGGCGGCCATCACCAGCTGGAAGCTGCCCGGAAAGTGGGCGACTGCGTTCGCGCGGTGGATGCTGATGACCCCCGATTCGAGCGGCTGCCGGAGCGCGTCGAGAACGGTACTCGTGAACTCGGGAGCTTCATCGAGGAAGAGCACCCCGTGCGATGCGCGGGCCGCAGCACCCGGACGAATGACGCCACTGCCTCCGCCGACGAGTGCGGCTGCTGTCGCCGTGTGATGCGGAGATTCCAGAGGCGGCCGGGTGATGAGGGCCCGACCAACGGGCATGCCCGCAAGTGAGCGCACGGAGCTCACCTCGAGGGCTGCCTCAGGACTGAGGTCCGGCAGCAGTCCGGGCAATCGCGCGGCGAGCATCGTCTTGCCTGCACCAGGAGGACCGAGCAGGAAGACGTGGTGTCCGCCTGCCGCCGCGACGAGCATCGCCTCGACCGCGTCCTCATTTCCGATTACATCGCCGAGTTCTGCCGACGCCTCGTCGACCTCCGGTGGCGCGGGAAAGAGGATCGGCTCGACCGGCTCTGGTGCGAACTGGCCCCCGTGCCAGATCGCTGCATCACGCAGCGAAGCCACCGGCACCACCCGTACCCCTGGCACCAGCGCAGCCTCATCCGCGTTGCCGGTCGGCACCATGACGGTCTCGAAACCGGCCCTCGCGAGGGCGACGACGGCGGGAAGGATTCCATGGATCGGCCGCAGCCGACCGTCGAGTCCGAGTTCACCCAGGTGCACGACCCGCTCGATCGACGCGGCCTCTATCGTCCCTGCCGCCGCAAGAACTGCGAGCGCGATCGCGAGGTCGAAACCGGAACCGTGCTTCGGAAGGGCGGCAGGTGAGAGGTTGACGGTGATTTTGCGATTCGGCAATGCGCATCCAGAGTTCGTCGCCGCCGCCCGCACCCGATCCTTCGCCTCGCCGAGCGCAGCATCCGGGAGCCCAATGAGCACGAACGCTGGCAGGTTCGCTGAGATATCCGCCTCGATCTCAACTATCGCGCCCTGCAGCCCGAGCAGGGAAACGGCGTGCGTGCGACCGAGCGACATGCTCAGAACACCCGCTTAAGGTGCTCAAGGTCGACGGGACCGGTCGTCGGCGCCACGATCGCGATCGCATCAATGCGGATGCGGTCGTGGCTGCCGGGATGCGCCTCGCACCATGCCGCAGCGAGGCGCCTCAGCCGTGCGAGCTTGTGCACGGTGATCGCCTCGAGCGGATGCCCGAATGCAACGCTTGAGCGCGTCTTGACCTCGACGAACACGAGCTCGTCGCCATCCCGCGCGACGAGGTCGATCTCGCCCTGCCCGCAGCGCCAGTTACGGTCGACGATCTCGAGGCCGTTCGCCGTCAGATGGTCGGCCGCGAGCGCCTCGCCGCGTTTACCGAGCTCATCCTTCGCCGCCATGCCTTCGAGGATCCCCGAACCGAGTCCGCACGAAACGACCGGGCCGACACTCTGGGGACGCGCGCCCGATCACCGGCAGCGGGAAGGAGTGGAAGGAGTGGATGCCCCTGCCCTAGTACAACCCCGCACCCAGTTCGTGGTTGCACAATTGCAGGCAGATCGCCCGCGCCTCGGCGTTGCTCAGTTCCCTGTCGCCCAGCACGATGCTGATCGCCAATCCGTCCTGCAGCGACGTGAGCATGTGCGCGAACCTGTCCGGATCGGCATCCGCGAAGATGCCGAGCTTCTGGCCCTCACGGACCGTGTCGGAGATCACCCCGCGCCACAGCCGGTCGAGTTCCTGCCGCGCAGTGCGGATCCGCTTGTTGTGCAGCGCCTGCTGCCACATGTCGAGCCAGAGAACCCAGCTGGTTGCCAGGTCGTAGTCGTCCGACTCCTCGAAGGCGATGTCGATCAGGAGTTTCAATCGCTCGCGCGGGTCTCCGCCGCGGTCGGCCGCTTCGCGCGCCAACGCGATGAACCCCATCTCGGTGTGGGTGAGGGCAGCAGCAAGCAGCTTGTCGCGCGACTCGAAGTGGTACAGCACCAGGCCCGTGCTCACTCCGGCATGCGCGGCGACATCGGCGATGCGGGTGGCAGGAAAGCCGCGCTCCTGAATGACGGCGACCGTGGAATTGAGGATCGTCTCCCGGCTCTCGGCCGCTTGCGCCTTACGCGTCGCCATGGCGTGCCCCTTGCATTCGAGTGCCGGAGCAAAAGCACCCCGGGCATGCAACAGGCGGCGGATTCGGGGGCATCCGCCGCCTGAAAACTATTCAGAGTTGACTGATCGGTCAGTCAGCGAGCTAATGCTAACCATCCTCAGCATGCACGCGCAACGGCCTTGTGCGAGAAGGGGCGTGCATCGAACTTTTCCGCCGGATTTTTGCGCCTCACGGCGAGATATTGCGTGCTACTCGTCGATGGCGAGTTCCTTGGGCAGTTCGAGCTCCTTCGCCGAGAGCTCCTCCACGTTGACATCCTTGAATGTGAGCACCCGCACGGACTTCACGAATCGGTCGGAACGGTAGACATCCCACACCCAGACATCGTTCATCGTGAGCTCGAAATAGAAGTCGTGCTCGGTGTCCTTGCGCTCAAGCGTGACCTCGTTCGCGAGGTAGAACCGGCGCTCAGTTTCGACCACATACCGGAACTGCGAGACAACGTCGCGGTATTCACGGTACAGGGCGAGTTCGACCTCGCGGTCGTAGTCTTCGAATTCGTCTTCGTCCATTTCGAAAACAGTCTAGGTGTTTTGCGGTCGTGAGGTCTCGACAAGCTCGACCACCGGATCGGCCGCCCGATCGATTGCGTGTAGCCACGTGCGGCGATGCAACTCCGTTGCCCCGAGCTCGGTGATCGCGGCGAAATGGCCGGCGGAACCGTACCCCTTGTTCGCCGGCCAACCGTAGCCGGGGTGGCGGTCATCCGCCCGCGTCATGAGGGTGTCCCTGTGCACTTTCGCGACAACGGATGCCGCAGCAACAGACGCGCAATCCCGGTCCGCCTTCACGCGCGTGCGCACCCGCAGCGGTGTCGCAAGGCACGGCGTGAGCCAATCGTGCGAGCCGTCCAGCAGAATCACGCTCTCCCGAACGGCAGCGCCCGCCTCGTGCAACTGCGCAAGCGCGCGCTTGCCGGCCAGGCCGAGCGCTGCCATGATGCCCACGGCATCCACTTCTTCCGCACTCGCGAGCCCAACCGCCGTGAGGCGTCCCCAGGCGGCCGCGAGCGGCGCCAGCTCCTCCCGCCGTTTCTGGCTGAGCATCTTCGAGTCACGCAAACCGTCGGGGTGGATGCCCACAGTCGCGTCAACGAGACAAAGTCCGACCGCCACCGGGCCGGCAATTGCGCCGCGACCAACCTCATCGCAGCCGATGACCCACCGTGCCCCCTCGCCGTGAAGGGCGGACTCGACCTCGAGTGTGGGATCGGCGACGGTCATGTTACGGCGCCTGCTCGTCCACTCCGCGGAAGACCGCAGGATAATTGTCGAGCAGACGCCAGCGATCCGTCGGCCAGCTGATCAGCACGGCCTTTCCGACAACATCGTCGTACGGAACGAATTCCGTGCCGGGCGAATGCAGGTGGTGGAACGCCGAGTCAGCCGACTGGTACCGGTTGTCGCCCATCACCCACAGGGAATCCGCCGGCACCGTCACGTCGAAGTCCTCACGGGTCTCCTTCGTCACGCCCTCGGGAAGCCTCGTGTACGGCTCGCGCAACGGGTAGCCGTTGACGGTGATCTGGCCGAACTCGTTGCAGCAGACGACGCGGTCGCCGGGGAGGCCGATGACGCGCTTGATGAGATGCTCGTCGCTGTCGGGAGCACTCAAGCCCACGAACGCGAGCACAGCGTCAATGGCCGCCACGAGCGGGTTCTGCGGGGGGCTCTGGATCGGATCGAGCCATCCACCCGGGTCTTTGAACACGACGACATCCCCGCGCTCAACACCCGAGAGCTGGTTGACGATGATGCGGTCATTGACGTGGAGCGTCTCGCGCATCGACTCCGACGGGATGTAGAAGGAGCGGATCAGGAAGGTCTTGATCAGGAAGGAGATCAGCAGCGCTGCAACAACAATGAGAAGATGTCGCGCAGGAAGAGCCACACACCACGAGACCGCGTGCGCTGCACCCGGACGGCGCTGTCGTCTTCTACCGTGTCACTGAACAATTAGGACTCCTGAGCTCTTCGCCAAGTGTAGATGTGGAACTCAGGGGCGACGCCTAGGCGTCGCGCTTCTCCTTGATCTTCGCCTTCTTGCCGCGAAGGTTGCGCAGGTAGTAGAGCTTCGCGCGGCGAACGTCGCCGCGGGTCACGATCTCGATGTGGTCGATGACCGGGGAGTGCACGGGGAAGGTGCGCTCGACGCCGACCTGGAAACTGACCTTGCGAACCGTGAAGGTCTCGCGAACGCTGTCGCCGCTGCGACCGATCACCACGCCCTGGAACACCTGGATGCGCGCGCGCGTTCCTTCGATGATGTTTACGTGCACCTTGACGGTGTCACCGGCACGGAACTCCGGAATGTCGCTACGCAGGGATGCTGCATCCACTGACTCGAGAAGGTGGCTCATGGCTATTCGCTCTCTTGCAACCGCCACGGGCCGATTGCGCTGGTGAAGAATTATGGAAGAGGTGATGTGCCCTGATGGATGCTGGCTCCCCCTGTGGCAGGAGACGAACATGGCACGAGGGGTAATTCTGCCACAAATGGGTGCATCCTGCGACACCGTCAGCGGCTGGAGTCATCCTCCGAAGGATTGATGACGATGACTCTCGGGTTGCGCGGCTTCTCTCCCGGCGCCATGGGCGGGCGCGCCGCGTGCTCGAAGTCGGAGACGAGGGTTCGGAATCGCCTGCGGGTCTCGGTGAACAGCTGCCATGCCGCCAGCCAGACCGAACCGACCGTGAGCAGCAGCGCGGCCACGGCGAACCCTGGCAACGGCCAGAACGAGAACGCGATCAGGGCGAGGTACCAGAGCGGGAAGACCACGGCATCCACCACCGAGACTGACCTCGACTGACGGGCCGAACGGCGCGCGGCAGTGAGGCCCGCAACCGCATACATGACGGCCCCGAGCAGCACAGCGATGACAAGGTAGACGAGGAACTCCCACGCCGCGCTGTCATCGAGGATGCCGCGGGTGATCAGCAGCAGGAGGGGCAGCGCCGCGGCAGCGACGAACTGGCCGGGGTAGAGAATCCGCCGTGCGATCATCGCTTAAGGTTATCTTCACCAGTACAAAGTTTGCCGAACTCCCGGACGGTCCCCAATGCCAAGCAGTGACGCCCCGCCACCTGCTGTGCCGACTGCCCTCGTCGTGCGCACGGAACCGGTGCAGCAGCGCAGCAGCGCGCGCATAGCCCTGCTACTGGATGCTGCGGCAGAACTCATCGACGAGAGCGGCATCGACGGCGTCACCACGAGCGCGGTTGCCGCCCGTTCCGACTCATCCATCGGGGTCGTCTACCGCTACTTCCCGAACATGCAGTCCCTGCTGCGGGCCCTCGCCGCCCGCAACATGGAGTTGTACACCGACCAGGTGTTCGTGACGCTTGCGGCCGACACGGGATGGACCGACATCGTCAACAACACGATCGACGCGTACGTGGAGCTGTATCGCACGGTTCCCGGCTTCCGGGCACTGCGATTCGGCGATGTGATCGCGGAGCGTTTTCTCGACCCCGAGTTGAGCAACAACTCAGTGCTCGCGCACGCGTTCGCCGGACTGCTCGGCGAGAGGTACAACTTCGAACCCGACGAGAAGATCGTCTTCGAGCTCGAGATCACGGTCGAGATCGTCGACGCAATACTCAAACGGGCTTTTCTCCTCGATCGTGATGGCGACGAGCGATTCATCGAGAAGTCCCGGCAGATCGCCCGCAGCTACCTCGAGGAGCACACCATCCTGCCGAGCGAATCGTGATCGAACTCCGTACCCCGGCCGAGATCGACGAGATGAAGGCCGCAGGAGCGTTCGTCGCGCGCGTGCTGCAGGAGACATCCGCTGCCGCCGCTGTCGGTGTCAATCTGCTTGCGCTCGACACGCTCGCCCACGAGCTGATCCGGCGGGAGGGCGCAGAGAGTTGCTACATCGACTACCACCCGTCGTTCGGCGGATCGCCGTTCGGAAAAGTCATCTGCACTTCGGTGAACGACGCAGCGCTGCACGGACTTCCCCACGATTACGTCCTGCGTGACGGCGACCTGCTCAGTCTCGACTTCGCGGCGTCCGTCGGTGGGTGGGTGTGCGACTCGGCGATCAGCATCGTCGTCGGCACCCCGCGTGATGACGACCTGCGCCTGATCGACACCACCCGCCGCGCACTGGATGCCGGCATCGCCGCCGCACGGCCCGGGGCCCGCATGGGCGACGTGTCGGCCGCCATCGGCGAGGTGGCGAGCGCCGCCGGGCTCGGGGTGAACCTGGACTTCGGCGGCCACGGCGTCGGCCGCACGATGCACGGCGACCCGCACGTTCCGAACGATGGGCGTGCCGGGCGGGGTTACAAGCTGCGGCCGGGTCTCGTGTTCGCCATCGAGCCCTGGTTCATGCACACCACCGACGAGATCTACACCGACAAGGACGGCTGGACCCTGCGCAGCGCAGATGGCTCGCGCGCGGCGCACTTCGAGCACACAGTTGCCGTGACCGCTGACGGGCCGCTCGTTCTGACTGCGAGCAACTGATCGGCTTGCGTATATTAGAGAGAACTCTCTAATATGTGAGGGTGGGACGCGAACCGAAGTACACCGTCGACGACATACTCGACGCCGCAGCGCGCCTGGTGGCCGAGGGCAGACCGGCTGCAGCAAGCGTCGTAGCCATCGCCGCAGCGGTCGGTGCGCCATCCGGTTCGATCTACCACCGCTTCGCCTCGCGCGACCTCATTCTCGCGCGGCTGTGGATTCGCACCATCCACCGCTTCCAGGCGGGAGCGCTCGAAGCCATCGCGCATCCGGATGTTGAGACGGCGCAACGGGGTGCCATCCGGCACGTACTGGACTGGTCGGCGGCGAACCCCGACGACGCGAGGATCCTGACGATGTACCGCCGAGACGAACTTCTCGCGGCATGGCCCGATGAACTTGGGCCGGAACTCCGCGACCTCAACTCGGCGATCGAGGCGGCCGTGGGCGACTTCACCATGCGCCGCTTCGGCCGGGTCGACTCGGAGACACTCGGGCGCACGCGCATGGCGCTAATCGAGATTCCGTACCTCGCCGTGCGGCGGGTGATTGCCCGCAACTCCCCAGCACCCGAATGGATGGCGAGCGCCGTACTCGCGGCGAGCGACGCGGTGCTCACCAAGGAGAAGAAGCCATGATCGCTGTGACGAACACCCATGTCCGCACCTTCCGGGCCGACATCGCGGCCGTCAGTCGGCAGCTCGAAACGCTCGCGGGGCCCCACGACAACGTCTGGCGCACCGACCTCGTGCCGCCCATGGTGCTCGACGACGGACTCAACCCCGGGTCCACGGGCGGCCATGGTCCGATCCGGTATTCGGTCGTCACTCACGAACCCGGCGCGAAGATCCTGTTCACCCTCGACCCGGCGAGCATCGGCATGGGTGGTTGGCACGGCTTCGAACTCGCCCCAGCCGGCGATGGCCTCGTGCGAATCTCGCACACGCTCGCCGCAACCCTGACAGGGCGGGCCCGACTCCTCTGGCGCCCCATCATCCTTCCCCTGCACAACGGTGTGGTCGAGGACGTGTTCGACCACCTCGAGCGCAGCGCGACCGGTACCGCTCATCGACAGCAGCGCACGTCCGGGCTGCTGCGCTGGTGGGCGCGCCGGAAGTTCAGGTAATCGGTGATCGAGCTTGTCGAGATCCCGGTCTCGACAGGCTCGACCACCGGTCACGGAAGTAGGTCGGGGCGGATGCGCCTTGTGCGCTCCAACTGCTGCTCCCGGCGCCAGGCGGCAATCGCCCCGTGGTTTCCGCTCAGCAGCACGGGCGGCACTTCGAGGCCCCGCCACTCGGCCGGTTTCGTGTAACTCGGATACTCGAGCAGGCCCTCCTCGTGGCTCTCCTCCGTGAGGCTCTCCGGGTTGCCGACCATGCCGGGCACGAGGCGCGCGATCGCCTCGATCATCGCCATCGCAGCGACCTCACCGCCGTTCAGCACATAGTCGCCAAGGCTGATCTCACGCACCCGTGCCCGCAAAGCCGTGTTCTCGATCACGCGCTGGTCGATGCCCTCGTACCTGCCGCATCCGAAGACCAGGTGATCCTCCTGCGCGAGCTCGCGCGCCGTCTCCTGGGTGAACCGCTCCCCCGCCGGTGAAGGGAAGATGACGAGCGACCCTGGCGAGAGGATGCCGTCGAGCGCCTCCCCCCACGGCTCCGGCTTCATGACCATGCCGGCCCCGCCGCCGTACGGGGTATCGTCGACTGTGCGGTGACGATCGTGCGTGGAGTCGCGCAGATCGTGCACGCCCACCTCGATCAACCCCGACTGCCGAGCCCGGCCGACGAGGGACACATCGAGCACGGAGAAGAACTCCGGGAAGATGCTGACGATATCGATGCGCACGCTGCCATCGTAAAGCGCGCGGGGAGGTACATATACTGACTACACCTCGCACACCCACGGGAGCACCACACACGTGACCGACACAATCAAGGTTTCACGAACGCAACTGCGTCCCGTCACCGTGCTCTTCGCCGACATCGTCGAGTTCACGCCACTCGCGCACGCGGCCCACGCCGAGTCGGTGCGCGACCTGCTCGCCGACTACTTCTCCGCATCCAGAGCCATCATCGAACGCTACGGCGGAACTGTCGAAAAGTTCATCGGCGACGCCGTCATGGCCGTGTGGGGCACGAAGATCGCCACCACTGACGACGCCGAACGCGCCGTCCGCGCCGCGCTCGAACTGGTCGCATCCGCCTCCTCGGCAGATCCCCCGCTCATGCTGCGGGTCGGGGTCGCCACGGGAATGGCGGCAGTACCCCACGACGGCACGAGCGACACCCTCGTCGCGGGCGACGTGGTCACCCTCGCATCGAGGGTGCAGTCGGTCGCTACAGCCGGCGAGGTGTGGGTCGACACCGAAACCAGGGATGCCAGCGCGAGAGCAATCGACTACGGGTATCGCGGAGCACACGCGCTCAAGGGCCGACGGCGACAGGAGCAGCTTCACGCGGCCGATGCCGTCATCTCCGAGCGCGGAGGGCGTGGGCGGCCCGAAGTGCTGCACGTTCCCCTCGCCGGCTACCAGCGCGAATTCGCGACCATTCGCGACACCCTCAACGCAGCCGCTGAGGAACACCGCGGGCGACTGCTCATCGTCACCGGTGAGGCAGGCACGGGCAAGAGTCGACTCGGGCTTGAGCTCCAGAACTATGCCGACGGCATAGAAGGCGGGGTGCGCTGGCACTGGACACGCTGCGCGAGCCTCGACGGCGGAACCCCGTACGCAGCGCTCGCCGCCGCGGTTCGTGGCAGGCTCGCTGTCGCGGAGAGCACAGCGACAGACCTCGCCGAACGCCTCGATGCGACGCTCGTCGAGTTCGTCGACGACCCCGCGAGACGCGCCTGGCTGAGATCGGCGATCGGCATCCTGCTCGGCTTCGACACCCGGGAGATCACGAGAGAGGAACTCTTCTCCGCGTGGTCGGCATGGTTCGCCGCCCTCGCGGGCGAAGGGGACACGGTCGTCTGGGTCATCGACGACGCGCACCAGGCGGACTCCTCCCTGCTCGACTTCGTGCAGCACCTGGTCGCCACGGCCGATGTTCCCCTCATGGTGCTGCTGCTCGGCCGACCGGAATTGCTCGCACGACGCCCCGCGCTCGCTGCACAGCGCGGAACCACCCTCATCGGAATCGACGGACTCGCGCCGACCGCCATGAACGAACTGCTCGACCGGCTTGTTCATGACATGCCCACAACAATGCGCGACGAATTCGCGACCAGGGTTGGCAACATCCCCCTCTTCGCCATGGAATCCGTGCGGGGGATGCTCGACCGCGGCGAGGTCGTCGAGCACGACGGGATACGAACCCTCGTTGCCACAAGCCTCGCGAGTATGCCGACCGCCACGCTCACGACCCTCATCACGAGCCGGCTCGACCACCTCGACGCCCTCGATCGACAGGTGCTCCAGGAGGCATCCGTCTACAGCGATTCGTTCACGGCAAGCGAGGTCGCCGCCCTCGCCGGGCGCAGCGTCACGGAGGTGGAAGCAGCCTTCACCCGGCTTGCATCGCGAGATCTCATCGCCCCGTCGCGCAGCGTGCTTGCAAGCGACTTCGGTCGTTTCTCGTTCCTGCACGCCATGGTGCGGCAGGTCGCGTACGAATCACTCACCAGGGGTGAGCGCGCGCGGCTTCATGTGTCTGCCGCGAGTGTGCTGAGCCACGCCCCGCACGCGGGTGAAGCGCACAGCGGCACGATCGTCGAACACCTCGTGCTCGCGAGAAATCTCGACGAGGCATCCACCATGCACGGCCCCGACCTGACCGACTGGCTCGTGCGCGCCGCCGACAGGGCCATCGCGACCGGCGGCTTCCCCGAAGCGCTGCGCAACCTCAACCTCGCGATCGGCTCAACACAAGACCCGACCCGCCAATCCGATTTGCACCTGCTCGCGGCCGAGGAGTGCGTTCACCTTCGCCTCTTCGACGAAGCCATCGCGCACGCGGACGCGATCGTCGGCAACGACCCCGCCCTGCGACTGCGCAGCGCAATCATCCGCACGAAGGCGCTCGGCAGGATGGGACTCTTCGACGAGGCCAGGGCGGTGATGAGCCAGTGGCCGGAGAGGCCAGACGGCATCGACGACCAACTCGCGGCGCACTGGGCGATCCAGTGGGCACACCTCCACTATCTGGGCGGTGAAGTCACGCTCGCCCGACCGTGGGCAGACCTCGCGGTCGATCTCGCGGAGGCCACAGCAAACCCCGCGCGAATGCATCAGGCGCTTCACATGTTCGCAATGTGCTACCGGTTGAATGGCATGGACCGGATAGCGGATGCCGTCAACAATGAGGCGGCGCAGATCGCCCGCGATCACCAGTTGACGCGCGAACTCGGCGTCTCGCTGCACAACATCGGACTCAGCGCATTCGGCCAGGCCGACCTTCGCAGGGCGATAGACAGCACTCGCGAAGCCGTCGCCATGTTCAACTCGAGCAGCCCGACGCTTCTACTCGTGACCACCATGACGCTCGTGCGATACCTGACCATGGCGGGCGAACTCGATGAGGCGGTCGAACGGGTTCAGTCGGTCACTGCGCTTGTCGGCGAAGTCACCGAGGAAACGGCCGTGGAACTCGCGCTCGTGACGCAGGAGGTCGCCAACCTGCAGTGCATTCTCGGAGTGCCGACGGATGCCTCCCTGCTCGCGCTGTACCGCCGGCTCATCGATGCGGAGACCGATGACACGAGGAAGCACGTTCTTGCTTCAGCAGTTCTCGCGCTCAGTAACGGTTCGGCGACCGAGGATGGGCCGCGAGGCCTCGCGAACTGGCTGTGCCGGGCCGACCTCGAACGCTTCGGTGCCGCAGGCGAGAACACCCCGCTGTTCTGGCCACTCGCCATCCGCCTCAGCATACGGGCCGGCGAATTTGCCGCCGGCCGGCGCCTGATCTCCGACTTCGGCAGGATGACCGATCTGGGCATCAACGCCCACACCCTCCTCGTGCGAACCAAAATGGAATGCACCAGCTGGATGCTTGAGGCGCTCGACTCCTCCAGCGCCGCCGACCCGGCTGAAGTCGAGCAGCGCCTTCGCGCAACACTCACAACGCTCGGCGAACGCGGCTTCGTGATCGACCACGCCAGGGCCACGGTCGCCCTGGCGGCACTGCTCGCGAGGGTCGGGCGCATCGCCGAAGCCGACCAGTTGCAGCAGGAGGCGGCGAGCACGCTCGCGTCAATCGGCGCACTCGGCGTGCTGCACGAACTCGGTCTGTGACCAATCTCGAAAACTGTCGGCTACCCGACTGACGAGCGTCCGCGCGCCGCCTAGCGTTGTGGCTATTGCTCAGCGCGAGCGGTGTGCCCCGGGAAGCGGAGTCTGCTCACAGCTTCTCGATGAACGCCTTCAGCGCTGAGGTGTTAGGCACATGAACAGCGCGACCGTCGATCTTTACCAAGCCCTCCTGTGCAAGGGACTGCAGGGCCTGATTAACTGACTGACGAGAGACCCCGAGCTGGTCAGCCAGACCCGACTGGCTGGTGGCGAAGATGGCGGTCGCGCTGTTCTTTCCGTTGGGCTCCGCCTGGGCGAGCACGAGTTTCGCCAATCGCCGCCCGAGGTCGAGGAAGACGAGGTCGGCCGCGCTTCCCGTCAGCCGGCGAACCATCGCCGCCAAATGCTGGATGACCGACTGCAGCGCCTCGCTCGAGGAGGTGAGCTGCTCGAGCAGCCGGTCCCGCGGAACGGCAAGGATCATCGCGCGGTCAATCACCTCGACGCTGGCTGACCGCGCCGCACCGTCGATGACCGAGAGCTCGCCGATCGTACCGCCGGCAGTGATGTGGGTGTGCACGAGCTCGGCACCGCTCTCCGACGCCGAGAACACCCGCACGCGCCCACTGAGAACGATGAACAGTTCTGCGGGCTCGTCACCCTCGGCAGCGAGCAGGGTTCCCCGTGGCAGAGTGCGCTTCACACAGGACGGCGCAATCACCGCGAGTGCCTGATCGGAGAGCCCGGCCAGCAGTTCGCACCGTCGCAGGATCGCCACGGTTGAATTGACAGCGGCATCCACCATGACTACTCCCCGGCAGGACTTTCGGCCTCGGGCACATCCTCGAACAGGCCGACCGGGGGTGTGACCGTGAGGGTACCCGCCTTGATGTCGACCGCCGGCACAATCTCCTTGACGAACGGGACCAGCACGTCGCCGGCATCCGTTTTCACCGTCAGCAGGTCCTGCGCCGGGAGGTGATCGATCTGCGCGACCGTACCCACCTGGACACCGTCACGCAGAACCCGAAGGCCGACGAGTTGGTGGTCGTACCAGGCGTCCTCCTCCTCGGGAAGCTCAGCGACATCCTGTTCAACCCAGAGAATTGCCTTCACCAGCGACTCCGCGGCCGAGCGGTCGGGCACATCCTTGAAGAAGCCCACCGCATGCGTGTTGTACCAGCGCAACTCGACGAGCTCCAGTGTCTTGCCGTGCCATGGCGAACCGGTGGGCACCTGTAGCGAGAACACCGCACCCGGCACAAAACGGCGGGCCGGGTCATCCGTGTAGAGCTCGATCTTGATCGCGCCCTTGAGACCGTGCGCTTTTGTGAGCCGCCCCACGCGAAGCTCGGTGCGGTCGGGACGCGCCGGCCTGGCGGATGCCACGGCTAGAAGTCGGTGTCGACCACGTCGACGCGCACACGCTTGCCATCGGCCAGGGCCGTGACGAGCGTGCGGAGAGCCTTCGCGGTGCGACCGGCGCGACCGATAACGCGGCCAAGATCCTCGGGGTGCACGCGCACCTCGAGAACCTCGCCACGTGGAGAATTCTTTGCTACAACCTGCACTTCGGCCGGGTTATCGACGATGCCCTTGACGAGGTGCTCGAGAGCGGCTGCGAGCACTGGTTAGGCCTTGTCTGCGTCGGTGTCGGCTTCGGTGGCGGCCTCAGCGTCAGCTGCGTGCACGGCATCCACTTCGGCGTTGTCGACCTGCTGTGGGGTCTCCTGCGTCGTGTCCGGAGCCGTCTCGGCCTCAGCTGCTGCGGTGTCGGCTGCTGCAACATCCGCTTCGGCAGGGGTCTCGGTTTCGGCTGGTGCCTCGGCTTCGACAGCGGCTTCGACAGGCTCGACGACCGCAGCAGGCTCCGTAGCCTTCTCGGCCTTCGGCCGCAGGACGGGCTTCTTCTTCTCGTCCGCCTGGAACTCGGCCTTGGCTTCCTTGGTCTTGACGGTGCTCTTGGCGTTCTTGTCACCCTTGAACGTGCCCCAGTCGCCGGTGAGCTTGAGGATCGCCTCAACCTGCGGGGTCGGCTGCGCGCCAACTCCCAACCAGTACTGGGCCCGGTCGGACTTGACCTCAATGAACGAGGGCTCCTCGGTGGGGTGGTACTTGCCGATCTCCTCGATGACGCGACCGTCGCGCTTGGTGCGCGAGTCGGCGACGACGATGCGGTAGTACGGTGCACGGATCTTGCCCATGCGCTTCAAACGGATCTTTACAGCCACAATTCTCCTGAAATACATGTGTGGGTGGCGAACTGGTAGCCGTGAGCGTGGGGATGCACACTCGGCGAAAGCTCTAATGGGGTCTGCCGCGCCAGATTAGAGGGTCGGGCGGTAACAGGCTCGACTGGCTATTCTGCCAGAAAATCAGCGGATGCGGGAACCGGGCACCGAAATCGGCTCCCCTGCCGGGCGCGCGCGGCTCCGACGGCGGCTGAGGGCCACCCCGATGAGGCAGATCGTGCCGCCGATGACCGCGAGAACGGTGGGCACCTCGAAGAACAGGATCCACCCGAGCAGGATCACGATCGGGGGAACGACATAGGTTGTCACCCCGAGCTTGCCCGCAGGCATGCGCGAGAGAGCGTAAGCCCAGGTGCTGAACGCGAGAGCGGTGGGCACCGCTCCCAGGTAGATAGCCCCGGCCACCGCTTCGGGAGGCGCCGACTGCAGGTCGCTCACCAACTCACCGGCGAACGGCAGGCACACGACCATGCCGATGATGCAGCCGAGCCAGGTCACCTGAGCCGCTGGCAGCCGCTTGAGCACGGGCTTCTGCACGAGCACGCCCGTCGCGTACGTCACCGCCGCAATGAGCGCCCAGACGAGTCCAGCTCCATCCCCGAATCCGGCGCCCGTACCCAGACCGATGAGCACAACCCCGAAGAAGGCGACGCCGGCGCCGATCGCCAGCCACTTGGGGATGCCCTCGCCGAGGAAAATGCCAGCCCCGAGGGCGATCAGAATAGGCCCGATGTTGACGATCATCGCCGTCGTGCCAGCGTCGAGGGTGTGCTCCGCTGTGTTGAGGGCAATGGCGTAGATACCGAACCACGCAATGCCGAAGGCGGCCAGAAGCACCCACTCGCGCCGGGTCGGCCAGACCCAGCGGACACCGATCAGCATGAAGCTCAGCAGCGCCGCACCCACGGCGAGGCGGGCGAGCGCGAGCGACCCGCCGCCGAAATGCGCGCCCGCACCGCGAATCACGATGAAGGAACTCGCCCACGCGAGCAGCGTGACGATGATCGCGACGAGAACGAGGGGAGGCACGCCGGAAGACTTCTCCCCCACCGCGGACGGCTGCGTTGCCGGCCCTGCGGGAACGCTCGACTTGATGGTCACCTGCACACGTTACCCACAGCCACCGACAGTTCACCGGCGAATTCCGGACATGGCAGAAGCTGCGGGAAAGTTGGCGGGTCACAGGTGCCCGAAGGTAAAACTTGTCAGGATGAATCGATGGAGATTGAATTCGCGTCCTCACGGCGATCGAGCGTCGGCCTCGAATGGGAGATGGTTTGCGTCGACCGGGCGACCGGTGAGCTCGCTCCCGCCGCCCCTGACGTCATTGCTCAGCTTGGCCGCACCGAATTTCCGTTCGTCACGAGTGAGCTGCTCACCAACACGCTCGAACTCGTGAGCAGGCCCCACGACACGATCCGCGGGGCGATCGACGATCTCCAGTCACTCATCCATGAGGTCACCGCGCTCACGGAGCCGAACGGGATTGACCTGATGTGCTCAGGCACGCATCCGTTCAGCCAGTGGCGCGACCAGAACGTCACCCCCGGCAAGCCGCGCTACAACAAGCTCATCAGCGGACGCAGTGGTGGGGGCGCCAGCTGCTGATCTGGGGGGTGCACATGCATGTCGGCATCGAGGATCGCGACAAGGCCCTCCCCATCGTCAACGGGCTGCTGCCGTACTTCCCGCACTTCCAGGCGATTTCGGCGTCGAGTCCGTTCTGGGGCGGCGAGGCCACGGGCTACGCGTCCAACCGCGCGCTCATGTTCCAGCAGTTACCCACTGCGGGGCTCCCTCCCCAACTCGGTGCTTGGGCAAACTACGAGGAGATCGTCGACGATCTTGTCGGTGTTGGTGTGATCGACGACCACAGTGAACTTCGCTGGGACGTACGGCCCTCCCCGAAGTGGGGAACGATCGAGGTGCGATTCTGTGACGGCGTGCCGACCTCGACGGAGGTTGCCGCCCTCGGTGCTCTCGCCCAATGCCTCGTCGAGGAACTCTCCACCCGGCTCGACGAGGGCCAGGACCTCGCAACCCTGCAACCGTGGTTCGTGCGGGAGAACAAGTGGCGTGCGGCCCGCTACGGAATGGATGCCACGATCATCACCGATACCGCCGGCACCCAGCTGCCCGTGCGGGATGCGCTCGAGGCGCTCATCGTGCGTCTCGAACCGATCGCCGACCGGCTCGACTGCGGCGCGGAGCTGGACGGGATCAGGACGATCCTGCGGCGCGGAGCGAGCTACCAACGCCAGCTCGCCGTCGCGAAATCCAGCGGTGGGGATCTCCAGGCTGTCGTCTCGTCACTCGTCGAGGAGATGAGGAGCGGACTGGTCTAACCGTTGGCGGCGTCCCGCCAGGCGAGCCACCTCTTCACCGGTTCGAGTCGGATAGTCCGGACCGGACATGCCGAGAGTGAAGAGGGTCGCACCGAGCTCGTGGAGAGCATCGGCCGTCTCCTCGTCGCGACCACGCAGCTCGTTGGAGATCTCGATCTCGCTGATGTCGCGACCGACGTCATCCGCCGTGCTCGTGCGAGGATGCCGAGCTTGCGCTCGAGAGTCATCCGCGTCGGCGAAGCTGTGCCAGATGTCGGCGTGCTGCGCGACGATGCGCAGGGTCTTCTTCTCGCCCCCGCCGCCGATCAGGACGGGGATCTTGCGCGTCGGGCGGCGGGTTCAGCTTCTCCCAGCGCTGCTCGATGCGCGGCAGGTCGATCGGCGAGCGCATCGAGCCGCTGGCCGGCGGTGCCGAACTCGTAGCCGTACTCGTCGTAGTCGCGCTCGAACCAGCCGGAACCGGTGCCGAAGATGAAGCGGCCGCCCGTCCGTCGTGGCGCTGATGTGGTCGATCGTGCGGGCCATGTCGGCCTGCAGGTCGGGGTTGCGGTAGCTGTTGCAGTTGACGAGGGCGCCGAACTCGACGCGGGTGGTCTGCTCCGCCCACGCGGCGAGCATCGTCCACGACTCGAAGTGCAGGCCGTCGCGGTCGCCGGTAGAGCGGGAAGAAGTGGTCCCAGTTGAAGAGGATGTCGACGCCGAGCTCCTCGAGCTCGCGCGACGCGTGTCGCGGATCTGCGGGTAGTCGGCGTGCTGGGGCTGCGATCTGGACGCCGATGCGGACGGGGCGAGAAGTCATGCCTCAACCTACGGGCGACGTCGGAGCGCCCGCTAGCGATCGCCGAACTCAGCGGCCGAGGAACTTCTGCAGCGCGGCGAGCTCCTCCTCGGTGGGCGCCGCCGGGCTTGGCCGCGCCGAGGCCGAAGCCGGAACCGCCGCAGCGGCGCCGCCGAGCGTGCCCGCGGCGAGCGCAGCGTTCTCCGCGGCGCGCTTGGCCGGGTTGCCCGACTTGCGAGCCCTTCTTCTGCTGCGGCTGCTGCTTGCCGCCGCCGAACTTCTGCGCCGGGGATCGGTCCCATGCCGGGCATCTGCGGCATGCCGCCCTTGGCGACGGTCTTCATCATCTTGGCGGCCTGCTCGAAGCGGTTGCACGAGCTGCGTTGACCTCGGTGACGGTCGTGCCCGAGCCCTTGCGCGATGCGCAGCCGGCGCGAGCCGTTGAGCAGCTTGGGCGTGCGGCGCTCCGGCGAGCGTCATCGACTGGATGATCGCCTCGGTGCGCGTGATCTCGCGCTCGTCGAAGTTGTCGAGCTGCTCGCGCATGCCCGCGCGCGCCGGGCAGCATGCCGAGCATCCCCTTGATCGAGCCCATGTTCTTGAGCTGCTGCATCTGCGCGAGGAAGTCGTCGAGCGTGAAGCTGTCGGTCGCGAACTTCTCGGCGACCTTGCGCGCCTCCTCCTCGTCGAAGGCCTTCTGCGCCTGCTCGATGAGGGTGAGGATGTCACCGAGGTCGAGGATGCGGCTCGCCATGCGGTCGGGGTGGAACGGCTCGAAGTCGTCGAGCCCCTCACCCGTGGAGGCGAACATGATCGGGCGGCCGGTGATGGATGCGACCGACAGCGCCGCGCCACCGCGCGCGTCGCCGTCGAGCTTGGTGAGCACGACGCCCGTGAAGTCGACGCCCTCCTGGAAGGCGCGGGCGGTCGGCGACGGCGTCCTGGCCGATCATCGCGTCGATGACGAACAGCACCTCGTCGGGGTCGATCGGCCTTGCGGATGTCGGCGGCCTGCTTCATGAGCTCGGCGTCGATGCCGAGGCGGCCGGCGGTGTCGACGATGACGATGTCGTACTGCTTGCGCTTCGCGTGCTTCGATCGCGTCCTTGGCGACCTTGACCGGGTTGCCGACGCCGTTGCCGGGCTCGGGCGCGAAGACGGCGACGCCGGCCTGCTCGCCGACGACCTGCAGCTGGGTGACGGCGTTCGGGCGCTGGAGGTCGGCGGCGACGAGCAGCGGCGTGTGGCCCTCCTTCGCGAGCCACTTCGCGAGCTTGCCGGCGAGGGTCGTCTTTCCGGCACCCTGCAGGCCGGCGAGCATGATGACGGTCGGCGGCTTCTTCGCGAACTCGAGCGCGGCGCTGCTCGCCGCCGAGGATGGCGACGAGCTCCTCGTTGACGATCTGCACGACCTGCTGGGCCGGGTTGAGCGCCTTCGACACCTCGTCGCCGAGGGCGCGCTCGCGCACCTTGCCGGTGAAGTCCTTGACGACCTCGAGGGCGACGTCGGCGTCGAGCAGGGCGCGACGGATCTCGCGAACGGTGCCGTCGACATCCGCCGGGCTGAGCTTGCCCTTGGCGCGGAGGTTCCTGAAGGTCTCGGTGAGGCGATCGGAGAGGTTGCCGAAGGTGGCCATGGTGCAGCCAGTTTAACCGCTCCGGGCTGGAGATCGACCGCTTTGGGTCAGTACGCGACCATGTCCGCGATGAGGATCGCGCCGACGAGCAGGAGCAGCGGCACGAGGGTCACTCCTGCGATGAACATCGCCGCCACCACGCGCCTGACCGGCCACGAACGGTTGAGGCCCATCGCGGACAGCACGATGGCTGCGACGCAGAGGCCAATGGCAGCGACCAGCACGATTATCGCCAGGGCATCCATTCCGGATGCGCCGGTGAAACCCCACACTCGTGGCAGTAGCGCGTAGAACACGAGGGCGAGAACGCCGCCCGCGAGGGCCGTGAGCAGTGCCACGGTGGCTCGCTCGCGCGGAATCATCGATGAGCTGCCTGTTGTCGATCATCCGACGCTCCCCTGCACTGACCGTGATGTCCTCTCAGCAAAACACACCAGGGCAACTCCCGCCAGTGCTTGAAATTTCCGCGAGCACATACGCTGGAGCCATGTCTCCGATCATTGCCTTCGACGGCGCCGTGCCCGCCATCCCCGCGTCCGCTTTCGTCGCGGGCAGCGCAACTGTGCTCGGCAGGCGTGACCCTGGGCGAAAGCGCGAGCGTGTTCTACGGCGCCGTGCTGCGCGCCGACATCGACGCGATCTCGATCGGGGATCGCAGCAACGTGCAGGACAACGTCGCGATGCACGTCGACCGCGGAGTGCCGTTGACGATCGGGTCGGGTGTCAGCGTCGGCCACGGCGCCGTCGTGCACGGCTGCACGATCGAGGACGACTGCCTCATCGGCATGGGCTCCACCGTGCTCAACGGCGCGGTCATCGGAAGTGGTTCGCTGGTTGCCGCAGGAGCCGTCGTGCTAGAGGGAACCGTGGTGCCGCCGGGATCACTCGTCGCGGGCGTGCCCGGCAAGGTGCGCAGGGAACTGACCGAGGCCGAACGCCATTCGATCACCGAGAACGCCGCAGCGATATGTCGAGCTGTCCGCGCGCGCACGCCGCGCTCTAGATCGAGAAGCGCGCAGCCACTGCGACGGCGATGACGGCCCCAACGGGCAGCAGCGAGATCAGCAGGGCGACGATCCAGAGACCCTTCGCCCTGCGTCGCACGAGGCCCACGATGCGAGACAATGACCGCAGCAAGAACGAGGCGCAGACCCGGCGAAGAAGACGATGACGTAGAGGCCCGGCGCCGCTTCCGCCAGCATCGAGTGCCGCCGAGATGCCGTTGACGAAGCCCCAGGCCTGAAACACCGCCCCGATGACGGCGAGGACGATCGCGATGAGCGCCCCGCCGTTGCGTGACGGCACCACACGGCTGGCCGTCGCAGTTCTCTTCTGACATGGCAGCCAATCTAGCGCGAGAGAAGCGCGACGAGCGTGAGGGCGGAGAGAAATAGGCAGGGCACGAGAATGAACAGCGCGGTGATGCCGACGGTGCGGGTTCGCGGATTGATTGTCGCGAGAATGCCGGTGACGATTCCGAGCACCGTCGCCACCACGGCGATCGGCCCGAAGATGTCGGCAAGCTCCGTCGACCCTCCCGTGCCGAGCACGACGATGAGAATGAAGAGGCTGCCAGCCGTGATCGCGAGGGTGAGCGCTCCCTGCGCTGCCAGACGAGGACCGAGCGGAAGCTTCTCGTACGTGACCACCGGCTACCCGATCAGGTTCTGCACGAAGACGTGGGGCGTGAAGCCGGTGAGATCGTTGATGCCCTCGCCCTGGCCGACCAACTTGATCGGGATGCCCGTCTTCTCCTGCACGGCAAGCACGAAGCCGCCCTTGGCCGAACCGTCGAGCTTTGTGATCACGAGACCGGTCACCCCGGCGTGCTCGATGAACGCCTCCGCCTGCGCGAGCCCGTTCTGCCCGGTGGTCGCATCGAGCACGAGCAGCACCTCGGCGATCTCGACCTGCTTCTCGATCACACGCCGGATCTTGGCGAGCTCGTCCATGAGCCCGCTCTTGGTCTGCAGCCGGCCCGCAGTGTCGATGATGACGATCTCGATGCCCTCCCGCTGGGCGAGCTCCACGGTCTGGAAGGCGACGGATGCCGGATCCTGACCCTGCTGCTGCGGCTTGACGATCGGATGCTCCGCCGCGCTCCGCCCACGTGGCAAGCTGCTCGACCGCAGCCGCGCGGAAGGTGTCCGCAGCGCCGACGACGACGCTGCGGCCGTAGTTGGCGCAGGAACTTGGCGAACTTGCCGATCGTCGTCGTCTTGCCGACGCCGTTCACCCCGACGACAAGCACGACCGCGGGGCGATTGCTGAGGGTGAGGGTCGGATCCAGCCGGGAGAGGCGTTCCTCGAGGGTCTCGCGCAGCATCCGCTTCAGGTCTGCGGGGTCGGTGGTCTGGTATCTGGCGACGCTCGCGCGCAACTCGTCGACGACTTCGATTCGGTGATGTCCGGGCCGAAGTCGGCGGTGATGAGGGCGTCTTCGAGATCGTCCCAGGTCGCATCGTCGATCGTGGCCTTGGTGAACATTCCGCGCAGTGCGCCGGAGAGGGACCAGGGGGAGCGCTCAGCCATAGGCCAATCGTACGCGGGGCGGGTCGCACGACCGGCGCGGGCGAGGCACGTCCCCCGTTCGGGGGTGACAATCTCCGCAATCCGACATAGCGTCGAATAGGTGAAGATCACTGACACGAGCGACCTCTGGTGGAAAACGGCGGTCGTGTACTGCCTCGACGTCGAGACATACATGGACTGGAACAACGACGGGTGCGGTGACTTCGAGGGCCTCGCGCACCGGCTCGACTACCTTAACGAACTCGGGGTGACGTGCCTGTGGCTCATGCCGTTCTACCCGAGCCCCGACCTCGATGACGGCTACGACATCAAGGACTTCTACGGTGTCGACCCTCGCCTCGGGCACCACGGCGACTTCGTCGAGTTCATGCGCACGGCCCGCGATCGCGGCATGCGGGTCATCACCGACCTCGTCGTCAACCACACCTCCGACCAGCATCCGTGGTTCAAGGCGGCCCGTTCGAGCAAGGACTCCCCCTACCGGGACTTCTACGTCTGGCGCGACGAACCGCCGGAGAACCCGGCCGAAACCGTCTTTCCCGGCGAGGAGAGCAGCGTCTGGGAGCTCGACGAGAAGACCGGCCAGTACTACCTGCACAGCTTCTACAGCCACCAGCCCGACCTCAACGTCGCCAACCCGCGCGTGCGCGACGAACTGGCCAAGGTCATGGGGTACTGGCTCGAGCTCGGTGTTTCCGGATTCCGGGTGGATGCAGTGCCCTTCTTCCTCGACACTGCCGGCGTCGAAGAGGGGGGCAGCGAGGAGCCACCGGATGACCCGCTGTGGTTCCTGCGCTCGCTCCGCGCCTTCCTCGGTCGCCGCTCCGGCGAAGCGATCCTCCTCGGTGAGGTGAATCTGCCGCACAAGGAGCAGCTGGAATACTTCGGCGGCGACGACCCGGACGGGCTCACCATGCAGTTCGACTTCGTCGGAAACCAGGAGCTGTACCTCTCGCTGGCGCGGGAGGATGCCCGACCTTTCCGTAAGGTGCTGGCGGCGCGACCGCCTGTGCACACGGAGTCGCAGTGGGCGAATTTCCTGCGCAATCATGACGAGCTCTCCCTCGACAAGCTGAGCGATGAGGAACGCCAGGAAGTGTTTGACGCCTTCGGGCCGGAAGAGAATATGCAGATCTACGGCCGGGGCCTCACCCGTCGCCTGCCCCCGATGCTGGGCGGCGACCCGCGGCGAGTGCGGATGGCGTACAGCCTCCTGTTCTCGCTTCCCGGTACGCCCGTGCTGTTCTACGGCGAGGAGATCGGCATGGGTGAGAACCTCGACGCCGGCGGTCGCGAAGCCGTGCGCACACCCATGCAGTGGAGCGCGGGGAAGAACGGCGGCTTCTCCCAGGCCCGTCCGTCACGCCTGGTGGCCCCCCTGGTCGATGGGGGATTCGCGCCCGACCACGTCAATGTCAGCGCCCAGCGCAACGATCCTGACTCACTGCTGAATTTCATCCGCACCCTCGCGGAGCGCTACCGCACGTCGCCCGAAATCGGTTGGGGCGAGCTCAACGTGCTCGAGCAGGATCACGACGCGGTGCTCGCCCACTCCGTGACGGGGGCGGTCGGGCGGATGATCGCCCTGCACAATTTTTCGTCGGAGCCGGTGACCGTGACACTCACCCTGGATGACATCGACGAGACATCAGAGTTGGTCGATCTGCTCGGCGAGAGCAGCACACACCCTCTGGCGGCGGGACAAGTCGAACTCCCCCTCGACGGCTACGGCCACCGCTGGCTGAGAGTGATCAGCAACGGCGACAAGAGACTGTGACGCAGGGAGAGCAATGACGACCTACGGATTTCATGCCTCGCACGAGCAGATCCACCCGAGCGAGTTGCTGCGGGCGGTGCAGCGTGCCGAGGAGGCGGGCTTCGGCGCCATCATGTGCTCAGACCATTTCGCCCCGTGGAGTGAGCGTCAGGGCGAGTCGGGGTTTGCCTGGGCGTGGCTCGGGGCAGCCATGCACGTCACGAAGGGCACGCACGGCGTCGTCACCGCTCCGGGGCAGCGCTACCACCCCGCCATCATCGCCCAGGCGATCGCGACCCTCGAGGCGATGAACCCTGGCCGGTTCTGGGCTGCCCTCGGCAGTGGCGAAGCCATGAACGAGCGGATCATGGGCCACGAGTGGCCGCGCAAGAGCATCCGCAACGCCCGCCTGCTCGAATGCGTGCAGATCATTCGGGCGCTCCTGAACGGGGAAGAGGTTTCGCACGACGGCCTCGTGGGCGTCGACCGGGCGAAACTGTGGACACTGCCGGAGCATCCGCCGCCGCTCATCGCCACGGCGGTGAGCGTCGAAACCGCGGGGTGGGCCGGCCAATGGGCGGACGGCCTGGCAACGATCAACCAGCCGCCCGAAAAGCTGCGGCAGATGGTGGATGCCTACCGCAGCGCTGGCGGTGAAGGTCCGCTAGTCCTGCAGGTGCATGTCAGCTATGCGCAGACGGACGAGGAGGCGCGAGCCATCGCGTTCGACCAGTGGCGCACGAACGTTTTCAGCCCGCCCATCCCGTGGGACACCGACTCGCCCGCGTCATTCGATGAAATCGCCAAACACGTGCGGCCGGAAGACCTGGACGCTTCGGTGTTCATCTCCTCCGACGTGGGAGCCCACACCGCGCAGCTGCGGGAGTGGTCCGAACTCGGATTCGACCGCGTGTACATCCACCATGTCGGCAAGGAGCAGAACCTCTTCATCGACACCTTTGGCGAGCGCGTGCTACCGGAGCTTCTCCCGTGAGGCTCACCGACACGAGCGACCTGTGGTGGAAGACCGCGGTCATCTACTGCCTCGATGTGGAAACCTTCATGGACTGGAACAACGACGGAACGGGTGATTTCGAGGGGTTCGCCCACCGGCTGGACTACCTCGCCGAGCTCGGCGTGACCTGCCTGTGGCTCATGCCCTTCTACCCCTCCCCCGGTCTCGACAACGGCTACGACGTCGAGGATTTCTATGGCGTGGATGCTCGGCTCGGCCACCTCGGCGACTTCGTCGAAGTGGTTAGAACGGCGCAGGATCGCGGGATGCGCGTGATCGCCGACCTCGTCATCAATCACACCTCCGACCAGCACCCCTGGTTCCTCGACGCGAGATCGAGCCGCGATTCGCCTTACCGGGATTTCTACATCTGGCGGGACGAGCCACCCGAAGACCAGCCGGAGACCATGTTCCCCGACGAGGAAGAGGATGTCTGGGAGTACGACGAGGGTACCGGCCAGTACTACCTGCACAACTTCTACCGCCACCAGCCCGACCTGAACATCGCGAATGAGCGCGTGCGCGAGGAGATCGCGAAGGTGATCGGTTTTTGGATGCAACTGGGCATCAGCGGGTTCCGGGTCGATTCGGTGCCGTTCTTCATCGAGCAGGACGGCATCGAGGAACCCCACGACTTCCTCCGGTCGGTGCGTTCGTACCTCGCCCGCCGCAGCGGCGCGGCGCTGCTGCTCGGTGAGGTCAATCGCAGCTATGAGGAGAAGCTGAAGTACTTCGGCGGGCCCGAGGGCGGCGAGCTCAACATGCAGTTCGATTTCGTCGGAAACCAGCAACTCTTCCTTGCCCTCGCCCGGCAGGATGCGCGCCCGCTGAGCACTGCGCTGAAGTCTCGTCCCGAGATTTCCACGGAAGCCCAGTGGGCGAACTTCGTTCGCAACCACGACGAACTCACGCTCGACAAGCTCACCGACGACGAACGGCAGGAGGTGTTCGCGGCGTTCGCACCGGAGGAACGAATGCAGATCTTCGGCCGCGGCATCCGGCGGCGGCTGCCGTCCATGCTCGAGGGCGACGCCGATCGCATCCGCATGGTGTACAGCCTGCTGTTCTCGCTGCCAGGGACACCCGTGCTGTACTACGGCGAGGAGATCGGCATGGGCGAGAACCTTGAGGCCGACGGCCGTTGGTCGGTGCGCACACCCATGCAGTGGACAGACGGCACCAACGGGGGCTTCTCCTCCGCCGGGTCGGACGAACTCGTGTCGCCCGTCGTCGAGGGCGACTTCGGGCCGACGCACGTCAACGTCGTTCAGCAGCGCCACGATGAGAAGTCACTGCTTCAGTTCGTGCAGCAACTGATCAAGAGCTACCGGGTATCTGCCGAGATCGGCTGGGGGCAACCCTCCGTGCTCGAGCAGGAGCACGACGCCGTTCTCGCGCATTCGCTCACCGGGGCGGAGGGCCAGATGGTGGCGCTTCACAATCTCGCTGAGGAACCCGTGACCGTCGCGCTGAAAATTCCGGGAGTGGATGACAGCTGCCGCCTGGTTGAGCTACTGGGTGACGACGACCACCAGCCGAACGCCGATGGGGAGATCGAACTGCAGCTCGGTCGCTATGGCTACTGCTGGATGCGCGTATTGCGGCCAGAGGACAAGCGGCTCTCGTAACGGTTCCCCGAACCCGACCGGTGCCGGGCTCGGGGAGCCGTCACGGTTCAGGGATCACTCAGCCGGCATCTGCTCTTCGGGCGTGACGGGATCCTGTTGGGTGGTACCCACGTCGCCACAACCGGTCAGCGTTAGCGCCGCCGCAGCGGCAAGCACAATAAGTGCGCGCTTCATCGAAAACTCCTTCGCTCTGTCCCCTCGACGATAAGCACGAGCCCTTTCCCGGGAGAAGGGGCTGGGATTCAGTGCAGAAATGTGCCTTGTGCCGACCAGAGCGGTCAGTTCGTGCTCTCATCGGGCTTGCCCACACGCTGCCCGACGACGGCGCTGATGCCGTCGGACCGCATCGAAATGCCGTAGAGAGCATCCGCGATCTCCATGGTGCGCTTCTGGTGGGTGATGACGATGAGCTGGGAAGACCGGCGAAGATCCTCAAAAATGCTGAGCAAACGGCCCAGATTCGCGTCATCGAGCGCGGCCTCGACCTCATCCATGATGTAGAAGGGGCTGGGCCGTGCCTTGAAGATCGCGATGAGCAGCGCAACAGCCGCAAGCGAACGTTCGCCACCGCTCAGGAGAGACAGCCGCTCGATCTTCTTTCCCGCCGGCTTCACAGTGACTTCAATGCCTGTTGTCAGCAGATCGTCAGGATCGGTGAGATGGATGCTGCCGGTTCCGCCGGGGAACAGCACGGGGAAGACCTCGCCGAACGCAGCCTTCGTGTCTTCAAAGGCGCTCGCGAAGATGTCCTGCATCTTCGAGTCGATCTCGTCGATGATCGTGAGCAGGTCCTTGCGGGTGTTCGTGAGGTCGGTGAGCTGCTCCGTGAGGAACTTGTGGCGCTGCTCGAGCGCGGCGAACTCCTCGAGCGCGAGCGGGTTGACGCGTCCGAGCTGGGCGAGCTTGCGCTCCGCCTTCGCGAGGCGCGCCTCCTGCTCGGCGCGGACGTAGCGGCGTCGAGCCTTCGGTGATCGAGCATTTCGGTGATCGAGCTTGCTTCGGTGGTCGAGCTTGTCGAGACCTCACCTACGTCATCACTCACCGAGGTCTCGACAGGCTCGACCACCGGGGTGCCGGTCTCGACACGCGCGACCACCTCGACCGCCGGCACGGGCACCTCCGGCCCGTACTCCGCGACGAGCACATCCTCGACAAGCCCCAACTCCTCGCCCGCGCGCTCCAGCAGCGTCGACAGGTGGAGCTTCTTCTCGTAGATCTGCATTTCAAGGCCGTGCACGCTCTCGCTCACCGAGTGCAGGCGTTCCCGCAGTGACGTCTCGTTGCGACGCAACTCCGCCAGTTCCTCATTCTGCTTGGAACGTTCCGCCTCGCGTGACGCGAGCTCGACCCGCGCCTGTGCCATCGAGCGGTCCACCGAATCGAGCACGGCGGGCAGGGCATCGAGCACCCGCTGCGCCGACTCGACCTGCTGCCGACGGATGACAGCCCTGCGGGCCGCCTCCTGCGCGGCCGCGCGCTCCGATTCGAGCTGCTCTGCGAGCTGCTTCGCCCGCAGTTCCTGGGCACGCACGCGCTCGCGGGCGGTCTCCACCTGGAGCCGGGCCTCGACCTCGCGCTCGCGCGCGGCATCCAGTTCCCCGGCGAGGGCGTCACGGCTCGAGACATCCAGTATCGGTCGGGGTCGATCGCGGGCCGCCTCGAGTTCGCTTGTCGCCTTCTCGGCTGCGGCGACGGCATCCGTCACCGCCTCCTCGGCGAGCGCGAGCCCGCGCTCGAGGCGCTCGGCCTCGGCGGTGGCGGCCTCCGCCTGCACCCGTGCACGGTTGAGTTTCTCGCTGCGGGCGGCGAGCTGTGAGTCGAATTCGCGCAGGGCGGCGAGCGAACGCGCTGTCTGCTCCTTCAGCGCCTGGACGGTTCCGCGCTGTTCGGCGAGCTCGAACTGGGCCTTCTCGATGAGAGCGTGAACCTCGGCGAGCCGGTCTCGCGCAGCGTCGCGGTCAGCGACCAGTTCGAGCCGGGACCGCCTCGCCCCGGAACCGCCGCGCAGAACGTAACGGCTGAGCACGTCGCCCGCCTTCGTGATGACTGTCAGGTCGGGGGCGTCGTTGGAGAGCCGGGACCACACAACCCGTGCGACATCGAGGTCGTCGGCGATCACAACGTGGGCGAGCACGCCGAGCACTCCCGACGGTGCAGTGACCACGCTGTGGGCGCTCACCGCGCCATCGGGGAGATCATGCAGAACCTCGTCGACCGATCCGGCGTCGGCGAGCAGGACCTCAACCCGACCGAAGTCGCCGCCGTGCGCGTGCCCGAGCGCGTCGATCGCCGCCTTGCGGTCATCGGCGAGCACCGCATCGGCGAGTGATCCGAGGGCCGCCGCGATCGCCGCCTCGAAGCCCGCCTTCACCTGCACGTGCTCAGCGACAAGGCCGCGGATGCCCGGACGCTTCGCGCCCACAAGCGCGCTCGATCCGTCCTTCTGGTCGAGGGCGCGCGACAGCGCACCCTGCCGCGCGGAGAGCGCGTCGCGCTCACGTTCGAGCGCGTGCAGCCCGTCGCGAAGGGTGTCGATCGCGGATTCCGCCGCGCTCAGTCCGGCCTGCGCCGCCTGGTAGCCCGCGTCCAGTTCCGTTTCGCCGGAATCCTGCCGGGTGGCTTCCGCTTCGGCCTCCGCGAGTTGCGTCTGCGCGGCCGCGCGCCGATCGCGGGCGGCATCGAGGGCATTCTGCTGCCGCAGGACTTCGCCGCGCACGGCGGCAAGCCCCGACGCGGCCGTGTCAGCCTGCCCGCCCAGCCGGGAGAGTTCGAGATCGTGGCGCGAGACGAGTTCGCTCTGGCGGGAGATCTCCTCGTCGAGCGCGTCGAGGTGGGCGCGCGCCTGCGCGGTGATGGCCTGGGTTTCGCGCCATGCCACTCTCGGCTTCGGTGATGTCGCCGGCGAGGCGCTTGGCTTCCTCTGCTGCCGCGGCAACCATCTGGGGAGTGACCGCAGGGGTTGCCTCCGCCGTGTCGGCCTGGGCACCCAGCAGCGCGAAGCGCTGGTTGGCCAGGTGTAGAGGCCGCGAAGGCGCTCCTGCACCGACTCGAGTCCGAACGCGGTGCGGCGGGCGAGGTCGACGGCGTCGCCCACCTGTGCCTGCTCGATTCGCTGCTCCCGCAGCTTGGCCTGGTCGAGCTGCTCCTGCAGCACGATGCGCTCGGTCTTGCGCTCTGACTCGCTTCGCCCATGCAGGGTGAGGGCTTCACGCAGCTGCACGACCTCGTCAGCCAGGAGCCTCGCGCGCGCGTCGCGCACCTCGGCGGCGATCGACTGCGCTTCGCGCGCGATCTCGGCCTGGTGCCCGAGCGGCTTCAGCTGGCGCCGGATCTCCCCGGCCAAGTCGCTAAGGCGCGTGAGGTTCGCCTGCATGGCGTCGAGCTTGCGGAGGGTCTTCTCCTTGCGCCTGCGGTGCTTGAGGATGCCTGCGGCCTCCTCGATGAAACCGCGGCGGTCGTCAGGGCTCGCGTGCAGCACGGCGTCGAGCTGACCCTGGCCGACGATGACGTGCATCTCACGTCCGAGACCGGAGTCGCTCAGCAGCTCCTGCACGTCGAGCAGGCGGCAGGTCTCACCGTTGATGGCGTACTCGCTGCCTCCGTTACGGAACAGCGTGCGGCTGATCGTCACCTCGGCGTATTCGATCGGAAGTGCGCCATCGGAGTTGTCGATCGTGAGCAGGACCTCGGCGCGGCCGAGCGGGCCCTTGGTCGCGGTGCCGGCGAAGATGACGTCTTCCATCTTGCCGCCGCGGAGGGTTTTCGCTCCCTGCTCACCCATGACCCAGGCGAGGGCATCCACGACGTTGGACTTGCCGGAACCGTTGGGGCCGACGACGCACGTCACACCCCGCTCGAACGCGAATGTGGTCGGCTGCGCGAAGGACTTGAACCCCTTGAGGGTCAGGCTCTTCAGGTACAACGTGGCCGCCTTCGTCTTGCCGATGTGCTGGGACAACGGTACCTGACCTCGGGCCCACCGCAGCCTCTTGACAGCCGCCAATACTTTCGTGTTAGTTAGTACTAACATGAAAACCAGACGCGAATACACAATGGATGCCCGCCGCGAATCCACAGAACGCACCAAGACGGCCATCCTCCAGGCCACCGTCGACCTGCTGCGCGAGAAACGATCCGTCGAAATCGTTCTGGCCGACATCGCCGAGCGGGCCGGGAGCACCGTGCAGACCATCCTTCGCCACTTCACCAGCAAGGACGGCCTGTTCGACGCCGCACAGGAATACGGCCGGGAAACCGTCACCGCGCAGCGCGACGCCCCCGTCGGAGACCTCGACGCCGACATCCGCATCCTCATCGACCACTACGAACTGTGGGGGGATGCCGTCATCCACTTCCTCGGCCAGGAAACCGAAGACGACCGCATCCGCTCGATGATGGAGCAGGGAAGGGCGGGGCATCGGAAGTGGGTCACCGACATGATCGGCCCCCTGCTGGCGCGCCCCACCGACGAACTCATCGACCAGCTCGTCGTCGTGACAGACGTCTACACCTGGAAACTGCTCCGCAGGGATCGACACCTCAGCCGAACCGAAACCGAATCGCGGATGCTCGTACTCGCGCGCTCCGTAATCGCCCACAACGAGAGGAACTGACATGGCCGACGTGCTGTTCGCAACCTGGAGTGGCGGGGGCAACCTCCCGCCCGCGCTCACCCTCGCGGCAGAGCTCGCGCGTCGCGGCGACACCGTGCGATTCATGGGCCACGACGACCAGCGCGGAGCGATCGAAGCGGCCGGATTCGAGTTCGAGCCGTACGCGAGCGGGCGGCAGTGGCGCGGCGCGGACGACACCAACGTTGTCGCCTACTTCGCCATGTGGGTCGACCATCGCCTCGGCGACGATGTCGTCGCATCCATCACAGCGCGACCGGTCGACTATGTCGTCGCCGACTGCATGCTGCTCGGGGTCCTGCAGGCGGTGCAGCGCGCCGGGGTTCCGAACGTCGCCCTCGTGCACTCGTTCCTGGACTTCTTCGAAGGCTGGGCCCGGGGACCAATCGTCCTCTTCGGACTGCGACGGGGGCTCAAGGCGATCAGGCTGTGGGACCAGGCGACGCTAGTGCTCGTGACCGCCCTGCCCGAACTGGATGCCGCCTCCGGACGCAAACACGGCAACCGCCAGTGGATCGGGCCGCTCGTGCCACCGGTCGAGAATCCGAGCGCAGGCACCGAGATTCTGGTGAGCCTCAGCACGACGAAGATGGCCGGCCAGGAGAAGGTGCTCCAGAACGTGCTGGATGCTCTCGCGACCCTCCCTGTCACAGCGATCGTCACGACCGGACCGGCCATCGCTGCGACAGGCTTGCGGATCCCCGACGGCACTGAAGTACACGACTACCTTCCGCATGATGAGGCGATGGCACGCGCCCGACTGGTGGTCGGGCACGGCGGCCACGGCACGACGATGCGCGCCCTCAGCCATGGGCTTCCCCTCGTGATGCTGCCGCTCCATGCCACGATCGACCAGCCGATGGTGGCGGGCGCGGTCGACTTCACCGGGGCGGGCATCCGCCTTCCGATGAAGGCACCACATACAGTCATCGCATCCGCCGTGCAGCAGGTACTGGATGACCCGGCGTACTCGCGACGCGCGGGAGAGCTGGGGGCGCGCATCCGCTCAATGAATGCGGCAGCACTCGCGGCGGATGCCATCGCGGCAGCGCTTGCTCCTGTTTGACAATCGTTATCCACCACGCGGTGGTCCGGTTGTAGTCTGAACGGCTGCTCACTGCGGCACTGGTAACCCGGAAGACGGAGCAATGGGCGAGTACACGATCGAGGAAATAGTCGTACCCGCGAGCCTCGCCGACGACAACGCCGCGGACTTCATCGCGACCGTCGACGTGCGGAACGCGGTCGAAGCCGACGGCTACGGCAGCGACGAGTTCGCCTACACCGCGGAAGAATTGTTGCCCGGCTGGCTCGACATGGAGTACGAGCCCAAAGTGATGTTCGGCGCAAGGGTCGATGGTCGGCTCGTCGCGCGCGGGATCATCGAGACCCGACCGCAGAGCGAATCCGGGGTCGGTTGGATACAGATACAGGTGCATCCCGACTACCGGCGGAGCGGAATCGGCGGTGCGCTCTCCGACCGATTGGAGGCATCCGCCCAGGAGCAGGGCGTCTCGAAGCTCATCGCCTACGCCGTGTCGAAGGATGCGCCCGGCGACCGCGTGCCCTCCCCCACCGGATTCGGGTCCGTGCCCCTCGCGAATGGGGAAGTGCAGTTCCTCCTGGGGCGCGGCTATGTGCTCGAACAGGTCGAGCGGGGCAGTCGGCTCGCGCTGCCCGTCGACGACACCCTGCTGCAGTCCCGCTTCGCGGAAGCGTCTGCGGCGGCGGGACCGGATTACGCCGTGCACACCTGGGTCGGCAACACCCCTGAGCGGTGGCGCGAAGACATCGCCATGCTGCTCACGCGAATGAGCACGGATGCCCCCAGTGCCGGGCTCGAGGAACCGGAAGACCCGTGGACAGTCGAGCGCGTGCTCGAGTACGAGGAGAGGCACGCGGCCAGTCCGCGAACCGAAATCTTCGCCGCGGTCGAACACCTGCCCAGCGGACACCTCGTCGGGTTCACGGGTCTCACCACCCCGGTCGAGACTTCACGCCCGGCGAGCCAGGAAGACACCATTGTTATCAAGGAGCATCGCGGCCACCGACTGGGCATGCTCCTGAAGGTGGCCAACCTCATCCAGTTGCAGCAGGAACGGCCCGGGCATCCCGCGATCATCACGTTCAATGCGGAGGAGAACCGTCACATGCTCTCGGTGAACGAGTCGGTCGGCTTCGTGCCGATCTGCTACGAGGGTGCGTGGCAGAAGCCGCTCTAGCGCCGTCATTCTCGACGGCGCTGAGGTTTGTTGTCCGCGCGGAGGTTCTAACCGCCGCGCGGATGACAAACCTCAGCGCTGATTATCGAATCAGCCAAGCCGCAGGCGCTGGCAGAAGCGGCAGAAGTGCGAGCCCCGGTTCATGAACTGCTCGCGCACGATCGGGCGCCCGCACCGGGGGCACGTCGCGACCCTGCTGCCCGTACGCGTTGAGTGAGTGCGAGAAGTAGCCGGACTCCCCGTTGACGTTGAGGTACTGGGTGTCGAAGCTCGTGCCGCCCTCCGCGAGAGCCTTCGCGAGTACGAGGCGCACCTCGGCCAGCAGCGTCTTCGCGCGTGGCCTGCTGAGTGTCGCCGCCGGCTGGTCGTAGTGGATGCGCGCAGCCCACAGCGACTCGTCGGCGTAGATGTTGCCGATTCCGCTGATGAGCGTCTGATCGAGCAGCGCGCGCTTGATACCGGTGTTGCGACGGGCCAGCGCCCGGAGGAAGACATTGTCGTCGAAGTGTTCGTCGAGCGGGTCCCGGGCGATGTGCGCGACCTGGCGGGGCACGCTCCCGCCAGGCACATCCGCGGTCGGTTGCAACTGGTCGATGGCCATCGACCCGAAGATGCGCTGGTCGACGAAGTTGAGCCGCAGCGGCCCGTGGTCGGGATGCTCGATATCGATGCGGATTCGGGTGAGCCGGTCATCCGCCGTCCGGTCGCGCAGCAGGACCTGCCCGCTCATCCCGAGGTGCACCACGAGGGCTGCTTTCGGAAATTCAGGAGTTGGGGCATCCGCCCTACCTGATTCGCGGCGCGTAACGGGTGCGCTGTGTCTCGTTTCCTGAGTTTCCGAAAGGGCGAGGGGGAGCCAGAGGAACTTGCCGCGGCGCTGTGCACTCAGGAAGCGACTGCCGGTGAGCCGGTCGATGAAGTCCTCGCTCGGGCCGTCGTGGCGGCGTAAGGAGCGCTCGTCGAACACGGTGACGGATGACACGGTCGCGCCGCTGATCGCCGGGGCCGAGCCCCGCGCGGACCACCTCGACCTCGGGCAGTTCAGGCACGCGCCGTCAGGATTCCGGGTTCGCCTGCTCAAGCGCCGACCACGCCTCAAGGGCTGCGGCCATCTCGGCGAACTTCTTGCTCGACCCGTCGCCGCTTGAGACGACAGCGCCGCCGATGGACACAACCGCGTGGAAACGCTTCGAATGGTCGGGGCCACTGTCGGTCAGCGTGTACTGCGGAACCCCTTTGCCGAGGCGAGCGGCGAGTTCCTGCAGGCTCGTCTTGGGGTCCATCGCCGCCCCGAACCGGTCGGGGTTCTCCATGAGCGGACGGATGAGGCGGAGCACGACGTCAGTCGCGTCGTCCGGGCCGCAGTCGAGGTAGACGGCACCGATGAGGGCTTCGACCGTGTCGGCGAGAATGGACGACTTGTCGCTGCCGCCCGTCAGTTCTTCGCCGCGTCCGAGCCGGATGTGCTCACCGAGCCCGATCGCGCGCGCCACCTCCGCGAGCGCCACACTCGAAACCAGGCTGGCGCGCATTTTGGCAAGCTCGCCTTCGTCGAGGCCAGGGTTCTCCCGGTACAGCATGACCGTCACAGCCTGCCCGAGGATGGAGTCGCCAAGGAACTCGAGGCGCTCGTTGTGGGGCAGGCCACCATTCTCGTACGCGTACGAGCGGTGGGTGAGTGCCTGTTCGAGCAGCTCGGGCGTGACCCGCACACCGAGTGTTGTCGCCAGGTCTCCCGGCGACTTCGACTCAGACATTCGTCAGGACGGGATCAGATGTCCGCGACCTTGCGGCCCTTGTACTCCATGTACAGGGGTTGCCGGTCGAGTCCTCAACGACCTTCGCGCGGTGCGGAAGGCTGTAAGTGGTCTTGCCGTTCTCGATGGTCTTCACGAGGGTAGGCGGGGTCGCCTTCCACTGTGCGCGACGCATGCGCGTGCTCGCGCGCGACATCTTGCGCTTGGGTACAGCCATGGTTATTCCTTCTCGTCTCTTAGTGATGTCTTCGGCCAGGCCCGCGAGCGCCCCCCATCGAGCGTCGATCGGTGCTTCATGCTCATGGCCCGGATTGTCGAGGAGCCGCACCCCGCATTCGGGACACAGACCAGGGCAATCTTCCTGGCAGACCGGTTGGAACGGCAGTGCCAGCACTACCGCATCCCTGACCAGCGGTTCAAGATTCACGTGATCATCGTGAACCGCGTAGTCAAAAGCTTCGTCGAAAGAATACGCGAAAAGCTCCTGGAATTCGACCTCGACGTTCTTTCGCACCTCGGTGAGGCAGCGAACGCACTCCCCTTCGACGACCGCGTCGACTTCGCCCGTGACAAGAATCCCGTCGTGAAGGGACTCCAGGCGCAAGTGGATGCTCAGCTCCGCGCCTTCGCGAACACCGATGACCGCGTTGCCGTACCCCTCAGGCTCCACGAGCTTGAGGGTGCGCTCGCGCATCTCACCGGGGCGGTGGATGAGGTCAAGCACCGACACGGTGTAAGGGGTTTGGGTGAACTTTGGCACAGCCGACGATTCTACGTGACGCGGCACGGCATCCGCTGTGCTGTGCATGTCCAGTTGTACCAAATGCAGGCAATCGGCCCGATCTTGTCAAGCCCCAGCCGCTGGATAGACAGCGCGGCGCGAATTGCCTTCATTTGGTACATGCGCGGAGGCGCTAACCCGCCACCGCCGCGAACGCCTCGTCGTAGATTTCGAGGGCGCGCGCGACCTCATCCGGGGTCACAATACAGGGCGGGACCACGTGGATGCGGTTGTCCGCCGCGAACGGAAGCAGGCCCCTGGACATCAGCTCCTTCTTGAGCGCGCCGATGGTTGCGGCGGGCACGGGTTCGCGGGTGCCGGGGTCGGTGACGAGGTCGAGCGCCCAGAAGACTCCCAGCCCGCGCACCTCCCCGATCATCGCGTGCTTGTCGGCCAGCGCAGTGAGCCCGGCCGCGAGGTGATCGCGGCCGATCATCCGAGCGTTGTCGACGATGCCCTCGGCTTCCATCGCGTCGAGGGCGCCCACGATGGATGCCGCGGCGAGCGGATGCCCGGAGTAGGTCAGCCCGCCGGGGAACACGCGCTCATCGAACTCGGACGCGATCGCCTCCGGGATGACGACGCCACCCACGGGGATGTACCCCGAGTTGACGCCCTTCGCGAAGGTGATGAGGTCGGGCACGACGCCGAACCCGTGGAAGGCGAACCACTCCCCCGTGCGACCGAAACCGCACATGACTTCGTCGAAGATGAGCTTGATGCCGTATGTGTCGCAGAGCGCCCGCACCCCTTCGAGGTAGCCGGGCGGCGGCACGAGCACGCCCGCGGTTCCCGGCACGGTCTCGAGCAGGATGGCGGCGATCGACGCCGGCCCCTCCGACTCGATGACGCGCCGCAGGTGCTGCAGGGCGCGCTCGGACTCCTGCTCCGGTGAGGTCGACCAGAACTCGCTGCGGTAGGCGAACGGCCCGAAGAAGTGCACGTGCCCGCGCGCGTACTCGTTCGGCACCCGACGCCAGTCGCCCGTCGCGACGACGGCAGCACCGGTGTTGCCGTGGTAGCTGCGATAGGTCGAGAGCACCTTGTCGCGACCGGTCACGAGGCGGGCCATCCTGATGGCGTTCTCGTTGGCATCCGCCCCGCCGTTGGTGAAGAACACCTTGCTGAACTCCGTACCCGCGCGTGCCAGAATCCGCGCTGCCGCTTCGCCGCGCGCGAGATTGGCGTGGGGCGGCGCGACGGTGGTGAGGATGTCTGCCTGCCTCTTGATGGCATCCACGACGGCCGCGTGCTGGTGGCCGACGTTGGTGTTGACGAGCTGGCTGGAGAAGTCGAGGTAGCTGTTGCCGTCGAAGTCCCAGACGGTGCTGCCCGACCCGCCCGCGATGACAAGTGGATGAAGCGTGGCTTGCGCACTCCAGGAGTGGAAGACGTGCGCGCGGTCGAGGTCGTAGGCGCGCTGGCCGTCGGCGGGATTGAGGTCGTTCATGGTGTTCCTTACGTGGGTGGTGCGGAGGCCGGTTGCCCGACCTCCGCACCCGTTTCAGTGGAGTTAGTTGCCGCCGGGTTCGAGCGTGACGTTGAGCGGCTGGTAGCCCACCCCTGTCACATCGATGCCTTCGGCTTCGACCTCGTCGAGTGCTCGCTGCATCCACTCCATGGAGTATGCGGTCGCGGGCGGCGGTGACTGGATGATCTGCGCACCTTCGCCGTTGACGGTCGCGAGAGCGAGATCGACCGTGGTCTGCCAGGCAGCTTCGTCGAGCATTCCGATTCCGTTCGGCGACGGCCAGATGAGCTTGTTGGTCTCGTTGACCATCCACAACTCGTGGCTCGGGCCCCAGTTGGATCCGGCGTTGCCGACGATGTCGGCGGCGGCCTGCGCGTTGTCGCGTGCGAATGCCCAGCCCTTGATGACGGCTTTGAGGAACGAAACGGTCGTCTCCTGGTACTCGGTGTCGTTCGCGAGGCGGTCGGCGTCAGCCCAGATGGCATCCTGCAGCATCGCGCCGCCGGCCTCGTTGTAGTCGATGACGGTGAAGTCGTCGGCCGTGTAGAGCTCACCGGTGTCCGGGTTCTCCGCTTCGAGCAGTTGCGCGTACTCGTTGTACGTCATCGCCTGGGCCACATCGATGTCGCCCTGCAGGAAGGCGGTCATGTTGAAGTCCTGCGTGATGATGTCGACGGATGACGCGTCGACGCCGTTCTCGGCCATGGAGGCGAAGATCTCCCACTCGTTGCCGTAGCCCCAGCTTCCGACGCGCTGTCCCGCGAAGTCGGAGACGGAGCTGATGCCAGAGTCGGCCCAGGCGACCTGGAGGGTGCCGGAGCGCTGGAAGATCTGGGCGATGTTGGTGATGTTGGCGCCGGCTTCGATCGATCCGAGCACCTTCGGCACCCAGGCGATCGCGTAGTCGACCTGGCCGTTGGCGAGGGCATCCTGCGGAACGATGTCGCCACCGCTCTCGATGATCTCGACCTCGAGGCCCTCCTCTTCGAAGAAGCCTTCAGACTGGGCGGCGAAGTAGCCGGCGAACTGGCCCTGCGGCAGCCACTGCAGCTGCAGCTTCACCTGGGTCAGTGCGTCGTCGCCCGGTTCGGGCTCCGGCGATCCGGTCGGGGCGCAACCGGCGAGGAAGAGCGCGGCACTTGCGCCCAGGGCGACTACCGACAGGTAGTGCCTTCTGCTGTGTTTCATGATGGGTCCTTTCAATTTCTCTGGTGGGGGCTGGTGGCGAGACGTTCAGCAGCGAGCGTCGCGAGAAAGAAGACGAGACCGAGGATGATCGCGCCGAAGACGTATGCCCACGCGCGCGCGTATGCGCTGCTCGCGGCGGCCGTCGAGATGAGGGCGCCGAGTCCTCCGCGCGGGCCGCCGAAGTATTCGGCGACGAGCGCGGAGATGACGGCGAGCGAGGAGGCGATGCGGATGCCCGTGAAGATGAACGGCATGGCTGTCGGTATCGTCACCGTGCGCATGACCTGCGGTGCGGATGCCGCGTACACCTTCATGAGGTCCCGGTGAACGGGACGGGTCTGCCGCAGCCCCCGAAGCGTCTTGATGAAGACGGGCACGAAGGAGGCGATCGCCGCGATCGCCTGTCGGGAGAACTGGGTGTCCGCGCCGAACATGTTGTTGAGCACGGGCGCGACCGACACGATGGGGATGACCGCGAGCGCCGCGACGAGGGGGGCGGAGAGCTGGTCGATGATGCGGCTGAACGAGGCGAGCAGGGCGCCGAGGATTCCGATGATGGAGCCGACGAGCAGCCCGAGGAGGGCGTTGAGCCCGGTGATTCCCGATGCGCTGATGAGCGAGGGAGCGAACTCGACGATCTGCTCCCCGATCGCGAGTGGGCTCGGCAGGAGGTACGCAGACACGTTGGCGACGGTCACGAACACCTGCCACAGCACGAGCACGAGCACGCCGAACACGATGGGCGCGACGATTCGCATCGTGCTCGCATTGCCCGTGAGGTTCATCGCGTCTCGACTCCCTTCGGCGCGGCCTTGCCCGCGTGCAGTACTTCACGCACGGCCGTGACCATTTCGAAGAACGTCACATCCTCACGCAGGTCATCCGCGCGCGCGGAGGTGGAGCCGAGCAGCATGGGCACGACCTTGTCGATGCGTCCGGGGCGTGGCGACATCACGGCAACCCGGTCGGAGAGGAACACCGCCTCCGGGATGGAGTGGGTGACGAATACGACGGCCGCTTTCGTCTCGGCGCAGATGCGCACGAGCTCGGTCTGCATGTACTCGCGTGTCATCTCGTCGAGTGCACCGAATGGCTCATCCATGAGCAGCAGGGCCGGTCGCTCGGCGAGCGCGCGCGCGATGGCGACGCGCTGCTGCATGCCACCGGAGAGCTGGTCCGGATGCTTGTTGGCGAAGTCGCCGAGACCCACGAGGTCGATGAGCTCCGCCGCACGGGCTCGGCGCTCCTTCGACCCGACGCCGTGCACCTCGAGCGGAAGCTCGATGTTGCCCCTGACGGTGCGCCACGGCAGCAGCCCCGCCTGCTGGAACGCGATTCCGTAGTCCTGATCGATCCGCGCCTGCCTGGCTGGCTTGCCGAACACGGCGACCGTGCCGCTGGTTGCCGTGTCGAGGTCGCCGATGAGCCTCAGCAGGGTGCTCTTGCCGCAACCGGATGGCCCGATGAGCGAGATGAATTCGCCGGCCTCCACGGTGAGGTCGATGTTCTCGAGCGCCACGACGGTGCCGTCGCCGGTCTCGAAAATCTTGGACACCCCGCTCACCTGTACAGCAGGAGTTTGCTTCTTGCCGGTCACGAATTGACCTCCGCCCGTCGATAGCGTTTGAGTGTTCCGCCGATGAGGGCGACTGAGCCCGCAGCGACAAGTCCGAGCAGTATCGCACCGAAGATGGGGCCCCAGGCTTTCGCCGGGTCGCCGCTCGCCTGGCCGGCGTACTGGATGATGATGCGGCCGATGCCGCCCCGCAGCCCGGTGGAGACTTCGGCGACGACCGCGCCGATGACGGCGTTGGCGGCAGCGAGGCGCAGCGCCGGAAGGAGGTAGGGAATGGATGCCGGCAGCCTCAGCTTCACGAGGGTCGTCCACCACCCGGCGGCGTAACTGTGCATGAGTTCGGTGTGGATGGTGTCGGGTGACTGGAGGCCACGGAGGGCTCCGACGGCGATCGGGAAGAACGCGAGGTATGAGGCGATCAGAGCCACCGACATCCAGTCCTCCCATTGGAAGGCACCGAGTTCGATTCGGGCACCCCAGCTGCGCACGACGGGAGCGAGGGCGATGAGCGGCACCGTCTGGCTGAGGATGATCCACGGCAGCAGTCCCCACTCTGCGAGCCGCGAGCGCTGCATGATGAGCGCGAGGCCCACGCCGACGATGAGCCCGACCAACCAGCCGACGGCCGCGATTCCCAGGCTGAAGGCTGCGGCGGTCGCTACATCCAGCCACAGCGGATTCGCGCCGCTCGCCCGCGTGACCGGTTCGGCGAGGCGGGCCACCATCTCCCACACGTGCGGCATCGCCAGGTCGGTCGTTCGCGGCAACACCCGCACGCCTGCCACTATCACGCCCTCGGCGGGGGCGAGGAGTTTGTAGAGCTCCCAGATGGCGACGACGATCGCCAGCCCTCCGAACCCGAGGCCGACGCGCTTCAGCCAGGTGACCGCGTCGACCGGTCGGCGGCGCGTGGTTGGGCGGATGGACTCTGCTGTCATGCCTTGGCCGTGATGCTGTCCTTGAGGGCGGGTATGACGGTTTCGCCGTACACGCGCAGGGTTTCTTCCTTGTTGTCGTGCTGGACGTATCCGGCGAACTGGTCGACACCGAGCGCCTTCAGCGCTTCGAGCTTCTCGATGTGCTCACTCGCGCTGCCGAGAATGCAGAACCGGTCGACGATCTCATCCGGCACGAAATCAACGTGGTCGTTACCCGCCTTGCCGTGGGTGTTGTAGTCGTAGCCCTGCCGCCCGGCGATGTAGTCGGTGAGCGCCTTCGGAATGCCGGAATCGGTGCCTGAGCCTGTCGAAGGGTCAGTCCCGTACTTCGACACGATGTCGGCGACGTGGTTGCCGACCATCCCGCCGAACCAGCGGCACTGGTCGCGCATGTGCTGCCAATCGTCGCCGATGTACATGGGGGCCGCGACGCAGAACTTGATCGACATCGGGTCGCGACCGGCGTTGTCCGCCGCATCACGCACGGTCTGGATCATCCACTTGGCAATATCGAGGTCGGCCAACTGGAGAATGAAGCCGTCGCCCACCTCGCCCGTGAGTTTCAGGGCGAGCGGGCCGTACGCAGCGACCCAGATGTCGAGGGTCGAGCCGGTGCTCCACGGGAACTGCAGTTGCGCCCCGTTGTACTCAACCGGCCGCGAGTTCGCGAGTTCGCGGATGACGTGGATTGACTCCCTGAGGGTCTTGAGCGTCGTCGGTGCCCCGTTCGTCACGCGCACCGCCGAGTCACCGCGGCCGATGCCGCAGATTGTGCGGTTGCCGTACATCTCGTTCAGGGTGGCGTAAGTGGATGCCGTGACCGTCCAGTCACGGGTCGCCGGATTGGTGACCATGGGGCCGACGATCACGCGCTTGGTTTGGCTAAGGATCTGGCTGTAGATGACGTACGGCTCCTGCCAGAGCAGGTGCGAGTCAAAGGTCCAGACGTGGCTGAACCCGTACTGCTCGGCGAGCTTCGCGAGGTGCACCGTGCGGCTCGCCGGCGGGTTGGTTTGGAGTACTGCTCCGAAATCCATGCTGTGGTTCCGTTCTATCGGGGAATCGAGCTTGTCGAGATCCGGTGATCGAGCTTGTCGAGATCCGGTGATCGAGCTTGTCGAGATCCGTCTCGACCGTGATCGAGCTTGTCGAGATCCGGTCTCGACCGGTGATCGAGCTTGTCGAGATTCGACCACCGACCGCTAGATCAAATACTGGCTGAGACCGCGCTTGAGGTACTGGCCGTCTCCCTTGGCGCCCAGATACTCGTTGTTGTCGACAATCACCTTGCCTCGCGAGAGCACGGTGTCGACGTGACCGTCGATCTCGAAGCCCTCCCATGCCGAGTGATCCATATTCATGTGGTGGGTCTTCTCGTACCCGATCGAGGTGTGCCCGTTGGGGTCGTAGACGACGATGTCGGCATCCGCTCCCGGCTGGATCACACCCTTCCTGCCGTACAGCCCGAACATCCGCGCGGGGGTCGTCGAGGTGATCTCGACCCAGCGCTCGAGCGAGATCTGCTTGTCGACAACGCCCTGGTAGAGCAGGTCCATGCGGTGTTCGACGCTGCCGATGCCGTTGGGAATCTTCGAGAAGTTTCCGAGCCCGAGCTCTTTCTGGTCTTTCATGCAGAACGGGCAGTGGTCGGTCGACACCATTTGGATGTCGTTGGTGCGCAGGCTCTGCCACATGTGCGCCTGATGGCCTTCGGCCTTCGATCGCAGTGGAGTCGAACACACCCACTTTGCACCTTCGAAACCGGGCGCCCCCAGTTGCTCCTCGAGTGAGAGGTAGAGGTACTGCGGGCAGGTCTCGCCGAAAACGTTCTGCCCGATGTCGCGCGCCGCAGCCAGTTGCTCGACCGCCTGCTTGGCGCTCACGTGCACGACGTACAGCGGCGCACCGGTGAGGTTGGCGAGCATGATCGCCCGATGGGTGGCCTCCTCCTCCATCTGCCACGCGCGCGCAACGCCGTGGTAGTACGGGTCGGTCTTGCCCTGGGCAAGCAGCTGCTCCACGAGCACGTCGATCGCGGGACCGTTCTCGGCGTGCATCATCGTCATAAGACCGGTCTCGGCCGACTTCTGCATCGCCCGCAGGATCTGCGCGTCATCGCTGTAGAAGACACCGGGGTAGGCCATGAAGAGCTTGTAGCTCGACACACCCTCCTTGAGCAGCCCATCCATGGCCTCGAGCGAATCCTTGTTCACGTCGCCGATGATCTGGTGAAAGCCGTAGTCGATCGCACAGTTGTCGCGCGCCTTGTTGTGCCACGCCTCGAGCCCGTCCATAACTCGCTGGCCGTAGCTCTGAACCGCGAAGTCGATGATCGTCGTCGTGCCGCCCCACGCCGCCGCCCGCGTGCCGGTTTCGAAGGTGTCGGACGCGGCGGTTCCGCCGAACGGCAACTCCATGTGGGTGTGTGCGTCGACACCGCCGGGGATCACATACTTTCCCGTGGCGTCGATGACGGTGTCAGCGGATGCCGCGAGATCGTTCCCGAGGAGAACGGAGCCGGGGGCGAGAACGGCGACAATCTGCTCGCCGTCGACCAGCACATCCGCTTCACTGCGACCGGTCGCGGTGACAACCGTGCCGTTCTTGATCAAGGTTGTTGTCACGGCGCGACCGTCGCCTTGTAGGAGTCGGGCCGGCGATCCCGGTAGAACTGCCAGGAGTTGCGCACCTCCCGCAGCAGGTCCAGGTCGAGGTCGCGAATGACGATCTCGTCGGTGTCCTCGCTCGCGACATCTCCGACGTAGTTGCCGCGCGGGTCGACGAAGTAGCTCGATCCGTAGAAGGTCACGGCGTCGTCGCCGAACTCGCCACTCTCATTGCCGATGCGGTTGTTCGCGCCGATGTAGTACTGGTTCGCTGCGGCCGCCGCTGGCTGCTCGAGCTCCCAGAGGCGGTTCGACAGGCCCGGCTTGGTTGCCGACGGGTTGAACACGATTTCGGCGCCGTTGATGCCGAGCTCGCGCCAACCCTCCGGGAAGTGGCGGTCGTAGCAGATGTACACGCCGATCTTGCCGGCCGTGGTGTCGAAAACGGGGTAGCCGAGGTTGCCGGGACGAAAGTAGAACTTCTCCCAGAACTGCGGCAGGTTCGGGATGTGATGCTTGCGGTACTTGCCGAGGTAGCTGCCGTCTGAGTCGATCACCGCGGCAGTGTTGTAGTACACACCCGTGTGCTCGACCTCGTACACCGGAAGCACGATCACCAGGCCCAGTTCTTTGGCGAGCGCCTGGAATCGCTCCGTCGTCGGGCCGGGCACGCTCTCGGCGTACTCGTAGTACTTGGCGTCCTGGATGATGCCGAAGTACGGCCCGTAGAACAACTCCTGGAAGCAGATCACCTGCGCACCCTGCGCGGCCGCGTCGCGCGCGAACTGCTCGTGCTTGGCGATCATCGACTCCTTGTCACCGGTCCAGGTTGCCTGGGTGAGAGCGGCTCGAACAATTGCCATCGGAATACCTCCAGAAGAACTACGTTTTGTTATTATTCGTCGTAAACATTTCCCTTTTGTTTCCGTTTAAGACGTTGCCGTAAAACCTACGGGGGTTCTCGTGAAGTCGGTAGCCCTTTCTGTCGAAGAGCCCTCGCCGAGTGGCATCGCGGCAGCGATCGCGCGCCTCATCACCTCGGGCGACCTGGCCCCGGGTGATCGTCTGCCGACCGTTCGCGAACTTGCCGCCGACCTCGGCGTCAGCCCCGCGACCGTCAGCCACGCCTGGCAGGCGCTCGCCGGCGTCGGCCTCATCGTCTCCCGGGGGCGCAGCGGCTCCTTCGTTCGCCCCGAACGCACCGCGTGGCTTCCGCCCCGCTCGCGCAACCTCGCCGGGCAGCCGGTCGCGCGGCTCGATCTGTCGAGCGGAACACCCGATCCGGACCTTCTGCCGAGCCTCGAACCGGCGCTGTCGCGGGTCTCGAGCCGGGCATCCACGGCAAGTTATCTCGAGGTTCCCGTGCTGCCAGAACTGGCATCCGTGCTCCTTGAGTCGTGGCCGTTCGAGCCGGGCGCGATCACAGTTGTCGACGGTGCAATGGATGCCATCTCCCGCACCCTCGACCTGATCCTGCGCTTCGGCGACAGGGTCGTCGTCGAGAATCCCGGGTTTCCGCCCATCTTCGACCTCCTCGAGCATTACGGAATCGAGAAGTTGCCGGTCGGGCTCGACGAACACGGGATGCGACCGGACCTGCTTGCCGACGCTCTCAAGCGCTCCCCCGCCGCGATCGTGTTGCAGCCACGCACCCAAAACCCCGCGGGGGTGTCGATGAACGCCGCCAGGGCGAAGGAGCTCGCCCGCGTCATCCGCTCCAGCCATCGTGCCGACCAGGTTCTGGTGATCGAGGACGACCACTCGGGCGAAATCTCGACGAGTGGCGACGTGAGCCTGGGAACCTATCTGCCTGATCGCGTGCTGCACATCCGCAGCTATTCGAAGAGCCACGGGCCCGACCTGCGCATTGCGGCGGTCGGGGGGCCGGTTGAGCTCGTCGACCGCATCGTCGCCCGCCGCATCCTCGGCCCCGGCTGGACCTCCCGGATGCTGCAGCACATCCTGCACGACCTGCTCACCGACGCCACCACAATCGCGGAGGTGAGCGACGCGCGGCGCGTCTACCGGGCACGGCAGCGCGCGCTGACGACCGCGCTCGCGCGCAACGACTTCGACATCCGCATGCCCGACGGGATCAACCTGTGGATGCCCGTCGACGACGAGAGGAACGCGGTCGTCCAACTGGCCGCAGCCGGCATTCGCGTGGCGGCGGGGACTGCCTTTCTGGCGAGCGCGGGCGAGCAGTACATCCGCGTCACCGCCGGTCTTGTGCGCGACGACTTCGGGTCGGTGGCGGAGCACCTGGCCGCGGCCGCCCGCGCCTGACGGGTCAGGCGCCAAGCACGAGCTGCACCGCCAACGCGAACATGATGAGCGCAATGATGCCGTCGAGGATGCGCCACGCGATCGGCCGGGCGAACACCCGGCTGAGCAGCCGGGCTCCGAAGCCGAGACCCGCGAACCACACGATGCTGGCAAGCACGGCCCCCGCGCCGAAGAACCAGCGCCCCTCGTCCCCGTGACTGGTCGCGACTGAGCCGAGGAGCAGCACCGTATCGAGGTACACGTGGGGGTTCAGCCAGGTGAGCGCAAGAGTGGTGGCGATCACGGTGGGGAGGGAACCGGCCCCCTTCCGTTCATCCGCCTCGAGCCGGCGTTGCTGGAAGGCTCTTCGCGCCGCAAACAGGCCGTACCCGAACAGGAAGATCGCTCCCGCCCAGCGGATGACGACCACTGCCATCGGCACCTGCTCGATCACAACACCGATTCCCGCGATGCCGAGCACGATGAGTACCGCGTCGGAGAGAGCGCAGATCAGCACCACCGGCAGCACCCACTCCCGCCGCAGCCCCTGTCGCAGCACGAACGCGTTCTGGGCGCCGATGGCCGCGATGAGGGAGATGCCCAGGCCGAAGCCGGCGAGGGCGGTGGTGAACTCGAGACCGTGCATGGGTCAAAGCTAGGTGCCTCGTTCTCCAAACTCCAGCTAAAGTTTCTTACCAACCATAAGGAGAGCTAATGGCATTGCAGCTTGATCAACTCCGCGCGTTCCTCGCGGTTCTCGAGCAGGGAACCTTCGACGCGGCGGCGCGACAGCTGCGCGTGACGCCGTCTGCGATCAGCCAGCGAATCAAGGCGCTGGAGACGAGCGTCGGCGGCGTGCTGCTGACACGCAGCAAGCCCGCAACCGTCACCGAGGCCGGTGCCATCGTGCAGCGGCTCGCACGACAGGTCGCACTGCTCGAAGCGGATGCGTTGACGGAGCTGTCCGAGACGGTGGAGGGCAGCGGGGTGCGAATCCCCATCGTCGTCAACGCGGACTCGCTCGCCACCTGGATGATGCCGGCTCTCGCCATCATGGTCGCCGAGCACGGAGTGCTGCTCGAGGTCTTCCGCGAAGACGAAGCCCACTCGATCCAATCGCTGCGCGATGGCACGGCGATTGCCGCCGTAACCTCTTCCGCCGAAACGGTGCAGGGCTGCATCAGTCGTGAACTGGGTCGGATGCGGTACCGACCAATGGCGAGTCCGGCGTTCCGTGACCGGTGGTTTCCCGACGGCCCGACCACGACAGCGCTCGCGCATGCCCCCGTCGTGGTGTTCGACCGCAAAGACGATCTGCAGGACCAGTATCTGCGCACCCGTTCACGCACGCTCCTGTCCCCGCCGCGCCACTGGATTCCGGGGTCGAACGAGTTCGTGCACGCCGTGCGCCTCGGTTTCGGCTGGGGGATGCTGCCGACCCTGCAGACCCGCGAACTGGAGGCCTCAGGTCAGCTGGTCGCCCTCGATCCCGATTTCGCGATCGACGTGCCGCTTCGCTGGCAGGCATGGAACCTCAGCTCCCCCACGCTTCTCGCACTGACCGCTTCGGTCGAGCAGGCGGCAGCAGCCCACCTCGACTAGCGCAACTCGCCGACGGGATCTGCGATAATTGCCTCCCAGCCCGAAGGATCCCCATGACCTCGTCGCGCGTCCCTTCCCATGCCAACGTCCTCGTTACCGGCGCGTCCGCCGGGATCGGGCGAGCCCTCGCGGTTCGGCTGGCTCCCACGGCCGGTCGACTCGTGCTCGTGGCGCGTCGCCGCGAGGCTCTTGAGAGCCTGGCCTCCGAGCTGAGAGCACGACACCCGGCGCTGACCGTCGACGTCGTGACGTGCGACCTCGCCGAGCAGCAGGAGGTCGACGCCCTCGTTGCTCGCCTCGGCGCGGACCTGCCCGCGATCGACCTGCTCGTCGCGAACGCCGGCGTCGGCCACGACGGGCTCTTCGAGCGCACCGACCCTGCGGCGCTCCGCCGGATCATCTCCGTGAACGTCACGGCCACGACCGAGCTGCTGCGAGCTGTCGTCCCCGGAATGACCAAGCGCCGGAGCGGTGCGGTGCTCGTCATCGGATCGGGTGCGGGTCTCACTCTCATGCCGCTCCAGGCCGGCTACACCGCCAGCAAACACTACGTCCACGCGCTGACGCAGAGCCTGCGGGCCGAGGTCGCAAGTGCCGGCGTGACCGTCACCGAAGTCTGCCCGGGACCTGTTGCCACCGAGTTCGACGCCGTCGCCGGCAAACCGCCCGCCACCTCGGGTTTCGGCAAGGCACTGCGTATGAGCGCAGACGCCTGCGCCGCCGCCGCGCTCGCTGGGCTGCATCGGGGTGCGGCCGTGGTCTACCCGGGGCGGGTCTATCGCGTCCTCATGGCGATGCAGAGTGTCTTCATGTCGATGTCTGCGAACCGGCGGGTCGTCGCGAAAGCCGCGCGCGAAGCGCGCTGAATTCGAGAACGACGGCTGAGATCTCGACAAGCTCGATCACCGGGTGGGTAGCTCGATCACCGAGTGGGTAGCTCGATCACCGAGTCGGTAGCTCGATCACCGGGTGGGCAGCTCGATCACCGGGCCGGTACACTGGCGGGGACCCCTGCACCGGTTGTGGTGTGGAGTGCGTCCCCGGATCTGGGGCGGCTGGTCTCCCTCGGCGCTTGCACGAGCGGATTCCCCACCGACGCTCGGAGGCTCCCGTGCCAACCAGATCCCTCGTTCCTCTCTTCGCCGCGACACTGCTTCTCGCCGGGTGCGCGTCCACTGCCGCCGGCCCGCCGACCGAACCCGACGCCGCCGAGGTCATGGACAACTGCGGCTTCGTGATCCCCGTGGGCGACTTCCGGACGGAACGTGTCCTGACGATCAAGTCCACGGCGACAGAGATGCTGCTCGCGCTCGGTCTCGGCGATACCATCATCGGCACCGCCTTCCAGGACGGCCCCGTACCTGAGGAGTGGGCCGACGCTGCCGCAGGAATTCCGGTCATCTCCGACTTCGCGCCCAGCCAGGAGGCCGTGCTCGAGCTCGGACCCGATTTCATCTACGGTGGCTGGGAGTCGAATTTCACCGCCGAGACGGCGGGCGAACGCGACGACCTGGCGAAGCTCGATATCGGCACTTACGTCTCGCCCAGCGCGTGCAAGGGCGAGTACCAGCCCGACAAGATCACCTTCGACCTCATATTCGATGAGATCGAGCAGGCTGGTTACTTCTTCGACGCCAGGGATGCGGCGGACGCGGTCCTGGCGTCGCAGGAGCAGCAGCTCGCCGGTATCACGCCGGACGCCCGCGGGCTGTCGGCGCTCTGGTACTCGTCCGGCACCACCACCCCGTACGTGGGTGCCGGAACGGGCGCACCCCAGCTGCTTCTCGAAACGATCGGCCTGAAGAACATCGCCGGATCAGTGGATGACACGTGGACCTCCTACAACTGGGAGGCGGTCATCGACGCCAACCCCGATGTCATCGTGCTGGTCGACGCGACCTGGAACACGGCGCAGAGCAAGATGAAGCTGCTCGCGGACGACCCCGTGCTGTCGCAACTGGATGCCGTACGCAATGAGCGCTACCTCATCATCCCCTTCTCCGCCGCGGAGGCGGGCGTGCGCAGTGTGCCCGCGGCCGTCGATCTGTCGCGCCAACTCACCCGACTGGATCTGCCATAGCGGCGCGCGCGCAAGCGCTGCGCCGGATTCCCGCTGCCGTGTGGGGCGGGGTGCTCGTGGTTGCCCTCATCGTGTCGGTTACCGCTGCGATCACGTTCGGCCCCGCCGACATCACCGCCCAGGATGTCTGGGCGACAGTCCTGCACAAGCTCGGGTTGGGCGACAGCACACTGAATGCGCTGCGGCAGGGAATCGTGTGGGAGCTGCGCCTCCCCCGCGTTCTGACAGCAGCCGCCGTTGGCGCCGGGCTCGCCATCGCCGGCGCCGTCATGCAGGCGCTCACCCGCAACGCGCTCGCCGACCCGTTCCTGCTCGGCCTGTCTTCGGGAGCATCCCTCGGCGCCGTCTCCGTACTTCTGCTCGGCGTGACCGTGCTGCTGCCGGTCGCGGCGTTCGGTGGCGCGCTGGCGGCGCTGCTGCTGACCCTCATCATCGCGACGGCGGCGGGCGGGCTCACTCCTTCGCGCACCGTGCTCGCGGGTATCGCCGTCTCTAGCCTTGGAGCCGCGCTGACGAGCTTCGTCATCTTCTGGTCGGCCCGGGGGGACTCCTACCGGGAGATTCTCAACTGGCTGCTGGGTTCGATCGCGGGGGCAAGCTGGCAATCGGTCGCCATCGCCGGCGGTGCCCTCGCGCTCGTCGGCGTTCCCGTTCTGATCGCGGCTCGCAGTCTGGATGCTTTCGGCTTCGGCGACACGGCCGCTTCCGCTCTCGGCGTTTCGGTCAACCAGACGCGCTGGCTGCTTCTGGTCGCGACAGCCCTCATCACGGGGGCGATGGTCTCCGTGAGCGGCTCGATCGGTTTCGTCGGGCTCGTGCTTCCGCACGCCGTTCGATTGCTCGTGGGAACACGCCACCGCGCCCTGCTGCCCCTTTCCGCTCTCGTCGGCGCCATCTTCCTGATCTGGAGCGACACAATCGCTCGGACGATGTTCGACCCGCGCGAACTGCCGGTGGGAATCGTCACGGCAGTCATCGGGGCACCGATCTTCGTGCTCCTGCTCACCCGGAGAAAGGCGCGAGTGTGAACGGGGGTCTTCGTGCGACGGGTATCACCGTGACGATCGATGGGCGTGCGATCGTCGATGGCGTCGACTGTGTGGTGCGCCCGGGCACGATCACCGCTCTCATCGGCCCCAACGGTGCGGGCAAGTCGACCCTCCTGCGTGTGCTCGCTGGGGTGTCGCGTCCGACCTCCGGTGAGGTGACCTGGAACGGCACGGACTGGTTCGGGATGCCGAGGCGCGAACGCGCGCGCACCGGCGCGCTCGTCGAACAGGACGCGAGAAGCGAGTTGCCCATGACCGTGGAGTCGGTCGTCTCTCTCGGACGAACCCCGTTCCGTTCGCTGCTGGCAGCGCCCTCCCGTGATGACGATGCCGTCGTGCGGGCCGCGCTCACGCGGGTCGAGATCGCCGAGCTCGCCGACCGCCAGTTCGACACCCTCTCCGGCGGCGAGCGCCAACGTGTTCACCTGGCGCGTGCCCTTGCCCAGGAGCCGCAGCTGCTGCTGCTGGACGAACCGACGAATCACCTCGACGTGCACGCTGCGCTCTCCGCGCTCGAACTCGCACAGGAGCTCGCCCGTGATCAGGGTGTCGCCGTGCTCGCGGCCCTGCACGACCTGAACCTCGCCGCCGCTTACGCCGACGAAGTCATCGTGCTGCAGGCCGGACGCGTCGCTGCCGCCGGCCCTCCTGGCGACGTGTTCACGAGCGAACTGCTGGCCGAGGTTTACGGGGTGCGTGCGACAATTCTCGACCACCCCGTCACCGGCCGACCGCTCATCGCTTACTCGGCGCATCCACCCGGCAGCTAGCTCGCCGGGCGCACCTCCCGAGCTTTGACCCGCTCGATCAGTGTCGGGGGCGCGAGCGTCGCCCGCATCCGGTTGCGCAGCGACGCCGACCGGATGAGGGCGTTCACGAGAATCCACAGTGAGCGTGTCTCGCTCTCGGCCGAATCGGGAGGCGAGATGTCCCCCGCATACGCCTCGTGCTCGACCGCGGACCGCAGCCGCCTGAGGGCGAGCAGCGCGTCCCCCGGCAGCCCGGCGTGCTGGATCAGCTCGTGTTCCACCTGTCGGGCGGTCGTCCCCGGAGCCACGTCGAAACCGAGGTCGCGTGCGGTGTCGATTACCTCACGCCACGCCACCGAAGCGGATGACTCGCCCCTGTGAACAGCGGCGAAACGGCGTGAGCGGATGCCCAGGCGAACCAGCGCGGGAATGAGGAAGACCAGCAGCAGGCCGAGCAGCGACACCGCGGTCCACTGTGGCGCGACTGCGGGATCGATGCCGCCCGCGAGCGGCGGGGTCGTGGGCTCGGTGGTGGGAATCGGTGCACCGTCCGCCCCATCCAGGTCACGGTCGGTGACGGGCTGTTCGCGGGGGTTGTTGCCGTCTGGCCCGGTGACTGCTCCCGAGGCTTCTGACGGGAAACTGGAGGCGATGCCACGGCCAGGGGTCGGTTCGAACGGCACCCAGCCCACGCCCTCGAAATAGAGTTCGGGCCACGCGTGCAGGTCACTGGATGACACCGAGTATTCGACGAGATTGCTGCCGCTGAGTGTGGCCGCTGAGCCGGGCAGGAAGCCGACAACGATGCGCGAGGGGATGCCGAGCGTTCGAGCCATGACGGCCATCGCTGACGCGAAGTGAACGCAGTACCCGCTTCGCGCCTCAAGGAAGGGCATGATCACATCGAGTCCGGAGCCGTCGAACTCTTCGCGAACGGGAGCCTGCTCGGAGTAGGTGAACGTGCCCCCGCGGAACCATCGCTGCAGCGCCATCGCCTTCTCGTAGTTGGTGGCGGATGCGCCGACCACTGTGCTGGCGATGTCCGCGATCGCGGGATCGGTCTCCTCCGGCAGCTGCACGAGTCGCGTGTTGACGGATGACGGTGCGTCCCGCATCTGTTCCTCGGTCGGTCGGAGCCTCAGGCTCTTGACTTCATAGGTCTGCCCGCGGATGTTGGAGCTTTCCGCCCTCACCGACAGACCATCGGGTTCCCAGAACCAGTCGCCCTCCAGCCCCGTGATGCTCGTCGAGGGATACGGCACGGGCAGCCAACGCCCGACCGTGTTGGCGATGCGGATTGTGGTGGTGACTTCCAGGGTGTCGACTTCCTCGCTCAACCCGGCTGCTTTACCGATCGCAGAGACCCGGTTGCCCGGGATTTCGGCGATCGAAACTGGGTGCCACTCTTTTCCTTTGAAGTCCTCGAGCGTGGTCAATCGGAGGTAATGGCCGGTGGCCGATGAGGTCATGTAGGTCAGAGCGAGCGTCGGCTCAGGGCGACGCAGGTCTTTCCCCAGATCGAGTATGGGGTTCAACCGGGCGGACAGCAGATTGCTCGCGGGACCCGCCGCCGGGGTTACGGGAGGCAATATGAGCGGGAGCACGAGCGCACCGACGACACCGATCGCACCGAGTCCGACCGCTGCGCCGGATTGCATCCTCCGCACGGTGGGCCGCAGGAGCAGGAGATAGGCGATCGCGGTGAGCGCGAACAGGAAGGGGTCAGCGAGTTCGGAGAGTACGACGCTCGGCACCGAGATGACGATGAGCATGGGAATTCCGGCGAGGGCGGGCGAGCGCTTCCAGATGGCGACGGCATCCATGAACAGGGCGATGCTGCCCATGAGCCAGCACAGCAGGAACAGGATGCCAGTGGTCGCGTCCGCCGGCAGGGTCTGTCCTTCGATGGAGGCGATCCCGAGCGCACCCAGCTCGCCGAAACGCAGCACCGTATCGACCGTCGGGATCATGCCAAGAAAGGCCGTCTCGGGGGTGAAGAAAAGGGTGATCGCGGCAGTTCCGATGCCCGCAGCGACGAGCGTCGGTGCCCATGCGCGGCGCAGCAGCGCCCGCGCAAATCCGGCGCTCGCGAAGACGAGGGTCATCATGAGGAAGGTGAGAAACCACCATCCGATTCCCTCCAGTACTGTGTGCAGGCTCGCGATCGCGAGTCCGAGGCCGGCGAGAAGCAGGAGGCTCAATCGGGCATCGCCGGCGCTCCCCCCGCGAGTTGCCGTTTCTTGTCGTGATGCAGCAGCGGTCATGCCGCACCACCGGTTCGCCATGCGGCGCTGTCGGCCCACACGTCGATGGGGTCATCCGTCACCTGCGCCTGCACGGTGGTCCAGCCTGCGCTTGCGAGCGCTTCAACCGCCCGGTCAGATCGTCCGATCACGAATGCCACGCCCGCTTCGTACGGCCGCCGCTGTGAGCAGATCCACGAGAGCGTTGTCGCGTCGGGTTCGGCGAGAACTGCGAAGACACTCGACGTCATTGCTTCCTCGGTCGACGAGAGATCACCGGGGGTTCCCGCATCGCTCGACCAGAGCAGTTCAACCCCCGCGAGGCTCACGAGGAAGTCGAAGTCCGCGCCCGCCCCCTGGCCCGGATCGCCGATGGGTGCGATCTGTGTGGGAGCGGTCTCGATGAGCCGCACGAGGTACCCGGAACGATGCAGCTTGACCCCGATCGATGCGAACATGCGCACCGCCCACTCGAACGATTCGCTGCGCCCGTGCTCGAGCCCGAGGTCGCTCCATGCGTCGCGGTAGCCGTCGCGTCTGGTGTCGAGCAGCAGGCGCGCCTCAGGAAATCCACGCTGCTCCTCCTGACGAACCATGAGTTCGCCGTGCCGCGCCGAGGCGCGCCAGTGAACCCGTCGCAGCGCGTCGCCCCTGCGGTACTCCCGCGTCATGAGGTCGTCGTCATTGCCGAAGGCATGGCGTTGCAGCAGGCGTGCCTGGCCGTCCCCCGACGCCTCCAACTGTGCGCTGTCGCCAAGATCCGAGATCGCGGGGGTGACGATGAGCTTTTGGGCGCCATCAAGAGTCGCGTTGCTGCGCGCGATCGCGAAGGGGTCGCCGTGCTCAACCTCGAACGGTCCAATGTCGAAGATCCCGCGCTGGGGCGGCCGAACCGTGTACTCCAGCCGGGTGCTTGATCCGCGGATGGTGTAACCGCGACCCTGGGGTGAGAGGGCTGGCAACCGTCCCGGCCCGGCGACACCGGGGGGCCACGGCAGTCGGTCGGTCCATGTGGCTGGCGTGGTTCGCGAGTGTGAGCGGTTGGCGACATCCACATGGACGGTCACTCGCATGTTCTCGCTCACAACATGAGGTGTGAAGGTGCGCGTGACATCCAGGCGAAGGCTGCGGATGCGCACGACCAGAAGCGAACATCCGGTCACGAGCGCGGCGAAGCAGGCCGCGTACAGCAGTTCTACGCGACCGGAGCCGTAGGCCAAAGCAGCGCACACGGCGGCGGTCGCGAACAGTCCCCAGCCGCGGGAGGTCAACCTGGATGTGCCCCGCACGGCGGCGTTGCGCAGCGAGGCACCCCGTGCAGTCATGAACTCAGGTACGGCCGCGGGATGACATGGGAACCGGTGTCTCCGCGACGATCCGGGCGATGATCTCGCCCGTGGTTGCGCCAGAATAGCCCCCCGCGGTCGCCCCCACGCGACCCGAGGAGATGACACGGTGACTCAGCACGGGAACGGCGAGGGCGTCGATGTCATCCGGCAGCACGAAGTCCCTGCCCTCGAGCGCAGCGCGCGTCTTCGCAGCCCGCACCAGTTGCAGCGTGGCACGGGGGCTGATCCCGAGCCGCAGCTCGGGATCACGGCGTGATGCCTGGGCGACGCTGACCGCGTACTTCTCGACGGCGTGGCTCGCATAGATGCGATGCGCCGTCGTGATCATGACGGACAGCTGGGCGTTCGACACAACGGGGGTCACTGCATCGATGGGTCGCGACTTGTCGCGGGTGTGCAGCATCTCCAACTCGGAGAGCGGGTCAGGGTATCCCATCGAGATGCGGGCCATGAAGCGGTCGCGCTGCGCTTCGGGCAGCGCGTATGTACCCTCCATCTCGATCGGGTTCTGCGTGGCCACAACGGTGAACGGCGACGCCAGCTGGTAGGTGTTGCCGTCGACCGTGATCTGCTGTTCCTCCATGCTCTCCAGCAGGGCCGACTGCGTCTTGGGCGAGGCACGGTTGATCTCATCGCCGATCACGATGTTGGCGAAGACCGGACCGGGCTTGAACTCGAACTCCGCGGTGACCTGGTTGAAGACGGAGACGCCGGTGATGTCGGCGGGCAGCAGATCCGGGGTGAACTGGATGCGCGACACCGAGCAGTCGACGGTTCTGGCGAGCGCGCGGGCGAGCATGGTCTTGCCGACGCCCGGCACGTCTTCGATGAGCAGGTGGCCCTCGGACAGCAGTACGGTCAACGCGATCTGTACGGCATCATGCTTGCCATCGATAACTGTCTCGATGCTCGACATGATCCGGTTGCTGAGGTCGAGGAACTCCTCAAGGGGCATGACCTCGGACTCGTCGAATTCGCCCGCCCCAGTCAGGGTGGCCCCGACAACGTCGGATTCGATCTTCGACGGTAAAGAGTTCACTCTGTGAGTCTGCCAGAGTGTGCCCGACGTCGTCTGCGAAAAGTCAGAAAGCGCGGGGCGGTGGCTTTTCGCCGCTCATCGTGCTAGCCCTGTTACCGTTTCGTTATATTCACTTCAGGGGCGCAGTTCTGTGTCCCGATCGTCACCAATACGGCGGTCGTCATCACCGAAGTCCGGATCGAGTTCAGCGGCGCGGCGCGACTCGTCGTCGGCCCGGTCGCGCACCTCCCTGGCTTCATCGTCCAGGTTGATCGCCTCCCTGCGAAGCTTTTCGGCCTCCACTTCGGCCTGCCGGGCATCCGCATCGGCGCGAGCCGCCTGCGCATCGCGTTCCGCTGCGGCCAGCTGGTCTTCCCGCGCCTGCTCCCGCAAATCCGCCGCCCGACCACGATCTGCCTCGGCGGCACTGCGCTGCCGCGAGCGGTTCACAACCACAACCACGACAGCGATGACAATCACGATGACAATGACGATGAGGCCAATGATCATCCACATGATGATGTTTGCATCCATGCTTCCACGGTAGGTTCGGCCTGAGTTTGGCTCAATGGGTTGTGTGCTGTGCCGAGTGGTGCGATCATCCCGGAAGGCCCACTCAGTCGGCCGCTGCGCGTCCCGCCTCGAAGCCCTGCTGCCATGCCTCGTCACTGCCCAGACGGAACATGTCGTCGTCGGCCGCACGCACAATCGATCGCGCGCCGGCCTCGTCGAGGTCACTGACCAGATGGCCAAGCCCGCGCACGAGTGCCACCGGGGTTCCGGCCGTCTTGCCCTTCACCAGGTCTGCCGCGCTGGCGATCTCATCCGCGACCGCGGGGACCGTGACATCCATTCGCCGGCCGTGAGTGTCTGAGGTGCCGCGCAGGTCATCGAGCACGCGGATGCCCGAAGCACCGATCGCGACATCCGTCTGCCCCAGCCGCCACGGCCTGCCGAGCGTGTCGGAGATGATCACGCCGACCCGCTTACCGAAGCGGCGGCGAAGTTCCCGGCAGATGACCCCCGCGGAGGCGTCCGGATCGACCGGCAGCAGCAGAATGGTGCCATCGGGGGTGTTGCTCGAGTCGACTCCCGCCGCTGCGGCGACAATCCCGAGGCGGTTCTCGACGATTCGGGTGGTGCCGCCGGGATGGGTGCGGCTGGCCACGAGGCGCACCGTCTCGGCGGTGATGGCTGCTTCGCGGTCGGCGGCGGCGAGCATCCGCCCCTCCGCCTTGCTCAGAATCTTCGAGGTGATGACGACGATGTCACCGTCTTCGACGAGCCCGATGGTCGAGCCTGTCCCGGTGGTCGAGCCTGTCGAGACCCCCGCGAGTTGCTCAAGCGCGTCGCCCACGATGACGCCCAGGTCGTCACCGGCGACGATCTCGGGAATGCGTTCGATTGCGGTGACAGTGAGTTGCACGGTCCCAGCCTATTGAGCCGCAGGCCACCTGGCATGGTCGCGACGCCGGCCACACCGCCATCGCCAGATGGCTCGTTGGCAAACACGGCGTTGATCCCTGATGGCGCAGGGCGTCACCGTAGGCTTCCAACGCATCAGGGGGTCAGTCTGCCGGGCCAGATGCCGGACGGCAGCTTCAGTGTGAGCCGCTCGCGTGTTGTCGCTCTAAGCGGCTCCGCTGCCCAGCTGGATCGCCACGGGCTCGGGAGTGATACGCAGTCCCTTCGGACTGTTGGCGGAGACCATTAGGTCTTCAAGCCACAGCTTGTTGATGCTCTGCTCCTCTGGACTGTCGAACTCGTAGACGAGCGGAATTGCCGGGTGCATCCACACGGTGACGCGCGGCGCGCCTTCCTTCAAAGGATTCGCCCAGCTGAAGTTGAAGGATTCGCCGCGGCGCATCTTGTTGGCGATGACCATCTGAAGGTGAACGAGTACCCGATCGTCGAAGACGACCTTCGATATGCGGTCGTATGTCAGTGTGCCCATTAGCGGGTCCGTTTCCACTCGGGGTCCAGGAGTGCTTCATGCAGCTAAGAAACGGTTGCAGGTAACGTTTGTCATCGTACGCCTGTTGCCCCCCAATTGCGCCTCTTCAGACCTTGCTGCGGTGTGTGGTCTTCTTCTTCACGCTGCCGTCAGGGTTGTAGTAGGTCCATTCCCCGGTTTTCGTGCCGTGTTCCCACGTGCCTTCGTCGATGAGTGCACCGGTCGCCGTCCACCGCTGCCAGTAGCCATGCTTCTCATCGCGGAGAAAGCCGCCCTTCTGCATCAGCCCGCCGCCCTGCCGGTACCAGATGGCTTCGCCGCTGAGGGCATGCGCTTCGTAGTGGCATTGCGAGCGCACGCCGCCGTCGGTGAAGTGGTGGGTCCATAACCCGTGGCGCTTGTCGTCGACGTACTCGCCTTCGATCATGCCGCCGTGCGGGTCTTCCTCCTGCCAGTGACCCTGCTTGCGTCCCGCCGCGTCGCGTTCGCTCATGTCACCAGCTTAGGCAGCACGTCGCGCCCGAACACCTCAAGAAACTCGCGTTGGTTGCGCCCGACGTTGTGCAGGTAGATGCGATCGAACCCGAGATCCAGGTACTGCTGGATATGCGAACGGTGGATGTCCGGATCCGCGCTGATGGGCATCCGCCCTTCGAAGTCTTCAGGCCGCAGCATGCGCGCCATCTGTTCGAGTTCGAACGGGGAGCGGATGTCGCTCTTCGAGAACCGCAGGGCGCCGTTCGGCCATTCGGTGATGGCGTTGCTCATGGCCTGCTCGTCGGTGTCTGCCCAGCTGAGGTGCAGGCGCAGCACTTTCGGCATGTTTCGTGGATCGCGGCCACTCTCACGCGCGCCTTCCGAGAATCGCTGCAGCAGGGTTGCCACCTTCTCGACCGCTGCCGCCTCCGTAATGAGGCCGTCGGCGGTGCGGCCCGCCCGGCGGGCCGCGACCGGTCCGGCGGTGGCGACGAGAATGTCGGGGGCGACGTCCGGCATCGTCCACAGGCGGGTGGATTCGAGTTTGTAGTACTGCCCGTCGTGCCGCACGTCCTTGCTGCCCAGGCCACTCGCGAAAAGTTTCTTGATGATGTCGACGGCTTCGAACATCCGCTGGATGCGTTCAGGCGCTTCGGGCCAGTACTGGCCGACAACGTGTTCATTCAGCGCCTCGCCGCTGCCCAGGCCCAGCCAGTGCCGCCCCGGATACATGGCGGCGAGGGTCGCGGATGCCTGCGCCACCATCGCGGGATGCCAGCGGAACGTGGGTGCCGTCACTCCGGTGCCGAGGTCGCCCGTCGTGGTCTGGCCGAGGGCGCTGAGCACGTTCCAGACGAAGGATGCCTGGCCCTGGGCGGGAACCCACGGCTGAAAGTGGTCAGCGGCCATGACCCCGCGGAAACCGTTCGCCTCTGCGACCGTCGCCAACTCGAGGATCTCGGTCGGGTGGAACCGCTCCAGCATGGCGGCGTAGCCGATGTGGGCTCGAGTCATGCCTCTATTGTGGCGCGCTCCCGTTGTGCAGGACACCCGACTGTATCCGTTGAGACTGCAGTTGTTGTCGCCTCCCACGCCTGGCAGGCGACAACAACTGCATTCTCACCGGGAAGGAACGTTAGCCGGCGACGCTCTTCGTTGACTTGCCCGCGAGGTGCGGGCCCGCCATCACCGGCTCGTACTTCGGGGTCTCCCCCTGGATCAGGCACTCCACCACGGCGGAGTAGTTCGCATTGTGGAAGAACGGCATGCTCTGGCGGCGGGTGGTGACAGCCGAGCCCGCGTCGGGATTGATCACGCGGTGCAGGGTCGAGGTCCAGCGGTCGTTCGTCCAGCGGGCCATCAGATCGCCGATGTTGATGACGAGCGCGCCTTCGCGCGGCGGGATCGGCACCCACGCATCCGACTTGGGGTCGTGCACCTCAAGACCCGCGCGGCCGAGCTCCTGTCGCAGGATCGTGAGCGTGCCGTAGTCGGTGTGGGCGCCCGCCCGCAGTTGGCCCGCTTCCGGATCCTGCGTCTGCTCCGGGTAATTGATCGCCCTCAACGCACTCGGGTTGCGATCGATGTAGCCGGCGAAGAAGTCGGCGGGCAGGTCAAGGCCGTGCGCGAACATCCGCATGAGACGTTCGGCGAGCGCCGACATCTGCGCGAAGTACGCGACCCACGTCTCCCGCATTTCCGGCAGCGCCGGCGGCCAGACGTTCGGCGAGAAGAGCCCGGCTTCCGTGTCATCCACCGGCTGGTGATCGGAGCGGATGCCCGGCCCCATGTTGAACGACTCCTTGAGGTCGCCCGGCACCTTCTGTCCCATGGATGCCGACAGCGACTCCGACTTCATCGGGAAGTACCCGTACAGTCCGCCGTCGGGGCGCTCCACCTCGAGCTTGCTCTCGAGCGGCAGGTCGAAGAATGCGCGGGAGACGTTCCAGCAACCGTCGGCGATCGCATCATCCACACCATGGTCGACCACCTGGAAGAAGCCGACCTCGCGCAGCGTCTCATCAATCTCGCGTCCGACCTCGGCGGGGTCGCGATCTAGGCTGATGGTGGGAATTTCGAGAGTCATGTCGTCCTTACGTTTTGGCGCTTTCTCCACGGTAGTCGTCACAATAACCGTAAGCAGGCAGCGGATGCTTGGGGATAGTTTTCGTCACATGACCTCTTCGCCAGCGCTCGCCATCGCCCACTTCGAAGCGAAACTGCAATTCGAGACGGACGCATCAGACGTGCACGCCGCTTTCGCCGCCGGTGACCGCTTCGTGCTCATCGATTCGCGTGGCCACGACGCGTGGCACCAGGGCCGCATCCCCGGTGCGGTGCACATGCCGACGGCGATGATCACGGAGGCCGCGGCATCCATTCCCTTGGACATGCCGGTGGTGGTGTACTGCTGGGGTCCCGGCTGCAACGGCTCGACGAAAGCGGCCCTGCAGTTCGCTCGCCTCGGCTATCAGGTGCGGGAGATGATCGGCGGCTTCGAGTACTGGGCGCGCGAGGGACTCGGCATCGAGAACGACGATGGCTCGATCGAGCGGACGATCGACGAGCTCACCTCGCCGGCGAGTTCTGTCAGCTGTGACTGCTGAGGGGTCCCAACTGCGAAATGTGCGGCAGGGTGCTCGGCATCTCCTCGGTGACCCAGGAGTACTCCAGCGCACTTAGCAGGCCGTTCGTTTGCCAGAGAAACACTTCGCCGACATAGTTGCGGTTCGTGTGCTTTGCACCCGTGCGATACACGGCACAGCCCGCCCCTTCGATGGGGCTGCTCGAGTCGGCCGCGAGGGGTGGCAGCGGTACGACAATGTCGAAGCTCTGGGAACCCTCAAACCAGGGAGCGTCGAACTGTGCGACGCGAAGCTGTGCCCTCCACTGATCAACATCCTTCAGGGCGGGATGGAGCAGGTAGTCAATCAGCGTTCGCTCCTCGGGGGTGAAGGCACGTGCCATGTTTTCACCCTACGCGTCACCGCGGTGGAGAAGCGGCCCTCGGCATGAGCGCGAGACCCGTTCGCGAGGAGATTCCGTCGACACTCCGCGCGGGGCGGCACGCAGCACGGCGTGTCGCCCGAATCTCCGCCGGAACGTGCGCGCGCTACTTTCTGACGGCATAGCTCGTATAGACGACACCGTTGCCGAAGCGGCGCTCGTCGAGAAGGTCGAGCGACAACTTCACGCCGTCGGGTAAGAAGGGTGTGCCCCCTCCGACGATCACCGGCGACACGAACAGCCGCAACTCGTCGACGAGGCCCGCGCGAATCGCGTGCGCGGTGAGGTCCGACCCGCCGATGCCGATGTCGCCATCGAGTGGATGCCCTCAACTCACGAATCGACGTCGGGCACGAATTCGCGCTCGACGCGAGTGCGGGGTGCCGCGACATCCGCCATCGTTCTTGAGTACACCACCTTGTCGGCGGCCTTCCAGATCTCGGCGAAGTCCTGCATAACAGGAGGCTCGGCGGAGAGGTCCATCGTGTCCCAGACGGCCAGAACCTCGTACGTGCGCCGACCGAGGAGGTAGGTGCGGGTGGGGCGCTCGAGCTCGTTGACGAAGGCGTGCACCTCTTCGTCGGGCGCGCTCCAGTCGAAGTTGCCCTCGGCATCGGCGATGTAGCCGTCGAGGGAGGTGATGCCGGTGTAGATGAGTTTCGCCAACAGTCTCCCTCTATTCCTACTAGGAATAAGCCACGCTCCGAATGTAGCATCGCTCCATGGCACAAGTCTTCTGTGATCTTGCAGTCTCTCTCGATGGTTTCGCGGCTGGCCCCGACCAATCCCTGGAGCATCCACTCGGCGTGCGCGGCCACGACCTCATGAAGTGGATGATGGAGGCACCCGATGAGAACGCCGACGAGATGAGCGCCATCACCGGGCACGGCGCGTACATCATGGGCCGCAACATGTTCGGCCCGATACGCGGTGAGTGGGACCTGGACTGGAAGGGCTGGTGGGGCGACGATCCGCCGTATCACGCGCCGGTCTTCGTGCTCACCCACTTCGAACGCGCACCGATCACCATGGAAGGCGGCACGACCTTCCACTTCGTGACCGATGGCATCGAGTCGGCGCTCAACCAGGCTCGCGCAGCGGCAGGGGAACGCAGCGTCGCAATCGCCGGTGGAGCCTCGACTGTGCGCCAGTACCTGCGGGCCGGCGTGATCGACGAGTTGCGCCTGCACGTTTCGCCCGTGGTGCTCGGCTCTGGCGAGCGACTCTTCGAGGGGCTCGACGACCTGCAGCTGGAGCCGCTTTCGGCGCGCAGCACCTCGCTCGCGACCCATGTGCGGTACCGGGTCCCCCAGTAGGACCCACCTGCCCGGAGGTGCGTACCCCTACCGCGCGTCGCGGTACCGCCACATCGTGAGCGAACCGAACACCGCGACGAGCACGGCGCATGAGACGAGCGTGAGCATGATGCTTCCGCCGGGTTCGACCCCGCCCATGAGCGCACGCACGGCCGTGACCAGGTGCGACACCGGGTTCACTTCGACGAACGCCTGCAGCCAGCCCGGCATGGTCGACGGGTCGACGAAGATGTTGCTGCCGAAGGTGAGCGGCGTGATGACGAGCATGCTCACCCCCATCACCGAAGCGGATGTTCGCAGCAGCAGGCTGAGAAACGTCCAGACCCAGCCGAGACTGAACGCGAACAGCAGGATGAGCAGCACCCCGAGCGCTACACCCGCGGGGCCACCACCCGGTCGCCAGCCGAGCAGGAGGCCAAGGCAGATCGTCACGATCGAGGAGATCGTGAACCGCACCGCGTCGCCGAGCAGCATGCCCACGAGTGCAGACGGCCGCCAGATCGGCAGCGAACGGAACCGGTCGAAGACGCCCTTCTCGATGTCGGTGCGCAGGGTCGTGCCCGTGTACATCGTGATCATGATGACGCCCTGAACCATGATGCCCGGCAGCAGGAACTGGATGTACGCCTCCGTGCTGCCGGCGAGCGCCCCACCGAACAGGAACGTGAACAGCAGCGTGAACATGATCGGGAACACCGTCACGTCGAACAATTGCTCCGGCACGTGCTTGATCTTGAGCATGGCCCGCCAGCCGAAGGTCAGCGAGGTCGAGATCGGGCCGGGCGGCGAAGGCCGGTCGGTGTCGGCGAGAGCCGAAACGATAGCGGATGCCTGCGCATCCGTTTTGTTTGCTTGCAGCGTCATGCCGCATCCTCCTCGGTGTCTTCGCCCTCAGCGGTGTGACCGGTCAGCGACAGGAACACTTCATCGAGTGTCGGCTGCCCAAGCGAGAACTGGGCGAGTTCGACCTTCGCCGCGTCGAGAGCAGTAAGCGCGCGGGTCACGACGGAGGCGCCGTCGACATTGGCGGTCAGGGCACTCGGGTCTGCCTCGTCGCGAACCTCGACGCCGAGCTCGCGTTCGAGGATCTGCTTCGCCTGGCCGCGGTCGGCGGGGTTCATCACGCGGACCTGCAGCGAGCCGGAACCGACGGACGCCTTCAGCTGGCTCGAAGTGCCCTCCGCAATGATCTTGCCGCGGTCGATGACACTGATGCGGTCGGCGAGCTGGTCGGCCTCATCGAGGTACTGGGTCGTGAGCAGCACGGTTGTGCCGCTGGCGACCATCGCGCGGATGATGTCCCACACTTCGTTGCGGCTGCGCGGATCCAGACCCGTGGTCGGCTCGTCGAGGAAGAGCAACTCGGGGGTCACGACGATGCTCGCGGCGATGTCGATGCGGCGCCGCATTCCGCCGGAGTACTTCTTGACCTGGCGGTCGCCGGCATCCGCCAGTCCGAACGCCTCGAGCAGGGTGTTGGCACGATTGAGCGCGCGAGACCCGGTGTAGCCGAAGAGGCGGCCGATGAGCCGCAGGTTTTCGCGACCGGTGAGGTCTTCGTCGACGGAGGCGAACTGGCCGGTGAGGCTCACCCGGCGGCGCACCTCGTTCGCTTCGGTGACGACGTCGCGCCCGAGCACGCGCGCGGTGCCGCCATCGGGTTTCGCGAGGGTCGCGAGCATGCGGATAACTGTCGTCTTGCCCGCACCGTTGGGGCCCAGGAATCCGTGCACTCCGCCGCGTTCGATCGCGAGGTCAACCCCGTCGACCGCCCGGTTCTTGCCGAACACCTTCACGAGATCGTGCGTCTCGATAGCAAGGTCGTTCATCACCACTCCTTATTCCTAATTGGAATATCGTATGCCCGAATGTAGCATCGGATCATGGCCGTGCCAAAACTCCCAGCGACCTCTTATGCACTGCTCGGCCTGCTCGTTTTCGACACCGACGAATCCGAGGGACTCACCGGTTACGAGCTCAAGCAGCGGGCTGACAACACGCTGCGCTACTACTGGGTCGCCCCCGCGATGAGCCAGGTCTACACCGAGCTGCGTCGGCTCTCGAAAGCCGGGATGATCGCCGAATCGGAGGGCGACGGAGCTGCGCGATATCGCATCACGGACGCCGGCAAGCGTGCCCTCACCGAGTGGCTGTTCGAGGGCGAGGTCGGCTTCCAGATACTCAAGCACCCCGTTGCCCTGCGTCTCCTGATGGGTCGCCTGTCGACGCCCGAACAATTGCAGCGGATGCTCACCGACCACCTCGACGAACTCGCCGCCCACCGCAAGGGGCTGCAGGGCGTGCGCGACATGCTCGGCGACAAGCACAGCACGCGGTACGCCGCACTCGTTGCCGACTGGGGCCTCGCCTACTACGAGAGCGAAACCCGCATCGTGCGGGATCTGCGCAGGCGACTCGACACCATGGACTGAGGGCGAAGGGATCACGGCGTCTCGCCCCGCTCCAGCATCTCGACGTAGCCGGCGATCTTCGCCGCTCGGGTTTCCGCCCGCTTCACATTGCTGATGCGGAACAGGATGGCGAACCGATTCTGCGCGCTCAGGCGATCGAAGGCAGTGGATGCCGCGGGGCTCGCGTCGAGCGCTGCTCGGAGGTCGTCGGGAACCGGGGCATCCTTCTGGCGGTAGGCGGCGTCCCACCGTCCATCGCCCTTCGCGCGCTCGACCTCGGCCAGTCCACGAGGGCGCATCCGCCCCTCCGCGGTCAATCGCGCGATGTAGTCGCGGTTGCGTTGCGACCACAGGCTCCGCTTGCGCCTGGGGGTGAAGATCTGCAGGTGGTAGTCGGCATCCAGTGACTTCGTCTGGCCGTCGATCCAGCCGAAGCAGAGCGCGACATCCAGCGCCTCCGCGTAGGTGATGCCCGGCTCGGTGGAGGCCTTCTTGCGCAGCTGCATCCACACGCCGTCGTGCTCGGCGTTCGCCTCGAGCCAGCGCTCCCACTCGGCGACCGTCGCGGGATGCACGACGGGTTTGTCAGCATTGGCTCCCATGGCCACAAGTCTGCCCGCAGCCACAGACACGGGAATCAGACGGCGATGACCACCTTGCCGCGCGCATGCCCGGTCTCGAGATAGCGCATCGCGTCGGCTGTCTCGGCGAGCGGATAGCTGCGGTCGATGACCGGTTTCAGCGTGCCCGCCTCAAGGTACTCCGCCAGCAGGAGCAGGTCGTCCTGGTTCCGACGGGCGAGGAACGAGGTGAGAGTCTGCGTGCTGACGAGTGAGAGCAGCTTCGCACGCAACGGCCCGACGAGGGGACCGAGCCACTGGCCCTTCGGTGCGCCGCACCGCACGAGGGTGCCGCGCGGGGCGAGTACCCGGCGGAGGTCGCGAAGCGAGCGCTGGCCCGCGAGCTCGAATACGACGTCGTACCGTTTGCCGGTGCGGCTGAAGTCTGCGGCGGTGTAGTCGACCACATGATCGGCACCGATCGAGCGCACGAGGTCCGTGTTGCGCGCGCTGCAGACCGCCGTGACCTCGGCGCCGAACTGCTTCGCCAGCTGCACGGAGAAAGTGCCGACACCGCCGGACGCTCCGATGACGAGCACCTTCTGCCCTGAACGGATGCGCCCCAGGCGCAGTCCCTGAAGCGCGGTGAGGGCGGCAACGGGAGCCGATGCCGCCTCCTCGAAACTCACGTTTCGAGGCTTGTGCACGACACCCTCGTGCTTGATCGCGACATACTCGGCGAAAGTGCGGATGCTCATGCCGAACACCTCATCGCCCGGCCGGAAGCCTGTGACCGCGCTGCCGACGGCATCCACCACGCCGGCCACGTCTGCTCCAAGACCGGTGTTCTTCGGTCGGCGGAGCCCACCAAACGCGCGCACGATGTACGGCTTGCCCCGCATGGTGTGCCAATCCACCGGATTGACGGATGCCGCCACAACCCGGACGAGAACTTGATCGTCGGCCGGCACGGGCGTGTCGATGTCCGACAGCTCCAACACATCGGGCGACCCGTACTCGCGATAGACGATTGCCTTCACCACAACTCCCTGCTTACACTGTATGTTTACATCGTAAGTTAGTGTACTGGTTTCACAGCTGTCAAGGAGAGCACATGATTACCCGCGTCGCCCCCCTCACAACGGAGCGAGTCATCCACGCCGCCATTGTGTTCGCAGACGAGACCGGTCTCGAGTCACTGAGCATGCGCCGGCTCGGCCAGGAACTCGGCGTCGAGGCCATGTCGCTGTACAACCACGTAGCGAACAAGAACGAGTTGCTCGACGGGATGGTGGAGGCGATCGCGGGGCAATTCTCGGTGCCCGCGGTCGGCAACGACTGGAAGCGCGCCCTGCGCGAAAGCGCCCTGTCTGCCCGCGCGGTGCTGTTGCGGCATCCATGGGCATGCGGCCTCACGATGGCGCGACCCAACGTCGGGCCGGCGCGCCTGCGGTTTGCCGAGGCGGTGCTCGGGTGCTTCCGCAGCGCGGGTTTCTCGCCGCAGCTCGCCCACCATGCGCTGCACGCGTACGACGGCCACATCTTCGGGTTCCTCATGCAGGAGCTGCGCCGCCCCGCTTTGGAAGAACTCGGGCCGGGGGTTGCCGCCATCCTGCGCGGGGAACGGGCCGAGCAATACCCGCACATCACGGAGTCGGTGCTGCACACCGACCACGACGACGAGTACGAGTTCGCCCTCATCCTCGACCTGATCCTCGACGGGCTGGAGGGGATGCGGTGAAGTGATTTCTGCCAGTTTCATCTCAATTCCGACACGCAGTGGAGAGATACTTGCATCTGGCTCGCGCCACGCAGTACGGTATTCAACGCGCCACTAGAGACGAAAGGAGTCGGCACATGATTTTTGCAAAGAATAAGGGAATTTTCTTCCTTCTTTCCGCCGGCTTCGTCGGCGTCCTCACCGCCTGATCGGGTAGCAGATTCCGCCACCGGTCAAGACGGTGGTGACGCTCTACGAAGCCCGACCTCAGATGCGCTTCGCGCATCCGCGGGTCACACCGCCCTCTCACGACGCGTCGGCCGAAACGATCGACGTCGCCGCCCACATCCGCCGCTTACGAAGCGGCACCCGTCGGCATCCCCCGCCTTTACCAGCGTGGGTGGATGTCGCAGCAGTGAGGAACACAACCATGAGTACGACCCTGACGACCCGCCCGGGTCGCCAAGCCCACCCGCCCCAACCGGAGTACCACCAGACGCAACACCCCGTTCGTCGAGTGAACCTGCTCGACCGCGCGGCGCTGCACCTGGGTATTGCACTCATCAAGTGGGGTCGCCGCCCGCAGCAGACCGAGTCACGCGAACGACGTGCCACGCGCTATGAACAGCACCTGGCGCGCGTCGAGCGCGAGCGCTCGATCGAGCAGCTCCGACTGCAGTTGCTGCCCCTGCGATGATGGGGCACGTCACGAAGGCCGTCGCCGAGGTTCGCCCCGGCGGCGGCCTTCCGCCTTATCCGCGGCAGGGTCCGGGCTTACGCACGATCCACAAGCCAATCCATTGCTTCGCCGCAGGCGGCCAGCACCGAGACGTGCCCGTCGTGGGGGCGCAGGCGTAACTCGGCGTCCGGGAGTTGCCGCGACATCCACTCGGCGTGCGAGGGCGGCACGATTCGGTCGAGGCCGCCCTGTAGGAGGAGCACCGGAACGTCCACCTGCGCGAGGTCGAACCCCCACAGGGAGACGTACGCAACGTCGTCGTCGATCTCGCCGTCGGACCCAGCGGCGGATGCCCGGCCAGCGTCTTCACCGAGGGAAGCCCACTCCCCCTCGAGTATCGCCCAGTCGGCGGCGACGAAGCTGCCCGCGTCGAACTCCGCCGTCTCCTGGAAGCGAGCGCGGGCGTCGCGACCGTGCATGGCTGACCGAAGGGCCGCTCCCGAGTGCATGCCGGCGAACCAGTCGAAATCGTCCGTGAGCGGTGCGATCCCCGCCAGGCACGCCACGCCGCTCACCCGGCCGGGCAGCAGGGCGGCGCAGGCCAGCGCGTGCGGACCGCCGCCGGATGCGCCCATCGTCGCGAAACGGTCGATGCCGAGCGCGTCGCAGAGCTGTGCCACGTCATCGGCCACGGATCCCACGCGCCGCCCCGGCAACCCCGTGGACCCGCCGTAGCTGGGCCGCCCGAAGGAGAACAGGCGGATGTCTCGCTCCCCTGCCGCTTCGAGCAAGGGTTCAAGCAGGGCACCGGTCTGCGGGGTGCCATGGTGCCAGAGGACGGCGAAGTCGCCCGCGCCCGTGTCGTACGCGTGGATGATGCGGCCGTCGCCAACGGCCAGGTCGTGCTCGAGGATCATCTGTCGAGCGTATCGATCCCCGGGCACAGCTCCCGCTGTCGGCTTAGCCCTCGGCCGACGCGTCTCGCGTACGACGCTGCTGCAGTTTCGCTTCAAGACGGCGGATCTCCGCCTGCTTCTCGTTGTAGGCGATCTCCGCGTCGAGGGCGGCGAGCTCCTCCTCGATCGTGGGGGCGCGGTGCTCCACGCGCTCACGCCTGCGGGGGTCACCGAAGCTCCCGAGGTCTGCCCGCCGGTTGTCGTATTCGCGCCCCACCGCGAACCACAGCACGCTGCCCACAACCGGCATGATGATCACGATGATGATCCAGAACATCTTGTTGAGGTTCTTGAAGCGGTCCGGGCCAGCGGAAATGATGTCGGCGAGCACGAGCACGAGAAGCACGAGGTAGAAGGCGCTGATCACGATGTGCATTATGAGCATCCTATTGATCAGGGACGCTGAAAGCGAGCTATGTTTCGCGCGCCGGTTCACTCTCAGGGCAGTGGACCCCAGGAACTCTCGGGGGCCTTGTGCACCGGCACCGGCACGTACGACCAGTGCTTGCCGTTGTTGTAGTGACCGGATGCCCATGGCGAGGCCCAGATGGCCCTCTCCGTGACCTCGGTCGGGGCCGAGCTGGCGAAGGAGGCCACAATGTCACGGTAGCCGGGGTTGCCGTGCAGTGCTTTCGCGGCGTTCTCGGCAGCGATGATGAGGCTGTCGTAGCGGCCGAGTCCCCCACCGCCGCCGGAGCCCCAACCGTTGTTGAGCGGGTTGTTGCGGTTCCACCAGTTGTTGGGCCCGTTCTCCTGCCGCATCCACCGGGTGAAGACGGTGACGTTGTTGTCGCTCAGCGGGAAGCCGCCGAGCAGCAGCACGAGTTTCGCCCAATCGTGATTGGTGCCGCCTGCCGCGAGCTCGGCGATGCCGGGGGTCGCGAGATAGGTGTCCCGAACGACCAGCTGAGTTGCAACAGTGCCCGGCACGGTTATGCTCTGCGCGTTCTCACTGATGAATGCCGCACGCACCTCTGCGGGCGTGGGCTGCGGCGGCGCTACCACAGCGACGACGAAGACCGAGAGCAGCGTCACGAGCACCGCCGAGCGTCAGGTGCGCATCGGTGAACCGTCGATGACGGAGCCGACGTGTGCGCCGACCGGCGCTGGGGATGAAGGGTTTCATAGGGTGCTGGACCGCCGGGTGAGCCCGACAGCCTTGAGGATTTTTGTCAATCCGGCTGGGAAAAGTCTGTGAACCTCAGCCGAGCGCCCGCAATTTCGCCGCGAGATCGTCCTCGAACTGGGTAAGGAAACGCCGCTGGTCGTGTCCGGGCGCGTGGAAGACGAGGTGGTTGAACCCGGCCTGCACGTACTCGTTCACTTTCGCGACGATCTCGTCCGGATCCGAACCGACGATCCAACGCTTCGCGACCTGCTCGATGGGGAGGGCATCCGCTGCCGCCTCCATCTCCTCCGGATCGGTGATGTCGTGCTTCTGTTCGGCCGTGAGCGATAGCGGCGCCCAGAACCGGGTGTTCTCGAGCGCCAGAACGGGGTCACGGTCGTAGGAGATCTTGATCTCGATCATGTGGTCGATGGTTGCGACATCCCGTTCCGCCTTTTGCGCACCCTCGGCGACCGCCGGCAGCAGCTTCTCGGTGTAGAGCTCCATGCCCTTGCCCGACGTGCAGATGAACCCGTCACCGGCGCGGCCGGCATAGCGGGCGACGACAGGACCACCCGCCGCAATGTAGACAGGGATGCCCCCTTCCGGCCGGTCATAGATACTCGCGTCGTGGGTCGAGTAGTACTCGCCCTCGAAGTTGACCCGATCGCCCGCCCAGAGGGCTCGCATGAGATCGACGGCCTCACGTAACCGGGCGAAGCGCTCCTTGAACTCGGGCCAGTCCTGGTCGCCCGCACCACGGAAACCGGTCGCGATCTCGTTGAGGGCTTCACCGGTGCCGACCCCGAGCATGATGCGGCCCGGGTACAGGCAGCCCATCGTCGCGAATGCCTGCGCGATCACCGCCGGGTTGTACCGGAACGTCGGCGTCATCACCGAGGTGCCGATCTGAACCCTCTCCGTGCGTTCGCCGACCGCAGCCATCCAGGCCAGCGAGAACGGAGCGTGGCCGCCCTTGTGCCGCCACGGCTGGAAGTGGTCGCTTACCGCGACGCTGTCCATGCCGTGCTGCTCGGCAGCGACGGCGATCTCCACCAATTCCCGCGGATCGAACTGTTCTGCTGATGCCTTGTAGCCGAGCTTGAGAGGGAGCATGTCTCTATTCTGCTACTCAACCGTCTGCAGGTAGTCCGCGACCGCTTGAGGTACATACGGACCCACATCTCCGCCGAGCGCGGCGACCTGGCGCACGAGCGAACTCGAGACGTGGGCGTGCGCGGGATCAGGCAGCAGGAACACGGTTTCGACACCGGCCAGATTGCGGTTCACGATCGCCATGGGGGTTTCGTACGCGACATCCACTTGTGAACGGATGCCCTTGACGATGACGCTCGCGCCGACATCCGTGCAGTAATCGACGAGCAGGCCGACGCTCCAGCTGGTGACGGTGATGTTATCGGGGAGGCGGTTGTCGCGAATGGCCTGATCGATGAGCGACACGCGCTGGGCGATGGGCAGGAGGGCCGTCTTGTCTGGATTGTGCACGACCAGGACATGCAGTTCGTCGAACATTCCCGCCGCCCGCCCGATGACATCGAGGTGGCCAAGGGTGATCGGGTCGAAAGACCCAGGAACGACGGCGATCCTGCTCATGAACTCACCATACCTGCTCGATGTTGCCGAATTGTGACGAGTAGACCGTTTGTTGCACCACATACGCTGGAGGGGTGACTGACGCACCCGCCGCCGCGACATTCGAGGCAGAACTCAGGCGGCTGGCGACCCCCGAACAGAAGGAGAAGTACAAGCGATTCTTCCCCGGCGACGACAGTCTGATCGGCGTTCGTATGGGTGATGTTTTCGCCCTCGCGAAGGGTGCTTTGGCGATGCCGGCGCGCGAAATCGAGAGGCTCCTCGAGAGCGATGTGCATGAGGTGCGGGCGGGTGCCTGCTCGATCATGGGCAAGGCTGCGAGCCACAAGCGGGTGAGCGTCGACCGTCACCGCGAGCTGTATGAGCTGTACCTGCGGCGTCACGATCGCATCGACTCATGGGATCTCGTCGATCTCGCCGCCTACCAGGTGGTCGGCTCGTGGCTGGTCGACAAGCCGCGCGATCCGCTCCGGGTGCTGGCCGACTCCTCCTTCTGGCCGGAGCGGCGCAGCGCCATTGTCGCCACGGCCGCTTTCATTCGGCGGCGTGAGGTCGGAGACACATTCTCGATTGCCGAGACGCTCGTGAATGACGACCAGGAACTTGTGCAGAAGGGCGTCGGGTGGATGCTTCGCTACGCCGGTGACGTGGACCGCGCCGCCCTGCTGAGATTCCTTGACACTCATGCTGCGACGATGCCGCGGCCGATGCTGCGATACGCGATCGAGAAGCTGGACAAGCCTGTGCGGGCCGACTATCTGGCACGCAAGCACTAACCCTTCGCGAGGAACGCCGCTTCCGCCTCATCGAGACGGCGGGCGAGCGCGTCGCGCAGTTCCGGGTAGCGCCCCAGTTTCGGGTCGGCGTCGAGGAGGCTGCCGGCGAGTTCGCGGGCGTCGGCGATGAGGTCACCGTCTTTGGCGACGCGCAACAGCCGGAGGCTCGAACGTCCGCCGGACTGCACACTGCCGAGCACGTCGCCCTCCTGCCGGAGTTCGAGGTCTTTCTGCGCCAGCTCGAAGCCGTCGAGAGTGGATGCCACGGCCTCAACGCGCTCGCGAGCCAGCGTGCCCTCCTCTGCACGGGTGACGAACAGGCAGAGCCCGGGCACGGTGCCGCGACCCACGCGGCCGCGCAGCTGGTGCAGTTGGGACACCCCGAAGCGGTCGGCATCAAGCACGATCATGGCGGACGCGTTCGGCACGTCGACACCGACCTCGATCACGGTGGTGGCGACGAGCACGTCGATGTCTCCCGCCGCGAAGGCGCGCATGATGGCATCCTTCTCGTCGCTCGGCAGTCGGCCGTGCAGCGCGGCGATGCGGCGGTCGGCGAGCAGCGGATTCGCCTTCAATAGTTCGAAGATGTCGGTGACGTTGGCCCCGCTGGTCGAGCCCCCACCGCTGGTCGAGCTTGCCCCGCTGGTCGAGCTTGTCGAGACCCCGGTGGTCGAGCTTGTCGAGCCCCCGGTGGTCGAGCTTGTCGAGACCTCGCTGGTCGAGCTTGTCGAGACCTCGCTGGTCGAGCTTGTCGAGACCTCGGCCTCGACCACCGAAGCCGGGTCAATCGCCGGGCACACCACAAAGGCCTGCCGCCCCTGCTCGAGTTCTTCCGCCAGTCGCTCCCACACCCGACTCACCCACGCCGGCTTCTCGGCGAGGGGCACGACGTGCGAGGTGATGGGTATCCGCCCGGCCGGCAGCTCGGCGATCGTCGAGATGTCGAGGTCGCCGAACACGGTCATCGCAACGGTGCGCGGAATGGGCGTCGCCGTCAGCACGAGAACGTGCGGCGGCGAGGCACCTTTCAGCCGCAGCGCCTCCCGCTGCTCGACCCCGAACCGGTGCTGCTCGTCAACCACCACGAGTCCGAGGTCGTAGAACGACACGGTTTCGCTCAGCAGGGCGTGGGTTCCGACGACGATGCTCGCGCTGCCGGAGACCGCACCGAGCAGGGCCTTCTTGCGTTCGGCGGTCGAGAGCTGGCCGGTCAGCAGGGTGGGCCGCAAACGCGCGGCCAGGTCCGGCCCGAGGGTCGCGACGATCGACCGCAGATGCTGTCCGGCGAGCACCTCGGTCGGCGCCAGCAGCGCGGACTGCCCGCCCGAGTCAGCGACGGCGAGCATCGCCCGCAGAGCGACAAGTGTCTTGCCGGATCCCACCTCGCCCTGCACGAGTCGGTTCATCGGGGTGGGCGACATCATGTCGCGCGCGATCTCCTCGCCGACGAGCTTCTGGTCGTTCGTGAGCGTGAATGGCATGGATGATTCGAACCCCAAGGCCATCGGCCCGGCCTCGCGCGGGGTGGCGAACTGCATGCGCAGGGTTGCCCGCTGCTGCAGCAGGGCCGCCTGCAGCACGAACGCCTCCTGGAACCGCAGTGCTTTGCGCGCGGCCCCCCAGTCGGAGTCCTTCTGCGGCCGGTGCACGAGTTCGACGGCGCGGGCGTAGCCCATGAGTCCGCGCTGGGCGCGGATCTCGTCCGGCACCGGGTCGCCCAGCTCGGGCAGGGTGTCGAGCACGAGTTCGATTGACTTCTGTATCTGCCAGCTCGCCACCGTGGAGGTCGCCGGGTAGATCGGAATCGGCAGCTCCGCCCACTTGCGGGCGGTCTCGGGGTCGGCCGCGGCATCCGCTTCGAACAGTTCGTAGTCGGGGTGGGTGAGCTGTTTGTTGCCGCGATAGTCGCCGACTTTGCCCGCGAAGATGCCCCGCACTCCCGGGCGCAGTTCCTTCGCACGCCAGGCCTGGTTGAAGAAGGTGAGGCTGAGCACGCCCTTGCCGTCGCTGATACGAACTTCGAGGATCGAACCCTTCTTGTTGCGCATCGGCCGGTCGTTCACCTCGAGCACCTCGGCGACGATGGTGACGTTCTCGTCGACCGGCAGCTGCGTGAGCGCGGTCAGTTCACCGCGGCGGGCGTAGCGGCGCGGATAGTGGGCGAGCAGGTCGCCAACGGTTTCGAGGCCGAGCCCCTTCTTCATGGCGGATGCCGTGCGCCCGCCGAGCACGTTGCTCAGCTTGTCGTCGAGGGGCGATTCCACTCTTTGAGGGTAGCTGGCACGGGCGATGTTCCTGCCCGGCGGATGCACCACGCGTCGACGCAGGAGAACCACGAACCACCACAAATGAGTGCAACGGTGCCACTCTGCGCCGCATCGGCTGCCCGAGAACTGCGTAGCCGTGAGATCGGTGAATTCCTGGCGTCGGCTGTGACGCTAGATTGTCGGCCCGACGTACCGCGAGTTCTGCCTGCGCGGCATCGGCTGACCATACTCCTCGATCGCATGCGCGATCCATCCTGCGGCGCGCGCCATGACAAAGATCGCCTCACCGGCGCCAGGAACCATGTCGAGCACGAACGTCAGCGCGGCGATACCGAACCCGGCGTTGGGGAGCGGCAGTCCGCGTCGTTCCTGCGTCCGGATGACCTCTTCGACAGTCGCGAGACGCTTCGACGACGGTGCCACGCGCCGCAGCCGATCGAGGATGTAGTCGGCGCGCGGATCGCCGGAGGGGTAAACGGAGTGTCCGAAACCCGGCACGGGCTCTCCTTGGCGGAGACGCATCATGAGCGCTGTCTCGACTCGGTCCGGCGAATCCAGGTTGCGCAGGAAGGACTCGATCGCGAGGGATGCAGCACCCTTGACCGGTCCGCTGCCGACGTCCGCACCCAGGCGAATGACCCCGCTTGGGTTTACGCCCGCGCGCGCGGCCATGCGAGCGAGCATTGTCGCCGAGGCGAGGTCGTGGTCGGCCAACACGATCATTGCACCGTTGAGGATGGACAGTTCCTCATCGCTCGGCGGACGCTCACAGATGCGTGACCACAGCATGGCGGCCGCCCAGGGACGCTCCGGCCCCGCTTTGCTCACAGAAGGTTTCGAGCGTTCCGGGAGGGCAACGAGCGTGCTGGCGTACGCGCGCCTCGCCGCGCTGGCGATCACCGAGGGACTGGCGCTCCACTCAGGGGGCTCGAAGGAGGAGATGCATGCCAGCACGAGCTTGATCTCGTCAACCGGGAGAGCCGAGGGCGGAGATCCTTTACGACTCTCCGTGCGATTTCCTCGATGTCGGGAGATCCGACCCAGCCGTCCGGGGCCGCGGGAGCCCCCCACAACAGGTGCGCGACCTCCTCAAAGGTGCGGCTGTCGGCAAGATCCTCTGATCGCTGACCGCGATAGTAGTGGCCCTGGTCCGTCAGAAAGGTGATGGACGACTCAACCTCGGAGTGCGCTTTTCCTTCTTGCCTGCCGCTGCGCGCAAGCCGTTCTATGTCGTCGGCAGAAAAAACGCTACCCCTACCCTTGGGCGCCTTCTGCTTGGCGAGCCTGCCGCGGCTCACGTAGGCGTAGATCGTCTCCTTCTTGACATTGAGACGCGAGGCCGCTTCCTCAACTGTGAGCCATTCGGATGAGTCGACAGCATCTAGAAGGTCAGTTCTCATGGTAACTCCCGCCGACGCCTGACGTTGATCTGCCGTCAACATATCATCTGAAAGCCGTCGAGCCCCTCTCGAACGGCGCGCATGTACATAATACCCTCTACCATTGACTGCATGCACTGGGCCGTCTATATTGGCAGCATTAGCGTCAAGTCAATCAATGTTCGGTGCAGTTCACGGCGGATGACGTGATAATCCAATCGAAACAGAAACCTAATCGACACCGATGTCGAACAAGGAGAGAACAACGATGGTAGAAGTAGCCCTGGAAGCGCTCGTGGCACTGTTCCAACCGATCAACCTCTTGTTCCTGTGTCTGGGGGTGGTCATCGGACTCACTGTGGGCATCATCCCCGGGCTGAGCGGCACAGTCGGTCTCGCGATTCTTCTTCCGCTCGTATTCGGGATGGATCCGACGATGGCGATCGCCATGATGATTGGACTGCTTGCCGTTACCCAAACCTCGGACACCTTCCCCGCAGTTCTCCTCGGGGTGCCCGGCACGGCCGGCGGCGCGTCGACGATCCTCGACGGCCATCCGATGGCGAAAAAGGGTCAAGCAAGCCGCGCACTGGGCGCCGCCTTCTCGGCATCGATGTTCGGTGGCATCATCGGCGCCTTCGCCCTGTTCGCGATCCTCCCGATCGCTCGACCGCTCATTCTCGCGGTCGGGGCGCCCGAGCTGTTCATGCTTGCCATCTTCGGCCTGAGCATGGTCGCGATCCTCTCCCGGGGACGGTCTCCGTTGTCCGGTCTGCTACTGGCATGCTTCGGCCTCTTCCTCAGCACTTTGGGAGCGGCCCCGGCCTCACCGGAGTACCGCTACTCCTTCGACCAGACCTACCTCTACGACGGAATCTCGCTCGTGATTGTTGTTCTCGGGCTCTTTGCCGTACCCGAGCTCATCGAACTGCTGCGGCGCAATCGCGCAATCGCCCCAATGGGACGCATCAGCGGTGGACGCTTCGACGGCGTGCGCGACACGCTGCGTCACCCGGGCCTGGTGGTGCGTTCCTCTGTAATCGGGGTGGTGCTCGGGGCGATCCCAGGGGTCGGCGGCTCAGCCGTAACTTGGATCCTCTATGGGCTCACACGACAGTTCTCGCGGGACAAGAGCCAGTTCGGCAAAGGTGACATCCGAGGGGTCATAGGACCTGAAGCCGGCAATAACTCGAACGAGTCCGGCTCTCTGATGCCCACCCTCCTTTTCGGCGTTCCAGGGTCCGGCTCGATGGCCGTTCTCCTCGGCGGCCTCATCCTGCTCGGCCTGCAGCCCGGGCCGAGGCTCATCGAGAACGATATGCCGCTCGTGATGACTGTCGCGTGGTCGCTCGCGCTGGCGAACATTCTGGGAGCCGCACTCTGCTTCCTGCTGCGCAACCAGGTGGCGCGCGTCGCCACCATCCGGCCGGAGCTGCTCGTGCCCGCCCTGTTCATCGCAATCACACTCGCCGCCTTCCAGTCCGGCGCTCACTGGGGAGACTTCGCGCTCCTCATCGCGATCGGAACATTCGGCTGGCTCTGCATGAGAGCAGGGTGGCCGCGGGCGCCCTTCCTGATTGGCTTCGTGCTCGGACCGGTCACCGAGCGTTACCTGTGGATCTCGCTGAGCCTGCACGACGCGGCCTTCCTGCTGCGGCCTGGAGTGATCGGCATCGGCATTGTCACGCTGTGCGTGATCGCACTCGGCTTCCTACCCGATGTGCGCAAGCGCAGCGTGGGCTTCCTCGCCCGCGGCGTCAAGAAGATTGCGCCGCCCGAGACCGGGGCGGTCTCTGTGGCATCAGATGAGCCGACGACAGGGGCCGCGCCGGCATCCACGAGCACGAAGGAGCAGGAACGATGATGTCCCCCGCTATGGTCGCCGCGCGAAACTTCGCCGGAATCGGCCTCGCCCTCATGATTCTCGGCTTGCTCACCTATGGATACGTCGAGGCACAAGGCTTCCGAAACGTCTCCCGCTGGTTCCCGCAGTATGTATCCATCGCGGGCATTCTCTTTGGGTTCACTGTGCTTCTTTGGGAGTTCGGCATCGTCCGATTCGGTGCCAGGGGCAACCTCGAGGGGGACAGCAAGGCCAGAGACGGCGAGGCCACCCGCCCGGCCTGGCGAGGTTTTCTGGACCAGATGGTCTGGCTCGTCGGCCTCACTGTCGCCTTCATCGTCGTCGGCGCGCTCGTCGCCACCGCCGCATGGTCCCTCACCTTCATGCGCTTGCGAGCGAAGCGGAGCTGGGCCGCCAGCATCGTCTTCGCCGCCATCGCGGTGACCGCAGTCTTCGTGATCTCGGCGTTGCTGAACCTCGTAGTGCCCACCGGAGTGCTGATCCCGAGCGGAGATTGGATACCGAATTGGAGGATCCGATTCTGACCGACTCGACATCTTCACGATCAGCAATCGCACTGAGGGGGAACCAATTGAGCACAGCGAGCCTCGGCGCGCTCCATGGGGTCAGGGTGCTTGAGATCACCGACGACTTCGGCGCCTACGCGGGCCGTCTGCTGGCAGACCTGGGGGCGGAGGTGACCTGGATCGAGATTCCCGAGACACGCCGGGTGCTGGATGAGCCCCCCCTCATCGACACCCCTGACGGGCCCAGGAGCGCCTTCGAGCTGTTCGTGAACGCCGGGAAGCGCATCGAGCGACTCGATCCCACGGCACCCGAGAGTCGCGAGCGGCTCCGTGACCTCGTCCTGGGATCAGACGTGATCATCGAGAGCTCACGACCGCATCTCAGCGAGATTTGGTCAGACGCCGAACTGGAGGCGATCCTCGGCGACCGGGTCCGGGTGATTGTCACGCCTTTCGGCATCGACGAGGACCGACCGTGGAGCGGAGCCAACGACCTGCTCGTCATGGCCGAGGGCGGGTTACTCCATCTCGGAGGCTATCTCGACACCGGGCCGATCGCTGCCGCCGGCGGGCAGAGCAGGTTCGCCGCCGCCATCTTCGCCGCCGTCGCCGCGATCGCTGGCGTGATCGAGCGGGAGTCCAGCGGGCAGGGAGCAGTCTTCGACGTATCCGGCCAGGAGTGCATCGCACAGGCCCTCGAGGACAGCGCGACGGCCTATGCGCTCACGGGCGCCGTGCGCGGCCCCACCGGCGACCAACCGCGAGAGGCAGCCTCAGGAATCTACCCCTGCCGCGACGGATACGTCTCAATGGTCGCAGGTCGGCTCGGCACCGCGCGGGCCTGGGCATCCCTCGTGGCGTGGCTCAACGACGCCGGGTTGCCGTCAGCCGGCGAACTCCTCGAGGAGCGGTGGGGTGAGTTCGAATTCCGCCGCAGCGCTGAAGCCGTCGAGGCGTTCTCCCGCATCTTCGGCGACTTTGCAGCGACGCGCACCAAGGAGGATCTGTACCATGAGGCGCAGCGCCGAATGATCGCACTCTCCCCGGTCAACACGATCGAAGACCTCGTGGCGAACGATCAGTTGCGGCATCGCGAGTTCTTCACGCCTGTTAGCGTGGCGGAGCACGGTCTCGAACTCGTCTATCCGCGCCCACCATACCGGCTTTCGGCAACGCCACCACGCTCCGCGACCGCACCTGCGCAGGTGACGGGGTGAGCGATCAGACCGGAGGGATTCTGCGCGGCTTCACCGTTCTCGACTTCTGTTGGATCGGCGCAGGCGCCCTCGTGACGAAGACGCTCGCCGAACTCGGCGCGTCGGTATATCGGGTCGAGTCAAGAACGCACCCCGACAACCTGCGGCTCGCGCCGCCATTCCGGCCGGGGCGGGAAGGAATCGAGGGATCGGGATACTTCGCCTCCAGAAACCCCTCGAAGAAGAGCATTGCGGTCAACATGTCGACACCCGAGGGTCGCCAGATCGCGCTCGAACTTGCAAGCCGAGTCGATCTGGTGGCCAGCAATTTCCGACCTGGAGTCATGGCCAGATGGGGCTTGGACTATGCGAGCGTCGTTGAGCGCAATGGTTCCGCCCTCTACCTGACCATGCCCATGCAGGGAGAATCGGGGCCGCACGCACAGTACATCGGCTTCGGATCCACGATATCGGCACTCGCCGGTCTCGTCGACCTGACAGGACTACCCGAGCGCGCGCCGGTGGGAACCGGCACCCACTATCCCGACCACGTTCCCAACCCTGGCCACGCACTGGTAGCGCTGCTCGCCGCGATCCGCCACCGCAACCGCACTGGCGAGGGCCAACACATCGAACTCTCGCAGCTCGAGTCGATGGCGAACGTCATCGGTCCAGCGATCATCGCGGCCTCTGTGGGGCAGGCGCCGGGCAGGCAAGGCAACCGCAGCGCGCACGCCGCTCCGCACTCAACGTATCGATGCGGTGACGGCAAATGGATCGCCATTTCGTGCTCGGACGACACGCAGTGGCAGTCGTTCACCTCCGCGATGGGCTGTCCTGCACTTGCCGACGACCCGCGCTTCTCGCAAGCGAGGGACCGCCTCGAAAATCTGCCCGAGCTGGATGCCGCCGTCGGAGATCTGGTGGCGAAATGGTCGATCAGCGAGTTGCTGGCACGGCTCTCCGCGGCCGGGGTACCGAGCGCCCCGGTGCGGGACAGCCGCGAGGTGCTCGAAGACCCAACTCTGTGGCGGCGCGGGTTCTGGCAGAACGTGGAACACCCGGTGATCGGGACGATCCCCTTGTCTGCGACACCCATTCGTCGACTCGGTCAGGACCGGCCAGCGTTGATCCGGCCACCGCTGCTCGGTGAGCACACGGAGGAGGTTCTCTCGAGTGAGCTCGGGCTGCAGCACGATGAAATCGTCCGGCTTGCCGACGAGAAAATCCTCTACTGAAAGGAACGATGACGGTATGCCATGGAACAAGGCGGCGATCACCGGCGTGGGCACCTCCCGCATGGGCAGCTTCCCCGGCTCGACGGCGAATTCGCTCGCCAAGGAGGCCTTCCAGGACGCACTTAACGATGCGGGTCTGAGCAAAGACGAGATCGACGGCTTCATCACGATGCCCGGCACGACCTCGCCCGAGGGGGCACGGCACTATCTGACGCTCGGTGAGCAGCTCGGTCTCAACCCCCGCATCACCTGGAGTCTCAGCATGGGCGGGGCGAGTGTGGGCACGCTGGTGCAACAGGCTTCGCTGGCGATCGCGGCGGGCATGGCGACCACAGTCGCCTGCGTGTTCGGCGATGCGGCCAAGACCGGTGGCAGCCGTTTCGGGGCCGCGGCCGGCGGCGACAGCGATTCCTGGGGTATCTGGGGCATGTTCGGCAACACAGCCAACAGCGCAATCGCCGCCAGCCGCCACATGGGTCTCTACGGCACGACGAGCGAGCAACTGGGCTGGGTGGGCGTGACCACGCGCAAGCACGCGGTGCTGAATCCCAACGCGATCATGCGGGAGCCGTACACGATCGACGATCACCAAAACTCCCGCATGATCGTAGAGCCGCTTCACCTGTTGGACTGCTGTCTCATCAGCGATGGCGCTGTCGTCATCATCGTTACCAGCCCTGAGCGGGCGCGGGCAAACGCCACAAAGCCGGTGTCGATCATGGGGATGGGGCAGGCTCACAGCTTGCAAAAGCTGGACAAGGAGGATTGGTGGTATATGCCGCATCAGAGCGTCGCCATCCACGACGCCTATCGGATGGCTGGAGTCGGGCCGGCGGACATCGATGTGGCCCAGTTGTATGACAACTTCACCATCTCGGTACTGCTGTGGTTGGAGCATGCTGGCTTCGTCGGCCGCGGCGAGGCAGGCCCGTTCGTTGAGGGCGGCCAGCACATCTCGCTCGGCGGTCAGCTACCGATCAACACCTCGGGAGGCAACTTGTCGGAGTCCTATATGCAGGGCTGGCTGCACGTTGTCGAAGGGGTCAGGCAACTGCGCGGTGGACTGGGCGAGCGGCAGGTCGAGGGCGCCGAGGTCGCGCTGGTCACCGGACGAGGCATGACGCTCAACACCTCGGCCGCTCTGGTGCTGGGAGGAGAACGATGAGCGAACTGATCGAGCCGACACTGACCGAGCTCAACCGCGCCTTCTGGGAGGGATGCGCCGCCCGCGAGCTGCGGGTCCAGAAGTGCTCGGCGTGCGGATACCTGCGCTACCCCATTGCTCCCTGGTGCCCGGATTGTCTGGATGAACGCAGCGAGTGGGTGGCGCTCTCGGGCCGGGGAACGATTCTCAGCACGCTGGTGTTCCATCAGGGCTACCACCCGGCCTGGAAGGAAAGGCTGCCATACAACGTGGTGCTGGTGCAGTTGGAGGAAGGGCCCAGGATGATCAGCAACGTCTCGCCGCTATCGATCCGAGAGATCCCGGTCGGAACTCAGGTAGAGGTCGTCTTCGAGACCGAAGGCTCGATCACCATCCCACGCTTTCGTTCCGCCGGCTGACCCCCGGCGGAACGAAAGCGCCTCAGCCGAGACTGCGGTCGAGGTCGCCCTCACCGTGATCGTTCTCCCGTCGGCGACGACGTCGCAGATGACGTACATCGCCCGCAGCATGCCGCACCACCGTGACGGTGCCGAGCCCAACGAGCGCGGCGCCGACGGTGAATGCGGCGCCGACGGTGAAGAGCGAAGCCGTGAGACCGAAAAGCAGGGGGGCGACAAAGTCAGCGACCCGGTTGCCGGTCAGTCGCAGCCCGACCGCGAGCCCCATCCGATCATCGTCAGCGCTGTCCGCCACAAGGGCCATACTGAGCGGGCGACCCATGCCGAAAGCTGTGCCGAGAGCGGCGATCAGGCCGAGGATTACAGCGACCGAAACGGTCGTGGGCACGAAGGCGAGAGCGGTCGTGGCCAGAAGCCCGACTATGGTCATGAGGAGGTAGCTGCCGAGGATGCGGGCGAGCGCAGGCACGAGCAGGCGCGCCGCCAGCCCGGCGATGGCGAAGACGCTTAGCATCATGCCGACCTGCTGAAGGCCGAGCCCCACGGACTCGCGGAGGTAGATCGGCAGGAAGGATGTACGCAGCACCTCGGGGACCGCCATGAGTCCGCTGATGAGGATGGCGGCCCGCATGCGAGTATCCGTAAGGTAGTGCAGCGCCTGGCTGCCGTTCGAGCGCTGCGGCCGCTCGGTGGACACGATGACCGCCGGCCGTTCCGAGGGACGTGGAAGCAGGAGGAAGGCCGTGAGCAAAGAGAGCGTGCCGAGGCCCGCCGCCAACAAGAACCCCGCCCCGTACCCGGCCACCTCGACGATCGCACCGCCCGTGAGCGGCCCGACGATTTGTCCCGCCGAGGCCACAACAGTGTAGTAGCTGAAGTTGCGGGCGGAACTGCCGCCGCGACCGAGGGAGCCGACGTACGACTGCGCGCCAACGACCATCAGCAGGAGGGCAACGCCAGAGATCATCTGGGTGAGCACGATGACGCCGAAACTCGTGCCAAAAGCCCACAACAGCAGATAAGAAATGACGCTCAGGGAGGCGCCGATCATGACCGAGATCCGGACTCCGGCACGGTCGACGAAGACCCCGGCGGGCATGGCGAGGAAGATCGGCAGCAGGGCGACCGACGCCGCGATCACGCCGATGCCCGCATAGTCCACGCCCAGACTCGAGGCGTACAGCGGAATGAACGGCCGCATCATGTGATGCTGGAAATAGTGAGTGATCGCGAGCGCCAGCACAGGCAAGAGGCCGCCCGGCCGCCTCATAGCACAGCGCTCCCCCGCCTCATGGAGTGACGAGGTCGAGCAGAGTCGAGATATCCGGCGCCTCATCCAGCGCTTCGACCGCCTGGACGATTTCAGCGGAGTCGGCGCCGGGCAGCCCGGCGTGCACCGCGTCGTCGACCTTCGCGAGCCTCAAGGCTCGCGACATCGGCGCCGCGATAGACCCGGTGTAGGAGCGGCAAGTGCCGCTCACGGTGCGACCTGAAGTCGTGACAATCGTCACGGTCGACCAGGTCTCGGCCTTGTCGGATGGGATCTCGGGATTCTCGACGATACGCACGCGTCGAAGAGTGCTCTGCACCCTCTCAGAGGCGAGAACCTCGTCCGAGAACGCTCCGATTGTGACCGCCTCCTCGGTGAGTGCAACGCTCACGCAATACTCGTAGCTGAATTTGCCGTCGAGGCCACTCAATGGCCGCGGCCGCGAGAGGTCTGCGCGGAAAACTGGAGGCTCGACAACGATATCTGCGACCTCTTCCCAGTGCAGTCCTTCCCGTCGCTTGAGCTCGACCATGGCCTCTGTCGGCCACTGCATGAAGATCTCGGCGGGAAAGCGCTTGATGCTGAAGCCCGGATCGATCAGGTGGAAACGGGAACCGAGTTCGCCGAGCAGGATCTCCTCATCAAGCACCCCGCCGAACATGGCTCTGCGGTAGCCGCGGGGATCCTCGATAATGCTCGGATTGCTGGTGAGCCCGGCGCGCACCAGCTCAGCCGCTTCGACGCCAGCGCGCGCGGCGTTTCCGGGATGCGTCGCCTTCGTCATGGTGCCGTTGTTGGCGAAGAGTCCGCCGGCGCGCGATGCCGCCACGCCAAGGGCCATGGCGGCAAGGTTGGCATCCAGGCCCAGCAGGCGCGCTGCAGCGGCGGCCGCTCCCATCGGTCCGACCACACCGGGCGGGTGCAGACCGCGCATATCGCCCGTCTCGCCTGCCGCACGCAGCCGCTGTTGCACGTCCCAGCCCACCGCGAAAGCAGTGACGACGGCAGCGCCGCTTGACCCCTCGCGCTCAGCCAGGGCGAGAATCGCGGGCAGGATCGACGACGTGCCGTGGGCCGAAGGGTACCCCTGCACCTCGTAGTCAAGACAGTGCATCGCGATGCCGTTTGCTAACGCGGCGGCAGCAGCAGGAAGTCGTCCACCCCCGAGCACGCGCGCGTCCTCGCGCCCACCCTGATCGCGCAGATACTCACGCGTAAGACGTGCGACCGGCTGCACGGAGCCAGCGATTCCGACGGCGAGCCCGTCGAGCATGACTGTGCGCGCCGCAGAGCGCACCTCGGCGGGCAGCTGCTCATCGCTGAGGCCGACGGCGAACTCGGCAAGTGCTCCGGTGAGAGACGCTCCTCTCGTCATCGCCCGGCGGCCGCTGCGTGGCGGCCGGCGAGGCGGCCGAACACCGCGCCCGCCATCATGCCCGACCCCGAGGGGTAGTTCAAGTGCCACAGCCCCCCGAGCATCTCGCCGGCAGTGTATAGACCAGGGATACCCCGGCCCGAGACGTGCTGAACCTGCGCCGTCGTCGGGTCGATCTTGAGGCCGCCGAAGGTGAAGGTGATAGCGCAGGTTATGCCGTAGGCCTCGAACGGGCCCTCCGAGATATCTATGGCGTAGTTGCTCTTCTCGGTCGCCAGGCCTTTCGTCCCTTTGCCGTCCAGGTAGAAGGGGTTGGGATCGAGAGTCCCCTCCGGCTGGATCGCCGCGTTGTACTCGGTCACCGTGTCGATGAACGTCTTTGCCGGGATGCCGAGCATGTCGGCGAGTTCCTCGAGGCTGTTGGCTTTCACTCCCGTGGCGTTATTGAGGTCGTACTCGTCGAGCAGGCCGAGTTCGCGTGCCTTCTTGTCGAAGATCTGATAGGCGGCGTTGCCTGGCTGGGCGAGTACCTCGCGTCCCATCTTCGCGTAGGTGCGGCCACGGATATCGCTGCCCTCGTCCACGAAGCGCTTGCCTTCGCGGTTGACCATGATGCTATAGGGGTAGGCATAGCGACTGCTCCGGGTGGTGCCCGTCGGCACCCACGATGGCAGAGTGTACTTCGGCCGCTCGATGTCTTGAGGCGAGGCGTGGGCGCTGTTGAAGCCGCCGTACGGCATGGCGCCGATATCCCAGGCGGCACGCAGGCCATCGCCGGTGTTGTAGGGAACGCCGCGATTCTTGATTGCGTCCCAGCCCGCCCCGAGGTAGCGGGCACGCATCTCGGGATTTGCCTCGAAGCCGCCGCATGCGAGCACCACCGCGCCCGCATGGAAGATGACCTTGCCATCCGGGCTGAGGGCCTCCACGCCGGTCACCCGGCCATCGTCGTCCGTAATCAAACGGGTGAGCGCGGTCTCGTAGAAGAATTCACCGCCCAGCCCCTCGACGTTCTTGAAATGCTGTTGCTGCAGCGCATAACCGCGGCCCTTCATCTGCATGGTGTTGCCGGCGGTCGGGGCGAGGTTAGGTGCGAACGCGTGCCCGTGCTTGCGCAGCCAGAGAATGGTTTCGTAGGCACTGTCGACATGCACGTCGAGCATCTCGGGGTCGGCCAGCCCAGCCGTGGTAGTGACGATCTCCTTGCGTAGTTGCTCCTTGGTGCGGCTGGGTAGCTTCTGCCGGATCGCCTCGATCTCCTCCTCATTCACCTCGTCCATGAGTGGAATCAGATCCTCAACGCTGTCGTAGGTGAATCGCATGTGGCCGGTGAGGGCGCTGTTGCCGCCACGCTCGTCGCGGGGCGCCTTCTCGATGATCGCGACGCTCGCACCCTCCTCGAGTGCGGCAACGGCAGCACACAGGCCAGCGTTGCCGGCTCCCACGACCACGACGTCGTATCGTCTCGTCTCCATGTGTTTCTTCCTTTCGTTGTTCGGGGATGCTGCGGCGCATCCCGACTGTCGCTCAGCGTCCTTTGAACACGGGTGGGCGGCGCTCGGAAAAGGCCGAACGTCCTTCTGCGCGGTCTTCGCTGAAGCGGATGATCTCGAAGGCGATGCGCTCCTCGCGCAGGCCAACGGACAGTGGTACGTCCTCGGTCAGGCGCACGGAGCGCTTGACTGCGCGGGTGGAGAGCGGCGCGTTTGCAGCAATACGTTCGGCGAGTTCCCGCGCACGGTCGGCCAAGCGCTCGCGAGGGACTATTTCGCTGACCAGCCCGGAGGCGAGTGCGCGGATCGCGTCAATGCGTTCACCGGTGAGCATCATTTGCATGGCGAGTGAGGGGCCAACGACGCGTGGCAGACGCTGCGTACCTCCGGCGCCCGGCATGCTGCCGACGGTGACCTCCGTGAGCCCGAACTGCGAGTCGTCGCTGGCGATGCGGATGTCACAGGCGAGGGCGATCTCGAGGCCGCCACCGATCGCATAGCCACCGATCGCGGCGATGATCGGTAGGTCGGTGTCGAGCCCGGCGAGCAGGTGGTCTGGACCGGCTGCTCGAAAAGTCTGCGCCGCCGGTCCGCCCTCGGGCGCCGGTGTCGCGGTCAGGTCGGAGCCGACGCTGAATGCGCGATCTCCCCCGCCGATCACGATGCAGCATCGAAGGTCGTCGCGAGTCGAGATCTCCCGCCAGGCAGCTTGGAGCTCGGCGCGCATTGTGGGGTCGATCGCGTTGAGCTTCTGGGGCCGATCTAGTGTGATCGTAGCGATCGTCCCCTCGACATCAAGGCGTGCGTTCATCAGTTCCTCCTCTCCTTGTCGTGCCGTTACAAGAAGTATAGATCAGCCACGCAACATAGATCAACATATTGATCTATCAATCAACGGTCAACCTAAGGGCGTCCTTTACGGCGAGGAGCAGTGCTGACCCTTCCGCAGGGGGGGCCTCATCGGGCCAGAGCCCACCGATGAGCGCGGACGCCGGAGCGGAGTACTGAGCCAAACGACGGGCTTCGTCCTGCCATTTCTCCGTCAGCTCGTCGACGGTCGCTGTCTGAGGGAGGGAATCGACGGAGGCGTTCACTGTGTCGCCGTCATCGTAACGAAGCCTCACGGCCACCGCGTCGGAATGCGGGTCCTCTACCTTGCGATCCCAGCGTGAGGCTGAGCGCACCTGGATGCGATCGAGGATCCCCGACTCCGCTTGGGCGGCAACGGTCTCGTCGTCGAAATCGGTGGCACTGAGGCGTCCGCCGACGAGCATCCGCGCCATTACGTACCGTAACGAAAGCCGCGCCTGCACGCCCGACTGCGGCGTCGAGAAGCGATTGCCCTCGCTGGTCGGCGGCACTCCCTCGACAACCAATTCGACGACCTCGCTCGGACGTGAAGCGTCGCGCAACGATGCCAATGCCGCCAGCGGCCGCTGATGATCGATGTGACCGGCGAAGGCCAGGGCGCGCAACGAGCGGTCAAGGGGCGGCGAAGCGCCCAACTCCTCCGCGAGGCGGTCCCAGCCACTCGCGGCAAGACCCACGTACGCCTCGCCGAAGCCCTGCCGGCCTTCCAACATGTCCGGCGCACCCGAGATGTCATGCTCGGCGAGCAACGTCGCCAGCACTCCATCGCGTGCAGCGGTCGCGGCCATCAGATTCCCCGATCCGCTGCCGCCGGCAGCGAGCAACCCTCCGGTGAGCGACGCCGCCACCGAAATCGTCGCCCGGGCGCGCACGACGTCGTGTCCCCGCAGACGTGAGCAGGCGATCGCGGCAGCCAGCAGACCAAAGACCCCGCGCTGATCGAAGCCGCGGTCTGCGCGTCGGTACCCCCCGGCGCGGACGAGGGCGTGAGACGCACGGATGCCGCAGGCGGCTGCATCGAGAAGTGTCTCGAGCGAAGTCGGATCTGGTTCGACCGCGAGTAGAGCCGACCAGACGATCGCGCCATCCGCCCCCAAGTCGTCGGCATCGGCCAGCGGAGAGCTTGCAGCCATCGCCGCATTGGCCCAAGCAGCCAAAGGTGCCGACTCCGCCGATGGGCCGACGCAAGCGTATGATCCTCCACCGTCGACTACCGACCGCATTGTGACGAGCGCGCGTCCGCCAGAGCCGTGGCGGCCGCCCAGCGCTGAGCCGATCCACTCGCGCAGCGATCGCTCCAGAACCATCCGGTCCCCCGCCGGGCACGCCGGCTCCGCCGCGGCAACGAACGACGCTAGCAGCGCCGTAGCCCCCATCTCCACCGTTGCGTTCATCGGATTCTCCTCGTCATCCGAGCGCGCCGACCAGGGTTGCGACGTCGGCGCAACCCTCCAGCTGCGACCAGTCCTCCAGACTGGCCGCCGCGCGCTCCTGACCGATAGCCAGCGCTGCGTTATCCATGTACTTCCGGTGTAGCAGCGCATCGGGAAGCGGGTGACGAGGCCCACCCAGGATCGCGGTGCGCGGCACCGCACCCTCCAAGAGGCTGCCGTCACGCAGCCGAATGCTCACCGGGTTGCCGCGCTGCTTCGAGGCACCCTGCTGATCCCAGCGATTCACGACCTCAGGTTTCACCCTGCGGGCGAGCGCCGCGATCCGCGGGTCGTTCACCTCATCGTCGCGAAAGTCCTCGACGGCCAGGGCGCCCTTCACCAAGAGAGCGGCGATGACGTACTGGACGCTGAACTTCGCACTACAGCCGGTCCTGACCTCGGGGAACCGCAGGACGGGCGATGAGTCCATCATGCTGCGCACGACAATCTCGTCGACCTCCTCCGCTGCAACTGAGCGCTCGCGCAGGATCGCTTCGACGGCGTTGAGCGCGCTGTGGTTCGAACCACAGCACGGAAATCGCTTGATGGAGACGGTCCGAGCGAACCGCCACGGGGCGCCGAGCGACTCGACGATCGCATCAAGGTCTAGCGCTCGGTGGCCGAACAGGGCATGCACGAAGCCTCCCCTGGCCTCAAACAATCCGATTGGCGCATCGACGCCCGCGAGCGCGGCCTCGATCGACAGGAGGGCGTTTCGGGAGGCGAGACCAGCGTGCACCGGTTTGACCATCGTGCCGCTGTTCCTGCCCAGGCCACTTACCGCGACCGCCGCATGCCGGAGCGCCATCGCGAGAGTGTCGGTATCCAGCCCACGCAATCGCCCGACCGCGCAGGTCGCCGCCAGCGCCCCGAACACTGGCGTGCTATGGAAGCAGCGTTCGTACTGATCGTAGGATCCCATGCCGCAGAACGCGGCGCCGAGTTCAAAGCCGATCGCGTGCGCGGTCATGAGCGCTGACCCACTCACAAGGACTCCATCGCGAGCGAGCATCTCGATCGCGGGCAGCATCGCCCCGAGCATCGGCGCGCTCGGATGTCCATAGCCACCCATGTCATCGAAGTCGTCACTGTGAGCGAAAGAGCCGTTGAGCAGCGCCGCCGAGGTCGGTGAGCGCCTCAGGCCCGTTCCGAGCACCGTCGCCTTGCCGTTCCGCTCGCAGGAGCGGGAGTAGGAGAGAAGACCCTGACCTGGCTCCGACACGGTACCCGCGAGCATTGCGCCGACGGTGTCGAGCACGGAGCGCCCGACGGCCCTGCGATCCTCTTGTGGGATGTTGGCGCCATGGTCGGCGAGCGCGAACTCGGCGACAGCGACAGCGAAGTCCGTCATCCGCTCTGTTCCATCGCGAACGGTTCGGCGACCTGGGGCACCGCATACGAAGCGGGGATCGAGGCGAGACTCAGGATGTCGATGAGGACGCGAGCGTCAGGCAATTCGGGCAGCTTGGCGACGATTTCGAGCAGCCGTTCACCTCGTTCGGCTGGGAAGCCGCTGAAGCGACAACTCTCGCGGAGCTTCTCCACAATCTCAGCATCGCTCAGCGGCCGCGAGGGAGAGCCGGGTGATTCCTCAACAGTGCGCACATGGACGGTGCCATCCGTCTTGCGGACCGTGATCTCCACGACGCCGCGCGTGCCGGCACTGGCGAAACGACCCTCGGGGTCTCCCGGAGAACACTCGGCGCTCTCGACCGCCTCGGTGCGCTCGAGAATGTCGCGTACGGCGGGCCTGAGCACCGCCTCGTCCGTGAAAGCATCGAGGGCGAATCGGCCGTCGAGTACACCCGCCGCGAGCACGTACTCCATGCTGAACTTGCCCTCGAGCCCGGTGACTGGGCGGCGATAGATGAGGGGTTTGAGCGAACCGGGCGCAACCCGGGCCCTCACCGACTGCACCTCGGATGGATCGCCGAGCACTCCATCCTCACGCAGCGTCGTGAGCGCGTCTATCGCACGGTGCAGGGCGTAACAGCATGCGTACTTCTTGAAGGCGATGCCGGGCGAGACCACTGTGTACGGAGCGCCGAGCAGTTCGAGCACGGCTGGGTCGGATCGCTCGTCGCCAGCGACCTCGAACAGGCCCCCCGATCCGGTGAGCGCGTCAGCTGCGGCCGTGTAGCCAGTTGAGGCGAGCATGGTGGCGGTAAGCCCCGAGCTTGCTGCCCAGCCGCTGTGAAGGGGCTTGGTCATCGTGCCGAAGTTGACCCGGAGCCCTGCCGACATCGATGCCGCAATACCCAGTGCATGGCGGATCTGCTCCCTGGTCAGTCCGCGCAGGCGGCCGACCGCAGCCGTCGCTCCGAAGATCCCGATACTGCCGGTGGAGTGCCAGCCACGGTTGTAGTGGCCCATGCCGATCGCGCGTCCGAGCTTGGTGGCCACCTCATACCCGACAGCCGCAGCAGTGAGAAGGTCTTTCCCGCTCGCTGGCGTGTGGGGCAGCGCAGCAAGCAGAGCGGAGAAGACGACTGCCCCTGGGTGACCGGGCATCGAGGAGACGGTGTCGTCGAAGTCCATTGCGTGCCCAAGAGCACCGTTGACGAGTGCCGCGCGTTCGGGACTCGTCTGCCTCTCCGTGCCGAAAACCGGAGAATGACCATCCGCTGGCATCGCATCGAGGTAGCCCAGCAGGGGCTCGCGCAGCTCGCTCGAAACTCCCACGAGCACGGCAGCGACCGTGTCGAGGAGGGCGCGCTGCGTGACCGCCAGCACCTCCTCCGGTATTTCTGCGACTCCCGTGCCGACGATGAAGTCGGCGAGTGCGGTCTCTGCCTTCATAGCGGACTCCCTCCGAGATGATCTTGATGGTGTGTGGTCGGCCGCCCGGCATGATGCGCCGGGCGGCCGACACGGTGTCACCCTCGACTAGTCGAAGGGCGGGTAGTCCCAGCGCTCGACAAGATAGTTCTGCAACCACGCGACGGCAGCCGGGTCCGGTTCGAGGAAGGCACTGAGCGCGAGTCGCAGGGCTTCGCCGAAATACGGCTCATTTCCGGCGAGTTCGTCCTCAAGTGTTGCCGCGGACTCCGCATCGCTGAACATCTCTGCGATCGCGAACTCCACCGCATCGATCGCTTCCTGCGGGGCGTCGGCGTGCAGCCACATCGCCTTACTCAGCGAATCGCCCGCTGAGGTGAGCAGCATTAGTGCACCCCATTCGGGGCCGGCGGCCGTTTTGCCAGTTGCCGATTCGTAGAGCTCGGCCGGCGTCATGAGATCGGGAAGTGATGGCACCCTGACCAGCTCGCCCTCTTGCACGAAGCCCGTACTCATGATGGGCACGATCGCGCCAGCTTCGATCTGGGGGACGATCTCGTTGAGGAACGGAAGCACGCTACTGCTCGAGATGGTGGCCTCGCCACGCTCGAACGCGAGTGTGCTGTCGCCAGCACCTTCATAGCCGAAGACTGCCTGGAAGTCGACGCCCAACAGGTCGAGCGCCAGGAGACGACGCAGGTCACCACCGGAAGCGTCCTCGCCGGCGAAGACAAGCGCTGCTCCAGGCGGATCGAGAATGTCCTCTGGTTCGACGATTCCGGTGTTGGCCGAGACGTACAGCGCTCCGCCGAAGGGCAGCCCGATTACAGGGTGATAGTCGTCGAAATCCCACTGAATCGCCGGGTTGCCAAGCGCATAAGTTGAGTGCGTCGAGCCCGATGTCCAGAGGATCGTGGTGCCGTCACGCGGCTCCTGCAGTTCGAAGGCATTGACGCCCGTGATGCTGCCGCCGCCGCCCTGGTTCTCGACGATGACCGTCGGGTTACCGGGGATGTGCTTCGAGAGAAGCGGAGCGAACAGGCGTGCAGTCACATCGGTACCACCGCCGGGGGCGAAGGGCACGAGCAGCTTGATGGTCTTGCCCTCGTAGAACGGCGCATCGCCGGAACCGGGTTCGACAGGGCCGGTCGAGCAACCGCCGAGTGCGAGGGCGGCAGCTGCGATGATCGCAACGAGCCCTCCAGCGCGTCGGCGCAAGTGTTGTGTATGCATGTTAACGCAAACCTCCTTGATTCGTGACCGTCAGGACTTTCAGGTGTTCGGTCGTGCCGGGGCACTCCCGTCGAGACCCCTACCGAGAGCTTCCGGAGACGCGTCCGTACGCGCCTCGCGAATCGGAGGGGGGTGATTCGGTGCGGAGCAGCGCCGGAAGCTCGCTGAGATCTCCGCTTCCTTCAAGGTCCTCAATGAGCACCCACACGCGGTCGCGCTGAGGTTCGGTGAGAACCGCATCCGTGCAAGAATCGAATTTTGCCCGGATGTCGTTATCGGTAAGCGCCGTCTCCGGCGAACGGCCTCGCGGCCGCTCCCAGCGTCGGCGCAGTCGCGTGCCGTCGTCGAGCAGGACCTCGACCTCAGCAGCGAAGTGCTCGGGTCCCTCACGGTCGGCAGGCAGAGGTGAAGCCGTGATTCGCGAACGGAGCCGAACGAGACTCGGATCAACGATCGCCTCATCCGTGAAGTCCTGCACCGTAACGATCCCGCTGCGGAGCGCAACAGCCACCGTGTGCTGGAGACTGAACTTGGCGTCCAGAGGATTGGTCGGTTCGGGCCGATCGAGGTGCGCGTAGCGACGACGGTGAATGGCCGCTTCAACGCTTACCACGCGTTGCAGATCGTCGATCTCGCGATGCAATTCGATCGCCGCATCCACAGCGGCGTGGGTGCCCCCGCAACAGGGGTGCAGCTTGATCGCGATGCCTGGATCGACGAGGTCCCATGGCGCTCCAAGAGTACGGGTCATGACGTCGAGGTCGAAGTTTCCTTCGCCGTTGTAAACCATCGCGAAGCCCTGCTTCGCCTCCATCGCGTCGAGTGGGCCATCCGCCCCCGCGTGCGCCAGGCGAGCAGCAAGGATGCCATTCTGCGCAGCGCGACCAACCTGGAGGGGTTTGGCCATCGTTCCGAAGCTAGACTTCAGGCCGGAGGACAGCGTGGTCGCGAGAGCGAGAGCAACAGCCATCTGAGCCTCGTTTAGACCGAGCACAATGGCGGCGGCGGCGGCGGCACCGAAGACGCCCAGCGTCGCGGTCGGGTGCCAGCCCTTGTCATAATGAGTGAAGTTGACGCCCCTGCCGATGGCGGTTTCGACCTCGACTCCGACACAGTAGGCGCGCAGGAGTTGCTCCCCGGTCGCACCGCGCTCTTCGGCAAGCGCGAGAGCAGCCATGAGAACGGGAATAGTGGGATGGCCGCCCATAGTATGGCTCACATCGTCGAAGTCGAGCGCGTGCGCCTGTGCTCCGTTGACGAGTGCCGCAATGTCGGAAGTCGTGCCCACCCCGCGACCGATCGCGGTGGCTGGCCCGGGAGGAGAACTCTCCAGAAAGCGATCGATGACGCTGGATAGCGGCTCGTGGGCCGCAGCGATCGTCACGCCTATACAGTCGACAATACTGCGCTTCGCGGTTGCAATCGCGAGCGGCGGTATGCCCTGGCTGTCCACCGACACGGCCCAGCGGGCCATCTCGCGGAGTACGCTCAGGTCGTCCGGCATGCATTGTCCTTACGGCGAAGGCGTCATCAACGTTGATCGACGCAGATTCGTATTGATTGGTTTGACCATACATTTACTTGAATCAAGTGTCAACTGTCCGGTCATGGTTTGCGATATCAAGCGCCGGCGAGGAGGGGAGCGTCTGGGTCGCGGCACGCAGTGCGATCTCCGAGGTGGACGTCTAGGGTAGGCGAGTGACGCGCATCATCGCCGGGTTCGCCGGCTCCCTCACCTTGGCGGCGCCGCCGAAGGGCACGCGCCCGACCAGTGACCGCGTGCGCGAGGCGATCTTCTCCTCGATGGATGCCCGTGGCGTACTCCCCGGCGCGCGGGTGCTTGACCTCTATGCGGGAACGGGAGCGCTCGGGCTCGAGGCCGCATCCCGTGGTGCGGCACACGTGACGCTCGTGGATCGGCATGCCTCGGCAGTGACCGCGTGCCGGAAGAATGCGGCGATGGTGAAGAGGGCCGCACCCTCGGGCGCGGCTCTTGAGATTGGGGTGACGAGCCAGGCTGTGCAGCCGTTTCTGGATTCACCGCGTAGCCCGTGGGATGTGGTGTTCCTCGACCCGCCCTACGATCTGAGCAACGCCGAGCTCGAGCAGAACCTGGCGTCGCTTGTGCCGCGACTCTCAGTGGATGCCGTGGTGCTGCTGGAGCGTAGCTCCCGGATGGCTGCGCCCGAGTGGCCGACGGGTCTTAAGTTGGAGCGCCGTAAGGACTACGGGGACACTTCGCTGTATTGGCTGCTGCCCGCTGCGGACTGACGAGCCGTACCAGTCGACGTATGCTCATACCGAGGGTTGTCGGCAAGAACGGATGGATTGATGGCCATACTTCAGAAAGCGCTCGCGGTCGCCTTTCTGCCTGCATTGCTGGTCATCTCCGGCTGCTCAGCAGCAGACAGCCCTCCAGATGCTCCGCTGCCAGTGGCTAAACCGATCGAAGACGCGGAGGTGCCCCCGCCCCTCATCGAACCGGGCACCGTCGTCGCGACCGGAATTCTTGAGGGAGGTGCGGTCTCAGGCAACGTGTCGATCGTGGCACTGGAGGGCGGAGGTTTCGACGTGCGGCTCGACGAAATAGCGACGCAACTCGAAGAGCAGTTGACCCCATACTTCAGCACTCAGCCGTATGAGTTCGGAGGATACTGCGAGCAACGCACTCCAATGGTGGGATATGGCCGAGCGACGATGGGCTCGTCGTACTCGTTCACCCTCGACGGCTTCGGCTTCGGTGAACCGCTCATGGGCAACCCGAACTATCTCGACGACCTTCTCCTCACGTCATTCTCGACCGCTCACGAAGACTGCTTCTACCCCGTGGTGGCAGCAGCGCGATTGACCTGGAGCCTGCCAGATATGCGCCCCGATCTTGAGGTTTCGGACGCGGGCGTGACAGGAGGAGCGACGGGAGTGGCGGAGACCGTGGATGGAAGCCTCCGCACGTACACCGTCGCCAACGGCGACGTGATGAAAGAAATTGCCGCCCGCTTCGGTGTTGAGGTCGACGACCTTTTCTACCTCAATCCTGGCCGCTCGCCCAGCCCCCAGCACCCGATGGCGTATGCGGGAGAAGTGTTGAATCTCGACAAGGCGTCTCGGTAGGGTTCAGCCCAGCGAGCCGATCCACTCTGTCACGGCTCGAAGGGCCCCCGGCTCCAGCCGATAGATCGAGCTAGTTCCGCGCCGCTCGAACGACACCAGTCCCACCTCCCGCAGCACAGAGAGGTGCTGCGTCACCGACGGCTGGGCGATTCCCAACTCGGCAGCGAGCTCTCCCACTGCGTGATCACGCGAAGCTAGCAGTTCGAGAATCCGACGGCGCCGTGCGTCGCCGATCGCGAAGAAGATGTCGCTCATCCGGCACCTCCGTCCCAGCCTTCAAACGGATCCCAACCGCCCCGGTGCTCATACGGCTTGCCGTCAACCAGCACACCCGAACCTGCCACGACAGAACCGATCACACGAAACTCCGCTGGCACCAGGGCGGAAGGGAACGTGGCGAGCAGCGAGTGGTCCTCTCCCCCGTCGAGCGCCAAGCGGGAACCGACGTGTTCTGACTCGAGATCGAGCGCCACCCCGCTCGCGACAGCGACCCGTCGGGCATCCAGCGCAAGGCCGTCGCTCAGGTCGATCATGGATGTCGCTCCCGCGAGCGCGGCCACTCGACCAGAAGCAATCGGCGGGTTCGGCGCAAGCTGGGCCGCGACGGCGGATGGATGCTCGGCTCGTACCACCTCGAACGCGGTCCGGTCCGGCTCTCCGTCGACGACAGCGCGGGCGAATAGCAGTTCGAGACCTTCCGCCGCGGAGCCCAGCGGCCCGGCGACGGCGACGACATCACCCACCTGGGCACTCGACCTGAGCACCGGCTCCCTACCCTCGAGATCGCCGAACGCCGTCACCGCCATCGTGAGCGTGCTCGACACCGAGAGGTCGCCGCCGACAACACCGCAGCCCGGGGCCATCGCGGCACACGCATCCCGGAAGCCGTCTGCAATCCCCTCGAGCAGCGATACCGGCGTCGACGCGGGCGCGGCGATCGCGACGACAAGGCCGGTCGGAACGGCTCCCATGGCCGCGATATCCGCCAGATTGGATGCCGCCGCCTTCCAGCCGAGGTCATGCGGGGTCGACCAGGCGAGGCGGAAATCTGGGCCGTGGATCATCATGTCGGTCGTGACCACGAACCTGCCGTCAGGAGCGGAGAGCACAGCGGCGTCGTCACCGGGGCCAATGAGAGTCGCGGATGCTGACGGCAAGCGCGGGAAGATGCGAGCGAGTGCCGCGGACTCCCCCACGGCGCCCAGGGTGTCGTCGTGCGTCATCTCACACGGTATCGCGCGCTGAGGTCTCGACAAGCTCGACCACCGAAAGCGTGCTCGACCACCGGTCTCGACAAGCTCGACCACCGAAAGCGCGCTCGACCACCGATCTCGACAAGCTCGACCACCGAAAGCGTGCTCGACCACCGGTCTCGACAAGCTCGACCACCGAAAGCGTGCTCGACCACTGGTCTCGACAAGCTCGACCACCGAAAGCGTGCTCGACCACTGGTCGACAGGCTCGACCACCGGGGGCGGCTCGACCACCGAGAGCGGCTCGACGGCCGGGACGGGATACTCTGAAGGCGATGATCCGAAGAGCCGCCGCCACCGCCCTCCTGTTGGCGATGCTTACCGCATGCGCGCCGACGGTTCCCATGCCCGTCGCCGCGGATGCCGCCAACCCGGGCTGCGCAGAGATCATCGTGCGCCTGCCGAAGACCGTGTCGGGTCTTGAGAAGCGGGTCACTGACGCGCAGGCCACGGCAGCCTGGGGTACCCCCGCCGATGTTCTGCTGCGCTGCGGCGTCACCGTCCCCGGTCCGACCGCCGAACTTCCCTGCTTCACTGTTGACGGTGTCGACTGGCTGCGTGACGCGAGCGAGGAACCGGTCACGATCTTCACGACCTACGGCCGCGATCCCGCGACCGAACTGATCATCAACGGCGAGAACATCAACGGTCCCCCCGTTGTCACGGCGATCTCCGAGGCGGTGCGCGCGATCGAACAGGAGCGCTTTTGCGTCTCAGTCGACGACGTGTTCGAAGACGGCGTTCCGGTAGGTTAACGAACGGCTTCCAACCCCAGTTCGATGAGCTCGTCGATCAACTCGGGGTAGCTCATACCGGTCGCGAGCCAGCACTTCGGGAACATCGAGATCGGCGTGAACCCCGGCATCGTGTTCAGTTCGTTGATGACGAAACCGGATGCCGTCAGGAAGAAGTCCGCACGCGCCAGCCCGGCCCCGCCGATCGCTTCGAACGCGCGGGTGGCCAGATCGTGCAGCGTCGACGAGTTCGTCGTCGCTGATGTCCGCCGGGCACACGAGGTCGATTCCGGGTGCGTCCAGGTATTTGGAGTCGAAGTCGTAGAAGCCGTCACCGGTCACGACGATCTCGCCCGGCAGCGACACCCGCGGACGGGTTCCGCCACGACCGCCGAGCACGCCGCACTCGATCTCGCGGCCGACGATCGCCGCCTCGATGAGCACGCGGGAGTCCTCGGCCAGACCCTTCTCCATTGCGGCGGGCAGTTCCGAGGCATCCGCGACCTTCGTCACGCCAACGCTCGAGCCAGCCCTCGCGGGTTTCACGAAAACCGGCCAGCCGAGCTCGGCCGCCGCCGCCTTCACCGAAGCGGGCGAAGCCGCCCACTCCCGCGCGCTCACCGTGACTCCGGGCGCGACCGGAATTCCCGCCTGCGCGAACAGCGCCTTCGCGAAGTGCTTGTCCATCCCGGCGGCTGACGCGAGCACGCCCGCGCCCACGTACGGCAGGTTGAACAGTTCGAGCATCCCCTGCAGGGTGCCGTCCTCCCCGAACGGGCCGTGCAGAATCGGGAACACGACGTCGACCGCGCCGAGCGAGTGCGATTCGCCAGCGGCATCCGTGAACCGCATTTCCCGCGTGACGGCCGACTCCGGCCAGTGGATGCGCGTACCGTTGTCGCGCACCTCCGGCATCGCGTCCGGATCCATCGCGAACTTCTCGGCGCGATCCTCCTCGAGGGTGAACGCGCCGTCGCGGGTGATGCCAACCGGAATCACGTTGTACTTCTCGCGATCGATCGCCGCGAGCACGCCGCCAGCGGTCGCACAGCTGATGGTGTGCTCAGACGACCGGCCACCGAACAGGAGGGCGACGGTGAGTTTCGGCACGGTCACTCTCCCTGCGGCATCGGATCTGTCGTGAGGTGCGGCGCAAGCTCCCGCGGATCCAGCGTACCCGCGAGCACTTCGGCAACCTGGCTCGCAATCGGCATATCGACGTTCTTCGACAGCGCCAGCTCAAGAATCGGGCGTGATCGACGACAGCCCTTCGGCGGTCTGGTTCATGCGGCTGACCACATCCGAGTAGCTGTAGCCCTGGCCGAGCAGCCGCCCCGCGGTGTTGTTGCGCGACAGCGAAGACTCACACGTCGCGATGAGGTCGCCGAGCCCGGCGAGCCCGGAAAGCGTCTCGGGGCGAGCACCGAACGCGACCGCGAAGTCCGTCATCTCCGCGAGCCCCCGCGTGATGATCGACGCCTTAGTGTTCTCGCCATGACCGACCCCGTCGACGATGCCGATGGCGACCGCGATGAGGTTCTTGAGCACCCCGCCGAACTCCGTGCCGATGACATCCGTGTTGACGAAGGAGCGGAAGTATCGGTTGGTTGCCGTCATCGCGATTCGGGTCGCGGTTTCGAGGCTCTCCGACGAGACGACAGCCGCGGTCGGCTGCTCTTTCGCGATCTCGAGCGCCAGGTTTGGTCCGGACGCCACAGCGATCCGATTCGCGGGCATATCGAGTTCCTGGCGGATGACCTCGCTCATCCGGTAGCGCGGTGCCCTTCTCGACACCCTTCATGAGCGAAACGATGATCGCGTCGTCGGGGATGAAGTCGCGCACGATCATGAGGTTCTCGCGCAGAGACTGGCTGGGCACCGAGAAGTACACCTGCTCGGCGCCCTCGATCACCTCCGGCAGTCTGCTGCTGGCCCACAGACTCCGCGGGAGGTTGATGCCCGGCAGGTAGTCGGTGTTGCGCTTCGACTGCGAGATTTCGCGCGCGAGCTCGGGGCGACGAGCCCAGATCGCGACGTCGCAGCCGGCGTCGGCGAGGATCTTCGCGAATGTCGTGCCCCACGAACCCGCGCCGAGCACGGCGACCTTGCGGCCCACCGGGGAATACGACTCGGTCGTGTTACTCAAAACGCCCCGTCTCGGTCTGGTTGTTCTTCGCGGGATCCCATCGGGTCTCCGGAGCTTTCTCGCCACGCAACTCCTCGAGCAGCGCAGTGATGTCGTCCATGAGCCGTGAGGTCGCCTCCGTGAGCGTAGCCGAATTGAGCGGTCTACCTTTGAACGACGACAGGTCGACGGGGTCGCCGAAACTCACGTGAATCGTCTTGCGCGGAAACAGACTGATGCGCTTGCCGTAGCGCGGCATGACCAGTTGAGTGCCCCAGTGGGCCACCGGAATGAGCGGGATGTCCTGCTCAAGCGCTGTGCGCACGGCACCCGACTTGCCCCGCATCGGCCACATTCCAGGGTCGCGCGTGAGCGAACCCTCGGGGTAGATGACGACGGCGAGCCCCTTCTCGGCGATCTGCCGCGCGGCGACCAGAGGGTCGCTGCCGCGCACAGCCCCGGCGCGCTCGACGGGAATCTGGCCGGACTTCCGCAGCAACCAGCCGACGACGGGAACCTTGAAGACGGATGCCTTCGCCAGGTACCGGGGCATCCGCCCGACCTTCCACATCGCGACCCCGATCACGACCGGATCGATTTCGCTGTAGTGGTTCGGCGACAGCACGAACGCGCCCTGCTTCGGAACCTTCTCGGTGTTGTGCAGCACGTACCGCGCGAGCAGGTGCATGGGCGGCAGCAGCAGCACCGCAAGAACCCGGAAGATGGCAGTCTTCTCCGAGCGGGCAGGCTTCATCGCCTTCGACTTGGTGCTCACAGAAGGATTATCCCTCGTAAGTGAAGTCGGCTCCAAGGAGCTCAAGCTTGTCGATGAAGTGCTCGTAGCCCCTGCTGATGATTCCCACGTTCGTGATGGTCGACTGGCCCTCCGCCGTGAGGGCGGCGATGAGGTGGCTGAAACCCCCGCGCAGGTCGGGAACGCGGATGTCGGCGCCGTGCAGTTTTGTCGGGCCCGTGATGACGGCCGCCTGCTCGAATTCACGTCGGGCGACCCGTCGGGTGTGACCGGCGAGCCCCTGTTTGTGTACGACGATGTCCGCACCCATCTCGATGAGTGCATCCGTGAAGCCCAGCCGGTTCTCGTACACGGTCTCGTGAACGTACGAGACGCCTTCGGCCTTCGTCAGCGCGACGACAAGCGGCTGTTGCCAGTCGGTCATGAAGCCGGGATGAACATCCGTTTCGATGGTGACCGGCTTGAGCGGGCCGCCCGGGTGGTAGAAGCGGATGCCGTCCTCATGAATGTCGAACGCCCCACCAACCTTGCGGAACACGTTGAGGAAGGTCATCAGTTCCTGCTGCTTCGCACCGCCGACGAAAATGTCGCCCTCGGTCGCAAGCGCAGCCGAGGCCCAGCTGGCGGCCTCGTTACGGTCGAACAGCGCCCGATGCTCATAACCGCTGAGCTTCTCGACACCTTCGATGAAGATGACACGGTTGGGCTCGACGTTGATGATCGCACCCATCTTCTGCAGGATGGCGATGAGATCCATGATCTCCGGCTCGATCGCCGCGCCCCGCAGTTCCGTGGTGCCCTCGGCAAGAGTGGCGGTGAGGAGCACCTGCTCGGTTGCCCCCACACTCGGGTAGGGCAACTCGATATTGGCGCCCTTGAGCCCGTCGGGAGCGGTGAGGCGAATGCCTTCGTAGCTCTTGTCAACGACGGCGCCGAATGCCCGGAGTGCGTCGAGGTGGTAGTCGATGGGGCGGTCGCCGATGCGGCATCCACCCAGGTCGGGGATGAGCGCTTCGCCGAGACGATGGAGCAGGGGCCCGCAGAACAGTATCGGAATGCGGCTGGAACCGGCCAGCGCGTCGATCTCGGCAAAGTGCGCCTTGAGCACGTTGCTCGGGTCAAGCAGCAGCTCGCCCGGCGCAGGGCTCGAAACGGAAACCCCGTATGCGCCGAGCATGCCGGTGACAACGCCGACGTCGCTGATCTCGGGCACATCCTTCAGCAGGCTGGGACTGTCGCCGAGCAGCGCAGCGACCATCGCCTTGGTCGCGAGATTCTTCGCTCCGCGCACCTCAATGCGCCCGCGGAGCGGCTTCCCGCCGTTGATGACGATCTCGTCTGAGGTCATGCCCACACGGGCTCCTGCCTTCTGGGCGTCCTCGAGGAGTGGATTCACTTACTTCACCGGCAATGTCCTGGGCCGCCATGACGCGCGACCAGCTTCAAACTCTGTAATTTGCGCCTCATTACGCAGCGTCAGGCCGATGTCATCCAGCCCTTCGAGCAAACGCCACCTAGTGTAGTCATCGATCTCGAAAGGTACAGACAGGTCACCGATGGTTGCCGTTCTCGCTACGAGGTCGACCGCAATCGTCACTCCTGGTTCCGCGTCGATTATCGCCCAGATCTTTTCCGTGTCCTCTTCGCTGATCTGTGCTGCAAGAAGGCCCTGCTTGCCTGAGTTGCCGCGGAAGATGTCGCCGAACCGGGGGCTGAGCACGGCGGTGAAGCCGAAATCGCGCAGCGCCCAGACGGCGTGCTCGCGGCTTGATCCCGTGCCGAAATCGGCGCCGGCGACGAGCACTCCGCCCTGCGCGAACTCGGGGCGATTGAGAACGAAATCAGGATCCTGGCGCCAGGCGTAGAAGAGCGCGTCATCAAAACCTGTCTTGGTGACGCGCTTGAGGAACTCGGCAGGGATGATCTGGTCGGTATCGACGTTCGATCTCTTGAGCGGCACTGCTGGCCCGCTCACGACGGTGATCTTCTCCATCAGCTGCCCTTCCCCTTCCCGGTGGTCGAGCTTGTCGAGCGCCGTCCTGAGCCTGTCGAAGAGACCTCGGCCACCAGATCCGACGGCGACGACAGCGTTCCGCGAATAGCGGTTGCGGCGGCGACGAGCGGTGAGACGAGGTGTGTCCTGCCGCCCTTGCCCTGTCTGCCCTCGAAGTTGCGGTTCGAGGTGGATGCGCATCGCTCACCGGGCGCCAATTGGTCGGGGTTCATGCCCAGGCACATCGAGCATCCAGCGAAACGCCATTCGGCACCGAACTCCGTGATGATCTTGTCGAGGCCCTCGGCTTCCGCCTCCAACCGCACGCGCGCACTGCCGGGCACGACCATCACGCGAACGCCGTCGGCCTTCTTGTGCCCTTCGACGACTGTCGCGAATGCGCGGAGGTCCTCGATCCGGCTGTTGGTGCAGGAACCCATGAAGACGGCATCCACCGCTATTTCCTTCATCGGCGTGCCCGCGGTCAGATCCATGTAGGTGAGCGCGCGTTCTGCGGCGGACCGCTCATTGGGATCGACGATGTCGGCCGGATCGGGAACCTGCGCGCTGAGCGACACGCCCTGCCCGGGGTTGGTTCCCCACGTGACGAACGGCTCGAGTTCGTTGGCGTCGAGGTAGACCTCCGCGTCGAACACCGCGAGCTCGTCGGTGGCGAGGGTGTTCCAGTACGCGACGGCGGCATCCCAGTCGGCTCCCTCCGGCGCGTGCGGGCGCCCCTTGAGATAGTCGTAGGTGATTTGGTCGGGAGCAACCATGCCCGCGCGCGCGCCCGCCTCGATCGACATGTTGCAGATCGTCATCCGGCCCTCCATGGAGAGCGCGCGGATGGCGCTGCCGCGGTACTCGAGCACGTAACCCTGGCCGCCGCCAGTGCCGATCTTGGCAATCACCGCGAGAATGATGTCCTTCGCCGTGACCCCGGGCTTCAGGTCGCCCTCGACAGTGATGGCCATCGTCTTGAATGGTTTGAGCGGCAGCGTCTGGGTAGCGAGCACGTGCTCGACCTCGCTCGTGCCGATGCCGAGGGCCATCGCACCGAAAGCCCCGTGCGTGCTCGTGTGGCTGTCGCCGCAGACAACCGTGATGCCGGGCATCGTGAGGCCCAACTGCGGGCCGACGACGTGCACGATCCCCTGCTCAACATCGCCGAGGGAATGCAGGCGGACGCCGAACTCCTTCGCGTTGCGCCGAAGGGTTTCGATCTGGGTTCGGCTGGTCAGGTCGGCAATGGGTTTGTCGATCGCAAGCGTGGGGGTGTTGTGGTCCTCTGTCGCGATGGTGAGATCGGGCCTGCGCACCGGCCTGCCCGCGAGTCTCAGGCCGTCGAACGCCTGCGGGCTCGTGACCTCGTGCACGAGGTGCAGGTCAATATAGATGAGGTCGGGGGTGCCGTCCTCGCCCTTGGCGACGAGGTGGTCATCCCACACCTTCTCCGCGAGCGTTCGCGGCGCGGTTGCCCTGCTTTCAGCATTCATGACTGCGGTCTTTCTTCGATCGGAGGGTTAGCCAACGACATAGCTCCGCGACGAGTGAGGCCTGAATTACAACCCGCCGCGGCGACGAAGGAGCCGATCGAGCTGCATGTTTCGAGAGTATCACCAGCGAGGTCAGCGCTGGTGAGCGCTGGTGGGCTGACTAGGCGACCCGGCCGGCACCAACGAGCTGTCGCACCCGAATTCGCAGTTCGCCGAGTTCGACGGTCGAATCCGCGTCGAGTTCCACCCGCCCCCGGCTTCCGGGATCCAGTTCGGTGCCGTCGGAGCGCGTCACGACGATGCCATTGGTCGACTTCAGGTCTTCCACAGTGAGAACACCGTTCCGGTCGAAGAACAGCGCATGGTTCTTCGAAACCGAACGCCCCGGATCGTCCACTGACAGCAGCATCGCCCCGGGGTATTCGGGCAGTGAAGTCGCGGAACGACCGATAATGACACCGTTGGCCGCGACATCCACGGCCCTGCCTGCGACGTCGAGGATCCAGAGTTTTGCCCGACGACGGAAAAGCAGTCGGGTTTCCTCCACCTCTGGCGCAAGATTTTCGGGCGTTCGGGCGGCCGGTGGTGCTGCCGGGGGCCCGTCTGCCCCTTCGGGCTCAGGAAGGTCAGCGCGCTGCCACGGATTCGGCGGAGCCCACCGGCTGGAATCAGCCGAGTCGTCCTGCGGCAGCCAGGCGGGATCGGGCGCTGGCGCGTCTGCGTAGCTCGCCGGTTGTGCCTGGCGCCGCGGGTAGCTGGGCGGCGGGGTTTCCCTGTGCGCTGTGTCGTGCGCTGCTTCCGCTACGGGCACAGCGTCGAGCGACCACGCGCCGCAACCGCCGCAGTATCCGAGCCGCGCGTTTACCGGACTACCGCATTCCCCACACTTCATGACGCCCCCCCAGGGTCATACAACGGGCCAGAAACGCCCGAACCCACGGTACCAACTCAGAACAACATTGCGCCAGCATTGACGATCCCCGCGAAAGGGGGGACTATGATGCGAAAGCTGGTGCCCACAATCGCGCCGCATACCAACGCCCACAAGGCCGCAACAAGGAGCAACCTGACAATGACGTCTTCGAATGACCTCTCGACTGTGCCGTTCACGCATGAGCGCGTGCTTCTGGCGACCGGACAGCGATCCGATCTTCTGATCAGCGTGGCGGTGCACTCCACGCGCCTGGGCCAGGCCCTCGGCGGTGCTCGGGTGTGGCAGTACGACAACTGGACGGATGCCGTCGCAGACTCCCTGCGCCTCTCCGCAGCCATGACGCTCAAGAACGCGGCTGCCGGACTCAATCGGGGCGGCGGCAAGTCGGTCGTCTACGTTCCCCGCGGCACCCAGCTCACTGACGAGCGGCGGCACGCTGCGATGCTCGATCTCGGCGATGCGGTCGAGAGTCTCGGTGGCGCCTACATGACCGCGGAGGATGTGGGCACGACGGCTGAGCTGATGGCGGTCGTCGCCCAGCGCACCGCACACGTCTGCGGACTCCCGCCCGAGCAGGGGGGTGTGGGCGAGCCGGCGGATGCGACAGCCGCAGGAGTGCACGCCAGCATCGTTGCGACGCTGGATGCGCTCTACGGCGACACGAGCCTCGACGGCCGCCACATCGTCATCTCCGGCCTCGGACAGGTCGGTGGACGCCTCGCCCGTTCGTTGACCGCGGGGGGCGCCCGACTGAGCGTCACCGACGTCAACCTCGACCGGATGACCCTCGCCCAGGAGCTCGGTGCTGCATGGGTTGACGATGTCAGTTCGGCTCACCGCATCGAGGCCGACCTGTTTGTGCCCTGCGGGCTGGGCGGCGCGCTCACCCCCGAGGTCATCAACGAACTCGCCGCAGCGGGCGTCGTTGGAGCCGCCAACAACCAGCTCGCGCACCACGAGGGTGCCGCACAGATGAGTGAACGCGGAATCCTGTGGGCACCGGATTTCGTCGTGAACGCCGGTGGCGTGATCTACCTGTCGATGGCGTCAGAGCCGGGAGCGGACGCGGACGCCATCACGAGGCGCGTCGAAGGCATCGGCGACACGATCGCGACAATCTTCCAGGATGCCAGCGCCAAGGGAATCACGACGCTGGCCGCAGCCGAGCAACTGGCGGATGCGCGGCTCAATGCGCGCGAACCCGTCAGTACTCGCTGAGCCCCTTGAGGTCATTGGTCGGGAAGCACGCTGACTGTGACTTGATCGTGAAGGTCGGACCTCCGAAGTAGTCCACCGCAAAGCGGTAGCCCTTGTCACTCGACAGTTGGAGAGTCGGCGTGCCATCACCATCCGGAACGCGCTCGATCTTCCATTCACGTTCCGCCGAGAAGTGTGCTGCGACCTTGGCGAGAATCGCTTCCTCTTTGAACTCGCCCTGAAGCGCGATGTTGGTTGCTCCCGGCCAGTAGGAGAGTCCATCGGTACCGAGGCAGGGAATCAACACTTTGGACGTTTGATTCTGCGTCGATTGCTTGACGTTCTCCGCAGGAACGTATGAGGCGATCTTGTCCTCGATTTCCAGGGTTCGGGACTTCGCCTCCTCAAGGGTCATCGTGCTGCCCGCCGCGGCGGTGGAACAACCAGCCACCCCCAGTGCCAGCAGGGCGACAGTCGCCACCCCCGCTGCACGAGAGAAGGTTCGGGTACTCCTCATTTCATACTCCCCACTATGTGAATCACAATCAGTACTTGACGTAGTCCTCAAGCCCGGCTTCGGTGAAACAGGCCGAGAACGAGTTGATGCTGAACTGGGGACCTCCGAAGAACGCCACAGTGAAGCGGTAGCCCTCTGCGGTCGACATCTCCAGGTATGGAATCTTTTCGTTGTTGACCTTGCGCACGACCGTCCAGCCTTCTTTGTCGGCCCACTTGCGCTCCATCGCGTCGAGAATGTCGTCGCTGTCGAAATCGCCCTTGAGGGCGATCGTCAGCGCGCCCGGCCAGTATGCCATCCCTGGTTGCCCCAGGCACGGGTAGATGATCGATGAGAACTCGTTCTGCCGTCTCTGGCCCTGAATCCCGTCGGGAACAAACGCAGCGAGATCTCGCTCGAACGCCATCGTGCGGAACTTGGCGACCTCGAGGGTCAACTCCCCGTCCGTGCTTGGTTCCGTCGAGCAGGCTGTTGCGCTGAATGCGAGCGCGGCAATCATCACTGACGCCACGAATTTCGGTAGGTTGCGCGTAATCACGTGCGACTCTCCCCCTGGTAATCCCCACAGTTGCACGCTACTGGCTGGGTGAGCCGTTCCACGAGTCCGCAAGTGGGTGCCACCAGCCGGGGGGACAGACAGATCTGTCGAGTGGGTTCGTCGGGCTAGTCCCCTGGCACGTCATCCTTCACGGGACGAACGCCCTCCTCCGTGAGCTGGAGCTTCAGCCGATCACGCCGCAGCTTCACGAGGCTCGCGATGACCGCCACCGCCATCGCGGCCACGATTACCGCGAGCGATGTCCAGGTACCGATTTCCGGCGCCCATTCGACATGCTCGCCTCCGTTGATGAACGGCACCTCGTTCTCGTGCAGCGCGTGGAGCACGAGCTTGACGCCGATGAAGGCGAGGATGAAGGCGATGCCGTATTGAGGTACACGAGCCGGTCGATGCAGGTCACCGAGCAGGAAGTAGAGCTGCCGCAGGCCCATGAGGGCGAAGATGTTCGCCGTGAACACGATGAACGGACTCTGCGTGATGCCGAAGATCGCCGGGAATCGAGTCGAGCGCGAAGACGAGGTCGGTCGTGCCGATGGCGATGAACACGATGAGCATCGGCGTGAACATCTTCTTGCCGTCGACGACAGTGCGCAGCTTCGCCTCGTCGTAGTCGGGCGTGATCCGGATCCGCTTGCGCAGGAAGGCGATGAGCTTGTTCTCCGTCTCCTCCTCGTCCTTGTGATCGGTCGATGGCCTGGTTCCAGGCGGTGTAGAGCAGGAAGGCGCCGAAGATGTAGAAGATCCAGCTGAAGTTCTCGATGAGGGTGGCACCGAGCAGGATGAAGATGCCGCGGAAGATCAGGGCGATGATGATGCCGACCATCAGCACCTCCTGCTGGTACTTCTTCGGCACGGCGAATCGCGACATGATGATCACGAACACGAAGAGGTTGTCGATCGAGAGGCTGTACTCGGTGAGCCAGCCCGCAATGAACTGTCCCCCGAACTCGGGCCGGCCGAGCCAGAACATCATTCCGCCGAAGATGAGGGCGAGCGTCACATAGAACGACACCCACAGGCTCGACTCGCTGCACAGACGGCACGTGGGGCCGCTTGTACGCCAGCATCAGGTCGGCGATGATGATCGAGCGAGAGCACGACGAGCGAACCGTATTCGAACCAGACGGGGAGAACGAGTTGCATCTACAGGGATCCTTTCGGTGAGGTGGGGACGAACGCCCGAAAGTCTCTCCCGCATCCGCTGAACGATGGATGCCGCCGCGCCCGGGCTTCCACTGAGGGTTGCCGTATTGACGAGCACAACGAGGTGGGATACTCCCCTTCGCTCCGGTAAGCGTACCAGGCTCGCTGACACGGCGTCGGTACCTCTTACGATCATCTCTTTCATGACCAATCGAACGCGCACGCGCCCCCATTCCAACAACGCCAGCAGAGCAGTTGGGTGCAGGCGGTCGGGTTTCTGATCTTCTTCAGCCGCTGGCTGCAGGCACCCCTTTACCTCGGCCTGATCGTCGCCCAGGTCGTCTACGTGATCGTGTTCATGGTCGAACTTTTGCACCTCGCCGAGCACGTGCTGCACGACATCACCCACCTCGACGAGGCCGTCATCATGCTCGGCGGTGCTGGGCCTGATCGATGTCGTGATGATCGCCAACCTGCTGATCATGGTCATCATCGGCGGCTACGAGACGTTCGTCTCGAAGATCAACCTCGAAGGCCATCCCGACCAGCCCGAGTGGCTTTCCCACGTCAACGCCAATGTGCTCAAGGTCAAGCTCGCCATGGCGATCATCGGCATCTCCTCGATCCACCTGCTGAAGACCTTCATCGAGGTCGGCGACCTCGGCCGCGATACCGGCTGGCGCCGGCAGTACACCGAGGTCGGCGTGCTCTGGCAGGTCGTCATCCACATGGTCTTCATCGTCTCGGCCATCGCGCTCGCCTGGATCGACCGGATGTCGCAGCCAACGTTCCACGCGGCCGCACTCGCGCGTGCCGCCCGGCAGGCGCCCGAGCCGGATGCCGCACCCGAGCCGGAGCGAGCGCTCGTCTGACCCCTCGCGAGCTCGTGCGGGTTGGCGATACGCTGGCCGCATGACAACCAGTGATGAGGAAATGCGCAAACTCGCGAAGAGGCGACTCAAGGCGAAGCAGGATTTCTACACGTTTCTCGGAGTGTGGGCAGGCGTCAGCCTGCTGGTCACCGCGATCTGGTTCGTGACGAGCCCCGGCGGCTACTTCTGGCCCATCTGGCCAATGCTGGGAATGGGCATCGCGGCCCTTTTCATCGGGCTGGACGCGTTCGGTCCCGGCCGCCGGTACATCACCGAGTCGGACATCGACCGCGAAGTGCAGCGGATGACCCGGCGCGAGGGTGGCCCGGGCGCGAATTGAATTGGTCCATAAGGCCACGCGCCCGCCGTTCAGCAGACTCTGTGTACGGTAGCGCCTGAACGATCAGAGTTCGAGGTTATCCGCTGTCAGTTCTGACAGGGTGAGCACTCACGACAGTACTCTTCGACGTAGGGGGACACTCGCCTTTACGAAAAATCTCGGTTTGGCTGGGCGACGTCGAATCAAGATCGCCTAATGAAGAGGCGACTACGCGAGACGAGAAGCCAGGAACCAGAACATCCGGGTTTAGATGTGTCGCGTCGCACATCCCATTGAAGTGTTCCGCATCATGCCGATCCCCCCGACGTTGCCCATGAGCGGGCCGGGGCCCGACGTGCGGGGGATCAGCCGGAATGGCCTCGCTAGGGCACGTACTCGAAGGACTTGTCAGCGTCCGCTGGCCCCGCTCTGCAGGAATTCGTGCACCGATCGCACCACGGAGGCGCCTTCTCCGATCGCAGCCGACATCCGCTTGACCGATCCGCTTCGCACGTCGCCAATCGCGAACACGCCAGCCATCGATGTCTCGAGCGCGGACCTACCGATCCCTGCATCCATGCCGCGGGCGGTGGCGTCGAAGCCCGTGATGAGGTAGCCGTCCGGATCACGTGCAATGTCCGGACCGACCCACGCGGTGGCCGGCTCCGCTCCGATGAAGACGAAGACGAACCGCGCCGAAACGGTGAAACGGCTGCCGGTCCTGCGATTCTCCAGAACGACCTCCTCCAGATGGCGTCCGCCGCGCGCCTCGACAAGCTCGGTCGTGAAGTGGACGACGAGGTCCGGATGATCGACGATCTGTGCGATCAGGTACCTCGACATGGATGCCTCGAGTCCCGCGCTCCGAACAACGAGATGCACAGTCCGGGTAGTCTGAGCGAGGAACAGCGCGGCCTGCCCGGCCGAGTTGCCTCCACCCACGACCACGACGGGCGCGCTGCCGCACGTTCGGGCCTCGTGGACGGTCGCTGCATAGAAGACGTTCGAGAGTTCGAACCGTTCCAGCGTCGCGGCCGGGATGCGTCTATATCGTGCACCAGATGCGACAACGACCGCACGGGCCGTGACCCGACTGTCATCGCTGAATCGGACGGCGAGCTGGCCATCCTCGACGCCGATCCTCGTCGCCGCCGCCGCCGGGCGCACGGCGACACCGAACTTCTGCGCCTGAATAGTCGCCCGCTCTGCGAGTTCCGGTCCGGAGATGCCAGCAGGGAAGCCGAGATAGTTTTCCAGGCGCGCCGATGTGGCGGCCTGTCCACCGGTGGCCACCGCATCGGTCAGCACAACGGAGAGCCCTTCGGATGCGGCGTAGACGGCCGCGGCGAGTCCCGCCGGCCCCGCACCCACGATGAGAACATCGCAGGCGGCGGGCGCGGAGTCGGATCGCATCCCGAGCTCCGATGCCAGTTGCGGCGCAGAGGGATTTCGCAGCAGGCGACTGCCGCCGAGGATGACGGCCGGCAGGTCGTCCACCGCGAGGCCGAACCTGCGGATCAGGGCTTCAGCATGCGGATCATCATCGAGGTCCAGCAGCCGGTGTGGAAGCCGGTTGCGGGCGGCGAAGTCGAGCAGCTCCCGCGTGCGCGGTGAGAAGCACGACCCGACGATGCGAAGTCCGCTGCCGCCGCCCATCGCGATCGACCGACGGATCAGGCACGCGCGCAGAACCAGGTCCCCGAGCTGCGGGTCATTGAGCAGGATCCGCTCGGCCTCTGGTCGAGGGACCTCAAGCACGGTGCCGGACTCGACAACCTGGACCGTCGAGAACGCCGGCTGGTGCTCCAGCAGTCCGATGTCGCCGAGGAACCGGCCGGGCCCGTGGATCTCCACCTGCATCGTCTCGGCATCCTCTCCGTCCCGCCAGGCTGCCGGAGCGCCAGCACCGGGTGTCAACTGCGGCTCCCCGTCGGCGACGAGCACCCTGCCTGCCGTGACGATGAGAAAGACGTCAGACTGTTCGCCGGCCCTCACCAGGATTTGTTCCTCGACCACGGGGACTTCTCGCCCCACCTTGGCGAACACCTCCAGCTGTTCGGCGCTGAGCCGCGGGTAGGCGCCGACCGTGTCCGGGGTCTCGTAGCCCGCACGCAGGAAGTCCGCAGAGATGACCGTGGGGTCCGAGGTCATGAGGACGCCTCATCCGCATCGGCGGTCTCGTCCGGGGCAGCGGCGGTGGTGCGTTCGATCGCCGAATCGAACCAGCGACGGAGCACACTGGTCGGGGCAGCGCCCGCCTGCCGCGCAATGGTTTCACCGCGGTCGAGGATGAGCAGCGTCGGAACGGCTCGGATGTCGAAACGCTCGGAGAGCTTCGGCGCCCGGTCGACGTCGACCTTCACGAGTTTGACGGCGCCCGCGCGTTCTGTCGCGAGTTCCTCCAGCGCCGGACTCACCATGCGGCATGGCGCACACCACGTGGCCCACATGTCGACGAGAACCGGCAGCTTGGCCGACTCCGCGACCTCCCCGAAGTCTTCGTCGCCAGCATCGGCGATCCACGGCAGAAACGCATGACAGACGCCGCAAGTCGGCCGCCCGGGGCCGACCGCGGGAACGCGGTTCCGATTACCGCACGTCGCGCACCCGACGACCGTGATCCTCATGCGGACGACGGGGGAGCCGCGTCGGCCGAGGACGAGGAGATCGTCACCGTTCGCGGCTTGCTCGACTCATCCACCGGTATCTTCAGAACGAGCACGCCATCGGTGAGCACCGCCGACAGCCGCTGACTGTCGAGACTCTCGCCGAGGTAGAGCCGTCGGACGAATTCGCCTCGCGGGCGCTCGTCGATGATCATTTCGTCATCCGGACCGCGCAACCCATTCCGGCGTGCGCGAACCGAGACGACGTTGCGCTCGACCCGAACGTCAACCTCGTCCATCGCGACGCCGGGCACGTCGAGCGCCACCGTGTACTCGTCCCCGTGGCGGAATGCTTCGATAGGGAGCGCCCAGGTGCGCCTGTTCTGGGGCAGACTCTGCTCAAGCGCGCGATCCGCGTCCCGGAACGTGTCGAAGCCCATCAACGTCATGATTCCTCCTGATTGCCGAGCATCCGGATGTCGCGCGGTGGGAGCTGTCGCGCTGTGGGAGCAAACCCGCGAACTTACGCACAGTCTTGTCGCGCGTTCCAGGCAAGTCATGGGCCTGAGCGGACAGGATCTTCGTTGAGGTTCTGCCATCCCAGACCAATGTCGCGCGCAAAGCCCGGGCGTAGCGTGAATTCTTACGGGCCACGGCAGTCGCCGTGACTCGATCCGTCGAGAACAAGCACGCTAGGAGGAGTTCATGACCAGCGAAACCAAGCCGACACCGACAGAAGTCGAATTCGTCAGGGCCATCAAGTCAGGTCCGTTGACCCAGATCGAGGTCATCGAAGCGACCGATGGGCTTATTGTCACCGCGCTCGCGGTGGACCCAGACACCGGTGGTGACGTGCCGCTCGGCATCGCCCTCGATCCCGGCGGTGCCGCATACATCGTGACGATCGAGAGCGAGGAGCTCATCATCCCTCGGGACCAGTTGCCCGATCAGGATGCCTCGTCTGTGAACGCCCGGCAGGTGGGACCCCTCCGGAAGCTTCACGAACTCGCCACCAGGCTGGAGCAGGAGGCAAAAGGAAAGGCACGAGGCATCGCAGAGACGCTGCGACTGAAGCGCAACGACTGACTCGGCAAGGGATCCGGCATGCGACTCGTCACAGAGGGCGTTCCGGCACCCCCCTGCGATTCCAGCAAGCGCGGGAGAGAACCGTTGGTGACCCCAGCGGGACTCGAACCCGCTTTACCGCCGTGGGACGGCGTGGATGAACCGCGGGGAGATGTGAACTCTTCCGAGATCGCGTTGTGAATGTCGTGGTGAATGTGGTGATCGACGTGCGATCATTGCACCGGATTGGCCGTCTCATACCAGCGGCGCGACTTCAGCAGTGAAGGCTGCATCGCCGTCGACCACGAACGCCTCGAGCGCGTATGTCGCCCCGGGGTCGAGCCGATGCGTCAGCGCGGACTGCCCTGCCACGTACACCTCAAACAGCTCGCCGTCGAGCAGCACCTCCAGTTCGACTCCGGTCGCGGGCGGGGCGATCCGGGCGCGCGCGACGAATTCTCCATCGACCTCCCGGTACTGGGATTCTCGGCCGGTCAGGTCAGCCCAGAAGTCGTCGAGCGGTGTTGGATCCCGCCGTAGGCGCACCTCGCCGGTTGCCGCGACTATGTCGAGCCGCCACCCTGCGCCGCGCGTGTCAGTGACAAGTGAGACACCGACCGCCGACACGTCGTTGATCCCTGTGAACCCGACCCGAATTCGTGCCCTCGGCGTCAACAGGGCCGCGACGACCCCGTGCGCGCTGCCTCCGACACCCGAGAGTTCCCCCGAGGCCACGACCGCTTCGGCCGCTTCTACGGCGACATCGGCCGGCGTCACCAACAGCGACCCTTCGGTGTCTGGTACAACGATTCGCGGGGCGGTGAAGTCGCCGCCCCACAGCCAGCGCAGACCACGGCCCTCGCTGACGCGATCGTGCACCCAACCGAAGAACACCCTGCCGGGTCCCACGGGATTCGGGGCCGATTTTGCGGCGTACCAGCGGCGACCGCCGAAGTCGGGTCGGTTAGGTTCCCGGAATGGTCCACGCGCAGAATCAGCTACACGAGACACCGTACCCACCTCTTCGGAGAAGCGGGAGTAGACGAGATGCCACCGGCCATCCTCTGCCTGCCACAATTCTGGGCACTCGGGGCAGTAGGTGGTGCCGGGCGCATAGAACGGCTCTGTCTCGACCTCCCACGTGAGCAGGTCATCCGAGGTCGCTAGCATGATGCATCCGCGCCGCCAGTGCGGCCCCTCGCTGAGCCGGGCCGCGATGAGCATCCACCATTTGCCCTCATCAACGTTCCAGAACACGTACGGGTCGCGCCAGTCGACCGGCTCGCAACTCGGCGCCGGCGGCACCAGCGGGTTGTTCTCGTGCTTGGTGAACGTTACGAGGTCGGTGCTCGTGGCGAGGCAGATGGTCTGAGGATTCTCGGCTCCCACGTGATGACCCGTGTAGAAGAGGTAGAACGTGCCGTCGTGCTCCACGACGGATCCGGTCCAGATGCCGCCGCCGTCATATGCGCCGACCTCGCCCGGTTGAATCGCCGGCGGCAGTTCCTCCCACTCGCGCAGGTCCCGCGACCGCGCGTGCTGCCAGGTCGTGCGCACACGCTCGGGGTAGTCGAGCGTCCCGCTCGGCGACGACAGGTAGAAGAGGTGCAGTGCGCCGTCGTGTTCGAACGGAATGGCGTCGCCGGCGGCTGCCGCGGCAGCGGGACGTCGGAAGATTGTCACGAGAGATCCAATCGGTCGGTTGGGACGATGAGGTCGGCGGTATCGCGGGTGCGGGCGACCCTGCGGGCGTTCGGTTCGTCGACGGAGTCGACCCAGTCGCGCGCCACGTCCGCGCTCTTGCCGAACCGCACATGACGTGCGATCAGCCGTTCACGCCGCACGTCGTTAGCCACCTCGCAATACCACGTGGCGTCGAACTCGGCGCGAAGGGCATGCCACGGCGCTGCATCGTCGAGCAGGTAGTTCCCCTCTGTGACGACGAGGCGGGCGGAGGGCAGCACGGGCATCCCGCCCGCGATGGGCTGCTCGATCGTGCGATCGAATTGGGGCGCGTAGACGATGTGATCGCGCTCCGCCCTTATCCGGCGCAGGGTCGCGAGGTAGCCGTGCCCGTCGAAGGTGTCGATCGCCCCTTTGGAGCCGCGGCGCCCGAGCCGCTCAAGCTCGCTGTCGGCGAGGTGGAACCCGTCCATCGGCACCCATGCCACGGAGGAAGCGGGGGCCTGCCGCTGCACCCATTCCGCGAGGGTCGACTTGCCCGAGCCCGGTACGCCGACTATCGCCAGCACGGCCCGGTCGTCGCTAACGAGGAGGGCGGCGATCCGCGTGCGCAGGTCGTCAAGGCCGGCGCGCAGCATCTCAGGCATGGGCGGGCGCGCTAACCGCGAGACGATTCGCGATGAAGGCGCGGGCGTGCTCGGCTATGTCGTCCCCGTCGTCCCACAGGTCGCGCCAGACGGCGAGGTCATAGGACAGTCCCGCGGCGACCACCGCCGACGAGAAGGACTCGAATGTGATCGCGCCGGTGAATCCGACGTCTCCTAGCGCGTGGAAGAACGCGGTAAAGTCCAGGTGCCCGGAGCCAAGATAACCGCGGTGATTCTCCCCGATGTGAACGTATCCGAGCCGATCGCCGACCTCCAGCACCGGCCGAACCAGATCGTCCTCCTCGATGTTCATGTGATAGGTGTCGAGGTGGATCATGACGTTGTCCTCGCCAATGTCGTCGGCGAGCGCTAGCGCCTGGCGGGCAGTGTTGATGACGTTCGTCTCGTACCGGTTACAGACCTCGAGTCCCAGCGTGATCCCCAGGCTCTGCGCCTCACGAGCGAGGTCCCGGATGACGCCCACAGCGTTCGCGCGACCCGGCGCCGACAGCGGGCGCCCGTACTTGCCGAGTGCGCTGTAGAGCGCGCCCGTTAGCACCGTGCCACCCAACCGGGAAGTCGCCACCAGCGAGCGATGCAGCAGGTCCGCGCCGAGCGCCACGATTGCGGTGTCGTCACTCGAGACGTCAGCTGAGAACGCCAGTCCACGGGAGCACGCCACGGAGATTCCGGCTGCATCGAGCTGCTGCCTAGCGTGCGCGACGTCCATGTTATCGAGGTCGTGCAGCGAGAACTCGAGCAGATCGTAGCCGTGGGCCGCGGTGCGCTCGACGGCTCGTTCCACTTCGGCCCGCGATGTATTGCCTGCCCAGACCAGGGCGTGGATGCCGAGCAGGTTGCGGACGGGTGCGGTCGTCATAAAATTCCTTGCGTTAGTGATTCGGTCATAGGGCCAGGAGGCGGCGCACGATGTCGTCGACGACGGCCCGGCCGTCGACTTCGACGATGGCACGCAGGTTCGAGGGGCTATCCCGCAGCGGGACGGTCTGCCCGTACGAGAGCGAACCGCTTAGTTCAACCCCGACGGAAATGACCTCGTACCGCCCGAGGTCCGGATCGGCGGCGACGGCCATCGCGAGCGGGTCGTACAGCACGCAGCCGTGGGCCAAGTCGAACATGGGCGCGTCTAGGTAGGTCTCGCAGATCGCAGCGAGCATGCCGACGGCACCACCCGCGGACGGGTCGAACCCACGGATCGTCTCCTCCGACAGCACCATGCCCATCGACGGGTTAGTCACGTCGAGGCTCACCATCGTAAGGTCTATCCCTGAGCGGAAGACCAGATCGGCCGCAGCGGCGTCGTACCAGATGTTGCACTCGGCGACAGGCGTCACATTGCCCCGGCCGTAGAGCGGATCGAGGCCGAGTGCGCCACCCATGAACACGATCGATGCGATCTCGTCACGGATGCTCGGATCCTTTTGCAGGGCTAGCGCGATGTTGGTCTGCGGCCCGACCGCGACGATAGTGACCTGGCCCGGATTGGCGTGCACGGTGTCGATGATGAAATCCGAGGCGTGTTGCCCGGTGATCGACTCAGCGAGTTCAGGCAACGGAATACGGCCTTCGCGGCCGCGCGACCCGGAGTAGATCTGTTCGAGGTCGCCGGGCAGGTCCCCGGAAAGTCGGGTCGACATCCCCACCGAGATAGGTACGTCAGTTCGCCCCGCCGCCTCCAGAACCGCCCGTGCGCCGCGCGCTCCGAGGGCGGGTGGGCAGTTGCCGAAGATCGTGGTGACGCCAAGAAGCTCCAACCGAGGGTCGGCCAGCGCGAGCAACAGGGCAATGGGATCGTCCGCATCGGTCCCGGGGATGCCGACGCCCGGATCGGTGTCGAGGATGATCTTGCGGGCGGTCACGGGGACTCCTCAGGTGGTGGCGGAACAGCGCCGGTCATGATGGCGACGGCTTCGGCAGGGGTGTGGCTATGCGGGGTGATGACGGTGGCGCGACGGCCGAGGCGCTGAATCTGAATGCGGTCGGCAACCTCGAACACGTTGGGCATGTTGTGACTGATGAGGATTACGCCGAGCCCGCGTTCGCGCAGCAGCCGGATCACATCAAGCACCTGCCTGGTTTCGCGCACGCCGAGCGCCGCGGTTGGTTCGTCAAGGATGACGACGCGACTGCCGAAGGCGACGGCTCGTGCGACGGCGACGGCCTGACGCTGGCCGCCAGAAAGTGTCTCAACCACCTGGGTGATGTCCTGCAGCGTGCGGATGCCAAGGCTGTCAATCTTCTCCTGCGCCTGGATTCGCATCCCCTTGTGATCGAGCATGCGGAACAGAGCACCGAGGATGCCGCGGCGGCGCTGCTCTCGCCCAAGGAACAGGTTGGACGCGATGTCCAGGGCGGGTGCCAAAGAGAGCGTCTGGTAGACGGTCTCAATACCCGCCGCCTGCGCGTCCTGTGGCCGACGGAAGCGCACCTCATGCGCGCCGACCGAGATCGTCCCGAGGTCGGGCACCTCAGCGCCGGTGAGACATTTGATCAAGGTCGACTTGCCCGCGCCGTTGTCGCCGATAACGGCGAGCACCTCACCGGCAAAGAGGTCGATGTCGACGCCGTCGATAGCGACGACCGCGCCATACGTCTTCACGAGTCCCCGGGCAGAGAGGATTGGAGCGCGGGTCTCGGTGGTCTGGAGCGCGCTCATCGCTGCACCCCCGTCCGCCGGATCCACTGGTCTAGACTCACCGCCGCGATGATCAAAACGCCGATGACGAGCGTCTGATACAGCACATCGACTCTGGCCAATGCCAGGCCGTTGCGGAAAACTCCGACAATGACGGCCCCGATGAAGGTGCCGAGCAGTCGGCCGCGGCCGCCGAAGAGGCTGGTGCCGCCGATCACGACAGCGGTGATCGAGTCGAGGTTGGCGTCGACTGCCGAATTAGTGGTCGCGGCACCGACCCGGCCGATGAGCACCCAAGCCGATAGCGCGAAGATCACTCCGGCCACCACGTACACGCTGAGCAGCACGCGCTTGGTCGCGATTCCTGCAAGCCGCGCTGCCGCTGGGTCACCCCCGACCGCATAGACGTGGCGGCCCCATGCGGTCTGCGACAGCAGGTATCCGAACACGACGTACAGCAGGATGACGATAGCGACCCCAACGGTCAGCTGGAACGGCCCCACCGGGAATGGCGTCGCCGTCCAGGTCAGGAACGGCCCCAGCGCGTCCCCGCGGATCGAACGCCCGCCGCTCATCAGCAGCGCGAGCGCTGTGAAGATGCCGAGCGTGCCGAGCGTGACGATGAAGGGTGGCAGCTTAACCTGCGCGACAAGGATCCCGTTGAGCAGGCCGGCGAGACCGCCGACGACCAGGCCGATGAGGAGGGCGAGAAACCCTGGCAGGCCGTGCTGGCCTGCCAGGGTTCCCATCACCATGGTGACGAAGATCATCACCGCGCCCACGGAGAGGTCGATACCGGCCGTCAGGATGATGAGAGTCTGGCCGACCGCGAGCGCTCCCACGATGGCGACCTGCTGCAGGATCAACGACAGGTTCGACGGCTGCCAGAACCTGTCGTTGATGAGCCCGAACACGATCACAGCGCCGACGAGGACGATCAGTGGGCTGATCTCCGGGTGCCGGTGCAACACGCGCTGGACGCGCTGCAGCGGCGTTAGCGGACGTGACTGGAATGCCTCCGCCGCTGTCAACCCATCGTTCGTCGTCATGGCTCTGCTCCTGTTCCTGAGGTCAGCGGTCGACTACCAGCAGATCTCCGCGGCCTCGGCGGAGGTGATGCTGTCCAACCCATCGACCGGGTTGTCCGTCACAAGCGTGATGCCCGTGTCGATGAACTCCAACCCTGCGTCGGGCTGCGGGATGCTTCCGTCAGCGACCCACTTGATCACGGCCTCGATACCAAGCTGACCCATCTTGCTCGGGTACTGCTGGGCGACGGCGCCGAACTGCCCGTCGGCGACTGACTGGATGCCGCTGCAGCTCCCGTCAATCGAAACGATGATGGCATCGGTGACGCCCGCCGCCCGGAGGGCCGCGTCGGCTCCCACACCGCCCGGCTCGTTCGAGGTGTACACCACGTTGATGTCCGGGTTGAGCGACAGGCAGTTCTCCATGCCGGCCCGGGCGCCGTCTTCGGCGCCGTTGGTGGCCTCGTTGCACACGATTTCGTAGTCGCCACCGGAGTAGCTGCCGGTTGGCGCCTCGTCGCCGTTCAACTGATCGTCGACAGGGTCGATGCCCATACCAGTGACGAAGCCCTGACCACGCTGATGATCGATCGAAACGATCTTGTCACCGAACAGATCGAGCAACGCGATGGTCGCCTTTTCGCCGCCCAACGTCGCTGCGGTCCACTGACCGATCAGCTCGCCGGCGTTGAAGTTGTCGGATGCCATTGTGGCGTCGACGAGCGATAGCGGGTCGGTCGGCGTATCGAGCGCGATAACAAGGAGGCCAGCTTCGCGGGCTTTTCTGATCGCGTCATCAACTGCCGGGCCGTTATTGGCGATGAGGATCGCGTCGTCGCCACGGGCGATCGCGTCCTCGATCCCGCGGATCTGGCCGTCAGCATCGGTCTGATCCTTCCCCGATGCGACAGTGAGCTCGACGCCATTGTTCTCTGCGGCGGTCTCGGCGCCCTCGATCATTGCGGTCCAGAAGTGGTTATCGGTGTCCTTCGTGATGATGGTGACGTAGATCGGATCGTCGCCATCACCACCCGTACCGCCTCCTGTGGAACAACCGGAGAGCAGGAGTGCAGCTGCGCTGGCTCCCGCGATCGCGGTCATGAGGACCGGCTTGTGCATACGCATTCTGCGCGCCATCTCAACTCCCTTGGTGAGGAGCCACCTCGATCGGTGACTCGATTGGTGCGACTCTAATCGGTTATGACTTTTGATGTCAATTCCAAATATGATCAGAGTCATAAGTCTACTCGTCAAGAGGGCAGGGGAACGGAGTTATCATCATGGACATGCCGAAAGTCGTATCGCCGTGGTTGCGTGACAGCCCCGGCGCCCTGCTCGGCCTCTTCCGGTCGAGCAGCGAGGGCCTAACCAAGTCGGAGGCTGTGCGGCAGTCGGGGCTGTCACGCTCCGCGATCAACCAGCGGCTCAATCTCCTCGTAGGAGCAGGTCTGCTCCAGCCGGACGATCACGGCACCCGTACCGGGGGCCGGCCAGCCGACCGATTCCGGCTCAATGAGGTCGGGGTGTCATCCTGATCGCCGACACGGGCGTCACCGGCATGCGGGTCGCAATCTGCGATTTGGTCGCCAGCGTGCAGCGTGAGGTGTACGAACGAATCGACATCACCGACGGTCCGCAGGTCGTGCTCGCGCCGGATCGGGGAGATCTTCGAGGAGTTCCTCCGGCTCGAAGGCCGTTCCGCCGCCGACGTGCTCGGCATTGGCATCGACGTGCCCGGCCCCGTCGACCACCGCTCCGGCCGCGTAGTAAGCCCGCCCGTCATGACCGGCTGGCACGACTTCGACATCCCCGGTTTCTTCTCGACCACGTTTCACTGCCCCGTCATTGTCGAGAAGGACGTCAACGCGATGGCCTTCGGCGAACACCGCCTCGTCCACTCGAAAACCGAAGACGTCATCTTCGTCAAGGTCGGCACTGGCCTTGGCACCGGACTAATCATCAACGGCGAGATCTTCCGGGGTTCTGACGGCGCAGCCGGCGACGTCGGGCCACATCCCGCTAACCGGCGACCGTGTCGGCTCGGACGTGCCCGAATGCCGCTGCGGCAACCTCGGCTGCGTAGAGGCGTATGCGGGAGGATGGGCGCTCGTGCGCGATCTCCGCGCACTCGGGCGGCCGCATAGACGTCCATCGATGACGTTGTCCGCGAGACCCTCGAGGGCCGCCCGCACGCCACCCGGTTGGTGCGCGCCGCCGCCAGCATAATCGGCACGGCGGTGAGCGACCTGGTCAGCATCCTCAACCCGCGCACGATTATCGTGGGCGGGCAACTGGCCGCAATGGAGGACCTGATGTTCGCCGGAATCCGCGAGGTCGTCTACCGGCGATCGCTGCCGCTCGCGACCCGCGACCTCCAGATCCTGCCGAGTGCGCTGAATGAGCGCGCTGGCGTCCATGGGCTCGCCCGGCTAGCGCTCGACGAGGTATTTCTCTCAAACGGGTGAACCACATCTTCGGTCACTGACCCGAAGCATTCCGCCATACCGCAGCCCGAATCAGCGGCCAAGCATTAGAGCGAGTGCCAGACCACGCCCGGGTGACCTGTTCCTCGCGGCCGGCAATATCGGTTTCCTCGCGAAGGCGCCACATCGGACAGCTTGGCTCGGGCGGTAGCAGAGTGGTGCAGATTTGGTTGGCCCCAAATCTTTCTTCTGGCGGACACGCCTAGCCAGTCGGCGCAGATCTTCGAGAAGCATCTCGAACCAGAGCTCGGTGGCATACCTACCGATAGTTGGTGACCCCAGCGGGATTCGAACCCGCGTTACCGCCGTGAGAGGGCGGCGTACTAGGCCTCTATACGATGGGGCCGTCACGACAACTTTACGAGTATGCCATACGCCGCTGGGGCGCGCCAACAGAACGACCCGGCTTCCCTATGGGTGCGGCGCCAGCACCCGCAGCGCACCCGGTTTCACCGTGATATCGAGCGGGAGGGGGCCGACCCGTTCGCCGTCCGCGTAGGCGACCAGGTCATCCGCTTCAATCCTCACGCGACTTCACGCGGTGGATGCTCACCCGCGGGTCACTGGTGTGTGTCGCCCTCGAAGACGCGCGGGAAGATCCGCAGAAAATTGAAGCGCGACAGGGGCCGCACGACGAGCACGTCGACCAGGCCGTTGTCGAGCAGAGCGTCGGGGGTGACCTTCATGCCGCCACCGAGCGAGACGTTGTTGCCGACCGAGATGAGCATCGCCTTCGTGATGAGTTGCTTGCCGTCGAGCACCAGCCGATAGTTGATCGGCTTCAACCGCGCCAACTCGATGAGCAGCGCCCACGTGTAGCGACTCTTGCCCTTGGGGTGGCGCATGCTGTTGGCCCGCTCGTTCACGACGGCGTCGAACCCGGCCGAGAGCACGCACGCAAACCACTTCGACTCACCGTCACCCCAGCTCACCTGTACCGCGTCGATCACTCGCGGCGGCGCATCCAGGGCGTCGGTGAGAGCCGTGATCGCCGCCTCGGTGTTGCCGACGGGAATGCCGAGACCGCGCGCCATGTCGTTGCCGGTGCCGCTCGGAACAATACCGAGCGGAATCTTCGTACCCGCGACCAGGTTGGTGCCCAGGCTCACCATGCCGTCACCACCGACGACGATTAGAGCGTCCGGCTTCTTCGCGAGGGCACGTCCGGCGGCCTCAAGCAGCTGATCGAAGTCCGGCTCGGTGAGGGTTGTCACCTCGTGGCCGAGCCCACGCAGCGTACTCACCACGGCGGGGCCAACATCCTTGCCTTTGCCGAATGAAGCGGACGGGTTGATGGCAACGACGAGTTTGCGTGGCTTCGGCGGCATCCCCCGATTATGGCGGTTAAACCGTGGGCGCTATGCCCCCAGATCGAGGTGTTTCAACGAGGCGGAATTGAGCGCGACGACCAGTACCCCGACCGTGGAGAGGGCCGCGGCAAGCGCAGGAGCAATGCTGACGCCCGCACCCCACAACAGACCTGCGGCAATCGGCACCGCCACCGCGTGATAGCCGACCGCCCAGATGATGTTCTGTGTCTTCTTGCGGTGCACTACGCGACCCAGGGCGATGGCTTCGAATGCTCCACACGGGTCACCCTGCGGCAGCACAATCCCCGCCGAGTCGCCAGTTGGGGCGAGCGAGATGCCCACGTCGGCCTGGCGGAGGGCCGCGGCATCCGTTGCAGGGTCGCCCACTACGGCCACAACCGTGCCGGCGCGCTGCAAGTGCGCGACAACCCCTGGCTTCTCATCGGGCAGCAGTTCCGCGTACACCTCGTCGATGCCGAGGCGCGACGCGACATACTTCGCCGACTCGAGGGAATGCCCCGTGAGAATCGCTGGCCGCACCCCCAGCGACCGCAGCCCGAGCACGGTGGCGATCGCTTCCGGACGGATCGGATCGGCGAGCGCGATGAGCCCGAGCACGTCCGATTCGGTGAGCACGTACACGACGGTCTTGCCCTCCGCGGCCTCATCGCGCGCCCTGCACACAAGGGCCGGGTCGATGAGAATGCCGCGCTCGATTGCGACGCGAACGCTCGAGACGGTCACGTCGGTCTTGTCGATGGTCGCCGTCACCCCACGCCCCGCAAGAGGCGCGAACCGGCTGGGTCGACCGCGCGGAAGCCCGCGGGACTCGGCCTCCGCCACAATCGCCCGGGCGGTCGGGTGTTCCGACTTGCGTTCCACCGCCGCAGCAAGTCGGAGCAGATCATCCTCCGTCAGGTCACCACTTGGCACGATGTCGGTGATCATGAGGTGCCCCTGCGTGAGCGTGCCGCTCTTGTCGAGCAGCACGACCTCGACGCGCCTCGCGGCGTCCAGCACGGCACTATCGCGAACGATCAGGCCGCGTTGGCGCACAACCTGTTCGGCGACCCGATCGACGAGCGGTGCCGCGAGCAAGGCGGCCGCCGGCGAGACGACCAGCAGCACGGCGATGAGTCGCTCCACAGCGAAACCGGGGCTGCCGGGAGCCGCGAGCAACCAGCCCACCGCCGTGATCGCGCCGACGCCGAGAGCGCAGGCCAGGACCAGCGCCGACGTTCGCACGGCGGGATGGCTCGGATGGTCGTCGCTCACCCGGGCGATGGTGGATGTCTCCAACCAGACCGCTACCAGCAGAACCACCACAGTCGCCGCCAACTGCCACCAGTACCCCGTGAGGCTGACCCCGAGGGAAAGGGCGAGGCTGAAGACCAGCGCAACCGCCAGGGCTGCACTGCGAAGAGTCATCGGTCCGGGCCGCCGCATCCGCACCTCTGCGGTCGCCCTCCTGAGAAGTACCGCTCCGCCCACTCCGGCGGCGACGAGACCGACGCCGACGGGAACATAGTCGCTGAGATTCATAACCACTTCCGTCGTTACTGAGCTTCATTTTGAGCCTTGCACGACGAATCCTTCGCGGCACCCCGTTGCCAGCGGCGTACTCTCGATGTATGAGGATCACCAAATACGAACACGCCTGTTTCGTTCTGGAGGAGGCCGGGGTGCGCCTGGTCGTCGATCCGGGCAACTTCACCAGCGACCTGCCGAACCTCGAAGAAGTTGCCGCGATCGTCATCACGCACGAGCACCCGGACCACTGGACCCCCGAGCAGCTCACCCGTCTCTTGACGCAGAGCCCGCAGGCACGGGTGTTCGGCCCGGCGGGGGTAGAAGCTGCCGCCACCGGGTTCGAGGTCACGGTCGTCCACGGTGGGGACGAGCATGAGGTCGGACCGTTCCGGCTCGCATTCCACGGGTCGAAGCACGCGGTCATCCACTCATCCATTCCCGTCATCGACAACGTCGGCGTGATGATCAATGACGCCGTCTTCTATCCGGGAGACTCGTTCACCACTCCCCCCGGCGAGGTCGACCTGCTCGCGGTGCCTGCCGGTGCGCCGTGGCTGAAGATCGCCGAAGTGATCGACTATGTGGCCGCCGTTCGACCGCGACGCAGCTTTCCAACCCACGATGCGGTGCTGTCCGACATCGGCAGGGGGCTGTCGAACACGCGCATCGAGAAATCAACGACGGATGCGGGGGGCACCTTCCACGCCCTCCGGCCCGGTGACACGCTCGAACTGTAATCAGGCCAGCGCCGCCGCGACCTCCTCGTCGGTGGTCTGGGTGAAGTCTGTGTACCACTGGCCGATCGCCATGAATCGGGCCGGGGTGGCAACCGCCACAAACTCGTCGGCATCGATGCCGCATCTCTCAACCCAGTCGGCCGGCGCGACCGGAACGGCAACAACGATCCGTTCGGCGTCGGCCGCGCGCACGACCTCAGCGGCGGCCTTCGCCGTCGCTCCCGTGGCAACGCCGTCATCCACGATGACAACCGTTCTGCCCCGGATGTCCACCGGCGGCAGGTCACCGCGGTAGCGAGTGACCCTGCGGTCGAGTTCGGTGCGCTCGCTCGCCTCAACCGCTGCCAGCTGCTGCTCGGTCACCCCGAGCGAGCGAACCGATCCCTCGTGCACGATCCGCACCCCTTCGGCTATCGCACCCAGTGCGAACTCCTCGCGCCCGGGAGCGCCCAGCTTGCGCACGATGATCACGTCGAGCGGGGCACCGAGCGCCTTGGCGACCTGAGCAGCAACGGGAACTCCACCCCTCGGCAGGGCGAGCACGACAGGTTCGCTGCCGCGCAGGTGCATCAGCTGCTCGGCGAGCTGTTTCCCTGCATCGATCCGGTTGCGGAAGATCATCTCCCGCACCATCTTCCGCTAGTGGGCTGCTCCGCTCAATCCCAGTCGGCGGAAGCCGTCGTCGAGACTCACCGCAGGCATCCACTGCAGGTCGCGCCGCGTGCGACGCTGGTCGAACCAGTGGGCTGTGGAGAGCTGCTCGGCCAGGAAGCGCGTCATCGGTGGTTCGTCACTGCCCGGAGTGATCCGCCACGCTGCCTCGATCGCGGAGCCTGCACCGCGGGCCAGGGCCGCTGGCACCCGCCACCTCGGGGGCCGCACACCGAACGCGCGACACATGCCGGCGATCAGTTCGGCCACCGGGCGGGGCTCACCGTTCGTGATGACGTAGCTGTTGCCGTGCACCTCATCGACGCGGGCAAGCGCTGCAGTGATCGCGGTCACCGCATTGTCGATGTAGGTGGAATCGATAAGGGCGGCGCCGTGACCGAGCAGCGGCAGCCGGTTGCGGCGCGCCCGATCGACAACCCGCTGAACCAACTGGGTGTCCCCCGGTCCCCACACCAGGTGCGGCCGCACCGCGACGACGCGCAGTTCCGGGGAGTCGAACCCGAGCGCGAGCAACTCCGCCAGCGCCTTGGTGCGGGCGTAGTCGCCGTGCGCACGATCCGGGTCGGCCGGCAGCGCGTCATCGCCAACAATCGATTGCCCGCTGTGCGCAACAGAGGGCGACGACACGAACACCGCGCGATGGATGCCCGCCTCGCGTCCCGCTTCAAACACACGCCGGGTTCCGCCGACGTTCACGTTCTCGAACTCGCGCGCGTCGCCCACGAGCGAGACCTTCGCGGCGAGGTGCACGAGCGCGTCCATGCCCTCGACCGCTCTCTCGACATCCGTCACCTCGGTGAGCGAGCCGAGGGCATCCGCTGCACCCGTCACCCCGGAAGGGCGCCGCTGGAACGTGCGAACCTCGTGGCCCTCGCGTACCAACTCGGCGGCGACAGCACCGCCGAGGAAACCGCTCGCGCCGGTGACGAGAACCTTCACGGCTGCGTCATCCTGCCGCCGGAGAGGATGCCGCTTGCCCATGCCCCAGCCTCGTGCGGTCAATTTTGGAGTTGTGCCGCAGGTCGGTCGGCAGGTGCGGCACGACAAGCACGGCCGCAACCGGATGGTCGACGGCAGCCCGCACCTCCTCGGCGAGCGCAGCTCGCCGCGAGAGCGACACGCTTGCTTCCGCTCGTGAGCTCCACCACCGCGACCGCCTGCTGCGTTCCTCGCGGACCCACACCGACGAGCGCCGCCCTGGCCACGGCGGCAATCGACTCGATCCTCTGCTCGCTGGCAACCGGCGTGAGCACGCCGTCCGCGGTGACAAGAATGTGCGGGAGCCGCCCCTCAACCCACAGCCTCCCCGCGTCATCCAGATGCCCGACATCACCCGTGCGGTGCCACCGTTCGTGCAAGGGTGAGCCGCGCCGGGCGGCCAGATCGGTCAGCCACAGCCGGTGATAGTGCTTCTTGACGTGGGGTGCCGATACGAGAATCTCGCCTGTGACCCCCGGCTTCAGTGACGGTTCACCGATCGCCTCACCCTTGTCATCCAGCGCGCTGATGAGCACGCGCGTTGACGGCCCCGGAACCCCGACGCACACTCCCCCTGCTCCGCCGCCATCTTCTGCATCGCGAATGCCGTCGAGCGAGATATCGGTCATGAGCAGACCCTCGGTCATGCCATACGGAGTGTGGGCAGTCGCCCCCGGCATAAGAGTGGATGCCGCCGCCAGCAACGCCTGCGGAACCGGGGCTCCCGCAGACAGGAAGGTGCGCACTCGCGCGAGCGCCGCGCGGCCGTCGTCGTCAAGCGCTGAGGCCGTCGCGACGACATTCGCGAGCGCGGCCGGGGACAGGAATACGACGGTCGCATCCACCGCCATCGCGGCCTCGGCGACCGCGACCGCGGTGAGCGTTTTCGGCGAGGAGACATCCATATCCGGAGTTGCCGAACGGGTGCCGAGGGCGGGGCCGAGCAGCGCGAACGGCGCGAACCCGGCGACGAGACCCGTGCCGACACCGATGTCGTACTGGGTCGCGAGTGCGTCGCGCACGGCCGAGAGCTGTGCGTGCGTGTAGACGACACCCTTCGCCGGGCCGGTGGAGCCGGAGGTGAACAGCACGGCGGCGGTGTCATCCGGGTCGGGAGCATCCGGCAGCGCCGCACCCTCCCCCAGTTTGGCGAGCTGGGCGAGGGAATAGCGCACGCCGAGGGCGGCACGCACGGGTGCGGGCAGCGCAACGGTGGAGATCTTCTGGCCGGGCCAGCCGAGAGCGCGCGCGACCGCGAGGCCCGGTCGCGCTCCGATGACGTGGGCTGGCCACGCGCCGCGCACGGCACGGGTGAGTCCGCGCAGGCCGAGCCCCGCATCCGCCACGACCACGATCGCCCCGATGCGCAGGCACGCATACAGCACGGCCGTGAGGTCGGCGCCCGGCGGGATGAGCAGCGAAACCCGGTCGCCCTTCTTCACCCCAGCCACGGCGAGCCCGGCCGCGAGTTCGTTCACGCGCCGGGCGAGCAGCTTCCAGCTCACCCGCCTGGGGCCGTCTCCCGTCGGCGGCGCCATTTCGACGAGGGCGAGGTCGTCACTGTCGCCGAGTTGATCGAGCATGGCCCATAGAGGCGCGGTGGAGCTATGGTGATCGCGCCAGCGATCACGCGACCCCAGCGCCGAGGGAGCCTGCGACCGAGGGCCTACCTGCATCCCCCCTAGCCAGCTGAGACGCCGCCCCCGCATAGTCCACATCCTCGGCGATGAGATGGCCGGCACCCTCGTAGCGGTGCACGTCGGCGTGCGGCATCCGTCGAACCAGATCGTCGAGGTACTGGTCGCCGAAGATCGGATCCTCCGGACCCCAGAGCAGAAGTGCGGGCACCGACAGCGAAGCCACACCCGCGCTGATACGAGCCAACTCCGCCGCGCTCTCGTGACTCTCGTTCACGGGAATGTCGGCGACGAACGACGCGATCCCGCGGCGGCGCGCAGCTCCCCGGTACGGCGCGCGGTAGGCATCCTTCACGGCATCCTCGAGCGGCGGATGCGCGAGCCTCAGCGTCGTCTCAAGAAACGCCGGCGTCGCAGCCGTCGAGGCACCGAGCACTCCGCGCAGCCTCGCGAGTCGCAGCGGGGCGGGGATCCGCCGACCGGGTGGCTGGTGCACCGCCGTGTTGAGGAGCATCACCCGCTCAAGCAGTTGAGGATGATCGATCGCCCAGCCGAGCGAGACGACACCGCCCCAGTCGTGGCCGAAAGTCACCACCGGGCCAGCAAGATCGAGCGACTCGGTGAGGTCGCCGAGGTCGCGCACACGCCGGGCAAGTGGTCGATGCTCACCGGTGCGTTCCGAAAATCCCATCTCGAGCTGGTCGATGGCGATCACCCGCCAGCCGGCATCGGCGCCGGCGGCAAGGAGTTCGCGCCACAGGTACGACCAGGTGGGGTTGCCGTGCACGCAGAGGATCGTGCCATGGAAGGTCACCCCGTCAGTTGATCCAAATTGTCGAGGATGTGCCAGCGCCGTACGTGCGAGGTGCCCGACTCCGCGACATCCACCAACCGTGACCAACGCGGGTCGAGGCCGGGAAGTCCGCGGGGAGGATGCGCAGCCTCGAGCCCGGATGTCACCAGGCGATCTCCATCATGGAAGTGTTGAGGCCAGAGCCGACACCCATGAGCAGAACCCGGTCGCCCTGTTTGAGCGATTTGGCCTCCTGCGCGAGAGTGATCGGAATGGACGCCGGACCCACATTGCCGAACTTCGGGTAGGTGAGCGGAACCTTCTCGCGCGCGAGTCCGATCGCCTTCACGATCGCGTTGATGTGCACATCAGAGACCTGGTGGAGGATGTAGCGGTCCATGCCCGACCAGTTCCAGTCGCGCTTGGCCTCGTTCCAGGCATCCATCACCAGGCCCATGCCGCCCTTGAGCAGCGCCTTCGCGTTCGTGAACATGCCGTCGACACTGCCGACACAGAGGTCATGGAATTCCGTTGCGGCGCGCGTGACGCCACCGAGGATGCGGTGGCCATCCGGATGCGCGTCGGCGGGGCCGATCACCGCAGCCGCGGCACCGGAACCGAGCGTGAGGCTCGCGAACTCGCTCATGAACGCGGAGCGATTGAGGTCTTCGGTGTTGAGCCGGTTGATGGTGTTGGTCTGGATCTCGTCGGCGTCCTCGCCGTTGATCACGACCGCGTACTTGACCTGGCCGGAGTCGATGAGTTGCGCGGCGAGACTCATGCCATTGACGAAGCCGAGGCACGCGTTCGCGATGTCGAAATTGATCGCGGATGACGGCAACCCCAGCCCGTGGTGCAGGCGCACCGCGACCGAAGGCTCAAGGTGTTTGCGGGTGACGGACGTGTTGATCAGGAGGCCGACATCCGCTGGGGTGATTCCGGCATCCGCAATTGCACGCTTGCCCGCCGCGATCGCCGCCGTATCGTAGGCTTCGCCCGCTGCCCAGTTGCGGCGCTCGACGACGCCGGCGACGCGCCTCAGCAGCCCGTGGGGAAGGCGGGCGCGTTGCAACCCGACCGAGAGGCGGAGTTCAATGTCTTCCGACGTCGTGATTCGTCCCGGTATTTCGCTGGAAACCGACAGCAGCGCCACATTGCGGTGAGTGGTCGTTGCGTTTCCTTCCAAGACGTCTCCCTGTTGTCCCGAGAGGACGCGATTCACGCCCATTTTTGACTATTCCGCGTGCACCTGACCGTTCGGTGAATACACGCTGGTACCGGAACAACACTACGCGGGATGCGCGCTACTCACGTTCACCGCCCGAGACATCCCAAAACGAAAACGAAGGAGATTTTCGCTTCAACGCCACGACACGCCGTGCGAGCTGCCTGTTGAGGGCAAAATCTCCTTAGTTTTCGTGAGGGAGCGGGTCAGGCGGCGAGGATCACCGGGCTGAGCGGAAGGCCGAGCGCCGTGGCGACACCCGCGTTGGTGACGGCACCCTCGTGGGTGTTGAGCCCCTTGGCGAGCGCCTCGTCTTCGGCGAGCGCGCGCTGCCAGCCCTTGTCCGCGAGCGCGACCACGTACGGCAGGGTCGCGTTGGTGAGCGCGCGAGTGGATGTCTCGGGCACAGCCCCCGGCATGTTCGCAACGCAGTAGTAGACACTGTTGTGAACGGTGAAGATGGGGTCGTCGTGCGTGGTCGGGCGTGAGCCTTCGAAACATCCACCCTGGTCGATCGCGATGTCGACGAGAACCGAACCGTGCTTCATGGTCGACACCATCTCATCGGTGACAAGCTTCGGCGCCTGGGCGCCCGGAATGAGCACCGACCCGATCACGAGGTCGGCATCCCGCACCTGCTCGGCGATGTCGTACGCAGACGACGGCCGCGTGTGGATGGCGGAGCCGAAGCGGTTCTCGAGTTCGCGAAGACGCGGCAGCGAGATGTCGATGATGGTGACATCCGCCTGCATCCCGATCGCGTTGGCCGCAGCATGCTCGCCCGCGACACCGCCGCCAATCACAACAACCTTCGCGCGACGCGTTCCGGGAACCCCTCCGAGCAGGATGCCGCGACCGCCCGCCGCACGCATGAGGTGGTACGCGCCGACCTGGGTCGAGAGCCGGCCGGCGACCTCGCTCATCGGCTGCAGCAGAGGCAGCGCGCGGTTCGGCAGTTGCACCGTCTCGTAGGCGATGCCCGTGGTGCCGGCCGCGAGAAGGGCATCCGTGCACGGGCGTGAGGCCGCGAGGTGAAGGTAGGTGAACAGGGTCTGGCCGGAGCGGAGCTTCGGGTACTCCTCTGCGATGGGCTCCTTCACCTTGAGGAGGAGGTCGCCGTCAGCCCACACGTCGTCGGCCGTCGGGAGTATCCGCGCTCCCGCGTAGACGAATTCTTCGTCTGTGATGCTCGAGCCGATGCCGGCACCGGCCTGGATAACAACGTCGTGGCCGCGGGAGGCCAGCTCATGAACGCCAGCCGGGGTGATGGCCACCCGGTTCTCGTTGTTCTTGATTTCGGTGGGAATGCCAACACGCACGAGGTCTCCATTGATCGAACGAATGTTGAGGAACGTTTATTGCGCGAATATACGGCGCATCAACACTATTGTGTGTATTTTTGGCTCTGGCGGATGCTCCACCGTCAATTATTCGGTCAGAACCCCCACAAGGGGTCGACCGACAATCGGGAGAGGAACTTTTTCGAGATGAGCCAAAAGAATATTCGGAGCGGACAGCCCCTGGACGAAATCGACAAGCAACTCGTCCGCCTGCTTCGAGCGGATGCCCGCACTCCCAACTCAAAGCTGGCCGAGCTCGTCGACATCGCCCCATCGACGTGCATGTCGCGCGTGCGGTCGCTCGTGTCGCGTGGCGTGATCTCTGCGTTCAGCGCGACAGTGAACCCGGCAGCGCTCGGGCTCGGGCTCCAGGCACTCATCAGCGTGAACATCCGCTCGGGCGCACGGGCGCACATCTCTGAGTTCAACGACGATATCCGCCAGTTGCACGAGGTCATGCAGGTGTTCTTCCTCGGAGGCTCGGAGGACTTCATCATCCACATCGCCGTTCACGACACGGATGAACTGCGTGAGTTCGTGCTCGAGAACCTCTCGGCGCATCCCGCCGTCGCGTCGACGCGTACGAGTGTGGTGTTCCAGCACCAGTACAACGGGCCAGCGATCGATGACTGACAGCGGTCTCATCGCCGCAGCAACCGTGGTTCTCCTCCGCGACCACGAGGCACGGCTGCAGGTGCTCATGCTCGAGCGACCCGACCGGGGGTCGTTCGCCGGTGCGTGGGTGTTTCCGGGCGGACGCGTGGATGAAGCGGATGCGCACGGGCTTGTCCCCGGCGATGAGGAGGCGGCCGCGAAAGTTGCCGCAATCCGGGAGACCAGGGAGGAGACATCGCTCGAGCTCGACTCTGACTCGCTCGCCGCGGTGGCCAGGTGGACCCCGCCGCTGCTGGCACCCGCCCGGTTCCGCACCTGGTTCTACTACGCGGCCGCGCCGGAGGGAGAAGTGGTCCTCAGCCCGGAGGAGAGCGTTGCCCACGAGTGGATGTCTCCTGCCGATGCGCTGGCACGTCATGGCTCAGGCCGAATGGTGCTTGCGGTCCCCACCTGGGTCACCCTGCACCGTCTCCTCGCATTCGACACCACCGAGGCGGCGATGTCCGCGGCACGCAGCTCCGCACCGGCGTTTCTCGACACCCACCTGATGGAGGGCGTGCCCGCAGCCCTCTGGCAGCGGGATGTTGCCTACGATCATCCACACCTCTTCGACGCGGACGGGCCCAGGCACCGCCTCACGATGGCCGCACTGCCCTGGGTGTTCGAGCACGAATAGTCTTGGCAGATGAGGTCAACGAGCCAGCTCACACGGGTTCTCACGGCGCCGAACCCCGGGCCGCTCACTCTCGACGGAACCAATAGCTACCTGATCGGAACGGGCGATCGCGTCGTCGTCGTGGATCCCGGGCCGCTGGCGCCCTCGCACCTCGCTGCGCTCGCCAGCGCATCCGTCGAGTTGATCCTCATCACCCACCGTCACTCTGACCACACCGCGGGAAGCGCCGAACTGCACCGCCTTACCGGCGCGCCCGTGCGTGCGCTCGATCCGGACTTCTGCCACGGCGCACCGCCGCTGGTCGACGGTGAGATCGTGCAGGCGGGTGGCACGAGCATCCACATTCTTGCGACTCCTGGCCACACCTCCGACTCGGCGTGCTTCCACCTGCCCGACGACGGCAGCGTGCTCACCGGCGACACGATTCTCGGCCGGGGCACGACGGTCATCATCCCTCCCGACGGTTCGATCGCCGACTACCTCGCCTCGCTCGAACGGCTGCGCGAGATCGGAGCCGCGACCGTGCTGCCCGCGCACGGCCCCGTGTTGCCCGACCTTGCGGCGACGTGTACCGCGTATCTGGATCACCGCCTGCAGCGTCTCGACAGCATCCGCGCCGCGCTCGACACACTCGGACCCGATGCCTCGGTGCAGGCGGTCACCGACGCCGTCTACACCGACATCGACGGGTCAGTGCGGTTCGCTGCGGAACAATCGGTGGATGCGCAACTTCGTTACCTGCGCGGGTTGAACGGGTGACAGCTCACCTAGTGAGATGGCGCGAGATGATGAGTCGCTGAATCTGGTTCGTGCCCTCGAAAATCTGCATGACCTTCGCTTCGCGCATGTATCGCTCGGCGGGGAAGTCGCGGGTGTAGCCTGCTCCGCCGAGCACCTGTACGGCATCCGTCGCCACTTTCATGGCGTTGTCGGTCGTGATGAGCTTCGCGATGGACGCTTCGCGGCTGAACGGTCGACCGGTGTCCTTCAATCGCGCTGCGGAGAGATACATCGCACGCGATGACTCAACCGCCGCCGCCATGTCGGCGAGCATGAACGCGAGCCCCCCGTGCTGGATGATCGGCTTGCCGAAGGTCTCGCGCGTGTTCGCGTATTCGACCGCGACGTCCAGGGCGGCTTGGGCGAGTCCCGTCGCGACCGCAGCGATGCCGAGCCTGCCGGAGTCGAGAGCCGCGAGTGCGATCGCGAGACCCTGGCCTTCCTCACCGATGAGCCGATCGGCCGAAATCGCAACATTGTCGAAGTTCATGGTGGTCGTCACGAGCCCGGTGAGTCCCATCTTGTTCTCGGGGGACGCCGCGGTGAGCCCTTCCGAGTCGGGAGGAACGAGAAAGCACGAGATACCCTTGCCGCCGTCATCACTCGTGCGAGCCATGACCGTGTAGAAGTCGGCGTGGCCACCGTGACTGATCCAGGCTTTCGCGCCGTTGATGACGTAACCGTCGTCGGTGCGCACCGCTCGCGTTCGCATCGCGGCAGGGTCCGAGCCCGCGTGCGGCTCGGACAGGCAGTATGCGCCCAGCAGCTCACCCGAGAGCATGTCGGGCAACCATTTCGCCTTCTGCTCGTCGGTGCCATAGTTCGCGAGCGGAAAGCAGGAGAGTGCGTGAACGCTCATCCCCACGCCCATGCTCGCCCAGGCGTAGGCGATTTCCTCGAACACCTGCAGGTAGGTCTCGGCGGGCTGCTCGCCGCCGCCGAACTCCTCACCGTAAGGCAGGCTCAGTAGCCCTGCGCGGCCGAGTGTGAGAAACACGTCGCGCGGGAATTCTGCGTCGCGCTCGGCGGCGGTGGCCCGTGGAGCAAGCTCCTTATTCGCCAGTTCGCGCGTCAGTGAGATGAGTTCGACGGCTTCGTCCGACGGCAGGACTCGCGAGATTCGCACGGTGGCTCCCAAATAGCTGAATACCCTGACGAGTACCCTACACCCGCGTGTGGTACTGTCACCGGCATGGCTGTTGTGGCGGCGATCTCGCGGGTACGGCAAGCGCGGCGCGACGATCTCACCGCAAAACTCATCGAGCATTTTCTCGAGAACGGCTTCTTCGACACGAGCATCGGTGAGCTTGCGAGTGAACTGAAGTGCTCGAAGTCGACGCTCTATTCCGTCGCCGACAGCAAAGAACAGATCATTGTCGCCGTCGTGCGGGCGTTCTTTCGCCGGGCAGCGGTTCGCGTTGATGAACGCATCGCGAATGTGGGGCCCGGAGTCGAGCGCATTCGCGCCTACCTGATCGCGATCTCCGAAGAGCTGGCACCGGCATCCGAAATCTTTTTCAAAGATCTCGACATGTTCGCGCCCACGCGCGAGCTGTACCAGAGCAATACGCACATTGCGGCCGTCAAACTGCAGGACCTCATCCTCGAGGCCATACCCGAGACGAGCCGTACGGAGGCGATCTTCATCGGGACGGTCGCGGGCCAGGTCATGGAAGCCATCCATCGTGGGGAGATCGAAACGGCAACTGGACTCGACGACTCCAATGCTTACCGCGCCCTCGCGCGGCTGATCGTTGCGGGCGCGAGTTCGTCGCGTGCCTAACGAAAGGCCGAGATTCCCGTCAGTCGGTTTCCCAGAATGAGGGTGTGCACCTCGTCCGTTCCTTCGTAGGTGCGCACCGATTCCAGGTTGTTGGCGTGACGAAGTGGAGAGTGATCGAGCGTGATGCCGTTGCCGCCGAGAATACTGCGCGCCTCCCGCGCGATCGCGAGCGCTTCCCTCGTGTTGTTGAGCTTGCCGACGGAGATCTGGTACGGCTCGAGCTTTCCCGCATCCTTCAATCGGCCCAGCTGCAGGGCGAGCAGGAATCCCTTGTTGAGCTCGAGCGCCATGTCGACGAGCTTCGCCTGGGTGAGCTGGTAACCGGAGAGCGGTTTGCCGAACTGCAACCGCTCGCGGAGTAGGTGAGCGCCGCCTCGAAGCTGTCCCGCGCTGCCCCCATCACGCCCCAAGTGATCCCGTAACGTGCGTCGTTGAGGCACGAGAACGGCCCGCGAAGTCCCTGCGCGCCGGGAAGCAGGGCGTCGTCGGGGACGCGAACGCTGTCGAGTTCGACGTCGCACTGAATGGATGCGCGCATCGAGAGTTTCTGCCCGATCGGCGTCGCGGTGAAGCCCGCGAGTGTCGGTCGGCACCAGAAAGCCGCGGATGCCATCATCCGTCTGCGCCCAGATCACGGCGACCTGCGCCATCGAGGCGAACCCGATCCAGCGTTTCTGGCCGTCGAGAATCCAGTCGTTGCCATCGCGGCGCGCGAACGTCGTCATGGTCGCGGGGTCGGAACCCGCCGACGGTTCGGTGAGGCCGAAGCATCCGATGGCCTCGCCCGTGGCAAGTTGCGGCAGCCATTCGTTCTTCTGCTCGTCACTGCCGTGCTTGTGAATGGCACCCATAACGAGCGAGCCCTGCACGGAGACGAAGGTGCGGATGCCCGAATCCCCCGCCTCGAGTTCTGCTGCCGCGAGACCTGTCTCCACGGCGGTGCGACCCGCGCATCCGTAGCCATGCAGGTGCATGCCGAGGAGTCCCTCGAGGGCAAGCTCGGGAATAATCTCGGCAGGGAAAACCGCCCGCTCGTACCAGTCGGCGATGTTCGGGCGGATGACCCTCGTGACGAGTTCGCGCACGCGGTCACGCAACTGAAGCTCACTGTCGGACAGCATCGTGTCGAGCGACAGTAGGTCGTGCGGCTCCGTCATTTCACCCTCCTAGATCCAGCCATGCTCCCACGCCTGCTGTGCAGCCTCGTGACGGGACTGCACACCGAGCTTCGTGATCGCAGTCGACAAATAGTTGCGCACTGTGCCGGGCGCCAGGTGCAGCCGTTGCGCAATCTGCTGCACACTGAGCGTCGATCGGCTGTGTCGCAGGACATCGAGCTCACGGTCGGTCAGCGGACAGCGTTCGGCGGTCAGAGCGGTGGCCGCGATCTCCTGGTCGATGTACCTCTTTCCGGCGGCAACGCTTCGAATCACGTCTGCGAGTTCGGATGCGGGCGTCGACTTGGGCACAAAACCTGACACCCTGGTTGCGAGGGCCCGCCGGAGCACTCCGGGCCGAGCGTGGCGGGTGACGATCACCACCTTGGTCGCGACCGTTGCAAGAATACGGCTGGCCGCCTCTATTCCATCAGCGCCGGGCATCTCAAGGTCGAGCAGGCAGACATCGGGAGTGGTTTCCGCGGCAAGCCCAATTGCTTCGAGGCCGTTGTCGCAACTTGCCACGACTTCGATGTCGGGTTCAAGCCCGAGAAGTGCTTCCAGCGCGCCGCGGATGAGGTGCTCGTCGTCGGCGATCAGCAAGCGGATGGGGCGTGGCACACCTTGGTCGTTCCTTGTCCCAGTCACGAGACGACCGACAGCGCCGGAACCCACGCGCGCAGTTCAAATGTACCGATGCCATCCAATGCACGAGTTTCGAATTGACCGCCGATCGCGGCTACACGTTCACGTAATCCTGTAAGGCCATTGCCGCTCGTAGAGCTTGAAGCATCCACTCCGTCATTTCCGATGATTAACTCTGTTCCACCGGCGACCGGCCCCAAACGAATCCAAACCTTCTGCGCAGCACTGTGGCGCAGGATGTTGGTCGTCGCTTCGCGCACCACCATGGCGAGGGCGCGTTGCGCATCAGCTTCAGCAGGTAAGGCACCGACGTCGAGATCGCACTCGGCCCCCGATGCCGAAAGCACCCCGTGGGCGTTCTCCAGTTCGGTCGCCAGAGCGACCTCACGATAGCCGTACACAAGAGATCGGGTCTCATCCAGCGCCTGCCGAGCAATGACCCTCGCCTCGTGGATGTTCTCTCTCGCCGCATCCAGATCTGTATCGAGCAGTCGTTCGGAAAGCTCCGTCTTGAGCGCGATCACCTGCAGGTGGTGGCCCTGGATGTCGTGCAGGTCGGAGGCGAATCGCAGGCGTTCCTGGGCGACAGCGAGTTCGGCGCTGGCCCGACGGTGGCGGTCGAGTTCGACCACGATCGCCCACCACCACAGACTGAGAATAACGATGATCGGCAGCAGCGCGGTGTAGGCGATCATCGAGCGACGCGCCAATTCCTTCGTCGAAGGTCACCCGCTGACCGAGAATCTCGGCGGCGACGATGGGGTGCGCGACCATCGCTAAAAGACCTGCAGCGAGCAACGCCCATCGCTTCCTGGCGCGGAAGGAGGCAGGATACCAGCGTAACCGTCATCCAGAGCGGCAGGGCAGCGTGCCAGCGCCATGCCCGGCACGAGCAGCCCGACCGCCCACACGAGCCCTGAAGGCACCCAGATCAGCAGCACCCAGTGTCGACCGGGCAGACCGCCCGCCAGACCTGCACGCAGCAACCAGCAAAACCGAATCTGCGCGGCCGCCGAGGCGACCGCGAGCACGAGCACCGCCGCGCTGAGACACAACAGCGGGAGACGTCCCCGGCGGCAAGGGCGGTCTCAAACGCCCTTCAGCGACACCCACACGACGTTCACCTCAACGAATGACGAAGAAGACCACGATCGAACCGAGCGTGTACAGCCATGTGGTGTGAACGCCTCTGGCCTCGACGGGCGCATCTGCTGGTCGCATGACCCCAGCGTATGACAGTGACATTTGTCACGGATTTTCGGGTGTTTATAGCGCGAAGCTTGTGACTCGCCGATCACTACTGGTCATCGCTGTCGAACGAAAAGATGGAGCCCCAAGACAAGAAAAGAAGGGCAGACCCATGTTTGACGCACTACAGGATTTCACCTCGAGCTTGCCGCCACTGCTGCAGTGGGTTGGCGTGATTCTGGCATCCGCGATCCCGTTCGTCGAGTCCTACGGTGGTTCCGTCATCGGCGTGATCGCAGGCGTCAATCCGGCCATTGCCATCATCGCCGCCATCGTCGGAAATGTGGCCTCAATGCTGATCTTCGTCATGTCAGCACATCGAGTTCGAGTCAAGGTTGTGGCAGGCAGGGCGCCCAGAGAGGAGGCCCCTCGGCGCCAGAAGCTCCGCAAGGCGTTCGACAAGTATGGAGTTGCCGGTGTGAGCTTGCTCGGCCAAACGATCCTGCCGAGCCAGCTCACCTCAATGGCAATGGTTTCCTTCGGGGCGGCCAGAAATCTCGTAATCCTCTGGCAGATTATCTCGATCACCCTCTGGGGTGTCGCCTTCGGCGTCCTTGCAACACTTGGGGTGGCGCTGTTGCGCTGATCGGGCCCGCGACCGATGAGCAACGCTCCGGCGGACTCTAGAGCTGGGGTACCTGGACTCGAACCAAGAACAAAAGAATCAGAATCTTCCGTGTTGCCAATTACACCATACCCCAATGGTTCAGGCCGAAGCCCGAGCCGACTGTCCACTTTAGCGTATCGCGCGACGTGCGTTGGTTGAGCGCGCGGGTCTCGACAAGCTCGACCACCGAAAGCAAGCTCGACCACCGAAAGCAAGCTCGACCACCGAGGCGCAGTAAGTTTGAGTCGTGCCACGCGAGTCCACGCCCATCCGCTCAACGCTGATGTGGCTCATCCCGACGGCACTCGCACTGCTGGTGGTCGGGGTGCTCGTCGGCCACTCGCTTGTGACCGCTCCGGCGCTCACCCAGTTCTTCGCCCGCTACCCCGGTGTCACCCCGCTGCCAGAGGGCGCACCCGTGGGCATTCCGGCGTGGCTCGCGTGGCTGCACTTCCTCAACAGCCTGTTCCTGCTGTTCATCGTGCGCAGCGGCCTGCGCATTTTCTCGAAGCAGCGCCCGCCCGCATTCTGGACCCGCAATAACACCGGGCGCATCCGCACAAAAGGCGCACCCCGTCGGCTGAGCCTGCACGTGTGGTGGCACCTCGTCAACGACAGTCTGTGGGTGGCCGTCGGCATCCTGTATGTCGTTCTGCTGTTCACGAGCGGGCACTGGGTGCGCATGATCCCGACAAGCTGGGACATCCTGCCGAACGCGGTGTCGGCGGGCATCCAGTACCTGTCGCTCAGTTGGCCGGTGCACGACGGCTGGACCAACTACAACAGCCTCCAGGTGCTGTTCTACTTCGCGACCACGTTCATCGCGGCGCCGGTCGCGATCATCACGGGCCTGCGCCTCTCCCCCACGTGGTCGCTGCGGTGGAGCCGCCCGAGCGGCCTCCTCAGCGAACCGTGGGCGCGACGAGTGCACGTCTGGACGCTCTACTACTTCATCGGTTTCACGATCGTGCACCTCGGCCTCGTGCTCGCAACCGACGCGCTGCGCAACCTCAACACGATGTACGCGGTGCGCGACGACCACAGCTGGATCGGCCTCGGCGTCTTCGCGCTGTCAGTTGTCGTGATGGCCGTGCTCTGGGTTTCGGCGAGCAGCGCGAATCTGGCTCGCCTCGCGGAGCGCAGCGGCGGCAAGGTGCAGCGGATGCCCGGCAGCCGTTAGAGCAGCGCCCGCAGCCGCTTCAGCCGGGCGATGGTCGACTCCTTGCCGAGCAGCTCCATCGACTCGAACAGCGGCGGGCTGATGCGGCGGCCCGAGATCCCGGAGCGCAGCGGCCCGAAGGCGACTCGCGGCTTGAGCCCGAGACCCTCGATGAGCGCGGTGCGCAGTGCCTCTTCGATGGATGCGGTGTCCCAGTTCTCCAACGCCTCCAGCACCGGAATGGATGCCTCCAGCACCTGGGCGCCCCCCTCACCAGGCAGGGCATCCGCTTCGTAGGCGAGCTCGTCATCCGCTGTGAAGAGGAACGCCAGCAGCGCCGGTGCCTCGCCCGAGCAACTGCATGCGCTCCTGCACGAGGGGTGCCGCCCGGTCGAGCATGGCGCGGTCGGCGTCATCGCGCAGCATCGAGCCGAGGTAGGGCACGAGGCGCTCGGCGAACTCCTCGACCGGCAGCAGCCGGATGTGGTCGCCGTTGATCGACTCCGCCTTCTTCAGGTCGAAACGGGCGGGGTTGGGGTTCACGTTCGTCGACGTCGAACGCGGCGACCATCTCATCCACCGTGAAGACGTCGCGGTCGTGGGTGAGCGACCAGCCGAGCAGCGCGAGGTAGTTCACGAGCCCCTCGGGGATGAACCCCCGATCACGGTGGTGGAACAGGTTCGACTCGGGGTCGCGCTTGGAGAGCTTCTTGTTGCCCTCCCCCATGACGTACGGAAGGTGTCCGAAGCGCGGGATGAACTCGGCCACACCCACCTCGATGAGCGCGTGATACAACGCGATCTGGCGTGGGGTGCTCGAGAGCAGGTCCTCGCCGCGCAGCACGTGCGTGATGCCCATGAACGCGTCATCCACCGGGTTCACGAACGTGTAGAGCGGGGCGCCGTTCGGGCGCACGACAACGAAATCGGTGAACGAGCCGGCCGGGAAGGTGATCTCGCCACGCACGAGATCGTCGAAGCTGAGGTCGGTATCGGGCACGCGCAGGCGCAGCGCGGGCGCGCGGCCCTTCGCCTTGAACGCCGCGCGCTCGTCGTCGGTGAGGTCGCGCTCGAAGTTGTCGTAGCCCTGCTTCGGGTCGCGACCGTTCGCGATGTTGCGCGCCTCGATCTCCTCGGCGGTGGCGAAACTCTCATACAGGTGACCGGATGCCGTGAGCTGGTCGATCACGTCGCGATAGATGGAGGTGCGCAGCGACTGCCGGTACGGGCCGTGCGGGCCGCCGGAGTCGATGCCCTCATCCCAGTCGAGGTTCAGCCAGCGCAGGGCGTCGAGCAGTTGCCCGTAGCTCTCCTCGGAGTCGCGGGCGGCATCCGTGTCCTCGATGCGGAAGACCAGCTTGCCGCCGGTGTGCCTCGCGTACGCCCAGTTGAACAGGGCGGTGCGGATGAGGCCGACGTGCGGCGTTCCCGTCGGCGACGGGCAGAAGCGCACGCGAACGTCGGAACCGGTGGCGGTGGAGAAGGAGGCAGGCATCGGTGCCGATTCTACCGGGGTTGGCGGGTCGGGCCCGCCGTTCGTGTGTGCTTCGTCCTCTCCTCCACAGGTGCCCGCTCGATAGGGTTATCCACAGTAAATCTGCCGCTTGATCAGCACAAAGAGAATGTCGGTGGTGGCTGTCACGATATTCACATGACCAAAGCGACCGATCTTATGACGCAGGCGAAGGCCCTGCTTGCTGAGGTTGCGCGCACCCGATTCACGGCAGCGGATGATGAGAGCCTCTGTGAGCTGATGGCCACCGCCGAGCAGGCCGGCCGTTTGGTGGATGCCGTGCGGGTCGCCACCGCGGGCGAGGTTGCCGAACGGTCCCGGCACGAGCTCGGCAGCGACGGGCTCTCGTTCCGGCTCGGGCACCGCCGTCCGGTGCATTTCATCGAGCAGGTCACCCGCGTCTCGCAAGCGGAAGCGGCCCGACGGATCCGGCTCGGCACCGCGACGCGCCCGCGGGCCACGCTCTCCGGGCTGCCGTTGCCGGCGGAGTACCCGCGGGTGGCCGCAGCACTTCTCGAGGGAACCATGGGAGTGGATGCCGCGACCGCGATCATCCGCTGCCTGGGCCAGGCGGCCCCCACCGCTCCCCCTGCCGATCTCGACGCCGCGGAACAGGCCCTGGTCGACACCGCCGCGACCCAGTCCGCCGACCTGGTGCTGCAGCATGCCCGTATCTGGCGGGAAGCGCTCGACCCCGACGGCGCCGAACCCCGCGACGCCGAACTGCGGGCCAAGCGCCGCTTCTCCCTCGGAAGGGAGGTCAACGGCATGACCCCGTTCTCGGGTGCTTGCGAACCCACCTTCGCCGCACTGCTGCGCTCCGCGTTCGGTGAAGCCTCCGCCCCGAAAGCAGTGCCGAGGTTCCTCAGCGAAGAAGACGCCGCCCGCGCCGACTCGGAGAACATCAGCACCCCCGACGGCGACATCGTCGTGCGCCTCAAAGACCCCCGCACCCCCGAGCAACGCCAATACGACGTGCTCGTCGGACTGGTCACCGCCGGCATCCGGGCCAGCGAGAACGCGCCCGTCGGCCAACGCAGCACCGCCACCGTGATGGCCGTCGTGCAACTCACCGACCTGCACAACAACACCGGTGTCGGCTGGCTCGACGACATCGGCGAACCCGTCGCGATCTCCACCCTGCAACAACTGATCTGCGACTCCGGCTACCGCAAAATCATCCTCGGACCCGACGGCGAAGTACTCCACATGGGTCTCAAGGAACGATTCTTCACCAAAGCACAACGACTCGCCCTCGCCGTCAGAGACGGCGGCTGCATCGCCCCCGGCTGCACAGCACCACCGGGCTGGTGCGAAGCCCACCACGTCATCGAACACGAAAACGGCGGCCCGACAGACATATCCAACGCAGTACTGCTCTGCCAGGCACACCACAACTGGCTACACACCTCGCACTACACAATGAAAATGATCCGCGGAAAACCCTACCTACTGGCACCACCATGGCTCGACCCCGAACAGGCATGGAAACCCCTCGGCATCAACCGCGCCACCATGAAGGCATTCGCTGCCGCCTGAGCGGGCCGCCTGATGCTGCCCGGCGCGAGAAGTCGATGATGCAATAAAATCTGCATCATGACGAAGCAGGCACCACCGCTGCCAATCTTCACCCGTGGCACCGGACTGAGGGCCGGAATCGACCCCTCGTCGAACCGCGCGCTACAGGACGCGGTCGACGCCCGGGGAGACCTCGGGTGATCGTACTGCTACGAGCGGTCTGGACGGTTGCGCGCAGGGTTGCTGAGCGTGCCGATTCCCTCGATCGTGACGTCGACAGTCTGGCCGTCAACGAACCCGCCTGGACCGGCAGGAGTTCCGGTCAGGATGAGGTCTCCCGGCAACAGGGTCCAGACATCCGAAGCGAACTCGATGATGTCGGGAATCTTGTGCAGCATGTCGCCCGTGTTGCCGTGCCTGCGCGGCTCGCCATCCACGTAGGTCTGGATGTCGAGTGACGTGAAGTCGAGCTCCGTCTCAATGACGGGACCAATCGGGCAGAAAGTGTCGTACCCCTTCGCGCGTGCCCATTGGCCGTCAGAGAACATGACATCTCGGGCGGAAACATCGTTGGCGATCGTGTACCCGAAAACGTATTGCGCATAATCGGCCGCCTTGACCTGTTTCGCGACCCTGCCGATGACGATGGCCAATTCGCCCTCGTGCACAATCCGACCCTCCACCGGAGGAATCTGGATCGTGTCACCCGGTCCGACGATCGAAGTGTTCGGCTTGAGAAACAACAGCGGAGTCTCCGGACCGGCGTGCTGCAACTCCTCGCGGTGTTCGCTGTAGTTCATGCCTACACAAATCACCTTCGAGCGCGGAATGACGGGAGCCAGCAGTTTGACGCTGTCCACCGGGATGCGCTCCCCCGTCGTGTCGAACCCGCTGAACATTGGATCTCCTGCGAGCACGACCAGATCGTCCCCATCGAGAATGCCGTACCTGGGGTCTCCGTCATTGCTGAAGCGTGCGATTTTCACGCCTTCGAGCCTACCTTCAGCTGTCGGTCCCGCTTTTCCGTCCGCGACCGAGAATGAACGCTGCGACACCGACCACCAGGAGCGCGATCGCGAACACGATCAGCCAGGAGTTGTCTTCCGCCCCAGCATCCACCAGAAGTCTCACCGTGTTGGCTGATACCTGCATCATCATGCGTCCAACCTCGTCATCCACCCGTGGGTATCCTCGCGCCGTCCGTACTGGATGTCAGTGAGTTCCTGTCGCAGCGACATCGTGAGCTCGCCGGCGGGTGCCGCAGGATCGCCGATCGTGAAACCGTCTGCCTTCACCTCGCTGATCGGAGTGACCACCGCCGCCGTGCCGCACGCGAACACCTCGGTGATCTCGCCGGAACCGACGCCATCGCGCCACTCCGCCAGCGTCACCTGACGCCGTTCCACCTTGTGACCACGATCCTGCGCGAGCTCAAGGATCGAATCGCGGGTAATCCCCTCGAGGATCGTCTCCGACTCGGGAGTCACCAACGTGCCGTCCCTGTAGACGAGTACAACATTCATGCCGCCGAGTTCCTCGATGTACTTGCCCTCGACGGAATCGAGGAACAGCACCTGGGCGCAACCGTGCTCGGTCGCCTCCGCCTGGGCGATGAGGGATGAAGCGTAGTTGCCGCCGGTCTTGGCAGCACCCGTGCCCCCCTTGCCCGCTCGGGAGTACGAGGTCGAGAGCCAGATCGATACCGGCGCGACACCGCCGGTGAAGTAGGCGCCCGCGGGGCTGGCGATGAGGTAGTAGTTGACCTTCGCGGCGGGGCGCACACCGAGAAAGGCCTCCTTGGCGAACATGAAGGGCCGCAGGTACAGGCTCGTCTCCGGTGCTGACGACACCCACTCTGCGTCGACCGCGATGAGCTGGCGAATCGATTCCAGGAAATATTCGGCCGGAAGTTCGGGCAGCGCGAGCCGGCGAGCCGAGCGTTGCATGCGTGCCGCGTTCGCTTCCGGTCGGAACGACCAGATCGAGCCGTCCGAGTGGCGGTACGCCTTCAACCCCTCGAACACCTCCTGGCCGTAGTGCAGGACGGCGGCCGACGGATCGAGCGTGATCGGGCCGTACGGCTGCACCCGGGGGCGGTGCCAACCGCCGCGCTCCGACCAGCAGATGTCGACCATGTGATCGGTGAAGTTCTTGCCGAATCCGGGGTTGGCGAGGATGGCGTCGCGCTCCTCGACGCTCTTCGCGTTGTCGTTCGGCATCACCTGGAAGAGAAGATCCTTGGTGGCCATCGGCAGGTGTGTCGGCATCAGTGTTCCTTCAACTCATCAGGCGTGGATCAATTGTCCGTCAAACGGGCAGTAATTGCGTCGCCAATTCCGCTCGTCGTGCGGGAGGCGTCGCCCCGCTGGTCCAAATCTGCCGTCACTGCAGCGGAAACTTTTGCCGCGGCATCCGCAAGTCCCAGGTGATCCAGGAGCATGGCGACTGACAGGATCGCCGCCGTGGGGTCGGCTTTCTGCTGGCCGGCGATGTCGGGAGCGGATCCGTGCACCGGCTCGAACATGCTCGGGAAGGTGCGATCGGGGTTGATGTTTCCCGATGCCGCGAGACCGATGCCGCCGCTGATTGCGCCCGCAAGGTCGGTGAGAATGTCGCCGAAGAGGTTGTCTGTGACGATGGTGTCGAACCTGGCGGGATCGGTGACGAGGAAGATCGTCGCCGCGTCGACGTGCAGATAGTCGACAGCGACATCCGGATGCTCGACCGCGATGCGATCCACGGTGCGTTGCCAGAGGCCCCCGGAGAACGTGAGCACGTTCGTCTTGTGCACGAGCGTGAGCTTCTTCCTCCTCTTCATCGCCGTGGCGAAACCGAAACGAACGAGGCGTTCGACACCGTGCGCGGTGTTTATCGACACCTCATTGGCGATTTCGTGTGGAGTGCCAGCCCTGATCGTGCCGCCGTTGCCCACATAGGGGCCTTCCGTGCCCTCACGAACGACAACGAAGTCGACCTTGCCCGGGGTGCTGAGCGGTGAGGTGACATTCGGATGCAGCACGGTCGGGCGGAGGTTCACGTAGTGATCGAGTGCGAAGCGAAGCTTCAACAGCAGGCCGCGCTCGATGATTCCGCCGGTGAGGCGCGGGTCGCGGGGATCGCCGCCGACGGCACCGAGCACGATGGCGTCATGCCGCTTCAGTTCGTCCAGATCCGAGTCGGTGAGAATGTCGCCGGTCTCGAGGTAGTGGGCGGCGCTGAAGGGATACTCGGTCGTCGCGAACTGCACATCGTCGGGTGCTGCGGCATGCAGCACCTTCAGCGCTTCGGCAATGACTTCGGGGCCGATTCCGTCGCCGGGGATCACTGCGATGCTGAACGTGTTTGGCATGCTTCACGATATCGCGGGGAGGAGCACCGCGAGTCGCTGTACCCCTATTGGGGGACGTCGCTGGTACAATGTTGAGCATGAGTATAGGAACCGGAATTGTTTTGTTTGTCATCGGGGCAATATTGACGTTCGCCCTTGAGCTCGACGTGCCAGGTGTCAACATGGATCTCGTCGGCTACATACTGATGGGCGCTGGAGCAATTGTCTTCGTCATTGGCCTCGTGCTGATGATGCGCAAGCGCCAGTCGGTGTCAACCGTCCACACCTCATCCGACCCGGCGAGCGGTCAGAATGTGACCGAACGCCGTACGACGAGCACGCCCGACGACACGCTGTAGTCGAGTCGGTCGTTCCGCGAAACGATGAAGAAACCCGGGCTTGATGGCCCGGGTTTTTTCTTGCCCATCGACCGGGGGCATGAGGATACGTCCCCCGAATGGGGGTCAAAATGCTAGCGTTGAGATTATGAGTATGGGAACCGGAGTTGTCTTGTTCGTGGTTGGTGCGATCCTCACCTTCGCGCTGAACCTCGACGTCGACTGGATCGACCTCAATCTCGTGGGGTACATCCTCATGGTCGCCGGCGTGATCACCTTCGTGGTCGGCCTCATCCTGTTCACCCGCAACCGTTCGACATCGAGCACGACCACGACCACGACGCCGCCCACGGACGACCGGCTGTAGCGGCGCCAGCTAATCCGTGATGTCGATTTCGCGCAGCAGGTCGGCGTCGATCGTCACGCGCACTTTCTCCAGCAGCCCCTCGGGAACCGGTGAATCGACCGTGAGCACTGCCAAAGCCTGGCCGCCAGCTTCCCGTCGCGCGACCTGCATACCGGCGATGTTGATTGCGGCATCACCGAATTCCTTGCCGAAGACCGCGACGATGCCGGGTCGGTCGGTGTAGACCATGACGATGAGATGCCGTGCGAGCGGCACTTCGACGTCGTAACCGTTGATCTCGACGATCTTCTCGATCTGCTTCGTACCCGTGAGCGTTCCCGAAACCGAGATCTGCGAGCCATCCGTGAGCGCGCCGCGGATCGTGAGCACGTTTCGGTACTCCTCCGACGCCTGGTCGGTGATGAGCCTCACCGCGACACCGCGTTGCTCGGCGAAGAGCGGCGCATTGACGTAGCTGACCTGCTCGCTGACGATGTTGGAGAAGATGCCCTTCAACGCGGCGAGCTTGAGCACGCTCACGTCGAACTCGACGAGCTCACCGCGGATCTCCACGTCGACGCTGACGAGTGGATGATCGGCGAGCGCGGCGAAAACCTGGCCGAGCTTCTCCATGAGCGGGATACCGGGGCGAACATATGGATCGATAACACCACCGGCAACATTGACCGCGTCGGGCACGAGTTCGCCGTCGAGCGCCAGGCGCACCGAGCGGGCAACTGACACACCCGCTTTCTCCTGGGCCTCATCGGTCGATGCGCCGAGGTGCGGGGTCAGGATGATGTTGTCGAGCGTGAGCAGCGGGGATCCGTTCGGTGGCTCATTGACGAAGACGTCGAGCCCGGCGCCCGCAATGCGGCCGGTCTTGAGTGCCGCGTACAACGCATCCTCATCGATGATTCCACCGCGGCTCGCGTTGACGATTCGCAAGTTGGGCTTCGCTCTCGCGAACTGGTCGGTACCGATGAGCCCCGTGGTTTCCGGTGTCTTGGGAATGTGGATCGTGATGAAGTCGGACTGCTCGATGAGCTCGTCGAGGCTCACGAGGGTGACGCCAAGCTGCTGGGCGCGTGCAGGAGTGACGTAAGGGTCGAAGGCGATGAGCCTGGCGTCGAAACCCGCGAGGCGCTGGGCGACGAGCGTTCCGATACGCCCGAGTCCGACCACCCCGATGGTCTTCTCGTACAGCTCGACGCCCGTGAACTTCGAACGCTTCCACTCCCCCGCCTTCGCCGAGTGATTGGCGTCCGGGATGAACCGCGCGAGCGACAGAAGATGCCCGATGGCGAGCTCCGCAGCACTCACCACGTTGGAGGTCGGAGCATTGACGACCATGACGCCAGCGGTCGTCGCCGCCTTGAGGTCGACATTGTCGAGACCGACTCCCGCCCGGGCAATGACCTTCAGATTCTTGCCAGCGGAGATCGCTTCCTCATCGACATGGGTCGCGGAGCGAATGAGAATGGCGCTCGCCTCCGGCAGTGCCGCCAGTAGCGCGACACGATCAGTGCCGTCCACGTTCCGCACATCGAAGTCTGGACCCAGCGCCTCGACGGTGGCGGGAGACAGTTCTTCTGCGATGAGCACGATCGGCTTGGCCACGAAACAGGTCCTTATGAGCTGGAATGTCTGGGTGAATGCTCGCAAGCGGCAACTCCACCGAGTTTAGTGGGAGTCGATCAACTCCGTTTTTCGTACACGACACATAGCGACACGCAGCGCGATCAGCCTCCCGGCCGGCTCACCCCAACAGTTGTTGGAACGGGCTTGGACGCAGCACGGCCTCAAGGGCGACCAGCGACAGGCTGAGCGTCGCAACCGCCCCAAGCCCGACGAGGAAAATGAGCGACTTGGCGAGAACGCTCCGATGCCTGCCGACGAGGAAAGCCGCGACGTACACGGCGATCGGCATCAGGAGCCCGACGGTGAGCAGCCACCACGGAACATCCGCTGTGGTTAGTTCGATGAGTTCATAGAAGCCGGGTAACTCGACCAGGTTTCTGACCGCATCCCACAGGTAATACGCGTAGACGAAGCCGAAGACGATCGCGACCGCCGTGCTCAGCCACGCGAAGCGGCCCCGCGAGCTGTCGACCGCATCCGGTTCGACCGCGTTGTTGGTCAGATTCTCCTCCGACATCTCACACCCCCAGCACGAACGGTAGCGGCACGAGCACGATGACACCGGCAGCGAGCCACAGCAGCGGTTCGAGCGGCTTACGGCCCCTCGTGAGCAGGAGCGTCGACACGAACCAGATTGCGGGAGCGGCGATCGCGAGAACCTCGCGGGTCTGGAACATGACCTGGTCGAGAATTCCCGGCAGCATCACCGGGTTGCGCTGCGTCGTGATGACCCAGCCGATCGTGTACAGCAGGTACACCCCCGCAAGGATGCCGAACGCGATGAGGATGGCGGGACTGAGGCCCGCCTTCGGCTCGGCCGTCTCGGTCGCAGGGACGGGTTCGTTGCCGGGTGGGGCATCCGCGTGGGTCGGATCGCTCTCGCCGGCCCAGTGGAGCGCTTCATCGTCATCCTTGTCGGTCGTCACGACACCAGTATTGCGCACAGGGTCAGCACGCGGTCTGCGGAGCAACGCTGGGTTGCTCAACCACCGAACACGAAACCGACCACGACCGAGATGGCGAAGATCAGGACGGCCCCCAGAGCGACGGCAATCGCGACCCATCCGGACGGGAATCGCCGCTCCTTCCGCGGCTTGACGGGCAATCGTGACGGGTCGATGAAGTGACGGGAACCGTTCCACTGGATGACGCCGCCGGAGGTGTAAGGCTCCGATTGCGGCTCAAGCACGGCGAGGGTGCGGTGCGCCTGCTCCAGCTCGCGGTCCAGAAGATCGTGGGTCAGATCCAGATACTGTTGCATCTCGTGCCCAAGATACACGCCGGGCACCGCTGCGAGCAGGCAGAGGAACGGGACCTCGAGCGGAATGTCGGTAACGCCGAGCACCCACAGCAGCACGAGTACCATCGCCACCACCGCCAGGAATGACAACGGCAATGCCACGATCATGAATGCAAACGCCCCCCGACTGATGTGACGCATGCTTTCGGCCACCGGTTCGTGATCACCCGCTCTCGGCTTCAGGATGCGGTCGAGAGTGTCGAGGTCGGGGGCATCGTCCGGATCGAGAAGCAGCGACGGCAGATCAGCGGTGGCAATGTGGTCAGGCGGAACCGTGACGAGAGTGTGGTGCTGCCGCACCTCTGCGCGCCACTCGCGCGCGGCCGCACGGTGCCGCAGGGCCCACACCGCCACCAAGATCAGATACGCCACCGCAATCACACCGACGATGAACGGATCCCGAGGGGCCAGAACGATCGCGAGAGCACAGAAACCCGACAGGAGCGCGCCGAACCAGGCGAATCGCGGGTTGAGCAGTTTCTCCAGAAGGGCGATCGTGGCGGCAAACCGGTGTTCGAGCTGCTCTCGTCGTGACTGCGCAATCATGTCAGCACTCCATGCGCTGCGGTGAGGACGGCGGCGCATCCGATCAGCAGCCACACGCCTGCCGCGATCACACGTTGCACGTCCGACGGCGGTGGTTTGTCACGCATCCGGGTGCGGTCGAAGCGGTAAGCGGACCCCTCCCGGTGGATGACGGTTCCGCCGTCGAAGGGTGCGCCACCCGCCGCCAGTGCGGGCACCAGTTGCTCTGCGCGATCAGCGGCGACGTGTGCGAGACGTCGGGAGAAGGCGGAGTAGCGTCGGAACTCCCAGATCAGGAAGATCCCGGGAGCGGTTGCCAGAACCGCGAAGGTGATGAGCGAAGACCACTCAGAGTGTCCCGTGAGCACGACCGCGATAACTGCCGCAACCAGCAGCATGGCGCTGAGAGCCGCGATGGCAAGTTGCGCGACGATACCGCCCGTGTTGGCAGCCCTGGTTCCGAGCTCGGTCAGATCATCGTCACGGAGGTAAAGGATGCGGTCGAGCGTGTTGAGGTCGGGGGCATCCACCGGTTGGAGCATGAAAGCCGGCAGGTCAGCGGTGTGCTCATGGGCGGGCGGGATGGACGACGGCACCGTGATCGTCGCGAGCCGTCGATACGCGCCGTGGGCAGCGAGCAGGCGGTAGGCGATCCAGCCCGCCAGCACGGCCAGGTACGCGAGCGCGACACCCGACACGAACCCCGATGCCGCGCCCAACCAGAGGGCGAGCGCGCCGGCCCCACCAATGAGAGCGGCCGCCAGCGCGGCTCGCCAACTGAGTATCCGCCGCTCCTCGGTGAGGAAGTCTGCAAGGTTCTGTTCGAGGTACTCCCGCCGCGTCATCACGGCGCCAGAATAGCGGTTCGCCACACGCGAGGGGCGCCAAATCGCCCTTCCGGACTGGTCCGGAGGGCGATTTGACGCCCCTCAGTGGGTGGAGCCTCGATTTCGATACGGCCGCGGACGGCCTACTCAATCAGCGGGTCAGCGGGCGGCGCTGCCGTCGGTGTAGTCCGCGTCCTGCTGCTTCCACGCGAAGAGTGCACGCAGCTTCTGGCCGGTGGCCTCGATGGGGTGCTTCGCGCCCTTGTCACGCAGTGCGAGGAACTCTGGTGCTCCGGCGTCCTGGTCGGCGATGAACCGCTCAGCGAATGCGCCGGACTGGATGTCTTTCAGCACCGCCTGCATGTTCTCCTTCACGCTGGGGTCGATGACGCGAGGGCCGGAGACGTAGTCGCCGTACTCAGCAGTGTCCGAAACGCTCCAGCGCTGCTTCGCGATGCCGCCCTCCCACATGAGGTCGACGATGAGCTTGAGCTCGTGCAGTACCTCAAAGTACGCGATCTCCGGCTGGTAGCCCGCCTCGATGAGGGTTTCGAAACCGTACTGCACGAGCTGCGAGGTTCCCCCGCAGAGCACGGCCTGCTCGCCGAACAGGTCGGTCTCGGTCTCTTCAGTGAAGGTGGTCTTGATGCCGCCGGCACGAAGTCCGCCGATCGCGCGGGAGTATGACCAGGCGAGATCCCACGCGCTGCCGGACGCGTCCTGCTCGACAGCGACGATCACAGGAACACCACGGCCCGCCTCGTACTCACGGCGCACGGTGTGACCCGGTCCCTTGGGCGCGACCAGAAGAACGTCGACGCCCGCAGGAGCCGTGATGTAGCCGAAGCGGATGTTGAACCCGTGACCGAAGACGAGCGCATTTCCCTCCGACAGGTTGCCCGCAACATCGTCGGCATACAGATGGCGCTGGTGCTGGTCGGGGGCGAGGATCACGATGACATCAGCCCACGCTGCAGCCTCGCCGGCGGCAAGAACGGTGAAACCCGCCTCTTCGGCTTTCGGCTTCGACTTCGAGTCGGGCTTGAGGCCGACAACGACCTCAACACCCGAGTCGCGCAGGTTGAGGGCGTGCGCGTGACCCTGCGAACCGTAGCCGATGACAGCCACCTTCTTGCCCTGGATGATGGAAAGGTCAGCGTCCTTGTCATATACGACTTCGGTCATGGTGTTTCTCTTTCTGTTGGGTATCTCGTTGGTGAGGTCTCGACAGGCTCGACCACCGGTTTTGGCTAGTTCTTGTAGACGCGTTCGGTGATGCTCTTCGATCCGCGGCCGATGGCGAGGAGTCCGCTCTGCGCGATCTCCTTGATGCCGTAGGGCTCGAGGATGCGCAGGAAGGCCTGGATCTTGCCGCTGTCGCCCGTGGTCTCGATGACGAAGGCATCCGCCGCGACATCGACGACGCGAGCGCGGAAGAGCGTGACGGCTTCGAGAATCTGGGACCTCGTGGTGTTGTCGACCCGCACCTTGATGAGCAGGTGCTCGCGCGTGACCGCCTGGGTCACGTCGAGTTCGACGATCTTGAGCACGTTCACGAGCTTGTTGAGCTGCTTCGTGACCTGCTCAAGCGGCAGTTCCTCGACATCCACCACAACGGTGATGCGCGACAGCCCCTCGATCTCACTCTTGCCAACGGCGAGCGACTCGATGTTGAACCCGCGGCGTGCGAACAGGCCGGCGACGCGGGTCAGCAGTCCTGGCTTATCTTCCACGAGGAGGGAAAGTACGTGGCTCATCTGCTCTACTCCTCTTCCCATTCCGGGGCGTGTTCGCGGGCGTACTGAACGGACGAGTTGCCGACACCCTGCGGGACCATCGGCCACACCATGGCGTCGCGACTCACGACGAAGTCGATGACGACAGGGCGGTCGTTGGTCTCGAGTGCGAGCTTGTATCGCCGGGTCGATCTCGTCGACCTTCGTCACGCGGATAGCGAGACAGCCGTAAGCGTCGGCCAGCTTGACGAAATCGGGAATCATCCGCGACTCGGAACCCTCCTCGAAGTGACCGGTGTCGAGGTCGGTGAACGAATGGCGGCCGTCATAGAAGAGCGTCTGCCACTGGCGCACCATACCGAGGGAGGAGTTGTTGATGATGGCGACCTTGATCGGGATGTCGTTGATCGTGCAGGTGGCGAGTTCCTGGTTGGTCATCTGGAAACATCCATCACCATCGATCGCCCACACCACACGGTCGGGCTGGGCGACCTTTGCGCCCATCGCCGCAGGCACCGCATAGCCCATCGTGCCGGCGCCGCCCGAATTGAGCCAGGCGTTGGGGCGTTCGTACTTGATGAACTGGGCAGCCCACATCTGGTGCTGGCCGACCCCGGCCGCGTAGATACCCTCCGGCCCGGTCAGCTGCCCGATGCGCTCGATCACCATTTGCGGCGAGAGCAGCCCGTCTTCGGGAATGCTGTAGCCGAGCGGATACTGCTTGCGCAGCACCTCGAGTCGCTTCCACCATTCCTTGCGGTCGGGTTTGGTCGATTTCGCCGCATCGTCGAACGCCCTGGAGAGGTCGGGGATGACCTCCTTCAGGTCACCGACAATGGGCACGTCTGCGACCCGGATCTTCGAGATCTCGGCCGGGTCGATGTCGACGTGCACGATCTTCGCATCGGGCGCGAACTCGCTCGCCTTACCGGTCACCCGGTCGTCGAAGCGCGCACCGAGCGAGATGATGAGGTCGCTCTCCTGGAGCGCGAGCACCGCGGGAACCGTGCCGTGCATGCCCGGCATGCCGAGGTGCTGTTTGTGCGAGTCGGGGAACGCCCCGCGCGCCATGAGCGTCGTGACAACGGGCGCGCCCACCTTCTCGGCGAGCGCCAACAGCTCCTTGTGGGCATTCGCGCGAACGACACCGCCGCCGACGTAGAGAACCGGACGCGCAGCTTCCGCGAGCATCTGCGCTGCCGCCTGGATCTGCTTGCCGTGCGCCTTCGTGACGGGACGATAGCCGGGGAGGTCGACCTTCGGCGGCCACACGAATGGCGCCCGCTTCTGCTGGGCGTCTTTCGTGACATCCACCAGCACAGGACCAGGGCGACCGGATGTCGCGATGTGGTACGCGGCGGCGAGCACCCCCGGCACCTCGGCCGGGTCGGTGACGAGGAAGGAGTGCTTGGTGATCGGCATCGTGATGCCGACGATGTCGACCTCCTGGAAGGCATCCGTGCCCATGGAGGTGGAGAACACCTGGCCGGTGATGGCGAGCAGGGGAACCGAGTCCATGTGCGCGTCGGCGATCGCCGTCACGAGGTTGGTGGCCCCCGGTCCGGAGGTGGCGATCGCAACGCCGATCTTCCCTGAGGCTGCGGCGTAGCCCTCCGCGGCATGACCGGCACCCTGCTCGTGCCTGACGAGGATGTGGCGGATGGTGGTTGATGCCATGAGCTCGTCATAGAAGGGCATGATGGCGCCGCCGGGAAGCCCGAAGACCTCCTTGATGCCGAGGTGCTCGAGGCTGCGCAGGATCGCTCCCGAGCCGGTCAGGTTCTCGGCCTCTTTGGGGGCCGCGGGCACTGGTGCTGTTTCCGTGGGCATGGTTTATGCAGTCTTTCTGATGGGATGCTGGCGCGGATTACCCGGTGACCGCGCCCTCCGAGGCGGAGCGCACGAGCATGGAGTATTTCGCGAGGACGCCACGGGTATAGCGCGGAGGAAGTGGAGCCCAGCCGTTGCGGCGAGCTTCCAACTCGGCGTCATCAACCAGTAGATCGAGTGAGCGAGCTGCGATATCGACCCGTATCAGATCACCATCGCGCACGAAGGCAATCGGACCTGCGTCGACTGCTTCGGGAGCTATGTGGCCGATGCACAGGCCGGTTGTGCCGCCTGAGAATCGTCCGTCCGTCAAGAGTAGTACATCTTTCCCGAGCCCAGCTCCCTTGATGGCGGCGGTGATGGCGAGCATTTCGCGCATGCCGGGACCGCCCTTCGGCCCCTCATAGCGGATGATGACAACCTCCCCCGCGACGATGCTTCCCTCGGTGAGCGCATCGAGCGCAGCACGTTCGCGTTCGAACACGCGCGCGGGGCCCTCGAAGACATCCGCATCGAAACCCGCGGTCTTGACGACGGCGCCGCCGGGCGCGAGCGTGCCCTGCAGGATGGTGAGTCCCCCGGTTGCGTGGATGGGGTTGTCGAGGGTGCGCAGCACCTCACCATCGAGCGGGGCGGGCCCAAGTTCGGCCAGATTCTCCGCAACGGTTTTTCCCGTGACGGTGAGTGCGTCGCCGTGCAGGAGTCCGGCATCCATCAGCGCCTTCATCAGGACGGGGATGCCGCCCTGCCGGTCGACGTCATTCATGACGTACTTGCCGAACGGCTTCAGATCACCGATGTGGGGAACCTTGTTGCCGATGCGGTTGAAGTCGTCGAGTGTGAGGTCGACGTCGGCCTCCCAGGCGATCGCGAGCAGGTGCAGCACGACGTTCGTCGAGCCGCCGAGCGCCATCGCGACAGTAATGGCGTTCTCGAACGCCTTCTTCGTCAGGATGTCCCTCGCGGTGATTCCGAGGCGCAGCAGGTTCACGACGGCTTCGCCGCTGCGGTGGGCGTAATAGTCACGGCGCCGATCCGCAGCGGGTGGTGCTGTCGACCCTGGCAGCGCCATGCCGAGCGCCTCCGCGACGCTCGCCATGGTGTTGGCCGTGTACATGCCGCCGCACGCACCCTCGCCCGGGGCGAAGGCACACTCGATGCGGTTGGCATCCTCCGCGCTCATCCGGCCGGCCTTGACCGCGCCGACCGCCTCGAACGAGTCGATGATCGTGATGTCCTTCTCGGTGCCATCGCTGAGCTTCACCCAGCCGGGCGCGATCGAACCCGCGTAGAGGAAAACGGAGGCGAGATCGAGCCGGGCCGCCGCCATGAGCATTCCGGGCAGGGACTTGTCACAGCCGGCGAGGAGCACCGAACCGTCGAGCCGCTCCGCCTGCATGACGGTCTCGACCGAGTCGGCGATGACTTCACGGCTGACGAGCGAGAAGTGCATGCCCTCGTGCCCCATGGAGATGCCGTCTGAGACGGAGATCGTGCCGAACTGGAGCGGATACCCGCCCCCGGAGTGCACGCCCTCCTTCGACGCCTGCGCGAGTCGGTCGAGCGAGAGATTGCACGGGGTGATCTCGTTCCACGAGCTCGCGATTCCGATCTGCGGCTTGTCCCAGTCGGCGTCACCCATCCCCACGGCGCGCAGCATGCCACGCGACGTGGTCGCCTCGATCCCGTCAGTGACGACGCGGGAGCGGGGCTTGGGGTCAGGCTGTGCGTGTGGTGTGTCCGCCATACAACGAGTGTAGAACTCCGAATGGGGCGCCGATTACGGACGGTTGCTGTCCGCGTCGCGCTCCGACTCCCTCGTGGCCAGTTCGACCGCATCGTCGAGTTCATCGATGAGCGAGATCTGCCTACGAAAGTTGCCGGTACGGTAGCCGGCCCGGCCGACCATGTGGGCAGCGATCGGGGCGGTCAGCATCTGCAGCAGCAGCACGGGCACGAGAGCGAGCAGTGCCGCCCAGCTGCGGGCTTCAAGTGCGATGGCAATGACAATGAAAACGAGACCGAGAATCTGCGGCTTGGTCGCGGCGTGAAGCCGGCTGAGGGCATCAGGAAAACGTACGAGACCCACGCCGGCGGCGAGCGTCAGGAATGCTCCGAGCAGGAGGCACACGGCGGAGAAGATCTCGAAGATCTCGTCGACAGTCATCGGTCACCGTCCGGAAGCGCTTCGGAGTTCTCGTCGAGGTTGCGATCCTGGTTCGCGACGTAGCGGGCGACGGCCACCGTCGCGAACATCGCCGTGGTGGCGAGCACGAGCATCAACGGAACGTTCCGCGTGTGGCTGTTGATGACCATCTCGGCACCGACCACGAGGATGAGCGTCGTGAGCAACACGTCCGAACCGATGACGCGGTCGAGAATCGATGGGCCGACGGCCACACGATAGCCCGCCAGGAGGGCACCGCCCATGAAGAGGAGTCCGATGATGACGTACAGCACGGAGATGATGTCGATCACTGCATCACCCTCTTCACGTCTTCCCTGGAGCCCAGTGCGCGCACCAGCCGACGCTCGACGCCGAGCGCGCGACTTCGCAGCAGTTCGACATCCTCTGTCGTGAAGGCGTTGAGCACGTGAACGTAGAGAACGTGCCGCAACCGGTCTGCCTCGATCACGAGGGATCCCGGCACGAGCGACAGCGTTGTGGCAGTGAGGGTCATGATGAAGTCCGAGTTCGTGCGCAACCGGATCGCGAGAACCGCGTTTCGCTGGACGCCGCGGCGGCTCAATGCCTGGAACGCCACCTGAAATGACCCGAGGACGAGTTCTGCTGCGAACCGCGCGACGAAGACGAGGAACCAGAACACGTTGAATCGTCCCGAGAACTCGACCGGTGGCAGGTAGAAGAAGTAGCTGACCGCGACGGCGAGAAGGATGCCCGTGACGAGGTTGAGCCAGGACACCGAACCCCAGAGCAGCATCCAGAGCACAACGAGCACGATGAGCAGCGGCAGTTGCAGCAGGCCGTGCCGACGGTCTTCCCTGCGCTGTTCCCGGTTACTCATCGATACCCCCGGGGAAGACCAGGTCGACGTAGAACGACGGCGTCTCGAGGTTGTCTCCTGCCCGATCGCTCACTCCGTACAGCGGGCCGGCGAAGACGGTGAGTCCCACGCTCGCCGCAACCATGCCTGCCGTCGCGACGACCATGAGGCGCGGTGTGGTGCGCTCGGCCCGAACGGCGAGCGAGTGCGGGGCCTCGGACACGTTGGTGAGCAGATCGGACTCGTAGTCCAGCACCTCCTCCGAACCCCGCCAGAACGCGAGATTCCAGATGCGGATGAGCGCATACAGGGTGAGGAGGGAAACCATCGCGCCGGCAGCGATGAGGGTGTACGCGAGAACCGTGCCTTCGACAGCTGCGGCCTGGAACAGTGCGAGCTTGCCGATGAAACCGGAGAAGGGCGGAATGCCTCCGAGGTTGAGTGCGGGGATGAAGAACAGGATGGCGATGAGCGGCGACGCCTTGAGAAGACCGCCGAGCTTGTTGATGGAGGTCGTGCCGCCCTTGCGCTCGATGAGTCCCGCAGCGAGGAAGAGGGTCGTCTGCACGATGATGTGGTGAACGATGTAGAAGATCGCCGCGGATGTTCCTGCAGCCGACGCGAGCGCGACGCCGAGCATCATGTAGCCGATGTGGCTCACGAGCGTGAACGAAAGCAGCCGCTTGATGTCGGCCTGGGCCACCGCGCCGAGAACCCCGACCACCATGGTGAGCAGGGCGACGATCATGAGCGCGTCGTTGAGTTCAGTCCGTCGGGAAGATGATGGTCTCGGTGCGGATGATCGCGTACACACCGACCTTGGTGAGCAGCCCGGCGAAGACTGCTGTGACGGGGGCGGGAGCGGTCGGGTATGAGTCCGGCAGCCAGAACGAGAGCGGAAAGACCGCCGCTTTGATGCCGAAGGCTACGAGCAGCATGATGTGAAGGATTACGCTGCACGTCGGCGGGGATCTCTTCAAGGCGAAGCGCGATCTGCGCGATGTTCATCGTGCCGACGGCAGCCGTAGATCATCGCGATCGCGGCGAGGAAGAGTACCGACGAGACAAGGCTCACGATGATGTAGGTGACCCCAGCCCGAATCCGTGGCTCGGTTCCGCCGAGGGTGATGAGCACGAAGCTCGCCACGAGGAGGATCTCGAAGCCGACGAAGAGGTTGAAGAGGTCGCCCGCGATGAAGGCGTTGAAGACTCCGGTCGCGAGAATCAGGTAGGTCGGGTGGTAGATCGAGACGGGGGTTTCGTCGTCGCCGTCGGCCAGACCCTGCCCGACCGAGAAGACGAGTACCGCGAGCAGCACGAATGCCGACACGACGAGCATGAGTGCGCTCAACCTGTCGACGACGAGCACGATGCCGAATGGCGCTGACCAGCCGCCGACGGCGATGACGAGAGGCTGGCCCCCGTCCACGATGATCAGCAGCCAGACGCTGATTGCGAGCACGATCGAGAGCACGCCGATCGTGACGACTCGCTGGGCGCGGGAGTTGCGTCCGAGCGCGAGCGCCGCTGCGGCACCGAGCAGCGGAATCAGCACGACGAGGGGAATCAGTGCCGTCATCGGGGCACCTCCTCTTCCGCGATGAGCTCTGCATCATCAACAGGGGCATCCGCGCGCGGCGCGAACTCGGTGTCTGACGCGGCTTCGTCGATCTGTTCCGCGGTCATGACGGTGACACCCCGCATCGCCACGTCGTCGGCGTCATCGCTGACTTCGTCGGGGCTGCCCACCCGCCACGACCGGTAGATGCAGCCCGAGCAGGAACGCGGTCACACCGAAGGTGATGACGATCGCGGTGAGGATGAGGGCCTGCGGCAGCGGGTCCGTCATCTGCTCGGCGGTCACACCATCCTCGACGATCGGCGCAACGCCCGCCCTGCCTGCGACGATGAGCAGCAGCAGGTTGGTCGCGTTGCCCGCGAGCAGGAAACCGAGCGATCACCCGCGTGAGGCTGCGTTCGAGCAGGAGGTACACCGCGCAGGCATAGAGCACCGCCACAACTCCGATGAGTACGAGTGCTGCGCTCATGACCTGACCCCCGCCTGCTCCCTGTCGCTGGTCTGCTGGCGGTCGACTTCCGCCCCGAGACTGCGCAGGACGTCGAGCACGAGTCCGATGACGATGAGGTAGACGCCGATGTCGAAAATGGTGGATGTTACGAACTCAATGTGTCCGAACAGCCAGACTTCGCCTTCGATCCAGGTCGAAGTCAGTGCCTCAACGCCGAAGAACAGCGGTACGAGCGCGGCGCCGGCGACGAGCACGAGCCCGGAGCCGAGCACCCTCCCTGCATCGATCGGCGCTGCGGCACCGAGCTCGAGGCGGCCTCCGGCAAGATATCGCGCGACGAGCGCCAGCCCCGCGACGAGACCTCCGGCGAAACCCCCTCCCGGTGCGTTGTGGCCGGCGAACAGGAGGAACACCGAGACGACGATGATCGAGTGGAACACGAGGCGCACGACCACCTCGAGCAGGATGGAACGGTTGCGCGACGCCAGCGTGCGCCCGGCCATGAGCCACGAGCTCGGCGAGTCCTCGACGACGTCGTTCGACTCGCGGCGGCGGCGGCGCTCGAGCACGGCTTTCTGCGCCTCGCGTCGTGGCAGTCGGGGAAGGGTGTCTGTGCGGGTGCTGATGAAGATGAGGCTCGCAACGCCCGTCGCCGCCGCGATGATGACCGCCAGTTCGCCCATCGTGTCCCAGGCTCGAATGTCGACGAGGATGACGTTGACGACGTTGCGCCCGTGACCCTCCTCGTAGGCGAGTTGGGGCATCTGGCGGGAGATCGGCAGGTCCACGCGCGCACCGAGGGCAACGAAGGCGACCGCGCCCATGACGACGCCGACGCCGATCGCCAGTATGGCGCGGGGCAGCCGGGCAACGCTGCCATGCCTGGCGCCGAGCCTGCCGGGCAACCGCCGAAGAACCAGCACGAACGCGACGAGGGTGACGACCTCGACAAGGATCTGGGTGAGGGCCAGGTCGGGTGCACCCTGCATGGCGAACAGGGCCGAAAGCCCGAACCCGGTGACCCCGACAAGCACCACTGCCTGGAACCGGTTGGTGGCGCGAGTCGCGGCGAGCGCCGCCGCAATCATCACGACACCGATTGCGAGTTGCGCCGGGGAATCCCAGACGAACAGCTCGTCCGGCCAGGTGCGATTGAGGGCGAGCGCCGATCCCGTGGTCGCCACGAAGACGAGCAGGATGACTGCGAGGTAGAACGGCAGGGAGCCGCGCTGGGTGAGGCTGGTGACCCGCGCGGCGGCCCGATCGAGGAACCGCATTGACGCCCAGTACCCATCGGCGGCCGAGAAGCCGTCGCCGACGCGCTCCTGGATGGCGAACACGCGATCCTTCCGCCGGAACAGCAGCAGACCGATGCCGAGTGTGAGCACCGAAACCCCGAGCGCCGGCTCAAGTCCGTGCCAGAGCGCCAGATGGTAGCCCGGGTCTGCGGTGGGCTGGAATGCGGAGGAGTACCCGGAGAGCACAACATCAGCGAGGTGGGCGAGAACGCCGAGGGCGACCCCGCCCAGGGCGAGGAATCCGGGGATCGCGAGGAACATCAGGTTCTGGCGAACGGGGGGCACCGACTCGAGTCCGGGCTTGGTCGCGAACGCACCCCACAGGAAACGCGCGCTGTAGGCGACCGTGAGCATCGACCCGAGCACGACACCGACAAAGGCGATGATGGCGATGGGAGATCCGGCCGCGGCATCCACCAGCAGCGCGGTGAAAATCGCTTCCTTGGCGACGAAACCGAAAGTCGGTGGGAGTCCGGCCATCGAGGCGAGCGCAATGATCGCTATGGTCGCAAGCAGGGGCGCTCGCTTGCCGAGACCGCTCAGCTTTCGAAGGTCTCGCGTGCCGGCGTCGTGGTCGATGATGCCAACCGTGAGGAAGAGGGCTGACTTGAACAGCGCGTGTGCGAGAAGCATCGCGAGGCCCGCGAGGGCGGCATCCCTCGTGCCATAGCCGAGCACGATCGTGAGGAAGCCGAGCTGGCTCACCGTGCCGAAGGCGAGTACGAGCTTGAGGTCGAACTGCCGCAGGGCGGTATATCCGCCGAGCAGCATCGTCACGACACCGAGTCCGACGAGCACCTCACGCCAGCCCGGCATCTCAGCGAAGCCCGGTGCGAGACGCGCGATGAGGTAGACGCCCGCCTTGACCATCGCGGCAGCGTGCAGGTAGGCGCTCACCGGGGTGGGAGCGGCCATGGCGGCGGGCAGCCAGAACTGGAACGGGAAGATCGCGGATTTCGACAGGGCGCCGACGAGGATGAGCATGATCGCGACCGTGGCGAGGGTTCCCTCCGGCGCGGCGGCGATGATGCCAGCAAGGCTCGAAGTGCCGGTTCTGACCGCCAGCAGGACGAGACCGACGAGCATGACGAGTCCGCCGAGGGTCGTCACGAGCAGTGCCTGCAGCGCAGCCCCCCGACTGACTTTCGCGCCCGTGTAGTGACCGATCAGAAGGTAGGAGAAGACGCTCGTGGCCTCCCAGAACACGAAAAGCAGGAAGACGTCATCGGCGATCACGAGACCGTACATAACGCCCGCGAAGGCGAGCAGGTGCGCGGCGAAGCGACCCAGCCCCTCCTCGTCGCTGCGAAAGTAGCTCGCGCAATAGAGCAGCACGAGGCCGCCGACCCCGGCGACGATGAGCGACATCACCCACGACAGCACGTCCATGCGCACGGTGATCGCGAGCGCAAGCTGCGGAATCCACTCGTAGCTCTCGACGACGACGCCACCGGCGATGATCGCCGGCCCCACGAGTGCGGCGTGCACGAATGCGGCGAACGGAACGGCGGCCGCGACCCAGAACACCCTGCGGCCGAGCAGCCTCGTGAGCGGCACGATGACGAGCGAAACAACCCCGAAAAGCAGCAGAAGCGCGATCATGCGGGCCTCCTACTGGTTACGGGCGGCAGGCGAGTGCTTTCGCAGAGCAGTCGAGAACTCCGGAGCCGCGGTTCCATTTTAGGTGGATGACGGTACCTTCATTGTTCGTGCCGTCCGCCCTCCCGATACTCGGCCAACAGGTCGAGCACCTGGGCAACCGCGAGCGGGCCTGAGACACGGTGTGCCGCGAGGGTTTCGCCCTTGCCGCTCTTCAGTCCCAGGTCGTGCGGCTGCAGCGCTGCGAAGGCGTCTTCATCCGTGACGTCGTCGCCAGCGAAGAGCACGGCATCCGCTGACGTGTACGTGCGCAGGTGCTCGAGGGCTTCGCCCTTGTGGGTGGAACGAACCGAGAACTCGAGAACGTTCTTTCCCTCACGAATCTTCAGGTCGTCGACAACGGCCCCGGCTTCACTGAGAGCCTCAAGGTGCGCGATTCGCGAGTCTGCCTCCGTCGCCAGGCGCGTGTGCAGGGCAAACCCCGCGGGTTTCGGTTCGAGCCACACCTGGTCGATCGCGTCGACCACCCCGTCGAGCGCTTCGTGGAGGGCATCCTTGCGTTCACGCTCAGAGTCGGTGAGACGCAGTTGGTGCTCCGGGCTGTCGAGTCGAATCTCGATACCGTGCGAGCCCACGAGCAGAGCCTCGTCGGGAAGCTCCGTGACAGATTCCAGGCTCTCAAGCGCCCGCCCGGAGATCAGGGCGACGCGCGTGTTGCGGAAGAGCGAGGAGCCGAAGTACGGCCGCGCGCGCTTCGGGGATCGCCCTTGCCTGGTCCGGGTCATCCACTTCCGGGGCGAGCGTGCCGTCGAAGTCGAGCGCGACGAGCAACCGCCGCACCCGGGCAAGTTCGTGAAGCGCGCCGATGAGCGGACGGGAGAGCCCCTCCTCACTCACGATTGTGCTCCAGTTCCTTCGCGTCCCGAAGCGACCGGAGAAAGGTATCCGACCACAGGGCGACGTCGTACTCGAGCACCCTCTTGCGCATGGAGCGCATGCGGCGGCCGCGCTCGCCCCTCGGCATCTCGATCGCCTGCACAATCGCATCCTTGAGTCCCTCGATGTCGTGCGGGTTGATCCGCAGGACGCGCTTGAGCTCATCCGCCGCGCCCGCGAACTCGCTGAGCACGAGCACCCCGTCCTCGTCGAAGCGGGAGGCGACGTACTCCTTGGCGACGAGGTTCATGCCGTCGCGCAGCGCCGTCACGAGCATGACGTCCGCGGCCACATAGAGCGCGACCATCTCGTCCCTCGGATAGCTGTGGTGGTGGTAGCTGATGGCCGTGTGGCTCATCGTGGCGAAGTCACCGTTGATGCGACCGACGGTCAGTTCGATCTCATCGCGCAGACTGCATGTACGCCTGCGACGCGCTCCCGGCTGGGGCTCGCCACCTGCACGAGGGTGACGTCCTCGACCTCCAGCCGCCCCTCCGCGAGCAGCTCGCCGTAGGCCTTCAACCGGTGGCCGATGCCCTTCGTGTAGTCCAGGCGATCCACCCCGAGCATGATGGTGCTGCGGATTGCCCAGGCCCTCACGGATCTCCTTGCGCCCTTGCCTGGATATGAGGCTGGCGGGCAAGCTCCTCGAAACTCGTCGAGTCGATGGAGATGGGAAACGCCTTCGCGAGCACGCGACGGTGTGCACCGTTCTCCTTCGGCACCTCGATGCTCGGATTGCGCGCGATGTAAGCCGAGCAGGCGACGCACGGCACGCGAGAAATTGCTGGCGTCTGCCGCCCGCTGGAATCCGATGACGTCGGCGCCGAGAAGTCCTTCGATGATCTGGGTTCGCCACGGCAGCTGGGAGTAGATGCCGTATGGCGGAAAGGGGATGTGGTTGAAGAAACCGATCGTGATATCCGATCGTGCCGCCCTCAGCATTTTCGGCACGAGTTGCAGTTGGTAGTCCTGCACCCAGACGGTGCCACCCGGCGCGATGATGGCGGCCGCGGCATCCGCGAACCGCTGGTTCACCCGAAGGTACGCGTCCCACCATTCCCGGTGGTAACTCGGTGGCGCGATGACATCGTGATAGAGCGGCCACAGGGTGTCGTTGCTGAAGCCCTCGTAGTACTGCTCCACCTCGAGCGCGCTGAGGCGAACCGGCACAATGCGGATGCCGTCACTGTCGAACGGCTCCACGTCGAGGTCGGGCTGGCCGACCCAGCCGACCCATGCACCGTCCGCCGACCGCATGACCGGCTCGAGGGCGGTGACGAGTCCGCCGGGCGAGGACTGCCAGGATTCGGTGCCGTCGGGGCTGGTCACCCGGTCGACAGGCAGCCGGTTGGAGAGCACGAGAAAGTCGTATGTGTCTTTGCTGCTAGCTCTCATTACCTCGCCCGCTGCCGGTGCGCACCGTCTTCGGCAAGCCGTTCAAGGGTACCAGCCGCCGCCGAGCGCCTGCTTTTGAGAGGGCTCACAGCGGGCTGGGCGCCCGCCAGAACGCAACCAGGCCGGCCGTCCTGCTGCGCTGCCGCTGTGTGACGAGCGTGGCGACGAGGAGGCTTGCGGCACCGAATCCGATGAGCACAAGAGCCGCGAACGCGGCCGTCCCAGCGTTCGAAGCGGCCATTATCGATTGCATGCCGGCGACCGCGTGGGTGAGCGGCAGGAACGGGCTGATCGCCTGGAACGGTCGTGCAACGAGTTCAATCGGGTAGAGACCGCCCGTCGAGGCGAGCTGCACGGCGAGAAGCAGCAGGGAGATGACGAGCCCGGGGCGCCCGAAGCCCACGGTGAGCAGCAGATGGAACGCCGTGAACGCGAGAGCCATGATGACGGCGAACACAATGGATGCGGGCAGGGTTGCGAGCGGAACGCCGAGAAGCCCGTGCAGCAGCGCCACGAGGAGGAGTGCCTGGGCGACTGTGAGCGCGCTGCCCCGAAGGAAGGCTGACAGCACAAGCCTGCCGCCCGCTGCCGTTGAGGCGAGCGTGCGCGCCGTGATCGGACGGAGCACAAGGAACACTGCGAGCGCACCGATCCAGAGTCCGAGTGGCACGAAGAGCGTTGAAATGATGTGCCGCACGTCGGTGACTTCGTTGTTGCGGGTCACCGTCAGTCCGACGGGGTCTGCAGCGACCGCTGCCACCGCGTCGACCCGCTCCGGGCGCATCGCGGGCACCTCAGCGGCGCCCTCCTGCAGGCCGGATGCGAGCGCCCCCACTCCCTCGGCGAGCGCCCCCGCACCGTCGGCTGCGTTTGCCGTACCGGCCTGCAGCGCCGACAGCCCGGAGGCAAGGCCGCTGGCCCCGGTCGTGAGTTGCCCGCCCTGCGCGGCGAGCTGCTCGGCACCGGCTGCGCTCATGCCCGCCCCTGCGGCGAGCTGACCGAACGCGGAGTTGACTCCACCGACCACCGCTGGACCCGAGGCTGCGGTCTGGCCCAGTTGCGCCGTGAGTTCCTGCACCTGTGTCATCAGGGCCGGGTTTCCCGGATCGGCTGCGAGCGAGTTCACTGCGCCGTCGAGCGCGGCCGCGAGCTGGGAGACCCCGGCGGTGTATGGCGTGACGCCAACCCTCGCTGCGTCGAGGCCGCCGATCTGCGACTCCAGACCACGCAATCCGTCAGCAAGCTGGTTGACCCCGCCGACATACTGGCCAACGCCTCCGGCGAGTTGGTTCGCTCCGGACTGCGCGGATGCTGCTCCGTCGCTCAGCGCGGACAGTCCCGACGAGAGTTCGCCAGCGCCGTCGGAGAGCGCGCCTGCGCCGTCCGCAGCCTGCGCGAGGGCCCCACCGAGGTCGCCGATTCCCGAGTACAGTCCGGCGATGACCCTCGTCGTGACTTCCCGGCCGAAGGTGGTCACGAGGCTCGCTCCGACAGCGTCGGCGACGGCGCCGGTCAGGTAGTTGTGTGAATCATCCGTTTCAATGGCCAGGCTGGCACGCTGCGGGTGGTCAGACGACACCGACACGATTGACCGGGAGAAGTCGCTCGGTATGGTGACGACCGCGTAGACCTCGCCCGCGGCAAGGGCGCGCCGTGCATCCTCGCTGTTGGTTATGGTCCACGCGATTTCGGAGGTGCCGGGCCGGGTGAGCTCCGTGACGAGCTGTCGCCCTGCGAGCACGAACTGCTCCGTGCCCTCCTCGTCGACGGTCGTGACGAACTGGTCGTTGTTCACTATTGCCGCCGGGATGCCGGTGGCACCGTCGGCGGGCGCGGAGACGGCACCAGCGAACAGGCCCGCGAAGGCGAGGGGAACGAGCACGACGCCGATGAGCGCGAAACGGCGCGTCCATGGTGTGCGGGCAGAGAGTGACTGGCTCACGACTGTGCGGCCTTTCGATCGGAGGTGACAAGTTCGTCGCCCGTCGCGTACAAATCGACGATGGAGACCCGCCTGCGGGTGATGAGCTGTTCGAGCCCCCGCGGCGGCACGGAAGTGCCGACGACGATCGTGGTTGAGGGCGTTGCGAGCTGGTCGATCGCCGCGAAGAAGGCGACTTCATCCTCAGGATGGGTGAACGCCTGGACCTGGTTGAGAACGACGACAGGGGTTCGCTCCGCGAGCGCGATTGCCGCAGCGGCGACAGCATTCTGAAGCGGATGAAGCTGGCCAAGCGTCTCGGATCCCGTCAGCGGTGGATGCCCGTCGATCACGAAGTTCACCCGTTCGACCCAGGTGTCGGCCCGACGCCGTGCGGTGGCGATCGCGCGCCAGCCACCAGTGAGCCTCACGCGCTCGACGAGAAGTTCCCGCAGGCTTGACTGGCCCTCGGTGCCGCCGATTTCGGCGAGGGCGACCAGTCGGGTCACCTGGGCGGCGTCGGTCGGGAGTGGATGGCCGAGCACCTGGGCGCGACCGGCCCGTGGCCGGAGCCGGCCCGCGATTGTTGCGGCGACGAGCGCGCGCTCACCCCTCTCGCCGGAGAGGATGACAAGTGATCCGGGAAGCACCTCAGCGCTCACGGGTCCGACGCTCACGGAGCCCCCCGTGCCTGCGACCAGGTAGCTCGCGGTGATGGCCGCGCCGTTCCTCGATGTTGCCCACTCGACAGCGGTGCGGTGCTCGCGCAGGCTGTCGCCCTCGATGTCAACGTTCGGGAGGAGGCGATCGAGCCAGCGCGGAATCCACCACGCGGCCCGACCCATCAGCGCCATCGCGGCGGGTACGAGGGTCATCCGCACGAGGAAGGCGTCGGCGAGGATCCCGACCGCGAGCCCCAGGGCTATGGCTTTGATGACACCGGCTCCCTCGGGAACGAATGCCGCGAAGACGAAGAACATGATGAGGGCGGCGGCGGTCACCACACGCGCGGCACTGGAGAATCCGTGCACGATTGCGGCACGGGCGTTGCCGGTCAGGGTCCAGTTCTCGCGCATGCCGGAGACAAGGAAGACCTGGTAATCCATTGCGAGCCCGAACAGCACGGCCATGAGCAGGATGGGCATGAAGCTCAGGATGGGGCCGGGCACGACATCGAGGGCGTCGGCGAACCAGCCCCACTGGAAGACGGCAACCACAACGCCGAACGACGCGAGCACCGTGAGGATGAAGCCGGCTGCTGCCTTGAGCGGGATGAACACCGACCGGAACACCATCATGAGCAGCAGTACCGAGAGTCCGACGACGACGATCCCGAACGGAACGAGCGCGTTGTTCAGTCGGTTCGAGATGTCGATCTCCACGGCGGTGCTGCCGGTGACGGCGATCTCAGTTCCGTAGCGCTCCTCGAACTGGGGTGCGCGATCGCGGATTTCGCGCACGAGCTCGGCAGTGCTGGGGGCGGTGGGGGCAGTCTCGGGGATCACCTGGATGATCGCTGTGTCGAATGAGGCGTTCGGCAGACCCTGGCTCACGAACTCAACTCCATCGAGCCCACGAAGTTCGGCTCTGATGTCGGCCAGGTCATCCATCACATCGTTGGTCTGCGTGATGTCGACGAGCACAATGAGGGGGCCGTTACGGCCGGGTCCGAAGCCGTCTGAGATGAGGTCGTATGCCTGGCGGGCCGTCGAGTCTTCGGGTTCGGATGCACCTGACGGAAGCGCGAGGGTGAGGCTGAAGGCGGGAATCGCGAGCGTCCCGAGGATCCCGACGACGAGAAGCACGGCGACGACCGGTGCCTTCAGGATGAGGGTCACCCAGCGCGTCCCGAAGGATCGGCTCTCCGCGGGAGGCGCAGCGGCGCGGCGGTGTGCTCGCGATCCGCGCTTCGGTGCGAGCCGCATTCCGGCCAGCCCCATGAGTGCGGGAACCAGGGTGACGGCGACGAGCACTGCCAGCAGTACTGCGAACGCAGCCGAAACCCCCATGCCGCTCAGGAAGGGGATGCCGACCACGAGCAACCCGAGCAGGGCGACGATGACCGTAACGCCCGCGAACACGACCGCGCTGCCGGCGGTCGCGACTGACGTGGCAGCTGACTCCTGTGGTTCGACGCCGGTCGCGAGCTGGTTGCGGTGTCTCGAGAGGATGAAGAGTGAGTAGTCGATGCCGACCGCGAGTCCGATCATGAGCGCGAGCAGGGGCGTCGCGCTGGAGATCGTCGTGAACGCCGAGACGGCGGAGACAACACCGATGGCGATGCCGATGCCCGTGAGGGCGGCAAGAAGGGGCATGCCTGCAGCCAGGAGCGACCCGAAGGTCACGAGCAGCACAACCCCGGCGAACAGCACCCCGACGATCTCCGTCGGAGTGATCCCGTACTCGAGGTCCTGGAACACCTGGCCGCCGAAGGCGATCACGAGTCCGGCATCCTCCGCGATGCTGGCCAGGTCGCGGACCTCGTGCACGGTGTCCTCCGCGACTGCGGAGGCCTGACCCGTGAACTGGGCCGTGATGATGGCGGTTGATCGATCAGCGGAGATCGCATTCGAGGCGTACTCCGAGAAGGGCGAGACCCCTGCCTCGACGCCATCGATCCTTCCGACCTCGGTGGCCAATTGTTCGATCGCTTCGCGGTACGGACCCGCTTCGACCGATTCGCCCTCCGGCGCCCGCACCACAAGCTGGGCACTCGCGCCCGCGGTCTCGGGAAAGACGGCGGCGAGGCGGTCGATGGCCTCCTGGGACTCCGTGCCGGGGATCGCGAAGGACTCCTGGGTCTGCCCGCCGAGGGCGAGTCCACCGCCCAGGATCCCGAACATGAGCACGAGCCAGACGGCGACGATGCGACGGGGACGCTGGTATGCGTACCGCCCGATGCGGTACAGGTAGGTGGCCACGGTTACCGCTCCTGGTTGACGAGTGGACTGACAGAAACAGGAGCGAGCAGTTCGCTCACGATCGCGATGAGAGCGGCCCTGGTCTCATCCACGGGAAACTCCGGAAGGGGAAGGGTCTGTGCGGTGGCGAGCGTGTAGGCAGCCCCCCCGAGCGCGATTCCGAATCGCATCCGGTCCTCGGCGGTGGTGACGGTCGAGCAGAAGTGCATCGCCATGCGCAACACAACCTGGTTGGCGCGATCGATCACAGGCACGTCCTCGTGGGAGTGCCCCTGGTTGATGAACATGTGTACCTCGAGCCGGTGCTCAAGCAGGAAGTCGACGAACTCGTGCACGAATGTGGTGCGCCGTGCGTCGTTCAGTGGTTGTCCCTCGATCGACGAGACGATTGCCTCCATTCGGTCGATGGCCGGTGCGATGACCGCCTCGAGCAGCGCCTCCTTCGACTCGAAGTGGTACAGCACGCTCGATTTCTTCAGTCCGGCGAGTTCAGCGAGGTGGTGCAGCGACGTGGCTGCGTAGCCGGACAGCGCGAATTCGTGCAGTGCGATGGTGCGCAGTTCATCTCGAGACGACATGGTTCGACTCTAAACTGACCGATCGGTCAGATCTGACCGTTCGGTCAGTTTCGCAGCAAATGCTCAGCTTTCCCGGCCGACTCGCGAGCCGCGGCCCAGGCATCCACCTGTTCACTGATGGCATGGAGCATGAAGGTGTGCATCTCCTGGATTCGCGCCGTGACCGACGAAGCCACGATGAGTGGATGATCGGCGAAAGCCCACGCCGGTCCACCGCCGCTCCCGCCGAACAGCACTGTCGTCGCACCCTGCTCCCGGGCCGCGGCAAGCGCCCGCACGACATTCCCAGACCTGCCACTTGTCGTGAATGCGGCCACGACATCCCCCCGTCGCACGAGCGCCGTGATCTGGCGTGCGAAGGCGTCGTCGAAGCCGAAGTCATTGCTGATGCACGTCATGACGGTCGGGTCGGTGCTCAGGGTGACGGCGGGGAGTGCACGCCGGTCGCGTTTGTAGTGCCCGATGAGCTCCCCCGTCAGGTGTTGCGCATCTGCGGCACTCCCGCCGTTGCCGAGCGTGTAGAGCACGTGCCCACGCTCGAAGGCTGTGCAGAGCGCTCGCGCCACCGCGTCGATGCGGGGCAGCAGCGCCACCATCGATTCGGCCGCGGCCACATGCTCATCGAGCTGCTCGCGCGTCGACGACGGAATTCCGGTGTCCATACTCCTGAACGTAACAACGCGCTACGGGCGCAGCCACGGCTTGCGGTCAGTCGATTATTGGGGAAAGGTCGCGGCGCCCCCGTGCTTCGCGTAGCGTTGAAGAAGACGAAACAGGGAGTCAACGTGCGGAAGTTCCTCTTCAACGGCAGCGTCATCAGCGCGGTTTTCGGCGGCTGGCACACGATCCAGGCGACGCGGCACGGCCCGAATGACTGGCGTACCATCCTCCTCTGGGTGAGTTGGGGTGCCACGATGGCCATCGCCGTCGGCACCGTCATCATGGAGGCCAGGGGCATGAACGAGCTCGAGGACTGACCTCCTCAGGGGGTTCCCGTCTCGACCAGTTCTGAGCGCGAGCGCCTGTACTCGCGCGCCGCCTCAACGAGTCCGGCGAAGAGCCGCCCATCATCGGCGCTCTCCTCCGGATGCCACTGCACCGCCACCCCGAAGGGCACAGCGCCCAATTCGACGGCCTGGATGATGCCGTCACCAGTGCGGGCCGTCACGGTGAGTCCTTCGGCGACACGGTCGATCGCCTGGTGGTGGTAGACCTTCGCGGTCACACCCTCACCCACTAGCGAAGCCAGTTCCGTGCCCGGCTCGACCGCAATCTCGACCTCATTGAACCGTCCCTCGCCGAGGTTGTACTTGTCGCTGCCAACAAGCTCCGGCAGATGCTGCACAAGCGTTCCTCCGAGCGCCACGTTGAGCAACTGCGCTCCCCGGCAGATGCCGAAGAACGGCAGTTCGCGGTCAATCGCGGCGCGCAGCAGCAGGTTCTCCCACTCATCGCGATCGTGCCGTGGGGCGTCGGTCTCCGGATGCGGCGCCTGACCGTACCGCGCGGGGTCGACGTCCTTGCCGCCGGTGATGATGAGACCGTCCAGCCCATCCAGAACGCGATGGGCGATCTCCTCGTCGATGGGCTGGGGCGGCAGCAGCACGGCAATCCCGCCCGCCCGGTTCACGGCCTCGAAGTACACCTTCGGCAGGAAGGATGCCTGCACATCCCAGACCCCCATCTTCGCCTGTTCGAGGTAGGTGGTCAGTCCGATGACGACATCAGCGCTCACAGCCGCGTGCCTTTCCTTGTGTGCAGCATTCTGCGAGCTGCAATCCGACCATTACATCACCGAAGTGCCTCAACTGCGGGGCGTGATCAAGCGGATCCGCGCCCTCGAAGGAAGAATCGCAGACGGCGTGTCAGCCCCGCGTGGATGCCAGGGAACCTCCAGAATTGGCTGACCAGCGACGAAAGGCTTCCCCGTGGCCACCAGGAATCGCGTTCACGTTGTACCAGTGGTCGTACCGGACGAAGACATGCAACGCGTGGTCTACGCGCGAGTGCGTGAAGAGGTCATGCGCCTCCTCGGACCGGACGGACCTTTCGCGGTCACGGTGCGAGTCGACCGATCAGACGGCATCTTCAGCGACCAGGTCGCGGAGACGCTTGCCTGGGAAGTAGCCGCGACCATCGAGTCGTCTGAACGGCCCTCCGCCCGACTCCTCTGACGCCTTCGAATTCGGCCCCGAAATGGGGGCAGCGGTGGGAGTGGAGCGGCGTCGGTGCGACCCTAAACTGGCGCAGCCCCACTCGCTGAACCATCGGAGTTCCCGTGTCTGAAAACGCTGCTGCTCCAGCGCCTCGCCTGTCGTCGCTGTTCGGAAACCTTGAACTCGTGATCGCCATCCTCCTCGGCGTCGTGTCCGTTGCGACGGCGTACGCCTCGTTCCAGGCGGCCGTGTACGGCAGCGTCATGGCGGGCCAGTACACGAAGGGACAGAACCTTTCGACGGAGGCCGAGTCGCTCTACCTTGAGGCGAACCAGCAGTTCATTCAGGACACCCAGCTGTGGAACCGCATGACGGAACTCTCGATCGAGATGGACAGTTCCGATCCGGCCATCGCTGCGGATGCCCAGCTGAAGTTCGAGACGCTGAACTTCATGTCGGTCTCGGAGGAGTTCGCCGCTGCGATCGCTTGGTCCGATGAGCAGAATCAGGCCGACCCCGACTTTTACACGAGCCCGTTCGAGTCGGAGGACTATCAGGATTTCCTGTTCTCACCGTGGGCCGACACCCAGGCAGAGGCCACCGCCACCGTGGCAAAGGGCGACGAGGCGAACACGCTCAGCGACCGGCTCACGCTCAACACCGTGCTGTTCTCGATCTCGCTGTTTCTGCTCGGCATCTCCGCACTGATGCGCCAGCGGCGCACGCAGGTCGTGCTCATGTCCGTCTCGCTCGTCGTGTTCGTGATCGGCGCCGGAATGACTGCGGCAGTGCCCTTCGTGGGGGTGTAGCCCGACTCAGCGGGCTCCGACCAATTGCGCAGGTTCCGGCACGACGTGCAGCCCAGCGCCGGTATTGGCGGTGTTCATCAGATCTTCGAGCCACGCCTTGTTGAGCGGCTGCCGCTCGGTCGAATCGAATTTGAACACCAGCGGGATGGCCGGGTGAAGCCAGATGGTGCATCGATGGGCGACACCGTCGATGTCCTTCTCCCACGTGAGCGTGAACTTTTCATCGCGCCGCAGCTTGGCGATTATCACCATATCCAGGTGGGCGAGAACCCTGTCTTCGAACTCCAGAATCTCTGGCGGACTGCCGTACAGCATTTGTCCCATGATGTTTTCCTTACGACCCAGTTTTGCAAGGAGTGCTCGGGATGCGCTCAGTGCTTGGAACCTACTCGCCGAAGCTGATTCCCTGCTGAAAAATCGAAGAAATCCTTCGATGAAAACGGATGCGGTGCTACTCCGGCCGGGATTCAGCCGCGTGCGTGATTCGAGTTGCCATTCCGGCGAAGATGAGGTCGTGAAAGGGCATGATCGCGAGCCAATACAAGCGGCCGCCGAGCCCGGTCGGAAAGAACACCGCGCGCTGGCGGTAGAGAGAGCCGCCCGCGCCGTCGTCGGCAGACGTCAGCTCCAGCCAGGCTCGCCCCGGAAGCTTCATCTCCGCTCTCAGGCGAAGAAAGCTGCCCCGCTCGAGTTGCTCGACGCGCCAGAAGTCGAGCGCCTCACCGACCGCGAGGGTCGTCGCATTGCGTCTGCCCCGGCGCAGTCCCACTCCCCCGACCAACTTGTCCAGCCACCCGCGCGCCGCCCAGGCGAACGGCAGCGAGTACCAGCCGTTGTCCCCGCCGATACCCTCGATCACGCGCCACAGTCGATCACTCGATGCCGTCGACCTCTGCTCGCGGATATCGGTGTAGGCGGTGTGGCCCGCCCAGCCAGGGTCGCTCGGCAGTGGATCACTTGGTGCGCCCGCCACGGCAGCATCCTGCCAGCTCGTCTCAATCTGGCCCGCGCGCATCCGGTCGAGTGCGGCTCGGACTGCAGCACGGTAGCCCATGAGCCCTGCGGCAGGCGGCGCAATGTGATAGTCGATCTCGTGATTGTTCATAACGCAGTCGTACTGAAGTGAGGCGATGATCGGCACCGCGAGGGTGCGGGGAATCGGGGTGACCAGGTTGACCCACTGCGACGCCAGCCAGGGAGTCAACACCGGCAGCGAAGCGATCGGTCGCTGCTTGAGCCCGGCTTCGAGTGCGTAGCCGTTCATCATTTGCCCGTAGCGCAGCACGTCGGGCCCACCGATGTCGAACGTGCGGTTGACTTCTGCCGGCAGGTCGATCGCGGCGGCGAGGTAGTGCAGTACGTCACGCACGGCGATCGGCTGGATGAAGTTGCGCACCCATTTCGGCGCGGGCATGTACGGCAGCACTTCGGTGAGGTGCCGGATCATCTCGAATGACGCGGATCCCGAACCGATGACGACACCAGCCTGGAGCGCGACGGTCGGCACCCCGGATGCGATGAGAATGTCGCCGACGGCGGCGCGGCTGCGCAGGTGGGGGCTGAGCGCTCCCTGTTCGGGATGCAGCCCGCCCAGGTACACGATTCGTTCGAGGCCGGCAGCCCTGGCGGCACCGGCAACGATGCGCGCCGAACGCAACTCGATCTGTTCGAAGTCTCCCGCGGTTCCCATCGCGTGCACGAGGTAGTAGAGAGCGTTCATTCCCCCGACTGCGGCCGCGACATCCACCGTGTTCGTCACGTCGCCACGCACAATGTCGACGTCCGTGGCCCACGGGACTTCCGCCAGCCGGGCGGGATTGCGCACCATGACACGAACCTCGTGACCTGCCTCAAGCAGGCGGGGGACGAGCCGACCGCCGATGTAGCCGGTGGCCCCGGTGACGAGAATGCGCATTCAACGACACTAGCCCGACGAAGGGCGGGGTCCGGAGAGGGACAACCACGTGATGCTTAGCCTTGCTAATTTGCTAAGCTAATCAAATGGAGAACCGGGGCGACGAACTGCGGCTCGCGGTAATGAGGCTTGCGAGGCGCATGCGACAGGAGAGAGCCAACGGCGATGTCACCGACAGCCAGCTCTCCGTACTCTTCATCGTCTCGAAAGAGGGTCCGCACACCATCAGCGACCTCAGCGAGATCGAACGCGTGACTCCCCCCTCGATCAATCGAACGGTCAACCAACTCGCGGAATTCGGACTGGTGGTGCGATCCAGCTCGCCCGACGACGGTCGGGTCGTGCTCGTCACCGCAACCGAAACCGGTCGGACCCTTGTGCAGGAGACGCGGCGTCGTCGTGCGGCGTGGCTCGCCTCCAGAGTTGCGGAGTTGACACCCGAACAACAGGAACTTCTTCACGCATCCGCGCCAATACTTGCGGAGCTCGCCGACAGTTGAGTGCAATGTTCCGCTCGCTCGGGCTGGTCAATTACCGGTTGTGGTTCGCGGGCGCGCTCGTATCCAATATCGGTTTCTGGATGCAGCGGGCCGCGCAGGACTGGATCGTACTGACCGAGCTGACCGACTATGACGCTGCGGCGCTCGGATTCACGATTGCGCTGCAGACCATCCCCCAGGTGTTCTTGCTGCCTTGGTCTGGCTTGATTGCGGACCGCTTCGACCGCCGCAAGGTGCTCCTGACAACGAACAGCATCATGGCCGTGCTCGCGACAGCGCTCGGAGTGCTCGTCATCACCGGCGTCGTCGAGTTGTGGCACGTTTACGCGTTCGCGCTCGCAGGCGGCATCACCGCAGCGGTCGACAACCCCGCGAAGCATAGTTTCGTCTCCGAATTGGTATCCGAGAACCGACTCGGCAACGCTGTCGCGCTGAACTCGGCGTCGTTCAATGCCGCCCGCACCATTGGACCGGCGGTCGCCGCCGCGCTCGTGCTGCTCATCGGGCCGGGCTGGGTGTTCATGATCAACGCCGTCACCTTCTTCGCCCTCATCGTCGCCCTGCTCCGGATGCGCCGCGACCAGCTGAACGCGGCACCGGTCGTCAGGCGCGGTCGGGGCAACCTCTCTGGTGGGTTCCGCTATGTGGCCAGCCGGGCGGACATCCAGATCGTCATGGTCGTCGTCTTTCTCATCGGCGCGCTCGGCCTGAACTTTCCGATCTTCACCTCGACGATGACGACAATCGAATTCAACCTCGGGGTCGGCGAATACGGGCTATTGCTCTCCTGCCTTTCCGTTGGCTCGGTGGTCGGGGCACTGCTGAGCGCCCGCCGTGACCAGCCTCAGCTTCGCTTCGTGATCATTGGTGCGACCGCATTCGGTCTCGTGACGGCAGCGGCAGCGATGATGCCGAGCTACGGGACGTTCGCCGTTGCCCTGTTCTTTGTCGGGGTGAGCATGCAGACAATCATGACAACCGCTAACGGCATCGTGCAGCTCAGTACACCCGCGCACCTGCGCGGGCGCGTACTCGCGCTCTACATTGCGGTGCTGTTCAGCGGCACCCCGATCGGCGCCCCGCTCGTCGGCCTGGTGGCCAACAGCTTCGGGCCGCGGTCGGCCATGCTCCTGGCCGCAGCTGCGGGGCTGCTCGCGGCGCTCATCGCGATCATCTACGTGATTCGCGCGCACGAAGTTCGGCTGCGTTACGAGAAGTCGTCGCGCCTGCGGGTCGCGATCAGCCACACCGGTCGGCTCTCGCGCGCTCGCGCCGCCCAGGAACTCGCGCTCAACGAAGCTTCGGCCAAGTCGTCGTAATCGCGATGTGTATACAAACAGGCACCTCTGAGCGCCCGCAGCCCTCAAGACCAGCCGTGTTGTATACAGAAGGCTGCTCTCGCAACTAGGATTGGTCGTATGCGTGCCAGTGAGGTTGCCTACTCCCGCCTGAGGGACGACATCATCCACTGGCGGCTGGAGCCGGGCACTCCGCTCGGCGAGGTGGAACTGTCGGAGCGTCTCGCTGTATCCCGCACGCCCGTGCGCGAGGCGCTGTCACGGCTCATCGCCGAAGGGCTCGTCTCCAACGATTCCGGTCGCACTGCGATCGTTGCGCCCGCTCTCGCGCGACGACATCCGCGAACTCTTCGAACTGCGCGAAGCGCTCGAGACGCAGGCCGCAAGACTCGCCGCGCGGCACCGCGACCCGGATGAGTTCGCTGAACTCCGAGAGGCCTTTCTCGCGGGGCCGCCGGCCGCAGGCGACGACGCGTACGCCCTCGCCGACCGGCTTGACGCCGCGATCGACCTGCGCGATGTCGAACGCCCACCTGCGCAGCGCCCTGCGTGACATCCGCGGACACCTCGCGCGCCTGCGCCGGCACGCTCACTCCAATCCCGAGCGGCTGCAACAGGCATCCGGCGAGCACCTCCTCATCGTCAACGCGATCATCCGACAGGACGAAGTGCTCGCCGCCCAGGCCACCGCCGTGCACTTGCGCAACAGTCTCGACCACATCCTCAGCACGCTCGACCACACGAAAGGCACCACATGATCGACCACCCACTACGCGTATACAAGAGCGAAGAGCCCCTCCCCCGCGAACAGCAGCTGGCCTGGAAAATCGCCGAGGTCGCCGCAGACCCGGTCGAGGTGACGGATGCCGTGACCGACATGGTCATCAACCGCGTCATCGACAACGCATCCGTCGCCGCCGCCTCGCTCGTGCGCCCGCCCATCGTGGCCTCGCGCGCGCAGGCGCTCGCGCATCCATTCGCACCGGGCAGCACGGTCTTCGGTGTCTCGCCCGAAACGCGCGTTTCCCCGGAGTGGGCCGCATGGGCGAACGGGGTCGCGGTGCGCGAGCTCGACTTCCACGACACCTTCCTCGCGGCCGACTACTCGCACCCGGGAGACAACATCCCGGCGATCGTCGCTGTAGCGCAGCACCTCGCCGGCCGGCGCGGCCTGACGGGTGCCGGCCTCGTGCGGGCGATCGCCACGGGCTACGAGATCCAGGTGAACCTCGTGCGCGCGATCAGCCTGCACAAGCACAAGATCGACCATGTCGCCCACCTCGGCCCGAGTGCCGCGGCGGGTCTCGGCACTCTGCTCGACCTGCCCGTCGAGACAATTTTCCAGGCCATCGGCCAGGCATTGCATACGACCACGGCCACCCGCCAGTCGCGCAAGGGTCAGATTTCGACGTGGAAGGCACACGCCCCCGCCTTCGCCGGCAAGATGGCCGTCGAGGCCGTCGATCGCGCGATGCGCGGGCAGACCTCGCCCGAGCCGATCTACGAGGGCGAGGACGGCGTCATCGCGTGGATGCTCGACGGACCGGATGCGCGCTACACGGTTCCCCTTCCCGCGGCCGGCGAGACCAAGCTCGGCATGCTCGACACCTACACGAAGGAGCACTCCGCCGAGTACCAGGCGCAGGCGCTCATCGACCTCGCACGCAAACTGCACTACGCGCACCCGGAACTTCGCGACGGCAGCGGGGTCGCGAGTGTTGTCATCCACACCTCGCACCACACTCACAACGTCATCGGGTCCGGGGCGAACGACCCCCAGAAGTACGACCCGACCGCATCACGGGAGACCCTCGACCACTCGATCCCGTACATCTTCACGGTCGCGTTCCAGGACGGCCGCTGGCACCACGGCGACTCCTACGCCCCCGAACGCGCGGGCCGGGCGGACACGGTCGCGCTGTGGCACAAGACGACGACGCTTGAGGATCCGGAGTGGACCCGCCGCTACCACTCGGCCGACCCCAACGAGAAAGCGTTCGGCGGCCGGGTCGAGATCACGCTCGACGATGGGTCTGTGATCGTTGACGAAATCGCGGTGGCTGACGCGCATCCACTCGGCGCACGTCCGTTCGGGCGGGAGCAGTACGTCACCAAGTTCCGCACGCTCGCCGAGGGCGTGCTCGAGCAGGAGGAGATCGACCGGTTCCTCGATGTTGCCCAGCGCTTGCCTTCACTTCGAGCGGACGAACTGGGCCAGTTGACCATCGTCGGCCGCGCCGGCCTCTTCGATGGGATCACCGAACCGGAAGGAATCTTCTGATGCTGTACGCCACCACCTCCCCCGCCGAGAAGCGGGTCGCGTTCAGGGCCGGGCTCGCGAGCGGAACCATCCAGCGCTTTCCCGGTGCGTTCAACCCGCTGTCGGCGAAGCTCATCCAGACCAAAGGCTTCGAGGGCGTCTACATCTCCGGCGCCGTGCTCTCGGCCGACCTCGGCCTGCCCGACATTGGGCTGACGACCCTCACCGAGGTCGCGCAGCGCGCGCAGCAGATCGCGCGGATGACCGACCTTCCGTCGATCGTCGATGCCGACACCGGCTTCGGTGAGCCCATGAACGTCGCGCGCACCATCCAGACCCTCGAGGATGCAGGGCTCGCCGGCACCCACATCGAAGACCAGGTGAACCCGAAACGCTGTGGACACCTCGACGGCAAGCAGGTCGTCGACGAAGACACGGCACTCAAGCGCATCCGCTCAGCGGTGGATGCACGTCGCGACCCGAACTTCCTCATCATGGCGCGTACAGACATCCGCGCCGTCGATGGACTGGATGCGGCCATCGACCGCGCGAAGAAACTGGTGGATGCCGGCGCTGACGCGATCTTCCCGGAGGCGATGGCGACCCTGGCCGAGTTCGAGGCCGTGCGCGCCGCCGTCGACGTGCCGCTGCTCGCGAACATGACCGAGTTCGGAAAGAGCGAGCTGTTCACGGTCGACCAGTTGCAGAACATCGGCATCAACATGGTCATCTGGCCGGTATCGCTGCTGCGGCTTGCGATGGGGGCCGCGATGCGCGGGCTCGACACTCTCGCGTCGGAGGGCACGCTCGAACCGCGTCTCGGTGAGATGCAGCACCGGGCGGAACTGTACGAGCTGCTCGACTATGAGGGGTACAACAGCTTCGACTCGTCGGTGTTCAACTTTCGGATTGAGCGTTAGATGGGAGAGCCCCGACCGGCGGGCCGGCGGGGCTCCCCACTTGAGAGGCTGTTAGCAGCAGGTGCAGCCATCGGCGCACGCTGACGTGCAACAGCTCGGGTCACAACAGTCCGTCATGATCGCCTCCTCTCCGTCCGTTGTTGGCGGGCGGTCTGATCGGGTGCTCAGCAGCATCCCGGAAGTTCGCACTGTCCATCCATGCACGGAGCGCCCTCGTCGGCGGCAAGTACTACCTTCACCAGGTTCGCCAACGCGACGGTGAGGTGAGGGTCGGCAATCTCGTAGCGGGTGCGCCGGCCCTCCGGCACGGCGGCAACGAGTCCACAGCCGCGCAAGCAGGCGAGATGGTTGGATACGTTGGTTCGGGTGAGCTCGAGTTCCTCAGCGAGTTCCGCAGGGTAGCCGGGGCGTTCGAGGAGACTGAGCAGGATGCGTGAGCGCGTGCCATCGGCCATAGCGCGGCCGAGCCTGTTCATCACGTCGAGTCGGGAAGCAATCGTCAGCATACGATGACTATACAGTGATCGCTGACCTATTGGTACACCCCCCGGGACTTGAACCCGGAACCCACTGATTAAGAGTCAGTTGCTCTGCCAATTGAGCTAGAGGTGCTTGGGGCCCGGTCAAGCCGGGCCGAGAAGCAAGATTAGCATGGAGGCATCCACAGCAGCGACCTAGGGGAACCATGGCAGACACCAGACTTGACGCAGGCGACACCGCTCCGACTTTCACTCTCACCGACCAGGACGGCGCATCCGTTTCGCTCGGCGACTTCGCCGGCCAGAAGGTGATTCTCTACTTCTACCCTGCCGCCGACACCCCCGGCTGCACCACCCAGGCGTGCGATTTTCGCGACAACCTGAGTTCGCTGAAGTCCGCCGGCTACCAGGTGCTCGGCGTCTCCCGGGACGAAGTGGATGCCCTCAAGAAGTTCCAGAAGAAGCGCGACGTCAACTTCCCCTTCCTCAGCGACCCCGACCTCACCGTGCACAACGCGTACGGCGCGTGGGGCGAGAAGTCGATGTACGGAAAGAAGATGACGGGAGTGCTGCGGTCGACTTTCGTCATCGACGAGAACGGCAAGATCGAGCTGCCCGCTCTACAACGTGAAGGCGACCGGCCACGTGGCCTCGCTGCGCAAGAAGCTCGGTCTCGACAGCTAAAAAGTTATCCACAGATTTGGGTTTTCCTCTTTCGAACATACATTCGAATGTGGGAGAATGTCGAGTATGACCAATCCCGCCGAAACCCTGCTGACGACAGCCACCGCTGTCGCGCGCCTCGGCGATTCCGCAGCCTCGATCGGAGCGTTGGCGGATGACGCGCTGCTGCAAGCCCAACGGCAGGTCAGTGAACTGCGGCGGGGTGTGGATGCCTATGCGGCATGGGTTGCCGGGGAGATCGCCCGCCGCTCCTCGCATGAACTCGGGCAAGCCGGTCTCGCCCAGCGCGGTGGACACCTCAGCCCCGAAGCGCTCATCCAGTCGGTGAGCGGTTCCACCCGGGCCGAGGCCAGCACCTTTGTGGCGATGGGCACCATGATGGCCGAGGCAGAAGCCGCGGCTGAGGTCGCGGCTTCCGACCCGTCGTCGCCGTTCGCGACGACCGCGTCGTGGCAGCAGCCGCTCGCGGCCGCGGTGCTCGCCGGGTCGCTCTCCCTTGCTGCCGCGGATGCGATCCGCCGTGGGCTGGGGGAACCCGACACCGCCGTCACTCCCGACGAACTGCGTGCCGCCGTCGAGAAGCCTGATCGCCCGCGCTCCCGGTCGCACCGCCGAACTGCTGCTGCGTGAAGCCCGCCGCGCATCGCGAAGAACTCGACGTGGAGAAAGTGGCTGCGCGGGAGAAGGAACAACGCGACCTGCGCTACCTGAAAGCCTGGCGTCGCACCGACGGGATGATCGGCGGCAGCTTCCTGCTCGATGCCGAAGAGGGCGGGTTCCTGCTCGGTGCTTTGGACAGCATGACCAGTCCCCGCCGGGGAGGTCCCCGGTTCATCAACCCGGACGCCGCCAAGACCGCGGAAGACCTGATGAATGACCCGCGGACGAACGAGCAGATCAACCCCGACACCCTCATCGGTCTCGTGCGCGTCGCCGTTGGTGCCAACCCGAAGCTCATGCTCAACGGACAATCCCCCGCCGTGCGCATCATCGTCACCAAAGACGCACTCGACAGCCGCGACCCGGAGACCGGGGAACGCAACGGCACCGGACGCATCGAAGGCACCCTCGACAGCGTGTCCATCGCCACCATCGAACGGCACCTGTGCGAAACCGGAACCGTTCCGATCGAATTCGATGATGACGGCCAATGCGTCAACGTCGGCCGCGACTCCCGCTTATTCACCAAGAAGCAGCGCATCGCCCTGGCCGCTCGAGACGGTGGTTGCCTCTTCCCCGAATGTGATCGGCCCCCCGCCTGGGCAGAAGCCCATCACATCGACTACTGGCATCGAGACGACGGCGAAACCAACGTTTCCCAAGGTGTACTCCTGTGCCGAAGACACCACCTGCTGATCCACAACAACAAATGGGAAATCGTGCGCGAAGGCGCGGACTACTACCTCATCCCCCCGCGCGACATCGACCCCGAACAACACCCCCGCCCCATGCCCAGCAAGAGCCCTGAGATGAGCGAACTGCGCAGCCGATCGGCCGTGCGGCGGGAACTGATCAGCGCGTAGCCCGCTGCTGAGCGGCAGGGACACCCCGGAACAACACCGTGCAGCAGGAACAACCTCGTTTGTGGTGAACTCAACTTATGGCAACCATTTTTCGCAGCTATGTCGCCATCGGCGACAGCTTCACCGAAGGCGTCGGAGACGAACTCCCTGACGGCCGACCCCGCGGCTGGGCCGACCTCGTCGCCCTCGGCCTCGCCCTCGCCGCCCGCGAATCCGAACGCGAACACGAACACGAACCCTTCACCTACGCCAACCTCGCCATCCGCGGACGCCTCCTCGCCCCCATTGTCGGCGAACAACTCGATGCCGCCGTGCAACTGCGCCCCCAACTCATCAGCATCAACGGCGGCGGCAACGACATCCTGCGTCCGCGCGTATCGGTTGCGTCCATCGCCGACCGCCTCGAAGCCGCAGCCGACACTGCCGTCAAGAACGGCATCCACGTGCTGCTCCTCAGCGGCGGCAACCCCACCCGGCACATTCCGCTCGGCACCGTCTTCAACCGTCGCGGCGAAGAGTTGCGCGTCGCCGTCATCGAGCGGATGCCCAAGCCCGGGATCACCCTCGTCGACAACTGGGGCGACCGGGAACTGGAGAACAGCCGCTACTGGTCACGCGACAAACTGCACCTCAACGCCCTCGGGCACCAGCGCGTCGCCAGCAACGCGCTCGCCGCCCTCGAAGTTCCCATCCCTCCCATTGAACCGGGCCACACCGACGGCGAACCAACGCAGCGCACGGCCGCATACTGGCGGCACTATGTACTCCCCTGGATCGGACGTCGACTCACCGGGCGATCATCCGGCGACAACCGTGAACCCAAAATCGCCACCCTGCAGCCCGTCGAGGTGCCGGGACCACCCGACTGAGCGCGGGGGAGCTCAGGCAGTCGCGCCAGCGATTGCGCGACCCCAGCGCCGACTGAGCCTGCGAAGGAGGTCTCGACTCCGCTCGACCACCGAACCGGTGATCGAGCCTGTCGAGATCTCGACCACCGGGTCTCGACACGCTCGACCACCGGTGTCGAGATCAGGAGCCCCTACGCGGCAGGCGCCAGGAACTCATCCCAGACCGGATCGGCACGCTCCACCCCACGCACGAGCCATGTCGCGCCGTGCGGTGGGCGGGGCTTGCTGCGGAGGGTCCAGCTCATCTCACCGGGCGTACGGTCACCCTTGAGGTTGTTGCACTTGAGGCAACACGCGACGAGGTTCTCCCAGGAGTCCCCACCACCACGCGACTTCGGCAGCACATGGTCGATCGTCGACGCCGACGCACCGCAGTACAGCGCAGCGGTGCCCGTCGCGGCGCAGCACACCCCTGCGCGACACCGGCACATTGCGCCCGCTCGGGATACGCACGTAGCGGCGCAGGATGATGACAGACGGCCGCTCCCACGAACGGTTCGAGCCCCAGACCGGATGCTCCTCATCATGCGCGACAATCGTCGCCTTCTCATTCAGCACGAGCACCAGTGCTCGCTTGAATGACACGACGGCGAGGGGCTCATAGCCCGCATTCAGTACCAGAGTGCGCATTGTCATCCTCTCGAAAGAGCCTGCACGGCTTGCAGGCGTTCGAATGCACCCGGGAGGGCTAAGAGGAAAGAGTTAGCAGCCAAACGAAAAGGCACTGTCATGACATGACAGTGCCTTGGTCGTTCCGGGCGCTACAGTGCACGCTCGGCCTGCTGCTGTTGCGTATGAAGAAGACTGCGCGCGCATCCACGGTTTGGGTGCTGCACACAACTTCAACATTCGCTCTCCAGGACCTCTAAGAACTCCAAGAGCTAAATGGTAACTCACTGCCAGCGGCGATTACCGCCGGAACGCGGCCGTGTCAGCCACCGATTCGCACGAAGTAGTAGCTGCCCCACAGCGCCTGCTCCGACACGGTACGGCCCGCATACGGCGCATGAATGACCATCCCGCCGCCGGAATAGATACCGTTGTGGCCGCCGCCGGACCAGACCACGAGGTCACCGGGAACGGCAGAAGATGCGGGAATGCGCACGCCTGCCCTCGCCTGAGAACTCACGCCATGGGCGAGGTGCACGCCGAACTGCGCGTAGACATACTTGACGAGGCCGGAGCAGTCGAACCCGGCCGGGCTCGATCCGCCGAATACGTAGGGAACGCCGATGTACTGCCGCGCGACCCCGACGACCGAGCTGAGGTCGTAGCTCGGGAACGCGTCGCCGAGGTGCTGAGCGGCCGCGACTGCCACGCGACGCTGCGCTGCCGCCTGCGCGGCAGCGAGCTCTTCCTCGGTCGTCGCCGTGAAGGCGTCGCGCTCGATGGTCGCTGTCTCGATGCTCGCGACGGCAAGGCTCTGCGCGTCCGCGGCCACCTTCTCGCGCAACTCAGTTGCGGCGAGGCTGGACGTGGTGGATGACGCATCCGCGGTCTGATCCGGCATGAGTGCGTAGGCGGGGAGCGCGACTGTTGCGAATCATCCCGGGAACCACGAGCGCCGTAACAGTCACGCTGAGGAAGCTCGAACGCGAGTTTCTGATGACGGCCGGTTTACCGGTTCGCGGCGAGGGGTTGAGCTCGCTTGCTCGGCGTTGGAGTCGCTGTTGTGCGCTGCCCTGATGGTTGTCATTCTGGTCAAGAGTGAAACCTCCTGCGTCCCGATCAGCGGTGTGACCCGCTGTCCCGCCCTTCCTGGTTTTTGTTTTTCGCAGTGCACGAGGCGGTTTACGAGACGTCTGACGCTGGGCCAAATGCCACAGTTTCGGGCAAGAGGACGGGTGCGAGCCTACGGCGTAGTTACCGAAACGTCATCTTGGATCGCGTGTTTTTAGCCGTGAATAACCTGTGAATCACTTCGCGACGTAAATGTGGCTCGCGATTTCGAGGGGCAATTCGACGCCCATCACCGAAGCCATTGACCTGGATCTGAACGTAGCGAACCGTTGGCGGTGACAGTGGCGGATGCGCCGGGCATGACCCCGGCATCCTGCAGCTTCTGAAGCATTTCCGGCTCAAACTGCACCGGTTCACCGAGGCGGCGAATGACCACCTCGGCGGTGCCCGCCGCAGCCACGGCGACGATGCTGACGACCCCTCCATGAACCGTGCAGCCGGCGAGTCGCCCAACTCTTCGAGCCCGGGAATCGGATTGCCGTACGGGGACTCGGTCGGGTGATCGAGCATCTCGAGCAGCCGGCGTTCGACCTGCTCGCTCATGACGTGCTCCCAGCGGCAGGCCTCGTCGTGCACGTACGCCCAGTCGAGGCCGATCACGTCGGCAAGCAGCCGCTCGGCGAGGCGGTGCTTGCGCATGACGTGCGTCGCTTTGCGGCGACCGTCGTCGGTCAGTTCCAGGTGGCGGTCGCCCTCGACCACAACGAGCCCGTCGCGTTCCATACGCGCGATCGTCTGCGACACGGTCGGCCCGGAATGACCCAGGCGCTCGGAGATGCGAGCCCGGAGCGGAACGATGTTCTCTTCCTCAAGGTCGAGGATGGTGCGCAGGTACATCTCCGTGGTGTCAACGAGATCCGTCATCGATGCCTCCAGAATTGCGCACGATCTGAGTCCACCCTAACCGTTCCGGCGGGCGCGGCCCGACCGCGTGGCGGCCAATAGAATCGAGGGCATGCCTGCCCTGACCATCCCTGCAGACCTGCTGCCCGCCGACGGACGATTCGGCAGCGGGCCGTCCCGGGTGCGCCCCGAACAGCTCGCGTTTCTCGCGAGCGAGGGCGCGAAAATCATGGGCACCTCCCACCGCCAGGCACCCGTGAAGAACATGGTCGGGCGCGTACGCGAAGGGCTCGCTGACCTCTTCCGCCTGCCCGACGGTTATGAGGTGATTCTCGGCAACGGCGGGTCGACCGCGTTCTGGGACGCCGCCGCTTTCGGCCTCATCAGCAAGCGCAGCGAGCACCTGAGTTTCGGCGAGTTCGGCGCAAAGTTCGCGAGCGCTGCCACCACGCCGTGGCTCGACGCCCCCCATGTCGTCACCGCGCCGGGCGGCTCGCGCAGCGAACTGCAGCTCCTCGAAGGCATCGACGTGTACGCGTGGCCGCAGAACGAAACCTCCACCGGCGTTATGGCCCCCGTCACAAGAGCGGCAGCGGATGCGCTCACCGTCATCGACGCCACAAGCGCCGCCGGCGGCATCGACGTTGACGTCAGCCAGACGGATGTCTACTACTTCGCGCCGCAGAAGAATTTCGCCGGCGACGGCGGAATCTGGTGCGCCCTCTTCTCCCCCGCCGCGATCGAACGGGTCGGGAGCATCGCCGGGAGCGGCAGGTACATCCCCGAATTCCTGAGCCTGAAGAACGCCGTCGACAACTCCCGGCTCAACCAGACCCTCAACACCCCGGCGCTTGCCACCCTGCTGCTGCTGGAGAGCCAACTCCACTGGATGAACGACAACGGCGGCCTCGCCTGGGCCGATGCGCGCACCGCTGAGTCATCCACCGCTCTCTACGACTGGGCGGATGCGGCCAGCTTCGCGAGCCCGTATGTCACCGACCCCGACCACCGTTCCCAGGTGGTGGTAACGATCGACTTCGACGACGCGATCGACGCTGCCGCGCTCGCGGCGACCCTGCGTGCGAACGGCATCGTCGACACCGACCCGTACCGCAAACTCGGCCGCAACCAGTTGCGCGTGGCGACCTACACGGCCGTGGAGCCGAGCGACGTGCGCCAACTCATCGCGTCGATCGAGTTCGTCATCGACAACCGGTAAATCGATAACCTGTAGTCATGCGCCTGTGGCTCAAGGACACCGAACGTCGGCCCGACCCCGTGCCGGTGAAAACGGATGACCGCAAAGCCATCCTGGTGGGCATGACGCTGTGGCTAGTCGCCCTTGTCGTCGTTCTTCTTGTCAGCGGGCCGCTTGCGGCTGCGGGTCACTCGTGGTGGCTCTACGCGTGCGCCGCCGGCCTCGGCCTTGGCATCATCGCCCTCATCTACACTGACCGCCGTCACCGCTGAGCTCGCCCGCCGCGGGCGGCGGGTGCGCGGTTTCTGCTCCGGTGCTTCCTCCTGCGGCAGTCTTCGGCCATGATCCGGCCTCGTCAATATCAGCCTCGTCAATATCAGCCTCGTCAATATCAACCTCGTCAATGTCGACGCCATCGAGGTCACCCGCGTGCAGCAGGCCGTCCTCGAGGTCGTCGTCATCAACGTCATCGTCATCATCGTCTTCGTCGTCACCCTCCAGAGCGGCGGCTTCCCCCAAAGCAAGCTGCGCGGCGCGGTAATCGTCCATGCGCTCCGACCACGGAATCCAATCGGGGGCAAGCAGCGAACCATCGCCAGGCATGAGCTGGGTTTCGAGCAGCGTCGGCCCCTCGCCGTCGAGCTGCACGATCGTGACTGCCCACTTCCAGCCCGGGTAGCCGGAAAGCACCGCGGCGAAATAGTGGGTGACAGCGCCGTTGCCCTCATCCGTTTCACCGGCGGGCTCGCCGATTGTCGCGGCGGGAGTCAACGCCTCAAGTGCTGCCCGACTGAACGCGACCGCGGTTGCTTCTTCGGTATCAGGCATCGAGGTCGTCGGCCACCTTGCGCAGCACTGCCGCGATCTTGGAACCGTGCGTCTTGTCGGGGTAGCGGCCGCGCTTGAGATTGGTACCGATGCCGTCGAGCAGTTTGACGAGGTCCTCGACAATCACGGCCATGTCATCCGCTGACTTGCGGTTCAACTTGGCCATGCTCGGAGGAGCCTCGATCACACGAACGGAGAGCGCCTGCGCGCCCTTCTTGCCTTCGGCGATGCCGAACTCGAGCTTCGCGCCCGGGCGCACGGTGACACCCTCCGGAAGTGCGGAGGCGTGGAGGAATACCTGCTGGCCGTCATCACCACTGATGAAGCCGAAACCCTTTTCCTCGTCGTAGAACTTGACCTTGCCGGTAGGCATTGCAGGACCTCTCTCGCCCGCGCTGGTCACGGTGCTAGATAAGGATACCCAGTGCGGCTGCCCTATCCTTGAGACTGTGCCAAATGACCCCACCCCTTCGTCCCCGACCAGGCCCGAGCGGATTCTCGCGTACATGGTCGCCGGCATCGTGGGAACATCGCTGCTCGCTTTCGTGATCGTCATCATCGGAACCTGGGCGGGCGTCGGGGCAGACGGCGGCTTCGGCGAAGGGGCATGGCCGTTCATCGTGATGATCCCCAATGTCGGGCTGCCGATCGGGTTCGTGCTCATCATCGCTCTCCTGATAGTCAGCGCCGCGCGTCGCGGCCGAGCGGCCAAGGGTGCCGGCAAGTAGTTCGTCCACCCTGTCGCTGGCCGGTCGCCTGCGGCAGTTGGGTGATCCCGAGTTGGAGCAGCTGATCACTGCCCGCGCGATTCGTGACTCCGGTATTCGCGACTTCTTCGATCTCGCCGATGCCCTACTCGATTCGGAGTCGGTGCAGCGCGCCCTCACCCGGCTCGATCGGATCACCCTGGCAGCGCTCGCTGCTGCCGGGGAAACCGGGGCGGATGCGTCAACCATCACGACAGACGAGGTCGCCGCCCGGCTGGCCGGGTTCGGTTCGCGTGCCGCGGATGTCGCCGATGTCGCCGGGAGCCTCGCCGAAGCGCACGAACGAGCCCTGATCGGACGCGAGGGCGACCGCTGGATCAGCTACCGTCCGGTGACCGACCAGTTGCGCTCCTGGCCGAGCCTCGGCCTGCCGGATGCCCGCGAGCTCGCGGCGGAGCCGGCGCCGGCCGGACTCGAACCGGCCGCTCCCGCGGATGGTGCCGTGACGGAGAGAACCGCGGGCGAACGGGCATTCCGAACCACCAGCGTTGTCGCCGAACTCCTCGCCGAACTGCAACTCGAGCCGGCAAGGGAACTCACGCGCGGCGGCATCGCCCTCCCGCACACCAAACGGCTCGCCGCGACCATGAGCGTCGAACTCGACGAGGTGGCGATCTACGTCTCCATTGCGGCGCGGGCAGACCTCGTCGCGCTCGACGATGAGGGATGGCTCCCGACGGCGGCGGCCGAGGAGTGGCTCCTCCTGCCCGCGAGTGAGCGCTGGGGTCGCCTCGCCGGCGCCTGGCTTGCGCGGATGCCTGCAAGCATCCGCGGACTTCTCAGTGAGAGGGCGTACGCGATCTGGGGTGCGCGCCTCGCCGAACATCTTGCCTGGCTGTATCCGGCCGGCGGGGAGTGGATGCGCGACCGCTCCTTCGTGTACACGCGGGACGCCGAACTGCTCGGCATCACCGCGAACCAGGTGCCGAGCACGGCAGGCACAGCGCTGTTGAGCGCGGGCGTCGACGCGGCGCTGCCCGCCATGGCCGCGCTGCTTCCCGCAGAGATCGATCGCGTGTATGTGCAGCACGACCTGTCGATCGTGAGTCCGGGACCGCTGCGCGCGGAACTCGACGCTCGCGTACGTCGCATTGCCGATGTCGAGAATCGCGCGCTGGCGACGACCTACCGCATGACCGAGTCCAGCCTGAGTCGCGCGATGGCGGCGGGCGAAACCGCTGACTCTCTCCGTGCGTTCCTGGGCGAGATCTCGCTCACGGGCATCCCGCAGCCGCTCGACTACCTCATCACCACCACCGCCGCCCGACACGGGCTGTTGCGGGTCGGCGAACTAGACCCGGAGGCGCCGTCGCCGGATACGGCCGAGTATGGCGCGCGCAGCTATCTGCGGTCGGACGAGGCATCCATTCTCGACACCGTGCTGGTCGACCAGAATCTGACCGGTCTCGCCATCACGCGCATCGGCAAGCACCGCGCCGTCAGCCGGTTCGAGCGCGACGTCGTGTTCTGGTCGCTCATCGATGCGCGCTATCCGGTCGCGGCCGAGAACGAGCTCGGCGAGATCGTGGTGCCTGCGCGACGCAGGATCGCGAAGGGCAGACCCGTTGCGGCAGAACCGGCATCCGCTTCGATCATTCGGAAGCTCCGCTTCGCGGGGGCGCCGAGCACCGCCGACACGGGGATCGCCTGGCTCGAGCGCCAGCTCGACACCGCGGCGCGCAACAAGCTTGCCGTGATCGTCACAGTGAAGATGCCGGACGGCTCACACGTCGATCTGCAACTCGAACCCGCAAGCGTCGGCGGAGGGCGGCTGCGCGCTCGCGACCGCAACTCCGACCTCGAGCGCACCCTGCCGCTCACGAGCATCACCGGCGTCCGGCCAGCCGAGTAGTGGATGCGACGGCTAGGCTAACGGGGTGAATTCGCCAGACGGACCGCTCATCGTTCAGAGCGACCGCACCGTACTGCTCGAGGTGGCGCACCCCCAGGCCGACGACGCGCGGCACGACCTCGCCAACTTCGCCGAACTCGAACGGGCCCCCGAACACATCCACACCTACCGCATCACGCGGCTGGGCCTGTGGAACGCTCGCGCGGCCGGCCACACCGCAGAAGACATGCTCGCGACGCTCGAGCAGTACAGCCGGTTCCCGGTGCCGCAGAGCGTCAGTGTCGACATTCGCGAGACGGTCGGGCGGTACGGGCGCCTCGTGATCGAGCGCGACGACGACGGCGTGCTCACCCTCAGCACAACGGATGCCGCGGTGCTGAGCGAGATCACGCGGGCGAAGAAGGTGGCCAGCCTGCTCTTCGAGAAGCGCGGCGACCGCACCTTCGTTGTGCAGCCATGGGCGCGCGGACAACTCAAACAGGAGTTGCTGAAGCTCGGCTGGCCCGCAGAGGACCTCGCCGGCTACACGCCGGGAACCCCGCACGAGATCGCCCTCGATACGGCTGAGTGGGGCTTGCGGCCCTACCAGGACCAGGCGATCGACAACTTCTTCACCCACGGGTCCGGCGTCGTTGTGCTGCCCTGCGGCGCGGGCAAGACCCTCGTCGGTGCCGGTGCCATGGCCGTTGCCAAAACGACGACGCTCATTCTCGTCACCAACACGGTCTCGGCCCGGCAGTGGCGGGCGGAGCTGCTCAAGCGCACCTCACTCACGGAGGACGAGATCGGGGAGTACTCCGGCCAGGTGAAGGAGGTGAAGCCCGTGACGATCGCGACCTATCAGATCCTCACCGCCCGCCGAAAGGGCGAGTACACCCACCTCGCCCTGCTCGACGCTCTTGACTGGGGCCTCGTGATCTACGACGAGGTGCACCTGCTGCCCGCGCCCGTGTTCAAGCTCACCGCCGAGCTGCAGGCGCGGCGGCGCCTCGGGCTCACCGCGACCCTCGTGCGTGAGGACGGACGTGAGGGTGACGTGTTCAGCCTCATCGGGCCGAAGCGCTTCGATGCCCCCTGGAAGGAGATCGAGGCGCAGGGCTTCATCTCCCCCGCATCCTGTTTCGAGGTGAGGATCGACCTGCCGGAGCGTCAACGGCTGGAGTATGCGGCATCCGCTGACGACGAAAGGTACCGTCTGGCGGCGACGGCCCCGGCGAAACTGGATGTCGTGCGGCAGCTTGTCGACAAACACGCGGGTGAGCGGATTCTGGTGATAGGCCAGTACCTCGACCAGATCGACCAGCTCGCTGAGGCTCTCGGTGCGCCGAAACTGACGGGCGCGACATCCATCGATGAGCGCGAGCGGCTGTACCAGGAGTTCCGCGAGGGGATCACGAAGGTGCTCGTCGTGTCGAAGGTCGCCAACTTCAGCATCGACCTGCCCGAGGCGACCGTCGCGATTCAGGTGTCGGGCTCGTTCGGCTCAAGGCAGGAGGAGGCCCAGCGCCTCGGCCGGTTGCTGCGCCCGAAGGAGAGCGGGCTGCCCGCCAACTTCTACACCCTTGTCGCGCGCGACACCGTCGACCAGGATTTCGCGCAGAACCGCCAGCGCTTCCTGGCCGAGCAGGGCTACTCGTACACGATCCTCGACACCGACGACCTCGCCGCCTGAGCTTTCAGCGCCTTCCGCGCCCGCCCGGGACGACCGCGCCCGGGCGCCCGGGCGCCGTTGTCCCGGGCGGGCGCGGTTGCGGCGGAGGCGGGGCCGGAGCGGGGGCAGAGGGAAGACGCGGGGTGCGGCGCGCACCCAGCAGACACTCAGGAAACTCGCAGATACTGGGAACATGAGCGATGGACCCAAGATTCTGATCGTCGATGACGAACCGAACATCCGCGATCTTCTGACCACGAGCCTGCGCTTCGCGGGGTTCGCCGTACGCGCCGTTGGCAATGGCGCGCAGGCCATTTCGGCTGTGCTCGAGGAAGAGCCCGACCTGATCATCCTCGACGTCATGCTGCCCGACATGAACGGTTTCGGAGTGACCAAGCGGTTGCGGGCATCCGGTTACACCGCGCCCATCCTCTTCCTCACGGCGAAGGATGAGACCGAAGACAAGATCACCGGGCTCACCGTTGGCGGTGACGACTACGTCACCAAGCCATTCAGCCTCGACGAAATCGTTGCCCGCCTGAAGGCGATCCTCCGCCGGACGATGAACGACGACGAGGAAGCCGTGATCCGCGCGGGCGAGCTGACAATGGACCAGGACACTCACGAGGTCACGATCGGCACCGACCAGATCGAATTGAGCCCGACCGAATTCAAGCTGCTTCGGTACCTCATGCTCAACCCGAACCGCGTGCTGTCGAAAGCGCAGATCCTCGATCACGTCTGGGAGTACGACTTCAACGGCGACGCCGGCATCGTGGAAAGCTACATTTCCTACCTGCGGCGCAAGCTCGACCAGTACTCCGACGAGCCCGTTATTCAAACCAAACGCGGTTTCGGCTACATGTTGAAGGCGGCAAAGGTTTAGCCTTGCTACCTGATGCATGAGCAGCTGACGGACTGGTGGGACGGGGTCTCACTCCGGAACAAGGTCACGGGTGTCACCGTGATGCTGCTGACGCTCGGGCTTCTGGTTGCCGGTGTCGGCACGATGAGCATGCTGCGCACCTACCTGCTCGACGGGGTTGAAGCCAAGATCGCCGAAGCGGTCGAGCTCACCAGTTCGGTGCGTTTCGACGACTCGACCGGCGTGCTCAACTGCGCTGTGCAGCGGCTTCCCCCGGAGTACTACCTCGCCGTGGTCAGTCCCGGTGGCCGCCTCATCTGCGACAACAAGGAACCGGGTGAAGCCACCCCCGTCGTCGAGGGGCTGAGTCTCGACCAGATCCGTTCGCGCGATACCGCGTTCACCCTCTACAACGAGGAGCGCTCCAGCCAGTGGAGGGTCGTCGCCTACCTTCCGCCTCAGCAGAACGTCACCATCATCGTCGGGGTCAACCTCGACGAGACCAATGCCGTGATCGCGCGCTACATCGGCATCTTCCTCTTCTTCGGCTTCACTGTCGTCGTGCTCGGCGGTGCCCTGACCCGGCTTCTGGTTACCTCCACCTTCACTCCGCTCCGGGAGGTCGAAGAGACGGCCGCCCGGTTCGCCGCCGGTGATTTCAGCCAGCGATTGAGCGGCGAAACCCCCAATACCGAGGTGGGCCGGCTCAATCATTCGCTGAACACGATGCTCAACCGGATCGATTCCGCATTCTCTGACCGTGCGAAAACGATCGACCAGATGCGGCGCTTCGTCGGCGACGCCAGCCACGAACTGCGCACGCCGCTGGTGTCTGTGCGCGGCTATGCGGAGCTCTACCGGATGGGCGCCCTCGGCACCAAGGCGGAGGTCGCGCAGGCCATGGAGCGCATCGAGAAGGAGGCGATCCGCATGGGCACCCTGGTCGAAGACCTGCTCGAACTGGCGCGGATCGATGAGGCCAAACCGCTCAGTTTGGCACCCGTCGACCTGGTCGCTCTCGCCAACGATGCAGCGCTCGACGCGAGCGCATCCGCGCCCGGGCGCGACATCTCCGTCATCGTCGCCGAACCGGTGGATGACACGGTCGCGGAACCGGTTCCCGTGAATACCCGAACCGGTGCCATCGCTTTCGTCGGGGGAACCCTCGCCCGTCTGCGGTCGCGGCGCCCCCGGCCACAGCAGGACTCGACGGTGCAGACGCTTGTGGAGGACGACGCGCCCACCAGGGAAACGGTGGTGCTCGCCGACGAGAACAAGCTGCGGCAGGTGATCACCAACCTCATGGGCAATGCGCTGCGTTTCACTCCCCCCGGCAGCCCGATCGAGATCATCGTCTCCTCTGACTCAGACCACGCCACCCTGTCGATCGCCGATCATGGCGAGGGCATCCCGCCGCAGATCCGGGAGAAGATCTTCCAGCGCTTCTGGCGGGCAGACAACTCGCGCAACCGTGACACCGGTGGCAGCGGCCTCGGACTCGCGATTGTCGCCTCGCTCATCGCCTCACACAAGGGAACAGTGGATGTCGTGGAGACCCACGGAGGCGGCGCAACATTCCGAGTCCGACTGCCTCTCCTCCACGTCGAGCCGGTGACGCCCAGCGTGCCCAGCCCGGAGTAGTCCCGGTCACAGGGCCGTCCTGCGGCGCTACCGTGGCGCCATGACTCGTTACCAGGTGGACAGTGAAGCAGTTCTCGGCGCAACCGGTTCGGTGCGCGCCACAATCGGTCGCATCCAGGCCGAGGTGAGCGGTCTGGACGGCCAGCTTGCGAACCTGCAGGGTTCGTGGACCGGCCACGCGGCATCCGCTTTCCAGGCACTCATCATGGAGTGGAAGGCTACCCAGTTGCGTGTTGAGGAGAGCCTCGCGGCGATCAACCAGGCGCTCACAGTCGCCGGGCAGCAGTACGCCGACATCGAGGCAAGCAACGCGAGGCTGTTCCAGCGCTGAGGTCAGTGGCCGGCGCCCATGTTGCCGCCGAGGCGGTCGCGGATCGTCGTGCTCGCCTCGTTCATTCCAACGATTACGACGCGCTTTCCGCGATCCTCGTACTTAGTCGTGATGGCGTCGAGCGCGGCGACGGTGGATGCGTCCCAGATGTGTGAGTTCGACATGTCGATGACGACGCGGGCCGGGTCAGCGGTGTACTCGAACTGGGTGGTGAGGTCGTTGCTGGAGGCGAAGAAGAGTTCCCCGTCGACGGTGTAGTAGGCGGTCGGTACGCCGTTCTCCTCCCCCACGACCCGTTCGACGGTGACGAAGTGGGCGACCCTGCGCGCGAAGGCGACCATCGCGACGATCACGCCGACGATGACGCCGATGGCGAGGTTGTGGGTGATGACGACGACCGCGACAGTCGTGACCATAACCGCGGTCTCGCTCTTCGGCATCCGCTTGAGGGTAGACGGAAGCACACTGTGCCAGTCGAGGGTGGCGACGGAGACCATGATCATGACGGCCACGAGCGCCGCCATCGGGATGACCGCGACCACGTCGCCGAGGCCGACAACCAGGATGAGCAGGAACACGCCAGCGAGAAACGTTGAGATACGGGTGCGGGCACCGGATGCCTTCACGTTGATCATCGTCTGGCCGATCATCGCGCAACCGCCCATGCCGCCGAAGAGTCCGGAGAGGATGTTCGCGGCGCCCTGGCCGAGGCTCTCCCTGGTCTTGCGGGAGTGGGTGTCGGTGATCTCATCGACGAGTTTCGCCGTCATGAGGGACTCGAGCAGGCCGACGAGAGCCATCGCCAGCGCGTACGGCGCGATGATCGAGAAGGTCTCCCAGTTGAGGGGAACGTCGGGGATGAACAGTTCGGGCAGGGTGCGCGGAAGCTCGCCCTGGTCGCCGACCGTCGGAACAGTGATCGCCATGATGATGACGAGCGCCGTGATCGCGACGATCGCGACGAGCGGGGCGGGCACGACCTTCGTGAACCTCGGCATGACAACCATGATGATGATTCCGAACGCGACGAGCGGGTAGACGAGCCACGGCACCCCGAGCAGGTGTGGAACCTGTGCGATGAAGATGAGGATGGCGAGAGCGTTGACGAAACCCACCATGACGCTGCGCGGGATGAAGCGCATGAGTTTCGCCACCCCGATGAGGCCGAGGATCAGCTGGAAGATTCCGCCGAGGATGACCGTCGCGATGAAGTAATCCATGCCGTGCTCACGTGCGACCGGCGCGATGACGAGCGCGATGGCTCCCGTTGCCGCGGTGATCATGGCGGGTCGGCCGCCGAGGAAGGCGATCGAGACGGCCATGACGAACGAGGAGAACAGGCCGACGCGGGGGTCGACGCCCGCGATGATCGAGAAGGAGATGGCTTCGGGGATGAGCGCCATCGCGACAACGAGCCCCGCGAGCACCTCCCTGGTGAGAATGCGTGGTGTGCGCAGCGCGGTCAGCACGGACGGCACTTCTTTGTAGCGCTCCCGCGCAACGGATTTATTGACGATAGCCATGGAGGTCTCCAGATAGCAGCGGCTCACTCGGAGACACGGTTGGATGAGGGGAAGCGCGGCATTGCGCAGACACCAGTCACGGCGAGTGACAATGGTGGGAAGTCGCTCCAGACTCACGAGCAGACGCAGCAACCCTACCCTTACGTTAGGGTTGGTTGCAATCCGACCCACGAGAGGTGCTGCTGTGGCCACCAGCGCGACGACAACCGGCATGATGCACATCGGTGAGCTCGCCGAGAAGTCGGGCCACTCGCTGCGGACGATCCGCCACTACGACGAGGTGGGACTGCTCAAGCCGTCAGGGCGCACGGAGGGCGGATTCCGTCTCTACACGCAGGCCGATCTCGACCGCCTTCTGCTCATCCACAAGATGAAGCCTCTCGCATTCTCCCTCGAGGAGATGACGGAGATCCTCGCGGAAATCGAACGGATGCGAAGCGGAACAGGCAACCGCGAAAGGTTCAGCGAACTGCTTGAGCAGGCTGAGCAGCGTCGCAGCAAACTGCACGAGCAGGCGCGGCGAGCGGACGCCTTCGTGGAACTACTGCGCGGCCTGTGACTGCCTGATCGGATCCTTGACGAAGAAGGCAAGAACGGCGACAACGATCGGAATTGCGCCGAGCCAGAGGGCAGGGGCTGTGAATCCGCCCGTGAGGTCGAAGCCAAGGGACAGCAGGAGCGGGCCGATCGCGGTTGACGCCAGACCGAGCGAGGTGGCAACTCCCCGGATGCTCCCGATGTGGGCGGTTCCGAAGTACCGCACGAATGACGCGGCGTCGAGACCCCGCAGGCTGCCCGCCGCGGCGCCCAGCGCGAGCCCGTAGAAGACGGAACTCCACCCCGGACTGACCACGGGAAGCATCATCATGGATGCCGCGAGCACAGCCATGGAGAAGATGACGAATATCCGAGGGTTGTAGCGGTCGATGAGAGCACCGGTGAAGAGGGTGGCGACGATGCCGGTAACCGTCTGGGGAATGAAGTTGGCCGCAGCCTCGAACGGCGTGAGGCCCTGTTCGCCCAGCAGCGCGATCTGGTGGAACGCGAGCGCCGTGGTCAGCCCTCCGCTCGTGGCCGCGCTCGCCGTGAGTATCCAGAACATTCCGCTGCGGCGCGCTTCGGCAACAGTCCAGGAGTCCGCGATTATCCGGATCTCGGATGTGTTCGGTGCCGCGGATCTCGAATCGCGCTGGTGACGGCTGCCCCGAAAAACGAGAGCAAGCGGCACAACGACGACGAGAACCGCTAGTGACTGCCAGCGCCACGCATCGTGAATGCCGACTTCGGCGATGAGCATCTCGAAGAAGACCGGTGCGAGCGAAATGCCCGCCGTACCGATGGCACTCGTGATTGCGAGCGCGAGTCCCCTGCGATGGCGAACGGTCTGGGCGATCGCGGTGGCAGCGGCCAGGGTCAGTGCTCCCTGGCCCGCCATCCGCACACCCGTGTAGCCGAAGGTCAGGCCGAAGATGTCCCCCACGAAACTCAGCGCGAAGAGGATCATCGCAAAACCGACCCCGATGACGACCATGACCTCTCTGGCTCCCCAGCGGTCAAGGGCTCGTCCGATCCAGGGCTGGGCGATTGCCCCCGCGAGTGTGCCGATGAGGTAACTGAACGATACTTCGGTGCGGGATGCGCCCAGTTCAGCGAGGATCGGATCGGTGAAGACCGAGAGTCCGGCCGTCTGCCCGGGTGCCGTCATGGCCGAGATGATTCCGGCGGAGACGACGACGATCAGCCAGGTCCATGGGATTCGCGAGCGGAGCGTCGGGCGGGGTGTCGATCGGGTTTCTGCGAGAGACGACAAAGTGGTGGTGGCACCTTCCACTGCTGTGACGGGACGAACGATCCACTCTACTCTCACGCGGCGGTAGAGTTGCCTGCGGTGATGGTTACATGAAATTGGCAGAGACGACGCGCTCAACAAGCGACGGCAGGGTACGCGACGAGGCGTCGAGACGACGCACGATCGCGGTGATCTCGCACCCCGACGCGGGCAAGTCGACCCTCACCGAGGCTCTCCTTCTGCACGCGAACGCAATTGGTGAGGCCGGTGCGGTGCACGGCAAGGCCGGGCGTCGATCCACCGTTTCCGACTGGATGGCGATGGAGAAGGAGCGCGGGATCTCGATCAGTTCCGCGGCACTTCAGTTCGAGCACAGGGGTGTCGTCATCAACCTCGTCGACACCCCCGGGCACGCCGACTTCTCGGAAGACACCTACCGCGTGCTCGCGGCGGTCGACGCCGCAGTCATGCTCGTCGACGCTGCAAAGGGCCTCGAGGCCCAGACGATGAAACTGTTCGAGGTCTGCAAGCTGCGCGGCATCCCCATCATCACGATGATCAACAAGTGGGACCGCCCAGGCCGCGACGCACTCGCCCTCATGGATGAGATCGAGGAACGCACCGGGCTGTTCCCCACCCCACTCACGTGGCCGGTCGGACTCTCCGGCGAGTTCGCGGGGCTGCTTGAGTGCAGTTCCGGCCAGTTCGCGAGATTCAAACGCACCCCGGGAGGTGCGACGATCGCCGAGGAGGAGCTTCTCTCCGCAGAGGACGCGGCGGCTGCGGCTGGCGTACCGTGGGCGACAGCAACTGACGAGATCGCGCTCTTGCGCGCCGAGGGTCACGTGCACGACGACGAGCTCTTCGCCGACGGAGCCAGCACGCCCGTGCTGTTCGGGGCGGCAGTGCTCAACATCGGTGTGCGCAGGCTGCTCGACGCGATCGTCGAGCTCGCGCCATCCGCTGCAGGACGAGTGGATGTCGCCGGCCAGCCCCGCACGGTCGACAGCGCTTTCTCGGGGTTCGTCTTCAAGGTGCAGTCGGGGATGGATTCCGCACATCGCGACCGCCTCGCTTTCGTGCGGGTCTGCTCGGGGGTGTTCGAACGCGGCATGACCCTCACCCACGAACCGACGGACAGACCGTTCGCCACCAAGTACGCCCAGGGTCTGTTCGGTCAGGACAGGGCAACCCTCGACACCGCTTGGCCCGGCGACATCATCGGACTCGTCAACGCCTCAGCGCTGCGCCCCGGGGACACCCTCTACGCCAAGGATCCGGTTGTCTTTCCGCGAATGCCGCGTTTCCAGCCGGAGCACTTCAAGACTGCGCGTTCCGCCGACTCGAGCAAGCACAAGCAATTCAGGCGCGGCATCGAACAGCTCGGACACGAGGGAGTCATCCAGGTTTTCGTCTCCGAACGGCGCGGCGAGCAGACACCCATCCTCGCCGCAGTCGGTCCGATGCAGTTCGAGGTGGTCGCCGACCGGATGAAGAACGACTTCAATGCCCCGGTTGTGCTCGAGGAGCTCCCGTACACGGTGGCGAGGGCAACCGACAGCACCACCGCAGCGGCCCTGGAGCGCGACCGCGCAGCCGAGGTTCTCAGCTCTGCCGACGGCGGGCTCGTCGTGCTGCTGTCGAACGAGTGGAAACTGCGATCCCTGCAACGTGAGCACCCAGGCTTTAGGCTCGATCTGCTGTCAGCACGCTAGCTACGAGTACCAGAACGGATCAAGAACCCATGGCTGAACACCCTCTGGTGCGCGACGACCTCTACCTGATCCAGGATTTCATCCTGACCAAGGCGGCGCTCTTCCTCGCCCGGGATGCGGCGGCGAGCGAATTCCGTTTCGAACTCGACACCGTGCGCGTGCTGTCGGCACACAAGTGGTGGGACCGCAACGCCTTCCTGCTCGACTACACGCTCGCCAGATACATTGCGGCGCTTGAGGCGGTTCCTCCGAGCGACGGCGATGCGAGCGAAGCCGACGGGTTCGTGCGCGATTTCACCGATGCGGTTCGCATCGAGCAGTTCGAGGGCGCCCGCACCAAGTGGATGTCGTCGCGCCCCGATGGGGAACCCGCCACCCAGCTGCTGCCCTCAACCCTCGCCCTGTTCGAGCGCCTGCTGCGGCTGAAGAAGAATCGGGCGATCGGCACGGCCGCCGACTTCCTGCCCGGGCCGTACACCCCGTCAGCGTAAACAAGAAAGGCGGCTCCCCGGAGGGAACCGCCTTTCCATAAAGCTGGGACTTAGAAGTCCATTCCGCCTGAGGGGTCTCCACCCATCTGCGGCTGGTGCTTCTCCGGCTTGTCGGCGACAACGGCCTCCGTGGTGAGGAAGAGGCCCGCGATGGATGCCGCGTTCTGCAGCGCAGAGCGGGTCACCTTCACCGGGTCGTTGATCCCCATGGCGAGCATGTCACCGTACTCACCGGTGGCCGCGTTGAGGCCCTGTCCGGCGGGCAGGTGGCGCACCTTGTCGGCGACGACACCAGGCTCGAGACCGGCGTTGAGCGCGATCTGCTTGAGCGGTGCGTCAACGGCGAGCTTGACGATGTTGGCACCGGTTGCCTCGTCACCCTTGAGCGACGTGAGCGCCTTGCTCTCGAAAGCGACCTTGCCGGCCTGGATGAGGGCGACGCCACCACCGGCGACGATGCCCTCTTCGACGGCTGCCTTCGCGTTGCGAACGGCGTCCTCGATGCGGTGCTTGCGCTCCTTGAGCTCAACCTCGGTTGCGGCACCGGCCTTGATGACCGCAACACCGCCGGCGAGCTTCGCCAGGCGCTCCTGCAGCTTCTCGCGGTCGTAGTCGCTGTCGGTGTTCTCGATCTCGGCGCGGATCTGGCGCACACGACCGGCGAGCTGGTCGGCGTCGCCGGCACCCTCGATGATCGTGGTCTCGTCCTTGGTGATGACAACCTTGCGGGCGCGGCCGAGCAGGTCGAGGGTTGCGTTCTCGAGCTTGAGACCGACCTCTTCGCTGATGACCTGGCCACCGGTGAGGATGGCGATGTCCTGCAGCTGCGCCTTGCGGCGGTCACCGAAGCCGGGAGCCTTGACGGCAACCGACTTGAAGATGCCGCGGATCTTGTTCACGACGAGAGTTGCAAGTGCTTCGCCATCGACGTCTTCCGCGATGATGAGCAGCTGCTTGCCGTCCTGGATGACCTTGTCGACGATGGGCAGCAGATCCTTGATGTTCGAGATCTTGCTGTTCGCGATCAGGATGTACGGGTCTTCGAAGACCGTCTCCTGGCGCTCCGGGTCGGTCACGAAGTACGGGTTGATGAAGCCCTTGTCGAAGCGCATGCCCTCGGTGAGCTCAAGCTCGGTACCGAAGGTCTGTGACTCCTCGACGGTGACAACACCTTCCTTGCCGACCTTGTCGATGGCTTCGGCAATGAGCGCGCCGATTTCTTCGTCACCGGCGGAAATGGATGCGGTTGCCGCGATCTCTTCCTTGGTCTCGATCTCCTTGGCGCTCGCGACGAGTGCCTTGATGACCTCAGCGGTGCCCTTCTCGATGCCGCGCTTGAGGCTGATCGGGTCAGCGCCGGCGGCAACGTTACGGAGGCCTTCGCGAACGAGTGCCTGGGCGAGCACGACCGAGGTGGTCGTTCCGTCACCGGCGACGTCATCGGTCTTCTTGGCGACCTCTTTGACGAGCTCGGCACCGATCTTCTCGAAGGGGTCTTCGAGCTCGATCTCCTTGGCGATCGACACGCCGTCGTTCGTGATGGTGGGTGCGCCCCACTTCTTCTCGAGCACGACGTTGCGACCGCGGGGGCCGAGCGTCACCTTGACGGCGTCGGCGAGGATGTTCAGGCCACGCTCAAGGCCGCGACGGGCCTCTTCGTTGAAAGCAATGATCTTTGCCATGTGTGTTTCTCGTCCCTCCCGGACGTATATCAAGCTGGGAATTGGCACTCTACTGAAGTGAGTGCCAGAGTTCATTCTGGCACTCGATCAGGTCGAGTGCAAGACGACCCCGGTTGCGCCGACGGGCGCACTGCACCACCTGGCTGGGTTAGCGCAGGTTTCCCGGCGCAGTCGGCAGCGGTGTCGGGATCACAGGAGGCTCCGGCCGCACAAAACTGACCGAGCCAGCGGTGGGCACGAGTTCGACCCAGGTGTTGCCCGGCACGAGCAGAATGGGCTCTCCGTCATCGCCGGTGAGCGTGATGATGGCGGTCTTCTCCGTCTTCGACCACACACCGTGCAGGGTCTTGCCGTCTGAGAGCACCCACGCCTCGCCAGAGTCGACCATCTCGGTACGGGGGACGCCCTGGTCGTTGACCACCCGAACCCTCAGGACAACGAGATTGCTCGCAGTCAATTGATTGCCGTTGCCATCGACGTGAACCGCGCCATCCATCGATCGCAGCCAGCGACGCTGGGACTCGCTCCACACCCATCCGCGCTCGGATCCGCGGGAGAAGCTGAAGCTCGCGCTCAATGCCTTTTCCCCCTTGGCTGCCGCACTCGACCACTGGTCGCCCGTCGCGTGCTGGAACTGCTGGATGGGCGGCGCGATGCCCGCGTGCTGCTGCACCACCTGCTGGGCGGACACGAGCACGTCATGGGGTCCCGGGCGGGTCTTCGACCGGAAGAAGGTCTTCGAGGTATCCGACTGCCCGTGGATGGCGTTGTACACGGGCGTGTTCCTCATCTGGGAGACGAAGCGCTCCTGCCCTCCCGAGTAGGCGATGATGCCGCCGAACGGCGCGACGATGAACGGATCCATCGGTCGGATCGACCGCACCGGTCCGATGGTCTCCGGAATATTGGAGTGCCAGATCGCCACGTACCTCGTCAGGCCGCCCTCGACGAGTTCCTCGAAGACGATGTCGGTGCTCTCGAGGCCCGCTTGGGGGCGCGCAAGCTGGTGGTTGTCGATTTTTGCGGCGATCGACGGACCCGCCACTGAGCCGAGCGCCACGCGTGTGCCGGTGAGTGGGGCGAGCTCATAGGGGGCGAGGGTTGGTCGCGGAGCGGGAGTCCAGGTGGCGATGGCGCGAGGGGGCTCGGTGAACGGGTCGCGCGGTGCGGCGCATCCCGAGGCTACGAGCGCGACGGCGGCCAGTGTTGCGATCAAACGCAACGAACGGAAGCCGGTTGCCTGGCGCATTCTCGTCACGCTACCTTCGCTCAGGAAAATTCGAACAGGCCTTGACGGATTATCAGGAACCTGCCAGTAATCCGTGGCCTGCTCAGAACCCTACAACTCCGGCTCGAAATCGGAACCGATCACCACGGTGATTTTGGCTCCCGGAAATGCATCGCTCAGTCGCGTCGCCTCGATGCCAAGGGCGAGGGCGATTCCGAGCGCGACGTCCTCGTCTTCGGCGAACTGGTAGTACACGACGGATTCCTCAATCGTGTTCACTGAGGCTTCCGCGGTCAGGCCGACCGACCACTGCCCGTCGGACAGAATCGTTGCGGCGCTCTGCTCGCGCCCCGGGAATCGCGTGCCGTTGAGTACCGTGATGACAATCTCGCGATCAACAATCGTGGTCGGGTCGGTGACCGGTTCGATCGCGATCGTGGGTTCGGGCGTGGGTTCTTCGACCGGTCCGACCGGTTCGCCGGCGAAGGGCAATTCGAAATTGTAGGCGGCATCGATTCGGGACAGGCCGTAGAGACCCCCGATGACAAGCACACCCGTCGCAAGAGCTGCCCAGGCGAACGCGATCCAGCCGCGACCCTTCATGGGCGGACCACGATGAGCGCCCACCCGCAGTACGTCCTGGGGCAGCTCATCGAACTGGTCGGGGGGAAAGGTTGCCATGATTACTCGGTTGGTTCCTCGGATCGATGGGGGTCTGGTGCTGACTGGGGGAAGCGTCGGCCTGCGCGCGACGCCGTGCGCTCGGAGAGTGCCTGCTGCAGTTGCCGCACGAGAATGGGGTCGTGTCTGACGGCATCCGGTTCATCGATGATCGAGTGCAGCAATTGATAGTACCGGGCGCTTGAGAGTCCGAACTCCGAACGGATCGCCGCCTCCTTGCGCCCGTCGTGGCGTCGCCAGGCGCCCTCGAACTCGAGGATACGGAGTTCGCGGTCACCGAAGGCATTAGGCGCTTCGCCGTTCTGCGATGTCATCGTCCTCCTGCCACCGCACATCCTAAGCAGATGTGCGCCGGGCGCGGGTGAAAATCTCTACAACCTCGCCTGCCGGTACATGGAGACGTGCGGGAGTCCCGCTTCCTGGTAGACCTCGCCGAAGGGCTCGAAGCCGAACTTCGCGTACAGGGGCGCGACGTACTGCTGCGAGTGCAGCATCATTGCCTGGTCGCCGTGACGCCGGATGACCTCGTCCATGAGCGTCTGCGCGAGACCTTCGCCGCGGCGATCGGCGCGCACGGCAACCCGGCCGACGATCAACCGTGCATCGCGATGGGCTGGTTCGGCATCGACCAGCACGCGGAGGTAGGCGGCGCAGCCGGCGTCATCCGCTATCCAGTAGTGTTCGGTCGTCGGCTCCTGGTCCCGGTTATCGAGCTCCTCCTCATCGATTCGCTGCTCGACGAAGAACACGTCGGTGCGCAGTTTGAGCAACGAGTACAGCTCGCCGGTCGTGAGCTCGTCCCACGATCGGGCGAAGACGGAACAATCGGGCATGCTGGCGAGTTTAATGTAGGTGGAAGCTTCCTTCCCTTCCCTCAAGGAGAACAGAACCACATGAACTACAAGGTCACGAAGACAGAAGAGGAATGGCTCGCGGAGCTCGGACCCGAGCAGTACGCGATCCTCCGCGGGGCCGGGACCGAGCGGCCGTGGTCCGGTGCGCTGCTTGACGAGAAGCGCGAGGGCACCTACACGTGCGCCGCGTGTCACGCGCCCCTGTTCAAGAGTGGCGCCAAGTTCGACTCCGGAAGTGGATGGCCCAGCTTCTTCGAGTCGGTCGACCCTGAGGCCGTCGAGCTGCGTGAAGACAAAGGGCTCGGCATGGTACGCACCGAAGTGGTCTGCGGAACCTGCGGTTCACATCTGGGTCACCTCTTCGACGACGCCTACCAGACCCCGACAGGTGACCGCTTCTGCATGAACTCGCTGTCGCTGGAGTTCAAGGAAGAGTGAACCTGCTCGAGGCCATAGCGAGCCGCAGGTCGCGGGCAAGTGTGACCGGGGTCGCTCCCGGACGCGAAGAACTCCTGCCCCTCATCGCCGCCGCTGCTTCGGTCGCCGATCACGCGTCGTTGCGCCCGTGGCGCCTGATCGAACTGCGGGATGACGCCCGCGAGCGCCTCGGCGCCGCCTTCGTCGCGGCGACAGGCCTTGAGGGTAAGGATGCGGCAAAGCTCGCAGCCAAGCCGCTGCGGGCATCCCTGCTTCTCGCGGTCGTCGTTGTGCACAAGCCGAACCTGAAGGTACCCGACTGGGAGCAGGACGCGGCCGCAGCCGGCGTTGCCCACCTGCTGAGCCTGCTGCTGCACGACGCGGGCTGGGGCGTCATGTGGCGCACGGGGCCGCAGACGCGCTCGGCTCCCGTGCGGCGGCTGCACCAACTCGCGGACAACGAGGAGCTACTGGGCTGGCTTTACGTCGGCGGGGTTCCCGAAACCGCGAGGGACGACCCTCGAACCCCGATCGACCCGCAAGAGTTCATTTCGCACCTGTAGGTTCCCCCCGGCGGGGAATGGATGCGACAGCGACCGCGATGAGTGCGATGACCGCCCCTGCAACCGTTGCGATAGAAAGCACATGACCGGTTTCCGGGACGAGCGCGTCGAGCACGACCGAAGCGATGAGCTGGCCGGCAACGGCGCCGAGACCGAGCAGAAGCACGCCCGTCACGCGCACGACCGCTGCGAAGCCAGCGATGAAGAGCACCCCGATCGGGCCGCCCAGGTAGAGCCACGGCTCGGTCGGCAGCTGCGGCGGCAGGTCGACCCAGATCGAGCGGATGCCGAAGGCGACGGCGAGCAGGGATGTCCCGACGACGAAGTTGATGAGAGCGGCACCCTGGGCGGATTCGGTGAGTTCCCGCACCTGGCCGTTGACGGCCTGCTGCCAGCCGGCACCGATACCGGCGATGAACGGCAGCACGAGCATCCACACGGGGATGTCTGACTGCCACTGCGACGAGACGGCGACGATGACAGCGGCGAGCGCGAGCGCTGACCCGATCACCCGCGTCGCGGTCACGGGGCGACTGCGCATCGCACCGATGCCCCGCCGATCGATGATCAGGCCTCCGAGCGTTTGCCCGGCGACGATCGACACGGTGAACAGCGCGACACCGATGACGGCCGCGGTGAGACCCTGGCTGAGCACGAAGAAGGCGCCGGCGACTCCCCCGGTCAGGTACCACCATGGGATCTCCCGCGCCGTGGCCGCGCGAGCGACCCGGATGACCCCGGAGCGGATCGGCCGCGACACGAGGGCGATGATCACGAGGATGACCAGACCGAGGGCGAAGGAGATCAGTGCGGCGGCGAACCCGTCATCCATTCGGTTGGCCAGGGCACCATTGACCCTCGTCTGAATCGCGACGAGACCACCGAGCACGAGGCAGAGCAGCGCATAGAGCACAGTGCGCGGATCGAAGTAGTATCTAATGGTTCATTCGCCCCCTTAGCTCAGTTGGCCAGAGCACCGCTCTTGTAAAGCGGGGGTCGTCGGTTCGAATCCGACAGGGGGCTCCGTGGTGGAATTCTATCTCGGATGGAATCTTCACAATGGTCGACGAAGTCGAGACCCACTCAGCTGTCGAATCGAAGTCGAGACTCCGTTTGCCGCATGATCGGCCGTATTGATTGCCTCGCGGGCTAGATTCTATGTTCGGTGAAGGGTGGAAGGGCGCGACGCCCAGGTGACTCGGGAACTACGCGATGGCATCGTTCACACACTCATCGAGCTATCTGAGCCTTCGCGATCCATATTAGCGGATCGAGCGAGTCAATATTCATCTGTCCAAGCTCGGTCGAGCTGGGCAAGATCGCCGCTATCGACCACACCGCGCGATTTACGAACGACCTAGAGCCCGCTCGTCAGGCGAGTCTGTTGCCGCGGAATCCGGCGTCTCCTCAAGCTTCTCGGTCGCGATAAGCGAACTCCGAAAGGCCCCCATCACTGGCAACCTTCAGGATCGGGCTCTCTCCCTCTACGGGCAGCGAGCCACACGACGTCGACGAAGCCATGGACGGGGTCGGCGGACAGCCTCGACCCTGAATCTACTATTCGCAAAGAACGGTCCTAAGGTCGAATGCTACCGCGCCGCGCGACGTGAGACGATTCCCTATGTCGAGTCCCTATGAATCCGCAGCATCATCGAGCGCGCTCTCAGCGACCGCCGGCCACCTGGATGTTCCCGTGATCCGTTGGGACGAGCTCCTTGGCCGCCCATTTTGACTCGTGGTATCCCGATCCGCAGTTGGGTCGCGCCCTCAGAAAGCTCACCATGACGATTCGATTCACCCCTGCACGTTCAGCCGCTTCAATCATCGCGCGGGTTCCATCGATGTGCACGCGTTGAAAGGTCTGGTCGCCGATCTCGCGGTTGATGCCAGCGGCGTGCACGACGACATCACACCCGGAGAATGCGGCCGCGAGCGCATCCACGTCATCGATGTCGACGCCGGTTCTCCGCGAGACCACCACGGTGTTCGCTCGATCCAATCGGGCAGCGAGATGGCTCCCGACAAATCCAGTCCCGCCAGTGATTGCTATGCGCATCGTGGGGCTCCTAGCCTATTTCGCTAAATTGCTACCTAGCCAGACTGTATCTAGCAATGGTGCTATATTGCAAATATGGCAGATACCGCGAGTGACATCTTCGCCGCCCTCAGCTCATCCCACCCGGCGGCGCAGATCCTGCAGGATCTGAAAGACGGTCCGAGCTGGCTGCGGGCGAGATCGCCGCGAGGTCCACCACGTCGGGACCGACGATCCCGACCGTCTACCTCGGTGTGAGCTTCGTCCTGGAGGCCGGACCTGTCGGAACTTCGAAGCCCGTTGACGGCATGCGTCCAAAAGGCTCATGACCCACGCTCCGATCTACTCGTTGCCGTCCGGGCGAGCCGACTCTGGCGCTGTCTCGTCGGTGACTTTCTCTCTATCGTGTGTCGCTGAGCAGATAGTCCGCTCGCGTCCCCGTGGAGGTGCTAGAAAGCGCGCAACCCCGGGCCCCGCCAGTGCGGCCGTCCGAAGGTTCACTTTTGATTCCACCTCGATGGATCAACAATGCATTCTGGCCAAATGCGTCACTGAACATGAGCGGCCGTCGCTAGCGCACCATTCGGGTTTTCGGTTGGGACAGCCTAGCCCTCAGGCTCCTCGACCGTCTCCGGTTCCGGAGTGGGCGTTGGCGTTGAGGTGCTGCTCTCGTTGAAGGCGGTGCCAGCGGCCTGCAGCACGAACGCGGCGAAAGCGTCTGCATCGTCGAGACGACCCTTGTAGAGCAGGCCATTGACGAGGATGGTCGGAGTCCCACGCACCTTGTTCTCGTCGTCAACCTCGCCTGAATAGCTGGGCAGTGGCCCCTCAAGCGCTCGAAGCGTCGCGGCCTGGACCCAACGCTTGAACTCCTGACTGCGGATGCACTGCTCGATCGCGGTCGCCCGCGCAGCGCCCGTCGCCTCGACCATTTCCAGGAGCTCCTCGTCGGAGAGACCGGGGGTGCGCTCCTCCGGCTGGTTCACAAAGAGCGCCTTGTGCACGAGCCAGTAGCTGTCGGGCGAATAGTTGGCCACGCATGCCGCCGCATTCGCAGAACGGGTCGAATACTGCGTGCCCTGCGAGTTCGGATTCAGGAGAGACAGTGGATGGATCTCGAGGGTCGCGGCTCCGCGCTCGATCCACGCCTCGAGCTGGGAACCATTGGTCTCCATGAACGTTTTTCCGTTGACCGCGAAGTAGTCGACGTAGAGCTGGATGTCGATAACATCGGCCCCCTGCGCGGCAAGATGCGGCACTGGGCTCGCCTCGGGAGGAAGTGCCGCGGTGAGTACCGCCTTGTAGTCCTCCTCGATGCGGATTCCGTCGCTCAGCATGTTGAGCGGTCCGGAGCGCGGCGGGCGGGAGGCGTCGAGAACGACCACAGTTACAAGTGCAGCGGCGACGAGCGCCGCGAGAATGCCGCCCCCCACGAGGAGCAGTTTTCCGCGCCGATCCTTTTTGCGGCGCTCCTCGCGAAGGGCCTGGGCCTTCTCCCTCGCCGCGTCGCGTCGTTCGCTCCTGCTGAGCTGGTGGTGACTACCGCCGTGCGTCATAGAACCTCGTTCGTAGTGCTTGTTGTCACATGCTGCTGTGCTGTGAATTCCCCGGCGCCACGATGGCAAACCTCTCAGAGCGTAGAGGCCGAATCTGAGAATCGTCCAAACGTGGGCTGTATCACCCTAACCACTCAGCCGGGAGTGTGGTACCCGGCCCCCCGAGCGAGTGACATAATGACAGGTGGCGGCGGTAGTCGTCATCCATTCACAAAGGATCGTCCGGCACGTACCTGCCGGTGAAGGAGAAATTGAATAATGGCATCTGTAACGTTCGACAAGGCAACGCGTCTCTACCCCGGTTCGACTGTTCCCGCGGTGGACGCAATCGACCTCGATGTCGCCGACGGGGAGTTCCTCGTACTGGTCGGCCCCTCCGGTTGTGGCAAGTCCACAACCCTGCGAATGCTCGCCGGCCTCGAAGAGGTCAACGACGGACGCATCCTCATCGGTGACCGTGACGTGACGGATGTTCCGCCGAAAGACCGCGACATCGCCATGGTCTTCCAGAACTACGCCCTCTACCCGCACATGACGGTTGCCGAGAACATGGGCTTCGCACTCAAGATCGCCGGTGTCAACAAGGATGAGCGTGCCAGCCGCGTACTCGAGGCCGCGAAGCTGCTCGACCTCGAGCCGTACCTTGCCCGCAAGCCGAAGGCGCTCTCCGGTGGCCAGCGCCAGCGCGTTGCCATGGGCCGCGCGATCGTGCGCCAGCCGCAGGTGTTCCTCATGGACGAGCCGCTGTCGAACCTCGACGCCAAGCTGCGCGTGCAAACCCGCACCCAGATCGCTTCACTGCAGCGCCGCCTCGGCGTCACGACCGTTTACGTCACCCACGACCAGACCGAAGCGCTCACGATGGGCGACCGCATCGCGGTGCTCAAGGACGGCATCCTCCAGCAGGTTGGAACGCCCCGCGACCTGTACGAGCGCCCGAACAACGTGTTCGTCGCCGGCTTCATCGGCTCGCCCGCGATGAACCTGTTCCAGGCCGACCTCACCGCGGACGGAGTCATGTTCGGCAACCACCCGATCAAGGTCGACCGCGGCACGCTTTCCGCGCTCAAGTCGAAGCAGGTCACGGTTGGCGTTCGCCCCGAAGACGTGACGGTTGCCGCCAAGGGCGACGGCCTCGCGGTCGAGGTGGATGTCATCGAGGAACTCGGTGCCGACGGAAACCTCTACGGGCACGCGGACGTGCACGGCGTGCGCGTCGACTTCTGTGTTCGTGTTGACGGCCGCAGCCACCCGATGGCCGGCGAGCAGGTGCACATCCTTCCGAAGGAAGGCCACGTTCACCTCTTCGACGTCGAGTCGGGCGCCCGTGTCGGCGAGGTTGTCGTCGCTTAGTTTCCGCAGCGGGTTGAAACCCCGTTGTCTCGTTGACTCCGCACTTGTGCAGGGTGGGCAGCGCCCCTAACCCGGCACAACTGCGGAGTCGACGCTGGGCGCCGACCAGGAAGGAATCAACAGTGAGCGGTTCCCTCAACATCACCTCGGCGATCGTCGATCCGGCGCTTCTCGACCTGCCCTGGAACCTGCCACTGGAGTTGTGGCCGGACGACACGATCGCCGCACTGCCGAAGGGTATCTCGCGGCACATCGTGCGTTTCGCGCACCTGAGCGGGTATGTCATCGCCGTCAAGGAGACCTCCGAGGAGTTCGCCAAGCGCGAGTACGAGATGCTGCGCACTCTTCAGCGAATGGATATTCCCTGCGTCGATCCGGTTGCCGTGATCACCAACCGAACGGATGACGCGGGCGAGCCGCTCGAGTCTGTGCTCGTCACGAGGCACCTGAAGTTCTCGCTGCCTTACCGTGCGCTCTACTCGCAGAGTCTTCGACCCGACACGGTGACCCGCCTCGTCGACGCCCTCGCCGTGCTGCTCGTGCGGCTGCATGTGGTCGGCTTCTTCTGGGGCGATGTATCCCTGTCGAACACTCTGTTCCGCCGCGATGCGGGCGCGTTTGCGGCGTACCTCGTTGACGCCGAAACCGGCCAGTTGTACTCGAAACTCTCGAACGGCCAGCGGGAGAACGACCTCGAGATCGCACGAATCAACATCGCGGGCGAGTTGATGGACCTGCAGGCCGGCGGCCGCCTGCCGGAAGACATCGATCCGATCGAGATCTCAAGCGGCATCGTTGCGGCCTATCGCAGCCTCTGGGTCGAGCTGACCGGCGCGGAACAGTTCGACCAGTCGGAGCGCTGGCGCATCAACCAGCGGGTCGAACGCCTCAACCATCTGGGTTTCGACATCGAAGAGCTCGCGATCAAGACCAACGACACGGGAACCCAGGTCATCATCCAGCCCAAGGTGGTGGATGCCGGACACCACCAGCGCCGCCTGCTCCGTCTGACCGGGCTCGACGCCCAGGAGAACCAGGCCCGGCGCCTGCTCAACGATCTCGACTCGTACACCGTGACGTTCGACAAGGTGGGCCTCGACGAGGAGATGGTCGCCCACGAGTGGCTGGCCACCGTGTTCGAGCCGGTCGTGCGCGCCATTCCGATGGAGCTGCGCGGCAAGCTCGAACCGGCCGAAATGTTCCACCAGTTGCTCGACCACCGGTGGTTCATGTCGCAGGAGGAGAGCAGGGATGTCCCGCTCGCGGAGGCGCTGTCGGCCTACATCGACACCGTGCTTCGCCACCGCCGCGATGAGGCGACCGTCATCAATCCGCCAACGGGCGCCATTACGCTGCCGACCGACATAGTCGGCGATGACGGCGCGGATGATGAGGACTGGCGCCTCAAGGTGTGAGCAGGTGTTCGAGTCCCTGCCCCTGCGCGTGCTCGAAGATGAGGTTGGTCTCCGTGTGGGCCACGGCAGGATGCCCGGCCAGGTGTTTGAGCACGAAGGTGCGCAGCTCGACCGCGTTCGACGCGACGACGTGCAGCAGGTAGTCATCCGCTCCCCCCATGTGGAACAGCGACAGCACCCCCGGCCAGGTCACCGCCGCCTGGCGGAAGGCATCCACCTGGTCTTTCATGTGCTCGGTCAGTCTCACGGCGATGAGCGCCTGCAGGCTTGCGCCAAGCGCGGCCACGTCGATGTCGGCGTGGTACCCGCGAATGTAGCCGTCAGCCTGCAGTCGCTTCATGCGCAGCGACACCGTCGACTCTGCGATGCCGATGGATGCCGCGAGTGACGCACCCGACATGCGGGCGTTGGCGCTCAGCGCCTTGAGCAGCGCTCGATCCGTCGCGTCGAGGTGCGGTGGATGATTCGAGACCATAGTGTTCGGTTCCTTCACTTTTCGCAGAATCTTCGACTGAGCTAACAATAGTGGGGCGAGCTTCAATCTCGATTGAGTTTCACTGAAGATTCTGCTTTCCTGATGCCATGCAGCCCGACGAAGCGCACCTCGAGACCCTTGCCGTCCACGCCGGGATGGAGGGGCTGCGAGAACTCGGCCAGCACGTACCCGCGATCGACCTGTCGACCACCAACCCGCTCTACGGGGTCGAGTCCGGCGGCATGGCGTACGAGCAACTCGCGACCGGCGGCGATCCGCTGCCCGGGCAATCCTCCGTCTACCAGCGGCTCTGGCAGCCGGGGGTCGCCCGCTTCGAAGACGGGCTCGCCGCGCTTGAGCGCGCCGAGGGTGCCGTCGCCTTCTCCACGGGTATGGCCGCGCTCACCGCCTGCCTCATCGCGACCGTCAGCGCGGGCAAGCCGCACATCGTCGCCCTGCGTCCGCTGTACGGAGGCACCGACCACGTGCTGGAGAGCGGCCTGCTCGGCACGACTGTCACCTGGTGCACCGCCGACACCGTCGCCGACGCCATCCGACCCGACACCGGGCTCGTCATTCTCGAGACACCGGCCAACCCGACTCTTGAACTTGCCGACATCCGCCGCATTGTGACGGCGGCTGGGGACGTGCCGGTGGTTGTCGACAACACCTTCGCCACGCCCGTGCTGCAACGGCCGCTCGAGCTGGGGGCGACCATCGTGCTGCACAGCGCGACGAAATACCTGGGTGGTCACGGTGACGTTATGGGGGGCGTCGCCGCGACCAACCAGGAGTGGGTGACCCGGCTGCGCCAGGTGCGGGCGCTCACAGGTGCGCTCCTGCACCCGTTCGCCGCATACCTGCTGCACCGCGGGCTCCGCACGCTGCCCGTGCGGGTGCGCGCCCAACAGGAGACTGCGGGCGAGATCGCACGGCGACTCGATGGTCACGAGGCCCTCTCGAGAGTGCTCTACCCAGGGCTGCCCGGACAGGATCCGCACGGACTCATCGGAACGCAGACCGCGGGCGCCGGTTCACTCGTCACCATTGAATTGGCGGGCGGTTACGAGGCCGCCGCGCGGTTCACTGAAGCGTGCCGGCTGATCACCCACGCGGTGTCGCTGGGTGGAATCGACTCACTCGTGCAGCACCCGGCCTCCCTGACGCATCGGCCCGTGATCGCCGAGGCGAAGCCGGGCGGCGGAATCGTGCGGCTCTCCATCGGGCTCGAACACGTCGACGATCTCATGGCCGACCTTCTCGTTGCGCTTGAAGCGTCGGTGGTCGGCCTGTCGAGACACCGGTGGTCGAGCCTGTCGAGACCGCAACTCGTATGTGAGATCTCGACAAGCTCGATCACCGGATCTCGACAAGCTCGATCACCGGATCTCGACAAGCTCGATCACCGGGGTTCTAAACCAGGATCGTGATCGGGTTCTCGATGCGTTTCACGAAGGCCGCGAGCCAGCGCGCAGCGAGGGCGCCGTCCAGCGCTCGGTGATCCGCTGACAGCGTCACGGTCATGACCGTGCCCGCGACAAGCTCGTCACCCTCGACGACCGGCTCGCGGCGCGCCGCGCCCACGGCGAGGATGCCAGACTGCGGCGGGTTGATGATCGCGCTGAACTCCTTCGTTCCGTACATGCCGAGGTTCGACACCGCGAAACTGCCGCCCTCGAGTTCGTGCTGGCGCAGCTTGCCCGCGCGGCCGCGTTCGGCCAACTCGGCAATGCCCGCGTTGACATCGGTGAGCGACAGGGTGTCCACCCCGCGCAGAACCGGGGTCACCAGACCGTCGTCGACGGACACCGCTATCGCGATGTCCACGGATGAGTGCCGCAGCATCCCCTCGTCGCTCCAGGTGACGTTCGCCTCGGGAACATCGGCGAACGCGGCCGCGACCGCCTTGACGACGAGGTCGTTGACCGACACCTTGACGGTTCCTGGCTCGTTGATCTGACGGCGCAGCTCCAGCAGCCGGTCGACCCGGCAGTCGGCCATGAGGTAGAAGTGCGGAACCGTGTTCTTGCTCTCCGTCAGACGGCGCGCGATGGCCTTGCGCATACGGCTGTGCGGTACGAGCTCCGCCTCGGCCGACGCTGCGGGTGCAGGTGCTGGCGACGGCGCGGCAGCGCGTTCGCCCGTGAGCATCGGCTCAATGTCCCTGCGGACGATCCTGCCTTCCGGGCCCGTGCCCTTGACGCCGTCGAGGTCGAGGCCGTGCTCCCGGGCGAGACGCCGCACGAGCGGACTCATGAAGCGCCGACCGGTTGTGTTGGCCTCGTCCGGCTCCCGGTCGGGCTCCCGCTGCGGTTCTGCAGCGGGAAGGTCGCCGCCCTCGAGCAGGCCGTCTTCGCTGCCCTCGGTGTCGGGCAGCACCTGGGCCGCGGCCGAGTCATCCACATCCTCGGGCGAGGCAGGGGGCGTCTCTCCGGGCGCGCCGACGATCGCGATGGGCTTGCCGACATCCACTGACTCGCCTTCGGGAACGAGCAACTGCAGCACCGTGCCCGCCGTCTCGGCAGCGTATTGGACGACCGCCTTGTCGGTTTCGATTTCCGCGAGCGGCTGGCCGATTGCGACCTCGTCGCCCACCGCAACGAGCCAGGCCTGGATCGCGGCCTCGGTCGCATTGGCGAGCACCTCGGGCATGCGGATCGTCGTTGCCATCAGGCACCGCCCCGGTTGTCGAGCACGGCCTTCAACCCGGCGACGACCTCTTCCGTGCGGGCGATCGCCGCCCGCTCCAGCACGCGGGAGATTGACGGCGACGACTCGGTTCCGGTGACCCGCGCGACCGGCTGGTCGAGCCAGTCGAAGTAGCGGCGGTGGATCTCATCCGCGAGCCACGCGCCGTACGAGGTGCCCTTCGCGCCCTGCTCGACGATGAGCACGGCGTTGGTCTTCTTCACGCTTTCGCCGATGGTGTGCCAGTCAATGGATGCCCGGTCCAGCCAGCGCAGGTCGATCAGGTCGACGTCGGCGCCGAGCTGGTCGATCGCCTCGGCGCAGTGACGCACCATGGAGAGATAACTGATGACGGTTGCCTCGGTTCCGGTGGCGCGAAGCGCGGCGGTGCCGGGAGGGATGATGTAGTCGAGGTCGCCCTCAAGGATTTCGTCCTTCTCGCCATACAGGTCGACGTGCTCGATGACGAGAACCGGGTCGTTGAGCGCGAGTGCCGCGTTCATGAGGCCCACGTAATCGGCGGCCGTCGACGGGGCGACGATCCTCCAGCCGGGGCTCGTCGCGAAGATGCCGGCGGGGTCCATGAGGTGTTGGGAGCCGTAGCCCGAGCCCATCGCGACCTTCGTGCGCAGTACGAGCGGCACGGGGTTGTCCCCGCCGAACATGTGACGGGCCTTGCCGATCTGGTTGAAAACCTGGTCGGCCGCGACCCACATGAAGTCGGGGTACATGAACTCCACGACGGGCCGGAAGCGGCCGTCGAGCGCCAGGCCCGCACCGAGCCCCGTGAACGCGTTCTCACTGATCGGGGTGCCGAGCACGCGCTCCGGAAACTTTTCGGCGAGACCCTTGGTCGCACCGTTGGTGCCACCTTTCAGCCTGTGAATGTCTTCGCCCATCACGACAATGCGCTCGTCTTCCGACATGCGGTGATCCATGACCGCGGCGACGGCATCCACGAACTTGATGGGCGTGCGCTCGCTGGTGTCGGTGAGCGGATCGAGTGTGCGCAGCCCCTCGAGCTCGCCCGCATCACCGCGAACTCCGATGTCGACGAAGTCGGCATTCGGCCAGAGCTCCGGGCGGATGCGACGCTTGCCCTCTGCCTCCGGGTCGGGTTCGGTGAGCTCCCCGACGGCCGCGCTCATTGCGTCGACCGCCTGGGTGCGCACCGCCTCGATGCCCGCTTCGTCGATGAGCCCCAGTTCCTGCATTTCGCGACCCACCCGCGTCACGGGGTCTCTCGCGATCCATTCCGCCTCTTCCTCACGCGTCCGGTAGCCGAACGCACTGCCGGGGTACGGGCCGTTCTGGTGGAAGAAGCGGTAGACCTCGGCTTCGATGATCGCCGGTCCCTCGCCCGAGCGCATGCGCTCCTCGGCGAGTTTCGTCGCGAGGTGCACGGCGAGCGGATCCATGCCGTCGACGCGCCAGGACGGGATGCCGAATCCCTGCCCGCGCACCGAGAAGCGCGGGTCGGCGCTGATCTCGTCCGCGCGAGTGGCGACGGCGTACAGGTTGTTCTCGATGAAGAACATGACCGGAAGTTTCCAGGTCGCGGCGAGGTTCATCGACTCGAGTACGGAACCGATCTGGCTGGCCCCGTCGCCGAAGTAGTTGATGGTCACGTTGTCGGTGCCGGAGTGCTTCTGCGCCCAGGCGTTGCCCGTGGCCATGGGAGCTCCGCCACCGACGATGGCGTTCGTGCCGAGTGCGCCCGCCTCGAACCACTGCAGGTGCATTGACCCGCCACGACCTCGGCAGTAGCCCTGGGCGAGTCCGAGAATTTCGGCGAGGGTTCGTTGCAGCACGGCCTGGATCTCAGCGGAGACGAGTGTGGCCGGGTCAATGGTGCCCCCGGACACGTGGGTGAGTGCCTTCGCGAGAAACTGGTGGTGTCCGCGGTGTGAGCCGTTTACGGCATCCGCTGAACTTAAGCCCACGATCGAACCGACTGCGCCGCCTTCCTGGCCGATGCTCGAGTGAGCGGGGCCGTGCACGAGGCCCTCGCCGGCAAGCTCGAGCACGGTCTCCTCGAATGCGCGAATGAGATGCAACTGGCTGAGCATGGTGCCGAGCAGTGCGGGGTCAGCCGCTTTCCAGTCGGCCGCGGTTGTGCTCAACTGCACCCAGGGCTGGCCGGTTTCCAAACGTCGTTGTTTCGGCATTCACGTCTCTTCCGTCTGTCGTAATCACACAGAATAGCCGTGATTGCATCCAATGTCATCAGTTTCTCGGCGAACTTCTCGCCATTCTCGTCCGTTTCGCGGCATAATGAATCCAATCTTGAAGCAAAGGAGGACGCATGCAGGAAGGAATTCCCGGCATCCGCGGAATCGACCACATCGGGTTCACGGTGCCCGATCTCGACGAGGCCGAAGCGTTTCTGGTTGGCGTACTGGGCGCCGTGCACGTCTACACACTCGGAAAGAAGAGTGCGGACGATGAGTGGATGCGCGTGCAGATCGGAGTGCATCCGCGAACCGAGATCAGGGAGATCCGCTTCTACCGCCTTCGCAGCGGCGCGAACCTCGAGGTGTTCCAGTACGACTCCGCCGACGGTCAGGCGCAGCAGCCGCGGAACTCCGACATCGGCGGACACCACCTCGCGCTCTACGTTGACGACATGGATGCCGCGGTCGAGTATCTGCGCGCCAAGGGCGTCGAGATCATGGGTGAGCCGGTTGCGAGTCGGCAGGCAGCTGAGGGCCAGCGCTGGCTCTATTTCCTGTCGCCGTGGGGTATGCAGTTCGAACTCGTGAGTTTTCCGGGCGGGAAAGCCTATGAGCGGGAGTCGCCCGTGAAGCTCTGGCATCCGGCGGACCCCGCCGCGTGAGCCACAATTGACCATGACCATTCCCGCGACGCGTGACGGAAACGCGAGCGCGCGCATCTCCGACAGCGTGCGCGAGGCGATCCTGAGCGGTGAATACCAGCCGGGGGCGCGCATCCGCCAGGAGGACCTCGCGGCGCGGTTCGGCGCAAGCAGGCTCCCGGTGCGCGAGGCGCTGCGCACCCTCGAAGCGGACGGCCTTGTCACCCTCGTTGCCAATGCCGGGGCATGGGTTTCACGGTTGAGCCTTGCCGAATGCGAAGAGGTCTACCAGACCCGCGAGCGGGTCGAACCGCTGCTGCTGCGCTACGCGATGCCGCACATCGACGCCGACCGCATCGCCCGCCTCGACGACCTGTCGCGGCAGATGGAGCGAGGCGATGACGTGGAGGAGTTCCTGCGACTCGATCGCGAATTCCACCAGTTGTCGCTACGAGCCGGCGACGACGGCCGTACTCGGCGATCTCGTGCAGCGCCTGTGGAACACAACCCAGCACTACCGTCGGGCGTACACGCTGCTGCTCGATTCGCACAGCAGGCGCATTGTGCACGACGAGCACCACATGATCACGGCCGCGATCAGGGACGAACGACCCGGATGCCGCCGAGGGCGTGCTCGCCGGGCATATCCGGCGCACGCGCCTGCAGCTCGCCCGACACCCAGAAGTTTTCGACTACGACACCCAACACGAAAGAGGCACATCATGGCTATCGCCACCATCAACCCCGCCACCGGAGAAACCGTCCGCGACTTCGAACCGCACTCCGCCGACGAGGTCGAACGTCGCCTGGCCCTCGCGGATGCGGCGACGAAGACGCTTCGCGCGCACAGCTTCGAACAGCGGGCCGAAGTGGATGCGCGCGAGCGCCGACCTGCTCGAGGCGGACGTCGAGCGACCTCGCCACCCTCATCACCATCGAGATGGGCAAGCCGCTCGCGCAGTCGCGCGGCGAGGTGCTCAAGTGCGCGAAGGGCATGCGCTTCTACGCCGACCACGCCGAGGAGTTCCTCGCGGACGAACGACTCGACGACCCGTCGAGCGTCAACGCGACGCAGCGCGTGGACGCGCTACGAGCCGCTCGGCGTGGTGCTCGCGGTGATGCCGTGGAACTACCCGCTCTGGCAGGTCATCCGCTTCGCCGCGCCCGCCCTCATGGCCGGCAACGCCGGCGTGCTCAAGCACGCGTCGAACGTGCCCCAGTCGGCGCTCTACCTCGACGCGCTCTTCACGCGCGGCGGCTTCCCCGAGGGCTCGTTCACGACGCTGCTCATCGGCTCGCGCGAGGTCGAAGCGGTGATCAAGGACCGCCGGGTCAAGGCGGTCACGCTCACCGGTTCCGAGCCGGCCGGGCCGGTCCGTGGCATCCACCGCTGGTGAGCAGATCAAGAAGGCCGTGCTCGAGCTCGGCGGGTCGGACCCGTTCATCGTGATGCCGAGCGCCGACCTCGAAGCGGCGGCGACGACGGCGGTGACGGCGCGCATCGCCAACAACGGCCAGTCGTGCATCGCGGGCAAGCGCTTCATCGTGCACACGGACGTCTACGACGAGTTCGCGCGACTGTTCAGCGAGAAGATGGCCGCGCGTCGTCGTCGGCGACCCGATGGACGACGTCGACCCAGGTCGGCCCGCTGGCCACCGAATCGGGCCGCGATGATCTCGCCGAGCTCGTCGACGACGCCGTCGCCAAGGGCGCCACGGTGCTCACGGGCGGCAGCGCCCCCGACGGTCCGGGCTGGTTCTACGCGCCCACGGTGATCTGCCGGACCTGACCGACGGCATGCGGCTCGTGCTCGAGGAGGCGTTCGGCCCGGTCGCGTCGCTCTACCGGGTGGCGGACCGGGACGAGGCCGTGCGCATCGCCAACCAGACGACCTTCGGGCTCAGCTCGGCGGTGTGGACCACCGATGCCGGACGACGAGGAGTACTTCGTCTGCCGCGCTCGACGCCGGCGCGGTGTTCATCAACGGGATGACGGTCTCGTACCCGGAGCTGCCGTTCGGCGGCATCAAGGACTCCGGTTACGGCCGCGAGCTGGCGGCCGCGGGCATCCGCGAGTTCTGCAACCTCAAGACGGTCTGGAAGGCGTGACATGACGACCATCGGGTTCCTCGGACTGGGCAACATGGGCAGCGCCATGGCTGGCCGGCTCCTTGAGGGCGGGCAGGAGCTCGCGGTCTGGAACCGGTCCCCCGAAGCCGCAGACGAACTGGTCGCGGCCGGAGCGACGCGCGCCACCTCCGCCTCGGAAGCGCTCGCTGCCCCCGTGTCGTTCTCCATGCTCGCCAACGACACGGCGGCGGAAGCGGTGCTCACCGCCGAGAACCTCGGTGGCGAAGCGGGTCGCATCCACGTTTGTATGGCGTCCATTTCGGCCGAGGCGAGTGACCGACTGGAGGGCGTGCATCGCGAGGCCGGTGTCACCTACGTGGCATGCCCGGTTCTGGGCCGACCCACGGTCGCCGCCGCGGGCAACCTCAATCTCATCGCAGCCGGACCGGATGCGGCTATCGCCACGGTGACTCCCCTGCTGGAGATCCTCGGCGCGCGGATTTGGCGTTTCGGGGAGCAGCCCCGACGCGCCAACGTTGCGAAGATCGCGATGAACTTCACGATTTTGCACGCCCTGCAGGCCATGGCCGAGAGTGTCACCCTCGTCGAGTCGCAGGGCATCGACGCCACCGACTTCGTTGAGCTGCTCTCGAACACGCTGTTCGCGGGGCCGGTCTACACCGGGTACGGCTCGATGATCGCGGAAAAGCGCTACAGCCCGCCAGGTTTCGCGATGGAACTGGGACTCAAAGACCTGGGCCTCGCCGAGGACCTCGCCGCCGAGAACGGTGTGCAGCTCCCCACCGCACCGGTGCTGCGCAACCGGTTCGAACTCGCGCTCGCCGACGCGGAACTCACCGAACTCGACTGGTCAGCGGTCGCCGAGGTGACCCGGCGCCGTTAGCAGGTCGAGCGTCGAGACCTCACCCGCGAGTCAGCTCTCGCCGCGACCCGCGGGGGTGTTGAGGTGCGACTGGGAGTCACGCGTGGAGTTGAGCACTCCACCTACCGCGTAGTAGCGCTGGCCGGCGACGAGCAGTTCCTCCGCCGGGAACTTCGTGATGACCTCGCACCCCTCTGCCGTGACGACGACCTCTTCCTCGATGCGCGCAGCGCCCCAGCCGTCCTTCGACGGCCAGTAGGTTTCGAGGGCGAAGACCATGCCCTCCTCAATCACCTCGGGATGGTCGAGCGAGACCAGCCGCGAGAAGATCGGCTTCTCCCAAATCGACAGGCCGACGCCGTGCCCGTACTGCAGTGCGAACGCGGCCTCCTCGTCAGCGAAACCGAATTCCTGCGCTGTCGGCCACACCTTCACGATGTCGGCGGTGGTCGCGCCGGGCTTGACGAGGGCGATCGCGCGGTCCATGTATTCCCGGGCTATCGTGTAGGCGTCCTTCTGCGCCGAGCTCGCCGACCCGACCGCGAAGGTGCGGTAGTAGCACGTGCGATAGCCGTTGAAACTGTGCAGAATGTCGAAGAACGCCGGGTCGCCCGGCCTGATCAACCGGTCGGAGAACACGTGCGGATGAGGCGAGCAGCGCTCACCGGAAATCGCATTGACCCCCTCCACATACTCTGACCCGAGGTCATAGAGAACTTTCGAGACGAGCCCGACAGCCTCGTTCTCCCGGACCCCCGGCCGGAGGAAGGCGTAAAGCTCCTCGTACGCGGCATCCACCATCGATGCAGCCTGCGTGAGGAGGCGGATCTCGTCGCCGGTCTTGATACGGCGAGCCTCCATGAAGACCTGCTGGCCATCGACAACCTGGATGCCCTCGTTCTGCAGCGCGAAGAGGATGGGCAACTCGATGACGTCAACTCCGAGCGGCTGGTCAGCGAGCCCGAACTTCTCCAGTTCTCGCTTGATTTTGCGCGCCAATCCCTGCGCGATTTCAGCGTCGGGAGGAAAGGCGCCGCGGAGCGTGGAGATGCCAGCGCGGGCACCGCTCTCGAGTCGCGGGCGGCTCGTGCCCTCGTGGGGAGCGTGGGGGTCGGCATCCATCTCGGCCGTCGTCGTGTCGAGCCACGGGTTGTACAGCTTGTGGTGTTTGGCTGCGGATCCGAAATCCCATGAGATCGGGTCGGTGTTTCGCGTGAGCAGACTAAAGCGAATGAGCTTGTCCATCGCCCAGGTACCGATGTGGGTCGCGGTCATGTAACGGATGTTCGAGAAGTCGAATGCCAGTAGTGCACCCAGCTCAGACCGGTCGAGTTCGGCCTTGAGCGCGCGCAAGACGCTCGGACCGCAGACGATCGAAGTCGATGCGTGCTTCCCAATCGACCGCGTTCGTTCCTGTGGTGCCCGTGTTCTTCATGGCGTCCTCTCCGAATGCCGTGACCCGTTCAGCCGAGCCACATCGCTGTATAGTCTAGATTAACGCTAGAACGGATGCGAGTAGTCACGAGTACGTGGTCTGCGGCTTGCTGTGCTTGCTCAGACAGCGGCAGAGCGGTGGTATCCTCAGCCTCACGAGATTCCCGAAGGCGGGATCCGCGGCACTGCCGGGGGTACTCGCACCAGGGATGGAGGACGCATGAAGGCGCAGAACACCGGCGCGCGATTGCGGGAGGCTCGCCTCCAAAGGGGAATGAGCCTGCGAAGCGTCGCCCAGGCGGTGGGTGTATCCGCGAGCCTCATCTCCCAGGTGGAGACCGGCAAGACCCAGCCGTCCGTCTCGACGCTCTATGCTCTCGTGAGCCATCTCGGCATCTCGATCGACGATCTGCTCGGCGTTGTGCCCACGCCGGCGGGTACTCCCGCTCCCGTTGCACCGCAGAGTTCGTCCTCGTCGCGGCCCGTGCAGCGCGCAGAGGAGAACGCGGTTCTTGAGATGGAGAACGGCGTCCGGTGGGAACGCCTGGCGATGGGCGAAGGCGGGCAGGCCGACGCACTCCTGGTCACCTATGAGCCCGGCGCCTCGAGTTCGATCGAGGGGCGGCTCATGCGGCACGCGGGCGTCGAGTACGCCTATCTGATGGAGGGCGAGCTCACCCTGCAGCTCGACTTCGACAGCTACGTACTCCACCCTGGCGATTCGCTTCATCTCGACTCAGTGCGCCCGCACCTCTACTTCAATCACGGAAACACCCCGGCGCGCGGCGTGTGGTTCGTGGTCGGTCGACGCCAGCAGAACCAATCGATGCCAGCCGCTCCCGCTCGAGAGCAGGGAATAGCAGGCACTCCGCTCTCCTCGGCGGTCGATGTGCTGCGCGCGATGGACAAGCTGTAGCAGCCCAGCCACGCCTCGCTCAGGCTTGCATAACGTGCAATCACGCGCCACGCTGTGAACCATTACTGTTCAGTGTCGAGAAGTGAGGCAACATGAGTGCGCGAATCGCGGAGTGGCTAGAGGGATACCGGGAAGCCTGGGTCCAGCGCGACCCGGACGCCGTGGCTGAACTGTTCACAGAGGACGCCCGCTATGTTGAACAGCCATACGCAGAGGCGTTTGCTGGCCGCGAGGGTATTCGCGACTACTGGGCACGGGTCACCGCCACACAGTCAGATGTCGAGTTGCAGTACGGAATACTCGTGGTCTCAGGGCAGCACGCCGCCGTCGAGTGGTGGGTCACGATGACGAACGGTGGTGCCGATGTCACACTCGCTGGGGAATTTCTTCTGCGCTTCAATGAGGACGGTCTTTGCTCAGAACTCCGCGAATACTGGCACTTCGCCGAGGGCCGACTCACGCCCCCTGCAGAGTGGGGCGCATAGAGCACGTCGGAATTTCGACGAGCTCATCAGCGGGAAATTGAATGGTTGCAGTCTGGCTACAACCGTTTCACTGTGAATACACGAATGTGTATAGTGTGGCTTAATAGCACCAGCCGGAGACCCCTTGTCCTTCTCCGGTCCCAGTAGCGGTTTCAAAGGAGAAATCAGATGAGGCAATCACAATCCCGGCGGTTCCGCCGCTTGCTCGCCATCGCCACAGCGAGCACTGCGGCGCTCGCGCTTGCGGCATGTTCAACGCCAGCTCCTGCTGAGGGTGAGGCCGGCGATGAGAGGCTCCAGGTCGCCTACATCTCGTTCGCCGTCGCCAACACCTATGACGAGCCCATGCTCGCCGAGGCGCAGCGCATCGCGGACGAGAACAACGCCGAGATCACCGTGTTCGACGGCAACCTCGACCCCGGTCTCCAGGCCACCCTGATCCAGGACGTCATCGCGTCTGGGCAGTACGACGGCATGATCGCCCAGCCGGTCTACGGCCCCGCCATCTACGATGTCGGTCAAGGCTGCAATCGACGCGGGCATCACCGTCGTGAACATCGACCAGATCCTCGGCGATGACTTCACGACCGGCGCGACCCAGCTCGAGGGGCTCTCGGCGAACGTCGTGTTCGTCGCGCTCGATCCTCGGCGAGAAGCTCGGTGAGCAGACTGTGGACGCGTGCGCGTCGCAGAACCTCGACCCGTGCAACGTCGCGTTCCTGCACGACCTGAAGACCTCGGCCATCGAGCATCGCGCTATGGGATGCCTTCAACGAGGTGACGGCTGGAACCCCGGTGACGGTTGTCGCCGAGGGCGAGACCTTCTACAACCCGGCCGCGGCGCAGACCGCCGTCGCCGACATCCTCACCGCCAACCCGAACATCGATCTCATCGTCACGTCCGACCAGGGGCTCCAGGGTGCCGTCGCTGGCGATCGAGGCTGCGGGCCAGTCGTTGACCGATTACCTGCTCGTCGGCTACGGCGGATCGATCTGGGGCCAGCAGCACGTCGCTGACGGCATCGTTTTCGCCAACGTGCTGCATGGCTCCCGCCACCGACGGTCGCCTCGGGATGGAGGCGCTCATCGACGCGCTTCGCAACGGCAACGACCACGGTGACGTCGACCCGTTCGCCGGCTTCCCGAACAACGGGGTAATCACGAAGGACACGGCTAGCCAGTTCACTGGCGAGTGGGTCGGCTAATCAGTGCCGACTGACCCGGCAACTGCCGACGCCCCGCAGCTCCTCATCGAGCTGCGGGGCGTCGGCAAGTCCTTCGGCGGCTTGCCCGTGCTCTCTGACATCGATCTGCGGCTGCAACCCGGATCCGTGCACGCCCTTGTCGGCGAGAACGGGGCGGGGAAGTCTACGCTGAGCAAGATCATCGCCGGAATCTACACGGCCGACACCGGCGCGCTTGCTCGTCGACGGCGAGGAGCAGAGCTTCAGCACCCCCCGCGAGGCTCTCGACCGAGGCATCGCGGCGATCGCGCAGGAACTCGCCCTCGTCCCCGGGCTCTCCGTTGCCGAGAACGTCTTCCTCGGGCGGGAGCCCCGCACGCTCGGTTGGGTCGAACCGCCGCAAGCTGCGGGCGGCGTACCTCGCCCTCGCCCGGCGCACCGGCTTCGACCCTCGACCCCGACACCCTCGTCGGCTCGATGCGCACCGCCGACCAGCAGAAGGTCGAGATCCTCCGCGCCCTCGCACGCGGCGCGTCGCTCATCATCATGGACGAGCCGACCGCTGCTCTCTCTGCCCACGACACGGAGCTGCTGCACGGCGTCGTACGCCAGCTCGCGGCATCCGGTCACACGGTGCTGCTGATCTCGCACTTCCTGTCGGAGGTGCTCGAGCTCTGCGACACCGTCACGATCCTGCGTGACGGCCACCTCATCCGCACGGCACCCGCCGCCGACGAGACCGAGGCGACCCTCATCGAGGGGATGCTCGGCCGAACGCTCGGCTCGGTGTTCCCGCCACAAGTCGCCAGCCCCGACGGGTGCCGAGGATGTGCTTTCTGTGACGGACCTGACGGCACCAGGGGTCAACGGCGTTTCGCTGTCGCGTCCGTCCGGGTGAGATTGTCGGGCTCGCGGGACTCGTCGGAGCGGGCCGCAGCGAGATCGCCCACGCCATCTACGGCGCGACCCGTCGCTTCTCCGGCACCGTGGAGGTCGATGGCGTCGACTGCCCGCCCTCGATCGTCGGGGCCCTGCGTCGCGGTATTTTCCTCATCCCTGAATCACGCAAGCAGCAGGGACTCGTGCTCGGTCGGCCGATCCGCCAGAACGTTACGCTGTCGAACCTGACCGAACTGGCTCCAAACGGCTGGGTGCTGGAGGCGAGGGAACGGCATGAGGCACGGGCCATGCTCGATCGCGTGACCGTGGCTGGCGACGACAGGCGCAGCGTCGCAGCCCTCTCCGGCGGAAACCAGCAGAAGGTCCTGTTCGCGCGCGCGCTCCAGCGGCCACGCAAAGTCCTCATCGCCGACGAGCCCACGCGCGGCGTCGATGTCGGTTCGCGGCGCGCCATCTACGACCTCATCGCCGAGCAGGCTGCCCAGGGCATCGGCGTGCTCCTCATCTCCTCCGACGTCGAGGAGGTGCTCGGCCTCGCCCACCGGATTCTCGTGATCCGCGGCGGGCGGATCGTCGGCGAGTTCGAGGGCGAGCGCATGACCGAGGAGAACATCATCACCGCGGCATTCGCCGATCCCGATCACGAGCGAGAGCAACTGAGCACATGAGCAACGACACCCAACTCGCAGCCCGTGACCGCCGGCATCGCGCCCGGCCCGAACTTCGTGCAGCGCATCCCGTGGCGTTCCGTCGCGATCGTGGCACCGTTCCTCGCGGTGTTCATCGCGCTGGCGATCGGCAGCCCCGCGTTCCTCAGCGCGCAGAACATCGGCAACGTGCTCGACCGGCAGTCGGGCATCCTGCATCGTCGCGGCGGCGAGCACTCTCGTGCATCATCGCGGGCGGCATCGACCTGTCGATCGGCGCGACCTACATGTTCACCGCGGTCGATCTGCGGCACGCTCATCGTGACGGTGGGCGGGGAGCTGGGAGCTGCACTCGGCATCCTCGCGGGCTTGCTCGCCGGTCTCCTGGTCGGCATCGCGAACGGTGTCATCAGCACCTACCTCAAGATCAATCCGCTCATCGCGACGCTGGCGATGAGCTTCATCATCCTGGGCGCGACGAAGCTCGTGTCGCAGTTCGGCAAGCAGGGCATCGGCCAGATCCGTGTCGACGTCGAGGAGTTCAGATGGCTTGCCACCACCAAGCCGCTCGGCGTCTCGCTGCCGACCTGGATCGCGTTCGTCGTGCTCGTCGTGCTCGGCGATCGTCCTCTGGCGCACCACCTTCGGCCGCTACGTCTACGCGGCCGGCGGCAACGCCGAGGCGGCACGGCTTGCCGGCATCCGCGTCAACCTCGTTCGGATCTCCACCTTCGCGCTGACCGGCCTCGCCGCCGGTCTCGCTGGCGTCATCGACCTCGCACGCACGCCGTCGGTTCCCGAGAACGACGCGATCGCCACGACCCTGACGTTCACGGTGCTCGCCGGTATCGTCGTGGGTGGCACCTCGATTCTCGGTGGTGAGGGTGCCATCTGGCGCACCGTGCTCGGCATCCTCTTTATCGCGATGCTCTACAACGGCTTCACGTTGCTGCAGGGTCGACCCGCTCTTCCAGGGCATCGCACTCGGGGTGATCATCCTGCTCGCGGTCGGCTTTGACGCGTGGTCGAAGTTCCGAAGGAGCTGATGAGCAGCAACCAGTCCGATTCGGCCAACTGGCCGGCACGGGTCGCCGCGATGGCGGTCATCGCGGCCGTCGGCGTTGCGATCATTTACGTTCCCCAACCCATCCAGACCCTGGCCGCCGAGGAACTGGGCGTTCCGCTCGGCGATTCCTCTGGTCCGACGGTCGCCGTTCAAGCCGGTTATGCGCTCGGGGTCGTTTTCCTTGTCTCACTCGGTGACCGGGTCATCCCCCGGCGACAGGTGTCTATCCAGCTTGGGTTGACGGCGGCAGCGCTGATCCTCGCGGCGCTCGCACAGAGTTTCCACGTCTTCACTGCGATGATGTTTGTCGCGGGGGCGGCCGCGACCATCGGGCAAATCCTCGTGTCTGCTGCACTCCGGCTCGCGCCGCCCGAGGTGCGCGCCCGCACGGCCGCCGTGATTGTCGGCTCGCTTCTCATCGGTCTGTTCACCGTGCGGACCCTCGTCGGAACGTTCGCCGAACCGCTCGGCTGGCGAACCGTCCTCATTGCGGCCGCCGTGGTCGTGGTGGCGTGCATCCCGCTCACCCTCCGTTTTGCGCCCGGCTCGAAAGCACCCAGTTCGGCGAGCTACTCAGCGATTCTCGGCTCCATCCCGTCGATCGCCGTGAAATCACGCACCCTGCGGTTGCTGACCCTCACCCATGCCCTCGCCTTCTCGGCATTCATCACTGTCTGGTCGATGGTCACCCTCTACGGCATCACCCAACTCGGGCTCACGGTGACCCAGACGGCTGCAATCGGCATCGCCGGACTGGTCGGCGGTGCGGCGACGGTCGCGTCCGCGCGGGGTCAGGCCCGGCTCGGCACGCGGCGGGCTCTCCCCCTCTCGCTGCTGGCGCTCATTCTCGGTTGCGCGGGCATCGCGGTCTTCACTGATTTGCTGCCGGTCGTACTGGCCGGACTGTTCCTCGTCTCATTCGGAATGAGCAGCTCGCAGGTATCCAGCCAGGCGAATGCTCTCGCGTCGGTCGACCCCGCGGAATCGGGCAGGGCCAACACCGTCTACATGGCGACGACGTTTCTCGCGAGCGCCGGCGCGACCGCGATCGCCGACCAGGTCATGCGGGCTGTTGGGTACGGTGGCGTGGGCCTGTTCGCACTGGCGCTCGCGGCGGCGTCGCTCGGCGTCGCAACCGTCGCGGGTCGGTCGCGGCCCGCAGTTTGACGAGACCGCTGGCGCACTCAGGAGGGGTGACTCCCGAATGGCGCATACCGGAGGAGAAATTCCGGACCGGTTGTGAAAATCTCCTCCTGAGTGCGCGCGAGAGAACACGAGCGGGAGTTACCCATCGGTGAGATCTCGACGGGCTCGATCACCGGGGCCGCTCGATCAGCCCCAATACCGGTGGTCGAGCTCGTCGAGACCCTGGCGATCAGGTGACCCGCCAGCCGCGATCCACATAGAGGCTCGTGGCGGAGACGCCGCAGTTGTCGATGAGGAAGCGCGCGGCGCCGACAACGTCCTGCATGGTTGCCAGTTCCCCGCCGGGGGTACGTGACTTGTATGCGTCCAGTACGCCAGCCGGCTTCGACGCCCAGAACGGACTGTCGCCGATGATGCCGGGATGAATGGCATTGACGCGAATGGGGGCGAGTTCGTGCGCGAGGGTCATGATCAGTCCCTCCACGCCGCCGTTGATCGTCGAGACCGTGGTCGAGCCGGGATACGGTGCGTCCTTGGCCCGTCCACCGAACAGGATGATGCTCGTGTTGACGCTGTTCTCCATGCGATCGAGCAGCGTGTGAACGGTCTCGGTGTATCCGATCAACTTGAGGGTGACGAGGCGCCTCGCGCGGGCGATGTCGTAGTCGCGAACCGTGTTGGCATCGCGTTCGATCGCGGCAAGGACGAGCGCGTCGACCCTCCCGACACTCGCGAGGCTTTCGGCAATGGCTTCCGGCTCGGCAAGGTCGACCGCGAGGCCGGTCGCGGCTTCGCCGAGACTCGCAGCGACGGCCTTGGCCCCCTCCGCATCCCTGCCGGTCAGTACGACGTGCTCGCCCCTCGCGATCGCGTCCTTCGCGATCTCGAGGCCGATGCCGCTTGTGCCTCCGATGATGACTGTCGTGCGTGTCATTGCTGCTCCCCTAGTTTGTCTTCTAGATAGTTCCAGTCGCGGGCGAACCGATAGGCGTGCCGTGCGGGCATTTGGGGCGACTGGGTTTCGAGCCAGCGCACGGGGCTGCCGATCGCCGCGAAGGAGTGCACGCAGCCGACGCCGGCCCACGCAATGTCGCCGGACTTCAACCTGAACGGCTGGCCGTCGAAGGTCGCGTCGACTTCGCCATCCATGATCAGGTACGCCTCTTCGAGTGGATGATCGTGAAGCCCGGCTTTTCCGTCGGGCTCGTACTGCACCATGAACATCGTGCGCGAGCACCGATCCGAGGTCGGAGTCGACCATCATCTTGAGTGAGATGCCGCTGTAGACCAGCAGCGCAGTGCGCATGCTCGCCGACTGGGCGAGGATTCTCCTGCGACTGTCGGCTCGGATCCATCTGCTCCGCGGTGATCGCGCCGAAGGAGCGGGTGCGCGGGTCACGGGCATCCACTCGCACAGGATCCCCGGCGGGGATTTCGGGCACTCGATAGGTGTCATGACCGTGGGCGGCCCTGGGCACGGGGCTGAACACATCCGACCAGACCGCGTCGACCGAGCCTGCGCCGTGCCAGGAGTGGGGCACCCCGATTGGGATGACCCCGTAGTCGCCGGCGACAAGTTCGACCGTAGCCTCCGGTGTCACGAGGATGACAGTCCCCTCGAGGATGTGGAAGCTCTCCTCGAAGGAGTGCACATGGGTGGGCACCGACCCGGTGGGGCTGAGCCGGGAGATACCGAACCCGGTATGCACCGACCCGTCGTCCTCGGTGACGGCGGCCCAGCGGGTGAGTCCCTCAGAACCTGGGGCGAGGGCGCCAGGAGCGGTGTACTCCGCCTCGTCGCCCCTGCGCACGACAAATCGCCCGTTCATTTGCATTCCTCCACGGTATTTGCGGCCTCTACTGAACGCTACTGTTCATTATTGCTTAACACCCAGCCGTCAGGTAGCTCGATCTGCACTGCCTGCCTGCGTCACGAGGAACGGCGCGATGTGCGTCGCGACAAGCTCACGTGCTCCGGCGAGTCCAGGTAGGCGTCGATGCCCGCCTGGTCCTCCACGACGGCGATCACACCGAAATCGGCTCCGTCGGGGCGCATCCTCAGGTTCGGTCCGGCGCTGTACTGCCTGATGCTCGGAAGCGTTGCTGCCATCGCTCGCAAATCGAGTGCGAGTGTGTCGGCACGCTCCTTCGTCATCTCCGGACCGAACGTGAAGACCGCGACGTGCGCGATCATCGCTTGCGTTCGGGTATCGCCCGCAATGTCACTACTCGTCCCGGTAGCCGTAAGGGTTCGGGATGCGCTCGGTCGGGGTGAGCGGCGGGTGCATGCCCTCCTCCCAGTCCTTCTCGCCGAGCTGGCTGCGCACATACTCGACAGACTTCGCGACCGCATCGCGGGCGGGCGCGATGTCGAGCCCGATCCGCTTGCCGTCGTACTTGACCACTTTGCCATTGACAACAACCGTGTGGATGTCTGCCGTGCCGGCCTGGTAGACGACATGTGCGGTCGGGTTGAGAATCGGTGTCATCGCGGGCGACTGGTCGTTCTTGATGAGCAGCAGGTCGGCCTTCTTGCCGGGTGTGATCGACCCGAGATCGTTCTCCCTGCCCAGCGTCTTCGCACCGCCCATTGTGGCCATCCAGATGACGTCTTCAGCACGCAGCTGGTTGACGTTGACCGTCTCGCCCTTAGCGTGGGCCTCGAGGTGATCACGCGACCGGTCGGCGCTGAGCGTTGCGCGCATGGCCGAGAAGAAGTCGGCGCTCCACCATACGCTCGTGTCCATTGAGATGGATGCCGGGATGCCGTACTTCCGGATCTCCCAGGTAGACGGGTAGCCCTGGCCAGCACTCTGCTCGCTCTCGGTGGAGACGGAGACCGTCCCTCCCGTTGCTGCGATCTTGTGGTAGCTGTCCGGGGACAGGCTCGCAGCGTGCACATAGGAGATCTGGTCGGTCATCACGCCGGCCTTGTACATGTGGTCGATTCCGACATCCGTCGTCGCGCCCCACACACCGACGTGCGACGTGACGCGCAGTCCTTGGTCTGCGGCGTAGTCGAACGCGGCCTTCTCGGGGAAGTCCTCCGAGTCCGGCACATCGAATGCGAGCTGCAGTCCGAGCATGTCGTCCTGCGGGTGCTTCTTGACCCAGTCCCTGAACTCCTTGGTGGCGGTCCACTCCCACGGGGCTCCGAGGTAGTTGCCATAGGCGAGCACGAAGCGGCCGGGGATCTCACTGAAAGCCTGGACTGCGGCATCCGCGTACTCGGGAGTACGCAGGGCGTGCGACCAGTCGAGTGTTGTCGTGACGCCGGTGTCGACCGATTCGAGTGCACTCAGCAGGTTGCCCGCGTAGATGTCCTCCGGGCGAAACACCTGCCCGTGCTGCAGGTAGTAGAAGACGAAGTACTGGCTGAGCGCCCAGTCGCCTCCGAAGCCGCGAAGCCCGGTCTGCCACATGTGGCGATGGGTGTCGATCATGCCGGGCATCAGGATGCCGCCGGTGGCGTCGATTTCGACCGTGCCCTCCGGCACCTGGAGGGACTTGCCGACGGCGACGATCTTGTCGTCGGCTATGTGCACGTCTCCACCGTGAATGATCCCGCCGGGATCAGTCGTAACGCCCGCGGTGTCGACCGTGAGAACTGTCGCGTTTCGGAAAACAATCGGTCGACCGGGAGTGAAGTCTTCCGCGTGCGGCTGTGAACTAGGGCTGGTAGCCATCGATCCTCCTCGTTGAGAAATTCAGTCTCACTTTACAACGCCGCACCCGCCCCGTGTAAAGCGGATGCCCTGAACCGGTGCAAACTTTCGCGAATCTGGCGCGAAAAGTCCTGTAAATGCTGGAGATCTCAAACTCGGAAACGGTATCGACCGCTCCGGGGATGCCTGCGTGTCGTGCGCTCCTGATTGTGAAAGCTGGCAATCGTGTTCATCATCGCTTTCAACTTGGAGAAAAGGTGACCCCAGTCAGTACTCGTTGGCGACGAAGAGTTCCTGCGCGGGGAATTTCGTCAGAATCACGGGTCCCGCATCGGTGACGACGACCTCTTCCTCGATCCTCGCCGCGGAGAACCCGTCGGATGCCGGACAGTACGTCTCAAGCGCGAACACCATGCCCGCCTTGATCTCGACCGGATTGTCCATGCTGTTGAGCCGGGAGATGATCGGGCGCTCGTGGAGTCCGAGCCCCAGACCATGGCCGAACTGCAGTCCGAACGCCGACATCTCGTTGTCGAACCCGAACTCGCCGGCTTTCGGCCACAACTTCGCGATCTGATCGGTGCCGATGCCGGGCTTCACGGCCTGGATGGCGACATCCATCCACTCCCTCGCGACTTTGTAGGCGTCTCGCTGGCTTGTCGTGGCGCTGCCGACACCGAAGGTGCGGTAGTAGCACGTGCGATACCCGTTGAATGAGTGGATGATGTCGAAGAATGCCTGGTCGCCCGGGCGGATGATTCGATCCGTGAAATTGTGTGGGTGCGGGTTGCAGCGCTCCCCCGAGATCGCGTTCACCGCTTCGACCTGGTCCGAACCCATCTCATAGAGCCGCTTGTTGGCAAGCGCGACAATGTCGTTCTCGCGGATGCCCGGCTTGAGCACGTCGACGATGTCCTGGTAGACGCCGTCGACCATCGCTGCGGCCTGGTTGAGCAAGATGATCTCGTCGATGGACTTGATCTCCCGCGCGTCGAGCATGAGCTGCTGGGAATCGACAACCGTCAGTCCCTGCCGCTGCATCTCGAACAGGAACGGCGGCTCAACGATGTCAACGCCAACCGGCAGATGGGCGACACCCGCATCCTCGAGGAGTCCCTTGATCTCACGGACCGCCGCTTCCATCAGCCCGGCACTGGGTGCGATCGCCCCGCGCAGCCCGAGCATTCCTGCCCGCCAGTTCTCGTCCGGCAGCCACTTGGAGTAGAGCTTGTGATGGCGAACGGCGGAACCGAAGTCCCACAGCACTGGGTCCGTATCGCGCGTGAGCAGCGCATACCGGGTCATCTTGTCGCCGAGGGCACCGCCGATCCAGGTCGATGTCGTGTAGCGGATGTTGTAGAAGTCGAAGAGCAGGAAAGCGCCACACTCGCTGGAGGCGAGTGATTGCTTCGCACGGGAGACCCGATAGTTCCGCAATCGCTCAAAATCGACCCGCTCCTCGTAGTCGACCGCGCTGTGACCGGGGGCGGCGATGGGTCGGTCACCGCTGATCATCTTTCCGGCTCCAAACCGTCGCTGACGTCCGCGTTCTCGGTCCTCAGCTCCAGCCCGGCGCCGCCCGCCACTACATGGATGAGCGTCGCGAAGTCCTCCTCGGTATTTCCGCCGCCAACCGCCTGCGCGATGATCTGCCTGGTCGCCGACGCGATGGGCATGGGCACACCGAGCGTGTACGCGGCATCGAGACCCAGATCGAAGTCCTTCTGCAGGAGAGGCATCGTGAAGGTGGGAGTGAAGTCAAGGTTGACCATCGCTGGTGTCTTGTATCGAGTGAAGGTCGACCCCATGACCGAGTCGTTGAGGAATTCGAGGAACGCCGCGCGATTCACGCCGCCCTTTTCCGCGAGAACGGTGATCTCGGCCATGCACTGCGTGACGACTCCGAGCATGACGTTGTGCGCAATCTTGACGAGTCGGGCCGCTTCGCCTTCGCCGACCCAGGTGACGCCGCGACCGAAGGTCTGCAGCACGGGCTCAATCTCTTCGAATACGGCCTTGGGGCCGGATACCGCCACAGTGAGTTTGCCGGCTTCGATAACGGCCGGGTTTCCGCTCACCGGGGTTGCGAGCAGTTCGGTGCCCTTCGCCTTCGCTGCCACTCGAATCTTCTCGCTCACGGCCTCATCGACTGTGGACGAGTCGGCGATGACTCGCGGCGACGATGTGCCGGTGAGCAACCCCTTCTCGCCCAGCATCACGTGCTCGAGGTCCTTCGGTGCCGACACCATGCTGAATACGAGATCGCGGTCGGCGAGGTCCACGGGAAAGTCGACGATCGTGGCACCGAGTTCGGCGAGCGGCTCGGCCTTCGCACGTGTCCGGTTGTATACCGAGACGTCATAGCCCGCCTCGAGGAGCCGGGTGACGAGCTGGTAGCCCATTCTTCCGACGCCGATCCAGCCGATCTTCATTGAGGTTGGCATTGCTTTCCACTTCCTTTGTGACTTTCATATTCGGACTTCTGCAATCCATTGCACACATCTACATCATAACTTAGTTGTCAAATTGACCTAGGCCCCTGAATATGGGCACTTCACCGCTGCGGGCGGATGCAATCGATAAGCATTTTCATGCGCTACTGGTGATTGTGCCGGCGTCCCACACGGTGGCGCCGCCAAGCAACGTGAGTTCGGAGACTATCCGGTGGATCTGGTCCTCCGGCACTTCGAAGTAGTCCTCGGAGAGCACGGCAAGATCAGCGATCTTGCCCGGCTCAAGGCTCCCTCGCTCATGATCCTCGAAGGTGTTCCAGGCCGGTGCGAGCGTGTACCCCCGGAGTGCTTCCTCGCGAGAGAGCAGGTTCTCGCCCCGGAGCGTCGGGGTGCCCTGCACCGTGAGTCCGGTGATGAACCACTGCAGGCTCACCCAGGGGTTGTAGTTCGCAACGCGCATCGCGTCTGAGCCGAGCACGAGGGGTATGCCTGCTTCGAGAAGCCGACGAACAGGCGGAGCCGACGCGATCCGCTCCGCGCCCCACGCCGCGATGGCCGACTCGCCGCTGAGGCGCATGAGTGACTGGATGCTCACTCCCGCACCCAGCGCGGCGAACCGAGGCACGTCCTCTTCTCGGACAGCCTCCGCATGCACCATCGTCCAGCGCAGGCTGTCGATCGGGTGCACTTCGTGCACGGCCTCCCAGACACGTAGGACAAGCTCGTAGAACTCGTCCGAGTGCACGTGAATCTGAATCGGCCAGCCGAGGCGCGCGCTTTCGAGCAGCAAACCCTTCAACTCCTCCTCGGCTTCGATCGAGATGTCGCCGGCGAGATTGAATCGGTCATGGCTGCGCCACAGGAATACCTCGCCGAGGCCCGAAACCCTCAGGATCCCGTCACCGGAGTGTGGATGCTCGAACCGGAAGTAGCCGTTGAAGTCTTCCTGCTCCATGCCGTCCTGGGTTGCGTGTTTGAAGAGGCGCACCCTGGTCCTGAGGAGCCCGCGCCGCCACGCCTCGTACATCGCGCCGTATGAGGCCGGCCCGGAGTTGATGCCGCCGCCGTCGATCGCGCCCGTCATTCCGAGCCGTGCGAGTTCCTCCGAAAGCGCCGCGGTCGAAGCAACCTGCTCCTCGAAGGTGGGAACAGGCAGTTGCCGGTAGAACCACGACATCAGTGGAATGCGGTAGCCGCGACCGGTCAGCTGTCCGCTCTCGTCCCGCTCGAAATAGCCACCCCCTGCGGTCTTCTCCGCTTCCTTCTCCACCCGGCGCGCAGTTTCTTCGTCGAGCCCGATCTTCTCCATGGCAAGCGAGTTCAGTTGCGCGTAGTCGTAGCGCGTCTGCGCGTACACCGGATGACGGGGCGCAATCGAGTCGAGCTCTTCACGAGTCGGTCCCCTGCCCTGCCGGAACTGCTTCTCATGCCACCCGCCGATAATGCGGATCCAACTGCCGTCGGGTGTCTCGGCTGCACGCTCGGCGATGCGCGCGAGCGCCTCATCGAGGTCGTAGATGTTCTCCCACCTGAGCTCATCGTTCCAGGTTCGGCCCGCGCGAAGTGCATGGATGTGGCCGTCGATAAGACCGGGGACGACGCGACGGCCGGCGAGATCGCACACCCGCGTCTCAGGGCCGACAAGAGCTCGAATTTCATCATCGGAGCCGACCGCAAGTATGCGACCCGACCTGATAGCCACGGCGGAGACTTCGGCATCAACCTCTGCCACGGTGCTGAGGGTCGACACCCGACCCCCGGTCAGGATCAGGTCGGCGGTTTTCGAATTGGTCATGGTGGTCCTTTCGTGGTCGAAGGCGTCGTGCCCTCCTGGTCAGACGGAGCGCATCCCGATCGTCTTCGCGATGATGGGCGGGCGCTGTCCGTCATCATCGACGCGATGGCAGGCAACGCTGGCCGGCTTCCCATCGGCGCCAGTGACCTCTCGGTACTCAGGCTCCTCGACCTCGCAGATGTCAATTGCAAGCGGGCAGCGCGGGTGGAACCGGCAACCTGCTGGCGGGTTGATCGGACTGGGAAGGTCGCCCTCGAGGATCAGTCGCTCCCGCTTCCGCTGCTCCTGCGGATGGGGCAACGGCGCTGCCGACATGAGCACTTCCGTATAAGGATGCAGCGGGGCGGCGAAGATACTGTCAACATCCGCCAGTTCAACGATGCGCCCGAGGTACATGACGGCGATCCGATCTGCCACATACTCGACGGCGGAGAGGTCGTGGCTGATAAAGAGGCAGGCGAAACCAAGGTCGCGCTGCAGGTCGGCGATCAGATTGAGAACCGACGCCTGAACTGACACGTCGAGTGCGGAGGTTGGCTCATCTGCCACAAGCAGCAGGGGGTTTGGAGCGAGGGCCCGCGCGAGACTCACTCGCTGCCGCTGTCCGCCGGAAAGCTCGTGCGGGTACCGATCGGCCACATCGGGCCGGAGACCGACAGTCTCCAGCAGCTCGGAAACCCGGTTGCGCACCTGCGCTCTGGGAACTATGCGGTGGATCCGAAGAGGTTCGGCAATGGCCTCGCCGACCGTAGCGCGCGGGTTGATCGATGAACCCGGATCCTGGAAGACGATATTGAAGTGTTTCCGGAGTTTCCGGATACGGCGGCGTGACGACGATGTCAGTGCCACGCCATCCACGATCACCTCGCCCCTTGTAGCTCCAGTGAGCGCGACAAGCACCTTCCCAACCGTGGACTTGCCGCTCCCGGATTCGCCGACAAGCCCGAGAATCTCGCCCTGACCGATCGTGAGGTTGATGCCGTCGACACTGCGTACGAGTCCCGCGCGCGTGGGATAGTGCTTCACCACATTGACGAGTTCTGCCGCGGGATGCGACGGTCGTGTGTTGTCAGCGCTCACTGGCTCGCCCCTCTCATGGCCGCTGCCGCCGTTGTTGGGAACTCCGGATTCCAACAGCAAACGCTGTGCCCGGGGCTGTGCGCGACATCCGTGCTTCCCGGCCTCGTGGTCGTGCACTGCGCGACAGCGAAGGTGCATCGGTCCGCGAACGAACAGGCGTCAGGGGAGGTGCGCAGCACCGGCACATTGCCGGGAATTCCGGTGAGTCGTTCGCTCGTCGCACGCTGCCCTCGCGTCGGCACCGCGGCGAGCAGTCCGCGGGTGTACCGATGTGACGGTCGGTCAAACAGTTGGTCTACGGGCGCCTCTTCGATACCGCGCCCCGCGTACATGACTACGACGCGATCGGCGATGTCAGCAACGACGCCCATGTCATGGGTGATGAGGAGGATGGACATGCCCAGTCGACTACGGAGTTCTTTCAGCACGTCGAGGATTCCCGCCTGCACCGTTACATCGAGTGCCGTGGTGGGCTCGTCGGCGATGAGCAGTTTCGGGTCGCACGCAATCGCCATTGCGATCATGACGCGCTGCCGCATCCCGCCCGACAACTGATGCGGATAGACACCGACACGTTCTCTGGCGGCCGGGATGCCGACGAGCTCGAGCAACTCGATAACCCTCTCCCGCGCCCGGGCAGGCGGCATGCCAAGATGCTTCCTCAGGACTTCCGAAATCTGCTTGCCAACGGTCATCAGCGGATTGAGCGCCGACATCGGATCCTGGAATATGTACGCGACGTCACGGCCGCGCACCTTCCGGAGTTCGGCCTCATTCAGCGCGAGCAGGTCAGTCCCTTGATATCGAGCCGATCCGCTGACGAATGCGCGGTCGGGCTGAAGGCCGAGGAGAGAGAGAACTCCGACACTCTTGCCGCACCCGGACTCGCCGACGATCGCGAGGATTTCACCCTCAGCTATCGAGTAGCTGAGTCCATCCACGGCGAGCACGGAACCACCTTCAGTTTCAAAACGAACGGTCAGGTCAACCACATCGAGAACAGTCATCGGCGTCGTCCCTTCGGGTCGAGGGCATCGCGCAGGGCGTCGCCGAAAAGATTGAAGGCGAGAGTGATCGCGATTATCGCAATGCCGGGGAAGATGGGCATCCACCAGGCGGTCTGCAGGAACGGTTGAGCGTTCGAGAGCATCGTGCCGAGGGAGGGGGCGGGCGGGCGGATGCCCAGGCCGAGGAACGAGAGCATCGCCTCACCCAGCACGGCCGCCGGAATCGAAACCGTGATCTGCACAAGGAGCGCACTCGTTGCGTTGGGCAGAATGTGGCCGAAGAGGATGCGCGCGTCTGAGGCTCCCCCCGCAATTGCTGAGGACACGAAGTCAAGTCCGCGCAATCTCATGACGTCGCCGCGCACGATTCGCACGAATCCGGGCACAGCGGCAACCGCCAGCGCGATCATCGCGTTGGTCGCCGACGGTCCAAGGATGGCGGCGAGGCCGACAGCAAGAATGAGATTCGGAAACGCGAGCATGAGGTCAACCAGGCGGGAAACGACGGAGTCGACCCGTCGGTAATAGCCGGCGACGAGTCCAAGCGGCACCCCGATGATCGCGGCGAGAAGCACCGAAGACAGACCAATTTGAACCGAAGCGCCGACACCGTGCAGAACGCGCGAGAGTTGATCACGGCCGAGCTCATCCGTTCCGAACAGGAACTGGAGGCTTGGCGGCTGAAGCAGGTTGCCGAAGTCGGTCTGGGTGGGCGCCATGGGCGCAATCCACTGGGCAGTGATCCCGATCAGCACCATGACAATGGCGATGATGAATCCGACGAGGCCCGAGGTGGATCTCAGTGACCTTCGGAGGATCTGCAATCCGCCTGCGCCCATTCGCCTGCGTGGGCGGCCCGCCGATGGTTCCTCAATGACTGTCGTGCTCACTGGCCGACACCCCCCTGAACGCGGATTCGCGGATCGATGATCGAGTAGATGATGTCGGTCAGCAGATTGATGGATATGTACGCCGCGGCGACCACGAGAACCACGCCTTGAATGAGGGCGTAGTCACGCGTGAACACCGCATCCAGTGTGAGCTTCCCCAGCCCCGGAATCACGAACACCTGCTCGGTGATGACGGCCCCCGAGATGAGCCCCCCGAGCTGAAGGCCGACAACGGTGACGACGACGATGAGACTATTGCGCAGGCCGTGGCCGTAAATAACTTCCCGGGAAGACAAGCCTTTGGCTTTGGCTGTGCGGATGAAGTCCGAGCTCATTGTCTCGAGCATCGCCGATCGAGTCTGCCTCATGATGATCGCCGCGAACGCGGTTCCCAGCACGATTGAGGGCATAATCATCCGCCGGAGATTGTCCACCGGATCAATGACGAACGAAACATAGCCGGAGGCGGGAAGCACAGGCCAGATGACCGAGAACAGCAGGATGCCCATCAGGCCAAGCCAGAAGTTCGGGATCGAAAGCCCCAGCAGCGCAGTCGAGTTCACAATCCACTCCGCTGGTCGTCCCTGCCGGACGGCTGCAATGATGCCGAACAGGATGCCGATGATGATCGCAACCAGCATCGACATCACTGCCAGTTGCACTGTCACGGGGATCGCGCGGGCGATCACGTCGGCGACGGGCATTCCGGAACTGCTTGAGCGCCCGAAGTTCCCCTGCAGGAGTTGTCCGAAATAAATCGCGAACTGCACAGGCAGTGGCTCGTCGAGGCCAAGTTGCCGCCTGATCGCTTCGATCGTCTCCGGTGAGCCCTCCTGGCCGGACATGGCGATCGCGGCGTCACCAGGGAGAGCTCGGACACCGAGGAAGACGACGACGACGGCGAGGAACAGCGTGATGAGCGCGTTGCCTGTCTTTATCGCGATGTATCTCAGCATTTGCGTGTGGCTTCCGTCGTCAGTGCGAGGTGTAGCGCCCGGTGGAGTGGATCTCGCGACCGCTCAGAAGCGTCAGCTCCGACGTGAGAGTGTGCAGCCGGTCGACCGGAATCTCGAAGTAGTCCTCGTTCAGCACAACGAGGTCTGCGAGCATGCCGGGGATCAACTGGCCGCGCTCGTCTTCCTCACGCGTAAACCAGGTCCCGCCATGCGTGTAGCCACGCAGCGCTTCTTCTCGGCTGATGAGGTGACGCTCGCCGAGGGTGGGGGTGCCGATGATCGTCTTTCCCGTGAGGAACCACTGGATGCTCACCCACGGGTTGTATGACGCCACGCGCATCGCGTCAGAACCAAGACCGACGGGGATGCCAGCGTCGAGCAGGTCACGGAGTTCGGGCGAGCGTGCCACCCGCTCGGCACCCCAGGCCTCGATCGCCTCGTCGCCGTTGAGCCGCAGGAGGGACTGGAATAGCATCCCGAGTCCCAGCTTCTTCAACCTCGGAATGTCTTCGGCGTAGGTCGACTCCGCGTGGACGAACCCCCAGCGCAGGTCATCGATCGGAGTGGTCTCGTGGATCTGCTCCATGATGTCGAGCAGTTTGAGGAAGAAGTCCCGCTGGTGCACGTGAATCTGCACTGCCCAGCCGTCGGCGGCAAACTGTTCGAGCAGTCCGCGAGTCTCGGCCATTGCCTCGTCGCTGTAGTCAGCGGCCGTCTTGATCCGATCATGCGTGCGATACAGGATGACCTCGCCCATACCTGACATCCGCAGGATGCCATCGCCGAAGCGGGGAGACTCGAAGCGGAGATACCCTCCGAAATCTTCGAACTCGGTGCCCTGAACCGTGCCGTGCTTGAACAGTCGCACGCGGGTGTGCAACTCGCCGCGGCGCCACGCCTCGTAGATTGGCCGGTAGGCGGAAGGGCCGGTGTTCACACCTCCGCCATCGATTGCTCCGATCATGCCCAGGCGAGCGAATTCGCGGGACAGCGCTGCCGTGGATGCCACCTGCTCTTCGAAACTCGGCGGTGGCAGCTGGCGGTAGAACCAGGTCATGAGAGCCATGCCTGAGCCCTTTCCAGTCAGACGGCCATCGGCGTCCCGCTCGAACGACTCCGGGTCCGGCGACGCGGCGACGCCATCGTCGTCGATCCCGAGCGCGGACATTCCCGCGCTGTTGAAGACCGCGTATGTGTACTGCATCTGCACGTAGACCGGATGCCCAGGAGCGACGGCGTCCAGTTCCTCGCGGGTTGGGCCGCGGCGCTCAGCGAACTGGTTCTCGTCCCAGCCGCCGATGACGCGAATCCAGGTGCCCGGATCACGCTCTTCGGCTCGGGCGCGGATGGCTGCCAGCGCATCGCCGAGCGTATAGAAGTCTTCCCATCGAACTTCATCGTTCCAGGTTCGACCCGCGCGAACGAAGTGAACGTGCGAGTCGATGAGCCCGGGAACGACACGTGCCCCGTCAAGTTCGATCACGCGTGTCTGTGCACCGATGTGCCTGTCTATGGCCGCATCGTTGCCCACGGCAATGATGGAGTCACCGCGAATGGCGACCGCGCTGGCCTCGGGCGGCGCCACTTCTGCATTGGTGCTCAGAGTGGTGACACGTCCTCCGCGGAGGACGATGTCGGCATCGGGAACTGTATTAGCCACGGTGAATTCCATTCCTTACTGCTTGCGACATTGCAATCGTTTGTTATCGTCACAGTATGCGCGATGATGCCGCCGATGCAAAGTCTGGAACTCGCCTGACAACGGGTCGTGCAGCATCGCAGGAGAAGCAACGGGGCTCCGGGGCCAGCGGCACAAGTTCGTCCCCGCGACAGGGCATGCTGGGAATTCTGGGCGGAATGGGCCCGGCAGCCACGATCGACTTCTACTCGCGCATAGTCGCCCGAACGCCCTCCCTTCGCGACCAGGATCACATCCCGACAATTATCTGGGCGGACCCCCGAATACCCGACCGGAGTGACGCCCTGCTCGGTCTCGGGCTCGACCCTTCTCCCCGCCTTGCTGAAGGCGCTAGAGGGCTTGAAGCGGCAGGGTGCACCGTGATCGCCGTCCCCTGCAATACCGCCCACGCCTTCCTCGAGAGCGTCTCCGAAGCGACCACCCTGCCGATCATCGACATGGTCGATGTCGCCTCTCGAACCGCTCTGTCCCGCGGAAATAGTGGTGTTTCTGTCGGCATTCTCGCGACGACGGGCACGCTCCTGAGCGGACTTTACCAACAGCGAATCGCTGCGGGAGGCGGCGACGCTCTCATTCCGTCCGCTGCCGATCAGGAACGCCTGGTAATGACCGCGATTCGTTCGGCTAAGGCCGGGCGCCCGTCGCCGATCGAGCAGCGGCTCCTCACCGAAGCGGTCGAACGCCTCACCTCCGACGGGGCCGATGTGGTGCTGCTCGCGTGCTCGGAGCTCTCCGTGGTCTTCGGTCTCGGCGGCGATTCTGCTCGCGTAATCGACGCGATCGACTGTCTGGCCGACGAGGTCATCGCTCACTTCTCAACATCCGTCCGATGACCGCTGCCTCGACCGAGCGCGAACCGCGCTCCGGTGCCGGGGATGTTACGAGAGGGTTTCAATGGGGCGACGTTTTGGCTCGCGCAGTTGACAAGGGCGAGAGCCCCCGCCTATCGTTGCCGCAATCGGTTGCTGTCATTTTGGATAGAAGCCGTCCGTGCCTCCTCGGCACGGAGGTGCTCATGAAGAAGGCAGCGCGGCCGATCGGAGTCAGGCGAGTTTGCCGGGTTCCCAATTCTGGAGGAATGGATTGACATGCACCTGCAATCACAGATGGGGGCGCGTCGCCGCTCCCGAATCGCCACAGCCACCGGCCTCATGCTCGCCGGCGCGCTCACCCTTACCGCTTGTGTCGGTGGCGGAGCGGAGCCGGAAGATCCGAGCGCGGACATCATCCCCGGCGGTGTCATGAACATAGGTCTATCCGGGGACCCCGGAATTCTGGACCCGACGTTCGCCAACACCCTCACTTCGGGAAGCGTTTTCATGGCGATGTGCGAAATGCTCTACAGCGTCGATGCGGACGGCAATGTTTACGCGCAGCTCGCGGCGGAACTGCCCGAGTTCAATGACGCAGGCGACACCGCCATTGTTCGGCTCCGTGAGGGAGTGCTGTTCGCGGACGGCACGCCAATGGATGCTGACGCAGTCAAGATTTCGCTTGAGCGTCACAAGACCGCAGAGGCGTCACAGCGTTCGGGCGAGTTGGCGCCGATCTCCGAAATCACTGTTGTGGACCCGCTCACGGTTGAGTTGACCTACGTGCGACCCATCGCGCCTGGAGCGGCAGATGTCGTCCTTACCGACCGCGGTGGAATCATCATGTCCCCAACCGCGCTTGAAGAACTCGGCGACGACTTCGGCAATTCGCCGGTGTGTGTTGGCGGGTTCAAGTTCGAGAGCCGGATCGCACAGGACAGCATCACCCTCGTGAAGGATGAGAACTACTACGACGCCGACAAGGTCAACCTCGACGGCATCGTCTACCGGATCATCCCCGACACCTCGGTGCGCGCGACGAACCTGCTCTCAGGTGACCTCGACGCCATCGAGAGAGTTGCCACGACCGACCTCGGAACCCTCGGCAACGACCCGAACGTGAGCGTGGAGTCGATCAGGGGACTCGGCCACATCAACCTGATATTCAACATCGGCAACGTCAATGGGGCAACCGAAGCACCGGGAGAGCTCGACACACCGCTGGCGACCGATCCCCGCATCCGCATGGCGCTCGCCATGTCGATCGACCGCGACGCCATCAACACCGCCGTGTTCAACGGTGCCCATGAGCCTGCCTGCGGATTCATGGCTCCTTCGAACGCCCTCGCAAATGAGGGGTCACTCGCGTGCATCCCTTACGACCCTGAAGGTGCTCGCGCCCTCATGGAGCAGACAGGCGTTGCGCTGCCATTCACGATCGAGTACCTCGCGGCGAACATCCCCGAGTACCGGCGTATGGGCGAGGTCATCCAGCAGATGGCTGAGCCGGCTGGCTTCGACATCGTGCTCAACATGAACGAGTCGACCGCTACGGTGGACCTCTCGTACAGTGGGAATTTCCAGATGTACCTGAACTCCTGGTCCGGCCGCATCGACCCTGATGCGAACGTCGCCACTTTCGCTGCGAGCACGAGCCCACGCAGCGTGAGCAAGTACTACAACCCTCGGGTTGATGAAATCCTGACGATCGCGCGTGCCACTGCAGACCCTGCGGACCGTGCGGACCTGTACAGCGAATTGCAGGAGATCTTCAACGAGGATGTGCCGTTCATCTACCTCATGCGTCCGACGAACCTCGTCGGTCACGCGAATGACGTAGCGGGACTGCAGTTCCGGCCGGAGGGACGTATCGTTCCGACCTACGCCGGCTTCACCTCAGAGCGCTAGGCTCTCTGCCAAAAGGCCCGGTCGGCACTTGCCAATCGGGCCTTTTCGCGCGCCCGCACGAGCGACCACTCTCAGGTTCGAGCGCGAGCGGTCGAGGCGCGCACGATAAGCGAGACCGGCAGGGTCACCGTCACCGGGTCCTGCGTCCCGGCTTCGATGTTCGAGAGCAGGATTCTCGCCGACTCAGTCCCGATCTCGCGCTGCGGTATCCGCACCGTCGTCAGGCCTGGGTTGAAATCCTCCGCGAAGGGCATGTCATTGAAGCCCGTGACCGACACATCGCCCGGGCAGGAGATACCGTGCGCGCGAAGTGAGCGAAGGGCACCGAGCGCCAGCAGGTCGTTGCTTGCCACGATCGCTGTGAAACCGCGCTCGCGCGCCAGCACCTCGTTGATGACTCGCTCACCCTCCTCCGCTCGCATTGCGTCCGCGGTGGCGAGTTCGCACACCATTCCGTGATCCTCCGCTGCGCGCAGCACCGCTTCAGCCCTGGTGCGGCTCGTCGAGAAGTTGCGCGGACCCGCGACGTGCAGGATATTGCGGTGTCCGAGCGCGTACAGGTGGTCGACCGCCATCGTCATACCGGCGACGTCGTTGCCGGTCACGAGGGGATACGGAACATTGCCGGCAGAGCGATTGACCATCACAGCCATCACTCCCCGTTCGTGAAGCGCGGGGAGGATCGGGTGGTTCTCCAGTCCCGTGGCGATCACGAGACCGTCGACGCGGCGCTCCAGGAGGGAATCTATGGCCGCGCGCTCCAACGCCTCGCGGCCGTCGGTGTTGGCGAGCAGGGCGGTGTAACCGCGTGGCGACAGGAAATTCTCGATTCCGCGGATGATCGGCGGAAACAGGGGGTTGGTGAGGTCAGGAATCACGACACCGATGGTCATGGACAGATTCGTACGCAATCCTCTTGCCATGACGTTCGGCACGTAGCCCAATTGCTTTGCAGCCTTGCGCACCCGGCGGATGGTCTGCGAGTTCACCTGATGCTGGGTCTTCGCGTTGAGCGCGCGCGAGACCGTGGCCTTGTGCACTCCGGCGAGGGTAGCGACATCAGCGATCGTGACGGGCTTGGACATGATCAGGAGGCTACACGAGCGGTTAGGCTGGAGCTATTCTCAGCAATGAGCTGAACGGCAAGCCAGGCGAGCGCGGCGACGAAAATCCAGCTTCCGATGCCTGCGGTGAGAACCCTTCCCCCGCTCCCGCGAAGGAGTCGGGCATCGACGCCGGTGCCCAGTGCGAAGAGTGCCATCGCCAACACGAGGTTCCGCAGCACATTGATGACCTCGATGACCGAGGGTTCGAGTACACCGAGGGTGCGAATCGCCACGGCGACGGCGAAGCCAACAATGAAAATCGGAACGACTGGTGCTCGGACGGTGAGTGCTGTGCTGCAGTCGACGGCGGTGCGACGCGACCAGAGTGAGGTGCCGATGACCAGGGGGGCGAGCATCAGCACCCGCACAAGCTTGATGAGAACGGCGCCCGTCAGCGCCGTCGCTCCCACTATCTGCGCCGTGGCAACAACCTGGCCGACGTCGTGCACCGATGCGCCGACCCAGAAGCCGAAACGCTGCTCGGTGAGGCCAAGGGGGGCCATCAGGAGTGGCAGCACCGCGATCGACAGCGTCCCGCAGAGGGTGACCATGGCCAGAGGCGCGACCGTGTCCCTGGCCTCACTGTGGCGAGCCGCGGACATCGCTGCCACGGCGGATGCGCCGCAGATTGAGTACCCCGAAGCCATCAGCAGCGGCTGATCGCCCGGAAGCCCGCTTGCCCGGCTGATCGCCCACACCCCCGCGAACGCAACGACGACGAGCGCGAGGACGATTGCGACCGACCCCACCCCCAATTGCTGCAGTTCATCGAAGCTCACGGCAAAGCCCAGCAGCACAACACCCAGTCGCAGCAGGGTTCGTGATCCGAACCGCAAGCCCGGGGCAAGCACACCGGCAACCGCGGGACGCAGCACCGGCACGTTGGCCGCAACAACGCCGAGGAATACGGCCATCGTGAGAGCGGGAGAACCTGGCACCAGCGCCCCGATCGCCAGCACCACGAGGAGCGCCGCCGCACATAGCAACACCCCCGGCACCGCCGCTGTCGCCGCCTGCCGCGCGGTGCCCCACCCGCGCATCCACACCTCCCGTGTAGGCGAACCTGTCGTCATCGCGCTCGCTACATCTTCCCGTTGCGCACGGATGCCATGAGCGAGCGCGCGTTCAGCGAGAGTATCCGCCGAAATGCGTCCGAGTCGGAACTGCTCCGCGCCAGTGAATTCATCGGCGCCAGATCACCGAGCGCGAATGGGTAGTCAGTTCCCATAAGAACTCGCTCGCTTCCGCTGGAGGCGATCAGGAAGTCGAGTGCCAGGTCACCATGAACGATCGTGTCGGAATGGAGCCTGGCAAACAGCTCACGGGGCCCGGGCTCGTCGTGTCGACCCGCGCGTGACCAAGCGGATTCGAGACGTCCCAGCTGGTAGGGCAGGAAGCCGCCGCCGTGGGAGAGGACGATGGAGAGCTCTGGAAAAGCCGCGAGGCGGCCCGAGAACATCAGCTGTGCTATTGCGAGGGTCGTGTCCGCCGGGTTGGCGATCGCGTACTCAAGCACCGGCGCCATCCCGGGTCGCAACTCGTTCGCGTAGTGAGGGTGCACGAAGACAATCGCGCGCAGCCTCTCCGCTTCCGCCCAAAAGGGGATGAGGCGGTCATCGCTGAGTCCCGATGCGGGCACATGGGTCCCGATCTGCACACCCAGGAGCCCGAGTTCCTCGACTCCCTCGCGCAGAACCCGCGCCGCCACTTCACCACCACACTGCAGGGGCACAGTTCCGAGCGCGCTCAATCGTCCCCCGTGGGCAGCGGTGGCTCGGGCCATTGAGCGATTCACATGCCGGCTGAACTGCTCACCCTGGTCGCCGGGCAACTCGTAGGCGAGTAGCTCGACCCATGGCGAGACGATCTGGCGATCGATATTCTTTCGCTCGAGAAAGTCGAGTCTCGCCGCCAGGTCGTACATTGAACTGTCCAGGCGTGCCCCCGGTCGCCCACCGACGATGATGCGGCGGGCCTCTCCCTCGGTGTCGAGGTGGACGCCAGAAACACCTCCCGGCTTCGCAAGTTCGTAGACAAGTTCCTCGGGCGCCAGGTGGGCGTGGATGTCGATAACCTCGGCATCACCGAGCTGCGTAATTAGAGTCATGCGACAGTCCTCCCGACCACAACCGATTGCTCCAAGTCTACCGGCGAACTACAATCGGTTGCGAAGCCAAAGGAGCTTTTATGCCGCGCATCAGCTATGTCGACCCCCAGTCCATCACTGACCCCGAACTCGTGGGGTACCTGGAGGACTCGCGGCGGTTCGGAACACCGCGACTTGAAAGCCAGGCTATCCGCGCCCACGTTCCCGAGGTCTTGAGAACGTTCAATCAGGCGTGGCAGAAAGTTTTCCGCGAAGGTGTGCTCGACCACGGGATCAAGGAACTCGCGAGGGTCTTCGTTGCGAAGACCCTCGACTGCGGATACTGTGCCGGCCAGCGATCCCACCTCGCCACTGAGGGTGGCCTCACCGAGCGCGATTTTGATGAGGTCATTGAGTTCCGCACCTCGACCATCCTGGGGGAACGCGAGAAGGCCGCACTGTACCTTGCTGAAGCCATCGCCTGGGATCCCGAAATGGCAAACGACGAAGTGTGGGCGTTGCTGCACAAGCACTTCACGGAAGCCGAAATCGTTGAGCTCGGCTACTTCATCGGACTCACCATGGGGCAGCAGAAGTTCCTCAAGACGCTGTCAATCGTGCATGGCGAACTGGATGCGACATCCACCGCAGGTCTTACCGCGGAGGCGGCAGCACGTATCCCGCGATGAGTGGTCGCGCGGGTCTTCAATCTTCGGTGTACTGGTAGCGCGAGCGACCGAACGACGCCGCGATCGTGAAGATCCCAGTCGTGATCGCCGCGACGATGAAGAGAGCCTGGAATGTGGCGACATCGGTGAAAAGCGCGCCGACCGCTGCGCCCGCACCGGCGCCAACGAATAGTGACATCGCGAACAGGGAGACCCCGGTCGCGCGAGCGGCGGCGACCGCATCCGTCATCCAGGTTTGCATTGTCGTGTGGCTGAATGCCCATGCGAAGCCGAGAAGGAATGAGCTGATCAGCACGGTAAACGGAGTGATGCTGAACCCTACGATTGCGTAGGAAGCGACCCCACCCGCTCCGGCCATGAGAATGACCCGCGCGGGCGCGAGGCGGCGTGAGACGAGCTTGGTCAACTGCCCGCACACGAGCACGCTCACCCCGAATGACGCGGTGACGGCTCCGGCAAGGAGCACACTCTCCCCCGCGTTCTGCAGGCTGGCCGGGAGGAAGCCCATGATGCCGACCAGGGAGAAGCCCTCGAGGAAGGTCAGTAGGAGAATCGGTAACGCCCATCTGCTGCGGAAAACGGTGCGGATGGACGTGACCAGGCTTGAGCTGCTCTCCGGCTTGGTGTCCGGGATGAACAGGAGGAACACGCCGACGGCAACGCACGCCACACCCGTGATGATGAACACCCATCGCCAGTCCCAGATCTCCGCGATGAGCGCAGCACCGAACGTCCCCCCGGCGATCCCGAGCGAGACCGAGGACGTCAGATTCGCTATCGCCGAAACGCGCTCACGCTGGTTGAGATTGTCGCCGAAGTAGGTCAATGCCGCCGGCACTGTTGCCGCGAATGCGGCACCGGTGATAGCCCTGGCGATGCCGAACAGCACGAGGTCAGCGGCAATGGCTGACAGCACCGACCCGACCGAGGCAATCATCAGGGACACCACGATGACACGAACCCTGCCCACCCGATCGGAGAGCCTGCCCCACATGAGTTGCGCGAGCGCATAGGCGACGGAGTAGACGGCGAGAGTCCCCGCGACCTCAGCGAGACTCGCACCCATACTGACGCCAATGACAACAAGTAGCGGTGGCATCGACGAGCGATCGGCGACCGAAACCAGTGAGGCGATATACATCGCCCCTTTTGCCCTGTGCAAGAACACTCACCCGAATCCGTGTCGCCGAACTACAACCGATTGCATCCTACAGGAGGTTTTGGGGCTCAGATTTGGGAGCGTCGAAGAGCGGCTCCGGTTACGAGCCCGAAGCCCGCCGCTTCGAGATCTCGTACAGCGCAACCCCGGCGGCAATCCCCGCGTTGAGCGATTCGGTCGCCGCACTGATCGGGATCGAGACCACTGCATCACACGTCTCCGTGACGAGCCGTGACAGGCCTTTGCCCTCGCTGCCGATTACGAGGAGCACGGGTTCGGTCGCCAGTTGGAGGTCGGGCAACGACACGTCTCCCCCACCATCGAGGCCGAGAACGAACACGCCACGCTCCTGGAACGCCTTGAGAGTCTGGGTGAGGTTCGACGCCATTGCGACCGGTGTGCGGGCGGCTGCACCCGCCGAGGTTTTCCACGCCGCCGCGGTCATCCCGACCGAACGCCGTTGCGGAACGATCACGCCATGCCCACCGAACGCAGCGACCGAGCGGATGATCGCCCCCAGGTTGCGCGGATCGGTGATGCCGTCCAGCGCAACGAAAAGCGGCTTCTGGGCGCGGTGAATGGTCTTGTCGAGCAGCTCGATCGGGTGCGCGTACTCATACGGCGGAACCTTAAGGGCGAGCCCCTGGTGCACCGAGTCGAAGCCGGCCAGCCGGTCGAGTTCGGGGCGCATGACCTCGAGAATGGGGATGCCGCGCCGGGTGGCGAGGTTCAGCACTTCCTTGACCCGGTCATCCATTTCAATGCGGGTCGCCATGTACAGGGTGTTCGCCGGAATGCGCGCCCGCAGCGCCTCGAGCACCGAATTGCGGCCGGTGACGACCTCGGCCTCGTCGGCACTCTTCGCGCGCCGCGGTCGCTGCTGCTGCGGCTGGCCCTGGCTCGACGCCGGCTTCGCCCGGCCGCCCGCCGCTTCATACCGCTCGGCGGCGGCCTTGCGCTTGCCCGCCGGATGGTACGGACGGTCCACGGCCTTTGGCGTCGGCTTCTTGCCCTCGAGCGCCTGCTTGCCCTGCCCGCCGGAACCGACCTGCGGCCCCTTGCGGCCCTTGCGTACGGCGCCCGCGCGCTTGTTCGCTGGCTTCTTCATTACTCAATACTCCAATGTGATCCTGAGGGCGAGTCCTCGATTGTGATTCCCGCCGCTGCAAGTTCGTCGCGGATGCGATCGGCCGCCGCGAAATCGCGCGCGGCCCTCGCCTGTTCCCGGTCTTCGATGAGGCTCTCGACGAGTGCGCCGAGCGCGCGCTCCGCCGGCTCGTTGCGCCCGCCCTGCCATTCAGGTGCGTGCGGGTTGATTCCGAGCACCTCGGTCATTGCCACAACCTGGCCGCGGATGCTCGCAGCCGTCTTGTAGTCCTCCTGGTCGAGCGCGGCATTGCCCGCACGCACGTGCTCGTGCAGCACGCCGAGCGCCTGCGGCACGGAGAGGTCATCGTCCATTGCCGCGCGCGAACTCGTCGGGGATGACCGGCGGCACCGGCAGCGGCGTACTTGGTGCGCGCGAGACCGCGGTTCGGCGCGGTCGAGGAACACCTCGATGCGCTCGAGCGCGGCCTCCGCCTCGACGAGTGCGCCATCGTGGTAGTCGATGGTGGAACGATAGTGCGCCGCACCCAGGTAGTAGCGCACGACGAGCGGGCGGGCGAGGTCGAGGAACTCGGCCGCGAACAGCGAATTGCCGAGCGACTTCGACATCTTCTGGCCTTCGACGTTCACCAGCCCGTTGTGCACCCAGTAGCTCGCGAACGCGTCACCCGCAGCGTTCGACTGCGCGAGTTCGTTCTCGTGATGCGGGAACCGCAGGTCGAGACCGCCACCGTGGATGTCGAACGCGGGTCCCAGATAGCGGGACGACATCGCGGAGCACTCGATGTGCCAGCCCGGACGACCGGCACCCCACGGGGACGGCCAGGATGCTGATTCGGGCTCGTCCGGTTTGCTGCCCTTCCAGAGGGCGAAGTCTCTCGGGTCCCGCTTGCCGCGCGGGTCGGCATCCGCTGCGGCGACCATGTCGGCGGGCTTCTGCCGGGTCAGCTCGCCGTAGGCCGGCCAACTCGAGGTATCGAAGTACACGTCGCCCGAGTCATCCGGAGCAGGGTAGGCGTGACCGCGGTCGATCAGTCGCGCGATGATCGCCTGCATCTCGGTGACGCTCGCGGTCGCCCGTGGCTCGTAGGTGGGCGCCTGGATGCCGATGCGCGCGGTAACCGTCGGTGAACTCGAGCTCGAAGCGATACGCGAGCGCCCACCATGGCTCGCTCGACCCTGTGACAGCGGCCGACGCGAGGATCTTGTCGTCGATGTCGGTGACGTTGCGCACGAGCGTCACGCCGAAACCGCGGTAGCTGAGCCAGCGCCGCCACAGGTCGTAGGCGAGGGCGCCGAACGCAGGTGTCCGATGTGCGGGGACGACTGCACCGTGGGGCCGCACACGTAGATGCCGATTTCGCCCTCGACGAGGGGAACGAAGTCGAGCGAGCGCCTGCGTTTTGGTGTCGTACAGCCGGATGGTCACTTGGCGAGTTTATCGGTCGCGCGACAGCGGGTTACGCGGTGAGCGGTCGCGGTCGCGATGGCGGCGACGCCCTCGCCGCGTCCGGTGAAGCCGAGGCCGTCGGTCGTCGTCGCCGAAACGCTCACCGGGCGCCCGAGCAGATCGCCCAGGTGGTGCTCGATCTCGACGCGCCGCGGCAGAGAGTCGGGGGGTGTTGCCAATCACCTGAACGGCGACGTTGGCGATCGCGAACCCCGCCCCGTGCACGAGCGTGAGCGTCTCGCTGAGGAACACCTCGCCGTGCGCGTTCTCGAAACGCGGGTCGCTCGTACCGAAGCGGCTGCCCATGTCGCCGAGGCCCGCGGCCGAGAGCAGGGCGTCGCAGATCGCGTGCACAATGGCGTCGCCGTCGCTGTGCCCGGCGAGACCCACCTCGTCGGGCCAGTACACGCCACCCAGCCACAGCGGCCGGGCAGAGTCATAGGCGTGCACGTCGACACCGATGCCCGTTCTCACGGTGGTCGAGCTTGTCGAGACCCCGGTGGTCGAGCCTGTCGAGACCCGATCCGCTGTTGAGGTCTCGACAAGCTCGACCACCGGGGTTCGCTCGACCAGCAACTCCGCCCGGCGCAGATCCCACGGGGTCGTGATCTTGAAGGCGAGCGGGTCGCCCTCGATCACCCGCACCTCGTGACCGGCCGCCGCGAACAGGGCGGCGTCGTCGGTGTGTTCGGTGTCGGTGTCCGCGTACGCAGTGACCAGCGCGGCGCGCGGGAAACCCTTGCGGGGTCTGCACGGCGGAAAGCTGGGACCGGTCGATCGTTTCGAGGGCGAGCCCGGCATCCACTTTCTTGATCGTGTCTGTCACGGCGAGGCCCGGGATGACGCCCGCCTCAGTCATGACGCACCATGTCGGCAACGCGGTCGAGCAGGTGGGCGGGCGCGAATGCGCGGGCCGAGTCGTGCACGAGCACCGTCTCGATTTCGGGGGCGACGACCGCGAGTCCGGCCGCCACTGACTGCTGCCTGGTTGCGCCGCCGGCCACGACGGTCAGGTAGGCGGATGCCGCTCCCGCGACTCCGAGGGCGAGTCGCTGCGCCTCATCCACGTGCGTTTCGGGCGCGACAACAACCACCTGGGCGGGCTCGCGCATCCCGAAAACGGATTCGAGGGCGTGCACCAGAATGGCGCGACCGCCGACTGTGGCGAACGCTTTGGGCCGGTCGGCGCCGAGGCGCGCACCCATGCCAGCGGCAACCACAATGACGCAGGTTGCGGCGGGCGGCGGTTGCACCGTCAGCGAAGTCTCGTCAGCGAATCGCGTGCGCCAGCCTCTAGGAGGCGAGCACCTCGTCGAGAACGGTGGAAGCCTTCTCCTCGTCGGTCTTCTCGGCGAGCGCGAGCTCCGAGATCAGGATCTGGCGGGCCTTCGCGAGCATCCGCTTCTCACCGGCGGAGAGTCCGCGGTCCTGGTCGCGGCGCCACAGGTCGCGAACGACCTCGGAGACCTTGATGACGTCGCCGGAGGCGAGCTTCTCGAGGTTCGCCTTGTAGCGGCGCGACCAGTTGGTCGGCTCCTCGGTGAATGGGGCGCGCAGCACCTCGAAGACCTTGTCGAGGCCCTCTTTGCCGATCACGTCGCGAACGCCGACAAGGTCGACATTCTCGGCAGGCACCTCGATGGTCAGATCACCCTGAGTGACGTTGAGTTTCAGGTAAAGTTTTTCTTCACCCTTCACCGTCCTCTTCTTGACTTCGGTGATCGTGGCAGCGCCATGGTGCGGGTAAACGACAGTCTCGCCGACCTCAAAAAGCATGAATGGGAGTCCCTTCGCAGACTTCCAGTTTACCACAGGGGCACCGACACGATTCCGGGTGGACGGGCAGTGATGGGTAGGCTTGAGCCACTGTCTGCTTCACCGTTTCTGGAGGGTCCCTTGAGAGCACGCCTTGTCGCATCCGTACTACTGGCTGCCGGAGTACTTCTCGGGTCAACGGGGTGCGGATACTTCATGCCGCCCGCCACTCAGATGGAGTACTCCCCGAGCGACGGCGTGGGCCTCACGGTCGGCGATGTTGAAATCCGCAACGCGATCGCGTTCACCGCTGACGGCGAAGACATCAACCTCATCCTGGTTGCGATCAACAACAGCGACCAGCAGGTGACCCTGAACTTCCAGGTCAACTTCGAGGCCGACGCAACCGGCGAGCGGGTAACCCAGTCGCTCGTGCTTCCGCCGCGGGGCATGCTCTCGCTCGGCACCGAGGGCCAGGACCAGTTCGTGTTCGAAGGGGTGAACGTCGAGCTCGGTTCCATCCTCCCCATCTATGTGCAGTACGGCCAGGTCGAGGGTCGCACGATGTTCGTGCCGGTGCACGATGACCTGCTGGAGGAGTACACGGGCTTCCTGCCGACCCCGCAGCCGATTCCCACCCCAACCGAGACGATCGCGCCGGAGCAGGAGGGCGAAGCGCCCGAGCAGGGCTAAGCCTCCTGGCCGCCGCATAGCGCCGCTTCCGCTCCTCCGTACCAAATGAAGGCAATTTGGGAAACGAACGGCGCGCATCCGCATGCCGCGACACGTTTCAACCTGATTGCCTTCATTTGGTACGGCCGGTCAAGCCCCGGCGTGCCAGCGAGTGAGCGGATGCGCTCAGCGCCCGAAGTCGTCGCCGAAGTCGGCGACCGCCGCTACCTTCCGCAGTCCCCTGCCGTCGCTGTCGATGTCGACGAGGGCGAGCTGGATGAGCCGCGCGACGCTGCCGGTCCCCGTGATGACCCCTGGCAGATGAGTTACGTGGGGACGGTACCCCTCGCGCGAATGCTGGGGTGTTTCGAGTTCCACCAAGTCGGCGAGGGCATCCACCAAACTCCACTGAAGTGCCTCAACGGCGGTGGCAGCGGTGAGTACGGTCACCGGGACGTCGCCGTTCGAGCCAGAACAGTTCGGCAGCACCGTCACATGCAGTGGCCATTCCCTCAGCGAGAAGGTCTGCCCCACCGCAAGCGGGGTGAGCGGCAACGCCAGACCGAATCGCGTGACGGTTGGCATCAGGCCTCGAAGCGATAACCCAGCCCACGCACGGTGACTAGCATGGTCGGCTCTGACGGTTCGGCTTCGATGCGTGAGCGGATGCGTTTGATGTGCACATCGAGCGTCTTGGTGTCCCCGAAATAGTCCGATCCCCACACGCGGTCGATGAGTTGTCCGCGCGTGAGCACCCGCCCGGAGTTGCGCAGCAGCAGTTCGAGCAGCTCGAACTCCTTGAGCGGCATCGCCACTTCCTTGCCGTTGACGGTCACGGTGTGCCGTTCGGTGTCCATGCGCACCGGGCCGGCCTCCAGCACGGCGTCGCCTGTGGTGTCGTCATCCACTCTCCTGCGCAGCACGGCGCGCATGCGGGCGAGCAGTTCGCGCGTGGAGTACGGCTTGGTGACGTAGTCGTCCGCCCCGAGCTCGAGGCCGACGACGATGTCGACCTCACTGTCTTTGGCGGTGAGCATGATGATGGGAACGGTTGAGCGCGACCGCAACTCCCGGCACACCTCGGTGCCCGGCAACCCCGGCAGCATGAGGTCGAGCAGCACGAGGTCGGCGCCCTTTTTGTCGAACTGCTTGATGGCGTCGTTGCCGTCGGCGGCGATCGCCGTCTCGTACCCTTCGCGTTCGAGCAGGAACGCGAGCGGTTCGCTCAGTGAGCGCTCGTCTTCCACGATGAGAATGCGGGTCATTTGTCTGCTCTCAGGCTCGCGGCCGAAGCCTGGGATGCTTCCGGCAAGCGGATGGTGAAGGTTGACCCGGCCCCCGGCTGGGACCACACGCGCACGTCTCCGCCGTGGTTCTGCACGACGTGCTTGACGATGCTCAACCCCAGGCCCGTGCCGCCGGTGTTGCGGCTGCGTGCCGGGTCGCTGCGGTAGAAACGCTCGAACACCCGGTCGCGTTCCTCCTCGGGAATGCCGACGCCCTGGTCGGTGACGGCGATCTCGATGATGCCGTCGGCGTAGCTGACGCCGATCCCCACTCGGGAGCCTTTGGGCGAATAGTTGATCGCGTTCGAGACGAGGTTGTGCAGGGCGACAACGAGCAGGGCCTGGTCGCCGTAGACAACGGCGCCGGCATCTCCCCCGCTCACCAGTTGGGTGCGGCGGGCATCGGCGAGCACACGGTTCTGGTCGATGGCCTGGGCGACCACGATGTCGACCTCGACGAGGTCGGGTCGGTGGAGAGCATCCGCTGCCTGCAGCCGGGACAACTCGATGATTTCCTGGGTGATGCGCGCGAGCCGTTCCGATTCTTTGGTGAGCCGTTTGGCGAACCGCTTCACCTGGTCGGGTTCGCCGGAGGCACTGACGAGCGCTTCGGCGAGCAACCCGACGGCTCCGATGGGGGTTTTCAGTTCGTGGCTGATGTTGGCGACGAAGTCCCGCCGCACCTCTTCGAGCCGATACCCTTCGGTGCGGTCTTCGGCGATGAGCAGCACGTAGCGCGCGCCGAGCCGTGCGACCCGCACGACGAGGTAGATGTGGGCTTCGCCGAAGGGTCCGCGCGCGAGGTTCACCTCTTCGGTGATGGCGCCGCCGCTCCTGCGCACACGATCGACGAGCGCGACCAGTTCGGGATGAACGAGCGCCTGGTTCCAGACCAGCCCGAAGGCGAGCGCGCCCGGGGAGGCTTTGACGACGTTGTTGGACGGGTCGAGAACCACCCCTGCGGATTCGAGGGCGTCGATCACCTGGTCGACGCCGTCCGGCACACTGGAGCTCACAACATCCACTGCCTGCTGACCACGCCTGGCCGCCGCAACAATGAGCATGGTGAGACCTGCGCCGACGAGGATGCCGAACACCAGCGACAGTGGCACCAGCAGCGCGGAGTCCATAAGGACTAGATTAGTTAGTAACTTCAGGCCGCCTTGACTGTGCGTTGGAACTTACGTGCTACTCCGCACGCTGTTCAACTTGCGGCCACCCGCCGTTAACCTCGGCGATGCAGTCTTGGCAAGGATTGTGCGGGCCCCGCCACCCCGCAGCAGATGAGGGAAGTAACAATGCGCGAAGTATTCCAGCAGGAACTGCGGGAGGTTCAGGAACGACTCGTCGAGATCGCGGGTTTCGTTGCGGTGTCGATCGACAACGCGACGCGCGCGTTCAACGACGGCAACGTGTCGCTCGCCGAGACGGTCATCGCCGACGACGACAAGATCGACCTTGCTTCACAGGAACTGGATGAGCTGGCCATCAACATCCTGGCCCGCCAGCAGCCGGTCGCCCGCGACCTGCGCATTGTCGTCAGCGCACTGCGCATCTCCGCTTCGCTCGAGCGAATGGGCGACATGGCCGAACACATCGCCCAGCTGGCCCGCTACCGTTTTCCGGACAAGGTCGTACCCAAGAGCCTGCGCGGCACCTTCAGCGAGCTTGGCGAACTGGATGTCGCGATCGCCCGCAAACTCGTCGAACTGCTGAAGACCGAAGATGTGCGCCTGGCCGAGGAGATCCGCAACGACGACGACAAGATCGACGCCCTGCACCTGAGCGTGTTCGACAAGGTGCTCGGTGAGACCTGGAAGGGCGCTGCCATCGACACCGTGGATGCCACCCTCGCCTCCCGCTACCACGAGCGCTTCGCAGACCACGCGGTGTCCATCGCCAAGAAGGTGCAGTATCTGGCGACGGGTGATTGGGTCGCCGCCGACGTGTAGCTCGGTGGTCGAGCGCCCCGGTGGTCGAGCTTGTCGAGACCGGTGGTCGAGCGTGTCGAGACCCGTGGTCGAGCTTGTCGAGACCGGTGGTCGAGCTTGTCGAGACCGGTGGTCGAGCCCGCCGGCGACTCGCGACCGGTGGTCGAGCCCGTCGCGACCGGTGGTCGAGCTTGTCGAGACCCTGTTGCTCACAATTGCGTCCAACCGCTTATAATTGTGAGCAAAGGAGGCCGCCATGAACCTCAGCGATCCCCTCGGCACGCTGCTCGCAACAAATGACGCAAAAGTACTTCGGGTGCTCTCGCGGCTTGAAGCGCCGATATCCGGCAGGCACGTCCATCGTCTCTCGGGGGACGTTTCGTACTCAGGCATCCGCCTCGCCCTTGAGCGCCTTGCTCGCACAGGACTCGTGGTCGCCACCCCGCTGGCGCATGCGGTGATGTATTCCGTCAACCGCCAGCATCTGTTGTGGCCCCCCGTGCGGAGCATGCTCGAAAGCAAGACCCGCCTTGCCACTCAGATTCGCGACCACTTATCCACAGAAGTGGATGACGCGCTGACCGATCTTGCTCTGAGCTTCTACGGTTCTGTTGCAAGAGCCGATTCGAGCGAGCAGAGCGACATCGATCTGGTTGTTGTTTACGTGGACGAGAGGCAGCGAGACACGTGCCGGGAGGCAGTGGGACGGCTCCTGGATGAGATTGAGACCTGGACCGGCAATTCTGCCCAGCTGTATGACATCACAAGGAAGGAGCTCGAAGACATGGTCGCCGCGAACGACCCGATCGTTGACTCCTGGGTGACCGAGAGCGATGCAATCGTTGGGCCCGAAATGGCGGCTCTGTGCAGGGAAGTTCTTGGATGACCCCACGAGCTCGTGGGACGACCGTCGCGGAGGCCAGAGCTCGCGCGGCTCATGCCCGAGCGTTCCTGGAAAGCGCTCGATTGCACCTTGACGATCCCGATCCAGCGAACGCAAACGTTTCGGCTTCTCTTTCGGTTCTGGCGTCGATCGCCGCTTCCGACGCGATGTGCGGCTTCGCCCTCAAGCAGATCACCACTGGTCAGGACCATGGGGATGCAGTGGCTTTGCTCGCGAGAGTCAGCTCGACCGGGGCGAAGAATCTCAAGTCAGTGCTCGCGTCAAAATCAATCAGCCACTACGGATCGAGCTTCGTAACACCCAAACGAGCCAAGGAGCTGTTTGCGTCGGAGCGCGATGCGCGCTTGTGCGGCGAGTTTCGGCAGTCTGATCGCATGTCTGCTGTATGAATAGGTGACAGGCGCCAGCACACTTCGGAGACATCCTTGACAACACTTCTTTCTCAGCGGCCGTCAACTAGCCAGTCTCAAGACCCAAGCTGGAAACCGCCGGTCCGCTTCATCGACCTGTTTGCCGGAATAGGCGGCCTTCGAAGTGCGGCGGAAAGTGCCGGCGGCCAATGCGTGTTCACGAGCGAGTGGGACAAGTTCGCTCGCTTGACATATCGCGCGAACTTCCCCGGCACACGGGAGATTGCGGGCGACATAAGAGCGATTTCCGCTTCCGACATCCCATCGCACGATCTGCTGCTCGCCGGATTCCCATGCCAGCCCTTCTCGCTCGCAGGAGTCTCGAAGAAGAACTCATTAGGCCGGAGCCATGGGTTTTTGGACGCCACGCAGGGGACCCTCTTCTTTGACGTTGCTCGAATCTTGAGGGAACACCGCCCCAGTAGTTTCATTCTCGAGAATGTAAAGAACTTAACTAGTCACGATCGAGGGCGGACGTTCGAAGTAATCAAGAACGTGCTCGAGTCTGAACTTGGTTATGCGCTGCACACCAAAGTCTTGGACGCCCGCTCATACCTGCCTCAGCATCGTCAACGGGTAGTGCTTGTCGGCTTTGCGGGAGGTCAGGCGTTCGACTGGAACAACGTAAGACCCACCGCCCCAGCCGTTCAGCTTTCAGAAGTTCTGCATGACGAGCGCGAGCCGCGCCGCGCCGACCTGCCATACATCGACACCGCCAGCGGACGAGTGCTTGAAAGATACACGCTGAGCGACAAGCTCTGGGCGTACTTGCAGTCCTACGCGTTGAAGCACCGTGCTGCAGGCAACGGTTTCGGGTTCGGGCTAATCGATCCAGACGTGTCGACGTACACGCGTACGCTGTCGGCGCGATACCACAAGGACGGGTCGGAGATTCTCATCAAACAACGCAACGGAATGAACCCAAGGCGGTTAACACCTCGTGAGTGTGCGCGTCTCATGGGCTTTGACGACTCGTTCCAAATACCAGTGAGCGATACGCAGGCATACCGACAGTTCGGAAACTCCGTTGCCGTGCCGGTGTTCTCGAGAGTTGCGGCGTCCGTGTTTGATGCCCTTGGCGCAAGCGCCCGTCCGTCTGGCGCGAGCGTGCGCGTTGCCTAATGACTGCACCAGAGGCAACTTGGGTCCTGTCCGCTGATGGCCGAAGCGTCGAGTTGCTTGCCGCGGGTAGTCGGCTGCCGGTCACCTACTTGGACATATGGGATTGTGAGTTCGACGGGAAGTCCCGAGTAGCGGGGCACTCGGTCGGCTCCCCTTCGTCCGATCTACCAGATTTGACTTTCAGCGCCGCTTTTTACGACTCTGTACTCGATGTCGAGTCGGTTGCAGGAGGGGCGCTGCGACTTGTCAGAGTCGGACCATCGGGCGAGTACCTGTACGACTCGATGCTGCTCGACCAAGTCGTTTCCGGAACTACGTGGTACCCGATTGACGTCACATACGAGCAACAGCGGTCGCAAGAACTTGCCGAAGTAGGGGGAACGATAGGTGCCCCCTTGAGCGTAAGTTCTCTCCTGGGCGTGCTAGCCAGACCCGAGTTGCGCTCGGTCATCGACCCGGCCATGGCCCAAGCCAACTTGGCACTGAGCTCGGGTTTGGACAAGCCTGAGTCTCCACATGTGAACGCAGAACTTTATTCGTACCAGCAAGGCGGTGTTCGATACTTGCGCCGGCTCGCCGATGAAGGGCTCGGTGGTATCCTCGGCGACGAAATGGGCTTGGGTAAGACCCTCCAGATTATTGCCCTTCTTGCGAGCGAGGTAGCTAATGGTCGAGGTGACAACCTCGTTGTTTGCCCTCCGACACTCTTGCGCAATTGGCAAATGGAGCTGGAGAAGTTTGCTCCACACCTGAGAGTACTAATCCACGCCGGGCCATCTCGCGCCGGCATTCTGCGATCAATACAGGGCTGGGACGTCGTTGTCACAGGTTTCGAGACTGCCGTTCGTGATTGCTTGCTTCTATCTGGCATCAACTGGAACGTGCTCGCCGTGGACGAGGCTCAAGGCATAAAGAACGCAGAAAGTCGGCGGGCGCAGTCCGTGAAGTCACTGCCCCGCAGGGTCTCGATAGCAGTGACCGGCACGCCGGTGGAAAACAGGCTTTCTGATCTGTGGTCCCTCATCGACTTCGCCCTACCAGGCTACCTCGGTGACTTGACTTCCTTTCGAGCAACTTTTGAGAATGAATTGGAAGGAGCCGAAGATCTTGCCTGGCGTGTTGCACCCCTAGTCATCCGGAGGCTGGTGCGAGACGTCGCAAATGAACTGCCCGAAAAGATCGTCGTGGATATCCCAATCCGCATGGGCACCGCCGAAGCGGAAGGATACGAGGAGCTGAGAGCCCAATTTTCCGCGACGGCTGAGCCCGGTGCCAAGCTCGCGCTGGTCACGAAACTGAGAAGGTACTGCTCTCTACCGTTTGATGAAACTAGTGGTAATGACCACACCTCCTCAGAAAAGCTCCACCTACTGGCTGAATTGATCAAGGAGATCGAAACGAGCGGCGGCAAAGCCCTGATATTTTCTAACTTCTTGCATGCGTCGGATGTGATCGTGAAAATGGCACGCGAGTCGACCAATGCTTTGGTTGGCACGATTGACGGGCGGCTACCGATACCGGACCGCCAAACTCTCGTCGACGAGTTCAACTCACACACGGGGCCCGCTTTCCTCGTGATCAATCCACAAGCTGGCGGGACCGGGCTGAACCTACAGGGCGCGAATCACGTAGTGCACTTCAGCTTGGTTTGGAATCCCGCGGTCGAAGACCAAGCGACGGCCCGAGCCCATCGGGGCGGGCAGCTTCGACCGGTCACAGTCCATCGCTTGTACTACGAGGGCACAGTCGAGGAGGTAATTTTGGAGCGGCTACAGATGAAGCGAGAACTAGGGCAGACTGCGCTTGCTGATGCCGAGGATCAAGGGGATGAAGCGGACCTCTCTCTCGCCCTCACACGCTCGCCCCTAGCCCTCGACGGCACCTGGACATGATCCAAGTAGTCGAGAAGGTGCTCGGTAGAAACGAACTCGGCCACACAGGTTCCCACCAGTCAGGCGTACTCATTCCCAAGTCGGGTAGATTACTCGAATTTTTCCCTCCACTGCCCTCGGAGGAAGAACTAAACCCGAGAAGAGTGATCCACTTTTGGAACCCGGAGACCGGCCGCTACTGGGCATTCAACTACATTCACTACAACGGGCGCCTTCACGCCACATCAACTAGGAACGAGTACCGACTGACCGGTACCACCCCCTTCTTCCGCGAAGTGCGCGCCGAGGTGGGAGATTCCCTCCGTTTCGAAAGATCGGTGGCAGGCTATAGCGTTCACCTACACAAACTCACGCGGGCCGACGAGATCAAGTCCGATGGGCGGTTCACACTCACTCTCCACGGGGAGTGGCACTACGGAACGAAGGTTGCCGAATGACGAATGACATTGAGTGGGTTGAGAACCCGGCAAACGCCACACGGGTGGCTGACAGCCTGCGTGATATGGGCTACGACTTCAACATGGCAGTGGCCGACATCGTCGACAACTCGATTGCCGCCGGAGCGAGTCGCGTCAACCTTTGGCTGGATCTGAACGTCAAGGGGGAGCCTGTATTCAGCGTCGCCGATGACGGGTGCGGCATGGACCGCAGCGGACTTCTTAACGCGCTGCGTTACGGCTCAGACGAACGAGAGGACCCCGCCAGCCTTGGGCGGTTCGGTATGGGGTTGAATACTGCTTCGACTGCCTTCGCTCAACGAGTCGTCGTTACTTCACGGAAGGGCGCGGACGATGAACTGGTCTCCGCCATCTTGGACCTGTCGGCGCCCGGCCGAGGTCTCCAGTGGCCAACAGGAATCCGCAATCCTCCGGCGAGGGTCGACGTAGATCTCTTCGGTGCCATCGCTGACGGCGGCTCGGGCACCGTCGTGAGGTGGGAGCGAGTTGACCGACTCCAGAAGGACTATCAAGACCCGAACGGTGCTCACGCTCGCCGTGCGATGGATAGCAGGCGAGAGTCGCTTCGGAGGCACCTTCAGATGGTGTTCCAGCGGTTCCTGGACGAAACCGACGAACGGGCCAGGAACGTCAAGATCAAACTCAACAACCTGGAGCTCGTGGCTTGGGACCCCTTCGCCGAAGCGACTGTGGGTGACTTGGTGAGTGATATCAAAGTCGACGTGGAAGTCGCCAAAGACGAGTTCGTCCCATTTGCCATCCGAGCGTTCATTCTTCCCCGCGCGGAGGAAATTCACCCTCCGTCCCTCCAGAAAACTATCGCTGTGGGGAATGAGCTACAGGGAATCTACGTGTATCGGGAACACCGGCTCATCCACAACCCATCTTGGCTCGGTCTGTACAGCAAAGAGCCACACGGGTCGCTCCTCCGCGTGGAACTTTCGTTCAACCACTTGTTAGATCGCACCTTCGATGTGGATATAAAGAAGTCGCGAATTACATTGAGCCCGAAATTGCGAGATTTTCTGAAGGAGCAAGTCCTCAACGGGCCACGGCGCGAGGCGGATAAAAGGTATCGGAAAGGGCAGGCGAAGAAGGGTCGAAGCAATGCTGCGGGACTCCACTCGGCTTCAAACTCGACCATCGCTGGCAAAGAGGCCGCGATCTCGACTGCGGTAGTCGAATCGGTCGACGAAAAGGCCGGAAGCGCTATCGTCTCGAACCCTTTCGGCAGCATCCAAATCCGGCAGGTGGCGCCGATCTCGCCCGGCCAGGTTCACGTGCAGTCAGCCGAAACCATAGACGATGGGCTCCTCTATGAGCCCGCGATCATTGGCACTCATCAAGGCGTGAGGATCAACGCGTCGCACCCCTACTACTTCAAGGTGTACTTGCCCAATCAAGATTCGACAGCCGCGATACAAGGTTTGGACACGCTGTTCTGGGCGCTCTCCATGGCTGAGACCAAGTCAACAAGCAACGAGACCAAGAACCTTTTCAAGACAGATTCGCTTTGACGTCTCCTTTGCTTTGCGTAGCTTGTTGAGGACTTACCCGACCTTCCCGACACAGCACAGGACGAGGCGTCTTGATCGTCGACGGCCCCAGCCTGGCAGACGGAGTCACGACACTCTTGGGTGTTCTCGTCGAAGTCGATAGCGCCGGCCTACGGCCCGCAGGGGCTTCCGAATCCGCGGCATCGACAAGCCGAACGGCTTTCGGGTCGTTGTCTCTACTGGTGCAGCGACCGCGCACGCGCATCTCGTGTTCGACCCCTTGGCGCGCGGGATCCTTGATGAGTTTCAGGATAGTGGACACCGGCGCCGGCGTGCCTTTCTAGATTCTATGGAGTCGTCACGACGGTTGGGCCTTGGGTTGGAGGCGATCATAAACTCGCGACCGCTCCAAACAGAGGAAGACTTCCCTGCAGGCGTCTGGGATACCTTCGAACTGAGGGCCAGCGTATCTGTCGACGCAGATTCCGCCGTCATCGATCTCGTTGCTGGCATCTTCGGGTTGGCTCTTGAGCTAGGCGGATGGGCTGCTCATGGGGACGAGGATCCTGGTGCGATCGTTGAGTATGGCGAATTCGAAGCGGAAGGAGCGTACTCGCGGCGGAATGTCGGCCACTATGAAAGAAGCCCCTTCAACAGAGCCATCGCTCTTAGTGCCCACGGTACCGCGTGTTTCGCATGCGGATTTGACTTCGAAGTGACGTACGGAGCTCTAGGCAAGGGATACATCGAAGTGCATCACGTCCTACCCGTCTCAATGATGGGCGGGCCTGCGATCGTCAACCCCATTACAGACCTCGTTCCACTCTGCTCCAACTGCCATCGAATGGCACATCGAACGACTCCTCCAGTCAAACCAGATGCCTTGCGTCATATCGTCTCGCCTGGAGCGACACACGATTGAACTTATGGAGGGCGGATTGACGCTGCTTCCAGCATGCCCGCAGTCAATGTGGATAGCATTGGCCCATGCCAGATGTCCACACCCCGGACCAGCGCAGATACAACATGACCAAGGTGCGCTCGAAAGGGACTGTCCCTGAGCTAACCGTTCGCAGAGCCCTGCATGGCGCGGGTTACAGATATCGTCTCAATCTTCGCGGTCTTCCAGGGACGCCCGACATCGCCTTCACCAAACGGAAGAAAGCAATCTTCGTGAACGGTTGCTTTTGGCACATGCACTCGTGTCGCTATGGTCAAGTGACCCCGGCAACTAACGCTGACTTTTGGCGGACAAAGCGGGAAGGCACAGTGAGCCGGGATAGTCGAAAGACAAGGGAATTGGAGCAACTCGGCTGGCAAGTCCATGCCGTCTGGGAGTGCGAGCTTCGGATGCCGGAGCAGGCGCTCGCAGAAGTCATCGCCTTCTTGGAGTCATAGTCGCGACCATCTGCACTCGGAGGCTCGAATCGTTCGTCTCTCGCCGGGTTGTTAACATATGCGGAATGGCGAGTTCCCCTACTTCTTCCCCTGCGCCGCCCCCTCCGCGGCGCCCGCTTCCGCGGCCTCCGGGTCGAGGTAGTCGGCCTGCTTCCCAGGCTTGAGCGAGTCATCCAGTTCGTAGACAAGCGGAATGCCAGTAGGGATGTTGAGCTCCGCGATCTCCTCATCACTGATGCCCTCCAGGTGCTTCACGAGGGCACGCAGCGAGTTGCCGTGCGCCACGATGAGCACTGTGCGCTCGGTGCGCGGCATGTCGTCGCCGAGGTCGGCGTAACGCGGGTCGTTCGCCTGGCTGTACTCGTCGTCGTCATCGATGGGCGGCGGGGGCGTGTCGAAGGAGCCGGGGCGTTCAGGGCTTCACACGAGGAATGAATCGGCCGCCAACTAACCAGTGACATCCACTGCGAGACCATGCGCCGCTGAGGCGAGGCGGGCATCGTTCGTCCACAGCTCGTCGCATCCGGCGAGTTGTGCCGCCGCCAGGTGTAGCGCGTCAGGGGTGCGAAGGTTGTGCCTGGCCCGCAGATCTGCCGCCCTCAGGTACGTTTCCAAGCCGAGATCGAGCATCCGGAAGTTTTTGAAGGCGTGCAAATAGTGGTCCCGCAGGGCGAGGTTCGCGCTTCTCAACGGGCCCACCGTGCACTCCAGCGCGACAAGAGGCGAGATCGCGACAACCGTCTCACCCGCATCAGCGAGGCGCTGCCGCACCGTGACCCCCAGCGAGCCGTCGTGCTCCACCGCGTAGATCAGGATGCACGAGTCGAGGTAGATCACTCCCAGCCTTCGCGCTCAGCGGCGATCTGCTGATCCAGTTCAGCGGAACTGCGGGCAGAGCCTGGGGCGTGATTCTTCACGAACCAGACAGCGGCGGCAGCGGCCGAATGGGTCGGTGCATCCGCAACCGGTACCAGCCGAACAATTGGCTTGCCGCGTTTCGCGATGATGACGTCGTCACCCTCGCTGGCAGCAGCGATCAATTGAGAGAGCCGGTTGCGCGCGTCCAAGACGTTCACTGGTTCCATCTGGCCATCTTAGCCAGAAACATGGCTAGATGCACCCGTCCCATTCACATTGAGCGCGGTTGACGCGTTCTCCACAGATCGCTTCGAACGCCCATGGGAGCGCGGACCGCCTGCCCACACTGGTGCGATGCCAGAGATACTGAAAGCGAGCTCCTCCGCCGACTTCCTCGCCGCTGTTCCCGCAATCACCGGATACCGGGCCAGCAACAGCCTGGTCTGCGTCACGTTCACCGGCAACCGCACCGCCGGCGTCTTCCGCATCGACCTGCCGCAGCGAAAGCGCACCAGCGACTATCGCGCTCTCGCCACTCACATCATCGGAATGCTCGCCCGGATGCGCCATGTCGACCGCGTCACGCCCGTCATCTACACCGACGCCACCTTCGAAGACGAGAAGGGAATCCCCTGGCTTGAGTTCGGGCGGATGCTCACCCGCCGCATCCACGGAGAGGGGTACCACCTTCCCGGCGCATTCTGCGTCGCCGCGGATGGCTGGGGCGACTACTTCGAAACCGATGGGCCGCGGGACGGGCATCCGCTCAAGGAAATCCACGAAAGTCCGATGGTTGCGCGGGCCGCCGAGGCAGGAGCCGGGAACGTGCCTTCCATCAGCGACGCAGGCAAGCTTCCCGAAGTGGATGCCGACCAAGCGAAACTCTTCGCCGAGACCTTGGCTGCAGTGACGGCGGGTGAGCTGGATCGTGAACTGGGCGAGCTCGCCGACCCCTGCGCTGTGTGTTGGGTCGAGTTGTGCCTCAACTGGGAGGGCGACGAGGTGCCGCTGGCAGCTCGAGCGCACCTCCTGACGCTCGCCCAATCACCAGCAGTGCGTGACGCCATGATGCTGCAGGTCGCGTTCGGTGAACGGGCCGGGGTCGAATCGCTCGAACTCTCCGACCGGTACACCAGAATCCGCAGGATCACCGGCGAAACCATGGACGAGGTAGCCGAACGCGAAATCGCCGCAGGAGAAACCGACTTCGGGCCTAACTACCTCATGGGCGAGACCAACGAGCGCCCCGATGTCGAACGGGTCAGGCGGGCCATTGCTCTGCTCGCGCACACCACCGCGCTAGCACCGGAGCCGATGCGACCCGGGCCGCTATGCATGCTGGCTTGGCTGTCGTGGAGCCTGGGCAAAGGTTCCGCGGCCGGCACCCACGTGGATGCCGCGCTTGCCATCGACCCGAACTACGGCATGGCACAGGTGCTGTTCACCCTCTTTTCAGGTGGCCGACTTCCGCAATGGGCGTTCAACGGCCCGACGTCAGTCGACTAGCCCGATAGCTAGTGCTTACCCTGCCCCGCCACCTCGGCAGCACCGGCTTCGGCGGCCTCCGGGTCTAGGTATCCACTCGGGCCGACCGGCTTGAAGTTGTCGTCGAGTTCATAGACGAGCGGGATACCGGTCGGAATGTTCAGCTCGGAAATCTCCTCATCGCTGATGCCGTCGAGGTGCTTGACGAGCGCACGTAGCGAGTTGCCGTGCGCGACGATGAGCACCGTGCGGCCGTCGGTGAGCTGCTTGGTGATGTCGGATTCCCAGTAGGGCAGCATCCGCTCGATCACAAGCTTGAGCGATTCGGTGCGGGGCATGTCGTCGCCAAGGCCGGCGTAGCGCGGGTCGTGAGCCTGGCTGAACTCCGAGTCGTCATCGAGCGGCGGCGGAGGAGTGTCGAACGAGCGACGCCAGGTCATGAACTGCTCCATGCCGTACTCCTCGAGCGTCTGCGGCTTGCTCTTGCCCTGCAGCGCACCGTAGTGCCGCTCGTTCAGCCGCCAGTTGCGCTGCACCGGAATCCAGTCACGGTCCGCCTTCTCCAGCGCAATATTCGCGGTGTGGATGGCGCGCTTCTGCAACGACGTGAACACGATGTCCGGCAGGTAGTCCGCAGCAGCCATCAGCTCGCCGGCGCGCTCGCCCTCCTTGCGGCCCAGCTCGGTGAGTCCGACATCCACCCAACCGGTGAAGAGGTTCTTCTCGTTCCATTCGGACTGGCCGTGCCGCAGCAGAATAAGCGTCGAAGTCATGACCATCAGCCTACCGAGACGGTTCCGCAGCCCATGACCTCACCTTGCGACGACGACGCGAAGTACCGTAGGGTACTCTGGTACCGAATGACAAGGATAGACCCATGGCTGCAACCACCCCCGTCAAAGTGAGCGCAGAAACCGACCAACTGCTGACGGAGGCATCCCACTATCTTGCGCGCTCCAAAAAGGACATCGTCGATGCCGCCGTGCGCGATTATGTGCAGGCGAACAGCGCCGCAATCAACGACGGCATTCGAACGTCGCTGTCCCGCTTGGACGGATCCCGTGCTTCTCTGATCGCAGAGATCACCGGGATGAGCCGCGAGCAACTTGACGACCTCGGAGGCGTGCCAGACGAATGACGTGAGCTCGCGCTAGCGTCACGCCATGACCGATTCGCTTGACTTCGTGCGACCCACGCGCCGCTGTTTGCGCGACCTCCGATTGCCCAATCCGGACCTTGGCACTCTCCTGCACGAAATCAACCACCCCTGATCGTGCGAGCGCAACAGATTCCTGGGAGGGCCCGTGACAACTCGGCGGAGCGCATCCGCTCTCTTACAGACCGCGTTTGGTTCAAGGTCAAGACGGCCAGCTGGCGCGGTGCGGCTGGCGAGCTGACTCCCGCCCCACCGATCGTCGGTCAGAGGTGGTGGCTTGCCGCAGCCGGTGCCCGCGCCAATGACTCCGCACAGCACGACTTCTACGCGCGTCTCCAAGCCGAAGCGCATTCCGCCGGACCGAATTCATGCTCCACAGATGCCCTGCTTCCCACCCAGTGGGACCGTAACCGCCTGATCGCCGAAGCCGCCGTGAAGGCAGAACGCGTCCTGCGGCTGCTGGTGCGCCGGGCCGCAGGTGAATCGCTGATCAATGGCGACATCCGGGCTTTCGACGTTGGCGACCGCAACGTTCGAATCCGCCTCCAGATGCTTGACGATGGCCGCGTGTATATTGCGATCGGCGCAATCGGCAGCGTCGACGCCTCCTTCATGACGACGTTGCTGGCGGCTATCCCCGGAGTTTCCCCCGACGATTGGATGCCCGAACCGAGCACCCCGCTTGGTTTCGAGCCGGCGCCCGGCGAGATCCTGTGGTCGGCAATGATTGACCCATCAACCCAGCAGGCGCTGCTGGCTGAGGCAGAACGCAACTGGTAACGCGCGTCCTGCACAACGTGAGTCTCCAGACGGGAACGCGCCAGAATGGTCGCATGGCAGAGGGGCGAGTGACACGCGGCACCACCGGCACCAACCGCCTGCGCCGCATCGACCGCCACATCGCCGAACTGCCCGCGCTGCGCCGCGCGACCGACCCGCTCGTCATCGACCTGGGCTACGGCGCGAGCGCCACCACAACCCTTGAGCTACACGATCGCCTCCGCAAACGGCGAGCGGATGTCGAAACAATCGGCATAGAAATCGACCCGGAACGCGTACGGCTGGCCTCACTCTCGGCCAAACCCGGCGTCAGCTTCCGCCAGGGCGGGTTCGAGATACCCCTACCGAACAACCGGCGGGCAACGATCATCCGCGCACTCAATGTGCTCCGGCAGTACGACGAAACCGAAGTGCCAGAGGCGTGGCAGCGCATGACCAACCGGCTGCAACCCGGCGGTGTGCTCATCGAAGGCACCTGCAACGAAACCGGACGGGTCTGCAGCTGGATCGACCTCACCGCCGACGGGCCACAGACGCTCACCATCAGCCTGCGCCTGACCGAACTCGAGCAGCCATCCATCGTCGCCGAACGCCTGCCCAAAGCGCTCATCCACCGCAACGTGCCGGGCGAGCGCATCCACCAACTCCTCCAAGAGCTCGACAAAAAGTGGGCACACAACGCGGCCCTCTCCGCCTACGGCCCCTCGCAGCGCTGGATCGCCGTCGCCAAAGCACTCAAGAACGGCGGCTGGCCCGTCATCGGCGGACGCAGCCGTTGGCGGCTCGGCGAACTCACCATCGCCTGGCACGCGGTAGCACCGAACTAAGGGCGCTTCACCGCACCCAACCGCGGCAGACGCGGAACACCCGCAACAGCCCCCGCCTCCGGCGGCACAATAACCTCCTGCGCGGCAGCAAGTTCGATGTCGTCGGTGCGCACAACCAGGTCGCCCAGATCCGTCGAGCGCTTCACCACGGCGAGCGCAATCGGCCCCAACTCGAAATGCAGGGCAGCCGACGTCACCTGCCCCACCTCCTTCTCACCAGCGAGCACCACATCCCCATGCGCAGGCAGCACCCCATCGGAGCCATCCAGATGCAGCAGCACCAGCCGCCGCGGCGGATGCCCCAGATTGTGCACCTTCGCCACCGTCTCCTGCCCGCGGTAACAGCCCTTCGTCAGGTGCACCGCCGAACGCAGCCAGTCCAACTCGTGCGGGATGGTGCGATCATCCGCCTCCATCGCACGGCGCGGACGCCACGCGGCAATCCGCAGCGCCTCAAGCGCGAGCGTTCCCGCGGCCGGCAAAGCGACATCCGCCAGCGACGCCCGGTCGACCAGCACCTCGCTGTACGTCCACCCCGAAGCAGGATGCTCGAGGACCACCGCATACTGGTGCCCGCCCGGAACAACCGAACCCCACGGGTCACGCCACACAAGCGCAAGCCCGTTCGGCGCCGCCGCCTCAGGCGAAAGACCGAGAGTGCCGATGGTCGCAAAATCGGCCGAGCGGTCGGCGACCTCCACGCGGAGCATGAACCGCATCCGCTCAAGCCAGGCGTGCAGCGCGGCAGCCTCGTCGGCATCAACCATCAGCCAGCTCGTCACGCCATCATCCACCAAGCGGATGTCGTGCTCCAGCCGCCCCGACGGGTCAAGAAGCAACGTCTCGGCACTCTCCCCCGGCTGCAGCCCTGCAACCGACTGCGAGGTCAGGGAATCGAGCCAGGTCAGCCGGTCGGGTCCGGTGATGGTGAGCACCGCGCGGTCGGAGAGGTCGACAACAGCTTTCCCCGCGGCGAGCGCCCTCTGCTCCCCCAGTGGATTGCCGTAGTGCTGCGGCGGACTGCCGACGGCACCCGGCAGCGACGAAAATGCGCTACTCAAGGCGGGCCAGCCTTCCCGAAGCGTGCGTGCGCAGGCTCTGGCCGAGGGCGGCGATATCCCACGCCCAGAGCAGGTGCTGGTCGACCAGTCCGTACAACCGCGTCGCGGCGGCATACGCCTTCGCCGTCGCGGCGCGCATGACCGCGTCCGTCGCCAGGTCGATTCGCGGACCCTTCACCTGCCCGAGATACAACTCATTGATGCCACCAGGGTGCACGATCGACACCTCGAGATCGAAACCCTCGTCCGCGTTGCGCAGCGACTCCACCTCCTGCGCGGTCGTGAAGGCGGGCGCGCCTATCGCCGGCAGCATGCCCGGCCCAGGATCGCCATCCGTTGCAGGACGGTTCAGCCGCCAGTAGCCCGACTCGGTCACGAGCGGGGTCTGCCGCTCATCCAGTAACCAGCTGTACGACGTGTAGTTGAGGTGCGGCAAGCCGTCCTGGCTGAACGAGACACGCTGGCCGAACTCGTGCTCCTGCACCTCGTCACCAACGAGGTAGTGCACGACACCGGTGCCCTCCCACACCCCCAGCAACCAGGAGAGCGGTGCGAGTTCGGCAGGCAGATTGCCGTCGAGTTGCATCATGGGGAGCTGCGCCTCAGAGATTAGCTCTGGCCCCGGAACAGGTTGTAGAGCACGACGAGGGAGACGAATCCGATCGCGAGAGACGCAAGAACCAGGAGCCCGGTGAAGAACAACTCGATCGCGAACAGCATGGGGTAAGTCTACGCTGCCAGCGGCACGAACACGGTCGTGGCGAGCGCGAGCAGCACCACCGCGCCTGCCACACTCACCGCCATGCGCAGCACGAGCCCATCGCTGCGCGGGATCGCCAGCTGAATCACGAAGGTTCCGAGGATCGCCATCGCCAGCACGACCGGCAACCACACGTAGTAGCGTTCCGGCGGCGAATACAGCCCCACCACCAGAATGCCGAGCAGCACGAGCCCCCACACGGGAAGAATGCTCGCGGGGCGCAGGGTCATCCGTCCATGTTAGGCCGCTTGTAGACTGTCCTGCACGCACTTTGGAGGTCTCGTGGCGCAGTTGCTGATCCTCACCTCTGCGGTCGACAACGAAGTCCTCCCGTCAGTCGGGCTCCTCAGCCACAAGGTACGACGCATTCCCGCGTCGCCTGCATCCCTCGTCAGCGCGCCCACCTGCGACCTCATCATCGTGGATGCCCGCACCGACCTCGCCAGTGCGAAATCCCTGTGCAAGATCCTGCGCACAACGGGCGTGAACGTTCCCCTCCTGCTCGTGCTCACCGAGGGCGGGCTCACCGCTGTGAGCGCCGACTGGGGAGTGGATGATGTGCTGCTGGAAAGCGCCGGACCCGCCGAAGTGGATGCCCGCATCCGCCTCGTCATCGGACGCCAGGCCGAGAGCGCGGCGAGCACCAAGATTCAGACCTCCGGGCTCGTCATCGACGAAGCCAGCTATTCGGCCAAAGTTCAGGGGCGCCCGCTCGACCTCACCTTCAAAGAGTTCGAACTGCTGCGGTTCCTTGCCGCACATCCGTCACGCGTATTCACACGCGAACAGCTGCTGAGCGAGGTGTGGGGTTACGACTACTTCGGCGGCACCCGCACAGTCGACGTGCATGTGCGGCGGTTGCGGGCGAAACTCGGCGACCTCGAATCGCTCATCGGAACCGTGCGCAACGTCGGGTATCGCTTCAACGTGCACGAAGACGACAACGAGCGGATGGCCGCGTTCGCTGACCGGTGATCGAGCGGTTGGGTCTCGACAAGCTCGACCACCGGTGATCGAGCTTGTCGAGATCCGGGTCTCGACAAGCTCGACCACCGGGGCTGAGGTAACTTTGACCGCATGACTTCCACCGCAAGCGGCCGGCGACTGTTCTGGGCCACCATCAGCCTCGCGTTGGCGGTCATCGTCGTCGACCAAGCCACCAAGTTCTGGGCGGAAGCACAGCTCGGCGACGGCCAGCGCATCCCCGTGATCGGCGACTTCATCACGTTCGTGCTCGTCTACAACCCGGGCGCCGCATTCTCGATCGGCTCCGGCTACACGTGGATCTTCACCATCATCACCGGCATCGCCGTCGTCGTTCTCGCCTGGTACGCGTGGGGGCTGCAATCGAGGGCCTGGGTCTGGCCGATCGGCCTGCTGCTCGGGGGTGCAACCACGCACTTCGGAGACCGTCTGTTCCGCCAGCCCGAATTCGCCAATGGGCATGTCGTCGACTTCATCGCCTACAGCAACTGGTTCGTCGGAAACGTCGCCGACATCGTGCTCTTCTTCGGTGTGGTGCTCATGCTCGTGCTGTCATTCACGGGGGTTCCGCCCAAGCGTGAACACCCCGTGGAAGCCGCCGACAATGCCAGTATGGAGTAATGGAGAGCGACACCTACCTCGGTGATGCGGCGGTCGGCGCCGACTACCTCGATGACTACGACGACGAGTCGTCGTCGCACGACGACGGCACCCTGCCGGCCGATCGTTACCTCGATCGCGAACTGAGCTGGCTGTCGTTCAACCAGCGTGTGCTCGAACTCGCCGAAGACCCGCAACTGCCCCTGCTCGAACGGGCCAACTTCCTCGCCATTTTCGCGAGCAACCTCGACGAATTCTTCATGGTTCGCGTGGCCGGCCTCAAACGGCGCATCCTCACCGGTCTCGCCGTTCCCACGAATGTCGGCCGCAGCCCGACAGATGCCCTCGCCGAGATCAACCGGGTCGCCCACGAACTGCAGGAACGCCACGCGATCGCCTTCCGAGATCACATCAAGCCCGAACTGGATGTCGCCGGCATCCACGTAGAAGCATGGGCCGATCTCGGCGAAACCGACCGCAGCCGGGTCGACGAAATCTTCTCCAACCAGATTTTCCCTGTACTGATGCCGCTCGCGGTCGACCCGGCGCATCCATTTCCCTACATTTCCGGCCTGTCGCTGAATCTTTCCGTGCGCATCCGCAACCCGAAAACCTCGCGGGTGGAGTTCGCGCGCGTGAAAGTGCCGACAATGCTGCCGCGTTTCGTGCAGTTACCGGATGACGGAACCGGCCGGCTGCGCTTCATCCCCCTCGAAGACCTCATCTCCAATCACCTGGAAGAGCTCTTCCCCGGGATGGAGATTCTGGAGCACCACGAATTCCGCGTCACGCGCAACGAAGACGTCGAGATCGAGGAAGACGAGTCGGAGAACCTCATCCAGGCCCTCGAACGGGAACTGCTCCGCCGGCGCTTCGGCCCACCGATTCGGCTCGAAATCACCGACGACATGGATGAGGTCACCCTCGGCCTGCTCATGCAGGAACTCGGCATCACCGAGCAGGAGGTGTACCGGCTGCCCGCCCCGCTCAACCTCGGCGGGCTGTTCGAGGTCGTGCGCATCGACCGGCCGGCGCTCATGTATCCGCGGCACGTTCCCACCACGAGCATCCATCTCATGCCGAGTGAGCCAACCGACCGACCCGACATTTTCGCCTCCATCACCAAACAGGATGTGCTGCTGCATCACCCGTACGAATCGTTCACAACGAGCGTGCAGGCCTTTCTCGAACAGGCGGCGGTCGACCCGAACGTGCTCGCCATCAAGATCACCCTCTATCGCACGAGCGGTGACAGTCCCATCGTCGAAGCGCTCATCGCCGCCGCCGAAGCGGGCAAAGCCGTTCTCGCGCTCGTCGAGATCAAGGCGCGATTCGACGAGTCGGCGAACATCAGTTGGGCCCGCAAACTCGAGAAGGCCGGGGTTCACGTCGTCTACGGACTCGTCGGCTTGAAGACCCACTGCAAACTCGCGCTCGTCGTGCGGCAGGAGAGCACCGGTGAGCTGAAGCACTACAGCCACATCGGCACCGGCAACTACAACCCGAAAACCAGCCGCATCTATGAAGACCTCGGGCTGCTCACCGACAGCGACGTCGTCGGCAAAGACCTCACCCGTCTGTTCAACGAACTCTCCGGCTACGCGATCGAGAAGAAATTCAAACGGCTGCTGGTTGCTCCCCTGCATTTGCGCAAAGGGCTGCTCAAGCGGATCCGCAATGAAGCGTCCAATGCCAGGGAGGGGCGGCCGTCCGGCATCCGCATCAAAGTCAACTCAATCGTCGACGAGGCGATCATCGACGCCCTCTACCAGGCCAGCATCGCAGGGGTACCCATCGACATCGTCGTGCGCGGCATCTGCTCGCTCAAGCCCGGCCAGGAAGGGCTGAGCGAGAGCATCCGCGTGCGATCCATTCTTGGGCGCTACCTCGAACACTCGCGCATCTACTCGTTCGTGAACGGCGGCGACCCGCACGTTTTCATCGGCAGCGCCGACATGATGCACCGCAATCTCGACCGCAGGGTGGAGGCGCTCGTTCGCCTTGCCGACCCGGAACACCTGGCCGAAATCGACGCGCTGTTCGACCTGTCGATGTCTGACGAGACCTCCTCGTGGTGGCTCGACTCCACCGGAACCTGGACACGGCATTCCCGCAGCGAAAAAGGGCGGCCACTCCGCGACATCCAGAACGTGCGCATGAAACAGGTGGCCTCTCGCAAACGCGGCGGCGTGCACCGGTGACCGGTAACGGCAACGGCCCCGTCATCGCGGCGGGCGCGCTCTGCTGGCGGATGGTCGACGGGCAACCGCGCATCCTGCTGGTTCATCGAACCCAGCATCAGGACGTGTCGCTGCCGAAAGGCAAAGTTGATCCGGGCGAGACCCTGCCGGAGACGGCGGTGCGCGAAATCGCGGAAGAGACCGGGCTCACCATCGCTCTTGGCGCACCCCTCGGTCAGGTCGATTACGACCTGCCGAACGGGCGGCCGAAAACGGTGTTCTACTGGTCGGCCGAGGTCGACGAGCACGCGATCGAGGCATCGCGATTCACGCCCAACGGCGAGATCGAAGCGCTCGAATGGGTTTCGCTCGATCGGGCTCGGGGCACACTGCACTACCCCCACGATGTCGAAGTGGTCGACACCTTCGCCGCCCGGTTCGACGCGGGACGCGCCCGCACCTTCGCGGTCATCGCCCTGCGCCACGGCAAGGCAGTGCCCGGCGATGCCTGGGATGGTCCCGATTCGACGCGGCCGCTTCTGCAGCGCGGCACCGACCAGGCACTGAGCATCGCCCACGGGCTCGCGGCCTATCGTCCGGCGAAGATCATCTCGAGCTCCGCAGCCCGCTGCGTCGCAACCGTTGCGCCGCTCGCCCGCGTCGGTGGCCTCGAGTTGAAGGAGACGACGGCAATCAGCCAGGACGCCTGGGAGAACGGCACAGCCCGCGTCTCGAAGGTTGTCGCGAAGCGGCTCGCCCGCGCCCAGACCACGGTTCTGTGCAGCCACGGTCCGGTGCTGCCGGAAATCATCGAACAGGTCACCGTACTCACCCAGACGACGCCCACGCGGGAGTTGCGCCAGACCGCCATGCTGTCCACTGGGGAGTTCGCCGTCATGCACGTGTCGATCGAGCATCCCGAGAGCGGTCTCGTGGCCGTCGAGACGCACCGGCCGACCGCCTGAGCCTCCCCCGCGCCTTCCCGCCGCGCACCCAGGAGGAGAAGTGGTGGATGCTGCTGCCGAATCTCCTCCGCAGTGCGCCAATCCCGAAAACGTCCTCCTCAGGCAAACCGTCACGCGGTGGGTAGCGCGTCGCGCGGAATCCGTTAACCTCCCGTTTACCAAACTGTCCAATGATTGGTGCGTTATGCCCACCCCCGAGAGGACCGTGATGCGCCACGCCCGCACGTTGGCACTCTCGGTGGCAATCGCCCTGTCGCTTTCCGCGTGCGCCGCGAACGAAGTGGGCGACATCCCGAGCGAGTTCAGCGGCACCATCAATGGGGCCGGATCGTCGGCGATGGCAGCGGCGCAGGAAGCCTGGATCGCCGAGTTCCAGCGGAACAACGCCTTCGTGACGGTCAACTTCGACCCGACGGGCTCGGGTGCCGGACGCGAAGCGTTCCTCGCGGGGGCAGTGGATTACGCGGGCTCCGACTCCGCGCTCAGCGAAAGCGATCTGGCCGGAGAGTTCGCCGCGTGCGCGCCGGGCACCAAGGGAATCGACCTGCCGGTCTACATCTCGCCGATCGCGATCATCTTCAATCTCGCGGGGGTGAACCAGTTGAACCTGGATGCCGCGACCGTCGCCGGCATCTTCAAGGGCGACATCACCGCGTGGGACGACCGCGCCATCCGCGCCCTCAATCCGGGCACGTCATTCCCGTCCACCCGCATCACCGCCGTGCACCGCTCCGACGACTCAGGTACGACCGCAACTTCACGGATTACCTGCACCAGGCAGCGCCCGAGGTGTGGGATGCCGGGACATCCGGAACCTTCCCCTATCGCGGCGGCGAGGCGGCCCAGGGAAACTCGGGCGTTGTGAGCGCCGTCGCCAACGGACTCGGAACCATCGGATATGCGGATGCCTCGAAAGCGGGCGACCTGCCGGTCGCCGCGCTGCGGGTGGGCGACGAATTCGTGCAGTACACCCCGGAAGCTGCGGCAGCGGTCGCCGATGTGTCCCCTATGCAGCCGGGCCGCCTGCCGAACGATCTCGCGATCGACGTCGATCGCACGAGCGAGGCGACGGGCGTCTACCCGCTCGTGCTCATCAGCTACCTCATCGTCTGCCAAGACTACGGTAACGACGAAACCGCGGTGCTTGTGCGTGAGTACGCGCGCTGGGTGGCGAGCCCCGCGGGGCAGGCATACTCGGCTCGCTTCGCCGGTTCTGCGCCCATCTCCGAGTCACTCGCCGACCGTGTCAATTCGGCGATTGAGAGCATCCGCTGATGACCATCGACAGCCCGAAGGAAGCGCCTCGCCGGGAGCAGAGGCGCGCCGACCGTGCCTTCTCCAACCTCGCGCTCGCGGCGGGCATCGTCATCCTCGCTGCGCTCGCCGCGGTCGCTGCCTTCCTCATCGCGCAGAGCGTTCCCGCGTTTGTCGCTGACCCGTCGGAGATTCCGGGCGACCCGGAGAGCTTCTGGCACTACGTGGCGCCCCTGGCCTTCGGCACCGTCTGGGCTGCCGCACTCGCACTCGTCATTGCACTGCCGCTCGCGATCGGCATCGCGCTGTTCATCTCGCACTACGCCCCGCGGCGGCTCGCGCAGAGCCTCGGCTACCTCATCGACCTGCTCGCCGCCGTGCCTTCGGTGGTGTTCGGGCTGTGGGGCATCCTCGTGCTCGCCCCCGCGATCGTTCCGTTCTACACGTGGCTCGAAACCTACCTGGGGTGGATTCCGCTGTTCTCCGGACCCGTCTCGGGCACGGGCCGGACGATCTTCACTGTCGCCATCGTGCTCGCCGTGATGATCCTCCCCATTGTCACGGCACTGTCGCGGGAAGTGTTCCTGCAGACCCCGCGGTTGCATGAGGAGGCGGCACTCGCTCTTGGCGCGACGCGCTGGGAGGTCATCCAGATGGCCGTGCTGCCGTTCGGGCGATCCGGTGTGATCTCCGCGGCGATGCTTGGGCTCGGCCGCGCCCTCGGCGAGACAATGGTCGTCGCGATGGTGCTCTCCCCTGCGCGCGTGATCAACTTCGCGCTGCTCACCTCCGAGAACCCGTCAACCATCGCGGCCAACATCGCCCTCAACTTTCCCGAAGCGCACGGAGTGGGCGTGAACGCTCTCGTCGCAACCGGCCTCGTTCTGTTCGCCATCACTCTCGTTGTCAATGTCGCCGCGCGCGCAATCGTCAACCGGCGCAAAGAATTCTCGGGGGCGAACTGATGGCGCGAGCAAACGTGCGGGAGGCACTGCCCAACGCATACACGCAGGGGCGGCTGCCCTCCGGCACCACATTCGTGCTGCTCGGCGCCAGCTGGCTGCTCGCGGCGACAGCGTTCTGGTTTCTCTACCTCGCCGAAGCAACCGACACTTTCAGCGTGGTTGGCACAGTGCTCGTCGGCACCGTCGTGTTCAATCTGTTGCTGTTCGCGCTGTCGTACCTCGTCGAAGGATCGCGCAAGGCACGCGACCGGGTGATGACCTCTCTCGTGTTCACCGCTTTTCTCATCGCGCTGCTTCCGCTTGTCTCCCTCGTCTCGACGGTCGCGATCAATGGGGCTGGTCGCTTCGACCCCACCTTCTTCAGCAACTCGATGCGCGGGGTGTTGGGCGAGGGCGGCGGAGCCCTGCACGCGATTGTCGGCACGCTCGAGATCACCGGCATCGCCGCGCTCATCTCAATACCGGTCGGTCTCATGACGGCGGTGTACCTCGTCGAGTACGGCCGCGGACCGCTCGCCCGCGCCATCACGTTCTTCGTGGATGTCATGACGGGCATCCCGTCGATCGTCGCGGGTCTCTTCGCCTATGCGCTGTTCGCACTCATCTTCGGCGAGGGTGTGCGCATGGGGCTCGCCGGTTCCGCAGCACTCAGCATTCTCATGATCCCCACGGTGGTGCGTTCGAGCGAGGAGATGCTGAAGCTCGTGCCGAACGACCTGCGCGAGGCGTCATACGCGCTCGGGGTGCCGAAGTGGCTGACGATCGTCAAGATCGTGCTGCGCACGTCTGCCGCGGGCATCACGACAGGTGTCATGTTGTCGATCGCCCGCGTGATCGGCGAGACCGCGCCACTGCTCATCGTCGCGGGGTTCACCTCGAGCATGAACTACAACCCGTTCTCCGACCGCATGCAGAGCCTGCCGGTGTTCGTCTACACGCAGTTCGCCAACCCCGGCACCGAGGTGCAGTTCTACCTCGAGCGCGCGTGGGCCGGGGCTCTCACCCTCATCGTCATCGTCATGGTTCTCAACCTCGGCGCCCGAATCATTGCCAGGGCGTTCGCGCCGAAACTCGGCCGGTAAGAAAAGGAATCGATAGAAAGTGTCCAAGCGCATCGAAGTCAACGACCTGAACGTCTACTACGGCAAGTTCAAAGCCGTTGAGGATGTCACCCTGACCATCGAGCCGCGTTCGGTCACCGCATTCATCGGACCGAGTGGATGCGGCAAGTCCACGTTCATCCGCACCCTGAACCGGATGCACGAGGTGATTCCCGGCGCCCGCGTCGAGGGCGAGGTGCTCATCGACGGCAACAACCTCTACGGCCCCGGTGTCGACCCGGTGCTCGTGCGGCGCCAGGTCGGCATGGTTTTCCAGCGGCCCAACCCGTTCCCGACAATGTCGATCCGCGACAACGTGCTCGCGGGAGTGAAGCTCAACAACAGGCACATGAACAAGTCCGACGCCGACGAACTGGTCGAGAAATCGTTGCGCGGTGCAAACCTCTGGAACGAGGTCAAGGATCGGCTCGACTCCCCAGGGTCTGGGCTCTCCGGCGGCCAGCAGCAGCGCCTCTGCATCGCCCGCGCGACAGCGGTCTCCCCAGAGGTGATCCTGATGGACGAACCCTGCTCTGCTCTCGACCCGATCTCAACGCTTGCGGTTGAGGACCTCATCGAAGAGCTCAAGCAGGAGTACACGATCGTGATCGTCACGCACAACATGCAGCAGGCCAGCCGCATCTCCGACCGCACCGCGTTCTTCAACATCGGCGGCACCGGTCAGCCGGGCAGGCTCATCGAGTACGACGACACCAACACGATCTTCTCGCGACCGAGCGTCCAGGCAACCGAAGACTACATCTCCGGCAAGTTCGGCTAGCGGTCGTCGAGACCGGTGGTCGAGCTTGTCGAGACCGGTGGTCGAGCTTGTCGAGACCGGTGGTCGAGCTTGTCGAGACCGGTGGTGAGATCTCGACAAGCTCGATCACCGGATTCGCTCGATCACCGGATTCGCTCGATCACCGGGACCGATCAGGCGGAGGCGATAGCCACGATCGGGCTCGTCGTCGGTTGGCCGCCCGAACCGCCCCGCGGCTCGATCGTCACGCCGACGGTGTCCCCGGAATGCATCTCGCCGTCCAGTACCCGCCAGGTGCGCTCACCGGTCACGTCGAGCAGTCCTGCCGAGACGGGGGTTCCATCCGCGCGGATGTACCAGAGCTCGTAATCGCTGTCACTCGGCAGCGCCGGGAGGCCCTCGACGATGAGCGCAGACAAGCCGAGCTCGCCCGACCAGACGAGCGTTGCTGTTCCTCCGGTCGAAACGGCGGCCGCCGCCTGCTGCATGTCATCGGCCGCGTTGATTGCGGCAAGCTGGTCGGCCTGCTGCTGCTGCACCCGGGAGTCGTTCAGCACGTTGGCGACAACGCCACCCCCGAAGATGAGAGCGACTGCTGCGGCCGCAGCCGTGAGAAACACGGCCGGGCGGGAGTACCAGCGTGCCCGAACCTTCGACTCGAGCGCCGTCGGGCCTGCAGGCGCAGCATCCACCGCCCGCAGATTGGTGGCCTCACGGGGAAGCTGGGGAGTCGAGGCAATGCCCGCCATGATGCTGGCCTTCAACCCTGGCGGCGGCGAAACGGGTTCGACTGCGAGACCGAGCAGCGCCGCTGTTTCCGTCATCGAAGTCACCTCGTTTCGCAAATGCTCTGATCCGGCGAGCCGATTCTCAAGATCCGCTTGTTCGCTCGCGGTGAGCGCGTCGAGGGCGTATTCGATTGCCTCGTCGGTTTCGTTTTCACGTTTGTTGTTCGTCATGAGGCCACCCCCATTTCATCTCGAAGTCGAATCATCCCGTCTCGTAAACGGGTTTTCACCGTTCCGATCGGAACGCCCAGCAACTCGGCCACCTCGCTGTGGCTGTAGCCGCCGTAGTAGGCGAGAGAGACGGCCTGGCGCTGAAGTTCACTCAGTCGTGACATCGCCTTCTGTACCCTCTCGTGTTCGACACTCACTTCGACCGACTCCGACACGGAGTCATAGTCGGGACTGTAGTCCCGGATGCCGATTCTCGTATCGCGATCGCGACCGGCCTGCGAGGCACGTACCCGGTCCACCGCTCTGCGATGGGCCATGGTCATGGTCCAGCCTGCCGCTCCCCCTTTATTCGGATCAAACCGCGTCGCGGTTTGCCAGACGGCGAGGAACACCTCCTGCGTGACCTCTTCCGACTGCGCGTGATCGACGAGCACCCGACGGATCAGCCCGAGAACGCGGGGCGCCATCAGGTCGTAGAAACGAGAGAACGCCGCCTGGTCACCCTGCGCAACCAGCAGCAGCAGATCATCCGCCTGCTGTGAAGCGGGTAGGCCTCCGGCGTCGATGGTCTCGGTCGGATCGGGCACGAGCTTAAGCATGTCAGGTCTCGCTGTCCTTCGCAGAGCGGATGTTCCGTCAGTGCCGGCGGGATAGGGAAATGACCGGCGGGGCCCCCACCCCGCCGGTCGTCACGGGATCCGGACCTACTGGATTCCCTTGTTTGCGGCGATTCCCCCCGCAAGAGCCTGCGCGGTCATCGGCATGTGGCTCGCCGCTTCCTTGAGCAGGGTGAAGTACGCCGGGTCACCGGCGATGTTGGCGTCGATCGCTGCGATGAGCGACACGGCGTGCATCTCGATCTCAGCCTGGACAGCGGATGCTGGCAGCTCAGGAACCACGGAGTTGATCAGTTCACCGAACGACACCGCGTAGGCGTTGAGGTTGGCGACAGCCGTTTCGACCCCCGCGTCGTCGCCGGTCGCCTTGGCGATCGTGTAGTCGACGAAGAACGGGATGTGTGAGCGCCACGAGTCCAGGAACGGCTGTTCGGCGTCCGGGTAGGCGGATCCGACGAGAGCGGCAACCTCGACCGAGTTCTCGTCGAGTGCGGCAACAGCAGCACCGACCTTCTCGGTGGTGAGGTCTCCGCCATCGGCGAGAGCCTGGTTGATCGCAGCGCCGGCGAGGTAGACGTGATCGGCGAGCAGTGCGGTCAGCGCGGCGCGCAGGCCCGCTCCATCGCTGTTCACAGTGTCGACGATTGCGGCCGGAGCCATCTCCTCGGGTGCGTCGGCTCCTGTTGTTGCCGCGCAGCCCGTCAGGGCGAGGGCGGTTGCGAGGCCGAGGCCCGCGAATGCTGTTAGCTTGCGCATTGATTTCTCCTTGTTAGTGGTTCGGTGCGTTCCCAGGCGCAGGTCTTGGTCTTGTGGGCCTTACGGCTCGACGATGACGGTCGCGTTCATCGTCAGGTGCGGTTTGCAGAAGTAGAGGTACTCACCGGGTTCATCGAAGGTGAACGAGAACGAGTCGCCGTCGCTGCCCATCGCGGAGAGTTGGTGATCGAAGAGTCCGTCGGGGTTCTGTGTGCCGCGGAGTCCGGTGTCTTCGTTGATCTCGCCCCAAGCACCCGAGGTGATGGTGTGGCCGATCTTCTCGCCGTTGCGCCAGGTCACTGTCGTGCCCGCCTTGACGGTGATCGTCTCGGGCATGAACTTGAGCCCGAGCGTGATAACTGTGTTCTCGTCTGCCTCTGGCAGGCTGTCGCCCGTGTCTGCCGGCTGGCTCGTCGCACTGGCGGGAGGCTGCACCTGGGTAGATTCCGAAGAACCTGTGCATCCCGCGAGCGCGAGAACCAGTGCCGGCAGAACGAGCGCACCCGCGAGGGTGGTCTGTGCTGTCGTGAACGTTTTCGCGCGTGACATGCAACTGGTTCGGCGCCATCGGCGAGGTGGATTGGTCGGCGGTGGTCGGATCTCGACAAGCTCGATCACCGGTGGTCGAGCTTGTCGAGACCGGATCTCTACAAGCTCGATCACCGAAGACGGTGAGCCGGGCCGCAGAACGCCTCTCGGCGCATGGCCGCTCGAAGCGGCTATTAGTGGAGCCCGGGGTTACTGCGGCCCGGTACAGAACATTTTAGTCGAGATGACCTGAGCGGTGCAGTCGAGCGCAGGCGGTGAATTCCTCCGCGAGCTGCACAAGCCGTTCCGCTCGTGAGGTGAGTTCGGTCGCGCGTTCGGGATGGGCCGAGTCCGAGTCATCCGCAATGCTGGTCGCTCCGGCGGCGGCCACGCGGCAGAACGCGGCAGCCCTCTCGAGGGCGATCGCGAAGTCGCCTGTGAAGATGCCGCGAAGAATCTCATCGGCGAGTTCGGTGATGTCATCAGGCCCTGTCGGGAGGGTCGCGCCCGCGACGAGGGTGTCGATGCTGTGCAGCACCTCGGAGCCCCGCTGGAAGAGCAGGCTGACACCGGCCGGATCCTGCCGGATGAGCAACCGCATGAGGTAGATACGCCAGAGCGCTCCCGGCAGGCTTTTCGCGCTCGACCGCGCCCACAGTTCGGCGAGCGCGTCGATTCCGTGCTCGTCTGTGTAGGCGACGAGCCGTTCGAGCACCGCCGGGTCATCCGTCTCGCGCGCTCCGTCGATGAGCACGCGTGCGGTGTCGTGCGCGGCGCGCATCACCTGCGCGGGATCCTCCCCGCCCTCATAGGTGTCGAACTTGTCGCCCGAATACTGGGTCGGCTTGTGAAAATTTTCGGCCACGCCTCAAGGGTACGCGGGCACCGCAACCACTACCCGAAGCGGCCGGAGATGTAGTCCTCAGTGCGCTTGTCGTGCGGCTGCTCGAAGATCTGGTCGGTCGTGCCGAACTCGATAAGCGACCCGGTGCGGTCACCCGTCTCCTCGTTCTGCAGCACGCTGAAGAACGCCGTGCGGTCGGCCACGCGGCTCGCCTGCTGCATGTTGTGGGTCACGATGACGATCGAGTACGTGTCGCGCAGCTCGTGCATGAGGTCTTCGATGCGTCCCGTCGCGATGGGGTCGAGCGCGGAGCAGGGCTCGTCCATGAGGATCACATCGGGATCGGTCGCGATCGCACGGGCGATGCACAGGCGCTGCTGCTGACCGCCGGAGAGTCCGTAGGCGTCCTGCTTGAGCTTGTCCTTGACCTCGTCCCAGAGCGCCGCGCTGCGGAGGGTGCGCTCGACGAGCTCGTCCATGTTGTCGACATCCATTCCCGTGACCCGGGGGCCGTAGGCGATGTTGTCGTAGATCGACTTCGGGAACGGGTTCGGCTTCTGGAAGACCATGCCGATGCGCCGCCTGACCTCGATCGGGTCGACCTTCGGGCCGTAGATGTCGATGCCGTGGTACTCGACCCGACCCTCCACCCGGGCCGTCTTGACCAGGTCGTTCATGCGATTCAGGCAGCGCAGCACGGTCGACTTCCCGCAACCCGAAGGGCCGATGAGCGCGGTGATCTCGTTGCGACCGAAGGCAAGGTCGACGTCGCTGACGGCGTGGAAGCTGCCGTAGTAGACGTTCAGATCCTCGATCGTGAAGATCGTGCGGTGCGGCCAGATCGGGCGGCTTCGGTGCGACGTCAGTCATGAGATTCCTTGGGTCGGGGTCAGGATCGGCGGCTGTACCTGGCGCGCAGCCAGATCGCCACCGAGTTCATGAGCAAGCAGCAGCGCAACCAGCACGAGGGCGCCCGCAGCTGCGAGAACGCGGAACTCGTCCTGCGGGCGGGACGCCCACTGGTAGATCTGCACGGGGATGGCGCTGTATGCGCCCTCGAACGCGCTCTCCGGGAGGAACCGCACGAAGGTCGTCGCCCCCACGAGCAGCAGCGGCGCGGTCTCGCCGATCGCCCGCGACATCGCGAGGATCGTGCCCGTCAGGATGCCGGGCACCGACAGCGGAAGAACCTGTCGCCAGGTCGTCTGCCACTTCGTCGCGCCGAGGCCGAGCGACGCGTCGCGGAGGGTCGACGGCACCGCCGCGGATCGACTCCCGCGACGAGATGATGACCGTCGGCAGCACCATCATGGCGAGCGTGAGCGAACCGGCGAAGGCGACGAAGCCCAGGCTGAGCGGGCCGCGCACGATGAACGCGAGGCCGAGGATGCCGAAGACGATGGATGGCACGGCCGCGAGGTTCTGGATGTTCACCTCGATGATGCGGTTGTACCACTTGTCCTTGTCGGCGTACTCCTCGAGGTAGATCGCGGCACTGACTCCGAGCGGAACGATCGTGATGAGCGTTCCGAGCATGACGTAGAGGGTTCCCACGATCGCCGGAAGGAATCCGGAGGTGCTCGATGTCGACCGATGACGGCATCTGGGTGAAGAGGTTCGAGATCGAGCCGGTCGCTGCCGCGCACCGCGACGAAGATGAGCAGCGTCGCGAGCATGACGATGCCGAGCAGGATCGAGAAGAGCAGCACCGCACGGAACAGTTCGCCACGGATGTCGAAGCCGACGCGGTCGAGTTGATGGCGAGAACTGCGGGTCGACTCCACGGCAATCCTGGTGCGCCCGGACGTCCTGGTCATTCGTAAACCTCCCGGAATCGCCGCACGAGCGCGATCGCGATCAAGTTGACCGTGAGCGTGATGAGGAACAGCAGCGCGCCGACGGCGAACACCGTGTAGTAGGCCGTCGTCCCGGTCGAGATGTCGCCCGTCGCGGTGCGGCCGATGAACGCGGTCATCGTGAGGATCGGATCGTTCGGCCACAGCGTCAGGTTCGCCATGGCACCGGCGGCCATGAGCACGACCATGGTCTCGCCGACCGCGCGCGAGAGACCGAGCACGAAGGATGCCGTGATGCCCGAGAGCGCGCTCGGAACGACGACCCTCGTCGCGACCTGCATCCTCGTGCCGCCGAGGCCGTAGGCCGCCTCGCGCAGCGATCGGGGGACGGCGTTCATCGAGTCGTAGGCGACCGACGCGACGGTCGGGATGATCATGACTCCGAGAACGAGCCCGGCGGCGAGCACGAACTGGAACCCCGGCTCTTCGCCGAGCTTGCCGGGCAGCCACGTCGGCCAATTGTCTTTGAGGATGCGGCCCGACGAAGAAGAGGGCGAAGATGCCGTAGACGACTGTCGGGATGCCCTCGAGGATCTCGAGCAGCGGCTGCAGAACCTTGCGCATGCGGTGGCCCGGCGTACTCGCTCATGTAGATCGCGGAGCCGAGCCCTGCCGGGAGGGCGATGACCGAGGAGTAGAGCACGATGGCGAAGGTTCCGCCGACGATGTGCACGACGCCGTAGGTCGGATTCGCGAAGAGCGGGCCCCACGGTTCGAAGGACAGGAACCGATCCAGGGGCACGGTGCGGAAGAACTCGATTGTCGGGCAGCACGAGCGAGACGACGATGCCGACCGTGATGAGAACGGCCAGCGCGGCAGCAAGGAACAGCCACGACCACGATCACCTTCTCGCCGATGCGGCTCCGCGTCGCTTCGAGCGAGAACGGTGCCATCGAGTCGATCGGATGATCGTGGTCGTGGCCATTCCTGACTGCCTTATCTGGTGGTGTGCGCTACTAGCCGACGAGGGACTGGAGACGCTCAAGCGCTTCCGCTTCCTGGTCCGCGTTGAGCGGGATGAAGCCCGCGGTCTCGGCGATCCTCGCCTGGTTGGTGATGTAGAACTCGAGGAACGCGAGAACCTGCGGCTTCTCGAGCGCGGCGCCCGAGGGGTAGACGAACAGCTGGCGGCCGAGCGGGCTGTACTCGCCGGTCAGAACGGTGTCGAGCGACGGCTCGACGCACTCGCCGGCCTCGTTCTCGATCTGCGATGGCGCGAACCTGCGTCGCCCGCAGCCTCGACGAACGACAGCGGGATGAACGCCGAGTTACCCGCGGCACCGGCGACGCCGAGCACTGCGGCGTTGTCGTCCTCACCGATGTCGTTGTAGGCCGCGTTGATCGACGCCGCTCTCACCGTTGATCTCAGAGGTGAAGAAGTCGAACGTGCCCGAGTCGGTGCCGGGGCCGTAGAGCGTGATCGGCAGGTTGGGGAAGCCGGCGCGAACGTCGGCCCAGTTGGTGACCGGAGCTATCCGCACGCCACATCGACGACGACCTCGTCGACGGTGAGGCACTGGGCGAAGTCGTTCTCCGGGTTCACGACTACGGCGAGGCCGTCGTTCGCGACGCCGAGCTCGACGAAGGTGATGCCGTTCGCCTCGCACGCTGCGGCCTCTTCGTCCTTGATCGGACGCGATGCCTCGGAGATGTCGGTCTCGCCGTTGCAGAACTTCTCGAAGCCACCACCGGTGCCGGAGACACCGACCGAGACGCGAACGTCCGGGTGCTCCTCGCCGAAGAATTCTGCGGCGACCTCGGTGTTGGGGGCGACGGTCGACGAGCCGTCGATGACAACTGCGCCGCTGAGGCCGGCGGGCTTCAGCCGGGGGTTGCGGTCGGGTCTTCCCGCACCGGCACAGGCGCTGAGGATGAGCGCCGCGGCGGCGAGCGTTGCGGCGAGCGCTGCTGTCTTGCTGTATTTGTTGGACACTCTCGTGATCCCTTCCTTGGCGGCGTGGGGCCGCCTTCCAGAATTTCTTCGTGTCAGCCGACGGCCGACATATTCATCGAAGTCACGCGAGGTGTACGGGAAGTAAACGGGGGGCGACCGGGAGCGCAACAGCGAGCGATCATCCGAAGCGCCCGGAAATGTAGTCCTCGGTGCGCGGTCGGACGCTTTGGAGAAGATCTTGTCGGTCGCGTCGAATTCGACGAGGGTGCCCGTTCTCTCGCCCGCGTGATCGTCGATGTCGATCGTGAGGAAGGCCGTCTTGTCACTCACACGCGCGGCCTGCTGCATGTTGTGGGTCACGATGACGATCGTGTACTCCTCTTTCATCTCATGCATGAGATCCTCGATGCGCAGGGTCGCGATGGGGTCTAGCGCGGAGCACGGTTCATCCATCAGGATGACCTCCGGGTCGACCGCAATTGCGCGGGCGATGCACAGCCGCTGCTGCTGGCCACCGGAGAGCGAGAAGCCGGACTCCTTGAGCTTGTCCTTGACCTCGTCCCAGAGGAACGCCTTGCGCAGGGACGATTCGACGAGGTCATCCATGCTGCCGGAGTAGCCGGTGAGGCGCGGGCCGAAGGCGACATTCTCGTAGATGGACTTGGGGAACGGGTTCGGTTTCTGGAACACCATACCGATGCGCCGACGTACCCCGACCGGGTCGATGCCCTGCTCGTAGATGTCTTCGCCGTTGTAGTAGAACTTGCCCTGCGACGGTCGCGCCCGGAATCAGATCATTCATGCGATTGAACGCGCGCAGCAGGGTCGACTTGCCGCAACCGGACGGGCCGATGAACGCCGTGATCTCCTTGCGCGGGATTGTCATCGTGACGTCCTTCACCGCGGTGAAGGTGCCGTACTTCACCCCGACATCCTCAAGCTCGAAGATCGAGCCGTAGGATCCGCGCGACGCGGAGGAGCGCTGTGTCTCGATGTGCAGGGTGCGCTCAGCCCTGGCGGGATTCGCTGTCAGGTCGGTGGTCATAGTTCGTTCATCCTCGTCGCCCGCGGTAAACGTGGGGTGAACACCAGGCGACGGGACGCGTCGGTCGTCCAGCTGAACAACCCGCACACCATTGCGCATAACTCAGGAAGAATCACAGCCGGTGCTGAACTCGGCCCTGAGAACTGGTGGTTTCCCTCCGGCCGCACAGAGAACTACCTGAGTTATGAACATCGTCGGCGGAGGAGGCGGGACGGCACCTGCCGCGGATAAGGTATCGACGACTCCTGCACTCGAATCAATCGCAATTGACGGGACTCGCCAGCCGCGCCCTATAATTACTGAACGGTCAGTCGGTAATTCGAAGGTGCGGGTCGAGAGTGAGTGAAGCATTTCTGGTAGGCGGCGTTCGCACGGCCGTGGGCCGTTATGGCGGCATGCTGTCGGGCGTTCGCCCGGACGATCTCGCCGCACTCGTTGTCGCCGAAGCGGTCAGTCGTGCAGGCGTCGACCCTGCGACCATCGACGAGATCATCCTCGGCGGCGCGAACCAGGCAGGCGAAGACAACCGCAACGTCGCCCGGATGAGTGCGCTGCTCGCCGGGTTGCCAGACGACATCCCTGGTTTCACCGTCAATCGGCTGTGCGCCTCCGGACTGACCGCGATCACGCTTGCGGCGCAAGCAGTGCGCGCGGGCGACGCCGACATCGTGATTGCCGGTGGCGTCGAATCCATGAGCCGGGCGCCCTGGGTCATGGCCAAGCCCGAGAAGGCATTCTCGCGACCCGGCGACAGCTTCGACACCTCGATCGGCTGGCGATTCACCAATCCGCGGATGGCGGCACGCGACAAAGCCACCTTCTCAATGCCCGAGACCGCCGAGGAAGTCGCGCGCGTTGACGGCATCTCCCGGGATGATGCCGACGCCTTCGCGCTGGCCTCCCATGAGCGTGCGCTCGCCGCAATCGCCGCCGGCAGATTCGACGCCGAAATCGTTCCCGTGACGACGGCGAAGGGCGAGGTCACCGTCGACGAGGGTCCCCGCGCCGACACCAACCTCGAGCAGCTCGCGAAACTCCGGCCCGTCGTCGCGGGCGGCTCAGTGGTGACCGCGGGCAACTCGAGCAGCCTCAACGACGGTGCCTCCGCGATCGTCGTCGCGAGTGCTGAGGCGGTCGAACGCTACGGCCTGGTCCCCCGGGCTCGTGTTGTGGCCGGGGCGAGCGTCGGCATCGCCCCGGAGATCATGGGACTCGGTCCGGTACCGGCAACCCAGAAGGCTCTCGCGAAAGCGGGACTTCAGATCGACGCCCTCGGCTCCATCGAACTCAACGAGGCGTTCGCGACGCAGTCGCTCGCGTGCATCCGCCGTCTCGGACTCGACGCCTCTCTCGTGAATGCCGACGGCGGTGCCATCGCCCTCGGTCACCCGCTCGGGTCCAGCGGGTCGCGGCTCATCGTGACGCTGCTCGGGCGAATGGAGCGCGAGGGCGCCCGCCACGGGCTCGCCACGATGTGCGTCGGCGTCGGCCAGGGCTCCGCACTGATCATCGAGCGTGTCGCATGAGCGAGCTGCGCATCACCGAGTCGGCAGACCTCGTCGAGGCGGTGCTCGACCGACCGGCCGCGAAGAACGCGATCACCCAGGCGATGGTGGATGAATTCCACGAGTTGTGCGGATCACTCGAGGAGAATCCGCGCATCCTTGTCCTGGCGGGCAGCACAGAGGTCTTCGCGTCCGGCGCCGACATTGCCGAACTCCGCGACCGAACGGCCGCCGACGCCCTCCAGGGAATCAATTCGCGGCTCTTCGAACGGATCGCCCGGCTGCCGATGCCCGTGATCGCCGCCATCGACGGTTGGGCGCTCGGCGGTGGGGCCGAACTCGCCTACGCCGCCGACATCCGCATCGCCGGTGAGGGTCTGCGCATCGGCAACCCGGAGACGGGCCTCGGCATCATCGCCGCCGCCGGCGCGACCTGGCGGCTGCCGATGATCGTCGGCCACGCACTCGCGAGCGAGCTGCTGTTCACCGGACGAATTCTTGACGCGCACGAAGCTCTCGCCGCGGGGCTCGTTTCGCGGGTCGTTCCCTCGGCCGACCTGCTCGCCAGCGCACACCGCATGGCGGATGACATCGCCGCGAAGGACCCCCTCGCTACCCGGCTCACCAAGTCCGTGCTCGCGGCACCGCGTGACGCGCACCCCGCGATCGACGAGGAGACGCAGGCCGTGCTGTTCGAGAGCCCGGAGAAGGTGCGGCGGATGACCGAATTCCTCGAGAGGAAGAAGCGATGAGCGGCGTACCCGCCCTCGTCGGAGTTCTCGGCGGCGGACGGATGGGCGGCGGCATCGCCCACGCCTTCCTTCTCGCCGGAGCGGATGTCGTGGTCGTCGACCAGCCGGAGTTCCTTGAGGAGGCGGAGTCCGGCATCCGCTCATCTGTTAGAAGAAGTGTCGACAAGGGCGGCACGACCCGTTCGAGCGACGAGCTGAACGCCGCCCTGCGCGTGTCGGCGGATCGCGAGCAGCTTGCCGACCGCGACCTCGTGGTCGAGGCGATTCCGGAGATTCCGGATCTGAAAATTGAAACGCTGCGGGCGGTCGAGGCCCTGCTTCGACCGGAGGCGGCACTCGCGAGCAACACCTCCTCGCTCTCGATCGACGAACTGGCGGTGTCGCTCGAGCGCCCCGGCAGGTTCATCGGGCTGCACTTCTTCAACCCCGTACCCGTCTCGACGCTCGTCGAGATCGTCGTCGGCGCGGCGACCGAAGCTGAACTCGTCACGACCGCCGGTGAGTGGGTGCGCGCGCTCGGCAAGACCCCCGTGACCGTGCGCGATGCTCCCGGTTTCGCCTCCTCGCGGCTCGGCGTCGCGATCGCACTCGAGGCGATCCGCATGCTCGAAGAAGGCATTGCGAGCGCGGAGGATATCGACGCCGCGATGGTGCTCGGCTACCGGCACTCGATGGGTCCGCTGCGCACAACCGACGTTGTCGGCCTCGACGTTCGCCTCGGAATCGCCGAATACCTGCACGAGAAACTCGGCGAGCGGTTCGCGCCGCCCGCCCTGCTGCGTGAACTCGTCGCCGCCGGGAAGCTCGGTCGCAAGACCGGTGAGGGCTTCTTCGTCTGGGAGCAGCCGTAACAACCCTTTGCTATAGGAGTAACAACATGACCACCTTTGTGCCCAGCTACGTCAACGACTCGTGGTGGACCCCCGACCCGGGCGTGACTCCCGCCACCGTGCGCGACGCGTCGACCGGCGAGCCGGTCGCACTCGTCAGTACGGAAGGGCTCGACCTCGGTGCCGCGCTTGAGCACGCCCGCACGGTCGGGCAGCGCAGCCTCGCGACGCTCACCTTCCACCAGCGTGCCCTGCTGCTCAAGCAGTTCGCCCTCGCCCTCACCGCGCGCAAGGACGAGCTCTATGAGGTTTCGGCGCGCTCCGGGGCGACCAAGACCGACTCGTGGATCGACATCGACGGCGGCATCGGGGTGCTCTTCACCTACTCGTCCAAGGGGCGCCGCGAGCTGCCGAACTCGACCATCCACGTCGACGGCAAGATCGAGATGCTCTCCAAGGACGGCAGTTTCATCGGCGAGCACATCTACACCCGCCTGCCCGGGGTAGCCGTGCAGATCAACGCCTTCAACTTCCCGGTCTGGGGTTCGCTGGAGAAGTTCGCCCCCGCCTTCCTCGCCGGCATGCCCACGGTCGTGAAGCCCGCGACCCCGACCGGCTACCTGGCCGAGGCGATGGTGCGCATCCTCGTCGAATCCGGCCTGCTGCCCGCGGGCACCTTCTCGCTCATCTCCGGCAGCGTGCCGACCCTCTTCGACAACCTGCGCCTCGGCGACTTGGTCGCCTTCACCGGATCGGCATCGACCGCTGAGCGGCTGCGCTCGCACGACTGCGTTCAGACCGGCGGCGTGCGGTTCACGAGCGAAACCGACTCGATCAACGCCTCTGTTCTCGGGCCCGACGCCGTCTCCGGAACCCCCGAGTTCGACGCGTACGTCAAGCAGCTCGTCGCCGAAATGACCACAAAGGCGGGACAGAAGTGCACGGCCATCCGCCGAGCGATCGTGCCCGCGGCATCCGCTGACGCCGTCATCGAAGCGGTCGGCGCGCGCATCGCGGAACGCACCATTCTCGGCGACCCACGCGCCGAGGGCGTGACGATGGGCCCGCTCGCATCGCTCGAACAGCGCGACGAGGTGCTCAACCAGGTCGCCAAGCTCCAGGCCGCGGGGGGCGAAATCGTAGTCGGCTCGACCGACGCTCCCGAGGTCTCGCACGCCGACGGGTCGCGTGGCACGGCAGCTGAGGGCGCGTTCCTCTCCCCGATGCTGCTCAGGTTCACCGGTGAGGCGAGCGAGGTCGTGCACTCGACCGAGGCGTTCGGACCGGTCGCCTCCCTGCTCACCTACGAGACGGTGGATGAAGCGGCCGACCTCATCGCGCTCGGCGGCGGGTCACTCGTCACGAGCATCGCGACGCACGACCCCGAGTTCGCTGTCGCCCTCGTGAGCCGCGCTGCCGCGTTCAACGGTCGCATCCTGCTGCTCGACCGTGACGATGCGCGATCCTCCACCGGTCACGGTTCACCGCTGCCCGGACTCGTGCACGGTGGACCCGGTCGGGCTGGCGGTGGCGAGGAGCTCGGCGGCATCCGCGCGGTACTGCACCACATGCAGCGCACTGCGGTGCAGGGTTCTCCTGAGATGCTGACCGCGCTCACCGGCGTGTGGCACGCGGGTTCCGCCGCGAGGAACGGCGGCACCCACCCGTTCCGCAAGAGCCTTGCCGAGCTTCGCATCGGGGACCAGATCGTGTCGGACACACGCACCGTGACACTCGGCGACATCGAGACGTTCGCCGAGTTCACCGGCGACAAGTTCTACGCCCACATGGACGAGGATGCCGCTGCCGCGAACCCCTTCTTCCCCGGTCGGGTGGCGCACGGCTACCTGCTCGTGTCCTGGGCCGCCGGGCTGTTCGTGGACCCCGATCCGGGCCCCGTGCTCGCCAACTACGGGCTCGAGAACCTGCGCTTCCTCACCCCTGTCTCCCCAGGGGACAGCATCAGCGTCGCACTCACCGCCAAGCAGATCACCCCGCGCGAGACCGACGAGTACGGCGAGGTGCGCTGGGATGCCGTGCTGAAGAACCAGGATGACGAGGTCGTCGCGACCTACGACGTGCTGACGCTCGTGGCGAAGGAACTCGTGAGCGTCTAGACGAGCCCTTCCTCGCGGCCGCGCCACACGCCGAGGAAGATCGTCTCTTGCGCAGAAATATCCTCACGCACTACCGTCATGACATTCATCCGGGTGAGACAGCGGCAAGGAAGCAGTTCGTGGCCGACTCCCTTAAGACAACTAAGACACGAGGAGAGCTGTGGGCGTGGCCCAGAGCGCCGCTCGGAGTGCGGCGATCACTTTTACTCTCACCCAGTCTCCTTTTTGCGACCCTTCTGCTTTCGGGTTGCTTGATTGGGGAACAAGCAGCGGCGGGGACTGCGATCAAGCGAGCGGGTGAGTATTTGCTGGTGGCTGTTTGTGGGGATATTTCCGCCGACTATGTCGGAATGGACCAGAGGAACGTTGGTGCGGGGATGGAGTGGACTGAGTTCTTCCAATCAACTGCCGATCGGGAGTTCTCGACCGGAGATATGAGCTCGACCGACCCCCAAGTGACGCCCCCGGAACATGGGGACCTGCGGCGGCCACTGGCCTTGAGGTCTGGAGACAACATAGTCATCAGCGTTGTTGATCACGACCCGGTCAGTCCGTCCGACTTGTCCGGGTTCTTCGAAATAGGGCACGGCGGTCTCAGTGAGTCCTTGTGGCTGCAGCAGGACGGTTCGACGACTGTGGAACCATGCCTAACGGGGAGTGAGTGACTTCCGGCGTGCGCTGCCTTTGCCACCGCGCCGGAAATAGCAGGGACTCTCGGCCACACGGCCAACTACACCTTCGACCCGGCAGGCCGTTTGGTGGAAGCGGTGACCAGTACTAGCGGCGCAATCCGTCGAGCACGACCGCGAGCACGTCGTCCGAGAGTCGGTCGACCTCTTCGCCGCCGCCGGGGCGGTACCACTCGGCGATCGAGTCGATCATGCCGAAAATCAGTCGCTCGGCGATTCTCAGCGTCGCCCTCACCGCCAAGCAGATCACGCCGCGCGAGACCGACGAGTACGGCGAGGTGCGCTGGGATGCTGTTGAAGAACCAGGACGACGAGGCCGTCGCGACCTACGACGTGCTGACGCTTGTGGCGAAGGAGCTCGTCGCGAGCTAGCGCCGGAGTCCGTCCGCACGCGCCGGGAAAAATTGCCTCTTGCGCGGGAGGATCGCCACGCACTACCGTTGGCCAACTTGAGTCATGCTCGTCGCACAACGGTAATACCTCAAGCGTGTCGCCCTCGATTGGGGGCGGCACCGGGCGGTTCCAATGGGGGAGTCGGTCATGGGAGTTTCTGTTCGTTCGTCGGGCGCGGTGTCGATTCTCGCAAGCGCCGCTCTGGTGCTGGGCTTCGTCACACCCGCCTACGCCGACGAGGCGTCAGGCGGCGACGACGGCCTTGGTCCGGTTCTCTCGCGGGTGCCGGTGGAGGCGGCGGAGCCGCTGGTGCTGCCGCCCGGAACGGTGCCGCTGGGCGACTTCACCGGTCTGGAGGAGTCGATCGCGCCGGCTGTGGCGGCGACTTCACGCCTGAAGGGCGCGCCGCTGCGACCGGGCCCGGCGGTGCGCACGATGGATGCCGAGACGCTTGACGTCGGCAGTCTTGAGGTGGCGGAGCGCTCGGAGTACGGCACGGTGTTCGAGGCCGGTGACGGCACATTCATCACGGCGACCTCTCCGGGGCCGGTGCACGCGCGAGACGCCTCCGGTGAGTGGGTGCCGATCCAGACGCGCCTGTGGACGGAGGCCGATGGGTCGTTGTCGACCGACCTGCACCCGCTGGCACCCTCTTTCGCGCAGCGCGCGGATGACGAGGCAGTCTTCGCGGTCTCGCGGGACGGCTACGAGGTCTCCTTCGAGCTACTGAATGCGGCGCCGAGCGAGGCGCGCACGACCACCGCACTGCGTCGCGCGCAGCCGCCTTCGCAGTTGGCGTATCGCGAGGTGTTCGAGGGAGTGGATCTTCGCTATGAGGTGCAGCAGGAGGGCGTGAAGGAGGAGCTCGTGCTGCACGAGGTGCCCGCCGCCGATGCGGCGCAGTGGACCTGGCGCGTGGTGGCACCCGGCCTGCGCTTGGCCTTCACTGAGTTTGGCGAGATCGAGTTCGTCGATGAGCAGGGGCAGGTGCGGTTCCACATCCCGGTGCCGATCATGTGGGATTCCTCCGGGGTTCACGAGCGGTCGGAGCCGGCGCTGGCGAACGTGCCGGCGAGTCTGGTCGAGGTCGAGGGGGCGTGGGAGTTCACGCTGAGCCCCGACTACGGTTGGCTCGCGGACGAGGCCCGCGTGTATCCGGTGTTCGTCGACCCGGCCCTGTACTTCCAGGAGGGATCCCGTGTCGCTTACAAGTCCGACGGAGCGATCCGGACTGACGGTGTGCTGGTGGGCAATGCCCGCAGTCCCGGCAACGTGTACTGGCGCACGGTGCAGAACTACAACTACTCCTCGGTGGCAGGTGGTCAGGTGATCGACACGATGGTGCTCAGCCGCTACGCCGGCGAGGGCACGACGACCACGCTGGAGGGCAACGTGTGGTTGGCGACCTGCTGGGGCTACTCCTGCTCCGGCGGCTACATGGCCCGCTACAAGGCCGCTGGCGGCACCGCCAACTGGTTCAGCTCGTGGGACGACTCGGGCCTGGACCAGCGGACCGCGGCGATGGTGCGCAGCGGCTACACGAACGACTCGCTGCTGTGGACGGGGGTGGAGGGAACCACCTACACCTACAAGAAGCTCAAGACCGAGATGTACGTCTCCTGGCGCGCCTTCCCCGTCGTCTCAACCTACCCCTCGCCGTCCCCTGCGAACGCCGCCACCGGGGTGACGATGACGCCGACGTTCACCACCACCGCCTCGGTCGCCGATGGGCGCCCGCTTTTCTACAAGTATGTGATCGGCACCAATCTGGCCGAGCTGAGCGCCATCACCGGCACCGAATTGAGCCTGCCCGCCAGCGTGGCGCACGTCTCCGCGGAGTCTTCGGCCTCCGGCTACCAGATTCCGGCGAACGTACTGGCCGGCGGCACGACGTACTACTGGAAGGCGATCGTGCGCGACAATGCGCACGGGCACCTCGGTACCTCGACTTGGCGCTCGGGCGCCGTGCGCTCCTTCACAACCAACCACCCCGCGCCGCCTGCCAACCAGGCCAGCACCGTCCCTGCCGACGGCGCGGTGGTGACGACGCTGACGCCGACGTTCCAGGTGGCTGCGGTGACGGATGCTGAAGGGCACCCGGTCACCTACCAGTTCCGTGTCGCCTCCGGCGCGGATGCCTCCACCGGCGCGATCGTCTCCTCCGGCTGGCTGACCTCTCCCTCATGGACGGTGCCGGCGGGCTCGCTGCAGGACGGCGGCTCGTACACATGGACGGTGCTCACCACCGACGAGGGGAGCCTGGACAACGTGCCGGACTGGAAGAACACACTCAGAGCTGAATCTGCGCCTGGGCGTCTCCGGCCCCTCGCCGTTCGACTCGGCGGGGCCAGCGACGGTGAATCTGGCCAATGGCAACCTGTCCCTGGGCTTCTCCTCCCCCACCGTGAACACGATCGGCGGGCCGATGGGCATGTCGTTCTTCTACAACTCCCAGCAGTCCCCGACCCTGCTGCGGGGCTTGACCGGACAGTACTACTCCGCGCTAAACGTGGGCCAGACCTCGACCACGAACTTCACCTTCGATGGCCGCACGCCGAAGCTGGTGCGCACCGACGCGCAGGTGCACTTCGCCTGGGATGAGGGCTCGCCCGGCCCGGCGGTGGCGGATGACTACTTCCTGGCCCGATGGACGGGCTTCGTCACCGTGCCCGGTGCCGGCAACTACACGTTCGGCGTGGCGCGCGACGACGGCGCCCGGGTGAAGATCGGCAGTACCCAGGTCTACAACGGGTGGAGCACCGGCGGCCCCGGCGGGCGTGCAGTGGGGCTCGGCCTCGAGCATGACGACTCGGCGCCGACCGCTATCGAGGTGGAGTTCTACGAGTCCACCGGCACCTCCGGCATCCAGTTGTGGGTGCGCACCCCGGGCAATCAGGAATTCATCGTTCCGGCGGACTGGTTCACCACGAAGGTGCAGACCATGCCCGGCGGCTGGTCGACCTCGACCGCGATCGCCGGAGCGCAGGGGGTGTACTCCACCGCGCGCGTCACCGAGTCCGCAGTGACGCTGACCGACGCGACCGGTTCGGTGCACACCTATGTGAAGGCCTCCGACGGCGGCTACACCGCCCCGGTCGGTCACTACGGGATGCTATCGCTGGACGCGGCCGGCAATGTGGTGCTGTCGGAGGCCGATGGCACCGTCTACAGCTTCAACGCTGAAGGTGCCCTGGTGTCGGCCACCAGTGCGGCGGATGCGCTGAAGCCGTCGGCGCCGATCGTGACCTATCGCAGCAACGGGGTGGTGGATCGCATCTCTGACCCCGCCTCGTTGATCCCGGCATCCAACCCGCCGGCCTACACCCGTGAGGTGCACTTCGCCTACGGCGGGGACGCCTGGTCAGACATCGAGGGGCTGACAATCCTGGATTCTGATCTGACGGGCACCGCCTGCAAGGTCGAGCCGGGCTATATGAACCCGCCGGAAGGGATGCTGTGCCGCATCGTCTACCCCGGCCACGTCGCCACCGCGGCCGATACCACCCGGCTGTTCTACGACGTCAACGGCATGCTGGCGGCAATTCTGGATCCGGGCGAGGAGCTCACCACCTTCACCTACGACGACACCAGCGGACGACTGAAGACGGTGCGCGACTCCCTAGCCAACGATTGGATCGCCGCCGGCGGAACGCTTGCTGCGGCAAACCGAGTCGACTTCGCCTACGACGCCGCCGGCCGGATGACCACGGTTACTCTGCCGGCGCCAGACGGCGTCACCGAAGCCGAACGACCCGAGAAGAGCTACACCTACGCCAGCAGCAGCAGCACCACCACCTACGTGGACGTCGCTGGTCTGGATGCTTCCGGTTCCGCTCTGGGCCACGCGGGCGGCGTGACCTTTGATGATGCCTGGCGGCAGACCAGCGCAACCTCGGCGATGGGGCTCACCAGTTCGCAGGTGTGGAGCCCGAAGGATCTGGTGCTCTCAGCCACCAATGCGCAGGGTCTGGTCGCGACCACGATCTACGACAACCGCGACCGCCCCACCGACGCCTACGGCCCTGCGCCGGACGCCTGCTTCGGGCTCGACCGACTGCCGCTGTACTCATGCCCGATCGACGTGGCGCATGCCTCCACCTCCTACGACTATGGGCTGCAGGGCTTGCACGCCGCCTGGTACGACAACCCGTCCCTCGCCGGTGCACCGGTCACCTTCAGCCTCGGTCTGCCCGGTGTCACCAACGGCTCCGTTGCGAAGGACTGGGGCAGCGCAGCTCCCATCGCCGGGATCAGCGCGACCGATGACTGGTCGCTGCGGCTGAGCGGCCGCATCACCTTCCCGACCACCGGAACGTACACGATCCAGACCCACGCCGACGACGGCACGAGGGTTTGGGTCGATGACATTCTCATCGTCGATGATTGGGGCGGCTCCGGCCTGCACTACTCGCCCCCGTTCCGCAACATCACAGCGGTAGCAGGGGAGTCGAAGACGATCCGCATCGCCTACCGCGAAGGCGGCGGCAATGCGCGCCTGGAGCTTCACTGGACCCCGCCCGGCGGCACACGCGTTCTGGTGCCCGGCACAGCTCTGGTGCCCGACTACGGCCTGCCCAACCGCACCGTCGTCGCCGACTCGGCACCGGATGGCTCGGGTCTCTCCGACTCGCAGGTGCCCGACATGGTGACCCAGCTTGGGTACACCCACCCCTGGCTCGGCGCTGTCACATCGGCAACAATTGACCCCGACGGCCTCGCCCTCACCACCACGAGCACGTATGAGACGCCGGGTTCGGGCTGGCTGCGACGGCTGACCCGCACCATGCCCTCAGGCGCCCCGGCCACGAGCACCTCGACATACTGGGGCGACACGGAGGCGCTCTCTACAGAGATCTGCGGTGTCCCGGAGGGCACCAAGCAGCACGGGTTCCTGAAGTCCTCCACGAGTGCGGCACCCGCCTCGGTTGTCACCGAGTTCGTCTATGACGTCTGGGGTCGCACTGTCGGCACGAAACGTTCCGGCGACGCTGCTTGGACGTGTGCAACCTTCGATGCGCGCGGACGCACGTTGACGACGTCGTACCCCGCCTTCGGCGAGGGGGCAGCCCGCACGGCGACGAACGACTACGCCGTCGGCGGCAACCCACTGATCGCGTCGACCAGTGACTCGGTAGGAACGATCACGACGGTTGCTGACCTGCTCGGCCGCACCGTGTCGTCCACGGACGTGTGGGGCACAGTCACAGCGCCGAGCTACGAGGCGAGGACCGGTCGGGTGCTGTCGGTGACGACCACGGTCAGTGGCGGCCCATCGTCGACGCAGTCGTTCGAGTACGACATCGACGGCAAGATCGAGCTGCTCAGGCATAACGGTGAGGTGATTGCTGACCCGTTCTATAGCGCCGCCACTGGATTGCTTGTCGGGGTGAGTTACCCCGCTGGCACCGGCAGTGCCGGTAATGGTAGTTCGCTCGGCAACCTGACTCGCAACGCTGCCGGTGCTCTGACTGGGTTCTCCTGGCTGTTCCCGGATAGCACGGTGGTGTCGGATGCTGTGATGCGTTCGCAGTCGGGTCGGATCATCCAGCACACGTTGACCGACACCTGGGTGGCAGATCCGCGCATCGAGACCTCGACCTACACCTTCGACACTGCTGGTCGTTTGGTGGAGGCGGTGATTCCGCGGAATGTGCTTACCTATGGTTTCGGCGACACCACCTGCGGTACCGGCATGAGTGATTTCGCGGGTCGCAACGGCAACCGCACTTCTTCGTCGATCATCAAGGATGGCGGCACCCCAACGACCGTCGCGTACTGCTACGACGCGGCCGATCGGCTGGTGTCTACCAGTGTGGCGGACGCTCCGGTCGGTGCAGCCCCGTTGCTTTCCGGGAATCTGTCTCCGTCGAATCTGACCTATGACGCGCACGGGAACACGATCCGGTTCGTTGATCAGACCCTTGGGTATGACGTGGCCGATCAGCACATCAAGACCACTTTGGATGACGGCACAGTGATCGCCTACCTGCGGGATGTGACTGGGCGGATTGTGCAGCGCACCTCCAGTAAGCCGGGGGAGACCACGGAGGTGTTCCGTTACACCTTCGCCGGCGGTTCCCTGCACGGTGTGCTCGACGGCAACGGTGCCCTGGTGGAGCAATCGTTGTCGCTACCGGGCAACGTGAGTGTGTCGCTGCCGGTGGGTGGGGATGCGAAGTGGTCGTATCCGAATCTGCATGGGGATTCGATCCTGTTGGTGGATGCTGCGGGCATCCGCATCGGGGATCGGGCCAGCTTTGATCCATTCGGACAACCAATCAGCCTGGATGGGGATATCGGAACTCTGGCAGCGGATGACGCGGTCACCGACACCTCACCGGGTGAGGCCGACTACGCCTTCGTGGGTCAGCACCGGAAACTGTATGAACACCAAGGGTCGATCGCGACCATCCAGATGGGTGCCAGGCAGTATGTCCCCGCACTCGGCAGGTTCCTCGAGGTCGATCCGATCGAGGGTGGGGTGACCAACGATTACGACTACCCGGCCGACCCGATCAACGAACTGGATCTCTCAGGGATGGCGAAGTTCCGGTTCGACGGCGCCGGCATGTCCATTCGCGTCAACGTGAACAGGTTACTCAAGGACTTGGGAATCACCCGTGCGCAAACCGTGGCGGGAGCCCAAGCCGCCGCCGCCGCACGAGCAGCTCAGACCCTGGCAACATCGCAGGCGAAAGCGGCGGCGGCGGCGGTCGCAGGACTGAAGAGTACTGCCTCAGTGGTCAAAGGTCATTTTCCACCGATAGCACCCGCGGGAAGCGTTTTAGTCCGGCGTGCGCCGAATGGCTCGGTTTACAGCTACCAAACCTATGGTTCGAATGGCTTGCCATTGAAACGCGTTGATCTACAAGGGCGACCTCATGCGGGTGTGCCGCCGCCTCATGTGCTGGAGTACTATCACTGGACTTCCCCCTCTGGGGTGACGTACGTCAACAAACTCAGGTTCCGCGAAGCTCACTCATGGGAGATACCTCAATGACAAGTGGGTCCATCGGGCCATTCGACCTGCCAGCCGCAGCGGCCTGGCGCGACTCGCTGACGCCCACGCCTGACACGGGTGCCGTCGAACCGGTGAATTACCTCGCCTACCTCGCCTATGAGGTCGGACTTGACCGCGCTTTTGCCGTCATGCGTTTGCTGTTTCCGCAGTTCGAAGTAGTGCGCGGCTGCGTGCTCATGAAGGGCACCGGAAGTTACACCCCAGACTCGTTCGAGCAGTGGTGGGCACACTTCGATGGCGACATCGGCGCCGTTGAGGGCATGCTCAACCATTTGCAGCTCTGGGACGTATTCACTCAAATGGATCACACTCTCCTCGCGGAGGAGGCACTGGCCGAACTCGGAAAGGTCATGGCAAAGACGTGGAAGCTTGCCCTCCTGGAAGCATTTCCTGACCGGGAGTTCCTAGTCGAATTTCACAACGACCCCGGAGACTACGGGCCAATGGTGACGTTTCGATCAGCGAGCTAAGTTATCGACCAAGGCACGCGGCGCGGCGGTAATTTCGGGCGGAAGGTTGCAGCGACCGATTTTCGATCGCGCGGCGGAGCGGCTGTACTGTTACGCCGCCGACCGGTTGGTGTCCACCACAGTGCAGGATGCTCCAGTGGATGCTGCCCCGCTGCTGGCTGGGAACCTGTACCCGGCGAATCTGACCTATGACGCGCACGGCAACACGATCCGGTTCGCTGATCAGACCCTCGGTTATGACGTTGCCGACCAGCACATCCGCACCGAGCTGGATGATGGCACGGTGATCGCCTACCTGCGGGATGTCACCGGCCGGATTGTGCAGCGCACCTCCACCAACCCAGGGGAGTCCACCGAGGTCCTGCGTTACACCTTCGCCGCGGGTGGTCTGCACGGTGTCCTCAACGGCAGTGGTGCGCTGATCGAGCAGGCCCTGTCGTTGCCGGGCAATGTGAGTGTGTCGTTGCCGGTGGGTGGGGATGCGAAGTGGTCCTACCCCAACCTAAATGGGGATTCGACCCTGTTGGTCGGTGCTGCAGGCATCCGCATCGGGGATCGGGCCAGCTTTGACCCCTTCGGGCAGCCGATCACCCTCGATGGTGATATCGGAACCCTGGCGGCGGATGACGCGGTCACCGACACCTCACCGGGGGAGGCCGATTACGCCTTTGTGGGGCAGCACCGGAAACTGTATGAACACCAGGGCTCGATCGCGACCATCGAGATGGGGGCCAGGCAGTATGTGTCAGCGCTCGGACGGTTCCTCGAGGTCGACCCAATCGAGGGTGGAGTGTCGAACGACTACGACTACCCGGCTGATCCGATCAATGAAGTCGATCTTTCAGGCACGGTCAGGGGCATCAAATTCAGATTCGATGGTGGGATCTCTGGCTTCCGAGCCGGCTTTACCAACACACAGGCGAATCCGACGATCGCGCCGAAGACCAGTACGCCCACCGGCGGTGCGGGCCCTGTGCGTGCGGGCCAGCGGGGGGAAACCGTAGTCGCACAAAAGACCGGACTCACAAAGAACACCGCCATCAACACGGGGTTGGTGACGGGCAAGGGTCGTATCGTCGACTTCTTCAAGCCCAAGGTTGGCGCTGTTCATGAAGTGAAGAACGTTAGCTACCAAGCGTGGACAGGGCAAATTAGGGATGGCATGGCGCTTGCTCGATCGATCCCGGGCGGCACATATACCCTGTGGGTGAGGGAAGGAACCGTACTTTCGAGGCCGCTGCAAGAGGCAATGTGAATCGCCCCGGGTTTGGTGGAGGGTCTGATTCCCCGAGAGGATGATGGCCATGCCAGCACTAAGGAAGTACCCGCAGGAGTTGCGGGAGCGAGCGATTCGGCTCGTGCAGGAGGCGCGGGCGCAGGACCCGGAGTTGTCGTTGAACCAGGCGGTGATTCGCATCGGGCAGCGTGTCGGTGTGAATGCCGACACGTTGCGGGGGTGGTGCAAGCAGGCTGCGATTGACTCGGGGCAACGGCCGGGAACCTCCACCAGTGACGCCAAGACGATCCGGGATCTGGAGGCGGAGGTTCGTGAGCTGAAGCGAGCGAATGAGATCCTGTTGGCGGCGTCGAGTTTCTTTGCGCGGGAGCTCGACCCGCGACTGCCGTGGTGACCGCGTTCATCGATGACTATCGTGAACGGTTCGGGGTCGAGCCGATCTGTCGTGTGTTGTCAGCGCATGGCTGCAAGATCGCCCCGTCGACGTACTACGCCGCGAGAACACGGGTCCCGTCGGCGAGAGCGCTGCGTGACGCGGAGCTCGTCGAGCAGATCGAGGCGGTGTTCTGGGACCGGAAGAAGGGCCGCGGGATCTCTGGCGCCCGGAAGATTTGGCGGCTGCTCAAACGTGACGGGGTCATCGTGGCCCGCTGCACGGTGGAGCGGCTGATGCGCCGGCAGGGGCTGCGCGGGATCCGCCGCGGCAAACAGTTCATCACCACCCGAGCCGACGCTTCCGCGTCGCGCCCGCCGGACCTGGTCGAGCGCTGTTTCACCGCGTCACGGCCGAACCAGCTGTGGGTGGTCGATTTCACGTATGTGCCGACCTGGTCGGGGATGGGCTTCACCGCGTTCGTCACCGACGTGTTCTCCCGGAAGATCGTCGGTTGGCGGACCACGAACCGGATGCCCACCGAACTGCCCTTGGACGCACTCGAGATGGCACTCTGGATTCGAGATCGTGCCGGCGAGGACATCACCGGTGTCATCCATCACAGCGACGCCGGCGCCCAATACACCGCTATTCGCTACTCCGAGCGCCTCACCGATGTCGGCGCTCTGGCCTCGATCGGCAGTGTCGGCGACAGCTACGACAACGCTCTGGCCGAGTCTGTCGTCGGGCTCTACAAGACTGAGTGCGTGAAGATCGACGGGCCATTCCGCACCGTCGACGAGCTCGAGTTGGCGACCCTGTCCTGGGTGCACTGGTTCAACGAGAACCGGCTGCACTCCTCGATCGACTACCTCACCCCAAACGAGTTCGAGGAACTGTATTACCGTGAGAACACTTCCCAGCAGCAACCGCTGTTGGGAGAACCCGCCCTCCACTGAACCCGGGGCGATTCAATCCGGATCGGGGATCGGGCCGCGTTTGATCCGTTCGGGCAAGCGATCACCTTGGATGGGGATATCGGAACTTTGGCGGCGGATGACGCGGTCACCGACACCTCACCAGGGGATGCCGACTACGCCTTCGTAGGGCAGCACCGGAAGCTGTATGAACACCAAGGCAGCATCGCGACCATCCAGATGGGTGCGAGACAGTATGTGCCAGCACTGGGACGGTTCCTCGAGGTCGACCCGATCGAGGGTGGGGTGACGAACGACTACGACTACCCAGCCGATCCGATCAACAAGTTCGATCTGAGTGGGATGATGACCGCTGATGCAGCCGATCGGGCGGGCGCACGAGCGGCCGTTGTATGGAAGGCAAACCAACCCGTCCCGAAGCGGCCAAGTGGACCTCCCGGCGGCGGGGGCGGCGGGGGCCCATTGCTTCCCAAGGACAGTGATCGCTGGGTCACGAACTACTGACGCAAATGAACGCGACTGTAGTACTACCGGCGCAAACCGTCGAGCACGACCGCGAGCACGTCTTCCGCGAGGCGATCGACGTCTTCGCCACCGCCGGGGCGGTACCACTCGGCGATCGAGTTGATCATGCCGAAGATCAGTCGCTCGGCGATTCTCGGGTCGATGTCTTCGCGCAGCGAACCCTCATCGCGCGCTTCGACAACGAGGGCGGCCGCCGCGCGGTCGAACTCGCGCCGGCGGGCGAGAGCGGAACGCTCGACCTCGGTGTTGCCGCGCAAACGGAGGAGGAGGGTCACCGACGGCAGCTCGGCGACGAGCACGTGCACGGCGCGCTTCACCACATGCGCGAGGCGGTCGGCAGCGCGGCCCTCGCGCGCGCCGGGCTCAAGCAGAACGCCCTCAAGCGCGCTGAGTGCCTGATCGAGGGCGAGCGAGAGAAGCTGCTCCTTCGACGAGACGTGGTGGTAGATGGCCGATTTCGACAAGCCCAGGTGTCCGGCGAGGGTGCCCATCGAGGTCGCCTCGTAGCCGTACCGGTTGAACGCGGCAACCGCGATGTCGAGAATGGCGCGCTGGTCGTAGCCGGGGCGACCGCGCCTGTCTTCGGTGATTCCGGTCATCCGCTCAGCCCATCCGGTACGCGCCGGTCCGTCGCGACGCTGCGCCCGCGGAACTCCGCGACCACGTCTCCGGAGTCATCAACAACGGTGACATCGTAGACACCGGTGCGACCCGAGATTGCCCGGCGCACCGCCGTCGCGGTCAGCAGGTCACCTTCCGTGGTTGATTTGAGAAACGTGATGTCTGCGCCCGCCGCAACCGTCACACGTCCGTCTTCGTTGCAGGCGATCGCGAATGCCGTGTCGGCGAGCGAGAACACGAGCCCGCCGTGGGTGATCGCGAAACCGTTGAGCATGTCGGCGCGGATGCGCATCTCTACGACGGCGCGGCCGGGGTCATCCTGGAGCACTCGCATACCGAGCGCTTCGGACGCGCGATCCGCTCGGAGCATGGGCCGCAGGGGTACCGCACCGTCCATCATGGAGATATACTAACCGAACGCCCGGTCAGTAATCTAGGAGGACCCGATGACGACACCCGCCGACATCGCGCTCGTCGAAAACGAAAAGACCCCCGAGCAGCTGCGCTTCGACGAACTCATCGCCGCCGACTCCCGCATCGAACCCCGTGACTGGATGCCGGATGCCTACCGCAAAACGCTTGTGCGCCAGATCTCGCAGCACGCGCACTCCGAGATCATCGGGATGCAGCCGGAAGCTGCGTGGATCAGTCGCGCACCGAGCCTCAAGCGCAAGGCGATCCTCATGGCCAAGGTGCAGGACGAGGCCGGCCACGGGCTCTACCTCTACTCCGCCGCGCAGACGCTCGGTACCCCACGCGACGTCATGTTCGACCAGCTCGTCACGGGCAAGGCCCGCTACTCCTCGATCTTCAACTATCCCGCGCTCACGTGGGCCGACATGGGCGCGATCGGCTGGCTCGTGGATGGCGCGGCCATCTGCAACCAGGTTCCGCTCTGCCGCGCCTCCTACGGCCCATACGGCCGCGCCATGGTGCGCATCTGCAAGGAGGAATCCTTCCACCAGCGTCAGGGCTTCGAAATCCTGCTCGAGCTCATGAACGGCACCGAGGCCCAGCGCGAGATGGCGCAGGATGCCGTCAACCGCTGGTACGCCCCGAGCCTCATGATGTTCGGGCCGCCCGACGCGGAGTCCCCCAACTCGCAGCAGTCGATGGCGTGGAACATCAAGCGCTTCAGCAACGACGAGCTGCGCCAGCGCTTCGTCGACATGCTCGTACCGCAGGCGGAAGCGCTCGGCGTGACCCTCCCGGATCCGGACCTGCGCCTGAACGAGGAGACCGGTCACTACGACTACGGCCAGCTCGACTGGGACGAATTCAACGAGGTGCTCGCGGGCCGCGGACCGTGCAACGGCCAGCGCATGGCCCACCGCCAGAAGGCGCACGAAGAGGGCGCGTGGGTGCGCGAAGCCGCAGCCGCCTACGCCCGCAAGCAAGTCAGTGAAGAGCAGGTCGCATCATGACAACCCCTGGAGCGACCGACGACGGCACCGAGGTCTGGCCGATGTGGGAGGTGTTCGTGCGATCGAACCGCGGCCTCTCGCACGTGCACGCCGGATCGCTGCACGCCCCCGACGCGACGATGGCGGTCAAGAACGCCCGCGACCTGTACACCCGCCGCAACGAGGGCGTATCCATCTGGGTCGTACCCGCCGAGTTCATCACGACCTCGGATCCGGATGCCAAGGGCAGCTACTTCGAGTCCGCCGCCGGCAAGAACTACCGCCACGCGATCTACTACACGAAGTCGGAAGGGGTGAAGCACCTGTGAGCGAATATGACCACGGAGACATCCAGCTCGACGAACTCACGCTCGCCGAGGAGATCGTCCGTCGTCACGGGGACGCCACAGCGGATGTCGCGGAGTACGCCCTCTGGCTCGGTGACGACGCGCTCATCCTCGCCCAACAGCTCGGCTGGTGGATCTCCCGTGCACCCGAACTCGAAGAGGACATCGCTCTCGGCAACATCGCGCTCGACCTGCTCGGTCACGCACGCTCGCTGCTGTCGTACGCCGGCAGCGCGAGCGGACGAAGCGAAGACGACCTGGCCTACTGGCGCGGCGAGCGCGACTTCCGCTGCAGCCAGCTGTCGGAACAGCCCAACGGCGACTACGCGCACACGATCGTGCGCCAACTCGCCGCGGCCGTCTACATGTTCGAGCTCTACTCGCGCTTGACGGCATCCACCGATGAGACTCTGGCCGCGATCGCCGCGAAGGCGATCAAGGAGGTCGACTACCACCGCGACCACACCGTGCAGTGGTTCCGGCGCCTCGCGCTCGGCACTGATGAGTCGCGGCGGCGGCTCGAACTCGCTCTCGCACACGTCTGGCCGTATGCGGGCGACCTGTTCCGCGACGAGCCCCTCATCGATCGTCTCGACGGAATCGCCGTTCGCCCGTCGGCGCTGCGGCCCGGTTTCGACGCAGTCATCGCGGAGCTCGCGGCCGAGACCGGCATCGAGTTCCCCTCGCCGGATACCGCGCGCGGCGGCGGACGGCACGGCATGCACAGCGAAAACCTCTCCCTCCTCCTCGCGGAGATGCAGGTGCTCGCCCGAGAACATCCGGGGGCAGCATGGTAGCCCTTCGACAAGCCCTGGGACCGGACACGCAGAAGCTCTGGGACCTCGCCGCAACCGTCGTCGACCCAGAGATTCCCGTGCTCACGATCGAAGATCTCGGCATCCTGCGCGACGTTGAGTTCGCGGACGACTCCGTGACCGTCACGATCACGCCCACCTACTCGGGCTGCCCCGCAATGGATGCGATCAGAGACGACCTGCTCTCCACGTTCCGCAGCGAGGGCATCGAGAACGTCGCTGTGAAGTTCACCCTTGCCCCCGCCTGGACGACCGACTGGATGAGCGAAGACGGCAAACGCAAGCTCACCGAGTACGGCATCGCGCCACCCAGCGGCCGCTCGACGGCACGGCGCGGTCCGGTCAGTCTCACGCTCGCCACACGCTGCCCACGATGCGGCTCCGCCGACACCGTCGAGATCTCGCGCTTCGGCTCCACCGCGTGCAAGGCGCTGTATGAGTGCCGAGACTGCCTCGAGCCGTTCGACTACTTCAAGGTGATCTGATCGATGGCGCTCGCTAAGCAGGCGGCGCGACGACGCGCGCGCTTCCACTCGCTCCCCGTGCGCGAGGTGCGCCGACTCACCGATGACAGCATCGAGGTCACCTTCGCCGTGCCCGACGAGTTGCGGGATGACTACGACTACGCGCCCGGCCAGTACGTCGCGCTGCGTTCAGCCCTCGCGAGCCCGGACGGCGCCGAACTGCGGCGCAGCTACTCGATCTGCCAACCCCCAACGCCTGGCGAGTTGCGGGTCGCGATCAAGCGCGACATCGGCGGTGTCTTCTCGACGTGGGCGAACGCCGACCTCGCGCCCGGCATGCACCTCGATGTCATGAGCCCGCAGGGCACCTTCACGACAGACCTCAGCACAGCAGAGGGCAAGCACTTCGCGGCGATCGCAGCTGGTTCAGGCATCACGCCGCTGATGGCGCTCATCCGCACCATCCTTGGCAACACGGAGCGGGCCCGGTTCAGCCTCGTCTACACGAATCGCACCTCACTGGATGTCATGTTCCTCGAGGATCTCGCCGATCTGAAGGACCGCTACCGCGAACGCCTCGCCCTGCACCATGTGCTCTCGCGCGAGGAACGCACCTCCATACTGCTCTCGGGACGGATCGACGGCGAGAAGCTCGACGGCATCCTCTCTGCACTCGTACCGCCAGCGACCGTCGACGAATGGTTCCTCTGCGGACCGTTCGACCTTGTCGAGCTGTGCCGGGCGAAGCTCAATGAGGCGGGGGTCGACCGCGGCGCGGTTCGTTTCGAACTGTTCACCACCGGGCGCCCGGAACTGCCCGCCGGCGCGACCGGCCGACCCGTCGAACACACCGTCGGGGTGAACGCGTCAACCGTCAAGTTCACCCTCGACAGCCGCACCTCGACCGTCATCATCCCGGAGCGTGCGGCAGAGAGCATCCTCAACGCCGCCCTCCGCGTGCGCACCGACGTGCCGTTCGCCTGCGCGGGCGGGGTCTGCGGAACCTGCCGGGCAAAACTGCTCACCGGCACCATCCGGATGACCGAGAACTATGCACTTGAGCCCGAGGAAATCGATGCGGGCTACGTTCTGACCTGCCAGTCCCACCCGACAAGTGACGCCGTCGCCGTCGACTACGACGTGTAAGAACACCTAAGGAGCAACGATGCCCCACCTGAGACTCGAAGACGGCGTGGCCGTGGTCACCCTCGACAATCCTGACAAGCTCAATTCGGTGGATGACTCGGCGATCGCCGAACTGCATGAAGCGTATGACGCCGCCGAGAAGGCGGGCGTGCGCGCCCTCGTGCTGCGGGCAGAAGGTCGCGCGTTCTGCGCGGGCCGCGACATCTCGGAGGTCGATCCCCGCAACGACGACGTACTCGGCTTCCTCGGCGGACGCGTGGAGCCCCTGATGAAGCGGATGAGCGCCTTCCCGGCGCCGACCTTCGCGGCAGCGCAGGGTGCGTGTCTCGGCGTCGGACTCGGCCTGCTGATCGCCACCGACGTCGTCTATGTCGCGGAGGACGCGAAGATCGGATCGCCGTTCGCGAACCTCGGCGCAACCCTCGACTCCGGCGGGCACGCCCTCTTCGTCGAGCGGCTCGGCGCCCACAAGACGCTCGACTTGATCTACACCGCCCGCCTCATGTCGGGCACCGAGGCCGTGCAGTCCGGACTGTTCAGCCGCGCTTTCCCTGCCGCCGACCTCGAGGAGGCGACGCTCGCCGCCGCACGCAAGGCGGCAACGGGCGCGACGCTCGCGTTCCAGGCGAGCAAGGCGCTGGTCGCCCAGTTGCGTGACGAACGCGTCGGCCTGTGGACGAGCATGTCGGTCGAGAATAAGGCGCAGTCCGACCTGTGCAACACGAGCGACTACCGCGAGGGGTTCGCCGCGTTCCAGCAGAAGCGGCCGCCCGTTTTCACGGGCACCAACGAGGACGCTTAGCGCACGGTGTTGAAGTCCTCGAAGATGAGGGCGGTCTTGGTGGAACGCACCTCGGGAATCGCCTGAAGCCGTTCGAGCACGACACGGCGCAGACCGCCATTGTCATGCGCGCGAACGAGAAGCAGCACGTCGAAATCGCCGCCGACCAGGGCGATGTGTTCGACCTCGGGAATCTCGAGAAGCCGTTCGCGCACGCTCTGCCACGACGACTGCTCGATCGACAGGGTCACGTAGGCCGAGGAATGCCACCCCGCCTTCACGGGGTCGATGTGGGCGCCGAACCCCGCGATGACACCCGACTCCACAAGCCGGTTGACGCGCGCGTACGCATTCGCCCTCGAGATGTGCACAACCTCGGCCAGCGCGGTCATTGACGAGCGGCCGTCCCTCTGCAGTTCGCCAAGAATCTGCCGATCGATGTCGTCGAGCTCCATGTCGCCTCCCGTTTCGCCGTGGTTCGCTAGACGAATCGTAACGTGGATAGGGCATCCATGCTCATAATGTCTCGATCAACGCCGGGTTGTTGCATCCACTGTTCGGTCTGATCGATTCTGAACCTACTGAACGTCCAACAATTCGAAGGCCAATGATGACCCGCGACGACCTCGCACTGCTCCCACGAGAGACCCCAGTGCAGCTCGTCGACCCTTCCGGACGCAAAGTCGACGACGCCCGATACGCCGCACCCGCCCCGAAGCGACTGCGTGAGGCGTATCGGGCGCTCGTCATCGGCCGACGCATGAACGACCAGTGCAACGCCCTCGTGCGTCAGGGTCGGCTCGCCGTCTACCCGTCGTCGCACGGTCAGGAGGCCTGCCAGGTGGCCGCCGCTCTCGCACTGGAGGAAGGTGACTGGCTGTTCCCGACCTACCGCGACTCCGTCGCAATGGTCACGAGGGGTGTTTCCGCCGCCGACGCCATGGTGCTGCTTCAGGGCGACTGGCACTCCGGCTACGACCCGAACGAGTACCGGGTCGCGCCCCAGGCCACCCCGCTCGCAACCCAGCTTCCGCACGCCGTCGGATTCGCACACGCAGCATCGCTGCGCGGCGAAGACACGGTCGTGCTCGCGATGTGCGGAGACGGCGGAACGAGCGAGGGCGACTTCCACGAGGCGCTCAACTTCGCCGCCGTGTTCCACCTGCCCGTGGTTTTCTTCATCCAGAACAACGAGTACGCCATCTCGGTGCCGCTCTCGCGGCAGACCGCGGCGCCATCGCTCGCGCACAAGGCGGTCGGTTACGGCATGCCCGGCGAACGTGTTGACGGCAACGATGTCGCTGCGCTGCTCTCCGTGCTGGGCGACGCCATCGGTCGCGCCCGATCCGGCGGCGGCCCCACCCTCATCGAAGCCCACACCTACCGGATGCAGGCCCACACCAACGCCGACGACGACACCCGCTACCGCGACAACGACGACGTGCAGGCCTGGGTCGAACGCGACCCGCTGACCCGCATGCGTGCCTACCTGACAGACCGCAAAGGCGCTCGACGCAGAGACCGAGGAGCAGTTCGCGGCCGACGCGGAAGCCATGGCCGCCGAACTGCGCGACCGGCTCAACGCCGAGACGACACCCGACCCCGAAGACCTGTTCCGCTACGTCTACGCGCAGCGCACCCCCCAGCTCGAAGAGCAGTGGCGACCAGCTGCGAATCGGAACTCGCGAGGGAGGCGCCGGCATGACGATGACTGAAGAGACGTCGCACGGTCGCGACATCCACTGCAAACGCTCACGATGGCGGGCGCGCTCAACCGCGCCCTCGCCGACGCGATGGCGGCCGACGACCGCGTGCTCGTCTTCGGCGAGGATGTCGGCGCGCTCGGCGGCGTGTTCCGCGATCACCGACGGGCTGACCGCCCGCTTCGGCGAGCACCGCTGCTTCGACACCCCGCTCGCCGAGGCCGGCATCGTCGGCACCGCGGTCGGCATGGCGATGAACGGGATGCTGCCCGTCGTCGAGATGCAGTTCGACGCCTTCGCCTACCCGGCGTTCGAGCAGGTCGTCAGCCACGTCGCCAAGATGGGCAACCGCACGCGGGGCGCGGTGCGGCTGCCCGATGGTGATCCGCATTCCCTACGGCGGCGGCATCGGCGGCGTCGAGCACCACTGCGACTCGTCCGAGGCGTACTACGTGCACACACCCGGCCTGACCGTGCTCGCGCCGGCGACCCCGCAGGACGCCTACTCGATGCTGCGCGCGGCGATCCGAGTATCCCGACCCGGTCATCTTCCTCGAGCCGAAGAAGCTCTACTGGTCGAAGGGCGAGGTCGACACCCAGCGCGGCCGACGATCGGCCGCGCCGTCGTCGTGCGCCCCGGCACCGATGCGACGCTGCTCGCCTACGGAACCTCGGTCTCCGATCGCGCTCGAGGCCGCGGAGGCCGCGGAAGCGGAGGGTCGCAGCCTTCAGGTCGTCGACATCCGCACGCTCGACCCCGTTCGACGACGAGACCGTCATGGCCGCGGTGCGCTCGACGGGCCGTGCCGTCGTCATTGCCGAGGCCCCCGGATTCGCGAGCGTCGCCGTCCGAGATCGCGGCCCGTGTCAGCGAGCGCTGCTTCGACTACCTCGAGGCGCCGGTGCGCCGCGTCACCGGATTCGATGTGCCGTTCGCGCCGCCCAAGCTCGAGCACTTCTACCTGCCCGACGTCGACCGCATCCTCGACGCCGTCGACTCGCTCTACCTGCCGGGACGACTGATGATGCGCGCAGGTCTTCCGCCTGCCCGACCTGGGTGAGGGACTCACCGAGGCGGCGCTCGTGCGCTGGCTCGTCGCCGTCGGCGACACCGTCGCGTCGACCAGCCGATCGCCGAGGTCGAGACGGCGAAGAGCATCGTCGAGGTGCCGTCGCCCTTCGCCGGAACGGTCGCCGTGCTGCACGGCGCCGAGGGCGAGACTCTCGCCGTCGGCGCGCCGCTGCGTCGAGGTGGATGACGCGGAGCCGCCACTGCCGGGCTCGACCGCGACTCCGCGGATGTCGAGCAGCGAGGCGTACCGCGCGGAGGAGCGCGCCGGCTCGGGCAACGTGCTCATCGGCTACGGCACGAGGGAGGCATGCTGCCGCCGGGCGGCGTCGGCGTCCGGTGCAAGGCATCGGCCTCGTCATCGCACTGTCGCATCCGAGCCGCGCGCACCGGGGCCGGTCGCGCTGTGCGCTCCCCGATCGTGCGCCGGCTCGCGCGCGAGGACGCGGCGTCGACCTGCACGCGATCACCGCCGACCGGGCCGCGACGGCGTCGATCACGCGGCCGACGTGCTGCGGCGCCGTCTCCGAGCGGGGCGATGCCCCCGCGACCGGCGACACGACCGCGGGACTCGGCCATCGCCCGCGCGCCGAACCGCTCGAGCATGCTGCGCAAGGCCGTCGCCGCGAAGATGTGCGCGCAGCCGCTCCGAGATCCCCGAGGCGACCGTCTGGGTCGATGTCGACGCCACCGAGCTGTGGGAGCTGCGCAGGCCGATGGCCGGTCGACGCGCACGCAGCCCGTCCTCTCACGGCGATCATCGCGAAGTTCGTTCTGCTCGCGCTCGCCGAGTATCCCCGTGCTGGGCGGCCGGCTGAGCGACGACGGCACTGAGACTCTGGAGTACTCGACGGCGTCAACCTCGGCGTCGCGGCCGACACCGACCGCGGGGCTTATGGTTCCCGTGCTGCGCAACGCGCGACCGCCTCTCGATCGGCGAACTCGACGCCGAGATCCGCCGCATCGCCGATGCGGCCCGCGCCGGCACGAGCTCGCACGAGGAGCTCACCGGCTCGACGTTCACGCTCAACAACTACGGCTCGCTCGGGGTCGACGGCTCCGCCGCGATCATCAACCACCCCGAGGTCGCGATCCTCGGAATCGGGCGGATGATCGAACGCCCCTGGGTCGTCGACGGCGCCATCGTGCCGCGCCGCATCGTGCAGCTCTCGCTCGTGTTCGACCACCGGGTCTGCGACGGCGGCTATGCGGCAGGGTTCCTGCGCACCATCGTCGAGGCGATCGAGCACCCGGCGCGGGCGTTCGCGCGGATCTAGTAGGCCCCGTGGGACTCGAACCCACGACCCGCGGATTAAAAGTCCGATGCTCTACCAACTGAGCTAGAGGCCCTCGCAGATAAATCTACCGCGTATCGCGCGGCGACCTCGCACCCGGCTGGTCGGGTGTGCACCCGGCGCCCCGACCGCGTGCCAACGCCGCGGACTCTTGTTATCGCCGCGGAGGTTCTAACCGGCGCGCGGATGACAAAAGTCCGCGTCGTCGGACGTAGGTGCGCGACCGTCGGCGGCGGCGGCGAAGATTTGTGTCCGTACGAGTTGCGCCGAGCCGCCCGCGATGACACTGTGATTCCATGACGTCAACCCAGAAACCCGAGACCGTGCACGCCGTGTGGGGCGACGAGTCTGAAGTGGTGCAACTTGCCCTCGACTGGGTGGCCCAGCGCGTTGTGCGCAACGCCGATCCGATGTCGACCGCGCGGCCCGCATCCGAGTTGGCGGCTGCCGCCGGGCCCACCGTCACACCCGCAGGGATCGGCGCGCACGAGGCGCTCCGCGTGTTCAGCGAGGTGCTCGAACCGGCCACGCGCGCGCAGGACGAGACGATGAACCTGTCGTACCTGCCAGCGTCGCCGACTCGCGCCGCCATCGCCTTCGACCTCGTCACCAGTTCGGCAAACATCTTCGCCGGCATGTGGGAAGCCGGCGCCGGAGCGATCCATGCCGAGAACGAAGCACTGGCCTGGATCGTGCGGATGCTCGGCTGGCCAGAAACCGGCGGTGGATGTTTCGTCTCCGGCGGCACCTCCGGCAACCTTTCGGCGCTCATGACCGCCCGCGAAACCGCAAAGACGCGCCGCGGCGGGCGCCCGGACGGCGGCTGGCAGCTCGCGTGCTCCGCCACCGCGCACTCCTCGATCAGGTCGGCGGCGCGGGCGCTCGACGTCGATGTGGTCACCATCGAGACCGACGACCGCGACCACCTCACCGGTGCCGCACTGCGCGAGACGCTGCTCACGCATCCGAACATCTTCGCGGTCGTCGTGTCAGCAGGCACGACGAATGAGGGGCTCGTCGACGACCTCTCCGACATCGCCGACGTCTGCGAGGAATTCACCGTGTGGATGCACGTGGACGGCGCCTATGGCGGAGCCGGTCTCGCGGCACCTTCGGTGCGGCACATCTTCAATGGCATTGAGCGGGCCGACAGCTTCATCGTTGACCCGCACAAGTGGCTGTTCGCACCGTATGACTGCTGCGCGCTCGTCTACCGGCAGCCGGAACTCGCGCGTGCGGTGCACGCACAGCACGCGAGCTATCTCGATCTGATCGACCGGGAGTCCTGGAACCCGAGCGACCTCGCCCTCCATCTCTCGCGCCGGGCCAGGGGCCTCCCGCTGTGGTTCAGCCTCGCCACGCACGGCACTGATCGCTACACCGAAGCGGTCGAGGCCTCGCTCACGACCGCACGTGAGGTGACCGAGTTCATCCGTGGCTCCGATTTCATCAACCTGCTCGCAGAACCGGAACTGTCCGTCATCCTGTTCGAGCGCGACGGGTGGGATGCCAAGCAGCACGCGGAATGGTCAGCCCGCGTGGCGGCTGCGGGGCTCATCTTCTGCGTTCCGACCAAGTGGCACGGGAAGACGGCGCTGCGGTTGGTGTTCATCAACCCGGAGACTGAGTCGGCGCAGGTGATCGCGGCGTTGGGGACGTTGGGGTAGCTCGTCGGTGAGGTCTCGACAGGCTCGACCACCGGTAGGGGCTCGAGCACCGGTCTCGACAGGCTCGACCACCGGTAGGGGCTCGACCACCGGTCTCGACGGGCTCGACCACCGGAACCGCTCGACCACCGCGACTACAGCGTCGGCAACTCGTCGTCGAGTTCGGGGAGCGGGTCGCCGATCGACGTGTCGATGAGGGCGAGCAGCGCCCGCCCGTAAGCATCCGCTGCAGTCGCAGCGTTGAACCGCCGTTCCTCTCCCTCGATGAGCGCCGTCACCACGAACCCGCCCTCCGAAGAAGTCAGTGCGCGAAACCCGCTGCGCAACAACTCCCGCAACTGGTCCTCCCGCGGCAGCCACAATGCGTCGTCGAGCGCGACCGAGTCGAGCGCCCACTCGGTGGTTCCGTTGAACCCGAGCACGGTCCCGGTCGGGAACTCGTGCGCTTCCACCGTCATGTCGCTGAGGATGAACACGTCGGTGTCGAGTTCCACCCGGTCGATGAGAAACGCGTCACCTGCCGCAGGATGCCAGACGAGCCCCGAATCGCGCAGCGCCCGCGCGAGTTCGGTCGAGATCATGCCGACATTGTGCACTGCTGACCTGACAGTGCGCTACGCGGTGTAGCGGATGCCCCAGGTCGCCTGCCAGGTCTCCCCCGGTTGCAGCCACCGCGCTTCGCCCGTGTTGAATGCGTTGGCGGGGGCGGTCATCGGCTCCATCGCAATGGCAATGATCGCGCGGCCATCCACCGGGAAGATCGGCGTGATGAAGACCTGCACATAGGGGAAGTTCTCGTCCTGCCAGAGCGACACTCCGCGGCCATCGGGTGCGCGCAGGAATGCCGACACCTGATCGACGGGCTCGAGTTCGCCGAAAGCGTCGTCCAGCTCAAGCTCCCCGACCAGCCTCCCGGCACGCAAATCGAGCTCGGTGCCAGCTACGGGCACCGCCGCGCTGACGTTCATCCGCTCGTCCACCGGAAAATGTGCCGCCGCTCGCACGGTGAGGGTCAACTCCTCGGTCGGCACATCGCCGATCCGGAAGAAGGGGTGCGTGCCGATGGCGACGGGTGCGGCATCCGCTGAATCGTTGCGGATGGTGTGGGTGACCGTGAGTCCGTCGTCGACGAGCTGGTAGCGCACGGTCGTCTCGAGCAGGAACGGGTACCCGTGCTGCGGGAACACTGTCGCGCCGAGAGTTACCGAGTCATCGCCGCGCTCGACCAGCCGATAGGCGGTGTTGCGCAGCAGTCCGTGAATCGCGTTGTTGCGGTCGGGCTCGGTCAGATCGAGCTGCTGCGTCGCACCATTCAGCTGCCACTTGCCGTCCGGGATGCGGTTCGGCCACGGCACCAGAACGATTCCGTTCGCGAACGGCGCAGTGGATGTCTCGGGGTAGGGCTGCGTGAGGTCGACCTCCCCGAACTGCAGTGTTCTCAGCGACGCACCGAGTTCGGTGATGATCGCGAGCGCCTGCCCGAGCGGTGTCGATTTCGTGAGCGTGAACTGTTCACCGGTGAGAGCACGCATGCTCCCAGCCTATGCCCGGGCAATCGGCAGCACGCGCGACCTCGCTATCGTAAGTGCATGACCACGACCGGGGGAATCTCGAAGCACACCACCACACTCGCTGACGGCCGCGAACTCATCTACTTCGATGACGCCGACACCGCGCTGTCGCCGGAACGCAAAGCGGATGCCCGACACCTCGACGCCCGGACGGGCACGGCCGTCATGCGGCAGGACGTGCTCACCGGCGAGTGGATCTCGATTGCGGCCGCCCGGCAGAACCGCGTGCACCTGCCACCCTCCGACCAGGATCCGCTGGCACCGGCGACGGCAACCAATCCGTCGGAGCTTCCCGACAACTATGACGTCGCGGTGTTCGAGAACCGTTCGCCGTCATTCGGGCCGGAACTCGATGGCGGCTTCACACTCGACGACCTGCGCGAGATCGGTTTGGGCAGGGAACTGCCATCGATCGGGCGCTGCGAGGTGGTGTGCTTCAGCCCCGAGCGCGAGGGCTCGTTCGGAACCCTGACCCCGACCCGTGCGCGCACTGTGATAGAGGCGTGGGCCGACCGCACCGAAGCGCTCTCAGCGCTGCCGGGCATCCAACAGGTGTTTCCGTTCGAGAACCGCGGGGAGGAGATAGGGGTGACCCTGCATCACCCGCACGGCCAGATCTACGCGTATCCGTACGTCGCGCCGCGCACGCAGCGGCTCATCGACTCGATCGGCCGAGCCGACGGAGACCTGTTCGAGCGTATCCTCGCGAGCGAGCGCGCGTCGGAGCGTGTTGTGATCAGCGGCGAGCACTGGACCGCGTTCGTGCCGTTCGCGGCACGCTGGCCGATCGAGGTGCACATGCTGCCGCACCGTCACGTGCCCGACCTCGCCGCGACCAACGAAGCCGAGCGCGATGAGCTGGCGACGCTGTACCTGCGGCTGCTGCGCGGCATCGACGCCCTCTACGAAACCCCGACGCCGTACATCGCTGCGTGGCACCAGGCTCCCGTGAATGTTGCCAGGGGCGACATCCGCCTCATGCTGCAGCTCACCTCACCGAGGCGCGCCGCGAACAAGCTCAAGTACCTCGCGGGTTCGGAAACGGCGATGGGGGCGTTCATCGGCGACGTGCTGCCGGAGCAGTCCGCCGCGTTCATCAGGGAAGGTATTGGCCGGGTATGAGCGACATCCGTGACGAGGTCGCCGCCGGCTTCACAGAGCTCTACGGTTACGCACCAAACGGCCTCTGGTCAGCCCCAGGGCGTGTCAACCTCATCGGCGAACACACCGACTACAACGAGGGGTTTGTGTTGCCTTTCGCCATCAACCGGCGCACGGTGGTTGCCCTGGGCTCCCGCGAAGACCGGCGGATGCGGGTGGGCAGCGCGTTCGCAGACGAGGTCGCCGAGATCGATCTCGATGAACTCAGCCTCGACCGGCTCGACGGCTGGGCCGCCTATCCTCTCGGCGTCGCCTGGGCGCTCGGCCAGCACGGCGCCGACCTCGGGGCCGTGCCGGGAGTGGATGTCTACATCGAGTCGGCGGTTCCCGTGGGAGCCGGGCTGTCGTCATCCGCTGCCATCGAGAGCGCGGTTGCCCTCGCCCTCAACGACGTCTGGCAGCTCGATCTCGACCGCCCGACTCTCGCGAAGGTGGGACAACTCGCCGAGAACCGCGCCGTCGGCGCCCCAACCGGGATCATGGACCAGACCGCAGCTCTCCTCGGGCAGCGGGATTCCGCCGTGTTCCTCGACTGCCAGAGCCTCACGGCAGAGATCGTGCATCTCGGTTTCGCCGAGGCCGGGCTCGAACTGCTCATCATCGACACGGGCGTGAGCCACTCCCACGCGACGGGCGGCTACGCCGACCGTCGGGCGTCGTGCGAGAGGGGGGCGCGCGAGTTGGGTGTTGCTTCCCTGCGTCACGTCGCCGTCGACGATCTGGTACGGGCCGCCACCGTGCTGGACGAGGAGACCTTCCGCCGCGTTCGCCATGTCGTCACGGAGAACCAGCGCGTGCTCGACACTGTCGAGACGCTCCGCTTCGACGGCCCGGCGGCGATCGGTGAACTGATGGATGCCTCGCACCGCTCGATGCGCGACGACTTCGAGATTTCGATTCCCGAACTCGATCTCGCGGTGGAGACAGCCCAATCCAATGGGGCGTTCGGCGCGCGGATGACCGGCGGCGGCTTCGGCGGAGCGGCGATCGCGCTCGTGCCGAAGGGTGAGGTTTCCCGTCTCCAGGTCGCGATCGACGGTGCCTTCGCGGAGCACGGTTTCGGCCAGCCGGTGACGTTCACGGTCACCGCGTCCGAGGGCGCCCGCCGCGAATGACCCGCCGCTAGGCTGGAAGAATGGCGGTCGTTGACCTGAACAGCGACCTCGGCGAGACCTTCGGCGAGGTTGTCGTGGGCGACGACGACGCCATGTTCGAACTCGTCACGAGCGCGAATCTCGCGTGCGGGTTTCACGGCGGCGACTCTGCTGACGATGCTGGCCTCGTGTCGGCGGGCGGCATCCACCGGCACGTCCATCGGCGCGCACGTCTCGTACCGCGACCTCGAGGGTTTCGGTCGCAGGAACATGGATGTCGCCCCAGACGAACTGCACGCCGACGTTCTCTACCAACTGGCTGCACTCTCGGGGCTGGCCGCACTCGCGGGAACAGCCGTGCGCTATGTGAAACCGCACGGAGCCCTGTACAACCGCATCGTTCACGACGACGACCAGGCACGGGCGGTCGCCCACGCGGTGCGTGAGTTCGATGCCGGGCTTCCGGTGCTCGGGCTGCCCGGATCCGCGATCGAGGGTGCCGCGGCATCCGCTGGACTTGAGTTCTTCCGTGAGGGGTTCGCCGACCGGGCGTACACGGCCCAGGGCACGCTCGTGCCGCGGTCGCAACCGGGCGCGGTGCTCACCGACCCTGCCGAGGTTGCCGCGCGTGCGGTCGCCATGGCGGGCGATGTCGATTCGCTGTGCGTGCACGGCGACACCCCCGGTGCGGTCGCCCTCGCGGAAGCAACCCGTGCCGCCCTGACCGAGGCGGGCATCGAGTTGAGTTCGTTCGTATGAGCCGCGTGCTGCCGTACGGCGACCGGGCGCTGCTCGTCGAGGTGGACACGCTCGATGAGGTGCTCGCCCTGTACCCGGCGCTTGGCGCCGCCCGGATCGACGGGGTGCTCGAGCTCGTACCGGCTGCGCGCACCGTGCTCGTGACGATCGATCCCGCCCGGCTGTCGCTCGGGGCGGCTGAGCACTGGATCAACTCGGTCACCCCGGCCCCCATCGCCGAGACTCATGGCCCGCTCGTGACGATAGATGTGCGCTATGACGGCGAGGATCTCGCCGAGGTGGCCCAACTGCTCGGCATTGGCGTCGACGACGTCGTGACCTTGCACACGGCGGGCGAGTGGCGCGTCGCCTTCATCGGGTTCGCTCCCGGCTTCGCCTATCTCGCCATGCCCGCACTCGCCGACTCCGGCCCTGCGCTCGACGTGCCCCGGCGAGCCACGTCACGTCCGCGAGTGCCCGCGGGCGCGGTCGGCCTCGCTGGGGAGTTCACCGGCATTTATCCGCGCTCGTCGCCGGGCGGCTGGCAGCTCATCGGCCGTACCGACATGACCCTGTGGGACGCCGACCTGCCATCGCCTGCCCTTCTCGAGCCGGGAACCAGGGTTCGGTTCAGCGTCGCGAACTGACGTTCGCGGGGCCGTGCGTCCCGAGCATCACTGCCCGAAGCACAACGATGAGGATGACGCTCATCACCAGCAGTTCACCCGCACTCTCGACGAGGGTGACCGAGATCCGCAGCAGAATCGGTTGGGTGTCATCCAGAGTGCTGTTGACCAGGTCGACGCCAACCGTGAACACTGCCAGCAACACGAGAAGTGCAAAGAGAACCCGCGACATCCGGCGATCCTCCTTGTTCGCGCGGCGGTGGGCGATGAGCAGGATGGCCCCGAGAGGTACGGCCATGATCGTCCAGATGGCGAACTCGCCCAGTTCCTGCGCCTCCACGGGACCGATGGCCTGCAGTCGCAGGGCGCGCGCTACATACTCCCCGCCATATTCGTGGATCATCAGCAGGTCGTCGGCGGCGAGTACCGCGAGAGTGAGCGCCCACGCCCCGTAGATCGCCGCCCGCCGACGGCCCCACAGGATCACCAACAACACGCTCGCAGCGAGGAGTTGGATGTAGCCGAACACTTCGACGAAGGAACCGTCGAAGTCCCCATTCCAGGCCACGTCGAGGAAGCCGGGCGCGTCGGAATAGTGCGCGATCTGCCCTGCCAGCAGAAGCAACGCAACGCAGAGCAGCGCGAGAGCCAGCCCCCGGAACAACCAGGAGGTTCGCCGCTTCGTTGGGGCGTCGACGCGCTCCCCCTGCGCGCTGCTGGTAGTCATTCCCTCAGCTTCAGCCCGCACCCTGGCAGCGACAAGCGATTGTCGCGGTGCCAGAATTGGGCTATGTCCTTTGCTGCGCTCACGGTCATCGAGCCCGGCGCTCTCGCCCTCGTGCAGGATGCCGGCAGGCCGGGGCTCGCCCATCTCGGCGTCGGGCCATCCGGAGCAATGGACAGGGCCGCCCTCGGACTCGCGAACCGGCTTGTGGGCAATGACTCTGCTGCGGCAGCACTCGAATTGCTCATCGGAGGCTTTGGTGCCACCGCGGCCGACGACTTCTGGTTCGCGGTCACCGGCGCGTGGGGGCCCATGACACTCGACGGGCAGTCCGTTGAGCGCAACACCGCAACCCTTGCCTCCGCCGGTTCGACGCTCGAGATCGGCATGGCGACGGCGGGCATCCGCTACTACCTCGCTGTGCGCGGAGGTATCGACGCGCCCGGCGTGCTCGGATCATGTTCCCGCGACACCCTCGCCGGTCTGGGTCCGTCTCCCCTCGCGCCCGGCAACACAGTGCGGATCGGGAGGGAGCCGGGCGCTCCCGTGCCCGTAGTGGACCTCGTACCGGTAGGGCTGCCGGAAACTCTCGTCACAATGGAGTTGCGGCCGGGACCACGTCGCGACTGGTTCAGTGAGGCGGCGTGGCGGCACCTGTTCAACGAGGCGTGGACCACATCCGCCCGTTCGGATCGAACCGGGGTGCGCCTGGAAGGCTCACCGCTTGAGCGAATCAGGAGCGGCGAGTTGCCGAGCGAAGGCATGGTGGCGGGGGCGATTCAGGTCTCCCCCGACGGCCAGCCGACGATCCTCGCGGCCGACCATCCGGTGACGGGTGGCTATCCGGTGATCGCGGTCGTCACCGATGACTCCCTGGACGCTCTCGCTCAGCTGCGCCCCGGCCAGCCGGTGCGCTTCGCTCTCGCAACCGGTCACTACTAGGGGCGCTCGGCGGCATCCACCACGGCGCCGAGCCCACCCGTCGTCGTGCGCATAACTCAGGCAGATTCGGAGGCGTGCCCCGAAAACCCGCCCAATTCGACGGCTCACCGCGATTCTTCCTGAGTTATGCGCAAGGGAGGGGTGGTGGTGGCCCGCACAGACGGGGGGGAGGGTCAGGGGAGGCGCTCGGCGGCATCCACCACGTTCTTGAGCAGCATCGCGCGGGTCATCGGGCCCACGCCGCCCGGCACCGGCGAGAGGAACCGTGCGACGGCGGCCGCACCCGGATCGACATCGCCCACCAGGCGCGCCTTGCCGGTGTCGACATCCACGACGCGGGTGATGCCGACGTCGAGCACGGCGGCACCGGGCTTGATCCAGCCGGGCTTGATGAGTCCCGGCACCCCGACCGCGGCGACCACGATGTCGGCGCGCTCAACCTCGGCCCTGAGATCGAACGTACGCGAATGGGTGAGGGTCACGGTCGCGTCGACACCTTTGCGGGTGAGCAGCAACCCGAGGGGTCGACCGACGGTCAGTCCGCGGCCGATCACGACGACATGCCTGCCCGCGATCTCGACCCCGTAGCGCTGCAGCATCTCGACGATGCCCGCGGGCGTGCAGGGCAGCGGGCTGTTGATCGGCCCGCCCACCCCGAGCACGAGCCGCCCCAGGTTGACGGGGTGCAGCCCGTCCGCATCCTTGTCGGGGTCCATCATTTCCAGCATGGCGTTCTCGTCGATCCCTGCGGGCAACGGGAGCTGGATGATGTAGCCCGTGACGCGGTCGTCGGCGTTCAACCGCTCGATGGCGGCTCGGACATCCGCTTCGGATGCCGTTGCCGGCAGATCAACTCGAATCGACTCGATGCCGACCTCCGCGCAGTCACGGTGCTTGCCTGCGACGTACGAGATCGAGCCCGGATCGTCGCCGACGAGCAGCGTGCCCAGTCCCGGCACGACACCCCGCGCCGTGAGCGCGCTGATGCGGTCAGCGAGTTCAGCTTTGACAGCGGATGCCGTCAGCACCCCATCGAGTGTGGTTGCAGTCATGGGCGTCCAAACTCCGCTGGTCGAGCTTGTCGAGACCTCACCAGCGAGTGACTCATGGGTGAGATCTCGACACGCTCGATCACCGGAACGACGAGTTCGATCACCGGATTATCACAGCCCCGGATACAGCGGGAACGCGCTCGCGAGCGTGTCGACGCGCGCGCGAAGCGCCGCGACATCCGGTGCGGGCTGGAGACCGAGGGCGATGATGTCGGCGACCTCGGTGAACTCGGTGTCGCCGAACCCGCGGGTCGCGAGCGCGGGGGTGCCGATCCGCAAGCCGGAGGTCACCATCGGCGGGCGCGGATCGAACGGTACGGAGTTGCGGTTGACGGTGATGTTGAGAGAGTGCAACACATCCTCCGCCTGCTTGCCGTCGAGCGGCGAGTTGCGAAGGTCGGCGAGCACGAGGTGAACATCGGTGCCGCCGGTGAGCACGTCGACACCGGCAGCGCGCGCGTCATCCGCCATGAGACGCTCCGCGAGAATGTGCGCGCCCGAGACTGTGCGCGCCTGGCGATCGGCGAACTCGGGTTCAGCGGCGAGCTTGAAGGCGGTCGCCTTCGCGGCGATCACGTGCATGAGAGGACCGCCCTGCTGGCCGGGGAAGACGTTCGAGTTGATCTTCTTCGCGAGGTCCGCGTCATTGGTGAGAATGAAGCCGGAGCGGGGCCCGCCGATGGTCTTGTGCACAGTGGATGACACGACATGCGCGTGCGGAACGGGCGAGGGATGATGCCCGGAGGCCACGAGCCCGGCGAAGTGCGCCATATCGACCCAGAGCAGGGCCCCGACCTCATCGGCAATGGCGCGGAACGCGGCGAAGTCGAGCTGTCGGGGATACGCCGACCAGCCCGCGATGATGACCTTCGGCTTGTGCTCGAGCGCCTTGGCGCGTACGACATCCATGTCCACCAGAAAGGTGTCTGGGTCGACGCCGTAGGAGGCGACGTTGTAGAGCTTGCCGGAGAAGTTGAGCTTCATACCGTGCGTGAGGTGACCGCCGTGAGCGAGCTCAAGCCCGAGGATGGTGTCGCCGGGGCTCGCGATCGCCGACAGCACCGCCGCGTTGGCCGTAGCTCCTGAGTGCGGCTGGACGTTGGCGAACGCAGAGCCGAAAAGGCTCTTCGCGCGGTCGATCGCGAGTTGCTCGGCGATGTCTACGAACTCACAGCCGCCGTAGTAGCGGCGGCCGGGGTAACCCTCCGCGTACTTGTTGGTCAGCACCGAACCCTGGGACTCCAGTACGGCGCGCGGTACGAAGTTCTCGCTCGCGATCATCTCAAGCGTGGCGCGCTGCCTGCCGAGCTCCTGCTCGAGAACAGCGGCGATCTCCGGGTCGACTTCGGAGAGGGGGGAGTTGAACGTGGACACTGCGCTCCTTCTTGACGTGGCCGACTCGCCGGTTCGTCGTGGCCCGGGCGCGACCGCTCAAGCCTAGCCCGGCAAACCGGCACTAGTCGAACGCGACTCCGACCTGAGAGAATTGCCCAGAGAATTAGTTAGGACTCCTGACAAACTACGAGGCGACGGGGCGAAATGAGACGACGGACGACAGTGGCGATCGCCACTGCAACGGTGTTGGCGGTCGGTGGTGCGACGGGCGTTGCCGTGTTCACACAAACATCACCATCGCCCCAGGGGCTGCCTGGCCTGGTGCCCGCGCCGATGAGCATCGCTCTGGTCGAGGGTGCCCCCTTCGTGCTTGACGAGAGCACGCGCATCACCTGGGTTGACGCCGGGTCCGGCGGCGCTGAGCATGTCGCGGGGTATCTCGCCGGCCTCCTTCGCCCGGCGACCGGCTTCGCTCTGCCAGTGGAAGCCGGCGACGGGCGAAGCGACAGCCCCGACATCCGTCTCACTCTCACGACGCCCGGCGAACGAGGAGTGACCAGCGAAGAGGGCTACACGCTCGTCGCCGGGCCGGACGGAGTTGTCGTTTCGGCAATCGCCCCCGCGGGGCTGTTCGCAGGCGTGCAGACGCTCCGCCAGCTTTTGCCCGTCACCATCGAATCGGCATCGCTCGCCGACGGCCCGTGGAGCGTGCCGGCCGTGACGATCGCCGATGAGCCCCGCTTCACCTACCGTGGCGCGATGCTGGATGTCGCGAGACACTTCTTCGACGTGGCCACTGTCAAGCGCTACATCGACGACATTGCGATGCTCAAGATCAACCACCTGCACCTGCATCTCACCGATGACCAGGGTTGGCGCATCCACATCGACTCCTGGCCCAACCTGACGGCGCAAGGCGGCAGCACGGCGGTCGGCGGCGGCGCAGGCGGGTTCTACACGAAGGACGACTACCGCGAAATCGTGGAATACGCGCAGTCGCGCTTCGTGACGATCGTTCCCGAGATCGACGTGCCGGGGCACACCAACGCCGCCCTCTCGTCGTACCCGGAACTGAACTGCGACGGAGTTGCCCCCGAGCTCTACACAGGAATCGCGGTCGGCTTCAGTTCGCTCTGCATCGACAGCGAACTCACCTACGAGTTCCTCGATGATGTCTTCCGCGAGGTGGCCGAGCTCACCCCCGGCCCCTACCTGCACATCGGCGGGGACGAGTCGCAATCGACGACCGACGCCGACTTCCTCGCGTTCGCGAAGCGCGCCGCGGCGATCGCCGCGAGCCACGGCAAGACGGTCATCGGTTGGCACGAACTCGGCAAAAGCGACGCGCTGCCTTCCGGCACAATCGGCCAGTATTGGGGGTTCACCCGACCGGAAGGCGGGTCGGCGAGCGAGTCTGCCTCGTTCATCCGCCAGGGCGGAAAACTGATCATGTCGCCGGCGAACGTCGCGTACCTCGACATGAAGTACGACGAGGGTACGGCGCTCGGGCTGGCGTGGGCGCAGGGACCCACGAGCGTCACCGAGGCGGGGTCATGGGACCCCGCAGAGGTGCTGCCCGGGGTTGGCGATGCACAGGTGCTCGGCATCGAGGCCCCGCTCTGGAGCGAAACGCTCACCTCGATCGAGGACATCGAGTTCATGGCCTTCCCGCGCCTCGCGGCGATCGCGGAGCTGGCGTGGTCGCCGAGCAGCGGGAACGGACGCCTCGGCGGCTTCCCGGGGAGGCTCGCCGCATTCGGGGAGCGACTGGATGCCGCGGGCATCGGCTACTACCGGGCGCCGGACGTGCCGTGGGGCGAGACTCCCTAGCGTTCGCGTCGCCGCAACACGATGTCGCTGACCACGATGAGCACGAGCCCCGCAGAGATCACGGCGACAGTGATGAACGGCAGCATTTCAACCGAGTACTCGTCGAGCAGCAGCCCACCCAGAAGCGCTCCCCCGCCGATCGCAATATTGAAGGAGGTCGTGAACCACGCGGCGGACACATCGCGGATGCGCGGCGAGGCGGAGCGCAGCAACCGTGTCTGCAGCATGGCCGGGATACCGCCGAACGCGAGCCCCCAGACGAAGATGGCACCGACCATGACGAGCTGGCTCGGCGCGATAGCGATCGTGAGCACGGCCAGTGTCACGACGACGACGGCTGCCGCGAGTCCTGACCTCGGCACCCGGTCGCTGACGAATCCCGCGATGATGAGTCCGAGTGCCCCTGCACCACCGTAGAGGAAGAGCAGTCCGGCAATGGATGTCTCTTCGAAACCCCCCGAATCTATGAGGAACGGCGCAATGTAGGTGTACAGGATCTGCTGCCCTGTCACGAGCACGATGACGAACAGACAAACGAGTACGACCGGCAGAACACTTCGATCGTCGCGCAGCGGTATCGCAACCTCGCCGGTGGCCAACTGTTCGCCGTGCTGCACGGGCGGGAGCAGTTTCACGACGAGTACGACGAGCACAAGCACGATGGCGGCCAGCACGGCAAAACTGAGGCGCCAGCCGACAGCGTGCCCCAACGCCGTGCCGAGCGGTACCCCGAGCACAAATGCAGCCGTTCCGCCGCCGCTTGTGATCGCCACGGCTCGACCGATCTGGTGGCGAGGAACCAGGTAGCTCGAGTATGCCCCCACGACGGCCCAGAACAGCCCGTGGGAGAGGCCACCGAGAACCCGCGCAGCGACGAGCAGTTCGTAGCTGGGAGCGACGGCCGCGAGCACGTTGGCCACGGCGAAAACGATGAGCACGACGACAACAAGTGACTTGCGCGAGTATCGGCGCGTGACCGCGGTGAGTGGTGCCGCCGTGAGTACGACGGTGCCGGCGAACACGGTGACGAGCAGGCCGACCTGCGACTCGCTCACCTCGAAAGTGCGGGCGAGGTCGGGCAGAAGTCCCGTCGGCAGGAACTCGCTCGTGACCATCACGAAGATGGCCGCGGCGAGAATGAAAAGGCCCGCCCAGGGGAAGGTGGTCGTTGTCGTGCGATTGATAGCGGGGGCGCTCATGCTGAAGCGAAATCCATTCGTGCTCTGGGTTTGGCGAAGCGCCGCCGGCGGGATCCGCGGGAAGGTGCGGTATCACGACCAGCGTACCCGCGCACAGCACAATACGCTTGTGTGGTGACTGAGACTTCCACGCACTGGATCCTGACCCTCGTCTGCGACGACCGCCCCGGCATCGTGCACGCGATCAGCGGAGCAATAGTGGATGCCGGCGGCAACATAACGGAGTCGCAGCAGTTCTCAAGCGACGACACCGGCCGGTTCTTCATGCGCCTGCAGGTCGAATCGGAGATCAGCAGGCAGGGTTTCGAGGCAGCCCTCGCCCCCATTACGCAGCGTTACGACATGACCTGGCAACTGGATGTCGTCGGCCGCCCCCTGCGCACCCTCGTGCTGGTCTCCAAAGCGGGCCACTGCCTCAACGACCTGCTGTACCGGCAACTGGCGGGCCAACTCTCCGTGGACATCCCGCTCATCATGAGTAATCACCCCGACCTGAAGGGGCTTGCCGAGTTCTACGGGGTTCCGTTCGAGTCCCACCCGGTTGCGAGTCCCGGCCAGAAGCTCGCCTTCGAGGACCGGGTTCAGGAGGTGGTGGAGAAGCACGACATCGAACTTGTCGTGCTCGCCCGCTACATGCAGATTCTCTCGCCGGAGTTGTGTGACGCCCTGAGCGGCCGCATCATCAACATCCACCATTCCTTCCTGCCCGGCTTCAAGGGAGCGAATCCCTACAAGCAGGCGCACGCACGCGGTGTGAAACTCATCGGGGCAACAGCTCATTTCGTGACAAGCGACCTCGACGAGGGGCCGATCATCGAGCAGAACGTTGTGCGCGTGGACCACTCCCGCACGCCCGGCGAGCTCGTGACCATCGGCCAGGACGAGGAGTCTCGTACCCTGACCCAGGCGGTGAAGTGGTTCTCCGAAGATCGCGTGCTGCTCGACGGTGTGCGCACCATCATCTTCAGGTAGGCCGCCATCTCGCTAGGCTTGGCGGCGTGAGCGATCTTTTTCATAGCGCCAGGAAGCTTGACGCGCACGGCCAGGTGGATGACTTCTGGATGCTCGTCGAGGGTGACACCATCACCTCGACGGGAACCGGGCACGCTCCCGCGGCTGATCACTCTCACGACCTCGCCGGGCGATGGCTGGTCCCGGGTTTCATCGACCTGCACTCCCACGGCGGGGGAGGTCACGTCTACGACAGCGGGCCCGAAGGCATCGCGGCCGCTCTCGCCACCCACCGCGCACACGGCACGACGCGCTCCCTCATCAGTCTCGTCGCGAATCCGCTCGCTACGTTGCGCACCTCGCTTACCCACATTGCCGAGCTGACACGCACCGACCCGCTCATTCTGGGTTCCCACCTCGAAGGCCCCTTCCTCGCCCTGGAACGGCGCGGTGCCCACAACGCCGAATACCTGCGCGATGCCGATGGTCCCGACCTCGACGAGTTGCGCGACGCCGCCCAGGGCACCCTGCGCGTGGTCACACTCGCACCCGAGCTGAGCGGTGCGATGACAGCAATCGACACGCTCGCCGACGATGGTGTCGTCGTCGCGATCGGCCACACCAACGCCGACTACGCATGCGCGCAGGAGGCGTTCGAACGCGGGGCGCGCATGCTCACCCATGCGTTCAACGCGATGCCGGGCATCCACCACCGCGCCCCCGGTCCGGTGATTGCCGCGTTCGAAGACGACCGCATCACGATCGAACTCGTGCTCGACGGCCAGCATGTGCACCCGGATGTCGCCGCGATGACCTTCCGCTCCGCCCCCGGTCGCGTCGCGCTCGTCACCGACGCGATGGCTGCGGCCGGCTCGACCGACGGCGACTACCGCCTCGGCTCGCTCAATGTGACGGTGCGCGAAGGCCTCGCGGTGCTGCGCGGTACCAACACCATCGCCGGCTCGACGCTCACCCAGGACCGTGCGCTTCGCCTGGCCATCGAACAAGCGCATGTCGCGCCTGCGGATGCCGTGGCAGCCCTCACCCTCACGCCCGCGCGGGCGCTCGGCCTGCAGGAACGGCACGGGCTGCTCGCCGGCGGCTACGCGGCCGATGCCGTGGTGCTCGACGACGACTGGAGCGTGCTTGAGGTGTGGGCCAACGGTGTCGCGGTCACCGCGGCCGTGGCTACCTAGGCGACCTCGACGTGCCCCAACCCGCCTTCTGGTCGATGGCGTTCGCGGATCTGCCCCGCCCCGACTACGCAGACATGACGATCGCGGTGCTGCCCGACGGAGCGAGCACCGATCCCGAGGTGTGGGCGAACACTCTCTTCTCCCGCGCGGGCGCACCGCTATGGGTCAGGGCAGCGTTCGTCGTGCGTGCTGTGGTGGTTCCGCTCATCGGCGTCGCCTCAGCACCGAAGAACGTTTTCGCGGTGGAGCGCGTGGAGGGCGAGGAAGCGCTCATGAGCTTCGATGACCGCCACCTCGACTTTCGCTGTGCGGTCGGCGTGGATGCCCGTGCCGGACTCGTGCGCGTTGTCACCGCTGTTCGGCTCAAGGGCTGGCGCGGGCGACTCTACTTCGCGCCCGTTCGCCTTGCGCATCCGCTCGTCGTGCACGCGATGCTAAAGCGCACCTGCAAGCTTCTGGCCCCCTAGCAGCTCCGCGCATCAGATCGAGGTTCCACCCGGCTTGTTGTCCCACGCGTAGCGGTAGTAGTCGGCGTTCGCGAGACGAGAGGCGGCCGCTTCATCCACCAGGACCGTCACTTGCGGGTGCAACTGGATGGCGGAACCCGGCATGCTGGAGGTCAGCGGACCCTCCAGGGCCGCTGCCACCGCCTCGGCCTTTGCCTCACCGAACGCGAGCAGCAAGAGGTGCCGAGCCCGCAGAATCGTACCGAGCCCCTGGGTTATGCAGTGGATCGGCACGTCGTCAGCGTGGTCGAAGAACCGCGCATTGTCGGCGCGGGTCTGCGGCGCCAGGGTTTTGACGCGGGTGAGTGAGCCGAACGAAGAACCGGGCTCATTGAAGGCGATGTGCCCCGTGCTGCCAATGCCGAGCAGCTGCAGGTCGACACCGCCGGCGGCATCGAGGTCTGCCTCGAATCGATCTCCCGCTGTCTCAAGCGGCCCGCCGTCGTCTCCGGGAACCCGCACGAGTGCGGGCGTGAGGCCCAGTGGTTCGACAACCTCCCGATCGATTACGGCACGATAACTCTGCGGATGACCCTCCGGCAGTCCGACGTACTCGTCGAGGGCGAACCCGCGCACGCGACTGAGATCAAGCTTCTCGCCCGCAAGCGCGAGATAGGTCGTAAGCGGTGACGAGCCAGTGGCAAGACCGAGAACAGCGTCCGGCTTCTGGCGCACGAGATCCGCAATCGCTCTTGCGGCGAGCGCGCCCACCTCCTGGGCTGAACCGAGTATTACTACCTCTGCCACGGGGTACCCCCGAGCCAGGCCGCGCCGGTTGCCGCCGCGGAACTGTCCGGGGGAAGCATCCGCATCCGCTCGGTGAGCTGCAGGGAAGCGATGAACGGCGACTTCTCCTCCCAACCGGAGATGATCGCGGCGACCTCCCGCTGCAGCGTGGCTCCGAGCCCGCTGATACCGCCGCCGATGACGACCGTCTCGACGTCGACCGTGAGCACGAGAATGCGAACAGACGCCGCGACGCCCTCGAACAGGCGTCGCCGCACATCCTGCGCGATGGGGTCCCCCGCCTCGGCAGCCGAAAGCATTTCGCGCACCGGATTGTCGCTGCGCGAGGCAAGCTGGCGGGCGATTCCCGAGCCCGATGCAACCACCTCGAGTCCGCCGCGCTGACCGTCCAGGTCGAGCGGTCCGGCCGGGTCGACGAGAATGTGGCCGATCTCACCGGCCGTGCCCCTCGAACCGCGCCACAGGCGCCCCTGCAGCACGAGCCCGGCAGCGAGGCCGGTACCGAGGTTGAGATACGCCAGGGAACTGGATGGCGGCAGGTCGAACTGGTGGAACGCCCCGATCGCCGCCGCGTTCACGTCGTTCTCGATCCGCACGGGTGCGTCGAAACTTTCGGAGAGGATGGGCCCGAGTGCGAGTTCGGCGACTCCGAGGTTCAGGGCATGGGAGACCAGGCCGTGCTCGGCATCGACCGTGCCGGGAATGCCGACGCCAATCGATTCGAAATCCGTCACGGGAATTCCCGAGCGCTGCGCGAGTTCGTTCACGGCTGCGACAACGGTCTCGATGACTTCCGTTTCGCCCCGACCGGTTGGCAACCGGAGGCTGTGCGCAACCGCACCCGCCGCATCCAGCGCCACGGCATCGGTCTTGGTTCCGCCGATGTCCAATCCAACTCTCACTGATTTCCGTCCTTCAGTCCTGCACGCTGCAACCATGCCGCGAGCGCCGCCCCCGCGTAGCGTGAAGCGCCGAACGTCGCGACGTCGGCATACTCCCGATCGTCTCCGGGCCAGCCCATGTCCACAACGAGTGTTGCGGCGAAGTCATGCCGAGCCTGGTCGATGAGCTCGCGCGCCCACTCCCGCCGGTGGTTGTCCTTGCCGACGATGACCAGCGGGCGTCCCGCGGGCAGGGTGTCGCCCTCCCGCACGGTGACAACGTCGAGACCGGCCGCAGCGAGACCCCACGGGGCAACGCCCACTGCCATGTTCGCGACACTCTCCAGTGCCACCACGAGATGCTCGCTGCCGAGCGGCGTCGTCGTTCTCACGTCGAAGGCTGCGATGGCGCGCTCGAGGTCGAAGAGCGGCTCGTCGACGGACGTGATGTAGTCCGGAATTTCGGTGGCCGCGGCATCCGCTGCCAGAGTCAAGGCGAGTTCCTGATTGCGTCGGCCGGCGTCTGTCAGGCGCGCCTCGTTGAGGCGGCCAGCCGCGACGGCGTCTGCAATCGCGCTCTCGATGGAGTCGAGCTGTTCGTCGGTATTGGATGTTCCGATGCACAGCAGGTCGCAGCCGGCGGCGATCGCCTGAACGGCCGCCTCGGGGATTCCGATCGCACCGCTCGCCCCCGCCATGTCGAGCGCATCGCTGACGATGACACCGTCGAACCCTAGCTCCGCGCGGAGGAGTTCCTGGAGAATCCGCGGGGAGAGCGTCGCGGGGCGCTCCGGATCGAGCTGCGGCAGGAGGATGTGCGAGGTCATGATGGTGCGCGTTCCCGCAGCGATGACAGCCTCGAAGGGAACGAGCTCCCTGGCCCGCAGCTGTTCAAGGGAGAGGTCGACAACGGGCAGTGCGTGGTGGGAATCCTGGGCGGTATCCCCGTGGCCGGGAAAGTGCTTCGCACTGGCCGCGACCCCGGTCGACTGGAGCCCGCGCACCCAGGCCGCCGAGTGATCAGCAACGAGCCTCGGATCCGACCCGAAGCTGCGGGTGCCGATAACGGGGTTGTTCGGGTTGGAATTGATGTCGACATCCGGCGCGAAGTCGAGGTTGACCCCGGCCAGCCGCAGCTCCCAGCCGACAATTCGTGCGACGTGCTCGGTGTGCGCAAGGTCACCATCGCGGCCGAGGAGGGCGTTACCCGGGTACGGAGATCCCTGGTCGTAGTACAACCGGGTTACATCACCGCCCTCCTCGTCGATCGCGATTAGGGCCGTGGGGTTAGCCCGTCGGATCGCTGCGGTGAGTTCACGCAACTGGGTGCGCGACTCAATATTGCTGCCGAAAAGGCAGACACCTGCGAGACCTGCACGCAGTCTGGCGGCAAGCCAGTCGGGCAGTTCGGTGCCGTCGAAGCCGGGGAGCAGGACGGCGGATGCCTCTGTCCGCCGGATCGAGCCTGTCGAGATCATCCTTTCACCGCCCCGCTCACGAGCCCGGAGGTCATCCGACCCTGCACGATGAGGAAGAAGATGATCACGGGGATTGCCATGAGGGTCGAGCCCGCCATGATCGCGGCCCAGTTCGTTGTGCCGTTGGCGATCTGGAACGTTCGCAGCCACACGGGCAGCGTCATCATCTCGGGCCGGGAGTTCACGACAAGCGCCAGCAGGAACTCATTCCAGGCCTGGATGAAGCCGAACACGCCGGTCGCGACGAGCCCCGGTGCCAGCAACGGGAAGGTGATTCTCCAGAACGCACCCGTGCGCGACAGGCCGTCGATCATGCCGGCCTCCTCGAGGTCGATCGGCACGCCGTTGACGAACCCGCGCAGCGTCCAGATGGTGAATGGCAGCACGGTGGCGATGTAGACGAGCGAGAGGCCCGCGATCGTGTTCAACAGCGACCAGCTGTCGAGCACGCGGTAGGTGGAGACGATCATCGCCTCGGCCGGAATCATCTGCACGATGAGGATCGTGAGGATGAAGCCCTTGCGGCTCTTGAACCGGAACCGGGTCACAGCGAGCGAGGCGAGAAACGCAAAGACGAGCGCGACGACGACGGTGATGAGCGTCACGATGAGCGAGTTGCGCAGTGCCGGCATGAACTGCGGAGCGACTCGTGTCGAACAGCACTGTCTCGTAGTTGCGCAGGGTGAACGTCTGCGGCCAGAAGTTGACCTGCGAACCGATGATCTCGTTGTTGGGCTGGAAGGAGGTCTGCATCATCCAGTACACCGGAAAGACGGAAGCGACGAAGACCACCACGGCGAGCGTGCTGAGCACAACGGAGATCGACCCGCTTCTTCACGCGGTTGGCTTGGGCCGGGCTCACAGTTCTTCCTCCTTGATGCTTTGCCGCACGTAGTAGAGCGAGATCGCCATCATGATGATCACCGTGATCACCGCGATCGCCCCGCCGAGACCGTACTCGCCGGCGCCGAGCGAGACCTGGAAGATGTAGACGCCGAGGGTCGAGGTCTGTTCCCGGATGCCGCCGATGCCCTGCAGCGCGAAGATCTGCGTGAAGACGCGAAGATCCCAGATCACCTGGAGGATGAAGACGACGAGGAAGATCGAACGGAGGTACGGCAAGATGATCAGCCGGAACCGCTGTAGCCCGTTGGCGCCGTCGAGCTGGGCCGCCTCGATGACCTCCTGCGGCACCTGGGTGAGTCCCGGCATAGACCGTGAAGGCGACGAACGGCATCGCGCCCCAGACGACGATGAGGGTCGCGACGAAAAAGAAGCTGAGCGGGTTCGATGAGCCAGGAGTGACCCTGTAGTCGAGGCCGAGCCACCTGGGTGAGCACGTAGTTGACGACGCCGTACGCGGTGTCGAACATCCAGCCCCACACGATCGTCGCGGTGAGAGCGGGCATCGCCCACGCGAGCAGCAGCCCGACCGAGACGAGCACGCGAAAGCCCCTGTTGAGCGCGCATCATGAGCAGGGCGATGAGGGTGCCGAGCACCATCGTGAGGACGACATTCACCGCGACGAAGGCGAAACTTCGGAACAGTACGTTCCAGAACTGCTGGTCGGCCAGCACTTTCGCATGTAGTTGTCGAAGTCCGATGAACGGAGCGGGCGCGCCGAAGACCTGGGCTCGACCGTACTCCTGGAACGACATGATGAACAACTGGATGAGCGGCCACCCGATGACGGCGGCGAGCACGCACGCAGCGCGGGACGAGCAGCGTGTACGGCGTGAACCGCGCGGCTTGCGGCGCTGCTTCGGCGAGCGGCTGCCTCACGGCTCGATGGTGGACGACTTGCCGTCGGAATCACCCTCAGCTTCGGGCGTCGCGGCGATCAGGGTCATCGTCTGTCGCTCCCTACTAGAGTTTGCATATGCCCCGAACCTTTCCTAGGGCGATGGGTATGTGCGCGCTGGTTGACCAGGGACGTCACGCCGCAGTCGAGCTGCACCGCTTGCGGCTGCTCGACCAGCGACTTGAGTTTCGTTAGCCGTTCAGGATCTCGTTGATCCGCGCATCGACCGCTGCGGCCAGCGAGCGCGACGTCGCCACCCTGAGCGATCTGCACGAAGAAGTCGGTGCAGCACGCCAGCGGCTTCAACGTCTGCCCACTTCGGCGAAGCCGGGGTGAGGCGGGCGTTGCCTGCGGCCGCAGAGATCGCCTGGGCGACCTCGTCGGTTCCCAGGGTGCTCGCGAGCGACAGCTTCGCCGGAACGAGACCGTTCTGGCCGTAGATGGTCTGGAAACTCGTCGCTCAGGATGATCGCAAGTGCCTTCTTCGCGAGCTCGGGTGAGCCGACTTGGCCGAGACGGCGATGTTGGATCCACCCGCGAACACCTGCGCAGCTCCGCCGTCCATGCCCGGGAGGGCGTAGACGCCGAGGTTGGCCTCTTCGTCCGGGCAACCGGGCGTTTCAGCATCCAGCGGTGCGAGAATCGACCACTTGACCCAGCTCGGTGCGGAGAGCTGCACCGCGGTGCCCTCGCAGTAACCAACCTGCGGGTTCGTCTCGTTGGCATCCTTCGGAGCCCGCGAAGCGTCAGTCATGACCTCCTGGACCTGCGTGAGACCAGCGATCGAACCTGCCGACGAGAACTGCGCCGACCACTCGCCACCCGAGAATGTGGCGACTTCGCCACCGTTCTCCCAGATGTACGGGAGGGCGTTGTACCAGTCCTGTCCGGGCCACCAGATTCCGGAGACCGTATCGGTGGAGAGCGCCTTCGCGTTCGAGATGTACTCGTCGAGGGTTGTCGGCACCGACAGGCCCGCGTCAGCGAGTGCATCCTTCTTGTAGAAGACCAGGCGAGCGCCCGAATACAGCGGGGCTGCGTAGAACTTGCCGTCGTAAGAACCGGCCTCAACGAAGCCGGGGAGCAGATCGCTTCCGCCGAGCTCATCGAAGTCGGCGGTCAGGTCGAGGAACGCGCCGGCCGACGTGAATGCCGCCGCCTGCGTGTTTCCGACCTCGACCACGTCGGGGCTGTCGCTACCGGAGAGGTTGGTGGTCAACAGGTCGACCAGGCCTCCCCACGACTGCTCCTCGATCGTGAGCGTCGAACCGGGGTTCTCCGTCTCGAACGTGGTCTTCAGGTAGTCGCGAGCTTCCTGAGGTGTGTCCGTGCCTACCAACCACACGCGGATGTCGCCGGTGTCGGCTTCCGGAGCCGTCTCCGCGGCACATCCCGCGAGAGTCAGTGCAGCCGCAGCAGCAATGGCTACGAAGCTGAGTTTCCTCATCTCTTGAATTCCTTTCCTAGGGCGATGGTGTCGGCAAGCGCCGGACACCTCTGTGGTGCGCGGGTCATGAGACCCCGAGCCGAGCCGACAGAACCATGACGGCGGCGCCGCGCATGACAATGTCTTCCCCCAGCTCTGTCATCCTCAACGTGAGATTCCCATGGAATTCGGGCATCGTTCTCGCGCGGAGTGTCTCGATGGTCGCTGTCGCCAGCGCGCCGTCAAGCAGTTCGGTCGGACCACTCAGTACGACCTCTGCGAGGTCGAGTGCTCCCACCACGGGAGCAAGTGCGATACCGAGTCGCAGACCTGCTTCCGAAAGAATGGCGTTCCGTTCAGTGGATGTCGCGGCCGCCGCAAGCGCAGCATCCAGCCGCGGGGTCGCGAGCCACGTCTCAAGGCAACCGCGTTTGCCGCACGCGCAGTCCGCGCCGCCGTCGGTTCCCACAACCACGTGGCCGATCTCCCCTGCGGCGAAGCGGCTGCCGAAGAGCGGCGTGCCGCCGAGCAGAAGGCCGGCGCCGACACCGTGGCCGATCTTGATGATCATCATGTCGCTCTCGGCGCCGCCGAAGCTGTGCTCGGCGAGGGCGGCGGCGTTCGCGTCATTGCTGACGAGCACGGGCAGTTCGAATCGCGCGGCGAGTTCCGCCTGCAGCTCGACGCCTTTCCAACCCAGGTTGGGGGCGCTCAGCACAACGCCGGCCAGGTCGACCACACCGGGGGAACCAACGCCGATGCCGAGGATGGGGCGGGTGGCGCGGGCGAGCAGTGAGGCGATGAGCGCAAAGACTTTCGCCGTGGCATCCGCTCCCGTACTTGATTCCAGGGGCAGTTCCGCTCGCTCGAGAATCTTGCCGTCAAGGTCGAGCACGGCGCCGTGGAAAGTCTTGTAGGCGCTGAGGTCGACGCCGATGATCTGGAAGGATTCGCGATCGAGATCGAGCAGCGTGGCGGGCTTCCCCGGCCGTACATCCTCACGCTGCCCGATCTCGACCACGAGGGTCTCGGCGATGAGCTCGGCGACAAGGTCGGAGACCGTTACTCGGGTTAACCCGGTCTCTCTGGCGATGTCAGCACGGCTCCGTGGGCCGAGACGGTACAGGGTTTGCAGTACTAGCGAGCGATTGTGGCTTCGGGCGTGTTCGGGCAACACCTTGGCTGTCGGCCTCAGTGCCCTACCAGCTGCAAACCCCGTAGTCATGTTTGTTAGTAAACCTTACGAACAAACTTTTCGCAAGAGGAATCCGGATGTTTATCTTTCTGATACATTCATGCCAATCCTGCCGCCAGAGCGAAATCCCTGGTGTCTGTTCAACCGCTCCTCGAGCGGTGCGGCGCGACCCTCCCATCACGCAACATCGATTCGAAGAGGTAGCGCAATGAATCATCCACGCCCCGCACAACTCACCATGACCGCGATCACCGGCATCTCCCTCGCCGCGCTCGCCGGCTGCTCCGGGTCCGGCGCCGCCGACCCGGCCGAACAGTTCGACACCTCCGCCGAGTACACCGACGGCGAATACACGGCCTCAGGCAGCTACCAAACGCCCGGCGGCAAGGAAGCCATTGATGTCGAGATCTCGCTCAGCGGCGACATCGTCACCGCCGTCGTCGTCCACCCCCAGGGGCTCACCCCGACCGCCCTCGAATTCGAAACCCTCTTCGCAGAGGGAATCGGAACCGAAATCATCGGCAAAGACATCGACACCCTCAGCGTGTCACGCATCGCCGGTTCCACGCTCACCGGTGGAGGCTTCCGCAGGGCGCTCGACGACATCAGGAAGGCCGCCCTCAGCACTGCGGCGTCGTCGGGTTAGCCGTCGGGGCCCCGCGCCCCCGTCCGCGCCCGCTTGGGTCAATCGCGCCCGCGCGCGCGGGCGCGATCGTCCCCGTCGGGCGCGGACCGCTGAAATATGCACTACCAAACTCAGGGAGCCTCCGCTCCGAAGGAAGAGGCATCGCGTCGCATATTCTGGCGACGAAGACCCGAACCCGCGAGGAGCACCATGCACATCTCCCCGAAGTCCCGAGCGAGCATGAGCGTGCTCGCCGGGATCTCCCTCGCGGGAACCCTGACCGCGTGCGACCCCACCGGACCCGTGCAACCACTGGTCGGGAACATCGTCGTCGACACGTCTGCGGAGTACACCGATGGTGAGTACAGCGCGGAGGGCCAGTATGCCTCCCCCGGTGCCATCGAGACCATCGGCGTTACGCTCACCCTCACCGACGACGTCGTCACCGACATCGCCATCACCACGTATGGCGAGAGCCCCAATGCGGAGCGATTCCAGGGGGAGTTCGCGCAGGGAATTGCGCAGCAGGTGGTGGGTGTCGATATCGACCGGCTCAACGTCAATCGTGTGGTCGGGTCATCCCTCACCAACGACGGATTCGACGAAGCGATCCAGAAAATCAGGGCCGCAGCGCTCAGGTAGCCTCGGCATTATGACCCCGCACGGAAAGGCCCACATGAAGTCAACCCAACGCGCAATCCTGACCGCTGCCGCGGCGCTCTCCGTCGCGGGCACAATCGCGGGCTGCAACGCGGGCGGCCCGGGTGCATCCGCCCCCGGCGATTACGTCGATGGCACCTACACGGCGGATGGCACATACAACTCTCCCGGCGGCCCCGAATCCATCACGGTCGAGGTCACGCTCCGCGACAACACGATCACCACAGTCACCGTGACGCCGCACGGAGTCAGCCCCAATGCCATGCGGTTCCAGGGCGAGTTCGTCGAGGGCATCGCAGACGAAGTCGTGGGCAGGAACATCGACTCCCTCGCGGTCAGCCGCGTTGCCGGGTCATCGCTCACGAGCGGTGGCTTCAACGACGCGATCAGCAAGATCAAAGCTGATGCCGCTGAATGAGTACCGTTTCGAGGCGATCGGCGTTCCCTGGCGCATAGACACCCCCCGCCCACTCTCCCCCGAGGTGAGGGCGGCCATCGCCGAGCGGATCGACGCGTTCGACCGGGTCTACTCCCGCTTCCGTGCGGATTCGCTCGTCGGCAGGATCGCCCGCGAACCCGGTACCTGGATCTTCCCAGCGGATGCCGCGGCGCTCCTCGCCGTCTACCGCACCCTGTATGAGTGCTCGCGTGGAGCTGTGAGCCCCCTCGTCGGTGCGCAGCTTGAGGCGCTCGGTTATGACCGTCACTACTCGCTCACCAGGACGGCCGCGGATGCTCCGGTGCCGAGTTGGGAGGACGCCCTCTCGTGGGACGGCGAGCGGCTGACCACTGTGCGACCGGTGCTTCTCGACTTCGGTGCGGCCGGCAAGGGATACCTCGTCGATCTTGTTGCTGGGGTACTGCGCGGCGAGGGCATCGACGAGTACATTGTCGACGCCAGCGGAGACCTGCTGCATCGCGGCGAGGAACCCATCCGCGTCGCGCTTGAGCATCCCGGCGATCCGACGAAAGCGATCGGCGTGTACGAACTCGGCAACGCTGCGCTGTGCGCATCCGCCCCTAACCGTCGCGCGTGGGGCAACGGTCTTCACCATCTCCTCGACGCCCTCACCGGCCAGCCCACAAGAACAGTGTCGGCCACCTGGGCGATTGCAGAGACTGCTCTCGAAGCCGATGGGCTGGCGACCGCCCTCTTCTTCGAGGCGGCGGATGCCTATGCCCCCCGCTTCGACTTCCAGTACGTCAGACTCATGCCGACTAGCCGCGCCGAGTATTCCCACGACCTCAAGGGAGAGGTGTTCACATGATGACCTGGATCGACAATCTTACCGGGCGCGTGACGATGTACCGCATCGTCGTGATCTGCCTCACTGCGCTCGTTCTCGCGGCGCTCCTGCTCTCCCTCCTCGGCGAACTGAGGTTCTCGCCGCTCGAGATCCTTAGCAGTGCTGCGGTGCTCATCGCCGCCACGTGGCTCAGCAATCGCCTCCTCGCGGCGATCTTCCGCGTGCGCCCGCACAGCGAATCCTCCCTCATCAGCGCGCTTCTGCTGCTGTTCCTGTTCCGCCCGAGCCTCGACCTCACAACTCTCGGCGTGCTCGCGCTCGCGGGAGTGATTGCCAGCGCATCCAAGTACCTCCTGGCCTTCAGGCGACGCCACATCTTCAATCCGGCCGCGCTGAGCGCGCTCGTGATCGGTCTGCTCGGGCTCGATGTCGCCGTCTGGTGGGTCGCCACACCGTGGCTGCTGCCCTTCGCGGCAGTCGGCGCGATCGTCATCCTCTCCCGCACCCGAAGAATCGCGCTCGGACTTGTCTTCGTCGTGCTTGCGGTCGGCATTGTGACGGTCATGAATGCCTCGCTGGGCACCCCGGTGCTGACCGCGCTGTGGAGCGCCGTCACTTCCTACCCGATCATCTTCTTCGTCGGTTTCATGCTGAGCGAGCCGCTCACCCTGCCGCCGCGGCGCTGGCAGCAATTGGCCCTGGCTGCCATCGTTGCCGTGCTTTTCACGGTTCCGTTCTCGATCGGTCCGCTCTACTCGAGCCCCGAGTTCGCGCTCGTGATCGGCAACCTGCTCGCCTTCCTCGCCGGCCAGCGCCGCGGCATCCGCCTGGACTTCGTTTCGCGCGAGCAGCTCACCCCCGGCACCTGGGAGTTCACGTTCGCGCCGCAACGCCCGATCAGCTGGAGGGCGGGCCAGTACATGGAACTCACCCTCCCGCATGCCAAAACCGACATTCGCGGCCTGCGCCGTGTCTTCAGTATTGCCTCGGCCCCGAGCTCCGGCGGGGTGATCAGGTTCGGGATGCGCCTGACCGAGCCCTCCAGCAGCTTCAAGCGCGCGATGCTGCAATTGCGCGCCGGCGACGCGGTCTCCGCGACTTCGGTCAGTGGCGACTTCGTGCTCCCTCGCGACCCCGCCCGGCCGCTGTTGCTCATCGCGGGTGGCATCGGCATCACGCCCTTCATCAGCCAGCTCGAACAACTGCGGGCCTCGGGTGAGGCGCGCGACATTGTGATCGCCTACGCCTGCTCGAGCGCGGATGACGTTGCCTACTCCGACCTGCTCAAGCAGACCGGATACCCGGTTCTCCTCGCCGCGCCAGAGGCACCCGCTCCCCTGCCGGACGGCTGGATTCATTGGAATCCGGTCGGCTCACCGCTGACGCCATTCTCGCCCTGGTGCCGGACGCAACGGATCGCGACACCTACCTGTCTGGTCCCCCCGGTCTGGTAAGCGGCCTCCGGCATCCACTGGGAAAAGCGGGCGTCAAGAGCATCAGGACGGACTATTTCTCCGGGTACTGAGGTCTCGTGATCGCTTTCAGCGAACTCGCAGAAATCTGACTTTTCGCCGCTCGTTCGAGTGCCTAAAATGGAACTTGAGCCGAAGTGGCTCAACTTTCAATCGCTTGCCGCGACACGACACAGTCGCGGCCGACCCGAAGGAGAAAACGAAATGGCGATGTTCTTCGACCCGTTCCGCGACCTCGACCGGCTCGCAGCGAGCATGCTCGACGCCGGCCAGAGTCCACGCTTCATGCCCATCGACCTGTACCGGGAGGGAGACCACTACATCCTCAACGCCGACCTGCCGGGAATCGACCCCGGCACCGTGGATGTGGATGTCGACGGCCAGGTCCTGACCATCCGCGCCGAGCGCACGCCGCGCAGCCAGGAAGGCGCGAAGTGGCTGGCTCACGAACGCCCGAGCGGTTCGTTCCTGCGCCAGTTCAACCTCGGCGACGGCGTGGACACCGAACGCATCAGCGCCAACTACGAGAACGGCGTGCTGAACCTCATGATCCCGGTGAGTGAGAAGGCGAAGCCGCGCAAGGTTGAGATCATGAGCGGCACTGAGTCGCGCAAAGAAGTGAAGGCCTAAGCGCTTCTTGTCAGGTCGGCCGGGGTGCGAGCCCCGGCCGATTTCTGTTTCTCAGCCCAGGCGGGCCGCGAGGTTCTTGTCGAGAGTGTCGAGAAACTCCTCGGTCGTCTGCCACTTCTGGTCCGGTCCGACGAGAAGAGCGAGGTCCTTGGTCATCGCGCCCGACTCGACCGACTTGATGACGACATCCTCGAGGGTGTTCGCGAACTCGATGAGCTGCGTCGTTGCCGTCGAGCTTGCCGCGGTGGGCGAGGCCGCGCGTCCAGGCGTAGATCGACGCGATCGGGTTGGTGCTCGTGGGCTTGCCCGCCTGGTGCTGGCGGTAGTGGCGCGTCACGGTGCCGTGAGCGGCCTCCGCCTCGACGACCTTGCCGTCCGGAGTGGAGAGCACGCTCGTCATGAGCCCGAGCGAGCCGAAGCCCTGTGCGACGGTGTCGCACTGCACGTCGCCGTCGTAGTTCTTGCAGGCCCAGACGTAACCGCCCTCCCACTTCATGGCGGCGGCGACCATGTCGTCGATGAGTCGGTGCTCGTAGGTGAGCCCGGCCGCATCGAACTGGTCCTTGAACTCGGCGTCGAAGATCTCCTGGAAGATGTCCTTGAAGCGACCGTCGTAGGCCTTGAGGATCGTGTTCTTCGTCGACAGGTATACCGGATAGTTGCGGCTGAGCCCGTAGTTGAGGCTCGCGCGCGCGAAGTCGCGGATGGACGCATCGAGGTTGTACTGAACCTGGGCAATTCCGTCGCCGGGCGACTGGAACACCTCGAACTTCTGCGGCTCCGAGCCATCCTCCGGCGTGAATTCGACCGTGAGCGTGCCCTTGCCCTTGAACAGGAAGTCAGTCGCGCGATACTGGTCGCCGAAAGCGTGCCGGCCGATGATGATCGGCTTGTTCCACCCCGGCACCAGGCGCGGGATGTTGGAGATGATGATCGGTTCGCGGAAGATGACCCCGCCGAGAATGTTGCGGATGGTGCCGTTCGGCGAACGCCACATCTGCTTGAGCCCGAACTCCTCCACGCGAGCCTCGTCGGGCGTAATCGTCGCGCACTTGACGCCAACCCCGTGCTTCTGGATTGCGTGCGCGGCGTCGATCGTGACCTGGTCGTCGGTGGCGTCACGGTGTTCGATGCCGAGGTCGTAGTACTCGAGCGTGAGATCGAGGTACGGGTGGATCAGCGTGTCCTTGATCTTCTGCCAGATGATGCGTGTCATTTCATCACCATCAAGCTCAACGACAGTGCCTTCTACTGCGATCTTGGCCAAGTGCATCTCCTCTTCGAACCGCCCCGTGCAGGGCCAGCAAATAGCTTACCGTGTGGCGAGAAGTATCTTGATATCGAGATATCTCTACCCCGTCGTCGCTCGCTGGCATTAGCCTGTCTGAATGGGTGAGCTCAGACTGGAAGAACTTTCGGCCAAGACTGTCGTGGCTGCAAACGGGCTGACCCTGCGCCCAGGGCAGGAACAATTCGTCACTCCCGTCTCCTATTCGATAGCGGACGCCGTCATCAATCCGGTGACCTCGTGGCCGCGCGTCGTGCTCGACGGCGACCAGGTTGTTGGCTTCATCCGCGGCAATTTCGATCCCGAAGCCGAGCAGGAGGAGTTCCGCAGCTGCATCTGGCGCATCAGTGTCGCCGCTGACGCGCAGGGCATGGGAATCGGCAAGTTCGCGGTGCGAGCGCTCGCCGACGAGGCCAGAAATCGTGGATTCGACCGCCTGACGGTCATCTGGGAGCCCGGCGAGGAGGGTCCGGAGAAGTTCTTCCTCGGTGTCGGCTTCAAGATCATCGGCCAGACCCAGTACGGCGAGAACCTCGGCGCGCTCGACCTGTAGTGCGCGCGCACGAGGACTTCGTCTCGCGCGTTCTTGACGTCGTCGAATCGATCCCTGCCGGCCGCGCGATGACCTACGGCGATGTTGCCGCCGCAATCGGCTCCCGCGCCGCCCGCGCGGTCGGGCAGGTCATGGCGCGCTACGGCAGCGATGTGCCCTGGTGGCGCGTGGTGCGGGCCAGCGGGCATCCAGCCGTCGGTCATGAGCAGCGCGCGCTCGAGCACTTCCGGGCGGAGGGCACCCCGCTCCTCTGGTCGCGCGACGGAACCTTCCGCGTCGACCTCGCCGGACGCGCACCCGCCTTACACCCCCTGAGGGGCGCCAATTCGCCCTCGAGGGAGCGCCCGGACAGGGCGATATCGCGCCCCTCACGGGTGGCTTGACACCTACGCGAGCGAGACCGACTCGCGCCTAGACCAGCGAGTCCCGCCACGGCGTGCAGCTGCGCGAACCGTCCGGTGCCGGCGATGAGTTCGCGCGGCGGGCCATCCTCGATGATCCTGCCGTGCTCCATCACGAGCACGCGGTCGGCGATCGCGACGGTCGACAACCGGTGCGCGATGATGATCGCGGTGCGGTCGGCGAGCAGTGTCTGCAGCCCCTCCTGCACGAGCCGCTCGCTCGGGATGTCGAGCGACGCCGTCGCCTCATCGAGGATGAGCACGACCGGGTCGGCGATGAACGCGCGCGCGAACGACAGCAGCTGGCGCTGGCCGGCGGAAACCCGGCCGCCGCGCTTGTTGACGTCGGTGTCGTACCCGCTCGGCAGACTCTCGATGAACTCGTGGGCACCCACCGCCCTCGCTGCAGCGATGATCTCCTCGCGTGTCGCCTCCGGCTTTCCGAGCGAGATGTTGTCGGCAACCGAACCCGAGAACAGGTAGGCCTCCTGGGTGACCATGACGATCGCGCGGCGGAGGTCCTTCGGGTGAAGGTTGCGCAGGTCCACCCCATCGAGTGACACCGACCCCACGCTCGGGTCGTAGAACCGCGAGATGAGTTTCGCGAGCGTCGACTTTCCGGCACCGGTTGACCCCACGAGGGCGACGGTCTGCCCGGCAGGTATGTCGAGGGTGAAGCTCGGCAGCACGACCGTGTCCCCCTTGTAGGCGAAGGTGACGTTGTCGAACGAGACGGTGCCCTTGCGCCTCCCACAGGTCGACCGGGTCTGACCGGATCCGGCACGCTCGGCTCCTCCTCGAGCACGCCCGAGATCTTCTCGAGCGCGGCGGCGGCCGACTGGTACGAGTTGTAGAACATCGCCATCTCCTGCGCGGGAGCGAAGAACTGGCGCGAGTACAGCAGCACCGCGAGCAGCACGCCGATGGCGAGTTCGCCGCCGGCAACCCGGAGTCCGCCGACAAGGAGCACGGCTGCGAGGGTGAGGTTTCCGATCAGCACGAGACCCGGATCGTAAATTCCGAACAACTGGATGACCCGACTGTTCACCTTGCGGTAGTCCTCCACGAGGCCGCCGAACTCGCGCTCGTTGCGCTTCTCCTTGCGGAACGCCTTGACCGCGCGGATGCCGGTCATCGTCTCCACGAAGTGCACGATCACGCGTGCGGAAGCCACCCTCGTCTGGCGGAACAGCTTCTGCGAGCGCACCTGGAACCAGCGGGTGAGCATCGCCAGCGGAATGAGAGATGCGAACAGCACGAGCCCGCTCGTCGGGTCGAGCGCGAACATCGCAATCGCAACGAACACCATGTACAGCAGGCCCTGAACCAGCTGATTGACTCCGGAGTCGAGCAGTTCACGGATCGAATCAAGATCGCTCGTCTGCCGCGCAATGATGCGCCCTGAGGTGTACCTCTCGTGGAACTCGAGGCTGAGCCGCTGCGTGTGCAGGAACACGCGCTTGCGCAGGTCGATGAGAATCGCCTGGCTGATGCGCGCCGTGAGCACGGTGTACCACGCGATGAACGCCGCACCGATCACCCCCGCGACGAGGTAGACGGCCACCGTGAGAGACAACGGCATCCAGTCCTGTTGCATGAGCGCTGGCAGACCCCGGTCGATGCCGAACGCGATGAGAGCCGGGCCCGCGACCTGAGCAGCCGTGCTGACCACGACGACAACCATCGTGAGCGCGACCTTGCCGCGCAGCGGTGTGAGCAACGACCCGAGCAGTCGAAGCGACCGACGGCGCATCTGGGCGCTCTCGGCTTTGGAGAAGTCGTCGCGCTCCTCGCCTTCAACGCCAGTGACGCTCACAGGGGCACCTCCTCGCGTTCGCGCTTCAGTTCGTCTTCGAGACTGGAGATCACGAAGCGGTAGTGCTCGCTTGTCGCAAGCAGCTCCGAGTGCTTCCCGACAGCGCTGATCCGTCCCGACTCCAGCAGGGCCACCCGGTCGGCGAGCATGACTGTCGACGGGCGGTGCGCAACGATGAGTGCCGTGGTCGATGCGAGAACGCGGCGCAGTGCCGCTTCGACGAGCGCCTCGGTATCCACGTCGAGCGCAGAGAGCGGGTCGTCGAGCACGAGCACCCGCGGCTTTGCCGCGACGGCACGGGCGAGCGCGAGCCGCTGGCGCTGGCCTCCCGAGAGGCTGAGCCCCTCCTCGCCGACAGTCGTGTCGATTCCCTCTGGCAGTTCGTAGACGAAGTCCGCCTGGGCGATGCTGATCGCCTCGGCGAGGTCTTCGTCGGTTGCCTCCGGGCGACCGAGCAGCACGTTGTCGCGCACGGAAGCGGAGAACAGCGTCGCGTCCTCGAACGCCATCGCGATGTGCGTGCGCAGCTCGTCCCTGGTGAGGTCGCGGATGTCGACGCCGTCGACCGTGATCGAGCCGCCGGTGACCTCGTACAGGCGGGTGGTGAGCGCGGTGATCGTCGACTTGCCCGACCCGGTGAGTCCGACGAGCGCCATCGTCTCCCCCGGCTCCAGCGCGAGTTCGATTCCGTCGATGAGGTCGGGATACTGCGCGGCCGAATCCTGGTAACGGAAGTGAACGTCGTTGAATACCAGGCGTCCCACAGGGGTTGCGATCGTCTTCGGCTCGGCCGGATCGGTGATCGGATTCTCGGAGTCCATGACCTCGAAGAAGCGGTCGATCGCGGTGCGGGTATCGAAGGTCATCGACAGCAGGAATCCGATCGATTCGACCGGGAAACGCAACACTGTCGCCGTCGCGAAGAACGCGACGAGTTCGCCCGCGGTGATCTCACCACTCGCCGCGAGCCACACCCCGCCGAGCAGGCCGAGTGCGAACGTGACGTCCGGCACGAGGATGAGCCAGAGCCAGATTCCGGCGATCGCCTTCGCCTTCTCGATCTCGGTTCCGCGCAGGTCTTCCGCCTGCGACTCGAAGCTCTTGAGTGCGTGCTTTCCCCGACCGAACGCCTTCAGCACGCGGATGCCGTGAACCGATTCCTCGACCGCGGTCGCCAGGTCGCCCGCCTGGTCCTGGCTGCGCCTCGCGACCACGGAGTACTTGTTCTCGAACAGGTAGCCGTAGATCCACAGCGGGATCGAGCAGCACGAGGAACAGCACTCCGAGCATCCACGAGATATTGACAAGGAAGGCGAAGCCGATCGCGATGGTGATCACGTTGACGACGATGAGCACGAGCCCGAACGAGAACCAACGACGGATGAGGTTGAGGTCGCTCACCGCGCGCGAGAGCAACTGCCCCGACGGCCAGCGATCGTGGAAGGCGACCGGCAGATCCTGCAGCTGCGCGTAGAGCGAGTTGCGCATGTGCGCTTCGACGTGCGTGCCGGGCGTGAGCACGAACCAGCGGCGGAGCATGATCATGACCGCCTCGAGTGATTCCGAGTACGACCACAATGGCCACCGCGGGCCAGATCTGCGGCGGACACCCCCGACTGCAGCGGACCGTCGACGAGCCCTCGCAGCACCTGCGGAATGAACAGCGCGACAAGACCTGCGAGCAGCGCGGCAACCATGCCGAGGTAGATGCGCGGCATCGCCGATTTCGCGTACGGGTAGATGCGCCTGATCGAATTGATCGTGTTGAGACGCTCGGGCCGACGACCAGTGTCAGTCGGAAGAGCAGACATGGAAATCCTGTTCAGTCGTACGCGACCGGTGCAACGGTCGAAATCGGTGGAAGGGTTCAGCAGCGGAAGGGCCGCGCGAGGCTGACCACGGCACCTGAGCAGCCCTCCAGACTAGACCCGCTGTGCTGGATCAGCAAACACGAACTCCGCTCAGCGGATCCGCACCGACAGGCACGTCACACAGCCCTCAAGCTTCTCGAACTCGCTGATATCGACGGTGATCACCTCGTAGCCGAGGTCCCGGAGCAGCGCAGTCGTCTCCGGCGCCGAGGCCGCCATGAGCACGGTGTGCGTGTTGATGACCACAACGGCTGCTCCGGACTCTTCGGGCACGGCCAGGAAGCGATCGAACAGCTGTGGATGCTCGACCAGCGGCGGATAACCGATGACCGTGCCGTCCGGCAGTGCCGTCACCGCACTCTTGAGGTGCAGCACCTTCGACACGGGCACGGTCACGACGTCGTAGCCGAGTGCGTTCGCGAACTGCCGGAACTGTCTGACGCCTTCGGCGTTGGTGCGACCGCCGCGGCCGACGTAGATCGTCTTCGCGATCTTGAGCACGTCCCCGCCATCGAGCGTTCCCGGAAGCTCGATGCGCCGCACGACGAGCCCGAGTTCGGCAACGCTCTCCTCCACGCTAAGAACTTCGTCACGGCGGGTGTCTGCTCCCGGACTCGTGATGATCGCCGTGTCGCCGAGCACCACGACGGTGTCTTCGACGAAGACCGAGTCCGGCAGGGAGTCGGCAACCGGCACCTCCACTGTCGAGAAACCCGCCGCCTCAAGGGCTTCGACATAGGCAGCCCACTGCTGGTCGGCGAGTTCGGCGTCGAGTGGCTTGCGCTTGATGTGGGTGAGCTGGCCATCCGCAAGGGTGGAGGCGGGCATCCGCACCAGTGCGATCGGCTGTCTGCGTCGGGGCCGATAGTTCATGGTGGAACGCCATACCCGCACCCCGACCGTGCCCGCCGTGATGATCGCGGCGACCACGAAGAGCAGGTTGCCTCCGGCAAGAGTGAAAAGGATTGCCTCGAGCAGTTGGGGTACCACCGGATTCCCCGCGAGCGCATAGGTGAGGAAGGCGCCGGCGAGCGCGGCGAGAATACCGGCGAGCGCACCCGCAGCGAGCGCCGTGTAGCGGTTGCGATAGGCGCCGAGGTACGCCGCAAGCGACATCAGCACGAACAGCACCACCGCGTGCCAGAAGAAGAACAGCACCAGTTCGCCGAGCAGTGCTGCCGCCGCTCCCTCTGCGGCGAAGAAGAGCAGCACCGTCACAAGGTAGGTGGCGCCGGCGACAGCGAATCCGGAGGCAAGGGAAGCGACAACCCGGCGAAGTCCGGGAGAAATCGAAGTCATGTCTGCGACATTACCCGGTTCCGGTGATCGAGCTTGTCGAGATCGGCGAGCGACCCCGGTGATCGAGCGACCCCGGTGATCGAGCGAAGTCGAGATCGGTCTCGACAAGCTCGACCACCGGAACGGCTCGACCAGCGGAACCTTCAGTGGAAGAAGTGCCGCTCCCCGGTGAAGTACATCGTGACACCGGCTGCCTGAGCCGCGGCAACCACTTCCTCATCGCGAACGGAGCCGCCCGGCTGCACGACTGCCCGGACCCCCGCATCCACGAGCACCTGCAGTCCGTCTGCAAAGGGGAAGAAGGCGTCGGAGGCCGCGACGCTTCCGCGCGCCCGCTCCCCAGCGCGACTCACGGCGAGGTGACAGGAGTCGACGCGGTTGACCTGACCCATGCCGACCCCAACGGATGCCCCGCCCTGGGCAAGGAGGATGCCATTCGACTTCACGGAACGCACCGCGCGCCAGGCGAACTCGAGATCCCTGCGGGTGGCCTCGTCCGCTGGTTCGCCGGATGCCAGCTCCCACTCGTCGAACGGGGCGAAGTGCGCATCGAGTGACTGCACGAGAAGGCCACCGGAGATCTGCCTCAGCTCGGTGTTTTCGCGCCGGTAGTCGGCCGGAAGCTGCAGCAGCCTCAGGTTCTTCTTCGTGCCCAGCACCGCGAGCGCATCCGGCTCGAAGCCGGGCGCCACGAGCACCTCGGTGAAGATGTCCCTGATCGACTCAGCCGCCGCGAGAGTGATGGGCCGGTTGGCCGCGATGACACCGCCGAATGCCGACACAGGATCGCATTCGTGCGCGAGGCGGTGGGCGCTCGCGATGGCGTCACCGCTGCCGGAGCTGACGGCGATACCACACGGGTTGGCGTGCTTGATGATGGCGACGGCGGGCTCGTCGAAGTCGTAGGCCGCGCGCAGGGCGGCGTCGGCATCCACGAAGTTGTTGAACGACATCTCCTTGCCATTCAGTTGAACGGCCTGGGCGATGCCCCGTCCGCCGAGACGCTCGTACAGTGCGGCATCCTGGTGCGAGTTCTCGCCGTAGCGGAGGGTCTGCTTGTGAGTGGCATGCACAACGATCGGGTCTTCGGCGTTCGCGAACCATCCGGCGACCGCGGCGTCGTACGCGGCCGTGTGGGCGAAGGCCTCCGCCGCAAGCCGGCGCCGCTGGGCGAGGCTCGTACCGCCGAGCGCGAGCGCCTTGACCACGAGTGGGTAGTTCTCCGGCGAGGTTACGATCGCAACATTGGCGTGGTTCTTCGCTGACGCGCGCACGAGGGCGGGGCCGCCGATGTCGATCTGCTCGACCACGGCATCCGGCTCGGCGCCGCTCGCGACCGTCTCGACGAACGGGTACAGGTTCGACACGACCAGCTCGAACGGTGCGATGTCGAGTTCGCTGAGTTCACGCTCGTGGGACTCCAGGCGAAGATCGGCAAGCAGTCCGGCGTGGATGGCGGGATGAAGCGTACGAACCCTGCCATCGAGCGACTCGGGAAACCCGGTGACGGCCGCGACCTGCGTGACGGGTAGTCCGGCATCCGCTATCGTCTGGGCGGTCGATCCGGTCGAGACGATCTCGACGCCCGCAGCCACGAGCGACTTCGCGAGCTCTGTCAGACCGGTCTTGTCACTGACCGAGACGAGCGCACGGGCAATCGGGATCACGTCGCGCGAACGGTACAGGTGGGGGTCGTGGGCGGGTCCGCTCATGCCTGGCTGAGCTCCTTCAGATCGATGTGGGAGTTGGCGATGTCGAGCACTGCCTGAATGAGCAGCTCACGCTCCACCGGCTTGATGCGCTCGTGCAGCGAGGCCTCGGTGTCGCCGGGGAGCACGGGTACGCGCCGTTGGGCGATGATCGGACCGGTGTCGACGCCGTTGTCGACGATGATGATGCTCGCCCCCGTCTCGGTCACGCCGGCGGCAATCGCATCCCGCACGGCGTGGGCACCCGGGAACTCGGGGAGGAACGCCGGATGCGTGTTGAGGAGCCGCGGGGAGAGGGCCTCGATCACGCGCGATGGCAGCAGGCGCATGAAGCCGCTGAGGATGACGAGGTCCGGCTGCCAGAGGCGAATCTGGTCGAGAAGTTCGTCACCCCAGGACTCCCGGTCGGGAAAACTCGTTGCCGCCACCGCGAAGGTCGGAATGCCGAACGCCTCCGCGTGCTCGAAGCCGTCGGCCGGACGATCCGCTCCCACAGCGACCACGCGCGCCGGAAACATCGCGTCTTCCGACACCTCAAGAAGTGCGCGCAGGTTCGACCCTCCGCCCGAGATGAGCACGACCAGCGACAGCACCGCCCAAGCCTATCGGGCGCGGCTCAGCGCCGGATTGGCGAGCTCACCGGGGTGAGAAGTCCGAGGGTTGCCGCCACCGAGAACTCGAGGGCCGCCCACAACGCGACCTGCACGGGGTCGGGGCCGACCACGGCAAGGCGACCCGGGCCCGCGGCGCCGGACGACATCCACGCAAGCAGGCCGAGGATTACCCCGCCGACAACGCCCATCGCGACACCGGTGATCGCGAGACGCAGCACCCGCGACTCCTCGTCGAAGGAGGCTCCGAGCCGTGAGCGAAGAAGCACCGCCACGAAGAACGCGGCGAGCACCGGCACCAGCAGTCCCACGAAACCGAACATCAAATCCCCGGCCGGAAGCGCGCCGAAAACGGGAACCGCAGGAAGCGGGCCGAGGCTGGTCGCGAGCGGACTCACCGACGAACCCGCTCCGATCGCGAAGCCGGGACCGACCAGCCAGGACGCCGCCCAGATCACCAGGTTGGGCAACAGGGCGAGCTGGGCGATCGTGATGGCGAGACCGCCGAGGATGCCCGTGTGCAGTCCCTCATAGAGGGCGATGATCTCGGCGTATCCGGTCATGATGAGGAAGGCGGTGAGAACGGATGCGCACGCGATCACGAGCGCAACGACCGCCGCGCCGCCGCGGAGCGCGGTTGCGACGATGCCGCGCGTAGCGGGGCGCCAGTCGTCGATCCAGTCGCGAATCGAACTGCCCGAGTCATCCATTGTCGACTTCGCGGTGCGCAACCTGCCGATCGTGAGGCCGATCGTGAAGGCGAGTGTCGGCAGCAGCACGGCTTGGGGGATCGACGGCTCAACGAGCGGGTGCACCGCGCTCAGCGAAGCTCCCAGACATAGCAGCGCGAAGACGGCGACGGCGACAGTGGTGCCCAGCGCGCGGTGATCGGTTTCGCCAACGCGTCGGCCGGCGCGAACGCCGAGCAGCAGAGTCAGCAGGGTGAACCCGAGGGCGGCGAGCGTGAGCGTGAAAGTCTCCGCCGCTCCCACCAGCCCGAGACCCGCCGCGGTGTCGGAATCGAGGGTGACCGTGATGTCGGTGCCATGGCCGAGCAGCCAGATGTCGACGGAAGCGCGCCAGAAAATCGCCCAGTCGGGCGCGAACCCGTAGTGCACGGCCCAGAGCACCGTGAGGGGCGCAAGCGAGATCCCGATGCCGATGGCAACGACGAGCAGCGCCTCGAACGCGGCAAAGAGGGCGGTCAGCAATCGGTTCATACGGGTGCGACACTACTCGCGCGCCCCCGCCCCACCCCCGCGCCCTACCGAAAACTAAGGAGATTTTGGCGCCGGGCGCGCTCAACGCCCCTTTGAGCAGCGTGTCGAGCAAATTCTCCTTAGTTTTCGGTCAGGCTGGCGGCGTGGGCAAGCGCGCGATCTACGTTGAGGTGCACATCCGCGCACCGCTCGAACGCGTGTGGGAGCTCACCCAGGACACGACATTGCACCCGCGCTGGGACCTCCGCTTCAGCGCGATCACACCGGTCGGGGAACTCCCCAGCGGCGGCTACCGCTTCCGCTACGAGCGGCGGATGCCCTTCCACACCATCGCAGGCACCGGAACCTCGCTCGGCGAACGCCATCGACCCGACGGCACGCGAACCTCCGCGCTGCGATTCGACACGGCGGATCGCTGGTCGCCGCTGGGCGCCGGGAGGGGCTACTGGCGCTACATCCCGCAGAATGACGGCGTGACCTTCATCACCGGCTACGACTACGAGCCCCGATGGGGACGCACTCTTGACGCCCTCGTGCTGCGCCGCCTCATCGGGTGGATGACCGCCTGGAGCTTCGATCGCCTGCGCAGCTGGGCAGAAACAGGAGTCGAGCCGGAACGCTGGCCAGCGTGGTCGGTGCTGTGGGTCTGGCGCAAGGATCGGCCGCGCGCCGGGCGGTGCGTGAGGCATCCACTCGACCGGCGCATCATGGAGGCCGCTCCCGACACACTCGACACTCTGGAGCACCCGTGACCGCCATCTTCCGGCAGGCGCTCGGTGCCGAGTTCGACCGCCTGCACCCGATGCTGCAGAAACGCTTCGGCGTCGGACTCGAGGCCGGGTATGCGAGCGTCGGCACGGGCACGATGACAAGCATCCGCCGGGGCCCGTGGTGGACGGTGCCGTTCCTGCAGTTCGGGCGGTTGCGCAACATCCTGATTCCGGTGACGGGCACCGACGTGCCGTTCACGGTCGAGAACTACCCCTACCGCGACCGTCACGGACGCGAGACCGTCACCTTTGTGCGCGAGTATTTCGTCGGCAGCACAGCCAGCCGGTTCGACGCGACCATGATCTTCAGCGAGAAGCGCGGGCGCATCGTCGACTACCTGGGAACCCACCAGCACCTCGCCGTCGATCTCGCGCTGACGGTCGAGGACGACGGGTCACTGCTGCTCACCTCGGACGCGCAGCGCTTCTACGAGGGCCCGCTCGTCGCCTTCCGGTTCCCGATGATGTTCAGCGGTCGGGCAACCCTGCGCGAGAGTTACGACGACGAAGCCGAGATGTTCCGCATCAGGCTGGAGGTGCGCAATGCCTTCTTCGGTTTCCTGTTCGGGTACGAGGGCACCTTCACGTGCGAGTTCCCTCCAGCGACGGATGCGCCCGCCCGCCTCAAGCCCCGCCGACACGAGCGGCGCGAGTGAAACTAGCCCAGCAGCGTGGCCACCGCCGCGCGGGCGACGGTTGCGCTCGGGGCGGCGACCGCGAGTTCCGCCGCAGCACGACACTGTTCGAGAGTGACCCTGCCGAGTAGCGCTGCGACGTGAGCCAGGGATCGGGCACCCATCGAGAGGCTTGACGCCCCCAGCCCCACGAGCACCGCAGCAAGCAGAGGATCTGCCGCCGCCTCACCACACACTCCGACTGGCTTGCCCGACGCACGAGCGCCGTCACATGTTGCCGCAACGAGCCGCAGCACCGCCGGCTGCCACGGGTCGTTGAGGGCGGCAAGCTCCCCGACGAGCCGATCCGCGGCCATCGTGTACTGCGCAAGATCGTTCGTACCGATACTCACGAAGTCGACGTGCTCCAGAATGTGCGCCGAGCTGAGCGCCGCGGACGGCGTCTCGATCATCACCCCGCTCACCGCGAGCCCGTGGGCAGCGCATCTGCGCGCGAAATCGTCAGCCTCATCCACTGTTGCGATCATCGGTGCCATCACGCCGACCGCCGCCTGCTCGGCTGCGGCAGCGCGCGCGATGGCCTCGAGCTGGTTGTCCAACAGTTCGGGTCGACGCCAGGCGGTGCGATACCCGCGGATGCCCAGGGCCGGGTTCACCTCCTCCGCATCCGTGACGAAGGCGAGCGGCTTGTCGGCCCCCGCATCGAGCGTGCGCACGATGACTTTCTGTCCGGGAAAGGCGGCGAACACGCGCCGGTACTCGACCGCCTGCTCTTCGATGGATGGCGCTTCGGCCCGGTCGAGGAAGCAGAACTCCGTGCGGAACAGGCCGACACCCTCAGCCTTCGCCGCGACCGCGTCAGCCACACTCGCTGGCGAGCCGACGTTGGCGAGCAACTGCACGCGATGGCCATCGGACGTGCGCCCCTCCCCGTCGAAGTCCGGCACTTCGGACGCAGCGGATGCCTCGGCGATCTGCTCATCCGTCGGGTCGATGACGATGCTTCCGGTGGTTCCGTCGACGAGCACGATCGTGCCGTCGACGATCTCCATCGCACCGGCCGCCGCGACGATGGCGGGCAGCCCCAGAGACCGGGCGAGAATCGCGGTGTGCGAGGTCGGCCCGCCCTCGACGGTGACGAGCGCCCGGCACACTGACGGATCGAGCAGGGCAGTATCCGCGGGCGCGAGATCGACCGCGACGAGCACGAACGGCTCAGCGCGATCCGGAACGCCGGGGGCCTGTCGCCCAAGCAGTTCGCACACAATCCGGTTGCGCACGTCATACAGGTCTGCCACGCGCTCCGCCATGCGGCCACCGAGGCTCGCAAACAGGTCGACGGAAGCGCCGATCGCCAGCCACACGGCGCGTTCGGGGCTCTCCCCCTGACCGGTCACGAGAGTTCGCGCCTCCGCGAGCAATGCCGGGTCCGCGGCCATGAGCGCCGTCGCCTCGAGGATCTCGCGCGCCTCGCCCGAGACGCGCGCCGCGCGCTCGGTGAGCGCCGACTGCACGGATGAAGCGGCGTCGTCGATCCGTGCGGCCGCCGCCGCACGCTCGGACTCCGGGAGAACGGATGCCGCGGGCGGCTCCGCGAGCGGCTCCGGCATCCGCACCACGGGTGCGACCGCGCGGCCGGGACTCACCCCGATGCCCGCCGTGAGGGGCGCCATCTCGCCCTTCCCGCTGCCTGCGAAGGGCGATATGGCGCCCCTCACCTCGGGCTCGCCATCGAGTTCGTCGAAGCCGGCCTCGAACAGGGCCAGCACGGCTGCGGCCGCATCCACCGCCTGGGCACCTGACGCGGTGATGGTGACCGTGTCGCCCTGTCGGGCGGCGAGCGCGAGAAGCGAGGTGGGGCTGCTCGCGAGCACAGCCGGCTTGCCGGTGCGCTCGTTCGCGAGCCAGACCTGGGCGTCGAATTGGGCGAGCGCCGCGACGATGTGCGATGCCGGCCGAATGTGCAGGCCGTCAGGGTTGAGCACCGTAGCGCTGAGCGCTGAAGTGGGTGCTGCCGCTGATTCACCCATAGCGCCAGCATAACGAGGCCCGACCCGGGCGGCCGCTGCGCACTCGCTGGGAAACCGCGGTGGTCCTCACCCTTCGGCGTAGCGTGGCGAGGAAAGACACATCCTTCAATCCCCCAAGGAGTGATTGCCATGATGAAGGAACTCCACACCATGTTGCCCGCGGCCGATCTGGATCGAGCGCGCAACTTCTACCACGACAAGCTCGGCCTCGATCCGGGCGACTCCCGCGACGGGGCGCTCGTCTACCATCTGCTGGATGGCGGCGTTTTCGAGATCTACGAGACCGAGAACGCCGGAACCGCCAAGCACACCCAGATGGGGTGGGTGACCGAAGACCTCAACGCGGAGATGGAATCGATGCGCTCGAACGGTATCGAGTTCGAGGAGTACGACCTGCCCGACATGAAGACGGAGAACGGTGTGCTCGAAGGCAAAGACTCCCGGTCTGCCTGGTTCAGGGACAGCGAAGGCAACTTCATCTGCGTGAGCGAACTTAAGCGGTAGGAATACCGAGAAAGTTCGAGGCGAGAAGCGCCACGCCGGAGAGCGCGAGCAGCGACCCGGCCAGCACCAGGTACTGGGGCTGCAGGGCCCGAACCCCGCTCTTGTTGAGGCCGATGTACAGGGACCTCCGCGTTGTGTCCAGGATGCCCGCGACCTGGTGGCGGAGGGTGACGAATGCGAGACCCAGCACAAGGAGGGCAATACCGAGCGCTGGTGGCAGTCCCGGCTGCGTGGCCGCGACGGGCTGCAGGGTCAGTTCCGCTGCGAGGAGTTGGTAGAAGTAGGCGGTCAGGGCAGCACCCCCGATGAAGAGGATGATCCCGAAAGCCAGCACGAATCGCGGTCCGGGCTCACGAGAGCGGTCATCTGGATCCCGCTTCCCCTGGTAGGAGTCGTGATAGCGACGACGCGCGGACTGCAGCGCGCTACCCCGCAACAGCAGTACCGCGAACCCGGCGAGGGCAAGAATACCGAACACGAACAACATGACGGCGAACACCATTTGTGTTAGCAGCGAATCACCCATCCGGCGATCCTATGGCACGCGCAACCGCCGCGACTACAGGCTCGACAGCACCTCGCGCATGAGGCTGGCAGCCTCGCTCGGCGTCTTGCCGACCCTGACACCGGCGGCCTCGAGCGCTTCCTTCTTGCCCTGCGCCGTGCCTGCCCCAGCGGAGACGATCGCACCCGCGTGGCCCATGGTCTTGCCCTCCGGCGCGGTGAAGCCGGCGACGTACGCGACGACCGGTTTGGTGAGGTTCGCCTTGATGAAGTCGGCCGCGCGCTCTTCGGCGTCACCGCCGATCTCGCCGATCATGACGATCGCCTTCGTCTCCGGGTCGGCCTCGAAGGCCGCGAGCGCGTCGATGTGCGTCGTGCCGATGATCGGGTCGCCGCCGATGCCGATCGCGGTCGAGAAGCCGAGATCCCGCAACTCGTACATCATCTGGTAGGTGAGGGTTCCCGACTTCGACACGAGGCCGATCGGACCCTTGCCGGTGATGTTCGCCGGGGTGATTCCGACGAGCGACTCTCCCGGAGTGATGATGCCGGGGCAGTTCGGCCCGATGATGCGGGTGGTGCCGCCCTTGTTCTTCGCGTGCGCCCAGAACTCCGCCGTGTCCTGCACGGGAATGCCTTCAGTGATGACGACGACGAGCGGCATGCCCGCATCGATCGCCTCCATGACGGCGTCCTTCGCGAAGGGTGGCGGAACGAAGACGATGGATGTATCGGCACCAGTATCGGACATCGCCTCGATCACCGTTCCGTAGACGGGCAGCGTCACCTCGCCGTGCGTCACTGTCGTGCCCGCCTTGCGGGCGTTGACACCGCCCACGACCTGGGTGCCAGCCTTGAGCATCAGTGCGGTGTGCTTGGTGCCCTCACCGCCGGTGATGCCCTGCACGATGACCTTGGAGTCCTTGTTCAAGAAGATCGACATTCTCTGTTTCCTCAGTTGGTTTCAGGCGCGTTGGCGAGTTCGGCGGCCTTGTCGGCACCCTCGTCCATCGTGTCGGCGAGAGTCACGAGTGGATGATTCGCATCCGCGAGAATGCGCCGACCCTCCTCGACGTTGTTGCCGTCGAGGCGCACGACGATGGGCTTGCTCGCTGTGTCACCGAGAATGCGCAGCGCCTCGACGATGCCGTTCGCGACTGCGTCGCACGAGGTGATGCCGCCGAAGACGTTGACGAAGACACTCTTCACCTGCTGGTCACCGAGGATCACGTCGAGCCCTGCCGCCATCACCTCAGCGGATGCTCCACCGCCGATGTCGAGGAAGTTGGCCGGCTTGACCCCGCCGTGCGCTTCGCCCGCGTAGGCGACAACATCGAGTGTGGACATCACGAGCCCGGCGCCGTTGCCGATGACCCCCACCTCGCCGTCGAGCTTCACGTAGTTGAGGTCGTGCGCTTTCGCCTTCGCCTCAAGCGGATCGGTTTCGGTGGCATCCTCCAGGTCAGCGTGCTTGGGGTGCCGGAAGTCGGCGTTCGCGTCCAGGGTCACCTTGCCGTCGAGGGCGATGATGTCGCCGCCTTCGGTGAGCACGAGCGGGTTCACCTCGACGAGGGTCGCGTCCTCCCCGGTGAAGACCTCGTACAGTCGGACGATGACGGGAGCCACCTTCTCGACGAGCTCTTCGGGAAAGTGTCCTGCGCGTGCAATCTCGGTCGCCTTGGCGAGGTCGACGCCCCTGTCGGGATCCACCTCGATGCGCGCGAGCGCATCCGGTCGCTCCACAGCGAGCTCTTCGATCTCCATGCCGCCCTCGACACTGCACAGGCTCAGGTAGCTGCGGTTCGCGCGGTCGAGCAGCACAGAGAAGTAGAACTCCTGGGCGATCTTCGCGCCCTCGGCGACCATCACCCGGTGCACGATGTGGCCCTTGATGTCGAGGCCGAGAATGGCCTCCGCCGCCGCGTACGCCTCGTCCGGGCTGTGAACGACCTTAACCCCGCCCGCCTTGCCGCGACCGCCGGTCTTCACCTGTGCTTTGACAACTACGGTTCCGCCGATCTTCTCGGCCGCTGCGCGGGCTTCTTCCGGGGTGTCAGCCGTCATGCCGGCCAGCACCGGCACACCGTATTCCTCGAAGAGGTCTCTGGCCTGGTACTCGAAAAGATCCACGTAAATCTCGCAATCGCGCGTTGGTTGTCTTTGGGCGGCCACCAGTCCCGAGGTCGGGATACCTCGACCTCAAGGGACTTCGTTTCCTAGAGAACTCTACCCGCTTGGTCGGGGCGGCCTTCGCGTGATGGTGGCCGACAGGCTTTAAGAACGCGCAAACTTTCGGATGCTGCGACCATTGGAGTCATGGCAAGCGAGGCAACGAGGCGGTTCGCCGCCGACGGCGTGCTCATCGCGGGCGGTGGCAGGGCGATCCTGCTTCAGGTCGCGAATCCGGTGGTCGCCGCGGGTGTGCACAAGCACAGCGATTTCGCCCACCGACCGCTCCACCGGTTGCACAACACTTTGACCTTCGTCTATGCGGTGGTTCTCGGCACGCTCGACGAGGGGCGCCTGGTCGCCGGCTTCGTCAACAGGGCTCACGCCCCGGTCGCCGGGGCGACGGATGCCTCCCACCAGTTGTGGGTGGCCGCCACACTCTATGAGACGGCGGTTCGCGTGCACCGCATCGTGAACGGCCCGCTCGATGACGCGACAGCGGATGCCCTCTACCGCGACTACTCGAGACTCGGGACTGTGCTGCAGGTTCCGCCGGACGCCTGGCCCTCAGACCGCGCCGCCTTTGCCCGCTACTGGACCGCTGCCGTCGAGTCCCTCACCGTCACCGATGAGGCGCGCAGCATCGCCCACGACCTTTTCCGCCCAGTGACCGCGCCGCTGTGGTTGCGGGCAGCCCTGCCGCTCGGGGCCCTGCTCACCGCGAGCCTGCTGCCGCCGACCCTGCGGGATGCGTACGGCATCGCGTGGAGCCGCGCGCGAAGGCGACGCGCACGGCTGGCCTGGGGCGTCATCCGCTCACTCGCTCGACTCACGCCGCGTCGCCTGCGGGAGTGGCCGGCTCGGCACTACCTGAAGGCGCTCAGAGCTTCTCAATCGGAGCGATCTTGATGAGCAGCCGCTTGCGGCCGGCCGTATCGAATTGCACTTCGGCGACGCGCTTCGCGCCCTCGCCCGTGACCGCCGTGACCTTGCCCTCGCCGAAATCGGTGTGGCGGATGCGGTCGCCCGCCTCAAGCGTCAGGTCACCGTTGTCGCGCACTGTCGCGGTGACGGCACTCGTCCACTCGGTCTTGACGCGCGGTGGCGCTGCGGGCAGCGAGTTGCCGTAACTGAACGACGGCCGGGACTCGCGGGAGTTGAGAGCGCGCGGCCGCGTACCACCGCGTGAATTCCCCATGCCGGGCGACTGCCGCCATTCGATGAGTTCGGGGGGAATCTCCTGAAGGTAGCGGCTCGGCATCGCCACGCTGACCTCACCGAAGCTCGCGCGCGACGCCGCCAGCGACAGGTACAGGCGCTTGCGGGCGCGGGTGATGCCCACATAGAAGAGGCGACGTTCCTCGGCCAATCCACCGGGCTCGTTGGTGGACATGCGGTGGGGCAGCAGTTCCTCCTCGACACCGGTGAGGAACACGGCGTCGTACTCGAGGCCCTTCGCGGTGTGCAGGGTCATGATCGAAACCGAACCGTCTGCGTCATCGATCTCATCAGCGGCGGCGAAGAGCGCGACGCCCGTGAGGAAGTCGATGAGGGTGCCGTCGGGGGTCGCAACCCGAAACTCCTTGGCCTGCGACACTAGCTCTTCGAGGTTCTCGGCCCTCGCTTCATCCTGCGCGTCACCGCTCGTGCGCAGGGCGGTGATGTACCCGGTGCGCTGGAGCAGCGCCGTCAGGATGTCGGCCGGGGCGGCTGTCGCGACGCTCTCGCTCACCTCGGACAGGATCGTGCCCAACTCAACGATCGCGCCGGTGACCTTCGGTCCGAGGCCCAGTTCGCCGGCGTCGAGCAGCGCCTCGCGCAGCGGAGTGCCGACCCGGTCGGCGTGTGCCTGCAGCGCCGCCTCCGTCGCCGGGCCGATACCCCGCTTCGGCACGTTCATGATGCGACGCAGGGCGAGGTCGTCATCCGGATTCGCGACCTGGATCAGGTATGCCATGGCGTTCTTGATCTCGGCACGCTCGTAGAACTTGGTGCCGCCCGGGATGCGGTACGGGATGGCCGAGCGGATGAAGATCTCCTCCAGCGGTCGGGTCTGCGAGTTGGTGCGCACGAAGACCGCGACGTCGTTGTAGCTCGTGCCGGCTTCGCGCAATACCTCGATCTCGTCGGCGACGAACTGGGCCTCGTCATGGCCCGAATACCCCGTGTAGCCGACGATCTTCTCCCCCGCGCCCACCGTCGTGAACAGGTTCTTCGCTTTGCGGTCGAAGTTGTTCGAGATGACCGAGTTGGCCGCATCAAGGATGTTCTGGGTCGAGCGGTAGTTCTGCTCGAGCAGGATGACTTTCGAGTTCGGAAAGTCCCGTTCGAACTCGACGATGTTGCGGATGTCCGCCCCGCGGAACGCGTAGATCGACTGGTCCGAGTCGCCCACCACCGTGAGGGATGCCGCGGGGATGCCGCCGCCAGCATCCAGTTTCATCTTCGTGTCTTCAGGCACATGCTCCGCCTTCACTGGCCGGACCAACTCCCGAATGAGCGCGTACTGCGCGTGATTGGTGTCCTGGTATTCATCAACCAGCACGTGCCGGAACCGCCGCTGGTAGAGGGCCGCGACGTCCGGGAACGCGCGGAACAGGTGCACCGTCTCGGCGATGATGTCGTCGAAGTCGAGCGCGTTGGCGCGACGCAGCGCCGCCGTGTAGCGGGAGAAGATCTCGAGGAACACCTGCTCCTTCGGATCACTCATGTTGGCCGTGCGTGAGAAGGCGTCGGCGTCGGTGAGTTCGTTCTTGAGTTTTGAGATGCGGCCGAGAGCGCCGCCGGGCGTGAAGCCGAAGGCGTCAGCATCCATTTCCTTGATGATGCGTTTGATCAGGGCGCGGGTGTCTGCGGTGTCGTAGATGGTGAAGCTCTGCTTCATGCCGAACGCTTCGGCCTGGCGGCGCAGGATGCGCACGCACGCGGAGTGGAAGGTCGAGATCCACATGCCGTCGGCCGCGCCGCCGACGAGTTGCTGCACGCGCTCCCGCATCTCGGCGGCGGCCTTGTTCGTGAAGGTGATCGCGAGGATCTGGCTTGGCCATGCCTCTCTGCTCTGCAGCAGCCCGGCGATGCGGCGGGTGAGCACGCTCGTCTTGCCGGAGCCCGCGCCGGCAACGATCAGCAGCGACTGCCCGCGGTACAGCACGGCCTCGCGCTGCTGGGGGTTGAGGCCGTCGAGCAGCCGGTCGTCGGGGCCGGACGCCGCCTCGGACGGGTCGAGAACGAAGGTCATATCCCGCCCAGTCTAAACGGCGCCTCCGACCCGGCTTCGGGCATCCACCCCCTCCCGTCCGCCCCCCTCCCCCGCGCCCCGTACCAAATGAAGGCAATCTGGGGATGAGCACCTGTTTCACCGCGAACTTGCCGTTGAGACATCCACTTCTCCTTCATTTCGCACGTGCGCGGGGCGGTCTGCACAGTTAAGTGGATGCTGCCCCCGCAGCCGCTCGCGATGGCCGACGCTGCCGACATGAGACAACTCACCAGCACGATCCGCGAACTCGGGCGCATCGCCGCCACCCACGAACTCCACGCAGCCGGATTCTCTCGGCGGGCACTGGCCGCCGCCGTCCAGCAGCGGTCAATCATTCGCGTGCGGCAGGGCTGGTACAGCCTGCCCGACATCCCGCCAACCCTGCTGCGGGCAGCGCGAGTGGGCGGGCGCGCGGGCTGCATCACCGGCGCCGCACTTCACGGAATGTGGCTGCCGCCCGACGACCACCTGCATGTGAGCGTCGAGCACGGGGACTGCCGCCTGCGCACCCCCGGCAACATGCGGACGCGTTTGGCCGGAGCCTCCCAGCCCGGAGTCACGACTCACTGGCGGCCCGAACCGGCGACCGGATCCCGCCTCCTGCTGAGCCCTATCGCGTGCCTTGAGGAGGTCATTCGCTGCCAACCTCTCGAGCTCGCGGTCGCCATCGCCGACTCGGCACTGCACCAACCTGCGCCATGGATCCCTGCAGTCGTCACGAGAGACGATTGGCGGGCGATGATCGATCGGATGCCGAACCGGTCACCGCTACTCGCGGGCGCGGACGGACTCTGCGAAACCGGAACAGAGTCGCTCACGCGGTTCCGTCTCGCCCGATTCCGCCTGCCGCTTGTGCCGCAGGTGAGGATCGACGGCAAGCGAGTCGACTTCCTGGTCGGCAGCAAGCTTGTGGTCGAGGTGGATGGCGTGGAGTACCACATCGATCCGGTGCGATTCGAGGCTGACCGCACTCGCGACGCCGAACTCAGTGTTCTCGGGTTCCGCGTGCTTCGTTTCAGCTACAAACAGGTGATCTATCGCTGGGCGGAGGTGGAGGCATCCATTCTCGCCGCGGTGTTCCGGGGCGATCACCACTGACTCCGTGCGTGCCACTTAGTCTGCCGCCGCCGTACCAAATGAAGGCAATTCTGCGGCTGTGGCGCGTACATCGGCGAGAATCCGCACCGAACACACTCATTGCCTTCATTTGGTACGGCGGTGGCCGGCGCGACGGAGGCGCGACGCGGGCGGGCCGCTCAGGCGAGCGAGTCGCGCGCGATGATCGCCAGGTCGGGATGATCGGCGAAGACACCGTCGACGCCGGAGTTGAGCAGCAGCCGGTACGCCTCGAGCCAGTTGCCCCAGTGCGACGGGTCGTCGCCACGGCGAAGGTTCTTCGGCAGGAAGCGGTTCTCCGGCCGCAGCGTCCACGTGAAAACACTCAGCCCGGCGGCGTGCGCGCGCTGAACAACATCCGTGGTGCCAGCGCCATCGCGTTCCAGAATGAGGGAGGCGTTGAGGCTCACCCCGTCGACGCTCGCGGCGAGCGCGGCCAGGCCGTCATCCGTCAGCTGATCCGTGTAGCTCGGTGCCGCCTCACCCTGGGACGCGACGAGATCGGCGGCGCTGCCGTGGTCTTCGATGAGGTACACACGCTGGCCCGGAACACCGCGTGAGTGGATGTCTCCAAGCACCCCCTGCTCGAAACTCTCGACGAGCAGGTTGTCGCCCGTCGCCCACCCGGCAATCTCGGCCGCGAACAGCTCCCCGAGCCGCAATCCGATCGAGTCGAAGTAGTTGGCGTGCTTGAGTTCGGCGACGAGGGTGACGGGGCGGTCCGCGGCATCCACTATCTCCAGCAGGTCGGTGAGGCGCAGCACCGGGAACATCCCGTCGAAGGTGGCGTTGGCTGGCCGCACTTTCGGAAGCCGCTCGATCGCACGCAGGGTGCTGAGCTCTGCCCAGGTGAAGTCCTCGGTGAACCAACCGGTGAGTTGAACGCCGTCGACGATCTTCGTGGTGCGACGTTCGGCGAACTCTGGGCGGGACGCGACATCCGTCGTCGTCGAGATTTCGTTCTCGTGTCGGAGCACAAGCACTCCATCGCGGGTCGGCACAATATCCGGTTCGATGCCGTCTGCCCCCAAAGTGAGGCCAAGAAGATAGGCGGAACGGGTGTGTTCAGGCCGATATCCGCTCGCTCCGCGGTGCGCTATGACGCTCAAAAGGGGAGTCACGCTCGCTAGGTTACGGCACATACACTTTCCCCCATGTCCACGTGCGGGGGGTGCGGTGCTGCGCTCAATCCTGCCTGGAAGTTCTGTATCCGCTGCGGAACTTCGGCGGCCGAATCGGATGCGCTGGCCGTCTCCCTGGCCGAACCGGTGGGACGATCGAAAGTGGATGACCGGCTCGAGCGCAGGGTCGTGCTGCTGCTGGTCGGCACCCTGTGTTTCCTCGCGGGCGTCGCAGTCTTTGCGTTCGCGCTCGTAGTTGTGCTCGAATACTTCCGGTGACAACCAGAACACGATGGCGGGAGCCCGCCTCACTGCTCAAACTTCGTTGGGGCAGCTACGGGGGCCGGTATCTCGCCGGATTGACCCTCATCCTCTCGAGCGCGGTCGGTTTGCAGGGCGCCACGCCGCAGACCTTGCACCTGCTCGTGCTCAGTAGTGCCGCTCACGCCACGGGGTGGCTGATCCTTCCGGCCCGCGGCAGCCGACGAATCTGGACGGCCGGCCCTTCCCTTGCTGCCATCTGGCTGCTGCTGCCGGGACCGCAGGCGCTCACCCTCCTCGTCATCTCCTATGTGTGCTGGCTCGTCGTGCGGCAGCGGCCGGCGCGAAGCTACGTCACGGTGATGTTCGTGCTGGTGACCGGAGTCGCGATTGCGAACGTGTTCAGGGAGTACACGGGAATGCCGATGGCGATGCTCATCATGGCGTCCGCGCTCGTGGCATCCGCCTGGTTGGCGCGCTACGCCGCGACTCTTCGACCAGCACTCAGCAACCCGCGCCGCGGTTCGAATAGAATCGTCCCCGAAACTGTTGAACTAACCGACAGCTAACGCCTTCTAACCAGGAGACAGGAAACCATGGCACTCCAGAACCCCGCCTTCAACAACGCCGCATTCGCGACCGGCGGCGCCAAGGCAGCGCAGATCAGTTCGCAGCAGCTCGATGAGCTCTACAACCGGCCGGCGGCAACGCCGAACGAGACGGAGCGGATGACGTACGACGACGTCATCATGAAGACGCTCGCGACGCTCGGCGTTCTGATGATCGGCGCGACGGTCGGGTTCTTCTTCCCGTTCCTGTACCTGCCGTTCCTCTTCGTCGGGCTCGGTCTCGGTCTCGTCAACAGCTTCAAGAAGGTTCCATCGCCCGCGCTCGTGCTGGCGTTCGGCGCCGCGCAGGGCATCTTCGTCGGCGGACTCTCCCGCGTGGTCGAGAACTTCCAGGGCGGGATCATCGTCCAGGCGCTCACCGCAACGGCAGCCGTCTTCATCGTGACCCTCGCCCTCTTCGCGAGCGGCAAGGTGCGTGCCTCCAAGAAGGCGACCAAGATCTTCATGATCGTCGTCGGTGCGTACGCCCTGTTCTCGATCATCAACCTCGGAATGCAACTCACGGGCATCAACCAGGACCCGTGGGGGCTCTACACGAGCACCATCGCGGGCATCCCGCTCGGTCTGATCCTCGGCCCGCTCGTGATCCTGCTGGCTGCCTACTCGCTCGTGCTCGACTTCGACTACGTGCAGCGCGGTGTCGCCGCAGGCGCACCCCGCCTGATGAGTTGGCGCGCGGCCTTCGGCCTCGTGCTCACGATCGTCTGGCTCTACGTCGAGCTGCTGCGCTTCCTGAGCATCCTCAGGGGCGACTAGGGGATTTCGGTTTTGAGAGGTGGGGCGGCCCTTCGGGGTCGCCCCACCTGCTTTATAGGCCAATAGTTGGGCTATAATGCTGCGATGAAGACTATTGCTCTCAGCGAGGCGAAGGACAAGCTTTCCGCGCTCATTGATGAGGCGGAACGTGAGCACGAGATCATCCGCATCACCCGCCACGGCCACGCTGCCGCGGTACTCATGAGCGAGGACGACCTCGAGTCACTGCACGAGACCCTTTTTTGGCTGTCTCAGCCCGGCATACGGGACGACGTTGCGGAAGCCCGAGCGGCCGCGACTGAGGGCCGCACGTTGAGCGCTGACGAGGTGCGTGCCCGTCTTGGGCTGCCGCTGAAGTGACCTGGGATGTCGAGTTCGCTCCCAGCGCGATGCGCGGCCTCGACCGACTGCCGGGAAAGGTCGCCGCAGCTGTCGTCGAATTCATCACGGTAACGCTTCCAACAAATCCTGAGCGTATGAGCAAGCCACTCCATGGAGAGTTCGACGCACTCCGCTCAGCTCGCCGCGGCGACTATCGAGTGCTCTTCGAACTCGATGAGTCTCGACGGGTCTTGCTTGTTGTCCGCATTGCACATAGGGCAGACGTGTACCGACCGCAGTGAGCGCCAGCGGGCCCTCACCCCTTACACAGACAATCTGACACCGTCTCTGGGCGTCAGCTCCTAAGGACAGCGGCATGCCCATTCGCTGGACGACGGCACAGCGTCCCGCACGTAGGAGATCACCTTCTGCAGGGAGTTGGGTTCTCATGGGCCCGGCTATGACCCTCTTCGTGAGCAATGATGGCAGGCGCGCAACCCTTTTCGGGCTCCGCTACGAAGGCTTGCTGCTTCGTTACCTCAGGCGTCTTCCCAGCCGAATTCGATTTTCCAGCCAGCGAAATCGAACGCTCTTTGGAGCCGCTCGACGACCAGCTTTCGCGGTCGTGAAAGGTTGTCGGGAATAGTCCTTACGTCAACCAGCGTCGTCGCCGCCCGATCGCCCATCAATTCGCCGCTGATAATCAATCGGCCATCTTCGTCCTCATACCAAACCTCCGCCCGTCCTGGAGCCCGCACACTGTACCCCCGGGAGGAACTGACTCGTCCTCCCAAGAAACTCTTGCGAAATCGTTCCGGCTCGGTCATACGGCAAAGTATTTCAGAGCAACGGCCCTTTGCTGCAAGATTTTCAGTTCAACTGTCACGAAGATCGATTCCGCACGAAACGCCGGACCCTTGAACACGGTTGCACTACCTCGTGCGCCATTCGCAAATATTTTAGACGCCGCACGCCATGCGGGTGCCATTACCGGTCTCGGAAGTACCGCTGACGCCACTGTGAGCACCTTGCCCATGGCGGTCATTTCAAGGGTAACTGCATTCGTATACTTCGCAAAAGTGGCCGCAGCATTCATCGCGGCAGGTCCACCAGACCAAAATACGCGCGCCGTTGTGGCGCCTCCCAGTCCCCAAGCCGCTGTCGCGCCTCCCCATCCGACGCCTGGTACCGCCAACGTCGCGATGACGAAACTGAGCGCCATGGCATTGCCAAACTCCTCAGCCGTCGGGGCACGCCCTGAAGTCAAACAGGCACTGTAGGTGCACGAAGACTGGGGATCGTACTCCCACATCCCCGTCAGATCAAGCTTGTTAATCGGATCGGCCGGGTAGTCGTAGTCGTTCGACACCCCACCCTCAACCGGGTCCACCTCGAGGAACCGCCCGAGCGCTGGCACATACTGCCTGGCCCCCATCTGGATGGTCGCGATGCTGACCCTGGTGCTCATACAGTTTCCGGTGCTGCCCCACGAAGGCGTAGTCGGCCTCACCCGGTGAGGTGTCGGTGACCGCGTCATCCGCTGCCAGAGTTCCGATATCCCCATCGAGGGTGATCGGTTGCCCGAACGGATCGAAGGCTGCCCGGTCCCCGATGCGGATGCCGGCAGCATCCACCAACAGGATCGAATCCCCATGCAGGTTCGGATACGACCACCGCGCATCCCCACCCACTGGCAACGACACACTCACCCCACCCGGCAGCGACAAGGTTTGCTCGATCAGGGCACCAGCGCCGTTGAGGACACCGTGCAGACCACCGGCGGCGAAGGTGTAACGCAACACCTCCGTCGTCTCGCCCGGTTGGTGGAGGTGCGCTGCACAATCCGACCGGACACATCCCGCAGATAGGCGATGATCGTGCCATCATCCAGCTCGGTGCGGATGTGCTGATCGGCCACGTCATACCCGAGCGGTCTGATCAGCGAACCTGAGCGTGTTGCCGTGCGCGTCATAGGTCAGATTCGCCGGCGACAGGTTCCCGGCCAGCAGCGGGGCAGCATCCGCTGGAGCATCCGTAACCGTGGTGGACACCAGCCGGTCGGCAGCGTCGCAACAGTACGCCACCGTGGTCGGGGTGCCGCCATCCTTCGTGATCGACGAGCTCGTGCGGTTTCCATTGCGACCCGCGAAATCGCTCGTGCCGGCACCACAGGAAGTGTCACCGAAACCATAGGTGAGCACATTCCGCGGGATCACCGCCTCCGTCAGACGGCCCGCCGCGTCGAAGGTGTAGGTGGATGTCTCGGTGCGCGGATCCGCCACCCAGGTGTCGGTCAACGTGTTCTGGATGATCCGACCCGACTGCGAGAAGCTGGCGCGCTTCCTACGAGAGACGAGGTGAGCGGGCGAGACCATCGCTGCCTGGAGTCGACTTCTGGCGGCTAACAGTCAGGCGAATAGATGAATGGATGAGATACAGGCTGGCCGCTAGTGATTCCGGAAAGGCTACGATGCGAAGGAGGCCACCCGAGGTATCCGGCGACTGCTCAATCATCACGAGCAGATGAACGATGGCACTAATTCCAGCGATACCGCCAAGTAGGAATCCGGCGCGCGGACGCGATGTGGCTTTCCACCACGGGCGCGGCGGCACAACAGGCTCGCCGGTGCCGCGAAAGGTCCTCACCGCCAAGACGAAGAAGAAAACGTTGGCGACGAATGACTCGGCGACCACAACGAACTCTGTCGCACCGAGGAGACTTAGCAAATGAGTCGAAAGGAAACCTTGGGCAAGCCACGCGGCGAGCAGTAGAAGCTTTGCTGGGAGCGTGACGAATCGCAGAGGGCGAACTCGAAGTCCATGCATACGAAAACTAAACCCTTTCATTTGGCTTTGCTGATAGCGGTACCATCGTCAGCACTGCTTCTCCTAGGCGTTCCACATTTCACCGAACTTATAACCACGGTAATACCAGAGGTCAAACTCCGCTTCGATCCAGATAGCGCCGCTGTGCCAGGTGCTACCTAACGATTCTGGGTCTAGGTTCGGCGAATACTTGCCTCCCGAGCGCGCCCACAAGAAGACTTCAGACGCAGGCGCTGCAGCGCTGGTCAGGACTGGCCATAAGGTCTCCCAAGTTCGGCCCACGAGTTGGCAATCCCGATCACAATGCCCTAGCGAGACGCCTGCGTCTCGCCCCTCCTGAGTCAAAATCGTGCAACCGCTTGGACAGCGGCCAGTGCCATTCCCACCAATCACGGTGGTGAACGGTCGGGAAACGGGGCGGTTGGCAATGAACATGGCCTGTGCCTGGGTGCCATACCTTTCCGCTCTGTCCGCCGTCATCTCGCCCGTCAGGTCGAGTTTGTTGATCGGGTCAGCCGGGTAGTCGTAGTCGTTCGACACCCCACCCTCAACCGGGTCAACCTCGAGGAACCGCCCGAGCGCTGGCACATACTGCCTAGCACCCATCTGGATGGTCGCGATCGACCCCTGGTGCTCATACAGTTTCCGGTGCGCGCCCACGAAGGCGTAGTCGGCCTCACCCGGTGAGGTGTCGGTGACCGCGTCATCCGCTGCCAGAGTTCCGATATCACCATCGAGGGTGATCGGTTGCCCGAACGGATCAAACGCGGCCCGATCCCCGATGCGGATGCCTGCAGCATCCACCAGCAGGATCGAATCCCCATGCAGGTTCGGATACGACCACCTCGCATCCCCGCCCACCGGCAACGACACACTGACCTTGCCTGGCAGCGACAACGCCTGCTCGATGAGAGCACCGTTGCCGTTCAGGACACCGTGCAGACCGCCGGCGGCGAAGGTGTAACGCAACACCTCCGTGGTCTCCCCCGGCTTGGTGGAGGTGCGCTGCACAATCCGACCGGTCACATCCCGCAGATAGGCGATGACCGTGCCATCATCCAGAGTGGTTTTGATGTGCTGATCGGCCACGTCATACCCGAGCATCTGATCAGCGAACCGGATCGTGTTGCCGTGCGCGTCATAGGTCAGATTCGCCGGCGACAGATTCCCGGCCAGCAGCGGAGCAGCATCCGCCGGGGCATCCGTGCACCGTGGTGGACACCAGCCGGTCGGCGGCGTCGTAACAGTAGGCCACCGTGGTCGGGATGCCGCCATCCTTCGTCATCGACGACGACGTGCGGTTACCGTTGCGACCCGCGAAATCACTCGTGCCAGCACCACAGGAGGTGTCACCGAAACCATAGGTGAGCACATTCCGCGGGATCACCGCCTCCGTCAGACGGCCCGCAGCGTCGAAGGTGTAGGTCGAGGTTTCGGTGCGCGGATCCGCCACCCAGGTGTCGGTCAACGTGTTCTGGATGATCCGACCCGACTGCGAACGCATCACCGCATCCGACACCACCGTGTCATCCGGGAACAACCAGGAGAACCCAGTCAGAGCACCGGCCGCGTTGCGGGTCAGGTTGGCCAGCGAGCTGCCGTTGCCAGCGTTGCCGGCGCCGGACGGGTAGACTGACCCCGGTAAGGAATCCAGTGGCGGCGCTATAGCTCGGGTCGGCGATCACTTCACCGTTATGCCTGACCAGTTCGACCCTGCCCTCGATGTCGTACTCGAACGACTGTGTCGACGATGGGCCACCGCGACCGTGGTCGTCACCGACAGCACTCGACCCGTCTTCGCCTCATAGCTTGGCGTCGTGATAGTGCCCCACACGTCCGTGGAGGTCACGGTGCGGCCGAGCAGGTCAGCAACCGTCGTGATCGTCCCTACCGAGTCACTGGTCGACGCGATCAGTGGGTTGCCGCCGACGGCGTAATCGTTCGTCGCCGTGCGGGCGGCGCCCTCACCGAAGGCTGGGTACGACGTCGTCAGCTTGCGCCCGCGGTCATCGAAGGTCGCGCAGGTCCAAGCAGCGTCGCCGGAACGTTTCGTACCCACAGTGCGACCCCAGAGGTCATAGACGAACTCGGTGACAACCGAGGCGGGTGCCGCACTCGTGGAGGACTTCAGGAACCCGTACTGCTTGGTGCCCTCCGGCACACCGCAGATCTCTGTAGAGAGCGCCTCCGTGTCGCCCCAGTATGTCGAGGTGCTCGTGGACGGGGCGCCTGAGGGCATGGTGCGTGTCAGCCTTCGCAGCCAACCCGAACCCGGCGTCTCATACGTGCTCGCGGTGGTGAGGGCGAGGCCGTCGGGGTCAATTGTTGACGAGGTGACAGCACCGAGCCAGGGGTGGGTGTAGCCGAGCTGGGTCACCATGTCGGGCACCTGCGAGTCGGAGAGACCCGAGCCCTGCGGTACCGAGTCGGTGACGACGGTGCGGTTCGGCAGGCCGTAGTCGGGCACCAGAGCTGTGCCGGGCACCAGAACGCGCGTGCCGCCGGGCGGGGTCCAGTGAAGCTCCAGGCGCGCATTGCCGCCGCCTTCGCGGTAGGCGATGCGGATCGTCTTCGACTCCCCTGCGATCGCGGTGATGCTGCGGAACGGGGGCGAGTAGTGCAGACCGAACCCGGCCCAATCATCGACGACGAGAATGTCATCGACCCACACCCTCGTGCCGTCGTCGGCGTGAGTCTGAATCGCGTACGTGCCGGTGGTCGGGAAGGTGATGCGGCCGCTCAGCCGCACGGACCAGTCATCGGTCGCGGTGATCCCGGCGATGGGAGCCGAGCTGCCCCAGTCCTTCGCAACGGAGCCATCGGTGACACCGGGCAGGCCCAGGCTGAAGGTCACGGGCGCGCCGGCCAGAGCGGGGTTGTCATACCAGGCGGCATGCAAGCCTTTCAGCCCATAGTCGTAGGACGTGGAGGTGTGCGCCACATCAATCGGGCACGAGTGCAGCGGCAGTCGGTCGAGCCCGAAGCAGGCGGCCGGCGCAGGGCCGTAGCCGTCGGTGGGTCGGTCGCGGTTATCGTAGATCGTGGTCGCGACCAGACCTTGCGCATTGGTGGCTGAGAGCACCAGATCCTTCGGGCTCCACACCTGCGAACTGGTGAACCCCATCGCCGAGGTGGCGCTGGTCTGCCGCCAGGCATCATCAAAGGTCACCCCGCCGGCGTGGCCCAGAGCGGAACCGGAAATATCCAGACCCGAAATATCCACGTAGGTGGTGGTTCCCGCTGGCGTAGGTGTAGCTCTTCCTGGGTCGTTCGGTTTCGGTGACGCCGTCCGGTGCGGGCAGGGTGACCGTGATCAGCCGGCCGGCAGCGTCGTAGGCGAAGTCGACACGGTTCGCCGCAGCCAGCGTTCCGCCGGCGGCGACCCAGTCGTTGGCCAGCGAGTCGCGCACCGTCTTCAGTCGCCGCTGGCGTTGTCGTAGGCGAAGGTCGTGAGCTCTTCGCCGGGATCCAGAATCGCCGCGAGCATGCCGTTGCTGTCGTAGAACAGCCGGGTGGTATCGGCCGCTGCGGCGACGTGGCCGGGATAGACGATGCGGCACAGCATCCCTTCCGGCGGGCTCACATAGCCCGGCTCCACATTGCAGGCGGTGCCTGACCAATCAGAATCCAGGATTGTCAGCCCCTCGATGTCTGACCAGGCGTCCCCGCCGTAGGCGAAGTGCACCTCACGGGTGTAGGCCGGCGGGTTGGATGCCGGGATCAACGAGGCAGGGTCGGAGATGCGATCCACCATCCCGTTGCTGCGATAGGTCACGATCGGCGCCGACGGCTTCAGCGCATCCGCCGCACTCGTTGCCGACACCAGGGCGCCTTGGGCGTTGAAGCTGTAGACCGTGCCATCGGCCTCAGACAGCACCACATTGCCGGCCGCATCCAGCGACAGCATCCCGTAGTGGCCGACCGGGGCGGTGTAGCCGCCGTCGGAGGCCTTCACGTAGGTGTGCACCGAGCCGGTCGCGTCGGTCAGCGTCACCGCGGACTCGGTCACGCGCGCGGTGGAGTAAACCCCCTGCGCTCCCGCGATCGCGGTCGAAGTCGACCAGCCGCCGGGCAGGGTCTGCACCTTCGTGGTGAACCAGTCGGCCGGAACGATGAACTCCTGGTTGGCCGGGCGTGCGCACCCACAACTGGATGCCGGAGGTGCCGGTGGACTCGTAGAACTCCACCTCGATTTCGGTCGGCGCGGTCGTCATGCTCGAGGCCGAGCCCCACTGCACGCCCGCCGGGGCGCCGGTGCTCCAACCGTTGTAAACCTGGGTGCTGCCGATCTTCACCCGGGCGCCGTCGTTGCGCACCACGCCGAAGGTGTAGTTGCCGGCCGCGGGCACGGTGACGAAGCCCGTCCATCGGGCCAGGAAGTAATCATCCGCAACCGCCGGGCCGGGCGAGCCGTCATCCCAGGCGAAGTGCACCTGCGCGTCGGTGCGCACCAGCTTCGGCGTGCGCCCGTCGAAGGTGAAGTTCGTGGTCGAGGTCTGGCCCACGTTTAGCGCGGAGTAGTACTGTCCGGTCAAGCCCCGGAGCAGGGTCGGGGACTGCTGGGAGTTGTAGAAGAACGACATGCCCATCGGCCCGCCGATCGTGTTCACGGTGGGGGAGGAGAAGCCCAGGGACAGGTTGCCATTGGCCAGGTTCACCGTCGCCGGCCCCGCCGAGTCGAACGGTGAGGGCCCGGAGGCACCCAGGCGCAGATTCAGCCTGAGTGTGTTCTTCCAGTCCGGCACGTTGTCCAGGCTCCCCCCGTCGGTGGTGAGCACCGTCCATGTGTACGAGCCGCCGTCCTGCAGCGAGCCCGCCGGCACCGTCCATGAGGGGGAAGTCAGCCAGCCGGAGGAGACGATCGCGCCGGTCGAGGCATCCGCGCCCGAGGCGACACGGAACTGGTAGTTGACCGGGTGCCCTTCAGCATCCGTCACCGCAGCCACCTGGAACGTGGGCGTCAGCGTCGTCACCACCGCGCCGTCGGCAGGGACGCTGCTGCCCTGGTTGGCAGGCGGCGCGGGGTGGTTGGTCGTGAAGGAGCGCACCGCGCCCGAGCGCCAGGTCGAGGTGCCAAGCCACCCGTTCCTATCGTCCCGCACGATCGCCTTCCAGTAGTACGTTGTGCCGCCAGCCAGCACGTTCGCTGGAACCTGGTAGCCGGAGGCCGAGGACTCCGCCGAGACGTGCACCACGCTGGCGGGCAGGCTCGATTCCGTGCCGTTGATGGCTGTCAGTTCGGTCTGATTGGTTCCGATGACGTACTTGTAGAACAGAGGGCGCCCATCGGCAACAGAGGCCGTCGTGGCGAACGTCGGCGTCACAGTCACCCCGGTGGCGGCGTTCGCAGGGGAGGGCGAGGGGTAGTTTGACACGACGGGGAAGGCGCGCCAGGAGACGTACATCTCGGTCTTGAGCTTCTTGTAGGTGTAGGTGGTTCCCTCCACCCCCGTCCACAGCAGCGAGTCGTTCGTGTAGCCGCTGCGCACCATCGCCGCGGTCCGCTGGTCCAGGCCCGAGTCGTCCCACGAGCTGAACCAGTTGGCGGTCCCGCCAGCGGCCTTGTAGCGGGCCATGTAGCCGCCGGAGCAGGAGTAGCCCCAGCAGGTCGCCAACCACACGTTGCCCTCCAGCGTGGTCGTCGTGCCCTCGCCGGCGTAGCGGCTGAGCACCATCGTGTCGATCACCTGACCACCTGCCACCGAGGAGTAGTTGTAGTTCTGCACCGTGCGCCAGTACACATTGCCGGGGCTGCGGGCATTTCCCACCAGCACGCCGTCAGTGCGGATTGCGCCGTCGGACTTGTACGCGACGCGGGATCCCTCCTGGAAGTACAGGGCCGGGTCGACGAACACCGGATACACGCGCGCCTTGTCCGCGAGCCAGCCGTAGTCGGGGCTCAGCGTGAACTCCCACGCCCCGTCGACCTCGACCAGACTCGCCGGCACGTTCGCCAGCGCCGGCTCCGACCGCTCGTGAACCCCGGAGGAATCCCACATGATCGGCACCGGGATGTGGAACCGCACCTGCCCCTGCTCATCCACGAACTCGATCTCGCCGAACTCGGTGAAGGCCAAGCGCAGGCCGGGCGCCACCACGCGCCAGGTCCACTGCGCCGCATCGGCGGCGGGCACCTCGTGCAGCACGAGCTCTTCCTTCACGCCATCCTGCTGCACCTCGTAGCGAAGATCGACCCGCTCGAACACCTCACGGTACGCCAGCTGCGACGGCGGCGCCGCGCGACGCAGGGCGACGGGCGTGCGCGCTTCGCTCGGCGCCGCATCGAGCAACTCGAAGGAGACCTCAAACCCGTCCCGCGACACCGCGAACACCGCCTCGTCATCCGCGCGCGGCGCGAAAGAGGGCGCCAGCGGATGCACTTTGGTCGACAACGACCCGTCGGTCTCCGTCGACAGGCGCGTCTGGATCGGCACCCATTTACCGGAGGCGTCTCTCGCATGTACCGGCCCCGGAGAGGTCGCCGTGATGAACGTGCCGTCGCCGGCCTCGAACACCGTGCCGTACTCCGAGCGCTCCGCCACCTCAAGACTGTCGACGTCGAGCGTCTTGGCATCCATCGCGCGCACCGGCGGCCCCGTCCGCAGCGGTGCGCCCTTCACCCGGAGAGCCGCCGCCTCGGCGGGCGCGATCGACTCCTCCAGACCGGTGAAGTCTCCCAGCGGCACCGTTCCGGGCGGCAGCACCAGCGGCTCCGCCGCCTCCACCGGCACCCGCTCGAGAACCGGCCCCAAGCCGTCGTCGTCGCCGCCCGACGCCTGCTCGGCGTAGGCGGGTGTGACGAAGCCCAGCACCAGAGCGGCGCTTGCAAGCATCGCCACCGCGGACAAACGAACCTGGGACAGCAGTTGACCGCGCACGGGGATCACCCTTCACGAAGCGGCCTGTCGTACCCCATCGTCTCGGGTAAGCGATTTTCGCGAGAGGCGCCTAAGGCGAGAGAATATTGGGTATCGGTCTGCCGCCGCTGTCCTCATTAATGCGGACACAAGCTCATATCTTGACCCCAGTTCGGGGGTCAAACGGCCCGTTATTGGGCCTACTGGTGCACGGGGGGGCAGCACCCCGACGCCGCGCAGGTTGCGCAACCTCTCGACGATTCCCGCTCTGTACCCCACTACGAACTCTGCCTGCCGGGGTCTCGACGAGCTCGACCACCGGGAGCCGGTCTCGACAAGCTCGACCACCGGGAGCCGGTCTCGACAAGCTCGACCACCGGGAGCCGGTCTCGACGAGCTCGACCACCGAGAGCGTCACTCCCACTCGATGGTGCCCGGCGGCTTCGACGTCACGTCGAGCACGACACGGTTGACCCCGGGCGACCTCGTTGGTGATGCGGTTCGAGATCCGGGCGAGCACGTCGTAGGGCAGGCGCGTCCAGTCGGCGGTCATCGCGTCCTCGGACGACACCGGCCGCAGCACGATCGGGTGCCCGTAGGTGCGCCCGTCGCCCTGCACGCCCGACCGAGCGCACGTCGGCGAGCAGCACGACCGGGCACTGCCAGATCTCGTCATCGAGCCCGGCGGCGGTCAGTTCGGCGCGCACGATCGCATCCGCCTGCGCGGAGCAGCTCGAGCCGCTCGCGCGTGACCTCACCGACGATGCGGATGCCGAGGCCCGGCCCCGGGAACGGCTGACGGCCGACGATCGACCTCCGGCAGTCCCGAGCTCGCGGCCGATCGCGCGCACCTCGTCCTTGAACAGGGTGCGCAGCGGTTCGACGAGCTCGAACTGCAGGTCTTCGGGCAGCCCGCCGACGTTGTGGTGGCTCTTGATGTTGGCGGTGCCGGTGCCTCCGCCCGACTCGACGACATCCGGGTAGAGGGTTCCCTGCACGAGAAACCGGATCGGCTCGCCCTCGATCGCCGCCTCGAGCACGAGCGCCTCGGCGGCGTTCTCGAAGGTGCGGATGAACTCGCGCCCGATGATCTTGCGTTTCGTCTCGGGGTCGGTCACGCCGGCGAGCGCGTCGAGGAACTGGTCGACGGCATCGACGGTCACGAGGCGAACGCCGGTCGAGGCGACGTAGTCCTCCTCGACCTGGCGACGCTCATCCTGCCGCAGCAGTCCGTGGTCGACGAAGATGCAGGTGAGCTGGTCGCCGACCGCCTCGTGCACGATGCGCTGCCGCGACCGCAGAGTCGACGCCGCCGGAGAGCCCACAGATGACCCGGGCCGATGCCGACCTGGGCACGGATGCGCGCGACCTGCTCGGCGATGACGTTGCCGCTGTTCCAGTCGGCGGGGATGCCCGCGGCGCGATGCAGGAAGTTCTCGAGCACCCGCTGCCCGAACTCCGAGTGCTTCACCTCGGGATGCCACTGCACGCCGTACAGCTTGCGCTCGTCGCTCGCGAACGCGGCGACGGGGGTGGATGCGCGTGGACGCGAGCACCGTGAACCCTTCGGGCGCTTTCGAGACGGAGTCGCCGTGGCTCATCCACGCCGTCTGCTCAGCGGGCTGCCCGTGCAAGCAGGGTGCTGTCGCCGTTCAGCGAGCGTGATCGCCGTCGAGCCGTACTCGCGCAGGCCGGTGTTGGCGACCTCGCCGCCGAGCTGCTGCGCCATCACCTGGAAGCCGTAGCAGATGCCGAGCACCGGCACGCCCGAGCTCGAGGATGCCCGGGTCGAGCGACGGCGAGCCGGCCTCGTAGACGCTCGACGGCCCGCCGCTCAGCACGATGCCGACCGGGTTCTTCGCGGCCACCTCGGCGGCGGTGATCGTGTGCGGCACGATCTCGCTGTAGACGTTCGCCTCGCGCACGCGGCGGGCGATCAGTTGCGCGTACTGCGCGCCGAAGTCGACGACGAGAACCGGCTGCTGGCTCGTGCTTTCGCTCATGACTGGCCTCCGCGACGGCTCGGCTGCTCGAGTTCGCGCCAGATCCCGGCGGGCGCGGCGGCGTCATGTAGTGCTCGAGTGAAGAAGGAGAGGAACGGCACGATGCCGCCGAGCGGCGATGAACAGGAAGCGGCTGAACGGCCAGCGCAGCAGGCGCCACAGCAGGAAGTCGGCGACGAGGTAGACGCACGTACAGCCAGCCGTGGACGTGAGGATGACGATCGACAGGTTGATCGCACGTGATCGAGTTCCTTCGGCGTCGAGCGCGAGGAAGCCGTGCGGCCCGCCGCAGTTCGATGTCGACGCCGAAGCCGTAGCGGAAGACCATCATGAGCGTCAGCAGCAGCAGGAACGTTCCCGTGACGACCGAGGAGACGCGGTAGAACGAGATGGCGAAGCGGATGCGCGGAGACGTCGGAGAGCCTGGGCTTGAGGGCATGGGTCTAGTTTACGTGCGCCGCCTCTTCCTCCTTCTCGTACACTCGCGCTCCCAGACGTCGCGCACGAGGCGGTACCAGAGGTACACCGCGAAGCCCGCGAAGAGCGCCCACTCGACGGCGTAGAAGAGGTTGAGCCAGTTGAGCGTCGACCTCGTCGCGGCGGCGGCGGCGAGTCGATCGCGGTCGAGCCCGGCGGGCAGGCTCGCTGCGCCACGACAGTAGCCGCTGTAGACCCCGTCCGGCGCCTCGCTCCACAGGTTGATGAGCTCGGCCGTCGACACCATCGTTCGCTCGCCCTCCTCGAAGTCCGAGTCTGCGGCGCCTCGCTCGGCAGGTAGCGGCCGACGATTGCAGTGGATGCCGCATCCGCTGTCAGGGCTGCTGCCGCGGCATCCGCTTCGGCCTCGTCGCGGCCCAGCCGAGCGCGACGGCGATGCTCGGACCCGTGGTGGTCACGTAGTGCGCGACCACCCAGTGAGCCCTGCTCGCCCTCGTTGACGCGCCCGCTGACGAGCACGGTGTCGCCGGGCACGAAGGTGCCGTCGAAGCTCACGATCTGTGGCCATGGCGGCACCGGTGACGGGCGCCTGCGGCTCCGCGACGCTCTGCAGCGGCACGGCAGTCTCGGTCGCGCGCTCATCCGCGAGCGCATTCATGACACTCCGCTCAAGCTGCCAACTGCCCAACCAGGCGAAACCCGCGGCAAGCAGCAGGGCCAGCACGAGCGCGGCGATCCAGCGAGGTCGCCGCGCGATCGACCAGACGCTCACTTCGATACGACGATATCCGGAGCTTCGAGGCGGATGCGGTCCGCCGACTCATCGTCGGGCTGCGTCTGGCTCTCCCGCTCCGCAGTGATGCGCCGAAGGTAGTGGCTGATCTCGCTCTCAGTGCGTTCCGCATCCCAGCCGAGCACCTCCGCCATGAGGGCGGCCGCCACAGGAGCGGCGGAAACCCCCCGGTCCCAGGCCTCGATGCTGATACGGGTTCGGCGCGCAAGCACATCCTCGAGGTGCAAGGCGCCCTCGTGGGTCGCCGCGTAGACGACTTCAGCGCCGATGTAGTCGTCTGCGCCGGGAAGCGCCTCCTGCAGTTCGGGACGTGCGCGCATTAGGTCGAGCAGTTCATCCGTCATGACGCCGTAACGGTTCAGCAGGTGCTCGATGCGCACCTTGTGCACGCCGAAGGCGCGGGCGATCTTGCCGCGGCGGTTCCAGGCCGCCTGGTAGCCCTCAGCCCCGAGCAGCGAAATGTCGTGGGTGATGCTGTCGGCCACCCGGCCGTCGAGCGCCGCAGCAGCCTCGTCGATGGCGTCCTTCGCCATGACGCGGTAGGTGGTCCACTTGCCGCCGGCAACCACAACGAGCCCCGGCACGGTGTGCGCGACGATGTGCTCACGGCTGAGCTTGGAGGTCTGGTCCGACTCACCGGCGAGCAGCGGGCGCAGCCCCGCGAACACGCCCTCGACGTCGTCGCGTGTGAGCGGTACGGAAAGCACCGTGTTGACCCGCTCGAGGATGTAGTCGATGTCGGCCGCGGTTGCGGCAGGATGCGCCTTGTCGAGGTTCCACTCGGTGTCGGTCGTGCCGATCAGCCAGTGCCTGCCCCATGGGATGACGAAGAGCACGCTCTTCTCGGTGCGCAGCAGCAGCCCCACCTTCGACTGGAACCGGTCGCGCGGAACAACGAGGTGCACACCCTTCGAGGCGCGCACCTTGAACTGGCCACGCTCCCCGACCATGGCCTGCGTGTCATCCGTCCAGACGCCGGTGGCGTTCACGATCTGGCGAGCCCGGATCTCGAACTTCTCGCCGGTGAGGGTGTCGTGGGCATTCACGCCGACCACCCGCTGCCCCACCTTGATGAAACCCTCAACGCGAACGCGGGTCGCAACGTGTGCGCCGTAGAACGAGGCCGTGCGGGCGAGATTCGCGACATAGCGCGCGTCATCCACCTGTGCGTCGTAATAGGTGAGGCCGCCGATGAAGGCGTCCTTCGACAGGCTCGGCGCCGCCCGCAGCATCTGCCGCTTCGTCAGGTGACGGTGGTGCGGCACTCCGGGCGGGCGACCGCCCGCGTAGCTGAACAGGTCGTACAGCAGCATCCCCGCACCGACATAGAGCCGTTCCAGGACGGGCTTCGTGAGGGGGTAGAGGAATCGCACCGGGCGCACGAGGTGCGGCGCGATCCGCTGCAGCAGGAGCCCGCGTTCGATGAGCGCCTCGCGCACGAGACGGAAGTCGAGCTGCTCGAGATAGCGGATGCCGCCGTGCACAAGTTTCGACGACCGGCTCGAGGTTCCACTCGCCCAGTCGCGTGCCTCAACCATCCCGACACTCAGCCCGCGCGTCACGGCGTCGAGCGCGGCACCCGTGCCGACGATGCCGCCGCCGATCACGAGAATGTCGAGTTCCTTGCGGCGGAGCGCAATGAGGGCCGCCTCGCGTTCGGCGGGACCGAGTTTCGAGGAGCGCGTGACGGTGTTGGGCTTTGCCATGGGTGCTTCCTCCTGCTGACTCACGCTACCGGCGGTGGTAGGGCGAGACCACGACCTCGACGCGCTGGAATTCCTTCAGATCAGAGTAACCCGTGGTGGCCATCGACCGGCGCAGGGCACCCATCAGATTCACTGTTCCATCAGCAACCGTTGAGGGGCCAAACAGAATCTGCTCGAGCGGAGCGAGCGAACCGACCTGCACTCGCGTGCCGCGCGGCAGTTCGCCGTGATGGGCTTCCGGGCCCCAATGGAAACCGCCGCCTGGGGCATCGCTGGCCCGGGCGAGCGTGCTGCCGAGCATGACTGCATCGGCACCCATCGAGATCGCCTTGACGATGTCGCCGCTCGTACCGAGACCCCCATCGGCGATCACGTGAACGTAGCGACCACCAGACTCGTCCATGTAATCGCGGCGGGCGCCCGCGACATCCGCCACCGCCGTCGCCATCGGCGCGTGGATGCCGAGGCTCGCCCTCGTCGTCGAAGCGGCACCGCCGCCGAAGCCCACGAGCACGCCGGCCGCGCCCGTGCGCATGAGGTGCAGCGACGCCGTGTAGGTGGCGGCGCCGCCCACGATCACGGGAACGTCGAGTTCGTAGATGAACTTCTTGAGGTTGAGTGGCTCGACCGACTTCGAGACGTGCTCGGCGCTCACCGTCGTGCCGCGGATGACGAAGAGGTCGACGCCCGCGTCCACAACGGTCTGGTAGAGCTCCTGGGTGCGCTGCGGGCTGAGGGCACCGGCAACCGGCACACCGGCCGCACGGATCTCGGCGAGGCGGGCCGTAACCAACTCGGGCTTGATGGGAGTCGCGTAGATCTCCTGCATCCGGCGGGTGGCATCCGCTTCGGGCAGTGCCCGGATTTCGGCCAGGAGCGGCTCGGGGTCGTCGTAGCGGGTCCAGACGCCCTCGAGATCGAGCACCCCCAGGCCGCCGAGGCGCCCGATCGCGATCGCGGTCGCGGGGCTCACAACGGAGTCCATCGGAGCCGCGAGCACCGGAATGTCGAAGGTGTACGCGTCGATCGTCCAACTGATGGAGACGTCTTTCGGGTCACGCGTGCGCCGCGACGGCACAATCGCGATGTCGTCGAAGGAATACACGCGGCGAGCGCGCTTGGCGCGTCCGATCTCGATGTCACTCACCGCCCCAGCCTACCGGCGAGCAGTTGCCGCCCGGAGAAGCTGACCGCGCTGAGGTTTGTTATGGGCGCGGACGTTAGAACCGCCGCGCTGATAACAAATCTCCGCGCCGTCGGGGGTCACGGCGATCGCGGGGCCGATGGCGATGGCGAGAAGCTGGATCACCGCGCCCGCTGCACCCGCCCCTCATCCCAGACCGGCTCGTCGGACTCGTACACCTTGCCGTCGGCACCGAACACGAGGTACCGGTCGAATGACCTGGCGAACCAGCGGTCGTGCGTGACCGCGAGCACCGTGCCCTCGAACTGCGCGAGCGCGACCTCGAGGGCCTCTGCCGACACGAGGTCGAGGTTGTCGGTCGGCTCATCCAGCAGCAGCAGGGTCGCGCCACTCAGTTCGAGCAGCAGGATCTGCAGGCGGGCCTGCTGCCCGCCGCTCAGCGACTCGAACACCTGCTCCGCGCCCTCGACGAGCCCGTAGCGGTCGAGTGCCCGGCTCGCCGCCTCGCGCGCCATGCCGGCGCGGTTGTCGTCGCCCCTATGCAGGATGTCGAGCAGCGTGCGCCCCAACAGCGATGGATGCTCGTGCGACTGCGCGAACCAGCCCGGAACCACGCGTGCGCCCAGTTTCGCCCTCCCGCGTGTGCTGCACGGGCTCGAGCGTCGCGCCGACACTCGTCAGGTGCCCGTGCCGGGGGTCCGGATCGGAACCGCCGAGCGCGAGCAGGCGCAGGAAGTGCGACTTGCCCGACCCGTTCGAGCCGAGCACGCCAATGCGTTCACCGAACCACACCTCGAGGTCGAACGGAGCCATCAGCCCGGTGAGCTCGAGCGACTCGCACACGACCGCGCGGTTGCCGGTGCGGGCACCGGTCAGCCGCATCTTGAGGTTCTGCTCGGCGGGTCGCTCCTGCGGCGGCCCGGCGAGCTCGAACTTCTTCAGCCGGGTGAGGGCGGCCTGGTAGCGCGAGGCAAAACCGTCATTGGCGGTCGCCTTGACCTTGAGGTTGTAGACGAGTGTCTTGAGCTTGGCGTGCTGTTCGTCCCAGCGCCGCTTCAACTCGTCGAGCCGGTCCATGCGGTCGTCTCGTGCCTGGTGGTAGTTGGCGAAACTGCCGCCGTGGGTCCAGGTGGTGTTCCCGGCCCCACCCACCTCGAGCGTGATGATGCGGTCGGCGGCCCGCGCGAGCAGCTCGCGATCGTGGCTCACGAGCAGCACGGTTTTCTGCGTCATCCGCAGCGCCTCCTCGAGCCAGCGTTTGCCCGGAACGTCCAGGTAGTTGTCGGGCTCATCGAGCAGCAGTACCTCTTCGGGTCCGCGCAGCAGCGCTTCGAGCACGAGCCGCTTCTGCTCGCCGCCGCTGAGAGTGTTGATCTCCCGGTACTTCGCCCGCTCGAACGGCAACCCCAGCGCCTTGATCGTGCACGTGTCCCAGACGGTCTCCTGGTCGTAACCACCGGCATCCGCGTAGTCGGCAATCGCGGTCGCGTACGCCATCTGGTTCTCGGTGGTGTCACTTTCGATGATGCGCTTCCTCACTCGCATCGAGCGCGAGCGCCGCCTTCCTCACCGCGGCGGGCGCGACCGAGACCAGCAGGTCGCGCACATTCGAGGTGTCGCGCACGTGGCCGACGAACTGGTCCATGACCCCGAGACCGCCGTCGATGCTGATTGCGCCCGCATCCGGTTTCAGTTCTCCGCGGATGATGCGAAGCAGCGTCGATTTACCTGCACCGTTCGCGCCGATGAGAGCGGATGTCGTGCCCTCCCCCACGCGGAAGGACACCTCGTCGAGTAGGGGCCTGCCGTCGGCGAGGGAGTAGGAGACGCCGTTGACGTCGATGTAACCCATGGGGTGCTCCGGTTCTGCCGCCGGACAGGCAGCCGACCAGCCTATCCCCAACTCTGCCCCGCGGCTCCCGCGAACCTGGTTCGTCGGGCATGCTGGTGGCATGACGGATGTGCAGGCAGAACCACTCGAGCGGTTGCGGATGCGCACAAGCCAGAAGTGGACGACGTACCCACCGGACGTCCTGCCGCTGTTCGTGGCCGAGATGGACTACCCGCTCGCCGAGCCGGTTGCGACCGCCATTATCGACCGCATCCGCGCCTCCGACACAGGGTATGTCGCCTCACCCGGCCCGCTCGCTCCCGCGCTCGCCGGCTACGCTCAGCGCACCTGGGGGTGGGAGGTCGATCCTTCCTTCATCCGCACGACCACGGATGTGAGCACCGCCATCGCCGAGACCCTGCGGCAGATTGTGCTTGACCGTGACGGCGTCGTCATCACGCCGCCTGTCTACCCTCCGTTCTTCGATATCGTCCGCGAGGCGGGGGGTTCGGCTGTGGCCGTTCCGCTCATCGACGACGGCCGGTCGTGGTCGCTCGACTTCACCGGCATCGAGCGGGCTTTCGCGATGGGTGCGAGGGCGTTCCTGCTGTGTCATCCACACAATCCGCTCGGCCTCGTGCACCCGCCCGAGGCGCTGTCCCGTCTGGCCGATCTGGCTGAGCAATATGACGTCGTGGTGGTGAGCGACGAGGTGCATGCGCCGCTCGTTCATTCCGGCACATCGTTCACGCCGTTCCTGTCGGTTTCGGATGCCGCGCGCGAGTACGGCATCTGTCTCACCTCCGCGAGCAAGGCGTGGAACCTGGCTGGCGTGAAGTGCGCCATGATGATTGCCGGTTCAACACGAACCCTGGCCATCCTGAACGCGCAGCTCTACGAGGTCGGGTATCGCACGAGTCTCCTCGGGCTGCACGCGAGCGTTGCCAGTTTCACGGAGGGTGAATCCTGGCTCCAGGGGGCCATGACCTCGATCGAGCGGAATAGCGACCTGCTCGCCGCACTGCTCGCGGAGCACCTGCCGAATGTGCGCTACCGGATGCCGCAGGCCAGCTACCTTGCCTGGCTGGACTTCCGGGCAACCGGCTGGGGCGACGACCCAGCCGCCCGCGCCCTCGCGGAGGCGAGAGTGGCCCTGCTGTCCGGGCCCACCTTCGGCGCGGAGGGCCGCGGGTTCGCCCGGCTCAACTTCGCCTGCTCGCCCGAAGTGCTCACGGATGCGATCGAGCGGATGGCCGCGATCGACTAGTCCAACCGCGTAACCTCTTACGTAGTGTGGAAGTATGCGGGTTCCGAAGCCGAAGCACCTCGTCACCGCCGCGACGGCGAGTTACCTGGCGAACTGTGCCCTCGGCACCGGCGTCGCGACCGGGTTGGTCACCACGGGCAGCGCGCACTGGGTCCACCACGCGCTCTACCTCTCGCACGTGCACCCTCGCCGCCGCGGCTGTCAGCTCGCTGTTGTGGAGCCGGAACACGAGCCGGGCTGGATGCTGCTGCCGGCCGCAGCTCCGCTGGCCGTCGATCCCCTACGCGGGAACTCGCACCGCGCGGCACATCCGCTCATCGCGCTGGCGGCCGCACCGTTCTTCGCCGACGAGCCTGATCGCGCCTGGAGGTAGACGGCATGGAGTTCCTCGACGTCGTTCGCCGCCGCAAGACCACGAACGGCCCCTTCCTGCCCGACCCGGTGAGCGAGGAGCACCAGCGCCTGCTCATGGAGGTCGCCGGCCGGGCGCCCTCGCAGCTCAACAGCCAGCCGTGGCGCTTCGTGATCGTCGAGGACCGCGCGACGATCGAGGCAGATCGCCGACGATCAGCGGCGACAGCATGACCGAGGCCATGTCGAACGGCACGTTCTTCGAGCGCTACAAGCCGTACTTCCGGTTCAGCGAGGCGGAGATGGAGGCGACGCGGACGGCATGCTGTTCGACAAGCTGCCCGCGCCGCTGCGCCCCTTCACCAGCCAGGTGTTCACCGCAGCGCGGCCAGAAGCTCATGAACGCGCCTCGCGGGTTCCGCAGACGCTCGGCGAGGAGAACCGCAGGCTCGTCGCCGGCTCGCCGCTGCTGCTCGGTGTCATGCTCGACCGCGCCGAGTACCGGCCCGGGGAGCTCTCGTCGTTCTACTCGCGTGTTCAGCATGGGCGCCGCCATGGAGAACGTCTGGCTGACGACCGTGGAGCTGGGCATGGGCATCCAGTTCGTCTCGTTCCCGATGGAGGTGCCCGGCAACTGGGCGAAGATCGAGACGCTGCTCGCAGGTTCCCGACGACCTCGAGCTCATGGCCGTCTACCGGCTCGGCTACCTGCCGGCCGAGCAGCGGCGACCCGGCCATCGACTGGTCGAGCCACCAGCGCAAACTGCCGTCGCAGTACGTGTTCCGCGGCACGTGCGCGACGCCGCAGGAGGGATGGGACAACTAGCGACGGTAGTTGGGCGCCTCGACGACCATCTGGATGTCGTGGGGGTGCGATTCCTTGAGTCCGGCCGCGGTGATTCGAACGAATTTGCCCTTGGCCTTGAGTTCGGCAATGGTGCGCGCGCCGGTGTAGAACATCGACTGCCGCAAGCCACCGAGTAGCTGGTACGCGACCGCGGAGAGCGGGCCGCGATACGGTACCTGGCCCTCAATGCCTTCGGCGATGAGCTGTTCGTCGCTGGGAACATCCGCCTGGAAGTAGCGGTCGCGAGAGTACGACGTTCTCGTGCCTCGCGTCTGCAGCGCGCCCAGCGATCCCATGCCGCGGTACTTCTTGAACTGCTTGCCGTTGACGAAAACCAGATCACCCGGGCTTTCGTCGCAGCCGGCGAGGAGCGACCCGAGCATGACCGTGTCGGCTCCCGCGACGAGCGCCTTCGCGATGTCGCCGGAATACTGCAGGCCGCCATCGGCGATCACGGGGATGCCGTGTTCGCGTGCAGCGAGGGATGCCTCGTACACCGCGGTCACCTGCGGCACGCCGACCCCAGCCACGACTCTCGTCGTGCAGATCGAGCCCGGCCCGACACCAACCTTGATTGCATCGGCGCCCACGTCAATGAGCGCCTGCGCGCCGGAGCGGGTCGCCACGTTGCCGCCCATGACATCGATGTGAGCGAACCCCGGATCGCTTTTCAGACGGTGGATGATCTCGAGCACACCTGAGGAGTCGCCGTTGGCCGTGTCGACCACAATGACATCGACGCCGGCCTCGTTGAGTGCGACGGCCCGGTCCCACGCGTCACCGAAGAATCCGATCGCCGCGCCAACCATCAGGCGGCCCTCGCCGTCCTTGGTCGCGTTGGGGTACTTCTCGCTCTTGTCGAAGTCCTTGACTGTGATGAGCCCGCGCAGGCGCCCTGCCTCATCAACCAGCGGCAGCTTCTCGATCTTGTGTTGGGCGAAGATGGCGACGGCGGCATCCGGGTCGATGCCAACCGGGGCCGTGATGAGGGGTGCGCGCGTCATGACATCGCGCACGAGAGTGGTTGCCTTCTCGAAGGGTGAGACGAATCGCATGTCGCGGTTGGTGATGATTCCGACGAGTTTTCCGTCGCCCTCGATAACGGGAAGACCGGAGACTCGGAACTGCCCGCACAACTCGTCGACCTCCGCAACGGTCGCCTCGGGCGTAGTTGTTACCGGATTGGTAATCATCCCGGATTCCGAGCGCTTCACCTTGTCGACCTGCAGGGCCTGTTCGACGATCGAGAGGTTGCGATGAAGCACGCCGAACCCGCCGTTGCGGGCCATGGCGATTGCCATGCGCGACTCCGTCACGGTGTCCATCGCTGAGGAAATAAGCGGGGAGAAGACCGTCAGTCGCCTGGTCAGCCGGGACGAAGTGTCAGCCTCGCTCGGTATCACGTCGGTGTGTCCTGGCAGGAGCATGACGTCGTCATAGGTGAGTCCGATGAATCCGAACGGATCGGGCTGGTCCATGGGTCCCCTCGGTGAATATGGCAAAAGTTGGCCCGGATTGGCACTGATTTCCGGTACACCATGTTAACCGGTTAGACCTCGGGGTATTCCTGCAGCCATAATGAACGTGCCGGTGGAAAGCTTTCCCGAAACACCGGGGCAACAGAAGGCCAGTAACGTCAACGTTGACGGTGAGCCAGCACCCACGGGATTACAAATTCCGGCTGGTCCGTCTTGGAGGTTCCGTGGAACTCGCACAAAGAGCTCACCCGCGCACATCGCGCTTCGCTGTCATCATGTTCACGTTGCTGATCGCCGTGTTCATGTCTGTGATCGCTGGCCCGGCCATGGCAGCGGATGTCGACGATGGCACGAGTTCCGAGACTGAGGATGGCGGCTCAGCCCCTGGTGATGGCGCTGAACTGCCTTACCGGGTATTCGGCAACGTCAAGCTCAGCAGCGTCCCCCTCGCGGACGTGCTCATCCAGGTGGACGGACAGGGCTACACCGCCAGTATCGCCACCGATGAGGATGGGCGCTGGTCGATCGGCGTTCCCGAGCGCGGCGACTACTCGGTCACCCTGATCGAGGAGACCCTCCCCGAGGGCATCGCCGTTATCGACGAGAACGACGAGACCCCCAATGTGAAGGAAGTAACGGTCGGCCAGAGCGGCACGGCGGTCATGAACTACTTCATCGGTCGGGGCGAACGCAGTCCGACCAGCTGGGTCGACCAGTTCATCGGACGCATGGTCAACGGACTCAACTTCGGGCTCATGCTCGGGCTTGCCGCCATCGGGCTCTCCCTTGTCTTCGGCACCACCGGGCTTTCCAACTTCGCTCACGCCGAAATGGTGACCTTCGGAGCGGTCATGGCCCTCGTGTTCTCGGTTGGCCTGCAGGTTCCCATCTGGGCCGCTATCCCCATAGCGGTGATCCTGAGCGCCGCGTTCGGGTATTCGATGGACGCCGGCCTATGGAGACCCCTGAGACGCAAGGGCATCGGGATCGTGCAACTCATGATCGTGAGCATCGGTCTCTCACTCACGCTCCGCTACATCTTCCAGTTCTTCCTCGGCGGCGGAACTGAGCAGCTGCCCGGTTCGGCGACGGAGAAGATCAGGCTCTTCGGTGCTGTCTCGCTCAGCGTCATCGACATGGCCAGCATGGGACTCAGCATCGTCGTCATCATCATCTTCGCCTGGTGGTTGCTCAACACCCGCATTGGTAAGGCAACCAGAGCGGTGTCGGACAACCCGTCCCTCGCTGCCGCCTCAGGTATCGATGTCGATGCGGTGGTACGCATCGTTTGGGTCGTCGCAGCGGCACTCGCCGGACTCTCCGGCGTGCTGTGGGCATACTTCCGACCGGGCATTCGCTGGGACATGGGTGCGCAGATCCTGCTGCTCATCTTCGCCGCCGTCACCCTGGGTGGTCTCGGTACCGCGTTCGGAGCGCTCATCGGATCGATCATCGTCGGAGTGCTCGTCGAGGTGTCGAGCCTGTGGATACCCGCCGACCTCAAGTACGTCGGCGCCCTCGGGGTGCTGATACTCATCCTGCTGTTCCGGCCGCAAGGCATCCTCGGACGACGCGAGAGAATAGGTTAGGGGCATAGGACATGGACTGGTTTCTTATATTCAGCAACACGGCGTCGTCGATCATCAGCCCGGCGACCATCGCCTTCGCGCTTGCCGCTCTCGGGCTCGCCGTGCATTTCGGTTACACCGGCCTGCTCAACATGGGTATCGCCGCCTACATGGCAATAGGTGCATACGGCTACGCGATCTCGATCCTCACATTCGGCCTCGAATGGTGGGGCGGCATGCTCGTCGCGATCCTCGCATCCGTGGTCTTCTCGCTTATCCTCGGTATCCCGACTCTTCGGCTGCGAGGCGACTATCTCGCCATCGTGACGATTGCCGGTGCGGAGGTTGTGCGACTGCTGTTCCTGACTCACGCGTTCGATGAGTACACGGGCTCGGCCGATGGGCTGAGCGGGTACCACGGCTCACTGCGTGCCGCGAACCCGATCCCCCAGGGCACCTACGGTTTCGGCCCGTGGACGTACAACGAGACCGGATGGTGGGTGCGCATCATCGGCCTGGTCATCCTCGCGATCGCCGTACTGCTCGTTTGGGCAGCGATGCGCAGCCCGTGGGGTCGTGTGCTCAAGGGCGTCCGCGAAGACGAGGATGCCGTGCGCGCGCTTGGTAAGAACGTCTTCTCCTACAAGCTGCAGGCGCTCATCTTCGGTGGCATCTTCGGTGCGCTCGGTGGAGTCGTTTACGCGCTTCCCGCATCGGTGAACCCCGGCGTATACGTCACATCGCTGACATTCTTCGTCTACACCGTGCTGTTGCTGGGTGGAGCAGCGACAGTCTTCGGGCCACTGCTCGGGGCGCTCATCTACTGGGTGATCCAGACCCTGTTGAGCAACCTGCTTCCCGCGCTCGTGACCACAGGACTCGTGCCGTTCATGTCGACCTCACAGTCGCAAACGCTACGCTTCGTACTCGTCGGAATAGCCCTCATGCTCCTGGTGATTTACCGACCGCAGGGCATCCTCGGCAACAAGAAGGAGCTGACCTTTGTCAAGCAGTAAGACAGCCGCATTCGCCGCCCGTCCGAAGACGACAGGTCTGCACAAGGGCGAAGCCGGCCCCGGTGTGGAGAAGGTCGATCCGATCATTGTCGCCGACCACGTCCGCCGCAGCTTCGGTGGTCTCACCGCAGTGGATGTCGCGCACGTCGAGATTCCACGAAACGCCATCACGGCCCTCATCGGACCCAATGGTGCGGGCAAGACGACGTTCTTCAACCTTCTGACAGGATTCGACAAGCCCGACACCGGAGCGTGGACCTTCGACGGCGCCTCGCTTTCGGGCATGCCCGCTCACAAGGTGGCGCGCCGCGGTCAGGTCCGCACTTTCCAACTGACGAAGGCTCTCGGCCTGCTGACGGTTCTGGAGAACATGAAGCTGGGGGCGAAGAACCAGACCGGTGAGCACTTCTTCCCGAGTCTCATTCCCAGATTCTGGCGCCAGCAGGAGGCGGAGATCGAGGAAAAGGCCCTGCGCATCCTCGAGAAGTTCAAGCTCGATGCGAAGAAGGACGATTTCGCTGCCAGCCTTTCCGGCGGCCAGCGCAAGTTGCTCGAAATGGCACGCGCCCTCATGACCGATCCCATCCTGGTGATGCTCGATGAGCCAATGGCGGGCGTGAACCCCGCGCTGACGGAATCCCTGCTCGATCACATCCTCGACCTCAAGGACGAGGGCATGACGGTGCTCTTCGTCGAGCACGACATGCACATGGTGCGCCACATCGCCGACTGGGTCATCGTCATGGCGGAGGGCAAGATCGTCGCGGAGGGACCACCCGACGAGGTGATGAAGAACAAGGCCGTCATCGACGCATACCTCGGCAGTCACCAGGATGTCGATCTCGGTGTTGTCACCGGACGACACGAGGGTGTGATCACCGCCGAGGCCGCGGAGCTCATGGAAGAGCTCAGGGAAGTCGATCTGTCGACCGGCCTTGGCCACGACAAGCCGCACAAGCAGGACAAGGGGCCTAAAGCATGAGCACCGCAACCCAAACGAAGGCGAAGCCGACGAAGACAGCAGTCGTCAGCGTCGTCGACGTGCACGCCGGATACCTGCCAGGGGTCAACATTCTCAACGGCACGAATCTCGTCGCCGAGGAGGGCGAACTCATTGGGATCATCGGTCCGAACGGCGCGGGGAAGTCGACGCTTCTCAAAGCCATATTCGGCCAGGTCAACGTGCGGGGAGGTCAGATCTTCTTGAACGGCGACGACATCACCGGGCTCAAGGCGAACAAGCTCGTCAGTCGGGGAGTCGGCTTCGTGCCGCAGAACAACAACGTCTTTCCCAGCCTCACCATCGAGGAAAATCTTGCGATGGGCCTCTACCAGAACCCAGGTGCCTTCAAGGAGCGTCTGGAGTTCGTGACGAGCATCTTCGCCGAGGTCGGCCAGCGGCTCAAGCAGCGCGCGGGCTCGCTCTCGGGCGGTGAGCGGCAGATGGTTGCCATGTCCCGTGCGCTCATGATGGACCCGCATGTGCTGCTGCTCGACGAGCCGTCCGCCGGTCTCTCACCGGTTCGACAGGACGAGGCGTTCCTCCGGGTGTCTGAGATCAACCGGGCCGGCGTTACGGTCATCATGGTGGAGCAGAACGCCCGCCGGTGCCTGCAGATCTGCGATCGTGGCTACGTGCTCGACCAGGGCCGCGATGCCTACACCGGCACCGGTCGCGAGCTGCTTGAAGACCCGAAGGTGATCGGCCTGTACCTGGGCACCCTCGGTACCTGATTCTCATCACCGAATCAACTGAAACGCGCGTGATGCACCCGGTGCTCACGCGCGTTTCGCTGTGTGCGGCCGCCTGACGCGTCGGGTGCCCGTGCAGTCATCCACCGGCACCCTCGCGCAATTCGCGGCCCAGCGGAGCGCCCAGCCGCTCGGCGGAGGTTCGATCTGGCTCATCCGGCCGTATCCCTCGCCGATAGTTCATTGACCGCTGTATAGTCAGCGTATGCTGACTATAACCATCGACCGGTCGAACGTCCTGGACGCGATGAACCGGCTCGGCCGGGGTATGGCGGACCCCACAAGATCCGCGATCCTCTTGACGATATTGCAGTCTCCCGGCTACCCGGCCGAACTAGCCCGCGATCTCAGGCTCACCCGCACCAACGTCTCCAACCGTCTCGCCTGTCTTCGCGGCTGCGGCATCGTCGTGGCCGCGCCGGAAGGCCGCCAAACCCGGTATGAGATCGCCGACCCACACCTCACCGTCGCGCACTGCACGATCCCAGGGTGTTGCGAGCCTGCCCCTCGAGGACAGATACGATGACCGCCCACGAGGGGTCAGTTATCGCTCTCGCGCTTTTCTCCGTCGGGGTTGTCGCAACGTTTGGTGTTCGCACCTGGATCCATCGGCGCCGGGCCGGAGCTAGCGGAGTCAGTGGGATCTCGGGGGCAGCCGGGTCGGCAGGCTGGTGGGGAGGAGTGTTGTTCGTCTTCGCCTTCCTATTCGCGGCCACCGGACTCGTCTTGGGTGTCGCCGGCGCAGTGCCGGCGGCGGATGTTGCAGGATGGGTGCGCTGGATGGGCCTGCTGATGAGTGCCGTTGGGTTCCTGGGCGTGATCGCTGCCCAAAGCGGGATGGGCCCGTCGTGGCGCATCGGCGTCAATGAAAGTGAACGCACGGACCTCGTGACGGACGGCTTCTTCGCACACGTACGCAATCCCATTTTCACCGGGATGTGCCTGGCGCTGGCCGGCTTGGCGGCGCTGGCCCCAACACCGCTCACGATCACTGCCGCGATCGTCGTCGTGGCCGCAGTTCAACTCCAGGTTCGAGCCGTCGAGGAGCCCTACCTCCTCGCCACCCATGGGTCGGCTTACGCTGCGTACACCGCACGGGTCGGTCGCTTTGTCCCAGGCGTCGGACGAACGAATCTCGACTGAACCGCACAGCGGAACGCTGAGCGCGTGGCGGCAACATAAAAGGGCCCCGGCCGAAGCCGGGGCCCTCCTATTGGTTATCTATTAGAACGCGCTGTACGTGTTGTCCGCGCCGAACTGGTAGATGCCGATCGTCGCCTCGGTCGGGTCGCCGACCTCGTTGAACGTGATCGGGCCGGAGATGCCGTCGTAGTCGGCCGTTCCGCCACCGTTGATGATCTCAGCGCACTCCGCGAAGGAGAAGCACTTGGTTCCGTTGCCGATACCACCCGAGACCTCACGCAGGTTGTCTGCGATCGCAGCCGAATCGGTCGATCCGGCGTTGAGTGCAGCCAGTGCGATCAGGATCACTGCGTCGTACGACTCAGCCGCGTAGCTGAACTCAGTCAGCTCCGGGTTGCCCTCGCCGGTCCAGTAGTCCTGGAGAGCTCCGGTGAAGTCGGTGATCGTGTCGATGCTCAGACCGGGCAACGTGCCCTTTGCGCCCTCGAGGGTGCCCTCAGGGAGCTGGTCCCCGAAGTTGGAGAGGTTACCGTCGACGAAGTAGAGGTTCGCCGCGTTGAAGCTGCTGACGATGTTCGGCAGCATGGTCGTAACCTCTTCGAACGTGATCAGCGCAATGGCGTCAGGGTCGGCCGCAAGGACCTCGCTGATCTGCGCGTCAAACGTCGTGTCACCCGTGTTGTAGGTCGGCTGTGCAACAACCTCACCACCGGCGGCCTCAAAGGCCTCCTGGGTGAACTGCGCGAGGCCGGTGCCGTACGAGTCGTTGAGCACGATCATGCCCAGGGTCTCGTGTCCGTCTCCGGCGATCAGGTTACCGAGCACCTCACCCTGGAGAACGTCAGACGGCGCGGTACGCCAGTAGAGACCGTTGTCGTCATAGTCGGTGAACGCCGCTGAGGTGTTCGCCGGCGAGAACTGGATGACTCCAGCGCCGATGACCTGGTCGATGAACTGCAGCGAAACACCGGACGACGCAGCACCAATGATGGCCGAGACGTTCTCGCTGAGAAGACGCGGGATTTCGGTCTCGTATGCCTTGTTGTCGGTGTCACCGGAGTCACCCTGGATGAGGGTGAGGTTGATGCCGGCGTCAGCCGCGTTGACCTCTGATGCCGCGTACTCGGTACCGGCGATCTCGGGCGGGCCGAGGAACGCGAGGTTACCGGTGACCGGAAGGGCCGTTCCGACTCGCAGTTCAAGGGTTTCGGTTGGTCCTGCCGGGGTCTCATCGGTGGGTGCACATGCGCTCAGTACGAGAGCACCGACACCGAGGATGGCAATGCCACCCAGCGACCGAAGGGACTTTGAGCGGGAGGTTTTAGCCTTCGCGAATACGCTCATGTTGCTCCTTGCATTTCGTTTGTGATTCAGAACACAGCGATGCTGGTCGCAACGCTGCTTGTGCCACGGTATTGCCCAAAGCGCTTCGACACAATACGAGCGGATTACAGCGCTGTAACACGTTTCTAATCGTTACTTACCGTGACCATTCGCATTAATCGCCGTTTTAGGGCGAACCAAGCGCAATAAAGCGCCGTTACTCTCCCGCGAATATGCTTGCGACTCGGGAATACTTGTTCGTGGCCGAATAACGGTAGACCCCATAATACGCGGAAGTGACGTCTCCTTCGGTATTCCAGTTCAGCGGTCCGGACGCGCCCCCGTAGTCAATATCGTCATCCGTTGCGAGCACTTCACTGCATTCGGCAAAACCGAGACACGTGATGCCTCCCCTGGTCACGGACGGCAGCGTCGCCGTGATGGCCGTGCCCGCATCGTCGTTCGCAAGCAGTGCCGCCAGTGCGGCGATGATGACCGCATCGTATGCCTCGACGGCGTACTCGTAGAGTTCGAGCGCGCTGTTCTCCCGTTTGAGCCGCGTGATGAACTCAGCATCAGGCTGAACGCCCGGCAGCACGCCGTTCACCTTGTCGAGAACGCCGGCGTTGAGAGCCTGCGAGTAGTCGGCGAGATTCTGGCTGGTGAGCCACAGCGCAGCTCCTCCCAGCCCTGCCGAGGTCAGCGAGGTGATGAGTGCCCGTGTCTGCGGTGTCTGACCGCCCTGTGTTGCGAGCACGACGGCATCCGGTGCCTCGTCCTTGACACTCGCGACAAGGGCGGTGTGATCCGTTGCTGCGGCATCCACCTCGCGCACGGCGACCATGGTGCCACCGCGTTCCTGAACGGCCTCATCCAGCGTTGCCGCGAGCAGCCGTCCGGACATGTCAGCCGAGTGGATGATCGCGACCTTCGCCGGACCCTCCGCGAGTATCGCAGCAGCGAGGGCGCGACCCTGAAGCGGGTAAGCCGGGATGGTGCGGAAGAAGTGGTCACTCACGCCGGTGAGCTCCGGCAGTGTCGCGGCGGGCGAGATCATCGGGATCCCCGCCTCCTCGAGCGTGGGCAGCAACCGGAAGGCGATGACGGATGATGACGGCCCGATGACGACGTCGACGCCCTTCTCGAGCAGGGTCGCCAACGACTTCTCGGCCGTGTCTGCTGCAGCATCGCCGGAGTCGCCATGCACGATCTCGACCGGTACCCCGCCGATTCCGCCAGCTTCGTTGAGTTCGCGAATCGCGACGTCGACGCCGGCGACGAGGGCCGGACCGAGGTAGGAGAGGGTTCCGGTGCGGGGCAGGAGGGTGCCGATTCGAAGGATGCCGTCACCGAGCGGATCGGGTGCCGGCGTCGTGACCACTGGCGAGGGGGCGGCTGCAGGCTCTGGCTCCGGGGCGCTGCACGCCGCGAGCAGGAGCACTGAGACGACCAGGGGGGCCACTGCGGCAACAGTGCGGATGCGCTGCATGTCGAGTTCCCTTCACAGTCGGTACCGTGACACCCTACCTCCCGATCAGGTCGGTTCCATGACGGCACGACGCGAGGGGCGCGAGGTGAGGAACATGTCGACGGTCAGCACGATGAGGGCCACCCACACGAGGGCGAAGCCCACCCAGCGCTCGAAGGGCATGAACTCTCCCAAGACGAACACGCCGATCAGGAACTGCATCACGGGTGCCAGGTACTGCGTGAGCCCGAGGTGGGTGAGCGGGAGGCGACGTGCCGCAGCTGCGAACAGCAGGAGTGGCACGGCGGTGATCACGCCGGCGCCCAGAAGGGCCGCCGTGTGGCCGACACCATGTGCCCCCATCGCCAAACCCGTCGTCGTCGAGATCACGATGAGCGCGACCCCGGCGAGCGGAGCAAGCCAGAGGGTTTCCAGGGTCAGTCCGCCGACGGCATCCACCTTTCGGCCGGTTCCTTTCTTGATGAGTCCGTAAAGTCCGAAGGAGAAAGCGAGGACGAGGGCGATCCACGGCACCTGCCCGTAGCCGATGGCCAGCACCAGTACGGCGAGGGTGCTGATCCCGATCGAGATCCACTGAAGCGGGCGAAGTCGCTCACGCAGGACGAAAACCCCGAGCAGCACGGTCACGATCGGGTTGGTGAAGTAGCCGAGCGAAGCCTCGACGACGTGGCCAGTGAGGGTGGCGAAGACGTACACGAGCCAGTTCACAAGGATGAGCGCGCCGGCGAGGCCCATGAGCAGCACAACCCGGCGGTCCCGCAGCAGAACTACGAAGCGGCGCCAGTTGCGCGTCAGCGCGAGGAGCGCGGCGCAGAAGACCAGCGAAAGCAGCACCCGCCATGCCACGATCTCGACGGGCGTGGCGGGATCGAGAAGAAGGAAGTAGATGGGAAGGAATCCCCACAGCCCGTAGGCACCCACCGCGAAGAGAAGGCCGACGCCGCGTCGCTCCGGGGGCGGTTGGGTGGCGGAAGCTGGCACTTCCACAGCCTACGGCCCGCGCCAACGAAAGAAGGCCCGGGAACAGTGTTCCCGGGCCCTCTGGCCGTCCCGCGAGGGGACTTTGGCTGAAACTAGCGGACGACGACCGCGAGCACGTCACGTGCCGAAAGCACGAGGTAGTCCTCGTTGTCGTACTTGACCTCGGTGCCGCCGTACTTGGAGTAGACGACCCGGTCACCGACGCTGATGTCGAGCGGGACGCGATTGCCGTTGTCGTCGATACGACCTGGGCCCACCGCCACGACCTCGCCCTCCTGGGGCTTTTCCTTGGCGGTGTCAGGGATGACAAGACCGGAAGCAGTGGTCTGCTCTGCCTCGACCTGCTTGATCACGATGCGATCCTCGAGGGGCTTGATGGAGACCGACACGGTTGACCTCTTCTTTCTTGAAAATCATGGGTTGGCACACTCCCTATGAGAGTGCCAACACAACTATACGGGTTCGGCTGGCACTCGTTCAATCCGAGTGCCAGCATCGCGCCCCGCCCCTCTCCCGGGCCAAATGAAGTCGGGCCCTCGCACGAAGCCAGCGGATGCCTGTAACTCCGCAGAAGTGCAGGCGGATTGCCTTCATTTGGTACGTGGGAGGATGAGGGGATGCAGACCTCCGAGCTCGTCGAACTGCTGTCGACCGACGGTCTGCGCCTGCTCGACTCCCTGCCGCCGTACGAGTCGAAGGCCGACGTCGTGCGGGCGGTGAGCGAACTGCGAAAGGCAGGGCACTCGCCTGGCCTCGTCGCGGCCGTGCTCAACCAGTCGCGCCTGCGGTCGCAGGGCGCAGGCGAAGTTCGGCACCTTCGCCGACCGCATGCTGTTCACCGAGGACGGCCTCGAGCAGGCCACCCGCCTGCAGGTCGCGGCGCATCACGCCGGCACGGTTCCAGCGCGCGGGGGTGTCGTGGATCGCCGACCTGGGCTGCGGCATCGGCGCGGACGCGCTCGCGTTCGCTGCCCTTGAGCTCGAGGTTTCCGCGGTAGAACGCGACGAGGTGACCGCCGCGGTCGCCGCCTACAACCTTGCGCCGTGGTCGAACGTGCAGGTCGTTCACGCTGACGCCACCGAGTTCGACCTGAGCGGGATCGGCGGCGTGTTCCTCGATCCCGCCCGCCGCGAGGGAGCCCGCCGGCTCACCGACCCGGCGGACTGGTCGCCCTCACTCGATTTCGCTTTCGACCTCGGCACGCGACTTCCGACCGGGGTGAAGCTCGGCCCGGGCATCGACCGCGAGTTGCTTCCCGACGGCGCAGAAGCGCAATGGGTTTCCGTTGACCGCGAGGTCGTTGAGGTTGCCGTGTGGATGGGCGCGCTGGCGCGACCGGGTGTCGGACGCGCCGCCCTGCTTCTCGGAGCGCACGGGGTTGCCGAGCTCACCTCTGACGCGGACAGCGCCGATGTCGAGGTCGGCGAGCTGGGAGAGTATGTGCTCGAGCCCGACGGTGCGATCATCCGCGCCCGGCTCATCGGCGATCTGGCGCGCCAGCTGAATGCGCGGATGGTGAGCAAGTCCATCGCTTACCTGACAGCGGATGACGCGGTGACCTCGCCCTTCGCGACCTGTTTTCGCGTGCTTGAGAGGTTCCCGTGGGACGAGCGGCGGCTGCGGAAGGAACTCGCGGCGCGCAGTATCGGCACCCTTGAGATCAAGAAACGCGGCGTGGATGTTGACCCCGCCGTGCTGCGCAAGAAGCTGTCGCTCAAAGGTGATGCCGCCGCGACGGTCATCCTCACCCGGGTGGCGGGACGCCACACCGCGCTGCTGGTTGAACGCCTCTAGAACTGGGTGTAGCCGGTGGCGCCCGCCGTGGCGAACAGGATGAGCCAGATGACGAGCGCCAAGAGAGCCGCCGCGAGGCCGACGAAGCCGAGGATGATGCCGGTAAGCCACAAACCCTTTGCTGCGTGGGGCTCCCTGCGCTTACCGAGGAATCCGAGGATGACGGCGGCGAGCGGAATCGGCAGGCCGAGAATCGAGCCGAGCACGGGAACGAAGACAACCCAAATGCCCAGAATACCGATGATCCCGGCGATGAGCGAGATGATGCTCAGCGTCGGCGTTGGACTCGCCGGGCGGGTGCCGGCATACGCCGCGTAAGGATTGCCGGCGGGGGCCTGCGCTCCCGGCGGCGGTGCCCCTGGGCCAGCCGCGACCCGCGGGCGGCCCGGAGGCGGAGTAGTCCGATTCAGCGTCGACCGGCACGGCGGCCGGTGGCGATTCACTCGCCCCTCGGCCCCTCGGGGCATCGGGAACAGGGGGGATGTCGTCGTTATCGCGCGCCACGGTACTCGCCAATCGAATTGGTCAGTGTGGATTCACTGTCATTTCACGCTAACAAGGTCGGCGGCCGCCGAGAACCCCCTTGACCAGTTAGTACAGGAAGCCCATTCCGGAGAAAGCGATCGGGATGATCGCAATCATGAGGAAGAACAGGAACCACAGCACCGAGATCGCAACGCCCGACATATCCGGTGATCAAGCCGGTCACCGAGAAGCCCTTCGCGTGGGGCTGGCGCGACATTGCGAGGTGGCCAAGAATGACGCCAGCGAGCGCGGGAAGGAAACCGATCCAGAAGAACGAACCGAGAAGTCCGACGAGGCCGCACACCATCGCCGCGATGCTCAGTCCCTGCGGCGGACCCGCTGGGGCTGTCGCATAGGGGAAAGCCTCATAGGCCGGAGGCGCAGCGGCGTTCGCGGGTGACGCGTACGGGTTGGGTGCTGGCGGGAGTTCCTGCGTTGGCGACGTCGGTGTCGCGGGAATCGCCGGTGTTGTCGGTGTCGCCTCGGGTGGCGGGATCACCGCAGCTGTCTTCGGCTTGGTCGTCCTCGTCGTCTTGCCCCCCGGCGGAGGAACGGGAATCGGGGGAACGTCGTTCTTCTTGCTCGTGGCCATGATCTCACTCAATACATCTGGTCTTGCCGATGGACGTGGGCCCCGCCCTAAGGTCGAGGGCCCACGAAAGGTTTTACGATATTAGTAGTACATTCCTGCCCCGGCGAGTGCCGCGACGAGAGCGCCCCACGCAAGGATGACGATGAGCCAGAGCGCGGTGAACACGTAGCCGAGCACGGTGCCGGCGAGCGCGAGGCCGCGGCCGTTCTCGCCCGTCTTCTTGATCTGGCCGAGCGCGATGTGGCCGCAGATGATTCCCACGATCGGAACGAAGAACGCGGCGACGAGCGCCACGATCGCCAGAACGTTGGTCTTCGCGCCAGAAACAGCGGGGGCTGCGGTAGGGGTAACGGATTCCGTCATTGTGAAGCTCCTTAGGGTGAACCAATAGTCGTGCCGTCCCATGCTGGCAGTACCATACGACCCTGTCAACGCGCCGGGAAGCCGTGTCGCGCCCGCAGCTAGGCCTGCACGACCGTCACCGGCAGGGTCGAGTCAGCGCCAAAGCCGAGAGACGATGGAGCCCGGCCTGCCTGCACGAGTTGGGCCCCCAGCGCGGCGATCATCGCGCCGTTATCGGTGCACAGAGCGTGCGGGGGAATCCGCAGCGCGATGCCCGCGACCGCGCACCGTTGTTCGGCGAGTTGCCGCACCCGCGCGTTGGCAACCACTCCGCCGCCCAGGAGGAGGCGGGGCACACCGAGATCGGTGCAGGCCGCGATCGCCTTGGTGAGGAGAACGTCGGCCACTGCCTCCCGGAAGCTCGCCGCGACATCCGCTATCGGCAGTTCCGCACCCGCGTCACGCTCACGCTCGACCCAGCGCGCGACGGCCGTCTTCAGCCCGGAGAAGGAGAAGTCGTAGCGGTGCCGGTCCAGGTCTTTGGGCAGGCTGAGCCCGCGCGGGAAACGGATCGCTGTGGGATCGCCGCCGACCGCCGCCCGGTCGATCTCCGGCCCACCGGGGTATGGCAGTCCGAGCAGCCGCGCGACCTTGTCGAACGCCTCACCGGCGGCGTCGTCAATCGTCTCCCCGAGCAGTTCGACATCGGAGATGAGGTCGCGCACGAGCAGCAGCGAGGTATGGCCGCCGGAGACGAGCAGGGCCACCGTGGGGTACTCCAGCGGCCCGCCGTCGTCGAGCACGTCGGCGCCGACATGACCGACGAGATGATTCACGGCATAGAGGGGCTTGTCGAGCGACAGTGCGAGCGCCTTCGCCGCACCCACCCCGACCATGAGCGCACCGGAGAGCCCCGGTCCGCTCGTGACCGCGATCGCGTCGAGGTCCTCCAGACGGATGCCCGCGGTCTCGACCGCTGCCGACAGCGCGGGGGCGAGCGCCTCGAGGTGGGCGCGGGCAGCAACTTCGGGCACGACGCCGCCGTAGCGGGCGTGCTCTTCCATCGAGGAGGAGATGACGTTGGCGAGCAGTGTCGTGCCGCGAACGATCCCGACCCCCGTCTCGTCGCAGCTCGTCTCGATGCCGAGTACCAACACCTCCCTCATGACGCCGGCGCCAATCCAAGCGGGGCGATCTCGAGTCGCATCACCACGGCATCGACACCCTCCGGCTGGTAGTACTTCGGCCGAAGCGCGATCCGATCGAACCCGAGCGAGGTGTAGAGCTCCTGGGCCGCTGGGTTGTCCGCACGGACTTCGAGGAAGACAACGCGCGCACCCCGTGTTCGTGCTTCGCCGATGAGCGACTGCACGAGCATCCGCCCGAGTCCCTGGCGACGCGCGCTCGCTGCCACGGCGATCGTCTGGATGTCTGCGTCGCCACTTTTGCGCGGAGCGAGCAGCCCCGCGTAGCCTTCGATGTGCTCCGGCGATTCAGGATGGAAGGCGACGAGGTAGTAACAGTGCGGGTTCGCAAGCTCGGCCCGCATCGCGTCGCTCGACCACGCATCCGCCACGAATGTCGCCGTCTCGATGGCCATGATCGCATCGAGATCGTCGACGCCGGCCACGCGCAACTGCCAGGCCATCAGCTCACCCGCTTCGGCCCGGCGGAGAGGGTGACATCCGGCGACCGGAGGTAGAGCGCCTCATCGCCGGCGAAGGGCCGGTTGTTTCGCAGCAGCGCTTCGGCGAGCAGGCCGATGGATGCCCCCCGCACCCACTCGACGTCGACTCGCCGATACGTCGCGAGGTCGTCAATCTCTCCCGCCAGGTTTTCGGGCCGTGCGAGTCCGGGACCGGCGTCACGCCGGGGCAGCCCGTACGCGTCGGAGCCCGAGTACACCGACCAGTAAACCTCACGGCGCCGCGCGTCGCTCACGACGAGCATCCGCTCCCGGGTGCCGAGGGCCACCGCGTCGTGGCTGTTCACGGGGTGCAGCGGCAGCCCGGCTCCGAAGGCGAAGGCGCGAGCGGCGGCGATGCCGACGCGCAGGCCCGTGAAGGGGCCGGGGCCCATGCCGACGGCGACCCCGCCCAGGTCGGAGGAGGCGGCATCCGTCTCCGTCAGGCATTCCTGGATGAGGGTGCCGATCACCTCGGCGTGCCGTCGCGTGTCGGTTTCGGTTCGTTCGGCGAGCACCGTTCCGTTGTCGACGATCGCGACACTCGTGCCGGTCGAGGTGTCAATCGCGAGCAGCATCGGCCCACTCCAGGTTGCGCCAGCGCTCGCCGTGTGCGGTGAGCGTCACCTCGCGCGGTTCGACGCCGTCGCTCGTTTCCTCTCCTCCGACCGGCCGCACGATGTCGACGCTGAGCCAGGTGTCTGCGACCGCATCGAGCATGCCGCCAGCCCACTCGACGACGACGATCGATCCCTCGAAGTCGATGTCGAGGTCGTCGAGTTCGATCGGGTTGGACAGCCGGTACGCGTCGACGTGTACGAGCGGCGCGCCACCGCCCTCGCGCGGATGCGTTCGTGCCAGCACGAACGTGGGGCTCGTGATTGTTCCGCGAACACCCAGTGCAACACCGAGGCCCCTGGTGAGCGTCGTCTTGCCCGCACCCAGTTCGCCGTTGAGGGCGACCAGGTCACCCGCGCGCAACTGCCGGGCAACCCGCGCGCCGAGAGCCTCCATCGCCTCCGGGGTGTTGATCACCAGCGATCTCATGGCGTGTAGCTCCGCGTCACCCTGGGTCCGATGCGCGTGACGATCTCGTAGTTGATGGTGCCCGCGGCCCTCCCCCAGTCATCGGCGGAGGGAACGCCCGCACCCGGGTCGCCGAAGATCACCGCGCGGTCGCCGACCTCCGCGGTGTCGGAGCCCAGGTCGACGACGAGCTGGTCCATCGCAACGCGTCCGCTGACGGTGTAGCGGCGCCCGTTGATCGACACCGGCCCGCGCGAGGACGCCTGCCTCGGGATGCCGTCCGCGTAGCCGAGCGGAATGAGCGCGAGCCTCGACTCCGCCTCCGTCCGGTAGGTGTAGCCGTACGACACTCCGCTGCCCGCCGGCACGCGCTTGACGGCGACGATGTCGGCGCTCAGCTCCATGGCCGGCCGAAGGCCGAGCGAGGCCGAGTCCTCGTCTTCGAACGGCGACAGGCCATACACGCCGATGCCGAGGCGCACGAGGTCGAACCGTGACGTCGGCACGCGCAGTGCGCCGGCCGTCGCAGCAAGGTGACGCAGCTCGGGGGTGAGTCCGGCATCCGCTGCCTGGTCCAGCAGTTGCTCGAATACGCGCACCTGCTCGAGGTCGTCCTGCTCGCTTGCGTTGGCGAGATGGCTGAAAATTCCCCGCACGCGGATGCGGCCCGCGCGTTCGTGGGCGGCCGCCCGTTCGAACACCGCAGCGCACTCGGACACTTCGACGCCATTGCGCCCCAGCCCCGTGTCGAGCTTCAACTGGACGACAGCGGATGATGACGCAGCAGCCACCGCGTCGAGCTGCGCGAGCGAACTGATGCCGATATCCACCCCGGCGGCGATGGCGCCCCCGAATTCGGGGTTCGGGCCGTGCAGCCAGGCGAGAATCGGCGCCGTGATGCCGGCGGCACGCAGGCCGAGTGCCTCAGCGATGTCGGCAACACCCAGCCACTCGGCACCGGCGTCGAGGGCCGCGCGTGCTACCGGCAGCGCACCGTGGCCGTACCCGGCCGCCTTCACGATGACCATGCTCTGCGCGGGAGCACTCACCCCGCGCAGCACGGCGATGTTCGACCTCACCGCGTCAAGATCGATGCGGGCCTCGCGCAGCGGGCGTGCGGTCATGCTTCCGCCACGACGTAGGCGATCGCGATCCCGGCGTCATGCGACATCGAGAGGTGCACGCGGGAGATTCCCTGTCGTTCCAGAATTTCGGCGGCGGCATTGCGCAGCACGAAGGACGGATTCCGGTCGCCATCCGAGACCACTTCGAGGTCGTGCCAGGTGACTCCGTGCGAGTCGCCGAGGGCCTTGATGAGCGCTTCCTTCGCGGCGAAGCGGGCCGCGAGCGAGCGGGTGGGAAGCATCCGCTCGTCCGCGGTGAACAACCGTTCCCGCAGTGCGGGCGTTCGGTCCACCGCCCGTTCGAAGCGCGCCAGATCGACCACGTCGACCCCGATGCCGACGATCACCGCGTTACTCGACGGTGACGGACTTGGCGAGGTTGCGCGGCTGGTCGACATCCAGGCCCTTCGCGGATGCCAGTTCCATGGCGAACACGTGCAGCGGAACGACGGCGAGCAGCGCCTCGAACAGCGGAGGTGCCAGCGGAATGCGGATGACCTCGTCTGCGATCGGCGGAATGGCTGCGTCGCCCGATTCCGCGATGGCGATGACGCGCGCACCCCGCGCCCGGATCTCCTGGATGTTCGACACGACCTTCTTATGCAGCGAGTCGGGGTCGCGCGGGCTCGGCACGATCACGAAGACGATCTGGCCGGGCTCGATGAGGGCGATAGGGCCGTGCTTGAGTTCACCCGCGGCGAACCCCTCCGCGTGGATGTATGCAAGCTCCTTGAGTTTCAGCGCACCCTCGAGCGACACCGGGTAGCCCGCGTGACGACCGAGGAAGAGAACGGAACGGGTGTCAGACATCCAGCGGGCCATCTCACCGATGTGCGCGGAAGCGGTGATGGCCTCGGCAAGCTTGACCGGCATCGCCTGCAGTTCGTTGAGCTGGAGCGAAATCTCATCGGCGGTCATCGACCCACGAACGCGGGCGAGGTGCAGGCCGAGCAGGTACTGGGCCGTCACCTGGGCGACGAACGCCTTGGTGGATGCCACGGCGACCTCCGGACCAGCGTGGGTGTAGATGACCGCATCGGACTGGCGAGGGATCGACGCACCCTGGGTGTTGCAGATCGACAGCACACGCGCACCTGATTCGACGGCGTACCTCACTGCCATCAGCGTGTCCATCGTCTCACCCGACTGGCTGATCGAGACGACGAGGGTGCGGTCGTTGATCACGGGCTCGCGGTAGCGGAACTCATGCGAGAGATCCACCTCCACCGGCACGCGTGCCCACTTCTCGATGGCGTACTTGCCGAGCATGCCGGCGTACGCTGCGGTGCCGCAGGCGATAATGATGACGCGTTCGATGCCGGCAAGCACAGCGTCATCCAGGGTCTCCAGCTCTGGCAGCGAAACTGCGCCGTCGACAATGCGGCCGCGCAGGGTGTTGGCGACGGCATCCGGCTCTTCGCTGATTTCCTTCGCCATGAAGCTCGACCAGCCGCCCTTTTCGGATGCTGAGGCATCCCAGGCGACGTCATACTCGTGGGTCTCGACCGGTGCGCCGTCGAAGTCGGTGACGAGCACCGAGTCGGGGCGAATGGTGACGATCTGGTCCTGGCCGATCTCGACCGCCCTGCGGGTGAAACCGACGAACGCGGCGACATCGGAGCCGAGGAAGTTCTCGCCGTCGCCCAGACCGATGACAAGCGGCGAGTTACGGCGAGCGCCCACGACGATTCCGGGGCGATCCTCGTGAACGACGAGCAGGGTGAAAGCTCCCTCGAGGCGCGCGACCACGCGGCGCAGGCTCTCGGTGAGATCGCCCGTGGCCTGGTACTCGCGCCCGACGAGAATCGCGGCGACCTCGGTGTCGGTCTCACTCTCGAAGACAGCTCCGGAATCGAGCAGTTCCTGCTTGAGGGTGGCGAAGTTCTCGATGATCCCGTTGTGGATGAGGGCGAGTTTGCCGTCGTCGCCGAGGTGCGGGTGCGCGTTGCCGTCGGTCGGTCCGCCATGGGTTGCCCAGCGGGTGTGCCCGATACCGGTCTGGCCGTCCGCGAGCGGCTCGCCCGTGAGGTCGTCGAGGAGCGCCTTGAGCTTGCCGGCGCGCTTGCGGGTTCCGATGGCGCCGTCTGCGCCGATCACGGCCACTCCGGCGGAGTCGTACCCGCGGTATTCGAGACGACTCAGGCCCGCAAGCAACACGTCAAGACTGCTGTTGGGACCCACATATCCCACGATTCCACACATGCCGCCAATCCTAGCCGGACTGTCGCCGGGCGGCCGCGCTGGGCACCCGACCGCCCCGGCGCGCGGATTGGCAGTAACGTTTACTTCGATGTCTGACCTGTCACACGCCGGCGGCAACGATTCGCCTTTCACCGAGATCGACCGGCGCAACTGGGCCGAACTGGCCCCGAACATGGAGCTTCCCCTCACCGAGACGGAACTCGTACAGTTGCGCGGACTCGGCGACGTGCTCGACCTGCGCGAGGTCAGCGAGGTCTACCTGCCTGTGAGCCGGCTGCTCAACCTCTACGCGGTCGGCGCGCGCAACCTGCATCGTTCGACGAGTGACTTCCTGGGCCAGCGCGCACAGCACACGCCATTCGTCATCGGGGTCGCTGGTTCGGTCGCCGTGGGCAAGTCGACGATCGCGCGTCTCCTGCGGGAACTGCTCGCGAGATGGGATGACACGCCCCGCGTCGAACTCGTTACCACTGACAGCTTCCTTCTGCCCAACGCCGAACTCGAACGCCGCGGCATCATGGAGCGCAAGGGTTTCCCCGAGAGTTACGACCGAAGGGCGCTGCTTCGCTTCGTCACCAAGGTGAAGAGCGGGGCCGGTGAGGTGCGTGCGCCTTTCTACTCGCACCTGAAATACGACATCACTCCCGACGCAGAAATTGTCGTGCGGCGTCCAGACATCCTCATCGTCGAGGGACTCAACGTGCTTCAACCGCCCGCTCCCGGGCACGGGCTCGCCGTGAGCGACCTGTTCGACTTCACGATCTATGTGGATGCCCGCACGAGCGATATCGCCAGATGGTACGTGGACCGCTTTCTCTCACTGCAGCGTGGCGCCTTCACCAACCCCTCGTCGTACTTCCGTCGATTCGCCGATCTCAGCGAGGATGACGCCATCGCGCGGGCGCAGCAGATCTGGTCGTCGATCAACGAGCCGAACCTCGTGAACAACATCCTGCCGACCCGCGCGCGTGCGTCCCTTGTGCTGAGGAAGAAGGCGGATCACACCGTCTCGACGGTGCTCCTGCGCAAGATCTGAGCCGCTCCGGTGATCGAGGCCTCCGGTGATCGAGCTTGTCGAGATCCGGTGATCGAGCCCTCCGGTGATCGAGCTTGTCGAGATCCGTACTGAGCCTGTCGAAGTGATCCCGGGTCTCGCTCCCCACTCGCACAGCACTCAGTGGGCCAGACGCGCCTTCACGACCTCTGCGAGTTCGTTGGCGACCCGGTCGGCGGTCTCCTGCTCCTGCGCCTCCACCATGACCCGCACCATCGGCTCGGTTCCGGATGGCCGCAACAGCACCCGGCCGGTGTCGCCAAGGGACGCCTCCGCCGCGCGCACCGCATCGGCGATCACTGTGTCGGCTTCGAGAGCGTGGTGGTCGACGTCGCGCACATTGACAAGAGTCTGCGGGTACACCGTCATGATCGAGGCCAATTCGGCGAGCGACTTCTTGGTTCGCGCCATCTCGGCAACGAGGTGCAGGCCCGTGAGGATGCCGTCGCCCGTGGTGGCGAACTCAGTCATGATCAGGTGGCCGCTCTGCTCACCGCCGAGCGAGAGGCCGTGCTCGTTGAGGGCTTCGAGTACGTAACGGTCGCCCACCTTGGTTTCGATGACGCGGATGCCGACTTCCGCCATCGCCCTGCGCAGCCCGAGGTTGCTCATGACCGTCGTGACGAGGGTGTTGTCGACGAGCGAGCCGCGGTCCGCCATTGAGTTGGCGAGGATCGCCATGATCTGGTCGCCGTCGACAATGTTGCCTGCGGCATCCACTGCCAGGCAGCGGTCGGCATCGCCATCGTGGGCGATGCCCACGTCGGCACCGTGCTCAAGAACAGACTTCGCCAGCCCGTCGAGGTGAGTCGAACCGACGCCGTCGTTGATGTTGTTGCCATCCGGCTCGGCGCCGATCACAGTGACTCGGGCTCCTGCGTCGGTGAAAACCTCCGGCGATACCCCCGCTGCGGCGCCGTTGGCGCAATCGAGCACCACGTGCAGTCCATCGAGCGGATGCGGCAGCGAACCGAGAAGGTGAACGACGTACCGGTCCTCAGCATCCGCGAAACGGCGGATGCGGCCGACGTGCTCGCCCGTGGGCATGAGCTTCTCGGTGTGGAGGGCTTCCTCGATGCGGTCTTCGACCTCGTCGGGCAGCTTGCGCCCCCCTGACGCGAAGAACTTGATCCCGTTGTCCGGTGCGGGGTTGTGGGATGCCGAAATCATCACGCCGAAGTCGGCGTCGATGTCCGCTACCAGGAACGCGGCTGCGGGCGTGGGGAGCACCCCCGCGTCGAGCACGTCGAAACCGGAACTCGCGAGGCCCGCCGACACTGCCGCCGAAATGAACTCGCCCGAGATTCTCGGGTCGCGCGCGACAACGGCGACGGGGCGCCGCCCGGCTTCGCGACGCTCGGTCGCACGCTTGCCCTGCGCAAACACCACTGCGGCGGAACGGGCGAGGCCAAGCGCGAGGTCGACCGTGAGGTCACCGTTCGCGAGACCCCGCACGCCGTCCGTACCGAATATTCGAGGCATGGTCGGTTGCTCTCCGTGGGGAGAGGAGCCTTAGCGCTTCGAGAACTGGGGAGCCTTGCGGGCCTTCTTGAGACCGGCCTTCTTGCGCTCCTTGACCCGTGCGTCCCTGGAGAGGAAGCCGGCCTTTTTGAGGGTCGCGCGGTTGTTCTCAAGATCGATCTGGTTGAGGGAGCGCGCAATGCCGAGGCGCAGCGCGCCGGCCTGTCCGGAGGGTCCGCCACCGGTGATCTTGGCGATCACGTCATAGCTACCGAGCAGATCGAGCACCTTGAACGGGTCGTTGATGAGCTGCTGGTGCAGCTTGTTCGGGAAGTACTCCTCCAACGTGCGACCGTTTACGGTGATGGTGCCGCCACCGGGGATGAGGCGCACGCGCGCGATGGCCTGCTTGCGCCGGCCGACGGCCGCGCCGGGAACGTTGAGTACGGCGCGGGGAACCTTGGGTGCCTCCACCGCCGGGGATTCGGTCGTGAAGCTCTCGGGAGCCTCTTCGATGATGTCTTCGATCTTCGCCACGGTTTCTAAGTCCTTAGTCTTCTGCTTGGCCGGTGCTACTGAGCGACCTGGGTGAGGGTGTACGGCTTCGGCTGCTGCGCAGCGTGCGGGTGCTCCGGGCCTGCGTAGACCTTGAGTTTGGTGAGCTGGGCGCGACCAATCGAGTTCTTCGGGAGCATGCCGCGGATTGCCTTCTCGACCGCACGGGTCGGGTGCTTGTCGAGCATCTCCACGTAGCTGGTCGCCTTCAGCCCGCCCGGGTAGCCGGAGTGGCGGTACGCCTTCTTCTGCTCGAGCTTCGCTCCGGTGAGCGCGATCTTCTCCGCGTTGACGATGATGACGAAGTCACCCATGTCCATGTGCGGGGCGAAGGTGGGCTTGTGCTTGCCGCGCAGCAGGGTGGCGGCGTGGCTGGCCAGACGACCGAGAACGATGTCGGTCGCGTCGATGATGACCCACTCACGCTTAACATCAGCGGGCTTGGGTGAGAACGTACGAGTCACAGTTGTACTGCTTTCTTTGTCGAAATGAGGTGATCGTGAATCCCACTCCGTGGACGTTCCGTCGCGATGCGAAAAGGAACAGTGCCGGTGGAGGGCTCAAGTTCGAGTGACGCACACTGGGGTGCAGACACCAAGGGTCTACCTTAGTCGGTCAGCTCATCCCGGTCAATTGCCGGTCGACGGGCTCTCGTCTGCTCTGCCCTGGTCGCCAGCTCGTCATCCGGTGGGTAGCCGATCTCAACGAGCACAAGTCCCTTCGCCGGCAGCACCTTGAACGCGCTTGTACGCTCTCCCGCGCGCAGGATGCTCGCCGGGGTCTCCTCGTCGTAGCGGCCCTCGCCGACCGGGATGGTCGCGCCGACGAGCGAGCGCACCATGCTGTGGCAGAAGGCATCCGCCTTCAATCGGGCGAGCAGCACACCGCTCTCGCCGCGCTCCCAGGTGAACTCCTGCAGGGTGCGGATTGTGGTCGATCCCTCCGGCGGCGGCTTGCAGTATGCGGCGAAATCGTGGAGACCGAGAAGCTGCTGTGCCGCCGCATTCATCGCATCGACATCGAGTTCGACGGGGAGCCACAGCACGTGGTTTCTGGTGAGCGGGTTGCGTTCGGCACGGGCATCCGCGACCCGGTATTCGTACCGGCGCCACACCGCCGAGAAGCGGGCATCGAACCCGGGCGGGGCAAGCGTGACCGAGCGCACGTACACATCGCTGTTGAGGCCCGCGATGCCGTTGAGTCGCCGCGCGAGCGCCTGCGGACCGTTCGGTCGATCGCCGGGTCGGCCGTGCGGTTTGCTCAGGCTGTCGAGTTGCTCCGGCGTGAGGTCGAGATGGGCGACCTGCCCGGTCGCGTGCACACCGGCATCCGTTCGTCCGGCGACGGTGAGGGTGGGCGATGGTCCGAACCGGCTGAACACTGTCGCGATCGCGGACTCGAGCTCGCCCTGCACCGTGCGGAGTTTCGGCTGCTTTCCCCAGCCTGAGAACGCCGTGCCGTCGTAGGCGATGTCGAGCCGAAGGCGCGTGGTTCCCTCGTCGCTCACCCTGCGAGTTTATCCACCCCGCCCCTCCACCCCCACCGCCCCCTCGACAATGCACTTGTTTGTTGTCGAAGCGCCTGCTACAGAAGGCGCATCGTCAACAAAGAGGCGCATTGTCGAAGTTTTCGCGGGATGATCGAAGGATGGAGTACCCAGAGGGATTCCCCGTGACACCCATGCTTGCCAAGGCAGTGGATGCCGTACCCCCACCCGACAAGGTCGACGGCGGCCTCGTCTACGAGCCCAAATGGGACGGGTTCCGCGCGATCGCCTACTACGACGGCACGCACGTCGAACTCGGCAGTCGCGGCTCCAAGATGCTCACCCGCTACTTCCCCGAGGTGGTCGAGTTCCTGCGGCGGCAACTCCCCGCGCCGTGCGTGCTCGACGGGGAACTCATTGTGCGCCAGGGCGAGGCTGGCAACGAGCGGCTCGACTGGGAGGCGTTGTCGCAGCGCATCCACCCGGCGGACAGCCGCGTGCAGAAGCTCTCCGTGGAAACTCCGGCCTCGTTCGTCGCTTTCGACCTGCTCTCGTTCGAGAAGCGGTCACTGCTCGATGAACCATTCAGCGCGCGGCGGGCGCTGCTCGAGGAACTTCTCGCCGAGGCATCCGCTCCCCTGCATCTCACGCAGGCGACACCCGATGTTGAGCTCGCGAAGGCCTGGCTCGAACGGTTCGAGGGCGCGGGGCTCGACGGCGTGATCTCGAAGTCGCTCGCGGGCGCATACACTCCGGGCAAGCGCACGATGTTCAAGACCAAGCACGCCCGCACCGCCGACACTGTGCTGCTCGGATACCGGGTGCACAAGAGCGGGCAGGGAGTTGGTTCCCTGCTGCTCGGGCTCTATGACAGCGACGGCGAGCTGCGGAACGTGGGCGGCGCATCCGCCTTCTCCGACGTTCGTCGGCTCGAACTCGTCGAAGAGCTCGCGCCCCTCGTCGAGCGTGACGAGTCGGGCGGCGCCGTCAGGGGTGAAACCGATCGCAGCCGGTTCTCCTCTGGCAAGGACGTGTCGTTCGTGAGGCTCAGGCCGGAACGCGTGATCGAGGTTCGCTACGACCAGATGGAGGGCTCTCGCTTCCGGCACACGGTGCAGTTCAATCGCTGGCGGCCGGATCGGGATGCTCGCAGCTGCACGTTCGAACAACTGGAGGTTCCCGTGGCGTACGACCTCAATGAGGTGCTGGCGTAGCTCGCTGGTGAGATTTCGACAAGCTCAATCAGCGAAGCACAAGCTCAATCAGCGGGAGAGTCCACCTTCTTCGCCCGGCTGGGCTGCACGCGGGGCGGCTCCCCCGGCATCTTCGGGTAGTCGGGCGGGAAGGGCAGTTCGCCCAGGCCGGAATCGAGATCCCTCTGCCACCACTCGAGCAGCGTGTCGATCGTTCCCGGCTGCTCGTGCATTCTCGCCCACGGATCGCCGACCTCCTCGAGGCGCTTCGGCACGGTGAGCACGGTGAAATCGGCCGGCTCAACGTGGGAGAGTTCGTCCCACTCAAGCGGCGTCGATACGGGCGCGTGGGGCAACGGTCGCGGGCTGTACGCGCCCGCCATGGTGCGGTCGCGATTGGCCTGGTTGAAGTCGGCGAAGATCTTCTCGCCACGCTCCTCCTTCCACCAGGACGTCGTGACCGTGTCGGGCATCCGCCGCTCCAGTTCGCGCGACGCGGCGATGACCGCGTGCCGGACATCGAGGAACTCGTGGGTCGGTTCGATCGGTGCGAAGACGTGCAGACCCCTGTTGCCGGACGTTTTCACGAACGCTGTCAGTCCCGCCTCAGCGAGCACCTCACGCAACTCATGGGCAACTCCGACGGCGTCGGAGTAGTCGGTTCCCGGCTGCGGGTCGAGGTCGATCCGCAGTTGGTCGGGGTTGTCGGTGTTCGCCGTGCGCGACGGCCACGGGTGGAACACGATCGTGTTCATCTGGGCCGCCCACACCGCCGCCGCGATCTCATCGATGACGAGCTGCGGATGCGAGCGAGCGCTCGGGTACACAACCATCACCGAGCGGATGAAGTCTGGCGCGCCCTTGGGAGGATTCTTGGAGAAGAACTGTTCGCCATCCACACCGCCGGGGAATCTCTGCAGCGACAGCGGCCGGTCACCGTTCGCAGCGACGAACGGCTCCGCCACGGTGACCAGGTAGTTGGCGAGGTCGAGCTTCGTGATACCCCGTTCGGGCCACAGCACGCGAGTCGGACTTGAGATGCGAACCTCGCGCACGCCCTCAGGTCCGGGAACCTCCAGCACGACCGCATCACTCGCCATTAGCCAACGCTATCGGCGGCAGCTAAGAATCAGAACACCTTGGTGAAGTTGATGCTGCGTGAAACCTCGCGAAAACCCACCCGTTCGTACAGCGAATGCGCGCCGGTCGGACTCTCGGTGTCGACGTCGAGAACCGCGCCCTCCAGACCCTCATCCCTGAAAGCCGCCAGGGTGTGAGCGAGCAGCGCCGGCGCAATTCCCCTGCCCCTGAAAGCCCTCGTCACACCGACCAGGTCGATGTAGGCGTGCGAGAACCCCAGCGGCTCCCAATCGTCGGGGTTCACGGTCGAGACCACGAAGCCCGCGATCTGTCCGTCGTCAGATTTGGCGACGAAGGACAGGTCGTGGCGGGTGGTGCTTCGTCTCATGAACTGCTGCCACTGTTCTTCGAGGGTCGGCTGGCTGCCGAAGTGGTCACGGAACGAATCGTTCCTCGCGAGACGCAGCGCTTCGACATCCGCTTCGGCAAGTCGTTCGAGCACGATGCCTGCGGGCGGATCTATCAACGGCAGTTGCTCGTTCAGCATCCTCTGAAGCTCCGAGTAGTAGCGGGCGATGCCGAAGCCGGCTCGCTGCAGCAGTCGGATGGCCGAGTGCGAAGTCTCTTCAGCGTAAGTCATGATCCAGCCGGGCAGGGTCTTCGGCGATGACGCGAGCTGCTGCAGAGCGCGCTGTTCCTGCCAGTCGAGGAGTGCGCGACCGACACCCCTGCCCCGCCACTGCGGGTGCACGGCTCCGAAGACGATGGAACGCACGAGCGTTTCCTGCCCCGGGCTCAGGACGACGAGGCCGTAAGCCACCATGCTGTCGTCGGCGGCGATGGCAACGAGACTGTCGCTCGCTGCGTGGAAGTGGGAGCTCTCGAACTCCTCGGCGATCTCTTCGCGAGTTGTCAGAAACCGCGGATGATCGACCCGGTCGGCCGCCTGGGCCAACTCTGTTATCGCATCGATGTCTGCCGTCGTCGCCGCCCGCCACGTGACGCCGGCGACGGGTGCTATGGATGCCTCGGTGGGAGCTGTAACGCGCTGGGAGAGGGGGGTCTCGGTCACGGACTCAAGAGTAATTCAAACAGCGAGACCCCGCCCGGCAAGGGCGGGGTCTCGCTGATCGTCTGCTGCTACTTGTCGTCCTCGGTGGCCTCGTCGGCAGGAGCCTCGTCGGCAGGGGTCTCGGCCTCGTCCCCGGATTCGGCCTCGACCTCGGCCGGTGCTTCGGTTTCCGCAGCATCCACTTCAGCTGGTTCCTCAGCCTCGGGAGCCTCAACCTCGGTCTCCTCCGCGGGAGTCTCGTCGGCAGCGGCGGGCGTTGCTTTCGGCTGTGACTTCGGCTTCGCGCTCTTCGGCTTGGCGTTGACCGGCTCAAGCACTAGCTCGATCTGCACCATGGAAGCGTTGTCGCCCTTGCGGAAGCCGAGCTTCGTGATGCGCGTGTATCCGCCTTCGCGGTGCTCAACAAGCGGTGCGATCTCGGTGAACAACTCGTGCACGACGCCCTTGTCACCAATCGTCGCGAGCACGCGCCGACGAGCGTGAAGGTCTCCGCGCTTGGCGAAGGTGATCAGCCGCTCGGCCACCGGACGCAGGCGCTTGGCCTTCGTCTCGGTCGTCTTGATGCTCTTGTGGGTGAACAGGGCAGCCGCCAGGTTGGCAAGCATGAGGCGCTCGTGCGCCGGTCCGCCGCCGAGGCGCGGTCCCTTAGTTGGCTTGGGCATTAGTACGTTTCTCCGTTGTCAAAAGTGTCAGGCTGCCGCGAACGACGAACCTAGTTGTTCTCGTCGTCGTCGTCGCCGCCGTAGAAGTGCGCGCTGTCGAACCCGGGCACCGAGTCCTTGAGCGAGAGACCCATCTCGATGAGCTTGTCCCTGACCTCGTCAACCGACTTCTGTCCGAAATTGCGGATGTTCATGAGCTGCATCTCCGACAGCGCGACCAGTTCGCTCACGGTGTTGATGCCCTCGCGCTTGAGGCAGTTGTAGCTGCGCACCGAAAGGTCGAGGTCTTCGATCGGCATGCTCAGCTCGCTCGAGAGCACGGCATCCACCGGCGCGGGGCCGATCTCGATGCCCTCAGCGGCGGTGTTCAACTCGCGCGCGAGCCCGAAGAGTTCGGTCAGAGTGCGACCGGCCGAGGCAATCGCGTCACGCGGGGTGATCGCGGACTTGGTCTCGACATCCACGACCAGGCGGTCGAAGTCGGTGCGCTCACCGGCACGGGTGGCCTCGACACGGTAGGTGACCTTGAGAACGGGTGAGTAGATCGAGTCGACCGGAATCTGGCCGGCTTCACTGAACTCACTGCGGTTCTGGGTTGCCGAAACATAGCCGCGCCCGCGCTCGATGGTGAGTTCGAGCTCGAAACGCGCCTTGTCGTTGAGCGTCGCGATGACAAGCTCCGGGTTGTGGATCTCCACCCCGGCCGGAGCCGAGATGTCAGCAGCCGTGACCTGCCCGGCGCCCTGCTTGCGCAGGTAGGCCGTGATCGGCTCGTCGTGCTCGCTCGAGACAACCAGGCTCTTGATGTTGAGGATGACCTCGGTCACATCTTCCTTGACCCCTGGCACGGTGCTGAACTCGTGAAGCACACCGTCGATGCGGATGCTCGTGACAGCAGCACCAGGAATGGACGAGAGAAGGGTGCGGCGAAGCGAGTTGCCCAGGGTGTAACCGAAACCGGGTTCGAGGGGTTCGATAACGAACCGTGAACGGAATTCGGAGATGTTCTCTTCGGCAAGAGTGGGGCGCTGTGCAATGAGCACTGGGTATTCCTTTCGGCGAAGTGTCCGCTATATGACACTTGGGGCGCGACGGGTGGCTGGCCCGTCGGTTCTAGCTGTTGAGTTATTCGGTGATCGAGCTTGGTGGTGATTCGGTGATCGAGCCTGTCGGTGATCGAGCTTGTCGAGATCCGCTGGTTGAGTACGCCGTCAGGCCGTATCGAAACCTGGGTCTCGATACGCCGCAAGCGGCTACTCGACCGGCGAAGTGTTAGACGCGGCGCCTCTTCGGCGGGCGGCATCCGTTGTGCGCCTGCGGCGTCACATCGCTGATGACGCCAACCTCGAGGCCTGCGGCCTGAAGCGAGCGGATTGCTGTCTCGCGACCGGAACCCGGTCCCTTGACGAACACGTCAACCTTTTTGACCCCGTGCTCCTGCGCCTGGCGGGCAGCGGACTCCGCTGACATCTGCGCGGCATACGGGGTCGACTTGCGGGACCCCTTGAAGCCGACGGTGCCAGACGATGCCCAGCTGAGCACGGCACCGGACGGGTCGGTGATGGTGACGATGGTGTTGTTGAAGGTCGACTTGATGTGGGCCTGGCCCACAGCGACGTTCTTCTTCTCTTTACGACGCGGCTTGCGAGCGGCCGACTTTGGTGCTGCCATGATCTACTACCTGGCCTTCTTCTTGCCTGCAACGGTGCGCTTCGGACCCTTGCGGGTACGAGCATTGGTCTTGGTGCGCTGGCCGCGCACGGGAAGGCCGCGACGGTGGCGAACACCCTCGTAGCTCCCGATCTCGACCTTGCGGCGGATGTCGGCGGCCACCTCGCGACGGAGGTCACCCTCAACCTTGTAGTTACCTTCGATGTAGTCGCGAAGGGCAATGAGCTGTTCGTCGCTCAGGTCCTTTACGCGCACATTTCCATCGATTTCGGTGTCGGCGAGGGTCTTGAGTGCCCTCGTGCGGCCAACGCCGTAGATGTATGTCAGTGCGACTTCGACGCGCTTGTCGCGCGGGATGTCGACCCCGGCAAGACGTGCCATGGTGTTTCTCCTGTAGTGAGTGGAGGTCTGTAGCAGCACCGGTGCACCGGCCTCCAACCGATGGTGTCCCTTCAAATCTGCGGTGGTCGAGCTTGTCGAGACCGAGATCCGGAGTTTCTGGTGTTGCTATCGTGCGCTGTATTTAGTTGTGCGAGGTCTCGACAAGCTCGACCACCGGTAGTTCGCTAGCCCTGGCGCTGCTTGTGACGCGGGTCGCTCTTGCAGATGACCATCACGTTGCCGTGGCGGCGGATCACGCGACACTTGTCGCAGATCGGCTTGACGCTTGGGTTGACCTTCATGGTGTTTCTCTCTTCGCTGTCTTCGTACCGTGTCTCGGTGGTCGAGCCTGTCGCACTTCGACAAGCTCAGTGACCGAAATCCGGCCGTTACTTTCCGGCAGTCTTACTTGTAGCGGTAGACGATACGGCCACGGGTCAGGTCGTAAGGGCTCAGCTCCACGATCACGCGGTCCTCAGGGAGGATGCGGATGTAGTGCTGACGCATCTTGCCCGAAATGTGGGCGAGTACTTTGTGTCCGTTGGTCAACTCAACGCGAAACATCGCGTTGGGCAGAGCTTCGACAACTGCGCCCTCAATCTCGATGACACCGTCTTTTTTGGCCATTGCCTCTTCGTCGCTAAAAGTTGTTGATTGCTGGTCATGCGGGTGGATGGTGATGTTTCGGGCATGCGCGAACAGGCCTCAGACACCAAAGATCAAGCTTAGGCCAAGATCAGCGTTCGCGCCACCTGAGAATCTATACTTCCGCTTCGGCCAGGCCGAGTCCACGGATCCCCAGTGCAGCGGTGATTCGCTCAGTCACCGTGTCGATGGCGCCGATGGCGTCCACCTTCACGAGGAGGCCGCGCTCGTCGTAGATGTCGATGAGCGGTGCCGTCTGCTCCTGGTAGACATCGAGCCGATGGCGCACAACAGATTCGTCGTCATCGCTGCGGCCCTGGTCGATCGCACGCTTGCGCAGTCTCTCGACGACGACATCCGGATCAGCCACGAGTTCGACGACCGAATCCAGCGAGGTTCCATGGCTCGCGAGGAATTCGTCGAGCTCTCTCACCTGGTCAGCGGTGCGTGGGTAACCGTCGAGCAGGAAACCTCCGTGCGCATCGGGATCTTCAAGACGGTCACGGATGAGCGCATTGGTAAGACTGTCGGGCACGTTGTCGCCGGCATCCATGTACTGTTTGGCCTGCGTGCCCAACTCCGTACCCTGCTTCACATTGCTGCGAAAAATGTCACCGGTTGAGATCGCCGGGATGCCGTAGGCGGCCGCCAGCCTTGCGGCCTGTGTGCCTTTGCCCGCGCCGGGAGGACCAATGAGGAGGAACCGCGTTCCATCCGGCCTCATCGCAGCAGACCCTCGTAGTGGCGCTGCTGCAACTGCGAGTCGATCTGCTTGACGGTCTCGAGTCCGACACCGACGATGATGAGAATGCTCGCGCCACCGAAGGGGAAGTTCTGGTTCGCGCCCACGAGCGAAAGGGCGAACAGCGGGATGAGGGCCACGAGCCCGAGGTAGAGCGACCCGGGCAGCGTCACTCGCGTGAGCACGTAGTCGAGGTACTCGGCCGTCGGGCGGCCCGCGCGGATGCCGGGGATGAAGCCGCCGTACTTCTTCATGTTGTCCGCGACCTCTTCAGGGTTGAAGGTGATTGCGACATAGAAGTAGGTGAACCCGACGATCAGGAGGAAGTAGATGACCATGTAGAGCGGGTTGTCACCCGAGACGAGGTTCGCGGTGATCCACGCTACCCAGCCCGCGGGAGCCTCGCCCGCTGCCGGGGTGTTGAACTGCGCAATGAGTGCAGGCAGGTAGAGGAGGGATGACGCGAAGATGACGGGCACGACGCCGGCCATGTTGACCTTGATCGGAATATAGGTGTTGTTTCCGCCGTAAGTGCGTCGACCCACCATGCGCTTCGCGTACTGCACCGGGATGCGCCGCTGCGACTGCTCGACGAATACGACAGCTCCCATGATGAGGAGTCCGACGATGATCACGATGATGAAGATCTCGGGGCCTTCGGCCTGCTGGATCGTCCACAGCGCGCTCGGGAAGGTCGCGGCGATCGAGACGAAGATCAGCAGGGACATGCCGTTGCCGATGCCGCGTTCAGTGATGAGCTCGCCCATCCACATGATGAGACCGGTTCCGGCCGTCATCGTGATGACCATGAGAAGAATTGCGTACCACGCGTCATTGGTGAGCAGGGCGGTGCACTCGGGCACGCCCGTCTGCGTGCCGAACAGGGCACCACTGCGAGCGACCGTGATGAGGGTGGTCGACTGGAGGATCGCGAGGGCGATCGTCAGGTAGCGGGTGTACTGCGTGAGCTTCGCCTGGCCGGTCTGGCCCTCTTTGTGCAGGCTGTCGAAGTGGGGAATGACGACACGGAGCAGCTGCGTGATGATCGACGCGGTGATGTACGGCATGATGCCGAGCGCGAAGACAGACAGCTGCAACAGTGCACCGCCGCTGAAGAGGTTGACGAGTTCGTAAAGCCCGGATGCCCCCGCGTTGCTCTGCAGGCAGGTCTGGACGTTGCCGAAGTCGACGAACGGCGCCGGGATGAACGACCCGAAGCGGAACAGCGCGACGATGCCGAGCGTGAACCCGATCTTCCGGCGAAGGTCCGGCGTGCGAAAAATTCGCGCGACAGCTCTAAACACAAGGCCTCCTGCTTTGTCAGGTTCGGGATGGTGTCATCGACACACCAGGTGTGCGCGATGACTCCATCCGAACCACGTACTTTCGGCCGATCTCGCGGCCTAACACAACGCTTGTGCTATTTGACGGATCCACCTGCGGCGACGATCTTCTGCTCTGCTGAGCCGGAGACCTTGTCGACCGCCACGTTTAGCTTAACCGCAATGTCACCCGACCCAAGAACCTTGACCTTCTCGTTCTTGCGCACTGCACCCTTGGCTACGAGGTCACTGATGGTGACGTCACCGCCCTTGGGGTAGAGCTCGGCAAGCTTCTCGAGGTTGACGACCTGGTACTCGACGCGGAACGGGTTCTTGAACCCACGCAGCTTCGGAGTGCGCATGACGAAGTTGAGGTTGCCACCTTCGAAGCCCGGACGCACCGAATAGCGCGCCTTGGTTCCCTTGGTTCCACGGCCCGCGGTCTTGCCCTTCGAGCCTTCACCACGTCCGACGCGGGTCTTCGCCTTCTTGGCACCGGGGGCTGGCCTCAGGTGGTGAACCTTGAGCACCTGCTGGCGCGCAACATCCGCCGACTTCGGCTTCTTGGTTGCGGCAGCCTTTGCAGGAGCCTTGTCCGCAGCAGCTTTCGCTGGCGCCTTGTCGGCAGCGGCCTTCGCCGCAGTCGTCTTGGCCGGAGCCTTGTCCGCAGCAGCCTTCGCAGGCGCCTTTTCCGCAGCAGCCTTCGCGGGTGCCTTGGTCGCCGCAGCCTTCGCAGGTGCCTTGGTCGCCGCAGCCTTGGCTGGCGCCTTCGCTGGTGCCTTACTAGCGGCAGCTGGCTTCTTCTCTTCAGCCATTAGTCAATCTCCTCGACCTTGACCAGGTGAGCGACCGTGTTGACGTAGCCGCGGTTCTGGGCGTTGTCCTCGCGGATGACCGTCTGGCCGATCCGCCGGAGCCCGAGACTGCGCAGCGTGTCACGCTGGTTCTGCTTCTCACTGATTCTTGATTTGATCTGGGTTACCTTCAGGCTCGCGGCCATCATGCACCTGCCTTTGCGGTTGCTGCAGCGCTTCGCGCTTCTGCATCGGCACGCACGAGGCGCGGCGGAGCCACATCTTCGAACTCGAGGCCACGACGCGCGGCAACCGCACGAGGCTCCTCGAGCGACTTGAGGGCGGCAACGGTCGCGTGCACGATATTGATGGTGTTCGACGAACCGAGCGACTTGCTCAATACGTCGTGGATGCCCGCACACTCGAGTACGGCGCGAACCGGACCACCCGCGATAACGCCGGTACCGGCAGCGGCGGGACGCAACAGCACTACGCCGGCTGCGGCCTCTCCCTGCACGGGGTGCGGGATCGTCGCTGCGACCCGGGGAACACGGAAGAAGTTCTTCTTCGCTTCCTCAACGCCCTTGGAGATCGCGGTCGGGACTTCGCGGGCCTTGCCGTAGCCGACACCGACCATTCCGTTGCCGTCGCCGACGATCACGAGGGCGGTGAAGCTGAAGCGACGACCACCCTTGACGACCTTGGACACGCGGTTGATGGTGACAACGCGCTCGAGGAACTGGCTCTTCTCGGTGTCGCGAGCGCCACGGTCCCTGTTCGGGTTGCGCTCACGACCGCCACGGCGGGCCTCACGAGGCTCCGACGTGATGTCGGTTGCGGGAGCATCCACTACGGCCTGGGTGGCGACGGCCTCGACCGTAACGGCCTCGGGCACCGCCTCTGGGGCTGCAGCTGCGCCGACAGTCTCCGTCGTCACTTCCTGCTCCTTCTTGCTGTCTTCAGTGCTCACAGGTTCAATCCACCCTCTCGAGCTCCTTCGGCGATAGCAGCGACGCGTCCTGCGTACTTGCTTCCACCACGGTCAAATACAACGGCTTCGATGCCGGCCTTCTTCGCGCGCTCGGCGACGAGTTCGCCGACCTTGCGCGCCTTGGCGGTCTTGTCGCCGCTGAATCCACGCAGATCCGACTCCATTGTGGACGCGGATGCGAGGGTGAACCCCTTGCTGTCGTCGACAACCTGGACGAAAACGTGGCGAGCGGATCGCGTGACAACCAGGCGCGGACGCGCCTGCGTGCCAACGACCTTCTTGCGAAGGCGTGCGTGCCTGCGACCCCTTGCGGCCGACTTGCTCTTGCCTCTGGTTCCGAGACCCATTTTACTTACCACTCTTTCCGGCCTTGCGGCGGACTACCTCGCCTGCGTAACGCACGCCCTTGCCCTTGTAGGGCTCTGGCTTGCGCAACTTACGAATGTTGGCCGCGACCTCGCCGACGGCTTGCTTGTCGATGCCGCTGACGGTCACCTTGTTGTTGCCCTCGACCGTGAACGTGATGCCCGCGGGCGGGTCAACGGTGATCGAGTGCGAGAAACCGAGAGCGAACTCAAGCGAGTTGCCCTTTGCTGCGACGCGGTAACCGGTTCCGACGACCTCGAGACCCTTGGTGTAACCCTCGGTCACACCGATGATCTGGTTGGCAATGAGGGTGCGGGTGAGCCCGTGCAGCGAACGCGATGCGCGCTCGTCGTCCGGCCGCGACACCAGCAGCTGGCCGTCCTCGAGTTTGACCTCGATCGGGCTTGCTACGGTGAGCGCCAGCTCGCCCTTCGGTCCCTTCACCGTGATGGCAGAGCCATCAACGCTGACGTTGACACCGGCAGGAATGTCGATGGGCAGTCTTCCAATACGTGACATGGCGATTACCACACGTAGGCGAGGACTTCCCCACCCACGCCCTTCTTGCTCGCCTGGCGGTCCGTGAGGAGGCCGGATGATGTCGAGAGGATGGCGACGCCCAGTCCACCGAAAACCGTGGGGATTTCGGTCGACTTCGCGTAAACGCGAAGGCCGGGCTTCGACACGCGCTTGATGCCCACAATGGAGCGCTCGCGGTTCGGCCCGTACTTGAGGTCGATCGTGAGTGTCTTGCCCACCCGCGCGTCCTCGATCTTCCAGCCGGCGATGAAGCCCTCAGCCTTCAGGATCTCGGCAATGTGCGACTTGAGGTTGCTGCTGGGCAGCGACACCGTCTCGTGGTACGCCGAGTTGGCGTTACGCAGTCTGGTCAGCAGGTCTGCGACCGGATCTGTCATTGTCATTGGTTTGTTTCCTTATCTCGGCCGGTTTCGCCACCCGTTACACGAGAGGCGACCTGGTCGATCGGTGACGCTGGTTAGGAGGTTGGCTCTGCGCTCTTGAACGGGAAGCCGAGTGCCTTGAGCAGCGCACGGCCTTCCTCGTCGTTCTTCGCGGTCGTGACGATCGTGATGTCGAATCCACGAACCCGGTCGATCTTGTCCTGGTCGATCTCATGGAACATCGCCTGCTCGGTGAGACCGAAGGTGTAGTTGCCATTGCCATCGAACTGTCGGTCCGACAGGCCGCGGAAGTCGCGGATGCGGGGAAGCGCGAGTGAGAGCAGCCGGTCAAGGAACTCCCACGCACGGTCGCCGCGAAGCGTGACGTGTGCGCCGATGGCCTGTCCTTCACGCAACTTGAACTGCGCGATCGACTTGCGGGCCAGGGTGACCTGCGGCTTCTGGCCGGTGATCGCAGTGAGGTCCTTGACGGCGCCGTCGATGATCTTTCCATCGCGCGCGGCCTCACCCACACCGGTGTTGACGACGATCTTCACGAGGCCGGGCACCTGGTGCACGTTCGTGAAACCGAAGTCCTTCAGCAGCTGGGCCGAGATCTCGGTCTGGTACTTCTGCTTGAGGCGCGGCTGGATCTTGCCAGCGGGCGCAGCAGTCTTCGTATCGGTCATTAGAAAGCTTCACCTGACTTCTTGGCGTAGCGGACGCGGACGGTCTTCTTGACGCCGTCCTTCTCCACTACCTCCTCGCGGAATCCGACACGCGTCGGCTTCTTGGTCTTGGGGTCGACCAGGGCAACGTTCGAGACGTGGATGGGTGCCTCGTGCGTTTCAATGCCGCCGGTCTTGGTGCCGCGCTGGGTCTGGCCGACGCGGACGTGCTTGGTGACGAAGTTGACACCCTCCACGACCACGCGGTTTCTCTCAGCCTGCACGTCGATGACACGGCCCTGCTTGCCGCGGTCGCCGCCGCGCTTCTCGCTGCGGCCGCTGATGACCTGTACAAGGTCACCCTTCTTGATGTTCGCCATGACTAAATGACCTCCGGTGCCAGCGAGATGATCTTCATGAACTTCTTGTCGCGCAGTTCGCGACCGACCGGTCCGAAGATGCGGGTACCGCGGGGGTCCCCGTCTGCCTTGAGGATCACTGCGGCGTTCTCGTCGAACTTGATGTAGGAGCCGTCGGAACGACGGGTCTCCTTCTTGGTGCGCACGATGACCGCCTTGACGATGTCACCCTTTTTGACGTTACCGCCGGGGATCGCATCCTTCACCGTGGCGACGATGACGTCGCCGAGTCCCGCGTAGCGACGACCGGAGCCGCCGAGCACGCGAATGGTGAGCAGCTCCTTGGCGCCGGTGTTGTCGGCAACCTTGACTCTGGATTCCTGCTGGAGCATCTACTTCGCCTTTTCTAGAATCTCAACGAGGCGCCAGCGCTTGGTAGCGCTCAACGGGCGGGTCTCGCTGATGAGGACGAGGTCGCCGACGCCTGCCGAGTTGGACTCGTCGTGCGTCTTGACCTTGGACGTGCGGCGGATGACCTTGCCGTAGAGGGGGTGCTTGACGCGGTCCTCAACCTCAACGGTGATGGTCTTGTCCATCTTGTCGCTCGTTACGTACCCGCGGCGCACCTTGCGGTATCCGCGCGCGGACGCGTCTTTCACATCATGGGCTGCCGACTCGTGGCCGGCTGCTTGCTTGGCCTGTGCCATTACTTGGCCTCCTCGGCAGTCTCAGTGGCATCCGCCGCGTCATCCGCTTCGTCAGCCTTCTTGGTCTTCTTGGTCGCCTTCACGGGAGCCTCGATCGGCGCGGGCGTCGCGCGGATGCCCAGCTCACGTTCGCGGATGACCGTGTAGATGCGCGCGATGTCGCGCTTGACAGCGCGCAGTCGCCCGTGGCTCTCGAGCTGGCCGGTCGCGGTCTGGAAGCGGAGGTTGAACAACTCTTCCTTCGCCTTCTTCAGTTCCTCGACGAGACGCTCGTCTTCAAAAGTGTCGAGCTCGACAGGTGCAAGCTCCTTGGATCCGATGGCCATTATGCGCCGCCCTCCTCGCGTTTGATGATGCGTGCCTTGAGGGGCAGCTTGTGAATGGCCCTGGTGAGCGCCTCGCGGGCAACTTCCTCGGAAACGCCGCTGAGCTCGAAGAGCACGCGGCCCGGCTTGACGTTGGCAACCCACCACTCCACGGAACCCTTACCGGAACCCATGCGGGTTTCGGCCGGCTTCTTGGTGAGCGGACGGTCTGGGTAGATGTTGATCCAGACCTTTCCGCCACGCTTGATGTGACGGGTCATCGCAATACGGGCAGCCTCGATCTGGCGGTTCGTGACATACGCGGGCGTGAGCGCCTGGATGCCGAACTCGCCGAACGAGACCTTCGTACCACCGGTCGCCTGGCCACTACGGCCGGGGTGGTGCTGCTTGCGGTGCTTGACCTTACGGGGAATCAACATGGTTACGCCTCAACTCCTGCTGCGGCCGGCGCAGCCTTGGCGTCTGAACGCGGGGCTCGGCGCGGACGGTCATCGCGACCACCGCGGTCATCCCGGCGCTCCGGACGCGACGACTTCTGGTTGGCCTGCTCGCGGGCAAGCTCCTTGTTCGTGATGTCGCCCTTGTAGATCCAGACCTTCACGCCGATGCGGCCGAAGGTGGTCCGTGCCTCGTAGAAGCCGTAGTCGATGTTCGCGCGAAGCGTGTGCAGCGGCACCCGACCCTCGCGGTAGAACTCCGAGCGGCTCATTTCGGCGCCACCCAGTCGACCGGACACCTGCACGCGAACGCCCTTGGCGCCAGCGCGCTGCGCACCCTGCAGACCCTTGCGCATCGCGCGACGGAACGCGACGCGCGCGCTCAGCTGCTCTGCGATGCCCTGGGCAACAAGCTGTGCCTCCTGCTCGGGGTTCTTGACCTCGAGGATGTTCAACTGGATCTGCTTGCCCGAAAGCTTTTCGAGGTCGGAGCGGATGCGCTCCGCCTCCGCGCCGCGACGCCCGATGACAATACCGGGACGGGCCGTGTGGATGTCGACGCGAACGCGATCACGCGTGCGCTCGATCTCGATACGGGCAACGCCAGCACGGTCAAGAGTGGTCTTGAGCAGGTTGCGGATCTTCACGTCCTCAGCGACGAAGTCGCTGTAGCGCTGTCCGGGCTTGGTCGAGTCGGAGAACCAGCGCGACACGTGGTCGGTGGTGATTCCGAGGCGGAAGCCGTACGGATTTACTTTCTGGCCCATTACTTCTTTCCTGCCTTCGTCTTGCTCTTCGAGCTCGTCGAGGAACCGGTGGTCGAGCTCGTCGAGACCTCGTCGACCAACTCATCCGGAGTCGAAAGCACGATCGTGATGTGGCTCGTACGCTTCAGGATCTGGAATGCCCGGCCCTGTGCACGCGGCTGGAACCGCTTCAGGGTCGTTCCCTCATCGACGTAAGCCTGCGAGATGACCAGGTCCTGCTCGTCGAGGTAGCTGTTCTGGGCATCCGCCTTGACACGCGCATTGGCCATGGCCGACGCGACGAGCTTGTAGACGGGCTCGCTCGCACCCTGCGGTGCGAACTTCAGGATGGCGAGAGCCTCGACTGCCTGCTTGCCGCGGATCATGTTGACGACGCGGCGGGCCTTCGTTGCGGTGACGCGAATGTGCTTCACGCGGGCGATGGATTCAACCATTAGCGGCGACGCCCCTTCTTGTCGTCCTTCACGTGTCCACGGAAGGTGCGGGTGGGCGAAAACTCTCCGAGCTTGTGCCCAACCATGGTTTCGGTGATGAACACCGGGATGTGCTTGCGACCGTCGTGAACGGCGATCGTGTGACCCAGCATTGCCGGGATGATCATGGAGCGACGCGACCAGGTTTTGATCACGTTCTTGTTCTTGGCCTCATTGGCGACGACGACCTTGCGAAGCAGGTGCTCGTCGACGAAGGGGCCCTTCTTCAGACTGCGTGGCATCTTCTTGACTCCTACTTACGCTTCTTGCCGACGTTGCGTCGACGGACGATGAGCTTGTCACTTTCGAGCTTGCGCTTGCGGGTGCGGCCTTCCTTCTGGCCCCACGGGCTGACCGGGTGGCGTCCACCGGAGGTCTTGCCCTCACCACCACCGTGCGGGTGGTCGACCGGGTTCATGGCGACACCACGAACGGTCGGGCGTACGCCCTTCCAGCGCATGCGGCCCGCCTTGCCCCAGTTGATGTTCGACTGCTCGGCGTTGCCGACCTCGCCGATCGTGGCGCGGCAGCGAGCATCCACATTGCGGATTTCACCGGACGGCAGACGCAACTGGGCGTAAGGGCCGTCCTTGGCAACCAGGCGGACGGATGAACCAGCCGAGCGCGCCATCTTGGCGCCTCCGCCCGGACGCAGCTCAATCGCGTGGATGACAGTACCGACCGGGATGTTCTTGAGCGGCAGGTTGTTGCCTGGCTTGATGTCGGCCGCCGGGCCCGACTCGATGATGTCGCCCTGGGCAATCTTGTTCGGAGCCAGGATGTAGCGCTTGGTGCCATCGACGAAGTGCAGCAGTGCGATGCGCGCCGTGCGGTTCGGGTCGTACTCGATGTGAGCGACCTTGGCGTTGACGCCGTCCTTGTCATTGCGACGGAAATCGATGACGCGGTACTGGCGCTTGTGGCCACCACCGATGTGACGCGTCGTGATGCGACCGGCGTTGTTGCGGCCACCCGTCTTCGGGAGCGGGCGCAACAGCGACTTCTCCGGAGTCGAGCGCGTGATCTCGGCGAAGTCTGCCACCGAGGAACCGCGACGACCGGGAGTCGTGGGCTTGTATTTGCGAATAGCCATGATTTATCCCTTATGCCCCTAGCCGACAGCGGTGAAGATGTCGATGGAACCGGACTTGAGCGTGACGATCGCACGCTTGGTGTTCTTGCGCTTACCCATACCGAACTTGGTGCGCGTTGCCTTGCCCTGTCGGTTGAGGGTGTTCACCGAGTCGACCTTCACGTTGAAGATCTTCTCGACGGCGAGCTTGATCTCCGTCTTGTTGGCGCGCGGGTCAACCACGAAGGTGTACTTGCCATCGTCGATCAGGCTGTAGCTCTTCTCGGAGACGACGGGGGCGAGGATGATGTCGCGCGGGTCCTTGTTCGTGCCGGTCATGCGCTGGCCTCTTCCTTGCTCTTATCGGTCCCTGACTTGTCGAAGGGGTCGAAGTCTCGACGCTTCGATTCACGAAGGCGTCGAACGCGGCCTTCGTGAAGACGATGTCATCGCTCACGAGAACGTCGTAGGCGTTGAGCTGGTCTGGGTAGAGCACGTGCACAGCCGGGATGTTGCGAACGCTCTTGCGCGACACCTCGTCGTCACGCTGCAGAACGATCAGCACGTGCTTGCTCGTGGCGATGTTCGACAGCAGTTCGACAACGGCCTTCGTCGAAGGCGTGCTCCCCTTGCCGAGCGACTCGACGACGTGGATGCGCTCGCCGCGCGCGCGGTCGGAGATCGCCCCGAGCAGTGCGGCCGCGATCATCTTCTTGGGGGTGCGCTGTGAGTAGTCGCGCGGGTGTGGCCCGTGAACGATGCCACCACCCTTCATCTGGGGAGCACGGATCGAGCCCTGGCGGGCGCGACCGGTTCCCTTCTGCTTGAAGGGCTTGCGGCCGGAGCCGGAGACCTCGCCGCGGCGAAGAGTGCTGTGCGTACCCTGCCTGGCCGCAGCGCGCTGGGCGACAACAACCTGGTGGATGAGCGGCACATTGGTCTGAACGTCGAACAGTTCAGCGGGCAGCTCAACGCTGCCGGCCTTATTGCCCTTCACGTCGAGAACGTCAAGTGAGGTAGCCATGGTTACTTCACTCCCTTCACTGCATTGCGAACGAAGACGATGCGACCGCGAGCACCGGGAACCGCGCCCTTGACGAGCAGCAGACCCTTCTCGAGGTCGACCGAGTGAACCTTGAGGTTGAGCACGGTCACGCGCTCGCCACCCATACGGCCGGCCATGCGCATTCCCTTGAAGACGCGGCTGGGCGTCGAGGATGCACCGATCGAGCCCGGCTTGCGGTGGTTGCGGTGGGCACCGTGCGATGCAGACACACCCTTGAAGTTGTGGCGCTTCATGACACCTGCGAAACCCTTGCCCTTGCTCGTGCCGACGACGTCGACGAACTGGCCGGCTTCGAAGGTGTCGACGCTGAGTTCCTGGCCGAGCGCGTACTCTGCGGCATCCGCTGTCCGGACTTCCGTCAGGTGACGGCGCGGCGTCACGCCCGCCTTGTCGAAGTGACCGGTCGCAGGCTTGTTCGCCTTGCGGGGGTCGATCTGCCCGTAGGCGATCTGCACGGCTGAGTAGCCGTCGACCTCGGGGGTGCGCAGCTGGGTCACGACGTTGGGAGTGATCTCAACGACGGTGACTGGCACGAGCTTGTTGTTCTCGTCCCAGACCTGGGTCATACCGAGCTTCTTGCCCAGAAGACCCTTGGTTGTCTTTGTTGTCGACATGTGGGTTCCTTAGAGCTTGATCTCGATGTTGACGTCGGCAGGAAGATCGAGACGCATGAGCGAGTCAACCGCCTTGGGCGTCGGGTCAATGATGTCGATCAGCCGCTTGTGGGTGCGCTTCTCAAAGTGCTCGCGGCTGTCCTTGTACTTGTGAGGGGAGCGGATCACGGCGATCACGTTCTTCTCGGTAGGCAGCGGCACGGGACCGACGACGGTTGCACCCGCCCGGGTCACCGTGTCGACGATCTTGCGCGCCGAGCTATCGATGACTTCGTGGTCATACGACTTAAGTCGAATGCGGATCTTCTGTCCCGCCATGTCTGACTCTCTCTCTGTACGAGTGCATCCGGGTGGATGCCAACGCTGCGGGCACTGCCGGTGAGGGCAGTTGCTGACGCACCACTGTTTACCTGTCAAATGATGATTGGTTTGTAGTACCAGCACCCACGCAGGAGCGACCCGGCCCTCGCGGGCACAGCGGTCACCCGACTGTTCGAGTGTTGGTTGAGCTATGTTCTTCCACCCGCGGCCTAGAACATCGGAACCCCAGTTCATGGAACTGGACCCGGCCTATGCACTGCCTGGCGGTGATTCGCGCGTCACTGTGCGCGAAGTGTTGAACTAGAAGAGTTTGCCACACCCCGTGCATTGCTGCAACCCGGGCGTGTCGCGGTCCCAGCATCCATCGGCGCTGAGGTTTGTTATCGGCGCGCAGGTTCTAACCGGCGCGCCGATAACAAACCTCAGCGCCGTCGGGTTTCGGGTGGTGTCTCAGGGGGTTCGGGTGGTGCCTCAGGGATTCCGGGAGGTGTGGATGAGGGTGAGCGCGCCGAGCGCGAAGATCGCCGCTCCCGCGTACAGCGCCGCGAATCCGCCGATCGCGACGATGAACGCGGCCCCGATGGCCGCGCCCAGCCCCATCGCGGTGATGGCGAGAACCCGTGTGAACCAGTTGCTGCCGCTGCCGCCCCCGAGCCGGCTGTCGTGGGCGAGATTGACGATCGTGGAGGTGACGACGATCGTCGTCACATCGCTGTTGCCAATTGGCTTGATCGCGGCCACTTGCGCGCCGAGCAGCAGTGCAAGCAGGAAGGTGATAGCGAGTTGCACCGGTTCATCCAGGTCCCCGATCATGACCCACGCCGTCGCGAGTGCGAGAGCGAGCAGCCCTCCCCCGGCCAGTACGGCAATGGATGATCGGGGCAGCCCTCCCGAGTTGTCCCTGCCGACGATGCGTGCAGCGAGGATCACGCCGCCGAAGAACCCGACGAGCGCGACCGCATTGTTGAGGAACGGGATGTCGGCTGTTCCCAGCAGTGCCAAGCCGAGGAAGAGCACGTTGCCGGTCATGTTTCCGGTGAACACCCGGTCGAGCGCGAGATAGCTGACGGCATCCACCACTCCCGTTGAAGTGGTGAGCAGCAGCAAGCCGACCGTGTACCTGTGTCTCTGGGGAATTCGCGGCATCAAGGGTCAGGATAGCTTGCCCCTATTGCGGGGGCGCGAACGCGAGTATGCTGCGGATACGACAACCGGGGGGTTCCAATGTCTGTTCTTACTTCTGCCGCGGCCAGCAAACTGGCCATCGCACTTCTTGCGAGCGGCGCACTCGTCATCGGAGCGGGTTTTACCGCATATGCCAGCGAACTGCCGGTGTATCTCCAGGAGATCGCAGAAGACCTCACCGAGCAGGACGAGACTGAGGAAGTCACCGAGGAAGAGACCACCGAAGAGTCCGGCACCGAGGACAACGAACTCGAACCGACCGAAGGTGACGAGACTGAGGAAGAGACCGAGGAAGAAGTGACCAAGAAGGGCCCGGATGCCACCGGCCCCGCCGCGTTCGGACTCTGCAACGCTTTCAGCAAGGGCGGGCTCCCCGCACACTCGACGGCGTTCAAGTCGCTCGAGACCGCGGCCGGCGAGAGCGGTGTCGAGGCCTACTGTGAGTCGCTGCCGCCGAAGGTCAGGGGCAAGCAGGTTGTCGAGGGTGAGCTCGAGGAAGACGACACCGAGTCAGGCGAACCTGAGGCCGACACCCAGACCGACGATGGCGCCAAGAACGACAGGGGCAACAACGGCAAGGGCGGCCAGAGGACAAGGGCCGAGGACAAGGTAACAACGGCAATAACGGCAAAGGTGGCCAGAACGGCAAGGGCGGCCAGAACAACGGCAAGGGTGGCCAGAAGGGCAAGCCCTAACCCTACCTGGCTGGGTCTGCGAACACCCGCCGCACGAGCGGTACGCCCGGCCGATACGCCAGGTGGATGTAGCTTGGCGCATCCAGCACGACAGCGTGCGCGCGCATGCCCACGGCGAGGCCTCCGACGTCGCTGCGGCGCAGCGCAGCAGCACCGCCGGCGGTCGCCGCCCACAGCGCCTCTGCCGGCGTCATGCCCATGTCACGAACGGCGACGGCGATGCAGAACGGCAGTGAACTCGTATAGCTGGATCCGGGATTGCAGTCGCTCGCGAGAGCGACGGTGACGCCAGCGTCGAGAAGCGCACGGGCATCCGGATACGGCTGCCTGGTCGAGAACTCCACGCCGGGCAGCAGGGTCGCAACCGTGTGCTGCCGGCGAGCGCGTCGATGTCGTCCGTGCTGAGGAAACGTGCAGTGGTCAACGCTCGCGGCGTCCAGTTCGACGGCGAGCTGTACGCCGTCAGACAGCCCGAGCTGTCCCGCGTGCACTCGGGCAACAAGCCCCCGGCCTGCCCGGCGGTGAGGATGCGGCGGGCCTGCGCAATGTCGAATGCCCCCGCCTCGATGAATACGTCGATCCAGCGGGCGAATGGCGCGCACGCATCAAGCATCTCGCCGACAACAAGGTCGACATAGTCGTCTGCGCGGTCGGCGTATTCGGCGGGAATGACGTGCGCCCCGAGAAAGGTGGTTTCGTCGGTGAGCTCGCGCGCGAGACGCAGGGCGCGGGCCTCCTGCGCGACATCCAGTCCGTAGCCGCTCTTGATCTCGACGGTTGTCGTGCCCTGCGAACGCATCTCGGCGACCAGCCGCCGCGCGTTGGCCAGGAGCTGCTCGTCGTCCGCCTCCCGGGTCAGCGCGACGGTTCGACGGATGCCTCCGGCCTCGTAGCGGCGTCCCGCCATGCGGGCCTCGAACTCGTCGGCGCGGTCCCCCGCGAACATGAGGTGGCTGTGACTGTCGACGAAACCGGGGATGACGCATCCGCCTTCGGCGTCGACCCTCTCGTCGGCATCGGGCGCGCTCCCCGCGGCGCCAAGCCATGCGACGACACCGTCATCGATCAGGAGGGCGGCATTGGCGCGTTCCGGTCGGTCTTCCTCGTTGGTGACGAGCAGTCCGATGTTGTCGATGAGCAGGCTCATGCCCGTGACCCTACCCCGGCGATGAGTTCGAGCACGCAGAGCGCGACGAGGCGCACGGTTCTGCCGTCCGGGGTGTCCGCGCTCGCGTCCACCTCGGTGAGGTCGACCGATTCCACTGTGGGGTGTGAGCCGGCGGCGCGGGCGGCGATCCGCAGTTCATTCGCCGAGATTCCGCCCGGCACGGACGCGGGGCAGCCGGGCGCCACGGAGCGGTCGCAGACATCCACATCCAGGTCGACGTGCACGGGCCCGCCGGCGGATGCTGCTACCTCAAGCGCTTCGGCCATGACGTCGGCCATCGGCCTCGCATCCAGTTCACGACGGTGGATGACGCGGATGCCGTAGTCGGCAGCCCGGGCCGCGTACTCCCTCGAGTTGGCGAAGTCGGCAATGCCCACCTGCACGACTCGCTGGCCGGCAAGCCCCGCCTCGATGAGACGCCGCACCGGGGAACCGTTGCTCACCCCGTCGCGGAGGTCGTGATGCGCGTCGAGTGTGACGAGCCCCGCGGTGCTGATGCGATCGCCCCAGGTGCCGAGTGCTGCGGGCACCGTCGCCGCGTTGTCGCCGCCGAGTGCGATGAGCAGACTCGTGTCCGTGGCCGCGACCGTGGCGATCGCCGCGCCTTCGTCGTTATCCGGGTCGGCGATGTCGCCGCAATCGACGATGCGCAGCGGCCGCGCGCCCGCCGACCACTCGCTGTAGTACCGAAGTGCGGCGCGCACGGCTTCGGGTGTTCCGTGCGCACCGGTCTGCGACAGGGAGGTGCGCCAGGTGGGGATACCCATAAGCGCCACGTCACTGCGTTGACCTGCAGGGGGCGACGGCCAGTCCCCCGCACGCGGCCAGAGCGGATCGCTCGAGAGCGCCATCAGCTCTCCCTCATGGGCGTACGCACACCAAGCCGATCCGCGACGGCGACGGCTTCCTCATAGCCTGCGTCGACGTGGCGAATCACCCCCATCCCCGGGTCGTTGCTCAGTACACGTGCGATCTTCTCTCCGGCGAGCGCGGTGCCGTCGGCGACGGTGACCTGCCCGGCGTGAATCGACCGGCCGATTCCCACCCCACCGCCGTGGTGGATCGACACCCATGTCGCTCCAGACGCGGTGTTGACGAGTGCGTTGAGCAGCGGCCAGTCGGCGATGGCGTCCGAGCCATCCTTCATCGCTTCGGTCTCCCGGTACGGACTCGCGACCGATCCCGAGTCGAGGTGGTCGCGCCCGATCACGAGCGGTGCACTCACCTCACCTGCGGCGACCATGTCGTTGAAGCGCTCCCCCGCGACATCACGTTCGCCGTATCCCAGCCAGCAGATGCGGGCGGGCAGCCCCTGGTAGTGCACGCGCTCCTGGGCGAGCGGGATCCACTTCTGAAGGCTCTCGTTCTCAGGGAACAGCTCAAGCACCGCCCGGTCGGTGGCCGCGATGTCCTTGGGGTCGCCGCTGAGCGCCGCCCAGCGGAACGGTCCCTTGCCTTCGGCGAAGAGCGGGCGGATGTACGCGGGCACGAATCCCGGGAACGCGAACGCATCCGCGTATCCGGAGGCTAAAGCCTCGGTGCGGATGTTGTTGCCGTAGTCGAAGACTTCGGCGCCCGCGCGCTGGAAACCGACCATCGCCTCGACGTGGCGGGCCATCGACTGGCGGGACGCGTTGACGAAACCTTTGGGGTCGCGCTGGCGCGCATCCGCCCACTCTTCGAAGCTGAACTCGAGCGGAAGGTACGCGAGCGGGTCGTGGGCGCTCGTCTGATCGGTCACGATGTCGATCGGCGCGCCCATCGCAAGCAATTCGGGGAAGACGGATGCTGCGTTGCCGAGCAGTCCGATGGAGAGGGGTTTGCGGGCATCCCGCGCCTGGGTCGCCAGCTGGATGGCCTCCTCGAGTGAATGCGCCTGCACGTCGAGGTACCGATGCTCGATGCGTCGGCTGATGCGCGACGGGTCGACGTCGACGCAGATGGCGACGCCATCGTTCATGGTCACGGCGAGCGGTTGCGCGCCGCCCATACCGCCGAGACCGCCGGTGAGGGTGATGGTGCCGGCGAGGGTGCCCCCGAACGACTTCGTCGCGACGGCGGCAAACGTCTCGAAAGTGCCCTGCAGGATGCCCTGGGTGCCGATGTAGATCCACGAACCGGCTGTCATCTGCCCGTACATCGTGAGGCCGAGCTGTTCGAGACGGCGGAACTCATCCCAGTTGGCCCAGTCGCCCACGAGGTTGGAGTTGGCGAGCAGCACGCGTGGCGCCCACTCGTGGGTCTGCATCACCCCGACGGGGCGACCCGACTGCACGAGCATTGTCTCATCGCCCTTGAGTGTGGTCAGGGTTCTGACGAGGGCGTCATAGCTCGCCCAGTCGCGCGCGGCTTTGCCTGTGCCGCCGTACACGACGAGCTTGTCGGGGTGCTCTGCCACTTCGGGGTCGAGATTGTTCTGCAGCATGCGCAGGGCGGCCTCCTGGGGCCAACCGAGGGTGCTGAGGGTGCTGCCGCGGGCGGCGCGCACGGGGCGAGGTCCAGACATGGTGCTTCTCCTAAACCAGTTCGGGTACGACGGCACGCGCCGCTTCAACAAGTTGGCCGTTCGTGACGAGTTCGACGGCAATGGCGATCTCCGGCGAGAGCCAGCGGTCGGGGCCGGGGCCCTCCACGCGCTCCCGCAGTTTCGCGATGACCGCTTTGCTGACCTCACCCGCGGCAATGTCGCGCATGTCGATGCCGCGGGCCGCGGTCAGCAGTTCGATCGCCACAACGCGACCCACACCGTCGACCGATCGGCGCAGTTTGCGGGCGGCACTCCAGCCCATCGAGACGTGGTCCTCCTGCATGGCGGATGTCGGGATCGAGTCGACGGATGCCGGCACCGCCAGGCGCTTGAGCTCGCTCACAATGCCCGCCTGTGTGTACTGCGCGATCATGTGGCCGGAGTCGACGCCCGGGTCGTCCGCGAGGAAGGGGTTGAGACCGGCACTCCGGGTGACATCGAGAAAACGGTCGGTACGTCGCTCGCTCATGCTCGCGAGGTCGGCGGCGGCGATCGCGAGAAAATCGAGTACGTAGCCGATCGGCGCTCCGTGGAAGTTGCCGTTCGATTCGACCCTGCCGTCGAGGGTCACCACCGGGTTGTCGATCGCGCTCGCCAGTTCCCTGCCCGCGACGAGAGCGGCGTGGTCGATCGTGTCGCGCACGGCGCCGTGCACCTGGGGGGCGCAGCGCAACGAGTACGCATCCTGAACCCTCGTGCACTCGTCGGTCTTGTGGGAGGCGACGAGCGGCGAGCCGCTCAGCACCGCGCGCATGTTCGCAGCGGATGCCGCCTGACCGGGGTGCGGACGCAGCGCCTGCAGGTCACCGGCGAAAACCGCGTCCGTCGCCAGCTGGCCTTCGACGCTCATCGCGGCCGCGACATCCGCTGCCGTCACCAGCGCACGCAGGTCGGCGATCGCGAGCACGAGCATGCCGAGCATGCCGTCAGTGCCGTTGATGAGGGCGAGGCCCTCCTTCTCTTCGAGCACGATCGGGTGGATGCCCGCAGCCGCGAGAGCGTCACCCGCGTTCATGAGTGTGCCGCTTGTGTCGCGCACTTCGCCCTCGCCCATCGCCGCCAGGGCGCAGTGGGCGAGCGGTGCGAGGTCGCCGGAGCAGCCGAGGCTGCCGTACTCGCCGATGATCGGAGTGATGCCTGCGTTGAGCATCGCGACATAGGTCTCTGCGACAACCGGACGGGCTCCCGTGCGGCCAGTCGCGAGCGTGGACAGGCGCAGCAGCATCGTGGCGCGCGCCACCTCACGTTCGACCTCCGGCCCGGATGCCGCCGCGTGGCTGCGAACGAGTGACTTCTGCAGCTGGGTGCGCTTCTCGATCGGGATGTGCCTGGTGGCCAACGCGCCAAACCCGGTCGAGACGCCGTAGTGCGGTCGGGTGTCACTCGCGAGCGCCTCGATCACAGCGCGGGTTTCTGCCATGGCAGTGAGGGCATCCGCGGCCAGTTCCACTGGCTCACCGTTGCGCGCAACAGCCAGCACGTCGTCGAAGGTGGGGGCACCAGTACCAATCACAACCGTCATGGCCCCATTGAACAGTGACGCGTGCTGCGGCGAAACAGGCACCGGCCATAAACTGTCTGTAATCTCAGACAAGGAGTCGGATGTGACGGACGTGCCCGCCGCCCGCAGCGCCCTGCGCATCGTCACGCACCTCGCGCGCCACAGCTCACCCGTCGCGGCATCTGCCGTGGCACGCGAACTCGACCTGCCGCGGTCGACCACGTACCAGTTGCTTCGCGTTCTGCAGGACGAGGGATACGTCGTGCACTATCCCGAACTTCGCGCATACGGCCTCGGCTCGCTCGTGTCGGAGATCGGCTCCTCCGTTCTCAGCGCGACCCGGCTCGGGCGGCTGGCCCAACCGCTCATCGAGCGCGTTGTGCAGGACACCGGCATCCCCGTGGTCGCGCAGCTCGCCGTGCTGCACGGGTCCGACGTCTCGTATGTGGGGAAAGCATCCGCCCTTCGCGCGCCGACCACCGTCATTCGCATCGGTGTTCGGCTGCCCGCCCACCTCACCGCCACCGGTCGCGCGATGCTCGCAGCGGTTTCGCCCGGCCAGGTGCGCGCGCTCTTTCCGCACCGCGATTCGCTCATCACGCGCCGCGGGCTCGGCCCGCGCACCCTGCAGGAACTGGACGCCATTCTCGCCGCCACCCGCGAGCGCGGCTACGCCGTCGAGAACGGCGAAATCACGGAGGACTACGCCTCCGTCGCCGCCACCGCCCTCGACCGCAACGACTATCCCGCGGCGGCCATCGGGCTGACATATCGTTCGCCGGCAGCAACCGCCGCCGAGGTGGAGCGGCTGGCGAGCGCGGTCGTCGCCGCGGCATCCACTCTCACCGCCCGCCTGACCGGCCACTGACGCCACCCAGCGCCGGAGGGCGTTAGTCGAAGAGCAGGGCTCCGCAGCTCGCTCTCCGCGGAGGCAAGCCGCGCCGGGTCGATCGTGCGGCCGTGCGCGTAGTGGTCGATCACGCGCGGGTCGACGTAGCTGCTCTTCGCGATCGCTGGCGTGTTGCCGAGCACCTCCGCCGCGTCGCGCATCGCCTGCGCGACAGCACTCGTTGCGCCCCGAACTTCGTGGACGACGGCCCCTGCTTCGGGCCAGGCTCACCGCCGCGGCGACAGTACCGTGCAGCGTGCGGAAATCCTTCGCGGTGAACTCTCCGCCAGTGCGCTCGCGCACATACTCGTTGATGTCGGCCGGATCGAGCGGATGCCATCCCCGCTCGTCCCTGAACGCCAGCAGCCGGGCGTTCGGCCGCGTCGCTTCAGCCCGCGCACGACGCGGGCCAAGATCGGCGTCGGCGATGTCGCTCTCCCACGGCTGGCCGCTCTTGGCCGGAAAGCGCAGTCGCACCGTGTCGCCAGAAACGGTCGCATGCGCAGCACAGCAAAGTCGACAGGCCGATACTGCCATTGGCTTCGGCGTAACGCTCAGAGCCCGACGCGCAGGCTGCCGGTGTCGAGCATCCGGAATCGCCGCCGCCAACGCGCGCTGTTTTCGACGGCTCCTCGCTCGCAGGTCGTCGTCACCTGCCGCCGGGCCGCAGGCAATGATTCGGCGAGCGCGAGCATGCGGTCGTATTTGATGCGGTCCATCTGTTCGCGCCAGGTCGGGTGGTAGATGTACTGGCGGCGGCCCGCCGCGTCGATGCCTGTGGCCTGGATGTGGCCGTTCGCGTATGGAGCGATCCAGACATCAGTCCAGGCCGGTGGAATCGCGAGCTTGCGGATGCGTTCACGCAGTTCCGGATCCTTCACGGGCGCCCGCGCGAGTCCTTGTAGGAGAAACCGCGCCCCGCGCGAACACGCCTGAGTCCCGGTCCCGAGGAGTTGCTGCGCCTCAGTCTCGCCATCCTCCACCCCTACCATGCCGTGCCGTACGTTGCCCCGGGCCCGACTCGCGCCACGCCATCTGCCGAACGGCGCGGCGTCTTGTTATCGGCGCGCTGGGTAGAACGGTCGCGCCGATAACGAACCACCGCGCGCTTGGCGGGTGGGGATCGCGGGGGGAGGCGCGGCGTGGACGGGGTGGGGCGGGACGCAAAACGGGGCCGCACCCTGAGGTGCGGCCCCGCTTGTGGTGCTGAAGTTACTTGAGAACCTTCGTGACCGTTCCGGCGCCGACGGTGCGGCCACCCTCACGGATTGCGAAGCCGAGGCCCTCTTCCAGCGCGATCGGCTGGATGAGTTCAACGGTCATACCGGTGGTGTCGCCGGGCATGACCATCTCGGTGCCCTCAGGCAGCGTGATGACGCCGGTGACGTCGGTGGTACGGAAGTAGAACTGCGGGCGGTAGTTGCCGTAGAACGGGTTGTGACGCCCACCCTCATCCTTGGACAGGATGTAGGCGGTGCCCTCGAAGTTCGTGTGCGGGGTGACCGAGCCGGGCTTGACAACAACCTGGCCGCGCTCGACATCTTCACGCTTCGTGCCACGCAGCAGGAGACCACAGTTCTCGCCGGCCCACGCCTCGTCGAGCTGCTTGTGGAACATCTCGATACCCGTGACGATCGTCTTCTGCGTCGGGCGGATGCCGACGATCTCGACCTCGGAGTTGATCGCGAGCGTGCCACGCTCGGCGCGGCCCGTCACGACGGTTCCACGACCGGTGATCGTGAAGACGTCTTCGATCGGCATGAGGAAGGGCTTGTCCTTGTCGCGCACGGGGTCCGGCACGCTGTTGTCGACGGCCTCCATGAGCTCGAGGATCGATTTCGTCCAGGTCGCGTCGCCTTCAAGCGCCTTGAGGCCGGACACGCGAACAACTGGAGCGTTGTCGCCGTCGAAGCCCTGGCTCGAAAGCAGTTCGCGAACCTCGAGCTCAACGAGCTCGAGGATCTCTTCGTCATCAACCATGTCGGACTTGTTGAGCGCGACGAGCAGGTAGGGAACACCAACCTGCTTGGCGAGCAGCACGTGCTCGCGCGTCTGCGCCATGGGGCCATCAGTCGCAGCAACCACGAGGATTGCGCCGTCCATCTGGGCGGCACCCGTGATCATGTTCTTGATGTAGTCAGCGTGACCCGGTGCGTCGACGTGCGCGTAGTGACGCTTCTCAGTCTCGTACTCCACGTGGGAGATGTTGATCGTGATACCGCGCTGGCGCTCCTCAGGAGCAGAGTCGATCGACGCGAAGTCGCGCTGAACGTTGGTCTTCGACGGGAACGTGTCGGCAAGAACCTTGGAAATCGCTGCAGTCAGCGTGGTCTTTCCGTGGTCGACGTGACCAATCGTTCCGATGTTTACGTGCGGCTTAGTCCGCTCGAACTTGGCCTTGGCCACTGTGGGTCCTCCTCAGGACTCTCGTGTAGGCATCCGGTGGTTCCGAATGCTTACTGAATTGGTGTGTTGTTATGTTACAGGGCGTTATTCGCCCTTGTTCTTCTGAATGATCTCGTCGGCTACTGCCTTGGGGACCTCAGCGTATGACTCGAAGCTCATCGAGTACACGGCACGGCCTGAGGTTTTGCTCCTCAGGTCGCCCACATAGCCGAACATCTCCGACAGTGGCACGTGGGCACGAACGACCTTGACGCCGGTCGCATCCTCCATGCTCTGGATCTGACCGCGACGCGAGTTCAGGTCACCGATGACGTCGCCCATGTATTCCTCAGGGGTACGCACCTCGACAGCCATGAGCGGCTCGAGCAGAACTGGTTGCGCCTTGCGCGCGGCTTCCTTGAAAGCCATCGAGCCGGCGATCTTGAACGCCATCTCCGAGGAGTCAACGTCGTGGGCAGCGCCATCGAGCAGGATCGCCTTCACGCCAACCATCGGGTAACCGGCAAGGACGCCGACGTGCAGGGCGTCCTGGATGCCGTGGTCAACCGAAGGAATGTACTCGCGCGGCACACGGCCACCGGTGACCTTGTTCTCGAACTCGTAGATTTTCTCAGCCGTAATCTCAAGCGGCTCGAGAGCAATCTGCACCTTCGCGAACTGTCCGGATCCACCGGTCTGCTTCTTGTGCGTGTAGTCGTGCTTCTCGACGACGCGCTTGATCGTCTCGCGGTAGGCGACCTGCGGCTTGCCGACGTTCGCTTCGACACCGAATTCGCGCTTCATGCGGTCGACCAGGATGTCGAGGTGAAGTTCGCCCATTCCCTTGATCGTGGTCTGGCCCGTGTCGATGTTCTGCTCGGTGCGGAACGTCGGGTCCTCTTCGGCGAGCTTCTGGATGGCGAGGCCCAGCTTTTCCTGGTCCGCCTTCGTCTTCGGCTCGATCGCGACCTCGATCACTGGCTCCGGGAACGTCATCGATTCGAGCACGACCTGCTGTGCAGGGTCACACAGGGTGTCGCCCGTTGTCGTGTCCTTGAGGCCGATCACCGCATAGATGTGGCCGGCCGTCATCGACGGCACCGGGATCTCCTTGTTGGCGTGCATCTGGAAGATCTTGCCGATGCGCTCCTTCTTCCCCTTGGTCGCGTTGACGATCTGGGCGCCGCTGTCGAGCTGGCCCGAGTACACCCGAACGTAGGTGAGCCGACCGAAGAAGGGGTGAACCGCGACCTTGAACGCGAGCGCGGCAAAAGGATCCGTCGACACCGGGTGGCGTTCGATGATCTTCTCTTCGTCCCGAACATCGTGGCCCTCAACTGCCGGCACGTCGAGCGGGCTGGGAAGGTAGTCGATAACGGCGTCGAGCATCGGCTGAACGCCGCGGTTCTTGAATGCAGAACCGCAGAGTACCGGGTAGATCGCGCTGGATACGGTGAGCTTGCGAATCGCTCCCTTGATCTCCTCGGGGGTGAGGTCTTCGCCTGAGAAGAACTTCTCCAGCAGTGCGTCATCTGTCTCTGCGACAGTTTCGAGCAGCGTCTGGCGGTATTCGTTCGCCTTGTCGACCATGTCTGCAGGAATCGGCTGGATCTCGTACTTCGCACCCATGGTCACGTCACCCTTGGAGTCGGCTTCCCAGACGAGTGCGCGCATGTAGACGAGGTCGACGACGCCGACAAATTCGCTCTCAGAGCCGATCGGCAATTGGATCACGAGCGGCTTGGCCCCGAGCTTCTTGATGATCGTGTCGACCGTGAAGTAAAAGTCGGCGCCGAGTTTGTCCATCTTGTTGACGAAGCAGATACGGGGCACGTCGTACTTGTCGGCCTGGCGCCACACGGTCTCGGACTGGGGCTCGACGCCCTCTTTGCCATCGAAAACGGCGACGGCGCCATCGAGCACCCGCAGTGAACGCTCCACCTCGACGGTGAAGTCGACGTGGCCCGGAGTGTCGATGATGTTGATCTGGTTCTTCTCCCAGAAGCAGGTGACTGCTGCGGAGGTGATGGTGATCCCGCGCTCCTGCTCCTGCGCCATCCAGTCAGTCGTGGAGGCACCGTCGTGGGTCTCGCCGATCTTGTGGTTGACGCCGGTATAGAACAGGATGCGCTCGGTCGTCGTCGTCTTGCCGGCATCGATGTGCGCCATGATGCCAATGTTGCGGACCTTGTTCAGGTCGGTGAGCACGTCTTGTGCCACGGAGTTCCTCCGAAAGTTTGTGAATTGAACGGTGATCGAGCTTGTCGAGATCGGATCTCGACAAGCTCGATCACCGAGAGCGCGCTACCAGCGGTAGTGCGCGAATGCCTTGTTGGACTCGGCCATCTTGTGGGTGTCTTCGCGGCGCTTGACGGCGGCACCGAGTCCGTTGGATGCATCGAGGATCTCGTTGGTGAGGCGCTCGGTCATCGTCTTCTCGCGACGTGCCTTTGCGTAGCTCGTGAGCCAGCGCAGGGCGAGGGTATTGGCGCGGTGCGGCTTGACCTCAACCGGCACCTGGTAGGTCGAGCCACCAACGCGGCGCGACTTGACCTCGAGGGTCGGCCGCACGTTGTCGAGGGCCTTCTTCAGGGTGACAACGGCATCCTGCCCATTCTTGGCGGAAACGCCTTCGAGGGCACCGTAGACGATGCGCTCGGCGAGGCCCTTCTTGCCATCAAGAAGGATCTTGTTGACGAGCTGGCTGACGATGGGGGCTCCGTAGACCGGGTCCGCAACTACGGGACGCTTCGGTGCTGGTCCTTTACGTGGCATTACTTCTTGTCCATTTTCGCTCCGTAGCGGCTGCGCGCCTGCTTACGATTCTTGACCGCCTGGGTGTCGAGCGCGCCGCGCACGATCTTGTAGCGCACGCCGGGGAGATCCTTGACGCGGCCTCCACGAACGAGCACCATCGAGTGCTCCTGCAGGTTGTGGCCCTCACCCGGAATGTAGGCGGTGACCTCTGTGCCGTTGGAGAGCTTCACACGAGCGACCTTGCGAAGTGCCGAGTTCGGCTTCTTCGGGGTGGTCGTGTAGACGCGGGTGCACACACCGCGCTGCTGTGGGTTGGACTTCAGGGCAGGCGCCTTGGTCTTGACGACCTTCGGGCTGCGGCCCTTTCGGACCAACTGCTGGATGGTGGGCACTACATAACTCCTTGTGTTTACTGCACGGTGACAGCTGCTACCTGGTGCTTAGCATTCGCTCACGCCGATAATCCGGCGAGTCGAGTTCATTGGGACCAGCCGCGAAACGGGAAGATCCGGTTCCTGGCTGGTATGCCGTGGGGGCTGCGGCGATATCTCTGCCTCCGCAAACCCAGCTTGTGGACGTGATTTCGAACCTGTGACACGTCACGGGCACGACAAAGCGCACACCCGGAAAATACTAGTCCGCGGCGCGCCCGCGGTCAAATGGCTTTCGCGCCATCAGAACGGCGACGCGAAGCCCTGCTGACAAGCCACAGGCGGGCCAGGGCGTAGACGGCCGTGGCACTCCACACCGCGTTGAGGATGACGAACGGCCATGATTCGTTCACGAGCGCATTCGTGAACAGCGATGCCGCACCGATGAGATTGATGAGCTGGTACTTGACACCGTTCTGTATGCGCCCGATCGAGAACAGGAAGTAGCCGAGCAGGATCGCCGCAGCGCCGATCCAACCCAGCACCTCGAAGACGAGGTCCACTACGCGCTACCTCCCGGCGTGCGGTCAGGCAACCGTTTTCGCATTCGCGGCAGTTGACGCCTCTTTGCGCTCGGCCGACTCGCGCTCGAAGGCGGCGCGTGCTTCCGCGTTCCGCGCCTTTACGCTGCGCCCCCGCGCGGCGATCGCGGTACCGGTCCACAGGGCAACTTCACGGGCAAGGAGCGCCGCGATGATGATGGGAAGGCTCATGAGCTCCGCACGGAACTGGGACATGGCCTGGTCTCCGGTCATGAGGACAACGTTGCTCAGCAACAGGATGCCCGCAACCGCGCCGAAGTAGACGAACAGTCCGACGAAGACGCTCCCGGCCACATGCGCCCACCAGCCGGCTCGATTGAGAACGAGCACGAGCAGGAGGGATCCGAGCACGAAGGCGACGATCGGCATGTAGAACACCGGTGTGGTGAGCGCTGCCCCACGGCCGAGCACAACGAGAAGCGTCGCGAACACTGCGGCGTAGACAAGCGCAGAGATCACGGCGAAGAGAACGCCGATTCCACGGTTGCCCTTCTTCTTCGGCGCCCGTGGCACGTCAACGTACACGACGCGCGGCTGTGGGCCGTCGTCAACGGCCGCCGCCTCGGCGGTATCCGCTGCGGGTACAGCCTCGCTGCTGGTCGCCGGAACTTCGGGCGAAACTGCCGCAGAGTCTGCTTCCGGCGGAGCGGTGGTAGCCGCCTCGGTGGTGACTTCGTCTCCCGTTTCTTCGGGATCCGCGGTGGATGCTGGCTTCGTGCTGCTCATTATGGAACTCCCCACGCCCCCTTTGGGGGCTTTGGCATCGAATGCCCTTACTCTACTGGTGCCTCAGTGGTGTCGGGCCCGAGGAGCACAAACAGATAACCGGTCACGATGCCGCCGGCCCGGCCGCCACTGCCCGGACTGTAGTCGACGGCGCTCGCCAGGAAGACTCGTTCGCTCCGCTGCAGCCCTCCGACGAACTGGAGTATCTGCTCGTTGTCGCCCCCTACCTCGATCGCGATCTCGATGTAGTAGAAGCCCTCGGGGACCTCGGGATCCGGCTCTTCCGCATAGGCTGTCGGCTCAAGCAGGGTGATGGTCGAGATCGTGACTCCGGCGTCCGCAGCGGTCGTGCGGATGTAGTCGATGAAATCTTCCGTCAGCGGCGCACCCGGAACCTGGAGGCGAAGCGCCTGAAGTTCCTCGAGGAGCGGGTTGAGATCATCGAATTGGGCACGGAGCGTGACCAGGATCGCTTCCTGAGCGGCGTTCTGTGCTTCGACATTCGCCAGCTCAGCCGCTGCGGCCTCTGCTTCAGCCAGTTTCGGGGACACCCCCAGCACCCAGCCGAGGGCGACGATGGCCACCATGGCGATGACTGCGCCCAGACCCCAGAGTCGGTTGGCTTTCATTCTGTGGACTCCGTTTCATCCGCGAATCGTGCCAACAGCGCGTCGCGGTTGAGGTTCAGCGTAATGGTCGTCCTGAATACCTCGTCCGTGTAGGACACGACGTCCGGACTGGCGTCGGCAAACCCTGGAAGCTGTGCGAGACGCCGAATGACTTCTGGAGCATCGATAAGTGCGCTGCTTCTGATCACGATGGTGAGAGTCGCGATTCGCGGCGACCTCAGCGGCCCTTGGGTTCCGAGGCCTCCGGCCCACGGCAGGCGAGAGTTCATTACCGCCGAATCGATTGATGTGTCTTCGGGCAGGTAGGCCTCAATCTCGTTGATGAGACCCGGCCAGTCGATTTCATAGGTGAGCGCGAGACCTCGCGTGGTCTTTGCCAGCTCGACCAGATTCGCGGTGTTCCTTGCCTCTGAGTACTGGAGTTGCTCTGCAAGCAACTCCGTTGTCCGTGCCTGGGCTGCCTCCAGCCGCTCGTCCGCTTCAGCCGCGTAGAAGTAAGCGGCAACTGTGCCTGCCGAGCTGATGAGCAGCGCGAGCACGACCAGGAAGGCGAGCATCCGCCGCGTCGACCGCGCCTTGGCCCTGACGTGCACCTCCGGCGGCAGCAGGTCGGCGCGAGGCTCTCCGCCGAATACGAGGGCGGATGGATCCTTGCGGGCGCTCAAACCCTCGTCCCCAATGCCAGACCGAATGCGGTGGTCATTGCTTCCTGCTGCTCGCGCGACGACCGCGCCTTCGCGTTGCCTGACAACGAAGCTCCTCCCAAGGGGTCCGCCTGCACGACCGGGATACCACTCAGGTCGCCAAGCGCCCTGACCATTCCATTCATCAGGCTGCCTCCGCCGGACAGGATGATGCGGCTGACCACCGTTCCGGGCTTGCTGTTGACGTAGTAGGTCAGCGTGTTGCGGATGCTCGTCAGCAGTTCGCCGGTCGCAGCATAGATGACCTCGACGGCCGGTCGCTGGTCCGCGCGAACACCCGCAGTACCGAGACCCACCTCGCGCTTGATTGCCTCCGCCTGTGGCAGGGAAACTTCGAGCCTCGTCGAAAGCGTGCGGGTCAGGTCATCGCCACCGGAGGGGATGATGCGCACGAACTGGGGCACCCCGTCCTGCACAATCATGACGTTCGTCGTGTTCGCGCCGATGCTGACGACGGCGACGACTCCGTTCGACCCCCGGATCGGAGCAAGCGCGCGCGTGAGCGCGAAGGGGATGAGGTCGACCTGCACGGGGCGAAGACCCGCCTTTGTGACCGCGTCGATGTTGGCCGAGACTGCTTCCTTGATCGCTGCGACAAGCAGTCCGTGCACCATGGGACCGTTTTCACCGTCAACTTCCGCGATCGGGTAAAAGTCGAGCAGGGCATCGGACACGGGAACCGGCAGCAGTTCCTGCACATGGAACGGCAGGGATTCTTTGATGCGAGCCATCGGGGCCTTTGGCATGGCCAGGTCACGCGACAACACGCGGGGGCCGCCCATTCCGAGGATGACATCCTTGGTCTTGAATCCGCCACTCGCCCACAGGCGCTTGAGGGCTGCGGAAACCGTGCCAATCTCCAGAACCTCACCGCGTCGCACCGACCCTTCGGGGAGTGGCACCTCGTGGTAGCTCACGACCGTCGGTTTTGGCTTGTCGGCATTCCTCAACTCCACGGCGCGCACGCTGACGCTCCCGAAGTCGATGCCGACGATGTGTGCACTCATGATTCCCCTATACCGAATAGCGCGAGATACCAGCCGCCGATCTCAGGTCCCGCGAAGATCGCGACCCAGGCTCCGGCGAGCATCCATGGTCCGAACGGTACACCCGTCTTGCCGGTTGCGCGGCGAGAAACCAGGAGCGAAACGCCAAATAGCCCTCCGAGGATGAAGGTGGCAATCGTTCCGACGATCAGCACCTCCCAGCCAAGCCAACCCAGGAGCAGCCCGATCACCCCCGCAAGCTTCACGTCGCCCATCCCCATTCCCCCCGCAAGGGACAGTATGTAGAACAGGGCTGCGAGCGCGAGTGCTCCGACGCCCGCGCTCGCGAGCGCTCCGACATCACCTGAAATCAGTGACGCACTTCCCAGAAGAATTGCACCGACCAGGTAACCGGGCAACACGATCCTGTTGGGCAACTTCTGGGTGTCTATGTCAATGAGTACCAAAGCGATGCTGATGGCGGCGAAATAGAGGTACGCGACCAGCACGAGGGCGTCAGGGACAACGGCGCGGGTGCTCATTGCCTGAATGTCGGTCGGCCAGAAGCGCAGCACCACTGCGACGAAGAACAGCGCGGTCGCAGCTTCGACCAGCGGATAGCGCACCGAAATGGGTGAGCTGCATCCTCGGCACCGTCCCCGAAGCACAAGCCACGACAGCACAGGGACGTTGTCCCATGGCCTGATCACCGCGCCGCAACTCACGCACGCGCTCGGTGGAGACACGATGGAGCGTCCTAGCGGGACCCGATAGATGACGACGTTCAGGAATGAACCGACAAGAAGTCCGGCTGTCGCGGCAATAACAAGGGGCAAGAGCTACTCCGCTACGTCGCGTACCGACAGCCGCTCACCCAACTTGGCTGTTGACCCGATCACACCGCCGACCATCGGCTGACCCGTGTTGAGGTCGACGTTCGGCAATCCGTGCGCGTTGAAGATGAACAGGGTGTTGTTCTGGAAGTCGTTCGCCCCATTGGCGTAGATCTGCCCGCGCCACTCGAAGTTGTTCTTCGCGTCAAACTCGCAAGGCGTGTAGACCATCGCCGAAACGTAATTCTTGTCGATGACGAAATTGTTCTTCATCTCGAAGTTGCCCTGGCCACCGCAATCCGGCATGTTGTTCGCCGTGTTATCGGGTGTGATGAACCAGAGTTTGCGCTGCTGCGTGTTGGACGACTTCCATGTGACCCCAAATTGAGCGAAGTTGAATCTCGATGCGAAGATGACCGTATCGCTGGTCAGGTTGACGTTGCCGCTCGCGGTAACTCCCGTGCTGCAGGTGCCGAGCGCGTTGATAATGACGGGCTTCCCGCCGTTTGAGGCCGTGGCGAGCATGGTGGGCGAGATCTTGCAGTCGGCGCCGATCGGCGTGACCTTGTAGGCAACACCATCCGAATCCACCCAGTCGCCGGGGACGTACTTGAGGTCGACCCAGTCAGGGATGGATGGCATAGTGCCGCCCTGCGTGTAGGTGCCCTTCACCCCTGACTGGTTGTTCACACTTCCGGCAGACAGGTTGCCAGTGATCGTTCCCAACTTCGCACTGCCCTTAACCCAGGCGTTTCCGCTGATGGTGCATGCGACGATGTCTAGATTGCCGTTCTCGACAACCACATCGCCCTGAATCACTGTGTTGTTGGAACAGGTCACGTTTCCGTCCTTGACCTGAATCGCCGCCATGCCGCCCTCGGAGACGAGCAAGTCGGCGTTGTTCTTGAAGGTCACGCCGCCGTGCATGTAGATGGCGGCGCCACTCGGATAAACCCCTGGGATCGTCTCGAGTGCGAAAATCGCTTCGATGACGGTTGCGTCACCGGAAGTCGCGCCTGCGACGCCAGGTGAGCTGGCACCTCCTGTGGACGTGACGCGAATGCGTTGCGCCGATGTGTTGAGCGGCGGGCAACCGGCGATCCAGACGTCGTTCGTTGCGCTGAGTGAGTAGTGAATCTGCGTCGAATAGGCAGGGGCGGCTTCTCGCGTGTAGTTTGCAGCGCACGTGTCCTCCCGTAGCGCGACCTCGACCATGTTGATGCCGCTCTCCGCCGCGGCAACCGACTGGAGACCCGCGCGCGTTGATGTGGTGTAGCCCTGCGCATTGATCGTCGCGCCAGCGATGACGATCGATACGATCATCATGACCGCCATCACGCCGACAACAGCGATCATTGCGCTGCCCTGCTCGTTGCGCCTGAAGTGTGGAACGGACGAGAACCTCGCCGGAATGAAGGAATACCTCATGGTGTGACCTCACATGGACTGATGGTGGTGGGCAACAACCGCATCGCGGCTGTTGATCTGATGGATATTGCCGGGTGGTCGTCTACGACCATCTTGAGATCGATTGTTACGCGGCCGGCAATGGCCGAAAAAATGGCCTCGTCGTCCGCGCTGACTCCGTTTGCCAGTAGCGTCCAGCTCGTGAGCTCCCCTGGATCCGGAGCCGCTATCGGTGCTGCCGGTTGTGCGCGCTTCATATAGAGCGACCCGCGCTGGTCGGGACTGTAGAACCACGCTTGGCACGCCCACTCGAGATTGTCTCCGGCACCCGCAGTGCGGATGAGAAGAAGTTGTGCGCCTCCGACATCCGTCAGCGTCACGAACGACGCATTCCGGACGCCGGCCTGCACGGAGCGAACCACCGATTGTCCGAGCGTTGTCGCCTCGGCCTTCGTTCGGACATCGTGCTGGACTTGCATCGTCGAGATGAGGATGCCACCCACAATGGTCAGCGCAACAGACAGCAGCATAGCGTATACGAGCAACTCCACGAGAGTGAAACCCGCTTCGCGCGACTCCGCTGTGCTCCGGGAATTCACGGTGATCACGGTGCATCCAGAAGAACCAGGGCGCTCGCATCGGAGAGAACAACCGTCGAGCCAGTCTCCGTCACCCAGATACGCACCAGCACGGTGCGCAAGTGGGGTGCTTCGCAGAGATCCGAGACCGGAAGGTCGAGTTCGGAATGAGCCTGAAGGGAAGTCGACTTGTGCGGCACGGGCGCGTGGGCGGCGGCGGTGTATGCCTTCACGGCCGTGCAACTCGTCCCGGAGTCGCGCAACTGCTCCAGATGCTGTGCCACAATCTGCGTCGCAGTTGCGAGCGTGCTGTTCTCGCTGGTTTGCTTGAGCCCCTGGATCAGAAGCGGAAGAAAGGCGATAGCAAGGCCCGCAAGCACGAGCATCGACACGACGATCTCGACAAGCCCGAATCCCGACTCGTCAGTTCGAAATCGTCGAATTGATGCGTGCACCTTGGACCCCCCTGTGGATGCCGATTAAAGTGATGAAAGTGCGGGATGCCGCCGAAGCAGCACCCCGCACCCTGGTCATGGAGCTTATGTCGCCGCAGCGCCACCGCCGCCACAACCACCGGTTGTGACAGAGCCGTCGTGGGTCACCGAGAAGACAACGCTCGTGTCAGCGTGCACTGCCGAAAGGCAGAACGAGCCATCGGTGATGCTGGCGGGCCAGGTCATCGTGACACCTGTGCTCGCAACGTAGCCGATAGGCGGCCAGCTGAGCCGGCGTCACGGAGTACGTGCCGTTGTTCGCGGTCGCGTAACCGATGAGCGCGATCTTCGCGGTCGTCAGGTCGGACTTGGTCGCGCATCCTTGGCCGAGTTCTGCTGGCCGAGGAACACCGGGATGGCGATCGCGGCAAGGATGCCGATGATCAGGACGACGACGAGGAGCTCGATGAGCGTGAAGCCCTGTTCGTCCTTCTTGATGGCGTCGCGCTTCGCGGCCATCGACTTGTGAATTGCAGTGATCATTATTTTTTCCTGTTCCGTCAAGTGATTGGACAGGAGGCCCCCCAAAGTTACTGCTGACCCCCACGTAATCATGCTGGTCTACTCGGCAGCTTCGCGTAAATCCCTCATTTAGGGCACACGGGCGATAATACCCGCCCCCACTTCGGGGCTACTGTGATTTCGTCGAAGATCGAGAACACCGGCATGTAGAGCGCGACGATCATGCCGCCGATGACGACGCCGATGACGCCGATCATGAGCGGCTCGATGAGCGCCGTGAGCTGCTCCGTGGTGCTCTGCACCTCGTCGTCGTAGAAGTCGGCGATCTTGTTGAGCATCTGCTCCATGGCACCGGCGTCCTCGCCCACCGCGATCATCTGCGCCACCATCGGCGGAAACACGGCTCCGCCGGCGAGCGGCTCAGCGATCGAGCGTCCCGTGCGCACGGAGTCCTGCACCTTCTTCAGCGCCTGTTCGATGACCCAGTTGCCCGAGGTGTCGCCGACGATCGCGAGCGACTGCAGGACCGGCACGCCCGAGGCGGTCATCGTCGCGAAGTTGCGGGTGAACCGCGCGATCGCGACCTTGGTGAAGAGGTCGCCGAAGACCGGAAGCTTGAGCTTGAAGCGGATCGACCTTGCTCCGCACCGCGTCGGTGTTCTTGTTCTTGCGCCACCAGACGAAGAACGCGATGCCGCAGACGATGCACCAGCGGCACGATCCACACCATGGCCTTCGAGAGCACGACGAGTACCTGGGTCGGCAGCGGCAGCTCGCCACCGAGGTCTTCGAACATCTTCTCGAAGACCGGAACGATGAAGATGAGCATGCCGATCACGGCGACGAATGCCATCACGAGCACGGCCGATCGGGTAGGTCAGCGCCGACTTGATGGTCTGTCGGAGCTTGACGTCGGTCTCGAATGTCGCGGCGACCGACTCGAGCGACTTGTCGAGGAACCCGCCGGTCTCACCCGCGCGCACGAGGTGGACCATGAGCGGCGGAAAGACCTGTCGGTGCCTGCGCGAGCGCCTCCGAGAGCGACGACCCGCCCTCCACCTGCGACCGCACCGTGCCGAGGGAGCTCGCGAGCGTCTTGTTCTCGGTCTGCGTCGGAGAGAATCGTGAGCGCCTTGCAGGAGCGAGAGTCCCGCACCCGACCATCGTCGCCAGCTGGCGACTCATGATGGCGAGATCCTTGAGCCCCACGCCCTTCTGGAAGGCCCCGAGCGAGATCTCCATGTTGAGGCCGGTGCCGCCGCCGGCGGCCTCGATCGACACGGGCGAGAGGCCCATCGTGCGCATGCGCGCGACGACGACCGACTCGCTCGGTGCCTCGATGCGGCCCTTGACGATTTTGCCAGCGGTGTCGCGGCCCTTGTACGAGTACCCCTGCACGACGTTGGTCATGAGCTTCTCTTCTCGAACTCTCCGGCGAATTCGCTGCCGACGCCGACTGCGTTCCGCGACGACTGCGTGCGGTGGATGAGCTGCTTGAAGCTCTCGACGTCGTGCACCTTCTCGAGCGCGGCCTCGTGCGTGATCTCGCCGATGTTGACGAGATCGGCGAGGTGCTGGTCCATCGTCTGCATGCCGAGGTTTCGGCCGGCCTGCATCGCGGTGGGAATCTGGTAGGTCTTGCCCTCACGGATGAGGTTCGCGACCGCCGGCGTGGCGACCAGTATTTCGGTCGCGACCACGCGACCCTGGCCGCTCGCGCGCTTGACGAGCGTCTGGCAGACGACACCCTGCAGCGTCGCCGCAAGCTGGGTGCGCACCTGTCCCTGCTGGTGCGGCGGGAAGACGTCGATGATGCGGTCAACCGTTTGCGCGGCATCCTGGGTGTGCAGGGTCGCGAACACGAGGTGACCCGGTCTCGGCGGCCGTCAGCGCGACGGAGATGGTCTCGAGGTCGCGAAGCTCACCGATGAGGATCACGTCGGGGTCCTGACGCAGCACGTGCTTGAGCGCGGCACCGAAGCTGTGCGTGTCGTTGCCGACCTCGCGCTGGTTGACGAGTGCCTTGTGGTTGGGGTGGATGAACTCGATCGGATCCTCGACGGTCATGATGTGGTCGGCGCGAGTGCGGTTGATGAGGTCGATGAGCGCGGCGAGTGTCGTCGACTTGCCCGAACCAGTTGGCCCGGTGACGAGCACGAGCCCGCGAGGCAGGGTGGCGAACTGCGCAACCGTGTCCGGAACGCCCAGGTCCTTCAGCTGCTTGATCTCGGTCGGGATGAGACGGAAGGCAGCACCGATCGCACTCACGCTGCTGGTAGAAGTTGACCCGGAAACGTGCGTTGGCAGAAACAGTGAACGCGAAGTCGAATTCGAGTTCCTTGTCGAAAATCTCCTGTTGCGTGGCAGTGAGGATGCTGCGCAGGGCGGTCGACACCTTCTCCCTGTTCCACACCTGCTTGACCGAACCGGGCGCCAGGGCGCCGTCGACGCGCAGCATGGGCGGCGCGTTCACGGTGATGTGCAGGTCGGAGGCGTGAACTCGCAGCACCTCTTCGAGCATGAACATGAGGTCGGGGTCGGGAGTGATTCCCGCTCTCGCGCGGGCTTCCTGAAGATAGGCGTTCTCATCCGCCGACATTGCTCGGCGCCGGTGGCGCCGGAAAGCTTCTCGGGAGCGCTCGGCGGCGGGAAGCTCGCCGGGCGCGTGGCTGGCGGCGGGAAAGCGGCCGCGTCGGACGCGACCGGGCTCACAGGCGCGACGAACGACGGCGGCACCGGCGCAGCGGGCTCGGTGGTCGGTACCGGCCATCCCGGTGGCATCGGCAGCGGGCGGCGGCGCCTGGGTGTAGGTCACCGGGCGCGATGGCGGCGGTGGCGGCGGATAGTTTGCCGTCTGCCCGCCTTCGTCACCGGTGACCGGTATCTCATAAATCGGCTTGCTCATTCGCAGTCCCCCCTGGCCTACGCCACTACCCGCAGGATTTCTTCGACGCTCGTCATGCCCAGCTGTGCCTTCGCCCAGCCGTCTTCGCGAAGCGTGGCCATGCCCTGGCTCTGTGCGACTTTGCTGATCTCGGCGCTCGATGCGCGCCCGACGGCCAGCCGCTCGATCTCCTCGGTCACAGTCATGACCTCGTGCAGCGCGAGCCGCCCTCGGTACCCGGTGTTGGAGCAGTGCGTGCAGCCGACTGGCCGGAAGAGCTCCGGCACGGGAGCGTCGCCGTTGTATCCCATGCGCAGGTTGACGAGCTGTTGTGGATCATGCGCGTAGGACTGCTTGCAGCGATCGCACAGCTTGCGGGCAAGTCGCTGGGCCACGACGCAGTCGAGGGCGGAACCGACGAGGAACGGTTCGATGTCCATCTCGGTCAGTCGCGTAATCGCACTCGGAGCGTCATTGGTGTGCAGCGTGGAGAGCACGAGGTGACCGGTGAGCGATGCTTCAATGGCAATCTGCGCGGTCTCATGGTCACGGATCTCACCGAGCAGCACCACGTCGGGGTCTGATCGAAGGATCGACCGGAGCGCACTCGCGAAGGTGAGCCCGGCCTTCGGGTTGACCTGAACCTGGTTGATGCCCTTCATCCGGTACTCGACCGGATCCTCCACGGTGATGACGTTGATCTCTGGCTTGGCGACGGCGTGAAGCGTCGTGTACAGCGTCGTCGATTTTCCCGAACCGGTTGGCCCGGTCACGAGGATCATGCCGTATGGCTTCGTGTACGAGGTCTTGAACGCCTCGGCGTTGCGGGGAAGCAGCCGCAGCTCCTCCATGCCCATGCTCGTCTGGTTGTTGTCGAGGATTCGCATGACAACCTTCTCGCCGTACACGGTGGGGAGGGTTGCGACGCGAAGGTCGATCTTGCGACCACCGTGGCTGACCGACATCCGGCCGTCCTGGGGCTTTCTGCGCTCGGCGATGTCGATGTCCGCCATGATCTTGAGACGCGAGATGACACCGTTCTGGATCGCCTTCGGGGCGGCCTGCATCTCGTGCAGCACCCCGTCGATGCGGTAGCGCACCCTCAGGTCGTATTCACCCGGTTCGATGTGGATGTCTGAGGCCTGGTCCTGAATTCCCTGGCTGATGAGCAGATTGACGAATCGCACGATCGGCGCGTCGTCTTCGAACGCCTCGGACTGGCCGGCGAGCGCGATCTCCTTCGAGCCGCTCTCCTCTTCGAGTTCATTCGTGAGAGAGGTGAGCTCTCCGTCGGCGCGGTGATAGCGGTCGATCGCGTTGCGAAGGTCCTGGCGCTCGGCGACAACTGCCCTCGCCTGCATCTTGGATGCCGCACGAACGTCGTCGAGCGCGAACACGTCGCCCGGGTCGACCATGGCGACCATGAGGTAGTCCCCGGCGAGCCCAATGGGAAGCACTTCGTGGCGGCGACACATCGCTGCCGGCACGAGCGCAACTGCGGCGCGGTCGACCGGGTATTCAAGCAATTCGACAAAGGGAAGTCCGGCCTGTGCGGCACGAGCGGAAGCGAGCTGTGACTGGGTTACGACACCCTCGTCCAGCAGTGCGAGGATCTGTTCCTCATCCTGCGTTCGCTCGCCGCCGATCTGATCGAGCTTCTCGATGGGTACGATCCCCCGCAGAATAAGAATCTCTGTTAACGACGCCACCCTTTTCACCCCCCAGTGAGATGGCATAAACATGCCAGAACCCAAACCTAACCCCGTCAGACTCCCTGCGCTATACCCGCATAAAGGGGTGTTCGGCGTGTTTTCGATTCGTTGCCGAGGCGGCGATCAGATTGCGGGACTGGCGGAAACACCTTCGGTGACCGCAGCTGTGGTGCCCGCGCGCCTCGCCAATCGGCCCCTCAGGTACCCCGCGGTTGCCGCTCCCAGTGACACCACAATCGCCGAGGCGCCGGCGAACCCGCCCGTCCGGATCGAGGCGAGCTCGCTTGCCACCGCCCGCGGCAGCACTTTACGGGTGTACGCCGCCTCCGTAGATAGCGCCGATCCTGCGCCAAGCATCCGACTCAGCGCCGCCTTCGACAGGCCCTCGCAGTAGCTGCGCCTGACAAGGTAGCGCCAGGTCACCCGATCGCGTGTTACCCGGTGCCGGACGACGGCACGCGGCTCGTAGACGATTCGAAACCGTGCGTCGAGACTTCCGATCCGAATGGATGCTTCGGTCTCCTCGCAGCCGAGCGGGAGTCGTCCGACCCGGCCCATCTCGAGATTGAACCCCCCAATCTGTTGCAACGCCTCCCGGCGGAACGACATGTTGCATCCCATCAGATTGCGTACCTCCGCCCGCGCGTTCGGTTGGCCTTCGAAGCTGCAGCCGACGATCCAGTGCAGGGCAGGAGGGAGAATGGCGGGCGCCCTCCCCGCAGGCCAGATCGGCCGCGCACTGCCGCCGACGCCGACGACGACCGGTGAGTCGTACGCAGCGACGAGTTCGTCGAGCCAGCCTTCGGTCGCTCTCGCATCGTCGTCGAGAAACACGATCACGTCTCCGCTCGCGAACTCGATTCCGGTGTTCCGTGCGCCAGAGAGTCCGCGCCGATACGCATTCGCCACGACGTCGAGTTGCGGCCAGGTGCTGCTGGCGCGATCGAGAAGCTGCGGCTCGTGGTCGACGACGAGGACGATCTGCTTCTCCGCCGGCTGCGCCAGGATGGACTCAATGGATGCCACAAGGTCGTCCCAGCGCTCCATCGTGTACGCGCACACCACGACGGACACTGTCGGGGGCTGAACGCTCACGCCGCTTCCTCACCCGCGATGCGGCGGGCGGCTTCGGGCCGGGAGGTACCGACTCCCGCAGTTACGACGCTGCGTGGTACGCGTGCGCGCTCGTCGAGGATCGTGCGGAGCACCCGGAAGCCGTCGCGAACCGCGCTGAGGTTGCTCTCGCCGTGGATGCGACGTCTCTCCACGCTCGCCACCTCCTGCACCTCGAGGCCTGCGGCAGCGATCCGGCAGTTGAGCACGGTCTCTATTTCGAAGCCGTCCCCCCAGAGCATCCTCCCGTCGACTGGGCGGGGCAGGTCGGGCGACGGCAGGTCGAGCGATGGGACGATTCTCGTCCAGAAGGCGTTGAACCCGTAGCAGAGGTCCGTGTACCGGGTGCGCAGCAGCAGGTTGGTGATTAGATTGAGGCCCAAGTTGCCGAGGCTGCGAAAAGTGGTGATGTCCTCACTTCCCCCGCCGGGAAGAAAACGGCTCCCCTTCGCGACATCCGCTCCCCGGACGAGCGCATCGACGAAGGTCGGTATCTCGCTGCTGTCGGCACTGCCGTCAGCATCGAACATCACAATGATGTCGCCGGTCGCGGCGGCGAAGCCGCAAGCGAGGGCGTTGCCCTTTCCCGTGCGCGTCTGGTGTACGACCTCGATGTCGGGCATCGCCCGGCGCGCGGCCTCGACTGTGCCGTCGACTGAGTTGCCGTCAACCAGGATGACCTGGTGCACCACGGGGAGGGTCGGCAGAATCACCTCCAGGTTGCGGGCCTCGTTTCGAGCGGGAATCACGATGGTCACCAGGGGACTTGGGGCAGGGGTATGCATTGCAGAGTCTTTCAGCCTTGAGACGTCACTGGGGTAAGCGGTGTCTTGCGATCGGATGGGGCACCTATAGTGGCTGCCCTTTTTGGAACGATACGCAAGACCTCAAACCCAAACAAGGGTCGAGCAATTTAGCGCCGATAATTCGCTTCTGCTGGCAAATGGGGTACTCTCTGCGACCTCCCTCCGTGCTGCGGCCGTTCGCCACATAGGATGGACCCACCAACCCCAGGGGGAGGAGTTTCTCGTGCAGCCATCCGAGTCAGTCACGGCGTGCGCCTGCGGCCACGCGCGCGACGCACACGAACACTACCGTCGAGGCACGGACTGCAGCATCTGCGAGCCGGGGGTGTGTGGTGAGTTCGTAGCCGCTCCCCGCGTCGATGCGCCGCTGTCCGAAGAAGTCACGTCAGACGTCGATTAACGGCGAAACGGCCCCCACCGAGGTGGAGGCCGTTCCGGTCTCGACAAGCTCGACCACCGGATCGACAGGCTCGACCACCGGATTCCGGTGATCGGGCCCGTCGAGATCGGTTAGTTGTACGTTCCCGGCGTGTAGTCGTCCGAGCTGAAGCTGTCGAAGTCGACGAAGCTCAGGTCGGACTCGCTGAACACCGAGTCATCCGTGAAGATGCGGTTCGGGTAGCGCTCGGCCTTGGCCTCTTCGGTTGCCTCGACGCTCACGTCGCGGTACTTCGCAAGACCCGTTCCGGCCGGGATCAGCTTTCCGATGATCACGTTCTCCTTGAGGCCGACGAGCGGGTCGGACTTGCCCTCCATGGCGGCCTGCGTGAGAACACGCGTGGTCTCCTGGAATGACGCAGCCGACAGCCACGACTCGGTCGCGAGGGACGCCTTGGTGATACCCATGACCTCCTGGCGAGCCGAAGCCGTCTTCTTGCCCTCGGTGAGCGCGGCGCGGTTGAGCTCGTTGTACTTGAGCCGGTCGACCAGTTCACCCGGCAGCAGGTCAGTGTCGCCGTGTTCGACGACAGTGACCTTGCGCAGCATCTGACGAACGATGACCTCGATGTGCTTGTCGTGGATCGGCACACCCTGCGAGCGGTACACGTTCTGCACACCGTCGACGAGGTGCTGCTGCACCGCGCGGACGCCCTTGACGCGAAGAACTTCCTTCGGGTCGAGGTTTCCGATGTGCAGCTGCTGGCCCAGTTCGACGTGCTGCCCATCCTCAATGAGGAGGGTGGCACGCTTGAGCACGGGGTAGACGTGCGGCTCGTCGCCGTTGTCGGGCGTCAGGATGATCTTGCGGCTGCGATCGGTGTCTTCGATCGTGACACGTCCGGCCGCCTCGGCGATCGGGGACGCACCCTTCGGGGTGCGTGCCTCGAACAGCTCGGTGACACGCGGCAGACCCTGCGTGATGTCATCAGCGGATGCGACACCACCCGTGTGGAAGGTACGCATCGTGAGCTGCGTTCCGGGCTCACCGATGGACTGCGCGGCGATGATGCCGACAGCCTCACCGATGTCCACGAGCAGGCCGGTGGCGAGCGAACGGCCGTAGCAGGCCGCGCAAACACCACTCGTCGACTCACACGTGAGCACGGAGCGCACCTTGATGTGCGTCACGTTCGCGGCGAGCAGGCTCTCCAGAAGCACGTCACCAACATCGGATCCCGCCTCGGCGACAACCTTCCCCTTGGGGCCGGTCGCATCCGTTGCGAGGCTTCGCGCATAAACGGAGCTCTCGACGATCGGGTCACGCGTCCACTCACCGTCGGCACCCTGGATCGCGATCGGCATGTCCAGACCCTTCGACGTTCCGCAGTCGTCTTCGCGGATGATGACATCCTGCGAGACGTCGACGAGACGACGCGTGAGGTATCCGGAGTCAGCAGTACGCAGTGCGGTGTCAGCGAGACCCTTGCGGGCGCCGTGGGTGGAGATGAAGTACTCAGCCACAGACAGACCCTCGCGGTAGCTCGCGATGATCGGACGCGGGATGATGTCACCCTTCGGGTTCGACACGAGACCACGCATACCGGCGATCTGGCGAACCTGCATCCAGTTACCACGGGCACCAGAGGTGACCATGCGGTTGATGTTGTTCGACTCGGGAAGGTTCTCCTCCATCGCCTTCGCAACTTCCGCGGTGCACTTGTTCCAGATCTCGATGAGCTCCTGGCGACGCTCGGCGTCGGTGGTCAGACCCTTGTCGTACTGGTCCTGCACCTTCGCGGCAAGCTTCTCGTAACCCTGCACGATCTCGCGCTTGTTCGGCGGCGTGAGGATGTCGGAGAGCGCAACCGTCACGCCGGAGCGCGTGGCCCAGTGGAAGCCCGCGTCCTTGATGCGGTCGAGCGCAGCGGCGACCTCCACCTTGGGGTAACGCTCCGCGAGGTCGTTGACGATCGCGGAGAGCTTGCCCTTGTCGGCGACGGCCTCCTGGTACGGGTAATCGGTCGGCAGCATCTCGTTGAAAAGGGCGCGACCGAGGGTCGTCTCCTTGAGTACCGTGTCGCCCTGCGTGAAGCCCTCGGGGGCAGGATCGCCTTCACCGAAGTAGACGTGCTCAAGGCGGATACGGCACTTGGCGTTGAGGTCGAGCGAGTGCTGGTCGAGCGCGAGGATCGCCTCGGCAATCGACGAGAATGCGCGGCCCTCACCGGTTGCGCCATCCTTCAGCGTGGTCAGGTGGTGCAGGCCGATGATCATGTCCTGCGTTGGCAGGGTCACCGGACGACCGTCTGACGGCTTGAGGATGTTGTTCGACGCGAGCATGAGGATGCGTGCCTCGGCCTGCGCCTCAACGGACAGCGGCAGGTGAACTGCCATCTGGTCCCCGTCGAAGTCGGCGTTGAACGCGGCACACACGAGCGGGTGCAACTGGATTGCCTTACCCTCGACGAGCTGTGGCTCGAAGGCCTGGATGCCCAGGCGGTGCAGGGTTGGTGCGCGGTTCAGCAGTACTGGACGCTCGCGAATGATCTCCTCGAGCACGTCCCACACCTGGGGGCGCGAACGCTCCACCATGCGCTTGGCGCTCTTGATGTTCTGCGCGTGGCTCAGGTCGATCAGTCGCTTGATGACGAACGGCTTGAACAGCTCCAGTGCCATCTGCTTGGGCAGACCACACTGGTGCAGCTTGAGCTGCGGTCCGACGATGATCACCGAACGGCCCGAGTAGTCGACGCGCTTGCCGAGGAGGTTCTGGCGGAACCGACCCTGCTTGCCCTTGAGCATGTCGCTCAGGGACTTGAGCGCGCGGTTGCCCGTACCCGTTACCGGGCGACCGCGGCGACCGTTGTCGAACAGTGCGTCGACGGCCTCCTGCAGCATCCGCTTCTCGTTGTTGACGATGATCTCGGGAGCACCGAGGTCAAGCAGTCGACGCAGACGGTTGTTGCGGTTGATCACGCGGCGGTACAGGTCGTTGAGGTCGGAGGTCGCGAAGCGGCCACCATCGAGCTGGACCATCGGACGAAGCTCTGGCGGGATGACCGGGACAACCTCGAGCACCATGGCGGCCGGCGAGTTGCCGGTCTGCAGGAACGAGTTGACCACGCGCAGTCGCTTGATCGCGCGGATCTTCTTCTGTCCCTTGCCGTTGGCGATCTGGTCGTGCAGCAGGTCGCTTTCGGCAGCGAGGTCGAAGGCCTGGAGACGCTTCTGGATGGCCTCAGCCCCCATGTACGCCTCGAAGTAGGTGCCGAACCGGTCCTGCAGGTCGTGGAATACCGCGTCCTCGGGCTTGAGGTCACCGATCTTGAGGCTGCGGAAGTCCTCCCACACGCGCTCCAGCTGGTTGATCTGCTCGTCGAAGGACTTGCGGGCCTGGCCCATCTCCTTCTCCGCGGCATCCTTCGTGCGACGCTTCTGGTCGCTCTTGGCGCCCTCCGCCTCAAGTGCGGCGAGGTCTTCCTCAAGCTTCGTGAGGCGGTCAGCGATGCGGGCATCGCGCTGGCCCTCAAGCGTCTTGATCTCGAGCCTGAGCTCGTTCTCAAGGCCGGGCATGTCAGCGTGGCGACCATCCTCATCCACCGAAATGATCATGTACGCAGCGAAGTAGATGACCTTCTCGAGGTCTTTCGGCGCCATGTCGAGCAGGTAGCCGAGGCGGCTCGGCACACCCTTGAAGTACCAGATGTGCGTGACCGGCGCGGCGAGCTCAATGTGACCCATGCGCTCGCGGCGCACCGAGGACTTGGTGACCTCGACGCCACAGCGCTCACACACGATGCCCTTGAAGCGCACCCGCTTGTACTTGCCGCAGGAGCACTCCCAGTCGCGGGAAGGGCCGAAGATCTGTTCGCCGAACAGTCCGTCCTTCTCGGGCTTCAGGGTGCGGTAGTTGATCGTTTCTGGCTTCTTGACCTCACCATGGGACCAGCGACGGATGTCGTCGGCGGTGGCGAGACCGATCTTGATTTCGTCAAACGCGTGAACGTCGAGCAATGATTTCTTCTCTCTTGCGCAGTTAAAATAAACACAGGTTCTAGTGGTGAGTCGTCGTTAAATCTCGTCGATCGACGACGACTCAAACCGAGTGGAGATGTTGATGCCGAGCTCTTCCGCAGCGCGGAACACCTCGTCATCCGTGTCACGCAGGTTGACCGTTGAGCCGTCGGCCGAGAGCACCTCGACGTTCAGACACAGCGACTGCATCTCCTTGATAAGGACCTTGAAGCTCTCGGGGATACCGGGCTCCTGGATGTTCTCGCCCTTGACGATGGCCTCATAGACCTTTACGCGACCGAGGATGTCGTCGGACTTGATGGTGAGCAGCTCCTGCAACGCGTAAGCGGCGCCATAGGCCTCAAGGGCCCAGACCTCCATCTCACCGAAGCGCTGGCCACCGAACTGTGCCTTACCACCCAGCGGCTGCTGGGTGATCATCGAGTACGGGCCCGTGGAGCGTGCGTGGATCTTGTCGTCGACGAGGTGGTGCAGCTTCAGGATGTACATGTATCCCACTGCAACAGGCTCGGGGAACGGCTCGCCGGAGCGACCGTCGAAGAGACGGGTCTTTCCGCTCGAGTCGATCAGGCGCTGGCCATCCCTCGTGGGGGTGGTCGAGTCGAGGAGCCCCTCGATCTCGGCCTCGAGAGCACCATCGAAGACCGGGGTGGCGACCTTGGTTCCCGGCTCCGCCTTGAGGGCGGCCTCCGGAATCTTGGCGGCCCACTTCGGGCTTCCCTTGACTTCCCAGCCCTGCTTGGCGACCCAGCCGAGGTGAGTCTCCAGCACCTGGCCGAAGTTCATTCGACCCGGGATACCGAGCGGGTTGAGGATGACGTCGACGGGAGTTCCGTCCTCGAGGAACGGCATGTCCTCGACGGGCAGGATCCTCGCGATGACACCCTTGTTGCCGTGGCGGCCGGCGAGCTTGTCGCCCTCGGTGATCTTGCGCTTCTGGGCGATGTAGACGACCACGCGCTGGTTCACGCCCGAGCCGAGTTCGTCATCGTTCTCCGCGCTGAACTCCTTGACGGCGATGATCGTGCCCTGCTCACCGTGCGGAACCTTGAGCGACGTGTCACGCACCTCGCGGCTCTTCTCGTTGAAGATGGCGCGAAGCAGGCGCTCCTCAGCGCTCAGCTCGGTCTCGCCCTTCGGCGTGACCTTGCCGACCAGGATGTCTCCCGGTCGCACTTCAGCTCCGATGCGGATGATTCCACGCTCGTCGAGATCAGCCAGAAGCTCGGGGCTGACGTTCGGCAGGTCGCGGGTGATCTCTTCCTTACCCAGCTTCGTGTCGCGGGCATCCACTTCGTACTCCTCGATGTGGATCGAGGTGAGTGTGTCGTCCTTCACCAGGTTCTGGCTCAGGATGATCGCATCTTCGAAGTTGTGGCCCTCCCACGACATGAATGCAACGAGGAGGTTCTTGCCGAGGGCGAGCTCGCCGCCTTCGGTGGCAGGGCCATCCGCGATGACCTCTCCGACCTCGACCCGGTCACCCGCGTCGACGACCACCCTGTGGTTGTAGTTCGTGCCCTGGTTCGAGCGGTCGAACTTGCGAAGGTAGTAGTCCTTCGTTCCGCCCTCGTCGAGCTGGAGCGTCACGACGTCTGCCGAAACCTCGGTGACGACACCCGCCTTGTCGGCGGTGAGCACGTCGCCGGCGTCAATAGCCGCGAAGTTCTCCATACCGGTTCCGACGAGCGGGCTCTCGCTGCGCAGCAGCGGAACAGCCTGGCGCTGCATGTTCGCACCCATCAGGGCGCGGTTCGCATCGTCGTGCTCGAGGAACGGGATGAGGGATGTCGCGACCGAGACCATCTGGCGCGGCGAAACATCCATGTATCCGACGAGGTCGGTCGAAACGAGGTCGACCTCGCCGCCCTTCTTGCGCGCGAGCACGCGGGCGTCGGTGAAGTGACCGTCGCTCTTGAGCGTTGCATTCGCCTGGGCGACGATAAAGTCGTCTTCCTCGCTTGCGGTGAGGTAGTCGATCGTGTCGGTGACCTTGCCCTTGACCACGCGGCGGTACGGCGTCTCGATGAAGCCGAACGCGTTGATGCGTGCGAACGAGGCGAGCGAACCGATGAGGCCGATGTTCGGGCCCTCCGGGGTTTCGATCGGGCACATACGGCCGTAGTGCGACGGGTGAACGTCACGAACCTCGACGCCCGCACGCTCACGGCTGAGACCACCTGGGCCCAGCGCCGACAGGCGACGCTTGTGGGTCAGGCCCGCGAGCGGGTTGTTCTGGTCCATGAACTGCGACAACTGGCTGGTTCCGAAGAACTCCTTGATCGCGGCGACGACCGGACGCACGTTGATCAGGGTCTGCGGCGTGATCGCCTCGATGTCCTGGGTCGTCATGCGCTCGCGGACGACGCGCTCCATGCGGCTGAGGCCGGTGCGAACCTGGTTCTGGATGAGTTCGCCGACAGCACGGATGCGACGGTTGCCGAAGTGGTCGATGTCATCGATGTCGAGACGAACATCCACTGCCTTGCCGTCGCGCACGCCCTTGATCGAGGCGACGCCGCTATCGCTGATACTGACGCCAGGAGCGGTCGTGTCGTGCAGCGAGACCATGTACTTGATGGTCGCGATGATGTCCTGGATCGTCAGCACCGAGTTCGACAGTTCGGAGTCGATACCGAGCTTGCGGTTGATCTTGTAGCGACCAACCTTCGCGAGGTCGTAACGCTTCGGGTTGAAGTAGAAGTTGTCGAGCAGCGCACGCGCGGCCTCGGCAGCGACCTGCTCTCCCGGGCGGAGCTTGCGGTAGATGTCCTTGAGGGCTTCCTCCTTGGTGAGGATGTTGTCCTTCTCAAGGGTGAGGGCGATCGAGGGGAAGCCGTCGAACTCCTGCAGGATCTCCTCGCTCGTGAGGCCGAGCGCCTTCAGGAAGACCGTGACCGACTGCTTGCGCTTGCGGTCGATACGAACGCCGACCTGGTCGCGCTTGTCGATCTCGAACTCAAGCCACGCACCGCGGCTCGGGATGATGCGGGCCGAGAAGATGTCCTTATCAGACAGTTTCTCCGGAGTGCGGTCGAAGTACACACCGGGACTCCGCACGAGCTGGGAGACGACGACGCGCTCCGTGCCGTTGATGATGAAGGTGCCCTTTTGGGTCATGAGCGGGAAGTCGCCCATGAACACCGTCTGCGTCTTGATCTCACCGGTGAGGTGATTCATGAACTCGGCGTTCACATAGAGAGGAGCAGCGAAAGTCTTGCCGCGCTCCTTGCACTCGTCGATCGAATACTTGGGCTCTTCGAGCTCAGGACCCGTGAACGACAACTGCATGGTTTCGCCGAGGTCTTCGATGGGAGAGATCTCCTCGAAGATCTCATCGAGCCCGCTCTGCGAGGGAAGGTCGGTGCGGCCGGCGGCAACACCGACAGCTACGCGTTCCTTCCACTCATCGTTGCCGACGAGCCAGTCGAAGCTCTCGGTCTGCAAGGCAAGCAGATCGGGAACCGTGAGTGTGTCAGTGATCTTCGCGAACGAGAGCCGTGCTGATGCACGACCGTTCTTAGGGGACTTTTTGGTGGATGCGTTTCGCGCAGCGGCCAAGGAAATAACCTCCGGGGGCCCCGTCGGGCCATTACTGTAGGTGATGAGAAATAGCCCACCAGAACCTCGCAAGAGATTCGCCCCGCCGCTATACTCGGGGCGCGCCGACCGTCCGCAATATGACGGGGAAGGTTGACTGGGAGCGCAAAGAACAATCATAGGCCCGCGTTGCCGCGCCCGCAACCATTTTGCTTGACCGATTTCTAATCGTCGGCTATAAGCGCCCTTTTCTTCCAAGCAAGCGCCCCGAGCAACTCCCAGATCAGCCCATGCGCGTTGTTGACTGTCAGATCGGCGTGGTCGTAGGGCGGGCTGACCTCGGTCAGGTCGAACGCAACCACGTTGGTGTCGAGCGCGATCTGCCGCACGAACCTCAGCAGGTCGATGGGCGCGAAGCCACCGGGCGCGGGTGTGCCGGTCGCCGGCGCGAAACCGGGGTCCAGCACGTCAATGTCGATGGACAGGTAAATGGCATCCGCCTTCTCCTTCGCGGCCGCGATGACATCATGCATCACTGCGCGGGTTCCGCGCTCCCAGATCTCCTGCATCATGAAATGCTGCAGACCGTTGTCGCGCATCCACTTCTGGTCCTCCTCGCCCGGCCAGTACCCGCGCAAGCCGACCTGGATGAAGTGGGTGCCGGGAATTGCGCCCGACTCGATCAGCCGACGCATCGGCGTTCCATGGCTCGCGAGGTTGCCCTCGAGGATGTTGGCGGTGTCGGCGTGGGCATCGAAATGGATCATCGCGACATTGCCGAAACCGTGGTGCTCCGCGACCGCGGTCGCCGCCGGCCACGTGATCGAGTGATCGCCGCCGATCGTGACGGGAATGATCCCACGGCTCGCCACCTCGTTGACGCGGTCGTAGACAGCCTTCTTCGACAGCTCCCACATCCCATGGCTCGTCACGGCGTCGCCGTAGTCGACCACCTCGAGGTAATCGAACATCTCGATCCCGAGGTCGAGGTGATAGGTGCCGGGATCGTACGCGTTCGCGCGAAGTGCGCGGGGTCCGAAACGGGCACCCGGCCGGTTGGTGGTGTTGTCATCCCAGGGGGCGCCGATGATCGCGACGTCCGGCATCCACTCATCCAGCTGTTCCGGTTCGGTCAGAAGGGGGCGCATGCCGAAGGTCGCCGGACCCACATACGACTGGGCGTCGAGCTGGCTGCGCAGGCCGGGAGCGATGTGCCGCCTGGGTGCATCATTCATTTCGGAAGAGTAACCCAGGATCCGGCGGTGTGAGACAGTCGTTGGGTGACCGACACCGCCGTAACGCTCAAGCTCAGCGGATACCGCGCGGTCATCGAGCCCGATCGCTGGGTGCCGGGCGCGTTCACGCTCGTCGTCGACGGCACGCCGCAATCGCATGTCAGTCTCGACGATCCCACGCAATTGTTCTTCGAGTACGTGCAGCGGATCGGGCACGTCATCGACCAGTTGCGGAACGGCCCGATCACCGCCGTGCACCTGGGTGCCGGCGCGCTCACTCTGCCGCGGTACATCGCGGCGACACGGCCGGGGTCCCGCCAGCAGGTCATCGAACTCGAAAGTGACCTCGTTGATCTCGTGCGTGCCGAGTTGCCCCTCGATCGGTCGCGCCTCCATCCGCATCCGCTACGGGGATGCCCGCGAGGTGCTCGATCGCCTGCCGGCCGGTCTGCTCGGCACCGCCGACCTCGTTGTCGTCGACATCTTCTCGGGAGCCCGCACACCCGCCCACGTGACGAGCATCGAGTTCTACCGGCGAGTCATTCCGCTGCTCGCAGCCGACGGCGTCATTGCCGTCAACGTTGCCGACGGCCCCGGCCTCGCGTTCGCCCGCGGCCAGGCGGCGACCCTTCTCGAAGCGGTCGACGACGTCGCGGTGCTCGCCGAGACGCAGATGCTGAAGGGCCGGCGTTTCGGCAACGTCGTGCTGGTCGGCTCCCCCGGTTCCCTGCCCCTCGAATGGATGCCGCGCCTGCTCGCCGGCGGACCGCATCCATCGAAGGTCGTCACCGGCAGCGAACTGCGCCACTGGATCGCGGGCGCCCCCGTCGTCACCGACGCGACCGCCGTGCCGTCACCTCCCCCCACCAAGGGAATCTTCCAGGTGCGTCCCGGCCAGTAGCCGCCCCTGCCGAAAACGAAGGAGATCCGGGCGAATGGCCGCCCCAACCACTCCTTCGAGCGCTTTCCACCCGAGATCTCCTTCGTTTTCGTGATGGGATGGAAGGACGGGCGAGCGGATGCCGGGAGCAGCCATGCGAAGAAGCGCACCAACGGCGGGCCTTGGGCTCGCCCTCGCGCTCACGCTGCTCGGATGTACCGTGCCAGCGCCGACGCCGACACCCGCACCACCCCCGCCGCCCGCCCAGAACGGCGGGGACCCGCTGACGGGACCGGTGCAGCCGGTTGGCGAACCGGAGGTCATCGCCACGGGGCTGACGCTTCCGTGGTCGCTCGTGCGCCTGAGTGCGGGTTCCACGCTCGTGAGCGAGCGCGACACGGCGGTTGTGAAAGAGGTGAGCGACAGCGGTGAGGTGCGCGAGGTGGGCACCGTGCCCGGGGTGCAGCCCGGCGGCGAGGGCGGGCTGCTGGGTCTCGAGGTGTCCGACGACGAAGCCTGGCTGTACGCGTACACGACCACGGCATCCGATAACCGCGTCATCCGCATGCCGCTCGAAGGCGACGCGGGCGGGTACTCGCTCGGGTCGAGCGAGAACGTCTTCACGGGCATCCCGAAGTCGCAGTTCCACAATGGTGGGCGCATCAAGTTCGGGCCAGACGGACTGCTCTACATCGCGACCGGCGACGCAACCGATACGGGCCTCGCCCAGAATCTCAATTCGGTGGCGGGCAAGATCCTTCGCGTCGAGGCGGACGGCGCGGTGCCGGCGAACAATCCCTTCGGCGACAGCCCTGTTTACAGTTACGGTCACCGCAACGCGCAGGGTCTGGCCTGGGCCGATGACGGCACGATGTAGGCGTCGGAGTTCGGCGCAGAACACGTGGGACGAGCTGAACATCATCTCGCCCGGCCAGAATTACGGTTGGCCCGAGGTCGAGGGCATTGCCAACCGCGACGGGTTCGTGGATCCGATCTTCCAATGGTCGACATCGGAGGCAAGTCCGAGCGGGTTGCTCGCCACGCGCGACACACTCTTCCTCGCGGCTCTTCGCGGCGAGCGCCTGTGGGCGGTCTATGTCGGTTCAGAGAGCGTGGATGCCGTCGACTGGTTCACCGGACAGTTCGGCCGCATGCGCGACGTCATCGAGGGTCCGGGCGACACGGTGTGGGTGATCACCAACAACACTGGTCGTTCACCGCGCGACGGTGACGACCGAATTCTACAGATCAGGCTCGGCGAGCTTCAGGATCAGTAGTGCGGCTTAGCCTTTAGGCATGGCTGATCCGAAGATGGTGCGCAGGTGGGCGGATGCCCTCATCGCCCTTCATCTGGACCCCTCCGTGTGGTCGTTCGGCTTCGACAACGCCAAGACGAGGGCCGGCCTGTGCAACTACACGCACAAGCGCATCACGGTCTCGCGGTATCTCGCCGCCCGGTATGACGACGACGAGATCCACCAGGTGCTGCTGCACGAGGTCGCGCATGCGATCGCCGGCGCGCGGGCCGGTCACGGGCCGCGCTGGAGGAAGGTCGCCGCCGAACTGGGCTACGCCGGCAAGCGCACTCACGATGGGGCAATCGCCGACGAACTCGCGCCCTGGGTCGGCAGTTGCCCTGCGGGCCACGTCCACTATCGGTATCGCAAGCCCGCGCGCCCGCTTGCCTGTGGGCGATGTGCCCGAAGGTTCGATTCGGCGAACGCCATCGCCTGGCGTCAGCGTCCGGTGACTGCGGCAGCCCGCCGCAGCGCAGCAAGCCATGAATAGCTGTCATAATATCCGAGTAACCGAATAAACTGGTTACATGGAGCCCACACTCGTTCGCCGAATCGCCAGCACCGGCCAGTGGTTCACCACGCGGCAGGGGCAACCGCTGGTGGTTCGACTCGGGCTCCGTCGCGCTCGACTTCGCCTACACCGGTTCCTTCGGCGAAGAACACGAGACCCTCAACGACCCCGAGTCGATGGTCGCGTGGCTGCAGCACCGCTTCCCGGGAATGGACGCCTACGTCAGCGAACGGGATCTCATCGACGCGAAGGCGCTGCGGGCATCCATCGCTCATCTCGCCGTTGCGGTGAGCAACGCGGAGCCGCCTCGCGATCGAGGACATCGACGTCGTCAACCTCTACGCCGCGATGCCCGACATTCCCCCGAGCCTTGCGGGCGGTTCCCGTCGGCCGGGCCGCAACACGTCGCGCCCCAGCCAGGGGCTCGCCGCGATCGCGCGTGAGGCCATCGAACTGTTCAGCCCGGAGGCCGGCGAGCGACTGCGCGAATGCGCAGCGGATGACTGCGAACTCGTGTTCTACGACGAGTCACGATCGAACAACCGACGGTGGTGCTCGATGCAGCGGTGCGGCAACCGGGCGAAGGTTCGTGCCCACCGCCACCGCAACGCGCTCGCCGGTTAGTCGACGACGCGTACGTCTTTCCAGAAGGCGACGTAGTTGCTGTAGTCCTTGCCGACCCGGTCGAAGGATGCGGGATACGGCGTCGGGTAGCTCCACGCCGCGATCCTGCAGGAGGCCGCCGTCGGTCTTGACGCTGAAGTACTGGGCGTCACCCTTCCAGGAGCAGGTGTACGGCGTCGAACTCTCCTCGAGGTGTTCCCGGTTCACGCTCGACGGCGGAAAGTACCAGTTGCCCTCGATCTTGATGAGGTCTTCCACGGGTGCTTCTGCGATGACGGTGTCGCCGAGTACTGCCTTCATTCGATTCCTCCAGGGTTGTGCATCGATCCCTTCGGGGGAACGCGATCGGACGCGGAGCTATTCCCGCAGCACGCGAACTGCCGCGGCGGAGTTCTCCGCGCGCGCCTGCTCGATGCGGTCGCGACCCTCGGATGCGATGAGCTCCTGGCCGCTGACACACGCCGACAGCACATGGCTCGTCGCATTGCGAAGCCCGGCATAGGCACCCACAGCGGCCGCCGCTTCCGGCGAGATGTAGTCGATGCCGACCTCGGCGAGGGCATCGATGACCGCTCCCGCAGCGAGCAGGTCCTCCACCGCGAACCGCCCCCGGTCGCCCGCGGCAACCACCGCGACTGTCGCCCGGTCGCCGAGTTCGACCTGTCGATCCAGCACCCATTGCGCAATCGCCGGCGCAGCTGCCCACCGAACCCAGGATCACCGAGTGTGTGCCCTCAATCTCCAGCGGATCGGCGGCGGTCCCCGTACGGAGAGCGTCAACCCAGATGAGCACGTGTGCTCCCGGGGTGACGGCGGTCGCGCCATCCACTCCCCAGTCGAAACGGATCTGGTACTGGGTCTGGTTGCGGGGCTCAGTCACGCGTCAAGTATTGCGAACTTTGCCGCTGAGGGGCGCCGTATCGCCCTTCGCAGTAATGATGAAGGTCGATATGGCGCCCCTCGGGGTTAGATGGGGTTGTGCGCGTACTTCTCAAACTGGTTCTGCCGTGCGAACCGGATGCTGCCTGGCGCGCCATCCGCAGCCCGGAAGTGTTCCGCAAGGTCTCGTCTCCGTTCACGACCTTCACCTCGCTCGAGTCGGACGGCTACCCGGAGTCATGGCCCGCCGGCGACCATCCCGTCGCGGTGAAAGCGTTCGGCGTCGTGCCGATCGGCGAGCAGATCATCAGCGATCAGCTTCGAGGAACCCGAGCCAAGGGTGCGCACCGTCACGGACTCGGGAGCGCGGGGTTTCCGGCGCCGCTCACTGCCGTGAAGTATTGGCGTCACACCATGGCGGTGTCGCCCGCAACAGGAGGTGGCACACTGTTTCGCGACCGGCTCGAGTTCAGGGCAGGCGTTCTGACCCCGGCGCTGTGGGTCATGTACTGGTGCTTCTGGCAGTGGCGTGCGTTCCAGTTGCGCCGACTCGCACCGGGTTGGTCATGACTGCGTTCGATGTCGCCGACTGGCGCCGGCGCACTTTCGCGCTATACGCGGCGGTGCGCGCATCCACTGACCTGCATGCGGCGCACGACCTCTGGCGACGCACGAGGGATGAGCTCTTCGGTCGGCACGCCGCGTCGCCGTTACTCGAAGCTGACCAGTTCGAGTTCACCGGGCTGCGGGTGCGGCCATACGATCCGGCGTGGCGATTCGAGGTGGTCGTGTCTTCCGCCTCGCCGAAGCGTATCGAGGTAGAGACCGGAACGGATGGTGTGGTGCCGTTCGAGAGGATCGGCATTGCCGAGGTACCAGGCGTCGGCGATCTCGACGTGTGGCGGCTCGCCTCCTACGGCGGCGGGATCTTCGTTCCCGTTCGGGATGCGCTCGCCGGTGCGCACCGGCGGCACCTACGGCGGCGGACGATACCTGCTCGACACCGTCAAGGGCGCCGACCTCGGGCCCGGATCGGCTGCGCGGTCACTCGTGCTCGACTTCAACTTCGCGTACAACCCATCGTGCGCATACGACCCCGCGTGGGCCTGCCCTCTCGCGCCGCCCGGCAACACGGTTGACGTCGAAATCCCGGTCGGTGAGCGCTACGGCGGCCTCTGAAACAACCCGTCTGCTATGGTTGGCTTCATCTTGTGATCCATGATGGATCCCTTGCGTCGTTGAACGCTTCCTCTACTTGCCCATCATTAGGGCGTAGATACTTTCCGCGGCGAATTGAATGCGGCACCGCCGCCTTCGCCCATTACAGCCGGTTTCGATACGCGCTTGCGCGCTCCTCAGCCTGCGATGAACTCGAAAGAACCCTTACTTTGACTGAATCACCTTTCGGCGCGCTCGGCGTGCCCGCACCCCTCGTTGCCGCGCTCAGCGCCAACGGAATGACACCCCATTCCCGATCCAGGTCGACACCCTGCCCGACACCCTGAACGGTCGCGACGTTCTCGGCCGCGGCAAGACCGGCTCCGGCAAGACGCTCGCCTTCACGCATCCCCATGGTCGCCCGCCTCGGCCGGCAAGCTCGCCGGCGGCAATCGCCGCCCCGGACGTCCGCTCGGCCTGGTGCTCGCGCCGACCCGTGAACTCGCCACCCAGATCACCGCCGCGATGCAGCCCGCTCGCCGACGCATACGGCCTCAAGACCACCACGATCTTCGGCGGCGTCAGCCAGCAGCGCCAGGTCGCCGCGCTCAAGGCCGGCGTCGACATCGTCGTCGCCTGCCCCGGCCGCCTCGAAGACCTCATGAAGCAGGGCTTCGTGCACCTCGACGCGATCGAGATCACCGTGCTCGACGAGGCCGACCACATGGCCGACCTCGGCTTCCTCCCCGTCGTCACCCGCATCATGGACAAGACCCCGCAGGACGGACAGCGCATGCTGTTCTCCGCCACGCTCGACAACGGCGTCGACAAGCTCGTGCGCCGCTACCTCACAACGAGGTCCTGCACTCGGTCGACGAGGCGAACAGCCCCGTCGCGGCGATGACCCACCACGTCTTCGAGGTTGCCGGTGTCGAGGCCAAGCGCGAGCTCGTCCACAAGCTCGCCTCCGGCCACCGGCCGCCGCATCCTGTTCATGCGCACCAAGCACCACGCCAAGAAGCTCGCCAAGCAGCTGACCGACGCCGGCATCCCCGCGGTCGACCTGCACGGCAACCTGTCGCAGGTCGCAGCGCGACCGCAACCTCGCGTCGTTCTCCGCCGGCACAGCCGCGTGCTCGTCGCAACGGATGTCGCGGCCCGCGGCGTTCACGTTGACGACATCGAGCTCGTCATCCACGTTGACCCGCCGGCCGAGCACAAGGCGTACCTGCACCGCTCTGGTCGCACCGCTCGCGCCGGCGAGCGCAGGGCGACGTCGTCACGATCGTGCTGCCCGACACAGCGCAAGGACACCGCCGCGCTGCTGCGCAAGGCGCAATCACGGTCGCGCCGCAGCAGCGTGACCGCCGTCATCGGATGCCGTAACCGCCCTGTCGGCGACGTCGCCGAGTACGTGAAGCCGGCTCCGCGCCGGCGCAGCCCGCTCGCGGGCAGCGGTGGCGGCCGTTCGCAGGGTGCCAATGCCCAGCGCAAGCGCGCGCAGCGCGACGGCTCGGGAGCGGCCCAGAACGATCGCCCTCGTCGCGACCGCTCGGGTCGCCCGGCGCGCATGTCGGACGCACCGCGCCATGGCGCGCCCGCTGGCCAGGGCCGCACTCACGAGCGCACGAACACCCGCGCCGAAGCCCCCACGGGTACTCCCCGCACGAAGGGCTCGCGCCGCGCCGGCGCCCAGGCGGGCTCCGGCCGGATCATGGTCGGCACCGTCGTTCGCGCGAACACTCGCGGTCGCTAACCACAGCAACTCGCGCGAACTGCCCACTTCTGCCCCGTTTCTCACCAAAACACGGGCGGAAGTGGGCAGTTCGCGTTGCGGGGATAGGCTCGATACATGGGGTACGCGACCCACATACGCCGGGCGAAGCCCTCTGATGCTGATGCCATCGGCCGCGTGCACGCGCAGTCCTGGCGCGAGGCCTACACGGGCACGATGTCGGAGCAGTTCATGGCTGGCATTTCCGACGACGAGCGCATAACGCGCTGGCGGACGATCCTGACCCAGCCAGGGCTCGGAAAGCAGTGGGTTGCCGAAGTCGACGGTGCGGTTGTCGGGTTCTCCGCCTCCGGGCCCTCGCGGGACGAGCATCCGGTTCGCCCGCTCGAACTGTGGGCGATCTACCTCCTGACCAGCCATAGTCGGCGGGGAATCGGAACGGCGCTCGTCGAGGCCGCGATCGGCACCGGCCCGGCCTGCCTCTGGGTGCTCGCCGCGAACACCCCGGCGCAGGAGTTCTACCGGGCACTCGGGTTCGAAGCGGACGGCGCCGAGAAGCACCTCGAGTACTGGGAGAACCAGCTCGAGATACGAATGGTTCGCTAGAACAAGCGACCCACCGAGGCAAGGGCAGCACGCACGAGCGCGCCGCGTCCCCCCTCCATGTCGGCGGCGATCTGGTCGGTGACGGCCTCCTGCGGCGACATCCAGGTGAGCTCAAGCGCGTCCTGCCGTGGGTCGCAAGTGCCCGTTACCGGCACCACATAGGCAAGCGAGACGGCGTGTTGACGGGCATCCATGAACGGTCCCTGGCCGGGCCACGGAAAGTATTCGGCGACCGAGAACGGCACCGGCGAGGCGGGCAGCAGCGGAAAAGCCATCGGCCCGAGATCCTTCTCGAGGTGCCGGAAAAGGGCGTCCCGGAGGGTTTCGCCGTACATCACACGGCCGGAGACGAGCGTGCGGGTGATGGCGCCCTCGTTGGCCCGCATGAGCATGCCGACCTCCGTCACCTGGCCGAGCCCGTCGACGCGCACCGGAATCGCCTCCACGTACAGCAGCGGCAGGCGCCTGCGGGTTTCCGTCAGCTCCTCTTCGGAGAGCCAGCCGGGGGTGGGGTCGGGGGTGCCAACGGAACTCATGGCTCCATTCTTACCCTGACTTGCCTGCCGGGGGCGTCACTTTCGCGAAGATCGCATGGCTGGGGTGACGGTAAGCGCAGTTCCGTCGAGCGGCGAAGTGCCCGAACTGAATGCCACGTATTCGGGGGAATCGACGCCGTACAGCGCGAGGCGACCCGCGGCATCCGCGTGGATGCCCCACCCGTACCGCTTGCCGAGATCGCTCGAGCGCAGGCAGGCCTGCCCCTTCGAATAGAACTGTTCGCGAGCCGCCGGCCGGTCGTTTGGCGCAATGCCCTGCCGGTCGGCCCACACCGTGAAGATGACATCCCCTGAGGTGTGCGCATACGGGTTGTCGTGGATCATCGCGAAGGTTCTCGCAGAAACGCTCGGGCTCTCCGGCTTCACTGGCGGCGTCGTCGCTTCGACAGCAGCGCTGTCGGGGGCTACCGTGATGAAGGTGCTCGTGTAATCGACACTTTCCATGCTTCTCCAAACTAGGCGGATGATGTCCCGGCTCACTATAGATTCCGACGCTGTCATATGGTCGGCTCCTGAGCGCGAACGCGCGGGACGCCCCCTCCTGCTACTGCTGCACGGCTACGGCTCGCACGAGGGAGACCTCTTCGGTCTGGCTCCCCGGCTTCCCCTGTCGCCGGTGATCGCATCCATCCGCGCCCCCCTGCAGGAGGGGCCTGGTTACGCCTGGTTTCCCCAGTCAGATCGCACCGGACCGGCGGCCGACAGCGCCGCCGTTGCCGTACTTGAGTGGCTTGACCAACAGGAGTTCACCACGGTCGGCCTGCTCGGATTCTCGCAGGGCGGCGCTATGGCCCTCCAGCTGCTCAGGCACAGGCCACGATTCTTCGCCTATGCGGTGCAGCTCTCCGGTTTCGTCATGCCCATCGAGCATCCGGGCGACGACGAACTGGCGAAAGCGAAGGTACCGGTGTTCTGGGGCCGGGGAACGACCGACGAGGTGATTCCCGAGTCGCTCATCAACTACACGCAGCAGTGGCTGCCGTATCACTCCACGATGACCGAACGAATCTACGAGGGCATCGCGCACTCGGTGAGCGAACAGGAACTTCTCGACCTGGGCGCGTTCCTTCGCATTCAGCTCGCCGAAGCCTGAGCTACTCGCCGTCCAACTCCTCGAACAGGGTCAGCTGCAGGCCGGCGGGCCCGTTCAGTCGGGAGTTGAGCGAGCGCCACGGGGTTTCCCGCGGGGTCGCGAGCAGTTCCGCGCCACCGGCAACCAGGTCATCGGTCGCCGCCTGCGCATCATCCACTTCGAAGGCGACGCGGAGCCGCGCGCTGCGCACCCCATCTGTCTCGACCGAGTCGATCATGCGCACCTGCGCGGGATTGGAGAGCTCGAGGGTGGCCCGACCGGCGTCAAGAATCATGACCCTGGCGTCGCCCTCCCCCTCGTAAGACTCCTGCTCCGGGAGTCCCAGAACATCGCGGTAGAAGGTGACGGCGGCCTCGTAATCTTCCGCCTCGACGACGAGACGGAGTTGGCGAACCCTGGGCTTGGCCTGCTCGTCAGTGGTCATACCCCAGCTTAGGCACGACAAACCCTGCTGCCCCGAGCCAAATGAAGGCAGAACGGCACCACGCCAACAGATTTGCTGGTGGGCCGGGGCGAGGCAGCTCAGTTTGCCTTCATTTCGCACGAAAGGGCGCGCCTACCCCCGTAACTGCCGGTTCGCAACCCCTGCCTTCGCTTGCGCGCGCGTGCCTATTCTCAGGAGGTGGAGGAGCTTCTTACTTTCAATTGCCCCGCCTGCTTCGAGCAGATGGATGCCTCGGGGAAGCCCGGCCGCCGGTACTGGTGGTGCGCGGCCTGTTGCATTGCTCGCGTGTCGGCGTTCCGGATGCCGAAACTTACCGCGATGCCCGTCGCCGAACCCTGACAGCTGCTCCCCTGCCGGAGGTTCGGGGCAAGATAGACGGATGAGCGCTGTGCTCGACCGTTTCTCGCCCGCCACCAGGGAGTGGTTCGCTGGCGCATTCCCCGCGCCGACCGCCGCCCAGTTGGGCGCGTGGCAGGCGATCTCGACCGGCGCACATGCGCTCGTCGTGGCGCCGACCGGCTCGGGCAAGACTCTCGCGGCGTTCCTCTGGTCGATCGACCGGCTCGCCACGTCACCCCCGCCACCGGCAGGGACAAGAACCCGCGTGCTGTACATCTCGCCGCTCAAAGCGCTTGGCGTCGACGTGGAGCGGAACCTGCGCTCACCACTGGTCGGAGTGACCCAGACGGCCAAACGGCTGGGTATCGAAGCGCCGGAGGTCACCGTCGGCGTGAGGTCGGGAGACACCTCAACACAGGACCGGCGGATGCTCGCCCGCACGCCCCCGGACATTCTCATCACCACCCCGGAGTCGCTGTACCTCATGCTCACCTCGGCGGCGCGCGAAACCCTCGCCGGGGTGGAGACAGTCATCGTCGACGAAGTGCACGCGGTCGCGGCGACCAAACGCGGCGCACACCTCGCCGTCTCGCTGGAGCGACTCGACGCGCTGCTGCCCAAACCCGCCCAGCGGATCGGGCTGTCGGCGACGGTACGCCCGCACGAGGAGATCGCCCGGTTTCTCGGTGGCAGGGCACCGGTCACGATCGTCGCCCCTCGCATCCGAGAAGAATTCGACCTCAGGGTTGTGGTGCCGGTGGACGACATGTCCGAACTCGGCACCGCTCCCCCGCGCGACGGCCCCGCGGCCGGCGCAGAACCGCAGGGGTCGATCTGGCCGCACGTCGAGGAGGGAATCGTCGACCTCGTGCTCGAACACCGGTCGACAATCGTGTTCGCCAATTCCCGACGGCTCGCGGAGCGGCTGACGGCGCGGCTGAATGAGATTGCGGAAGAGCGACAAGTTCCGCAGGTCGAGCTTGTCGAGACCTCACCAACGAGCACCTCTCGCCAAGGTCTCGACAAGCTCGACCACCGGGGGTCACCACCCGCCGCGATCATGGCGCAGTCCGGGGCATCCGCTGGCGCAGTCCCGTTATTGGCGCGCGCGCACCACGGTTCCGTCAGCAAGGAGCAGCGCGCGCTCATCGAAGACGACCTGAAGACCGGCCGGCTGCGCTGTGTCGTGGCCACGTCGTCCCTCGAGCTGGGAATCGACATGGGCGAGGTCGACCTGGTCGTGCAGGTGGAGTCCCCGCCGTCCGTCGCGAACGGCCTGCAGCGTGTCGGGCGCGCGGGCCACCAGGTGGGCGAGGTTTCGCGCGGGGTGCTGTTTCCGAAGCACCGGGCCGACCTCATTCACACGGCGGTCGTGACCGAGCGGATGATCGCCGGCCAGATCGAGGAGCTGGCAGATCCCTGCGAATCCGCTCGACATCCTTGCCCAGCAGACGGTCGCGGCGGTTGCGCTCGACCCCATCAACGTGGATGAGTGGTTCGACATCGTGCGGCGAAGCGCCCCCTTTGCGACGCTGCCTCGCAGTGCGTACGACGCGACGCTCGACCTGCTGAGCGGACTATTTCCGAGCGATGAGTTCGCGGAACTGCGCCCGCGGATCATCTGGGACAGGGTGGGCGGCACCCTCACCGGTCGGCCCGGTGCCCAGCGCCTCGCGGTGACCAGCGGCGGCACGATTCCCGACCGGGGGCTGTTCGGGGTGTTCATGGTCTCGACAAGCTCGACCACCGGAGGCAGCTCGACCACCGGAGGCAGCTCGACCAGCGGAGGCAGCTCGACCACCGGAGGCGCCCGCGTGGGCGAACTCGACGAGGAGATGGTCTACGAATCGCGGGTCGGCGATGTCTTCTCGCTCGGTGCGACCAGCTGGCGCATCCAGGACATCACTCATGACCGGGTGCTCGTCACCCCGGCCTTCGGACAGCCGGGGCGCCTGCCGTTCTGGAAAGGCGACGGCATCGGGCGCCCGGCAGAGCTGGGCCGTGCGATCGGCGCGTACACGAGGGAGATCTCGACCGCTTCTGCGGTGGATGCGCGCAAGCGAGTCGCTGCTGGCGGTCTTGACGAGCGAGCCACCAACAATCTGGTCGCTTTCCTCGATGAGCAGAAGCAGGCGACGGCGCACGTGCCGACCGACACCACACTCGTCGTGGAGCGGTTCCGCGATGAGCTCGGCGACTGGCGCGTCGTGCTGCATTCGCCCTACGGAATGCGGGTTCATGCACCGTGGGCTCTCGCCGTGACCGCGCGCGTGCGCGAGCGCTTCGGTTATGACGGTGCCGCAATCGCGGGCGACGACGGCATCATCGTGCGCCTGCCCGAGACGGATGCGGATGCTCCGGGAGCCGAACTGTTCCTGTTCGAGGCGGCGGAGCTCGAGCAGCTCATCACCGATGAGGTGGGCGGCTCTGCACTGTTCGCCGCGCGCTTCCGCGAGTGTGCCGCCCGCGCCCTGCTGCTGCCGCGCTACAACCCCGGCCGACGGTCGCCGCTCTGGCAGCAGCGGCAGCGGGCGTCGCAACTGCTTGAGGTCGCGCGCAAGTACCCGACCTTCCCGATCGTGCTCGAAGCCGTGCGGGAGGTGCTGCAGGATGTCTACGACCTTCCCGCGCTGAAGGCCCTCACCGCGGAGATCGAGAGCCGGAGCATCCGCATCGTCGAAGCGGAGACGCAGACACCGTCACCGTTCGCCCGCAGCCTGCTGTTCGGGTATGTCGCCGCGTTCATGTACGAGGGCGATTCGCCGCTCGCCGAACGCCGGGCGGCCGCGCTGTCGCTCGACCCCACACTTCTCGCGGAGCTGCTCGGCCGGGCCGAACTGCGGGAGCTGCTCGATGCCGCGGTCATCGAGCAGACCGAGCGCGAACTGCAACGCTTAACGCCCGATCGCCGCGCCAAGGGGATCGAAGGTGTGGTCGACCTGCTGCGGATGCTCGGACCGCTGACGGTGGAGGAACTGGCCGAGCGGCTTGAGCAGACCCCGCCGGTCGAGCCCGTCGAGACCTCACCAGCGAGTAACTCCAAGGGAGGTCTCGACAAGCTCGACCTGCCGGGTCTCGACAAGCTCGACCACCGGGAACTCGTCGACCACCTCGAAAACCTTCGCAAAGCCAACCGCGTGCTCGCCGTCAACGATCGCGGGCGACACCCGCTGGGCGGTCATCGAGGATGCGAGCCGCCTGCGCGACGCCCTCGGTGTGCCGCTCCCGATCGGGGTTCCCGCCGCCTTCATCGACCCGGTGGCCGATCCGATCGGCGATCTCGTGAGCCGGTTTGCCCGCACGCACGGCCCCTTTGCGGCGAGCGCTGTTGCCGAACGGTTCGGTCTGGGGATCGCCGTGGTGCACGACGCCCTGCGACGGCTCGCGAGTGAGCGCCGGATCGTCGAGGGAGAGTTCCGTCCCGGCGCGACCGGCACCGAGTGGGTCGACGCCGAGGTTCTGCGACGGCTGCGCAGCCGCTCACTCGCCGCGCTGCGCCAGGAGGTGGAGCCCGTCTCTGCCGACACCCTCGCGCGGTTCCTGCCGGTGTGGCAGAACGTCGGCACCGGACTGAAGGGCATCGACGGTCTGGTGCAGGTCATCGACCAGTTGAGCGGGGTGGCGCTGCCGGCATCCGCCTGGGAGAGCCTCGTGCTTCCCGCCCGACTCAGCAACTACTCGCCCGCCTGGCTGGACGAGCTGACCGTCACCGGCGAGGTGCTCTGGTCGGGGTCAGGGGTGCTTCCCGGCAACGATGGCTGGGTGCGGCTGCACCTGGCCGACACCGCCGCAGTGACGCTGGCCGACGCGCAGGAGGTCGAGACCGACGAACTGCAGCGCGAAATCCTGGTCACGCTGTCGGGCGGGGGCGCCTACTTCTTCCGCCAGTTGTCGACCGCGGTCGGATCGATGGATGACGCGGCAATGGTCACCGCGCTGTGGGACCTCGTCTGGGCAGGCCTCATCACGAACGACAGTTTCTCGCCCCTGCGCTCATGGCTCGGCGGGAAGGCCGCCGCCGCCCGCCGCGCCCCGCGGGCGCGGGCGTATCGGGGGCGAGCACGTCCGACGATGCCGACACAGTCCGGACCCCCGAGCGTCGGGGGCCGCTGGTCGCTGCTCCCGCTCGCCGAAACCGACACCACGGTGCGCGGGAAGTCGACCGCTGAACTCCTGCTTGAGCGGCACGGTCGTGGTGACGCGAGGCTCTGTGGTGAGCGAAGGCATCCGCGGCGGGTTCGCGCTCACCTACAAGGTGCTGAGCAGTTTCGAGGAGACCGGGCGGGCGCGGCGCGGCTACTTCGTCGAAGGACTCGGCGCCGCACAGTTTGCGACCGGCGCTACCGTCGACCGCCTGCGCAGCTTCGCGCGGGACCCCAACGTCGAACGCGAACCGGTTGTCGTGACGCTCGCGGCGACCGACCCCGCGAACCCGTACGGGGCGGCGCTCCCCTGGCCGGGTCTCGCTCCCCACCGCACGGCCGTCACATCGCTCCGCGATGCGCCGGAACCGGCGGCGGGGGCCCAGCTCGACCAGCGGAGCCGTCACCGCCCCGGACGCAAGGCGGGTGCGCTCGTCGTGATGGTCGACGGGTTTCTCGTGCTCTACGTCGAGCGCGGCGGCAAGACGGTGCTCACGTTCTCCGATGACGAGCGGATGCTCGAGGTCGCCGCGAGGTCGCTCGCCTCCACGGTGCGCAGCGGTCTGGGCAAGCTCCGCGTCGAGCGGGTCGACGGTGAGTTCGCGATCGGCACGACTCTCGGCTCTGCCCTCGAGGATGCGGGGTTCGCGCCGACACCCCAGGGGCTGCGCCTGCGAAACTGAGGGGGTGACCTTCATTCCGCCGGCATCCTTCACCACCCGCCCGACGCTTCACGGTTCGTTCGGCATGGCGGCATCCACTCACTGGCTCGCTTCGCAGAGCGCCATGGCGGTGCTCGAACGCGGAGGCAACGCCTTCGATGCGGCGGTCGCCGGTGCTTTCGTGCTGCACATCGTCGAACCTCATCTGAACGGTCCGGGCGGTGACCTGGTCGCGATCGCGGTGCCCACCGGGGGTGAACCGGTCGTGCTCGCGGGGCAGGCGGCGGCCCCGCGCGGGGCATCGGTCGAGAGCTATCGCGCACTCGGACTCGACCTCGTGCCGGGCGCCGGACTCCTCGCGTCGACCGCGCCAGGGGCGGTCGACGCGTGGCTCCTGCTGCTGCGCGACCACGGCACGTGGGAGTTCACCGACACCATCGAGTTCGCGCTGCACTATGCCACTGCCGGCGTTCCCCTGCTGCCGGCCGCTGCGGTCGTGATCGATCGGGTCGCGGGGCTCTTCCGCGACCACTGGACCACCTCCGCCGCGGTGTGGCTGCACCATGGCGCGGCGCCGCAGGCGGGCAGCATCCGAACAATGGATGCCTGGGCATCCACGCTCACACGCCTCGCCCGGGCGGGCACCGGGCCGACCCGCGAAACCCGTATCGACGCGGTTCGGCGTGAGTGGAGCCATGGCTTCGTCGCGCGGGCCATCGACGAGTTCGCGAGAACCGCGTGGAGGGATTCCTCGGGCGACGACCACGCCGGGGTGATCACCGCCCAGGATGTCGCCGACTTCGAGGCGAGGTGGGAGACACCTGTCGCGCTCGATTTCCGCGGCGCGACGGTCTTCAAGGCGGGCGCGTGGACGCAGGGGCCGTCACTGCTCCAGGCACTAACCCTCCTTGACGGTTACGACCAGCTCGATCCGAGCACGGCGGAAGGCGCCCACACGATCCTCGAAGCCATGAAACTTGCGATGGCCGACCGCGACGCCTGGTACGGCGGCGACGCATCCACGCCCCTCGACCTGCTGCTCTCAGCGGACTACGCCCGGCAGCGACGTGAGCTCATCAGCGATGTCGCAAGCCACGAACTTCGGCCGGGAACCGTCGACGGCCGCGAGCCACGGATCCCCGAGTCATCCACTGCCGGCGGCGCTGTGGGCACGGGTGAACCGACCGTCGCCCGCGACGGCGTGACGCGCGGCGACACCTGCCATCTCGACATCGCCGACCGCTGGGGCAACGTCATCTCGGCGACCCCGTCGGGCGGGTGGCTGCAGTCGTCCCCGCACATTCCGTCGCTCGGGTTCTGCCTCGGCACGCGCCTGCAGATGACGTGGCTCGAACCGGGGCTGCCGTCATCGCTGCGACCGGGGGAACGTCCGCGCACGACGCTGAGCCCGACGATCGTCCGCCGGGGCGACACAACCCTCGCCGTGGGCACGCCCGGCGGCGACCAACAGGACCAGTGGCAACTGCCGTTCCTGCTGCGGTACCTCGTCGGCGGGTACGAGCTGCAGCAGGCGATCGACGCCCCGATGTTCCACACCACCTCGGCGACGGACTCGTTCTGGCCGCGACAGCGCGTGCCCGGCGGTGCGGTCGTGGAAAGCCGCCTGGGCGACGTGCCGTCATCGATGAGTTGCGTCGACGCGGCCATGTCGTGACCGATGCCGGACCGTGGAGTCTCGGCCGGCTCTCCGCAGTGAGCATCGACCGCGACGGCACCCTCGCCGCCGGTGCGAATCCACGCGGCACCCAGGGGTACGCAGTGGGGCGCTGACGCAGTGCAAGACTGTAACGACGAAACAAAGGAGACGGATGCCGGAGGGAGATACCGTCTACCGCTCCGCGCGCGCGCTGGAGAAGGTACTCACGGGCGAAGTGCTCACCCGCAACCGACTTCCGGGTACCCGCCTTCGCGACGGTCGACCTGACCGGCGAAACCGTGGAGAGCGTCGCGAGCGTCGGCAAGCACCTCCTGCACCGCATCGGCGGTTTCACCGTGCACACCCACCTCAAGATGGAGGGCACGTGGCACATCTATCGCCCTGACGCTCGCCGTGGAAACGTCCCGCGTTCCAGGCCCGCGTCGTGCTCGGAACCGCCGACACCGTGACCGTCGGGTTCCTGCTCGGCACGGTCGAGGTCGTGCCCAGGGACCGGGAGAAGGACATCATCGGTCACCTCGGGCCTGACCTTCTCGGCGACAACTGGGACCCGGATGAAGCGCTGCGCCGACTCACGGCGGACCCCGACCGCCCGATCGGGCTCGCCCTGCTCGACCAGCGGGTCATCGCCGGACTCGGCAACGTCTACCGCAACGAACTCTGCTACCTGCGGGGGGTGCTTCCCACACGGCCCGTCGCCGAAGTTGCCGACCTCGAAGGACTCGTCTCTCTCGCGCAACGGGTCATCACGGTCAACCGCGACCGTGTCGAACGATCGACCACCGGCGACCTTCGCCCTGGGCGGATGCTGTGGGTCAGCCACCGGGAGAAGAAAGCCTGCCTGCGCTGCGGCACACCCATCCGGCGCGGCACCCTCGGCGACACCGAACTCACCGAGCGTGACACCTACTACTGCCCCCGATGCCAGACCTGACTCAGCGTCGGCGGCGCCAGCGTGCGGCGAGTGCGAACAGCACCCCGAGGCCGGTGGCGAGCCCGAGAATCACCAGCATGGGTGCGCCGGTCATGAGCGATTGCAGCGCCATGTAATCACCCTGGGAGCGGATGTTCGCAAAATCGTCAAAAGCAGCGCCGGCCTGAAGGAACACCCACACGCCCGCGCCGACCAGCACAACAGCGAGAATTCCGAGCACGACCAGGAAAGGATTGATACCGCCCGGATACTCGAGCTCGCGCCCGTCGTCATGGGCGTCGAACGAGATGATGTCCTCTTCTGCGTCCTCGACCGCGGAGGCGGGCGAACTCAGGGCCGCAGGAGGTGACAGCCGCGGCGGCGCGGCTGCGGGGGCGAGATTGCGGACGGGCATCGTGGGAGGCGACGGTGTCGGCGCGGGGGGTGGGGCATCCGCTATCTCCGCTTCGTCCCCCGCGTGGCCCGAAAATCCGCGCTGGAACGCCGGGTTGAACCGGGGGTCTAGCCCCGGAGTGTCTTTCGCCATCGAGACAGTCCTCACCTCAGTGGGTCAAGCCTAATAGCGCGATGTCGCCCTTAGCCCGCGTTCGCCACAGTGCACGTGTGGTCGGTCGCCATCTGTCCCTCGAGCCCGTCAATCGACGGCGTCTGCGTCGGCGTGGGTGTCGACGTGGGTTGCTCCTCACCGGGCTCGGTGACCGATCCTGGCCCGGTCGACCCCTGCGCAAGAATGACCGGCTGGCCGGACGCGATGCGGGCGAACAGCTGGTCAGCGAGCTCGCGCACGGGGACGACGTGCGCCCAGTTGTTGGGATCCCAGGCGACCGGATACTGCACAAAGGCGGTCTTGTCGAGATCAACGGTGCGCAGTGCGAGCGCCATGGACACCATTGTGTCGGGCGAGGCCAAACTCGTCGACAGCCGTAAATGGTCGGCGGCGACGTTTGCGAGCTGGTACAACTTCGGGATGTTGCCGAGGGTGTTATCGCTCTTGATCTCACGAACGAGAGACGCCAGGTACACCTGCTGGGAGGAGATGCGGGCGAGGTCGCTGCCGTCTCCCACCCCGTAGCGGGATCGCAGGAAAGCCAGGGCTGTGTCACCGGCGATAACGTGCTCGCCGGCCGGGAGATCGAGGTGGGTTTTGGGGTCTGAGATCGGTTCGGCGAGACACACGGGAACACCGCCGATCGCATTCGTCATCGCAACGACCGCGCTGAATGACATGAGGGCCGCGTAGTCGATCTCCATACCCGTGAGCAGCTCGATGGTGTCAACCACGCACGGGAGACCGCCGCGCCCCATCGCCCTGTTGAGCGAGTCCGTTCCACCACCGGCCGAGACCTCGCCGGTCTCCTCGTTCGTGCACTCGGGATTCTCGACCTGGAGATCGCGCGGCAGCGAGACCGCCGTCGCAACCGTCTGCCCCTCCGCCACGTGAAGCAGGATGTTCACGTCATTGAGAGTGCTTGATCGCTCACCGAACTCCCTGCCCTGACCTGCTGCGTTATCGACGCCGACAACGAGGATGCTGAACGGCGAGTCGAGCGGCCCGACATCGGGCGCCTCCTGACCGATGTCGATCGCCCCCTGCTGAAAGCGGTTGTTGAGATCCAGCAGCGCGGCGCCCGCCACCAGGCCAGCGCTCACGAGCGCCACCACGAGCACGAGCCCGACGATCTTGGCCAGCGGCACCCACTGCGAGCGGTGCCCGTGGCGAATGGCGCCGGTATCCGCGTGTTCGTAGTCGTCGACTGCGGGGCGCGGCGGAAGAGGGGACTGCTCGGTCATTTCTCCTCCAGGGCCTCTAGTGCAGGAAAGTGCCTACTTTTCAGCTAAACAAGACTTGCTGAGGGTTTCCCGCATCCCCGCACAGGGGCGCTGAGGTACGTCACGCGCGCGGCCGTATGTACGGCGGCCCTCGACCCAACCCACAGCGCTGGGCGCCCAGTTTCGGCGGTGGAGATTTGGCGGTACCGGTGGGATTTGAACCCACGGTGGACTTTCACCCACACAACTTTTCGAGAGTTGCACCTTCGGCCGCTCGGACACGGTACCGGAGAAGAGTTTAGTACACGCCGGCGGTGAGCGTTCCCCGTGCGCTTACCTCATGTCTCGGCAAATTCTCACCGTGCCTCGATACCGTTTTGTACATGAGGTGGCGTCCCTTCTCGCTCGGTCTGGGCGGAGCTACTGCGGGCCTGATCGCGTGGGGTGGGTACCTGAATCGCCGCCGACAGCACTGGGTGCGCCTGTTGGATGAAGCGAAATCGGTGCATGCGGACTGGTGGCGCGAACGCCACGACAGGCAAGGCGAGTTGCTCTACGTCGCCCTCGGCGACTCGACCGCCCAGGGCATTGGCGCCAGCAAACCGTGGCGCAGCTACGTCGGCGAACTGACCCGTCACATCGAGGCGCGCACCGGCAAGCGCGTGCGCGTGGTGAACCTCTCGGTCACCTCAACGACCGTGTATGAGACGAGCCGCGAGCAGCTTCCCGTGTTGCGCTCCCTCGACCCCGACATCGTCACCGTCTCGATCGGGGCGAACAACATGTTCAACTTCAACCCTCAACGATTCGAAAAGGATCTCAGGCGACTCTATGCGGGTCTGCCCGAACACACGATCGTGTCCGACCTGCCGTCGTTCCTGATCCTGCCGGCCGAGCGCAACGTGATTGAGGCCAATCGCATCATCCGCAGGCTCGCGGAGGAGTTCGCCTTCCCGGTCGCACCGCTCTACCAGTACACGCGCAGCAGATGGTTCCAGGGCCTCACCACACACGTTGCGGGTGACTTCTTCCACCCCAATGATCGGGGTTACCAAATGTGGGCATCCGCCTTCATTCCCTTGGTGGATGCCCAGATCCAGCGGATGACGGACGACCCGCCTAAGCTGGCCGCATGGCCCGCACCGTCTCTCAATTCCGCTGCACCGAGTGCGGCTGGACCAACGTCAAATGGGTTGGACGCTGCGGAGAGTGTCAGGCCTGGGGCACGGTTCTCGACACCGCCGACAGCGGCCGCTCAGTAGCTCCCGCACGCATCAGCGCCGACCGCGCCGCGAAACCGATCACCGAGATCACCGGTCACGACGTCACACATTGGCCCAGCGGAATCTCGGAATTCGATCGCGTGCTCGGCGGTGGCGTCGTGCCGGGCGCCGCGATTCTGCTGAGCGGTGAACCCGGGGTGGGAAAGTCGACCCTCCTGCTGGAGGTCGCGTCCCGCGCCGCCGCAACCGGCAAGCGCGTGCTCTACGTCAGCGCGGAGGAGTCGGCAAGCCAGGTGCGCATGCGCGCCAGTCGCACCGGCGCCCTCCAGCCTCTTCTCTACCTCGCGGCCGAAGTCGACCTCGCTGTCATCCTCGGTCAGATCGACGAAGTGCGTCCGAACTCGTCATCGTCGACTCGGTGCAAACAGTCTCATCCTCGCTCAGCGAGGGACTGGCCGGCGGTCCTTCGCAGGTGCGGGAGGTGGCATCCACTCTGATCCGGGTCGCCAAGGATCGAAACCTGCCGGTGCTGCTGGTCGGCCATGTGACCAAGGACGGCTCCATCGCCGGCCCCCGTTTGCTTGAGCACCTGGTGGATGTCGTCTGCCAGTTCGAGGGGGATCGACAGACGAGCCTGCGCTTCGTGCGCGCCCTCAAGAACCGGTTCGGGCCCACCGACGAAGTGGGCTGCTTCGAGATGACCGGTGACGGCATCGCGGAGGTCGCCGACCCGAGCGGGCTGTTCCTCTCCCGTGCGCGGCAGCCGGTGAGTGGCACGTGCGTCACCATCGCGATCGAGGGTCGCCGTGCACTGCCGGTTGAGGTGCAGGCGCTCATCGTGAAGTCGGGTGCCCCACAGCCCCGCCGGGTCGTCAACGGGGTCGACGGTTCGCGCGTCGCGATGCTGCTCGCCGTACTCGAGCGCAGGGCGGGGTTGGCCCTGTCTGACCACGACGTCTACGTGTCGACCGTGGGCGGGATCCGGGTCACCGAACCCGGTGCCGACCTCGCCATCGCGCTGGCGATTGCGAGCGCATTCCGCGACAAGGCACTCCCGGTGACGTTGGCCGCTGCCGGCGAAATCAGTCTCGCGGGCGAGATCAGAACGGCATCCTCATCGAAGCAGCGGGTGTCGGAGGCGAAGCGGCTCGGCTTCACGACGGTGCTCGACTCCGACGCGCTGCACCTGCGCGAAGCGGTGCGCCAGGCGTTCGCCGGCGCAACCAATGACCGTGTCGACGCCCCCGACTTCTAGCCGGACCCAATTCCGCCGAGTGGCCCCAAACGCCCGATGTCAAGCTGTGTGGAGTCACTGGGGTCGGATAGTGGCTGTTTCTTTGGGTAGGTTGATTCCGACGTGGTCTGCCGGACCCGGTGTCTTCGGCCTGCCGCGGAATCGTTCAGGGTGGGAGTCGTAGTAGTGCTGCAGGGCTTGGTCCCGCTTCTTCCAGACGGCTTTCCAGGTTCCATCGTGGACCTGCGAGGGTGAGAACAGGGCGATGCCAGAGTGCTTGTGTTGGGTGTTGTACCAGGGCACGTAGTCGGCGAGGTAGGTTCTCGCGGCGTCGAGGTCTTTGAACACTTTCGGGTAGCTGGGCCGGTACTTCATCGTCCGGAAGCCGGACTCTGAGAACGGGTTGTCGTTCGATGTGTAGGGCCTGTTGTGGGAGAGCGTGACCCCGTAGTCGGTGAGAGTGTCTCGCAGGAGGTTCGATTTCATCGCAGCGCCGGAGTCGGCGTGTACCACGGCGGGAGCACCGTGCTTCGCGATCGCGGTGTCGAACATCTCCACCGCGAGGTGATCGGCTTCGCGGTCCTCGACCCGCCATCCCACGATTTCGCGGGAGAAGATGTCGATGATCTTGTAGGCCTTGAAGGCTTTCCCTCGCCAGGGCGAGTACAGATCGGTGATGTCCCACGACCACACCTGACCGGGCGCTGTCGCCCTGAGCACGGGCTTGTTCCGGGGGTACCGTTTCTCGCTTCGGGATGGGACTCTCGGGCGCAGCATCTGATCCTCGATCTGAGCGGCGACGCGCCACCAGGTGCGCCGAGAGGCGAGCATCACGCCGGCATCCCACGCGGTCGCGAATGAGTGATCCACCGAGTTCTGCTGCGCCCACCCAGCCATGATCAACTCAGAGACCCGCTCCCGGTCAGCCTCGCTGATCCGCGATTCATATGCGCGCTCGGCCTGCGGGAGCGGATTCTCGACCCGGCCACGGGGTCGCTGCCGGTACTGCCACGTCGACCGTGCGACACCCGCGAGCGTGAGAGCTTGCCGCTGCGACCCGGTGGCCTCGGTGAGCCTGGTCACGAGGGCGTTCTCGGTGGTGATGAACTGGGCGGCTCGCTCGTCCCGGATTCGTCGGGCTCTGACACGCTCAACTCGTGCAAGAGCCCGATAGCTTTTCCCAACGCCTCGTTCGTTCCCTCCAGCTCACGGATGCGAGCACTCAGCTGCTCGACTTCTGCTTGATGCTCAGCGATCTCTTTCGCACGCGCCTTCTCGAACGCGGTCCACTCGCCACGGGTACGGGTCATACCTCCATGCTCTCTCGGAACCAGGTTCCGATCGAGATCTCCCTCGAACAACGACTTCCGCCACCGCCGGAACTGACGCTCCGTGAACGATTGCCGAGCCAGCCAAGCCTGCTTCGTCCCATGAGCCTGGAGGTGGTACTCGTGTACATACTCGCGAATCTGCTCACGCGAGTATCCCGGCGTCCCGACCATCGTTATCTCCTATCTGTCTGGCGAGTGAATGACTCACCGACAGTTTGACAAAGAGGGAAAGTGTCGCCTGAGGGTCCCCTGCGCGACACTTTGGGGCCACTCGGCGTGGACTGGGGAGAGAAATGGTGCGGGAGGGCGGATTTCAGCCACAATTCTGCATGCCCCGCCCCGCCCCGCTGCCGGACCCGTACGCCAGCGAGCCATTCGCAATACACGCTGCGCTCAAGGAGGGCGTCACTGCCCGCCGTCTGCGCAATGGCGATCTGGCGCGACCCTTTCACGGGGTGCGTGCGCCGTCTCGTCCGCGCGACCTCCGCGACCTCGCTCGAACCTACGCCGCGCGGATGCTTCCCCACGAGGCCTTCACGCATCTCACAGCCGCCTACCTGCAGGGGTTGCGCCTGCCGGAGGGGTATCGCTCAACAACTCTCGACGCCAGCTTCCTTGCCCCCCACCGTGCTCCGCGAGCCGCGGGGACGCGGGGCCGGCAGATATCTGCGGACACCGAGCTCATCGTGCTACCCGACGGGTTACGGACGACTCCCCCGATCACGACCTGGCTGCATTGCTCTGAACTGCTGGCGGTCGACGACCTCATCGTGATGGGCGACGGGCTACTGCGGCGCAGGCATCCGCTGGCCACACTCGACCAGTTGAAAGCAGCGGTGGATGCTTACGCGCCTCGCCGCGGAGTCAGCAAGCTTCGCGAGGCGCTCGTCTGGGTGAGGACGGACACGGACTCGGCGCGGGAGACCATGTTGCGCCTCATCGTTGTGCGCGCCGGCTTCCCAGAACCGAAGGTGAACTGGCCCATTGTGAATCGATTCGGAGCGACTATCGCACATGGCGATCTGGTGTTCCCCGAGTATCGGGTAGTACTCGAGTATGACGGGCGTCAGCACGCCGAAGACGAGACCCAGTTCGCCATAGACATAGACCGCCTTGATGAGCTGATGGAGGAGAACTGGCGCGTGATCAGGGTCGACAAGAGCCTGATGCGCCGCCGCGCAACACTCCTCGGCAAGATCAACACCGCCCTCACCGCCGGCGGATGGAATCCTCGCCCATGACGAGTGGTCCCAAAGTGTCGCTTCGGCCGCCCCCAAGCGACACTTTCCCTCTTTGTCAAACTGTCGGTGAGTCATTCACTCGCCAGACAGATAGGAGATAACGATGGTCGGGACGCCGGGATACTCGCGTGAGCAGATTCGCGAGTATGTACACGAGTACCACCTCCAGGCTCATGGGACGAAGCAGGCTTGGCTGGCTCGGCAATCGTTCACGGAGCGTCAGTTCCGGCGGTGGCGGAAGTCGTTGTTCGAGGGAGATCTCGATCGGAACCTGGTTCCGAGAGAGCATGGAGGTATGACCCGTACCCGTGGCGAGTGGACCGCGTTCGAGAAGGCGCGTGCGAAAGAGATCGCTGAGCATCAAGCAGAAGTCGAGCAGCTGAGTGCTCGCATCCGTGAGCTGGAGGGAACGAACGAGGCGTTGGGAAAAGCTATCGGGCTCTTGCACGAGTTGAGCGTGTCAGAGCCCGACGAATCCGGGACGAGCGAGCCGCCCAGTTCATCACCACCGAGAACGCCCTCGTGACCAGGCTCACCGAGGCCACCGGGTCGCAGCGGCAAGCTCTCACGCTCGCGGGTGTCGCACGGTCGACGTGGCAGTACCGGCAGCGACCCCGTGGCCGGGTCGAGAATCCGCTCCCGCAGGCCGAGCGCGCATATGAATCGCGGATCAGCGAGGCTGACCGGGAGCGGGTCTCTGAGTTGATCATGGCTGGGTGGGCGCAGCAGAACTCGGTGGATCACTCATTCGCGACCGCGTGGGATGCCGGCGTGATGCTCGCCTCTCGGCGCACCTGGTGGCGCGTCGCCGCTCAGATCGAGGATCAGATGCTGCGCCCGAGAGTCCCATCCCGAAGCGAGAAACGGTACCCCCGGAACAAGCCCGTGCTCAGGGCGACAGCGCCCGGTCAGGTGTGGTCGTGGGACATCACCGATCTGTACTCGCCCTGGCGAGGGAAAGCCTTCAAGGCCTACAAGATCATCGACATCTTCTCCCGCGAAATCGTGGGATGGCGGGTCGAGGACCGCGAAGCCGATCACCTCGCGGTGGAGATGTTCGACACCGCGATCGCGAAGCACGGTGCTCCCGCCGTGGTACACGCCGACTCCGGCGCTGCGATGAAATCGAACCTCCTGCGAGACACTCTCACCGACTACGGGGTCACGCTCTCCCACAACAGGCCCTACACATCGAACGACAACCCGTTCTCAGAGTCCGGCTTCCGGACGATGAAGTACCGGCCCAGCTACCCGAAAGTGTTCAAAGACCTCGACGCCGCGAGAACCTACCTCGCCGACTACGTGCCCTGGTACAACACCCAACACAAGCACTCTGGCATCGCCCTGTTCTCACCCTCGCAGGTCCACGATGGAACCTGGAAAGCCGTCTGGAAGAAGCGGGACCAAGCCCTGCAGCACTACTACGACTCCCACCCTGAACGATTCCGCGGCAGGCCGAAGACACCGGGTCCGGCAGACCACGTCGGAATCAACCTACCCAAAGAAACAGCCACTATCCGACCCCAGTGACTCCACACAGCTTGACATCGGGCGTTTCGGGCCGCTCGGCGGCCCATTGGTGTCACCAGGCAGGCATCAGGTTTCGCGGGGAAGCGCCAGCGCGGCGATGACATCGGCCGGCTCGGCCTGCATCGCGTGGGGGCCCGCGACGTCGAACCACACAGCCTCGAGCACCCCCTCGTTCTGCTTCAGGAAGTCCAGCAGCGCATCCGCGTCGTACTTGACGGAGCGGTGGTGAGCCTCCGATGGCGTCATGCGCTCGTAGTTCTCGGCCGACGAGAACAGCAGGAGCATGTACTTGTCGGAGTCACCGCGCCGGAATACCCGCACCTGGGCGGGACCCTCCACGTCCAGCAGCGGCACAATCGCGCCCCCGTTGCGCAGCGCGAGCGCCACCGCGACCGCGTCCTGCGCTTCAAGCGCTGCGGCGAGCGGTTCGGATCGATAGTGCCGGTCGTTGGCCGGAGTCCTGCGTGCTGTCATCCGGGAACAAGTCTAGAAGAGCAGGAACTGCTTCGTCTGGGCGGATTGCACGCCGCCGACGCTCACGCTGAGGTGGTAGCTGGCACCATCCGCCGCGACGGCTGGGCGGTCCGAGTCGCAGGTGCTCGACGAGGATCGCGTGCGCTCCCACGGGATCGGCGTCGTCGACAGGGTGACACCGGGCTCCAGCACGTAGTCGAGGGGTTCTGGTGATTGCTGGCAGTCCGTCGAGGTCCAGATCTGGTCGCTGCCACTCGTGATCGTATAGACCTGCACGTCAGTCCCGACTGCCATGAGGCAACTGGCGCTGCCCGAATTGGTGACGGTGAGTGAAATCAGCGGGAACCGGCCGTCGTCGTATCGGTCGGAGTCGGTCACGGCCACAACCTGGACGTTTGCGGGCAGACACTCCGCGACATCCGTTGCGACAACATTGGTCGGCGTATCCGTCGGCGTGGTGCTCGCATCCGGTGTCGACACGGTGCCCGGATCCGGCCGCACGAAAATGAGAACGACGACCAGAATGGCGGCGAGCAACCCGAGGCCGACGACCAAGCGACGGCGCCAGTAGACGCTGCTCGGCTGGGGGCCGACGGGATTGCGAAACGTCGACATGCCTACAGGGTAACTAGAGTCGCTTCAGCATCCTCGTATTGCCGAGCGTGTTTGGCTTAACCCGACTCAGATCGAGAAACTCCGCGACGCCCTCATCCGGCGATCTGACCATCTCCGCGTAGACCTCGGGCTCGATGATCTCCTCCGTCATCACCTCGAAGCCGTGGTTGGCGAAGAAGCTGGTTTCGAAGGTCAGACAGAACAGCCGCGAGAGGCCGAGCTGTCGGGCATCCGCTTCGATCCGGTTCAGGATGGCGGCGCCGACCCCCTGCTTGAGCCACGCATCCGCCACCGCGAGCGTGCGCACTTCGCCGAGATCCTCCCACATGACGTGGAGGGCACCGCACCCGATGAGAGTGCCGTCACCGAGTTCGGCCACGCGGAACTCCTGCACCGACTCGTAGAAGACGACGCGGTCCTTGCCGAGAAGGATCCGCCCCTGCACAAGCGGTTCGACGAGTGACTGGATGCTGCGCACGTCGCTCGTGCGGGCGGGGCGCACGGTGATGGCGGGTGCGATCACTTCTACCTTCTCATCGATGGGCGCCGTGGTAGCCGGCGCGTACCCACGATATCGCGATGCGGCTAGCGGATATCGACCACGGAAGCGGCGGGGAGGTCGAACCACAGTAGTTGCTCGAAGTCATCGCCCAGGCTGGGCTTCCGCGGAACCGTCCCCTCGCCGTAGGGGTCGGGCAGGGAGGCGAACAGCTCTTCCGCCTCCGCCAGGTAACCAGCAAAGGAGGTTTCGGGTGCGCGATCGTGGTGCCGCGGATGCTCGAGCTCGCCGTTCGCGTTGTAGCTCAGCTGGCTCAGCCGCAGCGGCGGCTCGATCAGCCCCTTCTCGTGTCGCCACAACCCCGACGCCTTGTCGAACCGGTACTGGGGAACGAGCTTCCAGCCGTGTTCGGCGACCATTGCGATGGCCCGCACGATGTAGCGGAACGTTTCGTCGCTGATGAAGTAGTTGAAGTTGACCCGCACCCAGCCGGGCTTGATGCCCTCACATCCGTTCGAGATTTCACGCTCGTAGGCGTGCGACTGGTCAAGGTCGATTCCAAGGAGGCGATGCCCATAGGGGCCGGCGCACGAGCATCCACCCCTGCTCTGAATTCCGAACAGGTCATTCAGGATCGCGACGACAACGTTGTGATGGAGGTGGCGGCCGCCCTCGCGACGGATCACAAACGAGACGATCGACAGGCGCTCGGCCGACAGGTTGCCGAGGATCTCGATTTCGGGGCGGGCGTTCAGCGCGGTGACGGCACGACGCAGAAAGTCATTCTCCCTCGCCGCAATCGCGTCGGCGCCGACCGCCTCCTTCAGGCCGAACACGAGCCCGGCCCTGATCGACTCGATGATCGCAGGAGTGCCGCCCTCCTCGCGATGGGACGGATCGGCGAGGTAGCGATGCTCCTCCGAGTTGACGTACGAGACGGTGCCGCCGCCGACGACGTCGGGCACAGTGTTGTGCAGCAGCGAGCGGCTCACGACAAGCACGCCCGGGGTTCCCGGTCCGCCGATGAACTTGTGCGGCGAAATGAAGACGGCATCCTTGCGTGTCGCCGGGTCACCGTCGTGCGGATTCATCTCGATGTCGACATACGGTGCGGCGGCCGCAAAATCCCAGAAGGCGAGGGCGCCGTGTTCGTGCAAGAGGCGCGTGATGCCGTGGGTATCGGAGACGATGCCCGTCACATTGCTCGCCGCGCTGAACGAGCCGATCTTCAGCGGACGATCCCGGTGGAGCTTCAGTTGTTCGATGAGGTGAGCGGTGTCGACACCGCCATTGGCATCCTCGCGGATCGTGACGACATCGGCGATGGATTCGCGCCAGGGCAACTCGTTGCTGTGATGCTCGTACGGTCCGATGAAAACGACGGGACGTTCATCCGCCGGGATCTTCTCGCTGAGGCGATAGCGGGCGTCCAGTTCGCTCGGAAGTCGAAGGCCGAGAACCCCCACCAGCTTGTCGATCGCGCCGGTCGATCCGCTGCCGGCGAAGATCACGACCGTGTCGTCGTCGCCGTTCACCGCCCGGTGGACGGTCGCGCGCGCATCCTCCCGCAGTCGTGTGGTCTGCAGCCCGGTGCCGCTGGACTCGGAGTGGGTGTTCGCATACCGAGGCAGCACCTCGTCGCGGATGAAATCCTCGATGAAGCCGAGGCTCCGCCCGCTCGCGGTGTAGTCGGCGTAGGTGACGCGGCGATCGCCGAACGGGCCGTGCATTACCTGGTCGTCGCCGATCACCGACTCGCGGATGCGGCGGATCAACGGCGAATCCGGCAGCGCGGGGTCAGCTTCGGGAATGTCAAACAGCGCGCTCTGCTCCACGGCGCCACGCTATCACCGCGCGCGGATCTGGCGGCAGGGGGCGCATGCGAACCGCGCGCCTGTCCGTTGACGCTGCGGCTGTTTAACGCAGGCGCATTGACAACAAACAGGCTCGCGGTTGAGGCTCGCGGGTGGAGCTACTTCTTCTCGCCCGCACCGATCGCGGCGGCGGCCTCCTCGACCTCCTTCTCACGACCGGGCTGCTTGCTCGTCGTGAGAACGAACTCGTCGTCGACGAAGTCCACGTGGACGTGGTCGCCGGCGTTGAGCTCGCCGTGCAGGATCTTCTCGCTCAGGCGGTCCTCGACCTCGTGCTGCACGGCGCGGCGCAGAGGCCGGGCACCGAGTGCGGGGTCGAAGCCGAGCTTGATGAGACGCTCCTTGGCCGGGACCGTCAGTTCGACGGTCAGGTCGCGGTCGAGCATCCGCTCGCTCAGGCGCTTGATGAACAGGTCGACGATCTGCAGCAGCTCCTCCGCGTTGAGTTGGGGGAACACGATCGTCTCGTCGACGCGGTTCAGGAACTCTGGCTTGAAGTGCTTCTTCAGCTCCTCGACCACCTTGCCGCGCATCGCCTGGTAGCTCGTGCCGGTGTCACCCTCGAGGGTGAAGCCGACAGGGCCGCCCGTGATGTCCTTCGTGCCGAGGTTGGTGGTCATGATGATCACCGTGTTCTTGAAGTCGACCATGCGGCCCTGGCCGTCGGTCAAACGCCCCTCTTCCAACACCTGGAGAAGTGAGTTGAAGATGTCCGGGTGCGCCTTCTCGATCTCATCGAAGAGCACGACGCTGAACGGCTTGCGGCGAACCTTCTCGGTGAGCTGTCCGCCCTCCTCGAAGCCGACGAACCCGGGAGGGGCACCGAACAGCCGCGAGACCGTGTGCTTCTCGCCGTACTCGCTCATGTCGAGGGCGATGAGCGCGTTCTCGTCATCGAACAGGAACTCGGCGAGCGCCTTCGCAAGCTCCGTCTTACCCACACCGGTCGGGCCGGCGAAGATGAACGAACCGGATGGGCGCTTCGGGTCCTTCAGTCCGGCACGCGTGCGGCGGATCGTCTTCGCGAGCACGGAGATGGCCTCTTCCTGGCCGATGACGCGCTGGTGCAGCGCCTTCTCCATGAAGATGAGTCTCGACGACTCCTCCTCCGTGAGCTTGAAGACGGGGATGCCCGTGGCTGCGGCGAGCACTTCGGCGATGATTCCCTCATCCACCGTTCCGCTCGCGCCGACATCGCCACTCTTCCACTGCTTCTCAAGGCGAAGCCGCTCACCGAGCAGCTTCTTCTCCTCGTCACGCAGGGATGCGGCCTTCTCGAAATCCTGCTCCTCGATGGCGGCTTCCTTCTGCCCGCGAACCCCGGCGATGCGCTCGTCGAACTCGCGCAGCTCGGGCGGCGCCGACAGGATCGACAGGCGCAGGCGTGCGCCAGCCTCATCGATCAGGTCGATCGCCTTGTCCGGCAGGAACCGGTCACTGACGTAGCGGTCGGAAAGGTTCGCGGCGGCGACGATGGCGCCATCCGTTATCGACACCTTGTGGAACGCCTCGTACTTGTCGCGCAGCCCCTTGAGGATGTTGATGGCGTGCGGAAGCGACGGCTCGTGCACCTGCACGGGCTGGAAGCGGCGCTCAAGCGCAGCATCCTTCTCGAAGTGCTTGCGGTACTCATCGAGCGTGGTCGCACCGACCGTCTGCAGTTCGCCCCTGGCAAGAAGCGGCTTGAGAATGGATGCCGCGTCGATCGCGCCCTCAGCGGCACCGGCACCGACCAGCGTGTGGATCTCGTCGATGAAGACGATGATGTCACCGCGCGTGCGGATCTCCTTGGTGACCTTTTTGAGGCGCTCTTCGAAGTCACCGCGGTAGCGGCTGCCGGCGATGAGCGAGCCGAGGTCGAGCGAGTAGAGCTGCTTGTCCTTCAGCGTCTCCGGCACATCGCCCTTGACGATCGCCTGGGCGAGGCCTTCGACGACGGCAGTCTTTCCGACACCGGGCTCACCGATCAGCACCGGGTTGTTCTTTGAGCGACGGGAGAGGATCTGCATGACCCGCTCCATCTCCTTCTCGCGCCCGATGACCGGGTCGAGCTTGCCTTCGCGCGCTGCCTGCGTCAGGTTGCGGCCGAACTGGTCGAGAATCTGCGAACCCTTGTCAGGCGTCGCGTCGTTTCCGCCCACGGCGACAGCCTCCTTGCCCTGATAGCCAGAGAGAAGCTGGATCACCTGCTGGCGTACTTTGTTCAGGTCGGCACCCAGCTTGACGAGCACCTGTGCTGCGACGCCCTCACCCTCGCGGATGAGTCCGAGGAGGATGTGCTCCGTGCCGATGTAGTTGTGTCCGAGTTGCAGCGCTTCGCGCAGGGACAGCTCGAGAACCTTCTTCGCGCGCGGCGTGAAGGGAATGTGACCGGTCGGCTGCTGCTGGCCCTGGCCGATGATGTCCTGGACCTGCTCGCGCACTGAGTCGAGCGAAATGCCCAATGACTCCAAGGCCTTCGCAGCAACGCCCTCACCCTCGTGGATGAGTCCGAGCAGGATGTGCTCGGTGCCGATGTAGTTGTGGTTAAGCATCTTGGCCTCTTCCTGGGCCAGGACAACCACACGTCGGGCGCGGTCTGTAAATCTCTCAAACATTTCTAACTCCTTGGGCGCCGGGCAGGATCGGTGCCGTTGTAAAGAGAGTAACTAGCGGATGTGTGGAATTGCTCCCTTGTTCGCCGTGGGCGTTAGCCCAGTTGGCGTGCCACCCCAACGGGTGCCGAGCGCCCCGACTCCCTTCAACGAAAACTAAGGAGATTCTCGCGAAAAGTGCCCCGAACCCCGCTTTCGGGCAGCATTTCGCGAAAATCTCCTTAGTTTTCGTTCGAGTGGATGCGTTGACATTGTTAACGAAGATCGTTATCTTATCGAATATCGTTGTTATCGATAATCATGACATTGGAGGCAGCCGTGGGGTCCACCCTCTCAGCGCACCCGGGGCGCACCGCTGGCCGTGTTGGTGGTCGCGCACTCATCCTGCTCGTGGCGGGCATCACGATCGTGCTCACGCTCGGGCTGCTCATAAACGACCTGGTTCGCGTGCTGTACATCTTCGACGCTGTCTACGCCATCGACGCGATGGTTGTATCAACTGAAGAGGTTCGCGCAAACCTTCCGGGCGACACCGAACTTACCCAGTCGTACTATTCCACCGTCCTCCTCACGAGCCACGAAACCCTCCCGCTCGCCAGGTCACTTCAAGCACTCGCAGTGGGATTGACCACGCTCACCTTCGTGGCCAGTGCGGTGGCCATCCTGCTGCTCTGCCGCCGGCTGTGGACCGGCCGCACTTTCGCCACATCCGCCGCCGTTGGTTTGCTCGTAGTCGCGGGGCTTACGCTGCTCACCGCCTGGCTGTCGCCGTGGCTCCGTCACCGCGCAGACGAGCTCGCCCTCGACACAATGGGTTACGCGACAAGCGGCGGCACCCGCTGGGTGGAGCTGCCCTATTACGGAGTCGGGTCTGCCGACGGGGCAGTACTGGTGCTCGGTGTGGTGCTCGCCCTGACGGCACTGGTCTACCTCGGCTCCAGACGCCTGCAGCGCGACACGGAAGGGCTCGTCTGATGGACCCGATTACCCTCATCATCCTCGGCACCCTGATCATGACGGTGGTGGTTGCCGTCGTGCTCATCATGAGGCGCGGCAGTGGGTTGCGACCACTGCTTCCGAGAATTGTGGCCGCCGGCGCCGTCATCGGCGCGATTCTCACCATCGTCGGCGCGCTCGTCGCGATGAGCGCACTATTCTCCGACTGGGTCACGCTTACGGTGCCAGTCATCGCCGACATCGAAGTTCCTCCCGAAGACCTGCTCACCGGCGACGCGCGAATCATCAGCGGCAGCGTCGTCGAGACGGGCGTCACGCTGACCGTGAGTGGACTGGATGTCGCGGCGAAGGTCTGGCTGGCGATCGGTCAACTCCTCAACGCCGCGGTCATCGCCACGGTTCTCTTCGTCATCGCTCGTTTCGCCCAGCAGTCGATCGCTGCAGAGCCCTTCGCTCCGCGGCTGCACCGACTGCTCATCATCGCGGGTGCGGCACTGGTCGTCGGCTCGGGTGCTGCGCAGGCAGCGCTCGCTGTAGCCGGTGAGATGGCTCGCTATCAACTATTCGCCGTTACCCTCCCCGACGTCACCTACGCGCCCGCCCCCGTCACCGTCGATCTCATCCCGATCGGCATCGGACTCACCCTCATTGTCATCGCCGGACTCATCCGCTCCGGTGAGCGACTCCAACACGAAACGAAAGGACTCGTCTAATGCTCTCCTGGCTCGTCATACTCCTCATCGTTTCGGTCCTGATCGTCGCGGCAGGGTCCATCTACCTGATTCGAACCGGCCGCGGAAAGGGCGATCGTCCGGACCTCATCGTGACGCGATTCGGTGCCATCGCCTTTGCCGTCCTCACCGCCATCGGCACGACCGTCGCCGTAATCCAGACTCTGGTGGCAGAGCATGTTGCCGTGTCACTCCCGGTGAGCACGTTCTGGCCCAACCTCCACCCCACCGTTGAAATCACGGACGGCCCGACGGCCGAGGTTGTCGGCGGCGGGTTCGAGGTCGCTGAGGTGACCATCGCCGGGTTGTCCACCGACGCAAGGCTGTTGCTCGCTGGCGGACATGCGCTCCAGGGCCTCACGTTCGTGATAATCGGCGTGATGGTGGCCATTCTCTGCCACCGGCTGCTGGCCGGAGACCCATTTCGACGAATGCTGTCGAGGGCGATGACAGTCTCAGCGGTGAGCATTGCAATCGGCGGCCTCGCCTGGCAGGTGTTGTTCCAGCTGGGGGGGCTCGCGGCATCCACTCAGGTGCTGTTGGTCACGGGCTGGAACGCTGGCGACGTCGTCATGCAGGATCCCGATATCGGGATTGGCTGGCCAGAACCGTACATGGGATTCACGCTTGAATTCTGGCCCCTCTTCCTTGCCCTACCCCTCGTCGCTGTCGCCATCGCGTTCCGCTACGGCGAACGCCTGCAACGTGACACGGAAGGGCTCGTCTGATGACTCTCTTGAGTGGACGTGCTTGGATTTCGATGCGCCTTCTCGGAATCGGTGCAGGCCTCTACGCCTTGTCCGGAGCATGGAGAACATTTGTGGGCATCTCCCGATTCGCCGATCCATCGAACCCGATCGCGTTTCCCTTGGCCGCGACCGACAAAACGGCTTTGCCCGACAACGTAGCGCCGGACTCCGTCGGCTTCTTCAGCGAAGCGGTACTCTCTTCCGCGGTAGTGACATGGTGGCCCCATGCGTGGCTCTCGATCGGACAAATCGCCGACGCCGTCGTGCACACCACTGTCGCTTTCGTGGTGCTGTTGTTCTCAGTGCGCGTGTCGCGCGGTGCCGCTCTCGACGGAAGCCTCTCACGCTTGTTGTACGGCTGTGGGTTTCTGGTCGCGGTCGGCGGCACTCTTGCCCAGGCGGCGTCAAGCTGGGGATTCGCAACCGCCCGAGCTGAGATTCTCGCCGCGTCACGCGGCAGCCTTCTCGCCGGCCCGGCAAATGCCCTGGCTGACTGGACCCCGCTGCTCGCGGGCCTGGCCATAATCGCCGTGGGTGCTGCGGTGCGCGCCGGCGAACGCGCAAGGCGCGAAGTCGAGGGGCTCGTCTAATGCCGCCCGAGGAGGGCGAGGAGACGGGCATCCACTGCCGGCTGGACGAGTTGCTGGATGAGCGCGGCATGACCCTGACCCGCCTGAGCGAGCTGGTCGGCGTGAGCATCGTCAACCTGTCGGTACTGAAGAATGACCGGGCCAGGGCGATTCGCTTCTCGACGCTGCGCGCGGTGTGCGAGGTGCTCGAGTGCGAGGTGGGTGACCTGCTCGTGGTCGCGGATGCTCAGCGCAGACAGTAGCCCGCGACGACGCCACTCGAACCGATGGCCGCGGCAAACTCCTCATCCTCGGGCATCGCTCCGACCCTGCCGTCGCAAACCCCGAAATGGATGGTGCGGTAGACCGTTCCCGTAGCGAGCGTCACGTACATCGACGGTATGGCGGCTTCGTCGAGCATCCGCACGATGTCCCGCACCTCCGGCCAGGACGGCAAATTCTCGAGGGCGACGCCACCGGCATCCGCCAGATGAATGGTCAGGGTCGGCGCGTTGGCGTCCTCGTACCAGTCGAGGTATAGCCACTCGTCCGCTGTTGCCTCCGTAATGCATCAACGGCGGAATCAGGAGGAAGAATGTGTCGACAAGCGCCGTGAGCTCCGCGGGTGGGAGGGAGCCCTCGGCGCTGATTCCGGGGAAGCTCCAGCCCCTGTACGCAGTGGACCCGTCGCTCAACCGCCAGCAGTGCCGACCAGTCGGTGACTCTTTCCCGTCCGGCGATCCCGCGGACGTAGCCCCCCTGCCCGGAGTCATAAAAGCTCAGAGTCAATGGTGCCCGGTATGCGCCACTCAACTCCACGTAGTACGCGAGATCGACTGCGCGTTCGGCGGCGGACATGTCGCACTGAGACAGGTTGACCGCGGCGCCGTTCGTCGCGACCAACTCGAACCAGTGTTGATGGGGAGAGAACGCGTCGCTCGCGAACGTCGTGCAGACGTGGGTGAGAACTTCGGTCGCCTGCACCACGGTGGTCGCTGACGAGTTCGCCTTGACCTGAATCCGGTAGTCGAGCTCGACCGTGAGTTCCTGCGACGCGGTAACGCTCTCGATCCCGTCGATCGACTTGAGCTGCTGCGCGAGCTTGCGCAACTCGAGCTCGATGAGGGCTTTTGCGACGAGCGAGTTGACGATTCCCTCATCCTCATCGCTGAGGGAGCACGACGTCAGCAGCAGGCTGGCCGCAAGGGCGGCGGCCACCGCGATTTTCCCCCTGGATCTCCCCATGCTGGCAAGAGTATCGGGCAGTTGGCCAACAGCGCGGCGCCTCGTCATCGTCGCTGAGGTTCGAACCTGCGCGCGGATGACAAACCTGAGCGCGGTCTCGACAAGCTCGACCACCGGGCGGCTCGACCACCGAAGGCGTAGCGTGGATGCGTGAGCAACCTCGAGAAGGACCCGGACGAAACCGTCGGCATCAGCCAGGGCATCGGGCAGGCGACAGTCGTCGCCGACGGCACAAGCGCCCGGGATGCACACATCGAGATCCTCGAACCGCGCGACGTTCCCCTCGGCGGACCGCGCGCGATGACTGTGCGGCGCACGCTCCCCCAGCGGGCGCGATCCCTCATCGGCGGGTGGTGCTTCGTCGATCATTACGGCCCGGATGACGTGACGACTTCCGCAGGCATGGTCGTGCCGCCGCATCCCCACACCGGGCTCCAGACGGTGAGTTGGCTGTTCGCCGGAGAGGTCGAGCACCGGGACAGCAGCGGCGCGCACGCGATGGTGCGCCCGGGAGAGCTCAACCTCATGACCGCCGGCCGCGGCATCCAGCACTCCGAGGTCTCGACGACCGAGACGACCGTGCTGCACGGCGCCCAGCTGTGGGTCGCGCTCCCGGACGTGCACCGGCACCAGACGCCCCACTTCGAGCATTTCGTTCCGGAACCGTTTGTGTTCGAGGGTGCGACCCTGCGCGTCTTCATGGGGTCGCTCGCTGGGAGCGAATCCACGGCATCCATCTACTCGGGGCTCGTCGGCGCGCAACTGGACCTGCCTCCGCTGACGACCGTCGAGCTACCGGTCGACAGAACCTTCGAACACGGCGTGCTGGTGGATGCCGGACAACTCACGCTGGGTAGCCACCCGGTCGCCGTCAACGAGCTCGCCTACATCGCGCCCGGCGTGAACACGCTGACGCTCACCAGCGGCGATGACCCCGTGCGCCTGCTGCTCATCGGCGGGGAGCCGCTCGGTGAGCAGATCGTCATGTGGTGGAACTTCATCGGCCGCAGCCATGACGAGGTGGTTGAGTTCCGTCGGCAGTGGCAGGACGAGGTGATCGACTCCGCGACAGCGGATGGCCGGTTCGGGATCGTGAGAGGCTACGACGGCCGGCCGCTCAGGGCGCCGGAACTGCCGAACGTGCGGTTGAAGGCCGCGGGAGTAACTCGTCGGTGAGGTCTCGACAAGCTCGACCACCGGTTTGCTCGACCACCGGAAGAATCAACCAGCCTTGGAGCGCTCTTCCGCCTCGATCTTCGCGTAGACCTTGCGCTCGGTGCGGTCAGCACGGATGATCGCGCGCAGCGCGAACCAGAAGATCAGCCCGATCAGGATTGTCGGGGTCACTGAGAAGACCGCATTGGCCCAAAACTCTTCTGGCACGGTTACAGCCTAATCGCCCTAAGTTGTGAACGTGACGATGGCGACGAGCACAAGGATTCCGATGAGTGCGGCCGCCATGACGATCCGCGAGGTGCGCCGGTTCACTGCGCTTTGGTGAGGATGCCGAAGATGCCGGACAGCATCAGGTACGTCCCCAATCCGCCAACAGCGACCCAGCGCACGGCTCTCATGCCAGCCACCCTACTTGACGAGCGGGAAGAGGATCGTCTCGCGAATCCCCAGCCCGGTGATGGCCATGAGCAGGCGGTCGATGCCCATGCCCAGCCCTCCGGTCGGCGGCATCCCGTGCTCGAGGGCCCGCAGGAACTCCTCGTCGAGCCGCATCGCCTCGACGTCGCCGCGCGTCGCGAGCGCCGCCTGCTCGATGAAACGCTCACGCTGGATGACCGGGTCGATGAGCTCGGAATACCCGGTTGCCAGTTCGAACCCGCGCACGTACAGGTCCCACTTCTCGACGATCCCCGCCTTGGTGCGGTGGTCGCGCACGAGCGGCGACGTGTCGACGGGGAAGTCCATGACGAAGGTCGGCCGCACCAGCGTGGGCTTGACGTAGTGCTCCCACAGTTCCTCGACGAGCTTGCCGTGGGTGGGCAGGTGCACTTCGATGTCGAGGGATGCCGCGAGCGCGAGCAGTTCGTCGAGCGACGTCTCGGGCGTGATCTCCACGCCCGCCGCCGCTGACAGCGAGTCGTACATCGGCAGTCGGTCCCACGTGCCGCCGAGGTCGTACTCGGTGCCGTCCGCCCAGGTGACCACGGTCGACCCGCTGACCGCGACAGCCGCATTCTGCACGAGTTCCTCGGTGAGGTCGGCGATCCGGTTGTAGTCGCCGTACGCCTCGTACGATTCGAGCATCGCGAACTCGGGCGAATGGGTCGAATCAGCGCCCTCATTGCGGAAGTTGCGGTTGATCTCGAACACCCGCTCGATGCCACCGACGACGGCCCGCTTGAGGAACAGTTCGGGCGCGATCCGCAGGTACAGCTCGGTGTCGAATGCGTTGCTCTCGGTGACGAACGGACGAGCGGATGCCCCACCGTGCATCGTCTGGAGCATGGGGGTCTCGACCTCGAGGTAACCGTTCGCGGCGAACGTCTCCCGAAGCGAAGCGTTGACGGCCGCGCGCGCCCTGACGACATGGCGTGCCTGCTCCCGCACGATGAGGTCGAGGTAGCGCTGGCGAACGCGCGTCTCCTCGCTGAGATCGGTGTGCAGGTTGGGCAGCGGCAGGATCGCCTTCGAGGTGATGCGCCACTGCTGCGCGAGCACCGACAGCTCGCCGCGGCGACTCGAAATGACTTCACCGGAGACGAAGAGGTGGTCGCCGAGGTCGACGAGTTCCTTCCACAGCGCGAGCGACTCCTCACCGACTTCGGCGAGTGAAACCATCGCCTGGATGCGTGAGCCGTCGCCCGACTGCAGCGTCGCGAAACACAGCTTTCCGGTGTTGCGGAGGTGGATGATGCGCCCGGCGATACCGACCGTTTCGCCCGACGCGGTGTCTGTTTCGAGATCCGCGAACCGCGTGCGCACGCCCAGGATGGTGTCGGTCAGCTCCACGCCAACCGGGTACGCCTCGAGCCCGAGTTCGATGAGCCGGTCGCGCTTGGCCAGGCGCACCGCCTTCTGTTCCGAGATCTCTGCCTCGGTCATCTCCGGCGCGTGGTCTGTCATGGGAACTCCTGCGGAAAGCGGTGCGTTATCAACTTCCCCATGGTAGTCGGGGCTCGCTCAGCCGCCGATCACGATCACTTCGTTGTCGATGAGCCGCGTGCCGCCGACGGTGGCCGCGACCAGCACGATGGCGGCACCCCGGTGGTCGTCATCCACTGGCAGGAAGGTGTTCGGATGCACGACCTTGAGGTAGTCAAGCTGAACGAGCGGCTCACCCATGAGGGTGCCCTGTGCGGCAGCGAGAATGGCATCGATTCCACGGTCAGCGGATGACGCGGCAGCTTCCAGCGACAGCGAAAGCGCGCGGGCGGCCCGCTTCTGTCTCGCATCGAGGAACTGGTTGCGGCTCGACAGGGCCAACCCGCTGTCTTCACGAACCGTGTCAACGACATCGACTGTGACGGGAATGTTGAGGTCTTCGATCATCCGCTGCACGAGGTAAACCTGCTGGGCGTCCTTCCTGCCGAAGACCACGAACTCCGGCTGCACGATGTTCAGCAGTTTTGCGACGACCGTGAGTACACCGTCGAAGTGACCCGGGCGTGACGCGCCCTCATAGAGGTTGCCGATCGCGCCCGCGCTCACCCTCGTCTCGAGGGCGCCGTGCGGGTAAACCTCCAGCGCTGCGGGCGCGAAAACCAAGGGTACGCCCGCCGCGCCCAGCCTTGCGAGGTCGTCGTCGAGTGTTCGCGGATACCGCTCGAGGTCTTCCCCCGCGCCGAACTGGAGCGGGTTGACGAAGATCGACACGACCACCGTTGAGCCGAGTTCCTGTGCACGCTGCACGAGTGCCAGGTGGCCGTCATGCAGGGCTCCCATCGTTGGCACGAGCACAACGCCGTCCCTGCCGGCGAGCGCTGCACGCACGCTCGCGATCGTGGGGAGCACAGTTGGAGAGCCGGTCATCGTTTCCTTCACTGTGGATCCTCCTGGTCGCCGAAGAGATCCGGGTCGAGTGAGGCGACATCGATCGTAGCGGGCGCGGCAGCTGCCGAGAGCGTTCTCGACTGTCGAACGCACGAGCGGCGCGAGCACCTGCCCCGGCGAGGAGATGCCGATCTCGTCGAGGAGCCCGGTGGCCTGGGCCACAATGGCGGTCGAGAAGCTCGTCGCGATTGTGATGGCTTCCGCGTATGCCGCCCGGTGCGCTTCGTCGACAATGACCGGCTCAGCCCCCATCTCGACAACAAGCGCCTGACCGATCGGTTGCACAACGACAGGGCAGGTGACCGCGCAATAGCTCTCGCGCAACCTGCTCAGGTCGATACTCGTTCCCGTGAACGACATGGCCGGATGCACCGCGAGTGGGATGGCGCCGAGCTCCGTCGCGGGCGCGAGCACGTCCGTGCCGAAGGAGGGGGCCGTGTGAAGAATGAGCTGGCCTGCCTGCCAGACGCCCGCCACGGCCAGTCCGCTGACCAGTCGGGCAAGCTCCGATTCGGGCACGGCGAGAATGACGAGCTCACTCCGCTCAATGAGCTCTGGGATCTCGAGAATCGGGGCGCCCGGCAGCATCGCCTCGGCCCGGTCGCGGCTGGCCTGGAGATCGCGGCAATGCCCACGATCGCATGCCCGGCGCCAGCGAGAGCGGCGCCGATGACTGGCCCCACCTTTCCCGCCCCGACAATCCCAATGCCGAGCCGACCGGAGCGTTCGGTCATAGAGGTGTCTCGCCCGCCCGCCACCGGTGGCTCGTGTCTGCGCGTGCGGAGTCGACGATGGCCCGGGATGCCGCGGCGAAGAAGGCGATCGCGTCACCGTTGTCGACCGCGCCGAGTTCGGCGCTGATGGGACCGGCGACGGTGTGCACCCGTATCCGGGCGACCCGTAGCCAACGATAGATCGGACCCTGCTGGAGTGAGACACTCTGCACTCGTGGCTGGGGCACGATCACGAGTTGCCGCCAGATTCTGCCCTTCCGCAGCAGCACGGTGTCGGGTCCGAATGCGTACCCGTTGCGGCCCTGCGAGAACCAGCGCAGCACGCGCGCACGCGCCGGGGAGTTGACGAAATCATCGTCACCCTTTGAGGTGAGCCCGCGGTGCAGCAGCCCGGCCGACTGCTCATCGACGAGACCGGGAAGGAGGAGTCCCAGCACGCGCATGACGTCGTCGAGGTTGCCCACCGGGAGGATCGTGGTGTTCTGCTGCCCCGCCGCACCGGAGGTGGAGGATTTCGACGCACGGTTGACTTTGATCTCCCACCAGCCGGCGGGTCGCCACAGCAGGGGCTGGCTGACCTGCACCGAGTGGATGCGTCCGGGCGGCAGCGTTTCGTTGGTGGTCGTGAGCAGGCCGAACCCGACGCGAACCCCATCCGGTGTGGATGCGATCGAGTACCGCAGCGACTTGGTGAAGCGCGAGATGATGAACCCGCCAAGACCCAGGAACACGGGCGCTATGCCGAGGAGGGCGAGCGGTTCACCCGTGAACGCGATCACCACGAACGAACCGATGAGAATCGCGGCGAACGTCAGGGTGGAGTCGTTGAGCACGATGGAGCCGAGCAGCCGCCCGGTGTTCATCTTCACAACCGACTCGGGGGGAGCAGCGTTCGGGTCCAGCTCGGGCCCGAGCAGCTCGGAGACACGCTGGTCGACGGCAGTGCCGTCTCGCTCGGTCTCCTGCGCGACGGCCTGGGTTCCGGAGGCGAGACGGAGGATGTCCCTCCGGAGACTGTCGGAGTTGGCCGACGAGAGGTAGGCCAGCTGCACATTGGCGTCCTGCCCAGCCACGTTCACTTCGAGCCGTGCCGCCCCGAGAAGGCGCGCGATGAAGGGGCGCTGGATGTTGATGCCCTGGATGCGGTCGAGTCGCCCCTTGCGATTGGTGCGGAAGAGGATGCCGCTGCGCACCTCCACGACTTCCTCGGTGATGCGGAACGTGTGCATCCGCCACGACACATAGAAGCCGGCCACGAACAGCCCAAGCCCGACGAGAACGACGAGCGCGGCAATTCCGATATAGCCCTGTTCGAGAATCCAGAGGACGGGATCGCCCTGCACCTCGCCGTCGCCGCCGAAGAAGAGGTCGATCCAGCGGTCGCGCATGCTCGCGATGATCACACCGATCACCGCGAGGAGGGTGATGCCGCCGCGCAGCAACGGGGTTGCCGGATGCAAGTGGTGCCACTCGCCATCGGCAAGACCCGTGCGCCTGGTCATCCCGACATCCACCGCCTCATTTGACGGTGTGCTCTCGCTCACAGTCCTGCCCTGCGGCTCTCCGCAAGCTCCACCAGGCTGTCTCTCAACTCCTCGGCATCCGTGTGCACAAGGCCGGGGATGACGACACCGGTCGCCGCTGCTGCGGTCACGAACTTCAGTTCGCTCAACCCGAGCGCTCGGGCGACGGGTCCACGATTGATGTCAACGAGTTGCATGCGCCCGTACGGCACCGACACCCAGCGCTGGAACATCACGCCCCGGCGAAACAGCAGGTCGTCGTCGCGAAGCTGGTAGCCGATTGAGCGAACCCGGCGGGGAATGAGCACGATGTTGAGCAGGATGAGCGCTCCCACCGCGCCGGGGATCGCCCACAACACGGTGATGCCGGAGAGCAGGGCGGGAACGCTGAGTGCGGCGACCGCGATCACGAGGAAGATCACCGCCCCGACGAGTTCAACGACGATGTACTTCGGGGACACCCGACGCCAGGGGAGATCAGTGAGTTCGAGACGGTTCAACGTGTACCTCGCTGTGGTTGGGTTCTAGTGCGGCCGGGCCATGGCTGGCCCGTTGTCCTGCTCGTCGGTGTCATCCGGGGGAATGCTGCACCAGTTCTCGGCAACGAGACCCCCGACAACGAGCACCACGGCGCCAATGACCGTCAGGCCCGTCATCAGGATTGAGCCTACTGCTGCGACAACAGAGCGGGTCAACAGGAACGCGAGGATACCGAGGGCAGCTCCCGAGATGAGAGCCCCGGTGAGACTGGATGCCTTCGCCAGCAAAACAACCCTGGTCGCGTAAAAGGGGTCCACCCGATTGTTCTGGCGGTCCCGCACCGTCTTGCGCACGGGGATCGCGAGGGCGATGACGAGGATACCGACGACAGCGAGCGCGAAGGCGAATGTCGCTGGCGGGATAGCCGCCGGGGCACCCGTTGCGACGAGAGCCATCTCCAGCAACCACCCGACGGCGCCGCCGATCAGGGCGAGCACCGCAAGGGTGGCGGAAGATGTTCTTGTCACAGGAGTTCCTCCGCGGGGTAGGGGCGAACATCATCGCTCGTCTCAGCCAGCAGCCGGTCGACGCGGCCGTACCCCGGAAGCTCGGCATCGGGTTCGATCTCGAGCCACGGCGCCAACACGAAACCGCGGTCTGCCGCTCGCGGATGCGGGAGGGTGAGCGCTTCGCTCTGCTTCTCCAGCCTGTCGTAGGTGACGATGTCGATGTCGAGCGTGCGGTTGGCCCAGCGCTCGTCGCGCGCGCGACCATGCCTGGCCTCGATCGCGTTCAGCTCTCTCAGCAGGCCGCGGGGGGAGCGCGCCGTGCGAATGGCGATCACCGCATTGAGGTAGGCGGGTTCGGCAAGGTCAACACCGTCCGGCTTCACCGCCGGCGACTCCACCAGTCCCGAAGCGGCAACAACACGCACTCCGTCGATGGCGGAGATGTCGCGCACCGCATCCCGGATCGTCTCCTCCCGATCCCCCAGGTTGCTGCCCAACGACAGGATCACGGGAACATCCACGCGCATCCGCTGTGTCTTCGTCACGACTGCGACCTCGTGATCGTGACGGAGACATCCGCGAACGGCACCGCGATGGGCGCGTTGGGTTTGTGCACCGTCACCCTCACCCGGTCGACGATCGCGTGCGCGAGCACAACGCCGGCTACCCGCTCCGCGACGGTCTCGATCAGGTCGACGGGGTCGCTCTCCACCGCAGCAACAACCTGCTCGGCGAGAACCCCGTAGTTGACGGTGCGCTCGACATCATCGGCGGCCGCAGACATGTCGAACCACACCGTCAGGTCAAGAAGAAGTCCTGCCCGTCGCGCCGCTCGTGGTCGAACACCCCGTGGAAAGCGGATGCCCGCAGCCCCGTGAGTATCAGGTGGTCGTCGTTCATGTTGTTCCCCCTCGCTCCCACGCCTCCGTCACCTCGAGCGCAACCCGCGTCGCAACGACATCGTGCACGCGAACCCCCCACGCCCCGGACCGGGCGGCGAGGGCGCTGATCACCGCTGTCGCCGTGTCCCGCGCCTCTGGCGCAGCGCCATCCAGTGCGAAGGGGGCGAGAAAGCTCTTTCGTGAAGCGCCGACGAGAATCGGGTAGCCGAGTGCCTGCAGCTGAGGAAGCGCCCGCAACAGCGTCCAGTTGTGCTCACCCGTCTTCGCGAACCCGATCCCGGGGTCGAGGATGATCCGGTCGCCCGAGACGCCGGCGGCGAGCAGACCGTCGACCCGAGCGCCGAGCTCGCGGCTCACCTCATCGACGACGTCCGTATAGGTTGCCGACTCGTGCATCGTGTCGCTGTGAGCGCGCCAATGCATCGCTACGTAACTCACCCCGGTGCGGGCAATCACGTCATACATCTCCGGGTCGGCGAGTCCGCCGGAGACATCGTTGATCATGCTCGCCCCCGCCTCGGCGGCGGCGAGCGCAGTCGACGCGTTCATGGTGTCGACGCTGACGGCCACCCCCTGGCTCACGAGTTCGCTGACGACGGGCAGCACGCGGGCGCGCTCCTCCTCGTCCGGAATTCGCTCAGCCCCCGGTCGGGTGGATTCGCCGCCAACATCGACAAGGTGTGCGCCCTGTTCGTGCAACTCAATGCCGCGGGCGATTGCGGCAGCAGCATCCACCCACCGTCCACCGTCGCTGAAGGAGTCTGGCGTCACATTGAGGATGCCCATGATTCGGGGACGGCGCGGGTCCAAGTCATGCACCGCCAGGGTCACGTGCACCCTCAGCGACACCGATGAGGGTGATGACTTCGGCGCGGGCTGCCGCGTCGGTGAGGGTTCCGCGCGTCGCCATGGTGACCGTCGTGCTTTTCGCCTGCCGTGGGCCACGAGCCGAGACACAGCCGTGGTTGGCCTCGATGACCACCAGAACGCCGTCCGGGTGCAGGGAATGCTCCAGAACATCCGCGATCTCCTCGGTCAGACGCTCCTGCATCTGGGGGCGCGCGGCCAGCGTGTCGACGACGCGGGGAATGGCACCGAGCCCGACGATGCGCTTTCCCGGCAGGTAGGCGATGTGGGCGACACCGACGAAGGGCAGCAGGTGGTGTTCGCACATCGACCGGAACTCGAGATCACGCATCACCACCAGTTCGCTCCGCTCGCCCTCACCGACCGCGAAGTCCTTCGACTCCGTGAGGTGCGACGCCGGGTCGATACCGACACCCCCGAAGAACTCGGTGTAGGCCTCGGCAACCCGTCGGGGCGTCGAAACGAGGCCGGGACGCCCCGCATCCTCACCGATCGCCGCAAGAATCTCGGCGACGGCCGCCTCAATGCGACCGGTATCGATGGCAGCCACTTCGCCTCAGGCTGTCGCGATGCCGGGAGACTTGCTCGGGCGAGTACGTGGAGTCTTCACCGGCTCGCTCCCGACACCCGCATCGACGGCACCCGGATCGATGGGTGCCTTCGCCGGAACCGGCACCGGCGGGCGGTCCGAAACGGGACGCTTGTCACTCGACAGCCATTGCGGTCTCGGGGCGAGCTTGCGAACGTCCTTGAAGATCACCTCAAGCTCGAGGTGATCGAGGGTCTCCTTCTCAAGCAGTTCGCTGGAAAGGCGGTCGAGAACGTCACGGTTGTCGTTGATGACCGTCCACGCTTCATCATGCGCCTCATCAATCAGGCGGCGCACCTCAGCGTCGACAACTTCGGCGATGTTCTCGGAGTAGTCGCGGGTGTTCTGCATGTCGCGCCCGAGGAAAGGCTCACTGCTGCCGCTGCCGACCTTCACCGAACCGACAACAGCGCTCATGCCGTATTCGGTCACCATGCGGCGCGCAATTGCGGTGGCCTTCTCAATGTCATTGGATGCGCCAGTCGTCGGGTCATGGAACACGATCTCCTCGGCAACCCGACCACCCATCGCATAGGCGAGCTGGTCGAGCAGCTCGTTGCGCGTCACCGAGTACTTGTCCTCAAGCGGAAGCACCATCGTGTAGCCGAGCGCGCGACCGCGCGGAAGGATCGTGATCTTCGTGACGGGGTCGGTGTGGCGCATTGCCGAGGCGGCCAGTGCATGGCCCGCCTCGTGGTACGCGGTGATCAGCTTCTCCTTGTCGGCCATGATGCGCGAGCGGCGCTGCGGCCCGGCCATCACACGGTCGACAGCCTCATCCAGGGCGCGGTTGTCGATGAGCTGCGCGTTCGACCGGGCCGTGAGAAGGGCAGCCTCATTGAGCACGTTCGCGAGGTCGGCGCCGGTGAAACCTGGAGTCTTGCGTGCGAGCACCTCGAGGTCTACGCCGGCCGCGAGAGGCTTGCCCTTGCCGTGCACCTCGAGAATGCGCTTGCGGCCCTGAAGGTCGGGAGCATCCACACCGATCTGGCGGTCAAATCGACCGGGGCGCAGCAGCGCGGGGTCGAGCACGTCCGGACGGTTGGTCGCGGCGATCAGGATGACGTTCGTCTTGACGTCGAAGCCGTCCATCTCAACCAGCAGCTGGTTGAGTGTCTGCTCGCGCTCGTCGTTGCCGCCACCGATACCGGCACCGCGGTGGCGTCCGACCGCGTCGATCTCGTCGACGAAGATGATGGCGGGCGAGTTCTCCTTGGCCTGTGTGAACAGGTCGCGAACCCGGCTCGCGCCGACACCCACGAACATCTCGACGAAGTCGGAACCCGAGATCGAGTAGAAGGGAACGCCGGCCTCACCAGCAACAGCGCGGGCGAGGAGAGTCTTACCGGTACCGGGAGGGCCGTACAGCAGCACACCCTTCGGGATGCGCGCGCCGAGGGCCTGGAAACGGGCGGGATCCTTCAGGAAGTCCTTGATCTCCTCGAGTTCCTCGATCGCCTCATCCGCGCCCGCGACATCGTCGAAGGTGACTTTCGCCATCTCCTTGTTGATGAGTTTGGCCTTCGACTTGCCGAACTGCATGACCCTGCTGCCGCCACCCTGCATGCGCATGAACAGGAAGTAGAAGATGGCGAGGATGATGATGAACGGAAGCAGGAAGCCGAGGAACGAGGTGAAGAAGTTCGGCTGGGGAACACGGTCGTTGAACTTCGCGTCTGAGGCACTGATCGCTTCGATCACCTCGGTGCCGCGGGGCGTCACATAGTAGAACTGGACCTGAGTGCCGCTCTCGCCGGCGGCTTCGGTCAGGGTCAGGTCAACGCGCTGCTCGCCATCGACAATCGTGACCTCTTCAACGGTGTCGCCGCGCAGCAGGTCGAGACCCTCCTGGGTCGACACCTCCCGGAACCCGGTCCCCGTGAGAAGGCTCGAACCGACCATGACGGCGATGACGCCCAGCAGGACGTAAAAAATCGGCCCGCGAAAGATGCGCTTGAAGTCCATTTGTCAGGGCAGCGTGCCCCTCCGCCTTCCCTTGAGTGGTTCTTAGCCTAAAGGCTACCCGCACGCCCCTGCGCAGCCGCTGATGTTTGCCGAGGGCGTAACACTGGCGATCGAGGGCGGATCGGCTACTCGTAGATGTGCGGCGCCAGCACCGCGACACCGCGCAGGTTGCGGTACTTCTCCGCGTAGTCGAGTCCGTACCCGACGACGAACGCATTAGGGATCTCGAAACCGACGTAGCGCACATCAACGTCCACTTTGGCGGCATCCGGTTTGCGCAGAAGCGCGCAGATCTCGACCGACTCCGCGCCGCGGCTCTCAAGGTTGGCTTTCAGCCACGAGAGGGTGAGGCCAGAGTCGATGATGTCCTCGAGAATCAGCACCTTGCGACCAGTGAGGTCGCTGTCGAGGTCTTTGAGAATACGCACGACACCGCTCGACTGGGTTCCCGCGCCGTAGGAGGAGACGGCCATCCAGTCCATGTCGACGTGCATGCGCAACTCGCGGCGAGACATCCGCCATGACCATCACGGCACCCTTGAGCACGCCGACCAGCAGAGGGCGCTCTCCCTCGTAGTCCTTCTCGATCTGGCGGCACAGTTCGGCGATCCTCGCCTGGATCTGCTCCTCGGTGAGAAGCACTTCGCTGACATCGGTGGCGACTTCGCTGAGCTGCATGGTGTCCTAACGGTTAGCGCTGAAAATCAGGAGACTGCCCCGACGCTCAACCCTAACTCCCGGGAGGTCGACGGCAGCCCTGACCGTGCCAGTCGGTCACGAGCCGCGCGACCTGAAGAGTCTGCGCGCGACTGAGTGAAACGTGGAACTCGCTCTGCACGGCAAGGCGGATGAGTCGCTGGCGAAGGGCAGGCGGGTTACTCGCGAGCGCCTGCACCGGAAGGGAAATGCCTGCCTCCGCCATATCGGCGAGTTCCTCGGCGATCTCCTCGGCGAAGTGGTCAAGTGCGGCGGAATCCTCGCGCAACTGCTGGGCCGTGCGTGCAAGCGCCTCCGCAACTCCCGGCCCCAGTTCAGCTTCGAGAACCGGCAACACCCGTTCGCCGAACGCGCACGCGGGCGAAGGCGTCATCGGAGTTCTGCGGATCCGTCCAGAACGCGAGGCCAGCATCCGCGCACGCCTGCTCCGTTGTCGAGCGGCGGATGCCGAGGAGAGGACGCAGGTACAGCCCCGCCCGCTGCTCCATGCCCTGCAAGCTCGCCGCACCGCTGCCGCGTGCGAGGCCGAGCAGCACGGTTTCAGCCTGGTCGTCGAGGGTGTGCCCGAGCAGCACGGCGGCAGCCCCCGTCGTGGAAGCAGCCTCGGCGAGCGCCGCGTACCGGGCGTCGCGGGCTGCAGCCTCCGGCCCTCCGGCCGTCCCGACCGTGACCCTCGATAGAGAACGGGGTCGAGGCCGAGCGAACGGGCCCGGTCTGCGGCGGCGGCCGCGACATCCGCTGATCCCGGCTGAAGGCCATGGTCGACAACAACGGCACCGGCGCGCATGCCCAGCGCGCGGCGCCTCGAAGGCGGTGGCCGCCGCGAGGGCGAGCGAGTCAGCACCCCCGCTCAACGCGACGAGCACGAGCTTGCTTTCGGTAATTCAGGAGCTCGCCCGAGAAGCCGGCCGTACGCCGTTTTGGCGCTCCCGCTGGCTCACTCCATTCCGAAAGCAGCATGAAGCGCCTCGCGCACCGCGCGCCGCAGGTCGGCGACGGCGGGCGTCAGGCGGGGGCGTCGCTCCTTGCTCCATCCAGTAACGTTATTGCAGCATTCATCTGAACAAGGAGCACCATTGGCCGGTTACGACGTTGTCATCGAGGTTCCGCGCGGAAGCCGGAACAAGTACGAGATCGATCACGAGACCGGCCGTGTCGTTCTCGATCGCCCGCTCTTCACCAGCTTTGCCTACCCGACCGACTACGGGTTCTTCGAGAACACTCTCGGCCTCGACGGTGACCCGGTGGATGTTCTTGTGCTCATCGATCACCCGCGTTTACCCCGGCGTTGGCATGAATGTGCGACCGATCGCCGTCTTCAACATGACGGATGACGGTGGCTCAGACGCGAAGGTCATCGCCGTTCTCACGAAGGACCCGCGCTGGGCCCATCTGCAGGACTTGACGACATCCCCGAGTACATTCGCAAAGAGATCGAGCACTTCTTCGAGCACTACAAGGATCTCGAGCCGGGCAAATGGGTGAAAATCGAGGGCTGGCAGGGCCAGGCAGAGGCAGAAGCCGTTGTCGTGGCGGGCCTCGAGAAGTTCCAGGCCGAGAAGCACTGACGGGCTACGGCGTCGGTCGCCCGGCGTACGGCACGAGGTCGCCGTAGCGCACGGGCACAACCCGCACCTGAGTCCCCGGCCTCGCCGCCTCGATCATGAGGCCGTCGCCGATGTACATGGCGGTGTGATACTTCGCCGCGCTGATCTTGCCGCCGGTGGAGTACCAGAGCAGGTCACCAGCGACCATCCCTGACAGGGGCACCAGCCGAGCCGCAGTTCTCATCCTTATGAACTGGTTGGTCGCGCCATGCGTTCCTATGAACACGCCGACGGATGCGTAGCTGGCCTTCACAAGGCCCGAGCAGTCCCAGGTTGTCGGCCCCATGGAACCGAACTCGTAATCCTCGCCCAACTGGGCTTTCGCAAACGCCACGGCAGCGGATGCTGCTGCCGCATTCGGTGCGGGGGGTTCCGGGTTGAGCGGCGGCGCGGGGGGCGGCGGCGTGGTGACCGCTTCCTGGGCTCGCTCCCACACCACTCCGTCGCGGTAGGCCCTATCTGCCGGAGCGGCCGCCTCTCCGCGGAATGGGGAAGTGCCAGCGGCCAGCGTCAGCGCTCCCAGGGGGAGTGTGATGCCGAGGGCGAATCCGATGGAGAGGAACGCAAGTGCCCGAAGTGGGCGGCTGACGATTTTCACCGCAGTGCGATGTCAGCCAATGGTGATGCCCTCGTTGCGCAGGAAGGGCACGGGGTCAATCGCCACACCGTTGCGTCGCACCTCAAGGTGCAGGTGGCATCCGGTTGAGGCGCCGGTGGTACCGACTCGCGCTATCTGTTGTCCGCTGATCACCGTCTGTCCGTGCGATACGAGGATGCCGCCGTTGACGATGTGCGCATAGCCGGTCTGCAGTCCGCCGCCATGGTCGATGAGTACCCAGTTGCCGTAGGTCCCGTACCATCCGGAATAGATGACAATGCCGGTCTGTGCCGCGAAGATGGGCGCGTTGCAACCGGGTGCCAGGTCAGTACCGGCGTGCAGTCGCCAGCTTCCGTCAATGGGGTGCACACGGAATCCGAAGCCGGACGAGACATAGCCCCCTGATGGTCGCGCCCAGCCGCTGCTGCTGATGTATCCCGCGCCAGCGGCAGCCGCGGCAGCCCTGGCTACCGCTTCTCCGACCCTGTAGTCGGCTTCGGTCGCCGCAAGGTTGGTCGTCAGTGCCGCGAGCTGCGCTTCGAGTTCACCGCGCTTGCGCTCCGATTCCGCGTACGCCGCCTCTGCGGCCTGCGCGGCAGCCTGCGCCACCAGGAACGCTTCCTCGGCCGCGATCTTCAGCTCTTCAAGGATGGCTTTCGCGACATCCGCCTCGTCGGTCAGCGCCTGCGCGATGTTCTGGTCCTGGATGGCGCGGGTGTAGATGGCCTCGGACTGTGCGGTGACCAGTTTCGCTCGCCCCATGGCCGACAGGAGGTCGTCGGCATTTTCGCTGTCGAAGAAGATGGTGAGTGAGATGTCGGTGGCGCCCGCACGCTGAAGCTGTGCCATGAGCTGGCCCGCGCGGAGGGTTGACTCCTCAGCGGTGGCTGCCGCCTCATCCGCCTGTGCCTGTAGTTCCTCGGCCCTGATGACTGCCTCGAAGTAGACCTGCTCGGCCTCCTGATACAGCTCACCCTTGACCATCGCTTCGGCCTGCGTGCGTTCCACTTCGGCCTGAAGCTGTCGGATGAGCGCCTGAATCTGGGCGACCTTGATCTTGGTGTTCGCGACGTTCTTGCGCGCCTCGATGACGTCGGACCACGACGGGTACTCGACTGCCCAGGCCGGGGTCGCCTCGGACGCAACGACGCCGCCAGTCAGCAGCACCGCGAGCACGCTGAGGGCAGCGGCCACCCGTTCGGCCGCGCATACGCAGACCGTGGATCGCGCCAGTACCTCGCTCGGTGCTCATCATCCCCCGTTTTCCGGTGTCGCGATGCCCCACATCACGTCCGCAACACTGTCAACAGTGATCACAGTAACAACCGGTTTCCATTTTGCCCAGCTTAAAGATGATGGATGCGTGTGATACAGCGCTTCGTAAAGCTTCAATAACAGGTTGAACCTACCCTTGCTGCGCTGAAAAGCAAGGACATTCGAGGGTTTTCCGGCATTTCGGTCCGTTTGGATTTTGAAGGTCGCACCCGTATGCTTGTCCATCGGTAGCTAAGAAGTTCTGAACTTCGCGGCCCCATCGTTTAGTGGCCTAGGACGCCGCCCTTTCACGGCGGTAGCACGGGTTCGAATCCCGTTGGGGTCACAGAAACATACAGAACTAAATAGCTTGGCCCTGTAGCGCAGTTGGTTAGCGCGCCGCCCTGTCACGGCGGAGGTCGCCGGTTCAAGTCCGGTCAGGGTCGCAAGGCACGGTCACTCTCGCCAGTGGCTGTGCCTTACCCGGCTCTGTAGCTCAGTTGGTAGAGCGTTCGACTGAAAATCGAAAGGTCACCGGATCGACGCCGGTCGGAGCCACTTCATCCGAGTCGCCGACGCGCTCTGTGGTCACTCCGTCAGAACCGCCGGTGTCCACGCGGGCCAGTCGGGCTCACCAATACGCAGGCCGCGCTGATACTCCGCGATGCGACGGAACGGATGCTCGGCTGTGCTGTTGTCGAAGAACTCCGTGCGGTCGGCACGCTCGCGCGCTTGTGCAACCAGGTTCCACAGGCGCTCGAATCGCTCGCGGATCTTCAACTCGGGCACGTCGTGCCCGCCGTCGTACTCCACGCGTTCGTTAACGCGGCTGACCGCAACTTCGACGGGAAGCAGGATCACGTGTAGGTGCACGAGATAGCCGCGAGCGAGGGCATCGTTGACCAGTTCGAGCTTGCTCGGGTGGCTGAACACCGTTTCGGTGATGAAGGATGCATCGGCCTGCAGCAGTCGCGCGCGCTCGTCAGCGGCTGCTTTTGACGCCTCATAGGCATTCTCTGACTGCGCAGTCGGCCATCGCTCTGCTGCGATCAGGTCGGCGTTCACGAACGGTAGGTGCGTGACCGGGTGCAGGACCCTGGCAACATACGTGGACTTTCCGGCACCGTTTGGCCCGGCGAGGAGGTGAAGTATGGGCACCTGTCAGGTGTTGCGGCGGACTACGCCGCCCTGGTCGTCTGCCTCGCTCCAGGACCGGCCGACCCGCGTGAACTCAGCAGCGAGGTCCAGGCTGGCCAGCCGCTGAGTCACCTGCTCGTCCCAGCTCGCGCGCACTACTGCCTGACCACGCTCGCCGAGATCGTCGTAACTCCGCTCGCCAGCGAGCACGCGCTGAATGTCGCGCAGGCTTGTGGCCGGCGACGCCTCGAGCTCTCGACCGATCCGCGCCCAGTGACTTATTTGCTGGGCCGCGCTGCGACTCGCCACCGCGCCGACGGACTTCGCGGCGTCGAAGAGGTCGCCGTCAACTCTCGTTGGCATTGTGTTGCTCATGCCGAGAGTGTAGCAAATTGCTACGAATGGTCACCAGTTGTGTTGCTCGACGGCAGGCGTCTGCTCACTGGCGGTCGTCCTGGCGGCGTTTCTTGAGTCGTCCCATGACGACCACGAAGAGCCCTGACGCGATGAGAAACGCTGCAGCAACTATGGAGAGCCCCTGCTGCGCCCCGCCCACCTGAGCGTCGGTTGTGCCGTCCATCAGCTGGATGACCCACAGCACGAGCACAACCGCACCAGCGAGAAGAAGAACGCCTCCTCCAACGAACCACGGCGTCGGTGACGAGGGCTTCCTGATCGCATCAAACTCACCCATGGTTTTCACGATAAGTGAGGGCGCGCATGCTCATGCAGGGCTTGCACCTGCGGCGTGACGTGCTAGTTGGGACTGCGATACTTCCCCACGCCAGGCAGGAAACGCCCGACACTTGCGGCGTATTGACGGTATTCCGGATGGCGCGCGACGAGCATCCGCTCCTCCCAGCGCGCTTTCACCGCGAGCAGGATCACGAGCGCCACGAACAACGCGACATGCCACCAGGTCGCGCCGATGATGGTGAGCGCCGCACCGCCGACAAGGAGCGCCGTGTAGATGGGATGACGCACGACACCGTAGACCCCACCGGTCACGAGAGCGACGCTCTCGCGAGGCACGGGACTCGGCGTCAGCGCCGACCCCAACCCGAGCGCCCCGACAAACCCGAGTGCGATCGCGAGGATGCCGAGCAACACGGCGACGACGAGCGATGGACCCTCTACCGGCCACAGGGTGCCTCGCGGCACGAACACGAGTGCCGCAATCAGGGCAAACTGCGCGAGGACGAGAGTCCACGCGAGCGCTCGACCCATTACAGCTCGCTGCCGCTGACCGCGAAGGTGTCGCAAGCCCCCGCACCGTCGGTGTAGCCGCGCTCGAACCAGCGCTGTCGCTGCTCGCTTGATCCGTGCGTCCAGGTTTCGGGGTTCACCTGCCCCTGGGTCTGCTCCTGGATGTGATCGTCGCCGATCGCGGCAGCCGCGTCGAGTGCATCCCGAATCTGCTCCGCGGTGACCGGTTCGAGCAAGGGTGTGCCGCTTGCGTCTTTCGTCTGGGCAGCAGCGCCCACCCAGGCGCCGGCGAAGCAGTCCGCCTGCACCTCAAGCCGCACGGCGTCGGAATCCGGACCGGTGTCGCTCCGGTCGGTGTTCGCGAAGAACCCCGCCCGCTGCTGGATGTGATGGCCCCACTCGTGCGCAATCACGTAGAGCTCGGCAAGCGGTCCGCCGGTCGCCCCGAAGCGATCGCGCAGGTCATCGTAGAAAGAGGTATCCAGGTAGATGGTCTCATCCGGCGGGCAGTAGAAGGGGCCTACTGCGCTCGTCGCCGAACCGCACGCTGTATCCACCGAACCGGTGAAGATGCGAACCTGCGGCGACGTGTAGTCGATGCCGAGCGCGGGCGCCTGCTCGCTCCAGTAGTCCTCGAGCGAGTCGTATGCACCGACAACGCGGCACTCGACCCGGGCGTTGGCATCCTCGCCGGTCTCGCAGTTCTCAATCGCCGTGTCCTCTCCGGGAGGAGCCCCGCCACCGCCGCCGGCGAGTCCGGTCAGATCAACGCCGAGCAGTTGGGAGAGGAGAACCAGCGCGATGACGCCGAAAGCCCCGCCGCCAATGGCCAGCCCGGTACGGGGACCGGCTCGCCGAACGCCACCCCCGCCTAGTTTCGCGTCTTCATTGAACGTCATGTGCTCACACTACGTCGCCTTGCTAGCGTGAGTGCATGAGAACCAGTGACACGGTCAGGCAGGTTGCCGTGCTGGTCAGCGCCGGATTCGCCATTGTCGCCTCCTTCATCGGTTCGGGAGCCGCCGGCGGCACACCGATCGACGAGGTGGCGGGCGGTGCACTCTCAGCGGATGCCACGCCCATCGCCCCGGCCGGTCCCGCGTTCGCGATCTGGTCGGTCATCTACGCCGGACTCGTCGCCTACACGATCTGGCAGCTCTTCCCCGCACAGAAAGCGGATGCCCGGCAACGTCGCCTGGGGTATCCGATCGCTGCATCGCTCGTTCTCAATGGCGCCTGGATTCTGAGCGTGCAGTTCGACCTGCTCGCCCTCAGCGTGCCGGTGATCGTGGCATTGCTCGTCGTGCTCGTCATCGCCTTCCGGATCTGTCTCACGAGCCGTCCGGGTTCGGTCATCGAGTCGATCGTCGCCGACGGGACCGTCGGGCTCTACCTCGGCTGGGTCTGCGTGGCGACCGCAGCGAACATCACCGCCTGGCTGGCATCCATTGGCTTCACCGGTTTCGGTATCGCCGAAGACTTGTGGGCGGTGGTCATCCTCGGTGTGGCTGGCGCGGTCGGCGTTCTGCTTGCGCTGCACGGCAGAGGCCGCATCACTCCAGCGCTCTCGCTCTCGTGGGGGCTCGCCTGGGTCGCCGTCGGACGGCTGGCCGGAGACCTGCTCTCGACCCCCGCAGCGGCCACCGCGATCATCGCGATGACCGTCGTGCTCCTGGTCACGGCGATCGCGCGGATCAGGGCTCGCTCGGGCCCTTTCAGGGTCGCGGCCTAGACTGGATCGATGGCAACCATCGAATTGACGTCAGAAGACTTCGAAAAAACCGTTCTCGAGTCCGACATTGTGCTCGTCGATTTCTGGGCCGAATGGTGCGGACCGTGCCGGACGTTCGGTCCCATCTTCGAGGATGCAAGTAACCAGAATCCGGACATCACCTTCGCCAAGATCGACACGGAGGCCGAGCAGGCCCTGGCGAGCGCCGCGGGAATCACCTCCATCCCCACTCTCATGGCGTTCCGGGAGGGGGTTCTCGTGTTCGCGCAGCCGGGCGCTCTGCCGGCGCCAACATTGAACAAGGTCATTGGCGCGGTACGGGAACTCGACATGGACAAGGTGCGCGAGGATATCGAGGCGCAACGGAACTCGGCAGCACCCGAAGAGGCCTGATACTGGACTGCACTGTCTGTGCACCCTACAGTGAGGGCATGACCTCTGCTCAGGACTTCGCCCGCGCGGATCGGGTTCCCGAGCCATGGGAGGAATACCTCATTGCGGCGAACCCGCCTGTGGCAGCCACCCCCTCCAACCCCTGGTCGACCGTTCTGGGCATCACCTGGATGGCACTCCTGGTGCTCGCAGTTCTCCTGACGTTGATCGGTCTGGCGAACCTCGGGGGGGCTGTGCCTGCATACAAGACCGCAGGCTACAACGTCGCCGACATCAGTTTCATCAGCGCCACCATCGCGGCGGCCTTCGGTCTCCTCGCCGCCCTGCTGCACGTCGCAGTGAAGGCCGTCCAGTGGAAGCCCGGCTCAGTCGGAACCGACAACGCGCAGTAACTGTTCGCCGTAGAGTTCGAGCTTCTTCTCCCCCACGCCGCTGATCGTCGCCAGATCAGCGAGAGAGCCCGGGCGGGAGATGGCGATTCCCCGCAGGGTCGCATCCCCGAAAACGATGTACGCGGGCACTTCCTGCTCCCTGGCAACGCCGGCACGCCACTGCCGCAGCCGCTCGAACAGCGGCACCGCCTCGCCGGGGAGGGAAGCCGCGACCGCCGACTTGCGTGCAGCGCGCGGCGCGCGCTCCGGCTCCCGTCGCAACTGCACCGGGCGCTCACCGCTGAGAACGCCCGCGCTGGCATCCGTCAATACGAGGGTTCCGTAGCCGTCGCTGTTGACGCCGAGCAGCCCCTGCGCGAGCAGTTGCCGCACGACGCCGCGCCACTCCTGCTCGCTGAGCTCCGAGCCAAGGCCGAACGTGGACAGCGAGTCATGGCCGTGCTGCTCCACGCGTGGCGTTGACCGCCCGAGCAGGATGTCGATGACGTGGCCCGCCCCGAAGCGCTGGTTGTGCTCGCGCCACAGGCGCACCACGGTGGAGAGCAGCTTCTGCGCCGGTACCGTGCCGTCCCACCCTTCCGGTGGGGCAAGGCACGTGTCGCAATTGCCGCACGGAATCGAGGTCTCACCGAAGTAGGCGAGCAGCTGCACCCGTCGGCACTGCAGGGTTTCGCACAGGGCGAGCATCGCGTCGAGGTGCTGGCTGAGGCGCTGCCGGTGTGCGCGGTCCCCTTCGCTGGAGTCGATCATCCGCCGCTGCTGCACGACATCCTGCAGTCCGTAGGCGAGCCAAGCGGTTGATGGCAGCCCGTCTCGCCCCGCCCTGCCGGTCTCCTGGTAGTACCCTTCGACACTCTTCGGCAGGTCGAGGTGGGCAACGAAGCGCACATCGGGTTTGTCGATGCCCATCCCGAAGGCGATCGTCGCAACCATGATGACACCGTCTTCGCGAAGGAACCGCGCCTGGTTGCGCGACCGGATCGCTGAGTCGAGGCCGGCGTGGTACGGCAGCGCGGTGATGCCCTGCTCGATGAGAAACTGCGCCGTCTTCTCCACCGACGCGCGGGAGAGGCAGTAGACGATGCCGGCGTCGCCTGGATGCTCTGTGCGCAGCAGCGACAGAAGTTGCTGCAGTGGCTGCCCCTTCGGTTCAATCCGATACTGGATGTTCGGACGATCGAAACTCGAAACAAAATGTCGCGCCGCCCCGAGGTCGAGACGAAGTGCGATCTCGCGGTGGGTTGCCTCGGTCGCCGTCGCGGTGAGCGCAATCCGGGGCACATCCGGCCAGCGTTCGTGCAGCATGGACAGCTGCAGGTAGTCGGGGCGGAAATCGTGCCCCCACTGCGAAACGCAGTGCGCCTCGTCGATCGCGAACAACGCAATCCTGCCGCGGTCGAGAAGCTCCGCCGTCGATGGCACACGCAGTCGCTCGGGGGCGAGATAGAGCAGGTCAAGTTCGCCGGCGAGGTACGACTGCTCGACGCCTCGGCGCTCGGCGGCATTCTGGGTGGAGTTGAGGAACGCGGCACGCACGCCGACGGCGGAGAGAGCATCCACCTGGTCCTGCATGAGCGCGATCAGGGGGGAGATCACCACTCCCGTTCCCTCCCGCACGAGGGCGGGTATCTGGTAGCACAACGACTTGCCGCCCCCGGTCGGCATCAGAACGAGCGCATCTCCCCCGCCAACGACATGGTCGATGATCTCGCCCTGGTGACCGCGGAACGCGTCATAGCCGAACGTGCGCTCGAGAACGGAAATGGGCAGGGGCATAGGAGGGAGTTTACGAGGCGCCGCTGACGCCGGCTTCGCGAACACGTAGACCGCGACCAGCGCGAGCGCAAGTCCTTGTCGGATGGGGTTGCTGAGAGAAAAGTGGAAACGGAAGTGCCTAGGGAAGGACACACGATGACAGAGACCGGATCAGACCGGGTGACGGATACAACGAGCACAGCGCGCCACGAGGCATCCGAAGTGGCCGATGACGCACGACGCGCTGGACACGACGTCGCCGAGACAGTGAAGGACGAAGCGTCCCGCGTCACGAGCGAGGCGGCGGAACAGACCAAGCGTTTGTTGGGCGAAGCGCGCACAGAGCTTCAGCGCCAAGCGAGCACCCAGCAGCATCGCGCAGCGGAAGGGATCCGTACCGTCGGCAGCGAGTTGCGGCAGATGGCGAACAGCTCCGAGGAGCACGGACTGGCAGCGGATGTCGTGGGCCAGGTGGCCGCACGCGTCACCTCCGCTGCGAACTGGCTGGACTCGCGCGAGCCCGGATCCATCATCGACGAGGTGAAGAGCTTCGCCAGGCGGCGCCCTGGGCTGTTCATCGTTCTCGCGCTCGGCGCAGGCGTGGTGGCAGGGAGACTGGCGAAGGCGCTCACCGATTCGGGCCGACAGGAGTCGGCGGGCGGAACTTCGCCCGACTACGACCGGTTCGCCGCGACCGACTTCGGCTCCACCCCGTCCGCTGGATACACACCGGCTACCGATTTCCCGCCGCCGGCGATGGATGCAACCGCCGCCGACGAGCCGCTCTACGAGCAGACCTACGAGGAGACAATGGGGGCAGATGGCGGTGACTACCCCCGATGAGCATCCCCGCAGAATCCGATGCTGAGCGGAAGGCTGCCAACCAATCGATCGGTGAACTGTTCAGTGAGGTCAGCAACGATCTCTCACTGCTCATGCGCCAGGAGGTCGAACTCGCGAAGGTGGAAATTCAGGACTCTGCGAGGCGAGCGGGCAAGGGTGTCGGCATGCTCAGCGGCGCTGGGCTCGCAGGCTACTTCGCTCTGTTCTTTCTCACCGTCGCGGTGTGCTGGGGTCTCGCGCAGTTCATCGGATTGGGTTGGTCGGCTCTCGTCGTGGCCGTCATCTACGCGATCGTCGCCGCGGTTCTCGCGTTCAGCGGCAAGAAGCAACTGGAGTCCGTGAAGGGCGCACCGCAGACCATCGAAACCGCAAAGCAGATACCAGAAGCCCTGAAACCAGAGGAGAGACCATGACCAACCACCAAGACCCAGAGGCCATTCGCCGCGACATCGAGCGCACGCGTGAGGAACTCGGTACCAACGTCGATGCGCTCGCCGAAAAGGTGCGCCCGTCGAGTGTGATCAACAGGCAGAAGGAAAAGGCGCGCGGGAAAGTTCGCGGTGCTGTGACGACTGTGAGGGAGCGCGTGATGGGCGTGGCCGAGGGCACCAGGGATCACGCCTCCGACTTTGCCAGCGACGTTCGCGGGGTTGGTCATGAAGCGGCGGACACCGTGAAGGGCGCCGCGGGCTCAATCGCGGATGGTGCACGTTCGGCGGGCGAGGCGATTGCTGACGCACCGCGCGCGGCCGCGCGGCAGGCGGAGGGACACCCCATTGCGGTCGGCTTGATGGCGTTCGGGGCAGGACTGTTGATTTCTGCGCTCGTCCCCGCCAGCCAGCGGGAACGCGACATTGCCGAGAAGGTCAAAGAGGGTGCCGCGCCGCTCGGTCATGAGTTGGCTGATGCTGCGAAGCAGAGCGCCCAGAACCTGAAGGAGCCAGCACAGGATGCCATGGACTCTGTCAAGGAGACGGCAGCGGATGCTGCGGAGAACGTCACCGAGCACGGCAAGAGTGCGGCACAGGACGTGAAGGACAGCGCCCAGCACTCGGCCGAGAACGTGCGAGACACCGCGAGGGAGTAGCTCAACCGCTGGTCGAGCCAGCCCGCTGGTCGAGCTCGCACCGGTGGTCGAGCTCGCACCGGTGGTCGAGTTCGCACCGGTGGTCGAGCTCGTCGAGACCTCACCCGCGAGAGGTCACACACTAGCGTGAGAGCACACTCCTCGCGTTAGGCCGCCATGCTCACCCTTGTTGTTCTCGTTGCTGTTTCGAGCGCGCTGATTTTCGGAGCGGCCGACTTCCTCGGCGGTCTCGCCGCGCAGCGCATCAGCGCTATCCGGGTTACTGCGATCGCCGCTGCGACCGGCTTCCTGCTGCTGCTCGCAGCGATCCCCTTCGTGGAGGGCACGTGGTCAGCCGAAGCGCTCGCACTCGGTGCTCTGTCTGGCGTCACGGGCGCGATCGCCATCTCGCTGCTGTACGCGTGCCTCGCAATCGGGCCGATGAGCATCCTCTCGCCGCTAACCGCAGTGGTGTCAGCCCTCGTGCCCGTCACGGTCGGCCTGTTGCAGGGCGACCGGCTGGGCACTCTCGGGTTCGTCGCGATAGGGCTGGCGCTCGTCGCGGTGGTCCTGGTTGGCTTCGTGCAGGAGAAGCGGGCGGTGCGTCCGAGCATCCGCGGCCTGCTGATGGCCACCGGCTCCGGCGTGATGATCGGCATGTTCCTCATCATCATCAACGCGACACCGGATGATTCGGGGCTCGTGCCGCTGCTCGCAAACCGTTTGACGAACAGCGCGGTCATGTTCGCGGCGGTTGGTGTCATCGCCTACGTCGGCTGGAAGCGGATGCACGTGCGCCCGCCACTCGCCGATTCGGTGCCGATAGCGAGCCCTGGCTGGCGAGCCGGCTTCCTGCTTGCAATCGCCTGCGGTGCGGTGGACATCATCGCCAACGTCGGCGTTCTGCTCGGCCTGCGCCTGGGTGAGTTGTCTGTCGTCGCCGTTCTCACTGCGCTGTACCCGGCCGGCACGATCATCCTTGCCGCGATCGTGCTCAAGGAGCGCATAGCGATCGTGCAGTACGTGGGTCTGGCGCTCGCGATTGCCGCCGCGGCGATGCTGGCGCTGCCGTAACGGTGATCGAGCCTGTCGAGATCCGGTGATCGAGCCTGTCGAGATCCGGTGATCGAGCCTGTCGAGATCCGGTGATCGAGCCTGTCGAGATCCGGTGATCAGCCTGTCGAGATCCGGTGATCGAGCCGTCGAGATCTCGACAAGCTCGATCACCGGGGTCGCTCGATCACCGGGATCGCCTACAGCGCTGCCAACGTCTCCAGCAGCTCGTCGCCGGGGGCAACATTGCTCATGGTTGCGTTGATCTCGGCGCGACCCAGCAGTTCGTCCATCTTGCGACGGCGGCTGCGAGGAACGAGCGTCACGACCGTGCCCTGCTTGCCGGCGCGGCCGGTGCGGCCGCAGCGGTGCAGGTAGGTCTTGTACTCCTCGGGCGCATCCGCCTGGATCACGAGGGAGATGTCGTCGACGTGGATGCCTCGTGCCGCAACATCCGTCGCCACGAGCACGTTGACCCGGCCGCTCGTGAGCAGGCTGCAGGTTGCGCGTGCGGCGCGACTGGTTGAGGTCGCCGTGCAGGCTCGTCGCGGGGATGCCTGCGTCTTCGAGGAAGTCGCTCATCTCCTCAGCGAACGCGCGGGTGCGGGTGAAGACGAGAGTCTTGCCCGAGCCCGACGGCGAGCTGCTCGATGATCTGCGCGCTTGTCGCGCTGCTCGATGAGCAGCACGCGGTGGTCGATCGTCGACGAGGCCTGGTCTTCACCAGCGACCTCGTGCACGCTCGGCTCGATCAGGAACTGCTTGACGAGGGTGGCAACACCCTTGTCGAGAGTGGCCGAGAACAGCAGCTTCTGGCCGCCGGGCTTCGTCTGGTCGAGGATGCGCTGCACCGGCTCGAGGAAGCCGAGGTCGCACATGTGGTCGGCCTCGTCGAGCACCGTGATGGCGATCTCGCTGAGGTCGAGCTCGCCCTGGTCGATGAGGTCTTCGATGCGACCGGGGGTGCGCGACGATGATGTCGACGCCGCGCTGCAGTGCTCGAGACCTGCTTGTACTGGGGAACGCCGCCGAGATCGTGCGTCGTGAACAGGCCGACGCTGCGCGCGATCGGCTGAACCGTGCGGTCGATCTGCAGAGCGAGCTCACGGGTCGGGGCGAGGATGAGGGCGCGAGGCTTGCGGCCCATCTGGCGGTTCTTGCCACCATTGTTCTCCATGAGACGCTCGACGAGCGGCGCCCCGAAGGCGATGGTCTTGCCGGAACCGGTCTTGCCGCGGCCGAGAACATCCTTGCCGGCGAGAACGTCGGGGATGGTCGCTGCCTGGATCGGGAACGGCGACTCCGCTCCCAGCTCGACGAGCTGGCGAACGATGTTGCCACCGAGGCCGAGGTCAGCGAAGGTCACGCCTTCGACATCCTTGGCGATCGTGGCCGACGCCTCGAGGCGCTCCAGCACGACGTCGTCCTGTGGCGTGAATGCCTTCTGGTCACGGTTGGGATAGAAGTCGCTCTCGCGGCGAGCAGGACGCTCGACACGGTCGTTGAAGTCACGGCGGCTCGGGCGCTCGTACGACGGGCGCTGGTTGCGGTCGTTGTAGCTCGGGCGCTCCGTGCGGGCAGGGCGGTCGTTGTACGACGGGCGCTCGGTACGAGCTGGGCGGTCGTTGTAGCTCGGACGCTCCGTCCTGGCCGGGCGGTCACCGTAGGACGGACGCTCAGTGCGCGCCGGACGGTCGCCGTAAGACGGGCGATCGTTGGACGGGCGCTCGGTACGAGCAGGACGATCCCCATAGGACGGACGCTCCGTGCGCTGCGGACGGTCACCGTAGGACGGGCGCTCGGTACGTGCAGGACGGTCATTGTAGGAAGGACGCTCGCTGCGATCTGGGCGGTCTCCGTACGACGGGCGCTCGGTCCGGTTCGGGCGATCCCCATAGGACGGGCGCTCCGTCCGGTTCGGGCGATCCCCGTACGACGGACGCTCGGTCCGGTTGGGCCGGTCGCCATAGGCGGGCTTTTCGCGCGGGGTCCAGTCAGGGCGGCGGTCGCCCGTAGGACGTCCACCATCGGAGTCGCGGCCGCGGAACGGCTTGCGGTCTCCGGCCGCGGGAGCGCCAGAGCGCTTGTTGCGGTCTTCGGTGGTCCAGCGCTTCTTCGGCGCGGCTCCACCCTCGGCGGGACGCTGGCCGCGATGGCCGGCAGGCTTGCGCGCTCCGGCAGCAGGTGCGCCGGATCGGGCTGGTTTCTTGAAATTAGGCATGGTGTTCTTTCCGGGTTGTTCTCAGTGCATGTCCGCACAGAACGCAACGCCATTCAACGCGCTCATTCGATGCAAGGCAGTACTCGCGCAGCTATCCAAACGCTGCGCGTGCTGAACCCGGGCAATCTTTGACCGAGGCCGTCACATACATTCGTGTGATTTTTCTCCAGCAGATTTGCTGGGAAACCGGCCCGCAAGACTTACAAACCCATACGCGATGATCACCGCGTTGTCTTGAGCCGACCGGGCTACATTACTGCATTCGGCTCGATGATGCTATAGACCGCTGCAATCAGAAGAACTAGGCTTGTGCAAACAGAAGAGTTAAATGGTTGTAAATGGAAGAGTTAGGCGGGCGCACATGGAAGAGTATCGTCTCCGACTTATCGATCGCGAACTCGACGAACTTAGCGCCGACCTAGCTGCCATCAGCCTCGATGGCCCAAAAGGTGTTGGTAAAACCGTAACGGCGAGCAGGCGAGCCGCCACGATTTACCGGCTGGATGACGTTGCTTCCGCCGAATTGCTGCGTGCTGCTCCAGAGCAACTCCACTCGGGCCGAAAACCAATTCTTCTTGACGAATGGCAACGGGTACCCGAGGTGTGGGATCTCGTTCGGAGGGCGGTTGACCGGGATCAAACCGGGGGACAGTTCCTCCTCACCGGCAGCGCGACCCCTGCGAGTGCGGCGATCCACTCGGGCGCCGGGCGCATCGTGAGTTTGCGAATGCGGCCGCTGTCGATTGCAGAGAGGAGCATCGAGAGCCCCTCCATGCACCTGTCGGAGATGTTTGAAGGCAGTTGCGAGATCCGGGGCCGGACCGATGTGGCGCTTCGGCAATACGTTGAAGAGATCGTCAGTTCAGGATTTCCCGCCATCCGTCAGCTCCGTCCGAGAGCTCGACGATTACAGCTGGATAGCTACATCGCACGAGTTGTCGATCGCGACTTTCCTGAACAGGGCGCGCGGGTGAGACGCCCCGAAACGCTGAGAGCCTGGATGGCGGCGTACGCCGCCGCTACTGCATCAACGGCCTCGTACGCAACGATTGCGAGAGCAGCTACCCCTGGTGGGGCTGACAAGCCAGCCAAAGAGACACTGCTGAATTATCGTGACGTGCTGTCTCAGCTGTGGCTTCTCGACAGCACCCCTGCATGGACTCCCTCCCACAACCACTTCACGAGACTCGGAACCGCACCCAAGCATTTCCTCGCCGACCCGGCCCTGGCGGCGAGACTACTCGGTCTCGACGAGGAGAAGCTGCTAAGCGGCTCCTCCATCGGAATGCTTGGGCCGCAGGACGGCACAGTCCTTGGCGCGCTATTCGAAGCATTGGTCGCCCTGAGCCTTCACACCTACGCCCAAAGCAACGAGGCAACGGTGAGCCATTTCAGATCCCACAGCGGTGACCGCGAGGTCGATTTCATCGTGCACAAGAGTGACAGGACGACTGTCGCCTTCGAAGTAAAACTCGATCGCAAAGTAGACGACTCCGATGTCAAGCATCTTCTGTGGCTAAAGGCTCACCTCGGCGAGGAACTAAGGGACATGGCGGTTCTGTATACCGGCGATATCGCCTACCGGCGCTCGGACGGCGTTGCAGTGATTCCGGCGGCCCTGCTTACCGCCTGACGCGATGCGGCCTGACATAGTGGCTGGGTGAGTGTCACAATCGCCATCGAGTCCCCCCGCCAGCCGGAGCTGATCGAGCTGTTCCGACAGGGGGACGAGTTCGCGCTCGCCCTCTACCCGGAAGACAGTTGCTTCATGCTGGACGTCAGCGAACTCGAGCACGACGACGTCTCGCTCTTCGTCGCGCGTGCCGAAAGCACGGCTCTCGGCATCGCCGCCCTGGTCGACCGTCGCGACGGCACCGCCGAATTGAAGCGGATGTTCGTCACCAGCGAGTCGCGCGGACTCGGCATCGCGCGGGCGCTGCTGGGAACCCTCGAAGAGCACGCGCGCGCTGCGGGCATCCACACCATCCAGCTTGAGACGGGCACGCGGCACGATGCCGCGCAGGCGCTGTACGAGAAGCTCGGCTACCGGCACATCCCGCAATTCGGCCAGTACATCGGCGAAGAGTTCAGTGTGTGCATGGAGAAGGATCTGCCCCGCTGATCGAGCCGGGCCCACGCCGCCGGTTCCGGCGCATCGCGAAGCGATGTGACGGCCGTGCGGCGGGGAGCGAGATCCGGATCCGGTGATCGAGCCTGTCGAGATCTCGACAAGCTCGATCACCGGTTTGGCTCGATCACCGGTTTGGCTCGATCACCGGTTTGGCTCGATCACCGGTTGGCTCGATCACCGGTGCGCGCGCCGATCCAGCCGCCGCTCCTTAGCGCCCTCAACGAGGTAGTACAGCACGGGCAACACGATGAGCGTCAGGATCGTCGACGACACGAGTCCGCCGATGACCACGACGGCCAGTGGCTGCGAGATGAAACCCCCCTGGCCGGTTACCCCGATCGCGAGCGGGGTCAGCGCGAAGATCGTCGCCGCGGCCGTCATGAGAATCGGCCGCAGCCGACGGGCAGCCCCGTGCAGGATCGCGTCACCCACCTTCAGCCCCCGTTCCCGGTACTGGTTCACCAGGTCGATGAGTACGATGGCGTTCGTCACGACGATGCCGACGAGCATGATCACCCCGATGAGCGACGCGGCGCCGAGCGGGATGCCCGTGATGATCTGCAGCGCGACGGCTCCCGTCGCAGCGAAGGGCACCGAGACCAGCAGGAGCAGCGGCTGTCGAAGGCTGCGGAACGTCGCAACCATCACGATGTAGACGATCAGAATCGAGACGAGCAACGCGAGCCCCAGTTGCTCGAACGCCTCCGCCTGCTGCGAGGTGACCCCGCCGAGGGCTGCCGTGGCTCCCGCGGGGAGGTTGGCGCCGGCCACCGCGGCCTCGACCGCCGCCGAGGCACTACCGATGTCATCGCTGCCCGGGGTGATGGTCACCGTCGAGCTTCGCACGCCCTGATTGGTGGTGATGCTCGCCGGTCCGTTGACTTCTTCGACGCTGGCAAGCTCGCTCAGCGCGAGCGGGCCCACAGCCGTGGGAATCGCGAAGTCCCGCAGTTCGGCGATCGTCAGCGGCTGCGCCTCGTTCCGGATGTAGATCGAGAGCGTCGTCTCATCCATCACCACGGAACCCGATGCGGTGGGGTTCATGGCCTGGGCGATCATGCCCCCGACAGCGATCTCCGAGAGACCGACCTCGACAGCGCGCACGCGGTCGACGGTGATGGCGATGTACGGCTGCTGTACCGACAGATTGCTCGTGTACTCGGCGACGACGTCGAGTCCGCTTACGGCATCCATGATCGCTTCGGTTGCGCGACGCAGCTCGGCCTCGGTCGACGCCCGCATGTTCACCGTGATGTCTGACGAGGCGAACCCCGAACCAGCCGCGGCCAGCGCGATGTCGCCGGCATCATCCAGTTCGGCCAGTTCGGCGCGCACACGAGCCTGGAGTTCGACCTGGTCGACCTCGGGGTCTGTGGTCAGCGAGAAGGTGTTGTTCGCACCACCGCTGCCCCCGAAGACCCCGAACGGGCTCCCGCTCGAACCGATGGACAGCTGCACGGTTTCGATGCCGTCGATCGCCTGAAGCACGTCCTCGACCTCGGCGGCGGACTCGTCGCGCGCCTCCAGGCTCGTGCCGAGCGGCAGCTGCTGCCGAACCGTGAGCGTGTTCTGGCCGCTGTCACCGATGAAATTCGTCTTGAGCCCGGTCGCCAGCAACCGCTGTTCCGCCGAGCACGAGCACTGCCGAGATCAGCACCGCGACCGGCCGGCGCAGCGTCCAGCTGATGATCGGAAGGTAGGCGCGCTGCAGACGCGTCGGGGTCGCGAGTTCCTCGTCGAGGCTCGTGATCGCCGGCGTCATCGCCTCCGACTTGCGGCGACCGAGGAACCAGTACGCGAGCACCGGCACGATCGTCAGCGAGACGAACAGCGACGCGGCGAGCGCGATCGTGACGGTGAGCGCGAACGGACGGAACAGTTCGCCCGTGATGTCACCCACGAGCGCGAGCGGCAGGAACACCGCGACCGTCGTGACGGTGGACGCGGTGATCGCCCCGGCGACCTCCCGCACCGCACCCGTGATCGCGACCCACTTCTCTTCGCCGAGCTCGATGTGACGCTTGATGTTCTCGATGACGACGATCGAGTCGTCCACCACCCGTCCGATCGAGATCGTGAGCGCGCCGAGGGTGATGATGTTGAGCGTGTACCCGGAGGCGAGCATTCCGATGAACGTGATGAGCACGGATGCCGGGATCGAGATCGCGGTGACCAGCGTCGACCGGATCGACAGCAGGAACACCAGGATCACGATGACCGCGAAGACGAGGCCGAGCAGCCCCTCGGTCGTGAGCGCCTCGATCGACTGCTCGATGAACGGTGCCTGGTCGAAGACGATCGTGAACTCGGTGTTGGTGCCGATCGCGTCTTCGAGGTCGGGAATGAGTTCGCGAACGTGCTCGGAGACCGCGACGGTGTTGCCGGCCGGCGTCTTCGTCACCGAGATCGTCAACGCCGGCTCACCGTTGACGCGCGAGATTCCGGTGACCGGGTTGGCAACGATCTGCACGTCGGCGACATCAGACAGGGGCACGAACTGGCCGGGAGTGCCGCCGAGCAACGGCAGATTGCGCAGCTCGTCCAACGCTTCGACGCGTGAGCCGGCCTGAACGGCAAGCGTCTGGCCGTCCTCGGTGATCTCACCCGCCGGAAGCAGAACGCCGTTCGCGTCGAGCGCATTGCGAATGTCGGCGGTTGTGAACCCGGCGAGCGCCATCGCTTCGACGTCCGGGGTGATCTCGATGCGGTCGGCCAGGGTGCCAAGCAGGCGGGCTTCCGAACGCCTCGAGGCTTTCAATATCGACGAGAACGTTGTTGAGCCGGCTCGAGAGCTCACGAGCATCCAGATCGCTCGTGACGGCGATCTGGATGACGGGCAGGTCGTCGATGCTGCACGTGACGACCCGGGGAGCGACCCCGTCGGGCAGGGACGTGCGATTCATCGCGAGCTGCACCTTCTGCTCAGGGGTGGTGATGTCGGTGCCGTAGGCGAACGACGCCGACACCGTCGAGACGTTCGCCCGGGATGTCGCGACCGTCGACTCGAGGCCCTCAACGCCCTGGATCGCCGTCTCGATCGGCGTGCTGACATCGTTCTCCACGACCGCCGGCGCTGCGCCGGGGTATGCCGTGACGATGACGAGCTGTGGGAGGGAGAGCGACGGGATGAGTTCCTGCTTCAGGGTGGTCAGCGCGATACCGCCGAAGACGCCGATGACGATCGTGACGAGCGCGATCAGGGCGCGGTTGCGCAGGCTGAAGACAGACAAAAGATGCATTAGTCGAGTATTGCAGCGGCTGTCGGGGTGCTTTGTACTCCCCCGGGATGAATTCCGATCAGACGACAGCGGCGAGGAAGCCGGTCTCGGGCAGCGGATAGCGACCCACTGACTGCCATGCCGCATCCAGTGCGGCCACCGCGCGGTCGAGTTCCTCCACCGGATAGGAGAACGGGACGCGCAGGAATCGCTCGAACGCACCGTCGATCCCGAAACGCGGCCCGGCAGCGAGCAGGAGCCCCTCGTTGCGGGCGGCGAGGGTCAGCTGCGAGCTCACCGGAGCGCCGAGGTTGATCCACATGGTGAGCCCGCCGGCCACGTGCGGCACCTGCCACTCCGGCATCCGCAGGTCAAACGCGGAGCGCGAGGTGGTCGCGGCCAATCCGCAATTGGCTCGCCGCGACCGGAGGATGTTGTCGTAGTCGCGAGCAGGTGCTTCACCATGAGCTGCTCGAGAATCGGTGTGCCGAGGTCGCCAGACGACCGGGCGCGAACGAGCCGCTGGATGAGGGCCGGCTCGGCGCGAATCCAACCGACCCGCACCCCGCCCCAGACGGTCTTGCCGACCGAGCCGATGAGCACGGGTTGCTGGCCGTGGTCGATTCCCGCCGAACGGCGGGGGCGTGATGTCGTCGTCGATCGAAAGCTCGCCCATCGTCTCGTCCGCTATGAGCGTCGTGCCTGCTGCGCGCCGCGAGTTCGATGACGCGCTCGCGCAACTCGGGCGACATGGTGCGCCGTCGGGTTGTGGAAGTCGGGCATGAGGTAGCGACCGTCGGGCTCGTGCGCTGGATGGCCTGTTCGAGGGCCGCCTCATCCCAGCCGCTCGTCCGTCGTGACGCTCACGGGGACGAGCCGGGCGCCCGCCTGTCGCAGCGCATCGAAGGCGTGCGGATAGCTCGGGCTCTCGACGAGTGCGCTGTCGCCGCGGGCAAGCAGGGTGCGGGAGAGAAGGGCGATCGCGTGCTGGGCGCCGATCGTGACCATGATCTGTTCGGCATCCGTCGGCAGACCGCGCGCGGTGTAGCGATCGGCGATGCGCCTGGCGCAGCACGGCGGATCCCGATCGGGTCGAAGCCGACTCCCGACCAGGTAGGCGGGCAGTTCTTCGACCGCGCGCGCGGCGGCCTCCGCGAGCGTGCGGAATCGCCGGCAGCGTCGCCTTGCTGAAGTCGAGGTAACCGTCCTGATGCGGTTGTCGAGGGGCCGCTGTGCGGACTGGGGCAACCTGCGCGACACTGCCCGAACCGCGCACGCTCTCGAGGTATCCGGCATCGCGCAGTTCGCCATAGGCCGCGGTTACCGTCGTGCGGCTCACGCCAGTTGCGCGGCCAGTTCGCGCTCGGCCGGAATGCGCGTGCCCAGCGGAATTCGGCCATCGAGAATGAGCAGCCGGATGCGGTCGGCGAGCGCCGCGTAAGCGGAACTCGCCTGGTCGCTGCGCCACGCATCCAGCAACAAGGCCAAGTGATCGTGCCGAAATGGATGCCATGAAGCCACTCTACCCAAATTGGCATCTTGTGAAAGGTCCAATTCGGGAATTGGATACAGCTATGTCTCCCCGCCTCACCATGACCCGCCGCATCGCCCAGCTGCTCGTCGGGCTCTTCCTCTACGGCTTCGCCATCGCGATGATGGTGCGCGCGGGCATCGGCGTCTCGCCCTGGGACGTGCTCACGCAGGGCGTATCGCTGCAGACCGGTCTCCCGTTCGGGCTCGTCACCAACCTCATCGGAGTCCTCGTGCTGCTGCTGTGGATCCCGATCCGGCAGAAGCCCGGAATCGGCACCGTTCTCAACGTGCTGCTCATCGGGCCGAGTGCCCAGCTCGGCCTGTGGCTCATTCCGGAGCTCACGGTGCTGTGGGCGCAAGTGCTGCTCTTCGCCGGCGGTCTCGTGCTGCTCGCCATCGCGACCGGGCTGTACATCGGCGCGCGATTCGGGCCGGGCCCGCGCGATGGGCTCATGACGGGCATCCACCACCGTTGGGGTTGGAAGATCTGGATCGTGCGCACCGGCATCGAGGTGACCGTGCTGACCATCGGGTGGATGCTCGGCGGCAACGTCGGCGTCGGAACGCTCGCGTTCGCGCTGCTCATCGGGCCGATGGTGCAGCGGACGATCCCGTGGCTCATGGTGCCGGCTGCGCTGTCAAAGGTCGAGCCTGTCGAGAACTCCGCCCCTCGCGGGTGAGGTCTCGACAAGCTCGACCACCGAATGCCGCTCGACCACCGGACTACTGAAGCTCCCGCTCGGCATACGCGGCCATTGCGTCGCGCACGAATTGCGCGCCGTCCGGCCCGCCGTAGTTCTTGCCGAAGCGCTCGTCCGCGACATACATCTCGCCGAGCCCGACAAATACCTCTGCGCTCGGGCGTTCACCCTGCCGAGCCGATCGCGATCCATTCGTACTGCCGTGCGCGTGAGCCTCGAGTCTCGCTCGCTGTCGACCGGAAGCTCCGCCTCGAACGCTGCCGCGTCAGTCGCGCTGGATAGCCTTCTGGGCTTCCATGAAGCCCTTCTTGTCGTCCGCGGACTGGCCGCGCCACCAGGCGTCGCTCTTCGCGTACGCGTCCTTGCCCCAACGCTCCTCGACCTCATCCTTGTACTGGGTGTGGTCGAAGCCATCGAACATCTCTTCTGCCATGAGTTGTTCACCTCCTTCCATTGCGTGAATCGTTGTCTCGACGCTGGCGATCTGCCGGTCGAGTCGGTTCTTCTCCTGCTGCAGCCACTCGAGGTGGGTGAGCAGGGCCTGCGCGTCGATCGCGCTGCCCCGCGAGCACCTCGGCGATGGCCGGGATGCCCGAGGCCGAGGTCGCGCAGCAGCAGGATGCGCTGCAGGCGCGCGAGCGCATCCGCGTCGTAGTAGCGGTAGCCGTTGCCGCCGATCCGCGTCGGCGGCAGCAGCCCGATGTCGTCGTAGTGCCGCAGCGTGCGGGACGTCGTGCCCGCCAGCCGCGCGATGTCCTGGATCGACCAGTCCATGTGCGCTCCTCCTCTTCGCTTCTCACGCGTAGAGGTTGACGCAGCGTCAATGTCAAGCCGCGCGGAGGCCAGGCCTGTCCCGACGGCGCGGAGTCTCGTTATCGGCGCGGATGTTATCGCTGGCGCGCTGATAACAAGAGTCGCGCGCCGTCGCAAATCCCGCCACGCTTGCGCGATTCGCACTCGCGATATATCGTGAGTTCGACGAGACGCGATATATCGCGATTACAGGAGAAGCACGATGGCACAGGAGAAGTGGCTCGTTGACGGCGAGAAGGTCATCGACGTCGACATCGTGCGCAACCTCAAGGTCGAGCCTCATCGCCGGCCAGGTCGACATCGTCGGCCACGACGAGCCGACGGCGCGCATCGAGGTGCACTCGGTGCAGCGGCAAGGAACTCAAGGTCAGCATCGACGGCGACACCCTCGACGTCGACCACCCCCAGCTCAGCTGGGACAACTTCATCGACGTCTTCAGGACCTTCAACGGCAGCGCCCGCGCCGACGTGAGCATCATGGTGCCGCGCGACGTCGCCCTCAAGTTCGGCGTCGTCAGCGCCACCGCCCTCATCAGCGGCCTCACCGAGGACGCAACCATCAGCACCGTCAGCGGCGACGTCGTGGTCGACGGCGTGTACGGCGACCTGCAGCTCAACACCGTCAGCGGCGAGATCGGCGGTGCGCAACCACTACGGCAAGATCCACGCCAACACCGTCAGCGGCGACATCACGGCGAGCGGCGAGGTCATGGCGTTCCACGTCCGACGGCGTGAGCGGCGACGTGTTCCTCGACCTCAAGGGCACCCCGGACGAGATCCACGTCAACACCGTGAGCGGCGACGTCACGGCCCGCCTCGCCGACGGAGTGCCGGCGCACTACAAGATCAACACCGTCAGCGGACGCCTGCAGCTCGACGACTCCGACGATCACGGGCGTCCGCGGCAGCTACACCGGCAAGTACGGGGCCCTCGACAAGATCTGGCTCGACTTCAAGGCGAACACCGTCAGCGGCAATGTCTCGCGTGCTGCACGCGGTGCAGCGTCATGACCCCGGCGGTCTTCGCGCACGGCCACCTGCGCCTCTACCTGCTGAGCCTGCTCGCCGAGGCCGCCGCGTGCACGGGTACGAGCTCATCCAGGCGCTCAGCGATCGCTTCGGCGGCACCTACATCCCGAGCGCCGGCACGATCTATCCGCGGCTGGCGAAGCTCGAGGAGGAGGGGCTCGTCACCAAGTCCAGTCGACGGGCGCAAGACCGTTTACGCGATCACGGATGCCGGACGAGCAGAGCTGGCTGCCCGCGAGGGCGAGCTCGACGGAATCGAGAGCGAGCTCTCGGATTCGGTGCGCCGTCTCGCCGACGAGGTGCGGTCATCCGTCAGCTCGGCCATGAAGACACTGCGCGCGGATCTTGCCGCCGCCGCGCAGGATGCGCGGGACGAGGCCAAGCGGGCGGGTCGCGAGGTACGCGACAGCGTCAAGACGGAGCGGGTCGAGAGCAGGAGCCAGTTGCAGGAGGCGGAGTTGCTCCTGTCCGAGTTCCGGCACCAGGTGCGCTCGGAGCTTCGCCGCAAGGTCATGCAGGGTGAGCTCACCGCGGGGAATGTCGCGGTTCTGCGCGAGGGTCTCGATGCCGTTCGCACGACGTTCATGGCTTCGCTGCGCGACCCCTCTGATTAGACTCGCCGAGTGATAATCAGGGACCTGCTGGCCGTCGCGGTCGGCGGGATGATCGGCACTTCCCTGCGCATCGGCCTCACTGCGCTCTTTCCGAATGAGGCCAACGAGTTCCCGTGGTCGACCCTCGTCGAGAACGTTGTCGGTTCGTTCCTCTTGGGGTTGCTCGTCGCCCGGCTCTGGCCGGTCGCCCCGAGCTGGGTGCGAGCAGGACTCGGCCCAGGGGTGCTCGGTTCATTCACGACTTTCTCCGCAATCATGACGTCGCTCATCACCCTCACGTCGGCGGGCGAGGCGCTGCTCGCTGGGACCTACCTCGTCGCGTCGCTCGTGCTCAGTTTCGCCGCGGCTGTTCTCGGCCTGTCGCTGGGCAAGCCCCACTTCGCCGAGATCGGGGTGGACGAGTGACCGCCGCACTCGTCGTCGCGATACTCGCGGGCGGTGCCGCCGCAGTGCTGCGATACGCCCTCGCCCTCGCCTTCGCTCGCCGCGACCGCCTGATCTGGGCCGTGTTCACTGTCAACGTCGTCGGATCCGCACTCGGCGGGAGCGTTATCGCGCTTGCCGAAGCGGGCCTCGCCGGCCCGGAACTTCGGCTCATCCTGCTGAGCGGCGTAGCCGGAGCACTGACGACCTTCAGCACCTGGACGGTCGAAGCAGTTCAACTCGTTCAGGCAGGAAGGTGGCGCACGGCTGCTGCCACCGTGGGCCTCGGACTCGCTGTTGGGCTCGCTGCTGCCGTCGGTGGGTGGATGCTCGTCAGCCTCCTGCTCTGACCCCGCTGAATCTCAGCGTTCGTAACTGGAATGGGCGCAGCATGAGGTCGAGCGTCGGCGCGGTTTCGACAGGCTCAACCCGCTCGAGCAGGTCGGTGAACACGACAGATTCGAAGTCGAAGTCGGCGACCAACTGCCCGGATGCGCGAGTGCCCAGCGACTCGTACACCCGCACGATAAGGTCGCCGCTGCGATCATCCGCCAGCTTTATCGCCTCGATCACGATTGCGGGCGTGGAGCTCGTCAACAGTGGTGCAACCTCCCTTTCGCCCGTAATCACCCGGGCGGGGAGGTTCAGCTCGTAACCGAGTTGGACGGTTTCGGCGATGCCCGCATCGGGTGCGATTCGGAAGCGCAGAAGGTGGCGCCCCTGGTCTGACTGTGGGTCCGGGAACCGCGGTGCCCTCAGGAGTGTGAACCGCGCGGTTGTCGTGGTGCCGCCGTCGGAGCGAGTGGTGCGATCGACGTCGTAGCCGTAAGTTGAGTCGTTCGCGATGCCGACCCCGAATCCGGGTTCGCCGATATGCAGCCAACGGTGCTGGCACGCCTCGAACCGGGCGGCATCCCAGGAAGTATTGACGTGGGTGGAGCGGAAGACGTGACCGAACTGCGTCTCCGCCGCGACGCGATCGGCGTGGACATCGAGAGGGAACGCGAGCTTGAGCACCTTCTCGCTCTCATGCCAGTCGACCTCCATCTCGATGTCGAGTGCGGCCGAGCCAGCACGCAGGGTCACGCGGGAGACGATCGTCGAGGCGTCGACCCGCCTGGTCGTGACGACGCTCACGGCCTCGTCTGACTCCTGCACCTCGTGGGAATCCGCGGCGGCAAGTTCGGTGACGGTTCGGGCGTAGTGGGCGTCGAGGTCCCAGGCGTCCCAGAGGGTGGGCAGGTCGTGGTGAAGCCTGAGCAAGTTGGCTGCGCTTCCCGGCGGGATCACGTTGCGACCGGATGCCGCGCTGGCGAGATGCGTGATGAGTCCGTTCTCGGTGACCGTCGCTGTGATGACGCCGTTGGTGAGGGTGTATGCCGAACCGGTGATCGAGCCACCCCCGGTGATCGAGCTTGTCGAGATCTCGGCAGGAGCTACTCGCGGGTGAGATTTCGACAAGCTCAATCTGCGGGATATCCCCAACCCGGCAACCCCGCCGCGCGCGAACGGGCTGCTGTTCGCCTCGAGCTGGAACGATCCGGAGCCGGCGAGCGCACCAAGCGACTGCATCGATGAGCTCACCGAGTTCGGCGCTGATCTCCGCATGCTTCTCCTCCGCCTCGCGGTGCACCCAGGCAATCGCACTGCCCGGAAGGATGTCGTGGAACTGCAGCAGCAACACCGCCTGCCACGCACGCTCCAGTTCTTCGTACGGGTACGCGACCCCGTGCCGCACGGCTGCGGCCGCGGCCCAGTACTCGGCCTCCCGCAAGAGGTGCTCGTTGCGCCGATTGCCCTGTTTCGTGCGCAGTTGCGAGGTGAACACCCCGCGGTGCAGCTCGAGGTAGAGCTCTCCCGACCAGACGGGAGCATCCGGATACTCGGCCTCCGCCTCCGAGAAGAACGCTTCGGGCGAGTCGATGTGCACAGTTGGCGATCCTTCGAGCGAGGCGAGCCGGTGGGCTGCGGCGATCATCTCGCGGGTCGGCCCTCCCCCGCCGTCGCCCCAGCCGAACGGTACGAGCGACATGGTCGCGCGGCCCTTCTCCGAGAAGTTCTGTTCAGCGTGCGCGAGTTCGGCACCGCTCAGCTGCGCCATGTACGTGTCCGCGGGCGGAAAGTGGGTGAATACCCTCGTGCCGTCGATGCCTTCCCACCAGAAGGTGTGGTGCGGCATCCGGTTCACCTGGTTCCAGCTGATCTTCTGGGTGAGGAACCAGCGCTCCCCCGCCGCGGCGACGATCTGCGGCAGCGCGGCGGAGTATCCGAACGAGTCGGGCAGCCACGCCTCCCGGCACTCAACACCGAACTCGGTCGAGGAAGAAACGTTTGCCGACGCTGAACTGTCGCGCCATCGCCTCCCCGCCGGGCATGTTGGTGTCGGACTCGACCCACATTCCCCCGACGGGAACGAACTGCCCGGCCGCAACCTTCTCGCGGATGCGGTCGAAGACCTCTGGGGTAGTAGCTCCTTCATCCAGGCGAACTGCTGTGCGGACGAACAAGCGAAAACGAAATCCGGATGCTCGTCCATGAGGTTCATGACGTTGGTGAAGGTGCGCGCGCATTTCCGTCACCGTTTCGCGCAGCGGCCACAACCATGCCGAGTCGATGTGCGCATGGCCCGTGGCGATGATGCGGTGCGCGCTTGCGACGGCGGGTCGGGAGAGCACTTCGGCGAGCGCCGCCCTGCCCGCTGCCGCCGAGCCGGAGATGTCTGCGGGGTTCATGCAGTCGAGCATCCGCTCGAATGCTCGCAGGATCTCGTGCCTGCGCGGGGACTCGACGGACAGCTGCTCCATGAGGCCGCGGAGCGTCCAGATGTCTTGCGCGAGCTCCCACACCTCGACGTCGAGCAGCGCGACATCCGCCTGGCGCAACTCGTATAGCGGCGTCTCGCCGGCCGTCGCCTTATCGCCGAGCGCGGTCGGCGCGAAGGTGTAGTCGCCTGCAACGTCGGGGTTCGCGGCGGCTTCAATGTAGACGTCGATGCCGCCTTCGCCCTCAACGGGGAGCCAGTTATTGAGGGGCGCAATCGCCTTGATGAGGGTGCCGTCCGCACGGTACGCGAGCCCCTCAGCCTGGAACCCCGAGCGGGACCGCGTGAAGCCGAGATCCACAATCACCTCGGCGCGAGTGCCGGGCAACGGCCAACTCCTCCGGCACATCACCGGTGAGCCGCAACCACACCGTTGACCAGGGCCGCCCCCAACGCAATCCCGCCGAAACGGCGCGGTACTCCTGCTCGACGGCCTCGGCGAACGGAACCGGTTCGTCGGGAACCTCCCACGCGGTCACGGCAAGCGCTCGCGATTCCCGATAAAGGGCGGGCAGGATGCGGTCGCCGACGAAACGCCCCAGACGCGCCTCAACGAGAACACGGTCGTCGTGCACCGGTTCACCTCCGCTCTGGGCGGGACGCTGCCGTGAGGAAATTTTATCCAATCGATTGTCAACCGAACAGGCGAGCCGTAACGTCACAGGAATACAAGGGCGATTGACAGGATGGGGCCACGAATGAAGAGGGTTGCAATCGCAGCGTGCACGTCCGTCTTCCTGCTCCTGACCGCATGCGGCGGCCCAGTCGTCGGAGGGACCAGAGGGCGAGGAAATCGCGGGCGTGACTGGGCCAGGTCTCGGGCTCGAACTCGATTGTGCGACGCTCGCGCCGCAGGCAACTGTTGAGGCCGCACTTAACCCTGCGACCGTTCCGGTGAGCCTGGCCTTCGATGGCGCAGGCGGACATTACACCCTCGCCCAGATCGGCCTTGCACAAGCCGGTGCCCTGCGGTGCGAGTGGAGCGATGGCGGCACCGTGGGAGAGTTCGAGAGCTACCTCCAGATCTCTGTACTGCCGGAAGCCGCCCAATTGTGGACCCAGTACTCGGGCGATGTCGCCCTCTTCCAGACGACGGCGAACGGTTTCGGCGACGCTTCGTTCCATTCCTGCCAGAACTCGTCGGGGTACTCCTCCTGTCGGGTAGACGTGCTCATCGCTGACCGCTGGATGAGCGTGATCGCCGCTGGGCTGCAATCAACGGATACCGCAGCTCCCCTGATCGAGGCTGCGATCACCTCCATCCGCGCCGCGTCCGCTGGCACCACGAGACCGAGTATGACGACCAGCACCTGTGACGACCTCCTGTCGTCAGACGACGTGAGCGCGACACTGGGCACAGAGGTGGAACCGTGGGACAAGGGTGCTCCCACCCAGCCGGTGCTCTACCACGCCGGCTTCATCGCTGGCGGCGGAGTGCTCTGCGCGTGGCGCAACTCGTTCTCCTCGGCAAGCGCGATGACTGCCGAACTGTCACTCCTTCCCCAGGGTTCCTGGGCGTGGGAGAGCTACTGGGGCGAGGCACCCAGCGACCGCGTTGTGCGCGCAGCCGTCGACGGGCTGGGAGACGCGGCCTTTTCGGGGTGTGCTGCCGATTCACCGTGTTTCGTGTCCGTTCTCAGTGGTGACACGTGGTTCGACATCGTCGTGAACGACGAGTCGAGTGAAGACGAAACGGCAGTGGCAACGGAGCTTGCACGACTCGTGCTGGCATCCATTGATCGATGAAAGGCAGTCACGTGCGAATCAACGCGAGCCCTCTTGCGGCGGCAGTCGTCCTGTTCAGCCTCGGCCTGGCCGGATGCTCGGTCGCGCCGGAGCCGGTCGCCGAGCCTGATGCGGCGGCGACCCCTGCCGCGCCGACAGAAGGCGACAACGACGCTCATCTCTGCGGAGTCGCATCCGCTGGCGACATCGCCGCGATCTACGGCGTCGAGGTCGGCGAGGGGGAGCGGGTCACCTACATCCACCAGGAGGAGAGCGGTTTCCAGGTCGTCGCTCCGCAGTGCCGCTGGGGAGCCGACGGCATCATCGAGATCGAACTCGTCTACATCCAGGGCACCTCGTTCGAAAGCAGAGCGCTCGAGTGCACAGAGCCGAGCGGGCTGCGCGGGCGGGTGGCCGAAGTCGAGGGACTGGGTGAACGCGCATGGTGGACCTTCGGAACCGGCATTGAAACCCGCGGCATCCTGAACGTGTGCACGGCCGACGCGATGATCATCTCCCAGGTGATTGCGCCCACGGGAGAGTCGGCTGACTTGCAGGCTCAAGCGACACAGCTCGCGCAGCGCGTGCTCGCGCTGCTGTGAGCGAACGAGTTGGGCGGCGGCCAACCGAGCGGAGACCGCCGCTTATCCCTTTTCTGCGCCCGCTGTCGTGTTCATGATCCTTCGCTGGAAGATGAAGAAGATGATCGCGACGGGGATCGTCATGAGCGTCGCCGCCGCAAGTTGCAGCGGGAACTGATTGCCCTGAGCCGAACTGTCCCGAAACCAGGGAGGCGACACCTGTCGTGAGCGTATGCAATTCAGGGCTCTGCCGCGACACGATGAAATGGCCGAACTCGTTCCACGAACCCTGAAAACTCAGGATGAACAGGGTCATGAGTGCCGGTCTCGCCATCGGCAGAACGATTGTCCAGTATGTGCGGAACACGCTCGCTCCATCGATGCGGGCCGCCTCCTCGACGCTCACCGGGATCGAGTCGAAGAACTGCTTCATGATGAAGATCCCCGCGGCGGTCGGTCAGCAGCGGGATGATCATGCCCGCAAAGCTGTCATAGAGCCCGAGCTGTTTGAGGATGAGGAAGCGCGGGATCAGCAGCACAACGCCGGGCACTGACATGACCGCAATGAACACCGCGAACACGACCGTGCGCCCCCTGAATTGCAAACGCGAGAGCGCGTACCCGGCAAGCGAATCGAAGAAGACGCGGCCAAGGGTGACGACGACCGTGATGAACATCGTGTTCATGGTCCACATCGGCAGCGGAACGTCCGTGAACAGGCGTTCGTATGCGGCGAAAGTTATCGTCTCCGGAACGAGAGTCAGTGGGTTCACGGATGCCTCGGCATCCGACTTGAATGACGTCGCCACAGAAATGAGGAACGGATAGATGTAGATGATCGCGAGTGCGATCAACATCAGGTAGGACAGCAGGGCCGTCGATCGGAGGCGGGCGGACAGGATGCGCTTGCGTCGTTGGGGTCGGGGCGCGTCGGCTGGGCCGGCGGTGTCGGCCGGCGGGATGGCGGTCGTTGTCATAGCGGACCCGCCTTCGTGCTGTCGAGAGTCGCTTTCGTCTTCCTGAGCCGCGGAGTCCGGTCCCTCAGGATCCAGCGCTGCAGGAGCGTGAAGGACACAATGATGGCGAAGAGGATGAACGCGATGGCCGCGCCTTCGCCCCACTGAAGATTGGTCGAACGAGGTATCGAAGGCGAGGAACGCGGGAGTGAGCAGCGTCTTGCTCGGGGCGCCCTTGCCAGTGAGATAGATCTGGTCGAAGACCTGCCAGTGCCGATGAGACCGAGAGTGAGCACCGTGAAGAGCGTTGGCTTGAGCATCGGGAGCGTGATGGAGAAGAACTTGCGGAAGGGCCGGCGCCATCCATGAGCGATGCCTCATCGATTTCCGCGCCGATGTTCTGCAGGCGCCGCCAGGAAGAGCAGCATGAAGGTGCCTGAAGTGGTGAACATCGCGAGGATGATGAGCACGCACATGGCGACGGATGGTCCCGCGAGCCATTGCCACCAGGTGATACCGAGCGGACCGACCCCGTCGAATGCTTCGGGTGGCGGATGAAACCCCAACTGCCCAGAAGCGCGTTGTGGATCACACCACTCGGATCGGAGAACCAGTTCGGTCCGTTGATCGCCGAACCAACCAAGGACGGCGTTGACGGCTCCGGAACGCGGTGAAGAGGAAAAGGAACATCGTTGTGATGGCGATCGAGCTCGTGACCGAGGGAAAGTAGAACGCGGTGCGGAAGAAGCCTGCGACCGCGCAGCACCGCACGATTGACCTGCACAGCGAGAAAGAGGGCGAGCGCGGTCTGCAGCGGCACCACTGACGAGCACGTAGTACAGGTTGTTGCGGATCGCAGTTCCGAAGTCGCGCTGCGCGAGACCTTCGACTCCGACGAGCACCTTGGCATAGTTTTCGGCGCCGACGAAACTGAGTTCGCCCGCTCAGTGGCGAGCCCAGGCCGTTCCAGTCGCTGAAGCTGACCCACACCGCGAGGAAGATCGGCAGGATCGAGGAAGACTCCGACGATGATTATGGCTGGCGCTGATGAACAGCCAGCCATAGCGGGTCTCATTGCCGCGGATTCCTCCGCCGCGCCGAGACCTCGCTATGGCCGTGGTCATCCGCTTACTTGTTCGCGCTCGTCCAGGCGACTGCAAGGTTCGCCTGCAACGCATCGAGCAGAGCCTGCGCGTTCGCGCCGGCGATACCCTCGAGGCTGCGCGTTGAAATCGGCGATCACTGCGGCCGCTCCCGCGAAGCTACCGGGCTCACAGCGTACGTAGTTGCCGGCGACGAATGATGCGTTCTGCGGGATAGCTGCCTGCGTAGGTCCGCGGCCCCGTTCTCGGTCGACGGGATCACGCCGAAGGCCTCGGAGAAGCGCAACTGCTGCTCATCGCTCGTCAGGAACTCGACGAGCGACTGCGTCGTTGCGTCCAGTGTCGGGGATCCGACAGGAATGCCCCAGCAGTTGCTGAACGTGAAGGTCGATGGTCCATCGGGACCGGCAGGCAGTTCATAGGGCGACGTACTTCATGTCGGGGAAATCGTTCCTGAGCGCGCCCTTGATCCACGGACCCTCGATCACCATCGCGGCCTTGCCGAGGCCGAGTGCCTCGCCACGCCCAACCCGCTTCAAGCTGCTGGCGGGAACTTCAGACTGCCCGCGTCGATGCAGCTCCCTGACGTACTCGAGTCCTTCGCAGGTTCTCACCGCTGGAGTCGGCCGTAACCGTCGTCGCCGTCGACGATCGTGCCCACCGGCCTGGTTCATGAACACGCCGATGCGCGCGTACTCGAGCCCGAACGAGAGCCCGACGGTGTCGCCAGTCGTGAGCTTCTTCGCGGCGGCCTCGAGGCCGTCCCAGTCGGTCGGCACGTCGGCATCGGTAAGACCGGCTGCCTGCCCACATGTCGGTGTTGATGATGAGACCGAGGGTCGAGAAGTCCTTCGGCGCGCACGTAGAAGGTCGCCGTCGTAGGTGAATGCGTCTCCGCAGCGTGTCGGGTAGAAGTCACCCGTGTTGCTGAGGTCTCTCGCGTACGGCTCCAGTAGCCGTTGGCGCGTATGTCGAAACTGATCCCAGCCCATGTAGAACAGGTCGGGCGGGCTGTCGCCCGCGAACCCCTGGCCGAGTTGCTGGTTGAGGTCGCTTGCAGCGACGACTTCGCACCGTGTTGCCGTTCTCAGTTGCCCATGCATCCGCTGCCGCCTGCACAGCCTTGGTCTCGGCGTCACCGCTGGAGCCGATGAGAATCGTCAGTTCCTCGCCCGATGTCTCGCCGCCCTCAGCGCTACATGCGGCTAGGCTCATCGACGAGTCCAGTGGCGATCACCACTGAGCTCCATTGTGATCTTTTCACAGTGTTTCCTTTCGATTGTGATTGCCGGCCCCCAGGGTGCCGGTGGTCTCGCCGAGCGCCAGGTGCGTTGATCTGCGCTCGACAAGTCGCGGGGCGAGGAGCCGATGATTCGGCTCCTCGTTTACGCGCTCCCGAGGGAGCAGGTTGCTGCCGCTCGCCCCGAACAGCAATTCCAGTGCGGATGCGGCGACCTCCGCCAGAGGCTGGTCGACGCTCGACATTCCGACCGCCGCTGCAACCGGCGTGTTGTCGTAGCCGACGATCGGCAGGTCCGAGTGCGCCGAGGGCAGTGGCCGCCATCATCGCTCCGAGCGCGAGCGTGTCGCTTGCGCATACGAGTGCGTCGGGTGGGACATGAGATCCAAGAAGTGAGTGAGCTGCGGCCGCCCCTTCGGGGACACCCTCCGTTGTTGCAACGGAGAGGGCCTCGCGGCCGACGGCGTCGAGACCCGCTTCTTCCTCCCACCCACGTCGTCGCTCATCACCCGTACCGGACGGACTCGGCCATCCGATGTACCCGATCCGCTCTGCGCCGAGTTCGAGAAGCCGCCGAGTGGCATCGCGAACTCCAGCGTGACCATCGACGTCGACCCAGGGGTGCGGCGACGCGTTCATGTCGTCGTCGCCCCAAGGGCGGCCGAAGGTGACGAACGGTACCTCATTGGCGACAAGCCACTGTGTACGTGGGTCATTGTGGAAGGTTGCAGTAAGCACGAAAGCATCCACGTCCGCGCCATCGCGCAGTCGGCGGATCTGCTCGATCTCATTGCTGGGGTCGGCCGCAGTGAAAAGCAGGATGCGCATGTCGCGCTCGTCAGCCTGCTCCGTTAGGGCATGCAGGAACCGGTCGAGCACGGCGCCCGAAATCCCGTTGTGGATCTGATTCAGGCGGATGCCGATTGTGGAGGACTTCTGCGTTCGCAGCCGACGCGCGGATGCATGCGGCCGGTAGCCCAGTTCTGCAATCGCAGCCTCCACGCGCGTGCGGGTCGCTGCCTTGACGATCTCCGGCGAATTGAGCACGTTGGAGACGGTCTGTCGTGAAACCAAGGCAACGCGGGCGACATCTTCGACCGTGGGCAAAGTTCCCATCGACGCCTCCCTTGGCTCCTCGGTGCTCGAGAATTTGATCGTTCCAGCGCCCGCGAAACGAATCCTCGCGAAACTTTGATCGATCAAATATTGGTGTTATGTTTACTCCACCCATCGATGATCTGTCAATACGAGGCGCATCGAACGTTGATCTGAAGGAGTCATCGCCGACCATGAGCACCCCAATGCAGCCGCTCCTGCACGACGCACTCTTGGTATTGCGTGCTCCAACGCAGGCGTGGTCAGCGGCGGATGGGTCAATGGGGTCTTCTCCAATTGAGGGCTTCTACTTCTCTGACATCAGAATCGTTTCCCACCAGGCAGTCAGGATCGGTGGGCAAGCCCCCGAACCCATCGCCAATTCGACGCCATCGGCCGATCGCGCCGTATTCGTGGGGCTCGCCCGCCATCTCGACGACGCGGTTCCCGACCCCGGCGTACGCGTCGAGCACACGCGAGCGGCATCGTCCACGGGCATCGAAGAGTCGCTGACTGTGTCGTCTCGGCTCCCGATTCCGATCCACACCGAGCTGCGTGTTGAGCTCCGGCTCGATCAGACACCGATCGACGACATCAAGGGCGGCAAGCCATCACTTTCCCAGCCCGCTGCCGAATCCGTACCCGAGGGCGGTGTCCGGTGGTCCGGCAGCGGTGTCTCGACGACGCTCGCCTCGCCGGACGCGGACGTGAGCGTGACGAGCACGGGCGCGATCGTGATTCGGGCGGACCTAGTGATTCCGGCTGTCGGAAGCACAACGATCCACTGGAGTCTGAACTCGAACGATGCCATAGCAACAGTGCAGGGGGCGACGGCCGAGGTCCCGTGGGCCTCGCCCGTCCTCCGGTCCGGCGACGATCGGCTGCGGCGTTGGCTGAAGCAGGCACTAGGGGATCTCGATTCATTGCGCATGGCGATGGCGAATTCGCCTGATCAGACGTTTCTCGCAGCGGGAGCTCCCTGGTTCCTCACGCTTTTCGGCCGGGACTCGCTATGGTCGGCACGCTTCATGCTCCCGCTCGGCACTCGACTGGCTGCCGATACCCTGCGTACTCTGGCCGGGCTGCAGGGGCGCGAAGTCTCGGACGACACCGCCGAAGAACCGGGCAAGATTCTTCACGAGCTCCGGCGCCAGACGACGGCCATCCCGGGCACCCCTGTAGTACTGCCGCCGCTCTATTACGGCACGGTGGATGCGACCGCTCTCTGGGTGTGTCTATTGCATGACGCCTGGCGGTGGGGGCTCGCCGAAGACGAGGTTCTGGCGCTCATGCCGAATCTTGTTGACGCTCTGTGCTGGATGCGCGATTTCGGAGATTCCGACGGCGACGGCCTGCTTGAGTATGTCGACCGCAGCGGCCACGGACTCGCCAACCAGGGCTGGAAGGATTCGGGCGACTCGGTTCAGTGGCGCGACGGTACCCTCTCCGAGGGTCCCATTGCCCTGTGCGAAGTGCAGGCATACGCGTTCGAGGCGGCCACGAAAGGGGCCGACCTGCTTGACCACTTCGGGTTCGACGGTGCCGAAGAGTGGCGCGCGTGGGCTGCTCGCCTGCAGAGTGAGTTCAACAGGCGGTTCTGGATCGAGGATGCCGCAGGCCCGTACCCGGCAATCGCCCTCGACGCGAACAAACGTCCCGTCGACACCGTGACGAGCAACATCGGCCATTTGCTCGGCACGGGTCTCCTCGACGTCCGAGCAGGCCACGTTCGTCGCTGGCCGACTGGTTTCCTCCGAACTCAACTCCGGATTCGGACTACGGACTATGTCCACAGCGTCGGCAGGCTACTGGCCGCTGAGCTACCACGGGGGCTCCGTCTGGACTCATGACACCGCTATCGCCATCAGTGGGCTCGTGCGTGAAGGCATGGGCGACGTGGCATCCAGCCTGGTTGAGGGATTGCTCGCTGCCGCAGCAGGATTCAACTACCGAATGCCGGAACTGCACTCAGGAGACGCGAGCGCCGACTACAGCAGGAGCGTTCCCTACCCGGCTGCCTGTCGGCCCCAGGCATGGTCTGCCGCGGCCGCCGTGTCGGTGTTGGACAGCGTGCTTGGTCTATCGGCGGATGCCCCAGCCGGCACGATCTCCAGCAGCCCAATGGCGGGATTCGACAACCTCACGGTGGAGGGTCTGCGATTCGGCCAGCGCGCTGTTGCTGTCAACGGGCGCGGCCTCACCGGATCCATCGGCATCGGTTGACCGCCCGACTGCTCGGTGCTACTGCATCGAGCTGAGTGCAGCGACAACCTGGCGTGCGATCACGCGGCCCGCCCGGTTTGCTCCGATCGTGCTCGCTTGCGGCCCGTAGCCAGCGAAGAAGATACGCGGATCCTTCCACGATGAGCCGCCGGCCACGGTGACGCCGCCCGCCTTCTCCCTGAGCCGCAGGGGTGAGAGGTGACGCAGTTCGGGCCGGAATCCCGTCGCCCAGATGATCGCATCCGCTTCAATGAAGGTGCCGTCGTCCCAGCGCACGCCGTTCGGCTCGATTGCAGAGAACATCGGCTGCGGCGACAGCAATCCGCGCTCGATGCCGGCCTGGATGCGTCGGGTTCTCGGTACCCCGGTACCGCTGACGATGCTGGGCAGGGCGCGCCCGGTTCGTGCTGCCTCATCCTGGAGCGACACGGCGTGCGCGCCGCCCTCAATGTTCAACTCCGGTTCATCGAGGAAGTCGATAGCCCGGCGACTCGCCCAGGTGAGGCTGGAGGTGACCTGCTCGAGCTCGAGCAGGAACCCGATCGCGGATGTTCCGCCGCCCACCACGACGACACTCTTGCCGGCGAAGTCTTCGGCCGAGCTGTAGTCGTTCGTATGCACGTGGCGGCCGTTGAAGCTGTCCCTGCCGGGGTACCAGGGAATGAAGGGTGACCCCCAGGTGCCGGTTGCGTTGACAACCAGGTTTGTTGTGACCGCCTGCTCCCCCTCGCGATCACGGAACGTCACGAGAAGATGCAGACCACGGTTCTCGACGGTCGTCACGTGAGCCGGCCGCACGATCTGGAACTCGAAGTGCTCCTCGTACTGCGCGTAGTAGTCGGCGATAACCTCGCGGGCGGGCAGGTGCCGGTCGGCAGTGTCGAAGCTGAGGCCGAGTTCGGCCATTCCGGGAAGGTCGTTCACCCGATGCGCGGAACCGAGGCGGAGTGCTTCCCAGCGAAACTGCCACGCGCCCCCGGCCCGGGGTCCGCGGTCAAGCACGACGAACTCATTTCCCGGGTCCAGCCCGAGGCGCTTCAGATAGTAGGAGACCGAGAGACCCGCTTGGCCAGCACCGATCACGACTACGGAGGTGTCGACATCTGGGCTGGCCACGCGACAACGTTACCGTCGCGGACCAACTCGCGTAGCCTTGCGCGGCGCGTTCATCCACGCTCCGCGCTGGGTTCGACGATACGTCAGTTTTCCTGGCGATTCCGCCCGGTTAGAACAGAATTGCTCAACAGTCCAGCCCCTTCGTGCCGAGCCAGACATCGGCACCGTGCGTGATAAAGTGGACGCTAGATTTTACGGACTATTCTTGCTCGCACTTCTACATGAGGGGGTCACGCATGGGGCGCGGCCGTCAAAAGGCAAAACACACCAAAGTCGCTCGGGATCTGAAGTACTACAGTCCCGACACGAACTACGGTGCACTCGCGAATGAGTTGCACAGCAGCCCGCCGCCGGCGCCGGTGTCTCCTGAGCTTGACAAGTGGAGCGAGTACCTCGTCGAGGAGTCTGACGAGGATTACGTCTCCGACGGAGAGTCGTCCAAGACCGCCTGATCCGTTTCGTGTCCTGCTGGTTCGGTCACCACGAGTGACCGCGCCCACACTCCGCTGAACGTCGCGGCCGTAACGGCCACGGCGAGGCCCGCCCCAGCGAACACACCGAACAGCACAAGCAGATCCGTGCTGGCACCGATGAACGGGATCGGTACGGCGATCCACAATGCTGCCACCACCCACGCGATCGCGTTGATCGGTATCCATCGCCACGCTCCACGGCGGTAGCGCCTCAGCACGAAGAACTGCAACACCGGGATCAACATCAGCAAGGCGAGCACGAGAGCGATTGCGATCGGAATCGTGACGAGGTCGGCCCAGTCAAACCCCAGGATGCCCGGGACGAGCCCAATCGACCAGGCGAGGGTGACTCCCGCTGCGGTCGCGCTGACCCAGGCTCCCGGCGAGACGGCGATGCCACTCCGGCGGAATGCGGTCCATTGCCCCAGCCCGAGGAATACCCCCGCTACCGCTCCACCGGAAACCAGAATGCCGAAGTTGACCCACGGGTCAGCGGCGGCGTAGGTGACTATCGCTGCGGCAACGGCCGTGACGGAGAGGCCCGCCGTCTGCCCCAGCGTGACCCACGCGATCCACTCCCTGGTGAACCGCCGTCGCGCCTGTGTGGTCACCATGCTCAGTCCGCGTAGTCGCCCACCAGTCGAACCGCTCCCCCATTGACACCCTTGGCGCCCTGCTCGAATCCTGCGAGTTCCCGCTCTCCGGTCATGACCATGCCCGCGATCCAGGCCGGGATGCCGTGGCCAGAAATCGCGGCGACCACGCGGTCGGCAGCGGATGCCTCGACCACGGCGAACATGCCGACTCCGAGATTCCAGGTGCCCTCGGTGTCGCCGAGTTGCAGGGACCCCATGTCGGCAAGCACCCGGAAAACCGGTGGCGGCGACCAGGTCGACCGGTTCACTTCCGCCCAGGAGCCAACCGGCAGTACTCGAGCGAGGTTCGCCGCCATGCCTCCACCGGTCACATGACTGAGCGAGTGGATGGCGCCAGGCTGAGATTCCAGTACGTCGAGAAGCGCCCGCGTGTAGAGCATGGTCGGTTCGAGCAGTGCCTCGCCGACGACACCGCCGAAGTCGTCAGCTCGGTCGCGGAAGCCAACCCTCGCTCCGGCAAGAATGCTGCGCACGAGGGAGAAGCCGTTGCTGTGCAAACCGGATGATGCGATGGCGATCACCACGTCTCCGTCAGTAACCCGCTCGGGGCCGAGCACGGCATCCGCTTCGACGGCTCCTACTGCCGCACCAGCAACGTCATAGTCGTCTGGCCCCAGCAGTCCCGGGTGCTCTGCGGTCTCGCCGCCGACGAGCGCGGTATCCGTGGCGGAGCACGCTTCGGCGATCCCCCGCACAATCTCCGCAATACGCTCGGGAACGACCTTGCCGCACGCGATGTAATCGGTCATGAAGAGCGGTCGCGCGCCGACCACGACGATGTCATCGACGACCATTCCGACGAGGTCCTGGCCGATCGTGTCGTGCTTGTCGAGGGCCTGGGCGATGGCGACCTTAGTGCCGACGCCGTCGGTCGACGTCGCTAGAAGCGGCTGCTTGTAACCCGTCAGAAAGGTTACGTCGAACAGGCCTGCGAAGCCGCCGAAGCCGCCGACCACGTTCGGGCCGTGGGTCTTCGAGACGGCCGACTTCATGAGCTCGACCGCGAGGTCTCCGGCTTCGGTGTCGACGCCGGCATCCCGGTAGCTGCTGCTCATGTTTCCAGTGTGCCCTAACATCCGCAGCCTGCGTTCACAGCCCTTGCAGGATTGGACCCGGACGAGCAATAGACTTGCCTCGGCTCGTCTCCCAACCGTCAGGAAACCCCTCGGCAATGTGCGGCATTGTGGGCATCGTCTCACCACTCCCCGTCAACCAACAGGTGTACGACAGCCTGTCGCTTCTGCAGCACCGCGGTCAGGACTCGACGGGCATTGCAACCGCCGACGGCCGAACCCTCCACATGCAGAAGGCCAAGGGCCAGGTGCGCGAGGCCTACCGCACGCGCGACATGCGCAACCTGCTCGGGACCATGGGTCTCGGTCACGTGCGGTATGCGACGCGCGGCAGCGCGAGCAGCGAAGACGAAGCCCAGCCCTTCTACGTCAATGCCCCATACGGCATCATCCTCGTACACAACGGCAACCTCACGAACACGCGGGAACTGACCAAGGAGCTCTTCGACGTCGACCGCCGCCATCTCAACACCTCGAGCGACACCGAGCTGCTCGTGAACGTGCTCGCGAACGAGTTGCAGGACCAGGTGTCGGGCACCGACCTCGACCCGGAGCAGGTGTTCACCGCCGTCGCCCGTGTGCACGAGCGGGTCGAGGGCTCATACGCGGCGATCGCACTCATTGCCGGGCACGGCCTGCTCGCCTTCCGCGATCCGTTCGGCATCCGCCCTCTCGTTCTCGGCCGACGGGTGCGTGGCCTTGTCGGCGAGGAGTGGATCGTGGCATCCGAATCCCTCGTTCTTGAGAGCGGCGGATACGACGTCGTGCGGGAGGTCGCGCCCGGTGAGGCGGTTTTCGTCGCCCTCGACGGCGAGATGACTTCGCGCCAGTGTGCTGCGAATCCCCGGCTCATCCCCTGCTCGTTCGAGTACGTCTACCTCGCCCGACCCGACTCGATCATGAACGGCATCTCGGTGTACGAGGCGCGCCTGCGACTCGGCAATCGACTCGCCGACACCATTGCCAAGTATGCGCCGATGGGAGATGTGGATGTCGTCATGCCGATTCCGGATTCGTCACGCCCTGCCGCAATGCAGGTCGCGCAGAAGCTCGGCATCGAGTATCGCGAGGGCTTCTACAAGAATCGCTACGTCGGCCGCACCTTCATCATGCCGGGCCAGGCGGAACGCAAGAGCAGCGTCAAGCAGAAGCTCAACGCCATGTCGAGCGAGTTCAAGGGCAAGAACATCCTGATTGTGGATGATTCGATCGTGCGCGGAACCACGTCGAAGGAGATCGTGCAGATGGCGAGGGAGGCGGGAGCCAACAAGGTTACCTTCACCTCCGCCGCGCCGCCCGTGCGGTACCCGCACGTCTACGGCATCAACATGCCCACGCGGCAGGAACTGATCGCGCACGGCCGACGCATCCCTGAGATCGCGATGGAGCTTGGCGCCGACCACCTGATCTTCCAGGAGGTTGCGGACATGAAGGCCGCGATTCTCGAGGGATCAGGGCATCACCGAGCTCGAGATGAGTTGCTTCACGGGTGAATATGTCACCGGCAGCGTCACGCCCGAGTACCTCGACTGGGTCGAGGCGAACCAGCTCAGCTAGGTGGCGATTCCCGTTCGACGCTGGCCGAAACGGTGCGCGCCCGGCGGTTGGAGCGCCACTCGAGCACAATTGCGAGCAGGGCACCAAGAACCACGCCGCCGGTGATCCCGAAGATCGCGAAGTACCCGAAGAGGGCAGCGAAACCCACACTGGGATCAGCGGGGTAGAGCGAAGTCAGAATGAGGGTCGCGATCGCCCCGAGCCCACCGCCGACGATCATGAAGGCGGGAAACTTCGGCGCCCGGCGGATGCGGACCTCGCTCTGGTTGTCGTCATCGGTCACCGGTTAAGTCTCGCACGGGCCCAAGCGGCCGAAGTCAGCCACCGGCCGTTCACACAGTAGGAAAAGGTGGATGCCGGGGTCAAACCTCCTCCTCACTGCGCCAATCGGAAAAATCTCCTCCTGAGCGAACAGGGAGACCAGGCCGCCCGCAACGCTCAACCCGCGTCGTCGCCGGTCACGGGCAGGTGGGCGCTCAGATCTGCGCGCTCACCGGATGCAGTAACCCGCCCCTGCGTCACCGCCTCTGCCCACTGCAACTCGCCCGTTGCCAGTTCGAGCCAGGTTCGAGCATCCATTTCAATGACATTGGGTGGCGTGCCGCGGCTGTGGTTGGGGCCCTCGATCACCTGGACGGCACCGTGCGGAGGAACCCGCACCTCAACGGAACTGCCTGGGGCCTTCTTCTCCAGCAACTGCAGCAGGTACCGGACGCCGGTCGCGATGGCCTCCGTGTCCTCGCTGTTGTTGAGCGCGAGCTTCACGCTCGCGTCGCCCACGATCTGACTGATTCTTCCCTTGGCCATCCCACAACGCTAACAAGTTCGCCCGACCCGTGATACTGCGCCCGGTAACGTTGGTCAGGTGCGAATCCTTGTTCTTGGTTCCGGTGCCCGTGAGCACGCCATCGTCACCGCGCTCCTCCGCGAGGAGGCGGGTCACGAGATCACCGCGGCGCCCGGCAATGCGGGCATAGCCCAGGATGTGCCCGTCGTCGCACTCGACCCGACGAACGGTGTCGTGGTGACCGAGTACGCGATCGACAACGAGATCGAGCTGGTCATCATCGGGCCGGAAGCCCCACTCGTGGCCGGGGTGGCCGACGCACTGCGCACGAGAGGCATCGCTGTCTTCGGACCCGGAAAGGCTGCCGCAGCGATCGAGGGCAGCAAGACCTTCGCCAAACGGATAATGGATGAAGCGGGCGTGCCCACGGGGGACGCCACCCGCGCGGGCTCCCTCGAGGAGGCGACGAACGCTCTCGACGAGTTCGGGGCTCCGTATGTCGTGAAGGCGGATGGCCTCGCTGCCGGCAAAGGGGTGCTCGTCACCCCAGACCGCGATGCCGCGATCGCCCACGCCGAGTACTGGCTGCAGTACGGCAGCGTGCTCATCGAGGAATTCCTCGCCGGACCCGAGGTGTCGCTCTTCCTGCTCAGCGACGGGCACCATGTGCTCCCGCTCTCTCCCGCCCAGGACTACAAGCGCGCGTACGATCGCGACGAGGGTCCCAACACCGGCGGGATGGGTGCGTACTCCCCGCTGCCGTGGCTTCCCGACGGATTCGTCGATGAGGTGATCGAAACGATCGCGCTGCCGACCATCCGCCAGATGGAGCGGGAGCAGAAACCGTTCATCGGCCTGCTCTACTGCGGTCTCATCGTCACGAACAGCGGAGTGCGGGTGATCGAATTCAACGCACGCTTCGGCGATCCGGAAACCCAGGTGGTGCTCCCCCGATTGGTAACCCCCTTGAGCGGTTTGCTGTTCGCGGCATCCACCGGCGGACTGGGCACTCTCGAGCGCCCCGAGTTCAGCGACGATGTCGCGGTGACGGTCGTACTCGCGAGCGAGGGCTACCCAGAGGATCCCGTCACCGGGCGTGCCATCACCGGGCTCGATTCTGTCGAGAACGTAACGATCGCCCACGCGGCGACCGCGGTGCTCAACGACCAACTCGTGGCGACGGGCGGGCGGGTGCTCAGCGTTGTCGCGACCGGTGAGACCATCGCGGATGCCCGGGCCAGGGTCTATGCGGCGCTCGAGAAGATCGAGCTCGAGGGCGGCCACTACCGCACCGATATCGCCGGGCAGGTCGAGTGATACCCGACGGCTGGGAGCGCACCTACTCCGGCAAGGTCCGTGACCTGTACCTGTCGCCGGGTCACCCCGGCCTCGTGCTCATGGTCGCAAGCGACCGGGTGAGTGCCTTCGACCACGTGCTCGAACCGGGCATTCCCGGCAAGGGGGCGCTGCTCACGCGGCTGAGCCTGTGGTGGTTCGGGCAACTCCAAGGCGTGCCGAATCACCTGGCGCATTCCGTTGGTGAGGTCTCGACAAGCTCGACCAGCGGGTTCGGCATCAAACGCGATGCTCGTGAAGTCGCTCGACATGTTTCCCGTCGAGTGCGTCGTGCGCGGCTACCTCGCGGGCAGCGGCTGGGTCGAGTACCAGAAGAGCCAGAGCGTGTGCGGAATTCCGCTCCCTGCCGGACTCAGCAACGGCGACCGCCTGCCCGAGCCGATCTACACCCCTGCATGGAAAGCCCCGCTCGGGCAGCACGACGAGAACATCACGTTCGAGCGAACCGTCGAGCTCGTGGGCGAGGCGGCCGCGACCTCGCTGCGCGACCTTTCGCTCGAGATCTTCAGCCGGGCATCCGCCATCGCGGAGGCTCGAGGCGTCATCCTCGCCGACACGAAGTTCGAGTTCGGTTCGGACGAGCACGGCGTCATCACCCTCGGCGACGAGGTGCTTACGAGTGACTCGAGCCGCTACTGGGATGCGGAACTCTACGACTCCGGCGACCGCACGGCGAGTTTCGACAAACAGATCGTGCGCGACTGGCTCGCGGCGAACTGGGACCAAAGCAACGCACCTCCCACCCTGCCGCCCGAAATCGTCGAGCGCACCGCAGCCCGCTACCGCGAACTCATCCACCGCCTGACGGGCGCGGAAGAAATGTCCGACGCCGCGGGTTAACAACCACATGACCTCGCCTGACCGTCTCGCCGCCGACACCTCGATGGGACCCGTCACGCTTCTCGTCGCCGACCTCGACGCCATGACGGCCTATTACCGAGATGCGGTCACGCTCCAGGTACTGGATGAAGCGGACAGCACCGTCACTCTTGGCCGCGGCAGCACGCCAGTCGTCATCCTTGAGCATGCGCCTGCCCTGCGCCACGCCGGTCCCCGCGAGGCGGGCCTGTTCCACACCGCGATCCTGTTCGACTCCGAGGCCGCTCTCGCCGCGGCGGTCTTCTCGGTGGCACACCTGCATCCGGGCAGCTTCACCGGCAGCGCCGACCACCTCGTGAGCAAGGCGTTCTACTTCGACGACCCCGAAGGCAACGGGGTCGAGCTGTACTGGGATCGCGACCGCACCGAGTGGAGCTGGACGCACGGCACCGTTGAAATGGCAACACTCTTCCTCGACCCGAACGAGTTCCTGCAGCAGAATCTCTCGCCAGAAAACCCCGTTTCGGGCTCCGCGGTGGTCGGGCACGTGCATCTCTCGGTCGGCGACGTCGCCAGACGCTCGCGACTTCTACGTCGACCGGCTGGGTTTCGAGACCACGGCGGAGCTCGGCGGCTCAGCGCTATTCGTGAGCGCGGGCGGCTACCACCACCACATGGCCATGAACGTCTGGAACAGCAGGGGCGCCGGCCGCCGCCAGCGAACGCTCGGGCTCGGCGAGATCGACATCACCGTGCCGACCGACAGACGACCTCGGCGCGCTCGGCGAGCGGATGTCGCACTACGGCATCGAAACGAGGGACGACGGCAAGACAGTCGCCTTCGATGACCCGTGGGCGAACCTCATCCGCGTGACCGCGGCCGGATGACAATAGCCCAAGCGACGACCGCGAGCACGAGCACCCCGGCGGCCCAGGCAAGCCCGTCGTAACCGATCATCGCGAGCACGACCCCGGCGAGCGCCCCGCCGCTCGCTCCGGCCATGTTCATGGTGAGGTCGGTTCTGCCCTGAATGCGCGTTCTGGCTTCCCCCGTGACGAGGTCGGCGATGTAGGCGGAGCCAGAAACGGTGGATGCGCTCCAGCCGAGGCCGAGCAGCACGAGCCCGACGGTTACGGCTGTCGTGTCGTGCTGCCCGAGCGCCACAATGACGAGAGACACAGCGAACAACGCCTGGCCGACGAGGATCGTCGGCACGCGTCCCAGGCGGTCGCTCGCCCAGCCGAACAGTGGCGAGAGGGCGAACATCCCCGCGACGTGCAGGCTGATGGTGAACCCGATGATCGTGAGAGTCGCACCGTGATGAACGAGGTGCACCGGGCGTCATCGACATGACGGACACCATCACGGCATGGCTGATCGCGATGGCTCCGATGGCGAAGAACAGTGCGGGCCGGGCGCGAACCGTGCCAGCGCCGGTCACGGGCGTGGGCGGCTGGATGCCGTCGGCAGCGTTCGGCTCGAGCAGCAGCGGGTCCGGCCGGAGGCCGACCAGATACGCGGCGACGGCGGCGAGTTGGGCGACGAGGGCGATGACAAAGGAGCCGGTGAGGTCAGGCAGCTGCAGCCAGTCGGAGATGTACACGCCCGGGCCGAACAGGTTGGGGCCGACGATCGCGCCGACGGTGGTTGACCAGACAACGATCGAGAGGTCGCGTCCGCGCCGGGCCGGGTTGGCGACATCCGTTGCGGCGAAACGGGACTGCAGATTGACGGCGGCACCGACTCCGAGCATCGCGAATCCGAGCAGCACGAGCGGCAGTGAAACCCAGGCGGCTGCGAGCATGGTGACGAGAGAGCCGGCCGCGGCGATGCCTGCCCCGGTAGCGAGCGCCGGCCGGCGGCCCATGCGCTGGGCGAGTCGCGCCAGGGGAATGGCCGCACCGGCCGCGCCGAGGGTGCTCATCGTCGCGGCGGCTCCCGCCCACGCCTCCGTGCCGGCAATCTCAGACACGAGCACGGCCCCGATGGCGAGCGTCGCCCCCATGCCGAGCCCACCGAGGATCTGCCCGGCGACGAGAACGCCGACCGTGCGTGCCTGCACGGCACCGAGAGTCGCGGGGACGACTGTATCCTTCACCTCCCCAGTCTGCTTTATCCGGCGGGCAGCGTGGCGTCCGATCGGTATACCCTGAGCAGAATGGCTGTTGATACCCGACTCTTGGCGGTTCTGCTTGCGCCGGTGATCCTTGTGCAGAGTCGTCGGTTGCGACGCATCATTCCCCGATTGCCGGATGCCGCTCCCCCCTGGCGCGGCTCGGTCGCCGGCCCTGACCCGTTGCGCCTTCTCGTGCTCGGCGACTCGACCGCCGCCGGGGTCGGTGTCGAAGCGCAGGATGATGGCCTTCCCGGCAATCTGGCTCGCTCGCTGGCAGCCGAGCTGGGCCGGGGCGCCGAATGGGTAACCATGGGGGCGAACGGCGCCACGTCACGGGACCTCATCGAAAACTACCTCGCTGAGGCGAGTGCAGAAGCGCACGATGTCATCTTCCTGTCGATCGGTACCAACGACGCCCTGCAGCTCCGCGGGGCCCGGGCTTATGCCCGCGACATCCGCCTCATTCTTCGACGACTTCGGGCGACGAGCCCCCGCGCCACGATCCTGGTTTCGAGCATGCCGGCCTTCTTCCGGTTCGAATCGCTCCCCAACCCGTTACGCTGGGCGCTGTACTTACACTCGCAAAGTCTGGAATCCGCAGCGAGAACTGTCGTGAAGAGTGAACCCGGAGTGATCATGTCACCACCCCCACCCCCGTACACTGACGGGTTCTTCGCCAGTGATCTGTTTCACCCGAGCGCCCAGGGCTACCGCGAATGGGTCGAGTTCGCGCTGTCGGACGCGGGTTTGGTGGCGGATCGCTCATGACCGTATTCACGAGTATCGACGATGTTGTCGAAGCGGTCAGGGGGGTCGCGGTTCCGGGACGGTCAACCACGGTGGGCATAACTGGTCCACCCGGATCGGGCAAGTCCACCGTCGCCGCTGACCTTGTTGAACGCCTCGCCCCCGACGCGGCACTCATGGCGCTCGACGGGTTCCACTACTCGCAGGAGCGCCTGGAGCAGCTCGGCAGGCGCGACCGGATGGGTGCGCCAGACACGTTCGACATTGTCGAATTTCTCAGCGCCCTCACCGCGCTGCACAGCACCAAGGATCCAGGGCGGGCCTGGAAGGCGCCAGCCTTCGATCGCACGACCGAAGAGGTCATCCCCGACGCGTATCCCATCGAGTTCGGAACCCCGTTCGTCGTTATCGAAGGCAACTACCTGCTGCTCGATTCAGGTGGCTGGGAACACGCGGGACCCCTCTTTGACATCACTTTCTACATTGAGCTTGAGCACGCCCGTCGGGTGGAGCGCCTGATCGAGCGCCACGTTCAGTACGGCAAGACGCTCGAGGAGGCGCGAGCCTGGGCTTTGGGTACCGACGAGAACAACTCCACGGTTATCGAGGCGACGGTGAGTCGGGCGGATTACATCATCCAGCGCTCCTGATATCATTGATAGCGTGGCGCAACTGATCGTTCGAAACCTCGATGATGCCCTGAAGGAGCGTCTCCGACGGGTCGCGGCCAGCCATGGGCGCAGCATGGAGGAGGAGGTGCGCACCATCCTGCACAGGTCGCTGGCGGAGGAGCCGGTCCCCACCATCGCTGAATCCCACGTCGGGTTGGGTTCGCGCATCCATGCTGGATTCATGGATGCAGACGTTCCCGACAGCTATTTCGACGCGGTCGAATCGCTGCGCGGGGGTGCCGCGCCCGGCGTCGGCGCGGCTCGCGAAGCGGAGTTCGATGCGTGATCATCCTCGACACGAATGTGCTCTCCGAGTTGCTGCGCCGCGAGCCCGAGAAAATGGTCGTCCAATGGGTCGACGCCCAGCCGGTCGGCGAACTCGTCACGACGGCGATCACAGTTCAGGAGAGTTTCTACGGCGCAGAACTCGTTGACCAGCCGCGCAGGATTGCGCTGGTGAACGCCCTGGAACGACTCTTCGATGAGTTAACCGTCGTGCCGTACGACGAGACCTGCGCGCGCTACACCGCCGTCGTGCTCGCTCGAGCGCGGTTGGGCGGGAGACCAATGCATCAGGCGGATGCTCAGATCGCCGGTATCGCTCTTCGCCACGGCGCCACCCTTGCGACGGGCAACACGCGCGACTTCGCCCTCACAGGGGTGACGCTTCACGACCCCTGGTCGGCGGGCGACGGTTGAGCCTGTGCGCCGCACGAGCGCGGCTAGACTTGACGCGCATCTATCGCCGCTAAATCTCCGGGGAGTTTTCCGTGCCCACAATTGTTGTCGAGGTCATGCCCAAGGCTGAACTGCTCGATCCGCAGGGCAAGGCGGTCGCGGGTGCGCTCGCCCGGCTGGGCAAAGACCGCGTCACCGGGGTGCGCATTGGCAAGCGTTTCGAGGTCACGGTCGACGGCGAAGTGGATGACGCGCTGCTGGCTGAGGTTCGGCAGCTTGCCGAAGAGATCCTCTCCAACTCGGTGATCGAGGATGTTGTGTTCGTCGGCGAGGCTAGCTAGTGCGCATCGGTGTCATCACTTTCCCCGGCTCGCTCGACGACCGGGATGCCCAGCGAGCCGTTCGCCTCGCAGGCGCGACACCCGTTGCACTGTGGCACGGCGAGCACGACCTGCATGGTGTTGACGCTCTCGTGCTGCCCGGTGGTTTCAGCTACGGCGACTACCTGCGCGCCGGCGCGATCGCCAGTCACGCTCCGATCATGGCCGAGGTCATCGACGCAGCCAATAAGGGGATGCCGGTGCTGGGAATCTGCAACGGGTTCCAGATGCTCGCGGAGGCGCGGCTCGTACCGGGGGCGCACACCCGCAATGCGCACCAGCAGTTCATCCGCCGCGACCAGAAACTGCGGGTCGAGAACGTCGGTACCGCCTGGACGAACGAGTTCGCGGCGAACGAGGAAATCGTGATCCCCCTCAAGAACGCTGACGGCATGTACCTCGCAGATGACGAGACCATCAAGCGCATCGAGGGCGAGGGACAGGTGGTCTTCCGGTATCTCGAGGTGAACCCGAATGGATCCCTGAACGACATCGCCGGGGTATCGAACGAGCGCGGCAATGTTGTGGGTCTCATGCCGCATCCGGAGCACGCAACGGAGCCCGGCTTCGGACCGGACACGCATGCCGCGATGCGGTCCGGCGTCGACGGCCTGAGGTTCTTCACGAGCGCGATCGCGGCTCTCGCCTCCGCGTAGGGCGCCCTCCACCCCCGTCGAGAGTGCCCGAATCGTGCTTCCCAGCCTCGTTTGGGTCGATTTACGCACTCTCGACAGGCGCACGCGCCAGCTTGTGGACAGATTCCTCCGCGCGGAACACTCCCACGGCACGCTGGTGCGGTGCCCCGCCTGGTCCCCTTACCCCCCAACGTGCCCGCGGCGTTCCGAGTGGCGACCGCCCGCGCGGCGGGACTGACCGAGGGCCGCTTGCGCGGGCGCGATCTTGAGCGCCCGCACCACGGGGTGAGGGCTACTCGCGCCCCTGTTCCCGATGAGGATCTCGCTGGGACGATTCAGCGCTGCGGCCGCGCAATGCCGCTCATGAGCACCGAGCACTTCTTCAGCCACCTGACCGCTGCCCGACTGTGGGGATGTCCTCTGCCCGATCGGCTCAGCCCAAGGGAGCCGCTGCACATCTCACGCCGGGGCGTCGGCTCACCGCCGCGTCGACCGGGGATCGTGGGCCATCGATCAGGCGATCCCCTGCTACGTACGGTGTGGCGGCACGGGCTGCCCGTGAGCGATGCGGCATCCACGTGGCTCGCCCTGGCCACGGTTCTGCCCCTCGACGAGTTGGTGGTGTGCGCTGACTGGCTCGTGCTCGACCCCTACGAACTCGACCCTCATGACCTCCAGCCGTACGTGACGCTGCCCGACCTGCGGGAGCGGCTTACAACTTTCCACGGGCGCGGGGCGATCACGCTGGCGCGCGCCCTCGCGCTCGCTCGTGCGGGAGTGGAGTCTCGGCCAGAGACCCTCCTTCGGTTGCTTCTCAGCCGAGCCGGATTGCCGGAGCCCGAGGTCAACCCAGACATCTACGATGACCGCGGTCGCTTCATCGGTCGTGGCGACCTCACCTACCGACCCTGGCGTACGATCGCCGAGTACGACGGGGATCAGCACCGCACTAACACTGCGCAATACGAAAAGGATGCCCGCCGCCTCGAGCGATTCGCCGATGCGAATTGGAAAGTCGTGCGCATCCGCAAGCACGCACTCTTTCGCCGACCGCCGGATGCGGTCGCCCGCGTGCGCCGCGCTCTCGAGTCGCGCGGATGGCGCGGCTGACTCCTCGCTCTGCACCCGCCCAGGCAGTCCTTGCCGCTCGAAAGTGCGCAAACCGCGCGAACGCCTGCGCGTTGGATCGATTTGCGCACTCTCGAGGGTGACGGTGGGTGGTGACGGTGGGTGGTGACGGTGGGTGGTGCGTGGGTGGGGTGGCGCGGTGGGGTGGTGCGGTGGGGTGGGGAGGGTGGGGGCGGGGGTCGGGCCCGCGCGCTCCCATAGGCTGGTGCGCATGACGCCCCGCCAGCTCTACCGCCCGGTCGCGATCGCCGAAGCGGTCACCTGGACCCTGCTCATCGTCGGCATGGTCATGAAGTACGTGCTGCTCGTCGGCGACGTCGGCGTGCAGATCGGCGGTCTGCTGCACGGAATCGTCTTCGTCGCCTACGTCGTCGTCGCCGTGCTCGTCGCCGTCAATCAGCGCTGGCAAGCGGGGCTCACCACCGTCGCGATCGTCAGCGCCATCGTGCCCTGGGCAACCGTCCCACTGGATCGCTGGCTCGATCGCAATGGCAGGCTCGACGGGGACTGGCGGCGAGCATCCACTGACGATCCCAGGGATGCCGGCTGGTTCGACCGCTTGTTCCGGTGGATGATCGCCCGCCCGCTCCTGCTCGGGACGCTGCTCGTGGTCGCCGTCGCCCTGATCGTGACGACCCTGCTCATCATCGGGCCACCCGGCGGGCGCCCCGAGGCGTAGCCCCGGTCGCGCGCCGATAGAATTGCGGCATCCCGGCACGCCCTTACCTCCAGGAGCCTTTCGCCACGTGAGCACCCCCACAATCTCCAGCGCCGATACTGTCTCGAACGCCGCCGCGACTCCCGAGAAGGAGCAGCCGTACGGCGCCCTCGGCCTCAAGCAGGACGAGTACGAGAAGATCAAGGAGATTCTCGGCCGGCGACCCACGAGCGGCGAGCTGGCGATGTACTCCGTGATGTGGAGCGAGCACTGCTCCTACAAGTCGAGCAAGATCTACCTGCGCCAGTTCGGCCAGAAGGTCTCAGAGACCATGAAGAAGAACCTCATGGTCGGCATGGGCGAGAACGCGGGCGTAGTGGATGTCGGCGAAGGCTGGGCGGTCACCTTCAAGATCGAAAGCCACAACCACCCGAGCTACATCGAACCGTTCCAGGGCGCTGCGACGGGTGTCGGCGGCATTGTGCGTGACATCATCTCGATGGGCGCACGCCCCGTGGCCGTGATGGACGCGCTGCGCTTCGGCGACATCGACCACCCCGATACGGCGCGCGTGGTGCACGGAGTCGTGAGCGGCATCAGCTTCTACGGCAACTGCCTTGGGCTCCCCAACATCGGTGGTGAAACCTACTTCGACGGTGTCTACCAGGCGAACCCGCTCGTGAACGCACTCGCGGTCGGCGTGCTGCGGCACGAAGACCTGCACCTCGCGAACGCCCGCGGCGTGGGCAACAAGGTCGTGTTGTTCGGGGCTCGCACCGGCGGTGACGGGATTGGCGGAGCATCCATTCTCGCCAGCGACAGCTTCAGCGAGGGCGGCCCGACGAAGCGCCCGGCCGTGCAGGTGGGCGACCCGTTCGCCGAGAAGGTGCTCATCGAGTGCTGCCTCGAGCTGTTCAAGAACGAGCTCGTCGAGGGCATCCAGGACCTGGGAGCCGCCGGCATCAGCTGCGCCACGAGCGAGCTCGCGAGTAACGGCGATGGCGGCATGTTCATCGAGCTCGAGAAGGTGCTGTTGCGCGACCCCACGCTCACGGCAGAAGAGATCCTGATGAGCGAGAGCCAGGAGCGCATGATGGCGATCGTCACCCCCGAGAAGCTCGACGGCTTCCTCGCTGTGACACAGAAGTGGGATGTTGAGACCAGCGTGCTCGGCGAGGTGACCGACACGGGTCGCCTCATCATCAATTGGCACGGCGAGGAGATCGTCAACGTCGAACCGCGCACGGTCGCGATCGATGGGCCGGTGTATGAGCGGCCGGTCGCCTACCCGACCTGGATCGATGCGCTCAACGCCGACACGGCATCCGCTCTCCTGCGGCCGAGCGAGCCCGCGGAGCTCAGGCAGCAGTTCGAGCAGCTGCTCGGCAGCCCCAACCTCGCCGACAAGAGTTGGATCACCAACCAGTACGACAAGTACGTCATGGGCAACACCGCGCTGAGTTTCCCTGATGACGGAGGCATGGTGCGTGTCGACGAGGAGAGCGGGCTTGGCTTCGCGGTGGCCACGGATGCCAACGGCCGCTACTGCCAGCTCGACCCGTACCAGGGGGCGCAGCTCGCCCTCGCCGAGGCGTTCCGCAATGTGGCGGTCACCGGCGCGACCCCGGTTGCCGTGAGCGACTGCCTGAACTTCGGCTCACCGGAGAACCCCGAGGTGATGTGGCAGTTCAGCCGCGCCGTCGAGGGACTGGCCGATGGATGCCTCGCGCTTGATATTCCCGTCACCGGCGGCAATGTGAGCTTCTACAACCAGACCGGCGACGTGCCGATCCACCCGACGCCGGTGGTCGCTGTGCTCGGTGTGATCGACGATGTCGCCCGGCGCATCCCCTCCGGCTGGCAGGACGAGGGCGACAACCTGTACCTGCTCGGCGTGACGAAAGAGGAGCTCGACGGGTCGGCGTGGGCGGGAGTCATCCACCAGCATCTCGGCGGTCGCCCACCGGCGGTCGACCTCGCCGCGGAGCTGCGCCTCGCGGGCCTGCTTGCGGCGAGCGGCGAACAGGGGCTCATCACGAGCGCGCACGACCTCGCCGACGGCGGGCTCGGGCAGGCACTCGCCGAGGCCGTTATGCGGTTCGGCGTGGGCGCGCGGGTTTGGCTCACCGAGATCATGGAGCGCGACGGGGTGGATGCCGCTACCGCACTCTTCAGCGAGTCCACCGGTCGGGTGCTGATCAGCGTCGATCGCGAAGACGACGTGAAGTTCCAGGCCATGTGCGAGGGCAGGGACTATCCGGTGTTGCGCATCGGCGTCACGGACCGGGCGGATGCGGCGCTCGAGGTACAGGACTACTTCACGCTGAGCGTTGACGAGCTTCGCAGTATCCACCGGGCGCCGCTCGCGGAACGCTTCGGCGCCGTCGTCGGCGACTAGGTTTTGCCTTTCGGCGCATGGGGCTACCGCGAGGCGCTACCCCACGTGGCGGAATCTCCCGCCTCAGAGCGAGTCTGCGGTACGTTCCATGGGTTGTCGTCGCGCACAGGCTCAGGAAGCAACGTCTGCGGTACGTCTTGATAAGTCACAGCCCGCATGAACCGGGAAATGGCCGCGGTACCGACTGAAGTACCGGTATCATTGCTCGTTGCTGGCCATGGCCCTCCGTGCTGCATCGCCGGGGTCACAGCAACTCCAGTCGGCCATCCGCCGAACACAATACGACCCGCGCTTTGCGCAGTCCAGTCCAAGAGTGCTCGCAGGTGAGGAGTATCCTCACCTTCTGCCGCATGAACAGTGCCGGTCAGATTGCCAAGGAAGAACTCCTCCGCGACATCCGCCAACAGCTTTTCATCCTCATACTCAACGACAATCGACAACGGGCCGAACGCCTCGTCGAGCAGCCGGTCACGGTGCAGGCGCAGCGTCTCGACGCTGGTGGCCACGATGGTGGGTGTCGCCCACCCATGCGCTTCCTCGTCGATCGTGAGCGAACCCTCCACGATCGGCAACACGCCGGGCGTCTTCAGTATCGCTTCGCGTCGCCTTCCGTATTTCTCGGTGATGCCCGGATTCAAGAGCCGGTGCTCCGTCGCCGCTCCGGCATACTCCCGGATAGCTTTCTTGTGATCGCCGTCGGCTGGCACGAACAAGAAACCAGGCTTTGTGCAAAGTTGTCCCGCCGAACCAGCCACGCTGTCAACATAACCCCGAGCAATAGCACTTGCGGATTCAGCCGCCGCTCGGGCCGTCACGAACGCGGGATTGACGCTGCCGAGTTCCCCAAAGAACGGGATAGGTCTGGGCCTACTTGCAGCCAGGTCTGCCAGCATCCTGCCAACCGGGATCGACCCAGTGAAGCTCCCTGCCCGGATGCACGGGTGGAGAAGCAAGGCAACGCCCTCTGCCTGCCCCGAGATCAGCTGGAACGTGCCGGGCGGGGCCGAAGCGGCAGACAACGCCTCGATCACGACGTCGGCCGTTTGTTGCGAAAGCATCGGGTGACCGGAGTGACCCTTGACGATCACTGGACACCCCGCCGCGAGGGCGGATGCTGTATCGCCACCCGCAACAGAAAACGCGAATGGAAAGTTGCTAGCGGCGAAGTTCAGCACCGGCCCAACCGGCACGAGGCACCGTCGGAGATCCGGACGGAGGCCGAGGACGAAGCCCTCATCTCGTTCGTCGATCCGCACGTCAAGATACGACCCATCAACGACAACATCAGCAAACATGAGTAACTGGACGACTGTGCGATTCAGTTCGCCAATCAACCGCATTTCCGACAGCCCTGTCTCGACCATCGCGGTTGACACTAGTCTGCCCGCGTTCGCCGCCAACCCATCGGCCACAGCCCCGAGCGCGTGAGCACGCTGGCGCGGCGACGTCGTGGCCCAGGTCTTCGCCGCCTCCGCAGCGGCGTTGGCTATCGTGGCGACTTCCGCCGCAGCATTCGGACTCAGGTTACGAGAGGCCTCCAAGACAGGGTCAATCTACCGAGACCGGATTGCGCGCCGCCAGATAGGCGAGGGCCTTTTCCGTCTGCTTGCGCACATCGGCCTCGTGTTCGGCGCTGAGAGGGCCGCGGGGAGGTCGAGTCCGGCCGCCAAAGCTCCGCCCGGCGACGTCGATGCTGAGCTTGATCGCCTGCACGAACTCGGTGCGCGAATCCCAACGGAAGACGGCAACGAGATTTTCATAGAGACTCCGCGCCTCGGCGATCCTGTCGCTCTGCACGAGATCGTAAATCTCGACAGCCTCCTTAGGGAATGCGTTCGGGTAGCCCGCGAACCAGCCTTTCGCTCCCACCACGAGAGATTCGAATAGCAGGTCGTCCGCACCTGCAATGACATCGATGTCGCACAGTTCCCTGATCTCCAGGATGCGGCGCACGTCTCCAGAGAACTCCTTCACCGCGACAACCTCTGGTATCTCGGCAAGTCGGGCTACAAGTGCAGGAACCAGGTCAACCTTGGTGTCAATCGGGTTGTTGTACGCCATTATTGGCAATCCGACCTCTGCCGCCATCCGATAGTGCTCGATGATCTCGTCGTCGTTCGCACGATATACGGTGGGCGGAAGCAGAAGCACCGCGTCGGCGCCGTCGTCGCGTGCGAACTCTGCCCAACGCTGGGCTTGGTGCCAGCCGACGCCGTGCACACCGGCAACAACGACACCGCGACCTGCGACGGCCTCGACGGCGACTTGGACCACCCGGCGCCGTTCCTCGTCAGTAAGGGATGAGTACTCGCCAAGAGAGCCGTTCGGGCCCACTCCACGTACGCCATTTTCAATGAGCCAGTTGCAGTGCTCGGCAAATCGATCGTAGTCGACGGCGAGGCCACCAGGAGCGGCACGGTCCTCCTTAAAGGGAAGGGTCGTTGCTACAACGACTCCACCAAGATCGAGACTTGTGGTATTCATTCGATTCTCATTTCGTTCGGTATTGATTGGCATGTAGGTGTAAGGTCTCCGCACTGGTACGAGGTTTCCGCGCCAGCCGCAAGGTCAGCCATCCGCACGGGAGATGCGATAGGACGATGGTCAGTCAACACGCCGTCCACGAGCCCACCATTCGGACCTCTACTGGCGAGGATGTCCTCGACGGAACGGCCGCAGACGCGACCCTGGCAGATACCGAGCCCAGCCCGGCTAGAGAGTTTGAGCGAGCGTAATGATGTCGTCGCCGTCCCGTCGGCCGCAAGGCACAATCCGCGGAACGTCACTTCCTCGCAGCGACAGACGACCGTGTCCTGGGCGAGCCATCCGGTCCAGCCCGGGCGAACGCCATGAGCTGCCTCGATGCGCGCGGCAAAACCGCGGAAGGTTCGCCGACGAGCGACAGCACCAGCAATCGCAGGGTCTTCGAAGTCCCCCCCGGCAGCAACATGACCAGCAATTCGACCTTCGGCAAGTGCAAGGTCGACGCCACCGATCCCGGTGATCTCTCCCGCTGCGAAGACACCACGCACCCCGGTTTGCTGGTCGTTAGTGATGTGGACAAAACGCTCGTTGCTGAGTGAGCAGCCTGCCGCTATCGCCAGTTCCAATCGAGGCGTGAAGCCGTGACTCACCGCCACCGAGTCCACCTCGGTCGTGCGCTCAGTGCCCGCAATCGGGGTCCAACGGGCATCGACGGCCGCTGTCGTGACCGCGGTGACTCGGTCCGTCCCATGCGCTTCGACGACGGCTCGTCCCGTGTAGTAAGGGATTCTGTTCTTCAGGTGATTGATCAAGTACCCCACCAGCTCGGCTCCCTTGCCTGCTGCCGACACCAACTCCCACGGCCTCTGAGACCAGCCCTTCACGAGCGTAGACACCCGGTTGGCCTCAAGTACGCCGACGACCTTTGACCCCGTTTGGGCAAGAGCGGCCGCAACGGGGAGAAGGAATGGCCCAGCTCCCGCGACGAGAACTCGGTTTCCCACCGCTACACGCTCGCCCTTCGCCAAGGCCTGTGCGGCGCCTGCCGTGAAAACACCGGGCAAGTCCCAGCCCGGAAACGGGAGGGTTCTATCGTGCGCTCCTGTTGCAAGCACAACCGCGTCCGGAGACAGGGAAAGCCTCGTACGTCCTACGCTGTCCGGCGGTCCGATCAAAACGTGAATGGTGACAGAGCGGGGCGACCCTGGTTCAATTGCCCAGACTTGGGCGGACGTCAGAACGCGGCATCCCACGTCGAGTTCGAGTTGCCTCCTTAGTGCGACAAAGGTCGACCAGCCGTGGTGCAGCCTCGACTCTCGCCTAGCCGGCCTTGAGTTGGGCAGGTGCCGCCAGTACTGACCACCGAGTGCGTCCGCCGAGTCAAGAAGTGTGACGGATGCGCCCACTTGGCGTGCGCTGAGCGCTGCGGCCAGCCCCGCTGGGCCGGCACCAACAACTACTACCTCAGCCAATGGCCTCTCCATCTGTGAAGGGAAGTGGAAGGGGATCGTGCTGCGTCGCGACTACGTCGCCGTCGCATGCCCGCCGTAAGCAGGAACGCACGTCACGTTCGTTGTTCACTTCAACGATGCAGTCGAAGCACACACCTATGCCGCAGAAGACTCCGCGCGGTTTGGAACCGACCGATGTCACCCGCCAATTGAGACGCCCGCTCGCGAGGATTACGCTGGCGAGGGTCTGCCCAAGCACTCCGCTCATGGCCTCGCCGTCGAACGTGATCTGCAGCGGCCGGGGTCGCTCGGGGCGCGCCGGATCGTCTTCGAACGGAACGAGACGGGCACTCATGGTCGGTCCCCGATTGAATACGCCGCAAGCCCCGGGCGATCGGGCAGGTAAGGGGCAGGGTCGATGGAAGGTGGGGTACCGGTCAATTGCGCGGTGAGAATCTCCGCCGTCGCGAGGCTCAGCCCTATGCCAGCACCCTCATGACCGCTTGCGTGCCACAGCCCGGGAACGTGCGCATCCGGACCAATCAGAGGTAGATGGTCGGGCGTGAACGGGCGGAACCCGCCGTATGTCCGGATGATGGCCACGTCGGCGAGAAAGGGGAATAGCCTGATCGCCTTCGCGGCCAATTCCTCGATGACATCGACGCGCATTCGATCATCAAACCCGATGATCTGACGGGACGAACCGATCAGAACAGTGCCAGAACGCGTTGTTTCAACGACACTTGAGGTCTGCAGATCGGAACTGTTGGAGCCGACGGATCGAACATAGTCGGCGTCGTACACCTTGCGGAAGATGCGGTGGGACATCCTCGACGTGACCAGCACGACGCCGCGGCGTGGCATCACCGGAACTCTCGTCCCGAAGAGTGAACCGATTTCGCCGGACCAAGGACCTGCGGCAAGAACCACCCGTGGTGCCCGCAAAACCCCCGTTCGCGTCTCTACCCCTGTTACGTCTCCGGAGCCGGAACGCATGAGCCTGAAGACTTCGGCGTGGGCGAGGACCCGAGTTCCTGCCCTTCGTGCCGAGGCCAGGAGGGCCTCGGCCGCGATCACGGGTTGAACCTGCCCGTCTTCGGGGTAGTGGACGGCGGCCGCGATCGAAGGGTTAAGGTCCGGCTCGAGAGCCAAGGCCTCCCGAACCGAGAGGATCCGTGCATCGGCGCCAGCTCGCTGCTGAAGGGTAGCGAAGTCGAGGAGGTGCGCCGCCGTGTCCTCGTCGATGGCCGCGACGAGTCCCCCCTTCTCTTCGAACTCGATTGAGGGGAAGTCCGGTCCCAGCTCGTCGGCCAGTTCGGCACTCACGGTCGCCCACAACCGTGCCGAGTATTGGGCGATATCGAGTTCGGGCCCAGGCTTCTTGTCGGACACGAGAAGATTGCCCTCGCCGTGGCCCGTTGTGCCGCCCGCGACGGCGCCGCGATCGACGATGGTCACCCTCATCCCGGCCCGAGCAAGCGAGCGAGCACATGCCGTACCGACGATGCCTGCCCCTACGACGATTACGTCGGAGTCCATCAGCTGTCCCACGCCGTTGCGAACACACGCAGAAAGTTCTCGCCCAGTATCCCGTCAGTCTCCTCGCGGCTGAACCCGACATTTTCGAGGGCCGCGCGTAGGCTCGGAACCGCAGCGTGAGTCTCAATGCCTGTCGGCCAGGTCCAGGGCGGACGCGGGTAGTACCGTTCGTCGTATCCGTAGAAGTCATAGTCGGAGGCGTCCTCGTCGGAAAAGTCAAGACCCATACCGACGTGAGCCGCGCCCACAAGGTCAGCGATGTGCGCTGCGTGGTGAGCGAGGTTGTCGACCGTCGGCTCCACTGCCGCAACAAACGCGGGAAAGGCGCACAACCCCACAACACCGCCGGAATAAGCTATTGCCCGGATCATGTCGTCACCGAGGTTCCGCGGGTGCTCGCACACAGCTTTGGCATTGCTGTGGCTCGCCACGACCGGGCCGCTTGACAGTTCGATGATCTCAAAGCTCGAAGCCTCCCCAGTGTGGGAGACATCCGGTATCACCCTCAACTCGTTGAGGCGCTTGACAGCGGCGCGACCCACCTCGCTGAGGTTGGCGTTCGACGGTTCGAGGCATCCGTCGGACAGATAGTTGCGGTAGTTGTACGTGAGTTGCGCCATCTTCACGCCTGCCGCGGCATACAGATCGAGTAAGTCGATGTTGCCGCCTATGGCGTGGAGTCCCTGCGCGTGCAGAACGACAGCGAGAACGCCATCTGCCTGCGCAGCCCGGATGTCAGAGACGCTCCGGGCCAACCGCGCCCCAGAAGGCGGCCGCTCCTCGAAGTCCTTCCAAGTGGCGAAGGTTGCCTTGACGGTCTCAAGATCTTCGATTGACGCGATCGTCGGCATGATCACGTCCACTCCGCCTTCGCGTAGCGCGGCGCCCAGCACCTCAATGTGCCGAGGCTGCTGCACCAACGGCACGGCGGCATCCAACACCAAGGGATTGTGCGGCACGAAGTACAACCGCTCTACTCGTTGACCACGGGCGACGACTTGCGTAACTTGGCGGTCGCTGCATCATCGACCACGAGAGTGAGTGGATCGACGACGACACCATACTCGGATGCCGCTCGTTCTATGCTCACCAGACCAAGTCGCACGTCATTGACGACGGCCGCGAGATCGCGCTCGAATGGATTTCCCCACCCGCCGCCGCCGCCCGTGAGGTTGGCCAATCCCTCATCCGCGGAGAAGCGTGTGTAGCTCTGCCCGACGTTTTCGGCCCGGTCCGTGCCGGGGTAGAGCACAACGGTGTTGTTCTTTCCGTCCCGCCCCTCCCCGATGCCCCAGGGCGCGGTCTGCGTTTTGTAGTTGATCACGATTGCCGACGACGGAGCTAGGAATCGGTAGGTGCGCTCGACCCCGACACCCCCTCGGTACTTGCCGGGTCCTCCCGAATCGGTGCGATAACGGTAGTTCTCGATGATGATGGGCGCCTTCGTCTCGAGAACCTCGATCGGGTTGTTACGGCAGCCCGGTTCGGAGAGGTGCATGATCCCATCGGAGCCGTCCCCGGCTGCGTGGGCACCGAAGCCGACCCCGTCGTTCGTAGCCTCGAGCCAGGGGATTCCTGTCGATGGGTCAACCCCGAGGGCCATTATCGAGCACACGTCTCCACCCGAGCATGCGGGAATGAGGTCGGGCATCCCCTTGGCGAGTGCCTTGTTGATTACCTCGGGCGCAAGGATGGCCGGCCAGATTGTGAATGTCGGCATGGGCTCCACAGCGTGCATGAGCGAACCCTCCGTGGTCAGAACTTCAACCGGCCGAAAGTTCCCCGCGTTCACGGGAGTGTCAGGCGTCGTCAGCGCCTTGAACGCGAGCATCGTCGTCGCCACCGTCAGCCCGAGCGGGAGGTTGATCGGCCCCATGGCGGCCTTCGATGTCTTCCGCCAGTCGACAATCATTTTCTCGTCAGTGACCGTGACTGTCACGTCCATCCGAACCAGCTCGTCCTTCACGACACCGTCGGTGTCAACGAAATCATGAGCTGACCATGTGCCCTTCGGGAGTTTCGCCAGCGCTGCTCTCGCGAGACGCTCGCCATGATCGTTGATCTCGCGCATCGCCTGCTTGAGTACCTCAACCCCGTGCTTGGCGGCGATATCGCGCACCCTCCGTTCACCTGTCTGGCACGCCGAGACCTGTGCCTGAATGTCGCCGATCGTGCGCTCTGGCATACGGCTGTTGAAACGAATGACGTTGAATATGTCCTCGTTGATGACACCTTGGTCGTACAGCTTCACCGAAGGGAAGAACATGCCTTCCTGATACATGTCGGTCGAGTCGAGCACATAGCCCGCGTCTTTCTGCTTCAAGTCGAGCAGGTGGACCCGGCATGTCGACCACGCGACGAGTTCGTCAGCGAAGAAGATCGGCGCCAACACGAGCGCGTCCAGGGTGTGTGCCGACGACCAGTACGGATAGTTGAGGAAGTAGACATCCCCTGGGTGAAGGTTCTCCTCCCCGAGAAATTTGATCGTATTCCTAATACCGACGTCGTTCGCTGCCGTGAACATGGCGATGCCGGGCGTGTCAGCGACGACGTCGCCGCTTGCATCGTGCAAGCCGATGCCGTAGTCGTGGATCTCGTACACCACCGTGTTGTAGGCGGTGCGGCACAGATTGCGCGCCATCTCGTCGGCCGAAGCGAGCAGGCTGTGTCGAATGACCTCGACAGTGATGGAATCAACCACGGTTCGTCTCCTTTGCAACGCTGATGATGATTTCGCCGAGTTGGCCAACTGTTGCCGTGTCACCACTGTGCATGACGGTCGTCGAGGTGTGTTCCACGATGACGGCTGGCCCGTTGAAGCGGTCGCCTGCGCGGAGGTGGTCGCGGTCGTAGACCTTGTAGGAGACCCGGCTACCGGATTCCTGATATACGTCGCGGTGGGCGAAGGGAACCAGTTCGCCGCTGTCCCGCTCCGCGAGGAGGGGAAGCTGGGGACGCTCCACCAGTCCGATCGATCGTGACCGCAGAGTCACTATTTCGACGGGATCAGTCATGGCGTGCCCGTAGTGGCGCTCGTGGATCTCGCTGAATTCCTCGCGAAGCCGAGCTACATCCTCTTCTGAGGAAAGACTTTGCACCGGCACCGACACCGAGTGCTCCTGTCCCAGATAGCGAACATCGACAAACCGCAGGAACTGGCGCTTGTCGGGAGCGAACCCCTCGCTCTGAAGGGCACCTGCACCCTCAGCTTCCATGTCGGTGAAGAGGCGTTGAAGCGCGGCGAGGTCGATCTTCTCAAGCTGGGATACCTGAGTGCGGGAGAAGTCATGTTGGACGTCCGTCATGAGCATGCCGAGCGCTGAGAAAGCACCAGGCCCGGGCGGCACGATCACCCTGGGAATGAACAGTTCGCGAGCGACATCCACCGCCACCAAGCCACCACCGCCACCGAACGTAAACAGCGCGAAATCGCTGGGCTTATGCCCGACGTCCACTGTGATAGAACGCACCGCGCCCACGATTTTAGTGACAGCGATACGGATGACGCCGAGAGCAACTTTGTCCACGGACATGCCAAGCGATTCCGCAGCGGGAACAAGAGCCTCCTCCGCGAGATCGCGGTTCAACTCCAGAGTTCCAGCGAGAGCAGCTTCGGTACCGAGGTAGCCGACGACAAGCGCCGCGTCTGTAAAGGTTGCTTGCGTGCCCCCCCAGCCGTATGCCGCTGGACCCGGAGCGGATCCCGCGCTCTGGGGACCGACTTGAAGATGCCCGCCCTCGTCAATCGAGACCAGCGAACCTCCGCCTGCGCCAATCGTGTGTATGTACAGCGATGGGATGGTGAGTGGAAGGCCCTGAAACGATGCCTCATGGCGAAGTACAGACTCACCATCGACGATCAGGGACGCGTCGAGGCTGGTGCCTCCCATGTCAATCGTGATCAGGTTGCCCTCGCCTGTGGTCTTTGCGAATGACGTTGCCCCTATCACGCCGCCGGCAGGTCCCGAGAGAATGAGGTTAACCGGAGCATCCCGCGCGCTCTCCACGGTCATGGCGCCGCCTCCTGACCGGATCATAAAGAACTGCCCGCCGAACCCTTTGTCGGCGAGCGCATTCATCAGTCGTCCCAGGTAACGGCGAACGACTGGCTTGATGTAGCTGTCGAGTACCGCGGTCGAGGTTCGCTCGTACTCACGGTACTCACGGGACAGCTCGTGGGATAGCGTCACGTCGACTTGCGGAGCCACCGCCGCAAGAATTTCACGCATCTGGAGTTCATGCTGCGGGTTCGTGTAGGCATGGAGGAAGCACACCGCGACAGACTCGAACTCCAGTTCTTTCAAGCGTCTAGCCACCGCTAGGGCAGCGTCGCGGTCAAACTCGCGCAGGATCTCACCCTTGAAGTTGAGCCGCTCGGGAACCTCGAAAATCGCATCACGCTTGACGAGGCTTTCCGGATTCTTGTACTTGAAGTCGTAGGAGACCGGCCGGTCCGTGCGACCGAGGAGATACACGTCGCGAAACCCCTCTGTAGTGACAATGGCGGTCTTCGCGCCGTTCCTTGTTAAGAGCGCATTCAGCCCCAAGGTGGTTCCGTGGGCGAAGTACGCGGCGCGGTTGATGTCGATGCCGGATCGGACGAATGAATTGATCACTCCTTCGCTAGGCTCCGCTGGCGTCGTGGGAACTTTGTCGAAGTGAATTGAGCCGTTGGCGGGATCGAGGGTGACTACGTCCGTGAAGGTCCCCCCGACATCGACAGCGACGCGGATGGAGGACGGCGACGATTCTGGCATTGGGAAAATCTCCTTCTGACTAGAACTGGACGAAACAAGGATGCGTTCCAGCTCGTTCAATGTAATGAACATACCGCTATTTCATTGATACGAGAAACTCACCAGCGATAGCGGTCTGTCGGCATTAGCCCGGCCGTCTTCGCTCCGTCAATAGGAATCGCAGCGCCCGTGATGGAAGGTGCCAGGTCAGAGCAAAGAAAAACGATCAACTCCGCAACTTCCTCGGGTTTGGCTACCCTCCGGGCCGGGCTCACAGCGAGAGCTCGGCGCAACCCCTCCTCGTGCCCGCCCACGAGTTCCCACTCGTCATACGTCATCTGTGTCTCGACAGGACCAGCACAGACCGCGTTGATCCGCACACCGGTGTCGGCAAACGCAAGAGCGAGCGATTTGGTCAAACTGACGACGGCCGCTTTGGAAGCCGCATAGCCAGCTCCGCCGGCGACACCAACCAGCCCGGCCATCGATGCGTTGTTAACGATGACACCTGTTGCCTCCACTAGGTGAGGAAGTGCCGCCCTGGTGCACAGCCAAGTGCCCTTCGTGTTCGTCGCGAACATGCGGTCCCAGTCGATCTCAGAAGGGCCATCCGAGCTCTCCTCGGCCTCGACACCGCTGTTGTTGACCAAAATGTCGAGGGTTCCAAACCGCTTGACTGCGGCGGCGATCATTTGCTCCACTGAGTTCACAGCACGCACGTCCGTGGGGACGTATAGAACACGCCCCCCGCCGAGGCCGGAGATCATCGTCTCGGCCGCCTTCCCACGTTCGGCGTCCCGCCCGGCTATAACGACGTCAGCACCCCGCTTCGCCAACAACATCGCGGTCGCCAATCCGATGCCACTCGAACCGCCGGTCACGATTGCCGTGCGAGACTCCATAGACCAGCTGCTAGCCCTAGCCGTCATGTGCTCCTCTGCTTTCGAATGTAGCGGTCCATGATGATCGCGGCGAGAATAAGGCAGCCTTGCACTACCAGTTGGAAGGTCGTGTCCCAGCCCAGGAGATTGAATCCGTTGCTGATGAGCGTGAGCAGCAAGACGCCGATCATGCCGCGCCAGATCGCACCCTCTCCCCCCAAGATTGAAGTACCGCCGATGACCGCCGCGGCAATCGCGCTCAGCTCGATGCCGAGCGCCATGTTCGCGTGGGCACCTCCTCCACTCCGAGAGACCAACACCAATCCCGCGAGCGCGGAACACACACCGCTGACCATGTAGACGCCTATGTGCACTGACCCCACCCGGATGCCGCTCAACCGGGCAGCCTCAGCGTTGCCTCCGACCGCGTAGATGCGGCGACCAAAGTTCGTCGCCCACAACATAACGCCGCACACGACGGCGACGATAACGAGAGTGGCGGTCGCGATGGTGATGCCAAGAACGGGAACTCGGTCCGTGAAAATCTGGACCTGCTCAAGCTGCGTGGCCAGCGGGTACGCAATGGCGCCACCGGTCAACACCAATGCGATACCGCGATAGACGATGCTCGTCGCCAGCGTCGCGATGAACGCGTTCTTGGAAGTGCTCGTATTCACGATGACTCCCGTAAGCATGCCTAGTCCCGCGCCGGCTACTACAGCGGCGACGAAGCCCATTTCCACGCCCAGCACGGTGGCCACATTGATACCGATTATTGCGGAGAGAGCGAGCGATGCGGTGGCGGTGAGGTCGAACACCCCGCTGATGATGCACAACGTGGCGCCGCAGGTCAGGAGGCCGACCACGACCGCCTGATCAAGGACATTGGTGAGATTTCCCGGAGTCATGAAGGTGCTGGTCGACAGTGAAAGGTAGATCACGAGCGCGACCACGCCGACAACGACACCGTAATCCCGGGCGTTGAATCTCCGTGGACGCCCTGAAGGCCCGGTCATCAGCAAGTTCTCTGTGTTTGTCATTTCTCTCCACCTTCGTCCCCAAAGGCAGCTGCGATAACCTCGCCAGCTGCTGAACCATGCTCGAACTCCGCGACCAGGCGACCGTGGCGCATCACTACAACGCGATGGGCCAGTTGCAGCACCTCATCGATCTCCGACGACACCACCACAACGCCGACTCCCGATGCTGCTAGCTTGACGACCAGTTGATGAATCTGCTTTTTCGCAACGACGTCGACCCCTCGTGTTGGCTCGTCGATGAGCAGGATCAAAGGTTCGGTGAGCAACCATTTCGCGAACAGAGCCTTCTGCTGGTTGCCGCCCGATAGCGTCCAGACCGGCGCATCGAGGCTGGGCGCCCGAAGATCGACCAGACGCGCCATCTCGGCAACCGCTTTTCGTTCCGCACGGCCGTTCACGAATGGTCCGGCCCGCCGCGCGGAGAGTGTGGTCACCGCGACGTTGTCGCGCACTGAACGCGTTAACGCAAGACCCTGCTCCTTCCGCGATTCGGGCACCAATGCAATGCCTGCCGCCATGGACTGCCTGGGGGAACCTGCGGTAATCGGCTCCCCCTTGACGAGCACTCTTCCGCTGGTTGGCGTGTCGGCTCCGAAGATCATGCGGAGCATCTCGCTGCGGCCGCTTCCGACAAGCCCAGCGACCCCAAGGATCTCGCCCGCGCGCAACGACAGGCTGACATCTTGGACAAATCCGCGGCTTAGTCCCTCGGCCTCCAGAATGATAGGTGCGTCTATGCTTGCGGGCACCTGCGTCGGATACATGACGCTGACCTCACGGCCCACCATGTGCTCGACCAGAGACGCCGGTGTATGGTTGGCTGCCTCATCGGTGAGAATCAAATCGCCGTCTCTCAGCACAGTTATCCGGTCAGCCAGTCCCAGGACCTCGTCGAGAAAGTGCGAAACGAAGACGATCGTGGTCCCATCTGCGGCCAATTTGCGGATGAGAGCAAGAAGCCCTTCCTTCTCATGACCAGCCAGCACGGCCGTCGGTTCGTCGAGAGCGAGCACCTTGGCACCGCGCGCTAACGCCTTCAGGATCTCGACCTGCTGTTGCATGCCGATAGGAAGGGACGAGACCGTCGCGCTAGGGTTCAGCTTGAAGCCCGTAGAGTCTTGAAGTCGTTGGAACTCCCGAAGGTCCCCTGTCGATCTATTTCCCCCGAGTCGTTGCGACCAGCGGCCAAGGAAAACATTTTCTAAGACCGACCGGGCAGGCACGAGGGCCAGCTCCTGAGAAATGAGGCTGACTCCCCGGTCGATCGCCTCTTTAGGGCTGCGTATCCCCGCGGCCTGCCCATCCAGGAAAACCTCGCCGGTGTCCGCCCGGCTCGAACCGCCGAGGATGCGCAGCAGAGTGCTCTTCCCTGCGCCATTCTCCCCGACAAGACCGTGGATCTCGCCCGCCCGAATATCGAGGTTGATGTCTCTGAGCACGGACACCCCACCATAGCGCTTCCCTACGCCTCGCGCGCTGATCTCCAGCCCCTCAACTTTCGTCAGCGCCGTCATCTCAGTCTCCTCTACGCAGGGGCCGCCGGATCACCCCGGCGGCCCCTGCCCTAGCTCATGAAGCTGTTCTCCTTAGTCGGAGTACTCGCCCTCGTAACCTTCCAGATTCTCCTTGGTGCCGAGCACACCGAACGGAGTCAGGTCCTCGTAGCCCAAATACGCGGGATCGACTAGCTCTCCGCGCGCATGGGCGAGGCCCATCTCGGCCGCCTTGGCGCCAGCTGTTTTCTCAGCGAAGACGTAGACGGCGAAGAACTGGCCATTCTGAACTGCCGTTACCGCCTGGATGGAGCTTCCGTTACCGACGATCAGCACATTCTCGATTCCCGGCAGCGTTAGCGCTCCGAGTAGTGCGGCAGAAGCTGCTCCAGCGATGACGTCCACATCCGGGTTGCCCTGAAGGATGTCCTGTACAGCGGTACGACCGGTGTCCTGAGAATATCCGCCCTCGACATTGGCGACCACCGTTGCTCCACCCTGCTCGACGGTGTCCACAAACGCCTTGGTGCGGACAACGTCAATGGGCTGGGCACTGAAGCCCTGGAGGTATGCGACCCTGCATTCATTAGCGCCGAGATCCTCGCATGCGTCGAGGGTGAGCTGTCCGAGGACCGTGCCGTTGCGCATCGGGTCATCGACGAGGCTCAGCGTGCCGGGCACCTGAGGCTCAAGCGTGTCGAACTTCGGGCCGATCGGCGTGAACTCTGCCACGACGCTGATTCCCGCCGCGACGGCTTCCTCAATTGTCTGCTGCACCGCGACGCCATCATTGGCCTGCACAATCCATACGTCGTAGCGCATGGTAGTCAGAGCGTCCTTAAGCTGCTGGATCTGGACCTGAGCGTCGAAGTTCGGGTCGACAAACTCTGCGGTTGCGTTGTTGGCTTCGGCGTACTCGACGATGCCGGCGAACGCAGCTTGGGCGAATGAGTTTGTCTTCGAGAAGCCGAAGAACCCGATGCTGAGCTGGTCGTCCGAGGCGGAGGTCTCACCGCCTGAGGTGCCGCTACAGGCTGAGAGCAGGACGGCGGAAACGAGCGCTATCCCGACTGCTGCCGTTCGAAATTGATTTCGCATGATATGACTCCTCAACGTTTGGTGGAAACATGTCTACCACAACGGTCATCTTAATGAAAGCAAGTTCATTGAGATGACCAGCTTGGGTGACACCCACTCAGCTAGAGGTGTGATCTGTCAGGATCAGCCATTGTGGACCGATCTTCCGAAAGTGGAGAGTAAACAAGCTGTCGACTGGCAAGGGGGATGATGCAAACCCAGAAATTGAGGCCCGGCCAAACACAGTAGCCTCGTCACCCCCTGACACAGCTATCTCCACCTCCTCATATCGCATGGTTCCGAGCGCCGTTCGATCTGGGTAGGTGCTACCGAATCGCTCGCGTATGGCATCAATGCCGCGAAGGACAGTGGTGCCGGATGCGTAGCGAACCGAGGCATCTTGAATGTAGGTCGCGAGGAGCCTGTCAAGATCACCCGTGTTCCACGCGGCGATGTGTAGTCCCAGAACTTCGCGGATGGCGCTGATTGCTTCTTCATCACCATCAGCTGCCGCTACTGCCACGGCGCCCGGCTCGGCTGCTCCCTCAGTCACAGTTGCACCGAATCCGTGAAGTGCAACTTGAGCGAACCCTCGACGCCTACCCCGAGGCTGGCCTCGTCCGGATAATGGATGACGAGGAATCCTTCGACAACTTCGTCTAGAGCTTCGTAAAAATGCTCGTCCCATGAGGCGAACGACACATAGTCGCCGGGGCCGACCTCAATGGGCGAGGAGGTGGGACCGGTGAGCAGCTTCCCTTGCTTAACTGCGAGGTGCTCAATTCCGGGGTGCCCTCGCGAGACCTGCCTATTTCCTGGAATGCATCGAAAATCGTAAACCTCGGTAGCGCTGCCCGCGCTAGCAAAACGATCGTAGAACATCAGCTCTACCGCCACGCCTTTGATCTCCCGCGCGTCGTTTCGGCCAACGAAGGTTGGCGCAACCTCACCCTCACCGGCGATGAGGTCCCCTATCGGAACGCCCAGCCCCTTCGACAGAGCGAAGACTGTTTCCAGAGTCGGATTTCCGTGACCGCGTTCCAAATTGGACAGGGTGCCTTTGGCTATCCCCGATCGCTCGGCGAGAGCGCTGAGCGAAAGTCCCCGCTGCTTGCGAAGTCTCAGGATGTTCCGTGACAGCGGTCCACTGACGAACGAGCTGGCGAGACCGGATGGTTCCAACGTTGCTTACCTCACTCAGCGTTACTCGCGGGATCACGACGGTAATGCCGTAATACAAAACGGATTGCTCTTGGTTATAAAACAGCACGCTTCTACGTCTAGTGTTGCGGTACTTGTCACATTAAACCATTTCTTTGTTCAGAAGAATGACCACTCTGTCCCGTGGAGTGTGGGAAACCAATTAACCGAGGAGGCTGAAAACGTGGAGACGCTTGCGCTGCGTTGGATTTCCGACGAGCAAATCTATGCGCGCCTGAGTTTTGGTGACGCGGCGAGAGCAGTACAGCACGCTCTGGCGAATGGGCTCGATCCCGCCAGCGACCCCCCGCGCGGAGTCGTGGATGTCACCTCTGGGCAACTTCTGCTCATGCCCTCGGAGGGCAGCGGCTACGTCGGGGTGAAGATCGCGAGCGTTGCGCCCAGCAATCCCTCGCTTGGTCGACAGAGGATTCAAGGGATCTACACCGTCTTCGATCAAGCGACCCTGACCCCGGTTGCGCATCTCGACGGCGTCGCGCTTACCACGCTGCGCACGCCAGCAGTGTCCGCGGCTGCCGCCGACCTCCTTGCCCCCGAACGGGTTGGCCATCTGGTCGTCTTCGGGTCTGGCCCACAAGCGTGGGGTCACATTCAGGCATTTCGAGCGTTCCGTACGATAGGACACGTGACGATCGTTGCACGGGACAGCGAACGGGCCACTGCGCTCGCACGCAGAGTGTCGAAGAACGGGCTGGACGCATCTGTCGGCACACCGGACGCGGCGCGGAAGGCGGACGTCATCGTGTGCGCGACGACGGCGCGTTCCGCCCTCTTCGATGACGTGGTGCGCGATGACGTCCTTATCGTCGCTGTGGGCTCGCACGAGCCCGACGCACGAGAGTTGGCTGGTGCGCTCGTCGCGAGATCTCAGGTCGTCGTCGAGGACGTGGCAACCGCGCTTCGAGAAGCCGGCGACATCGTACTGCCGATAGCTGATGGCCTGCTGGAGCCCGAGGCGCTCGTTCCACTTGGCGCGATCGTGACCGGAAAGGTCTCGGTCGACCGAAGCCGTCCCAGAGTGTTCAAAAGCGTTGGCATGTCTTGGGAGGACCTGGTCGTCGCGGCAGCGGTGATCCGCGCAGACGAATACCCTTGAGGCGCTGCGTCACCGTTCCACTGTGTGCCGGCGCCGTGGATCGAAACGTGAATGCCGCCGATTTGGTGGAGGTCGGATTCCCGAGAGGATCGCTCCCTTCGCGAGCGTTGACGCCGACAATCGGTCGCTGGTGAAGGCGCAATGCCGTTTGGTAGAGCACCCGCCAGGGTTCGAAGGTCACCGTTCGAAGCCGCAGATCACACCATCGAGGCCAGCGACGACGCCGATAGTCGCGCCGACCGCGGGGGAACCGGCGGCGCCGTACACGGCGAGCCCGTCTGGCACCCACTCGATCGCCGGGCCCGTGCCGACCTGCCACAGGACCGCGCCGTCTTCGCCGTCGATGGCGTACACCGCGTGCTCCCAGGATGTTCAGCGGGTCGACCGGGTGGGTTCTCGTGAGACGTAAAGTTCCAGGCGCTGTGCGAGGGCCGGGGCTACCCGGTTCTGCGCATCGGTGTCAGCGACAAGGCGGATGCCTCACTCGAGGTGCAGGACCCGTTCATGGTGTCGATAGACGAACTGATAACCACCCACCGGGCACCGCTCGCCGACCGTTTCGGCGCGGTCGTGGGCGGCTGACCCTCGACGTTCGTGCCACGCCGATAGCGCGGCCGCAGCATCCAGCCCGCGCTGAACAGAAGGGCGGACGAGCCCGCACCGAGCACAGTCATCAGCATCAAGAGAATCTCCGTCATACCGTGGGAGACCGGAACCGCTGAGGGCTATGACGCAACGGCGATGAACTGTCAGGAAGCTCTCAGGCTGGCGTCTGCTCCGAACCGTTGCCAGCGATCGCCTCATGGTGATGGATGACCTCGGCGACGATAAAGTTCAGGAACTTTTCGGCGAACGCCGGGTCGAGCCGGGACTCCTCGGCGAGGGCGCGCAACCGCGCGATCTGAACGCGTTCGCGTTCGGGGTCTGAGGCGGGCAGCCCACCGGCCGCCTTCAGCCGTCCCACCTGCTGCGTAAACTTGAACCGCTCTGCGAGCAGGTGAACGAGTGCGGCATCGATGTTGTCGATGCTCTGGCGAAGACTCCCCAGCTCGTCGAGAAGTTCGCGTTCGGCTGCGTCGAGTCCTTCACCGGTCAGGTCCATGGGTTCGAATCTACCGGGTGCCACTCGGAGGCGACCGAAATAGAATCGGGCGCTCCCCGAAGGGCTCGAGCCGAGCCTCGAGCAGCGCTTTGACCTCGGGCCAGTCGTCGATCGTTACCGCGAACACCGCGCTATCACGCCAGCTTCCGTCGGCGCGGGGGCGGTGGCGTCGGGCTATCCCCTCGAACTTGGCGCCGATGCCGGCGATTGCGGCGCGGGACCGTTCATTGATGACGTCGGCGATGAGCTTCACCCGTCCGAACCCGCTGTCGAATGCGATCCCGAGCATGAGGAGTTTCGCTTCGGGATTCACCTGTGTTCCCCACACCTTCGGATTCCAGGCGGTCCAGCCGATATGGGCGTGTTCGAGCTCCTCCTCGAAGTCGCTCAGGGTGGAGGTGCCAATGACCTCGCCGTCGTGCGGGCCGCCCTTCACGCGCGCGACGTAGACGTTGCCCCTGTCCCAATCGAAGTAGGTTTCCGCCCACTCCAGAAACCCCTCGAGGGTGTCACGGTAGCCCATCGGCCCGCCGCCGAAGCCGGCCGCGTAGACAACCGGATGCGCGATCGCTTCGAAGAGCTCGGGCAGGTCTGCGCGCACCATTGGATCGAGGCGGATGAACCGTCCCTCAAGACGACCGGGCTGTGGACGATTTGCTGTCACGCGACAATCCTGCCAGCACTAGTGTTGCCCTGTGTCCAGCACAACGCGCATTCCCGCCCGTTTCACTGAACTTCCCGCCTCCCGCGTACTGGGCGCGACGGCATCCTGGTTCCTCTTCGCGCTCAATTTCGCGCTGCTCTTCCAGGCGACGACGGTGCTGCTCAGCATCGGCGGGGTCTGCGCACGGGGCGGGCCCTACGTCATCGAAGTCCAGTGCCCCGACGAAGTAGTGCTGTTCGCTCCGCTCAGCATCTTCGGCGGACTGTTCGCTGTCGCGGTATCGATGTTCCTCGCACGGGGGTTCGGACCGTCGCTGCTGGCCATCGCCTGGCCCACGCTCTTCGTGGGACTCGGGTCGCTCTTCCTCACCACCTTCTTCGTCTCCGGCGACTGGACGGGGCTGCTCGTCGGCGTCATGTTCATCGCGATGGGGATCGTCCCCCTGGTTCTCGTGCTTCGGGCGAGCCCACAGTCGGTCATTCTCGGAAGCGTCAACTCGCGCGGGGAACGATTCGCCACCGGACCGAAAGCACTACGCTCCAGCACGGATGGCAGGGTGACGGCAACTACGTCCGACTGGATGCTCAGCCTGGGCATCCTCGTCGTGGCGAGTGGTGCGGGAGTTCTGCTCGCGCGGGTCTGGTTCACGGCGTTCTGACGGGCCGCAGGTCGAGCCTGTCGAGACCTCGCCGACGAAGTAACCCGCGGGTGAGATCTCGACGAGCTCGATCACCGGCTTCCGTCAGTCGACGAGATCGTGCCTGACAACGATCGCGTCGCGACCGGGGCCGACGCCGATGGCGCTGATGCGGCATCCGCTCATCGCCTCGACGGCGAGCACGTAGTCCCGCGCGTTCTTCGGCAGTTGGTCGAATTCGCGGATGCCCGAGATGTCTTCCTTCCAGCCTGGGAACTCCTCGTAAATCGGCACAGCGTGATGGAAGTCCGACTGTGACACGGGCATTTCCTCGACGCGCCGGCCCTCGACTTCGTATGCGACGCACACGGGGATCGTCTTGAGCCCGGTGAGCACGTCGAGTTTCGTCATGACGAAGTCGGTGAAGCCGTTGACGCGTGCGGAGTAGCGGGCGATCGGCGCGTCGTACCAACCGGTGCGCCGCGGCCTGCCCGTGGTCGTGCCGAACTCGAATCCCTTGTTCCGCAGAAACTCGCCCGACTCGTCGTGCAGTTCGGTCGGGAACGGGCCGGAGCCGACCCTGGTGGTGTACGCCTTCACGATGCCGATCACCCGAGTGATGCGGCCGGGGCCGATGCCGCCGCCGGTGAGCGCTCCGCCGACCGTCGAGTTACTGGATGTCACGAACGGATAGGTTCCGTGGTCGACATCGAGCATGGTCGCCTGGCCGCCCTCGAACAGCACGATCTTGCCCTCGTCGAGCGCGGTGTTCAGCTCCAGCGCCGTGTCGCACACCATCGGCCGCAGCCTTTCAGCGTACGAGAGCAGGTTCTGCACGATCTCCTCGGTCTCGATCGCCCTGCGGTTGTACACCTTGACGAGCAGGTGGTTCTTCTGGTGGAGGGCCGCTTCGACCTTCTGCCTCAGGATTCCCTCGTCGAAAAGATCCTGGATGCGGATGCCGACGCGATTGATCTTGTCGGCGTACGTCGGACCGATGCCACGACCCGTCGTACCGATCTGCTTCTTGCCGAGGAACCGTTCGGTCACCTTGTCGAGGGTGCGGTGATAGTGGGTGATGACGTGGGCATTGGCGCTCACGCGCAGCTTCGAAACATCCACTCCCCGCGCTGCGAGCGCATCGATTTCGTCGAAAAGCACCTCGAGGTCGATGACGACCCCGTTGGAGATGACGGGAACGACTCCGTCGGTGAGGATGCCGGACGGCAGCAGGTGCAGCGCGTACTTCTCGTCGCCGATCACAACCGTGTGGCCGGCGTTGTTGCCGCCATTGAACTTAACGACGAAGTCAATGCGGGTGCCGAGCAGGTCGGTGGCCTTGCCTTTACCCTCGTCGCCCCATTGGGCGCCGATGATGACAATTGCGGGCACGAGGGGATCCCTTCGATTGGGTGGGGATTACGCCCCAGTCTATCGAAGCGCGACCCCGCTTCCGCGAAGGTGCGCTCCCGCCCTCACGACGAGTGTGTCGGTGTCGGAGGAAGCGACGGCTGGGGTGGGGTCACCGTCCCGCTCCTCCGACACCGAGCCATGACGGAGGCGACAGTGAGCGGCAGCGTTGATGACGACTTTGCACGCATGACTTCCCCCGAATTCAACGCGCCCATCCCCCCCGGGCGAGCGTCAAGTTAAGGTTAGCGAAAGTCTTTCGCGATGCGCAGGTCCGCTTTCGGGGGACAAGTTTGTCCTCCGAAATGAGGACAGGTCAGGGAGTGGCCGAGAAGTGGATGCCGTGCCGTCTCCGCACAGCGACCAGGTGATGCGCACGGTGCCCGAGGGATCACGCCCCAGGCTATCGAAGCGCCGCTCGCCGCCTCACTCGTGATGACAGGAAAAAGGCCGCCACGGCCCCGAACAGCAACAGCATGCCCGAGAGGGCCAACTGAGGCAGCGACGAGGGGCCTGTCGACGCGAGCGCGGCGGCCAGCACATGGATGGTGACGTTGGCAGTGACCAATTGGCCTTCGTCATCCGTCGCTGAGTACGAGAGTGTGTCGAGCCCCAGGAAGTCGGCATCGGGGGTGTAGGTGCCTGTTCCGTCGTTGTGCATGGCGAGCGTGCCATTGTGCGGCTGATCGAGGATCGTCACAGTGAGGTTCGTGCCCTCGTCGTTGTCGAGAAAGTGGATGATCACCGAGTTGCCGCTGAGCGTGATGCGCTCATCGTCGGCAGCGGTCGGTGTCACAGCGATGGTGATCGTCGCGGCACCGGTCAGAGCGTCACCATCGGCCACCGAATAGGTCAGTGTCTCGATTCCCGAGAATCCGTCCTCGGGGGTGTAGGTGACGGTGCCGTCGGAGTTGATGACGACCGAGCCGTGCGCGGGAGTTGAAATGGTCGTGACCTCCAGGTCACTGCCGTCGTCGTTGGCAGTTGGAGAGAACGTGATCGCCGTGCAGGCCGGGGTGGTCACCGAATCGTCTACGGCCACCGGGTGTACGTAAACGGTCACCGTTGCGGTGATCTCATTGCCGGAGGCGTCTTCGGTCGTGTACTCGAAGGTGTCAGTGCCCGAGAAGCCCGCCGTCGGCGTGTATCGGAGTTCGCCTGCTTCTGGTGCGACCGTGCCGTTCGAGCCGTTCGTGTTCGCCGTGATGGCGAGGGAGGTGCCCGTGTCGTTGGCGAGAACGTCGATGAGCACCGATTGATCGGTGACCGTGTTCGCCGCGTCATCCGGGGCAAGCGGCGTGACCATCACTGTCACTGTCGCGGTGGCGGTTCGGGTGGCGCCGTCGGTGAGCTCGTAGGTGAAGCTGTCTGGCCCCGAGTATCCGCTCCCCGGCGTGTAGACGGCTTCGCCGTCGACGATCGCCACGGTTCCGCTGGTTCCTTGGGTGACGTCGGTCAGTGTCAGGCCAGTGCCGCTGTCGTTGCCGAGAACGTCGACCGAGACCGCCGTGCCCGCGCTTGTTTGCGCACTGTCGTCCACTGCAACTGGCGTCACGGTGATCGTCACGGTGGCGGCGTCTGTGCCGCCGGGTCCGGTGATCGTGTAAGTGAACGTGTCGGTTCCGGAGAAGTTGGCGGTCGGTGTGTAGACGAGGTCGTCATCCGCATTCTCAGTGACAGCACCGGTGGTCGGCTGGGTGAACCCGGTGACCCCGATCGAAGTGCCGGTGTCGTTCGAGAGCAGGTGGGTCAGCCCGATCGTCACCGGCGAACCGGCGACCGTCGTCGCGGCGTCGTCGACGGCATCCGGTGCAATGGGCGCTGCATTCACCGTCACGGTCACCGTTGCATCAGCCGATCCGCCGTCGCCGGTGATCGTGTACTCGAATGATGCCGTGCCGACGAAGTCGGCCGTTGGTGTGAATACGGGGTCGCCGCCGACGAGCGCGACGGTTCCGTTGATCGGCGAGCCGACCGCGCTGATGGTGAGGTTGGTGCCCACATCGTTGACCAGCAGGGTGGCAGCCGGGATTGTCACTGGCTCGTTGATGCCGGTGCTCGCCGCATCATCGCCCGCGGTGGGCGACACGGTGATATGGACGGTGACCTGGCTTCCGTCGAGCATGTAGGTGAAGGAGTCGACGCCGGAGAAGCCGACAGCGGGGGTGTACACGAGATTGCCGTTGTCGGCCGAGGTCACCACGCCGTTGGTCGGCTGGGTGAGCCCAGTGACCACTCCAGTGATGGTGAGCTCAATCGGAGCGCCAGCCAAGGTCGCATAGGTCACTTCAGTGTTCGCGGCAACGGGGCCATCCGGGTTCGGGTCCTCGTTGCCGATGACCCTCGCGGTGTTGACCAGCGCACCGACCTGCGCGGGTGCGGTCGCGGTGACCACAATTTCAGCCGTCTCGTTGAGCAGCAAGCGGCCACCGTTGCAGGTGATATCGCTTGACACGACCTCGCACGCTTCGCCGACATCCACGCTGTTGCTGGTGACAACCACATTGCTGATTCCGGCTGGCAGCGCGTCTTTGAGCACGAAGCCCGAGCTCGTTCCGGGGCCGTCGTTGGTCACGGTGAGGGTCCACACGATCTGTTCGCCGGCAACGACCGTGGCCGGTCCGGCCTTCACCAGCGACAGCGAGGCATCCGGAGCCGTGCTGCAGTTCGACGCGTCGCTCCTGGCGTTGGCGGGCGCGGATACCTCGTTGACGAGGCTGAAAACCGGGTTTGCACCGGTCGGGTCGGATATCGCCACCTGATACATCGTTGCAAGCACGTCGTCGCTGGTGCTGCCACCAATGAAAGCGAGGTTGTTGTTGTTCATCGTGAAGGCCGCACCGTAGGCTCCCGCGGGAATGACGCTCGAGCTGAAGGCGTCCACGTGTCCCGATGCGGGGTTGATGCGGTAGAAGGTCGTGCCGGAGTTGTAGGAGTGACCCCAGAGGTATCCGTCTTTGTAGGCAAGGTCGGCGAAGCTGACGCCGGACGCGCCGGTCAGCGTGACGGGGTCATCGGTCAGCCCGGTGGCGACGTCGATCCGGTGAAGCACGATGGTGCCGCCGGTGCCGCCGTTGTAGGCGTTGGCGACGTAGTAGACGCCATCCGGTCCGAACTCTCCGGTGTCCCACAGCGTCGCTGGCGCGCTGCCGAGAGCGGGCGTAGTGGCGGTCAGGTCGGTTTTCGCACCAACACTGTCGATCCTTACGATCACGCCGTTTGCGAGCACGCCGTAGAGGAACCCGTCGAGCGGGTTGAAGGCGAGCGCGTTGTAGTTGTTCGCGGCGCCAGCCTGTTGGCTGCCGAGGGTGGTCCAGTCGCTGCTGCCGTCGGCCAGATACTGTCCGGTGAACAGTTGGGTGTAGGTCGCGTCAGACGGCGGATTGGCCTGGGCGAAGAAGGAAGGAACCGCGCAGCTGAAGGGCTCACCCGGCCCATCCGCCGCCGCCGGTGTCGACGGCGTGAGAACTGTCAGCCCAGTGAAGGCGATCGCCAGAGCTAGTAAGGCCGCCGGCGTGCGGAAACGACGGGACACCGAAACGGTAGATTTCACGGAAATGCCTTCGGGTATGGCCCTCCCCCATGGACGAGCCCGACTCGATGCTAGCGAAAACTTCTCACCCTGTAACAGGGCCCACTCCGGGGGACAAACCGTGTCCTCCAAAGCGCGGACAGTCAGAACGCGTGCTGCAGCACCCACACATGCATCGCAATTGCCGCCGCAGCTGAAGCGTTGATACTGCGGGTCGAACCGAACTGCGTGATCTCGACAATGGCATCCGCTACCTGTATCGCTTCGGGGCTGAGGCCGGGGCCCTCCTGGCCGAACAGCAGCACGCAGCGTTCCGGAAACTCGTACGACTCGATGGCGACACTGCCGCGCACGTTGTCGATCGCGATGATCGGCAACTCGCTGGTCGTGCGCCCAGGCCGTGAAGTCGTCGACGGTCGCGTGGTGGAGCACGTGCTGGTAGCGGTCCGTCACCATCGCGCCGCGCTTGTTCCAGCGGCGGCGGCCGATGATGTGCACGGTGTCGGCCGCGAAGGCGTTGGCGCTGCGCACGATCGAGCCGATATTCATGTCGTGCTGCCAGTTCTCGATAGCAACATGAAATGGATGCCGCCGCTCGTCGAGGTCGGCGATGATCGCTTCCATGGTCCAGTAGCGGTAGCGGTCGATGACGTTGCGGGTATCGCCGGTTTCGAGAAGCGCGGGGTCGTAGCGGGGGTCATCGGGCCAGTCGCCCTGCCACGGGCCGACGCCACTGGTTGAGAGCTCGTGGGTGGGGTTCGGTGTGTCGTCGGTCACGTGTCGAGGCTAGCGGCAGCCGAGTGAGTCATTGCGACCGGTACGCCTCGCGCCGGTGAGCTACACGCAGGATGAGCACGACGATTCGCTCGTCGACGATGGCGTAGATCACACAATAGTCGCCCACGCGGAGGCGGTACAGGTCTCCTGCTCCTGCCAACTTCTTCGATCCATACGGGCGGGGATTCGTTGAGAGTGCGTCAACCGCTTGGCGCACACGGCGCGCCGTTTGCTTCTGTAGGTTGCGGAGGTCCTTGAACGCCGATCGCTCGTACTCGATTGCGTAGATGCGCGCGTCCTGGCTCACAGTCCAAGCTCGCGGTACACCTCTTCAGCAGGCAGCGGAGTGGACGCGCCGGAGCGGATGTCTTCAAGCCGTTCACGCGCGACTCTGGCGTCTTCGAGATCAAGAAGCTCTTCGTAGTGGTCGAGCCAATCAATCGGCACGATCGCCGCTGTCCGCGAGCGGTTGCGGCCGCGGGTGATGTAGGTGACCTCACGGCCGAAGGCGGCGCGATTCACCGCATTGGAGAAGTTGTTTCGCGCTTCGCTAACGCTGAGTTCAGCCGGTTCATCCATTGTTCCATTATGCGCCAACTTAGCCAAGTTTGCCATACTCGCGAAAGACAAGTACACCTGGCCTTAGTTTGTACAACTCAAGCACCTAAAGTACAATTGGCGGATGTCCGCCTCTTCCCCCATCAGCGTCTCCGATGCTCGCAGCCAGTTGAGCTCGCTCGTCAATCGCGCCCAGACCCTCCACGAGCCCATCTACCTTTCTCGACGGGGCAGACGCATTGCAGCGATTGTCAATAGCGATGATCTGGATCGGCTCATCGAGTTGAGCGAAGACATGATTGACATCCGGGCGGCGGAGGCCGCCCGTGCCGAACTGGCAGCCACACAAGAGGAAACGATTCCGTGGGAAGAAGTTAAGGCTGATCTTGGGTTGGCATGATCTACAAGGTCACGCTGGTGCCTTCGGCGGCCCGGGAGCTCCGCAAGTTCGACCCGCCTACTCGGCGTCGCCTCCAAGCCGCCGTTGAACTACTGGCGAACAACCCGCGTCCGCCTTCAGCGACACAACTCGTCGGAGGGTCCGGCGAGTGGCGCGTGCGAACCGGCGACTACCGAATCGTCTACGAGATTCGCGACGACGAGTTGCTGATATTGGTGCTGCGCCTGGGGCACAGAAAAGACGTCTACGGATAGCCCGTCATCCACCCGAAACCAACTTCGACACCACCGCTTGCGCGAGTCGGTCGACGGAACGCGCCGTGTTGCTCACGACGAAGACGCCCACCTCGGCCGCTGGGTCGAACGCAGTAAAGCTGAAAAACCCGCCAGTTCCGCCGTTGTGCCAGTGGATGCTGTGGCCCGGTTCGCCGAAGGGCGACAGGTGCCAGCCAAGACCCACCTCCAGCCACCTGTTGGCTCGCGCTCGCGGGGTTTGCGCGAGCCGCAATGCTGCGGCCAGCGGTGTGCCGTCCGGATCAATGTTGGCACGAAGGAAGGTCATCATGTCGTTGACGGTGGAGAAGAGCGCGCCCGCGCCGGCGAACTGGTCAAGATCCCAGTCGGGCACCGCCGCTTTGCTTTTCGAGTGACCGGTCGCCTTTCGCGACTGCTGGTCAGCGTTCAACTCGACAACGGTGTCTGTCATGCCCAGCGGCCCGGCGATGCGGTCCGCGATGAGTTGCTCGAAGGTGAGTCCGCTCTGGCGGCACAGTGCCTGGCCGAGCAGGGCGGCACCGAAGTTCGAGTAGCGCACCTTCCCGGGCTTTCCCCGTCCACCGGGTTCGAGTGCCTCGAACATCTGGTCGGCGCCGAATCCGCGGTACGGGTCCAGGCGCTGACGGTAGCCGTGCCGGAGAATCCCCTTCGGCAGCCGGGGCAGTCCGGATGTGTGACTCGCAAGCTGGCCGAGAGTGATCGGCTGTCCAGCATCCACCGTCTCGGGAATGAGCTCGCCAAGCGGTGTCTCCAGGCTCAGCTCACCGCGCGTCACCGCATCGGCGAGTGCGAGCGAGGTGAACACCTTTGTGATGGAGCCGATCTGGAACAGCGTGTCTGCGCGCGGGCCTCCCGGCTCGCCGGCGGTCAGTGAGCCCGCACCCCACGTGGCGCGCCGGTCGGCCACGACGGCACCCGCGGCAACGCCGACGTATTTGCGTTCGGTCTTCGCCGTGCTCTCGCGCAGCACCTGTTCGATGTCGGAGTCGGTGAGCATGACTCCACGGTAGTGGCTCCCCCACAGCGAGCACTGCACCGAATGAGTGCAATGGATGCGCGCGGCCGCCTCCCCGGTGTCGCTCGCTGTCCGTAGACTGGTGCAAGAATTCCAGGCCAAGGAGGTGTCTCGTGAGCATTCCGGCGAGCGACAACCATCGCACTCCCGCGCAGGCCTCCCGTGAGCAGGCGCTCAGCGAGATCAGCGACGTTCTGCTCAACCTCGAGCACACCATTGCGCGCGCGAAGAAGGCGCTCGTTCGGGTGCGGAAAAGTGGAGGCGACAACAACATCGAACTTGCCCTCACGGAAGCGATCGCCGACCTCGAGCGCACCCACAAGCGGTTCATGCAAGACACCTATTACGCTGGCGATTCCCTGCGGCTGATCTGACCGTGCGCAGCGGTCTCGAGATCCAGGAAGCGCTTCAGAAGTTTGTCAAGAAGTGGGCGGGCTACGCGGGCTCGGAGAAAGCGGAAGCGCAGACATTCCTGAACGAGCTCTTCGCCGCGTATGGCACCGACCGCTCTGAGGTCGGAGCGCTGTTCGAGGACTTCAAGAGTTCAGCTGGCTTCATGGATCTTCACTGGCCGGGCACCCTCATTGTGGAGATGAAAGCGCCTTCGGTCTCGCTGGAGAAGGCGAAGGATCAGCGCCGGCGCTACTGGCAGGAGTCATCGGACTCTGCACAGGACATTCCGGCGGCGCGCTTCGTTATTGCGTGCAACTTTCTCGAGTTCGAGATCTGGGAGCCGGGGCGTTTTCCGAATGAAGCCCGCATCAGCTTTCCACTGACTGAGTTGCCCGATCGCTATGACTCCCTGCTGTTCCTGCAGTCGCGGTCAAGCGAGCCGGTGTTCTCGGAGCACCGCCGCACCCTCACGGCAGAGGCCGCCAAGCACATCGCCGAGCTGTACACCTCCCTGGCCGACCGCGCGGCCGCGCCCATCGACGAGATCCAGCGTTTCACGATGCAACTCGTCTGGTGTCTGTTCGCGGAAGACCTGGGAATGCTCGACGGCTACCCGCTTCAGAACACGGTGGATGCACTGCTCAAGGAGGAGCACCCGGATTCCGCCCGTGACATCGGGTACCTCTTCACTCTGCTGAACCAGAAGGGCAGCCATAACCGCCAGGGGCGCTACGCGGGAACGCGGTACGTCAACGGCGAGCTGTTCAAGAAACCGGCCGCCGTGTTCATGAACAGGGCTGAACTTCTCCACCTCCGGTCGGCCGCCGAGTTCAACTGGAAAACGGTCGACCCGACCATTTTTGGTTCGCTCATGGAGGGTGTTCTCGGTGAGGAGCGCCGTGAACGCCTTGGTGCCCACTACACGCATGAGGCAGACATCATGAAGATCGTCACGCCGACGATCATCCGGCCGTGGCGTGAGCGCATCGCTGCGGCGAAGACTGCTGAAGAGGCACGCGGACTGCTCGACGAGTTGTGTGCGTTCCGGGTGCTGGATCCCGCTTGCGGCTGCGGCAACTTCCTCTACGTTGCCTATCGCGAATTGCGATCGCTTGAGCAGGAGATCAAACAGCGGGTGGTGTCTCTCGCGGAGTCGGCGGGAACGCCCGCTCCTTCGACCGCCGGCGTTTACTTTCCGCTCGCGAACATCCGCGGGATCGACATAGAGCACATTGCAGTGCTGATCGCGCGGGTAACCCTGTGGATGGGTCATCGCCAGATGATCGACCGGTTCGGCGAGGCTGAGGCGGTGTTGCCGCTGATCGACCTGTCAGGCATTCAGGCGGCGGATGCGCTGCAAGTCGCCTGGCCGGAAGTGGATGCAATTATTGGAAACCCGCCGTTTCTTGGATCGCAGATACTCCGCCGAACACTTGGTGCGGACTACATAAGGTGGCTCGACAACAGGTTTCAAGTCGGCCTACGGGATCTCTGCGTGTATTGGTTCCGTAAAGCACATGACCACTTGAAGGCGGGGCAGCGCGCAGGTCTCGTTGGCACCAATTCTGTCGCACAGAATCGCGCCCGGGAAGCGTCATTGGACTACATCGTGCGCGGTGGGGGAATAATTACCGACGCGGTGTCGAGCCAGCGCTGGCCCGGCGACGCTAAGGTCCACGTCAGCATCGTAAATTGGGCGAAGGATCCCCTGATCGCACCGCCGACATTTGACCTTGATGGCCGCTCAGTCACTGGCATCAACTCTTCGCTCAAGGAAGTACAAGAATCCGGCTGGGAGGCGGCCATCCTGCCGCAAAATAAAGATCGGGCCTTCATCGGCGCGAGCTTGCATGGCGGCGGATTCAGGCTCGATCCGGATGAAAGACGGGTACTCGGGCTCGCTGAAAGCCTCGTAGTACGGCCTTTCCTCGACGGCAAAGACATAACAACCTTGGTGGTACCAGCTCCCTCACGGTGGGTAATCGACTTCAACTCGATGGCACTGGAGCATGCGGGCCTTCACGCTGCCGAGCTCAAGTTGGTTCGCGAGCGAGTGAAACCGGAGCGCGACCAAAACAATCGGCCGCTCTATCGGGATCGATGGTGGCTGCATGGAGAAGTCCGTCCCGGAATGCGAGCAGCATTGAAGCGAATGTCTCGATTCGCCGCAGCCGCCCGCACCGGGAAGCGGCTTTTCATGACTTGGCAAGATGGGGAGACTCTGGCGAGCGACGCTAACGTCGTCTTCGCGTTCGACGACGACTACTCGATGGGTGTCCTGATGTCGCGTGCGCACGACGCGTGGGCGTGGGCGCGGTCCTCGACCCTGGAGACACGACTCCGGTACACGCCAACGACAGTTTTCGAGACATTCCCATGGCCGGACCTTGTCGATGCGGGTGCGCGCGAGAAGGTGGCTGCCGCGGCATCCGCTCTCTATGAATTGCGCAGCGAACTGTGTCTCGAGCACCGAATGGGGCTCACCAAGCTCTACAACCTCATGGACGAAGGCGCCTTCACCGATCTCGCCGCCGCGCACAAGGCGCTCGATGTGGCCGTGGCCGCGGCGTACGGCTGGCCGACTTCAGTTGCGCAGGACGCGCCCGAACTCGTGCGTCGCCTCACCGAACTGAACCGTGAGATCAGCGAAGGGGAGCGCAGCTACAACCCGTTCTGACGCGCGCCTCTCCTTCACACAGATTTTTTGAAGAACTTGTCCACAAGTGCCGATCAGGGGGCTGTTTCGGGGTCGGAATGTCAGTGGCTGGGTTTTGACTGTTGGCATGGAAGAAAAGCCCGAGAAGCCGAAGAAGCGCAAGGTCGAGTTCGTCGACCCCGCTGCGGCCTCGGGTAGCGCGGGTGCCGCCGGCGATGCCGCGGTCGCTGCCTCGAGCGCCGCGCCGGCGGATTCGGGTGCGGCCAAGCTTGCGGAGGCGGCCGCGCCGTCGGTTCCGTTGACGATGACGGAGACTCTGGGGGAGTTGATCGATTGCATTGTGTCGACCGAGAACATGATCTCTTCGATCACCGCGTATCGTGCCCAGTTGATCGATGAGGCGCGTCGGCTGGCTGAGCTCACCGAGCATGCCACGAGGCCTGGTCAGGTGGGTGGGTGGGATGCGGCGATGACCGCCCGCCGGGTGATCGTCACCGAACTCGCCTGCGCACTGCGGCTGCCCGAACGCACCGCGGAACGGCTGGTCGAGGAGTCCCGGTCGCTGCTGCATGAGTTGCCGGGCACTCATCAGGCTCTGCGGGAGGGGGCGGTCAGTTACCGGCACGCCCAAACGGTGATCGATCACGCGAACTCGCTGCCCGTGGAAGCCCGACAGGATTTCGAGGAGGCGATCCTGCCCGCGGCCCGCCAGTTGACGGTGGCGAAACTGGATCGCAAGGCGCGGGAGGCAAGGGAGCGGGTGCATCCGGAATCGATCACCCTGCGCAAGGAGAAGTCGATGGCCGACCGGCAGGTGCTGGTGGAACCGGCCCGCGACGGCATGGCCTGGCTGAGCGCGTTCCTGCCCGCCGAGCAGGCCCTCGCCATCCGGGACCGGTTGGACCAGATCGCCCGCGGCTTGCGGTCCCCGGAGGAACCCCGCACTTTGACCCAGTTGCGGGCGGATGCGTTCGCCGACCTGCTGCTGATGGGCGACACCTGTGACGGGCTCGGGCACGGCATCACCGGTCGGGTATTCGTCACCGTCCCGGTACTCACTCTCCTCGGCACCGAGGAGATCCCGGCCAGTCTGGACGGCTACGGTCCCATCGACCCGGACACCGCGAGACGAATCGCCGGGCACGCCCCGAGTTTCACCCGGATCCTCACCCACCCGGAGACCGGTGCCGTGCTCTCGGTTGGTCGGGACAGTTACACGGTGCCCAAAGATCTCCGCAACTGGTTACAGGTGCGGGATGAAACCTGCCGGTTCCCCGGCTGCAACCGCCTCGCCATCAACTGCGATTTGGACCACTCCCTCGACTGGCAACACGACGGAGAATCCCGACATGACAACCTCGCACACGCATGCGAGGGGCACCACCAACTCAAACACCACACCCGCTGGGCAGTGGAACACACCGGCGACGGTCAACTGAAATGGACCTCCCCCAGCGGACACGAATACACCACCCAACCCACCACCCGCATGCACGTTTCCGGTGAGACCGCGCCCCGCACTATCCCGACCGCCTGAGTACCAGTAATCTCCCTACAACGTCACAGCACGGTGGCGATTAGGGACAAACGTGCCAACACCCACCAGTGCTGCCCCCGAGAAGCTTGAGACTCCGCGCAATCTCGCCGTGGATCTCGTTCGGGCCAGTTGCCTCATCGTGGTCGTCGGCCTGCACGCGATGATGGTCGGCGTCACCGTCGAAAAGGACGGGCTCGAGATCACCAACGCCCTCTCCGGCAACCCGATCTTCGCCTGGACCACCTGGGCGGTGCAGGTGATGCCCCTGTTCTTCCTCCTCGGCGGATTCTCCAGCCTCACCCACTGGCGACGGATGCGCGACAGGGGCGCGACCGCCGGGGACTACATCCGTGGCCGCGTCCTGCGCCTTGCCCGACCCGCCCTGCTCCCGATCGCACTCGTCGCGGCGACTCTCGCCACTCTGACGCTCGTCGGAACATCGCCGACCACCCTCGCCGAAGTCGGATTCCGCATTGGCCAGCCCCTGTGGTTCCTCGCCGTCTATCTGGGATGCTCCGGGCTCGTTCCCCTCATGACGTGGCTGCACGAGGCCGCACCCCGCATCACGCTTGTTTCGCTGTTCGCGGCCGCCGTCGCCGTCGATGTGCTCACTGCAGTACTGCTTCAGCCCTCACTGGGTGCACTCAACTTCCTCTTCGTCTGGCTGTTCATCCAACAACTCGGATTCTGGTACGCCGACGGCCGCCTGGCCCGCCACCCGCGCTGGCTCATGCTCGCGATGGGGGCCGCAGGATACGGCGCGCTCGTCGTGCTCACCACCGGCGTTGGCTACTCCCGCGACATGTACGACAACCTGAACTCGCCCACCCTCTGTATTCTCGCGCTCGGTGTCGCCCAGCTGGGCCTCCTCGCCTGGGCTCAACCGTGGCTCACCCGAGTGGCGAGCCTGTCGATCGTCGGCAGCATGACCAGGGCGATCAACCGCAACTCCATGACGATCTATCTCTGGCATGTGCCAGTTCTGGTGATCGTCGCACTCTCGATGATTTTCGCGAGAATGCCGATGCCCGATCCACTGACCCAGCTCTGGTGGGAGACCCGCCCCTTCTATCTGCTGGCGATCGCCCTCCTGCTCGGCCCAGTCGTGCTTCTCGTCGAGCGCTACGACCGGTGGCGCACACCGCTCGGAAGTCAGACCAGCTCCCTGCGCCTCGCCGCCGCGAGCGTCGTACTCGCCGTGGCGGGCGTCGCGGTCATCCTCATCCTCGGGTTCGCCCCCGTGTTCGCCGCGCTCTCGCTGGCGCTGCTCCTGCTTTCCCTCCGATTGTCCCGGCCCCGTCGGCTCACCACCCCAGGGAGGCTGTTAACCTCTGAGAATGGATGACTCGCAGTGGAGCCCCGCCGGGCCCGACCTTGTCATCCACGGCGACAACCTCGGTGTGATTGCGCGCCTGCCCGACGCATCCTTCCGGCTCATCTATCTTGATCCACCGTTCAACACCGGCCGAACGCAGAGCAGGCAGACTCTGACCACCGCGCGATCCGAGAACGGATCACGCACGGGATTCAAGGGCCAGAGCTACGACACCATCAAGGGAGCGCTGTACTCCTACGACGACCGTTTCGCCGACTACTGGAGCTTCCTCGAACCGCGACTCGCGGAAGCATGGCGGCTGCTCGATGACCGCGGCACCCTCTACCTGCACCTCGACTACCGCGAGGTGCACTACGCGAAGGTAGCCCTCGACGCACTCTTCGGGCGGGAATGCTTCCTCAACGAGATCATCTGGGCCTACGACTACGGCGCACGAACGAAGAGCCGCTGGCCCTCCAAACACGACACGATCCTCGTGTACGTGAAGAATCCCGACAGCTACTACTTCAACACAGACGAGGTCGACCGCGAGCCGTACATGGCACCGGGACTTGTCACCCCCGAGAAGGCAGCCCTCGGCAAGTTGCCTACAGACGTCTGGTGGCACACCATCGTCTCCCCCACCGGCAGGGAGAAAACGGGCTACGCCACCCAAAAACCGGAGGGCGTTCTTCGGCGCATCATCCAGGCCTCGAGTGCGCCAGGCGACTGGGTGCTCGACTTCTTCGGCGGCAGCGGCACAACAGGCGCTGTGGCGGCGGCGCTCGGCAGGCGCTTCGTTCTGGTCGACACCAGCGCTGACGCCATCGCCGTCATGAAACGACGGCTTCCCGCAGCGACGTTCCTGACAGGCGATTAGCCGAAACATTCCCTCGTTAGCATTGGCGCATGACTGATCGCAGCGAGATCGAATACTGGTTGACCGACATGGACGGCGTGCTCGTCCACGAGAACAACCCCATCGCTGGTGCGGCTGAACTGCTGCAGCAGTGGCGTGACCAGGGAAAGCCGTACCTGGTGCTCACCAACAATTCGATCTTCACTCCCCGCGACCTGAGTGCGCGGTTGCGGGCATCCGGTCTCATCGTTCCCGAGGAGGCAATCTGGACATCCGCTCTCGCCACTGCCGACTTTTTGGCATCACAGATGCCCGGCGGCTCCGCCTTCGTCATCGGGGAGGCGGGCCTGACAACCGCGCTGCACGAAGCCGGTTTCGTCATGACCGAGAGCGCCCCCGACTACGTCGTCATCGGTGAGACGCGCAACTACTCCTTCGAAGCCATCACGAAGGCCATCCGCCTGATCGGGGCGGGCTCACGCTTCATCGCCACCAATCCGGATGCCACCGGCCCCAGCACCGACGGCCCCACCCCCGCGACCGGCGCGGTCGCCGCCCTCATCACGAAAGCGACCGGCAGGGAACCGTACATTGTCGGTAAGCCCAATCCGATGATGTTCCGTTCGGCAATGAACAGAATCGGAGCCCACTCCGGCAACACCGCCATGATCGGTGACCGGATGGACACCGACATCGTCGCGGGAATCGAAGCCGGTCTGCACACGGTTCTCGTGCTCTCCGGCATCAGCGATCAGGCCGAGATTGAGCGCTACCCGTTTCGTCCGGACGAGATCCTCAACACCGTCGCTGACCTCCTCGACCCCAAGCCGGTTGGGTGACGGGTGGTCGTTCTCGACCTAGGCGTCGGGCTCTGTGACAGCCTCAACGACGGGAGGCACCGCCACGTCACCGGGAAGCGGACCCGCGGATGCTCGCGAAACGAAGCAGAAGTATGTGCGGTTTCCCTTCGCCCACTCCCCCTGCGTCGGCGGAAAACTGTAACTGAACTGCACGTCATCGACCTGGCCCGCGACGCTGTAGTTGAGCACTGTCGGGTCAGTGCACAGCAGGCTCAATTGGGACTGGAACCCCGCGACGTCCGGATACGGTGCAGTCGCATCCTCAGGGAACTCGGCACGCCGAAGCAGTTGCGCGAGATGCTCATCAGCGCAATCAACCACGCGGAATGTCTCGGCCCACGCAGATTCGAACGAAGAGAAGCACTCGCCGCCAAGCAACTCATCCCAGTCGTACACCCCAGGGGGCAGCGGTCCGAACGCAGCCAGGGGCTCAGGCTCTGGGGTCTGGGTTGCCGTCGGAATAGGCTCCTCCGCGGCGGTGAGAGCTGCGCTGCCCAAACGGTTGCCCAGAAAGTAGAGCGCAACCAAAGCAAGGATCGTCACGAGTGAAGCGGCGGACCAGATGAGAATCTTCTGCGACCGCTGCATGGGCGGTTTCGGCGGCGGCTCTTCGTCCGACACGAGGGGCTCCGCGGGTGTCGCCCCGTCGTAGGTGCGGAACTGGGTTTCGCCGAAAAGCGAATCAAGCACGGAATCCGGGTCGGCAAGCACCGCTGTGGGCTGTTCCCCCACAGCCATGGTGGGTTCAGCGGCGTCGGAGAACACGGGCGTGAAGAGCTCGGTGGCGGGGCCGGAATCAGCTGGAGCGGTCAGATCTTCCCAACTCATCGCCTGCGTCAACGGTCCGGTCGCGGGGGAAGCCGCGGGAGGCGCGGATGGCGCGGATGGCGCCGGCTCGGCCGGTGGCGGAGGCACAGGTGACGGGGCGGGCTCAGTCGACAGGGCGGGCTCAGTCGACAGGGCAGGCTCAGTGGACAGGGCAGGCTCAGTCGACAGGGCAGGCTCAGTCGACAGGGCAGGCTCAGTCGACAGGGCGGGCTCAGTCGACAGGGCAGGCTCAGTCGACAGGAGCTGGGTGAACGTGAACTCGGGGGGCGCGGGGGCATGCGGTGCCATTGGCGGTACGTACGGCGCACTGGTCGGTGATTCACGGGGCGCAGGATCATCCGCGGAATCGCCGGGCCGCAGATCCCAGGTGAATGGCGCACTGGCCGCAGGAGCCGGCGCGGGAGGTGGCGCCGCAGGGGCAGATGCAGGAGGGGTGGCAGGCGTGGCAGCAGCAGGAGGGGTGGCAGGAGCAGGAGCAGACGAGGGTGCAGGTGGCGGTGGCGTCGAGGGCACGAACTGCGGGGGCGTGTACGGCGGCGGAGCAGTGGGGGCGGCGGCGGGCGGCGGCGCTGTCGGGGGAGTGAACGGTGAACCTGCGGACGTCGGCGGGGAAGCAGCAGGTGGGCCGCCGAACGAACCGTTGAAAGGCGGGGCGGCCGGAGCGGCGGGAGGCGGACCTGTCGGGGTCAGCGGAGCGACACCGGGCGGCGGCAACGGGCGACCGGCAACGGGCGCGGACGGTTCGGCACCAGGCGGCAGTACTCTCGGAACCTCCGCAGTCGGCTCGAACTGCCCCGCCAGCCAATCGCTGTCGTCGGCGAATTCGTCTTTGTCGTCGATCATTGGGCCAATCCGAGATCAGCGAGGCTGATGGCTGCGCGATACGGGTAGCCGGCTGCTTCGATGACCTCTTTCGCGCCGGTGTTCCTATCCACAACCACGGCGACAGCCGCGATCTCGGCGCCGACCTTCTTCAGTGCTTCGATGGCGGCCATCGGTGACCCCCCGGTCGTCGACGTGTCTTCGAGCACGACGACCCGCCTGCCCTCAAGGTCGGGGCCTTCCACCTGGCGACCCCTGCCGTGATCCTTGGGTTCCTTCCGAACGACGAAGGCGTGATAGGTCTTCCCGAGCGCGGCACCCTGATGCAGCACCGCTGCCGCGATCGGGTCAGCACCCATCGTCAGCCCCCCGACCGCATAAACGTCGGGTATGTCGGAAATCAGGTCAACCATGACCTGGCCGATGAGCGGGGCGACACGGTAGTCGAGGCTGACACGACGCAGATCGATGTAGTAATTCGCCTGCCTGCCGCTCGACAATGTGAAGTCTCCGTGGAACACGGCCTGCTCAAGGACATGCTCAATCAGGTGCTGCCGCGCAATCTTCATCAGAAAAGGATAGTAACCCGTCGCGACGGCGACGGGCGCCCGCGAACTGATCAGTCGCCGTCGTAAGGAGCCGTCGGCAGCTGGATCGAGCCCGACGAAGTGGGCTGCGGAACCGGTGCGGCGAGCTCAGGAGTGTTCGACTCCCCGCTCATCAGGGCAACGCTGGCTGCGACAATGACAAGCACTCCGGCCGAGACAACGAGGAGGGATCGACGATTGTCCTGTCGGTCAGCGGCCACCACCCCGTTGAAGTCAAAGTCGTCGTCATTCATCCATCACAGGCTATGCCGAAGGACGCCCTCCGGGCACCGCCCACTTTGAGGGACGACCCCAGACTCAGTGAAAGTACTTCACCGCCCGGGACAAGTAGCGTTAGGGCATGCGCGTAGCCACCTGGAACGTCAACTCGATCCGCACCCGCGTCGGGAGGGTGGTCGACTGGCTCGGCCGCAACGACGTCGATGTGCTGGCCATGCAGGAGATCAAGTGCCGCGAGGACCAGTTTCCGTTCGAACCGTTCGCCGACGCGGGCTACGAAGTCGAACTGCACGGTCTCAACCAGTGGAACGGCGTCGCATTCGCGAGCCGCCTGCCGATTGAGGATCCGCTGGTCGGGTTCCCGTCGTCCCCCGGATTCGGAAAAGTGGATGTTGCGGGCCAGCTGCCCCTGGAAGCCCGCGCTCTCGGTGTCACGGTCAACGGGGTGCGACTGTGGAGCCTGTACGTGCCCAACGGTCGTGAGTTGCTCGATCCGCACTACGACTACAAGCTTGCGTGGCTCGCCGCCCTTGCCAACGACACCAGGGGCTGGCTCGCCGCAAACCCTGATCAGCCTCTCGCGCTGATGGGAGACTTCAACATCGCCCCGTTCGACACCGACGTCTGGAATGTCGCCCTCTTCGAGGGAAGCACGCACGTGAGCCAGCCGGAGCGCGATGCGTTCTCCGCACTGGAGGCTGTCGGGCTCACCGATGTCGTTCGCGCCCGCGGTGTGCAGGGGTACACCTACTGGGACTACCAGCAGTTGCGTTTTCCCCGCAACGAGGGCATGCGCATCGACTTCATCCTCGGGTCGGGCGCCTTCGCCCAACTGGTGACGGATGCGAGCATCCACCGTGACGAACGGAAGGGCGATGCGCCGAGCGATCATGTGCCCGTTGTGGTCGACCTCGACCTTCCCACCGAGGATGATGACGACCGGCCGATGATCTTCTAGCGGGCGGTCGAAGGCCGTCGGGTAGCGTGAAGCTATGCCCCACGTTGAGCACAATGGTGCCGCCCTCTATGTCGAGACAACCGGTGACCCGGAGGCACCGGCGCTGCTGCTGATCCATGCCGGCATAGCGAACCTGCGAATGTGGGATCCCCAGGTTGAGGCCCTCGCGCGGGAACACTTCGTCGTTCGCTTCGATACCCGCGGCTTCGGGCTCACGGAAACCCAGAATGTCGACTTCTCCAACCGGGCGGATGCTCTCGCCGTGCTCGATTCGTTGGGGGTGCACAAGGCGACTGTGATCGGCTGCTCCCGCGGCGGCACGATCGCTATCGACGTCGCGCTCGAAGCGCCCGGGCGCATCCGTGGTCTCTGCGTCATCGGCTCAGGCCCGAGCGGGTTTCCCGAATTGGAGATGACCGCGCGGGAGGACGAGCTGTTCGACGCGATGGACGCGGCCTACGAGGCGAAGGACTGGGACCTCCTGCTGCGTCTTGAGGCCGAGCTCTGGGCTGTGGGGCCCCTCCGCGACAGCGCCGACCTCGACCCCGATTTCGTGGAGCGCGCGTACGAACTGAACCGCCAGAATCTGCCCCATGTGGACGAAGCCCCGGTCGTGATTCCGCTCGACCCGCCCGCGTACGAGCGGATAACGGATGTCGCTGTGCCGGCCCTCGTGATGGTGGGGGAGCACGACATGACGGTCGCGCTCGCCCAGTACGAGTTCCTGCTCACCACCCTGCCCGCTGCGGAGGGCCACCGCTTCGCGGACTCGGCACATCTTCCGAACCTCGAACAGCCCGAAGAGTTCGAGACGGTGCTGCTCGACTGGCTGCGGCGAAACGACCTCTGACCGCTCAGGTCAGCAGGGCGGCGGCGATCAGGAGCACGGGTACGGAGCCGACCGTCGTGATGAGCACGGTATCCCGGGCGAGAGTGACACCGCGCTGATAGCGCTGCGCGTACACGAACACGTTCTGTGCGGTGGGCAGTCCCGCGAGCAGCACGACGGCGAAGAGTTGGCTGCCCTCAAGCGAGAACAATGCGGAACCGACCAGCCAGGCGACGACCGGCATCACCGCGAGCTTGATCGCGGAGGCGAGGATGACGTCGCGGCGCTGGGATCCGGCTTCGAGGATTCGCTGCCCGTGCAGCGAGATGCCAAAGGCGAGGAGCACCGTGGGAATCGCTGCGGCACCGATGATGCGGAACGGCTCCATGACGGGCTCGGGCAGTTCAATGCCTGTGATCGCGAGCATCGCACCGAGCGCGGAGGCGAGGATGATCGGATTGCGTACGACGCGCAGCAGGACGCGTCCGACTGACACCGACCCCGCGGTAGCGCTGTCGAGGGCAGCGAGGATTATCGGGGCGAGAATGATCAGTTGGAAAAGGATCACGGGTGCAGACAGCGCCGCATCCCCGAGAACGTAGAACGCGACCGGGATGCCGATGTTGTTCGCGTTCACATAACCGGATGACGCGGCTCCGACCACCGTTTCGCCGAGCCCGCGTTTCCATACGAGGCGGGCGATCAGGCCGAAAATCAGCATGGATACGACGGCAGCAGTTGCCGTGACGCCGAGAACGCTCGAGAACAGGGTGGCCACGTCGGCATCCGCGAGCACTGTGAAGAGGAGACTCGGCGCGAGAACGAAGAACACGAGCCGGCTGAGGACGAAGAGTGAATGCTCACCGAGAATGCGTGTGCGACCGATCATCCACCCCACCAGCACGATGAAACCGATGATCGCAAACCCAACCAGCACGCCCGTCACCTGCCCATTGTGGCGGACTACTGCGTTAGCGCCCGAACCGGCGCACTTTTGCGCCGAAGGCCGCAACCAAATGGCGCGTGCGCGCGGCTACGCTGGAGCAAAGCAGTTTTCACGAGAAGGATCGGAGGTTCAGCCATGCCCAAGACAGCGACGAATAGCGCCATCATCGGAGAACCCGAGGTCGTCGAAGACATCGTGAACCACCCGGCCTGGCTCGCTCTCAAGAATGCGGCTGCGAGCATCCGCCCCCTGCAGCTTCAGGATGGCAGCATCCCTGACAGCAAGCAGCACGCGGACGCCCGCAAGAGTGTCGACACCATTACGGCGTCGATCGAGCAGCTTGCGCCGTCGTTCCCGCACGACGAGGCCTACCTGAGTGCACTCGTGACCGACTTCGAGCGCTGGGCTGCCGACGGTTTCGGCGTGCCCGACTTCCTCGATTCACTGCTCGCGTTCCAGCCCCAGCAGCACCGGGTGAATGGCCTGCGGCACCTCGTGGTGTTCCCGATGTACACCCAGAACGGCAGCAGCGACCGACTGGTCGAGGCCGTGCTCATCGAGGTGCTCTGGCCCGAGTTCGTCGCCGAGTTGGAGGCAGGGGACGTACTCGAACGAGCTCTTCGTGCCGATCCGCTTTCTCGATTTCACCGCCGGGTACGACACCAATCGGCCGTGCTGTTCCCCGAGACGGTCGCGATGCGCGAGATTCCGACGTTCACGTGGGGCGCGATCTTCGCTGACCGCGAAGCCGCGCGCTACCGGCGAGTCGTGAGGGCTGCCGCCGAGATCACGAAGCTCGAACTGCCAGACGATGCGCAGCGGATGCTCGACGACCAGAGCCTGACGGAGCGCGACCTTCGTCATGTGGGACCTCATCCACGACCGCACCCACATGCGCGGTGACCTGCCGTTCGATCCGTTCATGATCAAACAGCGGATGCCGTACTTCCTCTACTCCCTTGAGGAGCTGCGGTGCGACCTGACCGCCTTCCGCGAGGCCGTGAAGCTCGAGCGCGCTGAAGACACGGATGAGGTGACCCGCGAACACGCCAAGCTACGTGCAGTACGCGGTGATCTTCGACCGCATCTTCCGGTTCGCCATCACGGGCAGCCGCGTACGCAACTATGACGGACTCGGTGGCCAGCTGCTGTTCGCCTGGATGCACCAGCACCACGTGCTGCACTGGACCGACACGCAGCTCGCCATCGACTGGGATGCATGTGCCCGATGTCGTGGTCGCCCTCGGCAAGGCGATCGACGACCTCTACTGGCGCTCGATCGACCGCCCGAAGGTGGCTCACTGGCTGGCAGCGTACGACCTCGTGTCGCGGCACGCTCATCGCCGCATCCCGCCTCGAAGTGGGCAGTTCGCGACCTCCGCTCGAGGGCCCTCCGAAGGGGCTGACCGACGCGGTCATGGATGACGAGTTCCCGCTGTCGATGTTCTACGAGGCACTGCAGAAGAAGATGGCCGACGTGATCGAGTCGACTTCCGGCATGACCGGAAGCTCGCGGGTTGACTGAACCAGCGAGAATCGTCGTTGTCACCGGCGCGACCGGCCCTGCCGGAATCGCCGTCTGTACAGCCCTGGAGAGCGGATGGCGCTCGCGTCATCGCAGTCGGCACCGACGCGCGCCCGCCTTGACGGCGTGGCCGCGTCGGCCCGGTATGTCTGCGACCTGACCGATGCCGCTGCGGTGATCGAGCTCGCGGCGCGCGTGCGTGAGGAGCACGGCAGTGTCGACGGCGTCATGCACCTCGTCGGCGGCTGGCGCGGCGGTCAGGATGACGAGGACTGGCTGTGGCTGGAATCCCGGCTCGTGACGACGCTGCGCAACGTCACGCTCGCTTTCCGCGAGGAACTTGGTCAAGCGGTAGCGGGTCGTTTCGCGATCGTCAGCTCGACGAGCGTCGAACGCCCGACCTGGGGCAACGCGAATTATGCGGCGGCCAAGGCAGCGGCGGAGACGTGGGTCCGTGCGCTCGCGAGCGGCTGGGCCAAGGCGGGCACGGCAGCTGCAGTGACACTCGTCGTCAAGGCGATTGGCGAGGGCGAGGGTTACACGAAGGCGAGCTCGATCGGGGATGCAGTCTGCGCACTCTGGGCGACACCGACCGCGCAGCTCAACGGCACACGCATCCGCGTCACCGATTAAGCCGCGCGGCGCCGCAAGCGCACCACAGATAGGAGAGACTGTCACCGTGCAGATACACGACGTAAACCACCGCGGCTTCGCCTCCGACAACTACGCCGGCGCCCACCCTGAAGTGCTCGCCGCGATCGCTTCGGCGAACGGCGGTCACCAGATCGCCTACGGCGAGGATGTCTACACCGCACGACTGCAGGAGGTCATGCGGGGGCATTTCGGCGAACAGGCGGAGGTGTTCCCTGTGTTCAACGGCACGGGCGCCAACGTCACCGCCCTCACGAGCATGCTGCCACGCTGGGGGGCCGTCATCGCCACCTCGACCGCACACATCCACACCGATGAGAACGGCGCCCCCGAGCGCATCAGCGGACTCAAGCTGCTCACGGTCGACACTCCCGACGGCAAGCTCACGCCCGAACTCATCGACACTGAAGCCTGGGGCTGGGGTGACGAGCACCGCGCCCAACCTCTCGCGGTGAGCATCACGCAGACGACCGAGCTGGGCACGCTGTACTCCGTTGACGAGGTGCGCGCGATCGCCGACCACGTGCACGCCCGCGGCATGACGCTGCACATGGACGGCGCACGCATCTCGAACGCGGCAGCCGCCCTCGGTGTGCCGCTTCCGCGAATTCACGACGGATGCCGGGGTCGACATCCTGAGCTTCGGCGGAACCAAGAACGGCATCCTCTACGGCGAAGCCGTCGTCGTGCTCAACCCTTCAGTGAGTGACGGACTCATCTACCTGCGCAAGCTCAACATGCAGCTGGCATCCAAGATGCGCTTCGTGAGCGCGCAGTTAATCGCCCTGCTCACCGACGACCTCTACCTGCGCTCGGCCGGGCACGCGAACGCGATGGCGGCGCGGCTGCGGGCGGCGCTCGAGACGGGCTCGATCAACGGCATCGAGTTCACCCAGCCCACCCAGGCGAACGCTGTGTTCGCGATACTGCCCGAAGGGGTGGCCGACCGCCTTCGAGCTTCGTTCCGCTTCTACGACTGGGATCCTGCACGACGCGAGGTGCGCTGGATGACCGCCTTCGACACCACCGAGAGCGACATCGACGCCTTCGTGGCAGCGATTCGTGCCGAACTGGCGTCCTGATCGATGACGACCACCAGAATCCTCCGCAGAGCGCCCTACTCATGGGACGTCGCTCTCACGGTCTTCCTCGTTGTGCTCATGGTGGTTCTCGCGGTCATCGCGCTCATCATCGGACTCGGTCTCGGATTCTCGGCGACAGCCTGCGCGGAAGGTGCTGTGTGCGCCGAGAGTCCCGTCCAGTGGGGAATCTGGATCGCGGCATTCGGGCCCGCGATCGCTGCCCTCGCCATGACGATCATCTGCGTTGTGCGGCTCGCCAAGCGTCGAATCGCCTTCGGTGTCGCACTTCTGGGGCTCGGCCTCATGGTGTGCATCATCATGGTCGGCATCATCCTCTTCGATTCGGGTGTGCCGTGGGAGACTGCCGATTTGCAGGTTCGCGGGGGGTCGATCCCGACCCCGCCCCGGTCTAGGCTGAAACCATGAAGCCCGTTCTCAAATCCATCCTCATCGCCGTCGGGGCTCTCATTTACGGTGCATCGCCCATCGATGTCGTCCCGGAACTGCTCGTCGGGCCACTCGGGTTCGGCGATGACGCGCTCGTGCTCATCGCAGCTGTTGTCGCGATCTGGCGCATCCTCAAACGCCGCAGGGGTGGAGAAAGTTCGCCGCCACTGGCACCCGAACCGGGCATCTGACTCCTGGTTTCGTCGAGGGTCAGGGAACCTCTGCCGTCTCGAACCGCGACACGGTGAGTTGGTCGTCGTTCAGATCGACCCGCACGGTGTCGCCGTCCCTGATGTCGCCGGCCAGCAGTGCTCGGGCGAGCCTGTCGTCGATCTCGCGCTGCATCAGTCGCCGCAGGGGCCGCGCCCCGTAGATCGGATCGTAGCCGCGCTCGGCCAGCCAGCTTCTGGCATCCGGAGTCACCGCGAGTTCCAGCCTGCGGTCGACGAGCCGCTCGGCAAGGCTGTCTACATAGAGCGAGACGATCTGCGCGAGGTCCTCATGAGTGAGCGGGGCGAACACGACGATGTCATCGAGGCGGTTGACGAACTCCGGCTTGAACGCCTGGCGCACGAGGTCCTGTACGGCGGCGGTCCGCTGCTCCCATTCGAGATCCTGGTCGGTGAGAAACTGGCTGCCGAGGTTGCTCGTGAGGATCAGGATGGTGTTGCGGAAGTCAACCGTGCGGCCCTGACCGTCGGTCAGCCGCCCCTCATCGAGCACCTGCAGCAGCACATCGAACACTTCGGGGTGCGCCTTCTCGACCTCGTCGAGCAGAATGACCGAGTACGGGCGCCGGCGCACCGCCTCGGTGAGCTGGCCGCCCTGCTCGAAACCGATATAGCCGGGAGGCGCACCGAGCAGGCGGGAGACGGAGAACTTCTCCCCGTACTCGCTCATGTCAATGCGAACGAGCGCCTTCTCATCATCGAACAGATAGTGGGCGAGCGCTTTCGAGAGTTCCGTCTTGCCCACTCCGGTGGGGCCGAGGAAGAGGAACGAGCCGGTGGGGCGGTCGGGGTCCGAAACACCTGCCCGTGAACGTCGAACCGCTTCGCTGACCGTGCGAACGGCATCCTTCTGGCCGATCAGGCGCCGGCCGAGTTCGTTCTCAAGGTTGAGCAGTTTCTCGGTCTCTCCCTGGGTCAGGCGGTCCACCGGGATGCCCGTCCACGCGGCGACGACGGCGGCGATGTCCTCGTCGGTCACCTGATCGTTGACCATGCGGGGTCCGAAATCATCAAGAGGCTCGGCGTTCGCAATCGCCTTCTCGATTTGGGGGATCGTCTCGTAGTTCAATTTCGACGCGTCCTGGTACCGCTGGTCGCGCATGGCGCGGTCGAGCTCGATGCGTGCGTCGTTGAGCCTGGTCTTCAGGTCACCGACATCATGCAGCGATGACTTCTCGATCTTCCAGCGCTTCTCCAGCTCGTCGAGGGTCGACTGCCGCTCGGTGAGGTCGTGGCGAAGCTTCTCCAGACGCTGCTTCGACGCGGCATCCTTCTCCTTCTTGAGGGCGAGCTCCTCGATGCGCAACCGGTCAACGGCACGCTTGAGCTCGTCAATCTCCACGGGGGAGGAGTCGATCTCCATCTTCAGTCGGCTTGCCGCCTCATCGACGAGGTCGATGGCCTTGTCGGGCAACTGCCTTGCGGAGATGTACCGGTTCGACAGCGATGCAGCGGCAACCAGGGCGGAGTCGGCAATCGTCACTTTGTGGTGTGCCTCATAGCGTTCCTTGAGGCCGCGGAGGATCGCGATGGTGTCTTCGACACTGGGTTCGCCGACGAACACCTGCTGGAAGCGCCGCTCCAGGGCTGCGTCCTTCTCAATGTGCTCGCGGTACTCATTGAGGGTCGTAGCACCGATCATGCGCAGTTCGCCGCGGGCGAGCATCGGCTTGAGCATGTTGGCTGCCGCGACCGACCCTTCACCACCACCGGCCCCCATGAGGGTGTGCAGTTCGTCGATGAAGGTGATGACCTGCCCGTCGGAGTCGTTGATCTCCTGCAGCACGGCCTTCAGGCGCTCCTCGAACTCGCCGCGATATTTCGCGCCAGCAACGAGGGCTGCGAGGTCGAGGGAGACGAGCTGCTTGTCCTTGAGGGAGTCCGCGACGTCCCCCGCGACAATGCGCTGCGCGAGGCCTTCGACAACTGCGGTCTTGCCGACGCCGGGCTCGCCAATGAGCACGGGATTGTTCTTGGTGCGGCGGGTGAGTACCTGGCTGATGCGGCGGATTTCGGCGTCCCGTCCGATGACCGGGTCGAGCTTTCCGCTCTTCGCGATCTCAGTGAGATTGATTCCGTACTGCTCCAGGGCAGACTTCTGCTCGTCCTGCGTGGACGGTGCGCCCTGCATGTTCGCCATACGCTCTCCCCAAACTTGAGTCTGTCTGACTCAATTTTAGGGAGTGGATGCCTCCCAGCGCTACCTCTGGTCACTCGCTTGCAGCGAAACGTGCGCCCATCATTGGGTGCCGAGGGCCTTTCGCGACGCGGTTACCGTGAATTTCGGGGTGCGGGAGATCTGCCGCGTCGGCCCGACGAGCCTCTCCAACGCCGCCCGGTAGCCGAGATGGCTGTTCCACACGCACCACAACTGCCCGCCGGGGCGCAGGACACGCCCCGCCTCGGCGAACAGTCGCAGCGCGATCCCCGTGTGCACCGCTGCCCCCGCGTGGAAAGGCGGATTGAGCGTAATCAGATCGGCGCTGTCCGTCGCCTGCAGGCCGAGTCCGTCGTCCTGCACGACCTCGACGGTGACGCCGTTCGCCTCGGCGGTGAGGCGAGCGCTCGAGACCGCAACGGCCGAAGAGTCGCTCGCGATGACGCGGGCCGTCGGTGATCGGCGAGCAAGACGCACCGCAAGCACACCTGACCCGCAGGCGAGGTCGATCGCGGTGACGTAGTCGGGCCATTGGTCGGCGACATCGAGCAGGGCGCGGGAGCCGAGATCCAGCGAAGCGCCGCCGAATACTCCCGCGTGCGCGACGATTCGCAACGCGTGCGCGGCATCCGCCCCAACCGCGGGATCGGCGAGCTCGGCCGCGCGCGGATGATGCGCCACCAGCAGCCGTGCCTTCTGGCGCGCCAGCGTGACATCCACTCGATCCCAGCTGACGCGCAGCACCTCGTTCTGGCTCGGTGTCATGTGCTTGAGCATGTTACCCGCCAGGAGAACTGCGTTCGGGTGAGCGCTGCGGGCCACCGTGCGGGCAATCGCATCGAGGTGGTCGAGGGAGCGGGGCAGCCGAAGCAGGATCAGGCTCACATCCGGGCTGACGACGTCGGCAAGCGCGTGGTGGCTGAATTCGGCAAGGCCGACGTGCGCCGCATTCGCATCGAGTGCGCGTCGCGCAACCAAGCTGTCCTGGTGCACGCGCACACGCGGTGCTCCGCGAGCCAGCGAAGCGATCGTCAGGGCACCGTGCGTGTCGTCGATCACGGCGATCGCATCAGATTGCGCACTGAGTAACGGGGCTGCGGTATCGAGCAGATAGCGATCGGCAGCATCCCACGCGCGCAGCTCGGCGCTCTCCACGTCGGGGCGCCGCCGCAACGTGCCCAGCAACGACTCGAGTGCGGCGTCGGGTCGGTCGGTCACTGGGCAACCCTAAGCCCTGGGTGGCCCTGTCTCAGTGGCCGAGGCCGCGACGGCGCCGCGCCGCGGGCAGGAGAAGTGTGCCCAGCAGCAGCAGGAGCAGTGCGAACCACAGGGTAGGCAAGCTCTCGGCGCCTGTGGCTGCGAGACCGGTCGGAATCGTGCTGGGAACGTCTGGCTCGACGACCGCTTCCTTGAACAGGTTGACGTAGACATTTCGCACGTCGATGCCGTCGAAGGCCGGGTCGCTGCTTGCCACCGTGTGGCTCAGCGTGACAACCCCCGAACCGGAGGGCAGGTCGGCCAGCGTCACGGCCGAGTCGGCCCATCGAACGAGCACCTCGTGTTCGCTCAGGTCACCTGCTGCGATAGCCAGGACCACGCTCGCCAGCCAGTTGAGGCCGCCGTCGATCGAGAACAGTGCGAAGGGGCTGCCGCCGCCGAAGGCAGAGGTGATTGTGATGTACACGGTTGAGAGGGCAGCCGTCGCCAGACGAATTGTGTATGAGTCCGTCAACGGACCATCGGGATGCACGTTCGTCCATCCGCCTGTCTCCGTAATGATGATCGGAGACGCGTCTCCGCGACCGGCGAACACGTACGGAGGAGTAACACCAACGGGGAGGGTGCTCAGTGACGCTTGGACGCCATCTTCGCCGGGAAGGCCGACCGCCTGCGGAATGATCGCGGAGCTGTCAAAGACAGGCTCGCTTGTGAAGCCGTAGAGGTCGAGGGCGAGCCCTGCCCCCACAACCGTCCACCAGAGTGAGTCGAACACGACGGCTGCCGGGTTCGCAGCAACGACCGTAAGCGAACTGCTCCCCGATCCGCCGTCGATCGAGACAAACCCGTGCTCGACGTACTCGGTCACAGTTGTCGGCTCCGCGGGATCAGCGGTGCCAGAGGTGTCAGCGGGATCCGTCGTGTCGGCAACAACGGTCGTAACAGTACTCGTGACGAAGACGAACTCGTTGTCGCCCGTCCCGCCCTCGAGGCGCAACTCCGACTGGTTGGCGTTCACGACGAAGCGATCATTGCCGGCCCCACCGTAGAGCACAGCGGGTCGGCTGATCCCGGGGCTGAGCCAGCCGGAGTCGGTCTGAAGAGTGGGGAAGGCATCCTCAGCCGAGACGTTCGGTGCGGTGCGCTCGGTCTCGAAGAACTGGCCGACGATGAAGGTGTCGTCACCCTCGCCGCCATTCACGGTCAGTGGCGAACTCGTGTCATCGAGCACGAAGGTGTCATTGCCGCCGAGACCGTTGACAGTGAGCTTGCCATTGACGCTGCGGTCGTAGCTGATCCGCTCGACCGTGTTGTCGCCGCTTGCGACGGCGACCACTGCCGGTCGGTTCGCAACGAGGCCCGGTACGAAGGCGACCACGCGCAGCAGCACCACGTCGTTGCCGTCGCCGGCGTTCACGGTCAGGGTGTTGATCGCGAACGGATCTGTTCCCGTTCCGACGACCTCGATCCTGGTCTCGCGCTCCTCCGGATCGTCGATGCCCCACACTGTGACCTCGACGTGGTTCGAGCCGTTCTGCCCGTCAACCCGCAGCGAATTCGCAACCGGCAGACCGAAGAATTCATCGGCCGCAGTGCCGAGATGAGTACCCGGGACGATGGTGATTCGCGTGATGACCACGGTGTCGTCGCCGTCGTTGCCCACCAACGTCGTCGACGGGCCGCCGTAGACGACCGTCTGTCCGTTCAGCACGGTCTCGAAGAACACGACCGTGTCGTTGCCGTACCCGCCAAAGACTTCGATCGTTGCGTTGGTCGCAGTACCGGAAATAGCTCCGCCGAAGGATGCCGTGGTCGCCACCGGCGCTGACGGGTTCTGACCGTGGGCGGTGCGCACGATGACCATTGCGCCGGTAATCCGTGTTCCGAGGGGTGCCCACACATCATTGCCCGCCCGCAGTTCGACGGTCTCCGACGCATCCACGCCGCCCTCGGCGACTACCCTCGTGCCATCCACAGAGATCCCTGTCGGCAGAAGGGTGATGCTCTCGCTCGGCGCGCCAGCAACGTAGGGGACTGTTATGCGCACTGCGCCGTCCGATGCTGTCGCGAGGAGCACGTTCAGCGAACCGCTCGCCTCGGTGACAAACACACCCTGCTCGCCGTCGGCGAGTAGACGACCGTCCGCAGCCGTGTCAATGACGATGTCCGCGGAAACGCCAGCGGTTCCGACACGACCGCCGATCGCAATGAGGTCGATGCTGTTTCCCGTGACCCGCACGACACCGTTGTCGACATCGTTCAGAATCGATCCGTCGAGCGAGGCCAGCGAGACGTTCCCGTTGGCGGCCACGACCGAACCAAGTATCAGGTTGCCGGTCACCTGCGACACGAACACGCCAAGCGGTGCTGTCGCGACGAAGGTGCCGCGCGCCGAGTTCGACGACCGGATCTCGAGCGGGTTGGCGATCGGATCGACACGACCGATCGTGCCGTTCGCGGTGAGCGTGACAGTGTTGCCGATCACGCGAGCGGCCCCGTCGTCGATCACATCGACGATGGACGCGCCGCTGTCGGATGCTGTGAGGGTCACGTTTGACCCCGTCGACTCGATCGTGCCGACGAGGAGGTCCCCGATGGTCTCTACGGCGACGATTGCGCCATTGGTCAGGAGGTCGATACGCCCAGACCCATCAGATACCGAGAATTGCCGCGTGGGAACCTGACTGCTGAAGAGGGTCGCATCGACGTCGGTCGTCAGATCGAAAGTGATGATCGTGGACGTCGACGGGTGGCGTACCGCAATCACCTCGCCCGCGGCGAGATCGGTGAAGCGGTACGTGCTGTCAACCGTGCTCGTGGTCGTCCCGAAAGCAATGAGCAGGGGATCGGTGAACGAGAAAGCACCGTCGGGGAAGAAGTATGTCGAGTATCGCCCGGTCGGCGCCACGGTGCCGCCGTAGGCCCAGTTTCCCCCGGCTGCGCGTAGACGTTGTCCTGGATCTCATGCGCCATGTACGGTGCCGGATCTGTTCCCACCTGCGTGTCCGCGACCCCGACGTCGAGGGTTCCTCCGGCGCGCAGCGACCCGATCGTCCAGGCGAGGGGGGTGGCAGTGGCGCTGCGACGGATGGAGGTGAGGTCGAGCACAACATCGCCGAACGCCTCTGCTGCGATCGAAATCGTGCGGGTCGCAAGGCCGGTCCCGGCCGCATAGGTGCTTTCGATGAGGTGCACCGCAATGGGGGTCCGCGGCGAGAGCTGGCCGATCGAGCCGTTCAGGGCGAACAGCTCCACCTCGTTCGCGACGATAGCCACGAGCCCGGCATTGGACAGCACATCGCCGTTACGGTTGTCGACGACCACGACTCCGATGGGGTTGTAAACCTGGCCGGCGAACGTCAGCGAGTTGGCGGCGCCGGACACGCGGTAGTTGACGATTTCCACTCTGCTGTCAACGAACACCGGCGGGCGAATCGTGTAGCGGAAATTGTTCACCTGGTTGTACGCGCGCTCGCTGACTGTCGCCGCCAACAGGTCGAGGTTCACGACCCTGATGCCATTGACAACTAGATCGCGGTCCGACCAGTTGTAGATGCGCACGAAGTCGAAAGTCGACTGGATCTGGAAGCTACCGGCCGTACCGGTCAGGTTGCGAGTGCCCCCTGCATCTGGATTTGCGTTGATCGTGAAGTCGGCCGTCGCACCGCCTGTGTTGACGATCGGCTGCACGACGATGATCGACCCCGGCGCGACGGTATCGCCGACGTTCAATGGGGTCGAGCCGATGGTCGCTGCCAGCCCGTAGCGCTTCAGAACCGTGCCGTCAGCACCAATGTATAGCTGCGGGTTGCCGCCGTGCAGCACGACATCGGCTTCCCAGTGGATCGTGCGGTTGCCGACGTAGGTTTCGGGGCTGGAGCGCGAGCCGCTGTCGAACGCTCCCTTGCTGTTGCTCACATCACGACTCCAGCTACCGCGCGACTGGGTGGCTTCGACGTCCAGATCGTGGGTCTCGATGAGCACGCCGGAATCGGCGGTAACGCTCGCAGTCGCCTGGTAGTCGATTGCTGCGGTCGCGTCGGTGTCGCCCCCGAGGCAGCCGCACGTGGAGCGTGAGCGAGAGGAGATCGTGAGCCCCACGTTCTCGGCGGCGAGCCTGATGCTCTCCCACCCGGTGAGCACAACGCCCTGGTGGATGCTGACGGTGGAACCACCGCGAACCTGCACGCGAGACGTCGAGTCTGAGTCGGCGCCGAGCGCCTTCGCATCGGAGTTGCTCCAGGCGCCGAGCGAACCGTTGCCCATCACCGCGACGATCTCGATCTCGTCTGCCTGGAAGAGTTGGTTGCCGGCGATGTCGATGTTTGCGTTCGCTGTGACGTACAGTCCACAGCCGGCGCCACAGTCATTGCCCGAGGAGTCGGCGCCGAGCCCTCGTGCGCGCGCTGATGCCCACACGTAGCCATTCGGACGGGTATCCGCCGTGACGCCAAGCAGGTGTTCAGCGATCAAAGAGCCGTCGATGTCGATGGTGGTTCCCAGGGTCAGGATGCCGCGAGCGATGGCGTTGACACCGGATCCGAGTCCGCTCGCGCGCGCTTCAGATCGCGCGCGCACATTTCCGGCCGTCTGAGAATTGATGTGCAGGTTCCACGCGGAGTCCACCAGCGCACCTGCGCCGATCGTGACCGTGGTGGTTCCAGTGACCGCTGCGTTGGCGCGCGAGCGACCAACCGCGACGAAGCCCGCTCCGCCATTCGTGGAGTCGGAGGAGGCGAGCGCCTGCGCGGTCGTCGTGAGGTTGAAGTCTTTGCCGCTGGTGACTCGAGCGTTTGCGCCGATCGACGCGCTGATGGTCGCATTCACCGTGGCAGTCGTGTCAGCTGTTCCCACGCTGACGAAGCCGCCGCCGTTACTGCTGACCGTGGCGGAACTGTAACGCGCTCCTGTGGGGACGTCTCCGAGGAAAGAGAGCGGGCGCAGCACCTGGCGACCCGAGCCTGAACTCGTGAGGTCGAGAGCGAGCCAGGCAACGCCATCACCGACGGCGGTCAGATCGACCGGACCCGCCGTGAAGGTACCAGTGCCGACCCTGTCGGTGCCGTCGATCGCCAGCGGTGAGCCGCCCAGTGTGGCGGCTAGCTGGAAGGATCCGCCCGCGGCGTTGACGACGTAGTACGTACCGCCGTCGACGAGGCCGCCGACCGGCTGCTGCCCCGGCAGGTAAAGCTTGTGGGTGACCTCGACGGCCGTTTCCGTCGACACGTCGGGCGTGAGGGCGAGCGGCTGCACCGCAATGGGCACCTCGACATCCACTGGAGTCGTGATCGGGTTGCCATCCTCGTCGAAAGTGGGGTTGCCATCCTCGTCGAGCACTGGATGGTTCTCCACGACGATCGTGAAGCAGGTCGCGTCGCCGACGAAGCCGACCGCCTCACAGTAGCTTGCAGCAAGCTGGATGCGGTTGGCATCGATCGCGATGACCCAGTAGCGTGCTCCCACGGCAAGCCCGCCCATCGCGGCGCCTCCGCCGGTGCCGTAAATCACCTCGGCACCGGTAACCAGACCGTGGCCCGGCACGATGATGATGTCGTTGTTCTGGGGAGTACGAACGGGGTTTCCGTCGGCGTCCTGCGGCGGCAGGCCATCGGAGCCCGCCACGATGTCGACGAAGCCACTGCCGAACTCGACGGCGGCATCCGGTGCCGTGTAGACCACGAGTTGGCCGCTGACGAAGGAGTGGCCCACGCTGACCGTGTTGGAGCCGATGTTCGCGCCCGTCACCGCCACCGGCGCCGTGGAGATCGCCGGGTCGTACAACTGGATCGTCGCATCGTCGATAACGGATACGCGGTAGGTCTTGCCATCGATGAGTCCAGCGACCGTGGCGCCGTTGGCGTAGTAGACAACCATGGTGCCGTCTTCGAAGCCGTGGTAGAGCGGCACGAAGTCCGTGGTGCCGTCGTCGCCCGGAACCTCGCGCCCGAAGACGATCGTGTTGGCAACCGGGTCGATGTGCGCGGCGTTGAACTCCGAACCGAGCAACACGGTGGTGTCGTTGACGACGAGGATTCCGTACTGGCTGCTGTTCACGAGGCCGCCGATCGTGGCTCCCTCGGTGACGTATGTCAGGGTTGTGCCCGTGCTCAACCCGTGAGCGGAAGTGAACGTCAGGGAGTTCGCGCCGACATTCACACTCGCGATTTCGAATTCTGGGTCAGCCACTGCTGGTGAGGTCGAGTTGAACGCAACGCCCATGGTGATTGAGCCACCGGCGGTGACGACCGAGGATGGCGTGATAGCCAGGCTGAGTTGCGGCGTGACGGTGACGGTTGCAGCGTTGGATGACACGTTGACCACACCGCCACCGGAAGTGCTGAAGCGCGACACGGCGCTCGGGTTGGATTCTGCAGCGAGGGTGATGTCGCCGATCGTCCATACCCTTGACCCACCGGAGTCGCGGCCCAGTACGGTCTGAACGGCGCTCGTGACCACGGCCGTGGCGCGCGCCGTGTTGATGTTCGCGATACCCCCGCCGCTGCTCGTAAGCACTGCAGTCGCGGTATCGAGTGCACGGGCGAGCATCGTCAGCGACGCTGCCCCTGGCGCAGTCGGGGTGCCGACATCACCCCGCAGGTATGCGCCTGTTGTGGCCGCCACCTGTGCGCGCGGCTCGCTCGTGCTCACGGCGACCGCGCCGCCGACTACGGCACCTGCCCCTGAGGTCGCGGTGTTGACCGCGATCGCACGCACGGTGATCGCCGCATTGGGAGCGACGACGCTCGATGTGCTCGTCAGGGTGGCGCTCGTCACGACGAGCGCGCTCACGATTGCCTGCGGTGACGCAGCGCCCGCGCCCACAAGTCCCACGGCACGCAGGCCTGCGACGATGGTTGCGGCGTTCGTCGCATTTGCCTCGACGGTGAGTGCACTACCGCCCGCCTGGTCGCCCTCGAAGATCGCGCGGGTCGAGCTGTCGATCTGTGCGGTCGGCTGGCTGAACCCGAACCCGGCGATGCCACCCGCGAGTGTGTCCGTGTTCACATCCGTCTCATTGAGTGCGGTGGCTGCAATGCGAACGGGGCCTGTAGTCGCGAGCGCGCCCGTACCGAATCGCGCCGTCGTCGCTGCACTCTCGGCAATGAGTGCAACCGTGTTCGAGGTCTGCACCGAGACGAGCGAGATGCCCGTGCTGCGCAGGTCGGCGTCAGCACGGTTGGTTGCCTGGGCCGTGACCGCAATACCCGTCGACGAGGTGATGGCTCCGTCGAACGAAGCCGACGTCGGCGCCGCGATCGGTGCAGAAGAGGTGAAGGTTCCGTCGACCTGAATCACGCTGCCGCTAATGCTGCCGACTGTCGACGCGACCGTATTGCGCGACTCCGCACCGACGCTCACCGCGCCGCTCGCGGAGAGCCCGCCAGCACCGATCGTGACCGTCGCGCTGATAGCTGCTCCAGCGGGGAGCTCAGCCAGCGCGCTGAGCCCATTGCCGCCGGCCACGCTGATCTGGAAGAGCTGAATGCTCGCAGTGGCCTCATTGTCAGCCTCGGCGTTCACCGCGAAGCTTCCGGAGGTCGCTCGTTGTGCAGTCACCACTGCACGAGTCGGCGCCTTGATCGTGGCTGTAGCGCTCAAGACCGACACCGCGATGCCACCACCGCCGGACTTGCCCAGGGTCGCGTTCGCGCTGTTGTCGGCAACCGCCTCCACCGTGACGGCACCGCCGCCAGCGTTGAAGTGGGCGGTCGGAAGAGTCACCAGTGCCTCGGTCACGGCACTCGCGGCGATCTCGGCCAGCGCCGCCGAGACACCAACCGTGAGCCCGCCGATGCCGAACAGCACGACGTCGGCCGAAACGTGGTTGTTGGAGCGTGCGGAAATCGTCGCCCCGACGCTCTGGATCGGTGCGTCGAGTGTTGCGCGGGTGGCGGCGAGAATGCGGGCGGAGGGTGTCGTGACGGTTACACCAGCGATGGCGACGCTCACGACATCCGTATCGACCTTGACGGACTGTGTGGATGCCGCGGTCACCGAGACCGCGCCACCCGCTGTGACGATGCCGCCAGTGATCCATGCCGTGGTTGAGGCCGTTTGCGAGATGAGAGCGATGGACCGGGTGACACCCACATCGACGACGCCAACACTTCCGGCGGTCAGGTCGGTTGTCACCGTGTTATTCGACGCTGCTGCCGCGCTCACCGCGCCGCCAGCAACGACCGTGCCGATCAGCTCGGCGGTAACCGGGGCATTGAGAATGGCCTCTGCGACGAAGACCGCGCCGTTCACGGCGCCGCCCGACAGTCCCAGAATCGAGGCGGTGGCGCGGTTTCCGACGCCTCCCGTTACGGCGGTGGCTGCACTCACTTCGACCGCACCCGAGCTCGCTACGGGCACCGGTGACTGCAGTCTCGCGAGCGTTATGGCGCTCTCGGCGACGGTCGCGGTAACCACAACGCCGGCGGCGGATCCGTAGAGGCCGATGCTGACAACGATCGCCGCGGCATCCGCACGGTTCTGGCCGGTGGCGGCGACACGCACCGAGCCTGAAGCGAGAATGCGTCCCAGCACTATCGCGGTCGTCTTTCCCGTGACGGTCGCGGTGGCGAGGAGGGCCGAGAAGGCGCCGAAACCGGCCGTACCGTTGATTCCGTCGGCGCTTGCAGCGGCGCGGGAGTCGGCTTCGACGCGCACGGCCCCACCCGCGGTGATGATAGAGGCTGCAGTGGCCAGTGCCGTGGTTGTGCGCGAAATCTCTGCGGTCACGACGTTGATGCCTGCGGCAACGAGACCGGTGCCTACACCGAGAGTGCTCGAGGTTGCCGTGTAACGACCGATCGCGAGAATCTCCGCACCGCCCACGAGCACCGCAGTGCCGTCGAACTCCGCGTGGGTCGCCCCGGAGATCGTTGCCGTCGCTCCCGCGCCCGTCACACCACCAAGCACGCCAGCCTGCACGGAGTAGACCTTGACCGGCGCCGAGAGCGTCGCAGACGCCGCGATGCGCAAACCGCCCGCTGGAGCCTCGCCGCCGATCACCACCTCACCAACCAGGGCGCGGGTGTCGCCGGAGACAATGGATGTCGCGATGGCAGCACCGGCAGCGATTCCGCCGATCGCCCCACCTATTGCCAGGGCAGCGACCGCGCGATCCGCGGTCGCCAGGACGGAAACAGTTCCCCCGGCTGTGGGAACTACCGCACCATTTTCGATGTGTGCCATCTGGGTCGCGCGGCTGGTGATCACGACAATCTGTCCGCTCAGCGTCACGCCACCGGCCTGGCCCGCGTACGCAGCGCCCGAGCTGTCTTCGACAGTCGTCGCCGAGACCCGCACGTCTCTGCCTGCCGTGATCGATACGCCCGTGGCGACACTCGCCTCGACGGCACTCGTGAGGTTCGCAATAACGACCGCGCCGCCCACCGCGACAGCGCCGACAGCAGCAGCGCCCGCTACCCCAAGGTAATCATTTCGTTCGCGAGCGTCGACCGAGAGGTCGCGGCCAGCGACGATGATCGTTCCGGTGCCGATTCGTGCGATCGTGCCCTTCGGCAGCGAGCTCGAGGTGAATGATGCGCGAACCCTGGGGTCGTTTGGCGCCGCATTGTTGACGGACTCGCGAGCGCCGTTCAGCGCCCCGTTGATGTGACTGTCGGACTTCGAATCGGTGTTCGACTCGGCGCCGTCAAGAATCTCGCGATAGCCTCCGGAGTTGGCACCGGACGCGTTCTGATCGGCGTCATCGAGTGCGTTGCCGCCGTCGTGGTCGGTCGCGTTAGCGTTCGTTTCACCGTCGCTGTAGCCATCGCTCGCCGGCGTGCCGACCGACCAGACCGAGACGGCTCCGGCCGCACCTACGACGCCGCCCGCGACGCTCAGCCCGAAAGTGCTGACACTTGCCGAGGCGAGGGCAGAGAGCGCGAAGTCACGAGCAACCGAGATCTGGGCGCTCTCGCCGACGAATGCCTGCGTCGTCACGGCCAGGATCCCAACATCGATTCCGCCGGACACGCCCACGGCGCCAGCGCCGACGCCGCCAGCGACCGTCAGGGTGCGGCTGGCGTTCGCCGCGGTGATGCTCACCGACTGCGCGGGTCCTGGAGTGGAGGCCATGTTGATGCGGGTCGGCGCGACAGCGGTGCTGTCGACGAAAGCCCTCGTGGTGACGTTGAGGATGGTCGTGGTCACACTCACGCCGACGCCAACGAACCCAGCGCCGATTGAGACCGCGAGGCCGAACACATCCTGGGTCGAACGCGCCTGCACTGCAACTCCCGCGAAGCCGGGGCGCTGCGCGAAGTCCCCGAACGCACCAGATTCGGCGAATGCACCGTCGAGGATGCCACCGAGGGTGGGCGCGCGCGCCTCGGCATCGATCGTGCTCCCGGCAGCAATGGATGCCTCCGTGTCTTTCGACACCGTAGTGACCGCGACGCCGATCCCGACACCGACGAAGCCACCGGCGACACCGCCGGCCACGACGATGATGGATGTCGCGTCGGCGGCGTCAACGACGACGCTGCCTCCCGCGTGAACGGTGACCCGGGCGAGTGTCGCGTGGGTGTGCACATCGAGGGCAATGACGGTCGCTGCGCCGGCGACACCGACGAAGCCGCCGCCTGCCGTCGCTGCGACTGCGACGATGCGCTCGGCGCCTATTGCCACAACGACAACGTCGGCAGTTGCTGTGACCGTGGCCCCTGCGCGCACCTCCGCGTCGGTATCGATGTCGACAACGCCGACGGTTGCACTTGCGCCGACGCCGGTTGCTGCACCTCCGATTGCTGCTACGGCAGAAACCATAAGCAGACCAACGTCGTGTCCGGCCGCGACGAGTACGGAACCCGGCGCCCCGACGGATCCGGCAGTGACCTGGGCGATCCGGCCGATGAACGCCTGGGTGACCGCCGTGACGACATTCACGCTTCCACCGACACCCACGGCAACGGTGCCGCTCACGGCCGCGCTCACCCCGACGCCGGCGATGTCGTCCGTGCTGTTCGCGGTGACCGCGACTCCGACGAAGCCGTCTTGCCGGTTCACCTCGATCTGGCGCACACCCGAGGTCGCGGCCGGGTTGGGCGAGGGCTGTGCCCCCTGGGCGACGATGCTGTGCGCCCGACCTGTCGACGCTGATGCATCGAGGGCGATGAACGCGCCGGCGCAGTCCCCGGTGGCAACGCACTTCGTCGTTGCGAGGCGAAGGACGCCGCCGGAAACAGCCACGAAGTAGGCGCCGCCGTCGACGAGGCCACCAATAGCAGCACCGCCGCCCGAGCTGTAGATGACGGCATCTCCCGTCGAGAGGCCAGACGTGTACGGAAGCGTGATCGTGTTGCTGCTCACCGCTGTTGTGGGGGTGAAGTATGGCGAAGTGCTCAGCGGAAGCGAGGCGCTGGATGTGTCGACCAGTCGGTGCGACTCCCCCGCACCACTCGGGGCGGAAACGCTGATCGCATTTCCGGCACCGCTCACTTCGAGGAGTCGCACAGCGGTGGCGGAGACCACATGCACCCGGTAGGTATTGCCGTCGACCAGGCCCACGATTGCTGCGCCGCCGCCCGCGTCGTACAGCACAGTCTGGCCGTCGGTGAAGCCGTGGTTGTAGCCGAGCTCGATCGTGATCCCGTCGGTCTGGATCGCTGTTCCCGGGGTGAAGCGAATGTCGATCGGAGTAACTTCGAAGCCGCCCGTGTGCACCCAGATTCCGGTGCCGAGCAGGCCGAGTGCCGTGACGACCGAATTGTCGCCGATGAATGAGCGTGTCGCCTTCGAGATAATCGGTACGGCCGCGGCGGCACCAACGCCAGCCGTGCCGCCGATCGCGACGCTTCCGGCGATGACGTCGAGTTCGAGCTGTTCGAGCGCCGAGACCCGCACACTGCCGCCAGCGATGACCGTCGTACGTGAACCGGCGCAGGCATCAGTGGTTGCAGCGGATGCGGCGCACACCTCACCAATGGATGCCTGGGTCGTGATGTCGAAGATTGAAACGGCGGCGTTGACCGCCACGGCCACCGTTCCGCCGCCGGAGCCACCAGCCGAGATGGAGAGAACCTCTTCGATGGAGCTGGCATCGATGGTGATGTTGCCATTCGCTGCGACCGACGCTCCCGGCGCGATCCATGCCCTGGTGTTCTTGGTGATCACCTGAACGTCGACACCAGCGCCGACACCCGCTGTGCCGCCGAGCGCCAGCTGGCCCGCGCGACCGGCTGTCACCGTGCGATCGCTCGCAGCGAGCGCGACACCCTGGGTAGCACTCGCGCCGGAGTTGGTGCCGTTGACGATCACGCCGCGATCGATGTGCGCGTGAGTGGTGTTGTTGTGCACGGCCACGGTCGCGGAGCCCGCGACTCCCGCCGTGCCGCCCCCCGATGCCGCGATCGCCGTGAGATCGAACTCGGCCGACTGGGTGGCCGTGATCGCGAGCCCGGTGGAACCCTTTGAGTCGATGACGGCGAATTCGGCGATGCCTGCGTCAACGATGCCGGTGCGCACCAGCACAACTGAGGCGACGCCGACACCCGCTGTGCCACCGACAGCGACACTGCCCGCAACGAGCACCGAGCTGCCCACGGTGTCGGAGGCCTTCACCGTCAGGTCGCCGCCCGCACGAACCGTTGTCGGATTTACCGAATCGCCGCCGATCATTGCGCGGGTTCCGGGGGCGCCGAGTGGCTGGTCGATCAGGATGCCCTGGTTGACCAGGAGCACAACGAACGAACCGGTGACGCCGGCGGTGCCAGCAGCAGCCGCCCCGGCGGCGATCTGGGTGAAGGATTCACTCGCTTCGGCGCGCAGAGTCACGTCACCACCGACGTGTGCGGTCACGCCATCGCCGATGGCTGCGAGCACATCCTTGTCGTGGATGCCGAGCACGAGGGCGAAGCCCACGCCCGCGCTGCCGGTGGTCAGTCCGAGTGCACCGGCCAGTTCGACGAACTCGCTGTCATCGGTCGCGATGAGCGAGAGGGATTGCCCGGGCAGTGCGCCGAAGGTTGTGTTGATCGATGCGGCATCACCGATTGTCGCGTGGGTGGTGAGCGCAATCACATCGACGATGAGCGAACCACCGATTCCGATGGTTCCGCCGCCAGCACCCCCTGCGAGTGCGATGGAAGTGACCGCGGGCACGGGGAACGGCAGCACATCGACGTCGAGGGCGACCAGTGAGGCTTCGGCGCGCAGGGTGATCGCGCCGTGGGCATCGATTGTCGTAGGAGCGGCGTACGTCGAGGCGATGCGCGCGACGGTGTCGGCCACAACGACATTCACGACGATGGCTGCGCCAACCCCATTGCCAGACAGAGTAACGCCACCCGCCGCAGCGATGGACTGCAAGCCCATGTGGTTGCTCGCCGACAGTGCGACTCCGCCGTCGGTCGTGATCGTCACGTTCTCGCCGACAAGTGCCTTGTTGCTCAGCAGGAGCACCTGCACGGCCACCGAGCCCGCCACGCTCGCCTGGCCATTGCCGCCCGCTGCGGAGATTGCCCAGGCGATGAACTCGTTGCGCGCTCCGTCGGGGGTGACCGCGGTGACGGTCACATCGTCGCCAGCGGTGATGCTGACCCCTTCGCCAATGGAGCCGCGGCTGACGAGGTCAACCACGTTGAGGGCTATCGCAGCCCCGATGTTGGTGCTGTTCAGCTTGAGCGCGGTCCCGGTTGCCTTCGCTGTGGCGGAGGTCGCGTTCTCGGCAAGGATCCCCACCGTGCCTCCCGCGACGATGACGAGCCCAGTCGGGATCTCGGCGATCGTGCGAATGGTCATCCAGTTCACGGTGACCGCCGCGCCCAGCCCCACTCCGTCACTGCCCTTACCGCCCTGCGATGAAGCCTGGCCGTTGGCAGAACCCACCTGGTTGCTGGAGCCATTGCTCGACGCCGGAATGTTCAGGCCTGACGTGCCGGAGGTCGCTGGGGTGGAGTCGAGCTGGTGCTGCGCCTGCTCGTCGGAGTTGCTGCCGCCCGATGTCGAGGTCGACTTGCCCTCCGCGCTCGCCTCGGCCTCGGCTGTTCCGGACGTGACCGTGCTTGCCGCAAGTTCGATCGAGCCGCCTGCGGTGAGAGAGCGACCCGTGTCCGCGCGGGTTTCGATGTCAATCACGTTGATGGCGATGACCGCGCCAACGGCAACTCCGTCGCTCGCCGCTTTCGCATCGCCGGTTGTTGTCGTCGAACCCGAGTGGCTCGCGCGGACCGCAATCGATCCCGTGACCATCCACGCGCCATCAACGGAGGTTCCAATGCGGGCAATTGTTGTGTGCTGCACAATCGCGATCGCCACCGCGGGGCTCACTGCCGTGCCGCCCGCCGACCCCGCCGTCACCTTCGTCACGACGACGTCGGAGGAGATCGCTTCGAGCAGCACATTGTGGCCACCCGTCACGATCGCGCCGTCTTCGATTTCGGCCCTGGTCACGTTGTTCAACACGGGGTTGATCGCGACCGAGGCACCGACACCCACGCTCGCGCCCGAGCTGAGTCCGGCATCCGCCGTCGCGGTGGCAGTGTCTGCGCGGTGGTTCTCGGCGCGCAGCACAACGTCACCGGTTCCGGCGGCGACTGTCGCAGTGCCCGGAATGACGGCCTCGGTGATGGTCGTCACGACGTTGAGAGCAAATGATCCCGCGACGCTGACATCGGTCGAGCCTGCACCTGAAGCCGCAGCCGCAGTGAAGGTGTGCACGAGGTCGCCGTCGACGTCTGTCATGGTCGCCTCGGCGCTGAAGCCGTTGGCCAGCACGGTCGTGTTCGCACCGAGCCCCGCACGGTTCACGAGGTTCACGACCGTCAAAGCGACCGCAGCACCGATCCCAGCGCTGCTGGCGTGCACGGCGGTGCCGTCTGCCGTCGAAATGCCGTCGACGTTTTGGCTGGAACGCAGTCGCACCGCGCCACCCGACGCCAGCGTCAGGCCATCGGGAAGCTCAGCAATGGCAGTCACGTCGGCGATCGTCAGCGCGATCGCGGCGGCGACAGACACCTCGCCGTCTGAACTTGAGGGGGAAGGGTTCGAGCTTGAGTTGCGCACGCCCTGCCCACCGTTGTTGCTGCTCGTCTGGCTCGCGAAGTTGCGTTGGGTGCTCAGCTTGTCGGCAACGCTGCCACCGCTTGTACTGCTCGTCTCGCCGGAGTTGTCTGTCTGCGACTGGGCTCCGCTGGCCGACGCAGAGGCGGTGGCCTCATTGTGCGAGGAGCCCAGGGCGCCGAATTCGATGCCACCGCCCGCTGTGATGTTGCGGTCGGTGCGGGCCAGTACTGCGTGATTGGCGAGCGTCAGGGCGAGTGCGACGCCTACTGAAGCGCTCGATCCACCGCTGGCCGCTGCGGTTGCACTCGTGATCGTCGAAGTGCGCTGGGTCGCTATGGCGCTGAGCGAGCCGGTGATCTCGATGAGGTTCTCATCCGCGAGGGCGGCGATAAGCACGCTCGTCGTGACGTCTGACACGGTCACGGCGATCGCGGGCGATACCGCTGCGCTGCCGCCCCCGCTCACCGAGGCGCCCATGCGCGCCTCTGTAACGGCATCCACTCGAGCATTCGCGGTCATCGTCAGATCGTGGGCGCCGGTGAGGAGGGCGTCCTGCGTGATCACGGCGCGGGTCGTATCCGAAATGAGGTTGAGGGCGAACGCGACGCCAACACCCGCGTCGCCCGTGGAGGTGGCTCCGCCATCCACTGGCAGCGCCGTCACCGTCGACTCGAGATCGGATGCCGCCTCAATCAGTGCGTCACCACCGGTCAACTCGACGATGCCCTCAATCGCTGCATACGTGCGCTGGTTGACAACGACGATCGCGACCGAGCCGGCCACCGAAACCTTGCCGGCGGCACCCGCGGCGGCAGCGGCGGAAACAGTCGAAGTCTGGTCGGTGCCAACCTGGGTGACCGTCGCCGAGACAACGAGCGAATCGGACTGCACGGTGAGCCAGACCGGCACAACAGACCGGTTGTCGACCGTAGAGACAGTGATGGCGACAGCGGCGCCAATGGCGGCGGTGGTACCGTCGGTCGCCGAACCGTCGGCAGCGCTCGCGGCGTCAGTATTGGCGCTCGAAGCAAGAGTGAGCGTGCCGCCGGCGATGATCGACGTGACATCGGTGGTTATCACGGTTTCGGCGACAACGGTCGAAATCACGACGGCGATGGCGGCCGCAACCGACACGGTTCCGTCGGAAGTTTCGGCGCTCGGCGATGCTGCGGTGCCCGAGCCCTTGCCGTCGTGCTGGGCCGAGCGCTGATCGGCGTAGTTGCGCTGCGCACCAACCTGCTTGTCGACGCCGGTACGCCCGTCGTCGTCTGCTGCCGTGTCGTCGTCTGTCTCCTCCGGCGCACCCGATGCCGATGCCGATCCGGCCGCCGCCGCGACGGAGCGGCTGGATGCGCGGAGGGTGACGTCGGCCCCCGCCTCTATATTGCGCGCGAGGGTGGCGTTGGCGCCGTGGTTGACGATGGTGAGTCCGAGGCCGATTCCCACTGCGGCGCTGCCGCCCGCGGCGGCCTCGGCACCGGCGGTCGAGGAAGCGGAGGAATCCTGCGTGGCCATGATCGACACGGATCCGCCTGCCTCAAGCGGCAGGGGCTCGCCATCGAGGTCGAGCGCGCCAGTGCCGATCCGAGCGCGGGTCGTGACATTCGAGAGGGTGATCGCAATTGCGGGGGCCACTGCCACGTCGGTGGCCTTCGCGCCCATACGCGCCTCGGTGGTCGCGATGGTCGTGGCCGACGCTGCGAGGGAAACGTTGTGGGCACCAGTGACTGGCACACCGTCAGCGATCACAGCGAGCACGTCATCGGTGAGAAGTGTGAGCGCGAACGAGACACCGATGCCGAAGTCGGTTCCACTGACCCCGCCTGCCGACGGCACTGCGCTCACCGTCGACTGCAGAGCGGAAGCGGCCGTGATGGTCAGGTCGCCGCCGGTGAGCACGACCGTGCCGAACACACCGGCGAGAGTGTCTTGGTCGATGATCGCGATCGCCACAGAGCCTGCAATCGAAACACCGCCAGCGGCGCCGGACGAAGCGTGGGCCGCCACAGTGGCGGTGTCGTCGGAACCATTCACCGCGACCGTCGCCGAGAGGGTGAGGTTCTCGGCCCCGACCGTCAGCCAGGCGGGGATGATCGCGCGGTTGACGACCGTCGCGAGTGTGATCGCCACGCCAGCACCGATCGCTGCCTCTCCACCGTCTGTCGCGGAACCGTCAGCTGAGCTCGCTGCATCGGCGTTCGCTGCGGAGGCGAGCTCGACAGTGCGACCCGCGATCAGGACGGTGACATCGGTGGTGACGCCGGCCTCGACCGTGACAGTCGAGATCACAACGCCGACGGCGGCAGCAACCGCTACCGCGCCGTCTGATGTCTCTGCTGCCGGCGCATCCGTTGTTCCGGAGTCGGCGACGCCGTTGTCTCCGGCGACCTTGTCTGCGTGGCCGCGCTGTGCTCCGACCTGCTTGTCAACGCCGGTGCGACCCTCACTGTCCGGTGCTTCGGGCGTCTCCGGCTCCGCCGGGGCGCCAGACGCCGACGCCTCAGCAGAGGCGGATGCAGACGAAATGGCCGATGCCGTGAGAACCACGTCGCGCATCGCCGTCGCGTTTCGGGCGAGCGTCGCCGTCGCACCGTGCGGTGCGATGGTGAGTGCCAGGCCGATGCCGACTGCGGCCTGGCCAGCGGTAGCCGCAGCTCCCGCGGTCGAGGATGCCGAAGCGTTCTGACTCGCGCGAATCGCGAGGTCACGCAGCACAACCAGGGTGCTCGCCCCGGTGCCGATGCGAGCCGTGGTCGTGACGTTGGAGAGCGTGATTGCGATCGCGGGGGTCACGGCAACTCCGCTGCTGCCGGTCGCCGAGGCTCCCATTCTCGCTTCGGTGGATGCCGCGGTCACAGCCGAAGCCGAGAGCGACACATCGCGGGCGCCCGTGATCGATACTCCGTCTTCGATCAACGCCCGAGAGCTGTCGTCGAGCACGATGAGGGCGAACGAGACGCCGATGCCGACGCTGTCTCCCGAAGCTCCCTCGAGCGCAGGAAGAGCAGAGGCCGTCGACTTGAGAGCGGATGCTGCCGTGATGGTGAGATCGCCACCGGTCAGGGCAACTGTGCCGTATACGCCCGCGAGCGTGTTGTGGTCGATGATGACGATTGCCACCGAGCCCGCGACCGAGACGCCGCCAGCTGCACCGGAGAAGGCCTCGGCCGTTACCGTTGCCGTGTCGTCCGCACCGTCTGCGGCTACCGTCGCCGAGACGGTGAGGGAGTTCGCCTGCACGGCGAGGGTCGCAGGCACGGTGGCCTCGTTGGTCACACGGGAAAGTGTGATGGCAACTCCAGCGCCGATTGCGGCGGCCCCGCCATCCGCCGCGGAGCCGTCGGCGGTGCTGGAAGCGTCAGCGTTCGCGGCGGACGCGAGCGTAATGGTGCCACCCGCGACGATAGAGGAGACAGCAGAGGTGATTTCGGTGCGCGCGGTCAGCGTGGAGATGGCAACCCCAACCGCAGCGGCGACGGCAACCGCGCCGTCAGAGGTCTCCGCCTTCGGCGATTTCGTGTCTCCCGAGCTGGCAAGGCCACGATCGCCCGCGACCTGGTCGGCGTAGCTGCGCTGGGCGCCGACCTGCTTGTCCACGCCGGTCGCGCTGTTGGGGTCGGAAGCATCCGCAGGCTCGGCATCGGCATCCGTCGCCTCCGGGGCCCCCGCCGCCGAGGCCTTGCCCGTCGCGGAGACAGCTGATACTCCTGTCGCCGAGAGGGTTACGTCTGCGCCCGCGGTCACGTTGCGAGCGAGCGTCGCCGTCACGGCGTGCTGGCCGATGGTGAGGCCCAGGCCGATACCGATCGCGGCGGTCGAAGCTCCGGTCGCTTCGGCATCCGCTGTGGATGATGCGGAGGCATTCAGCGATGCGGTGAGCGCCAACGACCCTGAGAGATTCAGTACTCCGGTGCCGAAGTGGGCGTCGGAAGTCACCGTCGACAGTGCGATGGCGATGGCCGGTGTGACGGCAACGCTGCCGGCCACCTTTGTTCCCATTCGTGCCTCGACGCTCGTTGATGCGAGCGCGTTGGCGTCGAGCGAGGCGTTGCGCACCCCGCCGATCATCACCCCGTCTGCCACCGAGGCCGTGGTCGAGGAGTCAATGATTGCCAGGGCGAATGAGACGCCAACTCCGACGCTCGTGCCGCTGGCGCCCGCTCCCACCGGGAACGCCCTGACAGTGGTGACAAGCGCCGAGCTCGCCTTGACAGTCAGGTCGCCGCCGCCGAGCGTCGCAGTGCCTCGCAGTTCGGCGAGCGTCTCGTGGTCGACGAGCGCGATGGCCACCGATCCGGCGATCGAAACGGCGCCGGCCGCGCCGGAGGATGCCGTGGCGGAGACCGTGGATGCGTCGTCGCCGCCATCCGTTGCGGTGGTGGCGGAAAGCGTGAGGCCCGTGGAGGAGATCGTGACCGTGGCGGGCATGATGGCAAGGTTGCGCAGCGTTGAGCTGGTCAGTGCGACCCCGGCCCCGATAGCGGCATCGCCGCCGCCCGTCGCGGAGCCGTCGGCGGAGCTCGCCGCATCGGCAGCCGCACTCGTAGCCAGGGTTACGGTGCCGCCAGCGATGATCGAGCTGACTCCGGTCGTGATCACTGTCTCGGCGATGACGGTTGAGATGACGACCCCCACCGCGGCGGCGGCGGCGATTGAGCCGTCGGAGGTCTCCGCGTCTGGAGCGGTTGCAGGGCTCGGGTCGCTCAGGCCATGCTTCTCGGCCACGTCATCGGAGAAGGTGCGCTGGTCAGTGATCTGGGTGTCGACACTCGGGGGTGCACCGGGATCCGCCTCACCTGGGGCACCGGCGGCCGAGGCCGAGCCGGTCGCCGAAGCGCTTGAGACGCTGGTGGCCGCGAGCGTCACCGCGCCACCGGCGGAAGTGTTGCGCGACAGCGTTGCGGTCGCACGATGTTCGGCGATCGTGAGGCCGAGCGCAATTCCGACCGCAGCCGTGCCGCCCGTCGCAGCGGCGCCGCCGGTTGCAGCGGCGTGCGCTGCCTGTGTGGCCGTGATGGTCAGGTTTCCCGAGAGAGCAAGCGCACCCGTGCCAAGGGTCGCGGCCGTCGTGACGCTCGACCGAGTGATTGCGACTGCGGGCGCAATGGCAATTCCGGTCGCGGCAGCGCCCATCTTCGCGGTGGAACTCGCAGCGCTCTCCGTTGTCGCCGAGAGGGTGACATGACGCGCTCCGGTCAGGACAACACCGTTGCCGACTGTTGCCTGGGTGGTGACGTCAAGCAGCGCGAGCGCCACCGAGGCACCGACGCCGACGCTGCCTCCGACAGCGCCGTCGCCGGCTGGCAGCGCCGAGACTGTCGCGTCGATGTCAGCCGAGGCTTCGAGAGCGAGGTCACCGCCGCCCAGCGCTGCCCCGCCGCGCAATGCCGCAAGGGTGTGGTGGTCGACGATCGCGATGGCCACCGAGCCGGCGAGCGACACGGTGCCGGAGGCGGGGGTCGCCGCACCCGAGATTGCCTCTGCCGAAACCGCAGAGGTCGTATCGCCCGTACCGTCGTCAGCCGCAAGAGCCTGAATCACCAGTCCGCCTGCGTTGATGGTGAGGGTCGCGGGTGCGATGGCCTCGTTGCGCAGGGTGGCGAGCGTGAGCGCGACGCCCGCGCCGACGGCCGCGCTGCCTCCGGTCGCCTCTCCGGTTGCAGCGCTCGCGGCGTCGGCGTTCGCGGCGGTTGCAAGAGTGATCGTGCCGCCGGTGATGATGGATGAGACGACGGGGGTGATCACGGCGCGCACGGTAACTGTGGAGATTGCGACCCCCACCGCGGCGGCGACCGACACCCCACCCTCGGAGGTCTCGGCGTTAGGTGTCTTCGCGCCGCCCGATCCGCTCAGTTCTCGAGTGCTCGCAACGCCATCCGCGTGAGCGCGCTGCGCTGCGACCTGCTTGTCGACGCCGGTGGGCCCGCCTGTCGTGTCTGGCGTGGAGTCTGCCGGGGTCGCTGCGGGCGCGCCTGCTGCCGAAGCCTCACCCACCGCGGACACTGTCGAGAGGCCAGTTGCCGAGAGGGTGAGGTTCGCGGCGGCGTTGACGTTGCGCGCGACTTCTGCGGTGACGGAGTGCTGGGCGATCGTCAGCCCGAGTCCAATTCCCACCGCGGCGGTTCCCCCGGTTGCGGATGCCCCGGCCGTCGAGGCTGCGCCGGCATCCAGTTCGGCCGTGAGCTCCAGCGAGCCGGTGATGCCAAGCGGGCCCGCGCCCGCGCCGAGGCGCGCGCGCGACGAAACAGTGGAGAGGGTGATCGCGACCGCCGGCGACACCGCGATCGAGTCGCTGCCCGCACCCATCGTTGCCGTCGTGCCGACGGCGGTGGTCGCCGACGAGGTCAAGGTCACGTCGTGGGCGCCGGTCACGGCAACCCCGTCGAGAGTCTCCGCGCGAGTGGACTCGTTGAGAATGGTTAGCGCGAACGAGGCGCCCACACCGACACTGCCGGTGCCGACCGCGCCGGACTCAGCGGGGGCAGCCTCGACAGTCGAGTTGAGAGTGGATGTTGCGTCGACCCGCAACGCTCCGCCGACGATGGTCACGTTGCCCGCGAGCGCGGCCGTTGTCTCCCGGTCGATGAGTGCGATGGCCACGGAGCCGGCGATCGAGACCCCGCCGGCCGCGCCGGAGGTGGCCGTTGCCGAAATGTCGGAAGTGCCGGCGGTCGGTGTTGACGCCTCGATCACGACGTTCTGCGCCGTCGCGGTCGCGCCGGCCTCGATGGTGGCGGTGCTCCTTGTGGTAACGAGCGTGAGCGCCACTCCTGCGCCGATCGCGACACTCGCGGTGCCGGAGGCTGAACCCGAACCGGCACTGGCGACGTCGGCCTCGACGAGGGCTGCCACGCGCAGCGTTCCGGTTGTGGCGGTGACGCTCGCGCCCGTGGTGAGCGCCGCAGTCACGGTAACCGTCGAGAGAGCCACGCCGACCGCTGCCGCCGCGCCGACGACACCGTCGGACGTGGCCGCGCTCGGGGCAGCCGGTGGTGTGGAAGCTTCGGGACCGCTCAGCGCGTCGGCGTGATCGCGCTCGGCCTCAACCTGCGCATCCACCGAGGCACCGCCGGCGGCAGCGCCCGATGACGAGGCGACGGCAGTACCGGAGACCCGCGAGACTCCGGTTGCGATGATCGATGCGTCGCCGCTCACTGTGACGGCACGGGCGAGCGAGGCCGTGGTCGTATGGTTGGCGATCGCCAGGCCAAGCGCGATACCAACAGCGGCGGTGCCGGCCGCGGCGCCAGCCGAAGCATCCGCCGTCGCCGTCGCATGTTGGTTAGCCGCAATGAAGAGGGAGCCCAGCTGGATGAGGGCACCGGCGGCCACGCTCGCGGTGGTCGTCACTTTCGCGAATGTCGTAGCGACGGCCGGAGCGACGGCGACCCCGCCACCCGCGGCACCGATGCGGGCGGACGTTGCAACGGTGGATGTCGAGTGCGCCGACACCCGAAGGGTTGCGGCTGTTGCCGTGGCACCGGAGCCAATGGCAGCCCGGGTGTGGTCGTTGACTACGGCAATCGCCGCAGCAGCTCCGACCCCAACACTTTCGCCGACTGCTCCGCCCGTGCCCGCGAGCGATGCGGGAAGTGCGGATGCCTCGACGTTGAGCTCGGAGACAGCCTCGACCCTCAGGTCGCCGCTGAGCTGCGCAGAGCCAAGCACCTGCGCGGAGGTCAATTGGTCGACAATGACGATCGCAACCGAGCCTGCGATCGAGACGTTGCCGCCGCCTGCTCCGGAGGTCGCAGTTGCGCTCATCGTGGATTCGGTATCGCCCGCGACATCAGTGACCGTGGCGGCGACGAGGAGCGAGCCGGCGGTGACCGTGGTACCGGTGGGGAGGATTGCGCGGTTCACCACGTCGACCCGGGTGAGCGCCACTGCGGCGCCGATGTTGACCGAACCAGGGGCGGCCGCCGAACCATCGGCCGAACTCGCAGCGTCGGTATTGGCAGAAGAGGTAATTTCTACCGCTCCTCCAGCGGCAATCGAACTCGCCCCGGCCGCGATGAGTGCCTCGGAATGCACGGTCGCGAGCACGACGCCGACCGCGGCCGCGACACTGACACCGCCAGCTGAGGTGGCCGCATGAGGGGTCTCGGCATCGGTGCTTGAGCCCGCCAGGTCATCCGCGTGGGTCCGCTCGGCTGCGATCTGCTGGTCGACTCCGTCGCCGCCCGCACCTGCACTGCTCTCCCCTGGTGCGCCCGCAGTCGAGGCGGTGCCGCTTGCTGCAAGGCTCGCGCTGCCGATCGCGGCGATTGTCACGTCGCCGCCCGCGTCGACGCTGCGGCCGAGCGCGGCGATCACGACAAGATCAGCGATGGTGAGGCCCAGAGCGAGGCCGATGCCGACACTGCCCGCGCCCGCTGTCGCGCCCGCAGCCGCGGTGACCGCCACGTGCTGGTCGCTGTTGATCTCGAGATCGCCCGTGATAACCAGTGCGCCGCCAGCCCCCAGTCGAGCGCGTGTGTCGACGCTCACGTGGGCCGTCGCAACCGAAGGAGTGATTGCGACGCCGCCGCCGGTTGCGCCCATCAGCGCCTCAACAGTCGTGACGTGAACTGCGGTGGCGTTGATCGTGAGATTCTCGACCCCGCTGATTGCAGTGCCGTCTGTGATCAGCGCAGAGGTCGTCTCCTGCACAACGGCGACCGCGACCGCTGCCCCGATTCCGACGCTCGTGCCACTCGCACCGTCGGAGGAGGCAGCGATGACGGATGCTGCGGTGTCGCTGAGTGCAACAACGTTCAGGTCACCTGCGAGCGCGAGGTCGGCACCCAGTTCGGCGGTCGACTGCACGTTGGCGAGAAGCAGGGCGACTGATCCCGCGACGGAGACCGTGCCTTCGCCTGCCCCCGAAGTAGAGCTCGCGGAAAGGTCGGTGAGGCTCGCGGCAGCGATGGAAGCCGACTGTGCGCTCACACTGGAACCGGCCAGCACGTGGGCGCGAACCGTAACGCTGGCACTGGTGAGCGCGACCGCGGCCCCAACGGTTCCTGCGCCACCCCCAGCCGCGCTGGCATTCGCTTCGCTCCCGGCCCCGGCGATGGCGATGGCCTGCACGACGAGGTCTCCCCCAACAACCACCGAGCTGGCCGTCGCCTCGATCAGCGCCTCGGTGACAGACGTTGCCACGACGACGGCAACGGCGGCCGCGACATCCACGTTCCCAGCGGAAGTCGCGGCGTCGGGAGCCTGACCGCCGGGAGTCGACGTGGAGCCTGCAAGGCCCTGCGCATGGATGCGCTGCTGCTTCACCGCGGCGTCGACGCCGTCGCCTTGCTCACCGGGTGCGCCGGAGGACTCCGGGGCACCGGCGCTCGATGCAGATGCCGCTGCGGTTGCTATCGAAACGCCAACCGCACCGATCGCGAGATCGCCGCCGACATCGATGGAGCGAGCGAGTGATGCGATTACGGTGTGCGCTGCAATGGTGACGGCGATGCCAGCACCAATCGCGGCGACGCTACCCATCTCGGTAGCCGCGGTGGCTGCAGAGCTGGCCACAGCCTCCTGCACGGCGATGACGAAGACCGAGCCGGACGACAACAACGCTGCGCCGCTGCCGATGCGGGCGGTCGTCTGCACTGTGGCGAGTGTCGTGGCAACGAAGGGGGCGATGCTCGCATCAGATCCGGCAGCTGAGCCCTCGGCGATCGCCGCGGTGTCATCGGCCGACATCGCAACAATGTCGATGTCTCCGGCTCCGGTGACGACGGCAACGTCGATTCCCGCCCAGGTGCGATGCTCGACCACGGCTGTGGCTACGGCGGCTCCGATGCCGACCGTTGGTGAACCGGATCCTGAGGCGCGAGCGACGAGCGCCTCGGCGGAGGACACCGCGAACGACGATGCGGTGATCACGAGTTCGCCACCCAGGCCGTCTCCATCGAGATCAAGATCGATGGATGCTCCGGAGAGCAGTTGCGCAGAAGTCGCGAGTCCGACGATCAGAACGGCGACAGATCCGGCCAGTCCCAGCGTTCCGCCGCTCCCAGCGCCGGCGATCGATGTCGCGACGAACTGGTGGGCTGTCGCGGGATCCCCAGTTGCAGTTGTGGTGTGGACACCGGCGCTCAGGGTGAGTGCGTCGGTGTCGATGGTGGTTGCTGCTCCGGCGTTCGCCGCGATGGTCACCTTCACGTGCGTGATGGCGATTCCGGCGGCAATGCTCGATCCCGGAGGACCACGATCCCCTGGTAGACCGGAGGCGCTCGAGTTCGCCAGGTCGTGGTGATGAGCCTCGATCGTGACGCCCGCGGCGTTGAGATGCACACCGCTGATCGAAGCGTCGGCAACTGAAGTGTGCAGGGTCACGGCGATGGCTGCGGCGACGGAGACAGCGCCGCCCGGGGTGGTCGGTGCCGGCAGTGACCCGGGAACAGCGCTGCCTGCTGAGCTGGCCGCGAATACCCTCGCGTCGTCGAGCCGGTCGGAGGTGGTGGCCTGTGCTGGGTTGCCGGTGTCCTCGGGCGCGCCACCTGCCGATGCCTCCGCGACGGTGACCGTGCCGGATGCACCGGCCACTCGGATGGTGATCGTGCCGAGGGCAGTGATGTCACGCTCAGTGGTTGCGCGAATGGCGTGGTTGACAATGGCGAGAGCGAGCACCACTCCGACCGCGACGTCGTCGGCCTCTGCCGCGCCAAGCGCGGTCGTTGTCACTGGCGCGACCTGGCTCGCCTGGATCAACACATCGCCGCCGGCGACAAGCGGGCTCCCGGCGCCAAGTCGCGCCGTGGTCGAGACGGTCGAAACGGTGATTGCGGTCGCGCCGGTCACAGCAATACCTCCCGCTGCTCCGCCAACAGCATGCGTGGTTGCTGCAGCGGAGGAATCAGCGGTGACGCTCAGGCTTGCCAGCCCTTCGACCGTCGCCAGCGGCGCGAGCTCGGCAGTGGTGGTGTCGTCGGTGACAGTGAGCGCAATGCTCGCTCCGACGCCGGTCGTCGTGCCTGCGGCCGGGGTTCCGGCACCCGCATCCGCCGTGACCGCTTTGGCGGAGCGGGCAGCAATCCCGAGGTCGGTGTGCGCCAGTTCGACCCCCTCCGGGTCAAGCAGCACTACATCGCCGGCCACCGCGGCGAGTGTGGAAACCGTCGCGATGGTCATGGCGAGAGCCCCTGCAACGCCCAAAGAAATGGTCGCTTGCCCGCTGCCTGACGACGCTCCCGACGTCGCCGCGGCTGAGTATTCGTTCGCGCTGCTGAGATGCTCCGGTGCGGTTTCGGCTGAGACAAGCAGCACACCGGTCGCTACCGTCGCGCCATGCACCGTAGCGAGGGTGGTCACGTCGACGAGGTTGACGGCGACCGCGACGCCGACGCCATCGGAACCGGTGACAACCGGGCTGCCATCGGCGATTGCGCTCGACCCTCCGCGCGAGGCCGCGCGCACGAAAACACCATTAGCGCCCGTTGCCGTGATGACGGCGGCACCGGTGGGAGCGAGCCGCGCGACCGCGGACTGTGTGAGGTCGACGAGGGCGATCGCACCGGCGACCTCAACAGTTCCGTTCGGAGTGTCTGCGTGCCCATCGGTCGTGTCTGTCGGCGCGTTGTCGTTCTGGGTTGAGCCTCCGGGGCTTGCAATCGCGTTGGCACTGACCGCAACAGTGGAGTCGGCAACCACCGCGACGCTCGCCGCCGTGATCACGCCCGACCCGATGACTTCAGCGAGAGCGGATGCTTCAACCACGGCTGTCGCGACCGCACCACCCGCGGTAGCACCGCTCGCGTCGGCGATCAACTCGACGCTCGTCGAGTTGATCGCCTCGGATCAGCAGGCTGCCTGCCGCAGTGATTTGTGTGAGGCCCGAGATCTGCGTCGTCGCTGTGCTCTTCACGAATGCGGCGGCGACCGCGACATCCGCATCGCTCGAACCGCCCGTCATCGGCGCTGCCGTTGCCTGCACGTCGACGGAGCTGGTGCTGCGCACGACCACGTCGCCGCTTGCCTCGATGTTCGTCTGGCCGGAAATCAGCGTCTCGGCCACCGCAGTGACCGAGGCTGTCGCAGTGGCCGGAGGGTTGGCCGCTGCCGTGGCACTGAGCTCGATGTCGCCGGCATACAGCTCGGCATCGGTAACCGTCAGCCTGGCCGTCGCATCATCGGGCGTGCCAGCGGCGAGCACGAGGTTGCCGTTGCCGTCCGCGTCGCGCAGGTCAATGGTCACACCGTTGATCACGATGTAGGCGGCGACGATACGGAGCGTGACGCCGGGCAATAACAGGTTGCCTGACACCCGAATTGTGACCCCTGGGGCCGCCGCCAGAATCTCAAGCAGGCGAAGAGTGGTGCTTGTGACTGTCACGTTCTCCATCGAAAGGAGCGTGCTGACAACGAGGATGTTGCCATCGCCGTCTTGGCTGACATCGACGATGTCGTCAGGGGTGGTGGTTGTGACAACCACGTCCTGGGCGCCGTCGACGAGGATGGGCTCAAGCCCGGTGTACATGATCGTCGAGCCTTCGAAGGTGATCGTGCCCGAGTCGCTTGCGCTCGGGATCGAATACACCTCGCCGCCATCAGGGTGAAGCTCGAGCGAGTCGAGACCGCCTGCGCCGCCGTCGACGGTGCCGATGCTCCCGCCGGTTCGCACGACGAATGTGTCATTCGAGGTGGCGGCGCCGACGAGGGTGCTGAATCCGGCGAAGTCGATTCCGACGACCGTGCCTCCGCCCGGCGTGATTATCTCCCACACGATGTCGCCGGTCTGAGCCGGCGGGCTGCGCAGCACGGCGCCGGTGCCCATGACCGAGATGGAGGTGATGCCCGTGTACTCCAGCTGGAGGTCGCCCCCACGGGAGACCTGGCCAGCGCCTGTTGCGCCGAGGGCCCACTCGAGTCCATCGGCAATGATCGTCAACTCACCACCGGAGCCCGTCACGACGAAGGGAACCCCAAGCGAGAGAGCACTCGCGTCAATCGTGATGTGCGCGCCGGTGGTCGTGATCGTGACACTGGAGATCTGGTCGACCGGGCGCGACTGAGTGCCGATCACGAGGTTGCCGTCGACGACGGAGACGAGAACGTTGCCGCCATCGACGGACACCTCGAAGGGAGTCGGCGGCGGGTCGTCCTGGTCTTCGTCTTCTTCGCTCATTGTTGAGAACGCGAATGGCGACAGGTCATCTGTATCTGATTCAGGAAGCTCAGACTCCGGACCGTCTGACTCGATCGGCTCCGACACCGACTCGGCCAGCTCTTCCAGCGACTCGGCGCCCATCAGAAAGACCGGCTCACCGAAGCTCGCCACGGTGAGATTGCCGTCGCCTTCCGACTCGTCGCCTTCCTGCTCACCGGCAGGCGGGTCGACCGGGTCTGCGGGTGGGTCGGTCGGCTCAACAGGTTCGTCCGAAGGCTCGTCTCCCGACTCGTCGGGATCGGGCGCAGGATCGCCTCCTGGATTACCGCTCGGAGGGGTAGTGGGGTTCGAGCCGACCGTGGTCGGACCGACGGTTCCCGGACCACAGACGAGGGTGCTGCTCGAGGAGGAACTCGACGACGAGGAGTCAGACTGGGCGCCAGGAGATCCCGCGTCGACATTCTTCAGCACGCAATTCGAGAGGCCAGTCGGACCAGGGGTCACAGGAGCCGGAGTGGTAGTCACGATCACGTAGATCCGCACGGACTCGCCCTGGTCCACGGGCGGCTCGAGCGGGGGTTCGACAAGATCCGGCGTCACGTCATCGACGGATTCCGGCAGCGGTATCTGGCCGGTCGACAGTGGCACCGCAACCGGAACAGCATCCGGTTCACTCGCCGTGGCGCTCGCGGGACTCAGCAGGAGGGATGCAAGAAGCACCGGCGGGAGCATTAAGCCCAGCGCGAGCCGCCCTCGGAGCGTGCGCACGGCGCGCTCCCCAGCGCGTACACGAGCGGGGCTTCGGGTCATTCGCTCATAATTCTGTGGGGAGTGGAATTGCCAAGAACCACGGAAATTCTCGTCCTCATACAGTGACGGTCAACCTCGAAGCGCTCAACTATCTGGTGAGCCTAGCGGACACAGGGACCCAATTCCAAAGAAAAGCGAAGGGTTGTCACCCTGAGCGGCCCCGTTCGCGGTGACATGATCTCGCCCGCCGCGAGGCCCGCGGGCTCTCCTCCGGTCGCCGCCAGCGCGGGGCCAGCGATTTCGAGAGTGACCAGCTGTTGGCCAGCGCCTGCACCGTTCGTCGCGAACAGTGTGATGTTGAAGGTTCCGGCTTGGGTTGGCGCTCCGACAATGCGGGAGTCGATGATCGCGAGCCCGTTCGGAAGGCCAGTCGCGGAGAGCACCGGGCCGAACCCGGCCATGTCAACGAGTTGATCGTACGGCTCGTTGATCGCGCCGTCCGGAAGACTGTTGGTGAGAACCGACGGCGGATCCAGCATCAACAGGATGCTGAAGTCGGTGTACGTGGTGATCGGGCCGAACACGGCCTGCACCGTGAAAACGAACTCCTGCTGGGCAACGTACGACACCTCGTAGTCAGGCGTTCCGGTGATGGCACCGCTTACGTCGAGCGTCAGCCCCGGCGGGAGCACGCCGCTATCGAGGGTGTAGCTGGGCTGGACGGCGACGAGTTTAACGCTCGCGGCGTAAACGTCGCCCACGTTGGCGGGTCCGAGTTGATGCGGCGAGATAACAACAGTGAACTCGCGAACGGCGGTTTCACCCGAGCCGAGCCTGGTGATGCGAAGTGTGAAGGTGAACGTTCCCGTTTCCACCGGAAGGCCGGTCAGCCGATGCGTGACTGGTGCCGTGAACAGCCCAGGCGGCAGCGAGCCGCTGGTCAGAGTCAGCAGCTTGGTGCCACCCGCGGGAAAGCCGTCGAATTCGATCTGTTCGTCGTATGCGGCCCGATCCTGGCCGTCAGGAAGGGAGAGCGTCGTGATCGTCGGCTCGGTGATGCCACCTGCCGCCGCCGGGGCTGCCGCTCCGAGCAGGAGCGCCCCTGCAAGAAGCAGGACGGCGATGGCGGAGGGCAGGCGATTAGGCGCAACCGTACTAGTCACGTTTCTCCTTCGGGTGGATAGACGTCCGTCAGTCTAGAGGAACCCTTGAGAAAAATTCAAGTGTTCCACCGGGGGTGGTGACAATGAAGCCTCCGGCCGAATCAGTCGCGACGAATCGGTCGCCAGAGCACGAGCTGGGTGTTGCGGCGCGAACGAGTACCCGTCCTCAGCGGAACAACGTCACCCGACTCGTCGGCGGCGAACACGCGCCGACCGGGGCGATTAAGCAATTCGTCGGCGAGCGCCGACTCGAGTTCCCGCACGCGAGACTGGAGGGCCGTGACCTGGTTCTCGAGTTCCAAAATGCGGCGGATACCCTCAAGGTTGAGCCCCTCAGCGCTCAAGCGCGCGATCTCCCGCAACTGGGCGACATCGCGCATCGAGTAGCGGCGCGACTGCCCGCTCGTTCGGGTCGGACTCACGAGTCCCAGCCGGTCGTACTGCCGCAGCGTCTGGGGGTGCATTCCCGCGAGATCGGCTGCGACCGCGATCGCGAAGATCGGGGTGTCTGGATCGAACCCGCTTCCGCGATTGGTCATGGTCAGCCCCGTGCCCTCTCAAGCAGGTCCGTGCGGGGGTTCTCCTCCGGCATCGCCGCGGCGAACGCCTCCAGGTGTTTGCGCGCATCGCCCGGCAGGTGATTGGGCACCGCCACCTGCACCGTGGCAAGCAGATCACCTGTGCCCTTCGCCGTCGTCACCCCGCGGCCCTTGACCCGCAGCACCCGCCCGCTCGGGGTTCCGGGCGCGACCTTCAGCCGCACCGGCTCACCATCGAGAGTGGGAACCTCGATCGTTGCTCCGAGGGTCGCCTCGACAAAGGTGACCGGGACATCCACTCGCAGGTTGAGTCCGTCCCGCTCGAACACCGGATGCTTTCCGACCGTCACCGTGAGCACCAGATCGCCGGCCTCGCCACCATCGATACTCGCCTCACCCTTGCCCTTGAGCCTGATCTTCTGCCCGTCATTCACGCCAGCCGGAATCTTCACCTTCATCGGCTTACGCCCCACAGGCTGGATCGTCACGGTATCGCCCTGGACGGCCGTGCGGAAGTCGGTCTGGTAGCTCGCCGCGAGGTCCGCGCCCTTCGATGGGCCCGCGGCTCCCCGGAAACCTCCGGTGCTGCGACCGAAGCCGCCCTGCCCGAACATTCCGCCAAGCAGGTCTTCGAAACCCTCAGGCTGGTAAGTCGTGCGCCGGCTACCACCGCCACCACCACCGAACATCGTTCCGAAAACGTCCTCGAAGCCGCCCGGTTGCCCACCTCCACCGGAGGTGAACCGGGCGCCGGAACCCATCGCGCGAATCTGGTCGTACTCGCGGCGCAGCTCCGGATCGGACAGAACGGAGTGCGCCTCGCTGATCTCCTTGAACTTCGCCTCCGCCTTCGCGTCCCCCGGGTTGGAATCCGGATGATGCTGGCGCGCGAGCTTGCGATAGGTCTTCTTCAGGTCGGCATCCGAAACGTTCTTCGATACGCCAAGAACCTTGTAGAAGTCCTTATCGAACCAGTCCTGGCTAGCCACGCGCGTTACTGCTCCTCGGGAACCGCAACAGCAACCTTCGCAGCGCGAAGCAGTCGGTCGCCGAGCGCGTAGCCCGGCTCGATCACATCGGCAATCGTGTTCTCCGTTGCGCCCTCAGTTGGCAGCCGCACCATCGCTTCGTGGAAGTGCGGGTTGAACACCTCGCCCTTTTCACCAATCGCTCGAAGCCCGTACCGCTCAAAGCTGCCGCGCAACTTCTGGGCGACCAGTTCGAGCGGACTGCCCTCGAGGTCGCCGTGCGCTTCCGCACGCGTGAGGTCGTCCAGAGCGGGGAGCATCGAGCGCACCACTTCGGCGATCACGATTTCGCGGTTCGCTGCGCGATCCCGCTCGACCCGATTGCGAAAGTTGACAAGCTCCGCCTGTGCACGCGCGAGATCGTTGCGCATCTCGGCGACGAGATCCTTCTCCCCCTCCTCGAGGAAGGCGATCTCCTCCGCCGTGAGCGTCTCGACATCCGGGCCTTCGGCCTCCACGAGATCCTCAGCCGATTCGACGTCAGCCGTATCCCCGTCCTCGGAATGCGGTTCGGGCCCGCTGCTGTCCTGATCCTTGCTCTCCCGCGCAGCCTTCGACTTCGAGGAGCCATCGTCACTCAGGTCATGGACGACGGGCTTCTTGCGAGGCTTCTTGCCGCCGGTCGGCTTGTCGTCATCCAGAGCTTCTTCATCTGCCATGGCTGCTACTTCTTGCTGTCTTCTTCGTCGTCGACGAGTTCGGCATCCACGATGTCCTCGTCAGATGCGGCTTCCGCCTCCTCTTCCGCGGGCTCCTCGGGAGCTGCGTCCTTCGTGTTCTCGTAGATGGCTTCGCCGAGCTTGCCCTGCGAGACGTTGAGACGGTCGAACGCCGTCTTCACCGCATCCTCGTCATCGCCGGCCAACGCACTCTGGAGGGCGTCGACATCCGCCTGCACCTCTGTCTTGATGTCGTCAGGCAACTTGTCCTCGTTGTCCTTGATGAGCTTGTCGATCGAGTAGGCGAGCTGCTCGGCATTGTTGCGCACCTCGGCGGATTCGCGACGTGCCTTGTCCTCGGCCGCGTGCTCCTCTGCCTCGCGCACCATGCGCTCGATGTCTTCCTTCGCAAGCGACGAGCCGCCGGTGATCGTGATCGACTGCTCCTTGCCGGTGCCCTTGTCGCGAGCGTGCACCTGCACGATGCCGTTCGCGTCAATGTCGAAGGTGACCTCGATCTGCGGAACACCGCGGGGTGCCGGGGCGATGCCCTGCAGTTCGAACGTTCCGAGCGGCTTGTTGTCGCGCGTGAATTCGCGCTCACCCTGGAAGACCTGAATAGCCACCGACGGCTGGTTGTCGTCCGCGGTCGTGAACGTCTCGCTTCGCTTGGTCGGGATGGCGGTGTTGCGCTCGATGAGCTTCGTCATGATTCCGCCCTTGGTCTCGATACCGAGGCTCAACGGGGTCACGTCAATGAGCAGGACGTCCTTGCGCTCGCCCTTCAGCACGCCCGCCTGAAGGGCGGCGCCGACAGCGACAACCTCGTCGGGGTTGACGCCCTGGTTGGGCTCCTTGCCACCGGTCATCTTCGTGACGAGAGCCTGCACTGCGGGCATACGGGTCGAGCCACCAACGAGCACAACGTGGTCGACGTCGGCAACCTTGATGCCGGCTTCCTTGATGACGTCTTCGAACGGCTTCTTCGTGCGGTCGAGCAGGTCCTTCGTCAGGTCCTCGAACTTGGCCCGGGTCAGCGACTCGTCGAGGTTCGCCGGTCCCTGGTCAGTGAGCGACAGGTACGGCAACTGGATGTTCGTGCTCGACGAACTCGAGAGCTCCTTCTTCGCCTGCTCCGCCGCCTCTTTCAGTCGCTGGAGCGCGATCTTGTCTTTGGAGACATCCACACCTGTCGTGTCCTTGAACTTCTTCACGAGGTGCTGCACGACGCGGTCATCCCAGTCGTCACCGCCGAGGCGGTTGTCGCCGGAGGTCGAACGCACCTGGATGGTGGAGAAGTCGTCGTCCTTGCCCACTTCGAGCAGGCTCACGTCGAACGTTCCGCCACCGAGGTCGAAGACGAGGATGAGCTCGTCCTCCTTGCCGCGGTCGAGGCCGTACGCGAGGGCGGCCGCTGTCGGCTCGTTGATGATACGCAGCACGTTGAGGCCGGCGATCTCGCCGGCATCCTTGGTCGCCTGGCGCTCGGCGTCATTGAAGTATGCGGGAACCGTCACGACGGCATCCGTCACCGGCTCGCCCAGGTACTGCTCGGCGTCGCGCTTGAGCTTGCCGAGGATGCGCGCGGAGATCTCCTGCGCGGTGTACTTCTTGTCGTCGATCTTGACGTTCCAGTCGGTGCCCATGTGGCGCTTGACGGATGCGATCGTGCGGTCGACGTTGGTGACGTTCTGGCGCTTCGCAGTCTCGCCGACGAGCACCTCGCCGTCTTTCGTGAAGGCCACAACCGACGGGGTCGTGCGGAAACCTTCTGCGTTGGCGATGACCTTGGGTTCGCCACCTTCGAGAACGGACACCACCGAGTTCGTGGTTCCGAGGTCAATTCCTACTGCTCGAGCCATGTGCTCTTTACTCCCTTAACTCAGTTCGGGACTTGAGTCTCCCGTTGTCAAGTTTGCGCGGCGTCTGTTCCGGTGTCAAGTTTCCTGCGTAAAACCTGAGTCGGAGCGGCTCAAGGTGCGGCGTCGGTGTCGAGCGCGTCGAGACCCTCCGCGCGAGTGCGGAAGTTGAGCCCCAAAATCACCGTGCCACCACTAGCCTGTTGCCATGACCGAGAAATCGGGCGACAACGTAGTCGCCACACCGACCAAGAAGAAGGTCCCCGCCACCGCGAACACCGGTGCGATCGCGACCGTCGGCCTCGACCTGCAAGAGGGTCGCGTCATCCCGAAAAAGCAGGTGTTCTCCTGGGCGCTGTGGGACTGGGCGACACAACCGTTCGCGACCGTCATCACGACCTTCGTTTTCTCGGTCTACATCACCAGCCCGCTGTTCCTCGACCCCGAGATTCGTGCGCTCGGCGCGGGCAACCCCATCTATGACCGGGCGGAGGCCGACCTCTCCGCCGGGCTCGGGCTCGCGGTGGGGCTCGCGGGGCTCGTCGTGGCGCTGCTCGCACCCGTGCTCGGCCAGCGATCGGACACTACGGGGCGCCGCAAGCTATGGCTCGGCATCAACACGGCGCTCATCGTCGTCGCAATGGCGTCGCTGTTCTTCGTGCAGGGCCAGCCCTCCTTCTTCGTACTCGGGGTGACCATCGTGGCGGCGGGCAACGTCTTCGCCGAAATCGCCAACGTTCACTACAACGCGATGCTCGTGCAGGTGTCGACCCCGACGACCGTTGGCAGGGTCAGTGGGCTGGGCTGGGGTCTCGGCTACCTCGGCGGCATCGTCATGCTCGTGCTCATCGTCGTCGCCCAGTCCTTCGACTGGTTCGGGATTCCGGATGAAGATGGGTTGCCGATCCGAATCATCGCGGTGTGCTGCGCCCTGTGGACGCTGCTGTTCGCCATTCCGCTCTTCCTCAACGTTCCGGAGGCCGAAGCCTCGCCGCGCCGGGCTCCCGTGAGCTTCTTCAAGAGCTATGTCGTACTCGTGCAGGACATCATCGGTCTGTTCAAGACCGCCCGGCCGACCTTCTGGTTCCTGCTTGCGAGCGCGGTCTTCCGCGACGGCCTCGCCGGGGTGTTCCTCTTCGGCGCTGTCATCGCATCCGTCACCTTCGGTTTCTCGTTCAACGAGGTCATCATGTTCGGCATCGCGGCGAACATCGTCGCGGGCATCAGCACGATCCTCGCCGGCCGGCTCGACGACCGCTTCGGCGCTCGTTGGGTGATCCTCGTCGCACTCGGCGGGCTCGTGATAACGGGGCTTGCTGTGTTCTTCGGCCACGAAATCGGCCCCATCACCTTCTGGATCGGCGGGCTCATCCTGTGCCTCTTCGTCGGTCCGGCCCAGTCTGCGAGCCGCTCATTTCTGGCACGCGTCACTCCGGCCGGTCGCGAGGGTGAAATCTTCGGCCTGTACGCGACGACCGGTCGTGCTGCGAGCTTCCTGTCGCCAATGATGTGGGCGCTGTTCATCTCCATCTTCGGCGCCCAGTACTGGGGCATTTTGGGGATTGTGCTCGTGCTTCTCGTAGGTTTCGTGCTCATGCTCTTCGTGAAAGCACCCCAGCGCACGGCGTAGGACACGGCGTCTGTGCCCGCTGGGGCCATCCGCGCCCGGGCGCGCGGGCGCGGAAGTCCCGCGCGGGCGCGGAAGGCTGTGGTTGCCCGGCGCGGCGCCTTGTTATCGGCGCGGGGGTTCTAAACACCGCGGCGATAACGAGACACCGCGCCGTTGGGTTCGGCGGCGCGGTGGGTGCAGGACGCTGGGTGAGCTGAGGCATACCCGCATTCCGTCCGGCGCGAAACGGCTAGCGGCGTGAGGCTGGGCCTGACACGCTGGGCTTATGTCTCCCAACGGTATTCCCTCCCAGACGGCCAAGGCCGAAATGCTCCGCTCACTGCACGTTCCGGGGGCGCCGCTCGTCGTCACCAACGTATGGGATGCCGTCACCGCGCGAATCGTGGCCGACACTCCAGGGGTGCATGCGCTCGCAACCGCGAGCCACGCGATCTCGTTCGCCCACGGTGTGCCCGATGGCGAGGGGCTCACCCTGGACCAGGCGCTTGCGGCGGCGAAGACAGTGATCGACGCGACCACGCTGCCGGTCTCCGTCGACTTCGAGCGCGGCTACGCGATGGCTGCTGAGGGCGTCGAAGACAACGTCATCCGCCTCATCGAGGTGGGCGCCGCCGGACTCAACCTGGAAGACAGCACCGGCGACCCGGCCCAGCCGCTCATCGAGCTGAAGCTCGCAATCCAACGCGTGAAAGCCGTGCGTCGAGCGGCCGCCGTGACAGGCGTACCGGTCGTGCTCAACGCGCGGGTGGATGCGCTCGCCCGCGGCGGCGACTGGGAAGAAATGGTGACGAGGGCCAACGCCTATCTGAGGGCGGGCGCAGACGTCGTCTTCGTGCTCGGGCTCGACACCGAGGAAGCGGTGCGCAGGGCGGTGAACGAGATCGACGGAGAGATTTCGGTGTTCGCGAAGCCGTCATCCGTTCCGCTCAGGCGACTTGCGGAACTCGGGGTCTCGCGCATCAGTTTCGGACCGGGCACGATGGGGCTCACGCTCGCTCACCTCTCGGCCGCCGCGAAGCAACTCACAGCGCTCGGGGACTACCCGCCTGAGCTCGGCTTCACCTATTAGCTCCGGCACACGTTCTGGGGGCGCGCCCAATGCGCCCTTCTGCGTACGCTGTAGTCATGACGGACCGCGAAAGTCTCCGCCCGATCGGTTTCTGGGTCAAGCTGGTCGACAACCTGCTCGAGCAGCAGTTCGCGACGACGCTCGAAGAGCACGGCGTCACGAAGCGCCAATGGCAGCTGCTCAACGTGCTTTCCAGCGGTGCCGCCTCCGTGCAGCAACTGGATGCCGCGATCGCCCCTTTCCTGCCCAGCGGGCAGCTGGAGTCATCCGTCGATCATCTGACCGAACTCATTGAGAGCGCCTGGGTGGCGGCAACCACCGACGGCTACGAGCTCACCGAGCGCGGCCAGCTCGCCTGCACGCGCCTGAGCGAAGTGGTCGCGGAGCAGCGCACGCACGTCGCCGAGGGCCTCAGCGATGACGACTACCTCACCGCACTTCGCGCTCTCGAGCGCATGGCGCTCAATCTCGGCTGGCAGGAGTAGCTCAGCCACGGGCGTCGAACAGGCGAGCGAGCGCCTTCCGCGCCTGGTCGTAGGGCTCGTCGCTTCCCGTGAGCACCGAGCGGGCGTTGGCTCCGTCGATGAGGGCGACCGTCTCGAAGGCGAGCTGGTCGGCATCGAAGTCGGCGGCGAGTTCCCCTCGGTGAATGGCGCGGGCGATCGTGTACCGCACGAACGCGAACCACTCATCCATCCTGCCGACGACCGCGTCGTGGATCGCCCCCGACTTCGAGCCGTACTCCACCGACACGGCGGCGAAGAAGCAGCCCCCCGAGAACACGCGCGTGCGGCTGTATTCGAGTGAGGTGTCGATGAGGGTGTCGATGCGCTCACGTCCGCCACGCTGCTCCAGCGACGGCGTGATCACCGCATCGATGAAGATCTGGCGCGCGGCGTCGATGGTCGCCAACTGCAACTGCTCCTTCGAACCGAACAACGCCACTACCCCGCTCTTGCTGAGCGCGGCCTCGCTCGCGAGCCCGCCGATTGAGAGTGATTCCAGCCCGTGCTCGGACGCAAGGTTGACCGCACGCTCAAGCACGGCGGCGCGCGATCGGGTGCCTTTCGCCCGTCTTCCGTCGATCGCTGTCACCGCATCCCCTTGCCCGCTCGCGTAGTCATGTATTAGTGTACGACCGTTCGTATTCTTTTTCTAGCTCCCGAGGAAACCCGTGAAGCCGCTACCCAAGACGTTCGTCCGGTTCATGTGGATGCTCGGCACCATCGCCCCGCCGCTGGCCGCCGCAATCGGGTACCGCCTGTTCTGGTTTCTCGGCACCCCGTTGCCCGTGCGGCCGTCTGAGAAGGAGTTGCACCAGTCCGCTGCCCGCAGCCATCTCGCAGTCGAGGGCAAGCAGGTCGCGGTCTACACCTGGGGGACGGGCGACCGCGTGGTGCTGCTCGTGCACGGCTGGCGCAGCCGCGCCTCCCGGTTCGCGACCATCGTGCGGATGCTCGAATCCGCCGGCTACACGGTCGTGTCGTTCGACGCTCCGGGCCACGGTGAGTCCAGCGGCAAGCAGACCAACCTGCTCGAATATGTCGACGTCATCCGGCAACTCAGTGAACGTCACGGACGCTTCGAGGCCATCGTCGGCTACTCGTTCGGCGTGCTCGCGAGCTTCGTCGCCATCGGGCAGGGAGTGAGCGCGAACAGGATCATCTCGATCGCGGGCCCACACGGAATGCGGCAGGTCTTTGCGCGATTCGTCTCCGAGGTCGGCCTCACGCCGCGAGCAGCAGCACGGGTGCGCCGACGCTTCGAGCGCTGGTTCGAGCGCCGGCTCGGGCGCGACGCGCAAACACTGTGGGGCGAGCTCGTTTCCGAGCTGCCGGCGGAAGCAGCATCCACCCCACTGCTCGTGATCCACGACGATGCGGACGCCGCAGTGTCTGTCGACCAGGCCCACCTCATCGCGGCCGCTCACGACGGGGCTGAGCTCGTGATCACCTCCGGACTCGGCCACAACCGCATCCTCAGTGACGATCGGGTCATTCAGCGAATCCGTGACTTCATGTCCGCGCCAGCGCGCGGCACCTTCATGTCCGCGCCAGCGCGAACCAAATGAGGAGCATCGTCACGGCGAACCCGGTCGCGAAGTTGAGCCAGAGGAACCGCTTCCAGCCGCGGTTCGCCTGCTCGGCCCCGGCATCCGTGATCGACCAGTGCGGAAGGCACGTGAGCACGTACGGCACCACGAGCACCGACGCGAGCGGGCCCGGCCATTCAGTGAACAGCAGCAGCACACCCGCGAGCGCATAAGCGACAACCGCGAAGCGCACCGTCACTGCCGCACCGAGGTACGTGGCGATCGAGCTGATGCGCGCAGCGCGGTCCGCGATCACATCCTGCACGGCACCGAACGCGTGGGAGGCGATTCCCCAGAGGAAGAAGGCGACCAGGAGCAACCAGAGCTGTGGGGTGAAGACAGTGCCCGCGAGCACGAGCCCGAACACCGCAGGGGAAACGAAGTGGGTGCTCGAGGTGAGCGAATCGAGGAACGGGCGCTCCTTGAAGCGCAGCCATGGAGCGGAATATGCGACAACGGCGAAAACGCTGACGGCGAGCACAAGCCAGGAGAGTGGAGAGCCGACAAATGCGAAAAGGGTGAGGAATGGCAGGTTGGTGATGATTGCCGCGCGAACAGTGACACGGTGCAGCGAACGGTCGAGCAGCGCGCCCTCGAGTCCGCCCTTGCGCGGGTTGCGCAGGTCGGACTCGTAATCGAAGACGTCGTTGATTCCGTACATCGCGAGGTTGTACGGGATCAGGAAGTACAGCGTGCCGATCACCAGAACCGCGTCAACGCGACCGGTCGCCAGAACATAGGCGGCCGCGAACGGGAATGCCGTGTTGATCCAGCTCAGAGGTCGGGATGAGACGAACAGCGCCCTGAGCGTCGAGAGGAACGCGCGATCGGCCCGGCGCGGACCGAGCAGGGTCCACAACGCCGGCAGCATGACGACCGCCGCGATCGTGTAAGCGAAGTCTTCGATCGGGGCGAGCCCGACGAGAACACCGCTGATGAGTGTCTCGTTGTAGTCGACGAGCCCCACGCCGATGATGACGTTGTCGAAGAGGGCAGTGAGCAGCAGCACCACGGCGGCCGTCAGCCCGATGGAAGTCCAGGAGGGCGACCGGCGAGCGAGTACCGCGGCGAGCGCCACGCCAGCAACAGCCCCGAGGAAGAGCAGATTGAGACTCCAGTAGGTCATTCGCCCTCCTCGCCCGGACTCAGTGGATGACGCGAACGCCACACCACCGAGAACGCCGAGTACAGGTTCATCGTGAGGTAACACAGCAGGGTGAGGAAGAAGACCTCCTCCAGAGGGAGCTCAGGGGCGAGCTGCAGTCCGGTCATGAAGTGCGTCTGACCGCGGAAGAAGATACCCAGGCCGATGCCGGCGAGATCCCAGACGAGAAAGAACACCACGCCCGCTGCGAGCACGATCGCCGCCCGGCGGGCATCGCGCCAGAAGAACAGGCCGAACCGGCGGTCGAGCACGACCATGCCCGTGAGCGAAATGGCCAGTGCGATGAAGTAGAAGAACTGCATCAGACCTGCCGGTGATCGAGCTCCCGGTGATCGAGCTCCGGTGATCGAGCTCCCCCGGTGATCGAGCTGCGAGTCCGGCGCCGCCAGCGGGCCCGTCGAGGTGTCACCGCGCAGCCGCTTGAGCAGCACCTCGGCGCTGATGAGGCACATCGGCAAACCGATGCCAGGGATGGTCGAGCCGCCCACGTAGTACAGTCCCTTCACCTTCTTGCTCTTGTTGCCCGCCCGGAAGAAGGCGCTCTGCTTAAGCGTGTGGGCGGGGCCGAGCGCGGTGCCCTTCCAGGAGTTGAGTTCGCTCGCGAAGTTTGCCGGGCCGACCGTGCGGCGCACGGTGATGCGGTCGGCGAGGTCGGGGATTCCCGCCCACTCGGCGATCTGCCCGATGATGGTGTCGGCGAGCGTCTCCACCAGCGGATCTCCATCGCCGTCGGTGTCGCCGCGACCGATGCTGACGTCGGCGGGGATGGGCACGAGCACGAACACGTTCTCCTGGCCCTCCGGCGCGACAGAGGGGTCCACGCCGCTCGGCTTGCAGATGTAGAGCGACGCGGGAGTGGGCACGCTCGAATCCTCGCCGAAGATCGCGTCGAAGCCCGCGCTTCCAATCCTGGGTGAAGAGCAGGGTGTGGTGTCCGAGTTCGGGCAACTCCCCCTTCACGCCGAGATACAGCAGCAGGGCGCTCGGGCCGGCAACGCTCTTCTCCCAGTACGCGGCCGGGAAGCTCTGGTGCTCTTCACCGAGCAGCCGCGTCTCGGTGTGGTGCAGGTCGGCCGCCGAGACGACGAGGTCGCCGTCAAGAAACTGGACGTCGCCGTTGTTGTCGACGTACTCGACGCCCGTTGCGGCGTCGCCCTCAACCACGATGCGGCTGACGGATGCGCCGGTCACGATCTCCACGCCCTCTGCCCGCGCGAGGTCGGCGATGCTCTCGATCACGCGGTGGAAACCGCCGACCGGATACAGCACGCCGTCCGCGAGGTCGAGGTGACTCATGAGGTGGTACATGCTGGGCGTGATGTACGGGGAGGAGCCGAGGAACACCGCCGGGTAGCCGAGGATCTGGCGCAGCCGGTCATCCTTCACCGTGTGTGCCACCCGCGAGGCGAGCGACTGGGTCAGCAAACGCATGAGCGTGCCGAAGCGGGCCAGCACATCGGAGGTCATGATCGGCCGGAGGTCGGCGAAGGTCGTGTACAGGAATTTGCGCTTTCGCCAGCTCGTAGGTCTCGAAGGCAGAGTCGAGGTAGCGGTCGAGCTTCTCGCCCGCGCCCGGCTCGATCGCTCTCGAACAGTTGCGAGGTTCTCCTCACGTGACGCCGAGACATCGAGCGGCTCGTCCTCGCCCTCGAAGTAGACCCGGTAGCCGGGGTCGAGGGTCACGAGGTCGAGCTGCTCTTCGGCGGTGGTGCCGAGCAGCCGGTAGAAGTGGTCGAACACCTCGGGCATGAGGTACCAGGACGGGCCGGTGTCGAACCGGAAGCCGTCGTGCTCCCAGCAGCCCGCGCGGCCGCCGAGCTCGACGGTTGCTTCTCGAGCAGGGTCACCTCGTGGCCCTCGCGGGCGAGCAGCGCGGCCGATGCCAGGCCGGCGATGCCACCGCCGATGATGACGACACGGCTCATGGCTTCGGGTCCTTCCCAGCGGCTGCAACTGCAGCGATGCGCAGCTTGACCGGGTTCGGGCACCCGCACACGCGCCGTCGACGAGACGGTCGGCGGGCGTCGCACGCAACCGCAGCGACGAGTTCCGCGAACAGGCCCTGCGCGAGTGCGACGGCCCGGCGGCTGCCCGGCGGCAGGCGCGGTATGACCGCTGCAGACACCGCGAGGTCCGTGTCGATGTCGTCGAGCAGCCGGTGCTTGTCGGCCTCGGTGAAGGTCGTGACCGTCACATCCGGGAAAGTAGCTGCGCCCGAGCGCGTCGAAGTCGGCGGCGAGATCGCGCAGGAAGTTGACCTTCTGGAACGCGGCGCCCGAGCGCGCGCGCACCGTGCTCGAGGCTGCTCGTAGCTCCGTCGTCAGCGTCTCGGCCGATCCGCAGGAAGGCGCGCAGGCACATGAGCCCGACGACCTCCGCCGAGCCGTAGACGTAGCGGTCGAAGCTCGCCTGGTCGTGCTCGGGTCTGGCTCAGGTCCATGCGCATCGACTCGAAGAACGGCGCGGTCAGTTCGGCGCCGAAGCCGCCCTCGCGGGCCGTGCAGCGCGAACGCGTGCACGACGAGGTTCGCGCTGTAGCCCGTGCTCCATCGCGAGCTCGGTCTCCGTGCTCGAGCTCGTTGAGCAGCCGCGCGACCTCGGCCGTGCGGAGACCCGCGCTCGGCGGCACCCGCCGTCGACGATCTCGTCGGCGACGCGCACGAGCGCGTAGATGTTCTCGACGTGCTGGCGCACCCCCGGCCCGAGCAGCCGGGACGCGAGACCGAACGAGGTCGAGTACCGACGGATGACGATGCTCGCCGTCTGCTCCGCGACCTGCGTCGTACAGGTGTGGCTTCGTCTCACTTCACCCGCCCGAGCACGGCGTCGGCGACCGGGTGCAGCTCGTCGCGCAGGGCGGGCGGGATGTGCGGCTCGGCGAGCCGGGCGAGCGCGCGGTTGCCGTAGTAGCGGGCGAGCCCTTCGGCGAACGACTTGCGCGCCGCATGCGAGATGAGCACTTCACGCAGCGGCTGCGGCCTCGTCCTCGGTCAGGTCGGCCTTGCCGATGAACGGCCGGATGCTCGTCCCACTCGCGCGTGCTGGTGCGCGTAGGCGATCAGCACGGTGCGCTTGCCCTCGCGCAGGTCGCCGATCGTCGTCTTGCCGGTCTCGGCCTCGCTGCCCGAACACCCCGAGCAGGTCGTCGACGATCTGGTAGGCGATGCCGATCTCGCGGCCGAAGTCGCCGAGGGTCGCAACGACCTCTTCGGACGCTCCCGCGAGGATCGCGCCCGCCTGCAGCGGGCATTCGAACGAGTACACGGCGGTCTTCAGCCGCTCCATCGTGAGGATGTCGTCGACGCGCGGCATGTCGGGCGCGATCGAGAAGTCCACGTCGATGAGCTCGCCGGCCGCGCTCGCGAACAGCGCGTCATCCATCACCTCGAGCAGGCGCGTGCGGACGACGTCGTCGACACCGCTGCGGTCGATCAGCCGGTAGGAGTTGAACAGGGCGAGGTCGCCGGCGATCACGGCGGCGGAGATGCCGCTGTGTGCTCGGCAGCCGCGCTCGGTCGCGCCGGCTTCGAGGGCTGCGGTCGCGGTATGCGCCGGAGATGTTGGGCACGCCGCGCCGAACGAAGTCGCGGTCGATGACGTCGTCGTGCACGATGAGTGCGGTGTGCAGCAGCTCGAACGCTGCGCCGACGTAGGCGGCCGCCTCCATGTCGGTGCCGCCGAGCGACTGGTACGCGGCGAACACCATGCGCGGGCGGAACCGCTTGCCGCCGATGGTGTCCGTCTCGAGCGTCTTCCCACAGGGTCACGTACTCGGGCCCGAAGGCCGCGGCACGGTTCTTGGATAGGCTGAAGAAGCGCTCCAGCACGGCGTCGACCTGCGGCTTGCCGCTCCTGTGCGGCGGTGACCAGATCGGGACCATCCATTTAGGCAGACTACCCCGCGCATGGCAGATGAAATTGAGCAGGTCGTGCTTGTCGCAGATGACGGCACACCCACCGGGGTCGCCGACAAGTTCGCCGTGCACACGACGCACACGCCGCTGCACCTGGCCTTCTCCTGCCACGTGTACAACGATGCCGGCGAGGTGCTCGTCACCCGTCGGGCTCTCGGCAAACTGACCTGGCCGGGCGTGTGGACCAACTCCTTCTGCGGGCACCCCGCACCCGGCGAATCGCAGGAGTCGGCGATCGCGCGGCGCGCGCTTCGCGAGCTGGGCATCACTCTGATGGACCTCGATGTCGTGCTGCCCGACTTCCGCTATCGGGCCGTCGACGCATCGGGCATCGTCGAGAACGAGATCTGCCCGGTTTACCGCGCTGTGACAGCGGATGCCGTGAACCCCAGCCCCGACGAGGTCGCCGAGTGGGAGTGGGTCGACCCGCAGTCGCTGCGCGACGCCGTCGCCGCTGCGCCTTTCGCGTTCAGCCCGTGGCTCGCTCTGCAACTGGAGGAATGGCACTAACCGCAGGTCGAGCTGGCTCCGGTGGTCGAGCTAGTCAGACCCGGTGGTCGAGCACTTCGCGTCGAGACCTACCCCTTAACATCCGTCCGGTGGAAGTTCAGGTGTGACCTGCTCGCGGTCGGCCCCCGCTGTCCCTGATACCGCGAGCTGTATGCGCTCGACCCGTACGGCACCTCGACGGGCGACGACGTGCGGATGAAGCACAGCTGGCCGATCTTCATTCCGGGCCAGAGCTTGATCGGCAGGGTCGCGACGTTGCTCAGTTCAAGGGTGACGTGGCCGGAGAAGCCGGGGTCGACGAAGCCGGCGGTCGAGTGGGTGAGCAGGCCGAGTCGGCCGAGCGAACTCTTGCCTTCGAGGCGGGCGGCGACATCATCCGGAAGGGTGACCGCTTCGAAGGTGGAGCCGAGCACGAACTCCCCTGGGTGCAGGATGAACGGCTCGCCTTCGGCAGCTTCGACGAGTCGCGTGAGGTCGGGCTGGTCTTCGGCCGGATCGATGTATGGGTACTTGTGGTTGTCGAACAGCCGGAAGTAGCGGTCGAGTCGCACATCGATGCTGGACGGCTGGATCATGCCGAGGTCGAGAGGGTCGAGGCCGATGCGCCCGGATTCGAGTTCTGCCCGGATGTCGCGGTCGCTGAGAAGCATGCGCAAAAGACTACCGGTGGTCGAGCTTGTCGAGACCCGGTGGTCGAGCCGTTCCGGTGGTCGAGCCCGTCGAGACCCGGTGGTCGAGCCGTTCCGGTGGTCGAGCCCGTCGAGACCCGGTGGTCGAGCCGTTCCGGTGGTCGAGCCCGTCGAGACCCGGTGGTCGAGCCTGTCGAGACCTCACCAACGAGTTACTACGCTGGTTGCATGCCCCGCCACATCGCCCTCCTCCGCGGCGTGAACGTGGGCGGCGTCACGATCAAGAGCGTCGACCTCGCGACCGTCTTCCGAGACCTGGGTTTCACCAGCGTGAAGACGGTGCTCGCAAGTGGCAATGTCGCTTTCGACAGTGAGGCGCCTGCGGGAGAGCTGAAGGCATCCATTGAACGGGCTCTGGCCGAGCGTTTCGGCTATGAGGCGTGGATAGTCCTGCTCAGCCAGGCGAGTCTGGGCGAGATCGCTGCCGCGTATCCCTTTGAGCGTGACGATGACCGGGCGCATCCATACGTTTTGTTCGGTTCCGATCAAGCAGTGCTCGAAGAGCTGTGGCAGTCGATGCCCGACACGGACGAGACCGTGGAGTCGATTGCGCGCGGTGACGGTGTGATCTTCTGGCGGGTGCTGCGCGGTTCGTCCACGGACACTCCGATGGCGAAGCACGCCGCCCGGGCGAAGTACAAGAGCACGACGACCAACCGGAACCTGCGCACGGTGGAGAAGCTGCTCGGCGCCTGACCTGCGGGTAGCATGGTTGTGCTGCCCGAGGGTGGCGTCGCGAGTGTAGTTCAATGGTAGAACTCCAGCTTCCCAAGCTGGTAGCGCGGGTTCGATTCCCGTCACTCGCTCAGTGGGCGGGCATGCGCACACGCGCCAGTGAGCGCGGCACGGGGCATGCCATGCTATGACCATGCGTGCGACCTCGGCGAATCTTCCGATGGTCGGCCGCGATGCCGAATTGTCGGTGCTGCGCGATGCCCTGGCCGCGGGCCGCGCTGGCAGTCCTCGCGTCGTCGTCGTGCGCGGCGAGGCGGGCATCGGCAAGACCCGGCTGCTGCAGGAATTCCTGTCGACCGCCACAGCCACAGCCCCCTTGCCCGTTGGGCCGCCCGTCGTCGTGGCTGTCGGCCAGTGCGTCGACATGGGCGAGATCGGAGGTCCGTTCACTCCGATCCGGCGACTGTTGCGCGACCTGTATGCGACGGTCGGCGACGAGGCATTCCGCGCCGCGGCACAAACGCCCACCGTCATCGCGACCCTCGGCCTGCTGCTGCCAGAGCTGACGCCTGACGCGTCGGTCGCCCCGCCCGACACCGGCCCCGACTACATCACCGAAGCGATCGAGCGCGTCATCGAGGGTCTGAGCCACGACCACCATCTCGTCCTGGTCATCGAAGACCTGCACTGGGCGGACGCCGCGACCCTCGCGCTGGTCAAGACGCTTGCCGTGACGCTGCGCGGAGCCCACGTGACCGTCGTGATGACCTACCGATCCGACGACGTCGGTCGCAGTCACCCCCTTCGTCCCATCCTGTCGGAGCTCGACCGCAACCGCACCGTGACCGGGGTCGAAGTCACACGGCTCAGCCCCGCCGAGACGAGGGAACTGGCACGCGCGGTCGCCGGGCCAACGAGAACAAGAGAGCTCGAGACCGTCGTGGCGCGCAGCGACGGCATCCCGTTCTTCGTCGAAGAACTTGTCGAGCTCGAGGACCGCGAGCTCCCGGCCACCCTGCGCGACCTTGTGCTGGCCCGATACGAGCGGCTTGGCACTGCCGCCCAGGAGGCCGTCAGGCTCGTCGCCGCCGGCGGCCTGCACATCGACAACGCCCTCCTCGAAGACGCGCACGAGGGCGACCGCGACGCCCTGCGCACCGGACTGCGCGAGGCGCTTGCTGCGAACGTCCTCGTTTCGGATGATGCCGGATACGCGTTCCGGCACGCACTGATCCAGGAGGCGGTGCGCGATGAGCTGCTCCCCAGCGAACGGGCAGAGCTGCACGGCCGCTATGCGGCTGCGCTGCAGCAGCGTGTCGACGACGGCCGTGACGAACTGGCGGCGGAAGCAGCCGAACACTGGCTCCAGGCCCGCGATCTGCCGCGGGCGTTCGACGCGATCGTCGTCGCCCGACGTCATGCGCAGTCGACCTGGGCGCCAATCACCGCGGCGCGATTGGGAGAGCGCCTGCTCGAACTGTGGTCACAAGTACCGGATTCCGAGGCGCGCAGCACAACGACCCGAACACAGCTGTATGTTGACACTGCCAATGCCTGGCGTGCGCAGGACGGCGCCCGCGCGCTGAGGCTGGCAAGAGCCGGACTCGCCGTGGCGTCCGATGCCGAACAGCTTGGCCGCGCGCTGCTCCTGTTGGAAGCCGCGACCGCTGAAGGCAACGCCGGACGCATCACCGAATCGCTGCAGGCGCTCGACAACGCTCTGCTCCTGCTCGACGAAGACGATCCGGGCCACACCCTGGTTCGCGCACGAGCCCTGGGGCTCAAGGCGACCTTGCCCGCATCAGCACTCGGGGGAGACGCCGTGCGCCAACACATCGCGGAAGACGCCCTCGCCGCCGCCGAGCGCAGCGGCGACCCTGGTTTGCTCGCGACATGTCTCGTCCACATCTCCTGGCGGATGAGCGACATCGGCGAACTCGATGATGCACTCTCGACGATCCGCCGCGCGCTCGCCCTCGACCTCCCTGCTGATCGTCGGCTGCACGCCACGATCACCGAACTCGACGCCCTCGTGCGGCTCGGCCGATTCGATGAGGCCGCGACGATCGCCGAGCGCGCGGCGGCGCTCGCGCTCGACGTCGGCCTCGACAGGAGCATGGGCGCGCTGATCGCATCCAATCGCGCCGAAGCGCTCATCTCGTACGGTGCCGCCGCCGAGGGCGAGTCGGTCGCGCGACGCTGCGTGGATCTGCTCGCGGGTGTTCCGACTTTCCGGTCCTTCGGCCTCAGACTGCTCACTCTCGCCGCATCCTGGGACGACCGGGCGGATGACGCCGAGCGCATCCGCCAGCTTGAACGCGTCGACATCGAGGCGATCCAGGCAGAAGATGCCGAGGAGAGGATCGGCTGGGCGGAGTACGACACGGAGGCGGCACTGAACCGTGCCGAAACTGAGATGCATCCCGCGACGATCGCGGACCTCACCGCTGCCGCACTGGCGGCGGCCCTCACCCTGGACGACGAGGATCTCCTGCAGCAGCCAGGCACCTCTCGCCGCATCCTTCCCGCAGCGGCCCGCGCTCTCGCCGACGCCGATCTGCTCGGGCTGGACGAATCCGAGCGCACGCGGCTGCGCCGAGCGGTCGACGCGAGTGTCGCGAGTCAACCCGATGACGGACCTGGGCACGCGCTCGCTGCTCTCGCCCGAGCCGAGGCCACACGAGCGAGCGGCGACGGCGAAGCTGAGGCGTGGCGTGGTGCGATCGACCTCGTGGACGAGGGCCTGGTTCCCGTGCGATTCCGGCACTACGCGCGCTACCGTCTCGCCGGGGCACTCATCATCGGGGGAGACCGGGACGCGGCATCCAGTCTGCTCACCCTTCTCATCGCCGAGGCTCCCGCGGACGGGGTCGCAGTGGCGGCTCGCTGGGGGCGTGCGCTCGCTGCCCGTGCGGCGCTCGTGATCGACGAAACGAATTCGGATAGCCGAGCCGCCCGAAATCCAGGCGCGACAAACGGCGCTCAGCCGCTCACCCCCCGTGAACTTCAGGTACTGCGTCTGGTCGCCGAGGGGCTCACCAACCCGCAGATCGGCGCGCGACTGTTCATCTCTCCCAAGACCGCTTCGGTGCACGTGTCTGCGATCCTCGCCAAGATCGGCGCAGCGAACCGCACCGAAGCGGCCGCGCGCTACCGGGCCTCTGGAGGCGCCTAAGGCATCCGTCGCGCCATCTAAGGCACTCAGGCTGCCGAAAATAGGGCAGCCGCCCGATGAGGCGCACCGCCCTTAGCGAGGATCGTCGTACCTGTCAGCAACCCACCGGACCCGGATCACCGGCTCCCCCAGACAGGAGACAGAGATGAACGCCACCTTCCACACCGCTTACACCCTCCACACCCACGACGCCGCACAGCGGGACCGCGACCTCGCCATCATCCGCAGGCAGTCCGAGCGCCCTGCAGTCGAGAAGCACGCACCGGCGATCGCCGGGCTCGCCGGCGCCGTTCGAGCCCGGTTCGTGGGCCTCCTCGGCCACGCGCCGCTGCGCCCGGCCCGCTGAACCACTGGCGGCGCTATCGAGAGCACGCGCCGACACGTGTGGTAGAACGGGCGGATGCGCGCATCCACGAAGCTTCTCGCGGTCCCGGTCGTGCTCGGCGTTGTCGCCGCCGGACTGTTCGGATGCGCTGCCGAAATCGAGTTGGGGCCGCCCCCTGCAGCCGAGACTCCGCGCTGGGTGCCGCCAGTCGAACTGCCGCCACGCGCCGCCACGCCCGGCCAGGGGATTGCCGGTCTCGCCGACCCCGAGTGGGTGGATGCCGTGAGCGGCGCCACGGGGATCCCGCCCCGCCAGCTGGCCAGCTACGCAGGCGCCGCGCTCGCCAAGCACGAGGGAATGCCCGACTGTGTCTTCTCCTGGCCGACGCTGGCCGGTATCGGCGCGATCGAGAGCAACCACGGGCGACACGGCGGAGCGAGTGTTGCCGACGACGGGCAGGTCGCTCCACCGATCCTTGGAATCGCGCTCGACGGCAGCGCGTCCGAGCGAATCCTTGATACTGACAACGGTGAGATCGACGGCGACGCGCGAGTTCGATCGTGCGGTCGGTCCCTTCCAGCTGATCCCGCAGACGTGGCGCAACTGGCACACCGACGGCAACGGCGACGGCGTCGAGGACCCGCACAACTTCGATGACGCAGCCATGGCTGCGACCAACTACCTCTGCCGAGCATCCAGCCCGCAGGACACCGAGGAGGGGTGGCGGGCGGCCATCACGGCCTACAACTCAGCTGGCGGTTATCTTGATGCCGTCGCATCCCGTGCCGCTGCGTATGCAGCCGCAGCGAAGGGCGCCGTGAGCACCAGGTAGGGCTTCACGCTGCACCCACCAGACCGAGCGTGAACTGCCCACTTCGGCCCCATTTTCGCGCCGAGACAGGGCCGAAGTGGGCAGTTCGCGGTCGTGTGGCTACCAGAGCTGCACCAGCAGCAGCGCGACCACACCACCCAGCGCGACATAGACAAGCGCGGTCGGCAGCGTTGCGCGCAGCACTTTGCCCTCCTGCCCGGTCAGGCCGACGGTCGCAACCGCCGCCACGATGTTGTGTGGGGCGACGATGTTGCCTGCAGCGGCACCGAAGCCCTGCGCGCCGAGCAGCGGCAGTACGGGCAGCCCGACAGCCTGGGCGGTCGACTCCTGCAGTTCGGTGAACAGCACGTTGGAGGCGGTGGAAGAGCCGGTGATGAACGACCCGAACGCGCCCACCAGTGGCGCAAGCAAAGGCCAGGCGGCACCCGTGCCCGCGGCGGCGAGTGCCAGCTCGTCCGTCATTCCGGCGTGCGACATCGTGCGCGCGATGGTGATCATCCCGACGAGCGCGAGCACCACAGGCCCCAACTGCCGGGTCGCGACGACGAACGCGTTGAGGATGTCACCCCGCGGCGCCCGCTGGATGAGCGCGCCGGCGATGAAGGCGATGGTCAGCAGCATCGCGGGGTGGAACAGCGGCAGCACGCTCCCCGAGAAGCCCAGCCCGGTATCCCACGCGATGACCACGTCCTGGAGCGGCTCGCGCACGGGCGGGATCAGCCGGGTGACAAGCACGAGAGCGACAACCACGAGGTAGGGGGCGGCGGCTCGCCACAGCGCCATCTCCGGCACCGGTTCGCCCGGAACGGCGAAGCGGGAGGTATTCGCGTGGTGGTGGCGACGCAGCGCGAAAGCGAACACGGTGACGCCGACGAGAGCGCCGCCGAGCGTCGGCAACTCCGGCCCGACGAAGGTCGCAATGAGCCCGTAGGGAACGAGGAAGCTGACTGCGGCGAGCGCCCCCCAGCCCCACAGCCCGCGGCTGCCGCGCACTCCGCCGCCGATGATGAGCACAACCACCGCCGTGAGGATCACCCCGAGAATCACGTGGTACGGAACCGTGGCCCTGGCAAGTTCGGCGCCCGTGAAGTCGACGAGCGCCGACTGCGCGAGCACCGGGGTGCCGATCGCGCCGAAGGAGACCCCGGCCGCATGCCCGACGAGGGCGGCCGCAACGGCGCGCAGCGGCTGCATGCCCGCCGCGACCAGAAACGGCGCGGCGAGCGCTACAGGCGTGCCGAACCCGGCAGCGCCCTCAAGGAACAGGGCGAAGAACCAGGCAACCAGCAGCGCACCCAACCGGGGATCCGGATGCAGGGCGGCAAGGCCGGAACGCAGTCGTGAGGCCGCCCCCGTGCTCTGCTGCAGATAGTGGATGCCGAGAGCCGGTCCGATAATTCCGATCACCGTGAGCGCGATGAATGACGCCTCCGCCAGAACCCCGGCCGTGCCCGTCAGTACCGTGAATTGGTCGGCCGCGCCGCCGAACCCGAACACTGTCGCCGCGAGAACGAGCGTCAACGCGGCCGTGACAATACCGGACCGCGCCGCCGACCACCCCACCACGGTCATCAGCACGAGCACCAGGATCACTGGTGCCGCCGCGAGCAGGGCGAGCATCTGTGCTAGCTCACGCGATGACGTCGGCGAGAGTCAGCCCATTGACGAGCGGCTCCCCGCGCTCAGCAGCGGTGAGGTTCTCGATCGTCGTGTCGGCAATGTTGGTGAGCGCCTCGTGGGTGAAGAACGCCTGGTGTCCGGTGATCAGAACATTCGGGAAAGTGAGCAGTCGCGAGAACACGTCATCGTGCAGCACCCGGTCGGAGAGGTCCTCGAAGAACAGATCCGCCTCCTCCTCGTACACGTCGAGACCGAGGTGGCCTATCCTGCCTTTCTTCAGTGCCTTGATGACCGCTTTGGTGTCGATGAGCATCCCGCGGCTCGTGTTGACCAGCATGGCGCCGTCGCGCATCAGGTCGATGCGCTCGGCATTCATGAATCGATACGTCTGCGGGGTCATCGGCAGATGCAGTGAGACGATGTCGCTCTCGGCGAGAAGCGTCTCAACCGGCACATACTCGACACCGAAGCTGCGGCACTCGTCACTCGGGTAAGGGTCGGACGCGAGCACACGGCAGCCGAAGCCGGTCATGATGCGCGCGAAGTTGGTGCCGATCTTGCCCGTGCCGACGACGCCGACCGTCTTGCCGTGAAGGTCGAACCCGAGCAGACCGTTGAGCGCGAAGTTCCCTTCGCGCACACGGTTGTATGCCCGGTGCGTCTTGCGGTTGAGGGCGAGCACGAGCGCGACGCAGTGCTCGGCGACTGCGTACGGTGAGTATCCGGGAACCCGCGTGACCGACATCCCGAGCCGAACTGCGGCGGCCAGGTCGACATGGTTGAAGCCAGCCGAACGCAGGGCGAGGGTGCGCACTCCGAGTGCGGCAAGCTCGGTGAGCACCGGTTCGCTGAGGTCGTCGTTGACGAACGCGCAGACGGCGTCGGCCTCCTCGGCGAGCGCCGCCGTCGTGACTGCGAGACGCGGCTCCAGGAAGACAAGCTCGTGCCCATGGCCCTTGTTCGCCGCCGTCAGGAACTGCTCGTCGTAGCTCTTCGCACTGTACACAGCGACACGCATTCGGCTCTCCGCTCTAGGGATGTCCCTCTACGATACGGCGGTCAGCCATCCCCTCCGCCTACCCTGAGGTATGACAGTTGAGATCCCTGCCGACCTGCTCGACCTTCTCGACCGCCCGCTGATCGGTCATTTGGGAACGATACGACCGGATGACACGGTGCAGGTCAACCCGATGTGGTTCGAGTACGACGGCTCGAGCATCCGCTTCACGCACACGAACAAGCGCGGCAAGTTCCGCAACCTGCAGAACAATTCCTCGATGAGTCTGGAGATCACCGATCCCGACGACCGTTACCGGTTCGTCGAACTGCGCGGCCGACTCGCCGAAGTGATCGACGACCCGACCGGCGCGTTCTATGTTCGGCTCGGGAAGCGCTACGGCCACCTCGACCAGCAGCCCCCGCCCGACAGCCCCGATCGCGTCATCCTGGTGATGAGCATCGAGAGCTACGCGCGGAAGTAGCGGTCTCAGCTTGCGGCGATGACGAAGCTGAGGGCGGCGAGCACGAGCGACAGCGGTGCCATCGTGTACCGCTCGTGCTTCGAACGGGAGATGCCGTTCATCACGATGCCGAGCGCGGAGTACGCCGCAATAACCCACATCGCCACCTCGACGAATGCGGTGCTCGGGAAGACCTCGATGAGGCCCGCGCGCTGAAGCGCGACCATCGCGAACGCCGCGTAAAGCGCGATCGAGATGACGCTTCCGATGCGCTTGCCGCGGGAGAGCACCTTCTCCTGGCCACCCCACGCGAAGTGACCGAGGGGTGCCCCGGCGATGAGTGCCGCTTGGAAAACTGCGAGGGCGGCGAGAATTACCGTGAGTGCGATTGCTGCTGCTGTGATCATGACTATTGTTCCTTCTGGTTCATTGCTGTGAGTGTTGTGAGCGCTTCATCCGCCCAGGCAAGTGCCGCTCGCGCACTGTGCTCGCCTGCGGAAATCGTGAGAAGCAGATACGGAAGATCCGCTTCGAGGTCGGGGCTGGCCGCCAGCTCTTCACGCGCCCGCGCCATCTCTGCGAGCTGCTCGGCTGCCCGTGCGCGACTGTCGAGGATGAGCTCGCGGCAGGCGTCGGGGCCGAGGTGCCGACCGAGGAAGAGCCGCAGCATCATGCCATTGCGCGGCTTGTTGGGCTGCGGTGGCTCTGCAAGCAGTTCTCGCAGGCGCTCGGTGCCGCTCGGCGTGACCGCGAAAGCGGATGATCGTGAGCCCTTCTCCGTGCGTTCAACGAGTCCCTGGCGCTCGAGCTCCGCAAGGGCGGGATAGATCTGGCCGAAACTCTCGCTCCAGAAGTGGCCGAGGGTGTCCTTGATCGCCTCGCGCAGCGCGTACCCGGTCATGGGGCTGATGCTGAGCGCGCCCAGCACCGCCAATTGGGTCTGATCCGATCGAGCCATGCGCGCCTCCGTGTATATCTAATAGATATATCTACCAGATATGCGCACGGCATGTCAACAGTTCAGGCAGCTGGTTTGCGCGCCCGCCTGGGACAATCGCGCCCGGGCGCCCGGGCGCGGTTGACCCCGGTGGGCGCGGACGCACGGGGCAGGCGCGGCGGGGTGGGGCGGGGTGGGGCGGGGCGGGCGGGGCGGGCGCGACAGCCGCGTGCGATAGTGCGGCTATCGATAGTGCTACTATCAGCAAATGAAGATTTCGGAAGCCTGCCAGTTGGCGGGGGTCACGCCCGCGACGCTCAAGTACTACATCCGCGAAGCCCTCGTGCCGGAAGGGGAGCGCACGAGTGCGAACCAGACCTCATACACTCTCGCCCACGTGCAGCGGGTCAAGCTCGTGCGAGCACTGCTCGACACGGGAGGGCTGACGATCGCCTCCGCGAGAGACGTGCTGCGCGTTCTCGATGCCGAAGACCTGCCGCTCGCGAGCGCTTTCGCCGCAGCCCAGGCAGCCATCGGCAACCCGGCGACTGCACAGCGCGAGCCATCCGCTGCATCGCGAGAGCGAGTCGCCGCACTCATCGCAGCGAACTCCTGGATCTCCACACCCACCAACCCGGGCTTCGACCTCGCCGCCCACGCCCTCGATGGGCTGGCGACAATCGAATTCGCTCCGACCGAGGAGTTCCTGCAGTGGTACTCAGAGGGCGCGACCTCCGCGGCAAGGGCCGACCTTTCCGCGCTCGCCTCGCGAGACCGCCCCGACCTCATCACCGAGCTCATGGTGGTCGGCACCGTCATGGGCGATGCGCTCGCTGCCGGGCTGCGACGACTCGCCCAACAGCATGAGACAGCCCGCGTTTTTCCCTACCCAACACCCAACCCGAAGGATGAATCATGACCAGCCACGTAATTCTCGGAGGCACCGGCGTCGTCGGACGCGAGACCGCTGCGGCACTCGCGCGAGTTGGGGAGGATGTGGCCAGCGTCAGCCGGACCCCAGCATCCACCACGCCCGGCGTCACGGCGGTCGCCGGCGACCTGTTGGATGCCGCATCCATCACCCGCGCGCTTGAGGGGGCGACCGTCGCCTACCTCACCGCCGCCCTGCCCGTACAGCACAAAGGTATGGCAGCGGGACTGGCCGGTCGCGATGGAGAACACCATCGAGGCCTGCCTCACCCACGGGGTGCGCCTGGTCTACTTCGACAACGTCTACGTTTACGGCCGGGTCGACGGCCCGATGACCGAGTCGACGCCCATCCGACCGACAAGCCGAAAAGGCGAACTGCGGGAACAGCTTCAGCGGATGCTCGAAACCGCGACCGGCCGCGGCCTCACCTGGTCGATCGCCCGGGCGGCCGATTTCTACGGTCCGGGTGCGACGACGAGCGTCTTCAACTCGATGGCGCTCGACAAAATTGCGGCAGGGTCAACGCCAACATGGTTGCTTGACGCGACCCTTCCCCACTCCATGACCTACACCCCAGACATCGGTGAGGCCCTGCGCGTGCTCGGCACCGACGCCCGCGGGGCCGAGGGTGTCTGGCATGTGCCGACAGCGCCAGCACTGACCGGGGAGGAGTACCTCGCGATGGCAGGCTCCCCCACGCACAAGACCATGTCGCTCGGCACGATGCGCGTCGGTGGAATCTTCATGTCGATCGCGCGGGAGGCGGTCGAGATGAGCTACCAGAACACCGAGCCGTACGTCTTCGACTCATCCCTCTTCACGTCGACCTTCGGCACAGAACCCACCCCGTACGCGGAAGGCATCGCCCGCTCGCTCGAGTACGCGAAACGGGGCGGATGACGCCCACATCGCGCCCGGATGCGCAACTCCCTTGTGAGCCTCGCGCCGCCGTGTGACTCTGGCGGGAGGCAAACCACAGGAGAGATCTCATGCGAGCGATGGTGTATCGGGGGCCGTACAAAATAAGGGTCGAGGAGAAGGACATTCCGCCGATCGAGCATCCGAACGATGCGATCGTCCGCGTGACGCTCGCGGCGATCTGCGGCTCGGATCTTCACCTGTATCACGGCATGATGCCGGACACGCGGGTGGGAACAACCTTCGGCCACGAGTTCATCGGAGTGGTGGAGCAGGTCGGTTCATCCGTGCGCAACCTGAAGCCGGGTGACCGGGTGATGGTGCCGTTCAACGTGTTCTGCGGCACCTGCTATTTCTGCGCGCGCGGCCTCTACTCGAATTGCCACAACGTCAATCCCAACGCGACCGCTGTGGGCGGCATCTACGGCTACTCCCACACGTGCGGCGGCTACGACGGCGGGCAGGCGGAGTACGTGCGGGTGCCGTTCGCCGACGTCGGCCCAACGATCATTCCCGATTGGATGGATGACGAAGACGCGGTGCTGCTCACGGATGCCCTGGCCACCGGATACTTCGGCGCGCAACTGGGCGACATCGTCGAGGGAGACACCGTCATCGTTTTCGGGGCGGGGCCGGTCGGCCTGTTCGCCGCGAAGTCGGCCTGGCTCATGGGGGCAGGTCGCGTCATCGTGATCGATCACCTTGAGTACCGACTGGCGAAGGCGCGGGAGTTCGCCCACGCGGAAACCTACAACTTTGCGGAGTACGACGACATCGTCGTGCATCTCAAGGCCGTCACGGACTACCTGGGGGCGGATGTCGCGATTGACGCCGTCGGAGCGGAGGCCGACGGCAGCCTCGTGCAGCATGTGACCTCGGCCAAGTTCAAGCTGCAGGGAGGGTCGCCGGTGGCGCTGAACTGGGCCATCGACTCGGTGCGCAAAGCCGGGACGGTCTCGGTGATGGGCGCATACGGCCCGATGTTCAGTGCCGTGAAGTTCGGGGACGCGATGAACAAGGGCCTGACTCTGCGAATGAACCAGTGTCCTGTCAAACGGCAGTGGCCTCGCCTGTTCAATCACATCCAGAACGGTTACCTCAAGCCGAGCGACATCGTGACGCACCGTATCCCGCTCGAACACATCGCGGAGGGTTACCACATGTTCTCCGCGAAACTGGACGACTGCATCAAGCCGCTCGTGGTGCCGAGCGCTGCCTGAGGGAGAAGGTCATGCCATACGACGCGAATGAGCACGAAAAGGGTCCATCGATTCAGGAGTTGAGAGCGCGCATTCCGGGCTGGGGTGTCGATCGCGACTTCCGCGACCGCCCCTCGGGCACTCGGGAGAAGTTCGACCCCGGAGCCACCGGTGCGCACTGGGACGTGCCCGAACAACAGGAGGAGAAGTGGCCGAGGGAGCGATCCATTGAGCATGAAGTGCTCACGGCCGTGTTCGGAACCTCGGCGCCGCCGAAAGGGCTCTCCGGGGTTCTGCGACGGTACTCATACCGGCGCTTCAGCGAGGGGCGGGCGACGCACTGGCTCATCCTCATGGCCGCTGACCGGGTGGATGCCATCGAGAGTCACCTACGCTCCTTCGCCACCCTGCGTCCGGACAATCCGATCACCGAGACGGGGATCGAGAGCGAGTTCACCCGTCACGGCCTGCGTTCACGCTTCGGCCGCAAGCGCGCCGATCTATCACACCAGTGGATGGATCCCATCATTGTCGCGGGGCCGTGGTTGCTGGCTGGCGGTGTGGCAGTCGCTGCGATTCGCGGACTGATCCGGAGCGGTTCGCGCTAGAGGTCGGGCCCGCTTTTCGCCGCCTGTTTTCGCCCCCTGATCAGTCCGATCTCGTAAGCGGCGAAGGCGATGAGCGTTACCGCAATGAACGGGAGTACGAACCAGGCCATGACATCGGTGAATCCCGCAAGTGCCTGGTGGCGGGTTGCCCCCAGGATCACAAAAGCGGTGTAGGCAAGGTAAAGCCCCAGGAAGAGCCCGCCCTCCCAGCGCGCGATCGCGAACCCGGTGAAGGCGATGGGGAGCAGGGCCGCCGCGGCCGCAATCATGAGCGGCATGTCGAATGCGACGGCGGCGCTGGCCACCGGAATGCCTCCCGCCGAAATCAGCGCGGGCAGCCCGAGTACCAGACCGATGTTCACGATGTTGCTGCCCACAATGTTGCCGACAGCGAGATCGCGCTCCCCGCGGCGAAGCGCCGCGATCGAGGTTGCGAGTTCGGGGAGGGACGTGCCGACGGCGACCACCGTGAGGCCAACCACGAGACTGCTCACTCCGAAGGAGGTCGCGATTCCCACGGCACCGTCCACGAGCACGGTTGCCCCTGCCACGAGCAGCCCGATGCCGCCGACGACGAGCACCACCGACAGGAGGGGCGAATCCACTTTCACCGGTGAGGACTCAGTGGACTGCCTCGGGTCAACGATCTCCCTCGCCTCCCTGCGACTCACCACTATGGTCAGCACCGTGTGGGCAACGAGGATGAGCAGCAGCAGTACGCCGTCGAGAGTGCTGATCTGACCATCGAGCGAGAGCACGAGGAGTAGGACGGAGATTCCCACCATGAAGGGAATGTCGACCCTGACAAGGCTCTTCTTCACAGCGAGCGGAACAATCACTGCAGCGATTCCGAGAATCAGCAACACGTTCGCAATGTTGCTTCCGACCACGTTGCCGACGGCAAGGTCGGGCTCCCCGCGCAGCACGGCACCGACCGAAACGGCGAGTTCAGGCGCTGAGGTTGCCGTGGCCACGACCGTGAGCCCGACGACCAGTTGCGACATGCCCACCCTCGTTGCCAGGGCGGATGCGCCCCGCACGAGAGCCTCTCCCCCTCCGATCAGCAACGCCAGGCCGACGAGCACCCGTCCGACATCGAGGAGGTCCATGATCTACGAGTTTATGCCGCACGGCGGTCCGCTCTGGCCAGCAGGTGCGCAAGGGGCCATGCTGTACCCATGACTGAAGCCAAAGCGAAACCGGACCGCATTCTCGTGGTGATCCTGGCCGCCGTCGGTGTTCTCGTCATCCTCGCGCTTGCCGTGGTGTTCTCCCGTGGCGCTCCCGAGCTGCGCGACGAATCGACCCCGGAGGGCGTCGTGCAGCGGTACACCGCAGCGGTCATCGACAGTGACTACAGCGCGGCCCAGGCATACGCCACCGAGCGACTGACGGGCAACTGCGAATCCGACGGGTACGGGTACGGCGACACGGGCGAACTCCGGGTCACCCTGACCTCGACGACAGTCCGCGACACGTCGGCGACGGTTCGGGTCACCCTGGTCACCTCCTACCCTGGTGGCATTTTCGGCGATTCCGAATATCAGGAGCAGGCGGAGTTCGATCTCGTGCTCTTCGGCGAGCAATGGATGATCGACCGCGCTCCTTACCAGCTCATGTTGTGCAGGTAGGAGGTCGCCATGACGGTGGATGCTGAGTCGAATCGAGCACCCGCGACATCCGCCCAGCCGACGGTGCGGCGGCTCATTCTCTACCTGCTGCAGTTCATTCTCGTCGTCGTCGCGGCCGTCGGCGCGAGCGGCCTGCTCGGTCGCCTGCTGGAGAGTTTCACGCTTCTCAGCGGCAGCGACACCGGTGGGCTCGCCCAGTCGCTGGCGTTCACTCTCATCGGCGGGCCGTTCGCCGCCGTGCTCTGGTGGTTCAACTGGAGGCGCCTCGCTGATCCTTCTGAGAGGGCCTCTCTCGCGTGGGGGCTCTACCTCGGTGTGGTGCTGGTCGTATCGCTCATTGTCTTCGCGACCGCCCTTCTCACCACCGGCGCGGGGCTTGTCGACGGGTACTGGCAACCCGGCCAATTCGCGACGGGGATCGTCTGGCTCGGAATCTGGGGCTGGCATTGGTGGATGTCGCGATCGGCTTCGCGCAGTCCGGCACGACTGAGGTTCGCTCCAGGGATCGTCAGTTCCGCGTACGGCCTGATCCTCCTGGCTGGCGCAGGCACAGCGGCGCTCGCCCAGTTGCTCGACGAGGCGATGCTCGGTCTCGTGGAGGCGACAACGGTGGGCGACCAGTGGTGGATCGCCGTTCTGCGACCGCTCGTCTGGGCAGTCGGAGGCGGGGTCATCTGGTGGTGGTTCTGGTTCAACTCCGCCACACGGCGAGCGCCCTCCGGCTTCGCGAGCGTAGCCATCGTCGTGGTCGGAATCCTGGGCATGACCATCCTGACGCTCGTGGGCGCTGGCACAGCTCTCACGGTGCTGCTTCGATTGGCCTTCGACCGCAGCGATTCGCTCCCCGTTCTGCTCGATCCGCTGCCCTTCGGGCTCGCTGCTGGAGCAGTCGGTGCCGCGCTGTGGGCGTATCATCGCGGCGTCGTCAGAACGACCCGATCGGAGCGCACGCGCGAGACCAGTCGCCTGGTCACCGCTGGTGTCGCCCTCGTCTCGACAGCCTCGGGCATCGGCGTCATCGTGAACGCGACCCTTGCCGCGCTGAACCCCGTGCTTGTCGGGCCTGACACGCGCACGCTCCTGCTCGGAGGGATCAGTTGGCTCCTTGTCGGCGGCCCTCTTTGGTGGATCGTCTGGCGGCCCACGGGTGAGGTCGGTTCGGCACGGGCAGCATCAACCAGTCGGCGCGTCTACCTCGTCACGGTGTTCGGCGTGAGCGCCCTCGTGGCCCTCATCACCCTCATCGTCATCGCCTTCGGAGTCTTCGAGTTCGCGCTCGACAACGTCAGGGGTGAGAGTCTCATCGAGAGGATCCGGGCCGCGCTCGGGTTGCTCGTGGCGACCGGCCTCGTTGCCGGCTACCACTTCGCCGTGTGGCGGCGGGACCGCCGTGAGGCTCCGGGCGGGCCACCAGCGCGCCGGCGAACCATCGAGCAGGTGTACCTCGTCACGGGCCCGGATGCGCAGCACCAGGTCGATGCGATCATCGAGGCGAGCGGCGCCGCCGTCACCGTGTTGACGCGCGCGGACGGGCATCCATCAGAGGTGCTGCCGGAGGCGGCCGCCTTCATCGCTGCCCTCGACGCGGTGGCCGCGAGGCGTGCTCTGGTGGTCGTTGGCAACAGCGGGAGCGTCGAGGTCATCCCTTTGCAGTGAGCGACCTCACCGACGCACAACGACAGAGGCGGCATCGATCGATCGATCGACGACCCCGTGGGCGACCTCGCGCAGCGTGAGCGCCTGGTGCCGCGCGAATGCGCGCAGGGCGCGGAACGCTTCATCCATGCCGATCGACTGCACCTGCGCGAGAACGCCCTTGGCCTGTTCGACGAGGATGCGTGTGTCGAGAGCGAGCTGCAGTTGGCTGGCTATCGCCCGTGCGTCGCGGAGGCTGCGCTCCTGCAGAATCCCGATCACCGACACGTCGGCGAGCGCCTGAGCGAGCGCGGAGTCGCGCTCGCTGAACTCACCTTCACTGGCGCCCAGCAGGTTGAGCGTTCCGATCGCTTCGCCACGCACCCGGAGGGGAACTGCGTGCACGGCCCTGAACCCGCGCTGCAACGCATCCTCCCGGAATGCCGGCCACAGGGTTGACTGCGCGATGCTGCCAACAGAAACCGCCCGGCCGGTTCGATAGCAGTCCATGCACGGGCCCTCGCCCGCCGCCAGCTGCATGACCTCCACGAACTCCGCGTCTTCGCTGGATGAGGCAATCAGCTGCAATTCACCGGTCTCGTCCGCGATCAGAAGCCCGCCCGACTCGATCTCGAGCAGGTCGACGCACTCGTCGATGAGCGTTGCCAACAGATCGATCATGTCGTAGCTGTTCATGAGTGTGTCGGCGACCCTCACGAACGCCTGGTTTATTCGCGCTTCGCGCGATGCCTCATTCATGGCCTTCTCCCCGGCTTTCAGTGTTGTCGAGCTCGCCGAAGTTGAGGTCGCGAGCCAGAACCTCACGCGCGACATCATGAACAGGGCGTCCCTGGGCGAACGAGTGGGCGCGCAATCGGGTAAACGCGTCCGTCGCGCTGACCCCCAGTTGTGCGAGGATCATGCCGGTGGCCTGATGCACTTCACGACGCAGTTCGACGGAACCTTTCGTGCTGTCATCGGCATCTGCCAAACGCACCGCACGCCGAAGCGCCGGGCCAGCGATCGCGCGCGCAAGGGATACACAGAGCTCCTGTTCCGGCCCTCCGAATTGCCGCGGCGCGGAACTGTAGAGCGTCACCACCCCCACGCAGGCAGCACCGAGCGTGAGCGGAAAGGCGAAAACCGCTGCGACCCCCGTGGTGCCGACCGCGGCCGAGAACAACGGCCACCGGCCCTCTGCTGTGCGTCGCGATCTCCGGGACGATCACTGGCAGGCCGGAAAGGAGCGCATCGAACAACGGCCCTTCCCCCAACTCGTACTGGAGTTCATCGAGGCGCGCTGACGTCTCATCGCTGGCGAAGATCGTCGACTGTTGCCCCGCCTGATTGAAGACGGACAGGGCAACGCCGTCCACCTCGTCAAGCTCGAGGAATGGCTGCCCGAGGTTCGCGGCGCTGGGTCGAAGGTCGGTGTCACCGCCCATGCCCGCACTGTAGCCCGGACACCTCCGCGCTGTCTGGGAGAGAAACCCTAGACGCGGGCGATGGGCGGAGAGGACGACCCGCCGGGCTCGTCCATCAGGTGCAGCCCCTGCGGCTGATTGGCAGACAGCGTCAACTGTTCCAGCCACTCACGATTGATGTCGTGCCGCTTCGACGAGCGGTAGCGGAACACGAGCGGAACGGATGACTCTATCCAGAGACTGCTACGGCCGCCCCCCACGGTCTGTGGGTCTGACCAGGAGAGGAAGAAGGGCTCATTCCTGCGCAGCTTCGCTCCCATCACGAGCTGAAGGTGAGCGAGCGTGCGATCGTCGAGTTCGATCTCGAGACGCGCTTCTCCGTAGAGCATTACTCCCACTGCGGTAACTCCTGTAGTGACACCCGGCACACTGGCTGCCTGCCGTCGGACTGCGCCAATTGTATTCGTCGTGTCGACGGACAACTGGGAAATTGCCCACTAGAGCGTTCGCTCTACACCCGAATAGGGGGCATGACGCGCCCGAAGCGGCGCCGCTAGTGTCGAAAGGCACACGAGGAATCCCGAATGGGCCATCGACCCATTTCCTCACGTGAAGGGTTGATATGAGTCCCAAAGAAGCTGCCATCGTCGCGGCCCGACGCGCAATCGCCCTCATCGAGGCGCAGTTGGTTGAGCTGCACCTCGCGGATGCGGACACCCCGCTGGCGGTCGATCGGCTCGACAGTGCCACCGCCGCCCTGCGCAATTATGGAACGGCGCTGCTGGCCCTCCGGGGTCCGATCGGTCACCTCGCCGGCGACGCCGAAGCGCTGGAGCACCACACCGATGAAGAGATCCTGGAACTCGCGGAGCTGGCGAGGGAACTGCGTCTTCCGGCGTTCGATGACGGAACGCCCGCATCCGCCGTTCCTGACAACGACGACGACCTCGCTCCCGCCGCCTGAGCCCTATTGGTAGGTGATGAGTTCCGGCAACGGACTCACCTGCACGGTCTGTTCTGCAGTGAGCATGGGAATGTCTTCGTCATAGAAGTTCTTCCACCCCCAGTAGACCGCAGGCGCATCCCTCCGCAACCACTGCCACGTGTCCTGCTTGGCCGGCTGGCTGCCCTGCCCGTCCGCGTGGATGAGCACGGGGACCTCGTCCCGATCAACGATTATCTGGTCGCGATTCTTCAGCATGTCGAGTCGGAACTGGTGCAGCACGAGGAGCTTCGGCGGCAGGTCATGCACGTGAACGAGCTCAGTGAGATAGTCGACGACGCCGTTGACTTCCGCCGCTTCGACACTGCCGATCCTGATGAGGTGACGCTCGTTCGGGCCCAGGCGCCATTCCGGGTCGAGCGCGAGTCCCACCCACGGATACAGCAGCAGCTCCTCGTACAGCTTCGCCTGCGTCAGGAAGTCGGTGCGCCCCGGCTGGAGGTCGAGCACGACGTAGAGACCGGCGGGTCCGGCTGCCTCCACCCACGGTCTGATCCCGTTGATGTCCAGCTCGTTCGAGTAGTTGCCGTCCGAACCAGCGAACGCGGAGGCAACCGTTGTGATGATCTCGAAAGCGGGCAGCACCGTCGTGTCAGTGAGCCCGTCGTACATCGCAGCGTGGGCACGCGCGCGTTCGATGGCGGCATCCAGCCCCTGCTCGCCGAGCACACCGAGCACCGGCGATCCGGGGGTTCCGTACAGCGCGACCATGGTGTGCGCAGGGAAGAGCAGTTGACCACCGGCGGGGAGCTGGAATCCGGTACGCGCTGACGCGATCTTCCACTCAAGCGACGCCTCTGCCGCGTACTCCTGCCCGAGAGCGACGACATGGGTCGTCACGCCGTCGCTGAGTGAGGTGATCGCGTCAGAAGAGCCCTGCGGGTTGGTGGCGTCAGCTTCGACGAGCTGGATGCTCGCACCCGCGGCGCGCGCAGTCGCTATCGTCGCCAGCTGCTGGTCTGCGTTGACGGCGAGCACGAGAACCGCGCCAAGCGTCTCACCCCGCTGCACTTCGCGCAGCTGCCCGCTGCCGGACGGGGCAGGTGTGGAGGTCGACGCGACGATCGTCGTTCCGGTGAGAGCTTCCCCGGCGATTAGAGCCGACACTGCCTCGGCGCGGGAGCCCGCGGCGGGAGCCGGAAGCGCCGTGAACTCGATGCCGAGTGCACGCGTGAGGTCTTCAGTGTTCGGCTCCACGCTGACAATGTCCCGCCCGGGCGCGGTGTCCTCGTCGAGCTCGAAGAACGCGACCACGTTCGTGACCCCCAGCCGATCAAGTTCGGCATTTACGGGATCAGCGGATGCATCCAGCAGCAGCATCGGCACCCCGAGCGCAATGGCGGCGGACGCGGCGGCGGCCATCCTGCTGTCGTCCGCCACCTCTGCAAGCACTGCCACGGGGGAGCTTGCGAACAGGGATTCGCTCATCCGGATCGACGCGGGGGCGGCATCTTCATCGGCGACGACGGTCAGTTCATCGGTGGGAAGCCGGGTCTCCACCGGTGGGAGGGGATCCGGTTCCGGGAGGAACGGCACGGTGCAGCCGCCGAGCGTGAGGGTGAGCGCGGCGACGAGCGCCAGGCTGAGGGAACGCGGGAGGGAAGTCACGCTTTTCAACCTAGCCCGCGATGGGTTGCCCGTACAGGGCTTGAAGGATTGTCACGACGTAGCACAAGCCCTCCAATCCAACCCACCCATGGAGTACGAATGAATTACCGGACGGGTACCGTGCCCGCTCACATCAGCAGGAGGCATTCTCATGACCAAATCACCCAATCGCTTGCTCGGAGTGGTGTTCGGCGCGGTGTATCTGCTCGTCGGACTTCTCGGTTTCACTGTCACCGCGGGCGTCGGTTTTCTCGCCACCGAGGGCGAACTGCTGCTCGGTATCTTCGAGGTGAACCCGTTCCACAACGTCGTTCACCTGCTCATTGGAGCGGCGCTGCTGATCGGTGGGCTCACTGGTGTTCGCGCTGCGAAGGTCGTGAACCTCACGGTCGGCGGCGCATACCTGCTCGTCGGTCTGGTCGGGCTCTTCATTCTCGACAGCGCACTCAACATACTTGCGCTGAACGCCGCGGACAACGTCCTGCACTTCGCGAGCGCGGTTCTGCTTCTCGCCGTGGGTCTCGGGGCCGAACGCGCCACCCGCGGCTCACACACTGCATAACAGCTCGAGAGGGGAGCATCGAAAATGACCACCATCATGCGCACCTGGCTGGGGTTCGCCGCACTCGGCGCCGGCCTCATCCACCTCGCGCTTGTTGTGAGCTCCCCTCTCCCGCTCTCCGTCGTCCTCGCGATTTTCGGCACTGCCGAACTCGTCTGGGCCTACTTCATCCTGCGGTCACGCCGCATAGCCGCGCCCCGCGTCGTGCTTGCCGCGGCGATAGCGCCGGTCGCGATCTGGGGAGTCCTGGTCGCGACGGCACCGGCGCTGGGGGTGCCCGAGCTGCCGAGGGAACTGGGGCTCGGGGCTCTGGGCGCTTCAAGCCTGCTCGGCATTTTCATTGCGATTGTGCTGGCCGCTCACCTGAGGAGGGGAACCGACTTCGCGGCAACTCCCCGGATGCCCGGAACCTGGCGCTACCTCTCCGGCCTGCTGCTGGGCGCCCTCGCCGTTGGGGCACTCACCACGCCCGCGCTCGCCTCAACCGAGGCCGGCCAGTACGCCCAGCCCCACGGCGAGCATTCCAGCGAAGTGGATGACGAGGCCGTTCCGACGCCGGCGCACCACGACGTGCATGGCAGCCATGGAAGCAACTGACGAGTCCTACGCCTGGATGCCCGGCACGGCAACCGCGCGCGACATGAATCGCCGCACGTCCTCATCCACGATGATGTCAGAGGGGCGCAGCGGACGCGTCAGGTACAGGCCCTCCAGCTCGCTGATCCTGCTCAGTGCGACATAGGTCTGGCCCGGCGCGAACGACCTTTGGCCAAGATCGACAATGGCTCGCTCGTAGGTCTTCCCCTGCGACTTGTGGATGGTGACAGCCCACGCGAGGCGCAGCGGAAACTGCTGGAACTCCCCGACGATGTCCTTGCGCAGGGCCTTCGTTGCCGCTGAGTATGTGTAGCGGTACTTCTCCCAGGTCGCCGGCTGAACCTGGTGCACCTCGCCGTCGACCTCGACCCAGACGGTGGTGTCGATGCGGGTAACGGTGCCGATACTGCCATTGACCCAGCGGTGATCAGAGTCGTTGCGCAGGAACATCACCTGCGCTCCGACCTTGAGTTCGAGTGACTCGTCGGCCGGATACGCGCCACCGCCGAACTCCCCGTTCACCTCAGCCTTGGCGGTGAGCACCCTGCCGGGCAGGCGCCCGAGCGCGCTCGCGTTGATACGTGTCACCGTGCTGTTCGTGGTGGCGAGGGTGATCGCGCCATCGGTCGGTGCCTCCCTGGCGCCGGTCTCGTTCAACCGGCCCGCGATCTCGGCGGTGACCTGTCCGTGCCGAACCGCATTCAGCAGGTACTTGAACTCCTCCTCATGCTGGCGATGGATGATCGACAATTCGTAGATGCTGAGGTCGGTGTCTGCCCATACCTTCGCGTCGAAGAACCACATCGACGCGTACTGGTCAGCGAAGTAGGCGCGTTCGTCGCCAGCGCCCGGCACGGGTGCGAGCTGGTACGGGTCTCCGAACAGCACGAGCTGGACTCCCCCGAAGGCCTCGTGGGGGCGCTGTCGGGCCTGGCGGAGGCTGCGGTCGACGGCGTCGAGAAGGTCGGCGTTGACCATCGAAACCTCGTCGATCACGAGGGTGTCGATCGTACCCAGAAGCTTGCGCAGCGGAGCACCCTGCTCGATGTCGTGGTCGGCGATGACCCCGATCGGCAAGCGGAACAGCGAATGGATGGTCTGGCCGCCGACGTTGAGCGCGGCGACACCGGTGGGCGCGCAGATCACTATCTGCTTCGATGTCTTCCGCGACAGGTGGTTCAGCAGGGTGGACTTGCCGGTTCCTGCGCGACCCGTGACGAAGATGTTCTCGCGCGTCGTCTCGATCCTGTCGAACACCGCAGACTGCTCGGCCGAGAGGGTCAGCTCAGCCACTGCCACCGCTCCACAGTCCTGTCTCTCGCACGTCGTCTAGGCTACCGGCGGCAGTGCAGCCCTGCCGCGCCCGACAGCGGCGCTGTGCAGACTGCAGGGCCGTGTGCGACTTAGGATGGCGGGATGCGGCCCCACATCCTCTCCTGGTCGGTGGGGTTCGGCCTGCTCCTAATTGCCTTTGTCATCACGATTGCGACCCTCAACAGCACGCTCTACAGCGCCAGCGGCTTCGTCGCCAACTATCTGGACGCGCTCGAGCGTCGCGACGCATCCACCGCCCTGGGTCTGCCCGGGGTCTTCGCGCAGGAGGGTGCGGCGAGCGACCTGCTCACGCCGGAGGCGATGGGCGACCTCAGCGGCGAGCGCACATTCAGTGAGGAGACCGGTGGAGGCGACGTGCGCACCGTGACGGTCGAGTACCTGCTCGGGGACACCCCGCGCGAGTCCGCCTTCCGGGTCAAGCGCACCGGCGCCCTCTTCGGCCTCTTCCAGACCTGGGCCTTCGACACTTCGCCCCTCGCGAGCGTTGCGGTGACAGTGCTGCATGACGACCGGTTCCGCGTCAACGAAGTGCCGTTGACCTCGGGTGTCGCACCCACCGAATCGGAACGCTACCTGGTCTTCACCCCGGGGCTCTACGTGTTCGACCACGAGACGATCTACCTCACGGCCGACCCTGTTCCGGTCGCCGTGACTGAACCCGGCAGCGTGACCGCCGTGCAGGTGAACGTGCAGGCGAACGCGGTCTTCGTCGACCGGGTGCGCGATCAGCTCTCGCGCCTGCTCGATGAGTGCACCCAGCAGGAAGTGCTGCAGCCGACCGGGTGTCCCTTCGGGCGAGCCGTGCAGAATCGCGTCAACAGTCCGCCCCAGTGGTCGATGGTCACCTATCCCGACATCGAGATCGTGCCGACGCGCGAGGTCGACCAGTGGCTTGTGCCCGACGCCTCTGCCGTTGCCCGCCTCGTCGTTGAGGAGCGATCGCTGTTCGACGGCACGGTGAGCACAATTGACGAAGAGGTGTCATTCTCTGTGTCGTACCTCATCACGATGCTGCCAGGGGACGCCCTGCAGCTCGACCCCAGGGGCTAACGCCGTTCCGGCAGCTTCGCCTGCTGGGCAAGCATCTCGTTGTATGCAGTGAGTTCAGCATCCCCGTCACGGTCCGCCTTGCGATCGAACCTTCGCGACTCACGCGTGTCCGACCGCGACCACAGGATGGCGACCGTGATCGCGAGAATGATCGTCGGCAACTCGCCGACACCCCACGCCACCGCTCCGCCGCGCTGCTGGTCTTCAAGCGCCGAGATGCCGAGGTCCCACCCCATCGCGCCGTACCAGTCGGGAAGAAGCAGCCCGGTCCCCGACATGATCGCAAGCCCGAAGAACGCGTGCAGGGCCATCACCCCGAGCAGGATCACTAGCCGCAGTGGGTAGCTCGGTCGGGACGGAACGGGGTCGACTCCGATGAGCGCCTGCACGAAAAGGTAGCCCGTTGCAAGGAAGTGCACGATCATCCACTGGTGTCCAAGGTGTTCCGTGGTCGCCCAGGAGAAGATCGGGCTGTAGTAGAAGATCCACAGCGAGGAAACGAAGAGAATGGATGCCACGAGCGGGTTCGCGAGGATCGCGAAATACTTCGAGTGCACGGCGAGCATGATCCACTCACGCGCACCCCTGCTGCCATCGGTTCGCTTCTCGACGGCGCGCAGTGCGAGTGTCACAGGCGCTCCCGGAACCAGCAGCACCGGCACCATCATGCCGAGCGCCATATGCGCGAGCATGTGCGCGCTGAACAGGTACTCCTGGTAGAGGTTCACGCCCCCGTTGGTCACGTAGAAGAGCAGGAGCATGCCCGCAACCCACAGCACCGTGCGGTGCAGTGGCCACCGGTCTCCCCGCCGGTGCAGTCGAATCACCCCGGCAAGGTAGAAGACAATGCCGAACGCGGCCGCAAGCATCCAGACGAGGTCGAACTGCCAGAGCGTGAAGAAGCGCTCGAAGGTCGGCGGAGGTGGCAGCGGGCTGCCGGTGAGCAGTTCTGCGGGCGTGGGGCTCGGCAACTCGTCAGCGGGAATCTGCGCGCGGGGAGTGGCCGTTCTCGCGAGGGCAGCGGCTGTGCCGGACGCGATTCCCATGAAGGCGAGTTCGGCGGCGGCGAACCACCAGAACCAACCGCGGGCAGCGTTGGGGCGCGCCAACCGGGAAATCACCCACCTCCGGTGGATAGCGCCGAACGCGCCCAGGGCGAGGAGGGCACCCACCTTCACGAGCACGAGCACGCCGTATTGGCTCGAAAGCTGGTCGAGGGAACCCATCCTGATGGCTGCACTGAGGTACCCGGACACCGCGACGATGACGAAACAGATGAGCGCGAGCGAGGAGTATCGCCTGATCACGACCTCTGCTCGCCCGCGTTCCAGCGCATCGCGGGAGAGCGCGACCGTGAGAAGCCCGCCGAGCCAGACCGCCGCGAACACGACGTGCACCCAGACCGACGTGACCGCTGCGTCATGATCGGCGGTTCCCCCGGCGTGACCCTGCGATGACATCGGCACAAGGCTCGCGACGGCGAAGATCGTCACGAACACGAGCGCCGTCTGGCTGCGCACGGCGAAGCACAGCACAGTGAGAGTCGCCGCCATGAGCGTTGTCGACAACCAGGCCCGACCGAGCTCCGTACCGGTCATGAAGCTGGAGAGCAGTTCGCCGAAGCGGGGGTCAAGACTCACCGGCTGGCTGAACACGCTGAGGAAGATGAAGAAGCCGGTTGCCGCCGCCGCGACAGCCCAGACAGCGGATGCCGCTGCCGCGACATCCATCGCCCGTGAGTACTCTGGCTTGTCCGAAGCAAGCGCGAACACGACGAGCACGAGCGCGCCGAGGGTGCCTGCGGCGCCGAGATTGACGAGCAGCTTGGACACCGGAAGGCCGTACCGCACGACGGCACCCGGGTCAGCGGCCAGGGGCGCATCCGCACCGCCACCCCAGGCCAGCGAGATGAACAGTGCACTGAACGCCGCCAGCAGCAGAAGGGCGGGGCCCGCGACGCGGGCGGAACGAATCACCATATGAGCCTATTCGACGCCGACTGCGCGAACGCCTGCTCCTGGGGGAACACGAAGGGGACCACAACCTCTCGGTCGCGGTCCCCTCCGGAAGAGCGTGTGCTACTTGACTGAGGCCTTGAGCTTGCTGCCGGCGCTGACCTTCACGCCGTAGCTTGCCTTGATCTGGATGGCCTCGCCGGTCTGCGGGTTGCGGCCCTGACGTGCAGAGCGGTGCGTGCGCTCGAAGGCGACCCATCCGGGGATGGTTACCTTCGTGTCGCCGGCAACAGCCGACGAGACGGTGGAGAAGAGTGCGTCAAGCACTCCGTTCACTGCGGCCTGGCTCTGTCCGGACTCTGCCGCAACTGCTGCGACGAGTTCGGTGCGGTTCATTGACTTGTCAGCCATGAGTTGTCCTCCTCGGACCTTATGCAATTAGTGACTGTTCAGCAGGCCGAGGCGCAGCCGAACTCTCTTTTGAACCTACCAGCTTGATTTGGTTATGCCCGGCAATTCGCCCCGGTGCGCCATTTCCCGAAAACGTACACGCGAAATGCCGAAAGCGGAGAGATGACCGCGCGGACGGCCGTCGACAGCGTCGCGGTTGCGCACGCGAACCGGTGAGGCATCCCTGGGGAGCTTCTGCAGCCCGAGGCGTGCCGCATCGCGCGACTCGTCCGTGCCGGCGGGGTCAACGAGTGCCTTCTTCAGCTCAAGGCGCTTCGCCGCGTAGCGCGCGACAATCACCTTGCGCTGCTCGTTCTTGGCAATCTTGCTCTTCTTGGCCATGTGCTTAGCGCTCCTCGCGGAATTCGACGTGCTTACGCACGACGGGGTCGTACTTCTTGAGCACGAGACGGTCAGGGTCATTGCGACGGTTCTTGCGGGTCACATAGGTGTAACCGGTGCCCGCCGTCGAGCGGAGCTTGATGATCGGACGTACGTCCTGGGCCTTTGCCATTAGATCTTCTCCCCACGAGCCAGCAGGTCCTTGACGACGGATTCGATTCCGCGGGCGTCAATGGTCTTGATTCCCTTCGCGCTCAGCGTCAGGGTGACGTTGCGGCGAAGCGACGGCACGAAGTACGTCTTCTTCTGGATGTTCGGATCGAAACGGCGCTTGGTGCGCCGGTGCGAGTGCGAAATGTTGTGACCGAAACCGGGAACGGCTCCTGTCACCTGGCACACTGCTGCCATTGTCTTCTCCTTAGGTACCGTAGGACGAACGCCCTACCCAAGATCTCTTGTCGGCACGCACAGAACCCGTTTTGGTTGAAGAAGACGGATTGGCGTACAAAGTGCGAGCGTGGATACCGCTCGACCAAAGAGCAAGCTTACGGGTGGATGCTGGCTGCCGCAACTCACCGGTGGTCGAGCTCGTCGAGACCGGTGGTCGAGCCTGTCGAGACCGGTGGTCGAGCCTGTCGAGACCGGTGGTCGAGCCTGTCGAGACCGGTGGTCGAGCCCGTCAAGACCGGTGGTCGAGCCTGTCGAGACCGGTGGTCGAGCCCGTCAAGACCGGTGGTCGAGCCTGTCGAGACCGGTGGTCGAGCCTGTCGAGACCGGTGGTCGAGCCTGTCGAGACCTCGCCAGCGGGTTACTCGGACGTGAGATCTCGACAAGCTCGATCACCGGGCGCTGGCGTTGAGCGCCTCGATCGGCTCCAACCTCTCTCGCAGGAGTTGTTTTGCCCGCGCGTGCCGACTGCGGGCGGTCGATGCGGGAATCTCAATGAGTTGGGCGGCTTCTTCGATGGTGAATCCGTCCCAGTGAACGAGTCGGACGAGCTCGGCAAGGCCGTCCGGGAGCGCCGAGACGGCTGCGCGCACATCGAGGGCGGTGTCGTGATCGGGCGTCCTCGCGGCGCCAATCGCGAACGCGAGGCGAGAGGTGAGAGCGTCACGGCGGTGCTGGGTGCGCCCGTGGTGCAAGAGGATGTTGCGGGCGATCCCGAACACCCACATCCGCGCCGCCTGCGCCTCGGCTGGTGCCTGCGCCGATGCCTTCCATGCGGCGATCATCGTCTCATTGACGAGGTCGGCTGCATCCTCGGCAACTTCGACACGACGCACGAAGTAGCCGAGCAGAGCCGGTGCCGCCGCGGCGAGCACCTGCTCGAGGCCCGACCGGGTCACTGCTCCGTGCGTACAGGGTCAGTGGTGCACTGCGTCTCGACGCGGGCGGTCATGTCGTAGTAGTCCATGAACTCCTCCCGCTCGTGGATCTTCGCCGCCATTCCGGCGTAAACAGCCTGAGTCAGTGATTGGTGAAGAATTCGCGCGTCGGAGAAGTACTCGGAAGCGGGGCCAGTCCAGCGATCGCCGCTCACCTCGAAATCTGCAGGAACTGCGCCGGCCACGAGGCGGCCGACATCGTCGAGGCGACCAAGAGAGTGGAGATACCCTGCTACGAATTCCGGGTCAGGCTCGATCGAGTCAACGTCTACCGTGTTGAGGTAATCAATTGCGATGTCGTACGCTCCGTCAGGCATTGCGTTGGCCGCCAGTCGGCTCTCACAGGAGCCCAGGTAGGTGCCGCTCACGTCAGTCCAGTCGCGGGCGATCACGATGTCCGGTTCCAGGACGTAGGTCCACGGGCCCCACTGGGTCGCGGCAACCGCCCCGCCGCTTGCGACGGCCAGCGCCGCGCCAATTGCGAGCGTCGGGAGGAGTTTGGAGCGAGTGCGGATGGGCGTCACCGCTCGCGCATCGTCGGCGCGCGCCTCGACCAGTGTCGCCAGCGCGGCGTCAACGCCATCGTCGTCACGCAGGAATCGGCCGGCGTCGGCAAGGGTGTCATCGAGGGAATCGCGCATGGTGATCTCCAGTCAAAGGCTCAGGGATGCTGTTGTCCATACATTCCCGGCACGGCCGGATTCGTCCATGCGACCGGTGGTCGAGCCTCGAGACCGTTGCCCGCGACCGGTGGTCGAGCCTGTCGAACCTCCGACGGGTTATTCGCGCGTGAGATCTCGACAAGCTCGATCACCGGGACGTGAGATCTCGACAAGCTCGATCACCGGGACGTGAGATCTCGACAAGCTCGATCACCGGAAGCTCGATCACCGGGTCCTAGCGACAGCTGGAACAGATCCCGAAGACATCGACGATGTGGCTCGGCTGGGTGAAGCCGTGCTCGGCGGCGACCTGGCCGCCCAGCTCTCCACGGCATCCGCTTCGATCTCCACGGTGTTTCCGCAGTTGCGGCAGATGAGGTGATGGTGATGGCTGCCGGGCGTGCAGGCGCGGTAGAGGCTCTCGCCCTCCTGCTGCAGCGAGTCGGCCTCGCCCTCGAGCGCGAGGTCGGCGAGCGCCCGGTACACGGTCGCAAGACCGATGGATGACCCGGACTCCCGCAACGACGAGTGCAGCGCCTGCGCGCTCACGAAACCCTCGGAGTTGTCGAGGGCCTCGCGTACTGCCTCACGCTGCCAGGTGTTGCGTTTCACAGCCACAACCCTAACCAACCGGGCTGAGCGCAACTCGGGGGCTCTTGACGGCCGTTCGCCCGCGACGCGCTCCGATGATGCGACAGACGAGGTAGATGAGGAACGAGATCGTGGTGATGTACGGGCTGATCGGCAGCGACCCGCCGATGGCGAGCAGGATGCCGCCGACCGCCGAGACGAAACCGAACGCCATGCTCAAGCAGCGGGCACGACCACCGGCGACGAGGACACCCGCAGCGCCGCCGCAGCGGGAGTCACGAGCAGCGCAAGCACGAGCAGCGCACCGATGATCTGCACCGAGACCGCGACCGTGAGTCCGAGCAGCACCATGAAGGCGAGCGAGATGAACCGGGAGGGCACACCGCGAGCCGCAGCCACCTCGGCGTCGAGGCTGTCGAAGGTGAGCGGGCGCCAGATGACAAGCAGGGCGGCGAGCACGAGCACGCTGATCGCGATGAGCGTGCCGAGCTGGGGGATGTCGACGGAGATGATCTGCCCGGTGAGCAGCCCGAACTTGTTCGCGCTTCGGCCCGGGTAGAGGGCGAGGAACAGGATGCCGAGGCCCAGGCCGAACGGCATGAGCACCCCGATGATCGAGTTGCGATCGCGCGCCTTCGCGCCGAGAAGCCCGATCAGCACGGCGGCGAGCAGCGAGCCGACGAGCGAGCCGGCGACGACATTCGCACCGAGCAGCAGGGCGGCGGCAGCGCCAGCGAACGACAGTTCGCTGATGCCGTGAACCGCGAACGCCATGTCGCGCTGCATGACAAAGACGCCGATGAGGCCTCCGACGATGCCGAGCACCGCCCCGGCGATGATCGAGTTGCGCACGAGCACGAGCAGTTCGCCGTAGTTGTCGAAGTTGAACAGGAGCGACCAGAGTTCGTCGAGGTTCATGCGTGCGTCTCCGGATGATGCGCGTGCGCCGTTTCGTCGGGCGTGCCGATGACGATGACGCGGCCCCCGCTGCGGATGACCTCGACCGGGGTTCCGTAGAGCTCGCTGAGCACGTCGGGCCCTGCAGCACCTCGTCGGGAGTGCCCTCACGGAAACGCCCGTTGGCCAGATACAGGATGCGATCGACCATCCCGAGCACGGGGTTGATGTCGTGGGTCACGAACACGACGGCGGTGCCGTGCTCACGGCGGCGGCGGTCGATGCAGCTCCGAGACGCCCCGCTGGTGCTGCAGGTCGAGGCTCAGCAGCGGCTCATCGCAGAGCAGCAGAACGGGATCGTCGGCGAGCGCCTGACCGACTCGCAGCCGCTGCTGCTCTCCGCCGGAGAGCGAGCCAACCGGCTGGTTCGCGAACGAGAGGGCGCCCACCGACTCGAGCAGGTCATCCACTCTCGACCGCACTGCCCGACTGCTCACGGGCGGGCCGAACCGGTGGCCGTTGACGCCGAGGGCGACGAGGTCACGCCCGCGCAGCGGCGTACCGGGGGGCATGATCTTCTGCTGGGGGATGTAGCCGATGCGACGATCGCCCCTGCGCACGGGTTCGTCGAGCAGGCGGATGCTTCCGCCGTCCAGCTTCTGCTGGCCGAGCATCGCCTTCAGCAGGCTCGTCTTGCCGGAACCGTTCGGGCCGAGCACCGCGAGGAACTCGCCCGGCCGGATGCTGAGGTCGAGCTCTTTCCACAGCGTGCGGCCGCCAAAGCCGAGCGCCCCGCCCTCGAGTTCGAGAACGGGGTCGTCGGAGAACGCCGCGGACACTATGCCAGCGCTGCGCTGATCGCTTCGAGGTTGGCGGACATCCACGAGATGTAGTCTGCCCCTTCCGGAAGGGTCTCTGCGAACGAAATCACCGGCACCCCGGCCGCCTCGGCGGCCTGCAGCACCTGCTCCGTCTCCGGCCCGGCCGTCTGCTCGTTGTAGGCGAGCAAGCTCGACGGTGCCATCGGCGAAGAGAGCGAGCACGTCGCGCAGCACGAGGGGTGACACATCGGTGCCCTCTTCTATCGCTGAATGAACGCACTCGGGGTGATGTTGTTCAGGCCGACCTCGGCAAGCAGGTACAGCGGAACGGGTTCGGTAATCGCGACGTTGGTTCCGTCGAGAAGCGCGCGCAGCTCTTCGGCCCGCTCTTCGAGTTCTTCGATCTGGCCGGCGAATGCCTCGTAGTTGGCCTCATATACGGCAGCGTTGTCCGCGTCGAGGTCGGCGAGTTCGTGAGCGATCGCCTCGGCCAGGTGCTCCATCGCGTGAAAGCTGTACCAGACGTGCTCATTGAAACCCTCGATGTGGTCGTGCCCGTCGTCGTGCTCCTCATCGTGATCTTCTTCGAGAAGGCCCGACACCTCGGACGCGTTGAATCACGACAGCAGTGGACGCGGATGCCTCCAACAGCTGGTCGATGAAGGGGTCGTAGCCGCCGCCATTCTCGATCACGAGGTCTGCCTTCGACAGCGCGAGCTGGTCCTGGGCGGACGCCTCGTAGCTGTGCGGATCCTGCGCCGCGCTCGTGATGATGCTTGTGACGCTCACGAGATCACCGCCGATCGCGGACGCAATGTCGCCGTAGACATTGGTGGACGCCACGATCGACAGTCGGGTGTCTTCGTCTGGCCCGGCACCGGGTGCGGGGGAGGCGCATCCAGCGAGGACGAAGGCGCTTGCCGCCAACAGGGTGATTGATTTCCGAAGCATGAGGGTCTTTCTGAGGAGGTAATGAGACTCGTTATCAATAACCCTAGCGCGCGAAGCGGGTCCTGCAAAACTCCATCTGCAGTAACGCGTCCTGCACAACTGGCGTACCGCACGCCAAACCCGTCCCGGGTCAGGAGGCTCTCGTTGTGCAGGACACCCCCAGCCCCGTCCTGCACAACGGCAAGCGATCTGCCGAGCCGCGGCGGCCGCTCAGTCGAGCAGGAGGGCCGGTTCCTCGATGATGCTCGCGACATCCGCCACGAACCGTGACACGACGTCACCGTCAACGACGCGATGGTCGAAGCTGCCGCCTATCGTCGTGACGAACCGCGGCCGAACCTCGCCGTCGACGACCCAGGGCTTCTGTTTGATCGTGCCGAGCGCGATGATCGCAACCTCGCCGGGGTTGAGGATCGGCGTGCCGGTGTCCATGCCGAACGAGCCGAGGTTGGTGATTGTGATCGTTCCGTTCGACATGTCGGCTGGCGTCGTCTTGCCCTCGCGTGCGGTGGCCGTGAGCTGCTCGAGCGCCTGGGCGAGCTCGAGCAGCGACAGCGACTGCGCGTCCTTCACGTTGGGAACGATGAGGCCCCGCGGTGTCGCCGCGGCAATACCGAGGTTGACGTAGTGGCGAACCGTGATCTCCCGGTCGCCCCACGAGGAGTTCACGGTCGGGTTGCGCCGAACGGCCCAGATGATCGCCTTCGCCATGATGAGCAGCGGCGAGACCCGCACCCCCGCGAAATCGGGGGAATTCTTGAGCCGCTTCACGAACTCCATCGTGCGTGTCGCATCCACATCGACGAAAACGCTCACGTGCGGAGCACTGAACGCACTCTCGACCATCGCGCTCGCGATGGCCTTGCGCATGCCCTTGACCGGGATTCTCTCCTCGCGCTCCGGCGACCACTCGGGTGTTTCAATATTGCGGAAGACACTCGCCTGCTGGGCGTGGCGAATGACGTCGTCGCGGGTGGTCTCGCCGGCCAGGCCCGTCGCGGTCACCTGCGCGAGGTCCACCTCGAGGTCCTTGGCGAGCTTGCGGATGGGCGGCTTCGCGATGACAGCGGATGCCGCGGCCGCGGGCACTGGCGCGACCCCAGCGCGACGGCGACGGGACGACGCCTGGCCGGAAGTTCCGTAGCCCACGAGCACCGCTCCCGGCTTTTCGTCGGACCCGTCCTCATGGGTGATGCTGCTCTCAGTGTCCGTCACGTTTCCGGGGGCGTCGACGTCGCTCGGCACCGCGCCCTGGTCGCTGCTCACGCTGATGATGGCGGTACCGACATCCACCGTCTGTCCTTCAGCGACCAGCAGTGCTGACACGGTGCCCGCGAACGGCGACGGCAGTTCCACGAGCGATTTGGCCGTCTCGATCTCCACCAGCACCTGATTGACGACGATCGTGTCGCCCGACTTCACCTTCCACGAAACGATTTCGGCCTCGGTCAGGCCCTCACCGACATCGGGGAGCAGAAACTCTGAATGTGCCATCGTGACTTCCTTCCTGGGCTCAGTACGCCAGCGCGCGATCGACGGCTTCGAGAACGCGATCGGCGTCGGGAAGGTAGTCCGTCTCAAGCTTCGCCGGTGGGAAGGGAGCGTCGAACCCCGCCACCCGCAGCACGGGCGCCTCAAGTGAGTAGAAGGCCCGCTCGGTCACCGTGGCGGCGATCTCCGAACCGACGCTCACGAAGCCGGGAGCCTCCTGTGCGACCACAAGGCGCCCGGTCTTGCGCACCGAGGTGAGAATGGGGGAGTAGTCGATCGGCGAGAGGGATCGCAGGTCGATGACCTCCACGCTCGTTCCCTCCTGGCCGGCGATCTCGGCGGCCTGCAGGAGCACACTGACCATCGCCCCGTGGCCGAGCACGGTCACTTCGCTGCCCTCCCGAACCACGCGTGTGGAATGCAGAGGCGCGCCGCTCGCGGCGAAATCGACCTCCCCCTTGGGCCAGTAGCGGCTCTTCGGCTCGAAGAACATCACCGGGTCGTTGCCCTGGATGGCTTCCTGGATCATCCAGTACGCGTCGTGCGGAGTCGACGGGCTCACCAGTCGCAGGCCGGGCGTGTGCGCGAAATAGGCTTCCGGACTCTCCTGGTGATGCTCGACCGCGCCGATGTGTCCGCCGTAGGGCACCCGGATGACGACGGGCATCTGCACCGCGCCCTCGTGGCGGTTGGTCATCTTCGCAAGCTGGGAGGTGATCTGGTCGAAGCCGGGGAAAATGAAACCGTCGAACTGGATCTCGCACACCGGTCGGTAACCACGCATGGCGAGACCTATCGCCGTGCCGATGATCGCCGACTCGGCCAGGGGAGTGTCGATGACACGCCTCGCCCCAAACTCGGCCTGGAGCCCCTCGGTGACGCGGAACACCCCGCCGAGCGGGCCGATGTCCTCACCCATGAGAAGCACCTTCGGATCATCCGCCAGAGCCCGGCGGAGTCCGGCATTGAGTGCCCTGGCCATCGGCATCGTTTCGATGCCGGTCGTGCGAATATCGGCAATGTGAGTCGTGTCAGTCACGCTCCACCGCCGAATGATGCGTCGTAGGTTTCCAGCCAGCTCTTCTGCTCACGCGTCACCGGATGCGGGTCGGTGTACACGTGGTCGAACATGAGCTCCGCGGGCGGACTCTGCAGTTCCAGCGTGCGTGCGCGGATGTCCGCCGCGAAATCCTCCGCCTCCTCCGCGACACCCGCGAAGAAGGCATCCGTTTCGCCACGGCCGCGCAGGTAGATCTCGAACCGGCTGATCGGATCCCGCGCCTCCCAGTAGTGCAGCTCATCGTCGCTGCGGTACTTGGACGGGTCGTCGCTCGAAGTGTGTGCACCGATGCGGTAGGTCAGCGCCTCGATGAAACTCGGCCCTTTGCCCGCCCGCGCGTCATCCAGATTCTTCGCCGTCACCGCATAGCTCGCGAGGACATCATTGCCGTCGATCTGGATCCCCGGGATTCCGAAGCCGGATGAACGCAGGTAGAGGGGCGCCCGCGACTGTGTCGACACGGGAACCGAAATCGCCCAGTGGTTGTTCTGCAGGAAGAACACCTGGGGGGTTTGGAAGCTCGCGGCGAAGACGAGGGCTTCGCTGACGTCGCCCTGGCTGGTTGCACCGTCACCGAAGTAGACCATTACCGCCTCGTCGGTCTCGGGATCGCCGGTGGCGCACTTGCCGTCGAAGTCGATCCCCATCGCGTAGCCGGTCGCGTGCAGCGTCTGCGAACCGATGACGAGGGTGTACAGGTGAAAGTTGCCGTGCTCGGCCGGGTTCCATCCGCCGTGCGTCACCCCGCGCAACAGCCGGACGATGTTCAGAACATCGACGCCACGAATCATCGCGACGGCGTGCTCGCGGTAGGCCGGGAAGATGTGATCCTGTGCCTTCGCGGCGAACCCGGATCCGACCTGCGCACCCTCCTGGCCGATGCTCGGCACCCACAGCCCGAGTTGGCCCTGCCGCTGGAGGTTCGTGCATTCCTGGTCGAAACGGCGCGTCACGACCATCGTGCGATGGAATGCGCGCAACTGTTCGTCACTGAGCCGCTCGAGATACGGCAGGTACTCCGCCGCCGCATCGCTTGTGACGAGGGTTCCCTCGGGTGAAAGCAACTGAAGGGTCGCCTCGGTGTAAGACATGCGCTCTAATCTAACGCTGGCCGTCCGTCTCGAAGCGCATGGCCGTAACAATCTCAGCGGATGCGATTAGTAGCTTGTCGACGGACGCCGGCTCCCCGATCGTCACCCGGATACCGTCGCCGAGCGCGCGGGCGACTATTCCACCGCTGGCGAGGACGCCAGCTGCCCACTCTGTCTGGTCACCCGTCGGCAGCCACACGAAGTTGCCGTGCGGCTGCGGAATCGGCCAGCCCTGGGCGACGAGCGACTTCCAGACCTCATCGCGCAGGCGAGCGATGCGGGATACGCGTTCGAGCAGCTCCGGCTCGTGGTCGAGCGAAGCGAGCGCTGCGCGCTGCGCCGGGTCGGTCACCGAGAGGGGGATGGCGGATGCCCTGGCTGCGTCCATCAGGTAAGCCGGACCGAGTGCGTAGCCGATCCGTAAGCCTGCAAGGCCGTATGCCTTCGAGAAGGTGCGCAGCACCACCAGATTGGGGTAGCGGGAAAGCAGCGGAACGCCGCTGACGGCGGCGGCGTCGGTGACGAACTCGAAGTACGCCTCATCGAGCAGCACGAGAATCGTCGCCGGAACCCGGGCCATGAACTCCGCGAACTCGTCGGCGGTCACGATCGTGCTCGTCGGGTTGTTGGGGCTGCAGACGATCACGACACGCGTGCGAGACGTGACGGCATCCGCCATCGCCGGCAAGTCATGCCGATGGTCTGCGGTGTTGGCAACGGTGACGCTTGTCGCGCCGGACACGGTGACGAGCCCGGGGTATGCCTCGAAACTGCGCCAGCTGTAGATGACCTCGTCGCCGGCGCCGGCCGCAGCCGAAATGAACTGCGCGAGCAGCGAGACCGACCCCGCTCCAACCTGAACCTGATCCACCGCGAGTCCGTGGCGCTCGGCGAGACGCGTGCGCAGCCGGAGAGCTCCGGCATCCGGATAGCGATTCAACGGGGAATCCCTCACCGCCTCGAGCACAGCGGGAAGCGGGTCGAAGGGGTTCTCGTTCGACGACAGTTTGAAGTCGTCTGCGGCCGCGGGCTTGCCCTGCCGGTACGGCACCGTTGCTTCAATTTCGGGCCTGAGTCGCACGCGCTCCTGATTCACAACGGCAAGCCTAATTGCAAGTCGCTCAGCACCCGGTGCATAGTGGACGCATGCTGAGATTCATTTTGCGACTGCTCGTGAACGCGTTCGCCCTGTGGCTGACGACACTTCTTGTCGCCGGAGTGCGCGTCGTGCCGTTCGAACCGGCAGGCACGCTCGAGTTCGTGCTGACCCTGCTGCTGGTCGCGTTCGTGTTCGGTATCGTCAACGGATCCATCGGCAACCTGATCAGGATGCTTGCCTTCCCGCTCTATATCCTGACCCTCGGGCTCATCGCCCTTGTCGTCAATGGACTACTGCTCCTCCTCGTCGCCTGGCTGTCCAGCCTCGTCGGCTTCGGGCTCGAAGTGGACGGCTTCTGGTGGGGTGTGCTCGGCGCGCTCGTCCTCGGCCTCATCAGCTGGCTGATCGGCATCATCATGCGCCCGGTCATCGGCCGCGGTCGCGGCCGGTAGCGACCGGGTCGATCCGTTCCGCCCGGTACATCGAGGTTTCCACCGAGGTCGATCCCGCGCCGAAGTCCGCGAGCGTGTCGAGGGCGTCGCGCACTGATCGGCTCTGGGCTTCATCGATCAGTGCTGCCGTCCGCTCGTAATTCGACAGCTGGTGCGCCGGCACCGGCACGTCGGTCGGTACGAGTCGTCCGGCGTAGGCCTCCCGCTCGATGACGAGTGCATGAGTATTGGTGTCGTAACCTCCCGTCGCCGGTACGAGATCATCAGTGTGCCGGATGGTCAACACCGGCACGTCGGGCGGAATGGGCACCTGGCCCGCCGGCGCCCCGAAGGTGATGACACCGTGCACGTCGTAGTCACCTGAGGCTGCAATCATCGACGCGACCAGTCCGCCCTGTGAGTATCCCGTGACGACCAACGGGGTGTCGGCGGTGACCCCTGCATCCGCCATCGCCTGCAGCACGGCGCGATAGGAGCCGGCCGGGAGCCCACCGACTCCGTTCACATTGCTCGTCATGTCCCACGGCTCGCTCGTCGCGATACCGAAGTCCACGGTTCCCGCGATGTAGACCTCGAAGCGGTCCTCGCTTCCGGGGAGCGAATACCGGTCGATCCGAACCTGCTCTCCCCCTGGGCTTCCCCCCGGATCTGGCAGCCGGGACACCCGATCACTCACTGTCTGCGCAACGTGCCCCGGCGAGCTCTGGGTGCGGGTGGCGCTGACACCGGTCTCCCGAAGCGCACCAGCCGAGTTGGCCATCAACACGAGGAGGGCGGCGGAGGTGGTCAGCCCCGCCAGGCCCAAACCCTCGTCGCCGAGAGCGGCCACAACCGGCGGAGGCAGCCGGAGAGCGCCGCCGAGGAAGTCGTCAGAGCTCATGATCGCCGCCCTGATGAGCGAAACAGTCGTCGGGTTTGTCAGCGTCGCGTTGTGCTGCCGAAGCCAGGCCGCCAGATCGGTACCGGAGATCATCATTGCGACGAGCGCCGTGGCTGCGGATGCCGTGATGACCGGCAGGGCGCTCAGGATGATGATCGGGGCCAGAGCCCCGAGTGCATAGCCGAGCTGGGCGGCGAGGTGGCGGGCAGCAGCCTCTGTGAATGCCTCGCCCCAGCCGTACAACTCCATGGCGGTTCCGAGTGCGACCGACATGGTGCGGGCATCACCCTCACAGCGCCCGAGGATGGCGACCGCCCGCTGAAGTTCCTGCTCAGCGGCAGCGGCGCTCAGCGAGGCGTCCAACTCCACGAGCCGGGAGAAGTGGATGCGGTCATCCACGACGGCGACGGACACGCGAACAGTGGCAAGCTCATCCGCGAGCCGCCGCAGGCTCTCCTGGTGGAAACGGAGTTCATCACTCGCGACGACATGACTCCCCACGCCGGAGATGGTGAGCTCGTCAGCCACGGTCATCCATTGTGCGCACCGCGGTTGCCGTGTGACGCCGCGCCGAGGCGACGGCATGGATGGCGTTTCGGAGTTCGTCCCTCAGCTGGGCGAGCGCGACATGCCATGCCGCCTGTGCGGGTCCCTGCCATTCACCGCCGCGCGTGGCCGCCGTGAGCAGTTCGGCGCTCTGTGCGAGTCGCTCCTCGATCGCGGCCAGTTGGGCGTGCTGCCTCTCCAGGTCGCGCGCGAGCGCGAGTCGCTCCTCCGCGATTTCCACAACAATGTCCTCCCGCTCCAGCGTCCCGTGACTCGGTCTGGCCGGGTCGCACTAGACATTCATCGGTCAGTTGCCGGTGAGCATCCGTTCTGTGCAGGAGCGGAAACTGCGGGAGACTAGTCGCATGAGCTTCGACCGCACCTTCGACACGTCGGCGCGGTTCCGCATCTGCTTCGTCTGCACTGGCAACATCTGCCGCTCGCCCATGGCGGAAGCGGTATTCAATGCCCTCGCTCGCAAGGCGGGCCTGTCCTCGCTCGTGGCAGTGACCTCAGCGGGCACCGGCGACTGGCACGTCGGTGAGCCTTCTGACCGGCGAACGGTGGAGGCCCTCGCGGCGCACGGTCATGACGGAACGCTGCACCGCGCCAAACAGTTCGACCCGCAGTGGTTCGAGCACCTTGACTTGGTGGTTGTGTTCGATCGCAGCCAGGAACGCATCGTTCGCGCCTGGGCCGGAGACGAGCAGGACCGCTCCAAAGTGCAGTTGCTGATGAGCTTCGATGGTGATTCCCCCGGCGCGCTCGACGTGCCCGACCCCTACTACTCGGACGCCGCACTTTTCGATCAGGTGCTCACCTCGATCGAGAAGGCCTGCGAATCGCTTATCCGCCAGATCACCCCAGCAATCCGACAGGGAGTCCCATGAGCCCGCTACCAGAGCAGCCGATCAGCCCCTTGGACGGGCGCTACCGATCTGCGGTGAGCGACCTGGGGGAGCATCTCTCCGAGGCAGCGCTCAATCGCGCGCGCGTGCACGTAGAAGTCGAGTGGCTCATCGCCCTCACCGGAAGGCGGATGTTCGGCACCTCCCCGCTCGCCGCAGCCGACATTGCGCGCTTGCGCGGCTTCGCGAGCGACTTCGGACAGCCGGAGATCGACGAATTGGCGCGTCTAGAGGCAACGACCCGTCACGATGTGAAAGCCGTCGAGTACCTGGTCCGCGCACGACTCAGCGACCTCGGCCTGGACAGCGTGGCCGAACTGACCCACTTCGCCTGCACGAGCGAAGACATCAACAACCTGGCCTACGCGATAACGGTGTCCGCGGCGGTGCGGGAGATCTGGATGCCGCGGTTCCGTTCGGTGATCGAGGCGCTTCGCGACCGCGCGGTTGCGCACCGGAGTGTCGCGATGCTCTCCCACACCCATGGCCAGCCGGCAACTCCGACAACCGTCGGCAAGGAATTCGCGGTCTATGTGCATCGCCTCGAACGAATCGCGAGCCAAGTGGATGCGACGGAGTACCTGGGCAAGTTCAGCGGAGCCACCGGCACGTTCTCGGCGCACCTCGCCGCCGAGCCGAGCGTTGACTGGCCAAACCTCTCCCAGGAGTTCGTCTCCAGCCTCGGCCTCACCTGGAACCCCCTCACGACACAAATCGAGTCCCACGACTGGCAGGCGGAGTTGTACGCCCGCATCAGCCATGCCAACCGGGTGCTGCACAACCTCTGCACGGATGTGTGGTCGTATATCTCGATGGGCTACTTCAGCCAGATCCCGCAGGAGGGCGCGACCGGGTCATCGACCATGCCCCACAAGATCAATCCGATCCGGTTCGAGAATGCGGAGGCGAACCTCGAACTTTCGAGCGCACTGCTTGATTCGCTCGCGGCCACTCTCGTAACCTCCCGCCTGCAGCGCGATCTCACTGACTCCACAACGCAGCGCAACATCGGGGTTGCCTTCGGCCACTCCCTGCTCGCGCTCGACAACATTGTTCGCGGTCTCGATGAAGTCGCCATCGACCACGACAGGGTGGCTGCCGAGCTCGACGCGAACTGGGAGGTGCTCGGAGAGGCGATCCAGACGGTCATCCGGGCGGAGGTCGCTGCTGGGCGCAGCTCCATAGCTGATCCCTACGCCCTGCTCAAGGATCTCACCCGGGGAAAGCGGGTCAACCAGGGCGAGCTCGTCGCCTTCGTCGACGCACTGGATCTGGAAGAACCGGCGAAGGCTCGGCTTCGAGCATTGACGCCCGCCGGTTATGCGGGTCTCGCTAGCGAGCTCGTCGAGTTCGTCGCCAACCCGCCGTCCGCTGACAGGGCGTGACCCGCGCCCGGCGGCGGATCAGTCAGTGTCCGGCGCCGTGATCCTGTTCGCCCAGGTCGCGAAGTTCCTCACGGTCGGGCGCGGTGGAGAGCGCGAGCATCGCAATGGTGACGACGGTAAGGATGAAGGTGATTCCCAGCCCGATCAGCCCCAACACGATGTCTCTGGTCGACATCACGACGACAAGGCCGACGAAGAGGGCAAGCCCTCCGGAGACGCCCAGCAGTTCGGCTGGCCGCAATCGGTCTCTTCTGCTGGGATTCATGAGGAGCTTTCCTTCGCTGGTTCTGGTACGGGAGCCCACTTGAGGGACATGCCGGCGATCGCCATATAAACCGCAGCGATCGCACTGTACGCCCCGAGGGCGCCCACGACGACTATCGATGAGCTCAGGACGCCGGATTCGCCCCCGGCCCCCGACCAGGGTTGCGCGTATCCGGTCGGCACCACGAGCACGGCGACGGCAAGCGCAAGGGTGATTGCGCCGAGGAAGATCTCGTCGCGCGATTGCCCGCGACGACGACGCTCGCGGATGCCTGTAGCCAGTTCCGCAGCGCCCGTCACGAGCGCCCACCCCGCAATGAGCGGCGCCAGCAACTGGGCGCCTGACGAGTAAAACTGCAACGCCGCGACCGCCGCGAGGAGCGCCGTAAGGGCCTGCACAAGCATGAGGGTGCGCGCTGCCGCGGCCGGCGGCCGGACAAGCGCCCACCCAAGGAGCGCCGCTCCGGTCGTCAGGGCGAAGCACCCGAAGACGAGGAGACCGAAGCGGGTGGAGTGGTCGGACGAAAAGGTGATGACCGCGGCCATTCCGGCGGCCGTGGCCGCGCGTATGAGGAACGCCGCCCAGGAGTGGGAAGACGTCGGGGAGATTTCATCGCGGGCCATCCCAGCAAGTTTAGCCCGCGGCTAACTCCCCGGAGGCAGGTCGACGAACCGCGAGAAGTGGCCGTGGAAGCCGACCGTGATCGTGCGGGTCGGACCGTTGCGGTGCTTGGCGATGATGAGGTCGGCCTCGCCCGCGCGAGGGTGTCTCTGCCTCGTACGCGCTCTCGCGGTGCAGCAGGATCACCATGTCGGCATCCTGCTCGAGCGAGCCGGATTCGCGAAGGTCGCGAGCGCCGGCTTCTTGTCGGCGCGCTGCTCGGGGCCACGGTTCAGCTGACTGAGATCGCGATGACGGGAACGCCGAGCTCCTTGGCGAGCAGCTTGAGCGCTCGGGAGAACTCGCTGACCTCCTGCTGGCGCGACTCGACCTTCTTGCCGCTCGTCATGAGCTGCAGGTAGTCGATGATGACCATCTTGAGGCCGACCTGCTGCTTGAGCCGGCGGCACTTGGCGCGGATCTCGACGAGAGTCATGTTGGGGCTGTCGTCGATGTAGAGCGGGGCATCGTTGATGCGCCCGCGGGTCTGCGCGATCGTCGTCCAGTCGCTGGCGTGCACGGTTCCCTTGCGCATGTGCTGCAGGGGAACGGCTGCCTCGGCCGAGAGCAGGCGCATCGCGATCTCGCTGCGGCCCATTTCGAGCGAGAACACGATCGTCGGCATGGTCGTGCTTGATCGCCGCCGCGCGCGCGAAGTCGAGCGCCGAGCGTCGACTTACCGATCGCGGGTCGGGCCGCGACGATGATGAGCTGGCCCGGGTGAAGGCCGTTGGTGAGCTCGTCGAGTTCGGCGAAGCCGGTGGGCACGCCGATCATCTGGCCGTCGCGCCCCTTCGCCGCCTCGATCTCGTCGATCGCCGTCGGTGACGGCATCGGTGAGCGGGACGTAGTCCTCGGCTTCGACGCCACCGGTGACGCCGTAGATCTCGGCCTGGGCGTTGTTGACGAGGTCGACGACCTCGCCCTCGCTCGCGTAGCCCATCTGCACGATGCGGGTGCCCGCCTCGACGAGCCGCCGCAGCACCGCCTTCTCGGCGACGATCGATGAGTAGAAGCCCGCGTTGGCCGCGGTGGGGACGAGCGCGGTGAGCGTGTGGAGGTACTCGGCGCCGCCGGCCCGCGTCAGTTCCCCGGTCTTGGTCAGCTCATCGGTGACGGCGATGACATCGGTCGGCTCCCCGTGCGAGTAGAGCGAGAGGATCGCGTCGAAGATGATCTCGTGCTTGGGGATGTAGAAGTCGACGCCGCGCACGTCCTCGATGACGTCTGCGACGGCATCCTTGCTGAGGAGCATGCCGCCGATTGCGCTCTGCTCGGCGAGAAGATCGTGCGGGGGTGTGCGCTCACCCGGTGCCGGGAGTCGCCGGACGCGCGTGGTCGCCAGCGAGACCCAGGTGAGCGATCGACATGTACGCCTTTCTTCGGGGTTGCCGTCAGGCATCGGTTCTACTCCGGCCCCCCGACAATGCGATTGCGTCGACCGGCGAAACGCCTGCAGGTAGAACGACGCGAACTCACATTAGAAACTCCCGCGACCGGGCACAACCGAGCCTGTGGACGCGCCTGTGGACAACCGGCGAGAAACGCCGGGCGCCGTGTGAGCAACCTGTGGAAACATCTGTGCGAAACAATCGAGTTTGCGCAAATAAAGTGCTTCTGACCTGGTCTTTCTCTGCTCACACGGTGTGTGTAGAAACTGTTTAGAGTGCCGCTTGAGGGTTGGGCGTTTTTTCAGGTTTCCTGTGCATAAACCTTAGGAGGGGGTTGACAAGAACACAGAAAAAGCGGTAGCCCCGAGCATAGCTCGGCGCTACCGCTGACTGATTGCTGCTACTTGCCGCCGTGACGTGAAGCGTGATCGTTGCGACGAGGTCGTCACGCAGGCGCACTGTCGCCTCGTGCTCGCCGGTCGCCTTGATGGGCGAGGTGATCTCGATCTTGCGCTTGTCGACCGAGCCGAGGCCCATCGCGGCTACGGCATCAGCGACATCCGCAGTCTTGACCGAACCGAACAGGCGCCCGCCCTCGCCCGCCTTGACGGTGAGCTTGACGGCGTGCCGCCTCGAGGCGCGCCTTGAGGTCCTGCGCCTCTTCGAGAGTTGCGTGCTCCCGCGCGGTGCGCGCTGCCTTGATCGACTCGATCTGCTTCTCGCCACCACGGGTCCACGCCACGGCGAAGCCCTGCGGGATAAGGTAGTTGCGCGCGAAGCCGTTCTTGACGTCGACGACATCGCCGGGGGCACCGAGGCCGGTGACCTCGTGGGTGAGGATGAGTTTGGACATGTCGTGGCTCCTTAACGGCCCGAGCCGGCGTAAGGCAGCAGTGCCATCTCACGCGCGTTCTTGACGGCACGGGCGATGAGGCGCTGTTCCTGCACGGAGACACCGGTGATACGGCGAGCGCGGATCTTTCCGCGCTCGGAGATGAACTTACGAAGCGTCGCGACGTCCTTGTAGTCGATGACGCCGACGCGGATCGCTTTCGCCGGGGCGGCATTCTTGCCGCCCTTGCCCTTGCGGATGCGGCTTGCGGCGATCGCCGCTGCTCTTTCCTGCCATGGTTTTTTCTACTTTCGTACTAGATGGGAATCCGAGCGCCGAGGCGCTGGAGAATTTGTATTAGAAGGGTGTCTCGTCGCTGTAATTGCCGGGAGCATTCCAGCCATCCGACGAGGAAGAGGACTCCGGTGCGCTGCTCGCCCACGGCTCGTCGGCGACCTGGCCGGCCGCGGGCTCGTCCGCCGCCGCCGCCACTGTCGCGTGAGGTGCGGGTGACCTGGGCCGTTGCATAGCGCAGCGAGGGGCCGATTTCATCGACATCAAGCTCGATGCTCGTACGCTTCTCGCCTTCCTTCGTCTCGTAGGAGCGCTGCTTGAGCCGTCCGGTCGCGACGACCCTCGTGCCCTTGCTCAGCGAACTCGGCGACCTGCTCGGCGAACTCACGCCACACGCTCGCCCGGAGGAACAGCGTGTCGCCGTCCTTCCAGTCGTTGCTCGCGCGATCGAAGGAGCGCGGAGTGGACGCGATCGTGAAGTTCGCAACGGCGAGCCCGCTCTGCGTGTATCGCAGTTCGGGGTCGCTGGTGAGGTTGCCCACGACGGTGATGACGGTCTCTCCGGCCATGATCTACTCCGCGTCCTTGTCGGCGGCCTCAGCGGCGGGAGCCTCTTCCGCGGCAGCAGGCTTCTCCGCGGCAGGCTTCTCCGCGGCAGCAGGCTTCTCCGCAACCGGTGGCTTCTCAGCGACAGGCTCGGACGGCGAGGCTGCTGCCTTGCGGGCGGCCTTCTCCTCTGCGGCCTTCGCTGCCTCGGCGACCTGCGCGATGCCCTCTTCAGCGCGGAGCACCTTGGTGCGCATGACTGCTTCGCTGAGCTTCAACTGACGGTCGAGTTCCTTGGTCGACTCGGCCTTGGCGGTCAGCTGAACGACGGCGTAAATGCCTTCGGTCTTCTTGTTGATCTCGTAAGCCAGACGACGACGACCCCAGATGTCCACGCTGTCGATGGAACCACCATCGTTGCGGATGACGTTGAGGAACTTGTCGAGGCTGGGAGCCACGGTGCGCTCATCGATATCTGGATCGAGGATCACCATTAGTTCGTACTGATGCGTCACAAACCCACCTCCTTTGGACTAGAACGGCCACAGACGATCTGTGACAGGAGGGTATTGACGTTGTTGCCTAAAACCACCTGGGTCGAGACAACCTGCCTAGCATAGTCTGCGCTGGTGTCGCCGATCAAGGCGAGTTGCGGAGTGCCCACCACTGAAGGAGTCTCCGTTCGGCCTCGACCGGGCCGAGCGGACCCTCGTCCAGCCGGAGATCAAGGAGGAAACGGTACGCCTCGCCCACCTCCCGGCCGGGCCTGATGCCGAGAATTCGCATGATGTCCTCCCCGTCGAGGTCGGGGCGCACCGCGGCGACTCCTTCCGCCTCAGCGAGGTCGGCGATTCTCTGCTCGAGGTCGTCGTACGCGTGTGCCAGACGGTCGGCCTTGCGACGGTTCCTGGTCGTCACGTCAGCGCGCGTGAGGATGTGCAGCCTCTCGAGCAGTTCGCCGGCATCGCGCACGTACCTGCGCACCGCGGAATCGGTCCACTTGCCTTCCGTGTAGCCGAAGAACCTGAGGTGAAGTTCTGTGAGGCGGGCGACGGCGAGTGTTGTCTCCTTGTCGAATCTCAGCGCGCGAAGACGTCGTGAGGCGAGCTTCGCGCCGACCATGTCGTGGTGGTGGAAGCTGACCGCGCCGCCCGGCTCGACGCGCTTCGTTGCGGGCTTGCCGATGTCGTGCATGAGCGAGGCAAGCCGCAGCACGAGGTCGGGGGAGTGGCCGCGCTGCTGCTCGTGCTCCATCGCCTGCTCCAGCACGGTGAGGCTGTGCTCGTACACGTCCTTGTGGTGCGCGTGCTCGTCGACCTCCAGTCGCAGGGCCGGAATCTCCGGAAGCACATGGTCGGCGATTCCGGTTTCGACCAGCAGACGGATGCCGACGGTTGGCGACCGAGTGAGCATGAGCTTGCCGAATTCGTCGCCAACCCGCTCAGCGCTGATCATCGTGATCCGTTCGGCGAGCTTCGTCATCGCGGCGATCGTTTCATCGTCGACGACAAAACCCAGCTGGCTCGCGAAGCGTGCGGCGCGCAGCATCCGGAGCGGGTCATCCCCGAAGGACACTTCGGCGCCACCCGGCGTGGTGATCCGGCTGGCGAGGAGATCCTCGACACCGCCCGACGGGTCGACGAGCACGAGGCCCGGCAGGCGCAGCGCCATGGCGTTGATGGTGAAGTCACGCCGTACGAGGTCCTGTTCCAGGGTGTCACCGAACTTCACGACCGGCTTTCGTGTCTGGCCATCGTAGTCATCCGCCCGATACGTCGTGATCTCGACGGTGGCACCGTCGATACGAGCACCGATCGTTCCGAACTCCCGTCCGATGTCCCAATGAGCGTCAGCTATGGGCTTGACGATGGCGAGGATCTGGTCCGGGTTTGCGTTGGTTGTGAAGTCGAGATCACTGATCTGAGCGTCGAGAAAAGCATCCCGCACAGACCCTCCCACGAGGGCGAGTTCATGACCTGCCGCGTCAAACACTTCACTCAACCGGGCGATGGACGGCGTACGCGAGAGGTCTTCGAGCCGCGTGATCGCAGAAGCGACACTTTCCATAGCCGCAAGCTTGCCACAGGCGGGTGCGGCCGCTCGTGGGAGCAGGGAAGCCGAGACCGTAGACTTCTCGCATGCTGGCCGTAACTCTTCCCGTGGTCAGCCGATGATTCTCCGATCGCTCGCAGCAGTGACCGCGATCCTGCTTGCGTTGGGCGGCGCTGGCACGGCCTCGCTCGCGCTCGAGCCCGCATCCGTCGCGCTCCAGCCAGACGGATCAGACACGATTGCGATTGCGATTGCCGCACCTCTCGTGCTGCCGCCCGGCAACTCCGGACTACTCGACGAGACTGAGCTCGCCGCGTACACGCAGCCAGGGGGAACCCTCGACCGCCAGCTCGCCGCGCTGGAGAGTTCTCCCGCAGTCGCCATCGGTATCGACCCCAGGATCGTGGCATCCATTCGCCTTCTCGGGCGGGACGCCCCGGCGGATGCACGGAGCTGGCTCGAACGCCTCGAAGCGACTCCGAACGAGACTTTTCCGCTGGCGTGGGCCGACGCGGATGTGCTCGCGCCGCTGCAGGCAGGAGCCACCCAGGCCTTGCAGCCGGTGTCACTCGAGTTCGCACTCGATCGCTCTCGTTTCTCTCCGGAACCCGATCCGGCAGCAACGCCCACTCCCACTGCTGACCCCGAGGCGCTGCCGAATGCGGCGGACCTGACCGCGTGGAACTACACCCTGCCCCGGCTCGCCTGGCCGTCGAGCGGTTCCGTCGCGGCGGGTGACATCGCTCGTCTCGCCGAGAACGGGTTTACGAGCGCGATCATCGGGGGCGTAGAGCTCGCCCCAGGGAGCGCTCGGGCGGGTGCCACCATCGTCACCGAGGGCCTGGTGACGGCCGTGGCGGATGCCACAATCTCCCGCCACTTCGACGACGCTGCGCGGGCGCAGACCACAGCCGACTGGTCCGCGGCAACCGGAAGACTCTCCGCGGCTCTCGAGGAACTCAGGGCGAGCCAGTCGACCGTCTTCGTCACGGCCGGTCGTGACTGGTCTGACTCCGGGTCCAGGCTCGGTGACACAGTCGCTGCACTCGTTCCCCAGCCCTGGATTACCCAAACCACGCTGTCGTCCGTGCTCCGGGCCACCCCGGTGGCGGCCAACCTCCGTGCGGCAGAAGTCGATGAACTCCGAAACGCCCGGGTCGCTGAGTTGCTGGAGGCGGAGGCTCTGGTGGTGCGATTCGCTGTCATCGTCGATGATCCTGTCGCTCTCATCTCGCCCCGTCGGCTGGACCTGCTCGCCCTTCTGTCGAACGCCTGGCGAGCGGATGAATCAGGCTGGCTCGTCGCAACGCAGCTCTATCTCGATGAGTCCACCGCTGTTCGCTCAGCCGTGCAGATCGTCGACAGCAGCACCATTAATCTTCTGACCGACAGGGGAGCGCTTCCGATCACCGTGAGCAATTCGCTCGACCAGGCGGTCACCGTCTACATCACGGTGCGCCCGCAGCGAGCGATCCTCTCGGTCGATGAATCGAGGGTCGAACTCACCATCGAACCGGGTGCCAACAAGCGGGGTTCCGTTCCCGTGACCTCCCTGTCGAACGGCGAAGTTGCGGTGAACGTCTACCTGTACAACGCCTCGGGTGCCCAGATCGGCGAGCGGACCCAGGTCGAGATCAATGTGCAGGCGGGGTGGGAGACTGCCGGCACCCTCGTGTTCGCCGCCCTTGTCGTCGGAGTCTTCGCCTTCGGGCTGGTGCGAAACATCCGCAAGCGTCGAAAGCTGCTCCATGAGTAAGGCGCCGACGTCAGCGGAATCGTCCGGCATGGGGAGGGCAAGCGCGCTGCTCGCGAGCGGAACGCTCGTTTCACGCATTCTCGGCTTCGTCAGCCTCACGATTCTTGCAAACACCCTCGGCACGCAAGGGTCGGGAGCCGACACCTACGCGCTTGCCAACCGGCTGCCGAACAACATCTACGCCATTGTCGCCGGGGGTGTCCTCAGCGCGGTGATAGTTCCGCAAATTGTCAGGGCGGGCCTGCAGTCCGACGGCGGCCAGCGATTCATCAACAGGATCATCACGCTCGGCCTCGTCGTCTTCGTTGCTGCGGCCGCCATTGCGACCCTCGCGGCTCCGCTTCTCGTGAGCCTGTACTCACAGACTGCAGACGGCTCGGGCAGGGGATTCACGCAGGACGAACTCGCCCTGGCGACCGCCTTCGCGTACTGGTGCCTGCCACAAATCCTGTTCTATGCGCTCTACGCGATGCTCGGCGAAGTGCTCAACGCCAGAAAGGTCTTCGGACCGTTCACCTGGGCTCCGGCCGCCAACAACCTGGTCGTCATCGCCACACTCGTCGTCTTCAACCTGCTCTTTGCGCAACGGGATCTCACCGATGCGGCCGTGTGGACACCCGACATGATCGTGCTGATTTCCCTCGGCGCAACCGCGGGAGTAGCAACCCAGGCTGCCGTTCTGTTGTTCTTCTGGCGCACGGCCGGACTGCGCTACCGCCCCGAATTCACGTGGCGCGGCGTCGGGCTGGGGAACTTCGGGAAGTCCGCCGGATGGATGTTCGGCATGGTTTTGGTCACGCAGGTCGCCGCCATCGCGCAGTCGCGCGTCGCTTCACTGTCAGCGGGCCAGGAAGCATCCATTTTCGTGCTGCAGAACTCGTGGCTCATCTTCATGCTTCCGCATTCGATCGTCACGGTATCGATAATCACCGCCTACTACACGCGGATGAGCGCCCACGCGAGAGACGGCGACCTTGCCGCGCTCACAACGGATGTCTCCAGTTCACTGCGGAGCATCGGCCTCATCATGATTTTCGCGTCAGTGGGGCTCGTCGTACTCGCCTACCCCTTCGCGGCGATCTTCACGTGGAGAGAGGGCTTCGCCCAAACGGAAGCCATGGCAGTTGTACTCATCGCATTCCTGTTCGGTCTCATGTCATTCACCCTGCTCATCGTGATGCAGCGCGTCTTCTTCGCGCTCGAAGACACCCGCACCCCCTTCCTCCAGCAGGTCTTCCACGCCGTCCTTTTCATAGCGGGTGCGCAATTCGTCGCACAGTTGCCCCTCGACCGGATCGCATTCGGACTCGCGGTACTTTCAAGCGTCACCCTCACCCTTCAGGCGGGTCTCGCTGCGATCATGTTGCGCAGGCGTCTGGGGCGGCTCGGCGCGCGTCGAATCATCCGCCAGTATCTGGTGTTCCTGCTTGCCATGATCCCTGCAGCCGCTGGCGGTGCGGTCGCCGTGTTCTGGCTGGGGGGCTTCACCGGAGGGTTCGCCGTCTCGGGAATCGGGCCCGCGCTGCTGACGCTCGCAGGGGTGGGAATCCTCATGCTCGTGATCTACTTCGCAGCGCTGACGCCTTTCCGCACTCCCGAGCTGAGGGATTTCGTGACACCCGTGATCGCGAAACTGCGCCGCCGGTAGGGCGTTCAGGGGTGCGGAATAGCGGGGCTCTAGCATGGGTTATACAGCTCAACACCAAACCAAGGAGACGCTTTCATTGCGTGAGGTCATCATTATCGGATCCGGGCCTGCCGGTTACACCGCGGCCATCTACGCTGCCCGGGCGAACCTCGCGCCGCTTCTGATCGCCAGTTCGGTGGAGGCGGGTGGCGAGCTCATGAAGACCACGGACGTGGAGAACTACCCGGGCTTCCCCGACGGGATCCAGGGTCCCGACCTCATGGTGAAGATGCAGGCGCAGGCCGAGCGGTTCGGTACCGAGGTGCTGCTCGACGATGTCGTGTCACTCGACCTTGGCGGCGACACAAAGACGGTCACTGTCGGCAGCGGCGATGTGCATGAGGCGCGCACCGTAATCTTCGCCACGGGCTCCGCCTACCGCAAGCTCGGGCTCCCCGATGAGGAACGCCTGAGCGGGCACGGGGTTTCCTGGTGCGCAACCTGCGACGGCTTCTTCTTCCGGCAGAAGACGATCGCCGTCGTCGGCGGCGGCGATTCAGCCATGGAGGAGGCCACCTTCCTGACGCGGTTCGCCGAGAAGGTGTACGTCATTCACCGCACTGACAGCCTGCGGGCATCCAAGGTCATGCAGGACCGCGCCATGGCCGACCCCAAGATCGAGTTCCTGTTCAACAAGCGGGTCGAGCACATCTATGGTGACTCACTCGTGACCGGCGTCGGCCTCATCGACACTGTCGACGGCTCGGAGACGACCCTGGATGTAAGCGGACTGTTCATCGCGATAGGCGCAGATCCGCGCACACACCTCGTTCACGGCCAGTTGGAGCTCACCAGCGAAGGAACCATCGCCGTCGAGGGGCGCAGTTCACGAACCAACCTTCGCGGCGTCTTCGCCGCCGGCGACGTGATCGATCCCACCTACCGCCAGGCGGTGACCGCCGCCGGCTCGGGCACGGTTGCCGCCCTCGATGCCGAACACTACCTCGCCGGCCTCCCCAAGAACCCGGTTGAGGCGCAAGAGCCCGTACCGGCCACTGCCTGAGCACAACTGAGAAAGCAGGATCAATGTCCATCGCCAAAGACGTTACAGACGCAACCTTCGCGGATGAAGTTCTCAACTCGAAAGACACCGTCATGGTCGACTTCTGGGCCGAATGGTGCGGCCCGTGCCGAATGGTCTCGCCCATCCTCGACCAGATTGCGCAGGAGCACTCCGAGAAGATCCGGATTGTGAAGCTCAACGTCGACGACAATCCGCACACCGCCATGAAGTACCAGATCACCGGCATCCCCGCCATGAAGGTGTTTCGCGGCGGCGAAGTCGTGAAGACCGTGATCGGTGCCAAGCCGAAGCCGGCGCTTGAGGCTGACCTCGCGGAGTTCCTCGCGTAGCTTCTCGCTCAGACAGGAGCCGCCGGACTTCGCCTCTCGGCAGCGCTTGCGATTTCTGCGCCTATTCTTGTTTCTCAACGAGGAACGGGATTCGCATGACAAGCCAGGGCAACAATCTCGACCGCTGGTACGGCAACTACGCGGAACGCACCGCGGGCCTCAACGCCTCCGAGGTCCGCGCTCTCTTCGCCGTTGCTTCACGGCCAGAGGTTGTTTCCCTCGCGGGCGGAATGCCATTCGTGTCGGCGCTGCCCACAGAGCTCGTCACGGCGTCCCTCGAGAGGGTCATGCGCGAGCACGGCCCGGCCGCATTGCAGTACGGCTCCGGCCAGGGCACGTTGGCGCTGCGAGAACACATTCTCGAAGTGATGGCGCTTGAGGGCATTCGCGGGAGCGTGGATGACGTGGTTGTGACAACCGGTTCGCAGCACGCCCTTGAACTCGTCACCAAGATCTTCATTGACCCAGGGGATGTCGTACTGGCTGAGGGGCCGAGTTACGTGACCGCGATGGTGGTCTTCCGTTCGTATCAGGCACAGGTCGAACACGTCGAGATCGACGAGTTCGGTCTTGTGCCGCAGGCGCTGCGCGACCGAATCGCCCGATTGCGAGCCGACGGCAGGCGAATCAAGTTCCTCTACACGGTGCCGACCTACAGCAACCCCGCCGGCGTGACCCTGAGCTGGGAGCGTCGGATCGAAATCCTTGAGATTGCCCGCTCGAACGACATTCTCGTGCTCGAGGACAACCCCTACGGACTGCTGTACTTCGACGGACCCCCGCCGCACGCGATGCGCTCCGTCGATGATGACGGCGTGGTCTACCTCGGAACTTTCTCGAAGACCTTCGCTCCGGGGCTGCGCGTCGGTTGGGCTCTCGCCCCCCATGCGATTAGAGAGAAACTCATTTTAGCCAATGAGGCGGCCATTCTCTGCCCGAGTTCCTTCACCCAGCATGTCATCACCGACTATCTCGCCACGAGTGACTGGCGCGCGCAGATCGCGACCTTCCGTGATGTCTACCGTGAGCGCAGGGACGCGATGCTGAAAGCACTGGAGGACTACCTGCCAGACCTCAGCTGGACGACGCCGAGCGGTGGCTTCTACCTGTGGGTGCGCCTCCCGGAGAACGTGGACAGCAGGGCAATGCTGCCGAGGGCGGTGCGGGAGCTTGTCGCCTACACTCCCGGAACCGCGTTCTATGCGGACGGCAGTGGGTCGACCGCGATGCGGCTCGCCTTCTGCTATCCGACTCCCGAATACATTCGCGAAGGCATCCGCCGCCTGTCGACAGTGATCAATGGCGAGGTGGAACTGCTCAACACCTTCTCCCAGGCGGGGCCGCTGCCCGTGGCGCGGCAGCGCGGCGTCATCAGTCCACCGAGCAACGTGGGATAGGCAACCGTGAAGAGTAGAAAACTCCGCTGCGTCGTTCTCGCGGGCGGAATTTCGCACGAACGGGACGTCTCGCTCCGTTCCGGTCGCCGGGTGGCTGACTGCCTCGCCGAGCACGGTCTCGACGTCGAGCTGAGAGATCCGGATGCATCGCTGCTTTCCTACCTGAACGACTCGAAGCCCGACGTGGTCTGGCCGGCACTTCACGGCGCGAGCGGAGAGGACGGAGCCCTGCGGGGGCTGCTGGACTTTCTCGGCGTGCCATACGTGGGATCGAGCGGTGCCGCGGCGGGGCTCGCCTGGGACAAGCCCACCGCGAAAACGCTCATCGCCAGGGCTGGTCTTGCCACCCCCCGCTCGATCACGCTCACGAGGGACGCCTTCAGGGAACTCGGGGCGACCAGCGTGCTCGAGATCATCTCCGCAGAACTGCCTGTTCCCGTCGTTGTGAAGCCGGCACGCGGTGGATCAGCCCAGGGGGTCACTCTCGTCGACGATGCGGCGGGACTGCCGCGAGCGATGGTGGATGCCTACACGTACTGCGACGTCGCGCTCGTCGAACAGAGAATCACTGGCACGGAGATCGCCATCGGCATCCTCGACACGCGACGGCGCGGTTGCCCTTCCCGCCGTCGAGATCGACCCGCTATCCGGCGTCTACAGCTTCGAGGCCCGCTACAACGCGGGGGAGACGCGGTTCCACATTCCAGCGCGCCTGCCGGCCGAGGTTGCCGCGCGGGCGGCGGCCGCGGCGATCACGGCACACACGACACTTGGGCTCCGCCACATCTCCCGCATCGACATGATTGTCGACGGCGCGGGCACTCCGTGGCTGCTGGAAGCCAATGTGCTTCCCGGGCTCACCGAAACCTCGCTCGTTCCACAGGCACTCGAGGCTGCCGGCCATGACCTCGGCTGGGTTTACGCAGCCCTGGCAGACGCCGCCATCGCGGATTCGCGAAACTAGCGCTGCTTCTCCCCGAACGAATCAACTCCGAGCTCGCCGAGAATCCGGTTGAGGTCGCCCACCGTGGCGAAGTCGATCACGATGGACCCCTTCGCGGCCCCGAGGGTGATCTTGACGCGCGTATCGAGGCGATCGGAGAGCCTCTCCGCGACCTCATCAAGCTGCCCTTGGCGGCCCCCCTTGGATGGTCGTGCCTTGTTGGCTGCGCGTGGGGACGTCGTCCCTGCGGCGGCCTCAGCCGCGCGCACCGAGAGGTCCTCGTTGACGATCTTGTCGGAGAGCCTCTCCATGGCTGCCACATCCCCCGCCGCGAGGATGGCGCGAGCGTGGCCAGCAGTGAGCACTCCCGCGGCGACCCTCAATTGCACCGACTCGGGCAGCTTCAGCAGGCGGAGGGTGTTCGTGATCTGTGGGCGCGAGCGACCAAGCCGTGACGCGAGTTCCTCCTGGGTGATGCCGAAATCCTCCAGAAGCTGCTGGTAGGCCGACGCCTCTTCAAGGGAGTTGAGGTTAGCCCGGTGCAGGTTCTCCAGGAGAGCATCGCGGAGCATCGCCTCATCCGCCGTGTTCTTGACGATGGCGGGGATCGTGTCGAGTCCCAGTTGCTTCGTCGCGCGCAACCGCCGTTCGCCCATGACGAGTTCATACTGCGGGCCGCCGGTCGAGGCGCCGGAAAGGGGTCGGACAACGATCGGTTGGAGTACGCCGATCTCGCGAATCGAATGGACCAGTTCAGCGAGTTCTTCGGGCTTGAACTCTCGTCTGGGCTGCTGGGGATTGGGAACGATGTCATCGGGGGAGAGGTTCGCCAGCCGGGCGCCGGGGATTGCGAGGAGTTCCTCGGCAGCAACCCTCCCGTCGGGGAAGAACACATCCACGGGCCGCGCGGCAGCGCCATCCTCTGCCACGGGAATGAGGGCGCCGATTCCCCGGCCAAGGCCGGTGCGTCGCGGTGCGGCCGCCATTACTTCGGCGCCCCTCTGCGAGCTATTTCCGCCGCAGCCTCGCGGTATGACAGCGATCCGGGCGAGCTTGCGTCGTAACTGATCACGCTCTGGCCGTAGCTCGGCGCCTCCGATATTCGTACGGAGCGGGGAATGACGGTCTGCAGCGTCTCATCGGGGAAGTGTGCGCGCACGTCGTCGACGACCTGGTTGGCGAGGTTGGTTCTGCTGTCGTACATCGTGAGAAGGATCGTCGTGACGGAGAGGCGCGGGTTGAGGTGGCGTTCGATCAGCTGGATGTTGCTGAGGAGCTGGCTCAAACCCTCGAGCGCGTAGTACTCGCACTGGATGGGGATCAGCACTTCCCGGGCCGCGACGAACGCGTTGATGGTGAGCAACCCGAGAGAAGGGGGGCAGTCGATGAAGACGTAGTGGAAGAGTTCCTCTGATTCCGAGATGAATCGGTCGATCGCGGTGCGCAGGCGCTGCTCTCGGGCGACAAGCGAGACGAGTTCGATCTCGGCGCCTGCGAGGTGGATGGTCGCCGGAATGCAGTACAGCGCGTCGAATTCGGGGCTCTTCTGGATGACGCTGGACATCAGCTTGTCGTTGATGATCACGTCGTAGACGCGAAGCGGTGTCGGCGCGGTGCTCCACGCCGAGTGCCGTCGACGCGTTCCCCTGGGGATCGAGATCGACGACCAGTACGCGCGCGCCGGAACGAGCAAGCGCAGCGGCGAGATTCACGGTTGTCGTGGTCTTCCCAACGCCGCCCTTCTGGTTGGCGACGGTGAAGATGCGAGTTGCCTCGGGAAGGGGCAGCGTCTCGGCGGCGAGTGCCTGACGGCGACGGGTGATCTCAGCGAGTTCCTTGGCGAGGGGGGTGGTTTCGTCAAAGGATGCCTGCTGCGCCGCCCGCGCCGTGGCACGTGGTGGGTTCGTAATTCTGCGTTCCGCGGTCTGCGCGGGCGCGTCGGCGATGTCGCCCTCTGGATGTTTCACGTGAAACCTTACTGCTGATGGATCTTCGAGCCGGGAGTCAGTCCACTGTAGCCCTAAAGACGCGAGTGATCTCCGGCAGAATTTCGGCGCCGAGCACGACCACCTCGATGTCTCTCAGGCGGGCAGTGCGAATCTGACGGGCTGCCGCGGAGATTTCTTCGTTCACCCGCTCACCCTTGAGAAACAACATCTGACCACCCGAACGAACGAGAGACGCCGTCGCGGGAATGAGCTTGGCGAGGGATGTCACCGCCCGCGCTGTGACCTGGTCGAGCGGCTCGTCGAGAGTCAGTTCCTCTGCCCGTGACCGCACAACCGTTACGTTGTCCAACCCGAGCTCAGCGACCTCGTGACTCAGCCACTCCACCCGGCGCTCCATCGGCTCCACGAGCACGAAGCTCACGTCAGGACGCGCGATCGCCAGAACAAGGCCGGGCAGGCCCGCCCCACTGCCGATGTCTCCCGTGCGTCCGGGGCGAAGAAGCGGAGCAACGAGTACCGAATTGACGATGTGCCGTGTCCACAGGCGCGGAGGTTCGAGAGGCCCGATCAGCCCGAGCTCCTCACCCCGTTGGGCGAGGTCGAGGGTGAACTGACGGGCAAGTCCAATCCGCGAGCCGAACAGCTCGGCTACGTACGACGGCTCCTGCTCGAGATGGTCGGCACCGGAATGTTTCACGTGAAACTATGCGCGCGTGATCACAGTGTGGCGGTCGCGACCTTCGCCCTCGGATTCGGAATGGACTCCGCGTTCGCTCACGATGTCGTGCACGAGCTTCCGCTCGTACGACGACATCGGGGGCAGGGCTGCAGACTGTGCGCCGTCATCCAGCTTCTCAATGGCCTTGTCAACCAGACGCGCCAACTCGGCCTCCCGCGCCTGTCTCGAACCTCCGATGTCGAGGATGAGGCGTGAGAAGGAACCGGTCTTGGTCTGGACGGCTATCCGGGTCAGCTCCTGGAGCGCGTTCACCGTCTCGGGCTTAGCCAGAAGACGCAGGTTGCCGCTGCCGTCGGTGGAGGTCACCGAGAGGTAGGAACGCCCGCCCCGTGCATCGATGTCGATATCGCCGTCGAGATCGGTGATGTCGAGCAGCTCCTCGATGTAGTCCGCAGCGATCTCACCCTCTTCCTCCAGTTGGCTGGCTGACGCCGGCTCGGGGAGGTCCTCCGGGAGGGCTTCCGATTCGATTGAATTCAGGCCAGTCGCTTCGCTCACTTCTTGCCACCTTGTTTCTTCGCGCGGTTCTTGCTGACAGGCTGTTGACGCTGCGCCTTCTTCGGCTCCTCGATGACGATGGTTGCCGAGTCCGGCTCCGGGTCGGGGATGCCCTTGCGCTGACGACGCTTCGCCAGGCGCGCTTCGCGCGCGAGCGCCGCTTCCGAGCCGGGGGTCGGCATGTTCCGGATGACGATGAACTGCTGCACCATCGTCCAGAAGTTCGAGGTGAGCCAGTAGAACATCACGCCGAGCGGGAAGGCGAAACCGGAGAACAGGAACACCAGCGGAAGAATGTAGAGCAGGATCCGCTGCTGGCGATACGTCGGACTCGCCTTCATCTCCGGCGACTGGTTCTTCGACATGATCTGCAGCTGCGTGATGAACTGCGATGCAGTCATCAGAACGATCATCACGGCGGCGATGATGATGACGGCGACGTTTCCATCCGCGGCGCTCATGGACAGTCGCAAGGGTGCTCCCAGGAACACGGCAGAGCCGAACGACGTCGACAGCTCCTGATTGAGCAGGCCGACCCCGACGAGGTTGTGCTGGGCGTTCTGGAGCACCGAGAACAGCCCGAAGAAGATCGGCATCTGCAACAGCAAGGGCAGGCACGAGCTCAGGGGGTTCGTGCCGGTTCGCTTGTAAAGCGCCATGGTCTCGCGAGACATTGCCTCTCGCGAGTACTGGTCCTTCTTGCCCTTGTACTTGTCCTGGATCTTCTTCAAATGAGGGGACACCTCGAGCATCCGCCGCTGGCTGATGATCTGCTTGACGAAGATGGGGATAAGCGCCGCCCTCACGACGAGCACGAGGCCGACGATGGCCAGCACCCACGTCACACCGGCTGCAGCATCGAAGCCGCACCGACGTCAGGAGGTAGTGGAAGGCGACCAAAATCGCCTCGATCACCCACTTGATCGGCCACAGGATGAACCCAATGATGTCCATGTGTTCGGATCAGCCCTTTCCTTGGCCGGATGCTGTTACAAAACCAAATGCTGTCAACTCGCGCTGGCCCGCTCTGCGTTCCGGCACGTCATCAATTCCGCCCTCGGCCCACGGGTGGCAACGGATGATTCGGCGGGCTCCCAACCAGACTCCCGCCGACGACCCCGTGCTGCTGAATCGCCTGCAGTGTGTAATGCGAGCAAGATGGATAGTACCTGCATACGTCACCGTAGAGCGGCGAGATCACCGCCCTGTAACCGCGGAGGATGACGACGCAGATGTTGCGCGGGAGCAACCACACGAACGCCATGGTTCGTCTCATCGCCTACCCGCACCTCGTTCAAGACCGTCACGGATCTCTTCTTGAAGAGTAGCCCAGGTTGCTTCGTCGCATCCTGGCAGTGCCCTGATCACGATGTCCTGGCCGCCGTTGTGGTCGATAAGCAGCGAATGGCAGGCTGCACGGAGTCGTCGCCTCACCGTGTTGCGGACGACCGCATTGCCAACCGCCTTTGTGACAATGAATCCGAACCGGGGGCTATCGAGATCGGTGCGACGTAGGCGATACACGACCAGATGCGTGGAGCTCACCCTCGCCCCCCGCCGAACGGCATTGCGAAAATCATCTGCCCGGCGGACACGATTCACACGCCCCAGCACGGGGAGCTGACTACGCGGAGAGTTCTGTGCGGCCCTTGCGGCGACGCGCGGACAGGATGGCGCGACCGGCGCGGGTGCGCATGCGAAGGCGGAACCCGTGCACCTTGGCGCGGCGGCGGTTGTTCGGCTGGAAAGTTCTCTTGCTCATTGTGGTATCTCCAAAGCCCAGCTTTGAAGGCCGGAAAGAAGTGGTGGCCGAAACGGCCGGAAGTCAACTGATTAAAAATACGGCCTATCAGCGTTCTGGTCAAACGCGGCCGCAAAAGAACCCTACATTCTCCACAGGTCAGCCAAGAGAAGTTGGTAACGACACCCTGTGGAGAACTAAGGTGATGTTCTGCCAGTCTGCGGGGGTAGAAGTGGCGAATAGTCGTCTGGTCGTTAGGCACACCCGGTGGAGAACCCTGTGAATAACTGCTGACAGCAAGGGATGAATCATGACCGATTTACTCGATTCGACACGTGACACGTGGAAATCGATACTCGCGCACCTCACGGCGGATGAACGCATCACGCCCCAATTGCACGGCTTCATCAGCCTCGTCGAGCCCAAGGGTGTGATGGCGGGAACGCTCTACCTTGAAGTGCCGAACGAACTCACGCGGGGGATGCTCGAGCAGAGAATCCGGCTTCCCCTTCTCAACGCAATCGGCACACTGGGCGAAGCGTCTGAGGTGACGACGTTCGCCATCGTCGTCAACCCGGAGATACAGCCCGACTCTCTCGGACAACAACACGACCAGGACGAGCAGCCATACATCGAGACACCGGTCGTCTCGGCCTCGCAAGAGAAGACCTCGAGTGGCAGCCGCAATGAAACCAGGCTCAACCCGAAGTACAGCTTCGACAATTTCGTCATCGGGGGGTCCAACCGCTTCGCCCACGCTGCTGCAGTCGCGGTGGCCGAAGCGCCGGCCAAGGCGTACAACCCCCTCTTCATCTACGGGGAATCAGGGCTCGGCAAGACCCACCTCCTGCACGCCATCGGACACTACGCGGCAAGCCTGTATCCAGGCATCCGCGTCAGGTACGTCAGCTCCGAAGAGTTCACGAATGACTTCATCAACTCGATTGCCAATAACAGGGCCTCCGTCTTCCAGTCCCGCTATCGCGAGATCGATATCCTGCTGATTGACGACATCCAGTTCCTTCAGGGCAAGGACAGCACCCAGGAAGCCTTCTTCCACACCTTCAACACTCTCCATGACCACAATAAGCAGGTGGTCATCACGAGCGACCTTCCGCCGAAGCACCTCACTGGCTTCGAGGACCGAATGCGCAGTCGTTTCGAATGGGGCTTGATCACCGACGTGCAGGCTCCCGATCTGGAGACGCGCATCGCCATCCTCCGCAAGAAGGCCCAAAACGAGAAGCTTCAGGTCGGCAATGACATTCTCGAGTACATGGCCTCGAAGGTCTCGTCAAATATTCGCGAGCTTGAAGGAACCCTGATCCGGGTCACAGCGTTCGCGAACCTGAACCGGGCAATCGTCGATATGTCGCTGGTACAGACCGTGCTCAAAGATCTGATCACCCTCGATGATGACAACGTGATCGCTCCGGTCGACATCATCAATCACACGGCCGATTACTTCAAACTCACGGTGGATGACCTGTACGGCTCTTCGAGATCACAAGCTGTTGCCACGGCCCGCCAGATTGCGATGTATCTCTGCAGGGAAATGACCAACCTGTCACTCCCGAAGATCGGGCAGCTGTTCGGCAACCGCGACCACACGACGGTGATGTACGCGAACAAGAAGATCACGGAACTGATGAAGGAGCGCCGCTCGATCTACAACCAGGTCACTGAACTGACGAGCAGGATCAAGCAGAACCACCGCTACAGCAAGATATGAGTAACGCGCACGCCCCCAAAAGGGGACTTTCCCACAGTGTGCATAACCTGTGCATAAGGTGGCCCATTAACGGGGGTGAGAATGACTTTTCTGTGGAGAACCGTGTTATTTCAAGCCCCGCGGCCACCCCAACGCACATCTCCGCTCACAGGTAATCAACATCTCACACGGTTGTAGTTCCGGTGTGGGTGCTGTGATCGCACGAGTTACCAACAATTCCCACAGCGGTTATGACTCTTATCCTTTAATAAATCTTATTTAGCTCCAGACAACCTTCTGGGATACGGTGCGACCACGCTGTGCCAGTATTAATCGGCCAGAAGAGGTTCCAATGAGACGAATAGGGGCACACCCGTGAAGTTCCAGGTCAACAGGGACGTCTTCAGCGAGGCCGTATCATTCGCGGTGAAATTGCTTCCCCAGAGAACGACACTGCCGATTCTCAGTGGAATCCTGGTTGAGGCTACGGCCTCGGGTCTGGTGCTTTCCTCTTTCGACTATGAGGTATCCGCGCAGACAGAGATCTCCGCAGAGGTCGACGAGCAGGGCAAGGTCCTGGTTTCCGGCCGGCTACTTGCGGAGATTGCCAGCAGGCTCCCGAACGCGCCCGTAAAATTTCACACGGAGGACAATCGCATAGTTGTCTCGTGCGGAACGGCCAACTTCACACTGCTGAGCATGCCCGTCGACGAATATCCTGCGTTGCCCGAATTCGCTGAAGTTTCAGGGTCCCTGCCGGCCGAAGCATTCGCAAACGCCGTTGCCCAGGTCGCGGTTGCAGCGTCACGGGATGACGTGACCCCGGTGATCACCGGGGTGCAACTCGAGGTTTCACAGGAAACCCTGTCCCTCGTCGCGACCGACCGCTACCGGGTCGCCGTGCGTGAGATCGGGTGGGAAGCCAGCAAGGCGATGCCCGATTCGCTCACAGCACTTGTGCCAGCGCGAACGCTCACTGAAATCGGCAAGACCTTCGGCACCAGCGGTACCATCTCGCTGGCCATCACCAACAGCGACGAGCGCGAGCTCATCGCGTTCCGTGCGGACAAGCGCACCGTGACATCACTGCTCATCAAGGGGAACTTCCCTCCCGTCAAGCGACTGTTCCCCGAGGATGTCGACAACTACGCGGTAATCAATACCGCGGAGCTCATCGAGGCAACACGGCGGGTGTCACTGGTGCTGGAGCGCGAGGCCGCGCTCCGATTCAGCTTCTCGGTCGACGGGCTCACCCTGGAGGCAATCGGTTCCGAGCAGGCACAGGCATCGGAGAGCATCGATGCATTCCTGACCGGTGCCGAAACCGTTGTCTCGCTGAAGCCGCAATTCCTCCTCGACGGTCTCGGGGCCGTTCACTCCGAGTTCGTTCGCATCTCCTTCACCAAGACAGACAATCCCAACAAGCCGGGACCCGTGCTTATCACCAGCCAGTCATCCAAAGACCAGGCGGGCGCCGACAACTACAAGTACCTGCTACAGCCGAACCTCCTCCTTCGCTGAGCGGCAACACGGCAATGCATATCGGTCTTGTTGGTCTGGGGCGCATGGGGAACAACATGCGCGATCGCCTTCGAGCAGGGGGGATTACCGTCACCGGATATGACCCCAATCAGGAGGTATCTGACACGGCGACCCTGCGTGAATTGGCGGAGCAGATACCCGCGCCCCGAGTGGTGTGGGTAATGGTTCCGTCGGGGGAAATCACCACGTCGGTGATTACCGATCTGAGGGGGGTGCTCGAATCGGGGGATCTGGTGATCGAGGGCGGCAATTCCCGGTTCACCTCTGACTTCACCCATTCAGCGATGCTGGCGGAAAAGGGAATCCGGTATTTGGACTGTGGGGTTTCTGGGGGAATCTGGGGCCGTGAGAACGGTTATGGCCTTATGGTCGGCGGTCACGAAGATGATGTTGACCGTGCCCTGCCGATCTTCGATGCTCTTCGGCCGGAAGGGCCGCGCCAAGAGGGATTCGTGCACGCAGGCGAAACCGGTGCGGGGCACTACGCCAAGATGGTGCACAACGGGGTCGAATACGCCATCATGCAGGCGTGGGCAGAGGGATTTGAGCTGCTCAGCAGTCGTGGCGACCTCGTCAAGGATGTGCCGGGAACGTTCAAGGCGTGGCAACGGGGTACCGTCGTCCGATCCTGGTTGCTCGAACTTCTCGTCAAAGCGCTCGAGGAGGATCCCAACTTCGAAGACATCGAAGGCTACGTGGAAGACTCAGGCGAGGGCAGGTGGGCGGTGCAAGAGGCTCTCGACAACGCGGTGCCGGTGCCGACCATCAGTGCTTCAATCTTCGCCCGGTTCGTGTCACGACAGCAGGATTCACCATCGATGAAGGCGGTTGCTGCTCTCCGTAAACAGTTCGGCGGGCACGCAGTCCGCAACCGTTGACGTGAGGGTTCTTCATCTGAGCCTGACGGACTTTCGAAACTACGAAAGTGCCGATCTCGACCTTGTGCCGGGACCCAATGTTTTCGTCGGTCAGAACGGCCAGGGCAAGACGAACCTCGTTGAGGCGGTCGGGTATCTCAGTACTCTCGGTTCTCATCGAGTTTCGAACGACCACGCCCTGATCAGGGTGGGTCAGGATGCGGCAATCGTTCGCGCCTCCGTCGACCACAGCGGCCGAGTGTCGCTCGTGGAACTCCAGATCAACCGCAGTCGCGCGAATCGTGCCCAGCTCAATCGGGCGGCGATCAGGCCGCGCGAACTTCCCCGCCACTTCTCCAGTGTGCTCTTCGCACCGGAAGATCTTGCGCTCATCCGGGGAGAGCCTTCCGGGCGACGACGCTTTCTCGACGAACTGCTTGTGCAGCGCTCCCCACGAATGGCCGGAGTTCTGTCTGACTACGAACGCGTCGTGAAACAGCGCAACAGCCTGCTCAAGGATGCCCGTGGCCCCGGACGCCGCGCGCCGGAGACCCTGGACCTGTGGGATGAACGCCTCGTCGAATACGGGGCACAGCTGATCGATGCCCGCGGAGGCCTGATCGCCGAATTGCTTCCGGATGTGAGCCGCGCCTATACGGAGATAGCGGGCGAGGACCACAATGCCACGCTCACCGCGCAGTTGACAGTCGAGTTCGAACAACCGACGGACAGCACGCACACGGCGTTCCGTGGTTCACTCGCCAAGGCGCGACGGGCGGAGCTTGATCGTGGAATGACCCTTGTCGGACCTCACCGCGACGACCTGGTACTCGGTCTGAACGGTCTCCCCGCGCGAGGGTATGCAAGCCACGGTGAATCATGGTCCTTCGCCTTGTCACTCAGGCTCGCCGCGGCGCAGGTGTTGCGACGGGAGTCCTCATCGGGCGATCCCGTACTCATCCTCGATGATGTCTTTGCCGAACTGGATGCATCCCGCAGAGAACGTCTGGCCGCGGCCGTTGCCTCCTTCGAACAGGTCCTCATCACCGCAGCGGTGCTTGAGGACGTCCCGCCCGACCTTGCGACTACCGTTGTACGAATCCGAGCGGGACAGGTTGTCACAGAAGGTGGGCAGGAGGTGGGCGGAGCATGAACGACCATGCAGCATCCACTTCTCCGGAGCACATTTCGGTGTACCAGCACTTTCGAAAGATCTTCGGTGGCGCAACGCAATCGGCCGATGCACGGAAGCGCTCACGCAAGAGCGACGGGGCGAGTGTGCCTTTCGGACTGGGACGTGATCCCAAGGGGATCGACGAGGTTCTCGGTCAGTTGACAGCGAAGCTCGGGTGGAACTCTCCGCTGGCGCGAGCCGAGTTGCTTCAATCCTGGGCGGAACTCGCGGGAACCGAGACAGCAGAACACGCCACTCCGATCGGAATCGAGGACGGCGTTCTCACGGTTCGGTGTGACTCGACCGCGTGGGCGACCCAGCTCCGTCTGATGCGGTCCCACATCATCACTGAGATCGCCGTGCGCTACCCCGAAGCCGGCATCACCTCCGTTCGGCTGGAGGGGCCAGACGCTCCCTCGTGGAAACGCGGTCCCAGATCGATTCCGGGGCGCGGTCCGCGCGATACTTACGGCTAGGGATGCAAATCAGGCCAAAGTGCAAGTAACTGTCCCCAGATGGCCGTATATCGCGTATTGAGGCCGTGCTCTTTGGTAGAATCGGGGAGCCGTCGGAACGGTCCAGTGAGGACTTCCCACCGAATGGCGCGATTCCCAATATCGGCAGGAGCCCAATTTCAGATGACATCGAAATCGCCAGAGGACCTGCCAGAAGAAGACTCGGGGATTTCAGCATCGGCACTCGGTCCTGACCCCGTGCCCGCTGGCTCCAGAAAGCTGCCGGATGACAGCTATGGCGCCGACCAGATCCAGATCCTGGAAGGGCTCGAGGCGGTGCGCAAGCGCCCCGGTATGTACATCGGCTCCACCGGCCCTCGTGGACTACATCACCTCGTGTATGAAGTGGTGGACAACTCGGTTGACGAAGCTCTCGCCGGCTACTGCGACTTCATCCAGATCTCCATTCGGCGTGATGGATCGGTGCGTGTCGTGGACAATGGTCGCGGCATTCCCGTCGACCTCAATGTTCAGGAACAGAAATCCACCGTTGAAGTCGTCCTCACGATGCTTCACGCCGGTGGAAAGTTCGGTGGCGGCGGCTACTCCGTGTCGGGTGGGTTGCACGGCGTCGGTATTTCCGTCGTCAACGCGCTGTCGAGTCGGCTCGACGTCGAGGTCCACCGACAGGGATCGACCTGGCGGCAAAGTTACGAAGACGGCGTGGCCCTCGCCCCGTTGAAAGAAGGCGAGAAGACGAATGACACCGGAACCACGGTCACCTTCTGGCCGAGCGAGGAGACCTTCGAGACGGTCGAGTTCGACTATGAAACGCTCCGCGCCCGATTCCAGCAGATGGCCTTTCTCAACAAGGGCCTTCGACTGACGGTCACCGACGAGCGCGGCCCCGAGGATGTGGTCGCGAGCTACATGTACGAAAGGGGTCTCGTTGACTATGTGGAGCACCTCAACAGCGCCAAGAAGGTCGAGGTCATCCACCCCGAAGTGATCGCGTTCGAATCCGAAGACGCCGACCGGAAGATCTCGCTCGAGATCGCGATGCAGTGGACAAACGCATACACCGAAAGTGTGCACACCTACGCGAACACCATCAACACGCACGAGGGCGGAACCCATGAGGAGGGCTTCCGCGCCGCGCTGACGACGCTCGTGAACAAGTACGCCCGGGAGAAGAACATCATCAAGGAGAAGGACGAGAATCTCTCCGGTGATGACGTTCGCGAGGGGCTCACGGCGGTAATCTCCGTGAAGCTCGCTGAGCCGCAGTTCGAAGGCCAGACCAAGACGAAGCTCGGCAACACCGAGGCGAAAGCCTTTGTGCAGCGCGTCGCCGGCCAGCAGCTGGGAGATTGGTTCGACCGGAACCCGACCCAGGCGCGGGACGTGATCCGCAAGGCGATCCAGGCATCCCAGGCCCGGATCGCAGCGCGAAAGGCTCGCGAGCAGACCAGGCGCAAGGGACTTCTCGAATCCGGTGGCATGCCCGGCAAGCTGCGTGACTGCTCGAGCAAGGATCCTTCGCTCTCGGAGATCTTCCTCGTCGAGGGCGACTCCGCGGGAGGGTCAGCGGTTCAGGGCCGCAATCCGGAGTTCCAGGCGATTCTTCCCCTGCGCGGGAAGATCCTCAACGTCGAGAAGGCGCGACTCGATCGCGCGCTCGCCAACAATGAGGTGCAGGCGATGATCACCGCATTCGGGGCGGGGGTCGGTGAAGACTTTGATGAGGAGAAGGCGCGCTACCACAAGATCGTGCTCATGGCCGACGCGGACGTGGATGGCCAGCACATCACCACGCTCATTCTCACCCTGCTGTTCCGCTACATGCGACCTCTCATCGACCAGGGTTACGTCTATCTGGCGCAGCCCCCGTTGTACCGTCTCAAGTGGACGAACGCGGAGCACCAGTACGTGTACAGCGACCGCGAGCGCGATGCGCTCATGAAGGATGGCCTGGCTGCCGGCAAGCGGATTCCGAAGGACAACGGCATCCAGCGCTACAAGGGCCTCGGTGAGATGGACTACACCGAGCTGTGGGAGACCACCATGGATCCCGCGACAAGAACACTCCTGCAGGTGACGCTTGAGGACGCCGCCGCCGCCGACGAGATCTTCTCCACCCTGATGGGTGAGGACGTCGAGTCACGGCGAAACTTCATCCAGCGCAACGCGAAGGATGTGCGTTTCCTTGACATCTGAATCCGGTGGTCGAGCCCGATCCGGTGGTCGAGCTTGTCGAGACCTCACCAACGAGCAGGAACAGGCACGCTAAATGGCTGACGAAGAAACTCCAGAACCCACTTTCGAGAATGCCGCCGTCGACTCGCGCCACGACAAGATCAAGCAGGTTGATCTTCAGCTCGAGATGCAGAGGTCCTACCTCGACTATGCGATGAGCGTCATCATCGGACGCGCGCTTCCCGATGTACGCGATGGGCTCAAACCCGTGCATCGCCGTGTCATCTACGCGATGTATGACGGCGGGTACCGCCCCGACAAGAACTTCTCGAAATGCACGAGGGTCGTGGGCGATGTGATGGGCCGCTTCCACCCCCACGGCGACGCGTCGATCTATGACGCGCTCGTTCGGCTGGTGCAGCCATGGAGTCTGCGGTACCCGCTCGCCGCCGGGCAGGGGAACTTCGGTTCCGCCGGTAACGACCAGGCCGCAGCCCCCCGATATACCGAGACCAAGATGGCGCCGCTCGCCATGGAGATGGTCCGTGACATCGACGAGGAAACCGTCGACTTCCAGGACAACTACGACGGCCGCACCCTCGAGCCGACGGTGCTGCCGGCGCGCTTTCCGAACCTTCTCGTCAATGGATCAGTGGGTATCGCGGTCGGTATGGCGACCAACATCCCCCCACACAACCTCAGAGAAGTCGCGGACGGCGCACTCTGGGCCCTCGGCAACCCGGATGCGACGAAGGAGGAACTGCTCGACGCGCTCGTGCAGCGAATCAAAGGTCCTGACTTCCCGACCGGGGCACAGATTCTCGGGGTGAAGGGCATCCAGGATGCTTATCGCACCGGCAGGGGATCGATCACCATGCGCGCGGTCGTCAGCGTCGAGGAGCTGCAGGGTCGCACATGCCTCGTTGTCACCGAGTTGCCCTACCAGGTGAACCCCGACAACCTGGCGTTGAAGATCGCCGAACTCGTGAAGGAAGGACGCATCGGCGGAATCGCCGACATCCGCGACGAAACTTCCGGCCGCACGGGTCAGCGGCTCGTCGTCGTGCTCAAGCGCGACGCTGTCGCCAAGGTGGTGCTCAACAACCTTTACAAGCACACCCAGCTGCAGGACAACTTCGGCGCCAACATGCTCGCCATCGTCGACGGTATTCCGCGCACCCTCGCGCTCGACGGGTTCATCACCCACTGGATCGAACACCAGATCGATGTGATCGTTCGGCGCACCCGCTTCCGGCTGAAGAAGGCCGAAGAGCGGATGCACATCCTCCGCGCCTACCTGAAGGCCCTCGATGCGCTCGACGAGGTCATCGCGCTCATCCGCCGCAGTGCTGATGCCGAGGCTGCCCGCGACGGCCTCATGGGCCTGCTCGACATCGACGAGCTGCAGGCGACCGCGATCCTGCAGATGCAGCTTCGCAGGCTGGCGGCACTCGAACGCCAGAAGATCGTGGATGAAGCGGCAGAACTTGAGCTGCGAATCGCCGAGTATCAGCACATTCTGGAGACCCCTTCGGAACAACGCAGCATCGTGACGAACGAACTGACTGAGCTCGTCGCCCGATTCGGGGACGATCGCCGCACCGAGATCATGTTCGGGTATGACGGCGACATGAGCGTCGAAGATCTCATTCCGGTCGAGGAGATGGTCGTGACGATCACCCGTGGCGGCTACGTGAAGCGCACGCGGAGTGACAACTATCGCAGCCAGCACCGCGGCGGAAAGGGCGTTCGGGGAGCCCAGCTGAGGGCCGATGATGTCGTTGAGCACTTCTTCGTGACGACGACCCATCACTGGCTGCTGTTCTTCACCAACACCGGCAGGGTGCTTCGTGCGAAGGCATACGAGATCCAGGAGGCGGGGCGTGACGCGAAGGGCCAGCACCTCGCCAACCTGCTTGCGCTCCAGCCAGGCGAGGAAATCGCCCAGGTCCTCGACATCAGGGACTACGCGGCGGCGAAGTATCTGGTGCTCGCGACGCGACGTGGACTCGTCAAGAAGACGGCACTCACCGAGTACGACACGAATCGCACAGGCGGCATCATCGCGATCAACCTTCGCGAGGGAGACGAACTCGTCTCGGCCATGCTCGTTGAGGAAGACCAGGACGTCCTGCTCGTGTCACGCAAGGGAATGTCGATCCGGTTCACCGCCTCTGATGCCGCGCTGCGTCCGATGGGCAGGTCGACCTCTGGAGTGATCGGAATGCACTTCCGCAATGACGACCAGTTGCTCGACGCGAATGTCGTCTCCGACACGGGTTTCGTTTTCGTGGTCACAGAGGGCGGTTACGCGAAACGCACGTCGGTGGACCAGTATCGCGTACAGAACCGTGGTGGGCTCGGAATCAAGGTTGCGAAGCTCGCCGAGGCGCGGGGCGACCTGGCAGGAGCACTCATCGTCGACGATGAGGATGAGGTTCTGGTGGTTCTCTCCAGCGGCAAGGTGGTACGCTCTGCCGTGGCCGAGGTGCCAGCCAAGGGACGCGACACGATGGGTGTCGTCTTCGCCCGCTTCCCGGAGGATGACAGGATCATCGCCGTTGCCAGGAACAGTGAACGCAATCTTGAGAGTCAGGATCTCGATGAACCGGATGAGCCCGAGGGAACACCCGGCGAGGAACCTGGAAAGGACGAACCCGTAGATGAGTAGTGTTGCCGAGAAGCTGCAGCGTAAGTCGCAGCGGCCAGTAGCCACGAAGCAAGTGCGACTCAAGCTGGTGTACGTCGACCTGTGGTCGGCGGTCAAGGTCGCCTTTCTCCTTTCCATCTCCGTCGGTATCGTTCTCATCGTGGCGACGATCATGATCTGGTTGGTGCTGTTCTCCACCGGGCTCTTCGACCAGATCGACGGAATCCTCGGCGACATCCTCGGCCAGGGAACCTTCACGATAGCCAGCACGTTCTCCTTGGCGAACGCCGCGCTGTTCAGCTTCGTGGTCGCCCTCATGAACGTGGTGATCGGTACCGCCCTCGGAGCGATCAGCAGCATGATCTACAACTTCATCGTCCGGCTCACCGGCGGCCTCCTTGTCGGCTTCACCAACCAGTAGCCCGATTACGGATTACGAAGGCGGGTACGGTACTCTCGTATCTGCCCACGGGGGTATAGCTCAGGCGGTTAGAGCGCTTCGCTGATAACGAAGAGGTCCCAGGTTCAAGTCCTGGTACCCCCACTGGAATCCACTACGGATTCCTCGCAAATGGGGCCTTAGCTCAATTGGTAGAGCGCCTGCTTTGCAAGCAGGAGGTCAGGGGTTCGATTCCCCTAGGCTCCACAGTCACAACGGTTAACGCAGAAACGGCCAGCGACGCTGGCCGTTTCTGCGTTGGTTCCGATCTCTCAGGTGTTGTCGTCCGCCGACAGGTCGCGTTCCTGCTCGGGAACGAGTATGTCCTCGTCATCGATCCACAGGTCATCATCGGCGCGAAGAGTCTGCCACGCCGCGTATGCGATGCCCGCCAGAGCGACAACGCCGACACCGATCAGGATGTACCGTCCGGGGCCGGGAGTCGGCGGTGGCGGTGGCTTCATGAAGCCAACCTTGCTGCCGACTCTGTGGCCCGTCTCCGTGACCTTCTTGATGGCGTCGCGAACGCGCGCATCCTTCGCCACCTCAAGGAACGCGAGGGCGGAGCCGATCGTCGCGGTCACGGAGGGAATCAGATCTTCAACGACGCGCTCACGGGCGGATGATGCCACCCCTCGCGTTGCTGACAGTCCCGAGTTCACCGCTGGCCTGACGCGGCCCTCATATGTGTCGCGGATGCGCGGAGAAACTTCTTCCCGCCCAAAATTACCGGCCTGCCTGCCAGCCTCGCGCAATACCTGTCCGGCATGCTCAAGCACATCTCTCTGCTCGTCCCAGAGATCTTCGGCGCGCCCCCTGAGGCGGTTCAGCTCTCGCTGGCGCTTCCGTGATAGTCCCATGAAACCCTCCATCGTGGTGTGCAGCGAACACTACCCATCCTGCCATGCATGAGATTCAACAGATAGTCGCGCTCCTGAGTGCTTGCTGGACAGCGGCACCCGGCCGGGGCTGAACGCTGTGTAAGAATTGGCTCCATGCCTGCTCATACCTCAGTTGCCACCATCGTTACGAACCACGGCGAAATCGTGCTCAATCTGCTCGGCAATCACGCCCCGAAGACCGTCGAGAATTTCGTCGGCCTTGCGACCGGGGCCCGGGAGTGGACACATCCCGAGACCGGCAGGGTCTCAACCGATCCGATGTACAACGGCACGATCTTCCACAGGATCATCAAGAACTTCATGCTTCAGGGCGGCGACCCGATCGGCCAGGGGATCGGCGGCCCCGGATACCAGTTCGATGACGAGATCCACCCGGAGCTCGACTTCAGTTCCCCCTACGTGCTGGCAATGGCCAACGCGGGACTCCAGGGCGGCCGTGGAACCAACGGGTCGCAGTTCTTCATCACGACCGTTCCCACACCGCACCTGCAGGGAAAGCACACCATCTTCGGCCACGTCGCCGACGACGCGTCACGCAAGGTCGTCGACAGCATCGAATCGGTCGACACTGACGGTCGCGACAAGCCGCTCGTGCCTGTCGTGATCGAGAGCATCACCGTTACCGAGGTGTAGATGAGCCAGGCCGAGCAGCAGGCAGGCAGCCACTGTTACCGGCATCAGGATCGAGAGAGCTACATCCTGTGCCAGCGCTGCGGACGCACCATCTGCCCCGAATGCCAGACGCAGGCAGCCGTCGGTGTGCACTGTCCCGAGTGCATGAGGGAGTCGCGGCAGGGTGCGCCACGGCAGAAATCAGCCCTGCGGGTTGCATTCAGCCCGTCGAGTGACCGGCCGGTGGTCACCTGGTCGATCATGGCAGTCATCGGTGCTGTCTACCTGCTCCAGTTGACAACCGGTGGACTCGTGACGACGCTCGCCGTCTACGCGCCGTGGCTCACCTGGTCTGAGCCCTGGCGCATTGTCACGTCTATGTTCGCCCACTCGCCGGGATCGTTCTTCCACATCCTCTTCAACCTCTACGCGCTGTTCCTGCTCGGTCCGTCGCTTGAGCACCTGCTCGGGCGGGGCCGGTTCATCGCGCTGTACTTTCTCAGCGGTGTCGGCGGTGCGCTGGCGGTGCTGTTCATCAGCGACTGGACGCCGGTGCTCGGGGCGTCGGGCGCCATTTTCGGGCTGTTCGGGGCGTTTTTCTTCATCGAACGCCATTTGGGTGGAAGGGGGGTGCAGATCCTGGTCATTCTCGGGATCAACTTCGTTATCGGCTTCTTCCTGCCGATGATCTCGTGGGAGGGCCACCTGGGCGGACTGATCGTCGGTGGGGTGATCGGCTACATCTACACGAAGACGAGAAACCGCAGTCAGACGACAACGCAGAAGCTCCTGGTCGCAGGGGTTGCGGTGTTCCTCGCGGTTGCCTTGATGGCACCCCTCGTGATTCCGGGATTCGCTCCCCTCGGGCTGTAGTTATCCACAGGCCCCTCCACAATGGGGATAATTACACGGCTGTAATTCGCCGCTACCGCCAGCGCGTGGTCATCAGGAACCCGACGAACATAATGCCGAAGCCAACCATGATGTTCCAGGGCCCGAGTTCGGGGATTGGCAGCTGCGAGCCGCTCACATAGAACGTGATGATCCAGGCCAAACCGAGAAGCATGAAACCGAACATGACCGGTTTGAACCACACCGGATTCGGAACCGGATCACCGCTGCGCGGTTCGACGGAATCTGACGGGGAACTCGATGAACGGGCCATGCGGAGAATTCTAGCGGGAAACTTCGGGCACCCCGCCGAGGCTGGTCAGCTCACGGCGGCTGCGAGTTTCACCGAACACATACAATCGGGATATGAGCGCTGAGGAGAAGGTCACCGCGCCGGCCCGGCGGGTCACCCGCAAGCGGGCACGGCGCGCGAATATCTTCGGCATCTTCGGTGAGGTGTTCATCACCGCAGGCGTTCTCGTGATTCTCTTTCTGGGGTGGCAACTGTGGCTGAACGACATCATTGTCGGAGGTCAACAGAACAACGAAGCCAGCGCACTGGGGCAGGAGTGGGCGCTGCCGGATGCACCAGAGCGGCCCGAAGGAACGGCGCCGGATCGGCGGCCCGATCCGGGCGAGCCCGTTTTCATGGCCGAACCCGGAAATGCGACCAAGTTCGGGATCCTGATGGTTCCTCGGTGGGGCGCTGACTTCGAGCGCACCATCGCGCAGGGTGTCGGACTGAAGGAGGTTCTGAATCGAAGGGACATCGGGATCGGCCACTATCCCGGTACACAGATGCCGGGACAGCTGGGTAACTTCGCACTCGCCGCACACCGCACGACCTACGGCGGAGCGTTCAAGAATTTGCACGAACTCCAGGTGGGCGACCACATCTACGTTGAGACCGAGGCCGGGTGGTACAGCTATGTGTTCCGCAGTCTCGAGTATGTGCTGCCGACGGGAGTGGGAGTGATTGAGCCGGTGCCGCAGCGACCTGGCACGGAGCCGGGGGAACGCTACATCACATTGACCACATGCAACCCGATGATCTCGACTGCGGAGCGATTGATCGCCTACGGCGTATTGGATACGTGGTACCCCCGGGCCGACGGCCCACCAATCGAGATCGCAGCGACGGTTGCAGCGAGGACGAGCTGATGTACGCCGCTGTGTGGCGCGTCCTGCCTGGCCCGCTCTGGGTGCGGATTCTTCTGGCAGCCCTGCTCGTGGTCGCCATTCTCTTTGCCCTTGTCGTCTGGGTGTTCCCGTTGGTTGACACTCTCATCGGCCCGCAGGATGTGACGGTTCAGTAGTGACTCATGTGCTTGTCGTCGACAACTACGACAGTTTCGTTTACACCCTCAACGGCTACCTCTTGCAGCTCGGCGCGGAAACGACGGTCGTGCGCAACGACGCCTTCGCCGAAAGCGACGCCGCCGCCCGGATTGCCGATTACGACGCCGTTCTCCTCTCGCCGGGCCCCGGCACGCCAGGGGCCGCTGGTGTCTCGATTCCCGTCGTGAGGGCTGCAATGCAGAGCGGGCAGCCGCTTCTCGGCGTGTGCCTCGGTCACCAGGCGATAGCCGAAGCACTCGGCGCTACAGTGACCCACGCGGACGAACTGATGCACGGCAAGACCTCCCGCATCACCCACGACGACAGCGACTTCTACGATGGGGTACCGCAGCCGTTCATGGCCACCAGGTACCACTCACTCGCGGTAGTCGCTTCCACGGTGCCGGACGAACTCGTCGTCACGTCGCGCACAGGAGGCGGCGTCATCATGGGCCTCCGGCACGAGTCTCTCCCCGTTTTCGGCGTTCAGTTCCATCCCGAGTCCGTGCTCACGGAGGGTGGTTACCGGATGCTCGGAAACTGGCTCGGTACGGCCGGTCTTCCCGAGGCGCGCCTCGCTGCGGTTGGACTCACGCCGCTCGTCAAACTCAGCTAGCTCAAGTATCGCTGCACGGGCAGCTCTATCCCGTGCACACCGTGATCGTGATGTTGGACTTCTGCGGATGCGCGCCGGGCGACAGGGACTGTGCCACCACGCTGCCGCCGGTACACCCGTCGTTGGCAACCACGGTGACGCTCAGGAGGAGCCTTGTGAGCGTCGAACCCGCCTGGCTGGCTGCGGACCCGACGACGCTCGGAACTTGAACGAGTCCCGTCGAGACGACGAGGTCAACGACATCACCCTCGACACCGCTGGTGCCGCCGGCGGGCGTCGTGCTGATCACGACGTTCGCCCTGATGGTGGCCGAATCCTCCATTGTGATTGAGCCCTCGATGAATCCGCGCTCAGCCAGTGCCGCCTGTGCCGCCTCCAGCGTCAGTCCGTCCAGCCGCGGAATGGCAACAGCCGTTTTGCCGGTCGAGACGTAGACCTTGATGACCTGTCCCTTGCCGACGTTGATTCCGGCCTCCGGATCGGTCCTGATGATCAGGCCCGCGGGTATGGTGTCGCTGGTCTCGCTGTAGCGATCCGCTACGAGCTCTTCGTCCGTCAGCACGAACTCGCCCTCTTCCCAGGTGAGTTCGGTGACGTCCGGCACACTCACCGAGAGCCCTGCGGCAATGGGAGCGGGTGTGAGGTTGAGCGTCCAGATGAGAACGGCGGCGATGATCGCGACCATGAAGACGATTCCGCCCCAGATCCACAGCACCGGAGGGCGCGACTGTGTGCGGGACAACCGTGAGTCCTCATCGACGGCGAGCTGGCGGAACGTTGCGTCCGAACCGGCTGTGGCTTCCGGGTTGACGCCGAACAGCGCCGCGTCGAAGTCGCGAACTGGTGCCTGTCTGGGTGCGGAGATCGTGCCCTGCCCGGCCGTCTCGACACCCTGCTGGAACTCGCTCGCGGTCTGGAACCGGGCGTTCCGGTCCTTTGCGAGTGCGCGCAGCACAACGGAATCGAGGGAGGGCGGAATGACCGGGTTGACAGCGCTGGGTGCCACCGGGTTCTGGTTCACGTGCTGGTAGGCGACCGCTACCGGGTTCTCGCCTCGGAATGGGGGCCGGCCAGTCAGCAGTTCGAACAGCACCACACCCGTGGAGTAGAGATCCGTTCTCGCATCGACCGACTCACCTCTGGCCTGCTCGGGGGAGAAGTACTGCGCGGTACCAACGATGGCGCTTGTCTCGGCGATCGTCGCGCTCGACTCGGAGATCGCACGCGCGATTCCGAAATCCATGACTTTGACTTGACCACTTGAGGTGATCATGATGTTGCCCGGCTTGATGTCGCGGTGCACGACGCCGGCGCGATGCGAATACTCGAGCGCCGTGAGAACCTGCTGGATGATGCGAACGGCCTCCGAAGGGGCGACGGGGCCCTCGGCGATTATCTCCTGCAGGAGCCTACCGTCGACGTATTCCATGATGATGAACGGCACCTGGGCTTCCATGCCGTCGGGCCCGGGTATGGTCTCCTCGCCGGCGTCAAAGATCCGAACGATCGTGGGGTGGGCCATCTTGGCCGCATCCTGGGCTTCCCGGCGGAATCGGGTGCGGAAGGCGGGGTCGCTTGCGAGGACCGGCTTCAGGAGTTTGATGGCGACCCGACGACCGAGTCGGGTGTCGGTGCCAGCCCGCACATCAGCCATGCCACCGCGCCCGAGCAGCTCGCCGACCTGATACCTGCCCGCGAGGAGACGTACCTCCTGTGCGACGCCATCTGCCACGAATCCGTCTCCCATTTGTTGCCCGAACGCGATGCTCAGTGTACCTGCTCGTCGTGGGGCCGAGACCCGCCGGAGCTAGTTGACCTGGATGACGGTGGCCGACGAACTGGGCGAGGTGACCTCCCCGCAGCGCACCGAGTAGGTAACCCGGGTCTCGCCCGGCTCGCCCAGCTGGATGTCAAGCGTCGTCCGGTTCGCCGGGATCGGGTTCGCATCTGCTGCCGTGCCGTTGGACACGGTGAAAACGTACCCTGTGAGGCTGAAGCCGCTCGGGCACTGGTTGTACTGGGGCCATTGCACCTGCACGGTGCTTCCGGCGAGGTGAGGCCCAGCGGGTGCTGTGGCGGCATTCGGTTGCGGCGCGGTCGGGAGCGGAATGGGGGTGTAGAAGCGGACCGTGATGGTGGTTCCCCTGGGCACATTGGCGGTCGGGTTCACGTCGTACGACCTGCCCACCAGTCCTTCATTCGGGGCAGGGTCGCCGTCGACAGCGTTGAGGCTCAGCTCTAGCTCGCTGAGGCGCTGTTCCACCTGCGTGCGCGTGAGCCCGAGCAGCTCTTCCTCGTTGACCCGCACGAGGTCGCTCGTGGCTGTGACATCCGGCGTCTCGATGGGAGTCTGCACTTCCGTCGGAGTTGTCGGCGGTGGCAGCGGTTCGTCGCCCGGCTGCATCATGAGCGCGATGATCGTGCCGATGAGCACGACAGCGAGCAGTGAGACGAGTGCGATGAGCGGCCAGGTCCAGGGGTTGCGACGAGCCTCCTTGTCGCCGCCGGGGGTATCGAGGACGGCCGTCGACGGCAGGATCCGGGTCGACGCGGTCGGCTGGCCGTAGTTGGCGCCGGCGAGTGCCGCCAGTGAACTGTCGCCCACAATCGCGCCGACAGATGCGGTCGCCGCGGCGACATCGCCGCGGCGAAGCGCCTGTGCCGCTCTTGCAAGATGAGCAGCGGAATCGGGTCGATCGGACGGGCTCTTCGCAATACAGGCGTAGACGAGGTTGCGAACGGGCTCCGAGATCGTCACCGGCAACTCGGGAGGGGCCTCGTTGATCTGCGCCATCGCGATGGCCACCTGGGACTCGCCCGTGAAGGGCCGGCGGCCGGCAAGAGCTTCGTACGCGACGATTCCGAGTGAGTAGATGTCCGTGGTCGGGGAAGCGGCGTGACCGCTTGCCTGTTCCGGCGACAGGTACTGCACGGTTCCCATCACCTGGCCGGTTGCCGTCAACGGCACCTGGTCCGCAATCCGGGCGATCCCGAAGTCGGTGATCTTCACCCGGCCGTCGGGCGTGATCAGCAGGTTTCCCGGCTTGATGTCACGGTGCACGAGACCGGCTGCGTGGGCGGCGTGGAGCGCAGAGGCGGTCTGGGCGACGATGTCGAGCACGCGATCAGTTGCCAGGACGCGCTCGCGCTCGAGGATCGTGCTCAGTGCCTCCCCGGGCACAAGCTCCATGACGAGGTAGGCGCTGCCATCCTCTTCGCCGTAGTCGAAGACGTTCGCGATTCCCTCGTGGTTGACAAGGGCGGCATGACGCGCCTCCGCGCGGAAGCGTTCGAGAAACCCGGGGTCACCCAGATACTCGTCCTTGAGGATCTTGATAGCGACAGTGCGCCCGATAACGAGGTCTGTCGCCTGCCATACCTCGCCCATCCCGCCGATGGCGACTCGGCTGGAAAGCTGGTATCTGCCGCCGAAAGTGAGGCCGCTTGTGGGTCTCATCTGTTTAGCACCGCCTCTAGTACCTGTCGCGCGATCGGAGCGGCAACGGTGTTGCCGAACGCCCCTTGACCACGGCCACCAACATTCTCCACAACGACTGCCACTACCACCTGCGGGTCATTCGCCGGAGCGAAACCGGTGAACCACAGGGTGTACGGTTCGCCAGGAGCGTTCTCCGCCGTGCCCGTCTTCCCCGCCACATCAACACCGCTTATTCTCGCATTGCTCGCCGCGCCGTTTGCCACGCCATCCACCATCATCGCGCTCAGCACCGCCGCCGTCTCGCGGCTGATCGGCGTGCCGTAGACCTGTGGCTCGAAGGACTCAAGCTGCCTGAGGTCGGGAGCGAGCACCTCGCGCACAATGCTCGGCTGCATGAGCGTGCCTCCATTGGCGACGGCGGCCGAGATCATCGCTATCTGCAGGGGAGTGACGCGGACGTTGTCCTGACCGAACGACGCGAGCATGAGGCGCGGCTCGTTGAGGTCGCGCGGGAACACGCTGGGGGTTACCGGCAGGGGGATGTCCAGACGTTCTCCGAACCCGAACCGGTCGACATACTCCGCGATCGTTGGCGATCCGAGTTGTTGCCCCAGCTCTGCGAAGGGGATGTTGCAGCTCAGCCGCAGCGCGGTGGCCAGGGTCACCTCCTCGCCCGGGCCGCAGGTTCCGCCGGACGAGTTGCTGATGGTGGACTGGCTCTGCGGCAGTTGCAGTGACGCCGGATTGGGGAAGCTGCTCTCCGGGGTGAACTGACCGCTGTCGAGCGCGGCCGCCGTCATGAGCACCTTGAACACCGAGCCGGGCGCGTAGAGGTCTCCCGCGATGGCACGGTTGACCAATGGCTTGGTGGGATCGTCGTTCAGGGCGTTGTAGCTTTCAAAGAAGCTCGAGCCGCTGTGCACCGCAAGGAGGTTCGCGTCGAAGCTGGGTTTCGAGACCATTGCGAGGATCTCACCTGTCTTTGGATTCATCGCGACGACCGCACCCCTGTTGTCGCCAAGCGCGTCGTAGGCGACCCGCTGCACGAGGGGGTCCAGCGTGAGTTCGACCGCCGCCCCCTTCGGCGACTGGCCGGTCACGATACTGGTCAGGTTGTCGAGAAATTGCGAGTCCGCCGAACCGCTGAGGTATTCGTTCAGAGCCCCCTCGATTCCGGGGTTCAGCTGGTTGAGCGTGAAATACCCGGTGAGGTGCGAATAGAGCTCCGGCTCGTGGTACACCCGCTGGAAGCGGTACTCGGTGTCGACCGGGATGGACTCCGCGATCGGTTCGCCGGCGACCAGAATGGGTCCGCGCTCCGCCGCGTAGCTCGCGTAAAGCGTCCGCACGTTTCTCGCGTCGTTCTTGAGGTCATCCGTTGCGAAGACCTGAATGATCGTTGTCGAACTGAACAGAGCGACGAACATGAGAAGCACGACAGTGCCGACTCGTTTGAGTTCCTTGTTCACTATTGGATCACCAGCCTGGGTTGCGAACGGACGGTATCAGACAGTCGAAGCAGCAGCGCGACGATGATCCAGTTGGCGATGAGCGAGGATCCGCCCGCGGCGAGGAACGGCGTCGTCAGCCCGGTGAGGGGGATCACCCTCGTAACCCCGCCGATGACGACGAAAACCTGAAGCGCGATGACGAAGGCGAGCCCGACGCCGAGCAAACGGCCGAAGTCGTCCTGCCCGGAGAATCCGATCCGGAACCCGCGGGAAACGAACAGCAGGTAGCACGCAAGAATGGCGAAGAGCCCGACCAGGCCCAGTTCCTCACCGAGCGAAGCGGTGATGTAGTCACTCTCGGCGAGCGGGGTGATGTCGGGTCGCCCGAGCCCGAGTCCCGTTCCGATCAATCCGCCATTGGCGAGCCCGAACATCCCCTGAACGAGCTGGTAGCTGCCACCGATCGCCTCGTAATACTCAGGATTGAAGGGATTGAGCCAGGCCTCGAAGCGGCGTCGCACATACCCCAGGAGCTGGGTCGCGACGAGGGCTCCGGTGAGGAACATGGTCAACCCGAGCACGATCCAGCTCGCGCGCCCCGTCGCGACATAGAGCATCACGAGAAACAAGCCGAAGTAGAGCAGCGAGGTGCCCAGGTCGCGCTGGAAGATGAGCACCGCCATCGACGCGAGGAACACGACGACAATGGGTCCGAGGTCGCGGGCGCGGGGAAATGTCATGCCGAGTAGCTTCCGGCCGACCATCGACAGGGAGTCCCGCGCGCTCACGAGGTACCCGGCGAAGAAGATCGCGAGGGCAATCTTTCCCAGCTCGCCCGGCTGGAAGGTGAACGGACCGAGCTGGATCCAGAGCCGCGCACCGTTGACCTCGAGGCCGATGACCGGCAGCATCGGCAGCAGCAACAGCGCAATCCCGCTGAACATCGCGATGTAGCGGTATCGCTGCAGAACCCGATGATTTCGGATGACGACGATCACCGCGATCGAGATGGCGACTGCAATCGCGGTCCAGACGATCTGACGGATGCCGGCACTTTCCCAACCCGTATACCCCTCGGCGATATCGAGGCGGTAGATCATCGTGATGCCGAGTCCGTTGAGCACTGAGACGACGGGAAGGATGAGCGGATCCGCGTCCGGCGCGACAAGGCGCAACGCGAAATGCATACCGAAGACGAGCACGGCAAGTCCGCTGCCGTAGACGAACAGAGTCGGATCGAGCTCCCCGAGCGCCCCGAACTGCACGAGCATAAGAGCCCCGGCGTTGATCAACCACGCGAACAGCAACAGGCCGAGTTCGACGTTGCGCATGCGCGCGGGCACCCGGAGTTTCACACGGATGTTCTCCGTGAAGGTGGATCGGGGCCCCACCATCGTCGGCTGGCCGGCGGCACCGTGACTATCTGCTGGCATCCGCTAACCGTTCGACTATCTCGCGCGCATGACCAAGATCAGCAGCGCTTATGGTGGCCTCGACCGCCTCCTGGTGAAGGGAGGCAGGTCGTTCATCCTGATTGATGTGTCCTGGTAGACCTCCGAGAGAGGGAAGGGGCCGAGGTCCTGCTGCACCCCGCGGAAGATCGCGACGGTGCCGTTGCTCTCGCCGACGTAGTAATGGGACTGCGTCCACTGGTAGCCGTAGATAGCTGCCGTGACGATCGCTGCGATGACGAGCGCGAGCCCCACGAGCCAGGTGACCCGGCGTCGAATGGCGCGACGGCGATCCTCGAGGATCAGCTCGTGCGAGGTAGTCCTCCGACTCCGGCTCGAAATGGCTGTCGTCGGGCTTGGTCGCCTTCAGCGGATGCAGCAGCAGTGTGGGAAGGCGGAGCGGACGGCGGATGCTGTCGCCGTCGAACGTGAGAGGATTCGCCGCAGAGCCGACGCTCACAGGTGGGTCGTGTGCTGCCACCCCCGAGCCGTCGATGTCGACGAGCACGACGGTCACGTTGTCGGGGGCGCCCTGGTCGAGGCTCTCCTTCACCAGTCGGTCTGCGGCATCCGCTGCGCGTCGGAATCGGTCTGAAGGGTGTGCTGCGATCTTCTCTTCGGAGACGTAGCTGCTGAGACCGTCGGAGCACAGCGAGCCAGCGGTCGCCGGGCAGAGTGTCCACGACAGCGGTGTCGATCTCGGGCGCGGCATCGACATCGCCGAGCACCCGCATGAGCACCGATCGGCGAGGATGCACGGCGGCCTCCTCCGCCGTGATGCGCCCGCTGTCGACGAGGCGCTGCACGAACGTGTGGTCGGCTGGTGATCTGCTCGAGCTCGCCGTCGCGGAACAGGTAGATGCGGGAGTCGCCGATGTGGGCGATCGCGACCTGGTTGTCCGACCAGCATGATGCCGCTGACGGTCGTTCCCATGCCGGTGAGCTCGCTGTGCTCGAACACGGTCTCGGCGAGCACGCGCGTTGGCGGCGATGAGGGCGGCGTGCAGGGCGAACTCGGCGTCGTCGCGCGAGGAGAACTCGCGGTCGACGTCCGCGATGCGCTTGATGGCGATCGCGGACGCGACATCGCCTCCGGCGTGGCCGCCCATGCCGTCGGCGACGACGAAGAGGTGCTTGCCCGCGTATCCGCTGTCCTGGTTGTTGGAGCGGATCTTGCCGACGTGGGAGACGGCCGCGCTCTTGCCGCGTCGTGGCCATGCGCTACCGCCGAAGCTCGAAGCTCGTCGTGCCGATCTTGACCGGTCGTGTTGAGGGGCACCGGCGTCGGCACGCTCACCCGGTTCCCGTCGAGGAACGTGCCGTTGGTCGAGTCGAGGTCCTGGACCACCCAGCCGTCGTTCCACAGCAGCAGGCGGGCGTGGTGGGTCGAGGTGTAGTCGTCGCGGATGACGAGGCCGGACTCGCTGGAGCGCCCGATGGTCAGCTGCTCGGCCGGCAGGTCGATCTCCAGACCCTCTTTGGGGCCGGAGGTGATGACGAGGCGCTTGGCGTCCTGCGATCCTGCGGCGGCGGCGGCCGTCGATGCGCGCCGGTGCCGCGGCGGGAGCGGCGGGCGGATGCGACCGGGAGCGGCGACGGCGGTCGCCGCGACGGGCAGGCGGCGCACCTTCTGCGCCGAACAGGTCGGAGCGCAGCGCGTAGACGATCGCGAAGACGAAGGCCCACAGCATCACGAGAAACGCGAGGCGCAGCATGAGGAGGGTCAGTTCACTCATCAGTGTTCCCGTCCTCGTCGATCGGCCAGGTCGGCGAACTGGTCGACGTCGGCAGACTGGGCGAGCACGCGGAACACGATACGGGTGCGACCGATGTCGATGACGGAGTCGGGCGGGAGTGGCGCTTTGCTGACCGGTTCGCCGTTGAGCAGCGAGCCGTTGGTCGAACCGAGGTCGTTGACCTGGCCGCGCTTGCCGTCCCAGAGGATCTCGACGTGCTTGCGGGAGATGCCCGTGTCGTCGACTGTGATGTCGGCGTCGATGCCGCGGCCGATGACGGTGTCGCGACTGCGTGATCGGGTAGCGCTTGCCGCGATGTCGAGCACGGGAGTCCAGGCGACGGCTGCCCTTGACGTTGACCGACGCGATGTCGATCATGCCCTCGGCTGAGGCGCTTGTCGTCGGCGAGCCTGATCGAGATGCCGCCGGCGAAGGAGTAGTGCTGCGCGGTGGCGTGCTGCTGCACCAGCTGGGTGAGCTCGTCGATGAGGGTGGGGCCGAGGCCGGCCATGCGCTCGTAGTCGCCGGGCCGAGGCGCACGGTGAACTGGTTGGGCACCAGGATGCGGTCGCGGGCGACGACGGCTGCCTTGGTGTCGAGCTCGCGCCGCAGGGCGCTCGTGATCTCGACCGGCTGCAGACCACTCTTGAAGGTCTTGGCGAAGGCGCCGTTGACGGCGCGCTCAAGACCTCGTTCGAAGTTGTCCAGAAGACCCAAGAATCTCCCTGTGTATTGGCAATAGGCCGCAGTGATCGATGTTAGTCGCGGTCGAGCATCCCTTGCCTGAGCACGCCTGCTTGGCCCCGCCTCGCTGTGGTAATCTCGCTGGGTTGGCGACTACGCGCGTCAACTGGTGAGCGCGAGTGGCGAAATTGGCAGACGCGCACGGTTCAGGTCCGTGTGCCCGTAAGGGCATGGGGGTTCAAGTCCCCCCTCGCGCACCAATTGTGATGTCTCAGGACAGTGTGAACGGCTGAACCCACGGAACTCGTGGGTTCAGCCTTTTCGCGCAGCCCATTCACGATTCAGGATGGCGAAGGCGAACTCGCTGCCCCACTCGCCCTTGAAGAAGATGTTCTCCACGAAGTGCGCCTCTCGCCGCAAGCCCACTCGCTCAAGGAGTGCAGCAGCAGGGGCGTTGCGGTCATCGGTGATCGCGATAAGGCGGCGGAGGCGCAGCGATCCGAACGCGTAGTCGAGCAACCCCTTCACGGCCTCGGCCCCGTAGCCGTTCCGCTGGTGTGCCGACGCGAGGGTGAAACCGAACTCCGCCTCGCTCGGTTCGCTCTCGTTGACGTGCAGAGCGACGTCGCCGACGAGTGCGCCATCCGCATTCTCGAGGGCGAACTGGTACCACTGTCCCGGTGCGCCCGGCGTGACATCGGTCATTGATTCGATAAGCGCTCGTCCCTGCTCGACGGTGTAGTCACTCCAGCTCTGGAACCGCGCAACGTCCGGGTCGGCGCGGTACGCAACGAAGGCATCCACGTCGGCCGGAAGGAACTGTCGCGCCCGCAGGCGTGCTGTCTCAAAGTGGGCGGCGGGGCCGATGCCTGTCATGGCTCTCTTCTCTGTTCGAACTGAAGACTGATCGACGCTGTCACGCATCCTCGTGCTCACAATTCTCCCCCTTGTCACCATGGCGTAGCTTTTACTATAGTGTGTGACGCACAGTAGTGCGCAACCAAGCCCACTCGCCAACCCGAGAGAAGAACCGATGACCATTCGACCGAACGCCCCGAACCTGCTCGACAATCCGCCGATCCCCGTGCAGGTCAAGCTCGCGGCAGCCTGGACCAGCCTCATGTTCCTCGTCATCTACATCGACTACTTCCACCTCTACCAGCCCGGCGAAATCGACCTCATCCGGGGTGGCGTCATCTTCGAGTTCGACATCAGCGGCACATTGATGTCCGTCTTCTTCGTAGTCATCGCGATTCCGGCCCTGATGGTGATGCTCTCCATGACGCTGCCCGCCCGGGCGAACCGCGCCACGAACCTCGTCGTTGCATCGCTGTACATCCCCGCCGTGGGCATGAACTTTCTGGGGGCGCCCGGGGATTATGCCTTCTACTACGCCCTCACCATCGGAGTCGAGGTGCTGATTCTGGCGTTCATCCTGCGCGCCACCTGGACCTGGCCCCGAATCCCTGCCGTGCCAGCCGGTGCCGCGCACGCGGATGCAATCGGCCAGCGGTAACGCGTCTCTGCAGATTCGCGACCCCGCCTGCCCTCCCGCTTGGCGGGGTCGACTTCCATCGAACAATCGAAGGAACATAGTGTGTGAGACACCGTATAGTCTTCCGAACGCGGGAATTCACCGAAAGTAGCGTGTTGACGTGTTGAACGAAGAAGAGCTCGCGACCCATCGCCAGGAGCTACGGCGCGGAACCGTCGTGCTCGCGTGCCTGCTCATCCTGGAGAAGCCGAACTACGGCTACGCATTGCTGGATGCCCTTGAGCGGTCAGGGTTTGCCGTCGATGCCAACACCCTCTATCCGCTGCTTCGCCGACTGGAGAAGCAGGGCCTGCTCACGAGCCAGTGGAATACCGATGAGTCCCGTCCGCGAAAGTTCTACGTCACCAGTGATGAGGGCGCGAAACTCGCCGAAACCCTGGGGCACGACTGGCAGGCGCTCAACACCGCGTTCGTCTCATTGAAGGATGGATCATGACCACCAAGTCGACGCTCACCGACCGCTATGTCGCGGCCACGCTTCGCAGCGTTCCCGGCAAGCAGCGCAACGACATCGAGGAGGAGTTGCGGGCGCTTATCGCGGATGCCGTTGAAGACAGGCACGCGGACGGCGTCGACGCGGAGGCGGCGGAACGCGAGGTGCTGGCTGATTTGGGCTCGCCGGCTCGGCTTGCCGCCCGGTACTCCGAAAAATCGCTGTACCTCATCGGCCCGGAACTGTATCTCGACTACACCCGTGCTCTCACCGTGTTGCTGTCGACCGTGGTCCCCCTGTGGTTCGTATTCTTCGGGCTCGTGAGTTTCGTTGATGGCGCCTCCCCAGCGGCTGCGGTCGGCGCCGCACTGTACAGCGCGTTCCAAGTGGCGATGTCCTTGGCCTTCATTGTCACGCTCGTTTTTGTCATCATCGAGCGCTCGTCAGCAATGCATTCGCGACCGAAGGCTGCTTGGGACCCGACTTCGCTGCCCGAGGTACGCGACAAGCGAGGCTACCTCGGCGAGCTCGTTGGCGGAGTCATCTTTCTGCTGGTCATCGTGAGTGGGCTGGTTCTCGCGCAGACCGTCGGCGCTGTCGAGGGCCCGGGCGGCACGCAGATCGGCCCCATTGCCTCAGAGCTGTGGGAGTCGGGCGCGCTGTACATAGGTTTGCTGTTCGCCGTGGCAAGCATCAGTCTTCATCTTTTCGCGTACTACACGGGATGGTCGACCGGCAACGCGATCGCCAACACCCTTCTCGGTGTTCTCTTCGTCGTCCCGGTCATCTGGATTACTGCCAGCGGCCGCCTGCTGAACGACGACTACTTCAGCGCGGTCGGCTGGCCCGAGGGAGCGGGGATCGTCACCGTGGTTGTCGCTGTCGTTTTCATCCTGCTTCCCGTCATCGACACGATAGACGGATTCGTGAAGGCGAGCCGAATCAGACGCACTCGGTAGTTCGGCGCGCTATATCGATGCTCGCTGCGTCCCTATGCAGAAAGAGCAGCCGACGTCGCGCGCCAGCGCGAGCGCTCGACGATCGAACGCGCTCCCAGCGCGGCAATCACCAGCGGCCAGGCGAGAGCGAGCACGAGCAGATCCGGCGTGTTCTCCCAGCCGAACTGGATGGCGGCCGGCAGCGAACCGGTCTCCGGAATGGCCGGCCCGACAAGGACCGCCAACATGCCGGCCGACACGAGAACCAACAAGGGTCCGGTGAGGGCGCGCGGCCGCTTGAGCCTGCGGCCCCTTCGCCGTGAAGGAAGCATCGAAACAGTCACCGTCAGCACGAGGAGTGAAGCGCCCAGCCAGAGCACAGCAGTCACGATCAGGTAGAGCTGATTCACCCCGACATCCAGACCGGCGAGTTCGCCTATTGCCCCTGCGCTGGTCGATCCGGCGCCCGAGAGCCATTGGCCGGCGACAAGGGTTATGACCGCCCTCCGCTCGCTCGGCACCAGGGCAACGCTGGCGTGGTAACGGGGCGTCGTTCCACTGTGGGTCACAATCCTCGTGCCGCCGACGTCACCGGTGAACCAGCCCAGGGCATAGCTCTCCAGTTCGGTGCCTTCGAGATCGGGCAAGGCAATCGAGGCGCGGTGCATCTCGAGAAGCAGTTCCCGCGAGAGCATTCTCGTCCCGTCATGCGTCTGGCCGTCACCCATCTGAAATTGCGCGAACCGGGCGAGATCGCGTGCCGTGGAGATCACGTATCCGTCAGCCAGCGAGGCCTTCACCCCGCCTTCCGGTCGAGCGACAGGCAGTCCCAGAATCGTGGTGTGGCCCTCCGCAAGGCCGTTCTCTCGAGCTGTCGCCAGATCGGTGTACGTGCGCTCCATGCCGAGGGGAGTCAATACCGTGCGTTGGAGCACCTCAGCGAAGGGCCGACCGCTGCTCTGCTCAAGCACGTGTGCGACAACAGCGAATCCGACGTTGCAGTAGGCGAACCGCTCACCAGGTGCGCTCTGCGGCGTTACCGTTCGCAACTGCTCGACACGCTCCTCCAGTGTGTTCGCCGGCGCGGATCTGTTGAGATTGCACCCAATTCCAGAGATTCCCGACGAATGATTGAGGAGGTGTCTGATGCGGATGGGTTCATCACCCGCGCTCGCAGCGAGACTGAAGTCTGGCAGGTAATCGGTGACCGGCGCGTCGAGGGATAGCTCGCCGCGATTGACTGCCACAAGGGCAGCGAGTGCTGTGAAGGTCTTGCTGACCGAACCGACCACGAACGGCGTGTCGGGCCCGGCGCCCTGACGGTTGCCGAAGGTCACCTCTGTGCCGTCGACGATGGCATATGCGGCGGGCAACGCCGCGTTCGCATCGAGTTGCTCTTCGATGGCGGCGGCAAGAGAATCGTCTGCTTCTTCGAGCGGCATTGCCGAGGCGGGACCGGAAACCAGGCTTGCGGCCAACAGGCCGAGCGTCAGTGCCGCAGTCGCGGCGCAGGGTGTTTTTCGCATAGCTCAGTGTCAAATACCCCCCGACACCTCAGCACTGAAGCCATCCCCCGAATTCGGCAGTGGGAATACCCCCGGCCTTCTCGGTTCTGTCAGTGCGCCAGGACAGAACTCAGCAACAGGCTCGTCTCGCTGTTGATCACACCCTCGACCGAGCGGATGCGCCCGAGCACCCGGTCGAACTCGCCCAGCGATTCGGTATGGAGCTCCGCGACAAGGTCCCAGCCGCCGTTGGTGGTGTGCAGCGCCTCGATCTCCGGGACTCCCCGCAACTGGCGAATGACGTGGTCGGTGGAGCGACCCTCGACCTCGATGAAGGTCACCGCCCGCACCGAGGCGGGGCTGCTGTCTTCCCTCACGCGCACAGTGAAACCGACGATCGCACCCGAGTCCTGCAGCCTCTGTATGCGACTCGTTATCGTCGCGCGGGTGACCCCCAGTCGGCGCGCGAGGCTCGCATTGGACTCGCGGGCATCCACTCTCAGTGCAGCGAGCAGTTCGCGGTCGAGGCTATCCAAGGCGGCCATAGTACATACCGTACAACGAGACTGCGCATATCGCACGAACTGGCGGCGATATTGCCACTCTCTGCCAATTGATTGAACACATCGCCCAGTCGTACCGTGTGTGCAGGAGCTAAGGAGCTGAAATGACACGCTTTGTGAGCGTCGCGAACATGTCCAGGTGGGTTGCCACCGAAGGCGTCGAAGAAATCGTGACCGGCATGATCGGTTACCTCGAGGAGGACTTCACGCGCTGGTCAGTCTTCGAGAAGGCTCCGCGGGTCGCCAGCCACTCGGTTGAAGGCGTGATTGAGCTTATGCCGACCAGCGACGGCGAGACCTACAGCTTCAAATACGTCAACGGGCACCCCTCGAATCCGTCGCGCGGGTTCCAAACCGTCACCGCCTTCGGCGTTCTCGCCAACGTCGGAAACGGCTACCCGACCTTCCTCGCCGAAATGACAGTGCTCACCGCGCTGCGTACGGCGGCGACATCCGCGATGGCCGGTAAGGTGCTTGCGCGCGCAGGCTCCGACACCATGGCGATGATCGGCACCGGCACACAGGCCGAGTTCCAGGCGCTCGCATTCCGCGCTGCGCTCGGTATCAACAAGCTCCGCGTCTTCGACCCGGCACCCACCGCAGTCGAGAAGCTCCTGCGCAACCTCGCCCCGTTCGGGTTCGAGATCTTCGTCGCCAGCAGCACCGCAGAGGCTGTGCAGGGTGCCGATGTCATCACGACGTGCACCGCTGACAAGACCAACGCGATCATCCTCTCCGATGAGATGATCGAGCCCGGCGTGCACATCAACGCGATCGGCGGCGACTGCCCCGGCAAGACCGAGCTCGACGCGCGCATCCTGCATCGCAGCGACATCTTCGTCGAGTTCCCGGAGCAGACCCGAATCGAGGGCGAGATCCAGCAGCTCGCCGCCGATCATCCGGTCATCGAACTGTGGGAGGTCATCGCGGGCTCGCGCACCGGACGAACCTCTGACGAGCAGGTCACAGTGTTCGATTCCGTGGGATTCGCGATCGAAGACTTCTCCGCGCTTCGCTACGCGCGCGATGCGGTTGACGGCACCGACTACTTCGAGGAACTCGACCTCGTGGCCGAACCCGCAGATCCGAGGGACCTTTTCAGCCTCGTCGCACCCGCGCTGGCTCCGCAGGCCTGACGACAATGCCCATCCAGGCGCCGTCTGCCGTCGTCATCATTCGGCCGCACCACTTCGTACCCAACCCGGCAACGGAAGCGGATAACACCTTCCAGGCTGGCGGCGACGGGCGCACCTCCGCCGAGCTCTCCTCGAGCGCGTACGCGGAGGTGACCGCGGCCGCGCTCGCGCTCGAAGCGGCCGGGGTGACCGTGCACCTGTTCGAGGATGAGGAACAGACCAGGCCCGACAGCGTGTTCCCCAACAACTGGATCTCGACCCACTCGGGAGGGCACATCGGTCTCTACCCGATGTACTCGCCGAGCCGTCGCAGCGAGCGCCGCTACGACATCGTCGACATGCTCAAGGGTCGCTACCGGGTTCAGGACGTCATCGACTACTCGGGCCTCGAGTACGACGATGTCTTCCTCGAGGGCACGGGCGCGATGGTGCTCGATCATGCGAGCCGAATCGCTTATGTCGCGCGCTCGCACCGCGCGGACCCCATCGCTCTCGAACGCTTCTGCACCAACTTCGGCTACGAGCCGATCGTCTTCTCGGCGACGGACGAGCAGGGGGTACCGATCTACCACACCAATGTGATGATGTGCGTCGCCACCGATTTCGCCCTCATCGGGCTGGAAACGATAGCGGATGTCGCCCGCCGCAACGAAGTCGCCGAACGCCTCGCAGAAGGAGGCAGAGACGTGATTGACCTCACCCATGCGCAGATCCGCGACTTTGCCGGCAACGCAATCGAACTGTCGGGGGCCAACGGGCGCATCCTTGCCCTTTCTGCACGTGCCGCAGCGAGCCTCACTCCTGCCCAGCGCGAAATCATCGAGAAGACGTGCACGATCCTGCCGCTTGAGCTTCCCACCATCGAGCTGGCGGGGGGATCCGCTCGCTGCATGATTGCGGGCATCCACCTCGACCAGCGCCGCAGTGTAAAGCTCGCGGCGGCCCCCGAGAAGGACGCCGCAGCGCTCATCGCAACCCTCGACCAGATAGGGCTGTGACGGCGATCTCCTGCGTTCTCATCGCGGGCATGCTTAGACTGGAATAACTCGGCAGGCGCGTGGACCACGAATGGTCGTGCGCCACGAGAAGAGGCCGGAGAGTATGAAGCGGCGCACCTTTCTGATCGGAGGGATCTCCGGCGCTGGCCTGATCGTGCTCACCGCATGTACGCCACCACCGCCTGAACCGGTGCCCACCCCTCCGCCAACAGAACCGGATCGGTATGCTCCCATCGCGTTCGAGCGAACCAATTGGAGCGCAGACCCGTTCTCGCTCGGTGCCCAGAGCTATCTCGCCGCCGGTGCTTCGGTGGAGGTACGGAATGACCTCCGCGCGCCGGTCGCCAATCGGGTGTTCTGGGCGGGCGAGGCCACGACGACAGAACACGCTGGCACTGTCGCGGGCGCGTGGCTCTCTGGGCTTCGCGTCGCGGCTGAGGTCGCCCAGCACGCGACAGATGGTGAGCGCATCGCCATCATCGGTGCGGGACTCGCGGGCGCCGCGGCAGCACGGCAGCTCACCGCCGCGGGTCATGATGTTGTTGTACTGGAAGGACGCAACCGGGTGGGCGGACGCATCCACACGGCTACCGATGACGACTGGGGCATCCCGGTGGAGCGGGGAGCGGCCTACCTGAGGGGGGTCGCGGGGAATGCGCTCGTCGGCGAAGTGGCCGCACTCGGGCTGGAAACTTCCCTCCTTGAAGATCCCGCCGAAGTACGGAGGCCCGACGGAGCCATCGTCACACCGCCGGCCCTGTCTGCGAACATCGTGCGGGCTGCTGCGGCGTGGGCCGGCAGGGAGGGACTCGATGCGTCGCTCCTGGCCGCACTGGACGAGGTGGGCGTTGACACCCTGTCGGTGGTTCCCGGAGAGGACGGCGTGTCCGAAAGACAGTGGCTCGACCACTACATCGACACCAATGTCGAGACAGTGACCGGTGCGACCGCGCGGGACCTGTCGGCAGTGGGCGGATGGGTGGACGAGCTCGGCGCCCAGCTCGTTGTGCTCGGCGGCTACACCCATTTGGTGCGCAGTGCCCTCGCCGACATCGATGTGCGGCTCTCTTCAGCGGTGACCCAGATCAACTACGGCGGCGACATCGCCGGAGTGCGGTTCGCGACGGGCGAGTCGCTACAGGCCGACCGCATCATCGTCACCGTGCCACTGGGCGTACTGCGCAGCGGCGCGATCGAGTTCGATCCACCGCTCCCGGACGCCCACACGCGGGCCATCGGCTCACTGGGGATCGGATCGATCGAGAAGGTGCTGCTGCGCTTCAGCGAGCCGTTCTGGGAATCCGACGCTCCCGAGTGGACAGTGGTCGGTCCTGATCTGATGTTCCGGCAGTGGCTCAACCTGCATCCACTCACCGGCGAAGCGGTTCTCGTCGGTACCGTCACCGCGGAGGATGTGAGCGTGCTCGCCGATCTCAGTGATGAGGAAGTGCTCGCCGAGGCGCTCGCCAGCATCGCGGTGTTCGAGAGCCAGGACTAGGGCTCAACCGCTGCTCTGGTGTCTCATCCAGGAGGGCACGATCAGTCGGCTGAGAAGGAGCAGGAGCGCCGAGACTCCGAGAATGAGCGCACCCGCGATTGTGCAGTACCAGAACGACTCCGCGGTCGACACCTGCGCTGCATCGAGGAAGAAGTAGGGATACCAGCCGAGGATTGCCCCCCGAATTACGGTGTAGGCGCCCCACAGCGACGGGAAGACGAGAACCAGCGGCAGGGACTGCCAGCGCAACCGTCGCCGGCCTGGCGCGAGTAGCCAGTCCAGTACGGCGAAGGCAGGCAGCCAGTAGTGCAGCGCATCGCTCGACCACGGTGTTCCCAGACGCACATCCCTGCTGACAGCCTCAATGCGGATGATCGTGAAGATGATCCCCGAAACCACCTGGAAGGTTGTCACCATGAGCCGGGCCGTGCCGAGCCAGGCCGGATCGGCTTCCTGCCGAATCGCGATCACGCCTGCTGCCGTCCAGACGATGACAGCCGCGATCGCACTCTGCACGGTGAAGTAGCTGACGAAGTTCGCGAACACCGGGCCACTGACGCCGAGGGTATAAACAAGGAACGCTATAAGCGTGAAGTATCCGGCTGCGGCAGCGATCAGGCGTGCGACCCCGAACGCCCTGCGCATGCCACCTCCTGGCGGCCCCCGTGAGCCAACCACGCCGGTACCGTCCATCAAAGTCTAAGTACCGTCCCTGTGGCCGTCTCTGGTTGACCATGGTGAGCGGCCTTCGGTGATCGCGTGCTACGTTCAGCCAATGGGTCGAATTGCGGCGGTGGCCCCGGTTCTTCCGGAGTATTCATACAGCCAGGGCGAGATCACGAGCGAGCTTGCGCCGCTGATTGCCACCCAGCCCTCACACCGCACCATCCTTGAGCGGATGCACGCGGCGAGCGGCATCGGCAGGCGTCACACCGCACTTCCGCTCGAGCGATATCGCGACCTCGGCGGCTTCCGGGAATCGAACGACATCTTCATCCAGGTCGCGACCGACCTTGCGGAGCGGGCGGTGGCATCCGCGCTCGCCGAAGCGGGACTGCGCGCCCAGGATGTCGACTTCATCATGTTCACTTCGGTCACGGGAATCTCGGCGCCGTCAATCGACGGCCTGCTCGTGAAGCGCCTGGCTCTGCGCCCTGACATCAAGCGACTTCCCTCCTACGGGCTGGGCTGTGTCGGAGGCGCTGCCGGCATCGCGCGGGTGAACGACTACATCGTCGGCCATCCCGATGCAGGTCGGCGTGCTCATCTCCGTCGAACTCTGCTCCCTCACTCTTCAACGCGATGACGCGAGCATGGCCAACTTCGTTGCAACCGGCCTCTTCGGCGACGGCGCGGCTGCAGTGGTGATTGTGGGAGCGGATCGGAGCGAGCCCGGCCCAGAGATCATCGACACCCGGAGCTACTTCTACCCCGACAGTCATGGCGTCATCGGGTTCAACGTCGGGGGAACGGGATTCGAGATCGTTCTCACCGCCGGTGTCGCCGACGTGATCTCGCTGCATTTTCCTGACAACGCGGCGGCTTTCCTCGGAGATCAATCGCTGAGCATCGCCGACATCGACGTGTGGTTCGCGCATCCGGGTGGCCCTCGTGTACTTGAGGCATTCGCCGCCTCGCTCGGAATTGAGGCGTCGGCGCTCGAGCTGAGCTATCGCTCGCTGGGTAAGGTGGGCAACCTCTCGTCGTCGGCGGTGCTTCACGTGCTTGCCGACGGGTTCCAGCAGCCGCCGGGGAGCCGCGGCCTGCTGTTCGCGGTCGGGCCGGGTGTCAGTGCCGAATTCGTCTACCTGGAGTGGACTGCATGATCCTCTACCTCATCTTCGTGCTGGCGACGGGTGTCGAGCGACTGGCCGAAATGGTGATCTCGAAGCGCAACGCCGAGTGGGCGTTCGAACGCGGAGGGTTCGAGGTCGGGCAGCGACACTTCCCGTTCATGATCGTGCTCCACACGGGGCTGCTGCTGGGAGCCATCGCCGAGGTCTTCCTGCTGGATCGCCCCTTCATTCCCGAGCTCGGCTGGCCGATGCTCGCGATTGCGCTCGCCTGTCAGGCGGGCCGCTACTGGGTGATCTGGGCGCTCGGTCGCCAGTGGAACACCCGCGTCATCGTCGTGCCGAACCTGCCACGCGTGACGAGGGGGCCGTACCGGTTCAACTGGCTGCGGCATCCCAACTACATCATCGTCGCGATCGAAGGCATCGCGCTTCCGCTCATCCACTCGGCCTGGATCACCGCGATCGTGTTCACGGTGCTCAACGCGATCCTGCTCCTGGGCTTCCGGATCCCGACCGAGAATCGGGCGCTGCAGAAGCTCGCCCAATGATCCACGATGTCGCCATCGTCGGCGGCGGTCCGGTCGGGCTCGCCACAGCGATCGAGGCGAGGCTCGCGGGACTCGGGGTGGTGCTCATCGAACAGCGCACCGGCCCAATCGACAAGGCGTGCGGTGAAGGACTCATGCCCGGGGCGGTTCCCGCCCTGGAACGGCTGGGTGTCCATCCTCGCGGGCATCCACTCAGGGGCGTCAGCTATCGACAGGGTGACCGGGTCGTCACCCACCGGTTCGGCGCGGCGGAGGGTCTCGGCGTGCGGCGAACTACCCTGCACGAGGCACTAGCGAACCGGGCGGACGAACTCGGTGTTGAGCGTGTGAGCGCGAAGGTCGATTCAGTGGATGTCGCGACGGACAGTGTGACCGTCAACGGTGAGCTGGAGGCGAAGTGGCTCATCGGCTGTGACGGCCTGCACTCCACGGTTGCCCGATTGGTTGGACTGTCCCGGCCGCTGTCCAAGCGGGCGCGACGCTATGGAGTGCGGCAGCACTTCGCAGTAACTCCCTGGTCGGACACCGTGGAGGTCTACTTCGCCCCAGGTGCCGAGTTGTACGTAACCCCCGTTGCTGGTTTCAGTGTGGGCGTGGCGATGCTTGCCAGGAGGGGTGTCGACTTCGATGAGGCGATCCAGGAGGTACCGGAGCTTGCGGCTCGTCTGGCCGGTGCTGAGCCCGCGAGCACACGAAAGGGGGCTGGCCCGTTCCGCCAGCGCACGAAGCGCCGCACGGCTGGCCGGGTGCTGCTCGTCGGCGACGCTTCCGGCTATGTGGACGCGATCACCGGCGAGGGGCTGCGTCTGGGGTTCGCACAGGCGGAGGCAGCGGTGCGCTGCATCATCGCGGATCGCCCGCAGGACTACGAACAGGAGTGGCGCCGGGTCACCCGCGACTTCCGCATTCTCACGAGCGGCCTCGTCGCTTGGGCGAACTCCCCTTTGCGCGGCGCCATCGTGCCGGCCGCCGCCCGGCTGCCGCGACTGTTCGGCACCGTCGTCGAGCGCCTCGCCCGCTAAGAGCGGCGCCGCTGAGGCCGGCGCCGCCCCTGCCGACGGCGCGGTGTTCTGTTATCGGCGCGGAGGATATAAACGGCGCGCCGATAACAGAACACCGCGCGGTTGGGGGAATGACGGAGGGAAGCGGCGCGGCTAGACGCGAGCGGGAGCGGATGCCGGCTCGTCCGCGGGAACGCGGCCGCGGATGACGAAGCCGAAGCCGAGAGCGATGAAGAACATCAGCACGCCGTACACGGCCGACGGCAGAGACAGCTCGATGTTGCCCAGCACCGACTGCGCGATCACGATCGAGAGTGTCGCGTTGTGGATGCCGATCTCGAAGGAACTCGCCACTGCCTGGCGGGGCTCGACCTTGAACGCGCGGGGGACGAGGTAGCCCAACGTGAGGCTCAGCAGGCAGAACACGACGGTGATGCCGGCGAGCTGACCGAGGTTGGCGAGCAGGATGTCCAGATTCGAGATGATCGCCCCGATGATCACGACAGCGAGGATCACGACGGAGGCGATCCGCACCGGCTTGTTCATCGCATCCGCGAAGTTCGGCTTCCACCAGCGCACGAGCATGCCGAGCGCGACCGGGCCGAGCACAATGATGAACACCTCGACGGCTTTCGCGAACTGCAGGCCGAGCTCGCTGCCGTCCGGCATGAAGACGAAGGTCGCCAGGTTGTAGATGAGCGGAAGCGTGATCACGGCGATGACCGAGTTGAGCGCTGTCAGGCTGATGTTGAGGGCGACATCGCCCCTGAACAGGTGGCTGAACAGGTTGGCCGTAGTCCCGCCCGGCGAGGCGGCCAGCAGCAGCATGCCGACCGCGAGAATCGGCGGCAGCTGGAACAGCACGACCAGGCCGAAACAGATCGCCGGCAGCAGCAACAGCTGAACGCTCAGCGCAATGAACACCGCCTTCGGATGCTTCGCCACCCTCGAGAAGTCACCCAACCTGAGCGTGAGGCCCAGCCCGAACATGATGATGCCGAGGGCGACGGGCAATCCGATTGTGGTCAGCGCTGATCCCATGGGGATCATTGTGCCGTAATCAGGTACCTTTCGTCAGCACCGTTGTAGTGGCTCAGCGGGCGGATGAGCGCATTCGACTCCATCTGCTCCATGATGTGGGCGGTCCAGCCGGTGATCCTGCTGGCGACGAACAGCGGGGTGAACAGCTCGGTGTCGAAGCCCATGAGGTGATACGCGGGGCCGCTCGGGTAGTCGAGGTTCGGCTTGATGTTCTTGGTGGATGTCATGGCCGCTTCCAGCCGGTCATACAGTTCGCCGAGATCCGGACGTTCATACGCGGTGATGAGCGTGTCGAGTGCAGCCTTCATCGTCGGGACGCGGGAGTCGCCGTTCTTGTAGACCCGGTGCCCGAAGCCCATGATCTTGCGCTTCTCCGCGAGAGCGGCCGCCAGCCAGGCTTCGGCTTTATCGGCCTCGCCGATCTCCTCGAAGACGTGCATGACGGCTTCGTTGGCGCCGCCATGCAGCGGACCCTTGAGCGCTCCGATTGCACCAACCACTGCCGAGTAGAGGTCGCTCAGGGTGCTCGTGATTACCCTCGCCGCGAAGGTCGAGGCATTGAACGAGTGCTCCGCGTAGAGAATCATCGACACGTCGAACGCGTTGACCACGACCAGTTCCGGCACCTCGCCAAAGGTCATGTGCAGGAAGTTTGCCGAGTACCCGAGGTCGTCCCGGGGCTCCACGAGATGTTCCCCGCGGCGGTGTCGTTGCACGTAGGCCACAATGGCGGGCAGCTGGGCGAACAGGTGGATGGCCCTGCTTTCGTTGAGCTTGCGGTCGAGCATCCCGTTCGGTTCGTTCAGTGTGGGGTCGGTCGCGCCGAGAATGCTGACCGCGGTGCGCACGACATCCATTGGGTGCGCTGTTGTGGGGTGCTCGTCGATGACGCGCTTGACTCTCTCGTCGAGGGGTCGAAGCGAACGCTCCAGATTCTGGAACTCGACGAGCTGGTCGGCCGTGGGCAGTTCCCCGTGCCAGAGCAGGTACGCCACTTCCTCGAAGGTGCACTTCGCTGCCAACTCCTGTACGGGATACCCGCGATACAGCAGGGAATTGCTCTCAGGGTTGACCTTCGAAACGGCTGTGGTGTCGACGACGACGCCCGCCAGCCCTTTTCTGATTTCGTCGCTCATGACGCTCCTGTTTCTCGGCGGGTTAGCTCTGTCGACACGTTACACGGCGAGCTCGCGCGATGTGCCGAGCAGGATCGAGGTGAGTTCGGCTGCCGTATTCACAACCGCGATCGCGTCCTGCTGTTCGGCGACGGTGCCGTATCCCCAGTCGACGAAGATCGTGGGAACGCCATGAACAGCGGCGCCCACGATGTCGTGCATGCGATCGCCGACCATAACCGGTCTGCTCACATCGATTCCGATCTTCTCGAATCGCGACAGGGCCTCGGCGACCACGTCGTCCTTGGCGCTGCGGATCTCGTCGATCGAGGCGCCGGCTATCACCCGGAAGTACTGGGTCAGGTTGGCGTGGTCGAGAATCACGGACGCGGGGAACTCGGGCTTTGATGTGGCGAGGCCGAGCGGAATGCCCGCTTTGTGAATGCGGCGAAGTGCGCTGGCGACTCCCGGATAGATTGCGCTGCCCTTGGCTCCGCCCTCGAGGTAGTGGCGCCGGTAGATGGAGAGCGCCTGGGCAGACTCGACGGGGTTCATGCCCGCGAAGTCGCGGAACGCGTCGAGGATGGGGGGGCCGACCCAGGCGCGCAACTCCTCAGCGGAGGGAACCGGGCGCCCGAGCTCCTCGAACATGAGGCCCAACGACGCGGTGATACCGGGAGCCGAGTCGGCGATCGTGCCGTCGAGGTCGAACATGACAAGGCTGTAGGGATAACTCACACCCCCAGCTTAATTGCGCCGCCGTCAGAACAGCCGCGAGTGGTCGTCGAGACCGCGCATGGCGTCGTAGTCGAGCAGCAGGCAGCGGATGCCGCGGTCGGTCGCGAGCGTGCGTGCCTGAGGCTTGATCTCCTGCGCGGCGAAGACCCCGGCGACGGGCGCCAGGAGCGGATCGCGGTTCATGAGCTCGAGGTACCGGGTGAGCTGCTCAACCCCGTCGATGTCTCCGCGCCGCTTGATCTCCACAGCGACCGACGCGCCCGCGGCATCCGTCGCCAGGATGTCGACGGGGCCGATCGCGGTCATGTATTCCCGTCGCACGAGGCGGTGTCCTTCGCCCAGCAGTTCGATCTGCTCGGCGAGCAGTTTCTGCAGGTGGGCCTCGACCCCGTCCTTCTGCAGCCCGGGGTCGATCCCGAGCTCATGGGAGGTATCGTGCAAGACCTCGTGGATGGAGATCACGAGCAGGTCTGCGGTCTTCACCTGGGCGACCTTCCAGATCTGGATGACTCCCGCATCCACCTGTTCGTCATCAGGGTCGAGCACCGCAAGCGTGCACGGGGGACTCATCCAGTTGAGCGGTTTGTAGCTCAGCGAATCGCTGTGGACGAGCACACTTCCGTCGGCCTTCACGAGCAGCAGCCGTGTGGCGAGTGGGAGGTGGGCGCTTAGCCGGCCGGCGTAGTCGACCGAGCAGCGGGCAATGACGAGGCGCACGGCTCCATGCTACGGGGCGCGCTGACTGCCGACCGCGGGTCACCCCTGTCGGGTGTCTGCAGCTGCGGCTACCATTGGCTCATGGTCGACAACGCTCTGCTGCAGCAGGTGATGAAGCTCGACGCCGACTCGCGTCTTGAGCTCCGCGACGCTATCGAGGCGTCCGTAGTCAGCGAGTACCTCACACCCGAGTTGTCGGAAATTCTCGCCGAACGGGTTGCTGAGGACGATGCGGCGGACCATGCAGATTACGTGACTATCGAGGAGCTGGAACGCCAGACGCTGGCCCATGAGCAGTTCGTCGAGAGACTGGCGTAGTAAACCTGCTGGACGTTACCTAACTGTCCGCGGGCCGCGGCTCGCGGGCCGCGGGCGAGACTACTCCGCTCACCGCGACGAGAACCAGCACGCAGAGCAGAGCGTTCAGGATGCCGACGCGCTCCCCGAGGAATCCGATGAGTGGCGGGCCGACCAGGAACGCGAAGTAGCCGATCGTCGCAACCGCACTCACTCGCGCTGCGGCGGTGCGGGGGTTGTCGGCCGCGGCGGACATACCGACTGGGAAACCCAGGGCGGAGCCCAACCCCCACATGACAACGCCGACGATGGCAATCCAGGGGTTCGGCACGAAGATCACGACGAGCAGTCCGATGACAGCGAGGGCAGCGGATGTCTGAAGCACCGGAACGCGACCGAAACGATCCAGCACGGTGACTCCGAGCAGCCGACCGACCGTCATCGCTGTGACGAAGACGCCGAGCACGAGGGCGGCAGTCGCGTCATCCACCCCGTGCCCGTCGACCATTGCCAGGGCGATCCAGTCGTTCGCTGAGCCTTCCGCGAACGCCATGCCCAGAACGATGAGGCCGATGAGTAGGGTCTGGGGTCGGCGCCAGATGCTCAGCCGCCCGCGCCAGGTCGCAGCGTGATCACCCGGCTGTGGCACGTCGTGCTGTGCCTCCTCGTAGCCCTCAGCCATGAGGTGCTCCGATCGCAGGCCGCGAACGACGAATGGAGCCGCAGCTGCGAGCACGAGCCCGATAAGCCCGATATGCCATGCAATGGGAAGAACCCAGAGTGCCGCAAGCGCTCCGAGGAGCGCACCGATTATCGTGCCGATGCTGAAGAACGCGTGGAAGATGGGCATGATCGCGTGACCGAGCACTCGCTCGTTCGCCGCCCCCGAAACGTTCATCGCGACATCGCACATACCCATGCTCGCTCCGGCAATCACGAGTCCGATGAAGGTAAAAGCGAAACTGCCGAAGATGGTTACACCGACGCCTGCCACGGCCAGGCCGATCCCCAACCCGATGAGGCTCCACAGGATGGTGGCCCGCGCGCCGAAGCGGGCGATGACATGGCTTGAGGCGAGCAGGCCGACGATCGACCCCACCGCAATGGACACCAGGAGAATCCCGAGCTGTTCGAGATTCACGTCGAGCGCATCCCGCACGGCGGGCGCGCGCGCCATCCAACTTGCGAGACCGACTCCCGTGAGGGCGAAGATCACGCACACGGCGTTGCGCCACGCAACGACGTCGCGTCGTGAAAGACCGCCCGGATACGACGAGGGCAGCGTCATGGTTTTCTTGCGCGGCATGGACTCCCGATCGAATGGTGTGGACTCGATCACTTCCGGCGCGAGTACCGCTATCAGTCTAGGGACGCTGCACCTGAGCGTCGCCACAACGGCCGCAGCTGCGGGCTTAGGTGGCGCGCCGAGGAGCAGCTTAGGCTTGCATGTCATGAGCAACGCAGCACACCTCAGTTCCGGCATCCACCTCGACGAACTCGACCCGTCCGTGCGCCCGCAGGACGACCTGTATCTGCATGTGAACGGCAAGTGGATCGAGAAAACAGAGATCCCGTCCGACAAGGCGCGGTACGGCTCGTTCCTGGTGCTCGCCGAGCAGGCCGAGCAGGCGGTGCGGGAGATCATCGAGGAGGCTCAGGCGGCCGACCCGGGCACCGAGCAGCGCAAGGTCGGCGACCTCTACGCGAGCTTCATGGATGTTGACGCTGTCGAAGCCCGCGGAGCCGAGCCGCTCGTTCCCCTGCTCGCTCAGGTCGACGCGGTCGCCTCCCTCGGCGAACTGCTTCCCGCGATCGGTCGCATCGAGCGCGGGGGAGTGAGCGGCTTCCTGCAGGCCTTCGTCGACAACGACCCCGGCAACCCGGAGCGCTACCTCGTGTTCCTCGAACAGGGTGGTCTCGGCCTGCCGGACGAGTCGTACTACCGGGAGGACAAGTTCGCCGAGTTGCGCGGCACGTATGTCGGCTTCCTCACGAAGATGTTCAGTCTCGCCGGTTTGGATGAGGCGGATGCGCGGGCAGAGCGGGTGATGGATCTTGAGACGCGGCTGGCAACCCATCACTGGGACAACGTGAGAAGCCGCGACAGCGAGGCGACCTACAACCCGATGTCATGGCAGGACGTCACGAAGAAGGCGAACCTCAACGACTGGCTCGTCGCCCTGGATGTGCCGGCCGGCTCGTTCGAGAACGTGGTCGTGCGCCAGCCCAGTTTCGTTGAAGGGCTCAGCGAGCTACTCGTGCCCGAGTTGCTCGACAGTTGGACCGACTGGTTACGGTGGCAGATCATCCGCTCGAGTGCCGCCTATCTGAACAGTGAGTTCGTGGAGGCGAACTTCGACTTCTATGGTCGGGAGATCTCGGGAACGCCAGAGCTTCGGGAGCGATGGAAGCGGGGCGTCTCGCTCGTCGAGGGCGCACTGGGCGAAGCGGTCGGGCGTATCTATGTCGAGAGGCACTTCCGCCCGGAGGCGAAGGAGGCGATGGATGAACTCGTCGCCAACCTTGTTGAGGCCTATCGGCAGAGCATCACCAAGCTCGATTGGATGACCGAAGAGACCAGGGTTCGCGCGATCGAGAAGCTTGAGAAGTTCACCCCCAAGATCGGTTACCCGGTCAAGTGGCGAGACTATTCCTCGCTGCAGATCTCAGCCGACGACCTCATCGGAAACGTGCTCGCCGCCAACGAGTTCGAGTTCCAACGTGAACTGGGCAAGATCGGCAAGCCGCTCGACCGTGATGAATGGTTTATGACGCCGCAGACGATCAACGCGTACTACAACCCCGGGTTCAATGAGATCGTGTTCCCCGCGGCAATCCTGCAGTTCCCCTTCTTCGACGAGAACAGGGATGCCGCAGCGAACTACGGCGCCATCGGTGCCGTCATCGGCCACGAGATCGGGCACGGTTTCGACGACCAGGGGTCGAAGTTCGACGGAGACGGCCGTCTGCTGGACTGGTGGACCGAGGACGACCGAAAGGCGTTCGAGGCGCGCACCGCGTCCCTGATCGAGCAGTACAACGCTCTCGCGCCGCAGCAGGTGCCGGAGCATCACGTCAACGGGGCGCTCACCATTGGTGAGAACATCGGCGACCTCGGCGGTCTCGGGATCGCCTGGAAGGCGTACCAACTGTCATTGAACGGCGACGAGCCGCCGGTGATCGACGGCCTGACGGGAGCGGAGCGGTTCTTCCTCTCCTGGGCCCAGGCGTGGCAGCTGAAGGCCCGTGACAAGGAAGTGATTCGGCTGCTGTCAATTGACCCCCATTCGCCCAATGAGTTCCGCTGCAACCAAATTGTCCGTAATATTGACGATTTCTATACAACTTTCGGTGTGACGGAGTCGGATTCGCTCTGGCTTGATCCGAAAGACCGTGTCATCATCTGGTGACTACCCATCAATTACCCGACCGCTGAAGGCTCCGAACTGTTGGAAGTGGAAAAGACGCGCGAGCGTTGGGAGCAGGCTAGAACTCCCAGGGAACCTCGCCACAGAAGCACCGACGAAGTCGAGAACTTCGCCGGCACCTTCGCTGCGCTCGGCAGTATTGCCTACGAGGGCGCGCAGGTCTCCGCCAATGTCATTGACCTCCGCTCCGGTCGCGTTCTGGTTTCCATCGACGACCGCATTGTTCTCCCCACCGCCAGCATTGGCAAGATTCTCCTTCTCATCGAGGTCTCATCCCGACTGACCGCGCGGGACTTCTCCGGCTACGGCATCCTCGACAAGACACCGAGGGATGCGGTTGGTGACTCGGGCATCTGGCAACACCTCCAGGCGCCTGCCCTCCCGGTCGCGGACCTCGCCTCTCTCGTTGCCGCGACGAGCGACAACCTCGCGACCAACGTGCTCCTGCGCCAGGTCGGGCTGGCGGCCGTGCGAGCGCGCACCGAGTCACTCGGCCTGATGCGCACGGCGCTGCTCGATCTCGTGCGTGACGATCGCGGGCCGGATGATGCCCCGCAGCTTTCCGTGGGCTCGACTGCGGAGCTGGCATGGCTCTTCGGCGCCCTCGCCCGCAGCGAGGTTGTCGACCCGCTCACGAGCCAGAGAGTCATGGGCTGGCTTGCCCTCAACGCGGATCTCTCCCTCGTCGCGAGCGCCTTCGGCCTCGACCCCCTCTCACACCGGGGTGTCGACCATGGAACGCTGCTCGTGAACAAGACGGGAGCGGATGCCGGAGTGCGCTCAGAGGCCGGTGCGCTGCGCGGGCCCCGATCATCCGTTGCCTACGCGGTATCGGTGCAGTTCAGCGATGACAGTCTCGCGGCGAGGCTTCGCGTGCTCGACGCAATGCGCACGGTGGGACTCGATCTGCTCGAGTACGTTCACTGAACGCCTGAACTTCACTCAGAAAAGTGTTGTCCCCCTTTGTGAGGACATGGTATGTTTTGGCTGCATTGTGAAAGCGAACCCCCATCGTCTTTCACCCCCCGCAGTGCAAACGAGAAGGTGATATACCCGATTACCCTTTCCGCGCGATGAACCCATGTCGCGCCGAGCCCCCGCTCCGCCCGCAACTCAGCCTTACCCGATGCTTCGTGCCTGCACCGTTCCCCCCCACGGTGACTCTGCCGACCGGGCATCCACTACCCGAACATCCCCTTCCCCCAAGGAGACCCGATTCACATGAAGAAACTCCTCGCGCTGTTTACCAGCGCACTACTCGGCCTCGGCCTCGCCGTTGGTGGGGCCTCCTCGGCCTCAGCCGACCCGCTTGTGGGCGCCGTCGGCGTCATGGAGACGTGGACCAACGACACGAACAAGACCTCCTATTGGGAGGCCAGGTACTCAGCACACGGAGCGACGTGTTACAAGACCGAGGCGGACGAGGGCGGTGTCTCATCCAGTAGTCACGGGTCCAGCTCGGGGAAGACTGTGACGCTCGCAGCGTTCAACCCGTCATGGCCGGGAGACCACTGGGAAGCGCTGATCGTTAAGGGCGGCAGCCTGTGGAACAACGTGGTGACCCATCCGGTGGCGGGTACGGCGTATGCATCACCATTGAACAGTGGCGCGCAGCAGTCGAACGTCTCGCATTGGATCGTCTGTAAGGGAACCACACCTGCTCCTCCGCCCGTTGCATCGGCGGCCATCCACATCGCCGATTCAACCTGCGAGATAGGTCAGGTGCTTACCCTTGGCGCAGTCACCAATGCGTCTTGGCCGAACCCGGCCCTGGTCGTCACAGGTCCCGGCGCATACAGCGTGACGGCGACAGCGACTGGGGTCGCAAAGTTCCCAGGCAACGAAGCGACAAAGACCTTCAGCGGAACCCTGTTGGGCCCCGATGGAGAGAAGTGCGGGGCTCCAAACCCCGAGCAACGTGTCGTCGTCGTAGAGGTCGTGGACTGCCTTTCGGATGAGGTCATCATTACGACCACCACCTACTCAACGCCCTACGTATGGAACGGTACCGCGTGGGTGCTGAGCGCTGAAGGCCCCGGCGTCGACGTTGTCACATCGCGCGATCTGACCGATGAGGAGAGGCGCGAGTGTCCGCCCGGCCAGCCTGATCCGAAGCAGCGCGTTGTCGTTGTCGATGACTACGACTGCCTCAGCGAAGATGTCACCGTAAGGACGACAACGTACTCGACGCCCTACATCTGGGACACGGTGCTCAAGGAGTGGGTCGAAGGTACGGAGGATGACGGCATTGAGGTCATGACGTCGCGCGACAAGACGGAGGAGGAGATCGAGGAGTGTCTCCTCACGTTCCCGCTCGACACTGACCCCGAGTATTCCGTCTGCGGCATCGACGACGAGCGTACGGAGTTTGCGATCTGGGTGCGCGTCGACTTCGTAGCCAATGTCGAGTACAGGATCAGCGGACCCGGCCTCGACAACGTCCTGTTCACGAGCGAGTTCATGGAGTTGACGCAGATTGGCGAATACATCGTGAAGGCGAAGGCTATCAACGGCTACACGCTCGACCCGCTCGCGGAGATCGAATGGACCTACAACGTCGGTGACTCATCACAGGAGGAGTGCATCCCTACTCTGGCGGAGCCGTGGCCGGCAAACGCCACCGCGTCCAACGCGGCGTGCGTTGACGGCAGGAATGTCTCAGGCGCCATCACTGTGGTGTTCCCGCTCGGAGCAGAGGACAGGGTTCGCTACTTTGTGGGCGAGACGGAACTCACGTCGGTGAAGACCGCCTTCGCTCCAGGCAAGTACACGGTGAAGGCTGTGCCCGGATACGACGGTGACAGCATCGCCGGTCAGGATGAGTGGGAACTTGAGGTCCTGGCAGCGGCAGACCTGTGCACGCTCGCCCTCACGGGCAGCGAGTCTGCCCCGGTCGGCCTGAGCCTCGGTGCTGGCATGCTCCTGCTCGGGGCGCTCGCGCTCTACCTGCGCCGTCGCAGCGAATCGGCACTGATCTAACGCAACACCCGCAGCCAGAAGCCCCGGCCCCCCATCAGGGAGGTCGGGGCTTTCTGCGTTGTGCTCAATAACTCAACTGAGCCACCCTCGCAAGCCCTGTCCCCCCATTTGGGGGGCATGTTACTTTCAGGAAGCACGGGGCCGAGACTTTCCCACTTTCGGCCAAACCCGACAGTGCAGTGTGGGCAGGTGATGCAAAGGCTAGTGACCATCAGAGTCTGACGCTTCTTCGCGTCGACCTCCCTATTCCATCCCGGCCCGGCATCTCCCGCCCGGCTCCGGGTGTTCCCGCGTACCCCCGTGTGCGCAACTGCCTCTGGCTGTGTGCCGCCTTATCAGGCGGCGTACCGGCGCGCCCGAAAACGGTTCGTCGTGCCCCAGCGAAACCAATGGCACCCACCCCGTGGGACCAAAGCAACGAAGAGAAAGAAACACAAGAAATGAGAAAGTTACTATCGGTCAGCACGAGCGTTCTGCTCGGCCTGGCCCTGACCGTGGGCGGGGCTACAACAGCTTTCGCCGCGCCACCCTCGGGCCCCCCCGGCCCGCCAGCCGACATCGTCTGTCCGCCTTTGGACAGCGGCAAGATCGACACCACGGGCGACCCCGCAACCGTTGAGGTCACCGCCCCCGAAGGCAAGCTCATTGACCACTACTGCGTCAAGGCCGGCCCAGGGTACGAGCTCATCGACGTCAATCCCGCGCTGAAGACGGTCATCGTCGACCACCCGACCAAGGACAGCGTTTCCCACTACTCGCTCCGATACATCGATGCTCCCGCGGAGCCCGACCCCAAGCCGGACCGCCCGGAGGATGTCGTGAAGTACAAGGTGATCAAGGAAACCGTTGACTGTGACACGAAGATGGTCACGATCAAGAAGGCGAAGACCACGATCGGCTGGTACTACAGCGAGAAGTACAACAAGTGGGTGCCGACCAAGCCTGTCGTTGAGATCGTTTACGAAGAGCGTGAGGCGAAGAAGCACGAGCTGAAGGACTGCCCGGTGGAGATGCCGGACCGCCCGGAGGATGTCGTGAAGTACAAGGTGATCAAGGAAACCGTTGACTGTGACACGAAGACGGTCACGATCAAGAAGGCGAAGACCACGATCGGCTGGTACTACAGCGAGAAGTACAACAAGTGGGTGCCGACCAAGCCTGTCGTTGAGATCGTTTACGAAGAGCGTGAGGCGAAGAAGCACGAGCTGAAGGACTGCCCGGTGGAGATGCCGGACCGCCCGGAGGATGTCGTGAAGTACAAGGTGATCAAGGAAACCGTTGACTGTGACACGAAGATGGTCACGATCAAGAAGGCGAAGACCACGATCGGCTGGTACTACAGCGAGAAGTACAACAAGTGGGTGCCGACCAAGCCTGTCGTTGAGATCGTTTACGAAGAGCGTGAGGCGAAGAAGCACGAACTCAAGGACTGCCCGGTGGAGATGCCGGACCGCCCGGAGGATGTCGTGAAGTACAAGGTGATCAAGGAAACCGTTGACTGTGACACGAAGATGGTCACGATCAAGAAGGCGAAGACCACGATCGGCTGGTACTACAGCGAGAAGTACAACAAGTGGGTGCCGACCAAGCCTGTCGTTGAGATCGTTTACGAAGAGCGTGAGGCGAAGAAGCACGAGCTGAAGGACTGCCCGCTTCCGGAGAAGCCAGACGTCATCGTGACGTACAAGGTCGTCAAGGAGAAGCTTGACTGCGAATCGAAGACAGTCAAGGTCACCAAGGAGAAGACCACGATCGACTGGGTATTCAAGCACCACAAGTGGGTCAAGATGGAGCCGGTTGTCGAAACCGTCTACGAGACCCGCGCGGCAACCAAGCACGAGCTGAAGGATTGCGTGCAACTGCCGACTCTGCCGGTGACCGGCGGTGAGGGAGCCCTCGACGGAGGGATGCTTGCGGGCGGACTCCTGCTCCTCGGAGCAGCGGGCCTGTTCATGCAGCGCAGAATTCGGCCGCTTGCTGAAGCAGCGGTTGAATAACTGGGGAGCCGCCTAACGGCGGCAAGGGTAGGTCCCGGTCCCCTTGCGGAGGGGGACCGGGACATTCCCGCGCTCAGCCAGCGACGAAACTGTCTTCGGCGTCGTAGGGAAACCAACCATCCGCACCGTACCTGCTGACGATGCCGGGGAAGAGTTCTTGCCAGCTCTCGCCGGCCGCCTCTGCATCAGCGACTGCACGGGTGACCCATTCGATGTCTGCGATCACCGATTCGGCGTAGCTCGCGGCAGGAGCGTAACCGACCTGCTTCCTGGCGGCATCCATCGACAGGACAATGGGCTTGCTCACTCCCCAGGGTGATGCCCCGAGTTCACCCTGGGGTGGTCCGGGGAAGGTGAGGATGGGCGCGTCGTGTCCCATCGCCTCAAAGATTGAACGCCCGATGTCGGCAACGGCGAGTCCCTCGTCATCGACAGCGTTGAGCGCCCTCGACCCCGGATTCCTCGCACACGCGACGATGAGCGCAGCGAGATTGGCGGTCGACGTCGTGCTGAACCGGCTCGAACCGTCGAACGCGAGGACGGCATGAGGCCTGGCGTCCAATACGCGCTTGATGAAGTACCACTCACGCAACGCCGGACTGTGGGGTCCGTGGATGGCTCCGGGCCTTAGCACGCTGGCGGGTGTGCTGCCCTGCAGCAGGTCCCTTTCCATTGCGGCTTTCAGCGGGGAGTAGGTCTGCTCACTGTTGTCGATCGTCGGCCAGTGCTCGTCGATGGGGATGGGGAAATCCGGAAAGCTGTGGTGATCCTCCGCAATGTCGAGGTAGGTGCCATTCGCGCCCAGGTAGACGGATGCAGTCGAGATGACGACCAGGCTGCCCACGTCGAGGGTGAGCAATTGCTGCGCATGGTACGGATTGAACGCGACAGTGTCGACGACGAGGTCGACACCGTGCGCAGCATCCGCCAGCGCCTCCGTATCGTCGCGGTCGAGCGGGATCGAGCGGGTGGATCGACCGCCGCGCCGGCTCGCGCCCGTCACCTCCCAGCCGGCTTCCGTGAGCGCGGATGCCGCAGCCGAGCCGATCTGTCCGGTATCGCCGATGATGAGAGCCTTCTGCGCCATGCCACAACGTTACGTGCAGGCTGTGACGCAGGTGGCCGCTACGCCGATTCCGAGCGCTCCGCTGCGTCCGCCGCTGAATCACCGGGGCGGATTCCGTACACGGCCTCCAGCCCGGCGAGGAACACCGACGCGTTACCATCGCGGGCGAGGCTCCGTGCGCGCACGGAAGGTGTGTGCAGCAGCACGCCAGCCAGATGCCGGAGGGCGGCCTCGGTTTGCGGGCTTGAATCGCCTCGCGCGCGAGCCCGATCCAGCTCGGCCTCGAGTACCTCGAAAATGTGCTTCCTGAGGGCGACAATGCCTGGTTCGACGGCTCGGTCCACACCGAAGCGAGTTGCGGCATCGCGGACGAGGGAGCGGGCATCGTCCACGCCGGCGAACTCCTCAAGCGGGGCGTGCAGCCTGACCGTTTCCAGGTCGAGCAACTCGACGCCCGCCACCTCAGCGACCGCCGGATCGACGTTGCGGGGAAGACCCAGATCGATGACGAGCCGACGGCCCGGGGAGGTGAAGGACTGCGGCCCGATGACGAAGTCGGAGGTGCAGGTGATGACGATGTCGCTCGCGCGGATCGCTTCCGCCACGTCGCCAGCGACGCCCAGACCGTACCGTGCGGCGAAGGCATCGGCGCGACCCGTTGGCGAGAACACGGCGATCGTCATCGCGCCCAACTCCGACAGGGCGGCCACCGTTGTCGCTGCGTACCTGCCGGTTCCGACGAGCAGCACCCGCGTCTCGGACCAGTCGGCCACGCGGCTGGATGCGAGCTCGAGTGCGAGCCGAACGAGAGAGCGTTGCCCAGCACCGACGGCGGTCCGAGCTCTGACTTCACGGCTCGTGTGCGTGGCGCGTTGGAAAAGCCGTTCGAGGTCGGATGAGGTCGTTCCGTCGATCCGCGCCCGCTGCAGTGCGCGGCCGCACCTGCCCGGAGATCTCCTCTTCCCCGACGACAACCGACTCCAGGCCGCTGGTCACGGCGAAGAGGTGGTGCGCCACGGCGTCACCATCAAGGACGGTTACGGCTTCACGCAGCGCTGCTGCGGGGATGCCGCTCGAATCGCCCAGAGTCCGGATCGCATCATCCACTGCCCGGGCACCCTTCGCCATGCGCGATGTCCAGGTACGCCTCGAACCGGTTGCAGGTGGCGAGGATGACGGCACCGGTCACCGCGCCGTGCTGCTCGAGCAGTGTTCGGGCAGCATCGGGCGCCCCGAAAGACAGCTTCTCCAGCAGATCGAAGCTCGCGTTGCGATGGCTGGCGGTGAGACACAAGAGCACTCTCTAATGTTAACCCTGTGGCCCTGCCCCTGAATCACCCGCTCATCGACGGTCGAACCGGCGAATCCTCACTCGTTCGCGCTTACCGCGGCGATCGCCCGCCGACCCTGCCCGTCTGGTTCATGCGCCAGGCGGGGCGCTCGCTGCCCGAGTACAGGGAATTGCGGGTCGGAACCGAGATGCTCGACGCCTGCCTCACCCCCGAGCTCGCGAGCGAGATCACGCTGCAGCCGGTGCGCCGGCACGGCGTCGACGCGGCGATCTTCTTCAGCGACATCGTGATTCCCGTGAAACTCGCAGGTGTCGGCGTCGAGATCGTGCCCGGCCGTGGTCCCGTGCTCGAGCGACCGATCCGCACCGCAGCGGATGTCGCGGCACTCCGCCCGCTTGACCCTGAGGCCCTTCGACCGATCAGCGAGGCGGTCGCGCGGACCGTCGCCGAGCTGGGCAGCACCCCGCTCATCGGGTTTGCGGGCGCTCCCTTCACGCTCGCCTCCTACCTGATCGAAGGCGGCCCCTCCAAGGACCAGCTGCGTGCCCGCGCGCTCATGTATTCCGACCCGCGCACCTGGGCGGCACTGCTCAACTGGTGCGCGGACGTCACCGGCGAGTTCCTGCGCGCGCAGGTGCTCGCCGGGGCATCCGCCGCCCAGCTCTTCGACTCCTGGGTGGGTTCCCTGAGCGTCACCAACTACCAGCGCCGCGTCGCACCGCACTCCCGCAGGGCGCTCGCCGCGTCTGCACGGGCTCGAGGTGCCGAAGGTGCACTTCGGGGTCGGATCGGGAGAGGTACTGGGCCTCATGCACGGCATCGGGGCCGACGCGATCGGAGTTGACTGGCGTCTGCCCCTGGACGAAGCCAACCGCCGCCTCGGCGGCAAGGTGCCCCTGCAGGGCAACATCGATCCTGCACTGCTCTCCGCTCCGTGGCACGTGCTCGAGGCCCATGTGCGCGACGTCGTCAACGGGGGCGCGAAGCGCCAGCCCACGTCGTCAACCTCGGGCACGGTGTACCGCCGGAAACCGACCCGGACGTGCTCACGCGCATCGTGCAGCTCGTGCACAGCATTGACTGACGCAGTCGTCATCGGCGGTGGGATCGGAGGACTCGTCGCTGCCCGCGAACTCGCACTCGGAGGGCTCACGGTCACCCTGCTTGAGGCGAGCGATCGCCTCGGCGGAACCGTTGCGCGCCACACCGTCGGCGGTATCGAGCTCGATGCGGGCGCCGAGAGTTTCGCGACACGCGGAAGCACCGTAAGGAGGCTCGCGGCGGACCTCGGACTCGGTGACGAGATCGTGCAGCCCGACCCGAGGGGTGCCTGGTTGCAGCCAGCGGATGCCGCGGCGCGCCCCATTCCCGCCGTCACGCTACTCGGCATCCCGGGACATCCGCTCGCCCGGGATGTGTCGTCGCTCGTCGGCGTCCCCGCCTCATTGCGCGCGCACCTTGAGAGGTTCCTGCCCGGTCGGTATGCCGCCTGGATCGGTCACGCTCGGCGAGCTCGTGCGCAGGCGCATGGGCGGTGCCATCGCTGATCGCCTGGTGTCGCCGATCACGCGCGGCGTGCATGCCGTCGAGGCGAATGAGCTGGAACTCGATCGCGCAGTTCCCGGACTGCGCTCCGAATTGTTGCGCTCCGGATCGCTCGCCGCCGCCGTTCGGGCGCTCAGGGCCGGGGCCCCTGCGGGATCCGCGGTCGAAGGGATCAGGGGTGGGATTCATTGTCTGGTCACCGCACTGGCCGCGGATCTTGGGCGGCGCGGCGTCGACATCCGCCTGGGCGTTAGGGCAACTGCGGTTGAAGCCGGACGGGTGTTCACGGGGCTGGCAGCCTCGCAGGTCACATCGTGCTCGCCGCCCCCGATCCGCAGCCCGCGGAAACGCTGAAGGGTCACGCTGTCGTGCTGGCAACCCTCGTCGTACGCGAGCCTGCGCTCGATGCCGCGCCGCGCGGCACGGGAGTACTTGTCGCGGAAGGCGCTCCCGGCATCCACGCGAAGGCGCTGACGCACGCCACCGTCAAGTGGCCGTGGCTCGCGGAGCGGGCAGAGGGCAGGCATGTGCTTCGGCTCTCCTACGCGAGGCACCCAAGACCTGCCGACGGCAGCGCGGGAAGATGCGCAAGCGCTGCTCGGGATAGCGATCCCGTCGGGCAGTGTGGATGCCTTCGCTCGCGTGCAGTGGTTCAGGCGCCAGCGGGAGCCGCGGGTGGCCAACGGAATCTGGCGCGTCGGTGAGGGAGCAGCGGGAACCGGTCTTGCCGCAGTCGTCGAGCAGGCGAAGTGCCGAAGCCGGCGAACTTCTGAAAAGCACAAACCAGTAGACCCGACTACGCTGGGAAGGAATCAAACCTCACAACGGAACGGAGAAGCCGTGAAAGGCAAGATACTGCTGGTGGTCGGCCTGGGCGTAGGTTATGTGCTCGGCGCACGCGCCGGTCGGCAGCGCTACGAAGAGATCAAGCGAGCCGCAGGCAACCTTTGGCACGACCCCCGCGTGCAGAAACAGGTTCACCAGGCGGAGGAGTTCGTCAAGGACAAGGCCCCCGAGGTAGCTGAGTTCATCAGCGATGGGGCGAAGAAGGTCGTCTCCCAGGTTTCCGGATCAAAGTCGAGTTCGGGTTCGAAGCCAGCCTCAAAGCCGGCGAGCCGGACGACAACCGCGAAGTCCACGACGACGAAGAAGTAATTCGCGTGGCCGCAATTCCGGAATCTGAGTTCCGACGCGAGAAGCGCAAGCCGCTGCTTGAGCTCATAGCGGACGTCCCCATGATCGTCAGGGAACTGATCGAAGGGGAGATCGAGCTTCTCAAAGCCGAGCTCATCTACAAGCTCAAGGTCGCGGGAATCGGTGCGGGCCTCATCGCCATCGCCGCCGTACTTGCGCTGCTCTTCGTTGGCGTGCTGCTGACGGCGGCGATACTCGCGCTCTCGCTCGTCATGCCCGGATGGCTTGCCGCACTTCTGGTCGGCCTCGTACTTCTCATCGTCATCGCTGTTCTTGTGCTGCTCGGAGTGCGCAGCATCAAGAAGGGCATGCCACCCATGCCCACCGAGTCGATCGACAGCATCAAACGCGACATTGACGTCATCCGCGGCGTCGGAAAGCGAGCCACAATATGAACAACCCAGACATCCAGGCCAAGGTCGCGGCGACGCGCGCCGACCTCGAGCGCACTCTGGACGCGATCGAAGACCGGTTCAACGTCTCCAAGCAGGCGAGCGATGCGATGCGCCGAGCCCAGGCGTCGTATGAGAAGAATCCTGTCCCGTGGGTGGTTGGCGCGACCGCGACGGCTCTCGTCGTTGTCGGGCTCGTGGCCTGGGCCCTGCTCAGCGACGACGACTGAGGCTCGATTCGACGCACGCCTGCCCTGCGGGGGAGGATGGGACCATGACGATGAGCGCTGACCTGCGCGACGCAGCGACCGCCTCCGACCTGGGATACACCCTCTGGGCGGTGCTGCGCCGGAACCCCGATCGGCGGTCGGGGACAGCCGATCTTGACACGGAAATGGCCGCGCTGGGCGCGGCTGGTGTGACCGTGCGGGGATTCTATGACGTGTCGTCCCTGCGCGCAGATGCCGACCTCATGATCTGGCTGCACGGCCCTGACCCGCAGAAGCTCCAGTGGGCTCTCAGGGAACTTCGCCGCAGCCAGTTGCTCATTGACCTGCTGCCCGTCTGGAACGCACTCGGGGTGCATCGGGATGCCGAGTTCACGCGCAACCACCTGCCCGCCTTCATGCGTGGCAAGGAGCCGGAGCGCTGGCTCACCGTGTATCCGTTCGTGCGCAGTTACGACTGGTACATCCTCCCTGACGACGAACGTCGTGCGATGCTCGCCGATCACGGTCGAAAAGGAGGCGAGTTCCCCCAGGTGCTCGCCAATACCGTGGCGTCATTCGCGCTCGGCGACTACGAATGGATTCTTGCCCTTGAGGCTCCTGAGCTTGTGGATCTGGTCGATCTCATGCGTCACTTGCGTGCGACCGAGGCGCGGCGCCACGTGCGCGAAGAGGTTCCGTTCTATACGGGCAGGCGCATCGAGATCTCCGAGATCGCGGAGGTCGTGCAATGAACTCGCCCGGGGAGCATGTGCTCGCCGCCACTGACGCTGCTGCGCCCGGCCCCGAGTATGTGGAGACGGGCGTGGAGTACGACGCGCTGCTGCTCGCGAGCTTCGGCGGCCCGGAGGGGCAGGATGACGTCATCCCCTTCCTGCGGAATGTCACGCGGGGCAGAGGCATCCCGGAGGAACGGCTGGAGGAGGTCGCTCACCACTACCGTGCTTTCGGTGGGGTGAGCCCGATCAACGAGCAGAACCGGGCGCTGAAGACTGCCATCGAAGCCGAGTTGCACCGTCGCGGCATTGAGTTGCCGGTGCTGTGGGGCAACCGCAATTGGGACCCGTACCTTCGCGACGCACTCACGGAGGCGAAAGAGCGCGGATTCAGACGCCTTATCGCTGTGGGAACGAGCGCGTACAGTTCCTACTCGAGCTGTCGGCAGTACCGGGAGGACTACGCCGCCGCGCTCGAGGAGACAGGACTGAACGGCACGATCCGGATCGACAAGGTGCGACAGTTCTTCGACCACCCCGGATTCGTGCGCCCCTTCATCGACGGCCTGCGCCGTGGTCTTGAGGAGGTCGCAGCCAAGCTCATCGACCCGGCGGACACGCACGTGCTGTTCTCCACCCACAGCATCCCGTCGGTCGATGCCGCCAAGAGCGGACCCGAGGCTCGCGGGTTCGGTGAGGGCGGTGCCTACGCGGCCCAGCACGAAGCCGTTGCCGAAGTTGTCATGAGCGCGGTCGCCGCGGAAGGGCACGTGCAGCCCGGCTGGTCGCTCGTTTACCAGTCCCGCTCGGGGCCACCTGAGCAGCCGTGGCTGGAGCCGGACATCAATGATGCGATCACCGCTCTTGCCCTGGGAGGCACGAGAGCCGTCGTGATCGTTCCCCTTGGGTTCATCAGCGATCACATGGAGGTCAAGTGGGATCTCGACACGGAAGCGATGGAGACGGCCAGCGAGCACGGGGTTTTTGCGGTTCGGGTTCCGACGCCGGGGGTGCACGCCGCCTGGGTGAGCGGCATCGTTGACCTCGTACTGGAGCGGGTGAATGGCACGCCGGCAGCTGAACGGCCCGCGCTCACCGAGTTGGGGCCGTGGTACGACGTCTGCCGGCCGGGGTGTTGCGAAAACGTGCGGCTGGGGTTCCGTCCGGCTGTCGCAGGGATAGCGCCATGAGAATCGGAACGCGCGGCAGTGCCCTCGCCCTTGCACAGACGGGCACCATCGCGCAGGCGCTCACGAGTAGGTCGGGTGAGGATGTCGAGCTCGTGACTATCAGCACCGAGGGCGACCGTTCCACACAGTCGCTGTCGGAGCTCGGCGGCACGGGTGTATTTGCGAGCGCGCTTCGGCAGGCGCTGCTCGCCGGCGAATGCGACGCCGTGGTGCACTCGCTCAAAGATCTGCCGACTGCCCCGCATGACGGACTCACCGTTGCTGCCATCCCGAAGCGTGCGGATGCGAGGGACGCGGTGTGTGCCCGGGACGGCCTCACACTGGACACCCTGCCGCCAGGCGCGAGAGTGGGCACCGGCTCACCCCGGCGCATGGCGCAACTACGCGAGCGTCGGCTCGATCTCGAGGTCATCGACATCCGCGGGAACGTGGACTCCCGGCTCGCTCGGCTGGGCGACGACCTCGACGCCGTTGTTCTCGCTGCCGCCGGATTGGGGCGGCTCGGTCGTCTCGACGCCGTGACCGAATATCTGGGCATCGACGGCTGGCCGACGGCGCCCGGCCAGGGGGCGCTCGCCATCGAGGTGCGGCAGGGCGAGGATGCCCTGGTCTCAGCGCTCGATCATTCGACAACTCGAACCGTTGTGCAGGCGGAGCGCCAGGTGCTGGCCCTGCTCGAGGCGGGCTGCTCGGCCCCCATCGGGGCAAGCGCGATGGTGGATGACGGACTGCTCTTCCTTTCGGCCCGTGTCTACAGCACGGACGGCAGCCAGCGCCTCACCAGCTCGCACGCTCTGTACCTCTCGGACTCGAAGCATCCGGCTGCCGACCTTGCCGGCCGCGTTGCTGAGGAGCTGCTCGCAGCGGGAGCGGCGACGATCGCACCGCTCGGGAGCGGCGGATCATGACCGGGAGCAAGCCGCTGGCCGGCTGGCGAGTGCTCGTACCCAGGGGCGGCAAGTGGGGAGACAGCGTCGCCGCGCGGTTGCGGGCTTTCGGCGCGGTGCCGGTCATCGCCCCCATGATCAACTTCGCCTCCTCTGACGATCCGCAGAAGCTCGCCGACGCGCTCAAGCGGCTTCAGGACGGCGAGTACGACTGGATTGTCGTCACGAGCGCGACCACAGTCGATGTACTCATGAGCCAGAAGGTCACCATCCCGGCCGGCACCTCTGTCGCCGCCGTCGGAGAGACGACCTCAGCGGCACTCACCCTGGCGGGGTACGGGGTCGACTTCGTGCCGGAAGCGGACAACTCCGCACGTGGTCTCGTGAAGGAGTGGCCGCGCGCCTCCGTGTCGGGGCGGGTACTTGTGCCACAGTCCGACCTTTCCGCGCCGGTGTTGGTGAAAGGTCTGGGCGGGCTCGGGTTGGATGTCGATTTCGTCGCCGCTTATCGCACTGTCGGAGTGCAGGTTTCCCAGCAGATCCGGGATGATGTCGCGGCTGGTCGCATTGGGGCCATTCTGGTGACTTCCGGCAGCGTCGCCAGACAGATAGCAAGCCAGCTGGCACCACTTCCTCCTGAATTAGTGCTCGCATGCATCGGGCCGCGAACTGCGTATGACGCGAGGGCCGCCGGCCTGTCCGTCGAACTGATCGCGGAATCCCGCTCGGCCGCGTCGCTCGTCGATGCCCTCGTGGATGCCTCCCGCAGCGCGAACGTGACTCGGGAGGCCTGAGTGTCGCATCCGGTGATCCGTCCACGGCGACTGAGGCGCACCCCGGCGCTGCAGAGGCTCGCGTCCGAGACGCGACTGCATCCATCCGATCTCGTGTTGCCCCTCTTCGTTCGCGAGGGTCTCACGTCGCCCGCACCCATTCCGTCGATGCCTGGTGTTCTTCAGCACACCCTTGACTCGATGCGTCTTGCGATCATCGAGGCCGCGGAGGCCGGCGTCGGCGGCGTGATGCTCTTCGGCATTCCGGCCGAGAAGGACGCCCTGGGTTCGGGTGCAGTGGATGCGAACGGGATCCTGAACGTCGCCACGCGTGCGGCTGTCGCGACCGCTGGGGATGCGCTCGTTGTGCAGACCGATCTCTGCCTCGACGAATTCACCGACCACGGCCACTGCGGCGTTCTTGACAGCGCCGGCACCATCGACAATGACGCCACCCTGGAGATCTACCAGCGGATGGCGCTCGCGCAGGCAGAGGCGGGTTCACAGCTGCTCGGACTCAGCGGAATGATGGACGGCCAGGTCGCGGCGGTGCGCGCCGCCCTGGATGGTGGCGGATTCACTGATACCGCGATTCTGGCGTACTCCGCGAAGTACGCGTCCGCGTTCTACGGCCCTTTTCGTGACGCCGTGCAGTCCTCCCTCAAGGGAAACCGCCGCAGCTACCAGCTCGATCCAGCTAACCGTCGAGAGGGGTTACGGGAGGCCGCGCTGGACATCGCGGAGGGCGCAGACATCGTCATGGTCAAGCCGGCCATGAGCTACCTCGATGTTCTCGCGGATGTTGCCGCGGCGAGCGAGGTCCCCGTGTGGGCGTACCAGGTCAGCGGTGAATACGCGATGATCGAGGCGGCCGCCGCGAACGGCTGGATAGACCGGGAGCGCGCCATCGCCGAAAGCGTGCTGAGTATTCGCCGTGCGGGAGCGGATGTCGTGCTCAGCTATTTCGCTGTGGAACTCGCGCGGTCGCTCAGGGTTCCCGCGCGCAAGTCCGGGCGGAGAGCGAAGTGAAAGGCAACGCGCACTACTTCGCCAGGGCACAGCAGTCCATTCCCGGCGGTGTCAATTCCCCGGTGCGCGCGTTCGGCTCGGTCGGCGGCACACCGCGATTCCTCGTGGAGGCGCAGGGGGCGATCGTCAAGGACGTCGAGGGACGCGAGTATGTCGACCTCGTCTGCTCCTGGGGCCCGGCAATCCTCGGCCATGCGCATCCCGCCGTCGTGGCAGCTGTGCAGGCGGCCGCGGCTCGCGGACTGTCATTCGGGGCATCCACCCCCAGCGAGACGGAGCTGGCCGAGATCATCCGCGAACGGGTCTCCAACCGGACGGCGGATGACCCCGGCTCCCCCCGCGAGCAAGTGTCGCCAGTGGAAAAGGTACGTCTGGTATCGACGGGGACCGAAGCCACGATGACCGCCATTCGTCTCGCGCGGGGATTCACCGGGCGAGACCTGCTCGTGAAATTCGCCGGGCACTACCACGGGCATTCCGACTCCCTCCTCGCCGAGTCCGGGTCGGGAGTCGCGACCCTCGCGCTGCCGGGCTCCGCCGGTGTCACTGCTGCCACAGCTGCGCAGACTCTCGTTCTGCCGTACAACGACCTGGATGCGGTGCGCGCCGTCTTCCTCGAGCACGGTGACAGGATCGCTGCCGTGATCGTCGAGGCCGCCGCCGCGAACATGGGGGTGGTGCCGCCCGGGCGGGGCTTCAATCGCGCCCTCGCCCGCATCGTGCAGGAGCATGGCGCGCTTCTGATTCTCGATGAGGTACTCACCGGGTTCCGCGTTGGGCGGGCTGGATGGTGGGGGCTTGAAGCCTGCCTGGTGGTGCCCGACGGCGGTGGATGGCAACCCGACCTGTTCACTTTCGGCAAAGTGGTCGGCGGCGGTATGCCCCTGGCGGCGATCGGCGGACGAGCGGAAGTGATGAGCCAACTCGCACCGCAGGGTCCCGTCTACCAGGCAGGAACCCTGAGCGGAAACCCGGTTGCTGTTGCTGCGGGGATCGCCACGTTGCGCGAAGCGGACCAGGCCGTCTACGAGCGGCTCAACACAACCGCTGACGTTCTCGCCGGGGCCGTCTCCGCGGCACTGTCCGCGGAGGGGGTCACTCATGTCGTGCAGCGCGCCGGCAACCTGTTCTCGTTCGCATTCGCTCCGGAAGCACCTCGGGACTACTCGGAAGTCAAAGAGCAGGAGGCGTTCCGCTACCCGCCGTTCTTCCACGCGATGCTGGAGGGAGGCGTGTCTTTGCCGCCGTCTGTGTTCGAGGCGTGGTTCGTGTCCGCCGCTCACGACGATTCGTCGATCAACCGAATCATCGACGCCCTTCCGGGCGCGGCGAAGGCCGCGGCTACAGCAACAGCAGAACGATAGCCACGAGCGGCGCGATCCCCTGGATGAGCGCTCCCCGAACGAGCCGGGGATTCGACGTGACGAGCACCACGGCAGCAAGGACCATGCTCGCGAGGGCGAACAGCGTCAGCGCGTAGCCAGCCTGCTGCAGTTCCGGAGTGTAAATGAACACGAGTCCGACGCCGACGCCGACCGCGAGAAACAGGTTGTAGAACCCCTGATTGAACATGATCGGCCGCAGGATGGCGGCATCGTCTTCGGAGCGAACCCCGAAGGTGCGCCAGACGGAACGCCGGTACCACAGGATGCTCTCGAACACGAAGAACGCGACGTGCAGTGCTGCGGCGATCGCCGCCGCCACAGCAGAGACAGCCAGGAGGTTTCCGGTCATGTCGATCAGTGTTTCACCTTTCACACCGAACGACTGCTCAGCCGAAGAGGATACGCACCTCGTCGTAGCGCGATTCGGGCACGGTGTTCAGCTTGCCCAACGCGTCAGCGAACGGCACATGAACGATCTCGGTGCCCTTGAGCGCGACCATGCAGCCCCAGTCTGCGGCTCGCACGGAGTTGAGCGCAGCCATGCCGAGGCGGGTTGCGAGCACGCGGTCGAACGCAGAAGGCGTGCCGCCGCGCTGGATGTGCCCGAGCGTCGTTGCGCGCGTCTCGATCCCCGTGTGCTGCTCGATGAGCGGCGCAATCAGTTCACCGATGCCGCCCAGGCGGGGGCGGCCGAACGCGTCCAATCCTCGTTCGGAGTGAGCGTCATCCATCGTGTCGAGCACGAACCCCTCAGCGACGGCGACCAAAGGGGCGCGACCGCGGTCGTATGCCGCCTGAACCCACTCGCAGATCTGGTCGATCGAGGTGCGCTGTTCGGGAATGAGGATGACGTGGGCGCCAGCGGCCATGCCGGAGTGCAGGGCGATCCAGCCGACGTGCCTGCCCATCACCTCCGCGACCATGCAGCGCCCGTGGGCATCGCCGGTCGTGCGGAGACGATCCATCGCCTCTGTTGCGATTTGAACCGCCGTGTCGAACCCGAACGAGTAGTCGGTCGCCGAGAGATCGTTGTCGACCGTCTTGGGCACTCCCACGATTTTCACGCCTTCGTCCGAAAGCCTCTTCGCGGCAGCGAGGGTACCTTCACCACCGATCGCAATGAGCGCCCCGATGTCGTTCTGCTCCATCACCTCATTGACACGATCGACACCGCCCCTGCCCTCAAACGGGTTGGTACGGGACGTGCCAAGGATCGTGCCGCCCTGCTTGCTGATGCCCTTGACCTCGTTACGGCCGAGCGGGATTACGTCGCCCTCGACGACACCGCGCCATCCATCACGGAAGCCCACGAACTCCTGGTTGTAGAGCTGGATGCCCGAAAACACGGCCCCGCGGATGACCGCGTTCAGCCCGGGTGCGTCGCCGCCGCTCGTGAGGATGCCAATTTTCATTCCTCAATTGTGGTGCATGCGGCCAGACGCCGGTGTTCGCCCCCTGTTTGGGGGGTCAGCCATCTGGAACAAAACTGACACGACGGCGCCGCTGGGCACTACATTTAGCCTGCTGGGTCAATGGGGTCCAGCACTCTTCAAGGAGCATCCATGTCAGAAGTCGCAGCACCTGCGGCCGTCAACCCGGGCAAGGGCCTCGGGATCGCCGGTCTGGTTCTCTCGTTCTTCATGTTTGGCCTCAACCTCGTCGGGCTCATCCTGAGCATCATCGGCCTCAAAAAGTCGAAGGCTGCCGGAATGAGCAATGGCCCGGCTGTCGCCGGAATCATCATTTCGATCCTCACCATCATCGCGACGCTCGCCATCGTGGGCGGCCTCATCGCGGGAGCCGTTGCGCTCGGTTCAGCCTGCGCCGACTACGGTCCCGGTGTGCACGACCTCGGCAACGGAACCACCCTCACCTGCGGCTGAGCCGTCAGGAGTGTGACGCGCACGCGGTCTCGGCAGCGTGCGCGTCGCACACCACCAGTTGAACACGGCAGGCGAGGTTCCGGCAGTTCTCCATGCGCTTCGTCGCGCTCGAGCACGCATAGCACGAGCCGAGGGTGAGCGCATCGTCGGTGAACTCGATCGACTTGCGATCATCGAAAACGTAGAGCGACCCCTGCCACAGCCCTCGGTCGCCGAACTCCTCGCCGTAGCGAACGATGCCACCGTCGAGTTGATAGACCTCGGTGAAGCCGCGCTTCAGCATGAGGGAAGAGAGCACCTCGCAGCGAATGCCGCCCGTGCAGTAGGTCACCACGGGTTGGTTCTTGAGATGGTCGTAACGGCCGCTGTCGAGCTCGGCCACGAACTCGCGGGTGTTGTCGACCGACGGCACCACGGCATCCACGAATCGTCCGATCTGCGCCTCGAAAGCGTTCCGTCCGTCGAAGAAGGCGACCTCCTTCTCCGCGACGAGAGCGTGCAGTTCGGCCGGCTGGAGCTTGACGCCCCCGCCGACGACGCCCGAAGCATCCACCTCGAGCTCATCCGGCGCACCGAAGCTCACGAGCTCGTCGCGCACGCGAACGCTCAGGCGAGGGAAATCGTTGCCGTTGCCATCGGTCCACTTGAAGTCGATGTCTTTGAAGGGTTCGTACTCGCGGGTCTTTCGCACATATCGCTTGACGGCCTTCAGCTCCCCGCCCACAGTGCCGTTGATGCCGTGCTTCGAAATGAGGATGCGCCCGCCCAGGCCGAGTGACTCGCACAGGTCGCGCTGCCAGAGGCGCACTGCGTCGGGATCGGCGAGTGGCGTGAACGCGTAGAACAGGATGATCTTCGGCACGGCCACCGAAACAGTCTAAGGAGAACTCTCCCTGCCGGTTGCCGATGCGACTGGTCCGTCGGGCAATAGCTCATTCAACTCAAACCGGATGAGGCTGCCCCCCATGCCGTCCAGTTCGGCGACCGTCGGGTTGTGCTTGCGCGGAATCGAGATGCCGATGATGAACGGAGGAGTGCCATTGTCGAGCATCGCCCGCACGGCGGTGCCGACCGCCTGCCCCTCCCTACTCACCAGCTGGGCCGTGCCGGTGAGCACCCTGCCCCTGTGGATGGCCGTGACCGGGGCGCCGCCCTCGAAGTTCCAGCGCCACTGCCTGCCCGTGAGCGTCAGGATCTCGCCGTCGACGACGTGGCGGGCGACCGGAATGCGGATAACCCGTCCGCTGCGCCGACCCTCGAACTCGATGAGCATGATTGGGCTCATCCGCTTTCCCATCACGCGCGACTTGAGCAGCGCTCGAATGAAGGGATTGACCCCTCTCATGAGACCTCGCGGGGGCGGGTTCAACCGCACGGTAGCCATTGATTCATCTCCTTTTCTTATCGACGCTACAAACTCTCCGTGTGCGCGCACATTCCAGAAAGCTGGTATCCCCATCGCGTGAGCCTGCCGATTACGCTGAAAAGCATGGCAACGGTGGCAGAACATCCGGCGATCGCGAGGATCGCCCGGCTTGCACGCCAGCCTGCCGATCTCGTCACCTTCTGGCAGGAGTCGACGAACGTACTGCGTGACGCAGTTCCGCACTACTGGACGCCGTGCTGGTACACCCTCGATCCGGCGTCCCTGCTGATCACCAGCCACTACCACGACGGACTTCCGGAGTTTCCCGCAGAGTGGCTGGCGAACGAGTACTACGCGGACGATGTGAACAAGCTCGCCAGCGTTGCGCAATCCCGTGCGGGGATCTCCACCCTCCATGAGGCCACGGGAGGCGACCCGAGCACGAGCCTTCGCTGGCACGAGAACATGAAACTCGGTGGCGACCAGGAGGTCATGGTGCGCCTGCGCACCAAATCCGGCGCGGTGTGGGGCGTGCTGAGCCTCTACCGTGAGCCTGGCGCACCGATGTTCGACGAGGACGAACAGCGGTTGCTTCAGGCGTTGGCCCCGTACCTCGCCGAAGGGGCGAGGCAGGGGCTGCTCGTCGGCGAAGCGAAGGAGCCGCAGTCGCCCGACTCGCCGGGGTTGCTCATCCTCACCGATCGGTGGGAAGTTTCGTCGTGGACTCCCGGCGTGGAGAAGTGGATGGGGGAACTGCCAGACGGCGACTGGGATGCCGGTCGCCTCCCTTCATCCGTTCTCTCCGTCGCGGGCCGGGCGCTGCGCGCGGTCGAGGGTCGCGACCGGCCGGGGGAGGTCGCGGTCGCCCGCGTCATGTCCCGCAACGGAACGTGGATCGTGCTGCACGGCGCGGCCATGGTGTCCGGACCGGAGCGGCGGGTCGCTGTCATCGTCGAGCCGGCGCATCCTGCGCGCATCCACCCCCTGCTCATGGCGGCATATGGACTGACCGAGCGGGAGAAGGATGTCACCCAACTCGTGCTTCACGGACGCTCCACCGCTCAGATCTCCCGTTCGCTCTTCGTGTCGCAGGACACCGTGCAGCAGCACCTCAAGAGCGTCTTCGAGAAGACGGGAGTACACAGCCGCCGGGATCTGATCGGCAAGATCTTCTTCGCCCACTACGAACCCCGGTTCCGCGACAATGAACGCCGTGTGGCTGTTGACAAGCCGGTCCTGGGCGGCCCGGCCGGCTGACGGCAGTCGTGCGGGTGACCTAGCGTCCCTGATGGCGCTGCCAACGGCGCACGGCGTTCATAACTCCGGTGGTTTTCGCTGGAGCAGATATTGCGCCCCGGAAGTTCGCGGATGTTGCCAAGTCGGCCGACAAACTACCGGAGTTATGAACAGGAGCGCGGTCCGAGGAGTCGGCGCGGCAACGTACTCTCGATGGCATGGATGCGGCGCTCGAACCGGCGATTGCCACCGTTGCGCCCATCACCAGTCGGTACACGCCGCGCCAGCGAGTGGATCTGCGCCAGACGCTTCGGCCGCTCAGCCGCGGCACGGGTGATCCAACGTTCCAGTGGCGGGGCAACGCCGTGTGGCGCACACTCAGGACGGTGGATGGCGCGGCGACTCTTCACCTGGAGCAGGAGCAGGGCGGGGTACGGGCGACCGCGTGGGGGCCGGGTGCAGAGCGTGCGATCGCGCAGCGTTCCCGAACTGTGCGGGGCGGGAGACGACTGGAGCGATCTCGACGTGGGCGGGAACGCCTTGCTCGCCGAGTGCCGGCGCAGGGCGCCCGGGCTGCGACTGCTGCGAACCAACGCCGTTTTCGAGGCGCTGCTGCCGGCCATCCTTGAGCAGAAGGTCACGGGCGAGGAGGCGCGCAGGGCGTGGCGCTGGCTCATCATGAAGCACGGAGAATCAGCTCCGGGCCCCGCCCCCGATGGAATGCGGGTCTTCCCCGCACCGGAGGTGTGGCGGCGGATCCCCTCCTGGGACTGGCATCGGGCGGGGGTCGGACCGCAGCGTTCCGGCACGGCGGTGAGGGCGGCATCCGTCGCTGCCTCGCTCGAACGCACGCTGGCGCTCGGCCGGGGCGGTGCCGTGGTCGCGAGCAAGCTGCGCTCGCTGCCCGGCATCGGCGTGTGGACTGCCGCTGAGACGACGCAGCGCGCCCACGGTGACCCGGATTCGCCGAGCGTTGGCGACTACCACCTGCCTTCCATCGTCGGCTGGGCACTCATCGGAAAACCTGTTGATGACGACGGGATGCTCGAGTTGCTGTCCCCGTGGGCCGGGTCACCGCCAGCGAATCATGCGGCTCATCGAGGTCAGTGGCGTCGCGCCGCCGCGGCGCGGGCCGCGAATGACGATCCAGGACCACCGCTGGCATTGATAGCGTGACTGGAGTGAACATGTTCCTCCGCACGATGCTCGTTCTCTGGCGTGCCCGTCACCGATCCCCGATCGGGGTTCATGATGTCGGCAGGTTGCGCATGCGCGTGCTGCCCAACGACATGGATGTGCTGAGGCACATGAACAACGGCGTGTACCTCTCGATCATGGATCTGGGCCGGTTCGACCTGCTCGTGCGCTCCGGCGTGTGGGATCGCTTCAACAAACTCGGCTACTACCCCGTGGTTGCGAGCCAGACGATCACCTACCGGCGCTCGCTCAATCCGTGGCAGCGCTACACGCTCGAAACCCGCATTGCCGGTTACGACGATCGCGCCGTCTACATCGAGCAGCGCTTCGTCGTGAAAGGCGAGGTGCACGCGGTCGGCTACATCCGCGGTCGATTCCTGAAGAAGTCGGGCGGCACCGTTTCGATGGCCGAGCTTGCGGATGCCGCAGGCATCGACCCCGCGCGAACGCCCGCTGCCCGAGTGGCTCGCGACCTGGGCTGCGGATGTCGCGCTGCCGCCGAGCAAGGCGTCGTTCACGAGCGAGTGGGACTAGCTACCGGCGTCTTTGCGCCCACTCGGGTCATCTGCGCCCGCGCGCCCGGATGCGTAAGACCCGAGTGGGCGCGGTCACCGGGTCGGGGCGATTCAACCCGCCTCGATCACGGCCATGGCGGCGTTGTGGCCGCCGAGGCCGCTGACCGCTCCACCGCGCTGGGCGCCCGAGCCGCAGAGCAGGATGCGCGGGTGCTCGGTCGCGACACCCCAGCGCTGCGCGGCGGTCTCGAGGGGCGCGTCGTCCTCGACGAACGGCCACGAGAGCGGGCCGTGGAAGATGTTGCCGCCGGGCATCCGCAGCGCGTGTTCGAGGTCGAGGGTCGTCTTCGTCTCGATCGTCGGTGCGCCGTGGGCATCCGTCAGCAGAAGATCCTCGACCGGTTCGGCGAGCACCGAGTTGAGGGAGGCCAGAACCGCCGCCTGCAGTTCCGCACGCCGCGCGTCATTGTTCTCCTCGGTCACCAGCCGGTCGGGCGCGTGTAGCCCGAAGACGGTGAGGGTCTGCGCACCGCTCGCCTGAAGCTCGGGCGAGAGGATGCTCGGATCGGTGAGCGAGTGGCAGTAGATCTCGCACGGCATTGGATCGGGTACGGAACCCGCGGCTGCGGTCGCGTAGGCCGCGTCGAATTGCGTCCAGGTCTCGTTGATGTGGAAAGTACCGCCGAAGGCTGCCGCCGGGTCGACGTTGACATCGCGCAGGCGGGGGAGGCGGCTGAGCAGCAGGTTGACTTTCACCTGGGCACCCTCGGGCCTCTCGGTGGTCGAGCTTGTCGACTCCTCGGTGGTCGAGCTTGTCGAGACCAACCCCTCCAGCACATATGGCGCAACATTCGCCAGCACGACCCCGCCGGCGATCATCTGCTCGCGATCCCCGTGCACGTACGCGACCTCACCGTCGGGTGTGATCGAGGTGACCTCCGCGCCCGTGAGAATGCGAGCGCCGGCCCGCCGCGCAGCGTTCAGCAGCTCCCCGCTCACCGCGCCCATGCCCCCGACGGGCACATCCCAGTCGCCGGTCTCGTTTCCGATCACGTGGTAGAACAGGCAGCGATTCGCCGCGAGGGTCTCGTCGATGTTGGGCGCGAAGGTGCCGATGAGGGCATCCGTCAGAACGATCCCGCGCACCACGTCGTCGCTGAACGAACTCGCGATCGCGGTGCCGACTGGGTTCTCGATGAGCTGCTGCCAGAGACCGTCGTCGCCGACCGCGGCGCGGGCTTCCGAGCGGGTCATGAGCGGTTCGGTGGCGGACGGGAACAGCGCTCTGGCGATCCGCGCGGTTCCGTCATAGAACCGGGCCCAGGCATCCGCGTCCGGTCCCAGGGCAGCGCGGGTGCCGACGGCATCCGCATGATCGATGAGGATGCCCTCGTCAGTTCCGGGGCGCGGAGTGTAAGAGGAGTAGCGACGGCGCTCCAGCCGGATGTTCAGGTCGAGTTCGCGGATGACGCGGGCCGGGAGCAGCGACACGAGGTACGAGTAGCGCGATAACCGGGCATCGATTCCGTCGAATGCGGGAGCGGATACCGCTGCCCCGCCGACGTGGTCCAGGCGTTCGAGAACCGTAACCGAGCGCCCCGACTGCGCGAGGTAGGCGGCGGCGGCGAGCCCGTTGTGGCCCCCTCCGACAATGACAACGTCAGCAGAGTCAGACATGATCCGAGCCTACCGGCGACGAACTGTTCAGCCGCCGAGGAACTCGACTGACCGGTTGAGTATCGCGCGGCACGCGAGAATTGTCGGCCGCTGCCTGCTCGCCTCACGCACGGAGGTGAAGACAGTGCGCTTCGGCGCCCCGGCGAGATCGACGATACCCACGCTCGGCTGCCGCCCGGCCCACACGAGGTCGGGCAGCAGCGCGACCGCGTGACCGGACTCGACGAGCCTGATGTGTGCCTGCAGGTCAGCCGTTTCAAACCGCACGTCGGGTTCGAAGCCCGAGGTGCGGCACACCTGCTCCGCCCAGTGCCGTGAGGCGGTGCCGCGCGGCTCCATGACCCAGGGCAGCGCTTTCGCGTCAGTGAGGCGGGTGATACCGCGCGCCGGCGGAACGCCCAGCCGGAGTGCGTCGAAGCACAGCGGCTCACGGTCGAGATCCGGCAGGCGGGGTGCCGAATGGTGGGGGTACTCCTCAGCGATGACGAGGTCGAACTCGCGTGCCCACACCGACGACAGTGCGCTCTCGGGCTCCCGCTGGGTGATCTCGACCCGGAGCTCCGGATACTCCTCGGCCATCATGGTCAACGCCTGGGGCACGATCCCGAGCGCGGCCGACTGGAACACCGCGAGATGCACCGTGCCGGAGACGGTCGCGAGCGAACTGACCATCTCCGATTCCATCAGTTCGAGGCGTTCGAGCAACTGCTGGGTGTGCTTCACCAGAATCTCCGCCTGGGGGGTGAGTTGCACTCGCCGGCCCGTTTTCGTCAACAGTGGTACGCCTGCTTCCACCTCGAGTTGCGCCAATTGCTGCGACACGGATGACGGCGTGAAGGCGAGAGCCTCAGCGACGGCGGCGAGCGTGCCGCGCATTTTGAGTTCGTGCAACAGGCGCAGGCGGCGGAGGTCGAGCATCCACTGGTCCCTTCGTTCACTATTGCTAATGAATATTGTGCACCAACAATCGCTATTGCTAATGGGAGGCGGCAGGGGAAACTGGGGGCAGACCTATGAGAGGTGCCCAGTGAGTACATCCACGCAGCGACCGCACGCACAGCACGCCGATGGCCCCATCGCCGACGAGACCGTTGCGCTCGTGCGCCGATGGCTCATCGAAAGCCAGGAGGCCACGAGCGACCCGAGCGCCGAGCGGCTCGCCGGAGTACTGAAAGACCCGAACGGGCTCGACTTCACGATCGGGTTCGTCGACAGGGTCGTGCGTCCCGAAGACCTGCGCGTCGCGGGCCGCAACCTCGAGCAGGCTGGCGACGATCGTCCCGCGCTTCCTGCCCTGGTACCTGCGGTCCGCCGATCGCGATCGGTGGCGCACTTCGCTCCGCGTGCTTCCCGTGGCCGATCGTCCCGATCGCGCGCGGCGTGCTCCGCCGGATGGTCGGACACCTCGTGATCGACGCGTCCCCGCGCAAGCTCGACCGCTCGCTCGCGAAGCTGCGCGAGAGCGGCATCCGCCTCAACCTCAACCTGCTCGGCGAGGCCGTGCTCGGCGACGGCGAAGCCGACCAGCGACTCGAAGGCACCCGCGAGCTGCTCGAACGCGACGACGTCGACTACGTGTCGATCAAGGTGTCTTCGGTCGCCAGCCAGCTGTCGATGTGGGCGTTCGACGAGACAGTCGATCGCGTCGTCGAGCGGCTGACGCCGCTGTACCGGGCCGCTGCCGCGTCGGCGACACCGAAGTTCATCAACCTCGACATGGAGGAGTACCGCGACCTCGACCTCACCATCGCCGTGTTCACGAGAGCTTCTCGAGCAGCCCGAACTGCGCAACCTCGAGGCCGGCATCGTGCTGCAGGCCTACCTGCCCGACGCGCTCGCCGCGCTGCAGGGGCTCACCGAGTGGGCGACTGCCCGACGCCTCGGCGGCGGCGCAGGCATCAAGGTGCGCGTCGTCAAGGGCGCCAACCTCGCCATGGAGCGCGTCGATGCCACCATGCACGGCTGGCCGCTCGCCACCTGGGCGACCAAGCAGGAGACGCGACACCAACTACAAGCGCGTGCTCGACTGGGCGTTCACCCCCGAGCGCACCGACGCCGTGCGGATCGGCGTCGCCGGGCACAACCTCTTCGACCTCGCCTTCGCCTGGCTGCTCGCCCAGCGCGCGTGGCGTCGAGGATCGCGTCGAGTTCGAGATGCTGCTCGGCATGGCGACCGGCCAGGCCGAAGCCGTCAAGACGCGACGTCGGCGGACTCCTGCTCTACACGCCGGTCGTGCACCCGCGCGAGTTCGACTCGGCGATCAGCTACCTCGTCCGCCGGCTCGAGGAGAACGCGAGCCCGGAGAACTTCATGTCCGGACGTGTTCGAGCTCGACGAGAACGAGAGCGTCTTCGACGCGCGAGGCGCACCGCTTCCTCGACTCCCTCGGCGAACTCGATGACTCGGTGCCGTCGTCGAACCGCGTGCAGGATCGCACCGCCCCGGTGGCTTCGGTGGTCGAGCTTGTCGAGACCGTCGAGACCCGCAATTCCACAACGAGCCCGACACCGACCCGGCGATCGCCGCCAACCGCGAGTGGGGCCGCGCATCCTCGAGCGCAGCAGCGACTCGAAGCTCGGCAGTCGACACGATCGCCGTAGCGACCGGTCGACGAGCGCGGGACTGCTCGAGCACGAGCATCGCCGCCGCCGTCGCGTGCCGGGCGAGCGCTGGGCTGCACGCCCGGCGAGCCGAGCGCGCGCGCATCCTGCACGACGGCGGGCGACGTGCTGGCGGCGTTCCGCGGCCGCCTCATCGAGGTCATGGCGACCGAGACCGGCAAGACGATCGCCGAGGGCGACGTCGAGGTGAGCGAGGCGATCGACTTCGCCCACTACTACGCCGAGCAGGCACTGCAGCTCGACGCGGTCGAGGGCGCGACGTTCGTGCCGTCCGGCTCACGCGTCGTCACTCCGCCGTGGAACTTCCCGGTCGCGATCCCCGCCGGCTCGGTGCTCGCCGCGCTCGCCGCGGGCAGCGGCGTCATCATCAAGCCGGCCCCGCCAGGCCCGTCGCAGCGGCGCCGTCATGGTCGAGGCGCTGTGGGAGGCCGGGCGTGCCGCGCGACGTGCTGACGCCTCGTCGACGTTCGAGGAGGGCGCGCTCGGCCGGCAGCTCGTCGCCGCACCCGGCGGTCGACCGCGTCATCCTCACGGGCGGCTGGGAGACGGCGGAGCTGTTCCGCTCGTGGCGGCCCGACCTGCCGCTGCTCGCCGAGACCAGCGGCAAGAACGCGATCATCGTCACCCCGAGCGCCGACCTCGACCTCGCGGTCGCGGATGTCGTGAAGAGCGCGTTCGGCCACGCCGGACAGAAGTGCTCGGCCGCGTCGCTCGTGATCCTGGTCGGGCTCGGTCGGCAAGTCGGAGCGCTTCCGCCGCCAGCTCGTCGACGCCGTGACGACCCTGCGCGTCGGCTACCCGCAGGACCCGACCACCCAGATGGGCCCGATCATCGAGCCCGCGCAGCGGCAAGCTGCTCGCACGCGCTCACGCACCTCGCCGAGGGCGAGAGCTGGCTCGTGAAGCCGCGACAGCTCGACGAGACCGGCCGGCTCTGGTCGCCGGGCGTGCGCGACGGCGTCGCGGCCGGGCAGCGAGTTCCACCTCACCGAGTACTTCGGGCCGGTGCTCGGCATCATGACCGCGCCGACGCTCGATGAGGCGATCGAGCTGCAGAACGCCGTCGACTACGGGCTCACTGCGGGCATCCACTCGCTCGACGCCGACGAGGTCGGCCACTGGCTCGACACGCGTGCAGGCGGGCAACCTCTACGTCAACCGCGGCATCACCGGCGCGATCGTGCGGCGCCAGCCGTTCGGCGGCTGGAAGCGCTCGACGGTCGGCACCGGTGCGAAGGCCGGCGGACCGAACTACCTGATGACGCTCGGCGACTGGGTGCCCGTCGAGGTCGAGCCGCGCAACGACCTCGATCTCGACGGTGTCAGCGGCCCAGGTCGCGCGTGTCATCACGAGCGCGCAGGCAGGCATGGAGTTCGTCGAGTTCGACCGCGTTCGCGGTGGCAGCCGTCAGCGACGCCGCGCGCCTGGGCGGACGAGTTCGGCGTCGCACGCGACGTCTCGGGCTCGGCGTCGAGCGCAACGTGTTCCGCTACCGGCCGGCGCCGATCACGCTGCGCCTGTCCGAGGGCGCGCCGCTCGACGACCTCGTGCGTCTGCATCGCGGCGGGCACGCCTGGCGCGCGTCACCGCTCTCGATCAGCACGGCGACGCCGCTGCCAGGTGGGCTGCTCCAGTTGATCGGTGACTTCTCGACGCCCGTCGAGGTGCGGTCGCTTGTCGTCGAGACGGATGACGAATGGCACGCGCGAGTGCGCGCCGGCGGGCTCGATCCGGAACGGGTTCGCCTCATCGGCGGGGATGCCGTCGCGCTCGCGCACGTGGTCGACGGCAGCCCCGACGTCGCGATCTACGGCGGACCGGTCACGACCGCCGGTCGGGTCGAGCTGCTGCCGTTCCTGCTCGAGCAGGCCGTCACGATCACGGCACACCGTTTCGGCAACCCATACGCTGCGATGGAGGAGCTGCCGGTTTAGTCGCGCAGGGCGGCCTTCACCCAGGCGAGCGCGGCATCCGGTGCGACACCGAGTTGGTGGATGCGGTCGGCGTAGGCGCGCGCAGCCAGTTGCGCCTGCTGCTCGGTGGTGTCGCCCTGGGCGCTCACGAAGGAGCCATTGCGCCCCCTCGTCTCGATGAAGCCGTCGGCCTCCAGCTCGCGGTAGGCGCGGGCGACGGTGTTGGGCGCGAGAACGAGGTCTTCCGCGAGCTGTCTCACCGTCGGAAGCTTCGCACCGGCCGCGAGTTCGCCGCTGCGGATCTGTTGGATGAAGCGCGTGCGCAGCTGATCATACGGTGGAGTCTCGGCCATAACTCATTGTACCAACACAATGCACCTCGCCCCTGCCCCCGGAAACTCCCGCCCAGAGTGCGCAAATCGACTCAACGCCGCGCGTTTGGAGCGGGTTGCGCACTCTCGACTGCGGGAGGACGAGCATCCGGGTGCCACGCTGGTGCGGGCAACCGGGCGCGTGAGACCATGAGCCGTGAAGACTCTGCGCACTCTCGTGGCCGCCACGATCGTGCTCGCCGTGCTCGCCGTGCTCGCCGTGCTCGCTGGATGCGGCGGAGGACTCCGCGTCGCGACATTCGACCGCGAGCAGGAGCCGCGCGACGTCGTCACGGGCCTCGGGCTAACCGATCACGCGCTTGAGAGCATCGCGCTCGAGTCAACCCGGTTCGTCGGAACCTCCGACGGTATCGACTTCTATCTGTCAGAGGGATCGGGCGAGTCGCAGTACTGCATCCTGATCATCACCTACATGCCGGACGACTGGCTCAATGCCTGCGGCGGCGGACTTCCGGTTGAAGCAAGTAAGGGCACCATCAAAGCGAGAATCGTCTATGGCGGAGCTCCGCTGCCCGAGGGCTGGACGCAGTTGGGCGACAACGTCCAGGTTCTGACCAACTAAGCCCTCAGTCCAAGGAGCCGCTTCCCGGCGCGTGAGAGTCGAGGAACTCGTACACCTCGGTGAGGTCGACGCCGGGGAAGACGCCCGTGGGCATCGCCGCGAACAGCGAGCGAGTTGAGGCGCGCGCTCGGGATCGCGTGTTGCTCCCAACGGGTCGCCGAGCTTCGCCGGGGGTCGGCGGCAGCATCCATCGTCCGGACAGGTCGAGGTGGCCCGGTTGCGTGGTGTCCCGCCCGCGGAACCACTTCGACGTGCGCGAACGGCGTGCCGACGCTCACCGAGAACTCGCCGCGCGCGGTCGACTGGATGCTGCGAGGTGCACCAGTAGGTGCCGCGGGCTTGTCGGTGTACTGGTGGTACGGGCTGAAGCGGTCCTCGACGTCGAACACCTGCCGCGCGCTCCAGTACCGGCACACGATCTGGCCCTCGACGGCGCCGAGCGCATCCGTCGGGAAGGCGGCGCCGTCGTTCTCGTACGCCTTCGAGATGGTGCCCCTCTCGTGCACCTTGAGGAAGTGCACCGGGATGCCCAGGTGCTGCGTCGCGAGGTTCGTGAAGCGGTGCGCCGCCGTCTCGTAGCTCACCGCGAAGGCGTCGCGCAGGTCCTCGACCGACAGCTCGCGACGCTCCTTCGCGGGGAGGAGGAACTCGAGTGCCGCTCGCCTCGGGGACGAGCAGCGCTGCCGCGAGGTAGTTCGTCTCGACCCGCTGGCGCAGGAAGTCGGCGTAGTCCGTCGGCTCCTGCCCGCCGAGCACGTGGCTCGGCGAGCGCCTGCAGCAGCGCCGAGCGCGGGTCGCCAGCGCCCGCCTGGCCGACGGGCAGGTAGATGCGCCCGTTGCTCGAGGTCGGTGACGCTGCGCGTGGATGTCGGGAGGTCGCGCACGTAGTGCAGCGAGAACCCGAGATGGCTGGCCAGGTCGGAGGCGACGCGCTGCGAGAGCGGGCCGCCGGTGTGGCCGACGGCATCCAGCAGTTCTTCGCGCTTCGTCTCCAGCTCGGGGAAGTAGTTGTTGCGTCGCCGCTCTCCGGCGCAGAGCTCGGTGTTGGCCCGTCGCGCCTCCTCGGGTGTCGCGGCGCGCTCGCGGTGCAGGCGCTCGAGTTCGTCGTGCAGCGCCGAGGATCGTCTCGATCGCGTCGTCGCTCAGCGTCTTGCGCAGCGGGCAGCGGCGGCAGCCCGAGGCTCGCGTAGAGCGGACCGCGCTGGGCGCGCTCGAGCGCGATCTCGAGCGCGGCGCGCTGCGACGGCGGCTCGGCGCTGAGCAGGTCGTCGAGCGGCGACGCCGAGCGCCGCGGGCGAGGCGCTGCAGCTCGCCGAGCTTGAGTTCGCGCTTGCCGTTCTCGATGCACCGACACCTGCGATGGCGGCCCGGCCGATGCGGCGCCGAGCTCGTCGAGGGTCATGCCGCGCTCGGTGCGCAGCTGCCGGATGCGGCGGCCGATGGTCAGGGAATCGAGCATCTCTTCATCGTCGAACGGATCGGTGCTCGCGTCGGCCATACGACCAGCGTGCACACGTCGCCTTCTTCCGCGGAATAGAAGAATCCGGCTATTTTCTGGCGGCGAAGCTGATCCCGCCGGCCGGATCACGGCTCATCGTGGAGCTGAGGACAGACCTCGAAGACCAAAGGAGACACGATGACCCGCCCCGGCGACCAGACCCAGACCGCCGCCGAACTCTCGCAGACCGAGTGGAAGACGGACGCCCGCTGGAACGACATCACGCGCGACTACACGGCGGAGGACGTCATCGCGCTGCGCGGCCCGGTGCGCGAGGAGCGCACCCTCGCCCGCCGCGGCGCCGGAACGCTGTGGGAGCTCATCCAACAGCGACGACGAGTGGGTCGCCGCGCTCGGCGCCCTCACCGGCAACCAGGCCGTGCAGCAGGTGCGCGCCGGCCTCAAGGCGATCTACCTCTCGCGGCTGGCAGGTCGCCGCCGACGCGAACCTCGTCGGCCAGACCTACCCCGACCAGAGCCTCTACCCGGCCAACTCGGTGCCGGCCGTCGTGCGGCGCATCAACAACGCGCTGCTGCGCGCCGGCCAGATCGAGCATGCGGAGGGGAACGACCCGACCGACTGGATGGCGCCCATCGTCGCGGATGCCGAGGCCGGCTTCGGCGGCCCGCTCAACGCCTACGAGCTCATGCACTCGATGATCGAGGCCGGCGCCGCCGGCGTGCACTGGGAGGACCAGCTCGCGAGCGAGAAGAAGTGCGGCCACATGGGCGGCAAGGTGCTCGTCCCGACCGGCCAGCACATCCGCACCCTCAACGCGGCGCGGCTGGCCGCCGACGTCGCGGGCGTGCCGACCATCATCATCGCCCGCACCGACTCGCTCGCCGCCGACCTGCTCACGAGCGACATCGACGAGCGCGACCGCCCGTTCCTCACCGGCGAGCGCACCGCGGAGGGCTTCTACGGCACGACGCCCGGCATCGACACGGTGCTCGCCCGCGGCCACGCCTACGCGCCGTACGCCGACCTGCTCTGGGTCGAGTCCGCCGAGCCCGACCTCGAGCTGGCGCGGACGTTCGCGGAGAGCATCCACGGGGAGTTCCCCGGCAAGAAGCTCGCCTACAACTGCTCGCCGAGCTTCAACTGGAAGCGCCACCTCGACGACGCCCAGATCGCGCGCTTCCAGCGCGAGCTGGCGGCGATGGGCTACGCGTTCCAGTTCATCACCCTCGCCGGCTTCCACGCGCTCAACCACTCGATGTTCGAGCTCGCCCGCGGCTACCGCGCAGCGCCACATGAGCGCGTACGTCGAGCTGCAGGAGGCCGAGTTCGCCTCCGAGGCAGACGGCTACACGGCCACGCGCACCAGCGCGAGGTCGGCACCGGCTACTTCGACCGCATCGCGACCGCCCTCAACCCGACAAGCGCGACCCTCGCGCTCGTCGGCTCCACCGAGACCGCCCAGTTCCACTGACTCCCCGCCTCGGCACACACTCACGACAAGGACCACGACCATGAACAACCGCATCGAGATCACCGGCCCGCTGGGCGAGCGCTACGACGAGATCCTCACCCCGGAGGCGCTGCACTTCCTCACCCGGCTGCACGACCAGTTCGCGGGCCGGCGGCACGAGCGGCTCGCCGAGCGGATGCAGCAGCGCACGCAGATCGACAACGGCCGCAACCTGCGCTTCCTCGCCGAGACGCGCCAGATCCGCGAGGAGCCCGACTGGCGGGTCGCCGGCGCCGGCCCGGGCTTGAGGACCGCCGCGTCGAGATCACCGGACCCGACCGACCGCAAGATGACGGTCAACGCGCTCAACTCGGGCGCGAAGGTCTGGCTCGCCGACCACGAGGATGCCACGAGCCCGACCTGGGCGAACGTCATCGGCGGGCAGCTGAACCTGCTCGACGCGATCCGCGGGCAGATCGACTTCACGAGCGCCGGAGGGCAAGAGCTACGCCGTCGGCGAGGACGACCCCGACGATCGTGATGCGCCCGCGCGGCTGGCACCTCGTCGAGAAGCACCTGCGGTACACCGACCGCGCGGGGATCGAGCGCTCCGGCATCCGCGTCGCTCGTCGACTTCGGGCTGTACTTCTTCCACAACGCGAAGCGAGCTCATCGCGCGCGGCACCGGGCCGTACTTCTACCTGCCGAAGCTCGAGAACCACCTCGAGGCGCGGCTGTGGGACGACGTCTTCACCTTCGCCGAGAACGCGCTCGGCATCGCGCACGGCACGATCCGCGCGACGGTGCTCATCGAGACGATCCCGGCGGCGTTCGAGATGGAGGAGATCCTCTACGAACTGCGCGACCACTGCGCGGGCCTCAACGCCGGCCGCTGGGACTACATCTTCTCGATCATCAAGAACTTCCGCGGCCGCGGAGCGGGCTTCACGCTGCCCGACCGCGCGAAGATCACGATGACGGTGCCGTTCATGCGCGCGTACACCGAGCTGCTCGTCGCGACCTGCCACAAGCGCGGCGCGCACGCGATCGGCGGGATGAGCGCGTTCATCCCGAACCGGCGCGACCCGGAGGTCACCGCGCGCGCGCTCGACGCAGGTGCGCGAGCCGACAAGCGGCGCGAGGCCGGCCGACGGCTTCGACGGCACCTGGGTCGCGCATCCCGACCTCATCGCGACGGCGCGCGCCGAGTTCGACGCCGTGCTCGGCGACCGGCCGAACCAGCTCGACCGGCTGCGCGACGACGTGCACGTGACGCGCGGCGACCTGCTCGACCTGCGTATCGACGGCGACGTGACGGATGCCGGCGTGCGCTGCGAACGTCTCGATCGCGCTGCGCTACATCGAGTCGTGGCTGCGCGGCGTGGGCGCCGCCGCGATCGACGACCTCATGGAGGATGCGGCGACCGCCGAGATCAGCCGCAGCCAGCTCTGGCAGTGGATGCACCAGCGGGTCGTCACCACCGAGGGCACCGCCGTCACCCGTGAGCTCGTCGAGGCGGCTGCTCGCCGAGGTTATTGCGGAGGCTGAGCGCGCCCCCGGCGGCCGCTTCGACGACGCGGCGGAGATGTTCCGGTCGGTCACGCTCGGCGAGGAGTTCCCCACCTTCCTCACCATCGCGGCCTACGCGCGCTACCTCGTCGAGTCGCGGCGTGCTGAACTCGCGGTAGCGTAGCGCGGCGGCCGAGCTGCTCAGTCGCGCGAGCGGCTGATCAGCCGGGACAGCACGATGGCGCTTCGCGTGTGGTCGACGTTCGGCGCGAGGCGCAGCTTCTCGAGCGCCACCTCGAGCGAGGGGATGTCGCGCGACCGCATGTGCACGATCGCGTCCGCCGAACCGCTCACGGTTCCGGCATCCACCACTTCGGGAACTGCCGACAGGATCCGCCGCAATTCCTCGGGAGCCACCGTGCCGCGACAGAACAGCTCGACATACGCTTCCGTGCCGAGTCCCTCCACCGCGGGATCGACCTGGATGGTAAATCCGCGGATGACACCATCCGCAACCAAGCGGTCGACGCGTCGTTTGACCGCGGAGGCCGACAGCCCGATGACCTCGCCGATGTCGCCGTACCCGGCACGCGCATTCTGGCGTAAACGGTCGATGATGCCGTAGTCGAGGCTGTCCATGAGGAAACCATACGGCGATTCCTTGTGCATGGCTAGGGCGGAACGCAGAAAAAGTGCGCCGTACGCTCTGACTTTGACATAAGGTGCGTGGAACACTGGACTCATGACGATGACAGATGCAACACCAGACGTGCCGACCCGTACCGCGATCAAGCGGACGGTGCTCATGTGCCGTCCGGAACATTTCACCGTCAGCTACAAGATCAACCCGTGGATGAATCCGGATGACCCGACCGACACCCCCCTGGCGCTCCGCCAGTGGCAAACCCTCCACGACACGTACATCGGACTCGGGTTCGACGTGCACCTCGTCGACCCCGTCGTCGACCTGCCCGATATGGTTTACGCGGCCAACGGCGGCTTCGTTATGGACGGTATCGCTTACGGCGCGAGCTTCACCTACCCGGAGCGCCAGCCCGAGGGCCCCGCCTACATGGACTGGTTCGCCGCAAACGGCTTCGACGTGCGTGAGCCAGAGCACATGAACGAGGGCGAAGGCGACTTTCTTCCCGTCGGGGGTGTCATCCTGGCGGGCACCGGATTCCGCACCACCACCGAGAGCCACGCCGAAGTTGCGCGAATCTTCAACCGCGAGGTGGTCACCCTGACCCTCGTCAACCCGAGCTTCTACCACCTCGACACGGCGATGGCGGTCATCGATCCCAACAACATCGCCTACCTGCCCAGCGCATTCGACGCACCCTCGCTCGCCATCCTGCAGCAGCGCTTCCCCGACGCGATCATCGTCAGCGAAGAAGATGCCGCGGTGCTGGGCCTCAACTCGTTCAGCGATGGCTACAACGTCGTGATCGCGGCCCGCGCGACGGGGTTCGAAGCGCAATTGCGGGCGCAGGGGTACAACCCGATCGGGCTTGACCTCTCGGAGCTGCTGCTCGGTGGCGGTGGCGTGAAGTGCTGCACGCTGGAGTTGCGCAAGTAGTCCAGGCTAGATACCCAGCACCGCTCTCGCAATCAGGAAGTACACGACGAGGCCGGCGGCATCCACGAAGGTCGTGATGAACGGGTTCGAGAAGACCGCCGGATCCGCCCTGATCGCCATGGCAACAAGCGGCATCACTCCGCCGATGGTCGCCGCCATCGTGCAAATGCCGAGAAGCGTCAGCCCGATCACGAGGCCGATCATCGGGTCGTAGATGAGGCCGGCGATCGCGAAGCCAAGTGTGCCCAGTAGCAGGCCGAGCAGCATCCCGACCCGCACCTCCCGATAGAGCACCTTGCCGATATCCCGCGGCCGGACGTCCTGCAGCGCGAGCGCACGCGTGACGGTCGTCGCTGCCTGGTTACCAGTGTTGCCTCCCGTGCCGATGAGCAGGGGAATGAACAGCGCGAGCACCACGAGCTGCTCGAGCGTCGCTTCGAAGATGCCGAGCACCTGCACGGTGAGCGTTGCCCCGACGGCGAGCACGAGCAGCCACACCACGCGCGAGCGAACGATGCTGAAAACCGGCGTGGAGAGATAGGGGCGACGCAGAGGTTCCGAACCACCGATACGCGCGAGGTCTTCAGACTCCTCCTCCTCGAGCACGCGAAGGGCGTCATCCACCGTAAGGATCCCCACGAGTCGGGACTCGTTGTCCACCACAGGGAGGGCGAGGATCTTCAGGTCAGCGCAGCGCCTGGCTGCGTACTCGGCGTCAGCGGTGGCAACGACGGAGTGCGGTTCCTGCATGATGTCGCCGACGAGGGCGTCCGGGTCGGCCTTCATGAGGTCACGAAGGCTCACAATTCCGAGCAACTGCCGCTGACGGTCGAGCACTGGAAGGGTGTAAATCGTCTCCGCGTCGTGAAGTCGAGCCCGCACCCGTTCAAGCGATTGCGCCGCGGTCAACTCGGGATGGGTCGACGCGTACTCGGGGCTCATGCGGCGCCCGATCGAGTTCTGCGGGTAGCCGAGAACGGCAGCGGTGAGGTTCCGCTCCTTTGCGGGCAGCCCCTGCAGCAGCCGCTTGGCAACGCCAGCAGGCAGTTCGTCGATCAGGTCGACCCGGTCATCCGGGTCCATGTTGCTGAAGATCCTCGCGACTTCGGCGTCCTGCAGCGCGCTGACGAGGTCGCTCTGCAGGGTTGAGGGCAACCCCTCGAACACCTCGAGCGCGCGACCCTTCGTCAGCAGCCGGTACACGATCGCACGGTCGCGCTCATTCAGTCGCTCGATGACATCGATCACCTGCATGGGACTCAGCGGCGTGAGCGCATGGGTCAGCGTCAACAGGTCGGTTTCGGCGAGGCTCCGCTCGATCTCCTCCGTGAGGCTGTTGAAGTCGCGCTCGTCGTTGGCTTCCATGGCTGTTACTTCTCAATCGGTTCGTTGGCGAGCGGGGCTGCGCCAGTGGATGAAGCGGATGCGTGCCGCACCACCGAGAGAAGGATCAGTACCTTTCGGTGAGGCGACCTTCTTCGCGGCGGTACGGCAATCGACTATGTCCGTCACTCACGCGGGTCACCTCCTTCAACCACTTCATTTTCTTCGAGCAGACCAGCACAATGCTGAGCCGCCTCTCACGCATCTCCATGTAAGAGCTTTGGCACTGCGCGACGTAATCCCCCGTAAGGAGAAGCCACTTGGGATTACCCCTTAAGCCGGGGAAACCTGTCCTGATCTTGGGCGTCTCTCGACGTCGTCAGATCAGTGGCCTGTATTCGCGCAGAAGCCTCGCCTAACAAGACGCTGCAGCCTTCAGGGTACCCGGCGGCGGAAAGGGGGGCAACCGACGGTCGATCAGCGCGAAGCCCATACGATCAGGGAATGCTGATCCGTTCCTACAGCCCTGACGACGCTGCGGCGACGCTTGAGGTCTTTGTCCGCAGCATCCATGCCCTCGCTGCCGGCGACTACTCACCCGCGCAGCTGACCGCATGGTCGAGAGGCGACCGGCCGCTGGATGATGCGTGGCGGGCGCGCCGCGCGGAGGCAGGGACTCTCGTCGCCGAGGTCGATGGCCGGGTGGTCGGGTTCACCGACCTGCTGCCGGACGGATACATCGACATGCTCTTCGTGCACCCCGACGAGGCCCGCACCGGAGTCGCAACCGCCCTGCTGCGCACCATCATCGCGCAGGGCGCAGCGCGGGGGTTCGCCGAACTGACGGCAAACGCGAGCATCACCTCCCGACCGGTTTTCGAACTGATGGGGTTCGTCGTCGAGTCCGAACAGCAGGTAGGGCCGAGCGGCGAGCAACTCACCAACTACCGGATGCGACGCACGCGAGTGGATGCCGCGGCTCTCGACACCGCTGATCCGCTCGCGCCAGCGCGCGATCGTTTCCTGCCGGCCGAGGGCGTGACCGCCTACCTCGACGGCAACTCCCTGGGGCGGCCGCTCGCTGCATCCCGAGAGCGCATGATCCAGTTCATCGACGAGCAGTGGGCGACCCGGCTCATCCGCGGCTGGGATGAGAGCTGGCTCGAACTGCCGCTTCGTATCGGCGACGATCTTGCGCGGGTCGCGCTGGGAGCATCCGCTGGCCAGACCGTGATTGGTGACTCCACGACCGTGCTGCTCTACAAGCTCATGCGCGCTGCGGTCGACGCCCGCCCCGGCCGCACCGAACTTGTCGTCAGCCGCGACGATTTTCCCACCGACCGCTACGTGGTCGAGGGCATCGCCGCCGAGCGGGGTCTGGAGCTCAGGTGGATCGACGCCGCACGCGGCGTGACGGCCGACGACGTTCACGCGGCCGTGAGCGAGCGCACGGCCGCCGTCGTGCTCAGTCACGTCGCCTACCGGTCCGGACATCTCGTGGATGCCGCTGCCGTAACCGATGCGGTCCACGCGGTCGGGGGCCTCATTCTGTGGGACCTCAGCCACTCCGCCGGAGTCGTACCCGTCGAACTGGACGCCTGGGGAGCGGATCTTGCGGTCGGGTGCGGCTACAAGTACCTGAACGGCGGTCCAGGCGCTCCTGCCTTCGCGTACGTGCGGAAGGATCTCCAGGGGGAGTTGCGGCAGCCGATCCAGGGCTGGCTCGGCAGCCGCGCACCGTTCGAGATGGGGCAGGGGTATGAGCCGGCTGAGGCATCCGCCGCTTTCTCAGCGGCACGCCGCCGATCCTCGGGATGCTCGCCATGCAGGACACCATCGCCCTGCTTGACGAGTTCGGACTCGCTGCCGTACGCGCGAAGTCGACCGCGCTGACCGACTTCGCCATCCGGCTCAGCGACGAACTGCTGGCGGATGCCGTGCTCGCCACCCCCCGCGACCCCGACCGGAGGGGCGGCCACATCACCCTCGACCATGACGGGTTCGCAGGAATCATGCCGCGGCTGTGGGAGCAGGGTGTGATCCCCGACTTCAGGCGGCCGAACGGCATCCGCCTCGGCCTGTCACCGCTCAGCACGAGCTTCGCGGAGGTGGAGCGGGGCATCCGCGCCATCCGCGAGGCCCTCGCGTGACGTGAGGGGTGCCATATCGCCCTTCCGCCCGCCCGCGAAGGGCGATTTGGCGCCCCTCATCGGTAGGGTTGGGCAGTGATCAGCCTCCCGACGACCACCATCGCGCAACTTCGCGGCGGGCCCATGCTCCGGTGGGGCGTGCTCGCCCCTGGCGGAATTGCGGGTGACTGGGTGCGAACCCTTCATGCCAATACCGACCAGAGGGTGCACGCGGTCGCGTCGCGCACGATGTCGCGGGCCGAAGCGTTCGCCCGCGAGCACGGAATCGAAACCAGCTATGGCAGTTACGAGGAACTGGTCTCAGACCCCTCAGTCGACGTGGTCTACATCGCGGCACCGCACGCCGAGCACCGCCGACTCGCACTGCTCGCGATCAACGCCGGCAAGCACGTGCTCGTCGAGAAGCCGCTCGCCCTCAATGCTGATGAAGCGCGCGAGATAGCGGATGCCGCCCGAGCGGCAGGGGTGTTCGCGATGGAGGCGATGTGGTCGCGTTTCCTGCCGCAGATCGACGTGCTCACCCAGCTGTTGGCGGCGGGCGACCTTGGCGACGTGCTCACAGTGACCGCCGACTTCGGCTCCGACTTCGGCTCGGATCTCACGAGCCGCCCATTCGATCTCGCGCTCGGCGGCGGAGCACTGCTCGATATCGGTGTCTATCCGGTGTGGTTCGCCGGACTTGTGCTCGGTGCTCCGACTCGCATTACGGCGACCGGCACCCTCGCGAGTACGGGTGTCGAAGACCAGTGCGCGCTCGTGCTCGACTACGCCGCCAGTGGCGCCCAGGCGGTGCTCACGACGAGCATGCGGGTGGCGACCGGGATTCGCGCCATGGTCTCCGGCACAGGGGCCCGGGTCGAGTTCGACGGACCTTTCATGGCTCCGAGCGGATTCACCGTCTTTCCCGCGGATGAGGCGGACCCGATCCGATGGGACGACGACTCCGGGCTGCGCTGGCGTGACGGCCTCTGCTTTCAGGCTGTGGCGGTCGCGCGGGACATCGCCGACGGGCTCACGGAGTCCCCGCTTCATCCACTCGCAGCGTCCATCGATCAACTGGCGCTCATCGACGAGGCGCGACGGCAGCTCGGCGCGTCAGGGGCGCAGTCGATCGGTTAGAGGTCGCCGATCGTGGATGACAGGGCGCGCATGATCTCGAACCCCTCCGCCTCAGCCGTCTTCGCCTGGCCGCCGCGGAAGACGGCCATGCCGTGCAGGCCCTTCGCGCTCATGTAGGGCTTGCGTGACTGGTCTTTGTGGCGCTGCACGGCGGCAATCTTCGCGTCAACGTAACCGCTGATGTCGATGAAGAAGTTGGGGGCGAAGTCCCGCGTCACTGACGGGCTCTCGAAGCACAGGATGGTGGGGCTGCGCCGCCCGGCACGCATCGTGGCGAGGTGAACGGCGTGGTGGTCCTGATGCTGGTCGTGCTGTGAGTGGGTGAGGATCACGTCGGGGCGGAATAGCTCGATCGCGAGCTCGATGACCTTCACCATGCGGTCGATCTCGGTGGCCATCATGCTGTCGGTGAAATCCTGCACGGTGATCCCGGCGAGCTCGAGACCCTCGGCCCCGGCGATCGCCTCCTGCTCGCGGGTGGCGCCATCGCCGCCGCCACTCCCGTGGCTCATGACAATCGCGAGCACCTGGTGGCCTTCATCCGCGAACCGGGCGAGTGACCCGCCGCAGGCGAGTTCGAGGTCATCGGGGTGGGCGCCGACCACCAGGATCCGTCGCTTGGTCGACGCGCTGATGGGGGCATGGCGAAGCCAGGTGAACAGCACCACGACGAGGACAAGCAGCAGGAACTGCGCAGCGATGGCGAATTGCGCGGTCGGATCGCTCGTTGCAATCTCGTTCAGCGTCAGCCACACACTGACAGGGATGGCCACGACCGAAATCCCCAGCACGCTCGCGACGAACGCGAACGGGTAGCGCAGGTGCCGACGAAGCCACGCGAGTTGAGCGAGCACGCCGATCGCGACGATGGCGAAGGAGGTCGCGAGAATTGAAGAGAGCCAGAACACGGGGGATTCCAATGGGACGGGTGAGTGTTTTGACGATAACCCGACACGCGGGCCCCTCGTCACGGCTTGACGACTGGCGCTCAAACCTTTAAGGGGCTCGAGCGGCTAGCTTTGAGGGGTGCCCCTGCTGGATGATGCGCTGCTCGCCCGGTTGCGCTCGCGCGCGTCCGACTACGACGCACGTAATGCCTTCTTCGACGAGGACCTCCGTGAGTTGCGTGACGCGGGCTACCTCGAATCCCGTTCGCTGCGTGATACCGCGCGTGACCAGCGGAGGCTGGCGGCATTCGCGCCCGCAACCGCGCTCGGAATCAACATGCACCTCGTCTGGACCGGCGTTGCGCGGGTGCTTTCCGAGCGCGGCGACAGCAGCCTTGACTGGGTGCTCGCCGATGCCGCCGCAGGGGAACTGTTCGCCTTCGGCAACTCCGAGGCGGGTAACGACCTCGTGCTCTTCGATTCCCTCACCAAGGCAGAGCCGGTGGATGCTGGTGGTTACTCCTTCACCGGCACCAAGATTTTCACGTCCCTCGCACCCGCCTGGACGCGGCTCGGCATCTTCGGCCGCAATGGCGACGAACTCGTGCACGGCTTTCTCACTCGTGACACTCCCGGTTGGAGCACGGTCGAGGACTGGGACGCGCTCGGGCAGCGTGCCACGCAGAGCCACACCACGATCCTGAGTGGTGCGGTGGTTCCCGCTGAACGCATTTCGCGCGTGCTGCCGGTAGGCCCGAGCGCGGACCCGTTCATTTTCGGAATCTTCGCGAACTTTCTCGTGCTGGTGGCATCCGTCTACTCAGGAATTGCCGACCGCGCTCTCGAGCTCGCGGTGGAGGCGAGCCACCGTCGCACGAGCCTGAAGCATGAGGGGCGGCAGTACTCCCAGGACCCCGATATCCGGTGGCGGGTGGCGGATGCCGCGCTCGCGCTCGATGCGATTGCGCCCCAGATTGAGGCGGTCGCAGCGGATGTCGACGCTCTCGTCGATCATGGGTTCGAGTGGTTCCGGCTGCTCACCGGCGTGAAGCACCGGGCGACGGAAACCGCTCGCCACGTTGTCGACCAGGCGATGCGGATTTCCGGCGGTGGGGCGTATCGGTCGTCGAGTGAGCTTTCCCGGTTGCAGCGCGACGTGCTCGCCGGTATCTATCACCCCAGCGACACCGAGTCGGTGCATTCGACGGTGGCGAACAACCTGCTGGGGCTGATCGACTGATCCTGCCGAAGGATGACCCGGTCGATCCGGGCCGCCATTGCGCCGGTGTTGCCGCCGACGTGCGGCGTGATGAGCACCCCTGGTGCGCGCCACAGCGCGTGATCGGGCGGCAACGGCTCCGGGTCGGTGACGTCGAGGGCGGCCGTGATGTTGCCCTGCATCGCAGCACTCGTGAGTGCGTCGGTGTTGCCAGCCGTGGATGCGCCCGCGGTCATCCACTCTCTCGGTCGTCGCGACGCGCACGAGATCGACATCGAATGGAACGAGCCGTTTCTCGATCTCCTGACCGACCCCACCGACGCCGAGCAGCAGTACCCGGCGCCCCGCAAGGCCGGGGTGTTGCCGATGCGCCCAGCGCCCGTCAGTCTGGGCCAGCACGGCTTCGGGCAGACCGCGCAGGCTGGACAGGATGAGGGCGAGGGCCAGTTCCCCGGTGGAGGCCTCGTGCACTTCGACGGCGTTGCAGTAGGTGAGCCCGGGCGGCAGGGTGTCGGCGACGCCGTCGAACCCGAGCGTCTGGCTCTGTACGACGCCGAGGCGCACAGCGTGCTCTCGCGTGGGGAGGGCGACGGTGAGTGATCGTGACATCGCCACAACGCTAGCGGGTGACCCGCACGAGGGGCTCCACACCTTCGAAGTCCGGCCCGAGACCCAGGTCTATGAGCCGGATTTCGCCGGCATATGCGGATGCGGGCTTCAGCAGCAGACCAGCCTTGTATGCGCCGAAGGTGACCGTCACGTCCGCTGCCAGCACCGTCGGATCGGGCACGGCACCGTCATTCGGATTGATGCCGCTCGGGATGTCGACGGCGACCACCATGGGGCCGCCGGGGCGTTCGACGACGGGCCTGAGCGCTGCGACGATGTCGCGGGCGGTACCGCGCAGGGCTGGGTTGGCGCTTGTTCCTGTTCCGAGGATGCCGTCGACGACGATGTTCGAGTGTGTAGCGGACTCGACGTGTTGGTCGACAATCGCAGCGCCTGCGTCGACTGCGGCCCGCAGGCCGGCCTCGTGCATCCGCTCGCCCGTGGCAACGATGTCGACGCGCACGCCGTCGGCCGCGAGCGCGGCGCCCGCGAAGAGCGCATCACCGCCGTTGTCCCCGGAGCCGACGAGCAGCAGCACCCGACCGTCTCGCGCAGGCATCAGCTCTCGCAGCACCCCAGCCAGCCCGGCAGCCGCTCGCTGCATGAGCGGTTCGCCAGCTGCGAGATGAGGGCCTTCTGCAGCGCGTACCTGCTGCGCCGAGTAGCCGTTGATCATGACTCATCCACTCATACCGCTCGCTCGCGCTGCAAGCCCACGCGAGTTCGAAGTCATGCGCCTTCATGGCCACGGCACTATTCGAATGGCGGACCGCCCACCCGCAGTCTGCACACTCACGTTGTGCAGGACGCGACTTTCTTCCAGGAGTCGCCGGCACCCTGTCCTGCACAACGTGAGGGGCGCGTGCAGCGTCGCTCGCGGATATGTCCTGCACAACGTGAGTGGCAACGTGCCGGGGCAGCGGCGATGCCGCCCTGTACAACATGGATGCCGCCCTGTACAACATGAACGACGCAGAGCCGGCAACGAGCGAGCGCGTCCTGCACAACGGCAGCGTGCGGGTTGCCACCCGTAGGCTGAAACCATGCCAGCGACGAATCATGCCACCCCCATCGTCACCCTGACCGTGAACCCCGCCCTCGATGTCAGCACCTCGACCGGCAAGGTGATGAGCGAGCACAAGATGCGCTGCGGTCCCACCCGGCTCGATGTCGGCGGCGGAGGTGTCAACGTGTCGCGCGTCGTGCAGCGCCTCGGCGGCAACACCATCGCGATCTTCGCCGTCGGCGGACCGACCGGTCAGATCTACCGGCAACTGCTCGACGCAGAGGGCATCATCGGCCTGCCGATACCCATCGAGGGATCCACTCGTGAAAGCTTCACCGTGGATGAAACGGAAACGCGCGAGCAGTACCGGTTCGTGCTGCAGGGCCCCGAGATGCAGGAAGCCGAATGGCAGGCGTGCCTCGTCGCGGTCGAAACCGCAATGCAGCCCGGCGGATACGTCGTCGCGAGCGGAAGCCTGTCGCCCGGCATCCCGAGTGACTTCTACGCGCGAATCGCGCGGACGGCCAAGCAGAGGGAAGTTCGCTGCGTCATCGACGCATCCGGTGACGAACTCGCCGCAGCCCTCGATGAGGGCGTCTTCCTCGTGAAGCCGAGCGGCAGGGAACTGCGCGAACTCGTCGGTCGCGAACTCGAAACGATCGAGGAGAAGGAGGATGCGGCTCGCGAACTCGTCGCGCGCCGATCCGCCGAAGCGGTCGCCCTCACCCTCGGCGCCGCCGGCGCGGTGCTCGCCACGTCAGACGGCCTCAGCCGGCTCGGCGTACCCAAGGTTGAGGTGCAGAGCACGGTCGGCGCGGGCGACAGCTTCCTCGGTGCCTTCATGCTCCGTCTGGCAGAGGGCCGGGAAATGGATGTCGCATTCCGCGCCGGTGTGGCGGCAGGCACCGCGACCGCCATGACACCAGCAACCGAACTGTGCCACCGCGCCGACGTGGAGCGCCTCGAAGCCGAACTCGCCGGAAACACCAGCGCAACACTCCCGCACTAAGCTCGCTGCATGGGTGACCTGTTCGACGGCTACGGCGCAACGGCCACACGGTCCAAAGGCGCTGTCGCCTTCGACGAAATGTTCTCCGCCCCGGGAACCGCGCGGGATGCGTACAAGGACATTCACTCCGCCCTTTCCAGAATGACCCAGGAAGAACTCCGCGGGCGAACCGACTCCCTCGCCAGCAGCTACCTGGCCCAGGGGGTCACCTTCGACTTCGCCGGGGAGGAGCGGCCATTCCCCCTCGATGCAGTGCCGCGGGTCATCAGCCAGACCGAGTGGATGCACGTCGAAGCCGGAGTCAAGCAGCGCGTTCAGGCGCTCGAACGGTTCCTCGCCGACATCTACGGGCCCCAGGCCGCCGTCCGTGACGGAGTCATCCCGGCAGGGCTCATCACCTCCTCCAATCACTTCCATCGCGAAGCGGCCGGCATCGAGAGCGCCAACGGTGTGCGCATTCACGTCAGCGGGATCGACCTCATCCGTGACGAGCAGGGCGCCTGGCGAGTCCTCGAAGACAACGTGCGCGTTCCCAGCGGCGTCAGCTACGTCATCTCCAACCGGCGGGTGATGGCGCAGACCCTTCCCGAGCTGTTCGTGAGCATGAGGGTGCGACCAGTTGGTGACTACCCCAACAAGTTGCTGCAGGCGCTGCGGGCATCCGCTCCCGACGGCATCGACGACCCGAACGTCGTCGTGTTGACCCCCGGCGTCTACAACTCGGCCTACTTCGAGCACACGCTGCTCGCGCGCCTCATGGGGGTTGAACTGGTCGAAGGACGCGACCTGTTCTGCTCCGGCGGCAGGGTGTGGATGCGCACGACCGCCGGCCCGACACGCGTCGACGTGATCTACCGTCGGGTCGACGACGAGTTTCTCGACCCGCTGCAGTTCCGCGCCGACTCGATGCTCGGCTCGCCCGGGCTGCTGCTCGCGGCCCGGCTCGGCAACGTGACGATCGCCAACGCGGTCGGCAACGGTGTCGCCGACGACAAACTCGTGTACACCTACCTGCCCGAACTGATCCAGTACTACCTGGGCGAAGAAGCGATCCTGCCCAACGTGCAGACCTGGCGCCTCGAAGACCCGGGAGCCCTCGAAGAGGTACTCGACCGCCTCGATGAGCTCGTCGTGAAACCGGTGGACGGATCCGGCGGCAAGGGCCTCGTGGTCGGGCCCGCGGCATCCGCTGCCGAACTGGAGACGTTGCGTGCGCAACTGATCGCCGACCCGCGAGGCTGGATTGCGCAGCCGGTCGTTCAGTTGTCGACGATTCCCACACTGGTGGATGACGGCATCCGCCCCCGGCACGCCGACCTGCGCCCCTTCGCCGTCAACGACGGACGCGACGTGTGGGTACTGCCGGGCGGGCTCACCCGGGTTGCCCTGCCGGAAGGCGAGCTTGTCGTCAACAGCTCCCAGGGCGGAGGATCCAAGGACACGTGGGTGGTCGGGCAGGACCAGTTGCAGGTGTCCCGTCACAGCATCCAGGGGCTCGTGGCCGACCAGGCGGCGATCACCCAGTCGATCCCCATCATCACGAGCGAGCACCTGCAGGATCATTCCCCCCAGGACGCACCGCGCGGTGCCAGACAGGACGAACAGCAGCAGCAAACCAGAATTTCCGGTGGTCGAGCACAGACCGGTGGTCGAGCTTGTCGAGACCTCACCGACGGGATCACTTCGACGGGCTCAGTACGGCGCTCGAAAAGCTCGATCACCGAGGGCACCCCATGCTGAGCCGCATCGCCGAAAGCCTGTTCTGGATCGGGCGCTACATCGAACGGTCCGACGGCACGGCGCGCATCCTCGACGTGCACCTGCAACTGCTGCTCGAAGATCCCTGGATCGAGGAGAACCTCGCCTGCCGGTCGCTGCTCAGTGTGATGGGCGCTGAAATCCCTGACGACGACGCCCAACTCACCCGTGAGAACGTGCTCGAAATTCTGGCGGTTGATCGCAACCAGCCCGCGTCCATCGCTTACTCCCTGGGCGCCGCTCGCGAGAACGCCCGCCGGGCACGGGAGGTCGTGAGCACCGAACTGTGGGAGGCGCTCAACACGACGCGGGCGCGGATGCCCCGCAAGGTCGCGAGCGACAAGGTGCACGAGTTCTTCGGCTGGGTTCGAGAACGCTCGGCGCTCGCCGTGGGGATCATCGAGTCATCCACCAGCAGGGACGAAGCGTGGAGCTTCTTCACGCTGGGACGCAGCCTCGAACGCGCCGACATGACGGCTCGTCTGCTTGCGACCCGGTCGCTGACCGAGGCGAGCGGTCCATCATGGACGACCATCCTGCGCAGCGTCGGCGCGTACGAGGCCTACCTCCGCACCTACCGCGGGGTGCCGAGCGCCACCAACGCGGCCGAATTCCTGCTGCTCGACCGGCTCTTCCCACGCAGCATCATCTTCTCTGTGAGCAGGGCGGAGCAGTGCATGCGCGACATCGACCCGCGCAACGAGAGGGTCGGGGTGAGCGACCACGCGCTGCGTCAGCTCGGCCAGATCCGCAGCGAGCTCGAGTACCGGCCCATCACCGAGATTCTTGCCGACCTGCCGCTGCACATGGACAATGTGCAGCTCGCCACAAGTGCCGCATCCGAGGCGATCCGCCAGCGCTACTTCCCCACCAACGCGGCACCGAGCTGGGTGCGGGAGATCTGATGAACCGTCTACGCATCAAGCACCTGACCGGTTTCCATTACGGCGGCGAGGTCAACGCCTCCTACAACGAGGCGCGCATGCTGCCGATGAGCAGCAGCGACCAGTTCGTGCTGTTCTCCAAGCTCGACATCCTGCCGGTGTCGAACCAGCACAATTACATCGACTACTGGGGGACGCAGGTGTCGTCGTTCGACATCCTCACCCCACACTCGGAACTCTCCCTCACCGCGACGAGCCTCGTGGAGGTGCGCCCGCGCCCGCATCCGGAACATCGCCTCGGCTGGGAACAGTTGGCGGATGCTGCGGCGAGAGCCACCGAGTACGTGGAGCAGACGAAGCAGACCCGCCGCACCGCGCCGCCGCAGGAGGTGGCCGAACTGGCCACCAAAGTTCTCGCAGACAGCAGCGACCCGTGCGAGGCGGCGCTCAGGATCTGCACGGCGATCGGCGAAGCCGTCGAGTACATGCACGGTGTCACTGGGGTGAAAACGACTGCGGCGGAGGCCTGGGCGGTTCGCAAGGGCGTCTGCCAGGACATCACCCACCTCGCCCTCGGCGCGCTTCGGTCGGTCGGCATTCCCGCACGCTATGTCTCTGGCTACCTTCATCCACTGCCTAATGCGGAAATCGGCCACACGGTTGCGGGGGAGTCCCACGCCTGGTTGGAATGGTTCTGTGGCGACTGGCGCGGCTTCGACCCGACCAACCTCATCGACATCGGTGACCGTCATGTCGCGGTGGGTCACGGGCGCGACTACAACGACGTCGCGCCGTTGCGCGGAGTGTATGCCGGCTCGCACGCCTCGGAGTTGTTCGTCACGGTCGAGATCACGCGCGAGGCGTAGTCGACAGTACGATTACCTCAACAAGGAGGTTCACGTGCCCAAGTTCACGGCGGTCCGCAGCGATCACAGTTATGTGGACGCCCACGGCATCACAATCCACTATTACGCGTGGAAGGCGGCCAAGCCGCGGGGTGTCGTGCAGATCTGTCACGGCCTCGGTGAGCACGCCGGTCGGTACGAATACCTCGCCCAGAAGCTCGTCGCCGAAGGCTATTCCGTCTACGCCGACGACCACAGGGGCCACGGCAAGACGGGCATGGAGCAGTACGCCGACGACCACACCAGGCTCGGCAAGCTCGGACCAGGCGGCATGCGTGCCGTGTTCGAGGGCGTGCACCAGTTCACCGGCCTGATCAAGCAGGAGAACCCCGGACTGCCGATCGTTTTCCTCGGTCAGAGCTGGGGCTCGATCATCATCCAGACGATTCTCAACACGCACGCGAAGGACTACGACGCGGTCGTGCTCACCGGAACCGCTCACCGACTGCCGCACCGCATGAACCCCGGTGACCTCAACGCGAAGCACAAGCACCTCGGCACCACCGGTTTCGAGTGGCTCAGCCGTGATCCGCTCGTCGCACAGGCATTTGTGGATGACCCGCTCACCTTCTATGCGGATGCGCTAAAGCTCTTCGGCCCCATCGACGGACTGCGCGTGTACGGGGCTCCCGCGCGCAAGTTCGGCAAGGATCTCCCGCTGCTCATCATGATCGGCAGTGAGGACTCACTCGGTGGGGAGCGCAGCGTGCGCGGTCTCGCGCAGGCGTACCTGCGACGATCGAAGCTCACCGATGTGCAGGTCATCATCTACGACGAGGCACGGCACGAGGTCTTCAACGAGACCAATCGGGAAGAGGTCATTGGCGACCTGGTCGCGTGGCTGGATGAGCGGGTGGGGCGCTCCGGAGGAATGAGCGGAGACGGAGGGATTTGAACCCTCGGTACCCTTACGGGTACTCCACCTTAGCAGGGTGGTGCACTAGGCCGGACTATGCGACGTCTCCAAAAGTATTGCGTCAGCCATCATAGCCGTCGGCCCGGAGCGGCACCGAATTGGTGGATGCCGCGACATCGTGTAACCCGAAATTGTCCCCCTTTTGGAGGACACGTCGACCCCCGGCTCGCGCTAGAGTTTATCTCGCGTGACAGATGTGTCGTCGGACCCGAACCCACGAACTTCTGGCTGGTTCCTGCCGTTAGGCGGAGCCAGTCAGAACCGATTCTCACAAGGCAGACAGTTCGGGTCGTAGCTGAGTGAGAAGGTGGGTCTTTCGTCGCAATGGGTAGGCGGCGAGAGGCTCACCACCCTCTTCTTTGCGTCAGTTCGCTTTGGCGCAGGTGTAGTCGGCCGCGGTCTGGCCCATGACGTTATTGAGCACTGGAAGGTCACTGGTCACAGGAGTATCCCCTGGTTCTGCAACCGGCGCGTTGGGGTCCGGCACCGAACCGATCGAGCGGGTTTCCCCCAGCACGAACTGCTGGTCCGCACGGATGTAATCGAACAGCTTGGTCGCGGCCGCCTTGTTCGGGGCAACCTTGCCGGCGTAGATGCCCTCGGTATGACCCGTCGTTCCCGGGTACTGCGTGAACACGACCTTGTCCAGATCGATCTTCCGGAGGGCCTGGGCGATGGCTATCATCGTGTCGATCTTGTTCAGGCTCTGCGAGAGGTTCATGTTCGTCGTCGCGGCGGAAGCCAGTCCGTAAAGCGCGAGCGGGTCTGACAGGGTGTCGTTGCTCTTGAGCTTCCGCACGAGTGACGACAGGTACACCTGTTGCGAGTTGATGCGCCCCAGGTCGCTGCCGTCGCCGACACCGTGCCGGGAACGGAGGAATGCTAGGGCATCCCACCCGGAGAGGGTGTGCGTCCCGGCCTCGGGGAGGTAGAGGCCCGACCACGGGTCGTTGATGGGTTCGTTGATGCAGACATCCACGCCACCAATTGCATTCGACATTTCGATCACACCGTTGAAGGTAATCACGCCAGCGAACTGGATCTCAAGACCGGTGAGTTTCTCCACCGTGAGCACGGTGCAGGTGAGCCCGCCATAGGAGAGCGTCGTGTTGATCGGGAGGCCGGTCGCGGGCCCGCCGTTGGGACATGCCGGCAGCGGTACAACGAGGTCTCTGGGGAAGCTGACGGCGACAGCGCTCGAGTGGTCAGCGGAGACGTGCAGCAGCATCGTCACGTCATTGAGTTCTCCGCTTATCGAGCCCCCGATCCCGCCCTGGCCTTCGCGGGTGTCGCTTCCGACGACAAGGATGTTGAATCCGCCGGGGTATGCACCGATGCTGGGCGGGGGCGCGATGGTCTTGCCGACAATCACGATCTCGTTGTCGGTGATGTTCGAGGTGAGCTGCCACGCCGCGACGGCGCCGACCGACACGGTGCTGACGAGCGCGACGGCTGTTGTCGCTGCAAGGAACCCGACGATCGCCTTCCACGGGTTGGCTTTCTTCAGGCGACCATGACGCGCGATTCCGGGGACCCGTGACCGGTTCGACCGTGGACGCAATTCGTTCACGAGATCTCCCTTGTGTTTCCTGGTGCGCAGCGATTCAGTACCAACGAGCGGAGGGCGTGGGATTCGAACCCACGAGACATTTCTGCCCACCAGTTTTCAAGACTGGCTCCATCGGCCGCTCGGACAGCCCTCCCGGAATGCCAGCCATGATCATAGCTGATGGATGAGCAACAGTCGCCCATTCCACAAGCTGTTAAAGTGCTGGGAACGCCTCTCTAAGGAGACCGATCAGAGCTTCTCGAACACACGCGCAACACCGTCGTCGATGTCGGTGGCGGTGATCTCGTTGGCTGCTGCGCGCACCTCGGGTGGTGCCTGGCCCATCGCGATGGCCCTGCCTTCCACCGCTGCCCACTCGAGCATGTCGATGTCGTTGCGGCCGTCACCGATCACCATCACACGGTTGCGGGGGATGCCGACCCGCTCGCGGACCGTCTCGAGCGCAGTCGCCTTGTTCACACCGTCAGGGGCAATGTCGAGCCAGGCCGTCCATCCGACGTTGTAGCTGACCTTGTGAAGCCCCATCTTCTCGACGACGGAGAGGAAGTCCTCGATCGCGTGCTCGGGCGAGATCACCACGACACGGGTCGCCCTTTGCCGCAGAAGCTCATCGAACTGCACCATTTCGCTGCTCGCGCCAAGAGCTCCGTCGGGAAAGAACCCCGTGTAGCGGTACAGGCCGCTCTCCACCTCGACCGCATAGTTCGCCGTCGAGAGGTTGGAGCGGATGGTGGTGAGTACCGCGCTGGGATCGAACGTCTCGACGATGTCGCGGGAGTAACCCATCGGAGCATCCGCGTCCCGCTTGAGCGTGATCGCGCCGTTGGAGCAGACGACGTACTGCGGGGTGAGCCCCAGCCGGTCGAGCACCGGCAGTGTCATCGCGACCGATCGCCCGGTCGCGAGCGTCACTTCGTGGCCGAGGTCGCGCATGCGAGCCACCTGTTCGATGACAGCGTCGCTCATTCCGCCGTCCTCGTGCAGAACCGTGCCGTCGATGTCGAGCGCGATCAGCCATCGTTCCGTCATCGCTGCGGCACCATGACTTCCATTCCGCCCAGCCAGGGGCGCAGCGCTGCCGGCACGACGACCGACCCGTCCGCGCGCTGGTGCGTCTCCAGCAGTGCCACGAGCCAGCGAGTGGTGGCGAGGGTCCCGTTGAGCGTCGCGACGGGAGCCGTCTTACCCGTCTCGGTGCGGGAGCGGATGTCGAGCCGGCGCGCCTGGTAGGTCGTGCAGTTGGAGGTGCTTGTCAGCTCGCGATAGCTGCCCTGGGTCGGCACCCAGGCCTCGACGTCGTACTTGCGGGCAGCGCTCGACCCGAGGTCACCCGCGGCAACGTCGATGACCCGGTAACTCAGCTCGCACGCCTGCAGCATCGACTCCTGCCAGGCGAGCAGTCGCTCGTGCTCGGCTTCGGCATCCTCCGGAAGCACATAGCTGAACATCTCGAGCTTGTTGAACTGGTGCACCCGCAGTATTCCGCGATTGTCCTTGCCTGCCGCGCCGGCTTCGCGGCGGTAGCAGGTCGACCACCCCGCGTACCTCAGCGGACCGTTCGACAGGTCGATGATCTCGTCGGCGTGGTACCCGGCCAGGGCGACCTCGCTCGTGCCGGTGAGGTAAAGGTCATCGGCAGGCAGGTAGTAGATCTCGTCGGAGTGCTCGCCGAGGAACCCGGTGCCCGCCATGATCTCGGGGCGCACCAGCGTCGGGGTGATGAGCGGCGTGAACCCTTCGCTGAGCGCCTTGTCGAGCGCCATGTTCATGAGGGCGAGCTCGAGTCGAGCGCCGACACCCTTGAGAAAGTAGAAGCGGCTTCCGCTGATCTTGGTGCCGCGCGTGATGTCGATCGCATCGAGCAGTTCGCCCAGTTCGGCGTGGTCGCGCGGTTCGAAGTCGAATGTCGCCTTCTCGCCAACCTCCCTGAGCGTCACGAAGTTCTCTTCGCCACCGGCGGGAACCCCGTCGATGATGGGATTGGCTATTGACCCGACGATCCTCGTGAACTCGGCTTCGGCATCCGCTGATTCCTGTTGCGCCTGCTTCACCTGGCTGGCGAGGCCCTGCGCCTCGGCGACGAGCGCCTGCTTCTCCTCCTTCGGCGCCGCGGCGACCGTCTTGCCGAAGGCATTCTGCTGCGCGCGCAGGCGTCTCGAAACCGTTGATGGCAGCCCTGCGCCGCAGGTCCGCCTCAATGGCGTCATCGACGAGCTGAGCGGATGCTCCGCGAGCGACCTGCGAACGGCGAACGGTATCCGGGCTGTCGCGCAGGAGCTGGGGATCGATCACCGCAACAGTCTATGTTGGCGCTCCTGCGCTCCCCATCCCAATGCCGTAGCGTTGAGTACCATGGCAGCCCCCCCGAGTCCCTTCGTCGAATACCGCTGCTGTTGTCTACAACCCCACGAAGGTGAAGATCGACGCGCTGCGCAAGACGGTGGATGTCGCGGAGCGCAAAGCCGGCTGGCAAACGACCCTGTGGTTCGAGACCACCGAGAGTGAACCGGGCGGCGCGCAGACGCGGGAGGCTCTTGAGCAGGGCGCCGACATCGTCATGGCGGCGGGCGGCGACGGCACGGTGCGGGCGGTCGCGGAAGCGCTGCGTGGAACGGGCGTTCCCATCGGGCTGCTGCCTTCCGGAACGGGCAACCTGCTCGCTCGCAACCTGGACCTCGACGCTCGACCACCTGGAGGAGTCGGTCACCGTCGGCCTTCACCGGCAAGGATCGCCTTATCGACCTCGGAACTCATCGAGGCGGAGCGGGCGGACGGCACGAAGGAGACGAACGCGTTCCTCGTGATGGCCGGAATCGGGCTCGACGCCCAGATGGTCGCGAACACGAGCGCAGAGCTGAAGAAGCGGGTCGGCTGGCTCGCCTACGTGGAGGCGATCGGGCGCTCCATTCGCGATAGCAACCGCCTGCGCATCCGCTATCAGCTTGACGACGGGCCGACGAGAACGCTGAACGCGCACACGGTGCTCATCGGAAACTGCGGCTCGCTGCCGGGCAACATCCTGCTGCTGCCGGAGGCCGCAGTCGACGACGGTATCTTCGACGTCGTCGCACTCGAGGCCCGAAGGGTTCATCGGCTGGTTCCAGGTCTGGGTCAAGATCGTGTGGGAGAACGGCGTGCTTCGCCGAAGCCAGGTGGGACGCAAGATCATGAGCCTGACGAAAGAGATTCGTACGCATGCGCTACATGAAGGGCACCCAACTCATCATGCGTCTGGAGCGCCCACAGGAGTTCGAGCTCGACGGTGACGGGTTCGGCGAGGCGATCGCGATCAAGGCGACGATCGACCACTCCGCGCTTGTCGTTCGCATCCCCAAGGAGGAGGAAGTCGAGGGGACGGAGCGTCCGCTCAGTCGGTCGGCTCGCCGCTGATCAAGCCCCGCAGCCAGTCCCTCGCCTCGATGAACGCGTCGTTGTCGTAGCGCGGCGTCGTTGTGATCTCGAGCTTGTCCGCGCGCGGATAGGAGCCCAGGAAGATCACATTCGGGCTGAAACGTTTGAGGCCGAGAAGTGCGTCAGCAACCCTCTCGTCAAGGATGTGCCCGTCGAGGTCGATGACGAAGCGGTAGCGTCCGAGTTCATCGCCGATCGGACGTGACTCGAGCAGGCTCATGTTCACGCCGCGGGTGGCGAACTGCTCGAGCATCTCCAGCAGGCGCCCGGCCGTATCGTCCGGCAGTTCGGCGATGATGCTCGTCTTGTCTGAGCCGGTCGGCTGAGGCAACTCGGTCGTTTTGCTCACGAGCACGAAGCGGGTGATCGCGTTCGGATTGTCGCCGATGTTCTCAGCGAGAACATCCAGTGCATGGTGCTCGGTGATCCGGGGCGGCGCGACGGCGGCATCCGCGAAGTCGTTCTCGAACAGGGCGGATGCCGCCGCCACGTTCGACGTCGCCGGCAGGTGGCCGTGGTCGGGCAGGTTGGCGTCGAGCCACTGGTGGGTCTGTGCGTAGGCGACCGGGTGGGCGTTGATCGTCTTGACCTGATCGAGGGTCGTTCCCGGCCGGGAGACGAGCACGAAATTCACGGGCACGAGGTACTCGCCGATGATGCGCAGCCCGGGGATGTTCGCGAGCGCGTCCTGGCTGGCGCTGACCCCGCCTTCGATCGTGTTCTCGATCGCGATCATCGCGGCTACGCTGCGCCCGGACACGACATCATCCAGTGCCTGCCCGACGTTGTTGACCGACCGCCAGGTCTTCCCGGCAGCCCGCGGAACCTGGGCGAGAGCCGCCTCGGTGAAGGTTCCCGCGGGGCCCAGGTAGGAGTATGTGTCTGGGGCGTTCGGCGGGCATCCCCCAACCCTATGGCAACGTGCCAAATGCAGGCGATCGAGCGACATCCAGCGTAATTACGCGGCGGAAGAGCCCGCGTTCGGAGAATTGCCTGCATTTGGTACGGGGTGGGGCGGGCGGTGACACACTGGAGAGATGACGGATCGTGCCGGAACCCCCGCCCAGCCCTCTGACCTCGTCGATGTGCCCCAGCTGATCAAGGCATACTACGAGCTGGTTCCGGATGTCGCGGAGCCCGACCAGAGGGTCGCGTTCGGCACGAGCGGCCATCGTGGTTCGTCGCTCGACACCGCGTTCAACCAGACCCACATCGCGGCCATCACCCAGTCGATCGTCGAGTACCGCGCGGGCGAGGGAATCACCGGCCCGCTGTTTCTCGGGCGGGACACCCACGCCCTCAGCCGGCCAGCCGAAACGACTGCGCTCGAGGTGCTCGAGGCAAACGGCGTGCGGGTGCTCGTGGATGAGTTCGACGACTACGTTCCGACGCCGGCGCTGAGCCATGCGATTCTGAAATGGAACCGGGTCTCGACGGGCTCGACCACCGGAAAAGCCGACGGGATCATCATCACGCCGAGTCATAACCCTCCCAGGGACGGCGGCTTCAAGTACAACCCCCCACACGGCGGGCCCGCCGACAGCGAGGCGACGAAGTGGATCGCCGATCGCGCCAACGAGCTGATCGCAGGCGGCAACAAAGAAGTGAGGATGGCCGAGCCGACCGCCGTCGAGACCTACGATTTCCGCGGCAACTATGTGGAAGACCTCATCAACGTCATCGATCTGGACGCCATCAAGCGCGCGGGCATCCGCATTGGCGCCGACCCGCTCGGCGGCGCGAGCGTGCACTACTGGCAGCTCATCGCCGAACGCTACGGCCTCGACCTCACCGTCGTCAATCCGCGTGTCGATCCGACCTGGGAGTTCATGACGCTCGACTGGGACGGCAAGATTCGCATGGACCCGTCGAGTCCTTCGGCGATGGCATCGGTGCTCGCCCACAGAGACGACTTCGACATCCTCACCGGCAACGATGCCGATGCAGATCGCCACGGAATCGTGACCCCGGATGGCGGCCTCATGAACCCCAACCACTTTCTGGCGGTCGCCATCCAGTACCTGTATGCGCACCGGCCGGGCTGGCGCAAGGATGCGGCGATCGGCAAGACCCTCGTGTCGAGTTCGATGATTGACCACGTTGCCGGGTTTCTCGGCCGCAGGCTGTGGGAGGTTCCGGTCGGGTTCAAGTGGTTTGTGCCTGGCCTGCTCGACGGGTCGGTGGCGTTCGGGGGCGAGGAGAGCGCGGGTGCGAGCTTCCTGCGCAAGGACGGCACGGTCTGGACGACCGACAAGGACGGCATTATCCTCGCGCTGCTCGCGAGCGAGATCCAGGCCGTCACCGGCAAGTCGCCGTCGCAGCTGTATGTCGAACTCACCGAGAGGTTCGGCGAACCCGCTTACCAACGCGTGGATGCCGCGGCAACCAAGGAGCAGAAGAGCCGCCTCGGCAAGCTCACCGGTTCCGCAATCGTGGCGGAGTCACTCGCGGGACACCCGATCACTGCGAGGCTGAGCGAGGCACCCGGCAATGGTGCAGCGGTTGGGGGCGTGAAGGTTGTCACTGACCGGGCCTGGTTCGCGGCGCGGCCGAGCGGCACCGAGGACGTTTACAAGATCTATGCGGAGTCGTTCGACGGCCCGGAGCACCTCGCCCTCGTGCAGGCGCAGGCGAAGGAGATCGTCGACGCGTCGCTGGGCGCGTGACGTCGTGGCTAGGGCAGGCTCCAGAACCAGGCAGCGCCGCCGGGATGGTCGACCGTGATGGTCTCATCGAGATCCCGGTAGTCGTAGTCCCTGTTGTGACCAACCATCTTGATCTGCGTGAAACCGTCGACAACGGTTACTGCTGACACCACCTGGATGTGGTCGAGCAGGTTGTTGTCGTTCCAATCGAACATCACCAGGTCACCGACCTTGACCTGGTCGCGCTGCTCCAGTGAGAGCTCGACTGCTCCATATTCCGGGTGGGAGCGCAGCCACTTGTCGAATGCGGGAACATAGATCCAGGACGACTTGTACTGCGATCCACCGTTCCTGCTGTACCAGGCGTCGGTCATCTCCCAACCACGGGCGATGAGGGTCTGGCTGACGAAGTTCATGCAGTCGCCGCCCGAGGCGTTGAAGTCTCCGTACTCGGCAGTGTTGTAGTTGCTCCAGTGAGTAAAGGCGTAGTTGAGTTGCCGGTCGACCGGGGTGAGAATTTCGAACGAGTAGGTGAGGGGAGTCGAGGCGGGAATGGCGGTTGCACCGGCGAAGACCTCCACGACGGCAGTGCTTGGCAGGTAGTCACCCACCTGCGGAACGACGACCTCGACGTTCTGCGTGTCGATGAGGGTGACTGTCGGAGCCGCGATGCCGTCGAAGGTCACCTTTGTGACGCCATCGAGGCTCTCGCCCGAGATGGTGATCGCTTCGCCGGCGACGAGGGATCCACTTTCGGGGGTGATCGCGGTGACCAGCGGTTGCGGGGCGGGCTCCTCCGTCGGGGTCACTACGGCGACGGGGAGGTCACGGGGAGCAGCACATCCCGCGAGTACCACGAGAGCGAATGCGACGCTCATGATAAGTCGCGCAGGGCGGGAGGTCCGGGGGAGCATCTCTTGACTGTATCGGCTGGCAGCCGGAACGCCGCTGAGAATTTCCCGACATTGCAAAAGGCAGCGAGACCGAAAATTTACCTGCGCGGTTTTGGTCTCCATTCCCGCCAGTTTCCGCGGAATAACGGCAGCGGATGCCCGGGCGCGGCTGGGAGCGCTCCCAATCAGTGCTTGACAGGGCTGTTCGCATGTGAATATCCTGATGCCGATCTCGTGAGAGCGCTCTCATAACCCGAAAAGAGAGCGCTCCCACGAAGTCTCCCTTATCCCACGCACACAAAGGAGTGACCGTGAGCATCTCACGACGCACCACCGTGGCCGCCATCGCTGGCGCTGCCGCATTTGCACTGATCGCAAGCGGGTGTTCAACTGAAACGCCCGGAGCTGAAGCGCCGACAACCTTGACGCTCGCCACCTTCAACGACTTCGGCTACACGGCCGAGCTGCTCGCGCAGTTCACCGAGGAAACCGGCATCGAGGTCGTCCACAACAAGGCAGCCACGTCGAACGACGCGCGTGCCAACTACTTCCAGAAACTCGGCAAGTCAGGACTCGCCGACGTCGAGGCAGTCGAGATCGACTGGTTCACCGAAGCCATGCAGTACTCCGACCTGCTCGCACCGGTTCCGGCAGACATCGCCGGCCGCTGGCTCGACTGGAAGGAAGCCTCGGCGACCGACGCAGAAGGCAACCTCATCGCGTACGGCACGGACATCGGCCCGCAGGGCGTCTGCTACCGCGCCGACCTGTTCGAGGCGGCCGGCCTTCCGACCGACCGCGCCGAAGTGGCCGCTCTCTTCGACGGCAGCTGGGACAACTTCTTCAGCATCGGCGCGGACTACACCGCTGCGACGGGCAAGCCGTTCATCGACTCGGCCAACTCGGTGCTCCAGGGCATCGTGAACCAGTCGGCCCTCGCTTACGAGAATGAGGATGGCAGCATCATCGCCACCGACAACGCGGCGATCGCCTCTGCGTACGACGCAGTTGTGAGCAAGGCGATTCCGATCGCAGCATACGCCGGCCAGTGGAGTGAAGACTGGTTCGCGTCGCTCTCCGGCGGCGAGTTCGCCGTCATGCTCTGCCCGGGCTGGATGCTCGGCGTCATCTCCGGCAACGCTGCTGACACCACCGGCTGGGACCTTGCTGACGCATTCCCCGGCGGCGGCGGCAACTGGGGCGGTTCGTACCTGACCGTTCCCGCCAACGGTGCCAACGTCGAGGCTGCGCAGCAGCTCGCCGCGTGGCTGACCTCTCCCGAGGTGCAGATGCAGGCGTTCGCGAACGCGGGCACCTTCCCGAGCCAGGTTGACGCTCTCGCGAGCGCCGAGCTTGCCGCGGCAACCAACGAGTACTTCAACAACGCCCCGACAGGTGAGATCCTCACCGCACGCGCCGAGGCGATCAAGGTCGCAACCTTCAAGGGCCCGAAGTACTTCCAGTACCACGACGCGCTCCAGAACGCGGTCACCCGCGTCTTCGATGGTCTCGAAGACAAGGACACCGCCTGGAACACCTGGGTGACTGAGGTCTCCGCCTTCTAGCCGCTTCACTGGTGCGGGTCGCCCCCGTGGCGGCCCGCACCAAACGACGCCCCATTTTCACTCCGCGCCGGAACCGAAAGCACGAGCCATGAGCACAGTCCTGTCGAAGCCCAAGAAGCCCGGCAACGACCTCCCCGTGAAGCGGGACGCCGTGAACGGTAAGCCGGTTCGCACACTCTCGTTCTCCAACCGGCTCAGCCGCTGGGATCTCAAGGTCTCGCCGTACCTCTACATTTCACCGTTCTTCATCACGTTCGCGGTCGTCGGACTGTTCCCGCTCATCTTCACCGCGGTCATCTCCTTCATGGACTGGGACCTCGTTCGAAACTCCGGCCAGTTCATTGGCTTCGACCAGTACGCATGGATCATGCAGCAGCCACACTTCTGGACTGCCCTTCGCAACACCTTCAGCATCTTCCTGCTCTCGACCGTCCCACAGTTGCTGCTCGCGCTCTTCATCGCCACATTGCTCGACCGAAACCTGCGTGCGAAAACCTTCTGGCGCATGAGCGTGCTCCTGCCCTTTGTCGTCGCGCCGGTAGCCGTCGGCCTCATCTTCAACGCCATATTCGCCGACAACTTCGGTCTCGTGAACGCGTTTCTGGGCGATCTGGGAATCGACGGCATCCCGTGGCACAAGGATCCGTTCTGGAGCCACTTCGCAATCGCGACCATGGTGAACTACCGCTGGACCGGGTACAACACGCTCATCCTCCTGGCCGCGATGCAGGCGGTGAACCGGGACTACTACGAAGCCGCCACGGTTGACGGGGCTGGCCCGTTCCGGCAGTTCATCAGCATTACGATGCCCTCGCTCAAGCCCACCCTGATCTTCGTGATCATCACCGCGACGATCGGAGGGCTGCAAATCTTCGACGAACCGAGGGTCTTCGACCAGTTCGGTCGCGGTGGCGCCGGCCAGCAGTGGCTGACCATCACGCTGTATCTCTACGACATCGGCTGGGGGCAGTGGAACTTCGGTCGAGCTGCAGCGATGGCCTGGATCTTATTTCTCATCATCCTCGCGATCGGGCTGCTCAACCTGTTCATCACGCGCACGCTTGTGCGCGACGAGGGGAGACCCGGCGGCGTAGTCAAGCGGCGCCGACGCACAAAGAAGGTGGCATCATGAGTTCACAGGCCATCGCTGCAGAAGCCGGCAAGATTTCCCAAGGCGATCGGCGCAACCAGCGCACCAGGAAGATCAAGGGCAATCGACCCGGCTTCTGGGTGTATGCAGGGCTCGGCGCGGTCTTCGTCGGCGCGGCGTTCCCCCTCTGGTGGTCGTTCATCATCGGCTCCGGAACCTCCACGTCACTTCGCGAACGGCCATGGTGGCCAGGCGGCAACTTCATCGATAACGCGATCGCTGTCATGTCGAACCCCGCTGTCAACTTCTGGCCCGCGTTGTGGAACTCGATCTACTCGTCATTCCTCATTGCGGCGGCCGTCGTCATCACCTCCACCCTCGCCGGCTGGGCGTTCGCGAAACTGCGTTTCCTCGGTGGCCCCGCCCTGCTCGCCTTCGTCGTTGCGACCCTGGCTGTGCCGCAACAGCTCGGCGTCGTACCGCTGTACATCCTCTTCTCCGAACTCGGCTGGACGGGGCAGATCGGCGCGATCATCTTCCCCGCACTGACGAGCGCCTTCGGAGTGTTCTGGATGACCCAGTACCTGCGCCAGGCCGTTCCCGACGAGCTCATCGAAGCGGCCAGGGTCGATGGGGCATCCATGATCCGCACGTTCTGGACCGTGGGAGTGGTGGCCGCGCGTCCTGCGGCGGCCATGCTGTTCCTGTTCACCTTCGTCGGCGCGTGGAACAACTTCTTCTGGCCGTTCATCGTGCTCGACCGACAGAACCCGACGCTTCCGGTGGCCCTCTCGTTGCTTCAGTCGAACTACTTCGTCGACTACTCGATCGTGCTGGCCGGTGTTGTGCTCGCCACCATCCCGCTTCTCCTGCTCTTCATCTTCGCGGGCAAGCAACTGGTCAGCGGCATCATGGCCGGAGCGGTGAAGGGCTGAATCCATGACGCTCACCACACAGAAGAACACGTCCGGCGTGCCCGGAGGCACCCGGGAGTTCCCATCCACCTTCCTGTTCGGTACCGCGACAGCGGCGTATCAGATCGAGGGCGCAGCCCACGAAGACGGCCGCACCGACTCCATCTGGGATGCATTCTCGCGCCTGCCCGGCGCTGTTGTGAACGCCGACAACGGGGACATCGCGTGCGACCACTACCACCGATACGTCGACGATGTCGCGCTCATGGCCGATCTCGGCCTGCAGACCTACCGTTTCTCCACGTCGTGGGCGCGCGTGCGACCTGATGGCGGGCGGGCGAACCCCAAGGGGCTCGACTTCTACTCGCGTCTCGTCGATGAGCTGCTCGCGAAGAACATCAAACCGTGGCTCACCCTCTACCACTGGGACCTGCCCCAGGCACTCGAGGAGAAGGGTGGCTGGGCCAATCGCGACACCGCTCACCTGTTCGCCGAGTACGCGATGAGCGTTCACGACACTCTGGGCGACCGGGTGACCGCTTGGACGACTCTCAACGAGCCGTGGTGTTCCTCATTCCTCAGCTACATCGGAGGCGAGCACGCACCCGGCCGACAGAGCGTGCCCGACGGGCTCGCGGCGGGCCACCACCTGCTGCTCGCCCACGGGCTCGCCGTGCAGCAGTTGCGCGAACGCGACGCCAGCCTCTCTCTCGGCATCACCCTGAACCTCACGGTTGCTGACCCCGTCGATCTAAGCGACCCGGCCGACCTTGATGCTGCGAGACGCATCGACGGGCAGTTCAACCGCTTCTTCCTCGATCCGATTTTTCGGGGGGAGTATCCGCGCGACCTGCTCGATGACATCGCTGGCAACGGGTTCGATTCGGTTGTACGCGACGGTGACCTCGAGATCATCTCGACGCCCATCGATGCGCTCGGCGTGAACTACTACCACGGCGAGTCGGTCAGCGGTCATCCGTCCAGCGCGGAAGGCCCGACCGCAGCGCCCTCGGAACGGCCCAAGCGCTCACCCTTCCCGGCGGCGGAAGGCGTTCACTGGCACCGCCGCGACCTTCCCCGCACCGCAATGGACTGGGAAGTGCAGCCAGAGGGGCTGACCCGCCTGCTGCGCAGGGTTCACGAGGAGTACACCGCTCCTGCCTCCGTCGACATCTACGTCACCGAGAACGGCGCTGCCTACGACGATGTCGTCGGCGACGACGGTGTCGTGCACGACGCCGACCGGGTTGAGTTCCTTCGCCTGCACCTCGACGCCATCCTCGACGCGATTGACGCGGGCGTTCCCGTCGGGGGGTACTTCTACTGGTCGCTCATGGACAACTTCGAGTGGGCGTGGGGTTACGACAAGCGCTTCGGACTGGTGCGGGTGGACTACGACACTCTGGAGCGCTCGCTCAAGGACAGCGCGATGGAGTACCGGCGCATCATCGCCGATCGCGCTGTGGATGAGCCGCTTCGCTAGGCTGATTTCATGACCACCGTGCGCCCGAGCCGCCAACCGGCACCCACCCTCGAGGCAGTCGCTGCTGCCGCCGGGGTTTCGCGGTCGACGGTGTCGCGCGTCGTCAACGGTTCGTCGCATGTTCGACCGGATGTGATTTCGGCCGTGAACGCCGCGATCGCCCAGCTCAACTACGTTCCCAATCGCGCAGCGAGATCGCTGGCCAATCGGCAGACCATGGCCATAGCGCTGGTCGTGCCCGAAGACACCTCGCGATTCTTCGGCGACCCGTTCTTCGCCGCGGTCGTGCAGGGCATCACTCGCGGTCTGGAAAGCAGCGATTACGTTCTCAACCTCCAGCTGGCCAGTCCGGCATCGCCTTCCGAGAAGACACGGCGATACCTGCTCGGGGGAAACGTGGACGGCGCGATCGTCGTCTCGCACCACTCGGGGGACGAATTCTTCTCGACCCTTGACGCCACTTTGCCCGTTGTCTTCGGTGGCCGGCCGTTCCACCCGGAAGCCCACCCCAACTATTTCGTCGACGTGGACAATGCCGCAGGGTCAGCGATGGCCACGCGGTATCTCATCGAGAAGGGTCGTCAACGCATCGCGACGATCGCGGGACCGGCGGATATGCAGGCGGCCATCGACCGCACACAGGGCTGGCTGGATGCGATGAAAGCAGCGGGCATGCCAACCGATCTGCTCGCGTATGGTGATTTCACGATGGCAGGGGGAGCCGCCGCGATGCGCGAGCTTCTCGATCGTGACCCAGACATTGACGCTGTCTTTGCGGCGAGCGACCTGATGGCTGTCGGCGCGCTGTCGGTGTTGCGCGATGCAGGGGTGAGCGTGCCAGGCGACATCTCGATCGTCGGCTTCGACGACAGCCCCGCGGCCACGAGCGGCACCATCCAGTTGACGACCGTGCACCAGCCGTCCAGCGAGATGGGGGCGATGATGGCCGAAGTACTGCTGCGACTGCTGCGGGACGAACCCACGCCGCGGGAATCGATCATGCCTACACGGATGGTCATCCGCGACAGCGCGTAGGTCAGTCGCTTCGGCCGTCGAGGTCGATGCGCACGCGGCCGTCGTACACACCCTTGTCGCCGTCTCCCGGTGTTGGTGCTGGTGCCGGGAGGACGGCCTCGCGCTCGATGATCAGTTGCGCCTCGTGTTTGGTCGGATGGAAGACTTCGTCGATTCCGCCGAAGGCACCGCCGAAGCTGCCGCTCGACCGATTCTTGTTGGAGAAGTCGATCCAGCCGAGCCGGTTCGCCACGGCTCCGGCAATGACGAGCGCCACCGCTATGGCGAGATATATCCAGCCGTCCATCACTTCACCCTACGGGACGCGCTGGAGCCAGTCTTCGGTGCTGAACTTCTCCGCGACGAGCTGTTCAGCGCGGGCCAGTTCTTCAGGGGTGATCTCCCCCGGAGTCGAACCGTACAGCCGCGTGAACGTGGAGGTCATCGTGTCGATGATCTGCTCGCGGGCAAGGCCGGTCTGACTGCGGAGCGGGTCTACACGCTTCGCGGCACTCTTCGTACCCTTGTCGCTGAGCTTCTCGCGCCCGATCCGCAGCACCTCTGTCATCTTGCCGCCGTCCATGTCGTAGCTCATGGTGACATGGTGCAGCACCGAGCCATCCCCGGCGCTCAGTCGCTTCTGCGCGGCGCCGCCGATTTTGCCCTTCGAACTGGTGATGTCGTTGAGCGGTTGGTAGAAGGCGTCGATTCCGAGCGACTTGAGCGCAACGATGACCCACTCATCGAGGAAGGCGTATGAGTCCGCAAAACTCATCCCCTGCACGAGGTCGAGCGGTGCGTAGATGGAGTAGGTGATGACGGAGCCAGCCTCCATGAACATCGCACCCCCGCCGCTGATGCGGCGCACGACCTCGAAGCCATACCTGGCCGCGTTCTCAAGATCGACCTCGTTGCGCACCGACTGGAAGCTTCCAATGACGACGGCGGGGCTGGTCCACTCCCAGATGCGCAACGTCGGCTTGCGGCGACCCATCCCCACCTCGTCGGAGAGCACCTGGTCGAGCGCCATCTGCAGCACCGGGCGGCGCGAGGTGTCCATGATGAGCTGCCAGTCGTAGTCGCTGAAGCTTGTTGCCTCCGCCAGCGCACGTCGGATGGCAGTGGCAATCGATTCGGCGCTGAAGCCGAGCAGCACGGCATCCTTCGGCAGCGCTTCCTTGACCGCGGTGGTGAACCTGATCGCATCCGATTCGGCGGGCAGGCCGTTGATCGCCTCGTTGATTGCATCGAGAGCGCTGTCCGGTTCGAGAAAGAAATCACCGGCCAGCTGAAAGTTGCGGATGACGCCATCCACGACCTCGAGGTCGACGACGACGAGCTTGCCACCAGGAACCTTGAACTCTCCGTGCACGGCACCAGCTTATTGGGCGGGCAGGATCATCCTCGCGACCACCGACGGTCATCCTCCCGGCCGATGGATACCGATCGCCGGGTTCATAGGCTCGCAGGGTGACCAGCACCTGGACTGACGATGCCATCCGTGAGCTTGCCGACTTCTCGCTGTGCCCGAGGTGCAGGGCTCGGCTGGGTGACGGGGTGTGCCCGACCTGTCGTGCCGACCTGCGCGGCGAGGTCGGCGCCGAACTCGCGCGCCTGTCGATGGATGCCGTTACCGCACTCAGGAATCGCAAGGAGATGATCGCGGGGCTGCACGTTGTTCGGGACGAGGTCGCGCCCGCCGGGTCGAGACCTCCGTTGGTTGAGCCTGTCGAGACCCCCACGCCTGATCTCGACAAGCTCGATCACCGGGGGGTGCTCGATCACCGGGGTGCACTCAGCGTGCAGTCGGTTCTCGCGGTCGCTGGTGCTGGCCTGCTCGCGGTGGCGGCGATCGTTTTCACCTTCCTCAACCCGGACCTCACCGACTTCACCACCCGCACGACGATCGTCGCCGGAGTGACGGTTGCCTTCGTCGCCGGTGCTTTCGGGTTGGCCAGGGCGGGCCTGCGATTCTCGTCCGAAGCCGTCGGTGCCCTCGGCGTCGTGTTCGTGGTGCTCGTCATCTCGTCGTTCTCGTCAGTTGGCGCGAGCCCGTTCCTCATCGCGGGAGTCGGCGCGGTCGCGGCATCCGCTGTGCTCTTCGTGCTTGCTCTCGCGGTGCGCAGCCGAACCTGGCTGTGGGCATCACTCGCCGGCCTCGCGGTCGCGCCCGCCTTCTTCGGCTACGCGACCGCGGGCCCCTGGTCGTCGATGATCGGCCACCTCGGCGTTGGCTTCGTGGCTCTCGCCACCCTCTCGCTTGCCACCCGGTTGCGAGCCACGTTCGCCAGCCCGCTGATGGCGGATCGTGCTACCGCGACCGTGCTGCAGCTGCTGCTCCTGCTTGTGATTCCGATTCAACTGATCGTGATTGATGCCAGCTTCGCGCCCACCCGCGCGCTTGCGACTGCCGGCGTTCTTGCCACGCTCGCGCTGATCGCTTTCCTCGCGGCCCGCGGGCAGCTGCACCTGTTCTGGAGTTTCACCGCCGGTGCTCTCACCGTCACCGCCGCTGGCGTGCTTCCCCTTGCCGAGGGGGTGCGTGCGGAGGTGTGGCTCATTGCTCTCGTTCCGTCTGCGGCGGCCGCCGCATTCGCCCTGCTCACCCTGCCCCCCGCGCGTGCATTCGTGAGTCGGCGTGCCGTGTTGTTCGGCGCCTGGACGTTCGGTCTTTTCTCGGCGGCTCCCGCGGCGACCATTGGCATCCTCTTCGTGGCGTTCGCCGAGTTGCGAGCGTATGCACCATCGGACTACGTTCTCGTGTCGATGGTGGGTGTCGCGAGCGTCACGCTGGCCACCTGGCTGCTGTCGCGGGTCATCCCGCTCATGGCGTCAGTGGCGATGTGGTTCGCCCTTCTTCCGCTGCTCTCCTTCATCGTCTGGGGTGCCTTCCTGCCCGCCGCCCAACTGGCTCTGGGCATCGGCATCGCGCTCGCGCTCTCGGTGCTGGTTGTGTGGGTTCCTGCGGGGGTGCGGGCGGCATCCGCTCACCGGGTTCCGCTCATCGTCGGCGCACACGCGGCACTGCTTCTGGTGCTGCAGGTGGCGTCGACACCCGAACTGCGGGTGGTGGGCGGCGCAGCGGTCGTTGCCGCGATCGCGGTTGTTGCCCAGGCCGTGCCGAAGTGGATGCGTCCCATTCATGCCGGGCTCGGCTTCGCTCTCGCGCTCATGGTGTTCGCGACGGCGCTGGCGGACTGGACGCGGCTCGACAGCATCGCTGTCACGAGCCTGACCACGTCGCTCGCCGCCCTCACCGCGCTTGTGGTCACGGCGGTGCGGCGGCTGAGTCGCGGTTTCTGGTACGCGATCCTGCTCGTGACGAGCGTGCCGTTCCTCATCGGCATCGCCCAGGTGCTTCAGGAGCGCAGCGGCTGGACGGCGCTGTCGACCGCGGTCATCTTCGGCCTCGCGGTGGCGCTCGTCGTCACACGGCGTGACGGGATGACCCGACTGCTGCGGTCTGCCGCTGCCGCATTGCTTCTTCCGGCGCTCGCCGTGGTCGTGGTCTGCCTCGTGCCCCAGCTTGTCGTCACGAGCGGGTCGCCGATCGTACTTCCGATCATTGCCGCGATCATCGCGATAGCGCTGCCCCTCACCGGGCGCATCGCCACGGCCCTAGCGCGTCGCGGGATTCCCTCCGCGGATGCCCGGGCGGCGCGACTCTGGATCGAGCTCTCATCGCTCGTGACCGCGGCGATCGCGGTTCTGCTCGCCCTGCTCCGCACCGCATCCGGTCTCGACACTGCCTTCCAGGTGCTCGCGATTCTCGGGGTCGGCGGCCTCGCGGTCGGCGCGCTCGCCCGACGCCGCTACGGTTGGCCGCTTGCCGGCGCGAGCTTCACCGGAGCGCTCTGGTGCTCACTCGCCATTGCCGGAGTGGATGTCGCGGAAGCCTACCTTCTTCCGCCCACCCTTGGCGCAGCGCTCGTGGGCGCGATCGCGGTCGCGCGTGGGCTGCGCGACCGTCGGCTCTACCTTGGCGGTCTACTCGGTGCCTCGGTGCCGTCGCTCGTTCTGCTCGCCGTCGTCGGCAATCCGGCGGGCGACGGCGCGAGGACGGTCGGCTTGTTCGCGGGCGCTCTGCTGCTGGTGTCGTTCGCGGGCATCATCGCCCGTGTTTCCGCTGGGTCGCGCGCGGCGGGACTGCGTTCTCTGCTCAGACCCACGCTGGTTTTGGGAATGGTTGCGGCATCCGCTGGGGTGATCCAGGCGCTGCGCATCGGAAGCGAGGTCGATGCCGCTGGAGGGCAACAGGTGATGATTCCCGCGCTCGCGCTGAGTGCGGCAGCTGCCCTCGTTGCGGCGCTCGCCGCACGGTTGCTGCCGGGGTCATCGCGCTGGCGGTATGCCCCGGCGTTCGTTTATCTTGTCGCAGGGCCGATGTCGGCGACGCGCGGGGAGTGGTTTCCGACCTGGACGCTGTGGGGCCTCATGCTCGCGCTGCTCGTGGCGATGGTGATCGACGTTGGGCGTGGCAGCCGGTCGGTGCTTCCGCCGACCGGGTTCATGTTCGCTCTCGCGGTGGCGACGGGTATCGCGGCCTGGAGCACACGGGAGCTGTTGCGCGTGGAGGCGTTCTCGCTACCGCTGGGGCTCGGCCTTCTGCTCGCCGGCATCATTGCCTGGCGGCGGAACGATGCCGGGCCGGGTTCCTGGCCAGCCGGGCACAGTGGGTCGTGGCGGCTGCTCGCCCCCGGCATCCTCGCGACGCTCGGCCCATCGATCATGTCGACCGGCACCGACCCGCGCACCGAGCGGGCGATTCTGGTGATCGGGCTCGCGCTCGTCGCTATCCTGATCGGATCTCTGCTCAAGCTGGCCGCCCCGTTCATCCTCGGCATTGTCGTGCTGCCGATCGAGAACCTGATCGTCTTCGCGGGGCAGCTGGGCAGCACGATCGGAGCGGCCCCGTGGTGGATCACCCTCGCGACGGCGGGCGCTGTGCTGCTCGTTCTCGCGGTCACCTGGGAGCGACGCGTAACCAGCGAAGACGGTGTCGCCAGGTTACGTGACCTGAGATGATTCGGTCCCCGAGCCTGTCGAGGGGCCGGCCACGACTAGCCTTCCAAGCATGCTTGACTTCCTCGCGCCCATCGATCCCCTTGAAATCACACCACTGGTCCTTCTCGTCATCGTCGCGGCGGCAGTGATCCTCTCGGTGCCCGCCATCACCTGGCGGTGGTTCGGACTCTTCACCACCCTCGTGCACGAACTCGGCCACGCCTTCGGCGCGCTGGCCACCGGGCGCAGGGTGACGGGCATCCGCATCCACCAGAACCATGCCGGTTCGGCGCGCTCCCTCGGTCGGGGTGTTCTCTCCACGATGGTGAGCGGGTTCTTCGGCTACCCCGCACCGGCCCTCGTCGGTGCCGCACTGCTGTGGTGCGCATTCGCCGGTTATGCAGGCACCGCGCTGCTCGTCGGCACGGTCATCATCGCGATCACACTGCTCTTCGTGCGGAACCTCTTCGGTGTGCTCGTCGTGCTGGCGTCGGCTGCGGCATCCGCTGCACTTTGGTATTTCGCCGAGCCGCAGGTGCAGGGCTACGCACTGCTCGTGATCGGCGTTGCCCTGCTCGTCGGGGCGGTGCGCGGACTGGTGACGGTCGTCAGCATCCACACCGTCCGGCGGCAGGAACTGGCGACCTCCGACGCGTTCATCCTCTACCGGGCGACCCGGATTCCGTCGCCGATCTGGCTGCTGCTGTTCGCCGCGGTCATCGCCGCCAGCGTGTGGGCGGCGGTGCTGTCGATCCTGCCCGCGGTGGGTGGATGACTCACGCGCGAGCACAGGCAAACGTTGGTATAGTCGTCAGGTTGCTGTTCGTCATGCAGCACTTGCGCCCGTAGCTCAGCGGATAGAGCAATTGACTACGGATCAATAGGCCGGGGGTTCAAATCCCTCCGGGCGCACCCATCGAATGAGACGTCACCGCCGTGTGGCGTCTCTTTTCGTTTGCCACATCATCCAATCAACGCGAACAGCGGAGCGGCCATCCAGATCGCGACGGCGACGAGGGTCGCCGCGAACAGGTAGTCGATCCAGCGCTTGGCACGCTCGCTTCGAAACAGCGCGGTGAGCGCGCGACCTGCCATTGCCCAGACGATGAAGGCGACGAGGTTGTTGAGGGTGAATACAACCGTGATGACGAGCACCGTGACGACATCGTCGTTGAGCGGCGGCCTGAGGAACTGGGTGAACATCACGGCGATGATGTAGTACGCCTTCGGGTTCAGCAGGAGCACGACCGCACCGGCCCAGAATCCGATTCGCTGTTCGACGGGTGCGGCATCCGCTCCGGTCGCCTTCGCGCGCGCCGCCCTGATGAACGAGTAGGCGAGCCAGAGCACGTAGAGGCTGCCTGCCGCGCTCAGCACCATCGCAACGACGGGGTCATTGAGGATGGTGACGCCCATACCGAGTCCGAGCAGTGCCGTCGCGACGACGGTCGCGACGTGATAGCCGGCGAGGGCGGGAACGGCTGCCCTCAGCCCTTTCGACGCACCGATGGCCGCGAAGAAAGCGTTACCGGGCCCTGGGCTGTACGCGAGCGGAATCAGGAACACCACGAGGGCGACGAGGGCGTCAGCGCTCATGGGGCAGGGCAGTCTTCTGGAAGTTCACCGACCCAGTCTGCTCAGAGTCCCGAGTGACCGCTGGCGGGAATCGGTCATCGCGTGCGGCTGGGATCAGTCAGGCGCGAAGAACACCGAGCAGCCGGCGCACGTCTCCCAGCGCTTCGCGCCCCACGTCGCGTGCTCGCCCCATAGCGGCGCGTGCTTTCTCTGGGTGCCGGTCGATTGCCGCATCCGCACCGGCGGCGAGCGACACAATTTCGCTGAGGCTGTGGGCGATGATGTCGTGCATTTCATTCGAGATGCGGTCGCGCTCACGCGCGGCGGCGAGTTCGGCCTCCCGGTCGCGCGCGCGAGCCAGGTGATCAGGTGTGAGGAGAGCAGCACGGTACGACCCTCCCTGGCGAGCGAGCGAAGCAGCTGGCGCACCCACAGCACACCCTCGGGGTCGAGGCCGTTGACCGGCTCGTCGAGCACGAGGGTGGCCGGGTCGGCGAGCAGCGCGGCGGCGATGCCGAGGCGCTGGCCCATTCCGAGCGAGAACCCCCCGACGCGTTTGCCGGCAACCGCCTCGAGTCCGGTCATCGAGATCACTTCGTCGACCCGTTTGGTGGCAATGCCGTGTGTGGCCGCCATCGCGAGCAGGTGATTTCGGGCGCTGCGTCCCGTGTGCACTCCCTTCGCCTCGAGCAGGGCGCCCACCTCGCGCAGCGGTGCAGCGTGCTTGGCGAACGGCCTCCCGTTTACGGTGACGCTGCCCGCTGTTGGGTAATCGAGCCCAACAATCATTCGCATCGTCGTTGACTTGCCGGCGCCGTTCGGTCCCAGAAATCCGGTGACGAGTCCGGGCTGCACGATGAATGTGATGTCGTCGACGGCGAGCTTGTCTCCGTTCCTCTTGGTCAGGCCGTGTGCCTCTATCAATGGGTGTCCTCACGTCGGTTGTCACGCCAGTTCCCTGTCTGGCGCGGTATTACCGAGCGTAGGAAAGCTCGTCCTCGGGCAAATCCGCCTTAGTGCTCATTTCCGCGTGAGGGCCCAGTAGGCCAAAAGAGGTACGTCGGGAGGGCTCGCCCTCAACGTCCGTCGCGCGCCCCGTCGAGAGCGTCAAGCATGAGGTCGAGGCCGACCTCGAACTCGTGGCCGTAGTTGTAACCGGGTTGGAGCACGTGCTTAACCATCAGCTCGGCGAGGTACGGGTACTCGGCCGTGGCGAGTTGCGCGAGCATGACCTGCGCCATAATCGCCGTCTCCTCCTCCGTATGGAAGGGCATGCTTTTCTCCTGCATCGCGAACCCGTAGACATAGCTGTCGATCGCCGAGATCGCGTGGGCGGTGAGCGCGATCGAGAATCCGCCGTTGCGCAGCGTGCCGAGCACCCGGTCGTGGTGCCTCAGGGTCGCAGGCCCGGGGTTGGTGCCCGAGTCTTTCAGCGACGTGGCCCAGGGGTGGCGCGACAGCATCTGCCGGAACGACACGGAGCGCTTGCGGATTGCCGTCTTCCAGTCATCGTTGTGCGACGGGAGCTCGATCTCAGCGAACACGGCGTCGACCATGCCATTGAGCAGGTCCTCCTTGTTGGCGACGTGCGTGTAGATCGACATCGCCTCGACACCCAGCTCTTCGCCGAGTCGGCGCATGGTGAGCGAGTCGAGACCGATCCGGTCGGCGAGATCAATTGCGCCGGCAAGTACCCGTTCCCGATTGAGGCGCACCCGAGCTGATCGTGAAGAATTTCCGGCTTGCATGTTGACAACCTTACTACGTAGCGATAACGTCCTTACAACATAAGCTTACTATGTAAGGAAAAGGACAATGAACACTCTACTGAACAACTCGCACATCACCCTGGCTCGCTCGGCGGATGTCGCCAAGTCCCAACGATCCGCCAGCCTCGTCGCCGGCGTCTCGCTCGCGCTGATGGCGGTACTTGCCCCCTTCGCTGTCTTCGGCGCAATCCAGCCACTGATCACGCCCGGAGACGCAGCCGCTACAGCGGCGGCGATTCTCGGCTCTGAACTGATGTTCCGCGTCGGCATCGTCTGCCTCATTCTCGTGACAGTGCTCGATGTCATCGTGTCGAGCGCGCTGTACACCGTCTTCGAACCGGTGAACCGCAGCGTGTCGATGATGGCAGCCTTCTTCCGGCTCGCGTACACCGCCGTCTATCTGGTGGCTATTCTGCAGTTGCCGATCGCCGTGTCACTGCTGGGCGAACCGGCCGAAGCGCTGCGTGCCATCGAGGCCTTCTACACAATCTGGTACGTCGGGCTCATCTTCTTCGGCGCCCACCTGTTGCTGCTCGGCTACCTCGCGTTCGTATCGGGCTTCATGGCGAAGATCTTCGGCATCCTGCTCGTGCTCGCCGGCGTTGGTTACGCGGGCGACGGCTTCGGCCTCGTGCTCATCCCCGGATTCACCACCTTCCTCGCCGCTTTCCTCTTCGTCGGCGAAGTGGTGCTGATCTTCTGGCTGCTCATCAAGGGCCGCCGCCTCACCGCAAGCTGACGCAACCGCGCGGCTGAAAGAACTGTTCGGCCGGGTCGCCTCACGCGGCCCGGCCGAACTCATCACAGAAGGAAATTTTCATGAAAGCCATCGTCTCCCGCGCCTATGGCGCACCCGAGACTCTTCGAATCGAAGAGGTATCCAAACCCGTTCCCGCAGAGGGGCAGGTGCTGGTTCGCAACAGGGCCTCCGTCGTCACGGCAGCGATGTGCAATGCGCGCCAGGGCTCGCTCACCGCCCGCATGTACTTCGGGCTGAGAAAGCCCAAGTGGCCGATTCTCGGCACGAACTTCTCCGGCGCTATCGATGCGGTCGGCAGCGGAGTTGCAGGCTTCGCCGTCGGCGACCTCGTCTCCGGCGTGAACGTCACCGACTTCGGCGCCCACGCCGAGTACGTGCTCGTGTCAGCGGACGGCGTCATCGGCGCCAGACCCGCAGGACTTACGGATGCCCAGGCCGTTGCTGTTTTCGATGGTTCGATCACGGCCCTACCGTTCCTTCGCGATGCGGCACGGCTGAAGCCTGGCCAATCGATCCTCATCAACGGCGCATCCGGCGCGGTTGGCACGGCGGCGATTCAGCTGGCCAAGCATTACGGCGCGATTGTGACGGCCGTGTGCAGCACAGCGAACGTCGCACTGGTGAAGTCGCTCGGAGCGGATGCTGTCATCGACTACACGACCGACGACTTCACTGCGAACCATGACTCGTACGACGTGATTTTCGACACCGTCGCGAAGAGTTCGTTCGCGCGCAGTCGGCGTGCGCTCAAGAGCGGTGGCATCTACCTCACAACAGAGCCATCCCTGACCATCCTGCTGCAGATGCTCTGGACGTCACGGATCGGCAGGAAGCGCGCCGCGATCGCGTTCACCGGTTTGGCCAAGCCGGCCGCGATGCGGCGGGACCTCGCATTCGTCGGCGAACTCGCCGAGTCCGGTGCGTTCATACCCGTCATCGGCCGCACCTTTCCAATGGACCGAGCGGATGAAGCTCACCGGCTCGTCGACAGCGGCCGCAAGACGGGCAGCGCGGTCATCGCCATCTGAACACTGAATGCAGCCGTCAAAAGATCACCACACCAATCACCACTTGTGGTGATGCGGCCTCACTACGAGCATCCGTAGTTTCGAATTGGGTACAGGCGACCGCTTGGACCCAATTCGAATCGAGGAGCGACCCACCATGAGCATTACGCCTTCCACCCTCACCCGCGGTGCCGCTGTGGCCACCATGCTGGCGGGGCTGATCTACATCATCATCCAGCCGATCCACCCGAGCGATGATCTCGCCTCCGTCACCGGCACAGGGTGGTTTGCCGTGCACTTACTCAGCCTCACGATGGCAGTCCTCGGACTCGTCGGCGTGACGGGGCTTTACCTTCGCCAGGTTCGCGAATTCGGTCTGCTTGGACTGATCGGCTACCTGTTGTTCAGCCTCTTCTTCGTACTTCAGGCGGCGTACACCTTTGTTGAGGCTTTCGTCGCGCCACTGACCGCGGCCGGGTCGCCTGCCCTCACGCTGGATCTCATCGGGCTCTTCGCCGGCCATGTTGCCGAAACAGACCTCGGCGCTCTTGCCGTGGTTCCGCTGTTCGGAGTGCTGTTCTACGTGGTTGGTGGTGTCATTTTCGGCGTTGCCCTCCTGCGCGCTCGGGTGCTTTCGCGCTGGGCATCCATCCTGCTGATCGCCGCTGCGGCGATCACACCGCTCGCCAGCGTTGTTCCGCACGACTCCCAGCGGCTTCTCGCCATCCCGGTCGGAGTGGCACTGCTGTGGCTGGGCTACTCGCTGTGGTCGGAGCAGCGAAGGGAGTCGAAAGCTACAGCAGCGCATCCAGCAGTGGATGCAGGTGTTTCGTCCTGAGCGCGACCGTCGCCTGGGCGGCGGCCGAGTCGAGTGCATCCTCGGTGGATGCTCCCAGCAGGGTCGCGTGCAGGTAGCCAGAGAGGAAAGCGTCTCCCGCCCCGTTGCTGTCCACGATCTCCACCGGCACCGCGTCGGTCCGGTGGAGACCGTCGGCGTCGAACGCCATGGCTCCCTGGGCACCGAGCGTGCAGATCACAGCCCTGGTGCCAGCATCAACTCGGGATCGCATGAACTCGACCGGGTCGGCGAGACCATCGGCGTTCATGAAGATGTAGTCCGCCGCTTCAACGAATGGAGTATGGAACTCAGACTTGCCGTCGTAGTCGTGCAGGTCGGTCCAGATCGGGATACCCGTGGCGGATGCGGTGGGCAGGAGGGCCTGTGATGTCTCGGAGAGGTCCATGACGAGAGCCGCGGCATCCACTGTCAAGTCTCGAAACTGCGACTCATCCGGCGCAGCGAACTCCGGCGTCGACAGGTAGAGGGAGACCCGCTCGCCAGCGCGGGTCATCAGGTTGAGATGTCGCTCGGAGGCGCCCCGAGCGGATGGTGCCACCACCGTCACTCCGGCAGCATCCAGTATCTGCCGCAACCGAGCCCCGTGCGCGTCGTCGCCGAAGGCAGTGACACAGGTCACCTGCCGACCGAGTCCCGCGAGGTGCAGTGCCTTGCCAGCGGACGTTCCGCCAACCGTCTCGTAGTTCTCGAGAGCGAACTGCATGTGCGGTCGCGGTTCCGGCAGCTGGTCGAGGTAGACGAGGTGGTTCCACGACACGGGGCCGCAGACGACGACGTGGTGCGGCAGGGTCATTGACGAGTCGCTACTGATCGCACTTGTCGAGGTTGGTCTCCGCGAGCGGTGCTCCGACAGGCACCACGTATGTCACCAGCAGAACGACATTCTCGGTGCCCTCGTTCTTGCCCTCGTGGATGTAGTGCGCGCCCTCGACAAGCGAATCGCCCGTTTCGTACACGTGCACGCCCCCTGGGTAGATGGGCGCGTAATGGGTCAGGGCACCCTGTTCAACGACCGCGATGAGGTTGCCGTAGTGGCAGTGGAGCCCTGTGCCTGCGCCGGGCTCGATGGTGATGCGGCGGAACGCCACCTGGGTGGGCCCATCGACATCAATCTCGACATCACCGACCTGGGTGCCCGCTGCGAGATCCTCCGCAGACACGGGCGCTGACGCCGCCACGGGGGTCGACTCCCCAACTGACACAGTCGCATTCGTGCAACCCGTGAGCGCGAATGCCGCGAGGGCGAGGGCTAAGGCAGCAGGATGTCTCATCACCAGTCCATGGTGGCACCAGTGGAGACCCTGATCGGCCCGGCGGGCCACCCCCTTTTGGGGAGCGAACTACTCGACGGCGGCTATGTGCGGTGAGCGAGCGCCGGCGACCGGCTCCGCAACAATCCTCAGACCAGCGGGCGTATTCGCCAGTTGGACAAGCTCCTCGAGCCACTCCTTGTTCAGGCGGGGGGATCGCCCGCCGGAGAAGTCGAACTGAACTGGGATGCCTGGGTTCAGCCAGACGGAACTGTGTCCGTCGCCAGCTGCTCCCTCATAGTCCCAGGAGAAGGTGAAGCTCTCATTGCGGCGAAGCTTTGCCACGATGACCGCCCTCAAATGCGCGAGGACGCGATCGTCGAAATCGACCGACACTGAGGGAGTGCCGTAGATGAATTTACCCATTGTGAGCCGTTCGTTCCGTGACCGCTGAATCCGCGCGATTCATTATGAACCCTGTTCGGCATCGAGGTCGCTGTGAATCTCGGCGACGGCCTGATCGAACGCATCCGCTTCCCGTTCCCGCTGGCCGCGCTCAGGGCCGGATGGGAGCACCGCCACCATTCCCACTTGTGGAAAGGATGGCACAGGGAACTTCTCAATCTCCTCGTCCGTCGGCAACCCGTTGACGTCGGCAATATCCAATTGGCTCGCTGGCCCAATGAGGAGCGTGTGGGTGCTGATCGCTCCATTCGCTTCGAGAACGGGAATTTCGACCGAGACACTGTTTGCGTCGTGAGCAAGCTCTGTCACATAGGTGAGGAGCGCATCGGCGACCGCGGAACCAGTGACAATCGAGCCGCCCGGGAAGGTAATCCGTTTCATACGGGAACTGTAGCTGACGCAGCCCACCGAAATGCTGTTAGCGCAGCGGAAGATGGGTGCCGAGGGGCTTGCGGGGGCCCTGACCGGGGAAAGTAATCTTAATCATGAAGTGCGTCACTTATCTGGACAGGTCACTTCTCGTGGATGATGAGACGGCCGACACGCTGTTGCGCTATGCAACTCTCCTGACGGCCAGGCGCTCACCCGACAGCGTCGAGGTTCACGCTCTCAGCTTTGACGGCCAGAAGGTGTTGGCAGCCTTCCTGATTGGCGATGCCGCGCCCCTCATGATTGAGACCACGGACCTGGAGTCGGTGATCTCGACAACAGCGAAGTGATCGCATACATGAATGAGCGCATCAGCCTCCTGTCGACACCCCTTCCGGCTGCACCGTTGGAGTCGACGACGGCCGAGAACTTCGGCGAGTATGACCCGTAACGTGCGGTGAGCGCGATGTTCGTCAGTTCTGCCCCTGAACTTCGATGACGATCTTCCCTCGTGCATGTTCCTCTACGAGATATCGAATCGCCTCGGGCGCCTCGTTGAGGGGGTAGCTCCGGTCGACGGAGGGTGTGATCTTGCCGTCCTCGATGAGGTCCTTCAACTGGCCGAGGGCTTCAGTGCCGAGCACCGCAGGAAACACTCCGAGCGTCTGGCTGACGAACGGAGATCGCACAAGTGCCGAGAGGATGCGGCCCATGGGGCCGAGCACCTTCCCACCGGTACCGCTTGAGAGCACCAGCGTGCCTTTGGCCTTCAGGACCCGCCTCATGGCGGTGAGCGAGTGATTGCCAATCAGGTCGAGAATCACGTCGTACTGCGCCAGTCCCTTGGTGAAGTCCTCGACGCTGTAGTCAACGACGTGATCTGCACCGAGCGATCGCGCCAGTTGCGTATTTCGCGTACTGCACACCGCTGTCACCTGGGCGCCTATCGCCTTGGCAATCTGGACCGCATAGGTACCGACCCCGCCGGAAGCCCCATTGATAAGAACCCTGTGTCCGGGCTGCACCTTGCCGCCATCCCGAAGCGCCTGGAGCGCGGTCCGCGCCGACAGCGGCACTGTGGCCGCCTGCGCGAAGGTGAGGTTGGTCGGTTTCAGCCCGGCCAGCTTCGCGGGAACGACGGCGTACTCAGCGAAGGCACCAGACACGACTTCTGCGTAGACCTCATCGCCGACGTGGAACTGCGTGACGTTCCGGCCCACCGCCGCGACCTGCCCGGCGACATCCTTGCCGCGAATCGCATCCTTCGGCTTCGTCAACCCGAATGCCAGCCGCGCGATGAGCGGACGCCCGGAGAGGTACACCCAGTCGGCGTGATTGATGCTCGACGCACATACCCGAACGAGGATGTCGTCGTCGCCGACTACCGGCTTCGCGACCTGTTCATACGAGAGCTGTTCGGCCGTGCCGTATGCGCTCTGCACTATCGCCATCATGGTTTCGGTGGCCGCGGCCGTGCCGATTGTTGTCCGGGTTGTGCCTGGTGTTTCATTCATTGGTGGTCCTTTCGTTTTGATTCTCATGTCATGCGGGAAGCCGGTAGTTACAGGGGATATCTAACGTGGGTCAGTTCCTCAGACGCCGCCCAGAGTCGTGCTGCCGCGACCGGGTCGGCGGCCGCATTCGAGCGCCCCACGAGCACGGGAGGGCCGGCCATTCCGCCTCGATTGGCGGGGCCGACGTAGCTGCCACCCGCAATCGGCTCGGCGGCGGCGAACAGCGTAGGGGCGGCTCCCGCCGCCGCGCTCTGGGCGAACAACCGTACCGCGAGCGCGGCGACGATGTTGAGTGCGACATTGGTCGAGCTGGAGTTGAGGTTCGTCGCCGCCATGCCAGGGTGCGCGGCGGTCGCGATAACACGTGACCCCGACGCAGCGAGGCGCCGTTGAAGCTCCAAAGTGAAGAGCAGGTTCGCGAGTTTCGATTGGCCGTAGGCGTCTCCTCCGCCGCCGTACTTGCGCGCGGCCCAGTTGAGGTCGTCGAAGTCAATCCGGGCTGGGCGGTGAGCACTGCTGGCGACGGTCACGACCCGGCCGGTGATGTTCGGCAGGAGGAGGTTCGTGAGGGCGAAGTGGCCCAGGTGGTTGACGCCGAGCTGCAATTCGAAGCCGTCTTTCGTGTGCCCGAAGGGGGGAATCATCACTCCTGCGTTGTTGATGAGGAAGTGGATGTCGCCGCTCCAGTCGGTGGCAAACCTCCGCACGGAGGCAAGGTCGGCGAGGTCAAGTCGGCGCACCTCTGTCGACCCTTCGATTGAGGCGGCCGCAGCCCGACCCTTGGTTTCGTCGCGAACGGCGAGCACGACATGGGCATCGTGTGCGGCAAACGCGCGGGCGGCTTCCAGGCCGATGCCGCTGTTGGCGCCGGTGATGACAACAGTTTTGTTTGCGAGATTCGGCATGCGGCCAGCTGTCCAAGGGGCCGCTGGAGTGGTGGTTCTCATTGGTTTTCCTTCGTTTCGAGCGAATGATCGGAGAGAGTTACCTTACGGTGTAAGGCTCATCTGGCAAAAAGCTACCATACGTTGTAAGGTGTTGTCTAGGTGCTTGAACAGGAATGGAGACTGGGTGTCACCGTCAAAAACGAACACGTCCAGAGAGCCCGTCACGAGGGACCGCGCAGTGCAGCGGGCCGTCACGGTCGCCGACGCGGGCGGTATCGAAGCGCTCAGCATGCGCAAGCTCGCAGCAGACCTCGGCATCGAGGCAATGTCGCTCTACTACCACGTCAAAAGCAAGGACGATTTGATCGACGCTATGATCGCGTTGGTCATCAGCGAAATGGCGCTGCCGACGGCAGGTATGGATTGGCGGCTCGCTCTCCGGGAGCGGGCGGACTCGCAGCGTGAAGTTCTTGTGCGTCATCCGTGGGCGATCGCCCTAATGGATGCCCGCACAACCCAGGCAACGTTGCGTCACCACGACGTCATGATCGGCACGCTGCGTGACGCTGGGTTCTCGATGCCCATGGTCGGACACGCGCTCTCGCTCATCGACAGCTACGTGCGCGGGTTCGCGATGCAGGAGGTGTCTTTGCCCACTGATGAGTCGGGAGACATCGGCGCGGCGACCGAGAAGATCATGGCGCAGCAGCAGCAGATGGCGACAGACTTCCCCAATCTGACCGAGATGGCGATGACCCTGGTACTGCAGCCCGGTTACGCCTACGGCAACGAGTTCGAATTCGGGGTCGAGCTCATCCTCGACGGCCTCGCGGCGGCTCACGGGGGCGAATCCGGCTCTTAGGGTCAAACAGAAGACGCCTGCGGATCCCGAGTGGGATCGACAGGCGCCCCGCCTTCTCACGAGGCGATCGCTCGACTCCTGTCCCTCATGGATCCGACCGCCGCCGAGTTGAAGCCTTTGACGATCAGCCAGACGCCGAAGAACACCTCGAACAGTCCACCTGGAATGGTCGAAATGAGCCCGGCGCCGGCGAAGCCGAGAAGTTCGAGCAGACAACCGGTGAGGAATGCCGCATACCCAACGAAGCCCCACGCGGCGAGGAATCGGGGTACCAGCCCGGAGCGGAAAAGCAGGTAGCAGAAGAACAGGCTGCCGAAGCCGAGCCCTGCCATCGCCACGTTGTACGCGAGGAAGTTGCCGCTGATCGCGACAGCACCGAGGGTCTCGAAGACTGCGGAATCGACTACCGCGGACTTGGCGGACTCGGCGCCGATCGCAGCCACCGAGAGCAGGCTGATCGCACCGAGGGCGAGGAAGGTACCCTCGAAAATCCGGGTGCTGAAGTAGCCGAGAGCGATGTTCCTGTTATGGGATTTGAGGATCGGGAACATCAGGATTCCGATGCCGATGACGATCGCCGAGTTGAACAGCATCATCACGACCCCGGTTGTGAAGAGCGGGTCGCTTGAGACCGTCGAGACGTAGTCGGGTGCTGCGACGATCGTCGTCGCGATTGAGCTTCCGATTCCGTAGGCGAGGAACGCCCCCAGGATGAGGATGCCCACCCAGCGAGCGGTGGCGCGGGATGAGTTGGTTGATTCAGTCATTTGCTAGCTGTCCTTCAGTAATTGGTTCGTGTGGCATGGATCGACCATACGGTGTAAGGTCACCTTGAGGACGCTACCATACGATGTAAGGTGTCGTCTAGCGCAGCCAACAGAGGTTCGCGGCAAATGGGATCGGAGGCACGTGACAGCGTCAGAATCGAGCGACCCAACCGGTCCGGTCACGAGGGAAAGAGCCGTGCGAACGGCTATCGCGCTCGCAGACGACGGCGGAATTCAGTCGCTCAGCATGCGCAAACTCGCCCGCGAACTTGGCGTGGAGGCGATGTCGCTGTACCACCACGTCAAGAACAAGGAAGACCTGATCGACGGCATGGTCGATGTCGTGTTCGAAGAGATGGACCCGCCGTCAGTGGATGCCCCGTGCAAGTCTGCGATGCGGGAACGCGTGCAATCCGCACGTCGCGTCTTTTCCCGGCACCCGTGGGCGATCATGCTCATGGAAGCACGAACCTCGCCGGGCGTGGCCACGCTGAGGCACCATGACACGGTGGTGCGGTGCCTGCGTGAGGCCGGATTTTCGATGCCCATGGTCGGCCACGCAATGTCGCTTGTCGACAGCTATGTGAGGGGGTTCGCGATACGCGAGGCTCAGATAGTGGAGCGCGAGCAGCTGGCGACGGCTCAGGACCAGTTCGAGTTCGGCCTCCGCCTCATTCTCGACGCACTTGAGGCAGCTGCGCGATCTCGCCCCGCAGGGCAGTGATGCGTGCCGCCCGTTCGACGGGGTCGGTCGTGGCGTCGGCCATCGGCAAGGCAGAGGCAGCAAGCAGAATTTCATCTAGCGCCGAATCCCGTGCGCGAGCGACGACGCCCGCGATGTAGCCGTCATCATGCGCGAGTTCCCGAAGCCGCTCGGCGACGGTGCGGTTGATCTTCTCGCGATCCGCGAGCAGCTCGACGTCATCGCGGCGGTAGTCGCTCGCGTGCGTCGCTCGACCCCGGCGTCGGGATGCTCGGGTTGTCGCCAGGGCAAGTCGTTCGGAGTCTTCTCGCTTCTCGCGCGACAGGGCGTCAATGTCCTGTCGAACCAGCGCTGCCAAGGCGCTGTCATCCCACCGCTGTCCATCCCGCAGCGCCCGCAGGATGATGTGGTTCTTCAGGGACAGCCGCAACGCTGAAGCCACCACCAGCAGGCCCTCCTCGATCAGCGGGGTCAGTGAACGCCCGAAGAAGCCCGTGCTTCTTTCGGCGATTACCCGTTTGGACGAGCGAGGCATGGCAGCCCTCCTCACATGCAATGATCAACCATGACGAAGCGCTCCGTTGACGTTCCCGGCCTGCCCTTCCCGTTGGAAGCGGATGGACCCGCCGGAAACGCTGAACCGGAGGTCACCGGAAACACTGTCGTACTCGCGAGCGCTGGACCGCACCCGTGGAGCACAATTTCCAGTTGCAGGCACATGTCGGCGTGGGCTTCGTCGCAGACTTCGACGCCGGAGTGCTTATCGGTTGGGTGGACGAGAACAACTGGTTCAAGCTGTGCGCCGAGCGCGACCCGGCGGGCACGCCACGAATCGTCACTGTAGTCACTCGGGCCGGTGCATCCGATGACTGCAACAGCTGGCTGATAAGCAGGTCGGGCATCCATCTCCGGATCAGCCGGTCAGGTTCAACCTTTGCGATGCACGCATCCGAGCACGGCGACGCCTGGACGATGGTGCGCTACTTCACGCTCGGGCTCGCCGAGGGCGCAGCGATCCGAGTCGGGTTTCTCGCGCAATCGCCCGTAGAAGATGGCACCACAGCCGCTTTCAGCAGCATCGGGTTCAGCAACACAGCCCTTGCCGACCTACGGGACGGAACCTAGTTGCAGCTTCAGTGCTCGATGAGCTGCGCGATTAGCCCACCAGTTCTCTGATCGCCCGGCTTATTGCCTCGCCCGCCTTTTTCGCGGCATCCGCTGTCGGATGGAGTCCGTCGAAAGTCGTGCCATCGACCCAGTCGTTGCCGGCGCGCGCACTCTCCCACGGGTCGACGAAGCCCCACCCGCGCTCCTCGGCATGTGCCCGCAGCGAATCGTTGAACTGCGCGGCGAGGGTGGGCTCCCATTGGTGCGGCGGGATGGCGCTGACGAGCACAGCACGAGCGCCGGCCTTGTCAACGATGCTGTCGATATCGGTCAGCACGCTTAGCGGACGGCGGATTCCCGCGTCATTCGTTCCGATCATGACAACGAGGACGTCCGCGTCGACGCGGAGGATGCTCGCCGCAACGTCAGCCGATGTCGCCATTCCGCGCGCGTAACCGCCGGCAAGCTGCATCGTTGGGGAGATCGCCCAACTTGTCCAGGTGACTGGGTCTAACGCACCAGTCGGCTCAGGAAAGGTCTCGTTGTCCCAGGCGGTGAGAGAATCCCCGGCGACCGCAAAGGTGACGACTTTGGTCTCGTCGGTAACCGCTGAGCAACCCGAGAGGGCGAGGACGACGACCAGGGCAGCGAGGGCGCGGGCGGGAGCGAGGACCGTCATTTCTTGAGAATAGTGGGCCTAGCGGGTGACCGTGTTCCACTCGACCGTGAGGCCCTCGCGCTGCCCGAACCGCTCGAGGTGGCGGGCGAACACGTCCTGAAGCCCGGCAAGGCTGTCGGCGTTCGGAGCCTCGACCTCCAGCACGAGCATCTCGTTCTTGACCGAAATCGTGCCGAGCGCACCGTCGAGTTCGGTGGTCGAACCGACATCCGTTGATGCGAACTCCAGCTTGTTGCCGAGATGCGACACGAGTTGCTTCGCATACCGCTCCGGGAATGGTGTCGCAACGCGCGCGCTCGCGGCGAGGGGGCGTTCCATCCCTCAACACTACGCGCACGATCTAGCGACATCGCTGGGTCTGGGAAAGGGGTGGTTTCATGCAGAGAGCCCGCTCACAATTGACGGATGATGAAGCTCTACTACGCAAGCGGGTATGTGTTGATCGGCGACGAGATGTGCAACGCCGTCGTTGAGTACGCTCAAGCGCTGGCAGACGTCGGGCGCTCGGACCTGGTTCTCATTCCGGCCATGTCGGATGACGGAACGCGGGGAACGGCCCGACTGCTGATCGGCCCGGCGAGCCAGTTGTTCGCGGCGCCGGTGAAGGATCTTGGCGTCGATCTGGAAGACGAGTCGACCAGTGCGGCAATTCGGAGGAGGCTGGCACGCCTGAGGCCCGCACGCCCCATGTACTTCATGGATGAGGACGAAATTGACCATGCCCAGCACGACGGGCACAACGGCTACTGATGGCTATAGCGGTTCTGACCGCTCGTCGTCCATAGGCGGAATCTCCGACTCCTCGTCCAACTCGCTCACCTCAAGGCGTTCATCGGGGTCAACGGTGGGCGGCGGAGGCGGCAGGTCGCCCTCGTCACTGAGGTCGACGATCCGCTCGTCTTCAGGATTCGGTTCGTATTCCCTGTCCATTACTCCCTGCCTCCCACGTCGACCGGCTTCCCGAATCGATGCTGCTCTCCACGCTAGGCGGGGTCGCGTCGACAATCAACGGCCGGGCCTTGTTGATTCCTCCTGACGCGCCTACCGTCGAAGGAGAGGAAGGGATGAGCAGTGGACGAGCAACTCGATCCGCGCGTCGCCGAAGCGGTGAATGGCGTCTGGAAAACCCATCAGGGACTGCAGGAGGACCAGATCATCGCCGTGCTGCACGAAGCGGTCAGGGCGGTGGGGGCTGAGCTTCCTGAAGAGGAGTATCGCCGAATTGGTTTCGCGATAGCGAACGGGACCTGGCGTTAGGCTCGAGCGACCGCCGCGGGTTGTAGGTTAGGCGGAACATGTCTACTGCCTTCACAGTCTCCGCGCCCGTCGCCGCAGCCCTCGCCGCGAACCAGCCCGTCGTCGCCCTTGAGTCGACCATCATCAGCCACGGCCTGCCGCGGCCCCGCAATCACGAGGCCGCCGTGGAGTTCGAGGAACTCCTGAGATCCTCCGGCGTGACGCCCGCAACCATCGCGGTGCTCGACGGCGTTCCGCAGATCGGTCTCGATGCGGAAGGCGTGCGGCGCATCGCCGAAGAGGAACTGGTGAAGGCCAGTGTGCGCGATCTGCCGATCCTTGCCGGTCTCGGAGTGAGCGGCGCGACCACCGTGGCGGCCACCGCCCATCTCGCTTCTCTTGCCGGCATCCGTGTCTTCGCCACCGGTGGACTCGGGGGAGTGCACCGCGGTGCGAACGAGACCTTCGACGAGTCAGCCGACCTCTCCACCCTCGCGGTGACGCCGGTCACAGTGGTCAGCGCAGGAGTCAAGTCAGTACTCGACATTGCGGCGACCCTCGAGCGTCTCGAATCGCTCAGCGTGCCTGTAATCGGATTCGGTACGACCACCTTCCCGAGCTTCTGGTTGCGCGAGTCGGAGTACACGCTCGACTGGTCGGTCGAGACGGCAGTGGATGTCGCGGCCATCATGCGCTCGCAGGATCAGCTCGGTCACGGTCAGGGCATTGTCATCGCCAACCCCATCCCGATGGAACAGCAGTGGGATCCGGCCGAGCACGATCGTGTGCTCGGGGAGGCGTTCGCCGCGGCAGAGCTTGCCGGCGTGCGGGGCAAGGCGGTCACTCCGTTCCTGCTCGGCTTCATCCTCGAAGCATCAGAGGGCAGGAGTCTCGAAGTGAATCTCAATCTCGCGCGCAACAACGTTGCCCTGGCAGGGCAGATCGCGAAGGCCTGGTCGGCCCTGAATGGCTGATCACCGCATCGTCGTGTTCGGCGATGTGATCGACGACGTTGTCGCCATCCCGTCCGGACCGATTCGCCGCGATACCGACACTCCCAGCTCCATCCGGTTCACGGCGGGCGGGTCGGCGGCGAACACCGCGTGCTGGCTCGGCAGCGTGGGGGCCGACGTCGTCTTCGTTGGGCTTGTTGGCAGCGCGGACGTTGAGCGACACAGCCAGCTGTTCCGGTCGTCCGGTGTGGAGCCGAAACTCGACGGCCACCCGGATCTGCCGACCGGCACCATCGTCATCGTCGTCGAGGGCCAGACCCGCGCGATGCTCACCGACCGTGGCGCGAACGTGTCCCTCGACCCCGACTCCGTCACCGACGAGCTTCTCTCCACGGCGCGAGTGTTGTACGTGACCGGTCATGCCCTGATTTCAGTGGATGACCCCAGCCCCTTCACGAGACTCATGGAGCGGGCACGTGCTCTCGGCCTCGATGTCGCCATCAGCCCCGGATCGGCGGGCTTCATCGCCGACTACGGCACCGAGCGGTTCCTGTCGGCGGTCGCCGCGGCATCCATTCTGATCCCGAGCCTGGAAGAGGGACGCCTGCTGAGCGGACTCGACGAACCGGCGGCGGTCGCTGCCGCGCTCGCGGCCCGGTTCGGGCGGGTCATTCTCACCCTTGGCGTGGAGGGTGTACTCGTTGCAGAACGCGCCGAGACCCCGGTTTTCATCAGCCCGGTTGTGGCCGACGCCCTAGATCCAACCGGCGCGGGCGATGCGTTCGCGGCCGGGTTCCTCCACGAATGGGTCGCGAGCGAGGACGCCGAACGGGCTGCAGCGGCGGGAGCTCGGTTGGCGGCGCAGGCGGTCTCGGTGATCGGCGCGCGACCGCCGGCTGACTTCGGGTGATCGGGCCTGTCCACCGGTGATCGAGCCTGTCCACCGGTGATCGAGCCTGTCGAGATCTCACCCGCGCAATCTCGTCAGCGGTTCTACTTCTTCCTCTCGAAGGTCTCCGCGCGGGGCAGCGTGCCGGCAGCGCGAAGGCCCGCGTAATAGGCTCTCGCTTCGTCCTGTCGCTGTTGCTCTTCACCGCTCGCGATGGGCGCCCGCACATGCTCAGGGCCGTAGCCGAAAGCGTTCACGAGATCGAGTGCGTGCGGCCGCAGTCGGGCGATCAACCGGTCGATGTATGCAGACACGGCTTCGGCGCGCTGGCCCGAGAGCCGCCCCTTCATGAGGTACCAGGAGAGGTGCTTCTCGATGAGACCGAGCCCGAAGAGGTCGTGCAACCAGACCAGTACCTGCTTCGTCCCGGGATCCTCGGTGCGTTCAACCGCCGCGGTGAATGACTCCCACTGCAGCAGTTCGGCGTGCGCGCGCGCCGCCTCGATGAGGGCATTCTGTTCGCGATTGAACACCGCAGCCGCTTCGGCCCTGGGCATCGACTTCGCGTGGCGGAGGCGACCGGCTATCTCGCCGACCATGGTCTCCACGCGGTCGGTGAGGAGTTCCCGCTGCACCTGGGTCTCACGTAGCTGTCCGACCGAACGGGCGGTGGAACCGAAGTCCTTGATGGTCTGGGTGAGGGAGCGCAGCCCGGTGCCGTGATAGGCGCGGCCCGCGACCTCGCCGACGAGAAACTTCGCAAGGTCGCCGAAGTCGGCGCCGCTGAACTGCTTCGAGTAGTCGGTCAGCAGGCGTTTCGCCACGAGTTGCAGTAGTACGTTGTTGTCGCCCTCGAAGGTCACGTACACATCGAGGTCGGCGCGAAGCCCAACCAGCCGGTTCTCGGCGAGGAACCCAGCGCCTCCGCACGCCTCGCGCGCTTCCTGGAGGGTGTCGAGAGCGTGCCAGGTGCTCAGTGGCTTGAGTGCCGCCGCGAGCGTTTCGAGGTCCTGCCTGTCGTCATCCGTGTCGGTCTTGCCGCTGAAGACGGCGTCGAACTTCACGAGGAAGTCATCGTGCGCGAAAATCTGCGCGTATGTGGTCGCTAGACGCGGAAGGAGGCGCCGCTGGTGCCGTTGGTAGTCGAGCAGCACCTCTTCGTCGGTGTCGCTCGACGCGGTGAACTGCCGACGTTGGCTGCCGTAGGTGATCGCGATGAGCAGGCCGAGAGCGGATGCCGCGGTCGCGGCTCCGTCGAGCGAAACGCGACCCTGCACGAGGGTTCCGAGCATGGTGAAGAAGCGACGGCCCGGGCTCTCGATGGGGCTCGTGTAGGTGCCGTCGGCCGCGACATCCCCGTAGCGGTTCAGCAGGTTGGTGCGCGCGACCCTCACCTCGCTGAAGTGCAGGCGTCCGTTGTCGATGCCGTTCAGGCCACCCTTGAGTCCGTCGTCCTCGCCGCCGATTCCGGGAAGGAAGCCATTCTCATCGCGAATGGGCACATACAGCGCGTGCACGCCGTGATTCACGCCCTTCGTTATGAGTTGGGCGAAGACGACGGCAGCCCTGCCGTCGATGGCGGCGTTGCCGAGATAGTCCTTCCACGCGCCGCGGAAAGGCGTGTGGATGACGAACTCCTCAGTCGCCTCGTCGTAGGTGGCCGTCGTGCCGATGCTCGCGACATCCGATCCATGGCCGGTCTCGGTCATCGCGAACGCGCCGGGCACCTCGAGGCTCATTGCCCCGGGCAGGAACGTTTCGTGGTGGTGCTTGGTGCCGAGGTGCAGGATCGCGGCGGCGAACAGGCCCCACTGCACGCCGGACTTGATCTGCAATGAGGGGTCAGCGGTGACGAGCTCCTCGAACGCGGCGATGTTGCCACCGTGGTCGTCCTTGCCGCCGAGCGCGGTCGGGAAGGCTTTGTTCACCTGGCCGTTCTCGACCAGCAGGCGCAACTGGTGCATTGTCCGTTCACGGTGCTCGGCCATCGACAGGCCCTCGACGCGATGCATTTCTGGCCGGGCAGTCAGTTTTCGTGCGGCGAGCCGGGCATCCGCCCACGTGCCGAGCAGTTGTCGGCCGAGTGCTTCAACGTCGACGGTTGGCGAGGACGCTGTGACGGTGATCGGTCCCGTGTCGACCCGCTCGACCGGCTCAGGCTCGACCGGTGTCGGTGTATTGCGTACTGAAGTGTCAGCCATCGTGGGGTCTTCCTTGCCTCGGTTTGTGCTCATTCCACGGTACGAGCGCCTCCGCCACAATTGAAACGGTGCGTGACCGAGCTACAGGCCGGGCACGCCAGCGAGTGGTGACCGCTGTAGCTTTCCACAAACGATCATGGGCTGGGGGTGATGATGCCGCCAAACCACTACGACCGCTTCCGAACGACCTCGTACGCCGCGAGGGCGTCCTTCCGTGTCTGCGCGAGGTCGACGATGGGCGGCGGGTACAGCTCATCATCGGGAATCCAGCGGCGGATGTAAACGCCGTCAGGATCGAACTTCGCCGCCTGCAGCACGGGGTTGAATACGCGGAAGAAGGGGGCAGCATCCGCACCGCTTCCTGCCACCCACTGCCAGTTGGCCGGGTTGTTCGCCTCGTCAGCGTCAACGAGGGTGTCCCAGAACCAACGCTCTCCCACGCGCCAGTCAATCAGCAGGTTCTTCACGAGAAAGCTCGCCGCGACCATGCGCACCCGGTTGTGCATCGATCCGGTTCGCCACAGCTCGCGCATTCCGGCGTCCACAAGCGGAATGCCGGTTCTGCCCTGCTGCCACGCCTTCACTTCCGCCTCCCGGCCCTGCTCCCAGGGAAAGTCATCGAATTCCGGTCGGACGTTGCTCTCCGCGAGATTTGGCGAGTGGTAGAGGATGTTCCAGTTGAATTCGCGCCAGCCAAGTTCCCTGAGGAACCTGCCCGCGTTGCCAGAGGACTGCCCCTCCAGTCGGTGCCAGACCTGGAACGGGCTGACCTCGCCGAAACGCAGGTGCGGGCTGAGCCCTGAGGTGGCTTCATACCCCGGTTCATCCCGCCGGTGGTAGTCACTGAGCACCTCCCGCACGAACCGATCGAGCGTGCGCTGGCCGCTGGCTTCCCCCGGTTCCCAGCGATCGCGGAGGCCGTCGGCCCAGTCGGGTCGTGTGGGCAGCAGGCCCCAGCTGTCTAAGTCATCGCTCGTGACAGGCGGCGACTGCAGGCGATCGGGTGCCGGCAGCGGATCGCGCGGTGACCCCGCGTCACGCGCGGCCCGCCAGAAGGGGGTGAAGACCCGATATGGCCGACCCTCAGCAGTCGTCACCGTCCACGGCTCGAAGAGAAGGCTCGCCGGGAAGCTCCGCGCCTCAACCCCTTTCTCCCGCAGTGACGTTTTCAATTCCGCGTCGATCTCGCGCGAGGCAGCGTACCGGCGGTTCCAGTGAACGGCGGCGGCATCCACTTCCTGAACCAGGCGGGGAATCTCCGTTTTCGCGGCGCCCCTCCGCAGCACGAGAGTTGCGCCGAGTGACTCCAGTGCACGGCTCAGAGACGTGAGGCTGTGGTGCAGCCACCATCGGCTGGCGCCACCGAGCGGGCGGATGCCGCGACTCACCTCGTCGAGCAGGTAGACCACCACGACGGGAGTGGTTGCAGCGTGGAACAGCGCCGGATTGTCCGCGACGCGAAGGTCGTCTCGCAGCCAGACCAGCGTCGGACGCTGCGACACCATCGATCTATTCCCTGTTGGCCAGACTGGTGCGCAGCTTGTCGCTGAGCTCTCGAAGCCGGAGCAACTCCTGTGGGGTCAACGCCCCGTTCATGTGGTCACGGATGGAGGCCGAATGCACGACCGCGATCCGGCGGAACACCGTGACGCCCAGCTCGGTCAGGCAGACGAGAGTTCCGCGGCCGTCGTTGGGATCACTCTCCCGCTCAAGCAGGCCACGCACCACGAGACGGTCGACGAGCCTGCTCACGCTGGGCTGGCTGAGCAGGAGGTGCCGATTAAGGTCCCGTAGCCGGAGCTTGTGGCCGGGCTGTTTGGAGAGATTGAAAAGCACGTCATATTCATTGAGCGAGAGGTCGTCGCTCGGAAACTCGTGCTGGAGGCGCCGCAGCATCGTCACCTGTGCCCGGAACAGCGACTCCCAGGTATCGACCGCCGTGTTGTCGCTCACGACCAAATCCTATTGCTCGCGCCTGAACCCGACCTCGCAGGCTCGGTCGGCGCTGGGGTCGCGCAATCGCTGGCGCGATTGCCATAGCTCCACCGCGCCCGTTAAACAGGATTGAGGGCCGGCTTCAGAGGCTAGAAGCCGACCCTCTCCCTTGCACCAAGAGTGTCCTGCAATCACATTCCGCAGTAGCTGCCACAGCAAACAACTTCTGCTCTAGAAATATATAACGGCGAGGTAACGGAGCGCTAGTTATCCAAACGTTATTTTTGAAAATCTTTCCTCAGATGTTGATCCAAGGCCTGGCGGTAGACATTGCCTTACATCGTATGGTAGCTTTCAGCACATTTACCTTACGCCGTATGGTCAAACACATTGATCAAATAATGGGAAGGCGAGTAAGTACATGTCATAGAGAAAAATTGCCATATCAATCAGCATTTTGTTCATCGTCCAGGTTCTCACTGCGGCGATTGGCGTTTCATTGGTTCAGTCGTTCCTCGATGGAAACCCCGACAAGACCGCGCTGACCGTCGGCGCCATGCTGATGATGTTTTCGGGTGTCGTCATCGCCGTTATTGGCGTGCTCATCTACCAGGTGCTGAAGTCCACAAACAAGAGGGTGGCTGTCTGGATCCCAATAATCCGCAGCCTGGAAACCGCAGTCGCTATCGCTTTCGGAATCTACCTGTTGATGAATCTGCAAGCCGTGCCCAACCACTTGTTGTGGGTCTACATTCTGGCTGGTGCTGCCGGAGTGATCTTCAGCTCCCTGCTATTCACGTCGAAGCTGGTTCCGCGGCCGATAGCTGCGCTTGGTTTCATCGGGTATGCCCTGCTGCTGCTCGGCGTGCCGCTTGATTTTGCCGGAGTGATCGACATGATCGGCGGAGCGGGTCAGGTATTGATCATGCCCGGTGCACTGTTCGAGGTCATTGTGCTGCCGATCTGGTTGATTGCCAAGGGCTTCCGTGCACCCCACGTGAAGCGGAGCGAGACCGACGGCCCCGATCTGCCCCTGGCCCTTGAAACGGCATAGGGCTAGCGACGGGGAATGCTCGTTCGCTACCGCGCTCGCCTGACGTCAATCCCTCCCGATGAGCTTCGGGAGGGATTCCGTCGTTCCAGGATCTCGCCATCTGACCACGATTCGATGCTGCTGGCGCCTCAGCGCAGCCCGGCGGTCACGTGCGCGGAGACGAACTCCGCGATGGTCCGAGCCATGGACGGGGACTGGGCCCAGTGCAGGTAGTGTGCGCCTTCGAGGATTTCGAGTTGGTGCGTGGCCACTCCGGCCAGTTCCGCCTTGTGGTTTTGCAACCAGTCGGGCATGTATTCGACGGTCTCGCTGGCCAGGAATTCCAGAACCGGGAGGCCTGGCGCGAAGGGATGCGCGTTGGCTTTGGTCGAATTCGCACCGATCTGGGCCCATTCGTCGGAAAGTGACGCGCTGCCGTAGTTCCAGTTGGTCATCGTTGCGATGCGCTTGCGTTCCTCGTCTGTGAACGCGGTACCCGGCGGCTGGACGAGCTCGGGCAAGATGGCACTTGCCCAGCGCACCAGGCCGCTGGCGGCAATGATGCTGTCGACGGATGAAGCGTCGCCAACCTCGAGGGACGAAGTCGTTGCTGCCATCGGATCGATGCCGATGATTGCCGCCACCTCGTCGGGGTATTCGTGCGCGTAATAGCGGGCATAGATACCGCCCACGGAGTGGCCGGCGAGGATTACGGGAGACGAAACATCCAGTTCAGCGAGAACCTGATGCAGCTCCGCGGTGATGTTCTCGATTGATCGGTTCTTCACGTCAAGATCGCTGTAGCCATACCCGAACCCTTCGACGACGATGACATCGAACGCGTCGAGTTCGCGGATGAGCGGCGCGAAGTCGAGTGCTGGGGCGGCCGTGCCGTAGCCGCTGAGTAGCACGATCGTCGGCCCGGCGCCTCCATTGCGGTAAACGTTCATGTCGCCCGCGGGAAGGGTGACCGTCTGCCCGTAAGGGGCGAGGGTGGATTGCTCGGATGCGTTCAAGCTGGCGTTGATGACGGCTGACACTAGTGCCAGTACTGAGAGGCTTGCCAGCGCGATACCGCCCACGCGCAGGGCGCGGCGCCAGCGCGGTCGACGGGGCGTGGATGCACTCGTCGCAACGGGCGACTCGGGTGTGAGGGTGTGTGTAAACATACATTCACGGTAGAACCGCCACTTCAGGTCGCCTAGGACACGTCGTTGACGATCTCAGCCGCCCGGTTCGGACCGCGGTGCCTCTACGCGGGGCCGAAGTGGTGGCGGTGCTCACCGGGCGTGGTGTTCAGTCGCCGTCGAAATGTGCGATTCATGGTCTCGGGAACTCCGAATCCGCAGGCTCTGGCGATCTGGTCCATGGACTTCGATGTCGTCTCGAGCAGGCGACACGCGGCTTCCAGCCGTACCGCCTCGACGTGCTCGGCGGGTGTAATGCCGACTTCCGTTTTGAATACCCGGCTGAACTGGCGCTCCGACAGGTTGGCACGTGCGGCAAGCGCGGGAACAGAGAGGTCTTGGGTGAGGTTGTCGACGAGCCAGGTGAGCACGTCGCGCACGGGCTCGTGGTCCCCGGATTGCGCGGCGAGCACTGCAGAGAACTGTGCCTGCCCTCCCGATCGCCGGAGGTAGACGACCAACTGGCGCGCCACGTCGACGGCAGCTCTACGCCCGTGGTCGTCAGCTACCAGAGCAAGCGCGAGATCGATACCAGCTGTGACGCCGGCTGAAGTCCAGACGTTGTCGTCGTGTACGTAGATCGAGTCGGGTTCCACTGTCACGAGGGGATACTCGCTGGCAAGCGATTCGCAGTCGGCCCAGTGAGTAGTGGCACGCCTGCCGTCGAGCAGTCCGGCAGCGGCGAGGAGAAACGCTCCTGAACACACTGAGGTCACCCTGCGTGAACTGCTCGCCAGTCTGGCGATGTGGTGCACCAGGTGTTCGTCCCCACTTGCCTCGTGGATGTCGCGGCCGCCGGCGACCACAAGGGTGTCGATCGGGCCGGCAACATCGGCGATGGCCGAAGTCAGGAATTCCATGCCGCTCGTCGAAAGCACGGCTCCGCCGTTGGCGCTGACCACCTCGGTGCGGTAGCGGGGGATGGGGAGAAACCTGGATGCAGTGGAGAAGACCTCGAGCGGGCCGCTCACATCGAGGATCTGGCCGAACGGAAAAGCGACAACCACAATGTGGGGCTCGGTCACGGTGCTCCATATAAGGGCGGACTGGGGCGCGGGTGGCCGAGATCGTCAACGACGTGTCCTAGGGGGTTCGAGTGTCGAACCTTACGGTGAGTCTAACTCCCAGGATGGAATGAGAACCCAGTGGCCCGAAACACTTTTTCTACCAGAATCGCGGCGGTGATCGCTCTCGCCCTCCTGTCGACGAGCCTCCTCGCCGGCTGTATGCAGGTTGAGCCACAACCCGAGGCGCGGCCCGACCTCGCATCGTTGACCGAGAGGCTCAATCGCGAACAGCCACTGATAATGGGCGCCTATGGCGTACCCGGTGTCGCGGTGGCTGTTGTTCGCAATGGAAAGCCGGTGTGGTCAAGCGGATACGGGTTCGCCTCCGTCGAGGACGGCGCGAAAATGGATGCCGACACAGTGTTTCAGGTGGCATCCATCTCCAAGACCCTCACGGCATGGGGCGTCATGCACCTGGTCGAAACCGGACAGATCTCGCTGGATGCCCCGATCGAGTCGTATCTGACAAGGTGGGCATTCCCGCCGTCCGAATACGACTTGAGCGGTGTGACGGTCGCCCGAGTGCTCAACCACACTGCGGGGCTCAACCGCGTCAACTATCACCCACTGCCCGGCGACCGGCCATTGCCCAGCCTTGTGGAGTCTCTTGATGGAGACAACGGCGGGGGCCAAAGCGTTCGCGTCGACCTGGAGCCGGGCCAGCAGTTCAACTACTCGAACGCCGGCTACAGCGTGTTGCAGCTGATGATCGAGGAGGTCACCGGCGAACGCTTCTCCGATTACATGCAGAAGACCATCCTCGACCCGCTTGGTATGAAGAACAGCACGTTCGACCCCGAGCGTGCGGTCGAACAAGCCACTGGCCACTATTCAAGCGGTGACCCGCTCCCGCATTACGAACTGACCGAGCAGGCCGCGGGTGGACTCTATTCGACAGCCAACGACCTGGCTCTCCTCGTCGCCGCGAGCATGCCCGGCCCCGAAGGGCAGCCTGTGGGACGTGGCGTGCTCACGAGCGAATCGGTCTACACGATGATGGAGCCTCAGGACGCGCCGGACGGATCGACGGTCAGCTTGGGCCACCTGCACGACCACTTGGACAACGGCCTCACCACCACAGGTAACAATGGCCACAACATCGGCTGGACAACCAACATGGTGATGATCCCCCAATTGGGCGAGGGCATCGTCATTCTGACCAACAGCGACATCGAAATCACGGGATTGACGCTCCGATCGTGGACGCAGTGGCTGGAAGTATCCGACACCTACACCACGCAGGTTTCCCACGCGGCCCTGGATGAGATGAGCACGCTAATGATCGTTGTGGCCGCCCTGATCTTCCTCGGTGCTCTCGTCGCTTTGATCCTCACCGCGGTTCAGTCAGCCCGTCGAAAGCGGCGATGGCTGTGGCAGGACGGCACGTTGTCTTTCCGAAGCCTGTTGATCCGCGGTCTTGTCGCGGCAATAACCATCGGGGCGCTGGTCGCGTTCCTCCTCTGGCCCGAGCGGCTGGTGGACACGGCCCTGCTTCCCCCGGAAGCAGCCATACTGCTGGTCGCTGTGGTATCCGGTGTTTCCGCTGTCCTCCTTCGCGCGGGCACTCTCCGGGCAAGCAAATGAGACGGGGCATTCTGATCCCCGCGCTTGCTGTTCTTGCGCTTGCCGGCTGTGGTTCGAACAGCGACTACCCCGTCATGGGAGGGCAGGCACACCTGGACTGCCAGGGCGACGGCAACACCACGGTCATCCTCATGGCTGGCATGGGCGACGACACCACCGTGTGGGGACCGTTCAGAGAAACCCTCGGACCCGACATCAGAACCTGTGCTTGGGACTACCCGGGGGTCGGTGAATCCACGGGGACCTATCCGATGACAGCCGGAGTGGCCGCCGCGTCCCTCAACGCGACCCTGGACGCCGCCGAGATCGAGCGGCCGGTAGTCCTTGTCGGGCACAGCATTGCCGGCCTCACGGCGCGCCTTTTCGTGGGCCAGCATCCGGACGATGTGGCGGGTGTGGTGCTGTTCGATCCGACAGTGTCATCTTTCGCCCATCGCTTCGACCTGAAGGAGTTCCAACCGAGCTGGGACGGAGCCACAAGTTCGCGTGAGGTCGACAGGGTCATTGCGTGGCCCGATATCCCTTTCGAGATTCTCCGGCACGACTCGGACGTCTACCGTGAGCAGCAGATGTGGGACGAGGAGGTTGAGGATGCCTGGATCGCGGGCCAGGCTGACTTCGCGCAACTGGCTCCCGCTGGAGTCGTTTCTGAAGTGAAGAATGCTGGCCACTATGTTCACCTGGATCAACCGCGAATCGCTGCCGACGCCGTGCTGCGTGTCCTCAGTCAGATTGATTAGCTGCCGCGTGTGTCTCCGTCTGCTGCTTCCGGTTGTCGTGATCGTCAGCCTCACCACGTACGCCATCGTTGCCCGGCATTTCCGCCACAAGGAGGTCATCGCTCAGGCCATCGCCTACGGAGTGACTCGCCGCGCACTGGAACGGAGTGCGGTCGACAGCACGCTGACCCGCTGGCCACTAGGCTCGCAACGTGCTTCCCACTTTTCGCGCGCCTTTCCGCGGTGTCCTGGGCTTCAACGTGCGGACCGGCATTGTGCTGCTGGTCGCTTTCGGCATCAGTCGGGTCATCCTCGTACTTCAGGCGAATGTGACCGGCAGCTATCAGGTTGTCAGCCTCGTCTTCATCTGCATGATCGTCCTGCCGTGGATCGTGCTCACGCGCGAGGGACGCCGCCGGATCGGCATTGTTCGCCCGTCACGGTGGCGGTGGATGCTGCCAGCCGCTGTCGCGGGGGTGATCGCGAGCCTCGCGATCTACGCGGTCACAACGGCGCTCTGGGGACTCACGTTCGAGAATCCGTTTGCGTACATCGCCCGAACGTACTCGAATGTGCCCGACTCGCCTTCGGACGCGGACAGGCTCATCTACTTCATCATCTACGCCATGATCGGGATGCTCTTCAGCCCAATCGGAGAAGAGCTGCTGTATCGCGGCATAGCCCACGAGAGCTTCGCGCCGCGACTCGGCAACCGGGGGGCCGCACTCGTGGATGCGGGCGCCTTCGCTGTCACGCACCTCGCCCACTTCGGCATCGTGTACATTGCGGGCGCGTGGATCTTCCTTCCGCTGCCAGCGTTGCTATGGGTCGTCGCGATGTTCGTGAGTTCGCTCGTCTTCTACGGCTTCCGCGTGCTCACCGGCTCGATTCTCGGGGCTGTCGTCGCGCACGCCGCGTTCAACCTCGCGATGAACTACGTCATCTTCTACCACGTGTTCGCTTAGTGCTCCTAGAAGAAGTCGGGGCTCGGTGTCGTCGCGTGACGGATCGACACATCCGCATGGCGATCGAAACGATAGCCCACGCCGCGCACCGTGCGCACGATGTCCTCATAGGCCCCGAGCTTGGAGCGCAGCCGCCGGACGTGAACGTCGACCGTGCGCTCGTTCGGAATCTCGTCGTCGGTATCCGACCAGAGTGAGCTGATCAGTTCGGCGCGATCGATCGTGCGGCCCTCCCGCAGAACGAGGTACTGCAGAAGCTCGAACTCCTTGTAGGTGAGCGGGGCAGTCTCGCCCTCGAGAACAAGGCGCTTGCGGGAGAGGTCGACGACGATTCCACTGGGAGCCTTCGGCGGCGCTTCCTCCACCTGGCGGTGCTTGGCGAGCGCGGCCGGATCCTGCAGGGCGAGCCGCACGACATCGACATCCCTCCCGCCGGCACCACGCGGAGCGAGAGCCACAGCGGCGTACGTCTCCGCGCCGCCCGCAAGCTGGGCAGTGAGCAGCTTCAGCTGCTCAACGATGTGTCCGAGGTCGGTTCCCGCGGCCGCCGCCTTCGCCTCGTCGAGGCCCACGTAGAGAACGAAGCCGCGCGCCTCCGTTCCGGAAGGAACCGCACGCAACCGCGGGGCGGCATCCGCAGGGGAGGGCTGGAGGTCATCAACGCGGCGCGGTCCGGCCGGCGGCGCGAGATCAGGAGCGGTCTGGGGCAGGTCAAGAGTTGCAAGAGACATGAGGTCAATTCCTTGGGTGCTGCGAAGGGCCTCGTGATCGAGGGAAGATCCTTCTGGAGTGTTGGGATGTGTGGCGACGGATGCCCTGCTCGCGGGCAGTATGGCATCCGGGAATCCGGGCTTCATCGGGGTTCTTCAGATGAGCGGGTCGGACTCGGCGAGGCGGAGCCGGTCAGGCACACATTCGACAACACATGACAACGCTTGCGGGCACCATGGTGCCGGCATTCCCAAGGGCCTCAACGGAGGTCAGGGTGCGCGCTTCTGCAGTCATGGATGCAACTATCTTGCACGAGCGTCCGAATTGTCAAGCTGGGAAGGTCGATTGTGATCGAATTCTTGGGATTCGTGCGCATATTCTTCGATGGGCTCTCATTTGCTGGCAATCCACGCGAGCAGCCGAGCCACCCCCTCGGCGGGGCCGGTCGCGGGGCGGTAGTCCAGAAGTTCGGCTGCATCGCCGTTGTCCGCGTAGGCAGCCCGCACGTCTCCCGGGCGGAACTCTCCCGTGACAACGGGAGCTGGTGCACCCGCCTGGCGGGCGATCTCGGCGGCGAGTTCCCTCAGCGTCACTGCGGAACCCGATCCGATGTCCACTGTCGTGATTCCTGCGTGTTCGCTTGCGCATGCTGATTGCACGGCTGACACGACATCGTCGATGAAGACGAAGTCCCTCGTGATCTCGCCGTCCTCGTACACGGGGATGATCTCGTGCGCCCCAGCCAGTCGACCGAAGAGGCTGACGATCCCCGTGTACGGGTTGCTGAGTGACTGGCCGGGCCCATACACGTTCTGCAGCCGCAGAACCGACAGGGAGCTGCCCCGCGCCGACGCCCAGGCACCGAGGATGTGCTCCTGCGCGAGCTTCGTTGCCGCGTAGATGTTCGTCGGGCGCGGCTCGACGTCCCGCGCACGGTGCGGCAGCGGTTGTGCCCCTTCAGGGGAGCCCGGAGGGGTCGGGTCCCACTGTGCGCTGTTCAGCTGGCGCAGATCACGCGGGTTCGCGTAGAACTCGGTGCCGGAGTCGGTGATCCACTTGCCTTCGCCGTATACGGCCCGGGATGACGCGAGAACGAACCGTTCCGGCACATGCCCCGAGCGGCTCAGCCCGTCGAGTAGTTCGGTCGTTCCGACCACGTTGGCGCGCCCGTGCCTGCTCGCCTCGCTGAGCGACTGTCCCGTTCCCGTTTCGGCGGCGAGGTGAACCACAACGTCCGGCCTGTGCATGCGGAAGAAAGCATCCCAGAGCGTCGGCACCGTGACATCGAAGGGAAGCCGTTGAACGCCTTCCGGTGCCTCATCCCATCCCCCTTCGTGCACCTGGGGGTGGAGCGAGTCCACCAGAACCAGCTCGTCGGTGCTGCTGGCGAGCCGATGAGCCAGCGCCGAACCGATGAAGCCCGCTCCTCCGGTGATGAGGACGCACCCCGAGGTCATGCTGTACCACGCTCCGCCGGAAGCACCCGCGCGTCCAGAGCGTCGAGCACGGCTTCGCTGCCCCGGTCGAACTTGCGGGCGAACACCGCTCTCGAGGAGTCGAGGAAGGCAAGGTCATGAAGCCCGAGCGACTCAGGTCGTGCGGCATCGTTGTCGCGCCACCGGATGGCGTGCAACGGAGCATTCTCCACCGTGGTGCCGGGGTCGTTGAAGAGAATTGTCGCCGTCGCAGACTCAAGCGGTATCACGGTGCGTTCGAAATAGCGTACGTAGTCGGGGTTCGAGTCAATGAACTGGAGCACGCGATCAATTGCCGAGCCCGAGATCGCGAACCAGCACTCGTTCTTCCAGCACGGGAATGCCGGGCTGAACGGTGTCTCTCTTTGCCTGAACCCGATTCTCGACGGCAGGCCGAGATCGCTGGGCACAGCGTAGAACCGCACCTTGCGCTGAACGCGCGCAACAGCCCCGAAGAGAATTCGCCGAAGGCGATCGGTGATGCGTTGCAGCCCGCGCGGAAGCACGCGGTCCACGCCGAGTTGGGGCAGCGTGAAGTACTGGTAGTAGTAACGGAGCTCGTACTCCTTGCGCCTGGTCGGGTCGTCCGCGTCATCCACTCGGGTGGCTTCGATGATCGCATCCGCCCCACTTTCCGCGATCCGCGTTCGCAGGGCGGCGAGGGGGGCGATCGGGTAGTCCTGTTCGGACAGCAGCATCACCCAGTCGACGTCGAGGTTCTCGCGGATCCAGCGGAACACGCGCCACCGCGCCGCCTCAAGTGTCATGTCGCCCCACACGATGGGGTGATCGCTCGTCAGCAGCTGGATTCCGAGTTCCCGAACTCGAACCGGATCGAGCTCGAACCCGGAGAACCGGTCGTGGTGCACGACAATCGGGGAGTCGGGTTCAGCGGTGCGCAGGATTGATGCCAGCCGGAACAGCTGTTCGCCCGGCCCGTATGACGAAATGAAGTAGGCGATGCGCAGGCTCTCGCCGGCCCGAGTGGCGCGCGGCATACCTGACACTCCTCACGTGGTTGTGGAAGCCAAGTTACGGCGGTGCGGAGAGGGCAAACAAGGGGTTAAGGATTCGTGCAGCTTCGTGTAGGCGAGATGCCCGACCAACCCTCAGACGGTGCCGTACAGCCTGTCGCCGGCATCGCCGAGCCCGGGCACGATGTACCCGATCTCGTTGAGTTTCTCGTCGACTGCGCCGACGACGACCGTGACATCACGTCCCTTTGTGGCCGCCTCGACAGCCGCGATTCCTTCGGGAGCGGCGATCAGGCAGACAGCGGTAACGTCGACGGCGCCGCGGTCGAAAAGGTACTTGATGGCGGCGATGAGTGATCCGCCGGTGGCGAGCATCGGGTCGAGAACGAAGCACTGACGGTTCGAGAGGTCGTCTGGCAGTCGCTCCGCATAGATGTCCGGCTGCAGGGTTTCCTCATTGCGCACCATCCCGAGAAAGCCGACCTCGGCCGTCGGAACCAGCTTCACCATTCCTTCGAGCATTCCGAGGCCAGCCCGGAGGATCGGCACGACAAGCGGTCGCGGTGCAGCGATCGCAAGACCCTGTGCGGTTGCGACCGGGGTCTCCACGGTCACGGTCTCGACGCGAACCCCGCGGGTGGCTTCATAAGCGAGCAGGGTCACGAGCTCCTCGGCGAGAGCGCGGAAGGTGGGCGACGAGGTGTTCTTGTCGCGCAGCACGGTGAGCTTGTGCGTGATGAGCGGGTGGTCGGCAACGTGGACTCGCATAGGCTCAATCTAGCGAACGGAGCGCGATGGGCCAGAACGAGGAGTGGATGAGGCTGGCGATCACCGACGCGCGCCTCGCCCTGGACAGCGGCGACGTTCCCGTCTCGGCCTTCGTTCTCTCAGCCGATGGCACCGTTATCGGCGGCGGGCGCAACGAGCGGGAGCTCCACGGTGATCCGACCGCGCATGCGGAGATCGTCGCCATTCGCGCAGCAGCAGCGACAACCGGTGACTGGCAGCTCACCGACACCACGCTCGTAGTGACGCTTGAGCCGTGCGTGATGTGTGCGGGGGCCATCCTCGCTGCGCGCATTCCGCGAGTGGTCTTCGGCGCGTGGGACGAGAAAGCGGGCGCCGCCGGCAGCATGTACGACGTCCTTCGTGACAGACGCCTCAACCACAGGGTCGAGGTCACCGCCGGCGTCGAGGCTGAGGCCTGCGCGGCCCTGCTGATCGAGTTCTTCAGCTCGCGCCGCTGACTACACTCCGACCGCGACGATCACATTGATGATCGCGAGGGCTCCCGCGCTGTGGAAGAACGGCAGGATTCCCCGGTCGCTCGACCCCGAGCCGAGCAGTCGACGCTGACGGAACCAGGCGAGGAGCAGCACCGCAAGCACAAGAACGGCGACGACGAGCTTGATCGCCACCTTGCCGTGGTCGACATCGCGATCCGCAGCCTCCGCCATGCCCACAAGGGCGAGCCCGGTGACCAACTGCACGATCGCACCGCCGAGCATCACCCGCAGATCGAAACCGGTCTTGGTTCGGACCTGAAACAGGAACGGACCGATTATGGCGGCCAGTCCGATGAAGTGGGATACGACGAGGATGATCCGGACGGCGTCCATGCCTGAGCTCCTTTGACTAGTCGGCTGCCCTGATCACAATAGCGTCGGTCGACGGGTCGGCGTCGCGTGGCGGCAAGTAAACGTCGGGTTCGATGTAGATGATTCTGGCGATCGGGATCTGTTTGCGGATGCTCGATTCCAGCGCGTTGATGGCGGTCGCGACATCCGCCAGCCGTTTCTTGCTGGAGAACGCCACCTTGGCGCCGACGAGAAGTTCCTCCGGTCCGACGTAGAGGGTTTTCAGGTGAATGAGCGCCTCGACGTCGGGGTGCGCATTGATGGCGTCACGGATCTGAATGACATGTTCGGGGCTGGCCCCCTCACCAACGAGGAGGCTCTTGGTCTCCACGCCGAGAATGATGGCGACGACGATCAGCAGGGCGCCAATGGCGAGCGTGCCCGCGGCATCCCAGAACACGTCGCCGGTAAGCACGGTGAGGCCGACGCCGGCGAGCGCCAGCACGAGGCCGAGCAGCGCGGCGAGGTCTTCGAGCAGCACGACAGGGAGTTCGGGGGATTTCGCCCTGCGCACGAACTCCACCCACGACTGCTTTCCGCGAACGCGGTTCGACTCGATGACCGCGGTTCGCAGTGAGAACAGTTCGAGCACGATGGCGATCAGGAGCACGGTGATGGGAATCCAGGCGTTCTCAAGCGGATGCGGATCGTTGAGCTTCCCGATCCCTTCGTAGATCGAGAACATGCCACCGACACTGAAGAGAACGATGGAAACCACGAAGGCGTAGACGTAGCGCTCGCGGCCGTAGCCGAAGGGATGCAGGGCATCCGCCTCCTTGCGCGCCTTGCGCCCGCCGAGCAGAAGGAGCAACTGGTTGCTGGAGTCCGCGAGCGAGTGAACGCACTCCGCGAGCATCGCGGAGGATCCGGAGAAGATCCACGCGACGAACTTCGCGACCGCGATCCCGAGGTTCGCGAGGAGTGCCGCAATGATCGCCTTGGTTCCACCTTCGGTGCTCATGGGTCAATCCTAGGATGGCCTCATGGTCACCCTTCCCTCAATAGCGATTCTCGGCACCGGTTCGATGGGGGGCGCGATCCTCAGTGGGCTGCTGGCCCCATCAGTGACGGTTGCCGGCGGGATTCGCGTCACCAACCGAACCGCCGCGAAAGCCGCCCCGCTGGCTTCGGCGGCGGTGAGCTCATTCGCGCTTGAGGAAATGGATGATGCGAACCAGCGCGCTCTCGCCGGTGCCCGCATCGTGCTGCTCGGCGTGAAGCCGGCGATGGTTCCCGCCCTGCTGCGATCGGTTGTGTCCTCGCTTGAGCCCGACGCCATCGTGATCAGTGTCGCGGCTGGCGTGACGACGGCAAGCATGGAGGCGATTGTGCCGAATTCGGTGATCCGGGCCATGCCCAACACCCCCGCGGTGGTTGGCCGCGCGGTCACAGGCATTGCCGTCGGATCTCGCGCGAACCGCGACGAGGTGGGCATCGCGCGGCAGTTGTTCGAGACGGTGGGCAGTGTGCTGGAGATTCCGGAGAGCAGGATCGACGCCCTCAGCACCATCAGTGGAAGCGGCCCCGCCTACGTCTTCTATCTCATAGAGCAACTCACCCGCACGGCCGTTGACCTGGGATTCACCGATCAGGAGGCCGCGCTCATGGTCAACGAGACATTCCTCGGCGCGAGCGAGTTGCTCGCCTCCAGCGGTGAGCTGCCCGGCGAGCTGCGGCGTCGGGTGACGAGCCCGAACGGAACCACTGAGCGCGCGATTGCGGTCCTGGAGTCGGCGGGGCTGAAGGACGTGTTCGACCGCGCCACGGCATCCGCTCTCGCCCGGGCGAAGGAACTTGCGTCAGCTACTGAGTGACGCGAACTTCTCGATCGCCTTCGACTGACCACTGACAATCACGAGGTCGTGATTCGAAACGACCGTTTCAGCGGTCGCATAGGTGAACTCCTTGCCGGGCGTTTTTACCCCGACGACCGTGACGCCGTACTTGCGGCGGACGAGCGACTCCCCGAGGGGGAGGCCGCGAATCAACTTCGGCGGATACATCTTGACGATCGCGAAGTCGTCATCGAATTCGATGAAGTCGAGCATTCGGCCGGAGACCAGATGAGCCACGCGCCTGCCCGCCTCCGCCTCTGGGTAGATGACGTGGTTCGCGCCGATGCGCGCAAGGATCTTGCCGTGCGACTGGCTTATCGCTTTCGCCCAGATCTGCGGCACCTTCAGATCCACCAGGTTCGCGGTGATGAGCACGCTTGCCTCAATGGATGACCCGACCGCGACGACCGCGATCGAGAAGTCTGCGGCGCCGATCTGCTGCAGCGCGTCGAAGTTGCGCGCATCGGCCTGCACCGCGTGGGTGACCCGCTCAGCCCACTTCTGCACGAGGTTCTCATCGTCGTCGACAGCGAGCACCTCGCGACCCAGTCGCTGCAGTTGCCCGGCGGTTGCGGCGCCGAAGCGCCCGAGACCGATGACGAGCACCGGAGCGTCGTGTGCAATCTTCTCAACCAACGATCGGCCTTTCCTCTGCCCTGCGGAACAGCTGGCGATGCGAGCTGGCCGCGAGTGCGGCAGCAAGGGTCACTGTACCAACGCGTCCAGCCCACATGGTCGCGCTGAGAATGTACTTACCGGAGTCGGGAAGTTCGTAGGTGAGGCCCGTGGTGAGGCCGCAGGTGGCGAACGCCGAGATGGCGTCGAAGAGTGCCCGATCCAGCGGTGCGTCCGTCACAGCGAGGAGGGCGATGGTTGACCCGGCGACGATGCTCGCCCCCCAGAGGGTGATGCTCACCGCGAGGCGCAGCACATCGGTGGGGATGCGGCGCTCGAACGCCTCCATATCGCGCACACCCTTCGCCTCCGCGTATGCGGCGAGGAAGAGCACGGCGAGGGTCGTCACCTTGATGCCACCGGCGGTGGATGCCGAACCGCCGCCGACGAACATGAGCATGTCGATGACGAGCAGGGTGGAGCCGCCCATCTCGCTGACATCGACAGTTGCGAACCCCCCCGAGCGCGTCATCATCGACATGAAGAGTGCAGTCATGGGTTGCACGGCGCCGTCCTGGCCACCCAGCGTGGCGGAATTGTTCGCCTCGAACAGGTAGATGATGATGGCGCCGATGAGCAGCAGGATCAGCGTGGTCACGAGGGTGAGCCTCGCGTGCACCGTCAGCCGCACCCGGAAGCGCACGTAGCGAAGCAGCGCGAAAATCACAGGGAAGCCGATGCTTCCGATGAAAACCCCGACGCCCAGCACCGTGAGGAACCAGGGATCCGCGGCGAAATACTCCACTCCCTCCACGGCAGGAACGAAGCCGGTGTTGGTGAAGGCGGAGAGCCCGAAGTAGAAACCTTGCCAGGTGGCGGTCCACCAGTCCCAGCCAGCCAGCAGGAGCCGCGGGATGATGAAGGCGGTCAGGATGAGTTCGATGACGAGCGAGCTGATGGCAACGGTCGCGAGAAGACCGCCGATCTCGCCCAGCCGGATGCCCTGGGACTCCGGAACCGGCCCCTTCTGCACCCGCGATGCATTGGTGTCGCTTGCGGCGAGCAGCTTCGCCCGCAACCCGAGGCGGCGGGAGACGATGAGTCCGAGGATGCTCGCCAGGGTGAGCACGCCGATGCCGCCCACCTGCATGCCGAGCATGATCGCTACATTGCCGAAGACCGACCAGTGTGTCGCCATGTCCACTGTCACGAGCCCTGTGACGCAAATGGCGGAGGTTGCGGTGAAGAACGCGTCTGCGAGAGGTGTCGCCGTTCCGTCGGCCGATGCGATCGGCAGCGCCAGAACGGCCGTAAGCACGAGGATCAGTCCCGTGAAGATGACGATGGCGAAGCGTGCCGGGGAGGACGAGAGAAAGAGGTCCAGCACATCGCGCAACTGGGAGAACGGGCCCGAGTTCTGACGTGCCGCCCGAAACCGGCGCGCGATATTGCCTTGGTCGCCGCGGCTTGCCTGCACGAAACGTCATCGTACTCCTTGCGCAAGCGGGGTGTCGGAGTTCGTCGGGAGGTAGACGGCGAGTCACACCAGCCCCTATATTGGCGAATAATCACTTCACCACCACCGTGTGGAGCATTTCAACCAGCAATCAGCAAGGGGGCGCACGTGTCGAACGGACTTGCCGACATGCGATTCCTCACCGTCGGTGAGGTGGCCGGGTTGATGCGCGTCTCCACCATGACGGTGTACCGTCTCGTGCACTCTGGGGAGTTGCCTGCGGTTCGCTTCGGGCGGTCCTTTCGTATCCCCGAATCAGCGGTCGTCGCCGCTGTCGAGGTACCTCGCTCCAACGTGGGGTAAAGTAAGCCGTTACTTGACTTCCGCGGTTCTGATCGGACCGATGGTCCGATCAGCGTCAGCGAGGTGATTTATGGGTTCCGTCATCAAGAAGCGTCGCAAGCGCATGGCGAAGAAGAAGCACCGCAAGCTGCTTCGCAAGACACGTCACCAGCGTCGCAACAAGAAGTGACTCCCCTGAGGGAGCGACAAGTCCTGGGCCAGCCGGCCTAGGACTTTTTGCTTTTGCGCCGCACGCTTTTTGCTTCCCTGCGCACCCGTTTCTGCGCCGCCTTGATACTGGCTCGCTTCAGCTGGAGCATCGGCCAGCCGCTTTCGCGTGCGTGCCGTGTGAGCGCGGCATCCGGATTCACAACCACTCGGTTGCCCACGAGGGAGAGCAGCGGGATGTCGTTGCGGGAGTCGGAGTACGCCCAGCAGTCCTCAAGATTGGCGCCGAGCCTGGTCGCAAGGGAGCGGGCTGCCACCGCCTTCTGGGCGCCGTGCAGCACAGCGCCGTCCAGTTGTCCCGTAAAGACGCCGTCCTTGCTGTCCATGAGCGTGCCCAGCGCGCCCGTGAGTTTGAGCTTGTCTGCAATCACCTGCGCGATCAGTTGCGGGGTCGCGGTGATGAGCCACACTTCGTGTCCCTTGCGCAGGTGTTCCCGCGTCAGCTCCACGGTTTCGGGCCAGAGGCGCGGCTCGATGTCCCGCTCGAAGATCTCCTGTGCGAGCAGCACGAGGTCCTCCTCGGTATGGCCGCCGACGAGTTCGAGCCCCCTGTCCCTGATCGAGGTGAGGTGTTTCTTGTTCTCGCCGATGAACAGGAATGTCGCCTGATGCCAGCAGAAGCGGACGATATCGCGGAGGGTGATCAGTCTCCTTCGCCAGGCGGCCTTGGCGAGGTGGAAGATGCTCGCCCCGCGCAACAGCGTGTTGTCCACGTCGAAGAAAGCGACGATCGCAGTATCGCTGGCAGGAGGGTGTACGTCTTCGGACATCCCGAACAGTCTAGGGAGGGATATGCGGTCTACTGCCAACCCGGCGAACATACGTGTCGCTCACATTGCGGCGGTCGTAGGCTGGAGCAATGCCAACCGTTGAGGTGACACTGCTCAGCCGACCGGACTGTCACCTGTGTGATGTCGCGCGGGAAATCATTACGAGTGTCGTCGAGGAATTTCCGAACGCGTACCTAACCGAGCGCTCCGTAGACGACGATGCGGGGCTGAAACAGCGCTATACGGATGAAGTCCCGGTCGTTCTGATTGACGGACAGGTACACACCATCTGGCGGGTGGACTCAACGCGCCTGCGGGTCGCACTCACGGACGCGGACAGCCGGGCCCACTAGGCGACCTGAGCTTGCGGGTCCGAAAACTCATCGAGGTCGTAGTCCAAAATGCCGTGAATGTCATGGTCGGCGTCATCGCCAGTTTCGGAATGGCGCGCGCGCTCGGCCGCCCGCAGCAGCTCTCTCAACTGTGCAGGACTGAGTGCGTCGTACATGTGCGAGGTGGCGTCTTCAAGCAGGGCGGCAGGGGAGAGGTGTGATGGACCGCGCAGCGCCTCCAGGGCGGCGCCGTAAGGTCTCATCGCCTGAATCGCCAACGCGTGGAAGTCGTTCGACCCGAGCGGTTCGTCGCTGCTCGTCAGTTCGGCGAGCTGTCTTTCAAGGAACGCGATCAGTTCGCGGGCTGCGTCTGCTGCTGTTCGTCTCATGTGGCACCTCAGTTCGACGGTACGTCGCACCCGTCATGATGTCACGACACCCGTTCGAGGGCAATCGATCAAGGCGTGAGTCTGCTAGGGCCCCGGAAGAGATAGGTCGCCTCGCGCAGGTTCGGCAGGTGCAGTAGCAGCATGAGAAGCCGCGCCAAGCCCATGCCGAATCCGCCGTGCGGGGGCACTCCGTAGCGGAAGAAGTCGAGATAGAAGTCGAGCTCTTCCGGCTCGAGACCCTTCTCACGTGCCTGCTCCACGAGCGTGTCAATCCGGTGCTCGCGCTGGGCGCCCGTCGAGATCTCGACGCCGTTGAAGATGAGGTCATAGCTGTTCGTGAGCCCCGCATCATCCGCGTGGCGCATGTGATAGAACGGGCGGATGCTCGAGGCGTAGTCGGTGAGGAAGACGAACTCGTGCCCGAACTCCTCCTTCACATACGCGGCGATCTGGCGCTCCCCCTCCGGGTCCATGTCGTCGTCCGCTCGGGGCACCTCGTAGCCGCGCTCCGCCACGATTCGCTTCGCCTCTGCGAGCGGTATGCGGGGGAACGGTGTTGACGGGACCGCGACGGTGAGCCCGAACAGACCCTCGATCTCGGCGCCGTGCTTCTGCTCTATCGCCGTGAACGCGGCGACAATAAGTTCCTCGTGCATTCGCATGACGTCTTCGTGGGAGTCGATCCAGCTGATCTCGGCATCCACGCTCGTGAATTCCGTCGCGTGACGACTCGTGAACGAGGGGTCGGCACGGAATGCCGGAGCGATCTCGAAGACCTTGCCGAAGCCAGCGGGCTGGGCCATCTGCTTGAAGAACTGCGGGCTTTGCGCGAGGTACGCCTTGGTGTCGAAGTACTCCACCTCGAAAAGTTCGGCGCGCGACTCGCTCGCGCTCGCCATGAGCTTCGGAGTGTGGATCTCGATGAAGTCGCGTTCGACCCACCAGCTGCGCATCGCGTGCTCGAGGGTCGTCTGGATGCGGAAGATGAGGTTGGCCTCGGGGCGGCGCAGGTCGAGGAAGCGCCAGTCCATCCGCTTGTCGATTCCGCTGTCGTCGGCGATAGGGGTTTCTGCAATCGCCTCGCTGACGACATCCATTGTCGCCACCTTGACCTCTATACCTCCGAGCTTCACGCGCTCGTCGTGCTTGAGTTCACCCGTGACCGTGAGGAAGCTGCCCTGGCTCAGCCCGGAGATCGTGTCGGAAACCGGCGTCGGGTCGTCGCCTCTGGGATTGACCAACTGCAGCGCCCCGGACTCATCGCGCAGTACAACGAACTGCACCTTCTTCTGGTCGCGCACCGTCTCGACCCAGCCGGACACCGTGACCGGCCCATCGTCGAGGGCGGCAAGGTTCTTGATCAGGGTGCGTGTGGTCACGGTGCCTGAGTTTACCCACCCGGGCAGGGGCCCAGCCGCAGCCACCTAAAATGGAGCACGTGCCTGCATCCCTCATCCACCTCGTCCGTCACGGGGAAGTCCACAATCCTGACCGGGTTCTGTATGGGCGCATTCCCGGATTCCGGCTGAGCGACCTCGGCCAGGAGATGGCGCGACTGGCAGCCGAGGCACTGCACGGGCATCCGATCACCCGGCTCTATGCGAGCCCGTTGCAGCGAGCACAGGAGTCCGCGCAGCCATGGGCGGAGGCCTTCGGCCTGCCGATCCACACGGACGAGCGCATCATCGAACCGACCAACAAGTTCGAGGGCAAGAGTTTCCAGTTCGGGCGCAAAATCTTCGCCAATCCCGAATCCTGGGGCTGGGTATACAACCCGATGAAGCCGAGCTGGGGTGAGCCGTACGTGAAGATCGCCGCCCGCATGCTCGCCGCGATCGACGACGCGTGGGAGGCGACCGACACCGGTGAGGTCGTGCTCGTGAGCCACCAGTTGCCGATCTGGATGGTGCACCGGACTCTCGCGGGGCGCAAGCTCTATCACGACCCGCGCAATCGTCGCTGCAACCTCTCGAGCATCACGACTCTCCGCCGTGACAACATGCGGTTCGTCGAGGTCGACTACCAGGATCCCGCGCGGGGCTTGCTCGCAGCTGCTGTCGACGTGGGAGCGGTGTGAGGCGCCTGCGCATCCTGACCGTCGCTGCGCTGGCGACGGTGCTCGCCGGGTGCAGCACCGATCCGCTGGCGGAGCAGTTCAGGGACGGCGCGGAGACCGGGTACATCTCCGGCGATGGCTCCTATCGTGAGTATTTGCCGGACGAGCGACCGGATCCGGTCCAGTTCTCGGGTGTCACCGACACCGGCGATGTGATTTCGAGCCTCGATTTCACGGGTGAGGTCTACGTTGTCAATTTCTGGTACGCGGCATGCCCGCCGTGCCGTCAGGAGGCGCCCGACCTCGAGGCGCTCGCCGTGGAGTACGCGGAGCAGGGCGTGCGTTTCCTCGGTGTCAACACGACCGACCAGGCCGGAACGTCGCTCGCCTTCGCCCGTACCAACGGTGTGACCTACCCGTCGATCCTCGACGTTGGCGACACTGCGGTGCAGCTCGCGTTCGCCGGGGCAGTGCCCCCGAACGCGGTGCCGACCACCCTCGTGCTGGATCGCGAAGGCAGGGTGGCCGCGCGCTGGCTCGGACTCATCGACAAGTCCTCGCTCGCGGCCATGATCGACCGGGTCCTCAATGAGGGCAGCTAGGTGAACTCGATCGGCGAGATCGTCGTCGGGGGCAACCTCGCCCTCGCGATCCCCCTCGCGCTGCTCGCGGGCCTCGTCTCGTTCGCGTCGCCGTGCGTGCTGCCCCTCGTTCCCGGTTACCTCGGGTACGTGGGCGGTTTCGCGGGGGACGATGACCGCCCCGCGCGCCTGCGACTGCTTCTCGGGGTGGGGCTGTTCATCCTCGGATTCAGTGTCGTCTTCGTCGCGACGGGAGTGCTCTTCGGTACGGCCGGTCTCCTGTTGCGCTCATGGCTCGACATCATCACTCCCATCGCCGGGGTGCTCATCATCGTCATGGGCCTCGCCTTCGTCGGCCAGTTGACTTTTCTGCAGCGCACCTTCAAGCCCGAGTGGAAGGTCGCAACGGGGCTCGCCGGCGCTCCGCTGCTCGGAATCGTGTTCGCGGTCGGCTGGACGCCCTGCCTCGGTCCTGTGCTCACGGCCGTGTTCTCGATCGTGTTCGACGATGGCGACCCCTGGCGCGGCGGGCTGCTCGCCGCCGTCTACTGCATCGGGCTCGGGCTGCCGTTCCTGCTCGTCGCATTCGGCGCCACCTGGGTGACTGGTTCCGTCGACTGGCTCAAGCGCAACATCCGCACCATCAACCTGATCGGCGGCGGCGCTCTCATCCTGATCGGCCTGCTCATGGTCACCGGCATCTGGCGAGACCTCGTCTCGAGCTTCGGGGCGGTGATCAACGGTTTTGTCCCGGCCCTCTGATCACTTCGACTCGCCCGCCCCGGCCCCGGGCCCAGCGCAGCCCAAGCTGGACGCGCTCGGTTACGTGCGCTTCTTCTGGCGGCAGCTGACGAGCATGCGCACGGCGCTGCTGCTGCTGCTCCTGCTTGCGCTCGCCGCGATTCCCGGCTCGCTTGTTCCGCAGTGGAGCGCCGACCCCAACGGCGTGATCGAGTTCCGGCACACAGACCCCGAGCTGTTCGCGCGTGCTCGACACGCTCCAGGCCTTCGACACCTACACCTCCGTCTGGTTCTCGAGCATCTACCTGCTGCTGTTCGTCTCCCTCATCGGCTGCGTCATCCCGCGCACCAAACACCACCTCGACGGCACTGCGGGCAGACCCGCCGAAGACCCCGGCGCGGCTCGAGCGGCTCGCCGGATTCCAGACGACGATTACCGCCGCAGTGGATGCCGGGGAGGCCGTCGAGTCCGCCCGCCAGATACTGAAGAAGCAGGGATACCGCACGCGCGTGTTCCACACGGGCAGCGAGCGCTCCGTGAGCGCCGAGCGCGGCTACCTTCGCGAGACCGGCAACCTCGTCTTCCACGCCGCACTCGTCGGCATCCTTGTCGCCGTCGGCATCGGCGGGGGTTACGGCTACACGGGGCAGAAGGTCGTCGTGGAGGGCCAGTCGCTCACCAATGTGCTCGGCAACTACGACACCTTCAACCCGGGGCGTTTCTTCCAGGACACCGCGCTCGTGCCCTACTCGCTCAAGCTGGATCGCTTCACGACTGTGTACGAGGAGGAAAACCTCGCGGCCTACGGCCAGCCAATCGACTACACGGCGGAAGTCACCGCAGTTGTGCCCGGGCAGGATGCCGAAGCACGCGACCGTCAAGGTCAACGATCCGCTCCGCATTGCAGACACGAGCGTGTACCTGCTCGGCAACGGGTATGCCCCATGGATCACGGTGCGCGACGGAAATGGTGACATCGCCTTCTCCCAGCCACGTGGTGTTCCGGCCGCAGGACGCCAACCTCACGAGTGTCGGGGTCGTCAAGGTTCCGGATGCCCTGCCGGAGCAGCTCGGAATGATCGGTTTCTTCTATCCGACGCAGTGCCGCACTGACCTCTGCGGCGCCGCCCTGACGTCGGTGCACCCCGACCTGCTCGATCCGACGCTCACACTTGAGGTCTACATCGGCGACCTCGGTCTCGACTCCGGAGTGCCGCGTTCGGTGTACTCGCTTGACACCAGCGACCTCACTCAGGTCGCGGGCCGCGAGTCGGATGCGCCGGGACTTCTGCTGAAGGTGGGAGACAGGATCGAGCTGCCGGACGGGCTGGGGAGTGTCGAATTGGAGAGCGTTCCCCGGTTCGCGGCCTTCGACATCCACCATGACCCGACCCAGGGCTGGGTGCTCACGTTCTCACTGCTCGTGCTGGCGGGGCTGTTGACCGGGCTCTTCGTGCCACGGCGCAGGATCTGGGTGAAGGTCATCGAGGATGAGGAAGGTACGCGCGTCGAATACGCGGGGCTCGCCAGGGGTGAGGACCCCGGGCTCGAAGGGGCCGTCGCAGCGCTCGCTGGTGCGCACTCCCAGCAGCTCGCGATTAGGCTGAATCAGTGACCGCCACACTTGTGACTTTCAGCCTCATCGGCGTCTGGTCGGCGATGGCCGTCTACGCGCTCGCGTTCATCGCCTTCACGTTCGATCTCACACGTCGGGCGGCGACCATCACGAGTACTCCGGCGGCTGCCGGGCAGCTGGAGGCAGCGGCATCCGGTGGGCAGGCAGCGGCGCTGCGGACGAGAGTGGATGCTCCCGCGATCGCTGATCCCGGCTCGCGCTGGGCACGGGTCGGCATGGCGCTCACCGTCATCGGCTGGGTATTGCATGTCGCCGGCGCGGTGTTCCGCGGGTTGGCGGCGGGCGGGCGCGTGCCCTGGGCCAATATGTTCGAATTCGCCCTCACTGCGACTGCGCTCATCATCGGGGTCTTCCTCGCGGTGCAGTTCTGGCAGGACCTCAAATTCCTGGGCGCGTACGTCACCGGGTTTGTCGCGCTCTTCCTCGGGGTGGCAACCGTCAACTTCTATGTGGACGTCGTGCCGCTGCCGCCTGCCCTGCAGTCGGCGTGGCTCGTCATCCATGTCTTCGTCGCGTCCCTGGCCACGGCCTTCCTCGGACTCGCCGCTGCACTGTCGATCATGCAGCTCGTGCAGGCCCGGCGCGCGGCGAAGTCGGAGGGACTGAAGCCGAACAGCCTTCCCTCACCCGACCGGCTGGAGAACCTCGCGTACCGGCTCAACCTGGTCGGCTTCGTCTTCTGGACCTTCACCCTCATCGCCGGCGCGATCTGGGCCGAGCGTGCCTGGGGCCGCTATTGGGGTTGGGACACCAAGGAAGTGTGGACGTTCATCATCTGGGTGCTTTACGCCGGGTACATCCACGCGCGGGCGACCCGCGGCTGGCGTGGTTCACGCTCGGCCTGGCTTGCGATAATCGGGTTCGGCGCGCTGCTGTTCAACTTCACGATCGTGAACCTCTTCTTCAAGGGGCTGCACGCGTACTCGGGCCTGTAGGTCAGTCGGCCTTCACGAGCTGAACCGGCACACGACCCTCGCCGCCGGTTGAGAACTGGATGAGCGGTCCGTCGGACGTGCAGCTGTATGGCGCCGCGTTGATCGGTGCCGCACTGAGCATCGAGCCGAACACGTCGCTGCCGTCGGTCGTGACGCCGTTCACTGTCACGGCGAGGGTGACAGTGCTCTCCTCGAACGCGGTGGTGATGACGCCACCCTCCGCGGTGTATTCGCCCGCAATGGTTCCGCTGGTGACTCCCGTGCCCTCCATGCCGGCGATGTCGAGCAACAGGGTGAATTCGGGAGTGTAGACGTAATCGGTCTCAGCAAAACTGAGGCCACTGCCGCCATTGACCTCGAACCTCAGGCCATCCGAGCTTGCCGACACCGCGTCGTAGAAGCCCTGCAGTTCGCTCTGGCTGATGTACCAATCGCCGATGAGGCAGTCAGCGCTCGGTGGTGCTTCCGATGGCGACGGTGCGGTGGTGGCGGTGGGGGTCGGCGGCGGGGTCGGCTCGACGGCGCACGAAGCAAGTGACCCGAGCGAGACCAGTGCAAGAGCAGCCACGGCCACTGTGGTGAGGCGTTTGTCAGTCAGCATGTCAGTAATCCTCCGGGGTGGGCCGTGCACGAATCCTACCCGCCCGCCTCCAGCAGTGCGTGGCAGCGCTCAACCCTGGCGAGCCACCACTGCACCCGTTCGGCGCTCGCCGCGTGACGCTGAAGCAGCTCGGCGCTGACATCCACCCGGCGGACCTCGATGAGCCCGTTCACCGGGAGCAGGGGTGCATCCGTGACATCTGCGGCAAGGAGTGCCGCAGTACCGAGTCCGCAGTCGTACTCGAGCGAGTCCACTCCCGAGGCGAGCCATGCACCCATGGATAACCCAACCGAGGTGTCGATCGCGCTGGAGACGACGACCGGCAGCCCGGCGCTCTCGATGATCGTGCGCGCCGCCCTGATGCCGCCGAGCGGCTGGGCCTTGATGACAAGAATGTCGGCAGCCCCCGCCCGCGCGACGGCGAGCGGATCGGCCGCCTTGCGCACGCTCTCGTCCGCAGCGATCGGGATGCCCATGTACTTGACCCTGGTGCGCACCTGTGCGAGTTCGTCCACCGTGGTGCAAGGCTGTTCGACGTACTCGAGATCGTACGGGGCGAGGGCGTGGATGGCGTGTTCGGCCTCATCCACGTTCCAGCTGCCGTTGGCGTCGACCCGGATGCGTCCCTCTGGGCCCATGAGCTCGCGCACACGGGCGACCCTGGCCACATCATCCGCCAATTGCTGGCCGATCTCGGCAACCTTGATCTTGACGGTGCGACAGTCGCCGTATCTCGCGAGCACGGATTCCACCTCGCCCGTCGGCACTGCTGGCAGCGTCGCGTTGACGTGAATCGAGTCCCGCAACCTCACCGGGGGTTCACCCCAGCCGAAGTCGATGGCCGCTGCGAGCCAGGCCGCCGCTTCCGCATCGCCGTACTCGGTGAAAGGGGAGAACTCGGTCCATCCCGCCGGACCCTCGAAGAGCACGGCCTCGCGGAATGTGATTCCCCGCAGCTGGGTGACGAGCGGAAGGGAGACGACGCGCGCCCCGTGGAGCAGGGAATCGAGCGCAACCGTCATGGAGCAAGTTTGCCGCACTGGCGATCGCACTGGCACTCTGGGAGGACAATCCCTCAGGAGCAGGCATTTGAATCCCGATCCCGGCATGGAACCAGTCGACCCGACCGACCGCGAGGAGTTCGAAGTCGACGAGCCTTTCGAGGTCGACGAGGTGCTGCTCGAGCCGCACCGTCGACCGCGGAGTCGACTGCTCGGAGTGGTCTCCGTCCTCGTCGCAATTCTGGCGGCGATTCTGGTTGCTGCCGGTGTCTCGGCAGCCGTTGACGGCGAATACGCGGTCTCGATCACGGTGGGCTGGTTCGCGGTGGGCACCTCGATCCTGGGCGTGCTCCTCGGTGTCGCCGCGGTCAGTCTTCGGGCAGGGCGCGCGTGGGGCGTGCTGGGAATCGTGCTCAGTGTTCTTGCCAATCCGCTCACGCTGCTGAGGTTGCTGGGCTGGCTGAGCGGCTTAGGCTAGGCGCATGACCGTCTCCGAGCTGTTCGACGAGAGTGTCTGGGTCGCAGCTGGTGGATTCGAGTCACTCACCGACGTGACCTATCACCACGACGCCGCTGGCCGCGTCGCCCGCGTCGCCTTCAACCGGCCGGAGGTGCGCAACGCCTTTCGGCCCCACACCGTCGACGAGCTGTACCGGGCGCTGGATGATGCCAGGCAGAATCCCCGTATTGGTGTTGTGCTGCTGACCGGCAACGGGCCGAGCACCAAGGACGGCGGCTGGGCGTTCTGCAGCGGCGGAGACCAGCGCATCCGCGGGCGCTTCGGCTATGAGTACGCTCCGCCGAGTCGAGCCTGTCGAGACCCGGAGCCCCAGCGCACGTCTCCACATTCTCGAGGTGCAGCGCCTCATCCGCTTCAGCCCGAAGGTTGTGATTGCGGTCATCCCCGGGTGGGCTGCGGGCGGCGGTCATTCGCTGCACGTGGTCTGCGACCTGTCGATCGCCTCGCTCGAGCACGGACGTTTCAAGCAGACGGATGCCGACGTCGGGTCGTTCGACGGAGGGTACGGCAGCGCATACTTCGCCCGACAGGTTGGGCAGAAGTTCGCCCGCGAGGTTTTCTTCCTTGCCCGCGAGTACGACGCGAAGCGCGCGCTCGAGACGGGCGCGATCAACGCGGCGGTCCCGCATGCCGAGCTCGAGGCGACAGCCTACGAATGGGCGCAGGAGATCCTGACGAAGTCGCCAACGGCCATCCGCATGCTCAAGTTTGCGTTCAACGCGGTCGACGACGGGATGGTCGGCCAGCAGGTCTTCGCCGGCGAGGCGACTCGTTTGGCCTACTCCACGGACGAGGCGCTCGAGGGACGCGACGCATTCCTTGAGAAGCGCGAGCCGGACTGGTCGCCCTTCCCATGGCAGTACTGATTCGCGCGAACTGCCCAGATCTGCCCTATTTGGGGCACGATTTGGGGCCGAAGTGGGCAGTTCGCGCATGACGCGGGGGCTGGAGGTGGTGCCGCCCGACGCGCGGCGGGTGCTACGGGCACTGCGGGATGCACTGAGCGGGGGTGGGCCCGCCGTGCTGCCGGGGATGCCCAGCGGGCAACTTCCGACCGAGGTGCCGCAGAAGATCGCGGTCGTCGTCGAGACGAGCGGTTCGACGGGAGAGCCCAAGCGCGTCGCCCTGAGCGCCGACGCCCTGCTGTCGAGCGCAACGGCATCCGCTTCAGTACTGGGCGGCACCGGCCAGTGGTTGCTCACGCTTCCCGTGCACTACATTGCGGGCATCAATGTGCTCGTGCGCTCCATCGCGGCGCAGACGCAGCCCGTCCTGCTCGGCACGGATCGCTTCGACGTCGACAGGTTTGTCGCGGTGACGAACACGATGGATTCGGAGCGGAGGTTCACGGCACTCGTGCCCGCCCAGCTTGCTGCCGCCCTGGAAGTGGATGCCGCAACCGCCGCCCTGCGCCGGTTCGACGGCATCCTCCTCGGCGGACAGGCAACTCCGCCCGCGCTGCTGGAGCGGTCACTTGGCGAGGGACTCCGGGTCGTGCGCAGCTATGGCTCTAGCGAGACCTCCGGCGGTTGTGTCTACGACGGCGTTCCGATCGGCACAACGCAGGTGCGGATCGGCGACGGGGGTCGCGTGGAGATCGCCGGCGGTGTGCTCGCAGAGGGATATCTCGGCGACCCGGATCTCAGCGATAGGGTCTTCGTCACCGATTCGGGTCAGCGCTGGTACCTCACCGACGATCGTGGCGAACTGCACGATGGTGTACTCCGGGTGACCGGGCGGACCGACGACATCATCGTCTCCGGTGGAGTGAAGGTGTCTCTCGGCGCTGTCGAAAGGGTGGTGCGCGAACTTCCCGGTCAGGAGGATGCCGTCGTCGTCGCCGTTGACGACGAGCGGTGGGGCGAGGTGCCGGTGGTTGTCACGCACAGGGCAGTCCCGCGTGACCTTGTTCGCAGTGTGGTGAAGGAGCGCCTCGGCAGGGAGAGCGCGCCCGCCCGCATTGTCATCGTCGACGCGCTGCCCCTGCTTTCCACCGGCAAGCCGGATAGGCGCGCCATTCGTTCGCTCGCTCAGTAGAATTCTCGCGTGGCCACAGAAAAGCAGCAGCGTATCGATCCCAAGCGCATCTCCGGCGAGGCCAGCAGGAAGCAGCCGAAGAATGCCAAGAGCCGCAGCCGCAAGCCCGGCGGCCACCCCAAAGCCGTGGTCGTGCCCGTGGCGACCGCAGGAGACTGGATCGCGGCGGCGAGGGTTCGCACCCTGCCGCTCGCGCTCGCCCCGGTTACCCTTGGCGCAGCATCCGCATACGTGCTCAGCCAGCAGCTGGACTGGCTGCTGGCAGCGCTGTGCCTCACTGTCGCGGTGACCTTGCAGGTCGGGGTGAATTTCGCGAACGACTATTCCGACGGTGTGCGCGGAACCGACCGCGTGCGTGTGGGGCCGGCGCGGCTGACAGCATCCGGTGCGGCGCGGCCACGCACGGTACTCACTGTCGCCCTCGTGTTCTTCGCGATCGCCGCGGGTGCCGGCATCGCGGTCGTGATTCTCACCCAGTACTTCTGGCTGCTCGCTGTGGGTGCGGCATGCATCGCCGCAGCCTGGTTCTACACGGGCGGGCGGCGGCCTTACGGCTACTACGGCCTCGGGGAGCTCTTCGTCTTCGCGTTCTTCGGGATTGTTGCAACCGCGGGCACGACCTTCGTGCTGTCAGGCACCGTCAACATCGAGAGCTGGGTCGCGGGAACCGCTATCGGTCTCATCGCGAGCGCAGTGCTCATGGTCAACAACATCCGCGATCGGGAACCTGACGCTGCAGCGGGTAAGCGAACCCTCGCCGTGCTCATGGGCGACCTGCCCTCACGAATCGTGTTCGCCGTTCTCCTGCTCGCCCCGTTCGGCATTCTCGCGTTCTTCGTCGTGTTCTACCTTTACGCCCACTTCGTCTACTTCGTTCTGCTCGCCGCAATTCCGGCGATTCTCATCGGGCTCACCGGCAAGACACCGGCCGAGCTCATGCTCGCGCTGAAGCTGTCGAGCCTGACGGCCCTGCTGTTCGGACTGGGACTCGCTGCGGCGATCGCGTTCTGACGCGGACGAGCGACCTACGGAGCGCGGTCGAGCGCGTCGTCCTCTTCGCTGTCGGCGTTCCGTGCCTGACGCGGCTTACTCACACGGTCGGCGATTTCGCGGGTTACGGCGTCGCGCTGTGACTTCAGGAAGATGTAGGAAACGCTCGCCCCTGCGAGCGCCGCGATGACAGCGGACAACAGCCAGTGCACTCCGAGAAAAAGCAGCGCCGCAAGTATCCCCGCGAACACGGCGAGACGGATGAGGCTGTACTGGATCCAGGCGGTCACAGATTCAGCTTAGCTCTGGCTCCCGCCCGCGCCCCGCTCGCGGACACCGCCCAGCGATCGGCCATACAATCAATGGATGGTTCGATTGCTCGTGGTGCTCGCGGTGGTTGTCGTCGCGGTGGTGGTCTACGCCCTGATCGACCTCGCGATGACCGACAAGACGCGTGTTCGTGCGCTCAACAAGCCGCTGTGGGCGGTTGTCATCGTCGTGCTGCCCGCCCTGGGCGCGATTCTCTGGTTCGTACTCGGCAAGGCCCGTCGTGGCCCCGGTCGTTCGAGCAGGAATCTGGGCCCTGACGACGACCCCGAGTTCCTCAATGGGCTCGCGCGGGACAGCGATCAGGATGAGCGCATCCGGCGACTTGAGCGGGAGCTCTCCGAACTCGACGATGACTCCGCCAAGGAGTAGTTCTCCGGCGAGCAATTTCGCCGCCCAGCTGTTCGGCGAGTTGGTTCGCCTTGGGGTGCGCGATGTCGTGCTGAGCCCCGGGTCGCGCTCGCAGGCGCTCGCGCTTGTTGCGGCCCAGCTCGATCGTCTGGGTCGCCTGCGTTTGCGTGTTCGGATCGACGAGCGGGTAGCCGGTTTCGTTGCGCTCGGTCTCGCGGTTGAGACAGGACTGCCCGTTGTCGTCATCACCACGTCGGGAACCGCCGTGACGAATCTGCACCCCGCGGTGCTCGAAGCTCATCATTCCGGGGTGCCCCTCATCCTCATCACGGCGGATCGTCCTGAAGAGCTCCGCGCGATCGGCTCCAACCAAACGACGGATCAGGTCGGCATTTTCGGCGCTGCTGCCCGGCACAGTCTCGACGTTCCGGCGCCGCTCGGTTCCGACAGCGATGAGGAGTCGGCGGTATCGGTCGCCCGCGACGCGTGGGCCGCTGCCCAGGGCTCCGGTGACGGTGGGCGCGGGCCCGTTCACCTCAACCTCGCTCTCGCTGACCCGCTTTCCGCGCCACTTGCGGATGCTGAGCTGGCGCTTCCGCGGGTCCAGCCGTCGGTGGTCGAGCCGCCTTCGGTGGTCGAGCCTGCTCCGGTGGTCGAGCCGCCTTCGGTGGTCGAGCCTGCTCCGGTGGTCGAGCCTGTCGAGACCTCAAGCCACCCCCTCTCCTACGAACCCGGAACCGTTGTGGTGGCGGGCGATGGTGCCGGCGACATCGCAGAAACGGTGGCTCGCAAGCTGGGCGCACCATTGATCGCCGAGATCTCCAGCGGCGCCCGGTTCGGCCCGAATCTCGTCGTCGCCTATCGCGAACTGCTTTCCACCGCGAATTTCGGCGACAGGGTCGAACGCGTCATCGTGTTCGGCCATCCGACGCTCAGTCGCGAGATACCTGGCCTCATCGAGCGGGATGGCGTGCAGACCATTGTCGTCCGATCGCCGGGAGCGGATGACTACAACCCCGGGCGCAGGGTCTCGCTCTTCGTCGATGCTGTCCACGTGAGTGCGGCCACGCTCGACGGGCAGCGGGAGCAGGCAGCCCGTTCCTGGGTGGGCCGATGGGTGGCGGCGTCCCGCGCGTTGCTCGATCCGGCCGACGAGGTCACCGCTGCCGAGCTCGGCAGCGCAGACTTCGCACGAAGGGAACTGGCCGCCGTTCGCGAACCCGTTACCAGGCGGATGCTCGTTGAGGCGGTTTGGAAGGCAACCTGGCCCCACGACCGACTGGTGCTGGGGGCGTCGCGCCTCATTCGCGAGGCGGATCGGGTGGTGCCGGGCAAGCGCATCACGGTGCACTCGAATCGCGGTCTGGCCGGCATCGACGGCACCATCTCGACAGGGGTGGGAATCGCGCTCGGCGCTGAGGACGCCGGAACGACGAGGGTGCTGCTGGGGGATCTCGCCGCGTTGCACGACGTCGGCGCACTCCTGTTCGGGGTGGGTGAGGTGCGGCCGCGGCTCCAGGTCATAGTGGGCAATGACGGTGGCGGCACGATCTTCGATGCGCTTGAGGTCGCGGAGAGCGCCTCCACGGCCGACTTCGACCGTGTACTGCTCACGGCGCAGCAGGCGAACTTCGAGCAACTCGCCGCCGGGTACGGGTGGTCGTACCTGCATGCCGCCACCCGTGGCGAGCTCGACCAGGCGCTCACCGCAGCCGAGCATCCGCTGCTGATCGAGGTCCCCCTGCCCCGCTGAGACCTCCGCCCGGTAGCGTGAGGGGGTGGAAGAGTATCTGAGGGTCGCCCCGACCATGAAGCTGTCGAGCATCGATCCTGATGCGACTCCCGGTTGGGAGGGCGGCAAGGCGGCCGCCGAGGCGCGACTGGCCGAGGGCAACGCCGAGTTGCGTGACCTGCAGGAACGGCTCTTCGCCAACAGTCTGTTCGGCGCCCAGCACAGCCTGCTCGTGGTGCTGCAAGCGATGGACACCGCAGGCAAGGGCGGAATCGTGCGGCACGTTCTCGCTGGCGTTGATCCGCAGGGGGTGAAGGGTTTCGCCTTCAAGGCCCCGACCGATGAGGAGAAGCAGCACGACTTCCTCTGGCGAATTCGGAAGCAATTGCCGCCAAGCGGCTACTTCGGGGTCTGGGATCGGTCCCACTACGAAGACGTGCTCATCCATCGTGTACGCGGGCTGTCGACGCCCGACGTGGTCGAGGCACGTTACGGGCTCATCAACGAGTTCGAGGCTGAGGTCGCCGCGTCAGGCACGACCATGATCAAGGTCATGCTGCACATCAGCTCGGATGAGCAGAAGGAGCGCCTGGCGGAACGGCTTGAGCGCGACGACAAGCAGTGGAAGTACAACCCGGGTGATGTCGATGAACGCATTCACTGGGATGCGTACCAGGAGGCGTACGAGATCGCGATCCAGCGCACCAGTACGTCCGCGGCACCGTGGCACGTCGTGCCGGCCAATCGCAAGTGGTACGCCCGCCTCGCTGTGCAGAACCTGCTGCTTGCGCAGTTGCGTGGTCTCGACCTGCAGTGGCCAGCGCCGAAGTACGACGTCGAGGTCGAGAAGAAGCGGCTCGCGGCAAGCTAGAGCGGGGTTCCGCCGAACGCCTCGATGATCGGGCGAAACTTCATCCGGGTCTCAGCCAGTTCCTTCTCAGCGACCGAGTCTGCGACGATTCCGGCACCCGCCCACGCCGTCACGGCACCATTCTCGGACACCTGCGCGCAGCGCAGCGCGATCGCCCATTCGCCATCCCCGTCCGCACCCACCCAGCCGACCGGCCCGGCATAGCGGCCCCGGTCGAACGGCTCCAGCTCGGCGATGAGCGCGAGAGCGCGGGGCGTCGGCGACCCGGCGACTGCTGCGGTCGGGTGCAGTTTGGCGACGAGGTCGAGCGAACTCGAGCCGTCCGTCAACTCGCCCTCGACATCGCTCGCGAGGTGCCACAGATTCGGCAGCTTGAGCGTGAATGGCAGCTCCGTGGTCGCCACACTCGGGCTGTGAGCCCGAAGTGCCGCGAGCACACTGCGGAGTGCGAACTGGTGTTCGTCCTGGTCTTTGGTCGAGGTCGCAAGCTCGATTGCGGCACTCTCGTCCGCGAGTTCGTCGGTACCGCGCGCCGCACTGCCGGCCAGCACCCGGGCGCTCACCGTGCCGCTGCGCACGCTCACGAGGGTTTCCGGGCTTGAACCGATGAGTCCGTCGACCGCGAAAGTCCAGCAGTCGGGGTAACCGAGCGAGAGGGTGCCGATGACGCCGCGCAGATCATCACCTTCGGCGATCCGGCCGGTGATGTCCCTGGCCAGCACGACCTTGCTCAGTTCGGTTGAGGTGATGCGCTCGATCGCGGTGGACACCGCCGCGACGAAGTCCGCTCTCGTCACCGTGGCCGGAACCAGTTGCACCGGCTCACCCGCCACAACCGGCGCTGCCTCCGGAAGCTTGTCGGTCGAATTGATTCGTGTCAGCCAGCTGACGCCGTCCCGGCGGCCAATGATGAGGGAGGGCACGATGAGCACACTCGACTCCGATGACGAATCGGAGAAAGCGAAGGTGCCGAACGCGACCAGTCCGGTGCCGGGCAGGCCGAGCGGGTCGGTGACTCCCGCGGCGGCAGCAATCCGCTTCCAGGCCGCTGCGGCATCCACGATCCTGTTCGGGCCGGAGAAGGTCAGGCGCAGCGCCTCGCCGACCCCCACGATGCCCTGCCCCCGGCGCAGGAAAACGAGTGGATGCCGGGAATCGACCCGAGGAATGAGGGGCCCGAGGTCGTCGAGGGGAAGCGTTTCGACTTCGAGCGGGGCGGAGTCGGAGCCCGCTTGGTCGTTCACGCCTTCAGAGTACTCCGGCGGCGAGGGCCCCGAGAGACGGCCGGTCAGGACTCACTAGACTTGGGCGCGTGAGCAAGGCCAACCTCGACAAGCAGCCCGACGAAGTTGCGGGCATGTTCGACGAGGTTGCCGAGCACTACGACCGTACCAACGCGGTTCTCTCCGGTGGAAACGCCTACCTATGGAGATGGGCCACCGTCCGCGCCGTCGCGCCCCAGCCGGGTGAGCGGATCCTCGATCTTGCGGCCGGGACGGGCACCTCGTCGGCGGCTCTCGCGCGCAGCGGGGCCGAAGTCACTGCGGTCGACTTCTCGTCCGGCATGATTGCGCAGGGGCGGCGACGCCACAGCGGCATCAATTTCATCAACGCGGACATCCAGAAGCTTCCGTTCGGCGACAACGAGTTCGATGCCGTGACGATCAGCTTCGGCCTGCGCAATGTCGAGGATCCGAAGGTGGCGCTCGCCGAAATGTACCGGGTGCTGAAGCCCGGTGGCCGGCTCGTGATCTGCGAGTTCTCCAAGCCTCCCCGTGCAGCGTTGCGCGCGGGCTACTTCGCTTACCTGAAGTACGTGATGCCCACCGTCGCCGGCGTGAGCAGTTCGAATCCGGATGCGTACGACTATCTCGCCACGTCAATTCGGCAGTGGCCAGACCAGGGTCAGCTCAGCCAGTGGATTCGCGGCGTGGGCTTCATCCGCGTCGCGTACCGCAACCTGACCGCGGGAGTCGTCGCAATGCACCGCGGACGCAAGCCGGTCGACGCTGCCGTTCTCGCGTCGGTGGCGAAGCGCAGGAGATCCACCACCAAGTGACCAGCCGACCATCCAATCCGACCGTGCCGCTCGCTCGCCGCCGCAACACGCTGAGCTCCTCGCTGGGGCTCGGCGACAAGCTGTTCGCCTCGAGCGAGGAACGGCGCTTCGCGGACGACATCGAGAGGGGCCTCGAACAGGTCGAAGCCGGGTTGTTGCGCGAAATGTCGTTCGCCGACAATCTGGCGGATGTCACGAGCCGCTACCTTCTCGAAGCCGGCGGCAAGCGCGTGCGCCCGGTTCTCACGCTCCTGACCGCACAACTCGGCGAAGGCAGCAATTCGGCCGTGATCACGGCGGCTGAGGCTATCGAGATCACCCACCTCGCCTCGCTCTACCACGATGACGTCATGGACGAGGCCCAGATGCGGCGCGGGGTTCCCAGCGCCCAGACGGTGTGGGGCAACTCGGTCGCCATTCTCACCGGGGACCTGCTGTTCGCGCGCGCGAGCAAACTTGTCGCGAGCCTCGGTGAGCGGGCGATCGACCTCCAGGTCGACACTTTCGAGCGACTCTGCCTCGGTCAGTTGCACGAGACGATCGGACCCAGGGCGGATGAGGATCCGATCGAGCACTATCTCCAGGTGCTGGCCGACAAGACCGGCTCGCTCATCGCCGCGGCGGCACAGGTCGGCGTAATCTTCTCGAACGCTTCTGAGGATTACGTTCAGCCGGTGGTGCAGTTCGGTGAGCGCATCGGTGTCGCGTTCCAGCTCATCGACGACGTCATCGACCTCGCCCCGAAGGTTCAGGAGACCGGTAAGACTCCCGGCACGGATCTGCGGTCCGGGGTCGCGACCCTGCCCCTGCTGTACCTGCGGCGACGGGCGAGAACCGACTCCGATGCGGGGGAGCTGCTCACTCGCATCGAGCGCGACGTGAACACTGCCTTCTACGGGGGAGCCGACGACGATGAGGAGCTCACCGCCGCCATCGCGGAGCTGCGCGATCACCCCGTCACTGCGGAGACACTTGAAGAAGCCCACCGCTGGGCGCAGGACGCCATCACCGCACTCGACCCGCTTCCGGCCGGGCCGGTGAAGAAGGCGCTCACCCGTTTCGCCGAGACGATCGTTGCCCGCTCCAACTAGGCAGGAGAGACACCGACCATGACGAAACTCCGACTGGCGATCGTGGGCGCTGGCCCCGCCGGTATCTACGCGGCGGACATCCTGCTGAAGACGGAGCGTAAGTTCGAGGTATCGATCGACCTGTTCGAGCAGCTTCCCGCGCCGTACGGTCTCGTGCGTTACGGGGTGGCTCCCGATCATCCACGCATCAAGGGCATCATCAACGCCCTGCGTGACGTGCTCGACACCGGTCGGATCCGCCTGTTCGGAAATGTTACCTACGGGCGAGACATCACACTCGCCGACCTCAAGCACCACTACAACGCCGTCATCTTCTCGACGGGAGCGGTTGAGGATGCACCGCTCGACATCCCTGGTGTCGACCTGGAGGGCAGCTTCGGTGCCGCCGAGTTCGTGAGCTGGTATGACGGTCACCCCGACGTGCCCAGGGACTGGCCGCTCACGGCGAAGCACGTTGCCGTGATAGGAAACGGCAATGTCGCACTGGATGTCGCCCGCATGCTGTCGAAGCACGCAGACGACCTGCTTCCCACCGAGATTCCGGCGAACGTCTACGAGGCGCTCAAGTCGTCGCCCGTGACCGATGTGCACGTGTTCGGCCGCCGCGGCCCGATGCAGGTGAAGTTCACTCCCTTGGAGTTGCGCGAACTGGGCGAGCTGAATGATGTCGACATGGTCGTGCATGACGAGGACTTCGACTACGACGAGGCGTCGCGTGCGGCGATCGAGTCGAACAAGCAGGTGCTCGTGATCGACCGGGTGTTCACGAAGTGGCGCCAGGAAGCCGGGGAGAAGACCCCGTCGGCATCCCGGCGCCTGCACCTGCACTTCTTCGCCAAGCCACTTGAGGTCACGGGGACCGACCACGTTGAGGGTCTGCGCTACGAGCGCACAGAACCTGACGGAGCCGGCGGCGTTCGGGGCACGGGGGAGATACGTGAGGTCGAGGTGCAGGCCGTGTATCGCGCGGTCGGTTATTTCGGTTCTCCACTCGACGGCATTCCATTCGATGAGCGGCGGGGCGTCATCCCGAATCGCGAGGGGCAGGTCATTGACGACAACGACGAACCCGTTCCCGGCGTGTATGCGACCGGCTGGATCAAGCGTGGGCCGGTCGGTCTGATCGGTCACACCAAGAGCGATGCGATGGAGACAATCAGGCTCGTCGTCAACGATCAGGCCAACTGGTGGTCGCCAGCCGAGCCCGGCGAGGAGGCGATCGTCGAGTTGCTGCGCTCCCGGCAGGTGGATTACACCAATCTGGACGGCTGGCACCGCCTCGACGAGCACGAGCAGAAGCTGGGACGGCCCGAGGGTCGGGTGCGCATCAAGGTGGTTCCGCGTGACGAGATGGTGCGCGTCTCCAACTCTTGAGGTTTCACTCTTCAGCAGGGACGGCTCGCACCGGATCCTCCCCTGGCTCTTTCCACACCTTGACGATTGACCAGCCGAGCGCGGTGAGCGGCACGGCCAGCACTGCACCGGCGATTCCGCCGAGAACCGTTCCGGCGGTGAGCGCGACCAGGATGACGAGCGGGTGCAGCTTGAGTGACTGCGACATCACGATCGGTTGCAGCAGATCGCCCTCGAGCTGGTTGACGGCGATGACAATGATGATGACGATGAGCGCGACGAGCGGCCCGTTCGCGACGAGCGCGACGAGGGCAGCGAGGATGCCCGCGAGCGTCGCGCCGACGAGCGGGATGAATGCAGTGATGAAGACGATCACCGCGAGCGGCAGGGCGAGCGGCACCCCGAGGATGAACAGGCCGATACCGATGGCCACGGCATCCACGAATGCGACGATGGCCGTGCCGCGCACGTAACCCCCCAGTACGGTTAGCCCGGTCTTGCCGATGCGACGCGCGCGCGCCAACCGCTCTCCCTCGAACGGCTGCAAAAAGAAGTTCCAGATCTTCTCGCCGTCTTTGAGGAAGAAGAACAGGATCACGACGACGAGGATGGCCCCCGCGCCGATCTCGATCGCGGTCGTCACTCCGGCGATCGCGCCCGTGCCGAACTCCGCCGTGGTGAGGAAGTCGATGATGGTGTCCCGCACCTCGGTGATCTGCTCCTGGTCGATGTCGAACGGGCCATTCGCGAGGTAGTCCTGCAACTGCTCAAGCCCCGCTGCCGCAGACGCGACGAGGTCATCCCACTGGTTGCGCACGGCGATCGTGATGAGTGTGATGATTCCCGCGAGCACCGCCAGGATGGCGAGGAAAGTGAGCCACGTCGCGAGGATCGCAGGCATTCCCCGGCTGCGGAGCCAGTTCACGACCGGGCCGATCGCCGCCGCGAGGATGAGCGCAATGAGAAGCGGGATTACCACGAGCGGGATACGGGTGAGCGCCCACACCGTGACCGCGGCCAGTGCCAGGATCACGAGAATCTGGGCACTGCGGATACTGACCCTCCCGAGCCAGTCGGTGAGCAACTCCCGGAGCGTCGGTCGCTCGCGAGGGGCCGGCGTCATTCCTCACGATAGGCACGGCGTGACACCCTGCCTCTAGCCCTTGCCGTGGGATGGAGATTACTGCAGGGCAGCCGACAGCCGCGCGAGGTTGTCGAGTACCCGCACCCGGACAGGCCTCGAGAGCCACTCCTCGAGCAGCAACTCCCGGGAGTTGCTGCGGTAGTCCTCCTCGAGCGCGCGCAGCCCCCGGATGATGCTCTCGCCGCGCACCATCACCGAGATCTCGAGGTTGAGGCTGAACGAGCGCATGTCCATGTTGCTCGAGCCGATCACGGCGACCTCGTCGTCGATCGTGAAGTGCTTGGCGTGCAGGACGGTCGGCGCCGCGTACAGCCAGATGCGCACCCCGGCGCGCAGCAGCTCCTCGTAGTAGCTGCGCTGCGCGTGGATAGACGACGGACTGGTCGCCGATCTCCGACACGAACAGCTGCACGTCGAGCCCGCTCTGCGCGGCCGTCGTGATCGCGTAGAGCATCGAGTCGTCGGGAACGAAGTACGGGCTGGAGATGATGATGCGTTCCTGCGCCGCGTACACGAGCGAATTGAACAGGCGCAGGTTGTTCTCGCCCTCGAAGCCCGGTCCGCTCGGCACGACCTGGCATCGAGTGGATCGCTCGCACTGGCGCCGTGTGCGCCGCATCGGTTTCGCGCAGCAGCAGTTCGTCGGTCTCGCTGTACCAGTCGGTGACGAAGAGCGCGTTGATGCCCGCGACGATGGGCCCCTCGAAGCGCACCATGAGGTCCTTCCAGTGCAGGCCGCGCCTGCGGTTGCCCCTCTTGTTGTAGCCGGCGTCGATGATGTTCTGCGAGCCGGTGAAAGCGACCTCGCCGTCGACGACGAGCAGCTTGCGGTGGTTGCGCAGGTCGGGGCGCTGGAACTTGCCCCTCAACGGCTGCACCGGCAGCATGAGGTGCCAGCTGCGCGCCCATCGCGTCGAGCCGCCGGATGGTCGCGCCGGTATCCCGGGGAGCGCAGCGACGCGATGTGGTCGAGCAGCACCCGCACCGTCACGCCCCGCGTCGACGGCGGCCTCGAGCGCATCGAAGAACGGTGCCGTCGTCGTGGTCGAGCGACAGGATGTAGAACTCGACGTGCACGTACTTCTGCGCGCGCCGCGCACCGCATCCGTCATCGCCTGCGATCGACTCCGTCGTAGTCGGCGCAGCAGCTCCGCCGTGTTGCCGCCGACCAGCGGCATCGCGCCGAGGTTGCGGTTGAGCTCGACGATCGGCTCGAGCCACGGCGGCCACGGGCGGTCGCGCTCGACCTTGTCGATGCCCTCGGTCGTCTCGAGGATGTAGTCGTTGATCTCGCGCTGCTTCTCACGGCGTCGCTTCGGCAGTCGCGCGCGGCCGAGCAGCAGGAACAGCAGGATGCCGAGGTACGGCAGGAAGAAGATCGCCAGCAGCCAGGCCATCGCCGTCTGCGGTCGCCGGTTGCGCGGAACGAAGATGAGCGCGAGCGACGCGGATGACTGAAGTCGACGCGACGAGGAGCAATTGCCGCGACCAGCACGAGCCGCTCGTGCTCGCGCGTCCACGGTCACCGTCCAGCGGTAGCTGCGCGGCGTCTAGCGGAAGTTCACGAACTGCAGGGCGACGTCGAGGTCCTTGCCCTTGAGCAGCGCCATCGTCGCCTGCAGGTCGTCGCGGCTCTTCGACTGCACGCGCAGCTCGTCGCCCTGGATCTGGCTCTTGACGCTCTTCGGCCCCTCGTCGCGGATGATCTTCGCGATCTTCTTCGCGTCCTCGCTCGAGATGCCGTTCTTGAGCGCCGACCTCGATGCGGTACTCCTTGCCGCTCGCGTACGGCTCGCCCGCGTCGAGGCTGCGCAGCGAGATGCCGCGCTTGATGAACTTCTGCTCGAGCACTTCGAGCACGGCCTTGACGCGCTCCTCGGCGCTGGCCTTGAGCAGCAGCTTCTCGCCGCTCCACTCGATCGACGCACCGACGCCCTTGAAGTCGTAGCGCTGCGCGATCTCCTTCTGCGCCTGGTTGACGGCGTTGTCCGCCTCCATCTTGTCGACCTTGCTGACGATGTCGAATGAGGAATCTGCCATGCAATGAGCCTAACGCCGGTTTGCCCGTGCCGTGCTGGAGCGCACGATCAGCTCGAACGGCAGGGGCGTGTTGAGCGGATTCCACGTCGGGCCGCTCCGGGTGCGAGCTCGTCCATGAGGATCTCCACCGCCTTCCGTCCCTGCAGCGACGGGAACTGCGCGATGGTCGTGAGCCCGAAGAAGTCGGCGCAACTCGTGGTCGTCGATGCCGATCACCGAGAGGTCGTTCGGCACGGACAGGCCCAGGTCGCGGGCGGCGAGGATCGCGCCGATCGCCATCTCGTCCGATGCTGCGAAGATCGCCGTGGGCCGGTTGCGCGGGCTGCCGAGCAACTGCTTCGCCGCTGGTACCCGCCCTCGATGTGAAGTCGGCGGCTGGAAGAGCGCAGGGTCGGCGGTGATGCCCGAACGCCTCGAAGCGCAAGCTCGTAGCCGACCTTCGGCGGTTGGTCGGCAGGTGGAAGTCGAGCTCGCGCTCGAGGTTGCCGCCGATGTGGGCGATGGAGCGGTGGCCGAGGGCGAGCAGGTGCTCTGTGGCGAGGCGCGCCACCTCAGCGTCATCGATGCTGAGGGTGCGACACGCCGGGAATCGGGCCGCCGACGCCGACGATGGGCTTGCTTCATCTCGAAGAGGCTCGCGACCTCGCTCTGCGGTCACTTCCAGCGAGACGGCGATGACGGCATCCACTCGCTTGCGCAGCAGGAAATGCTCGAAGACGCTGCGGCGCTCCTCACCGCCGCCCGATCAGGTTGTAGAGGGTGAGGTCGTACCCGTGGCTGAGGAGGGCTGATTGCGCGCCCTCGATCACCGAGCTGTAGAACCAGCGATTGAGGAACGGGACGACGACGCCGATGTTCTTGGTACGCCCGGATGCGAGGCTTGAGGCGTTCGACGACACCACGTAGCCGAGTTGAGCGGCAGCGGCATTCACGCGGGCGCGCGTCGACTCCGACACGTGGCCCTTGCCACTCAGGGTTCGCGAAACGGTCGCGGTTGAGACGCCGGCGAGGCGGGCGACCTCGGTGATTCCGGACATCCATTACTCACTTTCCGACCTGCCGATCTTAGCCGCGCTGCCGAGGCGGCGGCAGTGTGCGCGAACGCCGTCAACACCTTGTATCCTTGTTCCGCGCGTCCGCACAGAAGATCTGGTCGGGGGCGCACTGGCAAGTTACCCAAGCGGCCAAAGGGATCTGACTGTAAATCAGACGTCTTCAGACTTCGGGGGTTCGAATCCCTCACTTGCCACCATCAGAAAAGCCTTGGAATCATGCGGAAGTCGCAGACTCCGGGGTTTTTGTCTTCTGCTCCTCGTCGCCTTGTGAGTGCAGTGTGTGTGCACCGGCCCCACCGCGGGGGACCAGCGCGGCAGCGTTCTCGGCCGCGCGTCGTGACGCGGAGGCAATCAAGTGCGCGTAAGTGTCCGACGTCAGCGAGAGGGTGGAGTGGCCGAGCCTCTTTGAAATGACGGCAATGTCCGCGCCGGATGAGAGCATCAGCGACGCGTGTTCGTGCCGCAGCCCGTGGAATGAGATGTGCGGCAGGGCGGCCTCGTCCCGAATCTGGTCGAAGACCTTGGACACGTACGGCGGTCGCAGCGGTTCGCCGTTCTCGTAGGTGAAGACGAACCCGCGATCGGCGTACGCGCCGCCCCAGGCGCTGCGCTCGAGGTCTTGAGCGAGGCGCCACGAGAGCAGAGCGCTTGAGGCGGCCTCGTCCAGCTCAACGACACGGCGCCCGGCCTTTGACTTCGGTGTTGTCTCCACCACCTCTTTGCCAGCCTGAACCCGAGTGCTTCGCACCGTCAGCTCCCTGGCGGCGAGGTCGACGTCGGCCCAGTGGAGACCGCACAACTCCGACCGTCTGAGTCCGGTGAACACTGCAACCTCGAAGAGGGGCCCGAGTCGCCGCCGGGCAGCGTGGTCGAGGAAGAGGCCCACCTGTTCCGGGGACCAGGGCGAGAACTCGGCCTTGGTAACCTGCGGCAGTTGAATGCCTCGCGCGGGGTTGTGGTCGATCCTGTCTTCGTCGGCCGCATCGCGCAGCGCCGACTGGAGGACGGCGGCGATTCTGCGGACAGTAGTCGCGCCGCGACCAGCCCTTACAAGATCCTGCACGAAGGCGTTGATGTGATTGCGGCGGATGTCCGAAATCATCATGCGGCCGAGCTCAGTCGGCTTGATGTCGAGGTCGATGTATCGGCGGTAGTTCATGACCGTGACCGGCTTGAGCCCCTTTCCCGTTGTCCGCCGGCGAGGCAGCCACGCGTCGAGGTAGTCCGCAAGGTTCACCTTGGCGGCTTTCACGTAGTTGCCGCGGTCGAGCTTCACGGCGATTTCGTTGCGCGCCTTCTGGGCGGCCTGCTTGGTCGCGAAGCCTGCCTGCCGGACCTGTCTCCGCTTGCCCGTCTTCGGGTCGACCCCTGCCGCGAGATAGTACGCCCAGGTGCCGTGCTTCGGATCCTTCAACTGAGGGCACCGCGCCCCGTACTGCCTGCCAGCTTCGTCCCGGCAGCCGCAGCGTCTGTAGATGTCACTCATTCGGCCCGACCTCTCCGCTTTCGGCGGGAGGCCATTCTTCCTCCGATAGGACTCGATTCCTCCACCAGCCGGTTGGATTCGGCGGCTGTGAGCTCAAGACATCCTCGAGGGCTGCTAGCTCAGGAGTGGGGTCTTGCCATGACAGGAACTCCTCGAACGCGTATTGGTGGTACTCGGGGTGCCTGTCGTACCAGGTTCGCTTTCCCTCAGCGTGGTTCGCCTGCGCCGCATCCCGAGCGGCCACGATTCGTTCGCGCAAGCTGGGCGATGCCTGGACTTTTAGTCGCAGCTTCTCCACCCGGATGTTGTAGCTCAACCATGAGTTCCGTACCTGATTCAGATCCTGTGCCGCGTCCATAAACTCGCGCCAGCCCGATACATCGTCCAGTGCGGCAGAGGGCAGCAGCAGTTCGACGAGCGACACCTCAAACACCTTGGCGAGACCGATCGCTTCGCGCACGCTGATGGAGCGGCGCTCATCGTCGGCCTTGGTGTTGCCCATGTTCTCGATGCGGGAGATTGCGGGCTGGCTGATCGGAATCTTCAGCTCGTCCAGCTTCTTGGCCAGCGTCGACTGTTTCCAACCCCGCGCCTCGCGCCATTCCTTCACCCGACGGGCGATCCATACTTCGCTGGCTTGGGTTTCGATCAACTCTGAAACTTCTCGCCAAGTCAGTTCGTCTGGCCGCCATCGGGCAGCCCCATCCTCGTCTGTTATCACAACGCTCCGTCTGTATACGAATATCGGATACAGAATAGGAGGTAACTGCATTGAAATCAAGGGGGACTTGCGGGAACGTAAGAACAGCGCAATCCATGCGCGGAAACCGGAGAGCACGATCATGGCTATTCCTGAAGAGCTGCGAGACAGGCTAACAACGGACATCCCTACCGCCGCCAAGGTGCTCGGCATTGGGCGCAACCAGGCCTACGCCGCAGCCAAGGAGGGCACCATACCGACGCTCCGCATAGGTTCTCGGCTCGTGGTTCCAGTCGCGGCCCTGCTGAAAATGCTCGGCGTTGACACCGCTGCATAGCGTGGGTGCCAAGCTGGTGGGCCAAGCTTTCGCCTTCGCAGCCCGCAACTCTCTGAAGCCGAATGAGCGGCTATTGCTGCTCTGGATGTCGTTGACCGCTCTCGACAACGACAGGCCGCCCCGGTATTTCGCGGCGCGTGAACAGTCGGCGATCGCGCTTGGGCAGGATGCTGCCAGATCAGCCAGCGCCGGACGATCCTCGTGCTCCCTGAGATTCAGGCTGAGCGCAATGCCGCGTTCCAGCGCGTCAAGACGGCGACGCAGAGGCTTGTGAGGGCAGGGGCGATCCGCAGCTTGCGTCGCGGGCGCGAGGGCCAACGTGCAGAGTACGAACTCACCCTCGACCCTGTGGATGGATTCAGCGCGAGGGGTACGCAATCCGACCCCCTCGAAGGTACGGAAAACGTACCCCTCAGCGGGTCGGAAAACGTACTCCAGCAGGTACGGAAAACGTACCCCCAAGGAACCACTAAGGAACCACAAGGAAATACACCACGAGAAATCACAGACCCAGCATCAACCCACTTCGGTGCTGTGGAAAGTGAGGCAGCAGCATGACGCTGATTCTGCTCACAACTGAGGTTCTGGGCGGGCTCGTGACTCGACCGTAAGCGGGCCGCGACGAAGCGAACGCCTTCGACGTTGCCGCTGAGTCACGCCGACAGCGCGTGCCGACGATACCCACAGTCGCTCAGGGGGCGACCGCATGATGCTCGCGGAACTCGACCACGGCATGCGTTGCGATCGGCACATTGGCGAGGTGTTCCCGCCTCGTTGCAGCGACTGCTCCCGCGAAGCGGCAGAGCGTGACGAAGCAACCGCATCGGTGCGCCTGGCCGTGCCTGCGGGCACCGCGAACGCGATGTGCAGTGTTCACCCGGAGTACCCCTCGAGCGATCGCTGGCCGTGTGCGCGGTGCCAGCGTGATGCAGCCGAGGGTGGTGAGGATTCATGAGCAACGACGCGGAATTCGATCCTGCTCGGCCCGGATGGTGTACCGGAAGGTTCCGTCGACCTCGTCGAGCTCACGCGCCGAGCACATCGGGTGGCTGCTCGCCTTGCGATCGTTCGGGCGATCCCGAAACAGTCCGCGCGATGATCTCGCAGCGAGGTCATGGCCCCGGACTTCCGCCCGGGAGACAGTCTCCATGTTCGCCGTTCTTGTGGTGCAGGAATTGACGAGCAGCTTCCTGGGCCCGCTGCTCACCTTCGCGCGAGCGGAAAACCCAGACCATGACTTCATTGCTGAGCTGCGTGAGCATGCCGGCGACATGCGCAGACCGGCAGACGCCGGAACCAAGACAGGCGAGCAGGGCGCCTCCGACGACGACCGCGAGGTCATAGAGGAGTAACACCATGTTCGAAGCCGGCAGCATCATCTTCAACATCCGCGCGGCTGGCGCTCAAGTCTTCAAGCAGGAGATGACGGGAGCGGAGCAGGCAGCGAAGCAAGCGGGTACAGCGGTGGGCACCGCGGGCGACAAGACTGAGGAGCTGGGGAAGAAGCAGGACCAGGTTGTTCCTAAAACCAAGACGTTCCGGCAGGAACTCTCCGGCCTGTCCGAGGATGGCAAACGTGCCGCCCGGGAGGTTGGCGGGGCCCTTGTCGCTGTGGGCGCCGGTTTCCTTGCCATGTCTGCTCTCACGGTCAAGGCTGCGGTCGGTTGGGAGTCTGCGTGGGCTGGCGTCACGAAAACGGTGGATGGCACCCCGCAGGAGTTGAAGGACGTCGAGGATGGGCTGCGCTCCCTCACGGGTGTGCTCCCGGCCTCGCATCAGGAGATCGCGGCGGTTGCGGAAGCTGCGGGTCAGTTGGGTGTGCAGACGAAGAATGTGGTCGCGTTCACCAAGACGATGATCGACCTTGGGGAGACAACGAACCTGTCCGCGAATGAGGCGGCAACGTCCCTCGCCCGGTTCATGAACGTGATGGGCACATCACAATCTAGGTGTCCAACCTCGGTTCCGCGGTCGTCGAGCTGGGCAACAACTACGCCACCACTGAGGCCGAAATTGTGACGATGGCGCAGACGCCTGTCGGGTGCAGCGAAAGTAGTCGGCCTCACCGAGGGTGAAGTGCTCGGTCTTGCTACCGCCCTCTCCAGTGTGGGTATTGAGGCTGAGGCGGGTGGTTCCGCAATCTCGAAGGTCATGATCGACATTGCTTCCTCCGTAGGTAAGGGGGGCGAGCGGGTCGAACGTTTCGCGAAGGTCGCTGGGGTGTCGGCGGATGAGTTCACACGGAAATGGAAGACGGATCCCGGGGCAGCCCTCGCCCTGTTCGTGAAGGGCCTGTCAGACGCGGAACTTCAGGGTGGGTCCACCATTGGCATTCTTGAGGAATTGGGCATCACCGAAATCCGCATGCGGGATGCCCTGCTGCGGTCGGCGGCTGCGTCAGACATATTCACGCAAGCGATGCAGACAGGAAACGAAGCCTTCCGCGACAACAACGCACTGCTTGAAGAGGCCGCGAAGAGGTACGACACCACAGCCTCGAGGATCTCGATCGCGAAGAACAACGTCAACGACGCAGCAATCAGTTTTGGGGAGGTGCTGCTCCCCGCGGTTCTCGCGGCCACAGATGGTGTCTCCGCGTTCGCCGGTTTCATGGGAGACCTTCCCCCTCCCGTTCAGGGCCTGACGAGCGTGCTCGCGGTCCTCGCTGGGGGTGTCGCCATCTTCGGCGGCACAATGCTTCTAGCTGTCCCCAAGATCGTCCAGTTCCGCGAGGCTGTCGCGACCCTCTCCACTCAAATGCCGGTCGCCACAGGCCGAGTGAAATCCTTCGCATCGTTCATGGGTGGCCCCTGGGGTATCGCGATCATGGCTGCTGTGGCGGTGCTCGGCATGTTCTCTCAGAAGACCGCCGAGAGCAACGCCAACGTGGACGCGCTGGTCGACAGCCTCGACGAGCAGACCGGTGCTTTCACTGCGAACAGCAGGGCCATTCAAGCGAAGTCCCTGCTCGACTCCGGGGCAGCGGAAACAGCCAAGCGCATGGGCATCAGCCTCGAGACCCTCACCGATGCGGTCTTCGGCAATCAGGAGGCTCTCGAAGCGGTGAACCGGGCCAGTGCCGAGTACAACAACAACCCGTTCGATCCCGAGGAGAACGCATGGGCAATGGATCGTCTGCGCACGTCAATGGCGGACGCGACACAGGAGGTCGAGCGGGCACCGGAGCAGTGGCGCGAACTGAAGAAGGTCACGGATGACACCACCACTTCGACACTCACCGCCGCGGATGCCTACAAGGAAGCGGAGCAGGCCACCACCCGGCTTGCGGGCGAACTCGATGAGCTGATCAGCATGCTCAACGAGGCCAACGGTGTCGGGCAGGATGCGATCACCAAGAACAACGACTACCAGAAGACGTTGGCCGAAGCAGAAGAGCAACTGCAGAAGAACCGTGAGGGTGTCGAGGGGTACGGGATCGGGCTGGACAACACCACCGAGGCTGGGCGCCGCAACCTCGACATGCTTAACGACCTCGCCCAAGACGCCTGGGATGCAGCGGACGCCCAACACAAGCTGGACGGCGATACCGACGCGTACCGGGAGACTTTGGAGAACTCCCGCCAGGCGCTCATCGACCGCGCAATGGACTTCGGCGCAACAGCCGAGCAAGCGAGGGGGCTCGCCGATAACATCTTCCAGATCCCACCGGAGACGGAGTGGACGTTCATCGCCGAGATTGCGGCTGCCGAAGCTGCCTTGCGCAGACTGAACGGGTTGGTGTCCGGCTACCAGAACGGCAAGACCGTCTCCCTACGGGCGGTGATGAACGCTTCCGACACCTACGGGATGGCTGATGGCGGGATCCTTCATTTCGCGAACGGGGGCACGACGAAGGAGATCCACGAGGCTCAGTTCGCTCGAGCAGGGGACTACCGAGTCTGGGCGGAACCTGAGACCGGTGGGGAGGCGTACATCCCACTCGGCTTGAACAAGCGCACACGGGCCGAGCAGGTGTTGGCTGAGGTTGCTTCCCAGTTCGGTGGCGCCTACGTCCCGCCGGGTGCGCGCGCGTTCGCTGACGGTGGGATGAACCCGCCTCAGGCTCGGCAGTCTCTCACCTCTCCAGAACGTCAGCAGAACGCCCCGGTGCGTTTGGACGATCACTCGATCGACAAGCTCGCGCAGGCGATGGCGAAGTACCGCCGGCGTGACGACTGGACGGGGGACGCGTAGATGGCGCGAAGAGCGCACACGGCAATCAAGACCACCCCGCCGGCGGGTTCAGCCGGTACCACAGCAGGAGAAACCAAGGAGAACCAAATGGCAATCAACCTCGACACCGTGAGGCAGGATCTGCGGCGCCTCGAGCAGGCACCTGCCGTCGCAGCCGACCTCGCGAGGCGACTGCAAGATGCAATCGAAAGCGCAGCACGTCACACCGACGCTCACCTCACACAGGACGGGCTGGCCGCGAAGCATGGAGAGCTCGCGGAAGAGTACCGTGAGGCAGCACGCGGCGACTTGGAGAAGGCCCGCGGCCGCGCCACCTCTACGGTCAACTCCCTTCAGCGGCTCGCTGAGGAGGTGCGCCCCCGCGTTGGCGATGACGCCGGGTCCCTCCTGCGTAGCCAGCAGAAGTGGGACCAGGTGCGCATGCAGCTCGACAACAGGCTGCCGCTCTACCGGGCAGTGCAGGACGCTGACCTGACGACGCTTCTCGCCATCGAAGAGTTCGCGCCCGCGTGGCTCGCTGCACAGTCGGACCAGCACCCCGTACTGGGCGACGGGAACTACCACACCGTCCGCGACCGCGGTGCCGTTGTGCAGGGCATGATCGCACCGCGTCTCATTGCCCTCTCGCCAGCCGACGTCGCCGAGGTACTCACCGCCGCACGGGACGGCGCACTGCACGTCGCAGTCGCCGAGCACTGGTGGACGTTCATTCAGGACAAGATCGAGGGACGCTCCGCCGACTTCTTCTGGACCGCCATCGCAGCACGTGGAGCCGCACAGCAGGCACCGTCAGGCAACGGTGGTGCGAACATCAACGTGCAGAACAACATCGACGCTGAACGTCAGGCGCAACTCGTACGGCAGCAGTTGGCCTTGGAGCAGAGCGCCGCATAACAACTCTCGTGCGCTCTGTCGCAGGGGCGGAGCGCACGAGGCCCACACTCACAAGATGGAGACAGACGAATGACAGCAATGAACCGAAGCCCAAGCCTGCAGAGGGGCCGGAAGCGCAGATGGACATTGAGGAAGCACGGCTGCTGCTGGCCAAGCAGATGGTGGTTGCCGCACAGGACATGCTTGACGCTCTCGAACAGCCCTACCTGGTTTACAACTTCGGTGGACGTGACAACAGCTACGAGGAACACGAGCTCCCCTCTGCCCCGGTCGACGTGAGACTTGCAGCGGTGCGCGCAGCGGGTATCGCCTTCGATAAGGCCACGAGGATCCTTGAGCGATCGAACGGTGGACTCGCAGCAGCCGAAGGCGTGCTCGACAGCATTGCTGCAGGGTTCGCTGCTGCTGCTGCTGTTTACCGTGCAGCCGAGGGCGACGACGAAGCTGCAACCGAGTAACGTTCGGGTGGAGGTGAGCATGGACGACCTGAACAGTATTTGGGCGAAGCTACCGGAGTTGCTGCCGGAGTTCACTACCGACCAGGCTCTGATCGGCGCCTATCACGACGGGCGGATCGACCAGAGCGAGTTGCAGCGGCTCACGGCAGCATTGAAGCGGCGCAACAAGAGGTATGCCGCCGAGCAGGGCTACCCAGAAGACGACGATGACGAACCCGCCGAACGCGGCCGGCACTGGTAGGGCACGCTGGCCGATCGGTTCCGACGTTGAGGCGTGGGCCGAGCTGGCCAACCGTGCTCTGCAACTCGAAACGCTCGAGGTCGACCTGGCGGAGAATGAGCGGTGGGCGGAAACCATGCACGAGCTCGTCGCGCGAGGGCTCCGTACGACGAGTTCATAACGGCACGCATGGAGGCACTGAAAGCGCGTCTGCGTCGGCGAAAGCTCGACCAGACCAACCTGCGCTACAAGTACGGGATCAAGCCGCGTCGGCTCGGCCTCGTGCGGTATGACGTGAAGCGGTTCTACCGACGGTGGAGCAGTGGATAGGCGTGGTTGTGGGTGTTCCTCACTAGGATTCGGGCATGGACGAGGAATTGGTGCGGGCGCTAGTGTTGCTCGTCGCGGGCGCCGCTCTTACGTGGTTCGGCGGGTGGATAGACAGTCGCCGTTCGAAGAAGGCCGACGACAGGGCGCGGAGGGACGCTGAGCGCAATCGGCGCTGGGACTTGGCGCGAAGCCACACCGAATCTGCGTTGAAGAAGACGCGTGAACTTCATCGCTCCCTGGTGTACGAGCAGGGCCATGCTGTAGTTAGCGAGGGGTTCAAAATTGAGCGGAGTCGGGTGTACTCGATCGTGGAGGACATCGATCTGATTCCGCACGCCGAGTTCCGAGCGCTGGCCCACAAAGCGCTGCTGGTGGTCTTGAGCCCGAAACAGATGGTGGTTACGGCCGTCGCCGCTCCTGCGTTCACTCAGGTGACTGTCCTAGACGAGCTAGCCGACGATCTGGCGTGCCTACTGCGCGAAGAAGAGCCATCGTCTTCGTACCTTCAGGATCTGACGAAGGAAATCGACAGAGATATGAGGGGTGACCCCAGGCGTGTCTAAGTATCCGGCGAGCACATCGGAGATGCTGCTCGAGCGGTCTGCAGTGATCGGCTCAATTGCCCGCAGGAGGCTTCGAACATGAACGATGTTGTACTAGCTGCCCTATTCAGTTCCGCCGGTGCTGCCGTTGTCGGTGCCGCCAGTGCAGTGGCCACAATCTTCGGTCCGGCTTGGCGAGAACGCGCCCAGCGTCGAGAAGAAAGCGATAGCGCAGCGACAGACCTTCGCTATGGTCGTGCTCTGGACTTCGTCGAAGCCCTCGCAGGAACAGGGTTGCACCAGTACTGGCATGACACAGTCGAGCTGAACAGGGCGAGGGCGCGATTCGTGTCCACTCTGCGGCACGGCGAAGGGGCTGTCGAGAAGTACACCGCCGCAGCCATCGGATGGACAAAAGCTGGAGGCGCTGCAACTGAGCAGGCAAAGCGCGCAAACCAGGTCGGAGACGTCATATTCGGATGGCTACGAGGTGACATCACGACCGACGAGATAGAAGATCTTCGGCGAGAGTTGCGCGAGGGCAGTGAGCTGCCCTCCAACCCATAAGGGGTGCGGGCGAGCATCTAGTCGACAGGCAGGTCGTCCACGGGGACACCAAGCTGCGAGAGTGATCGGTTGACTTGCTGCGCCCACTTCACCAGATCGTCGAGGACGACGTAAGCGCTGTCAAGAGATTCATGCAGCGGGTGGGTGCGTTCGACATTCTCAAGTGCAGCACGGGCACTGTCGAGCTCAACGGCCGCGTCGGCGATGAAGGCAATGTTTAGGACGTCCATCGCTGCACTCTACGCCGACGCCTTGCCGTACACGCGTACACGCGTCACGCGCGCGCGTAGGCGTGACCGTTCAGCACCGTTCCATCGACCAGTCGATGTGACCGGTCATTCTGACGTTAGCGGTACCTGCCGTTGTTGTGGCGGTTCAGGTTGTAGAGGGCGTACGTGAGTTTCTTGTGCTGTCTGGTTGGTGTGCCGTCGTGATTGTAGGGGCGTGCCAGCTGGTCGAGTTTCGCTTCGAGTTCGGCTTCTCGGTCGATGCGGGCGGCCCATGCGTCTATCTGGCGGGCCTGTACTGCGGGCGCGGTCTGAGTGCACTTGGCGAACCAGAGCTTTCGTTCCCCGGCGATCTTGGATACCAGGCCGGGGGAGACTCTGTAACGGCGGGCGATCTCGTTGCGTCCGTGGCCGACTGCGATGTCATCGCCGATTCGCCGGCGTAGTTCTTGGTCAATGGGGTTGGTCTGAGGCATTACGATCACCACCTATCGGTTCCATTGTCGCGCTTCTTCTTGAGGTCGGTGGCTACCTCGAGCGCGTGTCGGCGTTGCCTGGCGTCCGGGTTCCACGGCCACGGCCACGTCGCAGGATCCTGATCAGTCACGTCAATGCCGTCATCCCAGACGCGAGTCCATCCTGGCTCCATGCCGGCGGCACGGTACATCTGCATCACGGGGTCGGCGTCGCTGCGGGGGTAGCCGCGCCCGTTCGCGGGCCCGTCGTGCACGTCCAGCAGTCCGCATACTAGGCGAAAGGACCGCTGTCCGACAGGGGCCCCACGAACGAGGGTCAATCGGCGGGTTGAGCTTGCACATACGCAATGAAATCGGCAGAGTAGTGCCATGTCCTGCCGAACATCGGCCGCGAGATGAGTGCCCGGACCAACGACAAGGGCGCGAGCCGAAGCTCGCGCCCTGCCTTCAGGAGAACCTACTTAGCTATGCCGTTGCAGCGGCGTCGTCAAGCAAGTACCGGTACGCGCACTCTCCCTTGCGGTCGATGCACGGTGGGAACGTTGAACCAGCACGGAAGTTGTACACTTCCCCATACTGGTCGACCCACTTTCCATCTTCAGGGACGCGCTGTCCGGTCTTCCATGAATCGTTTGGCCCCTTGGGCCTGTGGTGCCTGAGCACGGTGTTCCTTTCCTGGAACGTTAGGAGTGAATCGTGACGTTGATTGCGTTCCCAGAGCGGCGGGCCGCGGCAAGCAACGCTGCACGATGCCCATGCGGGTCGGCGTGGTTCCGCCCTGTGCGGAGCGCCGCGGACGGTTCGGAGCAACCTGGTGCTGTCGGGCTGGATGCTGGAGGCAACGTCGTGGGCTACGTTGGCGCCATGCGCTGCGTGGACTGCGGGAACGACTACAAGCCCTGACCGATTTCGGCCAAGGCTCAGATTGCTGCGGGACCGGCTACCGGCGCATTGTGTAGCCATGCTCTGCCATCATCATCGTTGTCATCATCAAAGAGATTCGCTCGTACCCCATGGCGTGCTCCCGTTCCAGTTGGACAAACTTCGTGTCGTACTCATAACGGTAGTCGCGCCCAGCTGACGCCCAGCCAACGACACGCGCGTGTTGCACGCGAGTTTTGGGGAAAGAAGAAGGCCCCGCTGGTGAGCGAGGCCTTCAACGATGATGGTGAGCCGTTACGACACGAGCCAACCTGGTGACATTCTCAATTGTAGGCCCGGGCTGGGCATAATGACTGTATTGACGTTGGTGCGTCAGGGAGTGCGCTGGGCGAGAGTTCACAGGAGAAGGGACTGTTTGACGTGATCACACCGTCGCTCGACGACTTCGAGAACGCCACCGATGAGCAAATCATCGACGCCTACTTGGAGGATGGCCTGACGGAGGCAATCGCGCGCGCATACCTTGCGATCATCCGCAACCCGGATTCTCGCTTCGCGATCGACTAACAGCACCTAGAGTCAGCGTGAAACATCTTCGAAAGAAGTGCCCGGCCAACCGAAGTGAGCCGAGGCGGTTCTCGTGATGTTTTAGGCCATCTTTCCCACTCGCAGCAACGCGCATCGGTGAGTTCATGCGGGTTCGCCGGTGCAGCCTTCGTGATGTGATGCCAAGCAAAGGCTTCAGTCGCGATGTGATGAGACTGCTTCGCTGTGAGTTTCTCATCCGTTAGCGTTCTTTCACCCGTCACTTTCGCCTGACGGCGATGAAAGGCGGCCCATGTCTTCACGCCCCGCCCGAAGGCGCACTCGTGAAGAGTGCGTCGCCGCGGCCGCCGTCGAGGTTGGTGAAGCAATCCGGGTTCTGTACACGTCCCCGCTGGAAGAGGCCGCCCGCCAGGCGTACCGGCGAGGCGGCCCCTCCGTGGAAGTGCTGATGGAGCGGATCGCTGAACGGCGACGCTTGTACCTACCTGCTGAGGGTTAGCGGATCAAGCGACGTTGGACGTCGGTCGCTCGTTGCCGGCGCTCTCCTCGCCACCTTCCCACGCGATCCGGAAGAGATCGGCGATCGGTGTCCCGAGGGCTCTGGAGAGTCGTTGAAGGCCAGTGAAGGTGTACTCGTGGGGGCCACTCCAGATCGTCTCCATCGTCGACTTGCTCATGTCCAGGTGTTCGGCGAGATGAAGGCGCGATAGTCCCTGCCGGGCGCTTTCGCTACGTGCGTACTCGGACACGGTGTCGGCGAAGCCTGGGCACTTCGCGTGAACGAAGTTGAAGAGCGTCTCCTGCAGGCTGGTTGTTGTGCTCATCCGGGGCTCACCTCGTTCAGCTGCTCGGCGAGCCTCACCGCGTCGGTTAGGGCCTCGGCGATGGGGCGTGCGTCTGCGATCGGGATACTGTCGCTGTCGACGTCGAGGCTGACCGACCACTGGCCATCATGGCGCCCCGGATCTCGCTCGAGCCGAATGGACGGCGGCAGGATGTCGATCTCGAACCATCCGGGGCTGGCCTTGTCACCACTTTCGTGTCGGAGGGTGTACTCCGTGACTGCACTATTCTTCTTCATTGTCGGTACCTTCCTAACTCGCTGTTACCGATACGCCCTCGGCCTGTTGTCGCAGACCGGGGGCGCCTTCACTTCATCAGCCGAGCGGGTCGGCTGGTTTCGCTGCTGACGCCACGAGGACGTCACCATCCCACCCCACCCGCATGCGCGTCTTGTAGGGAAGCTCGTGCTTCTCGACGAAACCCTTTGAGGTGATGGTGGCCTGGCTCGGTGCGTGGGTCACCTTGAAGCCCTTCGGGTCGTCATCGCTGGTCGGCTTGATGCCGACCTTCCTCGTGGACGCGTCCCAGAGCAGTTGCACAGTGGTGATCTCGCCGAGCAGGCGAACGGCAGCCGCATTCAGGGTGATGCGCCCACCGCTGAGGATGTAGAGCACGGGGATGCCGCGGCCGGCCGAGTTCGACCGTGTCGGTTCATACACTTCAAAAGGGTTCACGAATGAAAAGTAACTCACTACTGGTCATGTGTCAACCCTCAGGAGGCGATTGATTCGGGTATTCGGTGGCGTTCGCACAGAACTCCGTGAGTGCACTTGTGAGTGCACACCATCGGGGAACAGGGGTTATCAGGGGTGACGAAGCCGATAGGAATGGCGCGGTCACCCCTGTAAAGTAAGGCGCGAGGATACCCGCGGTGATCATCGGTGACCGCCGCACGTTGTCTGTAAATCAGACGTCTCAGACTTCGGGGGTTCGAATCCCTCACTTGCCACATCATGAATAACGAACTGCTGTCCATTGCGCGCGAGACAGCGGTCGCTGCGGGAGAGCTCGCGTTGCGGCGTCGGCGCGAGGGCGTGTCGGTCGCCGATCACAAGTCCTCGGCGGTTGACATCGTCACACTGGCCGACCGCGAGACCGAGGAACTGATTCGGGGCATGCTGGCGGATGCCCGACCCGACGACGGGTTCCTCGGCGAGGAGGGCACCGAGTCGCAAGGCACGAGCGGGCTCACGTGGGTCGTCGATCCGATCGACGGCACCGTCAACTACCTCTACGGGATTCCCCACTACGCCGTGAGCATCGCGGTCGTCGAGGGCGAACCGGAACCCCTGACCTGGACGGCGCTGGCGGGATGTGTCGCGAGCCCCGCCTCCCGGGAGGTTTTCACGGCTTCCGCGGGCGGGGGCGCGTATCTCGGGGATGCCCGAATCGCTGTCGCTCCGCCGGTCGAATTGTCGCAAGCGCTCGTCGCGACAGGGTTCTCCTACAATGCGGTCGCGAGAGGTCAGCAGGGTGAGATGATCGCGAAGCTTCTGCCAGCGGTGCGCGATATCCGCCGCACCGGAACGGCATCGCTCGATCTGTGTTTCGTCGCGAGCGCTCGATTGAACGCGTACTTCGAGGCACGTTTGAAGCCCTGGGATCACGCCGCCGGGGCGCTGATTGCCGCCGAGGCCGGCGCTATGGTCGCCGGCAAGGGCGGGCGTAGGGCTAACCACGAATTCCTGATCGCCGGCGCTGAGCTCGTCGTGCGTGAACTCGAGGCACGTCTCGTTCAGCTGGGAATGTGATTTTTTGTAGTGGCCGAACTGAGGAACCTTGGCTATGCTGTTTGAGTTCTGTTACCCGAACGTGATAATTTAGCACTTCGCCCGAAAACTGAATCCTGTTCTTGCCTTGGAGACACCGGATTCGCGCCAGAGAGGAGAGTCGTCTGTGTTTCAGTGTGCCTTCACGCTAACATCGGTAACTGCTCCGTACTGGCGCAGTGAATGCACGTTCGAGGTTCGATAGCCGTTGTCACAATTCAGTCCGTTCGTCGAGACCGAGGAGTCTGGGGACACCCAGTCGCCCACGTCTGGGTTCGCTGCGCTTGGACTCGAGCCGTGGGGCGAGGCACCGCCATCGACACCGCGGGTCGCCGGCCCTGTTGAGGCACCCGGTCCTCTCACACGTCGCCAGCTACGCGATTCCTCGAGCGCTGGCGCGACCGCCGCTCGGCCGCGCAGGCAAACCCCCGCTTCTGCCGCCCGCCCGCCCCAGCAGCGTCCGGCCGGTCGGAGATTGAAGCCAGGCCAGGCGCGGCGTGAACTGGGTGCCCCATCCCCTCGTCCGGGAAGCTCCAACAGGAAGAGCCTTCGCCAGCGCGTTGCTGCGCGTCTCTTCTCCCTAGCTGCACTTATGTTCTCCGGCGCACTCATGCTCGGCACATCTCTTCCGGCGCTCGCCATCAACAACCAGGCGGATGGCGTCGAGATCACAGCAGACGCGCCGGCCACGATCGAGAGCCAGACCCTCGCAATCGCCGCTCTTCGCGGGGACGCCGTTCCGATTGAGCGCGACGGATGGGGAGTCACCTCCTACGCTGAGCTGCTCCAGCTCAAGTACGGCGCCCGCAACTACTCGTACACCGTCGGCAACTCGGGACCGATCCGCTGGCCGTTCCCCTACGCCGTGCCGATCAGCAGTGGCTTCGGCGACCGTCAGGCGCCGTGCCGCGGATGCTCGAGCGACCACCGGGGCATCGACTTCACGCCGGGCGCCGGTACTCCGATCTACGCGATCGCCGATGGCGTCGTGAGCGGATACACCGAAGGCTGGAGCTACGGCAATCACATCTTCATCGATCACGTGATCAACGGGCAGAAGATCACGAGCTTGTACGCGCACATGCAGACCGGAACGGTTGCGGTATTCCCGGGAGATCAGATTCTCGTGGGCGACTACATCGGCCTAGTCGGATCCACAGGTGCCTCTACCGGGGCGCACCTGCACCTCGAGATCCGGCTTGACGGTACTATTCCGACCGATCCGTTCGTGTGGCTGAGAATGAACGCGGGATAGCGAGCGAACTAGTCGCTCAGACGCATCCAGACCGTTGAATCTCCCTGGAGGACGGTTCTCGTTCCGCTCGCGTCGCTTGACAGCAACACCTCGCCCCTAGGGAGCTCGATGGGCGATCCACCGGTGTTCGCGATGACGGCGATTCCGCTGTTGGCAAAGGCGACGACATCCTCGCCCAGGCCGTTCAGCCACTCCACCTCACCCAGCCCGAGGGAATACTCTCGCCGGATGCGCAGTGCCTCCGTGTAGAGCTCAAGGGTGCTGCCGGAAAGGCCCTGTTGCGCATCGCGTGCGTAAGTTGCCCAGCTGGAAGGCTGTGGCAGCCAGGTCTCGCCGGTCGGGCTGAAGCCGAAGGCTGGTGCCCCCGCCTCCCACGGGATGGGGACGCGGCATCCGTCCCTGCCGTATTTCTCGCCGTTGTGACGGAAGAAGGTGGGATCCTGGCGGCTGTGATCCGGCAGGTCAATGACTTCGGGAAGGCCGAGTTCCTCGCCCTGGTACACGTAGCTGCTGCCGGGGAGCCCCAGCATGAGCAGCGAAGCCGCGCGGGCACGCCGCAGGCCGAGAGCCTCGTTGGCCTTGCTCTCACTGAGCGGACCGACGCCAGCGCCCTGCGGTGGTGGCGGGGTGAGCGCGAGCCGTGTCGCGTGTCGGATGACATCGTGGTTCGACAGAACCCAGGTGCTGGGAGCACCGACTCCGCCGAAGGCCTCGAGCGACTCGTCGACGACCGCACGAATGCGGGGCGCAGACCAAGGGGTCTCGAGGTAGGTGAAGTTGAATGCCTGGTGCATCTCGTCGGGGCGCACCCAGTCCGCGAGTTTCGCGAGCGGCTCGACCCACGCCTCGGCACAGAGCACCCGGTCGCCGTCGAACTCCTTGAGGATTCTGTGCCAGTCGCGGTAGATGTCGTGGACCCCCGGCTGCGCCCAGTAGGGCACCTCGACAGGCTGACTCATCGAGCCGTGTTGCGGGGTGGTCTGGAAGAAGTCGGGCAGACCATCGACCTTGACCATGCCGTGGGCCACATCGACCCGGAATCCGTCGACTCCCCGTCCGAGCCAGAATCGCAAAATCTCGCGGAAGCGTTCATGCACCCACGGGTTGCTCCAGTCCAGGTCGGGCTGTGAGGAATCGAAGAGGTGGAGGTACCACTGACCGTGGGTACCGTCGGCATCCATGATGCGGGTCCAGGCAGGGCCACCGAAGACGGACATCCAGTTGTTGGGTGGGAGTTCGCCGTTCTCGCCGCGGCCTTCCCTGAAGATGTAGCGCGCGCGCTCGGGGGAACCCGGTGCGGCCGTAATCGCCTCCTGGAACCACTCGTGCTCGCTTGAGGTGTGGTTCGGTACGAGGTCGATGATGACGCGCAGGCTGAGTCGGTGAGCCTCTTCGAGCAGCGCATCGAAGTCGGCCAGGGATCCGAAGACAGGGTCGACGTCGCAGTAGTCGGCGACGTCGTAGCCGGCGTCGTTCTGTGGGGACGTGAAGAAGGGAGACAACCAGATCGCGTCGATTCCGAGTTGCGCGAGTGCGGGAAGCCGCGCGGCAATGCCGGTGAGGTCACCGAGGCCGTCGCCGTCGGAGTCGGCGAAGGATCGCGGGTAGATCTGGTAGATGACGGCACTGCGCCACCACTCCCTGCCGGTCGATTCCGCCGTCGTCGGGAGGGCGCTTTCTCCCGCGGGCAGCGCTGTTTCCGGAACAATTCGAGTGGTCATGGAAGAAAACCCTACGGCATTCATTGTCTTGGGGGCCGCCAGTTGGAGAAAGAATGTAAGCGCTTGCATTTTTCTCACGCACGCTGTAGACATTGGTAGCGCCTGCGCACTTGCAGGCGACAGGAGAATGGCCTCTTGCCCTTCGCGGCGAGCAATCACCGCCGCGCAGAACGCCCCCTTCGGGCACGCAGCACTGGGGCTGTCCATACGAAAGGTGCACCAATTGAACGTGAAATCAACTTCACGACACCGCAGCATTCTCATGACGGGCGCCATGGTGACAACCGTGGCTCTGGCTCTTGTCGGCTGCGCCGGCGGCGAAGCCGAAGCCCCCGCAGCGGCGACTGAGATCGTCGTCTGGGTGGACGCAGAGCGCGTCGACGCACTCAAGGGCGCGGCCGCCGACTACGAGGAGAAGACCGGCGTCGCCGTCAAGCTCGTCTCCAAGGACAACGCCGTCATCAAGGATGACTTCCTTCAGCAGGTTCCTACCGGCAAGGGCCCCGACATCACCATGGGCGCGCACGACTGGATGGGTGAACTTGTCACCAACGGTGTCATCTCCCCGATCGAACTCGCCGACAAGCAGGGTGACTTTCTCGAAGTTGCCTACGCAGCGGCGACCTACGACGGCAAGCAGTACCTCCTCCCCTACGCCGTTGAGAACATCGCGATGCTCCGCAACGCGGACCTCGTTGCCGAGGCGGCAACCTCGTTCGACGACATGATCGCGAAGGGCAACGCCGCTGGGCTGACCCAGCCGTTCGTCGTCGAGCAGGGCGCTGACGGAAACCCGTACCACCTGTACCCGTTCCAGACGGCATTCGGCGCTCCGGTATTCGGCAGCGACGAGAACGGCTACGACGCGAGCGACCTCCAGATCGGCAACGAGGGTGGCCAGGCGTTCGCCGCATGGCTGCGCGGCGTTGGCAAGACCGGCACCGGAAACATCAGCACCGAGATCACGGGCGATGTCGCCAAGGAGAAGTTCCTGAACGGCGAGGCCGCCTTCTGGCTGACCGGTCCGTGGAACGTCGGCTCGGCAATCGACGGCGGCATCAACGTCGCAGTCGACGCCATCCCGAGCCCGGGACCCGATGCGGCGCAGCCGTTCGCAGGCGTGAAGGGTTTCTACCTGAGCGAGCAGAGCACCAACAAGGTCGCCGCGAACGACTTCCTTGTCAACTACCTCGGTACCGAGGAAGTGCAGACGGCGCTCTACGCCTCCGGCAACGTTCTTCCCGCCCTGTCCGCTTCGGCGGCGGCCGCATCCAGTGACCCGATCATCGCGGGCTTCGCTGCTGCAGGTGCCGACGCAGTGCCCATGCCGGCGGTGCCGGCAATGGGTGCCGTGTGGCAGTTCTGGGGAATCGCACACGCGGCGATCCTCAACGGCGAAGACCCCGTCGTGATCTGGAACAAGCTCGCCGAAGACGTCTCCGGCGCGATCAGCTAGTTTTCTCACAAAGACTCCGGGCGGATCGCTAAGCATCCGCCCGGAGTCACCGTTTGCAGCGACGCGACGAAAGGGCGGCAGCGTGACCTCCTCCGACACGAGGATTACCACCCAGTCCAAGCGCTCCACGCAGGCGGCGCGCATGGCCGAGAGCGCATCCGTCGGTGTTCGGATGCTGCTCATCAAGATCACGCTGCTCGGCATCGTGGACGCGATCGCCGTGTACGCGCTGCTGGTGCTCATCATCAAGGAGGAGTGGGCGGTCGCAGCATTCGTGGCCTTCGTCGCCCTCGTCGTCAACTGGATTTATTTCTCGCGCAGGAAACTGCCGGCCAAATACCTGGCCCCCGGAGTCATCTTCCTCGTCGTCTTCCAGATCTTCGTGGTCTTCTACACCGGGTACATCGGCTTCACGAACTACAGCACCGGTCACAACAGCAACAAGTCGCAGGCAATCGACGCTCTCATGAGCTCTGCCCGCGAACGCGTTCCCGACTCGCCCACCTACAAGGTCACGATCATCGAGAACCTTGAAGGTCTCGGGATGCTCGTGACCGACCCGAACGGCGATGTGAGTGTCGGCACAGCATCCACTCCGCTGTCGCGGGTCGACAACGCTGCGATGGAGGGCGGCAAGGCCGTCGCTGTCGATGGCTACACGAGCCTCTCCTTCGCCGACGTGCTGAGCCGTCAGGGCGACATCATCAGCCTCGAGGTGCCGTTCTCCGACGACCCGAACGCGGGCTCGCTTCGCACGCCGGACGGCAGCAGCGCCTACGTCTACACTTCGGTGCTGTTCTACGACCAGCAGGCCGACACGATGACGGATGTGCGCAGCGGAGTCGTCTACAGCGACACCGGCACGGGAGCGTTCACCGCGCCCGACGGCAAAGAACTGCTGCCCGGCTGGCAGATCGTCGTCGGGCTAGACAACTTCGAGCGCGCCTTCGCCGAGGAGAGCATCCGCGGTCCGCTGATCAATGTCACCATCTGGACGATCGTCTTCGCGCTCATCTCCGTGGCATCCACTTTCTTCCTCGGGCTATTTCTTGCCCTCGTCTTCAACGACGCTCGGATGAGGGGGCAGAAGTACTACCGGGTGCTGATGATCCTGCCGTACGCGTTCCCCGCGTTCCTTTCGGCGCTGGTCTGGGCCGGCATGCTGAGCGAGAGCTTCGGGTTCATCAACCAGGTGCTTCTCGGCGGAGCATCCATTCCCTGGCTGACCGACCCGTTCCTCGCGAAAGTCAGCATCCTCATGGTCAACCTCTGGCTGGGGTACCCGTACATGTTCCTCGTCTGCACGGGCGCACTGCAGGCGATCCCTGGGGACATCGTCGAGGCGGCGACCGTCGACGGGGCGAGGCCGTGGGGCATCTTCCGGCTCATCAAACTGCCGCTGCTGCTCGTGTCGATCGCGCCGTTGCTCATCGCCTCGTTCGCGTTCAACTTCAACAACTTCAACCTGATCTACATGCTCACTGGGGGAGGCCCCCGGGATCCGCTCGCCGGTGTGAATGTGGGGGCGACTGACATCCTCATCTCGATGGTCTACAAGGTCGCGTTCACCGGGCAGTTGAGGGATTACGGCCTCGCGAGTGCGTTCTCGATCATCATCTTCGTGATCGTGGCGACAATCTCGATCATCAGCTTCAGGCGCACGAAGGCATTGGAGGAGCTGAACTCGATGACCACCAAATTCCGGCGCCTGGTTCACTGGCGACGGGCTGGCGCCACCTCGTTGGCGTTGTGCTCGTGATCTACTCGGTGCTTCCGCTGCTCTATGTGCTGTCCGCTTCGCTCAACCCCCGTGGAACACTCACCGGGTCCAACCAGTTGTTCTCCAACATTGGGCTGGATGCCTACGGCCGGCTGCTGTCGGACCCCACCCAGCCGTTCGCCGCGTGGTTCATGAACACGATCATGGTTGCGGGAATCACCGCCGTGCTCACGGTTTTCCTCGGTGCGCTTGCCGCCTACTCGTTCTCGCGCATGCGCTTCACCGGAAGGCGTTTCGGGCTGCTGACGATCGTGCTCGTGCAGATGTTCCCCCAGCTGCTTGCCGTCGTCGCCATCTTCCTGCTCATGAGCCAGATCAGCGACTGGTTTCCGGCCATCGGGCTCAACACCCACATCGGGCTCATCATCATCTACCTGGGTGGCGCGCTCGGCGTGAACACCTACCTGATGTACGGGTTCTTCAACACGGTGCCGAGGGACATCGACGAAGCGGCCAAGATCGACGGTGCCGGCCACGCGAGGATCTTCTTCACGATCATCCTTCGACTGGTCGCCCCCATCCTCGCCGTCGTCGCCCTGCTCTCGTTCATCGCGTCGACCAACGATTTCGTGGTCGCGAGCATCATGCTCATCGACCCGGAGAAGCAGACGCTCGCCGTCGGACTGTACAAGCTCGTCTCCAATCCGAACTATGCGGACTGGGGCGCATTCTCCGCTGGCGCGGTTCTCGCGGCGCTGCCGATCATGGTCTTGTTCCTGTTCCTGCAGAGGTACATCGTGGGCGGGCTGACAGCCGGTTCGGTCAAGTAGCTCGGACGTAATCTTGCCCGCGCGGGTGCTAGTCTCTTACGGTGCCAAACGCGGCAGATTCGTCGCGCGTGCGCGCCCCCTTAGCTCATTGGTAGAGCACTTCCTTGGTAAGGAAGAGGTAGTGGGTCCGATTCCCACAGGGGGCTCTCGTCTCCGTTTTGAACGGCGGCGAAGCGGCGGGGTAGCTCAGGTGGTTAGAGCACACGGCTCATAATCGTGTTGTCGCGGGTTCGAGTCCCGCCCCCGCTACCGAACACAATAAACGAGCTGATCAAACCCGTGCTTTGCCACATTTCTCACCCCCAGGGATTGTGACCTTTCGATTTGGGACGTTCTTTAGGGCACAGCGAGCGCGGCTTAGGTGGAGGATGAGCGGGTATACAGCTCGGTCGTCGTGATTGACGCTTGGTTTGCGACTCGTTCGAGCCGGGCCGGAGTTACGCCGGAGCGGGCGAGTCTCGTCAGGTAGGGATGTCGCCCAGCCGCCGTATTCGTCTCCCGAAATCTTCTACACAAGATCAAGCTGCCGGCTACGCCGACAAGTTCGAAGCTTTCTTCTCGGCGGTGGCGCGCTTGCCCTCGGGAATCATCTTGTAGAGTTCGCGCGCTGTCTTTGGTTGTGTGATCACCTGTTCGACGATTTCGTTTATTGCGCCAAAGAGTGGTTCCACAGCAACGTCGCGATCACCGTTGAGAAAGAGAACAACTAGGTCGCCAGATTCACTGTGTAGGGCATCGTTGCCCACGACGCGTAGAGCCGTGAGCAGTTGCCAAAGTGTCTCTCCAACTCGCGTTCGCAGCTCGGCAACTAGGTCGTCAAGACGCTTCCCTGCCGACTGGCTATCCAATTCGCGCAACAGTGCTTCGAGTGAAGCGCGGGCAAGCGCAGCCGCCGCGCGGCGGGAGACTGGGAGCACCGCTCGCGCTTCCAAATATAGTTCGCTTGCCTGCGCAGGCATGTCAGGGTGGGGCACATCGACGGTAGAGCCCGACGGGTAGAGCAGAGAATCGCCCCGCCAGACTGACGCTCTCCCACAGGCGACGCAAAGTGAGTATGTCCATTCCGCCGCGTCGTCCACATCTGACGGATCCGAGTATCTGACGACATCGGTGCCGATGGCCGTAAAAACCTCAGAGCTGTCTGTGAACGTGCTGTGGCTCCAAAAGGAGTTACTACCCGAACGGAACTTGGCCTTGATCTCTAAGTTTCCTCGCAGATGATGACTAAACGCCAGGCAGTACGGACAATCGAACAGGTCGAGCTCTATGCTGGGCGATTGTCTTGGGGTCATACCGAGAGCCTATTCTGATTGAGTAACTGTCGCGATGCGTGGCGCGGGCACCGGGCTGGGGTCGCCGCATCCGGTGCCGCCTTCGCGCTGCCGTTGCCCTTGACAGGGGCGAGATGGGGCGCAGGTCACTGCAGACGAGGGCGGGCGGGAGGCCATCCGGGCCCGAGCGCCGCCCCTGCAGGGGCCGGTCGCGCCGACTCCGCCTGACCTCCAAGCACATCACCGATCAACCTCGCCCGCTCTCGAATTGAGGCTGGCCCAGGCGTTCGTTTTCTTGCGGCCTAGCCGACCAGGAGCGGAAGCTCGCTGCTGAGGATCTTCTCGCGCTCGTGGAGCCCGAGGTTATGACGATGGTGTACCTGTCGTGGCAACCGTCGAGACCGACTTGGAAGCAGCAGGCGGGCCTGATGTAATACCACAGCGAATTGTCGAGGGTGCCGTATAGTCTGTGCCAAGGACGGGCTCGCCTGATGCTCGCCGGGGATCGCCAGCGGTGCTGCCACCGCACTCCTTGAGTGGATCGGCCCCCGGGGGCTTCAGGGGGCCCGTACTGCCACACAGTACTTGCACTGACAGTCGTTCCAGGCCAACTCCCGTGCGATGCGACTGTCCGGCATTGACATGAACCCGAGGGGGATGCGGCAGTCGTCGGAGCCGCGCCTAACCTGTGGCCAGACTGTCTTGAGGTATTGCGGTTCAACGAGCCCGAACTCACCAGGCCAGACTGCGGCGCGCAGGAACCCCCCATAGAGGTCGGCGGCCTGACTCTCCAGGTACTTGTCAGCCGAGACCCACTGAAGCCCCTGCTCAAGCAGATGCGGGACTTTGGGATCCATCGACGCCTGAAACTCGAGGTACTGCTTGGTGCCCGTGTGGTCGTGGCCGCGCACGTGGCCGAAACGGGTGTGGATGCCAGCCGAACTCTGCCAGTTGCGCGCCGCCCAGAGGATGTTCTTGTACATCTTGTAGGCGACGTAGTTGTAAAAGAGTTCCCGATTCTGGGTGTACTGGCCGGACACCTGGTCCTTTTGGCAGTAGACGTAGGACACGCGCACATCCGGCAAAGCAGCCAAAGTGTTTGCCGCGTACTGACGCCGTGCGTGAGTCTTCACGTGCTCTTTCCAGGAAATGACCTTATTAGCCGGGACGCCGAAGGTCTTCCGTAGGTGTGCTACCGCTGCACGCAGTTCAGGAGCCGACTGATCAGTGACGAGAACGGCTGCCATGCCGAAGATCGGGCTCGACCCCTTGGTCCGGGCTAACCCTCGGTCACCAGTCTCATCTATGTATGCGTACACGACCACGGCATAACCCTAGAGAGGACCGGCCCTCATCGCACTCGCCCTGCTTCTGGAATGTTTCGGCGCTTAGCCTGGAATGGAATCTTTCACGGTCTAAATGAGGGGCTCCTGATAGGTCTTTTCTATTTGCTGAAAGGCCTACCGTAGCTGTATTACTTCGGTTGATTCTGGACATTTGGTCTTCGGGTGATGGTTGACAGTGTTTCGGTTGATGCTTGACAGTGCCTTCGGGTGATGCTTGACACTCCTCTTATGTTGAGGGAGTTCATGTGCCTGCGCACGTGGCTTTGAGCGCGGTCTCAGGGAGACAATGGGTTGTGGCATCCACTGCTGACTACTACAGAGCCTTCGCGGCGAAGGAAGCCCGCGGTTCCTCAGCGACTTACGAGGACTGGGCATTGGGCGTGGCCGGAGATTCTGCGGTCGTCACTTGGCTGGACAACATGCCGCAGGCCAAGCGCCAGGCAAATTTGCTGTTCGCGGCGGCTCGATCGCTGGGCGCACCTGTGGGGCCATGGCTGGAGTTTCGGGAATGGCTCGGGGAGCATTGGAATGCGGTCAGCGCCCGCATGATGCTGCGCACGACCCAGACCAATGAGGCAGGGCGGTGCGCTACATTGCTCCCCGCATTCCAGACGATTCCCGGTCCGCTTGCGCTGATCGAGGTCGGCGCGTCTGCGGGTCTCTGCCTTTACCCCGATAAGTACAGCTACGAGTACCGCGTCGGTAGTGAAGCCGTGCAGCTCGACCCCGCAGGCGGGATCAGCGGTGTGGTGTTGCGCTGCGAGTACCACGGAGCCAATCCACCCGAGGCCGTCCCGCAGGTTGAGTGGCGCGCCGGCATTGACCTAAACCCCCTCGACACTTCCGATCCCGAGGAGTACGAGTGGCTCGAGCACCTGATCTGGCCGGAGCACGACGCCCGACGGCAGACACTCGAGGGAGCCGCTCGAATAGCAGCTACCGACCCGGCGTGGATCGTGCGGGCAGATCTCCTCACCGAGTTGCCCCGACTGGCCGCGACGGCACCGCCAGATGCGACCTTGGTTGTATTTCACACGGCGGTGTTGGCTTACCTGCCGTTGGAGGCCCGGGAAAGATTCGCGGCGATGGTCGGGGAACTCGATTGCATTTGGGTGAGCAATGAGGGGCCGGAGACCATGCCCATGATCACCGAGAAGCTCTCGCTGGAGGCCAGGGGAGAACTCGACCACTCCTTCGTCCTTGCGATTGACGGGCAACCATTCGCCCTGACGTCACCTCACGGTTTCTATATCCACGAACTATAGGGAGCTCGTTAAGGGTGCGGTCGCCGGTGAAGAAAACGTATCAAGTGGCGATCGGCACGCCGGCCCTCTGTGCGGCAGCCAGCAGCGCCTCATCGAAGGTTGCCAACTCGGATCCTGTGCTGAGAGCCGCGTGAAGCGCAACAGCGTCAGGCATGCGCACACGGTAGGTGTTTCGTATCCGCGCAAGCGATGCAGGATCGGCAGAATTCACGGGCAGCACTCGGAGCCCTATACGGAGCAGGGAGGCCAATGCTGCGTCCTGGCGCTCGACTCTTGTCGGATGCACAAGCGCTTCCGCGACCGTGAGAACGCTCGATGACAAGCCGTCGACAATGTGCCGCTCCAGCAGGCCTACTGATGCCGCGTGATGGCGGTCTGTTGCGTCAAGAAATCCGATGAGCACATTTGCGTCGAGGACAATCACTCCGGCCACTCCGCCAGCAGTTCCGCTCGCGCATCGCGCGGGTAGGCGCCGGAGGCGGCTCCCGCAGCGGAGCGGATCAACTCTTTCGGGCCGCCCTCCAGGCTGACGTATTCACGGCCGCCGCCAGGAGCCTCTTCAGCAGTGCGGTTCGATCCCCGCGCAGCTCCGGCCAGACCAGCGCCGCCTCATTCAGGGCGGCGGCGACATCATCAGTTTCGGTGACGGTGTAGCGGTGGCGCGCGGTAGGCATGGCCTAAGTGTAGCACCCAGCCGAAGTGCGACACCGGGTCGGCAAGGCCGTGTCATCCCGCGTCGGCGTCGAACTCCTTCCGAGAGGTACTTCGGCGCCTGGCTCCTCCATGCTTCGGTGATGACCTCCACGAGCAGCTGCTGGATCAACGTGGGTCAGGCGGAACAGCACCTTGGGGCCGCCCCACGGTGTTTCCGATGCGAGGAACACACCCGGCCAACCGTGCAGAAGGGCGCGGTGCTCGTCAAGATCGGCGACCTTGGCACCAACCACAGGCTCGGAGATGATGAGCTCGCGCAGCGCCGGAGATTCGCTTGGCCACGGGTGGCACTCCCAGGCGTACAGCTTGTTGCGCACGAACCAGGCCAGTCCACCGGTCGTCGCGCGCTCCTCGCTTCCCGGCAGCTGGGCCGCAATGCGGCTCACATCATCCAGTGTCGGCATGGTCACAGTCTGCCCGTCGCCGCTGACGCCCGCGACACTTCCGCTATCCGGCGAGAACCCGTTCGCGCACTTCTGCCACCGCCGCCAGCATCTGGCTCAGTCCGGGTTCCTCGATCGGGAAGTGCCCGCACCCCTCCAGCACCACGAGCGACTTGGGGGAGCGGATCCGGTCGAAGAACGGCGCGCTGATGCTGAGCGGTGTCCAACGGTCTTCCGCTGGGTGGGTCATCAGAATCGGCGTATCGAACTCTTCAGGTTCGACAGAGGGGGCTGCCTCGAGGTAAGACCGCATCCAGCCGAGCGAAACCCGCCCGCCTCCCCCGCGCCGGTCCGCGAGCACTTCCCTGACGAGGCCGGGGGAATTCGCGATGTGCCTCATGTCGGAGGTCCAGCGGATGGGAATCCGGAGGTTGGCGAAGGGACCTGCCAGAACGCGGAGAGCGGGACCCGCGATGCGGGCGAGAGCAGGATGCCAGGTCAGGCGATCCCTCACGGCGGGATCGCGCACGTCGAGCAGACAGGTGACGACGACAGACGCGGCAAGTCCGGTGGTCGCCGCTGCGTCATAGGCGAGCATCCCGCCGATGCTCGCGCCGACAATGATGAGTGGCCTCTCGTCGGCTTCGGCCCGCACCAGATCGGCGATCATCCGCCGCCAGTGATCGAAACGAATCGCGCCGGGGCGCGGGCTGACGGTGTCGCCATATCCGGGCAGATCTGGCACCGTCACCAGCGCACCCATTGCGGCGAGACGCGCGGAGTAAGGCCACATCGCGGAGGAATTGCCACCCGCCCCGTGCACGAGGATGACCCGCACCGGAGCATCCCGGTCACCCACCCGCTCCAGATGCACCTTGTGCTCGCCCCAGTTCCAGGAGGTCGACGTACGTGAGACATCGGTCGGGAAAGGTGGTGCGTGCTTCTCGTAGCGGTTCACGGCATCCCTGGCTTGAGGCGGTCGGTGGGCGCCACCAGCGTAGCGACACGACAGAGTCAGCGGGGTGAGTCGGGTTCGGCGGTGAGAAACAAGCCCTGCGGCTGGTTTGCAGAGTGCGCGAGCTCCTCGATCCACGCCCGGTTTATTGCCTGCCGGTCATTGCCCGCGTACTTGAAGTACAGCGGTATCGAGCTCTCGATCCAAATGCTGCAGCGACCACTGCCGATGGCGGTGTCATTGCGCCAGGAGAGGTAGAACGCCTCGCGCCGGCGCAGCTTTGCGCCGACCACGACCTGCAGGTGAGCAAGCGCGCGGTCGTCGAAGTCGATCACCAGACCGGAGTCGCCGTACAGGAGTTTTCCCATTGAACGCGAGTGTAGGCGCATCCGCGCCAAAGGTAGCGGGGTTGACAGTCGGAGCGGGAAGTGAGAAGTCGACGAAGTTTCAGCGGCGGTTACAGGCGGGTCGGCAACGATGTCAACCCGTTTTGTCGACGGATCCTCCGCGGGTAGCGTTCGAAATGTGAAGATACCCGAATCACGCGGGGCGGCGAGCGCAGTGGTCTTCGAGAGATTGTGTGCGGCGCAACCGGGGGAAGAGCCAACCACCACCGATATGGTGTCGGCCGTGCGAGCGGCGCTCGCCGAATGCCACGACGTGATCGTCGACGAGGATCTCCAGGTGTTGCTGTTCTGCCTGTACGAATTGCACTACAGCGGCGTAGAGAATGTGGATGACCTCTGGGAGTGGGATCCGGGCATTCTTCACGTGCGCTCGATCATCGAGGCGGCCTTCGAGACCCGCCTTCGGAGTGTTGCGACGGTTCCGGAACGTCCGCCCGCGACCGCGGCGGCAGTGTCCGCAGCGCTGTTCCAGCTGACCGGGAGGAACCCGGCCCCCACGATCGCCAGATTCGTGGCGCGTCACGCCAACGACGACCAACTCCGTGAACTGCTGATGCAGCGGTCAATCTCCACGTTGAGAGAGGCTGATCCACACAGTTGGGCGATCCCCCGCCTCAATGGCGCGCCAAAGGCTGCCCTCGTGGAGGTGCAGTTCGACGAGTACGGTAGCGGTCGTCCGGGCCGGATGCGTTCCGAGCTGTTCGCGAGATCCATGCGTGGGCTGGGCCTCGACGACAGTTATGGTGCCTACGTCAACGAGGTGTCGGCCGTGGTTCTCGCCTCGGTGAACATGATGTCGCTCTTCGGGCTACACCGCCGCTTGCGGGGCGCAATCATCGGTCACCTCGCCGCCTTCGAGATGACGTCGTCGGTGCCGAATCGTTTTCTCGGCAATGGATTCAGGCGGCGGGGCTACGATCCGGATGTCACCTGGTACTTCGATGAGCACGGTGAAGCGGATGCTGTGCACGAGCAGGTCGCGGGACGCGACCTCGCGGGAGGCCTCGCCGAGCAGGACCCCTCGCTCGTGAGCGACATCATGTTCGGCGCGGCGGCGTGCCTCGAAATGGACCGCCTGATTGCTGATCACCTTCTCACGGCATGGAAGGCTCACGAGACCTCCCTGCGTTCGCCACTGCCCAGCAGCGTTTGACTGCCTTGCCGACGCTCGATGCCGAGTATGTACTGCCCTTGAGATGGAGCAGTGACGACGGACTGGCCGAACTCACGGGATACCTGAGGCGCCTCTCACGCTGGATCGAAGTGACGGTTGTCGACGGTTCGGATGAGCCGCTGTTCCGCGCGCACGCGCGCAGCTTGCCGCCGGAAGTGCGCCACTGCCGCCCAACCGTTCGACCTGGACTCAATGGCAAAGTCGCGGGCGTCATGACGGGGGTGCAGCTGGCTCGCAGCGACAACGTCGTGCTGGCGGATGACGATGTGCGCTACGAGCGCTCTGCCCTGCGCGAGGTCGTCACCCTGTTGGCTTCCGCCGATCTGGTGCGACCGCAGAATTACTTCGATCCCGTGCCCTGGCACGCGGCCTGGGATGGCGCGCGCACCCTCATCAACCGCTCGTTCGGCTCGGACTACCCCGGCACCCTTGGTGTGCGCCGGTCGACGCTCCTGCGTGCCGGCGGTTACGACGGCAATGTGCTCTTCGAGAACCTCGAGCTCATCCGCACCATCCGTGCCGCGGGCGGAACGGAGGTGCGCGCCGACAGTCTGTACGTGCGTCGAGTGCCGCCGCGGGCATCCACTTTCTTCCGCCAGCGTGTGCGGCAAGCGTATGACGACTTCGCGCAGCCGACCCGACTCGTCGTCGAGCTCTCTTTGCTCCCGGTCATCGTGTGGTCCCTCCGGCGGCCAAAGATGCTGATCGGGCTCGCGTCTGTGGTCACCGTGGCGGCGTACGCGGGCCGGGCGCGGGCGCGCGGGGCGACGGTCTTTCCGCTGAGAAGCGTCGCCATGGCGCCCGTCTGGATGCTGGAGCGCGCCGTGTGCGTCTGGCTCGCGGCCTCACTGTGGATGGTCGGAGGCGTGTCGTACTCGGGTCGGCGGATTCGCCGTGCAGGCAACTCGGTGCGCGCGCTGCGACGGCGGATCGGGACGGCTCGCAGGGCAAATGCCGGAGAAAATGTCGGGGGCCGCCCGTAGTCTGGAAAATAATCCGCGACACGCCGAAAACACTACATGTTGTGGAATGACATCCGTGTCATTCCGGTTATATAGTAGGTAACTATCCCGCGAACGCGGAACGACACAGACTTGAAGGAGGTCACTATGGACAACGAGAGCGACAGCGTCGGCGGTTACGCAGTTCCCGTCGACCCAATGGATCTTCTGCAGTGCGACAGCTGCCAGTAGCGCGGTGGAGCTGAGGCAATCGCGCCAGCGATTGCGCGACCCCAGCGCCGACTGAGCTTGCGAAGTCGGTTATCGCAACGAAGACCCCCCGAAACCCCGGCAGCCAACGAAGGCCGCCGGGGTTTCGCACTTCGCGCCGGGCGCCGGGGAAGTCGGTTCTCACTAAACTGGCTTTCGTGCCAGTCAACCCCGATCTTCCGGGCCGCGTCTTCGCGCCCACAGTGCCGTACCTCGTCGGACGGGAGAAAGTCCGGGAGTTCGCCCGGGCCGTTTTCGCCACGAGTCCGCTGAACTATGACGCGGAGGCAGCTGTGAACGCCGGCTACAGCGACATCGTCGCACCACCGACGTTCGCTGTTGTTGTGCAGGAACTCACGCTCGCCCAGTTGCTGGCCGAACCGGACGCCGGCATCGACTTCACCCGGGTGGTACACGGTGACCAGCGATTCAGCTACAGCCGCCCCATCGTCGCCGGCGACGAGCTGACCGCGACACTCACGGTGTCGAGCGTCAAGAGCCTGGGCGCGCACAGCATGGTGACCGCGGCCTCAGACATCGTCGACTCGGCCGGCAAACACGTCGTCACCGCGACATCCACTCTCGTAGTCAGGGGAGACGAATGAGCGAGAGCTCGACAGGCTCGATCAGCGTGGGGCAAGGCTCGATCAGCGTGGGGGAGGTCGTTGCCGAGAAGACGTATCGTTTCACCCGCGACTCCCTCGTGCGCTACGCGGGGGCGTCGGGAGACTTCAACGCCATCCACTATCGCGACGACATCGCGCAGGAGGTCGGGCTGCCGGGCGTGCTCGCCCACGGCATGCTCACCATGGGTGCCGCCGTGCAGCCGGTCGTCGAGTGGCTCAGCGATCGCGGCTGGGTGAGCGACTACCAGGTGCGGTTCACCAAGCCAGTGCCGGTGGATGCTGCGGATGGCGCACTGCTCACGGTGGTCGCCACCGTCGGTGCCGTTGACGACGACGGTGCGCGCATCGATCTCACGGTCAGTTTCGACGACGCGAAAGTACTCGGTAAGGCGCAGGTGCGGGTGACGCTGGCGTCGGCATGAAACTCGCCGAACTGACAACACTGCGGGTGGGCGGCGAGGCCGCGAACCTGCTGGAGCCCGCGACCGCTGAGGAGCTCGTCGAAACCGTTCGGGATGCCTGGACCTCCGGCGACGAGGTGCTGCTGCTCGGGGGTGGATCGAACGTGGTCATCGCCGATGACGGCTTCGATGGAACCGTGATCCGCATCGCCACAAAAGGTATCGAACGCCTGCCTGCCGCGAACGCGTCTGTGCGACCATCCGCCTATCAGGGTGATCGCACCGTGCGACTGCGCGTGCAGGCAGGCGAGAACTGGGACGACCTCGTCGCCTACGCCGTCGGCAACGGCTGGGCCGGCATTGAGGCCCTCTCCGGGATTCCGGGTTCGTGCGGTGCGGCGCCCATCCAGAACATCGGTGCGTACGGGCAGGAACTCGGAAGCTCGCTCCTCGCGATCGAGTTCCTCGACGAGCTGACCGGGCAGCTGGAGCGGATCCCGGCATCCGAACTCGGGCTCGGGTACCGCACCTCCGCACTCAAGCAGGGCAGGACGGGGCTCGTCGTGTCTATAGAAGTCGAACTCACAGAGGAGACCGCAGACCATCGCGCTCAGAGCCAGCCGATCGCGTACCAGCAACTGGCGACAGCTCTGGGGGTTCGCATAGGAGATCGGGTGCCCGTCGACGACCTGCGGAAGACCGTGCGGGAACTGCGCGCGTCGAAGGGCATGCTGTGGGATGCGGCCGACCCGGACTCGGTGAGCGCCGGCTCCTTCTTCACCAACCCGGTCGTGAGTGAGAACTTCGCGAGGCGGCTGCCCGCATCCGCTCCCCGCTGGCCCACCTCACCGGACGAACCCGATACCGTCGTGCCGCTCGGCACGCCGCTGCCGCCCCGGGAGCCCGGCGGCGATCACCGGGTCAAGCTCAGCGCGGCCTGGCTCATCGAGAACTCCGGGATCGCTCGCGGCTTCTCACTGCCGGGATCACGCGCGGCCATCTCGAGCAAACACACCCTCGCGATCGTGAACACCGGCGGCGCGACCGCCGTGCAGATCGTCGAGCTCGCCCGGTATGTGCAGATGCGCGTGCTCGCCGAGTTCGGCGTGCAGCTGCAGCCCGAGCCCGTGCTGGTCGGGTTCACCCTCTAGTTCGGTGGTCGAGCTTGTCGAGACCCGGCCCGGGATCTCGACAAGCTCGATCACCGGACAAGCTCGATCACCGGACAAGCTCGATCACCGGACAAGCTCGATCACCGGATCACAGCAGGTTCAGCTCCATCGCGCGGGTCACCGCGCGCGTGCGATCGCGCACCTCGAGTTTCTCGAAGACGTGCAGCAGGTGAGTCTTCACGGTTGCCTCGCTCACATACAGCGTGGACGCGATCGACGGATTGCTGTGCCCGGCCGCGACCAGGCGAAGCACCTCCGTCTCCCGCTGCGTGAGGCTGACCACGGGTGCCTTCACCCGGTTGACCAGCATCGCTGCAATAGACGGCGCGAGCGCCACATCGCCATTGGCGACCGAGCGGATGCCGACAAGGATCTCCTCCTGCGGGGCCGCCTTCAGGAGATACCCGCTTGCGCCCGCCTCGATCGCGGTGAGGATGCTGGCATCCGTCTCATAGGTCGTCAGGATCACAACGCGCACCTGGGGCTGCGTGCGGAGAATCCGAGCTGTCGCCTCATCGCCGTCGATTCCGGGCATCCGCAGGTCCATGAGCACGAGGTCGGGCTGAAGGCGTGACGCGAACTCGACCGCCTCGAGACCGTCGGATGCTTCGCCGACGACCTCGACATCCGCCGCACTCTTCAGCAGCGCGACGATTCCCGCGCGTACGACAGGATGATCGTCAGCCACCAGAACGCGGATCATGCTTTCACCGCGGAGGTGAGGGGGAGGCTGGCTGTCACGGTCGTGCCCCTTCGTGGCTCGGTATCGATGTGCAGGGTTCCCTGCACGAGGGCGAGGCGCTCGCGCATACCGCTCAGGCCGAAACCGTTGCGTGCCGTGTCGGGATCGAAGCCCGACCCATCGTCGGTGACGCGGAGTCGCACGGAATCATCGATCGTCTCGAGGGTGAGGGCAACGGCGCTCGCCGATGAGTGCTTGCGGACGTTGGCCAGCGATTCCTGCATGCACCGCAGCAGCACGACCTGGCTGGCGCGTTCAAGCGCGGGCGGGTCGTTCAACTCCAGCGCCACGGAGAGACCGGTTTCGCGTTCGAACAGGGCCGCGAGTCGTTCGATTGCGGGAACCAGCCCGCCATCCACTTCGACGGATGCTCCTGCCGCGACCAGCGCCCTGGTGTCGGCGAGCGCGTTGCGGGCAAGCTCCTCGAGCAGGGCGAGTTGGGTGGCCGTCGCTGCGGTATCGCCTGCGGAGAGCTCACGCCGGGTGCGCTGTACGGTCATGACGAGTCCGGTGAGGTCCTGCGCGATGGTGTCGTGCAGCTCCCGCGCGAGACGTTCACGCTCGCTGAGCGCACCCGCGTCCCTGCTGAGCGCCGCCACCTGGTCCTGTGCCGCTTCGAGCTGCCGGATCAGCACCTCACGGTCATCAGAAATGCGGTAGACGTAGGTGAACCACGCGCCGATGGCGAGGCTGAAGGCGAGTGACAGCACTACCGTGATCGCGGCCTGAAGAAGGGCGCCGGGGCTCGTGCCCTGGGAGTTGATGAACCCCCAGCCCACGGCCGCCGCGAGCGCGAAGTTGGCGACGACGGCAGCGCGCACGTTGATCGCTATGCGCCAGAGGACGGGATACGCGAGCGCCTGCGCCACTGCGAAGGTCGTCACGAAGGAGACACCCACCCCCACCGCAGTGATGATGATGGCTGTCAGGAGGATCGATGCGACCGTGTCGCTGCGCCATACTCGGCCGACCAGCAGGAACCAGCCCGCTACGAGCACCGCCATCGCGGCGAATCCGCCGATACGGTTCGTGGTGTCGAGCGGCAGCACGAGCAGCAGTATCGACAGCAGCGCCGCCGTGCCGATCACGGCGACGTGCCACCAGCGCGTGGTCTCCATCACCTAACTATCCTTGCGAATCCAGCGGAAGGTGAAACGGCAGGCCACAAGTCCGACAACCAGCCAGACCAGGGTGAACAGCGCAACCCAGCCGAGACCCCACTCGCCACCCTGCTCGAGTGTCGCGAAGCTGTCGGGAAGGAACACCGAGCGCATGCCCTGCGCCATCCACTTCAGGGGGAAGATGCTCGCGAAGTTCTGCAACCATTCGGGCAGTTGCGAGAACGCGAGATAGACACCCGAGATGAACTGCAGCACGAGGGTGATCGGGATGATGACTGCGGTGGCGCTCTTGCCGCTGCGCGGAAGCCCACTCAGGGCAATACCGAGAATGGCGGATGTCGTGACGCCGAGCAGGAACACCCAGGCGAAGACGAGCCAGCGTTCGGGCTCGGTCGGGAGTTCCACCTGGAAGACGAAGCGCGCCACCACGAGCAGGAGGATCGCCTGCAGGGTTCCGGTGACGAGCACCTGCCCGATCTTGCCCATGAAGTAGCTGTACACGGGAAGCGGCGAGCCGGCGAGCCGTTTCAGGGTGCCGTCGCTCTTCTCGGTGGCGATGTCGATCGCGAGGTTCTGCAGCCCGCTGAGCAGCAGACCGGCGGCGAGCATGCCGGGAAGGTAGTACTCGGCGGCGGTGAGGGCGTCAGCGCCGGAACCGAACTCCGCCTCGCTGAAGGCGACCGAGAAGATCGTCAGGAACACGACCGGGAAGAGGAAGGTGAAGAACACCGAATCGCCCTGCCGGAAGTAGGTCTTGATCTCGTACGCCGTGCGGCTGAGGCCCAGCCGAAGCCAGCGGCCAGGAGCCAGGGCTGGGGTCGTCATGGTCGTGGTCATGATGCTGTCTCCAGTGTGTCGTTGGTCGAGCCGGTGGTCGAGCTTGTCGAGACCTCGTTCCTCGCCGGCCTCGGTGGTCGAGCCGCCTTCGCTGGTCGAGCTTGTCGAAACCTCACCCCCGAGCATCCCGAGGTAGATGTCTTCGAGGCTGGGGCGGACAATCTCGAGTCCTGTCGGCTCAGAACCGTGACGCTTCACGAGATCGGCGACGACCATTCCTGGTTCGTTCGTTCTCTTCTCGTGGGTGCCGTCGGCATCCACCCATCGCACGATCGGGATTCGGGCTTCCAGGCCGCCGATCTCGTCGATGGCACCGATGTCGATGAGCTTGCCGCCGGCAATGACACCAGCGCGATCGCCGAGCTGTGCGGCCTCGTCGAGGTAGTGCGTCGTGAGCAGGATCGTGGTGCCCTCGCTCTTGAGCAGGCGGATGAGGTCCCAGAAGCTGCGTCGGGCCTCCGGGTCGAACCCGGTTGTTGGCTCATCGAGGAACAGCAGTTCGGGGCGACCGATGATGCCGAGAGCGACATCGACGCGACGCTGCTGTCCGCCGGAGAGCTTGCGGATGAGGGTGCCCTGTTTCGCGCCGAGCCCAACCGCCTCGATCACCTCGTCGACGTTGCGAGGGTTGGCGTAGTAGCCGGCGAAGTGGGTGAGCTGCTCGCGCACGGTCACGTTGCCGCTTTCGCCCGTGGACTGCAGCACGATGCCGAGCCGCGCCTTCCAGGCGACGCCGCCCCTCTGCGGGTCAACACCGAGCACGCTCGCCTCGCCCCCGCTGCGGTCACGGTAGCCCTCAAGGATCTCGATCGTGGTGGACTTGCCCGCGCCGTTCGGGCCGAGCAGCGCGAACGTCTCACCCCGGTGGATGTCGAAGCTCACCCCATCGAGGGCGGTGAAGCTTCCGTACTTCTTGCGCAGGTCTCGCACCGAGACAGCGGAGTCGGGAGTTGTCATGCCTCCATGCTGGCGGATGGATGCCGGAGGCGGCAGCCGTGTACAGGAGGATTCCGGCATCCACCGATCGGTTGATGCCCGCGCACCTTCCTCGCGGACACCCGCTTCGAACTGAGGGGCGTCATATCGCCCTTCCCGGAGGGGGCGAAGGGCGATATGGCGCCCCTCACGCGGTGTCGAGCTACTTCTGGGCCCGGCGGATGAGGGCGAGCAGCCCGATGAGCAGCGACGCGGCGCCCATCGTGAGCAGCGTGATGATGCCGAGGGTGGCCGGGGTGAGCGCGAGCATCCACTCAAGGAAGGCGGTGCGGCGGTCGGCATTCAGCACAATCTGCAGTGTGGATGCCGCGACAATGCACACGATCAGGCCCCAGGCGACCGCGCCGTAGCGCACGCGGGGACGCGGTTGAACGGTGAGTTCATTCGTCTCGCTCATTCGGCTGTCTCCTGTGTCGTCTCGTCAGTGGGAAGGTTCTGGTCGTAGATGAGAACCGCGCCGCGGCCCTGCCAGACCCGGATGGTCGTAGCCGCACCGTCACCGACTGTTGCGCCTGTGACCCACTCGCCGCTCGCGAGTTCGACTGCTGGCGGGCTATCGGCCGCGACCTCATAGAACCCGCCTTCCTTGCCTCTCTCGTACTTGAGCATCCTGACTTCGCCGCGGGACACCACCTCGATGCGTGCCGCAGCCCCCTCCATCACGTAGATGTTGAGCGTGCCCGCGCCCTGCCAGTAGTCGACGACACCCGGCCGTGAACCAGCGTCGACATAGATGTAGCCGTCGCCGAAAGGTTGCGCATAGCTGCCGGGGGCTGTGCCGACGCTGTACCCGGGAACGAGCAACTGGCGGTCGGGCGGCACCGCGGCGCTCAGTAGCGCGACGATGAGAAGTACCGTCGCGAAGAAGCTGAGAACGCCGCTTCGGCGCCGAAACAACCCCGCCGCGATGATGAAAACGCCGAGCACGAGGGCCGCGACCGCCAACCCGATCGTGGCGTCGAAGCCTCCGACCTGCGCATCAGTGGATGCCCCCAGCGCCGCAAGCCCCCCGGCAACCGTGGCGGCGCCGAGGGCGATGAAAGCGATGGATGCTGGCAGCCGCGGATTGGCGAGGCGCCACAATCGCGCCTCCTCTGCGCTCTCGGCGGCAGCGATAGTGGAGCGTTCCCGCGCTTCGGCCACCCGGCGCGCCCGTGCCGCGCGCTCGTCTTCCGCGTGCTGTGCCCTCCAGTCGGCGCGGGCTTCCTTCCACAGCTTCTGCCGTTCCCGCCATGCCGCAAGTTCTTCGTCCGAGGCATCCGCCGCCGGGGCGGCAGGGGGGGCAGCATCTTCCGGCCAGGGCTGGGGGATCGTGTCGGGTTTCGCATCCGTCGTCGCGGGAGACAGGGTTGTCGCCGACCTGCCGGTGTGGCGCGCCACCCAGACCACGAAGAAGACGATGAGGCCGAGCAGAACGAGTGTCCAGACCACCCTGCCCGCTGCCGCGGCATCCCAGTAGGGCTGCCCCCAGAATGCTGAACCCATGAACCAGAAACCCTGCGTCACCGGCAGCATCGCGAGCAGAACAAGCACACCGATCCCGGCAATGGGCGACTCGAGGTTGCCGCGCAGCAACTGCTCGAGGTGGATCTTGTCGCGGTGGTCAGCCAACAGCAGCCACGCCGCCGCATAGAACAGGAAGACGGGGCCGCCGAGCACAGCGATAACAACGAGGACGCCCCGCACGATGAGGGGGTCGATGCCGAGGCGGGCGGCGATGCCCGCGCACACGCCACCGATCCAGCCCGGCTGGCGGCGGATGTCGATCGCACGCATCCAGTCGAAGAAACGATCGCCGGACGGTGACGGTTCGCTCGCCGTCGGCTCGGCTGCGGGGGCTGTGGTTGTTGGCATGGTTCGATGGTGGCGTGCCGCGGCATCCACTGCCATGGGGTATCACCCCCACTGCACCCTGACTTTTGCCAGCCGAGCCACTAGGGGGTTCGGTTGTCTGCTTGGATTCACTTGTGTCCGCCGTCGCCTCATCCCGCCCGCCGCTCGCCCGGCCGCGCGACGCGATGGTCGGAGGCGTGTGCGCAGCGCTCGCCATTCACCTCGACATTCCCGTCGACCGGGTGCGACTCCTCGCAGTCGTTCTCGCCGCGGCGGGCGGTGGCGGATTGCTGCTGTACCTGTGGTTGTGGGCGCTCACCCCGCATGGTCCGCTCGGGGCCGACGACGAGCCGGGAGTGCGACACCGGGTTCCGATAGCGGCTCTGCTCGCGGGGGTGGCGAGCGTCGCAGTGGTCTTTGCGCTCAGCACGATTGATCGCACACCCGAGACACTCACCTCGATCGCGCTCCTCGTGGGGGCCGGGGCGAGCGGCGCGACCGTTGCCTGGAGCCTGACCTTCGATCGCAGAGACCCCGGCCGCACGGTTGCCTACGGCGCGGCCGTTCGGGTGATCGCGGTGGCCCTGCTGCTCCTTGGCGGTTCTGCTGCGCTCGTCTCCCGCCCCAACGCGCTCAACGCGGTGATCGGCGTAACGATGGTTGTGCTCGGCGTGGCGGTCGCGGCGGCCCCGCGAATCGTCTCGCTCTGGACGGGCCTCATGGCGGAGCGCGCTTCCCGCGTGCGCGAGGAACAGCGCGCAGAGATCGCCGCGCACCTGCACGACTCGGTGCTGCAGACACTCGCGCTCATTCAGAACCGGGCGGGGGCGTCAAGCGAGGTCGCCCGCATCGCCCGCGCCCAGGAGCGTGAGCTGCGCGACTGGCTGTTCGCCCGCGACTCCCCGGTCACCGCCGACCTCGCTACGGAGTTGCGTGACTTCGCGGCATCCATTGAACTCGACTACGCGGCTCGCATTGACGTGGTCGCTGTCGGCGAATTCGCGTCCCCGTCGAGCGCCCCGCTCATCGCCGCAGCGCGTGAGGCCATCCTCAACGCCGCGCGCCACGCGGGCGGCGACGTGTCCGTGTACCTCGAAGGCTCACTGGTGGCGATTGACGTGTTCGTGCGGGATCGGGGTTCGGGCGTCGATCTGGCGACGATCCCCGATGACCGCCTCGGCATCCGCGAATCGATTGTGAAGCGGATGTCGCGGGCCGGCGGCACCGCGACGGTGGGCCCGGGTGCCGGGGGTACGGGCACCGAGGTTCACCTGCACCTGGAGGTTGTGAATGCCTGACGTTCTCATTGTCGACGACCACTCGATCTTCCGGTCGGGGTTGCGATCCGATCTGGATGCCAGCCTCACCGTGGTCGGCGAGGCGGCGACAGTGGATGAGGCGGTCGAGCTCATCACCGCCCTCCGACCGGGCGTTGTGCTGCTCGACGTGCACCTGCCGGGCGGCGCCGGCGGGGGAGGTGCCGAGGTCATCCGCCGTTGTTCGGCACTGCTCGACACGGTGCGGTTTCTCGCGCTCAGCGTCTCGGACTCCGCGGAGGATGTCGTCGGCGTCATCCGCGCGGGTGCTCGCGGCTACATCACCAAGGGCAGCTCGGGTGCGGAGGTCAGCGCGGCCGTCGCCGCCGTCGCGAGCGGGGACGCGGTGTTCTCGCCGCGGCTTGCGGGCTTCGTGCTCGACGCCTTCGGCGCGGCGGCGGGCGAGCAGGCCGAAACCAGCGAGGAGCTCGACCGGCTCTCGGCGCGGGAGCGCGAGGTGATGCGCCTGATTGCGCGCGGGTATGCGTACAAGGAGGTCGCGACCGAGTTGTTCATCTCGATCAAGACGGTGGAGAGCCACGTCTCTGCGGTGTTGCGCAAGCTGCAGTTCTCGTCGCGGCACGAGCTCACCGCCTGGGCCCTGGCCCACAAGCTGCTCTGACCGACCCTCATTCCACCCGTGAGGGGCGTGAAATCGCCCTTCCAGCCGACCGTGAACGGCGATATGACGCCCCTCACGGTCTGTTCGGGCGGGAGCCCAGCACCGATCTGGTGCGCTCGGCGAGCTCGCGCTCATCCCTGAGGTCGTCGGCGTTGAACTGTATGACGTACCAACCCGCAGCCTCGAGTTTCGAGATGCGGGTCATGTCGGCCCGCCATTGGGCCGGGTCTCGGTGGTGATCGCCCTGGTATTCGAGAACCACTTTCTGCCTCGGAAACGCGAGGTCGGCCCGGTACCTCTTTCCGGGAACGGTGATCCAATAGTTGACCTCCCACCCGGTAATCCCTGCGCGGATGATCACGACCCGAAGCTTCGACTCTCTTCGCGACTCTGCGCGGTCGTTCAGCAGGGAAAGCGCCTCGACCAGCACGCGTCGGCCGCGCCGCCCCGGGTACCTGGCCACAGCATCCGCTAGCCCTTCCGGGGTTGTCAGGGGAGAACGCCAATGGATGAGGTAATCGCCGACCGCGACCATGTCCGATAACGAGAGAACGCCCGCGAGCTCGCAGAAGGCGCGCTCGGGTGAGCTCGTGGGCAGGCCGCGCACGTCCCACACGTCGCCGCCCATGAGCTGCACCTTGTGGCCAATGACGCCGCGAGAGGCGATTCCTCGCTTCGGGCTCACGACGGCAACGTGCAGCGCGGGGTGGCGTTCGAGTTCGAAGGGCAGTGGCAGGTGGTGGAGAACGGCGGCGGTGACGGAGGAGAAGAAGGCGCCCGCAGGCATCCGCGTGGCGAATGAGCGGCAGCGTTGTTCTGCTGTGAGCGGTGAAGCAGCCGGGTGTCGAGTCCCATGGAACGGGCGGGACAGGTCGGGGCCGCGGAGGCGCTTCTCGCCAAGGCCAGCGGCGAGTCCTTGGGCATGAGTGAAGGGTGAGCCTGCCAGTTCATGGGGCAGTGGAACGCGTGCGGCCATTCCGGAAGGGTGCCAGATGTGCGCTTGTGGGTGCTGTCGTTCTCCACCGAGCCGGTTGAGGGGCGCCATATCGCCCCTGAGCGACCCCATGAAGGGCGATATGGTGCCCCTCACGAAGTGGTGAGGGCGGCCTGAGCGAGCGGGTGGCGCGAGGAGGGGATGGGCGAGCGCGAACCGGGTCAGGCGAAGAGGCGCTGGAGGCGCTGGACTCCCTCAAGCAGCGGGGCGTCGCCGAGTGCGTACGACAGCCGCAGGTAACCGCTCGGGCCGAACGCCTCGCCCGGAACGACCGCGACCTCCGCCTGGTCGAGGATGAGGTCGGCGAGTTCGAGACTGGATGTCGGCGTGACACCGCCCCAGCTGCGCCCGAGCAGCCCGGTGACATCCGGGTAGACGTAGAAGGCACCCTCGGGCGTCGGGCAGACGAGCCCGTCGATCCTGTTGAGTTCGGAGACGATGGTGCGGCGGCGCCGATCGAACGCCTGACGCATGTTCTCGACGGCATCCTGCGGTCCCGTGAGCGCGGCGATTGCGGCACGCTGCGAGACGTTCGAGACGTTCGAGGAGAGGTGTGACTGCAGGTTCGCGGCCCCCTTGATCGCATCGGCCGGGCCGACCATCCAGCCCAGCCGCCATCCGGTCATTGCGTAGCTCTTGGCCACTCCGTTGACGAGGATGGTGCGGTCGGCGAGTTCGGGCACCGCCTCGACGATCGATACCGCGCGGGCGCCGGGCTCGGTCGGGGAGTCGTTCAACCCTGCGTATGTAAGGTTCTGGTAGATCTCGTCGCTGATCACCCAGATGCCGTGTTCGAAGCGCCCACTCGCCGATGGCGCGCATCTGCTCGGGGGAGTACACCGAGCCGGTCGGGTTCGACGGCGACACGAACAGCAGCACCTTGGTGCGCGGCGTGCGGGCCGCCTCAAGCTGCTCGACGGTCACGAGGTAGTTCTGGTCGGCGCCGGCGAACACCTCGACGGGAACCCCGCCCGCGAGCTTGATCGCCTCGGGATAGGTGGTCCAGTACGGCGCGGGCAGCAGCACCTCGTCGCCCGGGTCGAGCAGGGTCGCGAACGACTGGTAGACGGCCTGCTTGCCGCCGTTGGTCACGATCACCTGCTGATGTCGACCTCGAGGCCGCTGTCGCGCAGCGTCTTCGCGGCGATGGCCTCGCGCAGTTCGGGCAGGCCCACTGCGGGCGTGTACCGGTGGTTCTTCGGGTCGACGCGCGGCCTCGACGGCGGCCTCGACGATGTGGTCGGGTGTGGGGAAGTCCGGTTCGCCGGCCGCATAGCTGATGACGGGAGCGCCCCGTCGCCTGGAGCGCCTTGGCCTTTGCGTCGACCTTGAGGGTTGCGGATTCTGCGATGGCGGCGATGCGCTGGGAGATTCGTGAGGGGGCCACGCCTCCAGCCTAGAAGATGGCGGACGCCGGAGCATCCATCACGCTTTGTCGTATGCGGACCGATGCCGTACACTGGTCCAGGTAGTTGAAATCTGCCAAGCTTTTGTCGTGCCCTGAAATCACGGGCGAACATCCCGGTGTTGCCAGCAGAAGCCGCACGATTTCTTATCGCTTAGGGCGGTGGCTCAATTGGTAGAGCAGCGGTCTCCAAAACCGCAGGTTGCAGGTTCGAGTCCTGTCCGCCCTGCAGGTTGTTTCACATGCTGATGTGAGGCAATCGGATTGAAAGGTTGTGAGTGTGGCCAGGAAAGTGATCGACGAGCCCAGCGAGGATATCGTCGCGAACGCCCGCAAGGAGCGCGCCGAGCAGCGCGGACCCTTCGGGCGACTTGCGCTGTTCATCCGCCAGGTCATCAACGAGCTCCGCAAGGTCGTCACCCCGACCCGCAAGGAACTCTTCACCTACACCGGCGTCGTCCTGGTCTTCGTCGTCATCATGATGGCGCTGTCTCCGGCTTCGACTACAGCTTCAGCTTCCTTGTGTCGTGGATGTTCGGCGACGGCACCGCGATCTAAAACGCCCCATAACTTCTGCCGGGACATCCCGGTTATGCACCAAGAAACGGAATGTGATCCCTTGACTGAGTCTGACCGCTACAGGACGTCGACCTCGCGCCGCCGCCGAGCAGTCCTCCGAGGAGGACGAAGCCCAGGAGGGTAACGCGCTGTCTCCGAGAGCTCACGGATTCTCGCCGAGCACGACGCAATTCACATCGTCGACACCAACGATGACTCCGAGGAGGAGGGCGATCTCGCCGGACTGCTCGAAGCACTCGATGCTGCGGTCGACCCCGAGGCGGATGCCGAGGTCGACGACGCGCTCGACATCGACTCCCTCGAGGAGGCGGATGCCGCGGTCGCCGCGACAGACGACGAGGCCGAGGAGACGGCCGCCGAGGCGGACCCGTACGAGGAGTTCCGCGCGGAGCTTCGGGCCAAGGAAGGCAAGTGGTACGTCATCCACTCGTATGCCGGCTTCGAGAAGCGGGTCAAGCACAACATCGAGAACCGCCGCGTGTCGATGGCCATGGAGGACTTCGTCTTCGAGGTGCAGGTTCCCATGGAGGATGTCGTCGAGATCAAGAACGGCCAGCGCAAGCTCGTCAACCGTGTGCGAATCCCGGGCTACGTGCTCGTGCGCATGGATCTCAACGAGGACAGCTGGTCGGTTGTGCGCCACACCCCTGGGGTCACCGGATTCGTCGGCAATTCGCACAACCCGACCCCACTGCGTTTCGAAGAGGCCTTCAGCATGCTGAAGAGCCTCGTGCAGATCGTCGAGGCACCGGCGGCCAAGGGAGCAACGGGCAAGGGCAAGTCCCCGACGCGCGCCATTCCCGCCGAGATCGACTTCGAGATCGGCGAGACCATCACCATCAAGGAAGGCTCGTTCGCGGGACTTCCCGGTTCGATCAGCGAGATCAAGCCGGAGAGCGGCAAGCTCACCGTGCTCGTTTCGCTGTTCGAGCGCGAGACGCCGGTCGAGCTCAGCTTCGACCAGGTCACGAAGCTTTAGCGATCACCGAATAAACCACCGCACCCGGGAATGGCCCGGGAGGCGGGAGAGCCGGGTCATCCGGTTCGAAGAAAGAGGAAAAATGGCACCGAAGAAGAAGGTCACGGGTCTGATCAAGCTGCAGATCCAGGCCGGCGCCGCCAACCCCGCACCGCCCATCGGGCCGGCGCTGGGTCAGCATGGCGTCAACATCATGGAGTTCTGCAAGGCGTACAACGCGGCCACTGAGGCTCAGCGCGGCAACGTCATCCCCGTCGAGATCACCGTCTACGAGGACCGTTCGTTCACCTTCATCCTGAAGACCCCGCCGGCGGCGGAGCTCATCAAGAAGGCCGCTGGTGTGCAGAAGGGTTCAGGAACCCCGCACACGGTCAAGGTTGCGAAGCTCACGCGCGAGCAGGTTCGCTCGATCGCGGAGCAGAAGCAGGTCGATCTCAACGCGAACGACCTCGACGCAGCCGAGAAGATCATCGCGGGCACCGCCCGCTCTATGGGAATCACGGTGGAGGCATAATGGCTACGAAATCGAAGGCATACCGCGCCGCCGTCGACAAGATCGAGGAGGGTCGTTTCTACTCTCCTTCTGAGGCTGTGGCGGTCGCACGAGAGACTGGCTCTGCCAAGTTCAACTCGACTGTCGAGGTCGCACTCAAGCTCGGTGTTGACCCACGCAAGGCGGACCAGATGGTCCGCGGCACGGTCATCCTCCCGCACGGCACCGGCAAGACTGCCCGCGTCATCGTGTTCGCAACTGGCCCGGCAGCCGAAGCGGCTATTGCCGCAGGCGCTGACGAGGTGGGTGGCGCCGAGCTGATCGAGAAGGTCGCCGGCGGTTACACCTCGTTCGACTCGGCCGTGTCAACGCCCGAGCTGATGGGCCAGGTCGGTCGACTCGGTAAGGTTCTCGGACCCCGCGGCCTCATGCCGAACCCGAAGACGGGCACTGTGACGACGGATGTTGCGAAGGCCGTCTCCGACATCAAGGGCGGCAAGATCGAGTTCCGGGTCGACAAGCACTCCAACGTGCACTTCATTGTCGGCAAGGCCGCGTTCACGCAGGAGCAGTTGGCGGAGAACATCACCGCCGCCCTCGAAGAGGTGCAGCGCGCGAAGCCCAGCAGCTCGAAGGGCCGTTACATCACGAAGGGCACGGTCTCGACCACGTTCGGCCCGGGCATCCCGCTCGACGTCAACGCGCTCTAACAGCAGCATCGCTCCACCAGCAGCACCGAGGAGGGGGTCCGTTCCGGCGGGCCCCCTTTCGGCACCCCCGCCCCACCGGCACGCGTACCAAATGAAGGAGATCTGGTGCCCGACAGCCCTCTAGCCGCAGACGCGGGTCATCCACCGTCCGAATTGCCTTCATTTGGTACGGGGGTGGCGGCGGTGCGGCTGGCGGGGGTGGCGGATGCCGGGGCGCTGCACGAGGTCGCCGCGGCGACGTTCGCCCTGGCCTGCCCTCCCGGCACCACACAGCTGGCCGTTGACGACTTCATCGCGAAACACCTGACCGAGGAGCACTTTGCGGGCTACCTCGCGGATCCGCAGCGCCGCCTCCTGCTCGCTGAACTCGACGGCATTGCGGTCGGCTACACGATGCTCGTCGTCGCCGAACCGACGGACGTGGATGTCGCGGAATCGATCACTTTGCGCCCGACGGTCGAGCTGAGCAAATGCTATGTCGTCGCCGGGCTGCACGGGGCTGGGGTTGGCGCCATGCTCATTGAGGAGTCGGTCGTGCTCGCGCGTGCGGAAGGCGCGGCAGGCATGTGGCTCGGCGTCAATGAGCACAACCCGCGAGCCAACCGGTTCTACGACAAGAGCGGGTTCCGCGTCGTCGGCAGGAAGAAGTTCCTCGTCGGCGGCAAGTGGGAGGACGACTTCGTGCGGGAGCGGGCGCTCTAGTGCAGCGCACTGCGGCCACGCAAGGGATTGAGCGACAGCGCGCCGCGGAACACGCTGGGGACAGCCAGTTCGAAGGGAATCGCTTGCGCATCAGGGTCACTCGGGTCGCGGGCGCAGTCCTCGGAACCGTTCTTGTCGTCACCGCTCTTGTCATGATCTGGGTTCTTCGGCTGTCTATCCCGCGGGAGCTCTACGTCAGCGAACTGGGGGCGTCCTCCGAGCCGACGGCGGACGCGTTCAAGATCTCGCTGCTGCTCCTTGTGGCTGGGGCGAGCCTGATCGGGTACGCAGGGCGGGGTATCCGATCCAGGGTGCAGCTCCTCAACCTGTGGACGCCCGCGGTGTCACTGTGGATCGCAAGTTCCTTCTTCTTGCTCGCAGCCCAGGTGAACTGCACGGCGACGTGCCCACTGCCCTGGGGCGAAACCTTCACCTGGCAGGATCTCTTCCACATCATCTTCGCCGTGTTTGCCGCCGCCGCCAGCTGGGCGATGGTGCAGGTGTCGTTCGCCGAGGGCCACCGCCGCCTCGCCGGATTCTCACTGTCGATGGGTGTTGCGGTCGCTTTCACCGCGGCCGTGGGCGGTCTGCTGTCTGTCTTCCAGTTCGCGACGGATGTCGGCAGCCGTCTCGAACTCGTGGCGACGACCCTCGGCATTGCGTGGGTTGCATCATTCGGAGTGGCCGTTGCGGCGGGAGCGCTGCGCTCTCTCTCAGGGGCGCGCAGTTCCCCGCTGTATGAGCTCGAGGAGGCGATCGGCCATGCCGACGAGGATATGGATCTCGTTCTCGTCGCGCTCGACCCAGCGGTAGCGGGGTTCGGGCGCGACCGGCACGAAGTCGAGGTGCTGCTCCCAGACCACGAGGGTGCGTTCGGCACCCAGCACGTACTGCTGCCACCACACCTGCCGAAGGTACGAACGGGGAATGGTTCGCCAGTTCGTTGAGGTCGTCTTTATTTCGGACAGCGAAAGGATGCCCGCGGCGGCACTGACGCCGTCCGGGGTTGCGAGATGCAACGGTTTTCCGTGGGCGTGGAAGAGTGAGCTGCTGGGCGCGATACCGAATCGGCGCTGCACCCACCGGGCGATCTCCGGCTCGCGGGCCCGGCCATGATCCGTATAGGCATTGCCGGCGAAGCCGGTGCCGAGAATCTTGTCCATGGCGACGGACTTGAGCGCCTGTTCGCCGGAAAGTCGCGCGACGTCCGTCGCAGTGACGCCCCTGCTCCGCGCGCGCAGCCACGCGACGCGGTCCGTGGCGTTGGCCACGATTCGTTTGCGGTGATCCGGAGCCGGTTCATCCCAGAGCGAGAGAGTCGGCTGCATCGTCACGCACCCATTCTGCTGCACCCGCCAGTCGAATGTGGTTCACACCGCCATCGCGTCGATACTCTCCGGCGAGAGCGCGTGATGGATGGCGAGCATGCTCGCACCGATGACGGCGGCGTTGCCCGCCGCGCTTGATTGCACGATCGAGAGATGTTCGGTGGCGAGGGGCATCGACCGCGTGTATACAACCTCGCGCACTCCCGCGATGAGGTGCTCGCCTGCCTGGGCCATCGATCCGCCGATCGCGATAACGGATGGGTTGATGAGGCTCACGCAGGCGGTGAGCACCTCTCCGATATCGCGCCCCGCCTGCCTGACCGCCTGAATCGCTTCGATGTGACCACGCTTGACCAGCTCGACGACTTCCCGGCCGGACTCAACCTCGACCCCGGCCTCCCGCAGGGCCTTGGCGATTGCGGGCCCGGATGCCAGCGCTTCAAGGCAGCCCCTGTTGCCGCAGTGGCAGGGAATGCCGGCACCCCGCGGGATCTGCACATGGCCAATGTCACCGGCGATGCCTTGCGCACCACGCTGGAGGAGTCCGCCCGAGATGACTCCCGACCCGATCCCGGTGGCAACCTTCACGAAGACGAGATGCTCGGAGTTCGGCCAGGCGACGGCCCGTTCACCGAGGGCCATGATGTTGACGTCGTTGTCGACGAGCACGGGAACCTCAAGGTGCTGCTGTACCCAGCCGGGTACGTCGAAGCGGTCCCACCCCGGCATGATCGGCGGGTTTATCGGCATGCCCGTGCTGTGCTGGACGGGTCCGGGAAGACCAATCCCGATGGCGATGAGATGCCGCTGGTCCCTGTCGATGCCCGCGAGCAGTTGCCTGCCCGTGTCGACCATCCATCCCAGTACCGCCTCTGGGCCGTTCGCGATGTCGATGGGACCGCGATGCTCCCCGAGCGTTGTTCCGGCGAGGTCGGTAACGGCGAGGGTGGCGTGGGAAGCGCCGAGATCGGCGGCGAGCACGAGGCGCGAGGTGGGGTTCAGCGCGAACTGCGATGACGGCCGCCCACCGGTCGAAATCGCGTCGCCCACGGGGCTGATGAGCCCGAGCTCCATCAGCGAGTCGACTCGGAGCGCGATGGTGGATCGTGCGAGTCCGGTGAGGCTGGAGAGCTCCGCCCGTGTGCGCGGTTGGCCATCCCGAAGGAGTTGGAACAACTCGCTTGCCCCGGACGACCCTAAGGCCGACCCTCGGCTGATGTCCACCATGCGGTTAGTAAATCATAGAAAGTAAACGCGGTGGTTGGTCAGCTAATTGTCTACGAATGATAACTTTTGCCTGAATGTTGGCAAAAGCTGCCAGTTGTGTGTCAGAATCGCCTCATGACAACGGACGTCATTCCCCACATGCCCCGCGCGGCGTTCATTGGCGGCGGCTTTATGGCGGGCGTCCACAGCCGCGCAGCACGCGCGGCGCGAGCCCAGTTGACGGGGGTGGCGTCCTCCAGCACCGCAAGCGCTGAGCGCGCGGCAGCTGCTCACGGGTTCGAACGCGTCTATCGCAGCACGGACGAACTGTTCGCTGACGAGTCTGTCGACGTGGTGCACATCTGCACTCCCAATACGACCCACGCGGGGTTCGCCCTCGCCGCGATCGAGGCTGGCAAGAACGTCATCTGCGAGAAGCCGCTGGCGACATCGGTCGCCGACGCGGAGCAGTTGGTTGCCGCAGCGGCCCGCCGTGGTGTCACCGCAACAGTCCCGTTCGTCTATCGTTTTCACCCCATGGTGAGGGAGGCGCGCGCACGTGTTGCCCGCGGCGATCTTGGAACTCTCCTGACAATCCAGGGCGGATACCTCCAGGACTGGTTGCTTTCGGCCTCTGACGACGACTGGCGAGTGGACACCGCACTCGGCGGCCCCTCCCGGGCATTCGCCGATATCGGCTCCCACCTGTGCGACCTTGTCGAATTCGTCACGGGCGACAGGGTCGTTCGTCTGGCGGCCACCAAACGCACCGTTTTCTCCGAACGCGCCAGCAATCGCGACATCGCAACGGAAGACGTGGTTGCGCTGGTTCTGCAGACCGCGAGCGGCGGAATCGGCACACTGCTGGTTTCGCAGGTGGCTCCCGGCCGGAAGAATCGGTTAACGATAGAGATCAGCGGAACGGCCGAGAGCATCTTCTTCGACCAGGAACAACCGGAAACCCTGTGGCTTGGCCGCCGGGGCGGATCAGAACTCCTCCTTCGTGACGGAACGGGCCTGAGCAGCGACGCGGCCCGCCTGTCGATCCTCCCCGGCGGCCACCCTCTTGGCTATCAGGACGCATTCAACGCGTTCGTCGCCGATTCGTACTCCGCAGCGCACGGCGCGCAACCCGAAGGACTTCCGACATTCTCGGATGGCCTGCGCGCCGTGCGCCTGACGGATGCCGTGCTCCGTTCTGCCGCCACGGGAGGCTGGGTGGATGTACCGCTGCTTGAGGCTGCCCAGTCCGCGCCTGCCGAGGCGGTGTCACGATGACGACCGCGCCGAGAACCCCCATCCTCACCGCTCACGGCCTGGAGAAGAGCTTTTTCGGCGTGCAGGTGCTCAAGGGCGTCGGAATTGAGCTCTATCCCGGCGAAGTCCACGGACTCGTCGGCGAGAACGGTGCCGGCAAGTCAACGCTCATGAAGATCCTCGCCGGGGTGTACCAGAGCGACAGCGGCGAGGTGATGCTCGAAGGGCGCAGTGTCGACTACACGCACCCCATTCAGGCGATGCAGGCAGGGGTTGCGACCGTCTTCCAGGAGTTCAACCTGCTGCCTGAGCGCAGTGTGGCTGAGAACGTCTTTCTCGGTCGGGAACCCCGCAAGCGTGGCTTTGTCGACGGTAAGGGCATGGAGCGGGCAACCGCTGCCCTCCTGAAGGAACTGGGAATCGACTTCATCGACCCCGGTGCGCGCGTTGGCCAACTCACGGTCGCGGAGCAACAGGTTGTCGAAATCACGAAGGCCCTCTCGTTCGATGCCCGCGTCATTTCGATGGATGAACCGACCGCTGCACTTGCCGACCACGAGGTCGATTTGCTGTACAGCATCGTTCGCAGATTGCGGGATCGGGGCGTCGCCATCCTCTACGTCTCGCACCGGCTCAAGGAGATCTTCGACCTCTGCGACACGATCACTGTGCTGAAGGACGGTGCTCTCGTGTCGAGCGGTCCTGCCGCCGACCTTCACACCGACGAGCTCGTGCGCCGGATGGTTGGCCGGTCCATCTCCACCTATTTCCCCGGGGTACTTGAGGGCACGGTGGTGGGTGAGACCCGCCTGTCGATCAGTGGCGGTGGAAATGACTACATTGCCGACATCGATCTTGAGCTGAAGGCTGGTGAGATCGTCGGGGTCGCCGGGCTTCAGGGCAGCGGGCGAACCGAACTCGCCGAAGCGGTGTTCGGGGCGGTGCCCTTCACCCACGGAACCGTCACGCTCGACGGCGCGGAAATCGAGATTTCGAGTCCACGTGCAGCCGTCAAGGCGGGCATCGCGCTGGTGACCGAGGACCGCAAGGCCCAGGGTCTCACCCTGAACCAGTCCGTGTTGGACAACGCCCTTCTGGTGATCCGCGCGGTGTTCGCGAGAAGAACCAGGCAGGCTCGCCAGCGCGTCCCCGGAGTGCTCTCGTCGCTCGAGGTCAGTTCGCGCGGCGTTGACCAGGAGGTGCAGTTTCTCTCGGGCGGCAACCAGCAGAAAGCCGTCCTGGCGAAATGGCTCGCCACCGAGCCGCGCGTGGTGCTGCTCGACGAGCCGACGCGCGGCATTGACGTCGGCGCGAAGGTCGCGGTGTACAACCTCATGCGCGAACTCGCGAAGGACGGCGTCGCCATCCTCATGATCTCGTCGGAGCTGCCTGAGGTGCTCGGCATGTCCGATCGCGTGATTGTGATGCACGACGGGCGCATTCAGGCTGAGCTCGAACCGCACGCTTCTGAGGAGACCGTTCTCGCGGCAGCGACGGGCAGCCTCATGATCCAGAACAAGGAGGTGCCGCTGTGAGTAACGTCTCTCCGATGACGAAGTGGCGTGCGCGCCTCGACAGCACGGCCATCGTCTATATCGCGCTCGTGGGTGTGATCATTGTCGGTGCGCTGCTGGTGAACTCGGTCGGTCGCAACTTCTTCAGCGACGGCAGCATCCGCGACATTCTCACCGGTATGAGTGTGCTCGGCTTCGTCGCCATCGGCCAGACCCTTGTGATCCTGACCGGTTCACTCGATCTTTCGGTGCCATACGTGATCAGCCTCTCCAGCCTGCTCGCAGCAGACACGATGAGAGGCAACCCCAACAACATTGCGGCGGCGGTCGCGCTCGCGCTCGCGGTGTCGGCGGTCATCGGTCTCGCCAATGGCCTCATCGTCACGAAGCTGAAAGTGAATGGCTTCATCGCGACCCTCGGCATGGGACTCATCGTCAAGGGATACCTCGACACGAACTACAGGGGAAGCTCGGGCAGCGTGCCGGCGGAGTTCCAGGTCATTGGCGCCACAGGTCTCGGCCCCGTTCCGATCTCAACGATCATCATGCTGTCGCTTGCCGTGCTGGTCTACCTTTTCCTCCGCAAGACCCGCACCGGGCACCACATCTACGCCGTGGGTGGCGGGCTCGAGGTCGCAAGGCTGTCCGGCATCCGCACGGCGCAGCCGGCCATTACGGCACACGTTCTGTGCTCGGTGACAGCCGGAATGGCGGGCCTGCTGCTCGCCAGCCGACTCGGAGTGGGCAGTCCGACCGTCGGAACTCAGGGCGGCTACGCCCTGTTGTCGATCGCCGCAGTTGTGCTCGGTGGAACCCTCCTCATGGGCGGAAAGGGCTCCATCTGGGGAACTATCGGCGGGGTGGCGATCTTCGCCGTGCTCGACAGCGTCATGAGCGTTATGCAGGTGAACCCCTTCCTCAAGGACGTCGTACGTGGTGTCGTCATCATCGCTGCGGTTGCGGTCTACACCGGCCGCGCAGTCGAAAGACGGCGAGCACGCTTTGCAACGAAGGAGGTGCGGAAGTGAGTACTGAGGCAACCGCGCCGACGCCGGCGCAGAGGGCGAGGGACATCGCGCGCATGCTCGTGAGCCCACGTGGCGCCGTCTTCCTGCTGCTCGCCGTGCTCCTCGTCTGGATCACGATCATCAACCCGAACTTCGCCGATCCGAGCCAGTTCATCCGGTTCATGCAGAGGGTCGCCCCGGTCGCCATCATCGCGATCGGCCAGTACTTCGTCATCGTGTCGGGGGAATTCGACCTGTCGATGGGCTCCCTCATCACCGCCCAGGTGGTCATCGCGGGCAATCTGGTCGGTCAGGATGATTCTCGTACGATTCCCGTGCTCATCTTCATGGTGGTATTCGGTGCGCTGATCGGCCTCATCAACGGCCTCATCACGACGCTGCTGAAGGTTCCGTCTTTCATTGTCACCCTCGGCATGATGCTCGCGCTTCTCGGCGGCGTCCTGTTCTGGACCGGCGGAGCCGCGACCGGCAACCCGGCTGACAGCTTCAGGCAGATCGGCCGCGGCGGCATCCAGGACGTACCGATTTTCAACATCATTCCGTGGTCGGTCGTTATTCTCGGCGCGGTTCTGGCGGCGGCGATCTGGTTCTCACGTCGACCCTTCGGGCGCAGCGTCATTGCCGTTGGTGACAACCCGGTCGCTGCCCGGTACGCCGGAATGCGCGTGTGGTGGGTGAAAACGAGCGCGTTCATGATCTCCAGCCTGAGCGCGACCATCGCCGGTGTGCTCCTCGTCGGATACGCCGGCGTGCATCCGTCGGTCGGGCGCGGCTACGAGTTCATCGCCATCACCGCAGTCGTGCTCGGCGGCGTGGTGCTCGGCGGCGGACGCGGATGGGTTGTCGCTGCTGCGGCGGGTGCGTTCGCGCTCGAATCCCTCTTCACGCTGCTCAACATTGCGGGCGTTCCCTCCACGGCCCGCGACGCGGTCCAGGGCGCGATCATCATTCTCGCGGTCGCCTATTCCGCAACAGTTTTCCGAGCGCGCCGCAGGGTGCGCTCGGCCCACACTTCTCCCTCAACGGGGAAGGAGTCGGATGTCATTCCTGACCCGACTCGTCCTGCACACACCAGCCCGTCAGCGGGCGAAGAACACACAACCAAAGGAGGTTAAGTGATGCGACGTCGTATTCACGTGGCAACTGCCATGGTGGGCGCAGCAGCGCTTCTCGCGATGGCCGGGTGTACTACTGACCCGTCCGTCACACCAGTCGAACCCGGTGAATCACCAGCCGCGAACGAGTGGTTCGACCAGGCACTATTCGACAAGCAGATGGCGGAGCGGGGTGTTACCCCGCAGGGACCTGCGGGCGAGCCCTGGCTTCAGCACATCAACGCGGAAATGGTTGACACTTCACAGTACGCCTCCGAGGGTGCCAAGAAGGTCTGCTTCGCGAACGCTTCGATCTCAAACCCCTGGCGCCAGACCGGGTGGATCACCATGAACGAACAGCTCAAGGTGCTCCAGTCCGAAGGTGTCATCTCCGAGATGGAGACGCGCGACGCGCAGGACAGTGACGACACCCAGATCGCCGACATCGATTACTTCATCGAAGAGGGCAACTGCGACGTCTTCCTGATCTCGCCGAACAGTACGGCGGCCATGACTCCGGCCGTCGAGCGTGCCTGTGCCACAGACAAGCCGGTTATCGTCTTCGACCGTGGTGTTCAGACCGATTGCCCCGTCACGTTCATTCACCCGATCGGTGGATTCGCGTGGGGCATCGACACGGCTGAGTTCCTGATTGACAACCTGGAACCGGGCAACAAGGTGGTGGCGCTCCGCATCCTTCCGGGTGTTGACGTGCTGGAGCAGCGGTGGGCAGCAGCCGACAAGCTCTTCAGCGAAGCCGGCATCGAGGCAGTGGACTACTTCACTGGAGCCGACCCCGCCGAGATCAAGAACATCATCGCGGACGAACTCGCTCGTGGCGATGTGCACGGAATCTGGATGGATGCTGGTGATGGTGCTGTTGCGGCCATCGAGTCGTTCGAGGATGCAGGCCTGGACTACCCGGTCATCACCGGTGAGGACGAGCTGAGCTTCCTGCGCAAGTGGAAGGAAACCGGCCTCACGGCTCTTGGCCCCGTCTACTCGAACTTCCAGTGGCGCACCGCGCTGCTTGCGGTCGAGAAGATCTTCAAGGGCGAGGAAGTTCCCAGCGAGTGGGTTCTGCCCCAGCAGCCGATCGAGGTCGGCGAACTGGACGCGGCGCTCGCAGCCAACGAGGGAATGCCGGGCGGACACTACGCCCGCTTCGGTGGCGAAGAACTGCCGGGTTACCCGACGGTTTGGCAGCAGCGGATCATTCCGTAACCATTTCCCATGAAGTACTGATTGGGTAGCGTCCGTAAGGGCGCTACCCAATCACCATCTGCGAAGGACACAATGCGGCGAGCACTGGGAGTAAACACCTGGGTCTGGGAGTCCCCGCTACGGGATGATTCCCTCGAAGCCGTCGCACGCAAGGCCGCCGACATGGGCTTCACCGCGATCGAGTTGCCCGTGGAGTCACCGGGCGACTGGGATCCGCATCGCGCCGCCGATGTTCTCGCCGAGTTGTCGCTCGACGCGTTCGTGGTCGGCGCGATGGGTGCAGGCAGGAACCTCGTTGCTACGGACGATGCGGGCATCGCCGCCACCCAGCGGTACCTGTTGCACTGCATCTCCGTCGCCACCGTGCTCGGCGCCCGCGTCGTAGCCGGCCCCTTCTACGCCGAGACCGGTCGCACCTGGCGGATGTCGCCCACTGATCGCGCAGACGTCGTCGCCGAACTGCGCCGCTCGCTCACTCCCGTCGTGGATGCCGCGGCGGAAGCGGGCATCGTGCTCGCGATCGAGCCCCTCAACCGCTACGAGACGAGTCTCATCAACACGGTCGATCAGGCGCTCGACGCCCTCGACCCACTGCTCGGTCCCGCGCTCGGCCTCGCCCTCGACAGCTACCACCTCAACATCGAGGAGAAGCGGCCGTTCGACGCGATCCGCACCGCGGGTTCCCACCTCGCGCACGTCCAGGTGTGTGGCAACGACAGGGGAGCGGTTGGCGACGACCACATCGACTGGCGCCAGTTCCTCGACGCGCTCGATGACTCCGGGTACTCGGGCCCCCTGAATCTGGAGAGCTTCACCTCCCACAACGAGACCATCGCCACTGCGGCATCCATCTGGCGCCCTCTTGCTGAAAGCCAGGACGCGCTCGCGGAACGCAGCCTGAAATACTTGACTGACCTGCAGGACGAGAGGCAATCATGAGCACGCACCCCGTCACCCTGTTCACCGGCCAGTGGGCCGACCTCACGCTTGAGGAGGTGGCGAAGCATGCCTCCGAGTGGGGTTACGACGGGCTGGAGATCGCCTGTTCCGGCGAGCACCTCGACGTGTGGCGAGCTGCGGAGGACGACGACTACCTGCAGGGCCGCATCGACTTGCTCGACAAGTACGGCCTCAAGGTGTGGGCGATCTCGAATCACCTCAAGGGCCAGGCAGTGTGTGATGACCCGATCGACTTCAGGCACCAGGCCATCGTCGGGTCGAGGGTGTGGGGCGACGGCGACGCTGAGGGCGTACGCCAGCGAGCGGCGGAGGAGCTCAAGCTCACCGCGAAGGTCGCACGAAAGCTCGGCGTCGACACGGTCGTCGGCTTCACCGGATCGAAGATCTGGCAGTACGTCGCCATGTTCCCGCCGGTTGGCGCGGAAGTTATTGAAGGGGGATACCAGGATTTCGCCGACCGCTGGAACCCGATTCTCGACGTTTTCGACGGTGAGGGAGTGCGATTCGCGCACGAGGTGCATCCGAGCGAGATCGCGTACGACTACTGGACGAGCGTGCGCAGCCTTGAGGCGATCGACCACCGCGAGGCCTTCGGCTTCAACTGGGACCCATCCCACATGATGTGGCAGGGCATCGACCCGGTCGGGTTCATCATCGATTTCAAGGACCGCATCTACCACGTCGACTGCAAGGACACGCGGATGCGCCCGGCAACCGGCCGTGCCGGCATCGTCGGTTCGCACCTGCCCTGGGGTGACCCGCGCAGGGGCTGGGATTTCGTGTCCACCGGCCACGGTGACGTGCCGTGGGAGGACTCGTTCCGCGCGCTCAAGTCGATCGGCTACACCGGTCCCATCTCCGTGGAATGGGAAGACGCGGGCATGGACAGGCTGCATGGCGCGAAGGAAGCCGTGGGTTTCGTTCGCTCGCTGCTTTGGGATCTGCCCACAGCATCCTTCGACTCCGCTTTCAGCAACCAGGACTGAACGGAGCGCTGCCGTCGCAGCGCCTTTAGTGACGTTTCGTGGCGTAAGTCAAGCTCTTGTTCTGCGGGCCCGCCTGTGCGGAAGCTGGAACGCGGCTTGATTTGTGTGTCCAAAGCCGTACCTGAAATCACATTCCCCGCGTGATTCGCGGGCCAATCCTCGAAGAGGAGGAACCATGAATTCACCCATCAGGAGGCGGCATCTGCTGCCCGCCGCAGCGGTTGGTGCGCTGAGCCTCATGCTCGCTGCCTGTGGACCCGGTGCTGCCGGACCCGGCGCGGGCCCGGACGGTGACTGTACCGACTACGAGCAGTATGGCGAGTTCGACGGCGCGACCGTGGAGGTCTACGCGACGATCGTCGATATCGAGGCCGACCAGCTGGTCGACAGCTGGCGCGACTTCGAGGACTGCACCGGCATCACGATCGACTACGTCGGAACGCAGGAGGCGGAGACGCAGATCAACGTGCGCGCCGCCGCGGGAGACGCCCCCGACCTCATGATCATTCCGCAGCCGGGGCTGCTGCAGCGGTTGATCGATGACGGCTACATCATTCCGGCTTCTGCCGAGGTCGAAGCGAACGTTGACGAGTTCTGGACGGAGGACTGGAAGAACTACGGTTCTGTTGACGGCACCTTCTACGCGGCGCCTCTCATGGCGAGCGTGAAGGGCTGGATCTGGTACTCGCCGACACAGTTCCAGGAGAACAACTGGGAGGTCCCCGCTACCTGGGACGAGATGATGCAACTCACAGAGCAAATGGCCGAACAGAGCACCGCGACCTACAAGCCGTGGTGTGCGGGCTTCGGGTCCGGTGACGCTACCGGCTGGCCCGGCACGGACTGGATCGAGGACGCAGTGCTTCGCTCAGCCGGACCGGATGTCTATGACCAGTGGGTTGAGGGTGAGGTTCAGTTCAGCGATCCGCAGATCCGCGAAGCCTTCGACATGGTCGGCGAGATCCTTCTCGATGAGAACTATGTCAACGGTGGATTCGGTGGAGTGAACTCGATCGTCTCCACGACGTTCAATGACGCGGGACTGCCGATCCTTGATGGCAACTGCTCGATGCACCACCAGGCTTCGTTCTACGAAGCGCAGTGGCCGGCGGGCACGAGTGTTGCGCCCAACGGTGACGTGTGGGCGTTCCTCACGCCTCCCATGCAGGAGGGTGACCCTGACTACGTCACGGGTGGCGGCGAGTTCGTCGGGAAGTTCCGTGATGCACCCGAAGTGGATGCTGTGCAGCAGTACCTCTCGTCAGACACCTGGGCGAACAACAGGGTCGAACTGGGAGGCGTGATCAGCGCCAACCAGGGTCTCGACCCGACTCTCGCCGGCTCTGAGCTCGGACAGGAGTCCATCCGGATTCTGCAGGCGGAGGACACCGTCTTCCGGTTCGACGCATCAGACCTCATGCCGGCGGCGGTCGGTACGAGTTCGTTCTGGACCGGGATGGTGGACTGGGTGGTCGGTACGCGGTCGACCGAGGAGGTGCTGACCTTCATCGACAGCACGTTCCCGCAGTAGCACCAGGGGTGTGGGCTCGTCATGCGGGCCTGCACCCCTTCTCCCCGATAAAGCGGAAGGCCCGGCATGCCAGCGTTGATCATCCACAGCTACACCCTCGATGCCGGGCTGTTCGCCCGCCGTGGCGACTTCTGGGGCGGCGTCGCAGAGAAGTTCGGCACCCTCCTGATCGGACTCGTTGTCTTCGCGGCGGTCATCGGTCTCGTTCTCTTCCTCGCCGACAGGGCACCGAAGCGCGGCCGTGACTTCCTGCAGTTGCTGGCGTTCGTTGCGCCGGCTCTCCTCCTGCTCGCGGTCGGACTCATCTATCCGGCCCTTCGCACCACGTGGCTTGCGTTCACGAACCGCCGCGGTGACTTCATCGGCATCGACAACTTCGTGTGGATGTTCACCCAGCCGACGATCATCACGACGCTCATCAACACCCTGGTCTGGGTTGCTCTCGTGCCGGCGATCTCCACCGCCATAGGGCTGGCATATGCGATCTTCATCGACAAGTCCCGCGGTGAGAAAGTTCTCAAGTCGCTGGTGTTCATGCCCATGGCGATCTCCTTCGTCGGTGCGGGCATCATCTGGCGCTTCGTCTACGAGTACCGGGCGGAGGGCTTCGAGCAGATCGGCATTCTGAACCAGATGGTGGTCTGGTTGGGGGGCGAGCCGCAGCAGTGGCTCATCAATGCGCCGTGGAACACGCTGTTCCTCATCATTGTGATGATCTGGATCCAGACCGGTTTCGCCATGGTGCTGCTGTCTGCGGCGATCAAGGGTGTTCCGGTTGAGATCATCGAGGCGTCCCGCCTCGACGGTGCCAACGCCTGGCAGCAGTTCTGGAATGTCACGGTTCCGGGCATCCGCAGCACCATCATTGTGGTCGTTGTGACGATCTCGATCGCGACGCTCAAGGTGTTCGACATCGTGCGGGCGATGACAGGAGGCAACTTCGACACTTCCGTGATCGCCAACGAGATGTACACCCAGGCGTTCAACCGTGGTGAGTTCGGCCAGGGCTCGGCTCTCGCCGTCGTGCTCTTCATCATGGTGCTGCCGATCATCATCTACACCGTTCGAAGCATGCGCCAGCAGAAGGAGATCCGATGAGCGCCACCGAGGCCGAAGTCGTTGTCGACTCGGGCGCCGGGAAGAAGCGCCGTCGCCCGGTCGCGGCGAGCGAGCTGGACAGCCAGACGGGTCGCGCCAAGCAGAGACTTACCTCACGCGGCGCGACGATCGCCGCCGTCATCATCGCGGTCGTCTGGACGATTCCCACGTTCGGTTTGCTGGTCTCCTCCTTCCGCCCGGCAGCGGAGATCCGCACGACCGGTTGGTGGAACATCTTCGTCAACCCGAGCTTCAGCCTCGAGAACTATGGGGACGTGCTCTTCGCGACAGGCGCATCGTCGGCAAACCTGAGTTCCTACTTCGTCAACTCGCTCGTGGTCTCGATCCCGGCGACACTGTTTCCGATCGCCCTAGCGACGATGGCCGCGTACGCCTTCGCGTGGATCAAGTTCAAGGGCTCCGGTTCGCTGTTCGTGCTCATCTTCGCCCTGCAGATCGTGCCGCTGCAGATGGCGCTCATCCCGCTCCTGCAGATCTTCTCCAACAACCTCGGCATCAGCGGAACCTTCCAGGCGGTCTGGGTCGCGCACACGATCTTCGGCCTGCCACTGGCGATCTTCCTGCTGCACAACTTCATCTCGGAGATCCCGAGAGAAGTCGTCGAGGCGGCCCGGGTTGATGGCGCGAACCACACCCAGATCTTCTTCCAGAGTGATCATCCCGCTGTCGCTGCCGGCCATCGCCTCGATCGGAATCTTCCAGTTCCTCTGGGTGTGGAACGACCTGCTGGTCGCGCTGGTGTTCTCCGGTGGAACAGTGGATGTCGCCCCCCTGACCCAGCGACTGGCCGAGCTGGTCGGAAACTTCGGTCGCAACGCCGAGCGGCTGCCTGCCGCGGCGTTCATCTCACTCATCATCCCGCTCATCGTGTTCTTCAGCCTGCAGCGCTACTTCGTGCGAGGACTGCTCGCCGGCTCCACAAAGGGGTAACGCGGTGGTCGAGCTGCCCGGTGGTCGAGCGGAGTCGAGACCGCTGGTCCAGTCGCCCCGTGACGTCAGCGTGCGGCCAGGCCGTCGAGCCAGCGGATGACGGTCGTCTTGAGCAGCTCGCCGGGCATGGTGCTGGGGTTGAGGGCTGCGGCCTGGGCGAGTCCGTCGAGCAGGGCGAGGAACTCGATCGTGGCGGCCTCGATATCCACATTCGGACGGGTGTGGCCGGCCTCGCGCAGTCCGCTGAGCGCTTCGCGGGTGAGGTCGAGTGCGACGGCACGGTCGTCGCGGACGATGGCGGCCAGGTCGGGGTCTGTGCGGGACTCGATGAGGAACGCGAGCCTGACCTGTTCCTCCTCGACCTGCTCGGAGGTCACCGGCAACAGGGCCCACATCATGTTCTCGATGCGCTCACGGACCGGGGCGGACATGTCCACGGCCGCAAGGCGTTCCTCGGCGCGGTCGTTGATGAGCTCGAACGCGTAGATCTGAAGTTCGCGCTGTGCGCCGAAGTAGTGCCGCAGTGATCCAACCGACAGTCCCGCCTCCTGGGCGACCGCGCGAACGGAGGCCCTGGCGAGGCCAGCGCGGCGCACGACTCGCCACACGGCCTGGCCGACATCGCGGCGGCGGCGTTCCGGATCGACATGGCGGGGCACCCGGCAAGCGTATCGCTTGACGAGTACGACTGTACTAGTACAGTCGTACTGTGAGTGTGTCTGGAGAGGCGCCGCGGCTGGTGCGGGAGAGGCGCGCGCTGGCGTCTGCATTGTTCCTCAGCGGCGCCGGCGAGGTGGTCGACTTTCTGCTGCCGCTGTTCGCGGGAGCGGCGATTGGGGCAAGCCCGTCGACGATCGGCCTGCTGCTCGCGGTGGAGCTCGCGGTATCGCTCGTGGTACGCCCGCTGGCGGGGTCGCTCGCAGACCGCTTCGAGCGGAGAAACCTTGCGGCGCTGGGGGCGCTGCTTTACGCGCTTGCGTGCGTCGGGTATTCGCTGGCCGAGAACCTCTTCGTGGCCTACGTCGCTGCGGGAGCCAGTGGCGTCGGCGGTGCGCTGCTGTGGGTTTCGTTGCGGGCGCTGGTCGCGGAGCGGCTGGCCGAGGACTCGAGTGTGTTCGCGCGGCTGGTCGCGGCCGAGGAGACCGGCGGATGGGTGATCTTCGTCCCCGCGGTGTTCTTGATCTCCGCGCTGGACTACCGCGGGGTGTTCCTGGGGCTGGCTGCCTGCTGCCTCGTCGGTGCAGTCCTGCTGGCTTCGGCGCCTCGGTCACCGGGGCCCGCGGCAGCAATCGACGACGCTGCGAGGCACGGAGCAGGCTCGCCTCGCCTGGTGCGACGGCTGCTCCCGATGCTGGCCGCCGTGACGGTCACGATGGTGGCCGAGGGAGCGATCAGCCTCCTCCTGCTGCTTCACCTCCAGCGCGAGTTCGCGCTCGAACCCCTGCAGATCGCCATGGTGTTCCTTCCCGGAGCGATCGCCATGGGCGCTCTGCCGCCCCACCTGCACCAACTGGTGCGCCGCTACGGGCGCACCCGGATGCTCGCCCTCGCGTCCGTGTCGAGCGCCGGGTTCGCCGCGAGCCTCGCCTGGGCGCCCAACCCGCTGATCATCGCAGTCTGCTGGGTGCTTGCTGCGGTCGCGTGGGCCGTCGTCATCCCGATCCAGCAGGCAGTGATCGCCGAAGCCTCTGGGCACACCCATCTGGGTCGCGGGATGGGCTGGTTCGAATCGGCCGAGCTCTGCGGCGCGCTCATCGGCGTCCTCGCCGCTGGCATCGTCTACGAGCTGGGCTCCTGGGAGATCGCCTGCCTGGCCTTCGCCGCGATCATCCTCTCCGGCGCAGTCATCATCCCCGCCGCCGTGAGAAAACTGGGCGTTCCCAACCACCCCCACGATCCTGTGCCCACGACGCCGGAGCAGAGTGACGGACACGCGCTCCCCGAGTTCCCTGACAGGCAGGACAGCGCGGATGCCCCGACGGACGCCACGCGGAGTACCCGCGACGAGCTGCTGGCATCGATCGGCACGCACACGCTGGTCCTGGCGGCTGCGCTCGCTGTCGGCCACCTCTTCATCGACGGCGCGGAGTTGGCGCGGGTGTTCAGCCTGCCGCAGCTCCCGGAGGGCCCCATCACCGTGGGCTCGGTAGTCGACTGGTTCCAGGACCGACTGCGCGGAACGGAGTTCGTGGTCTCCGCGCTGCGCATCTGGGTGCTCCTCTGGATCGCGCACATCATCGAGTCCGGCTGGAAACTCCTTCGGCCCGCTTCGCGCAGCTGACCCCGCTGCACGTACCCGTTCAGCGGGCTGCTGACGCCACTGTCCCGTCGGCACGGGGAAGCAGTCGCGGGAGCACGTCGGACAGGGTAACCACCCCTAAGAACCGGCTGTCGTTGACCACCACGACAAGCTGCTGGCTCGTCGCGCGCATCTGGGCGAGTGCCTCGTAGACCGGCATTTCCGCCGAGAGCTTGAGGGCAGGTCGCACGAACGCAGCGGCGGGGGCATCGAGTCTCTCAAGCAGGGTATCTCTCACATGGATGACACCGGGCACGCCCACACCCGGGTCGCCGACGAGGATTCGCATGTGGCCGGATTGCGCAGCCGCACGCTGCACGTCTGCGACCGTCGCATCATGCGCCACGAGGGTGGGGGTCGCGCTGCCGTCGACGAGTGCGTCGAGGCGTAGAGTCTCAAGCTCGATCGCGGCCTTGAGTTGATCCTGGAAGGAGTTGTCGAGCATGCCTGTGCGGGCGGACAGCTCGACGAGGTACCGGATCGTCTCGGCGTTCTGGCCACCGACTGCTGCGCTCTCCACGGGGACGACACCTGACGCGCTGACCAGCTTGTTGGCGATGCTGTTGATCCACACGAGCAGGGGGCGGAAGGGCCAGATGAAGATGCGCGACGGGATGCCGATCAGCTTGGCAGCCGTCTCCGGGTGGGCGATCGCCCATGACTTCGGTGCCATTTCGCCCACTACGAGGTGCAGGAAGGTGACGATGAGCAGCGACAGGATGAAAGCGAGTACACCCGCGGCCCATTCCGGAAGCCCCCATGACGAGAAGACAGGCCCGAACGAGGAGTCGAGCGCGGGCTTGGTGACGGCACCAAGCGCGAAGGTGCATGCCGTGATGCCCAGTTGAGCGCCGGCGAGCATCAGGGTCAGTTCATTCACACCCCTGAGGGCGGCACGGGCAGAGCGATCCGTGGCGGCGGTTGCTTCAAGGCGGTGCCGTCGCGCGCCCAGGAGTGCGAACTCGATGACCACGAAGAACGCGCTGAGCGCGATCAGGATGATGGTGGCGACCGCCACGACCAGAGCATCGCTCATCGGTCGACCTCCCCGGTGGCATCCGCACCCGGTTCCGGTCCATTCTCCGATTGCTCTTCGTGGCCAAAGGTTTCGATGAGCCTCACGCGCACCTCGTGCGGAACATGGCGTTCGATGCTGAGCACCTTGATCTCGAGCGACCTGTGCACTTCCTCGTCCCGAACGAGATCGGCAGGATCATCCGGCAGCGCGACATGAATTGTGTCGCCGACGGCGGGCAGGCCTCCGTGCTCGGCGATGATGAGTCCCGCGACGGTCTCGAAGTCTCCAGCGGGCAACTCGTACCCAATCGCGCGGTGCATCTCGTCAACATGCACGTTGCCGCTCATGCGCCAGAGCGCGTCGCCGGCGGGATCGACCGAGGGGGCCGTATCCTCGTCGTGTTCGTCGGTGATCTCGCCGACGATTTCTTCTGCAAGGTCTTCGAGGGTGAGCACACCGGCAAAGCCGCCGTACTCGTCGATCACACAGGCGAGTTCGTTTCGGGAACGCGTCATCTCGGCGAAGGCATCCGGCAACTTCATCAGGGCGGGCAGTACGACCGTCGGCTGCATCAGTTCCGTAACAAGGGCGTCCTGGGGGAGCTTGGAACCGAGAACGTCCGCGAGCTGCACGACGCCGAGCGGCTGGCTTTCGTCGTCAACGACCGGGTACCGGGTGTGCGCACGCGCCATCAGCTCACGCACCTCACCGATGGTGGTCTCAGGGCGGACAGTGTCAACGAGAGAACGGGGAATCATCGCATGCTCAACGTCCTGTTCGGGAAACTCGAGGATGCGATCGAGCATGTGAGACAGCTCGACGGGCAAATCGCCACTTTCGCGAGAGTCCGAAACGATGCGTTCAAGGTCCAGCGCTGAGGCGCTGGAGTCGATGTCGTGCACGGGTTCGATGCGCAGCAGGCGAAGCAGGGCGTTGGCCGCGAAATCGAAGATGGCGATGAGCCATCCGAATACTGTGAGGTAGATCATGGTCGATCGAGCCAGGCCGCGTGCGAGCGGCTCAGGGTTCGCGATGGCCAGGTTCTTCGGGTAGAGCTCGCCGAAGATCATCTGCACGACGGTCGCGAGCACGAGGGCCAGAACGGTTCCCACGGTGACACTGACCGCCATGGGGATGTTGATCCCGCCCAGCAGGCTGCCAATGGACTCGCCGATGAGTGGTTCGGCGACGAAGCCGACGAGCAGACCTGTGACAGTAATGCCCAGTTGTGCTCCGGAAAGCATGAATGACGTCCGCTTGGTCACGGCGAGTGCGCGCACCGCCGCGGCGTCCCCCGCCGCCGCACGGGCCCCAAGCCGGTTGCGGTCGACGGACATGTAGGCAAACTCCTGAGCCACGAAATAGCCGTTGGCCGCGATGATCACCAGCGTGACGATGATGCCGAGCAGGAGGAGGAGAATGGCTTCGATCACGAGAACGTCACCTCGTCATGCAAGCGCAACGATCGCGTTCGGTGTGAAGTCGTGCTTTGCCGGTCGATGGCCCCGTAGGGCCATGGCTGGTGAGCCACAGTTGCGGTCAACGCCTCTCGGGGGTTTGTCCAAATGGTTCGGGAGTAGTAATGATACTGGGCGGATGACGAACGCAGAATCTGGAATCGGTTCCATAAGCTTCACCCCCATTAGGGGATGCCTCTGCCCGGCTGCTGCTGGGCGTTGCGCGAAAGAGCCCAAATTGTTAGCAAATACGCCGAGTAAAACTTGCAAACACCCCGCCTCTCGCTTACGTTGTTTGTGGAACCGGTTCCCGAATTTCGCGATCAGCTGCCGTTGAAACGTGGAGGAAGCCGTTTTCTGTCCTGCACCCAGTGCCCGCAGCTACGCGTAGTACGGGCGAACCTCAATGAGGAGGAGAAGCAATGAGTTCTACCTTGCGCCGCCGATTGTTCCTACCCGTAGCCGCAGCGGGAGCGCTGAGTCTTGTGCTCGCCGCTTGCGCCGCCGACACCCCTGGCGAAGCTCCGGCTGATGCCGACTGCGCTGCTTACGAGCAGTACGGCACTTTCGAGGGCGAGACCGTCGAGGTCTACGCCACGATCGTCGATGTCGAAGCCGACCAGATGGTCGAGAGCTGGAGAGACTTCGAGGATTGCACCGGCATCACCATTGACTACGTGGGAACGCAGGAGGCGGAGACACAGATCAACGTCCGCGCTGCTGCGGGAGATGCTCCCGACCTGATGATCATTCCGCAGCCGGGTCTGCTCAACCGCCTGATCGACGACGGCTATGTCGTTCCTGCTTCAGCAGCCGTTGAGGCCAATGTCGACCAGTTCTGGAGTGAGAGCTGGAAGGGCTACGGCACGATGGACGGCACCTTCTACGCCGCGCCGCTCATGGCCAGCGTGAAGGGCTGGATCTGGTACTCGCCGAGCGCGTTCGCTGAAGGCGGCTACGAGGTGCCGACCACCTGGGAAGAGATGATGGCGCTCACCGCGACCATGGCGGAGCAGAGCACTGCGACCTACCGTCCGTGGTGTGTCGGATTCGGCTCCGGTGACGCTACCGGCTGGCCGGGAACGGACTGGATCGAGGATGCCGTGCTTCGCTCGGCAGGACCGGAAGCCTACGACCGCTGGGTCGCAGGCGACCTCAAGTTCGACTCGCCCGAGATCCGCGAGGGCTTCGGCCTCGTGGGTGACATCCTGCTGAACGTCGACTACGTCAACGGCGGCTTCGGTGGCGTTGAGTCCATCGTCTCGACAACGTTCAACGATGGTGGGCTGCCGATCCTTGATGGCAACTGCTCGATGCACCACCAGGCTTCGTTCTACGAGGCACAGTGGCCCGCCGGTACGACCGTCGCTCCCGACGGAGACATCTGGGCGTTCATCACTCCTCCGATCGCCGCGGGCGACCCGCTCTCGGTGACCGGTGGCGGCGAGTTCGTCGCAGCCTTCCGTGAGGGTGAGGCGGTTGACGCGGTTCAGCAGTACCTCTCCTCTGACACGTGGGCGAACAACCGCGTGGCTCTCGGCGGCGTGATCAGCGCCAACAAGGGTCTCGACCCGTCGCTCGCCGGCTCTGAGATCGGTCGCGCGTCGATCGAACTGCTGCAGGGCGAGGACACCGTGTTCCGGTTCGACGCTTCAGACCTCATGCCGGCAGCCGTGGGTACGAGCTCGTTCTGGACCGGAATGGTCGATTGGGTTGTGGGAACCCGAAGCACGGATGAAGTGCTGACGTTCATCGACAGCACCTTCCCGTAACAACAAGAAGGCAAGGCTGGTCCGCTGAGGGTATCTTATTCTCGGTGGACCAGCCTTGCCGGTGTTAGACCCGGATTACTTCAACGGAGGTTCTGGCATGTCAGCGTTGACAGTGCACAGTCAGGTTCTATTGGCATTCAGTGGAAGCTCGCTGTCGAGGCGGGGTGACTTCTGGGGCGGGCTGTTCGAGAAGTTCGGAACTCTCGTTCTCGGCCTCGTGGTTTTCGCGGCGGTCATCGGACTCGTTCTCTTCCTCGCCGACAAGGCACCGAAGCGGGGCCGCGACGTGCTGCAACTGCTCGCCTTCGTGGCCCCAGCCCTTATCCTGCTCGCGATCGGCTTGATCTACCCGGCGATCAGGACGGATGGCTCGCCTTCACGAACCGCCGCGGTGATTTCATCGGCATCGACAACTTCGTGTGGATGTTCACCCAGCCGACGATCATCACGACGCTCATCAACACCCTGGTCTGGGTTGCGCTCGTGCCGGCGATCTCCACCGCCATCGGTCTCGCCTACGCGATCTTCATCGACAAGTCCCGCGGTGAGAAAGTTCTCAAGTCGCTGGTGTTCATGCCCATGGCGATCTCCTTCGTCGGTGCCGGCATCATCTGGCGCTTCGTCTACGAGTACCGGGCGGAGGGCTTCGAGCAGATCGGCATCCTGAACCAGATGGTGGTCTGGTTGGGGGGCGAGCCGCAGCAGTGGCTCATCAATGCGCCGTGGAACACGCTGTTCCTCATCATTGTGATGATCTGGATCCAGACCGGTTTCGCCATGGTGCTGCTGTCTGCGGCGATCAAGGGTGTTCCGGTTGAGATCATCGAGGCGTCCCGCCTCGACGGCGCCAACGCCTGGCAGCAGTTCCGCAACGTGACGATTCCGGGCATCCGCAGCACCATCATCGTGGTCGTTGTGACGATCTCGATCGCGACGCTCAAGGTGTTCGACATCGTGCGGGCGATGACAGGAGGCAACTTCGACACTTCCGTGATCGCCAACGAGATGTACACCCAGGCGTTCAACCGTGGTGAGTTCGGCCAGGGCTCGGCCCTCGCCCTCATGCTCTTCATCATGGTGCTGCCGATCATCATCTACACCGTTCGAAGCATGCGCCAGCAGAAGGAGATCCGATGAGCGCCACAGACACCGCGGCGGAGCTCGTTGTGCCCGAACCGGAAGTGAAGAAGAAGCGGCGGAAAGCTGCTGCCGGTGAATTCGATGAGCAGACCGGAAGGGTGAAGCAGCGCCTCACCTCGCGCGGTGCGACCATTGCCGCGGTCATCATCGCCGTGATCTGGACTATTCCGACCTTCGGTCTTCTCGTGTCGTCGGTACGCCCGGCCGCAGAGATCCGCACCTCGGGCTGGTGGAACATCTTCGTCAACCCGAGCTTCAGCCTCGAGAACTACGGTGACGTGCTGTTCGCCAGCGGTGCGTCGTCTGCGAACCTGAGTTCGTACTTCATCAACTCCCTCGTCGTCTCAATCCCCGCAACACTGTTCCCGATCGCGCTCGCGACCATGGCCGCGTACGCCTTCGCGTGGATCAAGTTCAAGGGCTCCGGTTCGCTGTTCGTGCTCATCTTCGCCCTGCAGATCGTGCCGCTGCAGATGGCGCTCATCCCGCTCCTGCAGATCTTCTCCGGCACGCTCGGAATCAGCGGATCGTTCCAGGCGGTCTGGCTCGCCCACACGATCTTCGGCCTGCCACTGGCGATCTTCCTGTTGCACAACTTCATCTCGGAGATTCCGAAAGAAGTCGTCGAGGCGGCCCGGGTTGATGGCGCCAATCACACCCAGACCTTCTTCAAAGTGATCATCCCGCTCGCGTTGCCGGCCATCGCCTCGATCGGAATCTTCCAGTTCCTCTGGGTGTGGAACGACCTGCTGGTCGCGCTGGTGTTCTCCGGTGGAACAGTGGATGTCGCCCCGCTGACCCAGCGACTGGCCGAGCTGGTCGGTAACTTCGGCCGCAACGCAGAGAGACTGCCTGCTGCGGCGTTCATCTCACTGGTGATTCCGCTCATCGTGTTCTTCAGCCTCCAGCGCTACTTCGTGCGAGGGCTGTTGGCGGGTTCAACGAAGGGGTAGCGCGGTGGTCGAGCCGGTGGTCGAGCCTGTCGAGACTAAACTGACCCGGTGACTGCAATGTCGAGAAAATATGCGCCTGCGCTCGCGCCGCTAATCGCGGTTGGCATGCTTCTCGCATCCGCTTCGCCTGCCGCTGCATCCAGGGGTTCCGTACCGCTCGAGGTCACGACCTATCTCACGAGCGGCCTCGTCGACCAGTTGGTCGACCTGTACGGGCAGAGCGCGGCGGGAACGGGCATCGACTTCGACGAGTCAACCGTCGCGACGAATCCCACGAGAGTCTTCGCGTTCACTCCCGAGCTGTTGGACGGTGAGGTCGACGATCATCCCGTGAGACGCCTCAATGAGTGGGTGGCGCTCGTGCTGGTCGATGACCGGGTCGTTGGCGTAGCCACAGTGGTGATCGCCGAAGGCAGGGACACCCCCGAGCTGTCACTTTTCGAACGCACTCCGCAACTCGCGGCCGCCGTCCAGGGACTGGGCGCGGACGCCGCGCTCGTGCGGGATGACGCGCGCGGCGCCTGGTACGCGCTCACCGGCGAGGAACTCACTGCCATCACCCCCGGCAACGGGGTGTTCGAACGCACACTGCCGCTTGACGAGTTCGCCTCGATCATCTCGGCTCCCGTCCCCGAGATCGAGGAGACGTTCGAGATCGAGCCGGGCGTGCTCGCGAGCGGCGGAACCCTGCTCATCGGGCTTGCGGTCATCACGCTGCTGCTCATTCTCGCCCGCCGCAGGCCCGCGAAATCGGCGAAGACGACTGAGGTTGAAGACGACGGTTTGCAGAGCCCGTAGCAATCCCGTACTCTGAACGAAGCCAAAGACCGCTGGTTTCTGTCGTGCCCGAGAGGGAGCGGCGGATGAAGGTGTGCCAGATTCGAAAAGAGTCAGGCACCGGCCCGCGCAGGTGTGTGAAGTTGTCATCCTTTCGAAGGATTCCTCCAGCTCCGTGCGCCTGCGCCGGAGCTTTTTTCATTCCCGGAGTGTTGCGGGAAGCCGCGGTCTAGGTGCAGGAAACACCAATCATTTAGGAGAGCCATGGCGAACAAGGAAGCGTCGGTCGCCGAGCTTACGGAGAAATTCCGCAGCTCGAACGCCGTTGTGCTGACCGAGTACCGCGGGCTCACTGTTGCCCAGCTCAAGCAGCTGCGCAAGTCCATCAGTGAGCACGCGACGTACGCCGTGGTGAAGAACACGCTCACCAAGATCGCGGCCAATGGGGCGGGTATCAGTGCGTTTGACGACGAACTGGCCGGTCCATCCGCTATCGCTTTTGTTCACGGCGACACCGTCGCCGTGGCGAAGGCTTTGCGTGACTTTGCCAAGGCAAACCCTCAGCTCGTGGTCAAGAGCGGTTACCTCGACGGTAACCCGCTGACCGCAGCAGAGGTGAACAAGCTCGCCGACCTCGAAAGCCGGGAGGTGCTGCTGGCCAAGCTGGCTGGCGCCTTCAAGCAGTCGCTGTTCGGTGCCGCATATCTGTTCAACGCACCGCTGTCGAAGACGGTTCGCACTGTCGAAGCGCTGCGTCAGAAGCAGGAGTCTGCGTCCTGACCGGGACAGCAGAAGTAATCAGGAATCAAGGAGAGAATCATGGCAAAGCTGACAACTGACCAGCTGCTCGACGCGTTCAAGGAGCTGACGCTCATTGAGCTGAGCGAATTCGTCAAGGCATTCGAGGAGACCTTCGAGGTCACCGCAGCGGCACCCGTTGCCGTCGCCGCCGCCGGTGGCGGAGCTGCCGCTCCGGCCGAAGAGGTCGAGGAGAAGGACTCGTTCGACGTCGTTCTCGAAGCCGCAGGTGACAAGAAGATCCAGGTCATCAAGGAGGTGCGCGCCCTCACGAGTCTCGGACTCGGCGAGGCGAAGGCACTCGTTGACGGCGCTCCGGGCGTCGTGCTCGAGGGAGTCAACAAGGAGAACGCCGAGAAGGCCAAGGCCGCTCTCGAAGAGGCCGGCGCAACCGTCACCCTCAAGTAGTTACATCGGTGGTCGAGCTCGTCGGGTCTCGACGAGCTCGACCACTGGTCTCGACGAGCTCGACCACCGGTTTTCTCGACCACCGTTATTTCGTGAGGGCGCCGTAGGCGTCCGGGCGCCGGTTGCTCAGAAACGGGAAAAGGGCGAGCCAGTCCTCCCGCTGGGCCAGATCGAGGTCGACGACGAGCACGGCATCCCTGTCCCTGGGCGCCTGTGCCAGTACGCGCCCGTAGGGATCGCTCACGAAGGATGACCCGTAGAAGCTGTTGCCGGGGCTTCCGTCTGGTCGCGTTTCCGATCCCGTTCGGTTCGGCACGATCATGAAGAGTCCGTTGGCGATCCCGTTGCCGACAATCACCTGCTGCCACATCGGCTGGGAATCGAACCCAGGGAAGTTGACTTCCGAGCCGATCGCGGTCGCGTACACAAGAACATTGGCCCCGCCGAGGGAGTATGCCCGAGCGAGTTCGGGGAACCACTCGTCGTAGCAGGTGGGCATTCCGAGCCGCATACCGTGGAGTCCTGCCGGTTCGTACACGGGAAAGACGTCGCCGCCGGGTCGGGCGGGTCCGCCGCGAAAGTAGCGGTTCTCGTAGTAGCCGTCGGTGACCGGGATGTGCAGTTTGCGCGTTCTTCCCACGAGTTCCCCCGCGGGGTCCACGACGATCGCCGTGTTGTAGCCCAACCCGTCGTCGGCGTCGGGCAGGCGTTCGTAGAGCGAGGCATGCACGTACACCCCGTGCGTCCGTGCTGCGTGGGATGCGAAAGCGAAGGTCGGTCCGCTTGTGAGATCCTCCGCAGCATCCGCTGCCGTACCCGTGGGCACGACGTCGGCCGGGTAACGGGAGAGAGTCAACTCGGGCAGGAACACAATGCGTGCTCCCTGAGCGGCGGCGAGGCCGACGCCAACGGTGAGGTGGGCCGCGAGCGATGAAGCGACCGACTGCCAGCGGTGCTGGACAACCCCGATGCGAAGCGGTGGATGCTCGGGAACCTGCGTGCGCGCGGGAGAAATGGGAGCAGTGAGGGTGGCAACCAGCTCGAAGCCGGAGTCGCCGGAAGAGGTCATCAGGCCAGAGTAGTGGCAGGCTCCGCGGGTGCCGTGGTGCTGCGACGCACGATGAGCCCTGTAGGCATCGTCACTCTTTCAACTTCGTCCTGGCTGGTCGGATTCTCGAGCTCCTTCATCAACAACTCGACCACCAGTTGGCCCTGCCGGGCAGGCTTCTGGCTCAGTGTGGTCAGCTCGAACATCTCCGCGAGGTCGTGGTCATCTATTCCGATGACCGAGAGCTGATTCGGCACCTGGATACCGAGCTGTCGTGCGGCGAGGATCACCCCGATCGCGATCTCATCGCACCCGGCAACGATCGCCGTCGGCCTGGTGCGTGGGTCCGCGAGCAATTGGAGCGCGGTTGCGTACCCGCCGGGGATCGTGAACGGAACTGCCCTGAAATTGTCGCCTCCGGGCAGGTTGGCCTCCTGGAGCGCGCGCTTGAAACCCGAGAGCCGCTGCGCATGCACCCTGAAGTCCATCTGCTCGTTCTGATCGCCCCCGAGGTGCATGATCTGCGTGTGCCCAAGACTGATGATGTGGGCAGTGGCGAGACGCGCCGTCTCGACATCGTCGATGCTCAGCGTCGAAATTTCATCGATGTGTCCACCCAGACCGACAATGGGCTTGCCGAGGGAATGCAGCAGCTCGATCTCCGCAGCGGTGAGTTCGATGCCGACCGCGACCACGGCATCCACGCGCTTTCGCACCAGGAAATAGTCGAAAACCCGCCTGCGCTGCTCAGGATCGGCGCTCAGGCGGTACAGGGTCAGATCGTAGCCAGCGCTGATGAGACTGGACTCGATGCCCTCGAGAACCTCCCCGAAGAACCAGCGGTTGATGAAAGGGATGACAACACCGACGTTGCGCGTGCGCCCCGTGACGAGGCTCGCCGCATTTGACGAGACGACGTACCCGATGTCGGCGGCAGCGCGCTCGACGCTCTCTCGCGTCTTTTCCGACACATATCCGCTGCCGCTCAGCGCTCGCGAGGCGGTCGACTTGGACACACCCACGATTCGAGCGACTTCGGCAAGAGAACCCACGGTAAGCACCGTTCTGATTGGTACGGTCTCGGATTTCGCCAGCATACACATTCATGGGGGCCTCTGGAACCGGTTCCAGAGCTGTTGACCACAACGCGTGAGCCGCAATAGGGGGCAGGACGGCACGTCTCCTGCTCCGAATTTGTGGGATCGGTTCCCTAGGCGGGCGCGGATGCCGCGCGTTTCGGCCTGACCCCTTGATTGGGTGTTTTGATGCCGGTGCATGTGGCCTACCGTTTGACAGGAATCGGTTGACTCGACCTGCACGTCGGGTGCTTCCGGTTTGGAAGGCTTCCGCGTAGGGTGCGGGCAAGTATTGGGGGAAATCATGAGCTCGGCTCTCACACGTCAGGCACACGGTGCCGTGGCACTGCTCGCAGTCGCGGGCGTTCTACTGGCCGGTTGTTCCAGCCCGGATCCGGTGTCGAACTCCGGCCCAACCGGTACTGCGGATGGGGTCGTCAAGATCTACGGCGCGATTTCCGGCAATGAGGCGCAACTGCTCGAGGAGTCCTGGGCTGCCTGGGAGTCGGCCAACGGCATCGACATCCAGTACGAGGCAAGCCGCGACTTCGAGTCGCAGGTCGGCATCCGGGCGCAAACCGGAAACGCCCCCGATCTGGCGCTCTTTCCCCAGCCTGGCTACCTGTCGGATCTTGCTTCGCTAGGGTTCGTCAAGCCACTACCCGCCACGGTAGCGGCGAACGTCGCCGCGAACTGGGACGGCGAGTGGGCCGAGCACGCGACAGTCGATGGTGTGCTCTACGGAGCCCCGTTGACCACGACGGTCAAGGGATTCATCTGGTACTCCCCGTCGCAGTTCGAAGAACTGGGCCTCGTGCCGCCGCGCAACTGGGACGAACTCATGGTGCTGACTGACAGCATCCACAATCGTGACGGGTCGATCGGTCGCGCGCCATGGTGTGCCGGCTTCGCCTCCGACGCAACCTCAGGCTCTGCTGGCACTGACTGGATCGAGTCCATTGTCCTGAGGCAGGCTGGCGCCGAAGTCTACGACCAGTGGGTCGCCGGGGAGATTGCCTTCACGGACCCCATCATCGAACAGGCGTTTGAGACGGCCGGATCGATCCTGCTCAACCCCTACATGGTGAACGCCGGCTTCGGCCGCGTCGACTCCATCAACACCACATCGTTCGAAGACGTTGCGCTCGCCATTGCGAAGGGCAGGTGCGCGCTGCACCACCAGGCCTCGTTCTTCGAGAGCTACCTGAAGGATCCCGCAAAGGCGAACCTCACGGTAGCCAAGGACGGCGACGTCTGGGCCTTCCTCACCCCGCCGATGGCGGGCAAGGAGAATGCGGTAACAGTAGGCGGCGAATTCGTTGCGGCATTCTCCGACGACTCAGACACTGTCAAGGTGCAGGAGTACCTGTCCAGCCCGGAGTGGGCGGACAGCCGGATGGCGCTCGGTGGTGTGATCAGCGCCAACCGCGCTGCATCGGACTCGAGTGTGGAGAGTGCGATCCTGCAGGAGGCCCGCGCGATTCTGCTGAATTCCGGCCTCACCATTCGCTTCGACGCCTCCGACAGCATGCCCGCTGTCGTCGGCACCGGATCGTTCCTCGAGGGGATGACGGACTGGATCAACGGGAAGCCGACGCGAGACGTGCTCGCCAGCATTGAGGCATCCCGGCCGAACCGCTGACGCGTCGCCAGGCACACGCCCCGTCGTTCCCTCCGCCTCGACCGGGGGAGAATGAACGGTGTGAGCATGACAGGCGGCAGGGGCCGCGGCGGCAGGGTGAGCGGTTCCGACGCTGAAGCTCAGCGCGCGGAGAACGCTGCCGCACCCAAAGTCCCGAACCTCCTGAGGCGAATCGGGGAGCTGTTCCGACCCCACCGTCGGCGACTCGCCGTAACAATCGCGCTCGTGCTCGTCGCCGCCGCGATATCCGTCCTGCCGCCGCTGCTGACGAGGGAGGCGTTCGATCGCGGACTGTTCCCGCCCGAAGGAACACCGAACGTGCCGGTGCTTGCGCAACTCGTCACCGCCATGGTGCTGCTCTGGATCGCCTCCGCCGGGCTCGGCATACTGCAGACCTGGCTCACCGCGACAGTGGGAAACACCGTCATGGGAAACCTGCGCATCCACCTGTTCCGCCACTTGCAGGCAATGGAACTCGGATTCTTCACCCGGACGAAGACGGGAGTCATCCAGTCGCGCCTGCAGAACGACGTTGGCGGTGTCGCGGGGGTGCTCAGCAACACCATCTCGAGCGTCATCGGCAACACGGTCACGGTGCTTGCTGCCCTCGTGGCGATGATTGTGCTCAGTTGGCAGCTCACACTCGTCGCGGTGATCCTGTTGCCAGTGCTCGTCATCGCGCAGCGCAGGGTGGGCCAGGTTCGCGCGCGAATCGCCACCAAGACGCAGGAATCGCTGAGCGACATGACCGCGATCACCCAGGAGGCGCTCAGTGTGAGCGGCATCCATCTCGCCAAGAGCTTCAATCAGCAGCAGTCGGAAGTGAAGCGCTACAGCGACGAGAACCACACCCAGATCGCGCTTCAGGTGCGCCTGCAGATGAGTGGCCAGTGGTTCTTCGCGATGGTGAACATCTTCCTGTCCGTCATTCCGGCCGTCGTCTATCTCGCCGCGGCGTGGCTCATCCTCGAAGAGGTTCCCGTGACCGCGGGAACGATCGTTGCGTTCACGACCGTGCAGGCGAGGCTGATGTTCCCCCTGCTCGGGCTCATGCGGGTTGCGCTCGACCTGCAGACGTCGCAGGCGCTCTTCGCGCGCATCTTCGAGTACCTCGACCTCACCCCCGCAATCACCGACGCGCCTGACGCCCGTCCGGTGCGAGAGGGAGATGTTGGCAGCATCGCGTTCGAGGGTGTCTCCTTTCGCTACCCGGATGCCGGACCTGAGACCGCGCCGACCCTCGATTCCGTCTCATTCCAGATCGAGCCGGGGCGATACGTCGCCTTCGTCGGGCCGTCCGGGGCCGGGAAGACAACGGTGTCGTACCTGATCCCGCGCTTCTACGACGTCTCCTCCGGCCGCGTGCTCTTCGCCGGCGAAGACGTGCGCGAACTCCAGCAGGAATCCCTCGTGCAGAACATCGGCATCGTGAGCCAGGAGACCTACCTCTTCCACGCGACCATCGCCGAGAACCTGCGATATGCCAAACCGGACGCCACGCAGTCGGAACTTGAGATCGCGGCACGGGCCGCGAACATCCACAACACCGTTGTCTCCTTTCCCGACGGCTACGACACTGTCGTGGGTGAACGCGGGTACCGGCTCAGTGGCGGGGAGAAGCAGCGTATCGCCATCGCACGGGTGCTGCTCAAAGACCCTGCGGTGCTCATTCTCGATGAGGCCACGAGCGCACTCGACTCTGTTTCGGAGCGCCTGGTGCAGTCGGCGCTCGACACGGCAACCAGAGGCAGGACAACTGTGGCGATCGCGCATCGCCTGTCGACGGTCATCGACGCCGACGAGATCTTCGTCATTGACGCGGGGCGCCTTGTCGAGCGCGGGACACACCGCGAACTGGCCGCCGCCGATGGCCTGTACTCCCGCCTCTTCGCCGAACAGGCCGCACGCGCAGACTGAGGGCTCTTTGCGACAAACCCGAGGTTCGCTAGTGTGAGCAAATCGACAAGCGAGGAGCGGTCTTGAAGAACACGACAGCGTTCCCGCGCCGACGCCGCCGACGCGGCATGAGCATCCAGTCGATCCTGCTCATCATGCTGCTGGTGGTGAGCGTCACCTCGAACGTCGTAGTCGGCGCGATCGGCTACATCAACGGAACGGAATCACTGCGGGATTCGGCAATCGACAAGGTGGTCGAGGTGCGTGATTCCCGGGCGAGGGAACTTCGCAGCCTCTTCGACGTCATCGAGAATTCGATGCTCGTGCACTCCCGCGGGGAGAGCCTGCGCGGTGCGGCGGAAGCCTTCAATGTCGCCTTCGATGAACTCCAGGAGGCCGAGTTCACTGATGAGCAGTCGGCCGAGGTCGACCAGTGGTACGCAACCGTGTTCGGCCCCGCCCTCGCGGATGCCCTCGGCACCACCGTGGATGTCGCAAGCTTCCTGCCAACCGGAACGGCCGAGCGGTACCTGGCATACCACTACACGATTCCGTTCACCGAATTCGGCGAAGCCATCGCGGTCAACGATGCCGGGGACGGCAGCAGCTGGTCGGAGGCGCACGCGCTCAACCATGACTACTTCGAGCGGATGACGCGACTTCTGCATTACGAGGACGCGCTGCTCATCGACACGGACGGCAACGTCGTCTACTCGGCCAACAAAGGGGTGGATCTCGGCTCGAACCTTCTCACCGGCCCCTACGCGCTCACCAACGTCGCAGAGGCGTACCGGTCGGCGATGAACGGCCGACTGCTCGACTCGGTCACCTTCACCGATTTCGAGAGCTATCAACCTTCGCTCGCGACACCGGCGGCATGGGCAGTCAGCCTGATCGCGCGCGATGGCGAAGTCATCGGAGCCTTCGCCGTCGAGATGCCCGTTGCCCGCATTGACTTCGTCATGACCGGCGGGGGCAATTGGGCGGGAGGGGGGCTGGGCCGCACCGGCGAGACCTACATCGTCGGCCGGGATGAGCTCATGCGATCGCCCTCACGCAAACTCCTCGAGGATCCCGCGCTCTACGAGGAGCAGGCGATCGCCCTGGGGGTTGAGCGCGGCCAGGTGGACCGCGTGCTCGCCGCGGGAGCGACGATGCTTGTGCAGCCCGCTCGCACTGAGGCGGTAGGACTTGCGCTTCTCGGCGGCAGCGGCTCCGTCGTGTCGAACGGGTACCTCGGTGGTGAGACGATCGCGGCATACGCTCCGCTCGACGTGGAGAACCTCGGCTGGGTCATTATTGCCGAAGTCGACACTGCGGAAGCATTCGCGCCCGTGCAGTCGTTCACCGCAAACCTCATCGTCTCCTCGGCCATCATCGTGCTCCTCATTTCGATTCTGTCGCTCATCATCGCCCAGTTCCTCGTGCGACCCCTGCGCCGGCTCGGGGAGGCGGCCACCCGCATCGGAGCGGGTGAGTCGGGAATCGAAGTCGACGCGGGCTCCACGCACGAACTCTCCTCGCTCGCCACCGCGTTCAACGAGATGTCCCGCTCCCTCGCGGTCAAGGCCGACCTGCTGGAAGAGCAGCAGGCCGAGAACGACCGCCTCCTGCTCTCTCTCATGCCCGAAGCTCTCGTGCAGCGCTATCGCGAGGGCGCACGCGCGATCGCCCAGGATCACCGGGAAGTGACTGTGCTCTTCGCTGACATCGTCGGGCTTGAGGAATACACCGACAACCTCGAGAGTGAAGCCGCGCTCGACCTGCTCAACGAACTCGTGCGCCGATTCGACGAAGCCGCCGACGAGCTCGGAGTCGAGCGGGTGCGAACCACACGTCACGGCTATCTCGCGAGCTGCGGACTGTCGGTTCCGAGAATCGACAGTGCACGACGAACCGTCGAATTCGCCTTCGAACTGCAGGCGATCCTCCGGCGCTTCTCCGGCGAGACAGGTGCAGACCTGAACCTGCGGGCGGGAATCGACACGGGAGCTGTCACCAGCGGACTCGTCGGGCGTTCCCACGTGATCTTCGACCTCTGGGGTGACGCAGTGAACCTCGCCTTCCGGTTGAGAGACGATCACCGCGAGGCGGGCATCTTCGTCACCGAGCGCGTGCTCGAGAGTATCCCTGACACCATCCGCTTCGAGGAGGCGACCTCGGTGCAGACCGACGGAGGCATCCAGCGTGCCTGGCGCCTGCATGGGGACGTGCCCGTTGGGTGAGTTCTGGAATGAGTCGTGGTTCTGGCCGTCCGCGACAGTGATCGTCGGGCTGCCGATCGCGCTGCTCACTCTCACGGAGGTCATCGCCGCACTCGAGAGAAGCGGAAGTGCCGCCGCGAAGATCGTCCGGCTGATCCGGAACTATGTGCTGCCGGTCGCGGCGCTGTGGCTGCTGCTCACGCAGACCGGGCAGGTCGACGTCGAACTGAACTGGGCGAAGGTCACCGCCACCGTGCTCGGCTTCCTCGTCATTCTCGTGCTGCTCAACGGCCTCAACTTCGCCGTCTTCGTCACCGCTCGCTCTGGCAGCTGGCGCAGCAGGCTCCCCTCGATCTTCGTCGACATCGCGCGGGTGCTGCTCATCGTCGTGAGTGTTGCCATCCTCTTCTCCGTGGTGTGGGGGGCAGACGTTGGCGGGCTCTTCGCCGCTCTCGGCATCGGCTCGATCGTGATCGGGCTGGCGCTGCAGAACTCCGTCGGTTCGGTCATCTCCGGGCTCCTGCTGCTGTTCGAGCAGCCGTTCAAGATCGGGGACTGGCTGCGAACGAGCGCAGGTAAGGGCAGGGTCGTCGAGGTCAACTGGCGCGCGGTGCACATTGACACCGCGAATGGTATCCGCATCATCCCGAACGCCGAATTGGCGGGGGAGGCTTTCGTCAACCTGAGCCGGGCCACAAACCCGTACGAGACCTCCACCATCGTGCGGTTCGGCACGGATGACCCGCCCGCCCAGGTCATGGAACTGCTGGTGCGGGTGGCGCTCGACCTACCCGGACTCGCGCCCGGAGGGATGCCATACGTCGCGCCGCTCGACAAAGCCCGCTACGAGGTGAACATCCCGCTCGCGAATCCGGGTGTCGAGTATGGCAGCCTCGCGCTGTTCCGCCGTCGGCTCTGGTACGCCGGGCGGCGCGCCAACCTGCACCTCGACCGCGACCTCACCGACAACTTCGCGACTCCCCAGCGCACGCGAGCGGAGCTTGAGCGGCTCGCGCCGAGCCTTCATCTCGCCCCCAACCAGATCGCGTCGCTCCTTGGCGAGGTGGAACTCGAGCAGTACTGCGAGGGGGAGGTCGTGCAGCGCAAATTCGAACCACCCGACGGCGTGCGCTTCATCCTCTCCGGCCGAGCGCTCATGTGGGCGTCGACGGAGGAGGGCAAAGTCATTCCTGTGGTCGAATTCGGCCGTGACGACGCCGTTGGGCTGACCTCGCTGACACGGCAGGGAATCGCATCGACTGTGACCGCGACCACGGAACTCGCCGTGCTGTTCGTTCCCGTCGAGACGCTCGATCGGCTCGTCCACGACAGCCCGGCACTCGCCCGCGACTACGGCCGCGAGATCGACAACAGGCGCAACCTCGCGTTCGAAGCCTTCCAGCGGGCGGGCGAGGTGCCGCCGTCGGGGTCACCGCTCATCGCCTACTGACGCTGCTCCAGCAGCCCGCGCATGTAGTCGATCTCGCTGTCCTGCACCGTGATCATGCCTGTGGCGAGGCTGGTGACGACCCGGTAGTCGCTGCGCGCGAGAATCGCCTCAGCCATCTCCACCCCGCCGATGTGGTGCTCAATCATGAGCTCAAGGAACATCCGCTCGGCCTCGACGCCTGACAGCGCTTGCAGTTGCTGCAGCTGCTCGAAGGTCGCCAGCCCCGGCATCGGCTCGCCGGCGCTGTGGGTGGAAGCGTGCTCGTGGCCAGACCCATTGAGCGCGGGCCGGGTCATCCACGTCATTGGGGGTTCCGGCGGCGCCTGCGACAGGCCCCACTCGGCCAGCCAGCCGTACATCTGGCCGGCCTGCTGCGCCTGGGCAAGAGCAATGTCGTACGCGAGACCGCGAATATCAGGATCATCCGTGAGGTCGCGCACCGTCATCGACATGTCGACGGCCTGCTCGTGGTGAACCTGCATGTCCCGCAGGAATCCCGCCTCCGCGCTAGTGTCACCAGGGGTTCCGACGGCGGGCGCGGTGAGGCGACCAACACTGAACGCGACCACGACGAGCAGCAGGCCCGCCAGAACGGCTGCGGCGACCCGGCGCCAGTTGATGCCCCTAGGCGATCTTTCCTGGTCCATCTACCTGTCCTGTGCACGGTGCTCCGGGCTCGGGGGCAGTGGGTGCCTTCCAGTACTTGGCCAGGAAATCGGCCAGCCGCGGGTCATCCACTCCGTCGAGTTGAATCTGGGCGCCCCAAGCGGAAGCGACGACGGGGGCGGGAAGGTCGGGGTAGGGCGACAGCACGACATAGGTGCTGGGCAGGTTACCGCGCAGAGTGCTGATCTCAGACTCGCCGACGACGTCGGGGTCGTAGGTCACCCAGACGGCTCCGTGCTCCATCGAGTGCACCACCCGCTCGCTTTCCTGTGGCTCGGTGTACACGCCGCAGTTGAGCCAGCCGCTCCAGTGGTCTCCGCCGGCGGCAGGATTCATGCCATATTGCTGCTCGTAGTCGACCGGTTGCGGGTCGACGTGGACTCCGACAGCCAGGTCATCCCACGTCTGCAGGCCCTCGATCTCGATCGTCGCAGGGTCCCGTGGCGGAACCGAGCTCTGCACGATCGACACGACGACGAGACTGACGATGGCGAGGGCGGCGACGCTCGACCCGATGATCGTGATGAGGCGGTTGCGCTTGGCGGCGGCCTCCTTCTTCTTGAGGGCCGCTACCTTCTCGGCACGGCGGGCGTCACGTTTCTGCTTGACGGTGAGTTCCTGCGGCATGGGAAGAAATCCTGTTCTGGTGCTGTGAGCGGTGCGAGGTGCGAGAGCCGTGGCCCCGTAACGTGTCGAGGAGCGCTGCTAGATTGAACGCACCATGAAGTACGCAAATTCCGTGCTCGACCTCATCGGCAATACCCCGCTCGTGAGGCTCGACAGCGTCGCCAGGGGCTACGCTCCGACAATTCTAGCCAAGGTCGAATACCTGAACCCGGGAGGGTCGTCGAAAGACCGTATTGCGGTGCGGATTGTCGATGCCGCGGAACGCGAGGGATTGCTGAAACCGGGCGGAACCATCGTCGAGCCGACGAGTGGCAACACCGGCATCGGGCTCGCCCTCGTCGCCCAGCAGCGCGGCTACCGCTGCGTCTTCGTCTGCCCCGACAAGGTGAGCGACGACAAGCACAACGTGCTCAAGGCGTACGGGGCAGAGGTCGTGGTCTGCCCCACGGCAGTGGCCCCAGACAGCCCAGAGTCGTATTACAGCGTGTCCGACCGCCTCGCGCGCGAAATTCCCGGCGCCTTCAAGCCCGACCAGTACTCGAACGTCAACGGCCCCCTCAGCCACTACGAGACGACCGGCCCCGAAATCTGGAGAGACACAGAGGGCAGGGTCACCCACTTCGTTGCGGGAGTCGGCACAGGCGGAACCATCAGCGGTGCGGGGAAGTACCTCAAGGAGGTCTCCGACGGCCGTGTGCAGGTGATCGGCGCGGACCCTGAGGGGTCGGTCTATTCCGGCGGCACAGGACGCCCATACCTCGTTGAGGGCGTCGGTGAGGACTTCTGGCCCACCGCCTACGACCCCGAAGTTGTCGACGGGATCATCGCGTCATCCGACGCAGAATCGTTCGACCTGACCCGGCGGCTCGCCCGCGAAGAGGGACTGCTCGTCGGCGGTTCGTGCGGGCTGGCGGTCTCCGCCGCCCTGAAGTTGTCGGCCGACCTCGGCCCCGACGACGTCATCGTCGTGCTGCTGCCGGACGGCGGGCGCGGCTACCTCGGCAAGATCTTCAACGACAGGTGGATGCACTCCCACGGCTTCGGCGGACCCGAAACCGACGAGCGCACGGTTGCCGACATTCCCGGCGCCGTCTCCGACTTCCTGCACCTGCGACCCAGCGCCACCGTGCGCGAAGCGGTGCAGCTCATGACGCAGAACGCCCGCGAGAACCTGCCCGTGCTCACAGCGGAGCCGCCGGTGGTCATGGGCGAGGTCGCTGGGGCCATCCACGAGCAGGCGCTGCTGGAGCAGCTTGCCGCCGGAACCGCGAAACCGACCGACCCGATCTCGGAATTCGTGGGAGCACCGCTCGGTTTAATCGGTGTGCACGAACCGCTGAGCACCGCGAGCGAAACTCTTGCACTCTCTGACACGCTCCTCGTCGTCGATGAGGGCAAACCCGTCGGCGTGCTCACGCGGGAGGACCTGCTCAGCTTCCTGGCTGGCTAACCACACAAGAAGGAAAGTACCCACGTGTCATCCGACAGCGACTACTCCGACTACGACTTCGCCACGCGCGCCATCCGCGCGGGCCAGGACTTCGATCCGACGACAGGTGCCGTCGTTCCGCCCGTGTACTTCACGTCGACATTCGTGCAGGACGGCATCGGCGGATTCCGTGGCGGGCTACGAGTACGCCCGCGGCGGCAACCCGACGCGGGACTCGCTCCAGGAGTTGCTCGCCTCCCTTGAGGGCGGCAAACACGCGTGGAGCTTCGCCTCGGGACTCGCCGGCGAGGACACGCTGCTGCGCGCGGTGCTGACCCCCGGCGACCACGTCGTGATGGGCAACGACGTCTACGGCGGAACCCACCGCCTCGTCAACCGGGTCTTCGTACCGTGGGGCGTCTCGCTCTCGACGGTCGAGATGACGCGACCTCGACGCCGTGGCGCAATCGATCCGCCCGGACGCCACCAAAGTGCTCTGGGTTGAGACGCCGAGCAACCCGCTCATGAAGATCAGCGACATCGCGGCCCTTGTCGAGATCGGTCACGCCGCCGGCGCGATCGTCGTTGTCGACAACACCTTCGCGTCACCGTACCTGCAGCAGCCCCTCTCGCTCGGCGCCGACGTCGTCGTGCACTCGACGACCAAGTACCTCGGCGGGCACTCCGACGTGCTCGGCGGAGCTGTCGTGCTCAACGACGACGAGCTGGCCGACAAGATCGGCTTTCTCCAGTTCGGTGTTGGCGCGGTGTCCGGACCAATGGATGCCTGGCTCACCGTGCGCGGAATCAAGACCCTCGCGGTGCGCATGGACCGCCACTCGTCCAACGCCCAGGCGATTGCGGAGACGCTTGTCGGGCATCCGGCGCTTGAGAATGTGTACTATCCCGGTCTGCCCGACCATCCCGGACACGAACTCGCGGGTCGTCAGATGAAGTCGTTCGGCGGCATGATCTCGGTCGCGCTCGCGGGAGGAGCCCCGGCCGCACGCCGTTTCGCCGAATCGACCACCATCTTCCAGCTCGCCGAATCGCTCGGCGGCGTTGAGTCGCTCATCGGCTACCCGACGGAGATGACTCACGCATCGGTCAAGGGAACCGCACTGGAGGTGCCCGACAACGTCGTGCGGCTCTCCGTCGGCATCGAAGGTGTCGACGACCTCATCGCCGATCTCCTGGATGCGCTCGCCAGAACCGTCTAGCGGGCCGGGCACGGCTCGTGCAATGCTTGACGGGTGAGCAGAACACACGACCGGTCGACTGTTCCCAACACCTCGGGAACGGCCGACCGATTCGTGTGATCGGTCCGTCCCGCCCCCCAGCGACCACCCAGCTCGCCTGAGCCCCTCGCGGCGCCTCTCCCGCCGCCGCCTCGCGCCCTCCTTACTTCTGGGCTCTTCTGGCTCGCCGCGCCCCTTCCGCAGCCCTCGGTGCCCCTCAACGAAAACTAAGGAGATCTTGCGGATTACGACTCGATTCGCGCGGTTCGAGCGCGTTTGAGGGCAAATCTCCTTAGTTTTCGGTGGGGGTCGGGCTATCGGGGGCGACGTGGGAGCGCTCTCCCGGTCGGGCAGTAGGCTGAATTGACCCCGTACATTCCGACCCGTGAAGGCTTCCCCGTGAACTCTGGCAATCCCGACTATCGCGACTCAGGGCTCGAGTTTCCCCAGGACTTCCTTTTCGGCTCAGCCACCGCTTCGTACCAGATCGAGGGCGCGGCCAGGGAGGATGGCCGCGGCCCCTCCATCTGGGACACCTTCAGCCACACCCCCGGCAAGATCGTCAACGGCGACACGGGAGATGTCGCGGATGATCACTATCACCGTCTTGATGAAGACCTCGACCTCATGAAGAGTCTCGGTCTTGAGGCGTACCGCTTCTCGATCGCGTGGCCGCGCATCCAGCCGACGGGCTCCGGCAAGGCGAACGAGAAGGGTCTCGACTTCTACTCGCGGCTCGTGGACGGACTGTTGGCTCGCGGCATCCGCCCGATCGCGACGCTCTACCACTGGGACCTGCCGCAGGCGCTCGAAGACAAGGGCGGCTGGACCAATCGCGACACCGCATATCGCTTCGCCGAGTACGCGGCGATCGTCGGCGAGGCACTCGGCGACCGGGTTCCGGTGTGGACGACCCTCAACGAGCCGTGGTGCTCGGCCTATCTGGGTTACGGCTCCGGCGCGCACGCCCCCGGCATCACGAGCCCCCTGGCAGCCCTCACGGCCGTACATCACCTCAACCTCGCCCACGGGCTCGCGCTGGCTGCGCTGCGCGGCGTGGTCTCCAAGGCAGATGTGCAGTACTCCGTGACCCTCAACTTCCACGTCATCAGGCCCGCGGATGACGAGACCGCACCAGAGGCCGTGCGACGAATCGACGCCCTCGCCAACCGCGCGTTCACCGGGCCGATGCTGCGCGGTGCCTACCCAGACGATCTGCTCGAAGACACCGCCGGCGTAACGGATTGGGCGTTCGTTCAGCCCGGCGATCTGGATCTCATCCATCAGCCCGTGGACTTCCTCGGCGTCAATTACTACTCAACGGTTACTGTGAAAATGTGGGACGGACGCTCGCCACGACAGCATGCCGACGGGCACAAGAACGTCGGTGGATCCCCGTGGCCGGGAAGCACGAACGTCGAGTTTCTCACTCAGCAGGGACCGTACACCGCGATGGGCTGGAACATCGCCCCGGACGGCCTCGAGGAGTTGCTCGTCTCACTTCATGAGCAGTTTCCGGAAACGCCGCTCATGATCACCGAGAACGGTGCAGCCTTCGATGACGAGGTCGTGGATGGCCGCGTTCACGACAGCGATCGACTCGACTACCTGCGCCGCCACTTCACTGCGGCGCATCGGGCGATCAAGAGAGGTGTCGACCTTCGCGGATACCTCGTCTGGTCGTTCCTCGACAACTTCGAGTGGGGGTACGGCTACTCGAAGCGGTTCGGCATCGTGCGCGTCGACTACGACACGCAGGAGCGCATAGTGAAAGACAGCGCGCGGTGGTACTCAGACCTCATTCACACCCGCCGACTGCCCGAATAGCTGCCAGCCACCGCGCGCTAACGTGAAGTGATGGAAGACAAGCCCGAGGCTCCGTTCGCTGACGAAAGCGAACGCAAGGCGTGGTACGTCGCGCACCACTGGCAGCTCTACAGCGGTGTTGCGGCGATAGTGCTCGTCGTCCTTCTCGGCCTGACCATATTTCTGGGCGAGAACGCGCCGCTCGCGGTCGACGCCGAATGGATGGAAGAGATCATCGAGAACCGGCATCCGGTGCTCGAATTCCTTTCGCTCATCATGGACTTCGTCGGCGGCGGCTGGTTCGGGGTGATCGTCGTGCCCCTCGGCGTTGTGCTCGCGCTCGCGCTCTCTCGGCACCGCTGGGGCGCCCTGTACTTCGCGATTGCCGCCGCAGCCAGTGCACTCACGGTGCAGGTGCTGAAGAATATTTTCGGCCGCCCGCGTCCCGACGACATCCTCATCGTGATCGATAGTGCGGCCTTTCCGTCTGGTCATGTCGCGAACGCGGCGACGACGGCGGTCGCGCTCGGTATCATCTTCCGGTTTGCGTGGCTCTGGGTTGCCGGGGTCGCGTACACCGTTCTCATGGCACTCAGCCGCACTTACCTCGGCGCGCACTGGGTCACTGACACGGTCGGTGCCGTACTCGTCGGGGTTGGGGTCGCGGTCATTCTCTGGGCGCCCCTGGCTTATCGGTTGAGTCATGAACGACATCAGCATGAGGTGGGCAGACGGTTGTATTCCTCCGGCAACGAGCATCCACACAACTGAATCGCGCGAACCGGTAGCGTTGCGCCATGCGTATTCTTCTTGTGGGTGCCGGTGGCGTCGGTGACGCTTTTGCCAAGATCGCGGTGCGCCGCGACTTCTTCGAACTTCTTGTGGTGAGCGACTACGACCTGTCCAGGGCGGAGCGCACCATCGCGTGGATCACGAAGCACAAGGGCGCGGAAGACCTGCGCCTGGTTGCGGCGAAGATTGACGCGTCCGATCCGGACAGTGTGGCGGATGTCGCGAAGGCTCACGGCATCACCCACGTCATGAACGCGGTCGAGCCGAAATTCGTGCCGACGATCTTTGCGGGGGCGCTCGCGGCGGGCGCGGACTACATGGACATGGCGATGAGCCTGTCTGAGCCGCACCCGACGAATCCGCACTCGGAGACGGGGGTGAAGCTCGGCGATGACCAGTTCGCCCAGGCACCCGACTGGGAGAAGGCGGGCCGTCTTGCGCTCGTCGGCATGGGCGTGGAGCCGGGGCTGAGCGACGTTTTCGCCCGCTACGCCGCCGACCACCTGTTCAGCGAGATCGACGAGCTGGGCGTGCGTGACGGCGCCAACCTCGTGGTTCGCGACGAGGCCGGCAACGAGATCTTCGCGCCCTCGTTCAGCATCTGGACGACGATCGAGGAGTGCCTCAACCCTCCCGTGATCTGGGAGAAGGAGCGCGGCTGGTACACCACGCCGCCGTTCAGCGAGCCCGAGATTTTCGACTTCCCTGAGGGCATCGGGCCGGTCGAGTGCGTCAACGTCGAGCACGAGGAAGTACTGCTCATGCCGCGCTGGGTCGACGCGAAGCGCGTGACCTTCAAGTACGGGCTCGGCGATGAGTTCATCGGCATCCTGAAAACGCTCAACCAGCTGGGGCTCGACAAGACCGAACCCATCCGGGTGCGCTCGGCGGATGGCCCCGTCATGGTGGCCCCGCGTGATGTCGTGGCGGCGGGCCTGCCCGACCCGGCATCCATCGGACCGCGGATGACCGGCAAGACCTGCGCCGGCCTGTGGGTCACCGGAACCGGAGTCGACGGCAATCGGCGCGAGGTGTATCTCTACCACGTAAGCGATAACGAGTGGACGATGGCGGAGTACGAGAGCCAGTGCGTCGTGTGGCAGACCGCACTCAACCCGGTCATCGCACTCGAGCTGCTCGCGTCCGGCGCGTGGAGCGGCACCGGAGTGCTCGGTCCGGAGGCGTTCGACGCGGAGCCGTTCCTCGAGCTGATGGCGCGGCCGGAAGCCGACGGCGGCTACGGGCAGGCCTGGCAGATCCGCGAACAGCTTGAGCATCCGGTGATCGAGCCTGCCGAGATCTCGGTGATCGAGCTCGTCGAGATCTCATGACCCAAACCATCCGCCCGTACGCCCCCGCGGACCTCCCCGCACTCCGCGAAATCTGCCTGCGCACGGCGGCGGCGGGTGGTGACGCAACAGGTCTCTACTCCTCCGACGACGTCATGCCCGACCTGTTCTGCGAACCATATCTGCTTCTCGAGCCCGAACTCGCCTCGGTCATCGAGACTGAAACCGGCATGGCCGGTTACATCATCGGCACAGCAGACACCCGCTCGTTCGTCGACCGCTACGAGCAGCAGTGGATGCCGCGGCTCGCCGCCAAGTACACCCACGTCGACCCGCCGGTCACCCCAGAGGAGAAACTGCTGCACCTCGGATTCACACCGCGCCGCATGCTCATCGAAGAGGTGGACGAGTTTCCCGCGCACCTCCACATCGACCTTCTGCCGGAAGTGCAGGGGCGGGGGGTAGGGCGCACAGCTCATCGAAAGGCTGCGGGCGCAGCTGGCCGCCCGCGGCATCCACGGCCTGCATCTGACGATGGACCCCGCGAACACCAACGCTCGCGCCTTCTATGACCGGCTGGGATTCGACGAACTGCCCAGCGGGGCTCTCGCGATCACCGCGGGTAGGCTGGCGGAATGAAGGTTGAAGCGGTCGAGCTGCACCGGATCGCGATGCCGCTCGTGCGTCCCTTCGAGACATCGTTCGGGGTGCAGACCGCGCGCGACGTGCTGCTGCTGCGGGTGCGAACAGATGTCGGAGACGGCTGGGGCGAATGTGTCGCCGGTGAGAGGCCCGTCTATTCGAGTGAGTACGTGGAAGGCGCGGAGCATGTGCTGCGCCACTATCTCGTGCCGGCCGTGCTGGATGGGCCCGCAACATCCGCCGAGAATTTCGCTGCCCAGGTGGCATTCGTGGTCGGCCACCGCATGGCGAAGGCGGCACTCGAAACCGCCCTCCTCGATGCGCAATTGCGCTCAGAGGGTCGGAGCTTCGCGGAGTACTTCGAGGCGGTGCGCGATCGTGTCGACTGTGGCGTCTCGGTCGGAATTTCGCACCAGCATCGACGCGCTGCTCGACGAGATCGCCGGCTATGTCGACGAGGGCTACAAGCGCATCAAGCTGAAAATCAAACCGGGCTGGGACATCGAGCCGGTGAGAGCCGCACGCGAGGCGCTCGGCCCGGACATGCCGCTTCAGGTGGATGCGAACACCGCCTACACGGCGGCCGACATCCTTCACCTGCAGCAGCTCGACGAGTTCGGGCTACTGCTCATCGAGCAGCCGTTCGTGGAAGAGGACATCCTCACCCACGTCCTGCTGGCGGAGTCCATCGCGACGCCGGTGTGCCTCGATGAATCTATTGTGAACGCCGAGATTGCGGCTGACGCCATCGAACGCGGGGCGACGAGCGTCGTCAACATCAAGGCGGGCCGTGTCGGGGGATACCTCGAGGCGATGCGCGTCCACGACGTGTGCGCCGAACTCGGGGTGCCCGTCTGGTGTGGTGGGATGCTCGAAACCGGTGTCGGTCGTGCCGCGAACGTCGCACTCGCCGCCATGGAGAACTTCGAACTCCCCGGTGACACCTCGGCATCCAGCCGCTACTACGCCGAGGATCTCACGGAACCCTTTGTGCTCGATGACGGCCAGCTCGCCGTGCCGACCGGGCCCGGCAGCGGCGTCGAGGTGCGCGAAGACCTGCTCACCGAGTGGGCGCTACGGAAGCCGTTGCTGCTGCGCTGAAGCGCATCAAGGAAAGGAAGTCATGACAACCCTCACGCTCATCGTTGGAGCCGTCCTCACTCTCGCCGGAGTTCTTGGCTACGTCCTCACCGGTGCGGAAAGCCTCACTGCGCTCATTCCCAGCGCGGTTGGAGTGCTCCTGATCATCTGCGGATTGCTCGCGAGAAACGAGAGATTCCGCCGGCATGCGATCCACGCCGCGCTCCTGGTCGCCGTTATCGGCGTGCTCGGGTCCGTGATGAATGTCGTTCGGCTGGGTGAGGTCTTTGCGGGAACAGCCGAGCGCCCCACCGCAGTGGTGCTGAGCACCGTCATGTTCGTGGTGCTCATCGTCTACATCGCCGCAGGCGTCCGTTCCTTCATCGCGGCGCGTCGCGGACGGGCAGCACAGGAGGGGTAGCCGAGCTACTCGATGATGACGGCTCCCCAGCCGTCATACTTGCCGAGGTGCTTCCGCACGATTTCATAGACGGTCCGGGAGAGGTCGTTCGCGGTCTTCAGGTCGGCCATCGCGATCTTGGTTGCGATGAGCGCACTCTTGCCGAAGACCTTGCGGTGCAGAAAGACGTCGAAGCCCGCGTCATCCAGTTCAAGGGCTGCGGCCTGACCCGCCCGGTGACGGCGGAAGTAGGCGAAGTGCTCAATCTCGCGCGGCGTGCGAACCTTGTCGCCCAGCTCTTTGCGCTTCGCGATGAGGTCGGCGTTGCGCTGAAGCTGCAGCTCGAACCCGTCCATGCTGCAAAGCTACAACCGCGACTGCAATATTGCGGCGGGCGCTCCACCCCCTTTTCGGGAGCAGACGCAGCGGTCGGCGGCAATCCGGCGAAGTAGGATTTCAAGATGACGGATGCCGCAGCCCAGGTCGAAGCAGCTCGGAGAGCGCTGGCGGATGCCGAGGCGGCGTTGGCGGCGGAGCGGAGTACGGCGGCAGCATCCACCGGCCCGGCGACCGGCCCACTCACGACCGACCAGGTTGAAACCATCAGAGCTGGTTACACATTTGATGCGCCCGCCCTGGAGATGGGTGCCCTCGTCAATGGTGACGTCCTCAGAGACGTGCCCATCCGCATCCCGATCTCGATGCTCAACCGCCACGGTCTCGTTGCCGGTGCGACCGGAACCGGCAAGACCCGCACACTGCAGGTGCTCGCCGAACAACTCGCAGCGAACGGGGTGCCGGTGTTCGCCGCCGACATCAAGGGCGACCTGAGTGGCATAGCGAGTCCGGGTGCCTCCAGCGAGAAGCTGCTCGCTCGCACCGAATCACTCGGCCAGGACTGGAAACCGACGGCGAGCACGACGGAGTTCTTCTCGCTCGGCGGCCAGGGTATGGGCATCCCGATCCGCGCGACGGTCTCCGGCTTCGGACCGCTGCTGCTGTCGAAAGTGCTCGGCCTCAACGCGACGCAGGAGTCGAGCCTCGGCCTCGTCTTCCACTACGCCGACTCTGCGGGTCTGCCGCTCGTCGACCTCTCCGACCTGCGCGCCGTGCTCACCTGGCTCGTCAGCGACGAGGGAAAGCCGGAGCTCGCGCAGCTGGGTGGCATATCCAAGGCGACCGCGGGTGTCATCCTGCGCGAGCTGATCACCTTCGCCAACGAGGGCGCCGATGTCTTCTTCGGCGAGCCCGAGTTCGACACGAACGAGTTCCTTCGCACGAACCCCGACGGCACCGGGCTCGTCAGCCTGCTTGAGCTCCCCGGCGTGCACGACAAGCCCGCGCTCTTCTCCACCTTCCTCATGTGGCTCATCGCCGAACTCTTCAACGACCTCCCCGAAGTCGGCGACCTCGACAAACCGAAGCTCGTGTTCTTCTTCGACGAGGCACACCTGCTTTTCAACGGGGCATCGAAGGATTTCGTCGCTGCCATCACGCAGACGGTTCGCCTCATCCGCTCAAAGGGTGTCGGAATCGTTTTCGTCACGCAGACGCCGAAAGACGTGCCGACCGAGGTTCTCGAACAGATCGGCAGCCGGGTGCAGCACCAGCTTCGCGCGCATACCCCCGACGCGGCGAAGGCGCTCAAGTTGACGGTGTCGACGTACCCGACCTCCGGCTACGACCTGCAGGACGTGCTCACGACCCTTGCCACGGGTGAGGCAATCGTGACCGTCATGAACGAGAAGGGCGCGCCGAGCCCCGTCGCGTGGACCCGGCTTGCGTGCCCCGCAGGGTTCCATGGAGCCGTCGCCGGAGTCGCACCTGCAGGCGACAGTGGATGCTTCGCCCCTCCTCGCCCGCTACGGAACGCCGATCGACCGCGAGTCCGCACGCGAATTCTCGCTGTGCGCATGAACGCTGCCGCGGCAGCGGACTCCGCGAAGCGGGCTGAGGCCGACCAGATCAAGCTCCAGAAGGAGTACGAGAAGGTGCAGCGCGAGTTCGAGCGGGCCTCCCGGCCGAAGTCGCGCCCGACGACGACTCGCACGCCCGCGCAGCGCCGCGAGAAGAACCCGATCGACGCGATCTTCGGCTCGCGCACGGGGCAGACGGTCGTGCGCGAGGTGCTGCGCGGTGTCTTCGGCACGCTAAAGCGGCGGTAGCCGCGAAACAGCGCGGTGTTCCGTTATCGCTGCGGTGGTTATAACTTCAGCGCGGATAACAAAACACCGCGGCGATGGAGAAAGTCGAACGTGGGCTGAGTAAACGCGCATCGGTGGCGGAGGATGGGGGATTCGAACCCCCGAGGGCTTTCACCCAACACGCTTTCCAAGCGTGCGCCATAGGCCACTAGGCGAATCCTCCTGGCGGGCCCACGTCGCGGGGGACGGGAGCCATAGAGCATCCTACCCACATGCGACTGTGCCCGTCGCGCTGGGGTGCCTAGGCTGGGACCGTGCCGACCCGTATTTACATCACCTCCGCCGAAGGCAATACCGGCAAGTCGACGGTCGCGCTCGGGGTGCTGGAGATGCTCGCGCGGGGCGTGAGCAGGGTCGGCGTCTTCCGCCCGATCTCGCGCTCGTCGACGGAGCGCGACTATGTCCTGGAGCTGCTGCTCGCCCATTCGACCGCCGACCTGAAGTACGAGGACTGCATCGGCACCACCTACGAGCGCGTTCACACCGAACCCGACCAGGCGCTCAGCGACATCATCGAACGGTTCGCGATCGCGTCCCGGCAGTGTGATGCGGTCGTCATTCTCGGCTCCGATTACACGGATGTCGGCAGCCCCACCGAGCTGTCGTACAACGCCCGCATCGCGGCCAACCTGGGCGCGCCCGTGCTGCTCGTGCTCGGCGGCAGGCACTCAGACGGAGCGAGCGCACGCACGCCCGACGAATTGCGCCAGGTCACCGAACTCACGACCGCTGAACTTCGTTCGGAGCACGCCGAACTGCTCGCGATCGTCGCCAACCGCTCCGATCCGGGTCGGCTCACCGAGATCGCCGCCGCGGTGTCGGGAGCACTGGATGATCGAATGCGCGACGTTCCCGTCTGGGCGCTTCCGGAGGATCCGTTCCTGGTTGCCCCCACGGTTGGGGCGCTGATCACGGCAACGGATTCACGACTGCTTTCGGGCGACCCGCAACTGCTCGAGCGCGAGGCACTCGGCGTGATCGTCGCGGCGATGTCGATGGAGAACGTGCTGCCTCGGCTCACCGAGGGCTCGGTGGTGGTGGTGCCGGGTGATCGCAGCGATGTGCTGGTCGGTACCCTCCTCGCCCACGCGTCCGAGACCTTCCCTTCGCTTTCGGGCATCATCCTCAACGGGGGCTTCGCCCTCGCGCCCCAGATCGAGAAACTGATTGCGGGGGTTCGCTCCAGCCTGCCCATAGCGGCCAACGATCTCGGCACCTACGAGACCGCCCAGCGCCTGACGCGCATCCGCGGCCGGCTTGCGGCAGAATCGCAGCGCAAATACGACACCGCCCGCGCGCTCTTCGACGAGCATGTCGACGCGAACCTGCTGCTGGACCGGCTCGAGGTGAGTCCATCGACCGTCGTCACCCCGCTCATGTTCGAGTACGCACTGTTCGAGCGTGCGCGAGAGAACCGCCGTCACATCGTGCTGCCGGAGGGCGACGACGACCGCATCCTGCGCGCGGCAAGCACCCTGCTGAAACGCAAAGTTGTGCAACTGACCATCCTCGGGGATGAGCCGAGCATCCGCTCCCGGGCAATCGAGCTGGGACTCGACATCGCTGAGGCGTCCATCGTGAGTCCTTTCGATCCGGAGCTGCGCCAGCGCTTCGCCGAGGAGTACGCGAAGGCGCGCGCACACAAGGGCATCACCGTGGAGCAGGCGAGCGACACCGTGACGGATGTCTCATACTTCGGCACCATGATGGTGCACCTTGGTCTCGCCGATGGCATGGTGTCCGGTGCGACGCACACGACCGCCCACACGATCCGACCGGCGTTCGAGTTCGTGAAGACCAAACCCGGTGTCTCGGTTGTGTCGAGTGTGTTCCTCATGGCGCTCGCCGACCGCGTGCTCGTCTACGGCGACTGCGCGATCATTCCCGTGCCCACGGCCGACCAGCTTGCGGACATCGCCATCTCGTCCGCAGCGACGGCGGTGCAGTTCGGCATCGACCCGAAGGTGGCCATGCTGAGCTACTCCACGGGAGAGTCGGGAGCGGGAGCGGATGTCGAGAAGGTTCGCGAGGCGACCGCACTCGTTCGGGAACGGGCGCCGGAGCTGCTCGTGGAGGGTCCCATCCAGTACGACGCGGCGGCGGATGAGGCTGTGGCAGCGGCCAAAATGCCGGGTTCGACGGTCGCAGGCAAGGCGACGGTGTTCATCTTCCCCGACCTCAATACGGGAAACAACACCTACAAGGCGGTGCAGCGCAGTGCGGGGGCGGTCGCGATCGGACCGGTGCTGCAGGGACTCAACAAGCCCATCAACGACCTCTCGCGCGGTGCCCTCGTGAAGGACATCGTGAACACGGTCGCGATCACGGCGATCCAGGCTGCTGCGGTGGTCGAGCCCGTCGAGACCTCACCGGCGGGATCAGTTGCATGATCTTCGTGCTCAATTGCGGCTCCTCGTCGATCAAGTACCAGCTGGTCGACCTCGACACCGGTGAGTCCGTGGTGAGTGGTCTTGTCGAGCGAGTCACCGACTACGAGGCGGGAGTACAGGATGCACTCGCGACGGTCGGTGACCGCACCATCACGGCGGTCGGTCACCGGGTCGTGCATGGCGGCGCCGAGTTCCGCGATGCGACCGTCATCACCGATGAGGTCGAGCGCAGAATCGACGCGCTCTCCACGCTTGCGCCGCTGCACAATCCGCCCAACGTCTCAGGCGTTCGTGCCGCCAGGCTGGCGCTGCCGGATGTGCCGCACGTCGCCGTGTTCGATACGGCATTCCACCAGAGCCTGCACCCGGAGGCGTTCACGTACGCAATCGACGCGGGGCTGGCAGCGGAGTACGGCGTGCGGCGGTACGGCTTCCACGGCACCTCGCACAAGTTCGTCTCAGAGGCAGCCGCGCATTTCCTCGACCGTGACATTTCCGCGATGAAGATCATCGTGCTGCACCTGGGCAACGGGGCATCCATCACGGCTGTCAACGGGGGGCTCTCCCGGGAGACCAGCATGGGCATGACCCCGGTCGAGGGCCTCGTGATGGGCACACGGTCGGGCGACATTGACGCGGGTGCGCTCGTCCACCTGCACCGCGAGGCGGGGCTCGACGTCGACGACCTCGATGACCTGCTCAACCGCCGGAGCGGCATGCTCGGCCTCGCCGGAACCGGCGACATGCGCGACGTGATCGCTGCCGCAACCGACGGCGACGCGTCGGCACGACTGGCGCTCGATGTGTACTGCCACCGCATCCGCGGTTACGTCGGCGCCTACATCGCCCAGCTCGGTGGCATCGACGCGATCGTGTTCACCGGTGGGGTTGGCGAGAACAGCGCCATGATCAGGGAGAGAACGCTCGTCATGCTCGAGTTCATTGGGATAGCAATCGACGCGAAGCGCAATCGCGCCACGAGCGGCGAAACACGCTTCGTCTCGCCCGAGGGCGCACCGGTCGCCGTGCTCGTCATCCCCACCAATGAGGAACTGGAGATCGCGCGGCAGACGGCTGCCGCGGTTGGGGGCTGAGGCCCTCACTGCAGCGCCGCGCCCTGCTTCCCCACAACTCTTGAGCTCACGAGGCGTCCTACACCCGGCAGCTGCATGAGCCGGAGGCCCGCGCGACGCAGCACGAGGCCGAAGCTGGAGCGGGGCAGGAATGACGCGGCAGAGCGGCGACCGGCGGCCTGTTTCTTCGCGGCGACGGGCATCCACTTCCGTTCGTATCGACCAAGGGCTTCGGTGATCGAGCCGGTGGATGTCGCGGCGAGAAGCTCCCTCGCGAGCAGGTAGCCACCGGCGACCGCGAGCGATGCGCCCTGCCCGGCGAGGAGCGAAACCGCCTGGCAGGAGTCGCCCACCAGCACCACGCGCCCTTGGCTCCACGGGGAGAGTTCGACCTGCGCGACCTGGTCGTAGTAGAGGTCGGAGTCGTCCGGGCAGTGCGCGAGCGCCTCGTCGATGTGCCAGCCAAGGCCGGAGTAGGCCTCGAGCACGGCCGCCCTGCGGTTTCCGGGCAGCCGCACATCGTCGACGCGGTGGGCGCCGAAGAAGGCGACCCTGCCGTCGCGCATCGCATAGAGGCCGCCCATGCGGTCAATGGTGTCGGTGAAACCCCAGGTGCCGTCGAGCTTGCGGTGCAACGCGTCGTCATCGAAGGTGTACGCACACGTGTGGTAGCCGAGTTGTCGCACCCAGCGGTCCTCCGGCCCGAAGACCTGCGCACGCACCGTCGAGTGGATGCCGTCGGCACCGATCAGCAGGTCCGCGCCCAGGGACGAACCGTCCGAGAATCCGGCGGTCACGGCATCCGCTGTCTGGCTCACCGTTGCGACGGTCTTGCCGAACTGCACGTCGACGCCGGCCGGGAGGCTCTCGAGAAGGGCGAGCTCGACGTCCTGTCGCATGAGGCTCAGCAGCCTGCCGCCCTGGCTTTTGGCGACGAGTGTGTAGTCGAGGTGGCGGGTCCTGCCCGCGCTGTCGATGAAGTTGACCACGTCGATCGGGTAGGCAAGTTCGCGCAGGCGGGGGAGCAAGCCGATGCTGTCGGCGGCGTCGAACCCCGGACCGAAGAAGTCGATCATGTACCCCTGATCGCGCCGTTCGGGCGCGCTCTCAGCGACGGTCACTTGCCAGCCGCCGAGCGCCAGCTGGCGGGCGACGGTGAGGCCGGCGATGCCGGCCCCGCACACCAGCACCCTCATCCGTTCGACCGCGATTAGAGGCGCACTTCGATGTTGGGGGTGTCGCGCGCGACCACCTCGAGCTGCCGGTGGATTCCTTCGCGAGTGGTCAGGAGCGAGACGACGAGGGCCGCGACATCCGCCCGGGGAATGCTGCCGTTGGGTACGTCGTCGGCCACCATGACCATTCCGGTCGCCGGTTCATCGGTGAGGCTGCCGGGCCGGACGATCGTCCACTCCAGGTCCCGTTCGCGGATGTTGGCATCCGCCTCGCTCTTCGCCCGCAGGTAGACCTGGAAGACGTCGTCGGAGTGCGGGTCGAAGCGGTCCGCGTTGATGGCGGAGATGACGATCATGCGGCGCACACCCGCGAGTTCGGCGGCATCCGCGAGCAGGATCGCGCCGTCACGGTCGACGGTCAGTTTGCGTTCGGCACCGCTACCCGGCCCCGCGCCCGCAGCGAACACGACACCGTCCGCCCCCTCGAGGTGGCTCGCGAGCGTCGTCACGCTCGTTCTCTCAAGATCGAGCACGAGAGCGGATGCTCCGGAAGCCTCCACCTCATCGACGTGGTCGGGGTTGCGGATGATACCGACAGCGTCGTGCAGCTCGTCGGTGAGCAAACGCTGGATGATGAGGGCGATCTTGCCGTGGCCGCCGGCGATGACGAATCTCATGTCGTGAGTCAAACACGGCTATCCGCTGAAAACCAGTGCCATGCCCGGCGCGCTGTGATCGGCTAAAGTGGTCGGTGGCTCCTCGCGTGGCGCCATCCAGGCCAACTCCCCCAGGACGGAAACGTAGCAAGGGTAACCGGGCTCTGGCGGGTGCGCGAGGGGTCCTTTTCTTTGCCGTTGCATGCCACCCCGCACGCAACGGAGGAGAAATGGGCGACACGCCGCACATCGCGTCGCCGCGAACGGCGTGTCGACCGAATCTCCTCGGTTAGAGCGGGTCATCCGCCCTCACGATCACGCGGCCGAAGCGGCGCTGCTGCTCGCGCCTGGCATCCATCACGACCCTGTCGATGACAGCGAGTGTGTGTGGCCACGTTCGAAAGATGTGCGCGGTTCGGATCCGCAGCACGTGCCGCCCGAGCCCCTCGACGTGCACATCCCGGTCGCGGTCGATCGCGAACCGATCGTCGCTCTCATGCCATTTGCGACCGTCGACGTCGAGTCCCACGCAGCCCTCGATCACGAGATCCTGGTGGCCCATGCCCGGTACGTAGCCCTGAGGCTCGACGTGGTACCCGGCGTCTTCGACTCGCATGCGCACGATCGTCTCGTTGCCGGAGCCGCTGTTCGGAATCATTCGGCGGATGATGCTCTGAAGCCGTCTCGGCGCGATGCTCACCACCTGCTGCACCTGCTCCCAGGTGAGGAATTCCTCGTGCACGGCCGATTCGAGTGCGGCTAGCGCGTTCTCGGCGTCGAGGCATCGGATCGCCTGCCAGAGCGCCTGCATGCGCGACGCTTGCCACTGCGAATGCATGCCGAAGCGAGGAGTCTCCCAGTGGATGCGCGTGCCACTCGTCGCTGTGACAGACGAGTGCGGCGGCACCTGCAGGTGCAGCTGCCCTGAGTGCCCCGCCCACACCCCGTGCGCACCGAGCAGTGAGACACAGCTGACTGCACCGCCGATCCGTGCCGCCCGCGCCATGCTCCGATCGAGGTGCGTGCAGCCGTACACTCCGCGCCGAAGTCGAATAACCCTGCCCCTCTGTACCGCTAGGCGCAGCGCAGCCGGGGTGACATTGCGGGCGGCGAGTTGCCGCGAGGTGGCGACATGTCCGAGCGAGCACAGCAGGGCATCCATCGCAACAGGGTGGTGAGTCGCGGCAGTGTCGGCGCTCCAAGCCGCGACCGCCGGGGAGCAATCGCGAAGAGCACGGCATGGGGAGGAGGCGCCGCCGCACCCAATCGAGGAGAAATGGGCGACACGCCGCACATCGCGTCGCCGCGAACGGCGTGTCGACCGAATCTCCTCGCGAACGATTCGAGCGTGCCAGAATGGGCGCGTGAACCGTGGGCAGGGGGTCGAGCGCTCGCACTTCCCGCGCGGCGCGCGCACGGCCGGACTGGTCGCGTTCCTCACCGTCCTCTCCTTCATTTTCGGCATCTTCTACTTCTTCGCCGTGGACGCCCCGCTTCACGATGTGGCCAAGAACACCTATTTCTCCCAGAGCTGGCGCCTCTTCGCGCCGAACGTGATCAAGACCAATCGTGAGCTTGAGGTCCAGGCGCGGTGGCTGGACGACTCCGGGGAGGTCGTGGAGAGCGAGTGGCTTGGAATAACCCGCATCGAGCTTGGCGCAATCACGAAACCCCTGATCCCTGTGCGCGTGGCAAAGTCGTCGCGGAACGCGCTGGAGCACTACGAAATCGCGTTCACGTTGCTGGACCCCGCACAGAAGCAGGTCGTGCAGGCGGAGGGCCCGGCCGTTAGTGCCGCCGCGCTGGAATCAGCGATTGCGCGCGCCTACGACGGTGAAGAACCCACTAATTTCCTTAACCACGAGCGCATGCTGACGAGCTACACGGGCTACTTCGCTGCCGCGTACTGGGGGCAGGATCCGATCGAGATCCGGTGGCGCGTCATCCGCCAGCGTTCGAACGATTTTGAGTTCCGGTTCGATCCTCCGCAGTACGACAGATCTGTTGTGGAGTACGGCTGGAGAGAGCTGCCGGGCGCGTACGACCCACAGGTTGTTGAGGTCTATCGCGACGTGATCGAAAGGTATGGGCCCCAATCGTGACGGGACTCATGGACCGGCCGACGACAAGAGTCCGGCCAGTGGATGCGCTCGCCGAGAGGGCGCTTGCCTGGTCACTGCGCGAACGGCACGCAAGCTTCAGCTTCGCCCTCGTGCGTGTGATCTACGGCCTCATCATGCTCATGGTGCTCACGACGAACTTCGCCGACCGCGCGTACCTCTGGGGGTTCGCGTCGCGCTGGGTCGACCCCGGAGTCGAATCCAGAGATGTTCCCCTGCTGTTCTCGGTGCTCTTCCCGAAGGACAACCCGGTGCTGTTCGACCTGTGCTACTGGGCACTCATCCTGCTCGCTGTCGTGTTCGTGGCAGGGTGGAAGACGCGCTGGGTCACCCCGCTTCTGCTGGTCTTCTGGGAGAGCCTGAGCTCCAACAGCACGGTGCTGAACAACAGCGGCGACACCGTGATGCGCATCACCCTCGTTTTCCTGGTCTTCGCGGACCTGTCGAAGCACTGGTCGATCGATGCCCTCTCTCGTTCCCGGCGACCGGTTGTCGCGCATCCGCGTGCCTGGATCGGGATCCTCGTGCACAACACCGCGCTCGTGCTCTGCGTGGTGCAGCTGATCGTCATCTATGTCACTTCGAGCTACTACAAGTTCACCGATCAGGCCTGGCTTGACGGCACCGCCGCCTACTACCCGCTCACGATCGACGGGTACTCACCGTTCCCGCAACTGAACGAGCTCGCGTGGCAGTGGGACATCGCCGTCTACGGCGTCACCTGGGTGACGCTGTTCGCGCAGGCACTGTTTCCGTTGTGCCTGCTCTGGCGGCCGAGCCGTATCGCCATCCTCGTGATTGTTGGGGGCATGCACGTGGCGATCGCGGTTCTCACCGGGCTGTGGGCCTTCTCCCTCGTCATGGTCGCGCTCGACCTGCTGGTCATCCGAGACCGCACCTGGGTGGCGGCAACGGGCTGGCTCCAATCTCGACTGCGACGGCCCCAGCGCAGTTGAGGCGGGCATCCACAGGCCGTGACCGGGCGTGGGTGGTGCCGACTACTCTTGGAGGGTGGTCACAGCCCTCTATCGCCGGTATCGCCCCGAGACCTTCGCCGAGCTGATCGGCCAGTCGCAGGTCACCGACCCGCTGCGCACGGCGCTGCGCACCGACCGTGTCAACCACGCCTACCTTTTCAGCGGACCCCGTGGATGCGGCAAGACCACCTCCGCCCGAATTCTCGCCCGCTGCCTCAATTGCGCGGAGGGTCCGACCGACACCCCGTGCGGGGTCTGCCCGAGTTGTGTCGACCTCGGACGCGACGGCGGGGGATCGCTCGATGTGGTCGAGATCGACGCCGCCAGCCACGGTGGAGTGGATGACGCGAGAGACCTGCGCGAGCGCGCCATCTTCGCGCCCTCCCGCGACCGCTACAAGATCTTCATCCTCGATGAGGCGCACATGGTCACGGCGGGCGGCTTCAACGCCCTCCTCAAGATCGTGGAGGAGCCGCCGGAGCACGTGAAGTTCATCTTCGCGACCACCGAGCCCGAGAAGGTCATCGGCACTATTCGGTCGAGAACGCATCATTACCCGTTCCGGCTGGTGCCGCCCGCCCAGATGCTCGACTACATCCAGTCGCTGTGTGAGAGCGAGAAAGTCACCGTCGCGCCGGGTGTGCTGCCGCTCGTTGTGCGCGCAGGCGGGGGATCGGTGCGCGACACCCTTTCGCTGCTCGACCAGCTGATCGCCGGCTCTGAGGGAACCAACGTCGAGTACGAGCGCGCGGTTGCCCTGCTCGGATTCACGCACGGGGCACTCCTCGGCGAGGTGATCGACGCGCTCGGTGGTGCCGATGCGGCTGCCGCGTTCACGGCGGTCGATCGCGTCATCCAGACCGGGCAGGATCCACGGCGTTTCGTCGAAGACCTGCTGGAGCGACTTCGCGACCTCATCATCATTGCCGCGACCGGCAAGGGGGCGTCGGCCGTGCTGCGCGGCATTCCCGAAGCCGAGCTTGAGACTATGGCGCGGCAGGCGCAGCGGTTCGGCACCGCCGAACTGTCGAGAGCAGCGGATGTCGTCAACGACGCCCTGACGGAGATGACCGGCGCGACATCCCCCAGACTGCACCTTGAACTCATGGTTGCGCGGGTGCTTGTGCGCGGTGGTGGTAGCTCGCAGGTAACCGACGTCGCAGGCTCCGTCGGCGCTGGGGTCGCGGAATCGCTTCGCGATTCTCCCAGCTCCACCGCGCCGGTGGTCGAGCCGAAGCCGGTGGTCGAGCCGAAGCCGGTGGTCGAGCTCGTCGAGACCTCCACCGCGCGCACCGTCACCCTCCAGCAACTCCGTGATGCCTGGCCCGAGATTCTGAACCGGGTGCAGAAGGCCAAGCGAAGCGCCTGGATGGTTGTCTACACCTCGCAGGCCCGGGCGCTTCGCGACGACGTGCTGACCGTCACCTTCCCGAGCGAGAACGACGTGGCGAAGTTCAAGGAGCCGCAGGCGACCGGTGAGAGTGTGAGCGAGTTCCTTCGTCGCGCAATCCTTGAGGTTCTGGGCATCCGCGTGAAGTTCATCGCGAAAGTGGAATCCGGGTTGGCGAGCCCGGAGCCAGAGCCTGACCCTGAGCCCGAACCTGCCGCTGAATCGGAGTCGGGATGGGCTGTCGCGCCCATCCCGGGCGGTCGCGCTTCGACAGGCTCAGCGACCGAGGTTGCAGGCTCAGCGACCGAGGTTGGAGGCTCAGCGACCGAGGTTGCAGGCTCAGCGCGCAAGACGGCGACCCCAGAGCCGGAGAAAGCCAGCACCAATACGAGGTACGGCGAGGCCGTCGTGCGCGAACTTCTCAACGCGAGTTTCATCGAGGAGCAGCAGATCGCGCCGCGCGTCACCCCGAGAATGGACTGACCCATGTACGAGGGAATCGTCCAGGAACTCATCGACGAACTCGGCCGGCTGCCGGGCATCGGGCCCAAATCGGCCCAGCGCATTGCGTTTCACATCGTGCAGTCTGAGAACTTCGACGCGAGCAGGCTCGCCGAAGTGCTCATGCAGGTGAAGGACAAGGTTCGCTTCTGTGACATCTGCGGCAACATCAGCGAGCAGGAGACGTGCGGGATCTGCCGCGATCCGCGCCGATCACCGGCCACGATCTGCGTGGTCGAGGAAGCGAAGGATGTCGTCGCGGTCGAACGAACGCGGGAGTTCAAAGGTCTCTATCATGTGCTCGGCGGCGCCATATCCCCCATCGATGGCATCGGCCCAGACGACCTGCGCATCCGCCAACTGGTTCAGCGGCTGGCGGACGGCACCGTCACCGAGGTGATCATCGCCACAGACCCCAACCTCGAGGGTGAAGCGACGGCGACCTACCTCACCCGACTGCTCGTGCAACCCAACCTGCGCGTGACCCGCCTGGCGTCGGGCCTCCCCGTCGGCGGCGACCTTGAATACGCCGACGAGGTGACGCTGGGGCGGGCGTTCGAGGGCAGACGTCTGGTCGAGCAGTAAAGCGGCGCAACACAGCGGTTCGAATCATCCGCAGCAAGTAGAATCGGTGGCTGGGCTTTGCGTCAGCGAGCTTGCGTCGAAAAGCGGGAGTGCCAGTGAGCTTGATCGTGCAGAAGTACGGGGGATCCTCCGTCACTGACGCTGAGGGTATCAAGCGCGTCGCCAAGCGCATCGTCCAGACGCGCAAGGCGGGCAACGACGTCGTCGTCGTCGTGTCGGCGATGGGCGACACCACCGACGAACTGCTCGACCTGGCCAACGAGGTCGTGCCGCTGCCGTCCGGTCGCGAACTCGACATGCTGCTCACCGCCGGGGAACGCATCAGCATGGCGCTGCTCGCGATGGCGATCAAGAGCCTCGGTGTCGAGGCCCGCAGCTACACGGGCAGCCAGGCGGGCGTGATCACCGATGCCCAGCACGGTTCCGCGCGGATCCTCGCGGTCACCCCGTGGCGCGTGCGCGAGGCACTGGATGATGGGGCCGTCGCCATCGTCGCCGGCTTCCAGGGGTTCAACCGAGGTACAGGCGACATCACAACCCTCGGCCGCGGCGGTTCCGACACCACCGCCGTCGCGCTCGCTGCCGCGCTCGGTGCCGAAGTGTGCGAGATCTACACGGATGTCGACGGTGTCTTCACCGCCGACCCACGCCAGGTGCCCGCCGCCCACAAGATCGACCGCATCACGAGCGAGGAGATGCTCGAGTTCGCTGCGGCAGGAGCGAAGGTTCTCTACATCCGCGCGGTCGAGTATGCACGGCGGCACGGGGTTACGCTTCATGTAAGGTCCTCGTTCAACAACAACGAGGGCACCAGGGTAGTTCACGAGTCAAACGGAGACAGCAGCGTGGAAGAGCCTCTCATCGCGGGCGTGGCGGCCGACCTCAGCGAAGCCAAGATCACCATCGTCGGCGTGCCGGACGTGCCAGGCAAGGCGGCGCAGATCTTCACGATCGTCGCGAATGCCAACGCCAACATCGACATGATCGTGCAGAACGTCTCCGCCGCAGCGACCGGCCGCACCGACATCTCGTTCACGCTGCCGAAGGCAGACGGCCCTGCGGCTTTGGCGGCGCTCGATCTGGCCAAGGACGACATTGGTTTCGAGAACCAGCTCTACGACGACCAGATCGGAAAACTTGCCCTCATCGGGGCTGGCATGCGCACGAACGCCGGGGTGTCGGCGAAGCTCTTCACGGCGCTGTACGAAGCCGGAATCAACATCGAGATGATCTCCACGAGCGAGATCCGTATCTCGGTCGTCACTCGTGCCGACACCATCCATGACGCGGTTCGGGTTGTGCACAGCGCATTCGATCTCGACGGCGAAGAGGTCGCCCAGGTTTACGGGGGCACGGGCCGTTAGGCCGCATCCAGTCCCGTCGCGCGTAACAGGATGACCAGCAGCACCGAACTGCCATTGAACACGATGTGCGCCACGATGGCGCTGCCCAGCCTGCCGGTCGCGTACACGATGATCCCGTTCATGATGCCGAACAGGAAAGTGCTGAATCCGAGGATGACCAGCAGGACGACATCCGCTGACTGGTAGAGGTGCAGGGCGGCGAAGATCAGCGCGCTCATCACCACGCTCACCGCCATCGCCCGAAACTGGGTCGATCGCGGCGCGGGTTGCTGCGGGCCCGAGCGACGGAGGATCGCGTTGCGCACCGACTGCATGATGAGGCCGCGAACAAGGAGCTCTTCGACGAACGGCGCGATGAGCGACGCCAGCACGATGCCGATCAAGAACACCCAGATGGCATCCGAACCGAGCACGAGGTTTCCCTGATCAGGAACGTGGCCGGTCACAATGACAACGACGACAGTGAGCAGCAGCGCGAGGATTCTCGCCGCGATGCCGACACCGAACCCGATGAGGATGTCCACCGGGCGGAACGCCAGCAGAAAGTCACGGCGCAGGCTGCGTTGCCCGCGCCGCCATGACGCGTGGATGACGACGAGGGTGATGAGGAGATAGGTAGCGAGCGAGAAAGCGAACGCGATGGGTTCCGTTACCGCGATGCCCAGGTTGGCCGCGAACGCACCCCCGATGATCGCGAGCACGAACACGGATATCGCGAGGACGACATCAGGAAGTCCCCACCGGACCTCCGGCGGCACCGTCCAGGCGAATGGGTCGGGACGCACTCGGGATTTGGCGGTTTCCGGGTCTGCCATGTCTTTCACTGTACGCACTCCGACTGCACGGGCACCCTAGAATTGAAACTCATTGAACCGGCATTCAGGAGCGGAACAGCATGAGCAGCAGCAGCCAGGGCGTGCGAATCGGTGTCGTCGGCGCCACCGGCCAGGTCGGCGCGGTCGTTCGTGCGCTGCTTGAGCAACGCAACTTTCCCATCGAGGAGATCCGGTTTTTCGCCTCCGCTCGCAGCGCGGGGACGACCCTTCCCTTCCGCGGGGAGGACATCGTCATCGAGGATGCGTCGACCGCCGATCCTGCCGGCCTCGACATAGCGATTTTCTCCGCCGGCGCCACGCTCTCGAAAGTTCAGGCGCCCCGCTTCGCCGAGGCGGGAGTGCTTGTCATCGACAACTCCTCCGGCTGGCGCATGGATTCCGACGTGCCCCTCGTGGTGAGCGAGGTCAACCCGCACGCCATCGAGCAGGCGCGTAAGGGAATCATCGCGAATCCGAACTGCACAACAATGGCGGCGATGCCCGCGCTCAAGGTGCTCCACGAGGAAGCAGGTTTGCAGCGGCTCATCGTGAGCACATACCAGGCGGTTTCCGGTGCGGGCCTCAAGGGCGGCGAAGAACTGCTCATCCAGGCGCGGGTCGCGATCGAGGGCGGAGCTCTTGGACTCGTTCACGACGGGTCGGCGGTCGAGTTTCCTGCGGCATCCACTTTTCCGAAGACGATCGCATTTGACGTGATACCGCACGCTGGCAGCTTCGTGGACGACGGCCTCGGCGAGACGGACGAGGAGAAGAAGCTGCGCAACGAGAGCCGCAAGATCCTCGAGCTGCCCGAGCTGCTGGTGAGTGGAATCTGCGTGCGAGTGCCCGTCTTCACGGGCCACTCGTTGTCGATCAATGCCGAGTTCGCGTCGGCCCTGAGCGTCGAGCGCGCGACGGAACTTCTCGCGGATGCTCCCGGTGTCGAGCTGATGGATGTTCCGACCCCGCTCGAGGCGACTGGCCAGGACGCGAGCCTCGTCGGCCGCATTCGTCAGGACGAGGGGGTACCGGGCGGTCGGGGGCTCGCTTTCTTCGTGAGCAGCGACAACCTGCGCAAGGGTGCCGCGCTCAACGCCGTGCAGATCGCCGAAATCGTCGCCGCGAAGCTCGTCACCGCCTGACCGCACCGAGGTTGCAGGAGAGCAATCTGTGAGGGGCGTCATATCGCCCTTCAACTCCTAGAGCGAAGGTCGATATGACGCCCCTCACGAGGGAGGGGGCGCCTTCTTCCGCTGGTAAGTTACCGGTGGTAAGTTATGGGCGTGATGAGCGCATACCACCACGGTGACCTGCGGGAGGCGATTCTCGCCGAGGCGGCGAACGTGATCCGCACGCGGGGGCCCGACGCACTGAGCCTGCGAGCGATTGCGAAAACCCTGGGGGTCAGCCACACGGCATTCCGCCATCATTTCGGAAGCCGGGAGGGCGTACTGACTGCGCTCGCCATCGAGGGTCACAAGTCCCTCGCCGAGGCGCTCGGGAGCGTGCCGCGCACGACGGGAGCGCTCGTCGAGACGGGTGTCGCCTATGTCGAGTACGCGACGCAGCACCCCGGTCATTTCGCAGTGATGTTCCGCCCCGAGCTGCTTGATCGCACCGACCCCGACCTCAGCGCAGCCGCCGGGGCCACTTTCGCCATTCTCAGCGCGGGCGTTCGCAGCCTCGGGCACGCGACCGAGGAGGACACCGCGGCCGCCACTATCGCGGCATGGTCGATCGTGCATGGGATAGCGACACTCTCGCTGACCGGCGCCCTCGATGCAGCCCAGATCCGCGAGGCGGTGGCGGGCGGTGACCTGCTCGAGATCACGCGCAGGGCTTCGGGAATGCTTTTTCCCCAGTAGTTCCACCCAACAGAAGGGATCCACCATGCTCGACAACGTCGTACTCATCATCACCGGCGCAGCGCTGCTCGCGGTCATCGGTATCGAATTCGGGGGTACTTTCCTCTTGAAAGTTGCCGGCGGCGGCATTCCCGCCAACGACCTGCAGAAGCAGTTCTTCCGCGCAGGACACGGCCACGCGGGGGTGCTCGTCATCCTGGGTCTGGTGGTGGTGATCCTGGTCTTCGGCAATGGAGTACCCCAACCCTTTGCCGGCGCGTCCTTCGCAGTACTCGCCTCGTCGCTGATCATCCCTGCTGGATTCTTCCTCTCGGTGACCGGTCGCGACCCGGTGAAGGCGAACGGGATGATCGCGCTCGTCTGGATCGGGGCGGCCGTACTGGCCATCGGACTGCTCGCCGCTGGCATCGGATTGATTGTCGCGGGGGCGTCTGGCCTATCCTGATGGTGAACCTCGTGAATGGCGGAGATGTCGAAGCGCACAAAGATCATCGCGGCGGCGATCTTCGTCGCGGTTCTCATTGTCGCGCTCATCGGCAGCGTGCGCTCTACGCCGCCAACTGGTGACGGCGTGAAAGTCGCCTTCTACGGAGACTCCTACACTCTCGGCACCGGCGCGAGCGATCCCGCCAACCGCTGGTCGACGATCGTTTCTGCCGAGCGCAACTGGCAGGAATTCAATCCGAGCGTCAATGGTCTGGGCTTCTACAACAACCGGGGTTTCTTCGGCGACGCCGACCTGCCCACCATGGTGATCCAGTTCGAGCCTGAGATCGTGTTTGTGACCATGGGGCTGAACGATAATTTCAGCTTCGATGAAGCGGAGAACAACATCCGTGTCGCGATCATCGCTGACTTCGAACTGCTCGCGCGGGAGTTGCCGGATGCCCGCATCATCGCGGTCGAGCCGTTCTGGTACAAGGATGAACGGCCGGACTCCGTCGACCAGATCATCATCTGGGTCGAGGAGGCGGCGGCACGCGTGGGGGCGGACTACATTCCGGGCGCTTCCCGATGGATCGAGGGTCATCCCGAGTGGATGGCGTCGGATGGCTTGCATCCCAACGATGACGGCTACGCCGAAATTGCTCGCCGGATGAATGAGCAGTTGCGGCTTCTCGGACTCTGAGGCCGTCCGACGCACCTCTCGCCCGCAACTAAACTGAGGGCGTGAGCGAACCCATTGACGTTGCCCTGATTGGCGGCGGGATCATGAGCGCAACCCTCGGCACCCTGCTGAAGCAGCTGGAGCCGGACTGGAGCATCGAGATCTTCGAGCGGCTCGGAGATGTCGCCCTCGAGAGCTCGAACCCGTGGAACAACGCGGGCACCGGCCACGCCGCTCTCTGTGAGCTGAACTACACCCCGCAGCGCGCCGACGGAACGATCGACATCACGAGTGCGGTCAAGGTGAACGAGCAGTTCCAGATTTCCCGGCAGTTCTGGGCGCACCTCGTTGAGCTGGGTGCGCTGCCGGATCCGAGCGCGTTCATCAATTCGACTCCGCACATGAGTTTCGTCTGGGGAGAGGAGAACGTCGCCTACCTCAGGAAGCGTTTCGAGGCTCTCAAGGATCACCCGCTTTTCGCCGGCATGCAGTACAGCGAGGATGCCGCCGTCATCCGCCAGTGGGCGCCGCTGCTCATCGCGGGCAGGAAGAAGAGCCAGCCGATCGCTGCAACCTACATCGCAGCCGGTACCGATGTGGACTTCGGCGCTCTGACGAGATATCTCACGAAGCACCTGACAGACGGCGGCGCGCAGCTGCGGTTCGAGCAGACAGTGACGGGCCTCAAGAAGTTGCGCGACGGCACCTGGCGCATCAATGTGCGCGATTCGGTTGGCCAGACTCCGCGAACCGCGACGGCGAGGTTCGTGTTCGTGGGCGCGGGCGGTCACGCGCTGAACCTGTTGCAGAAGGCGGGCATTCCCGAAATCCGCGGCTACGGCGGGTTTCCCGGTGAGCGGGGAGTTCCTGCGCACCGACAATCCCGAGATTGTCGCCCGCCACCACGCGAAGGTCTACGGCAAGGCGGCAGACGGTTCGCCGCCGATGTCGGTTCCCCATCTCGATACGAGAGTGGTGGATGGCGCGGCCAGTCTCATGTTCGGACCGTACGCCGGTTTCAGCCCGAAGTTTCTCAAGACTGGGTCGTGGCTCGATCTCTTCGGGTCGATCCGCTGGCACAACCTGGTACCGATGGTGGCGGCCGGGCTCGGCAACCTCGGCCTGGTCGCTTATCTCGTCGGCCAATTGCTGGCGAGCAGGCAGACCAAACTGGGGGCCCTCCGCGAGTTCTTCCCCAAGGCGGAGCAAGCCGACTGGTACAAGATCACGGCGGGTCAGCGCGTGCAGATCATCAAGAAGGATCGGAAGAAGGGCGGCGTGCTGCAGTTCGGCACGGAGGTGGTCGCCTCGTCCGACGGCAGCATCGCGGGGCTGCTTGGCGCTTCACCTGGGGCGTCGACCGCGGTGCCGATCATGCTGGGGCTGCTCGACAACTGCTTCCCCGACCGCGCCGAGCGCTGGGCACCCGCGATTGCGCGCATGGTGCCGAGCTTCGGTCAGCAGCTGTCCGGTGATCCTGCCCTCGCCCGCGAAACTCTCGCTACCACAGCGGACGTTCTCGCGATTTCGCGCTAGAACGCGGCCTTCAAACCGGTCTCCGGCGAGCGAATCGACCGAGAGAGCGCTCCCACGCCGAATAAACCCCGAAACGGGGTACATCGCGTGCGGTTTGGGTGACATAGTCTTCCTAAAACGCCGGAAGTCGATGGGGGTGATGGTGCCGCACGAGCTGCCAGTCAGGCTCGCCGTGGAGATCGCGAGCCAGTCCCTGAGGCAATTCTCCCGCGTCATCGGCATCGTCGCGCTTTCGTCAGCGTTCCTGTGCGTCGCTGCGTACCAGATTGACTTGGAAGGCCCCGAGCTCTGGCCCGCCTTGTACGCAACCCTCATCAGCCTCCTCGTTTTCGGAGTCTGCGCGAGCCGCGCAGGTGTCGGCAGCGCCGCCATCTACATTGCCGTGGGGTCGGCCGCCGCGTTCGTTTACGCGTTGTCGGTCATGGCGAACATTGCCGCGGCCGAGTCGACGGATGCCTTCCTGTTGTTTCTTCCCAAGGCAGCACTGATCTTTGCGGGCGGGTTGGTCGCGGGCGCGAACGCGAGCGTGCTCTGGGCCTTCATCGGTTTGGCCATGGGCGAGGCGGCGATCATCTCGGCGGCGGTGGTCACTGGCTCGCACGTCACGGTTGACGCTGCCGCCACTTTCACCTTCGTCGCTGTGGTCATGATGCTCGTCATCTCGGTGGTCGGCAGGCGGGGCCCTGGGCGAATGCGTCCACAGCTGCGGAGGGCGGCGATGGAGGACCGGATCGCCGGGATTCGCGAGCGAGTTGAACTTCGGGCTGCGGCCCTGCTCCACGACACAGTACTGAACAATCTTGCGGCCGTGTCAGCCGCCGCAGATGGTGCACTCGACAAGGACCTGCGCAGTCTGATCGAGACCGATCTCGCCGTTCTCGAAAGCGGCGAATGGCTCTCCGAAGCCGAGACCGCGGTCGACGGGCCCGCAAGCCTCGTGCGCGCGAACAGCGCTGTCTTCGCGGCCATCCGGGATGCCGAGGCACTCGGCCTCACCGTCGAGGTGACAGGCACCGTTTCGGCGATCGGTTCCATTTCCACCGAGATCGACCGGGCTCTCGGGCTCGCTGTCAAACAGTGCCTCGTGAACGTGCAGAAGCACGCGGGAGTCGACCGCGCCGAGATCGTCGTGATGGGAACCGCGAACGAACTCTCGGTCATGGTGATCGACGCGGGGCGGGGCTTTGTCGAGTCGGCCGTTCCTGTGGATCGCCTCGGCATCCGCCAGTCGGTGCGACAACGTCTCGAGGCGGTGGGCGGAGAAGCCCAGGTCTGGTCAACCCCTGGAAGGGGTACGTCCATCATGTTGAGGGTGCCCACCGCGAGTGACGCAACTGCGACGGTGCCCGGTGAGTAGCGACAAGATGTCCTACCAGCAGCTCGACACCGTCGGCGGGTGGGGGGCGTATTTCTTCACGCGAATCGCCTGCATCGGGGTTCTCCTCTATGCGGCGACCGCGATGGTCATCACGTCGCACCAGGTTGACCGTCCGTTCCTCTCGATCGCCGCACTCGCAGCAATCACCGCCGCCACTGCGACTCTGTGGGTCTACTCCCACCCCCGGCGGGCACCCGTTCGACAGTGTGGCGTTTCTCGGCGTGCTGAGTTTCGCGATCCTGGCGATGATTCTTGCGGCTGGGGCGTCCTGGCAGATAAACGCCGCAGTTCGCGACGACTGGGCTCCCATTGCCGCTGGGCTGCTCGTGCTGCTGCTCGGACCCTACCGCCCGCCCGCGCAACTCACTGTCTCTGCCGTGTTCGTCGGTCTCTCAGCGAGCTTCATCGCCCTGTTGCAGTCGCCGGGCGTCGGCCAGCCGGTGATCGTCACCGTGATCACCGCCGGCGCCCCGCCGCTCGCGATCGCCCTGGCAGGCGCCTCATTCTCCACGGTGCGCGCCCGCCTGCTCTCCGAGTGGCAGGCAGGCTCGTCCGATGCGGGTGAGCGATTCGCGGGTGAACAGTTGGGCCGAATCGTCCATGCGGTGCAGCAGGATCGCGAAGCCATTCTCAACCAGGATGTCGTGCCGCTGCTCACCTTGATCATCGAGCGCAATGAGATCTCGGCAGATGACCGGCGGCGGGCCGGCGAGATCGCCGCGAGCATCCGCTCATTGATGGTTGCCGAGGTCGACCGCACCTGGCTCGAGGCGGAAATCGAGCGGGCGGGAAGGCTGCGACGGGGTGCGGATTGGGGCGACGTTCGCCACGTGTGGGATCCCGAACGCCTTGCCTCATTCATGTCGGAACACCAGCGCACCGTCATGCGAGCGCTCATCGTGGGGCTCTTCGCCAACGAAATCTTCGTGCCTGAGAGCCTGCACATCGTGTTCACTCGCCGGAGATCGCGGTGTACAGTCACCCTGACGGCGAGGATTGAGCGGGCCGAACCCCTGCAGCAGGCCGAATTCTCCACCTATTTGGCGATTATGCGGGTGATATTCATTCGGCTCAAGCTTGTCACGGAGCCTCGGGCGCTGACACTAAAGTTCTCTTATGACCAGTAGCGACGTGGTTGACTCGTCGGCGTCCGCCACCGCGGTGCCTGTGCGGCTCGCGATCCTGGATGACCACGAGGTGCTGCTCGACAGCCTCGGCAGCTGGATCGCAGCCAACGCCCCCGACTTCGAGCTCGTGCTGAGCGCGAGCACCTGGCTGCAGCTCGTGCACAGCGACAACTTCCCGACCGATCTCGTCTTCATCGACTTCCAGCTGCAAGGAGCCGGTCTCGATCGAGGCGCGGGTGCGCACCTGCCGCGCCGCCGGCGCGAAGGTCATCGTGCTCTCGAGCCTCGACACCCGACGAGGCGCGCGAGCGCGCGCTCGACGCCGGCGCCGCCGCGTTCCTCTCGAAGTCGCTGCCGATGCAGCGAGGTCATGGATGCCGCGCGCGCGGTCATGGGCTTCGACGCGCGATCCTCGGCGCAGCGCGACTGGCGCCCGCTGCCCGTCGGGCGCGACCAGCCAGTCGCGCCCGAAGCTCAGCGCCGGCGAGGTCGAGGCGCTCAAGCTCTACGTGTCCGGGCTACAGCACGGTCGAGGTCGCCGAGCAGATGAACGTGCAGTACGAGACGGCGAAGACCTACCTTCGCCGGGTGCGCGAGAAGTACGCGAAGGCGAACCGGCCCGGCCGAGCAAGAAGGCCGAACTGATCCGCCGGGCCGCAGAGGACGGGTACCTGCGATAGTGGCGAAGCTCTACTTCCGCTACGGGGCGATGAACAGCGGCAAGAGCACCGCGCTGCTGCAGGCCGCCTTCAACTACGAGGAGCGCGGGCAGCAGGTGCTGCTCGCGAAGCCCCAGATCGACACCAAGGGCGAGTCGCTATCGTCTCGCGGCTCGGCGTGACGCGGCCGGTCGACTTCACGGTCGCGCCGACGGACGACATCTACGACGCGTTCCGCGCCGCAGCGCGCAGCTGTGGTCGACTCGAGACCGGTCACGACGTCAGCTGCCTGCTCGTCGACGAGGCGCAGTTCCTCACCGAGGCGCAGGTCGATGACCTGCTGCGCATCGCGATCCAGCGAGAATGTTCCGGTGCTCGCCTACGGCATCCGCACCGACTTCCAGACGGTCGCCTTTCCCGGCAGCCGTCGCCTGCTCGAGATCGCGCACTCGCTCGAGGAGCTCAAGACGATCTGCCGCTGCGGCCGCAAGGCGGTCTTCAACGCGCGCAAGGTCGGCGACCGCTTCATCTTCGACGGCGACCAGGTCGCGATCGACGGTGTCGACGTCACGCTACGAGTCGCTGTGCGGCTCGTGCTACCTCGAGGAGAGCGACGGCGTGCTCAACAGCGGATGGCGGCCCAAGCCCGACTTCAGCTATCGCAGTGCCCCGACGCCGACTTCACCTGATCAAGCGTTGGTCGAACTGTCTCGGTTGTCGAGCTTGTCGAGACACGACATGCTCGACAACCGGATGGTCGGGGTAGCGGGATTCGAACCCACGACCTCTTCGTCCCGAACGAAGCGCGCTACCAAGCTGCGCCACACCCCGATTGGCCGCACTCTCGCGTGAGCCTCGTCAAGAATAGCCGAAATCTCCGGCGGTGAGAGTCACGAGCACGGCCTCGGGTGGGCACGCGAAGCGCACCGGAGCGTAGATCGAGGTTCCGATGCCCGCTGACACGTTGAGCCAAGCGCTGCGCTGCGCGCATGGTGCCAGCGGGCTGAGCCCCTGCGCCTGCTCCCTGGGAATGTCGCAATTGGTCACGAGGGCGGGCATGCCGGGCACGCGCACCTGGCCACCGTGGGTGTGACCGGCGAAGATGACGTCGGCGCCATACGTCACGAATGCGTCGAGCACCCGCTGGTACGGAGCATGGGTCACGCCGATCGTGACGGCCGCAGGGCCGGACGGGTCGTTCTCCCACGACACGTTCTCGCGCATGTCCTCGATGGCGCCAGGGAGCTGGTCGAGCCGATCCCAACCGCGGTGTGCATCGTTGACGCCGAAGAACTCGAGACGCGAACCCTTGAGCAGCAGTGCGCGGGACCGTGTTGTTGAGGCTCAGCCAACCGAGTTCGACTTCGTACAGGGCTTCAAGGCCATCCGTGTCGACCTTGTGATGCAGCGTTTTGCGCTGCCCTGTAGCTTGTCGCGGCTCGCCGAAGTACCGAAGCGGGTTCTTCAGCACCGGACCGTAGTAGTCGTTCGACCCGTGCACGAAGACTCCCGGGATCTCCCGGAACGGCTCGAGCGCGTGCCGAACTGCAGCGTACGGCGTCCCGGTGTCCGAGCTTGTCGCCGGTGTTGATGATGAGATCGGGTTCATAGATCGCGAGCGAACGTATCCACTCCTGCTTCGCGCTCTGCCACGGCGCGAGGTGCAGGTCGGCCAGATGCAGGATCGTGAGCGACCGCGCTCCCGGCGTCGAGCACCGGCAGAAGCTCGTGGCGCACGGTGAAGCGATTGCGTTCGACCAATGCGCCCCAGGCGAGCGCACCTGCGCCCATCGCCACCGCTGCGCCGAGGGCGAGGGTGCTGGTTCGTGCCGACGAGCCAGGCATTAACAGGCGAGTTTTCCGACAGTCACCCTGATCTCGGTGTTGCGGTTCACCGTGGTACCTGCCGCAGGATCCTGCGACACAACCTTTCCGTTCTTCGGTGCATCATCAGGAGTCAGTACCTGACAGCGCTCGGCAACATTGGGGAAATTGGCCGCGTTGAGGATGCTCTTGGCGTTCTCGTAGGTGTTCGTCCCGTCGCCGACGACATCCGGCACCCCGCTCTGGGAGCCGTCGCTCGGATGAAGCGTGACTTTGCTCCCGGTGCCGAGCAATGCGCCCGCGCCCGGCGACATGTCGCCGACCGTACCCTGTGGATATGAGGATTCGACGGCGTTGCCGACATCGACCGTGAAGCCGGCTGCCTCAAGTTGCACGGTAGCCGATCCGATCGTCTGTCCTCGCAGATCGGGGACTGTGATTCCCGAGCCTGACAACAGGTAAGACGCAGGGCCGGGGAAGGCGTTGCCTCCGTACGTGCCGTTGAGTTGCCGCGTGATGTTCTTCCAGATGAAGTTACGCAGGCTCGAGCCGGTGTATCCGTTGCTGGAGTACCGGTTCATGGGGAAGTCGCCGACGATGTTTCCCAGCCACAGCGATGTCGTGACGTTGGTGGTGCCTCCCGTGAACCACAACTGGTTCGCCTTGTCAGTGGTTCCCGTCTTGGCGAAGGTGGGTGCGCCCAGGGATCCGATGTTCGTGAAACTTCCGGAGCCCTGAGTCATGACGCCTTCGAGCACGTACAGCGCAGTATTCGCGATGTCCTCGTCGAGCGCCCGGTGGCACTGGACCTCCTCGCCGGGCAGCTCGCGGCCATCCGGATGAATAACCAGCTCGACAGCGCGCGGCTTGCAGTAGATGCCACTGCTCGCCATGGCCGCATATGCGGCCGCCATTGTCACCGGGGCGACCGTGATCGCGCTTCCGAGCACGGAGGCAGGGCGGTTATCGAGCTCGACACCACTCGCGGGCTTCACCCCGAGGTCTGTGACGACCTTTCCGATGTCGCAGAGGTCCAACTGCTGTGCCATTGTGACAAAGGCGCCGTTCACGGAGTCGTGCGTCGCTCGCGCGACTGACCATGCCCCGCTCTCATTGGCGAAGTTCTTGAACTCCCACGTGCTGACGTAGGGTCCGCCGCAGCTGTTGGTGAATGACGACTGCGGCTCGGTGCGGGCGTTCGCGTTCACGAGTTGGTTGATGCCGTACCCGCGCTGCAGCCAGTTAAGCAGAACGAACGGCTTGTAGGTTGATCCGGGCTGGAACCCGCTCGACCCTCCGTAGTTCTTCGTGGTGTTGAAGTTGACAGCAGTTGTTTCCCAGCCGCCTCCGGTCGAGGTGTTGTCGAAGTGCTTGTTCTGCGCCATCACCAGGATGTTCCCGGTCGACACTTGAAGCGAGGTCGCAGCCGAGCCGAGCTCGAAGCGTTCCTCGCTCGGTGGTACGTAATCCCAGAGGAGCTGTTGCGAGAAGCGCTGGGCGCTCAGGTCGAGGGTCGTGTAGACGTCGAACCCGCCGATCTTCCACGCATCCTTGCGCTCCTCGACGTCGCTGCCGAGCGCCGTCGAGTTCCGGCACGAGCTTGGTGACGTAGTCGCAGAAGAACTTCGAGTACGCTTCCGCGGCCCGGCATCCATTCTTGGGGGTAGAGAGCGTCACAGTGGTTTCGTCGACCGGGGTTGCCTTTGCCTCCTGGTACTCGGAGTCACTGAGCTTTCCCTCGAAGTGCATCCAGTAGAGGATGTCGTCGCGACGGTCCTTGTTCGCCTTGTAGTTGTCAGCGCTCGCCAGATGGCGGAAACTCGGCTCCTGCACGATCGCGAGGAGGCTTGCCGCCTGGGCCAGAGTGACCTCGGCTGCAGTGCGTCTGGAAGTAGCGTTCCGCAGCGGCCTGCACGCCGTAGGTGGTCTCACCGAAGTGCGAGATATTGAGGTAGGCGAGGAGGATTTCTTCCTTCGTGTGGTTCTTCTCCAGAGCAATCGCCAGCTTCATTTCCTTCAGCTTGCGCTGGAAATCTGGGGTCAATGGCCTTCAGATACTCTTCCCGGCGCAGCTCCTGGTCCTCGATCTGGTGCGGCCTGCTGTACGAAGATGTTCTTGACGAGCTGCTGGGTGATCGTCGATCCACCGCCCGTAATGCCGCCGGCGACGACGTTGCCGATCGCCGCACGGGTGATACCCGGCAGGTCGACGCCGCCGTGGTGTAGAAGCGCCGGTCCTCACCGCTGATCGGCCGCGTCCTTCAGGTGCTGCGAGACCTCGTCCCACTCCACCTCTTCGCGGTTCTGGTAGAAGATCGTCGCGATCTGCTCGTACGCCGTGTTGCCTGCCTCATCAAGGCCACCGGTCTTCGCGAAGATGCGGTTCTGCTGCGGCTGCTTGTCGATTGCGATGAACGCTGGCAGCTCATCGAAGATGCCGATGGTGCTGTTGACGGTAACTCCGGTCACAGCGATGGCAGGGGCCACCATCACAGCAACGAGCAGGCCGGCGAGCGCGGAAAAGCCGAGGGTACCGAGGACAGCGCTGATGAGTCCCCGGCGCGGCGGATTCTGGGCAGACGGATTTTGGGCAGACATAGAATGAAGGGTACGCGATAAACCCTTCCGAGAAGCTGAGTGAAAGCCGATAATATATGCCCAACTGGGAGTACATGACTACGCCGCTGATCATTCACAACACTGCGGCGATCCTCAACAACTGGGGCTCAGAGGGCTGGGAACTCATCCAGGTCATCCCCGGACCGGAGGGCGGACTGGTCGCCTACTTGAAGCGCGAGAAGAAAGAAGATGCCTGATATGAGCCAAGTGGATGCACGCCTCGCGGAATTGGGACTCGAGATCCCCGAACTCGCGAAGCCGGTGGCTGCGTACCTTCCCGCAGTCGTCACAGGCAACCTCGTGTTCACGGCAGGGCAGCTGCCGTTCGTCAACGGCGCGCTGCCGGAAACGGGCAAACTTGGCGCTGGCGTCTCAGACGAGTCGGGCAAAGCCCTCGCCCGCATCTGCGTGCTCAACGGCCTGGCCGCAGCCCAGAGCGCCATCGGCTCGCTCGACCGCATCACCCGCGTTGTGAAGGTTGTGGGCTTTGTGGCCTCCGACCCTTCGTTCACCGGCCAGCCGGGTGTCATCAACGGTGCCTCCGAGCTGCTCGGCGAGATCTTCGGCGAGGCCGGACAGCACGCTCGCAGCGCTGTCGGTGTTCCCGTGCTCCCACTGGATGCACCCGTCGAGGTCGAGTTCATCTTCGAATTCGCCTGATCGGGGAATCTCGACAAGCTCGATCACCGGCTACTTCAGCTTGTCGGTGATGATCGCATGACTGTTGTGTCGGCCAGCGTTGTCGTGTCGCCGATCTCGCGTCCCTCCGCGACATCCTGCAGCAGGCGGCGCATGATCTTGCCTGAGCGGGTCTTGGGCAGTTCGGCGACGATGAAGATCTGACGCGGCCTGGCGATCGCACCGATCTGTTCGGCGACGTGCGCCCGCAGGAGGGTGCTGGCCTCATCGGCGGTCTGGGCATCCGCCTGGTTCGACTTGATGATGACGAAGGCGACGACGGCCTGGCCGGTGGTCTCATCGGCGGCTCCGACCACGGCAGCCTCGGCGACGATCGGGTGCGACACGAGGGCGGACTCGATCTCTGCGGTCGACAGCCGGTGCCCGGAGACGTTCATGACGTCATCGACGCGGCCGAGCAGAACGATGTCGCCGTCGGAATCGACGTGGGCGCCGTCGCCGGCGAAATACTTCCAGCCGAGCTCGGGTGAGAACCTCGACCAGTAGGTCTCCTTGAACCGCTCGGGGTCGCCCCAGATGCCACGCAGCATCGATGGCCACGGTTCCGAGATCACGAGCAGCCCGCCGTTGGGCGGATCGACCCTCGTGCCATCCTCCCCGAGAATGTCGATCTTGATGCCGGGGAGCGGTGTCTGGGCGGAGCCCGGCTTCAGGGTCGTGAGACCCGGCAGGGCCGAGATCATGATGGCGCCCGTTTCGGTCTGCCACCAGGTGTCGACGATAGGGGTTGTGCCGGCACCAATGATGTCGCGATACCAGATCCAGGCTTCCGGGTTGATCGGCTCACCGACCGAGCCGAGCACGCGCAGCGAACTGAGGTCGAACTTCTGCGGAACCTGGCGCCCGATTTTCATGAACGAGCGGATGGCGGTCGGCGCCGTATAGAAGATGGTCACGCCGTACTTCTGGATGATTTCCCACCAGCGGCCGGGGTGCGGCGTGTCGGGCGTGCCTTCGTAGATGACCTGGGTGGCACCGTTGGCGAGCGGGCCGTAGACGACGTAACTGTGGCCGGTGACCCAGCCGACGTCGGCGGTGCACCAGTAGACATCCGTTTCCTCGTGCAGGTCGAAGACGACTTTGTGGGTGAACGCGACCTGGGTGAGGTAGCCGCCGCTGGTGTGCAGGATGCCTTTCGGCTTGCCGGTTGTGCCCGAGGTGTAGAGGATGAAGAGCGGGTTCTCCGCCTCGAAGGCTTCTGCCTCATGCTCCGGGTCGGCTGCGGCCATGGCGTCGTGCCACCACAGGTCGCGACCCTCTGTCCACTCGACGTCGTTGTTGCCCCGCTTGACCACGAGCACGTTCTCGACGCTCGAGGTGCCTCCGGCGAGGGCACCGTCGACGGCGGCTTTGAGCGGAAAGACCTTGCCCTTGCGCCATCCACCGTCTGCGGTGATGACGAGCTTCGCGTTCGCATCATCGATGCGAGACCGCAGGCTCTCTGAGCTGAATCCGCCGAACACGACGGAGTGGATGGCCCCGAGCCGCGCAACCGCGAGCATCGCGATGATCGCCTCCGGTACGACCGGCATGTAGATCGCGACCCGATCCCCTTGGCCGATTCCGAGCCCCGCAAGCACATTCGCGGCTTTCTTGACCTCGGCGGTCAGCTCGCGCGTAGCTGACGCTGGTGGCGTCGCCGGTCTCGCCCTCCCAGTGCAGCGCGACGCGGTCGCCGTTGCCGGCGAGCACGTGACGGTCGAGGCAGTTGTATGCGACGTTCAGCTCGGCCGTCGGCAAACCATTTCGCGAACGGTGGGTTGCTGAAATCGAGGTTCTCGGTGAAGGGCTTGTGCCAGTGCAGCAGTTGCCGGGCCTGCTCGCCCCAAAAGGCCTCACGGTCTTTCGCCGCGCTCTCGTACAGCTCCGGCTGGGCGATCGAACCGGCCGCGAATTCGGCGGGCGGAGGGAAGTGGCGGTGCTCCTGGAGGAGGCTTTCAATCGAGTTCGAAGACATCGTCATCCTTGTTTTCGTGGAGCGGTGCCAGGGATGCCGCGACCAGTTTTTCTGCGCTAACCCCATCGATCCTAGACCTCGGCTGTGAGTCTGCTCAGAAGAGTTGTAAACAGTGGTCACATACTTGTGGAAGGTGCAGCGCTTGGGAGTACACTAAAACCCGTCAAATGTAAATTTGATGTGCAACGCAGTATCGATTCCCCCCAATCGTGCGTTGCTGTGGCGGCGCCTGTTCCCCCCAATAGGCGCCGCCCCTCTCGTTAACGCGATTGCTCCCTCACAGCGTCATCCATTCGCCGTTTGTGACCGCTCGTTCGCTGGTGCCGTCGCCCCGCAACGAGGCTGGCTAGCCTCGCCGGATGACCCAGCCCCGCTTCGTTGCCCGTCGGCCGGATGCGGTGGATGAATCGCCGCGTGCTGTTTCTTCCGATCGGCTCCGCCGCAACACCTCAGGGGACTATCCGCGGGAGTTCGGCATACTCGCCCCCTATGTCGCGGACCCGGAGGTGACCGATGTCTTCGTGAACGGACCGGCGGGCATCTGGGTCGATCGCGGTTCGGGTTCCGAACGGGCACGGGGGTCGCCGAGCGAACAGGAACTGCGTGAACTCGCCGTGCGCCTCGTGGCTCTCGCGGGCCGGCACGTTGACGAAGCCAACCCGTGCGTTGACGCGAGGGTGGGCGACGGCATCCGCGTGCACGTCGTGCTGCCGCCCGTGTCCGCGACGGGAACCCTGTTGTCGCTCAGGCTGCCCCGGCTTCGCCTGGCATCCCTCGACTGGCTCTCGAGCGGACCGTTCTTCTCGCGCATCCCGAGGGAGGCCATTGATGAGCTGGTCGCGCGCAGGGAGAACGTGCTCGTGACCGGTGCTGCCGGCAGCGGCAAGACGGTGTTCCTGTCGGCCTTCCTCGCGAGCGCCGCTGCGGATGAGCGCATCATCGCGATTGAGGATGTTACCGAACTGAGGGTGGATCATCCGCACTTCCTGTCGCTCGAAGTGCGCCAGGCGAACCTGGAGGGGGCGGGCAGCGTCGGGCTGGAGCGACTCGTGCGGGAGGCGCTGCGGATGCGGCCCGACCGGCTCGTGCTCGGCGAGTGCCGCGGGGCGGAGATCCGCGAACTGCTCGCGGCGCTGAATACCGGTCACGATGGCGGCGCGGGCACGCTGCACGCGAATTCCCTGCACGACGTGCCCGCCCGACTCGAGGCGCTCGGTGCCCTCGCGGGCATGTCGCCGGTTGCGGTCGCCCGGCAGGCGGTCAGCGCCATCGGAATGGTGCTGCACCTCGAGCGCAGGGGAGGCCAGCGGATGCTCGCGCAACGCGGCAGGTTCGCGCTCGATGCGAGAGATCGCCTCGTCGTCGAGGCGTTGTCGTGACCGGGGTGTCTGCGGTGGCGGCCGTGGTGCATCGCCTCGCCGTTCTTCTGTCGGCGGGGGTTGCCCCCGCTTCCGCGTGGGGATACCTGGGTGCCGACGGATTGCCCGCAGGGGTGGCGGTGGCAGCGGCGGGCGGCGCCGCAATTCCGGACGCGATCCTGGCCGAATGCGCCAGCCTTGCCGACGATGAGAGCGAGGCGTGGCACGGACTCGCGGTCGCCTGGGCGGTTGCAGTGGATGCCGGTGCTCCCCTTGCTCCCACCCTACGCGAATTCGCGGGCACCCTTCGTTCCCTTGGCGAGACGCAGCGGGAGATTTCGGTTGCACTCGCTGCGCCAGTTGCCACCGCGCGGCTCGTCATGGTGCTTCCCGTCGTTGGTGTGTTCTTCGGCATGGCACTGGGGTTCAACACGTTGCAGACCCTGCTTGCCACTCCCGCCGGCTTCGCTTGCCTGACAGCGGGGGTGTCGTTGCTCGTGCTCGCGTCGCGGTGGAACCGGAGCATGGTGCGCGCGGCCCAGCCGAAGGACCTCACTCCCGGGCTGCTGTTCGACCTGACCGCGATCGCAGTCTCCGGCGGCAGTTCGATCGAGCGCGCCCGGGCGGCGGTGGATCGTGCGCTCGCCACATTCGCCCCGACGGTCGACGGCGACACTCGCGCTGTGGATGACGTGCTCGACCTCTCCCGCCGTGCCGGAGTACCCGCGGTCGAGCTGCTGCGCAGTGAGGCCGAGGAGAGCCGCCTGAACGCGCGGGCCGAGACGCGCGAGCAGTGCGCCCGGCTTTCAGTGCGACTCATGCTGCCCCTCGGGCTGTGCGTGCTGCCTGCCTTCATGGTGCTTGGGGTAATCCCGCTCATGATCACGGTCGTGACCTCGACCGTGACCTCGTTCTGATCGTTCACAGTCAGGCAACTCAGGCGCGCCCGCACAGGTCGTCGTGGCACGGCGGGACCCGCTCGCATGATCGGGCAGGATTGCCCTGCTCGTGCCTCCCCAAGTTGAAGAGGTGCGAGATGATCCAGGTTTTCCAGCGGACGCGCGGGCGGCTCCGGCGAGAGGAGGGGGCCGCAACGGCGGAATACGCGATAGCGACGATGGCCGCAGTCGGTTTTGCCGGGCTGCTCGTCGTCATCATGCGCAGCGACGAGGTGCGCGGCATCCTCACCGAACTCGTACGCAATGCGCTCACGTTCAGCGGGTGACCGCGGCAGCGTGACCGCTGAGTTCGCCGCCGTGGTTCCGGCGATCGGGTTCGTGCTCGCAGCATCCATTGCCTGCCTGCAGATTGCCGGCGAGCAGTTGCGGCTGCAGGATGCGGTGGCGGATGCGGCGCGAGTGCTCGCCCGGGGTGAGGGCGAGAGTGCTGCTCAGTTGGTCGTGAGCCGAGCCGCCCCGCAGTCGAGCCTCGACGTTCAGCACACGAGCGGGCTCGTGTGTGTGCGAGCGCGGGCACCATCGGCGGCAGCGGGTGGGCTGCTCGCGGGAATCGTGCTGGCGGCATCCGCTTGTGCGCTCGACGGGGGGCGGTGAGCGCCGAGCGGGGTGCCGCGTCTGTGCTGGGTCTCGCCGTCGCGGGTTCGCTCGCCGCGCTGATGGCGATGACCCTGCCGCTCGTCGTGGGGCTTTCGCTCAGGCACTCCGTCAGCGCGGCGGCGGACGCGGCTGCGCTCGCCGCGGCCGATGTGGCCGTCGGAATCGTCGCCGGGTATCCCTGTGAAACGGCAGCGATGGTCGCCGCGGCGAACGGGGCCGGGCTCACCGCATGCGAGGTTCACGGCCACGTGGCATCCATCGCCGTTTCGCGGGAATTTTTGGGGTTGCGCCTCACCTCGACAGCAAAAGCCGGCCCGCCCGGCGGATCGCCCAATTAGGCGGGACGGTAGTTGACCTGTGTATCGTGTCGCTCACAGGCACCGTTCATGTGTCGTTCACTGTCGTAAGTAAGAGGAGCACCGTGCCCGGCACGAAGAAGCTGGTCATTGTCGAGTCGCCGGCCAAGGCGAAGACGATTGCCCAGTACCTGGGGGATGGCTACGAGGTTCAGGCCTCCGTGGGTCATATCCGAGATCTGATTGAACCCAAAAACCTTCCGCCAGAGCTGAAGAAGGGCTCGCTGGGCAAGTTCTCCGTCGATGTCGAGAACGGCTTCGAACCGCACTATGTCGTCTCCGAGGCGAAGAAGCGCACGGTCGCCGACCTCAAGCGGGCGCTGAAGGATTCCGACGAGCTCTACCTCGCAACTGATGAGGACCGCGAGGGTGAAGCCATCGCGTGGCACCTGCTCGAGGTGCTCAAGCCGAAGGTTCCGGTCAAGCGGATGGTGTTCCACGAGATCACCAAAGAGGCGATCGAGCGGGCGCAGGAGAACACGCGCGACCTCGACTCCGCCCTCGTCGACGCGCAGGAGACGCGGCGCATCCTCGACCGCCTCTACGGCTACGAGGTGTCGCCGGTGCTGTGGCGCAAGATCGGGCCAGGGCTCTCCGCCGGCCGTGTGCAGTCCGCGGCGACCCGGCTCGTCGTCGATCGCGAACGTGAGAGACTCGCCTTCGTCGCCGCCTCGTACTGGGATCTCACCGCACAACTGCTGCCGACCGGCGGCGCGGTCGACTTCACTTCGCGTCTGCCAGGATCGACGGGCGCAGGGTTGCCTCCGGTCGCGACTTCGATGACAGCGGAACGTTGAAAGCGGATGCCGTGGCACTGGATGAGGCATCCGCCACAGCGATCGCCTCCGCACTCTCCGACGAGACGGTAGCTCTCACCGTCACCTCGGTCGAGTCGAAGCCGTACACGCGCAAGCCCGCCGCGCCGTTCACCACCTCAACGATGCAGCAGGAGGCGGCGCGCAAACTCCGCTTCACGTCGCGCCAGACGATGAGCGTTGCGCAGGCGCTGTACGAGAACGGGTTCATCACCTATATGCGTACCGATTCGCCCGCGCTTTCGCAGCAGGCGATCACGGCGGCACGCACCCAGGCGGCGGAGCTGTACGGAGCGGAAACCGTTCCCGACCAGCCGCGCATCTACACGGGCAAGAGCAAGAGCGCTCAGGAAGCGCACGAGGCCATCCGCCCGTCGGGTGAGACGTTCCGCACCCCGCAGGAACTGCAGTCGGTTTTGCGCGGAAACGAGTGGAAGCTCTACGACCTCATCTGGAAGCGCACCGTCGCCTCGCAGATGGCGGACGCGAAAGGCTCAACGGCATCCGTTGTCATCACGGCGCAGCGCGCGGACTCTTCCGCCCTTGCTGCGCTGACTAATGCCGACCCGGTCATCAGGGCGGAGTTCGTGGCGACCGGTACCGTCATCACGTTCCGCGGATTCATGGCTGCATACGAGGAGAGCCGCGACGAGGAGCGGGAGGAGCAGGCCGACCCCAGGGAGGCGAAGCTGCCGCCGCTGGCCGAAGGCCAGCAACTCACACTGGTGGATGTCGAAGCGAAAGGTCACGAGACCTCCCCGCCACCGCGCTACACCGAGGCGAGCCTGATCAAGAAGCTCGAAGAACTCGGCATCGGCCGACCGTCGACCTTCACCGCCACCATCTCGACGATCGTCGACCGTGGCTATGTCACCCCGCGGGGTACGGCGCTCGTGCCGAACTGGATCGCCTTCTCGGTGGTGCGGCTGCTCGAGCAGTACTTCAGCTACCTCATCGAGTACGACTTCACCGCCGAGATGGAGGCCGACCTCGACCGCATCGCCGACGGCAAGGAGAACCGGGTCGAGTGGCTGACCGGGTTCTATTTCGGCAACGAGAAGCACCGCGGACTGCGGAAGGTCATCGACAACCTCGGCGAGATCGACGCGAAGGACATCAACTCGATCAAGCTCGACGACGAGATCACCCTGCGCATCGGCAAGTACGGCCCCTATCTGGAAGCGCCCGGAGTGGATGCCGACACCCCGCGCCGGGTCAACATTCCGCTTGAGCTTGCCCCCGATGAACTCACGCCGGCGAAGGCGAGGGAGCTCATCGATGCTCCCGTCATCGGTGATCGCGTGCTGGGCATCAACCCGGAGAGCGGCAAACTCGTTGTCGCCAAGGACGGCCGCTTCGGCCCGTACGTGACGGAAGCGGATCCGGAGGAAGCGGTGGTCGCGTCCACTCCGGTGGTCGAGCCCGTCGAGCCCTCAGACCTCGGTGGTCGAGCCCGTCGAGACCTCGGTGGTCGAGCCTGTCGAGACCTTGGTGGTCGAGCCTGGGCCCACGCTCGCCGGATCCGACGTGTCGCGCAGCGACATGGCGGCCGTGCGAGTGGGGAGCGAGACCAAGGCAAAAAAGAAGCCCGCCAAAAAGCCCGCCCCCCCCAAACAGCGCACCGCTTCCCTCTTCAAGAGCATGGACCCGGCGACGATCGACTTCGAGACGGCGCTCCGTCTGCTCTCCCTGCCGCGCGTGGTCGGGCACGACCCTGAGTCGGGCGAGGAGATCCTCGCGCAGAACGGTCGATTCGGTCCGTACCTGAAGAAGGGAACAGACACGCGTTCCCTGACCACCGAGGACGAGATCTTCGACCTCGACCTCGCTGGCGCGCTCGAGCTGTTCGCGCAGCCCAAGTACGGCGCGCGCAAGGCAGGCAGTGCGCTGAAGGAGTTCGAGGCAGACCCGGAGAGCGGAAAACCCATCCGACTGAAGGATGGCCGCTTCGGGCCGTACGTCACGGATGGGGTCACCAACGCGACCATTCCCCGCGGCGAAGACATCGAGGAGATCGACTTCGAGCGCGCCGTGCAACTGCTTGCAGACAAGCGCGCGAAGGGGCCCGCGAAGCCGCGGGCGAAGACCCCGGCGCGTAAGCCGGCCGCCAAGCGGACGACAGCCAAGAAGAAGTAATCATGCGGGGTTTGTTCATCACCCTTGAGGGCGGAGACGGGTCAGGCAAATCGACCCAGCTGGCACTCCTCGCCGAATGGCTGCAGCAGCAGGGACGCACTGTTGTGCTCACCCGTGAGCCCGGCGGTACCGATCTCGGCAACGAGCTGCGTGACATCATCCTGCACCGGCGCGGCTACATCGCGCCTCGCGCCGAAGCACTGCTGTATGCGGCGGATCGGGCACACCACGTCGCCACGAAGGTGCGCCCCGCGCTCGAACGGGGCGACATCGTTCTGCAGGACCGCTACCTCGACTCATCGGTGGCCTACCAGGGCGCCGGGCGCATCCTGAAGCCCGCTGAGGTGCGGGACGTGTCGTTGTGGGCGACCGAGAACCTGCTTCCCGACCTCACCATCCTGCTCGACCTGGATGAGACAGTGGGGCGCAGCCGGCTCGATGGGGCACGCACCAAGTACGACCGTCTTGAGGAGGAGGAGCAGGACTTCCATGGGCGGGTTCGTGCCGCCTACCTGGAGCTTGCTGCGGCTGAACCCGACCGCTTCCTCCTGGTTGCCGCGGATGGCGCGGTCGACTCGATTGCGACGATCATCCGCGACCGGGTTTCCACGCTTCTTTAGCGGCAGCACGCGACGTGGGCGGCCTGGCTTAGGCTGACCGGGTGGGTGTGTGGGATGAACTGACCGGCCAGGACGAGGCCATCGGCGTCTTCAGGGCGGCCGCCGACATGAGCGGCTCATCGATGACCCATTCCTGGCTTGTCACCGGTCCGCCCGGCTCCGGTCGGTCGAACCTTGCGTACGCATTCGCGACGGCGCTGCTCACCAGGGGCGAGGACGACGCCGTGGCGACGGCGCGCCAGGTCGCCGCACGAACCCACCCCGACCTCGGCGTGCTCAGTACGGAGCGTGTCATCATCAGCATCGACGAGGTGCGGGCGCTGGTTGCGACCTCGCAGTTCTCACCGTCGGTCGGCCGGTTTCGCGTCATGGTGATCGAAGACGCAGACCGGATGACGGAGCGAACCTCCAACGTGCTGCTCAAGGCCCTGGAGGAACCGCCTCCCCGCACCGTGTGGATCCTGTGTGCGCCGAGCGAAGCCGACCTCATCCCAACGATCCGGTCGCGGGTGCGGTCGGTGCGACTGCGGGTGCCGGCGATCGACGAGGTGGCGAGCCTGCTCGTGAGGCGCGACGGAGTGGATCCCGAACTGGCGACCAGGGCAGCGCGTGAAGCGCAGAGCCACATCGGCATGGCCCATCGGCTGGCGACCAATGACGAGGCTCGCGCGCGGAGGGAAGAGACCCTGCAGATCGCCCTCGGCATCCACTCGGTTTCCGGCGCAGTTGATGCTGCCGCCCGTCTGCTCGCGCTCGCGAAGGACGACGCCCAGGCGATTACAGAGGAGCGGGATGCCGAAGAGCGTGAGAGTGCCATGCGGTCGCTCGGGGTCGAGCCCGGCGGCACAGTGCCGCCTGCGCTTCGTGGGCAGCTGAAGACGCTCGAGGAAGACCAGAAGCGTCGGGCCACCAGAAGCCTGCGCGACGGGCTCGACCGCATCATGCTCGATCTGCTTTCCCTGTACCGCGACGTGCTGCTGGTGCAACTCGGCGCCCAGCGCGAACTCGTGAACCTCAGCATCAGCGCGCAGATCACCACCGCGGCGCAACAGTCTCACGCCCAGCAAACACTTGCGACAATGGATGCTATTGCCACGGCCCGCGAGCGGATTGACGGTAACGTCAACCCTGCGCTCGCTCTCGAGGCGATGCTCATCTCCGCCAAAAGGTAAGGACCGCTGTGAAGACACCCTCCCGTCGTCTCGGACTCGTGGCAGCGGCACTCGCCATGGTTCTCGCCCTCAGTGGATGCCTCTCCTGGTTCGGTACGACTGCACCCTCGACATCCACCCCCACGGGCGAGGACGTGTCGGCGGAGCTCGCGCCGTTCTACTCCCAGGTACTGCAGTGGAGTGCGTGCGACAGCGGTTTCCAGTGTGCGACCGCGACGGCGCCGCTCGACTGGAACGACCCGTCGCGGGACTCCATCGAGCTCGCGCTCATCCGGCAACCGGCAACCGGCGGGTCTGCGCTCGGCTCGCTCCTCATCAATCCGGGCGGCCCAGGCGCCTCCGGGGTCGATTTGGTTTCCGAGAGCATCGACTACGCGACGAGCGAGCGGCTCCAGCAATCCTTTGACATCGTCGGCTTCGACCCTCGCGGCGTCAACCGATCGAGTGCCGTGAGTTGTTACGACGATCCGGCGAAGTTCGACGAGTACATCTACGGAATTGCCGTGAACGAGCGGGGAACTGACGCCTGGATCGAGGAGGTGACCGCAGCATCCGCGCAATTCAGCGCAGACTGTCTCACCCACACCGGCGAGTTGCTCGGCTATGTCGACACCATCAGCGCGGCCCGCGACCTCGACCTGCTGCGAGCGGTGCTCGGCGACGAGAAACTCAACTACCTCGGATTCTCCTACGGAACCCTGCTCGGTGCCGTATACGCCCAGCTGCACCCCGGCAAAACCGGTCGACTTGTGCTCGATGGCGCCGTCGATCCCACGGTGTCGCCCTTCGACCTCAGCGCAACTCAGGCGATGGGTTTCGAGAGCGCACTCAGGGCATACCTCGCGGAGTGCCTGACGACAGCCGAGTGCCCCTTCCGCGGTTCGGTCGATTCGGCGATGGCAGAGGTTCGCACACTGCTCGACAGCCTCGATCGCAGCCCCATGCGCAATTCAGACGGCCGCCAGCTCGGTAGCGGCACGATGTTCATCTCGATCATCCTTCCGCTCTACAACGCCGACAGCTGGCCGGCGCTCGGCGACCTCTTCACCGAGGTGATGGCAGGCGACGCCGAGTACGCGTTCTTCCTCGCCGACCTCTACTACGACCGTGCGCAGGATGGCACATACGCCAACAACTCGACCGAAGCATTCCTCTCGATCAACTGCCTGGACTATCCGACCGACAACGACGTGGCGACAATGCGCGCGGAGGCACTGGAACTGGAACGTCTCGCGCCCGTGTTCGGCCACCTCATGTCGTGGGGCGGCACCGGATGCGCCGAGTGGCCGTTCCCGCCGACCGCGCAGCGCGCCCCGATCAACGCGGCGGGCTCGGCCGACATTCTCGTGATCGGTACCACCAATGACCCCGCGACACCGTACGTGTGGAGCGAGAACCTGGCCAACCAGCTCGAGAACGGCCACCTCGTGACCTACCAGGGCGAGGGCCACACCGCCTACAACAAATCGAACGCGTGCATCAACAACACGGTCGATGACTTCTTCATCTCGGGTACTGTGCCAGCCTCCGATCCGCGCTGCTAAGCTATTCAGCTGTGTCCCGGCTCCGGTCGGCCACGCCGCCTTAGCTCAGTCGGTAGAGCATCTCACTCGTAATGAGAAGGTCATCAGTTCGATTCTGATAGGCGGCTCCGGTAACCACGCAACCCCGCCGAGCGGCCCGAAAGTGTCGCTTGAGGGGCCCCCAGGCGACAGTTTGGGACCACTCGCACCCGCAGAACGACTAGCGTGTCCTCCTTTAGGAGGACACGACGCACATTTCACGCCCCCAGTTCGCGGGCGAAAATGAGGATTTCGGCTTTCCGGCATTGTGTTGGCGACCGCGCCCGCCTAGCGTGGGTATACGGCCCCCGGGGGATGGGGGCTTGTGACGTTGTATGGGGGTACAGACGTTGAAACGCTACACATTTCTCGCGACGGTGTTCACCACCCTTCTGGTGGTCATCCTGCCGTTCATGGGCGGCGGCGGTCCGTCGCTCTCGAGTGCGTTCGCCTCCAGTAGTTCCACGGCGATTCTGCCCGGAACCACCGCGTCTCTCGCGAGCAATGTACCTGGCTCTGTACCGGTCCAGCCTGCAACGGTAGTTTCCCGTGTCGTTCTGGAGGCCGGGGTTGCCGTGCCGCTCAAGCCGCGGTTCGCGTCAACAACAGTCGATGTCGAGCACGTCGCCCAGAAGCCCGTGCCGAAGCCTCTCCCGCCTGTAACCGCGACCGGAACAGGCGAGCGGAACCAATGAGCGCCGCGCGGCACTCGCGGCCAGCCGGCCAGTCGCTGCCCGGCAACGTCGGCGGCGGCACCAGCTGGCGCGCCCGGCATCACCTCGGCCGGCGGCGTCGCCGGCACCACCTCGGGCGACCTCGCCTCGTTCGCCCCACACTACAACGCGATCCGCGTCGCCAACTGCCTGCCCCGATCCCGATGGCGAACTTCCGCTACGACTCCTGCATGGAGGAGCGCCTGTTCTGGATGGCGGAGGACCCGAGCACCGACCCGATGAGCGCGTGGGGCCACATCGGCTCGCCAGCGCAGCGACGGCGTTCCCAGTGTCGGCTGCGACGGCAACCTCGCCGGCGGCTCGGCAACACGGGCGCGACCGTCGCGCAGAAGTGGTGGGACTCGTCGGCGCATCGCACCTCGCTCTACCGCCCGGCATACACGGGCGGCACCGGCGGCGTCTGCATCTCTTCGCGATGACCCACGGCGGCGTCCCGAACGAGCCGTACAGCTTCACGCGCGCGGCCGCGCGCTGGGGCAGCTGCTGACTCCGTACCACGGCCGACGCTGGTCTCGGCGCGCGAGCCGTGGTCGTCGTCAGCGACGCGTAACGGTGACGCATGACTGATCTGCGCTGGGGCATCCTCGGCACCGGGCGGCATCGCCCACCTTTTCACGCCGCGACCTCACGCTCGAGGGCTTCAACGATCGCCGCAGTCGGTTCGCGCAGCCAGGAGACGCGCCGACGCGTTCGCCGCGGAGTTCGGCATCCCGCGCCCACGCGAGCTACGAGGCGCTCGTCGCCGACCCGGACGGTCGACGTCGTCTACGTCGCGACCCCGCACCCGTTCCATGCCGAGAACGCGATGCTCGCGCTCGAGGCGGGCAAGCACGTGCTCGTCGAGAAGCCCTTCACGCTCAACGCGGCGGAGGCCCGCGCGGTCGCCGACCTCGCGAGGAGCGCGGCCTCGTCGTGCTCGAGGCGATGTGGACGCGCTGGCTGCCGCACATGGTGCGCATTCGCGAGCTCATCGCCGCCGGGGCGCTCGGCGAGGTGCGCACGGTGATCGCCGACCACAACCAGAAGCTTCCGCTCGACCCCGACCACCGGCTCAGACGCCCGGCGCTCGGGCGGCGGCGCCCTGCTCGACCTCGGCATCTACCCGGTCTCGTTCGCCTGGGACGTCTTCGGGCCCCGGCGACGGTGCATCGCGATCTCCAGTCGCCGACCGCCACGGGCGTCGACCGGCAGACCGCGATCCTCCTCGGCTACGCGGACGGGCAGCAGGCGGTGCTGCACACGGCCCTCGACACGCGCGGGCCCGAACAAGGCACCATCATCGGCACGGAGGGCCGCGATCGCAGATCGATTCGGTCTGGTACACGCCCGACGCTCGTTCACCGTCTACGACAGCTCGACACGTCGTGATCGAGCATTTCGACGAACCCGTCGTCGGTCGGGGGATGCACTTCCAGGCTCTTGAACTCGAGCGCCTCGTGCGCGAAGGTTCCACTTCGGGAAGCATCATGCCGCCGAGTCAGTCTGTCGCGATCATGGAAACCCTCGACGAGGTGCGGCGTCAGATCGGGTTGAGGTATCCGGGCGACCGATGAGCGATCCGGCTATCATTGCCCAGTGAACGATCAACCCGAACAACCGCTAACGCGCCGCGCCGCGCGGGAGCAGCGGCCAGACAAGGCCCTGCGCAAGCGGCGCCCGGTCGAGCAGGTCGGCCCAGAGCAGGTCGGCCCAGAGCAGGTCGGCGTTGAGCAGGTCGGCGTTGAGCAGGTCGAGCAGGCCTCGGTTGAAGTGGATGCCGCGACCGAAGCACGGGGTGGCCTCCGCAGTCTGATCGCCCGCAACCGGGTCGCGTTCACAGCCTCTGCAGCGGCTCTCGCGTTCCTGCTGCTCGGAACCGGCGCCGTCTTCGCGGGTGTCGCGACCGCATCGCCTGTGCCAAATACTGTTCCGGTTGAACTGCCGCCGGAAGAGCCGCCGCGTGAACTGCCTGCCTCCATGCCGGGAGCGACGGATCTGCGCACGTGTTCCGTTGCGGTCGAGGCGGCGGACTCAAGATTCATGAACCTGTACGCGTCCGTCATCAATGTCGACACCGACGAGGTGCTCTTCTCCCGGCAGGCCGCTGAAGCCCAGCCGACGGCGAGCGTGATGAAGCTGCTCACGGCAGCCGCAGCGATCTCGGTCCTCGGGCCCAACTACCGGCTCACGACCCGTGTCGTCGAGGGCAGCGAACCGGGAACCCTCGTCCTCGTCGGCGGTGGCGACGCAACGCTGACCCGTCTGAGTTCCGGCGACAGCATCTATGTCGGTGCCGCCAGGGTGTCCGACCTCGCGGCGCAGGCGCTCGCCGCGTATGAGGAGAAATTCCCGGATGTGCCGATCACCAAGGTCGTGCTCGACGCCAACTACTGGAATCCGGTCGATCGCTGGAACTCCTCGTGGGATCGCAAGGGCATCAACGAGGGTTATCACTCCGAGGTGACTGCGCTGCAGGTTGACGGCGACCGGAATGACCCGCGGGGCGGCCAACAGCCCGAGGGGCACCAACCCGATCATGCGCGCGGGGGAGGCGTTCGTGAGTGCCCTCGGTATCGGCGGTGTGGAAATCGCTGGAGGGGGCGGCTCCCGCCGGAGCAGCCCAACTGGCGATCGTCGAGTCCGCCCCGGTGTCCACCCTCGTGAACCAGATGCTGCTCAGGAGCGACAACACCCTCGGGGAAATGCTTGCTCGGGTTGTTTCCAAGCGTTCCGGATTCGACGGTTCCGCAGCATCCCTCCAGCAGGCCATCCCGCGGGCGCTTGACGTACTACGCCGTCGACACCCGAACGCTCATCATCCAGGACGGCTCGGGTCTCAGCCACGAGAACGTCATTTCGGCGGAGGCGATCGCCAGTTTCATGATCGGAGTAGCCAAGAAGTCCAACGGCCTGGACCTTGTCCTCGCTGGCCTTCCGGTCTCCGGAAAGACGGGCTCACTGGCAAACCGCTTCGTCGGAGACAATCTCGAAGCCGTTGGCCATGTGTACGCGAAAACGGGATGGATCAGTAACGCCCACACGCTCGCCGGCGTGGTCGAGGCACGGGACGGTTCGCGTCTGGCATTCGCTTTCTATGGTGTCGGTCAGGGAATCCCCGGGAGGCCCGCACCGCCCTCGACACCCTGGCCACCGCAGTTTACCACTGCGGCGACAACCTCTCGAACATCTAGGACGTCGACCTCATGACTCGCGCGCTGTTGGTCATCGACGTTCAGAACGACTTCACCGAGGGTGGCGCGCTCGGGGTCGACGGGGGAGCCGCTGTCGCCGCGGGCATCACCGACTACCTGCGCGCACATCCCGAGAAGCTACGCCGTCGTGTTCGCCTCGCGCGACTGGCACGACGGCGACAGACGACAACGGCGGTCATTTCGCAACCGATAGCCCGCCGGACTTCGTCGTCACCTGGCCCGCGCACTGCGTCGCAGGAACCGTCGGGGCCGAATACCACCCCGCGCTCGACGCCTCCCTCATCGACGTGCACGTGCGCAAAGGCCAGGGGGTTCCCGCCTACTCGATCTTCGAGGGCACGACCGATGACGGTCACGGTGTCGCCGAGGCACTCGACGAACTCGGCGATCACCGATGTCGACGTCGTCGGAATCGCCACCGACTACTGCGTGCGCGCATCCGCTCTCGACGCGCTGCACACTGGCCGGCGGGTGCGGGTGTTGCGCGACCTGGTCGCCGGCGTCGCCCCGGAATCGAGCGCCGCAGCCCTGGCGGAAATGGATGAAGCCGGGGCAGAGATTGTCACCAGCGATGCATCAACAGACGACGAGGAGCGCCAGCGATGAGTGGTGCGAGCGAAGCTGAACTGCTTGCAAAAGTTCCCGACCGGCTCTACATCGGCGGGGAATGGGTCGAGTCCACTTCGGGCAGGGCGATCGAGGTGCGGGACCCGGCAACGGGCGAGGTCATCAAGACGATCGCCGATGCATCCGTCGCCGACGCGAAGCGGGCAATGGATGTCGCGGCGGACACGCAAGCATCCTGGGCCGCGACCGCCCCTCGCGTGCGCGGCGAGATTCTGCGCCGTGCATTCGACCTCCTGCAGGAGCGGGCCGACGAATTCGCCCTGCTCATGACGCTCGAGATGGGCAAGCCGCTCGCCGAGGCGCGCGGTGAGGTCGCCTACGGCGGCGAGTTCCTGCGCTGGTTCAGCGAGGAGGCGGTGCGCATCTCGGGCCGCTACGGCATCGAACCCGGAGGGCACCGGTCGGATGATCGTCACCCACCTCCCGGTGGGGCCGTCGTTCCTCATCACGCCGTGGAACTTCCCGCTCGCCATGGCGACGCGCAAGATCGCACCGGCGATCGCCGCGGGCTGCACCGCGATCATCAAGCCGGCCGAACTGACCCCGCTCACGACGCTCTACTTCGCGAAGCTGCTCGAAGACGCGGGGCTGCCAGCGGGCGTCGTCAACGTGCTCACGACGTCAACCAGCCGCGACGTCTCGGAGCCGATCATCGCCGACCCGCGGCTGCGCAAACTGAGTTTCACCGGCTCGACGCCGGTCGGCCAGCAGCTCATGAAGCAGGCCGCACAGGGAGTTCTGCGCACCTCGATGGAGCTGGGCGGCAACGCCCCGTTCATCGTCTTCGAGGATGCCGACCTCGACAAGGCGGTGGAGGGTGCGATGCTCGCCAAGTTCCGCAACATCGGCCAGGCCTGCACGGCCGCCAACCGCTTCATCGTGCACGAATCGGTCGCCGACGGAGTTCGCGTCGCCGCGTCACCGAGCGGGTGCGTGCGATGTCGATCGGCCGCGGCACCGAAGCCGGGGGTCGGTATCGGGCCGCTCATCAACGATGGCGCCGTCGACAAGGCCGACGAACTCGTGCAGGATGCCGTGAAGCGTGGCGCGACCCTGCTCGCCGGCGGCTCCCGCATCGAGGGCGCGGGCACCTTCTACGAGCCGACGGTGCTGGCCGAGGTGACGCCGGGCAGCGACATCCTGCGCGAAGAGATCTTCGGGCCGGTGGTGAGCATCATCCCGTTCACCGATGAGGCGGATGCCGTCGCCAAGGCGAACGACACCGAGTACGGGCTCGTCAGCTACGTCTTCACGCAGGACCTCGCGCGCGGGCAGCGCCTCATCGAGAGCCTGACACCGGGATGATGGGGCTCAACGTCGGCGTCGTCTCGAACGCTGCGGCGCCGTTCGGCGGCGTGAAGCAGTCGGGCATCGGGTCGCGAGGGCGGGTTCGAGGGCATCCACGAGTACCTCGAGACGAAGTACGTGCTCACCCCCAACCCATTCGCGTGATCCTGCCTCCACCGCTTCCGCGCCCGCTGGGACATCTGCGCCCGGGCGCGCGGGCGCGGTTGTCCCCAGCGGGCGCGAAAATGGGCGCCGTGGGTGTCATTGAGATCACCTCCCTTGGGGACGCGCGGCTGAGTGACTACGCCCACCAGACTGATGTCGCCCTGAAGAAGGCACGCGGAACCGAGCACGGGCTGTACCTCGCCGAGTCACTGCTCGTCTTCGAGCGGGCGCTGCGGGCGGGCCATGAGCCGAGGTCAGTGCTCGCGCTGGGCACTTCGGTCGATGAGGCCCTGACGGCGCTCGACGGGCGCGACGTGCCCGTATTCTCCGGCCCAGGGGAACTGCTCGCGGAACTCACCGGCTATGTGCTGCACCGCGGCCTCATCGCCTCGATGCACCGGCCCTCCCTGCCCACCCCCGAATCACTGCTAGTGGATGCCCGCCGCATTGTCATTCTTGAGAACGTGGCCGACCCCACGAACGTGGGCGCGATCTTCCGCTCGGTTGCCGCGATCGGTGCGGATGCCGTGCTTGTCACTCCGCGCTGCTCCGACCCGTTCTACCGGCGCGCCATTCGCGTGAGCATGGGCACCGTGCTGCAGGTGCCTTGGACGAGGGTCGCGGACTGGCCTGCGATGCGGAAACTGCTCACGGCATCCGGTTTCCACATTGCGGCGCTCGCGCTGTCTGACGACGCGGTCGACCTGCGGGAGTTCGCTCGCGAGACTCCGGCGAGGGTCGCGCTCGTGCTCGGCGCCGAGGGGGAGGGGCTCACGCCGGAGGCGCTCGAAGCTGCGGACACGATTGTGCGAATCCCCATGCGCCACGGGATCGACAGCCTCAATGTGGCGGCGACGGCCGCTGTTGCGATGTTTGCACTCGCCGAGTTCAGTGGAGCCGACGGGTCGACAGCTGAGAATCGGTAAGGTTATGTTCGACCGCGGAAACGGGCCGCGCTGTTCTTGGAGGAAAAGCATGGTCCACCGCACCTTCCGCTCGCGCGTCGCCGCGGCTTCGATGGTTTTCGCCTTCACGTCGGGCTCGGTCCTGCTGGTTGGGGGGCCTGTCGCTGCGGCACCGCCGCCGCCGACCACGATCGAATACACGGTGGCAGCCACGACGACCACAGTTGCCGGTGTACCCACCGTCACGGCTGGCAACGCGGTAGGAACCGGATTCTCCTGGACTGTGCCAGCAGAGGTCACTTCGGTCACCATCTCGGCAGCTGGCGGCGACGGCGGATCCGTCATAAATCCTCTGAACTCCGGATTCGGCGAGGGGGGAACGGGCGCCCTGGTCATGCTGACCCTTCCCGTCACCCCTGGTGATGTCTTATGGATGAGCCTCGGCGGAGATGGCCTGAAGAACGGTTCATCCACCACCGCCCAGGCGGGGGCGGTCGGCGGTCCGGGAGGAGGGGCTGGCGGCTCCGCGACGAGAGGAACGGGTGCCACCTCCATCAACGGTGGAGGGGGTGGCTCGAGCACGATGGTTGCGTTGAACAGTGCCACGATGTCGTCGGCGAGTGTTGTCGCGGTGGCCGGAGCCGGTGGTGGCGGACCATCCAGCGGAAGCAACGTCGGCGGCGACGGTGGCACGCCCGTCGGAGGCAATTCCGGCGGCACGACGCCAGGTTACGGGGTCGGCGGCAACGGCGACTTTGCGGGCACCGGCGGTGAGGGCGGTACGTACATAGGCCTGGCCAACTGGATGAACCGCGCGCTACCGGGCGGGGACGGCGTGGGGGCCGCAGGCGGAAACGCTTTCGTGATGGATCCCCAAGACGCGTACACCGGTGGTGGGGGTGGCGGCGGCTACGGTGGCGGTGGCGGCGGTGCGTTCGTGCAGTTCGCGCCGGGCGGCGGTCTCGGCTGGGGCGGTGGCGGTGGCGGCAGCTACGCGGCGCCCTCTGCGACTGCTGTGAGCTACGAGGTGCGCGCTGACGCTGTGCCGCACGGACTCATCACACTCAGCTTCGGCGTGGAACCGGCCGCGGACGGCGGCTCCGGAGCGGTTGCCCTGCCCGCTACGGGCGCGGATGGTGCGCCGGGTCTGGCGGCGGGAACGCTGTTGGTGGCCCTCGGTGCGATCCTGTTCATCTCTCGTCGACGGGCCGCGACCCGCACGGAGTAACTCACCGCTTGCGTAAGGCGCAAGAAGCGCGTACCGTCGTATTCAACAAGTTAGTTGATAAACAAGTTAGTTGGATATGAGCGATGAAGACGGACAACTCGACCGGGCTTTCATGGCGCTCGCGGACCCAGTGCGGCGGCAGATCGTCGCACGACTCAGTCGCGGATCCGCAACCGTCAACGAGCTCGCGGAACCCTTCGACATCACCACCCAGGCGGTATCGCGGCACATCGCGGTGCTGGAGGGCGCGGGACTCGTCACCAGGAGCCGAGACGCACAGCGACGCCCCGTGCATCTTGATGCCGCTGCGCTCGAGGCACTGACTGCGTGGATCGACAACTACCGCATCATCCACGAACGACAGTATCGGCGGCTGGACGCCCTGCTCGCCAAAGACAAGGAGAACTGACAATGAACACCAAGAATGCCCTGACCGTGACGGCGCCCGAGGGGCTTCCGTTTGTCGACTTCGTGCGCGAATTCGACGCGCCTGTCGAAGCGGTGTACCGCGCTCACGAAGATCCGGAACTACTGAAGCAGTGGCTCGGGCCGAGGGACTACGAAATGCGGGTCGAGCACTACGAATTCCGCACCGGGGGCAGCTACCGCTACGTCAACGTGGACGGTGACAACGAGTACGCCTTCCGGGGAGTGTTCCACGTCATCCGCCCGAACGAGTTCGCAATCCAGACCTTCGAGTACGAGGGGTTCCCGGACATCGTGACCATTGAGTCCCTCCGCTTCGAACGTCTCGATGGCGGGAGAACGCGCCTGGTCGGGCACAGCACTTTCCCGAGCATGGAAGCTCGCGACGGCATGGTCGAGAGCGGCATGGAGATCGGGATGACCGAGGGCTACGAACAGCTCGACGAGCTGCTCGCCTAAACGAGCAACTGGTGCTTCGCCAGGTCCTTGTAGAGGGGCGTCGACTTAACCAGTTCGGAGTGCGTGCCCACGCCCACGACCTGGCCGCGGTCGAGCACCACGATCTGGTCAGAGTCGACGACGGTCGAGAGCCGGTGGGCGATCACGATGAGCGTGCGGTTCTCGGCCACCGCGTCGATCGCCTCACGCAGCATCTGCTCGTTCAACCCATCGAGTGAGGATGTCGACTCATCCAGCAGCAGGATCGGCGGCGCGGCGAGCAGGGTCCGAGCGATGGCGAGCCGCTGGCGCTCGCCGCCGGAGAGCATAACGCCATCCTCGCCGACGGCGGCATCCAGCCCCAGCTCGTTGCGCTCAAGCACCTCCGTGAGGTTGACGGCGTGCAGGACGTCGATGCATTCCTGCTCGGTCGCGTTCGGCGCGCCCAGCAGCAGGTTCTGGCGAATGCTGCCGGCCAGGACGGGCGCGTCCTGCTCGACATAGCCGATCTGTGATCGCAGCTCCTCGCGATCGAGACCGCGGATGTCGACGCCGCCCAGGCGCACGACCCCGGTTGTCGGATCGTAGAAGCGCTCAATGAGCGCGAGAATCGTGCTCTTGCCCGCGCCGGACGGGCCGACGAGAGCGGTGCGCTGGCCACGCGGGGCACTGAAAGACACGCCGCGCAGGACGGTCAGGTCATGACTCGCGGTGATCGAGTTTGCGTCTCCGGTGATCGAGTTTGCTTTTCCGGTGATCGAGCTTGCTTTTCCGGTGATCGAGCTTGTCGAGATCCCGCCCACCCCGGTCTCGACAAGCTCGACCACCGGTTGCTCGACCACCGGTTGCTCGACCACCGGATCTTCAATCCCCGGATGCTCGTGCACCTCCACCGCTTCGGCCGGATAGGTGAACCCGACGTCCTCGAAGGTGATTGCGTCATCCGTCTCAACCGCGGCGACCGCGACGATTCCGGCATCCCCCTCGGACTCACTCGGCAGCTCGATGATCTCCTGGATGCGTCCGAGCGCGCCGAGCGCCTGGTTCACAGAGTTGATCGCTCCGAATGCCTGGCCGAGCGGCATGATCATGAGGAACAGGAACAGGATGAACGCGACGAGGCTCGCAACCGTGATGGCGCCGCTCGCGACCCTGAATCCGCCGACCCCGAGCACGACGAGGAATGCGACCTGCATCGAGATTCCGGCGATCGGCACGATGAGGGCGGAGATCTTCGCAACCTTGATGCCCATGAGCCAGGCGCCCTCGGCATCCTTCTCAACGGCGAGCACCTCACGGTCGGTCGCGTTGGCTGCGCGCACCGTGCGCACCGCGCTGATGGCGCGTTCAACTGAGGCGGCGAGATCGCCCACCTTCTCCTGCGCTTTGCGGCTCGCGGTGCGGATGCGGCGGGACAGCGTTGTGACGGTTGTCACCGCCACGGCCACGACCAGCACGGTCAGGCCGAGCAGCACGGGGTCGATGAAGGCCATCGCGATGATCGCTCCGACGAAGGTGAGCGACCCGCCGATGGCCTCGACGAGTCCCTGCGTGAGCACGGCCCGCAGGAGCGTCGTGTCCGAACCGACCCTCGAGACGAGGTCGCCAGTGCGCCGGGTGTCGAACTCCCGAATGGGGAGCCGCAGCATCCGCCGCACGAGTTGTTTGCGGCTGGAGAGCACCACCCCCTCGCCGGTGCGCTGCAGCAGGTAGTGGCGGTAGCCGCTGAGCAACCCCGAGACGATGACGAGCGCGACGAGGCCGGTCACGAGCCAGTCGAGCGATCCGCCGGCCTCGACGACGGTGATGACCTGGCTGACCAGCAGCGGTTGCGCAAGCGACGCGGCGGCGCCGAGCACGCTGAGCACGACGACGAACGACGAGCACGGCGCGGTGCTCGTACAGGTACGGAAGCAGCTGGCTGAACTTCGCCTTGGGGCCGTCGTCCTTCTTCCCTGCCGCGCTGCGACGATCGGGGCGGATGCTCGTGCCTGTGCTCATGGGTTCAACGCTAGTTGCCCCGCGGCTGCGCTGCTGACGGCGCGCCGTACTCCGTGCGGCGTATCTTTGTTCGTCAGCCGGCCTTCACCCGATCCCGCAGCCTGCGTGCCCGCATCGTGCTGTCTGCGGCGAAGGCGAAGATCGGCAGTATCGAGAAGATTCCGAGTGATTCGTTGCTCGCGCCGCCGCTGATGTAGAAGTAGTTCAGCACGATGCACCAGACGATGGAGCCGAGGAACCACGCCAGGCGCCACCACGGTGTGACGAAGAAGTAGACCAGCCGCTCACGGATTGTCGTCGGCACGAAGTCCTCATCGACTGTCAAGAGAACCGGCCTTTCGCACGCTGTTCGCCGAGAACTTCGGCGTCTTGGCAGTCTAGCTTTCGCTGGGTAGCCACACCGTGTCGGCGCAATGGAATAGGCTGCATTCTCGTGCCAGCACCTGTGATTACCGCCACCTCCCTCACGAAGAAGTACAAGGATGTTCGCCGCCGTCGACGGCATCTCCTTCGAGGTCGCGCCGGGGGAGTCCTTCGGCCTGCTCGGGCCCGAACGGCGCCGGCAAGTCAACGACCATGCGCATGGTCGGGGCGGTCTCAACGCGAACGAGTGGCGACCTCAGCATTCTCGGCCTCGACCCGAACGAGCACGGCCCCGAGATCCGTTCGCAGCTCGGCGTCGTGCCGCAGCAGGACAACCTCGACATGGAGTTGCGCGTGCGCGACAACCTCATCGTCTACGGCCGCTACTTCGGTATGCCGCTGCAGCAGGTCGCCAAGCGGGCGGATGAGCTGCTCGAGTTCGCACAGTTGGCCGACCGGGCGAAGGCCAAGATCGATGACCTCTCCGGCGGCATGAAGCGCCGGCTCACGATCGCGCGTGCCCTCGTCAACGACCCGCGGATCCTGCTGCTCGATGAGCCGACGACGGGCCTCGACCCGCAGGCCCGGCACATCCTCTGGGACAGGTTGTTCCGCCTGAAGGAGCAGGGCACCACACTCGTGCTGACGACCCACTACATGGATGAGGCGGAGCAACTGTGCGACCGGCTTGTTGTCGTCGACAAGGGCGCGATCATGGCCGAGGGCTCCCCGGCGGCTCTCATCCGCGAGTACTCGAGCGCGCGAGGTGCTCGAGGTGCGCTTCGGCTCCGACCGCAACGCGCAGTCGCCGAGCAGCTGCACGGCATCGGCGACCGCCTCGAGGTGCTGCCCGACCGCATCCTCATCTACACCGCAGAACGGTGAAGCCGAACTCGACGAAGATCACCGACAAGGGCTTCCACCCGATCACCAGCCTCGTGCGTCGTTCGAGCCTCGAGGACGTGTTCCTCCGCCTCACCGGACGGAGCCTCGTCGAATGAGTTCCTCGCTGGTCGAGCCTGTCGAGACCTCACGGGCGATGCATGGTGGCATCAAACCGCGCAAGTACGGCTCCTGGTACGTCGCCGAGCACCGCCTGCGCGGGATGCGCGCCTACCTGCAGACGATCATCGCGACGAGTATCGGCAATCCGCTTGTCTACCTTTTCGCCCTCGGCGTCGGGCTCGCCACCCTCGTCGACCAGAACATCGTCGACACCCACGGCCCGGCCGTCAGCTACCTCGCGTTCGTTGCACCCGCGCTGCTCGCGAGCGCCGCGCTCACCGTCGCGACGGAGGAGTGCACCTACCCCGTCACTGATGGGGTTCAAGTGGAACACCATTTTCTTCGCGATGAACGCCGCGCCGATCACCGCACCGCAGATCGTCAACGGCCTCGTCATCTCGGTGCTCGCCCGCATCGTGCCGACAGTTGCCGTGTATTACGTGTTCATGCTCCTGTTCGGCGCCGTGGAGTCGCCCTGGGGATTCCTCGGCATTGTGATTGCCTCGTTCACCGGTATCTCAATCGGGCTCGTCATCATGGCATACACGGCGACCATCACCGAAGACAAGGGCCAGCTGGCCATGATCATGCGCTTCGGCATCACCCCGATGTTCCTGTTCTCCGGCACCTTCTTCCCGCTCGAGTCCCTGCCGATCTACCTTCAGTGGATCGGCTGGATCTCCCCACTGTGGCATGGCACCGAGCTGGGGCGGGTGGCCTCGTATGGCCTGAACGAGCCGCTCTGGCTCACCGTCACCCACGTTCTCTACCTGCTCGCATTCGCAGTGTTCGGCTGGCTTTCGACCAGGCGCACCTTCACGACAAGGCTCAACAAGTGACCGCCCTCGCTCCGACCGCCGTCGAACTGCCGCCACGGTCGCGGATGTTCGGCTCGCTCTACGCGGGCAACGCACGCTCAGTGGTCGGCCGCGGATTGCTCGCCACGAAAACCAGCAACTACATGGTGATCGCGAGCGGATTCTTCGAGCCCGTGTTCTACCTGCTCTCGCATGGGTATCGGGCTCGGCGCCCTCATCGGCACGGTCGCGACGACCACGGGCCAGGAAGTGCCGTACGCGGCGTACATCGCACCGGCCCTGCTCGCGGTGTCTGCGATGAATGGCGCGATCTACGACTCGACCTGGAACGTGTTCTTCAAAATGCAGTACGCGAGGACATACCAGGGCATGCTCGCGACCTCGCTCGGTCCGCTCGATGTCGCGCTCGGCGAGATAGCGCTCGCCCTTCTCCGTGGCCTCATGTATGCGATTGGCTTCATGATCGTCATGCAGGCCCTCGGCCTGAACCTCGCCTGGACTGCGCTGCTTGCCCTGCCCACGGTATTGCTCATCGCGTTCGGCTTCGCGAGCATCGGGATGGCCATCACGAGCTACATGAAGACCTTCCAGCAGATGGACTGGATCAGCTTCGTCATGCTGCCCATGTTCCTGTTCTCGGCGACCTTCTACCCGATCACGGTCTACCCGGAGCCGATTCAATGGATCGTGCAGGCGCTCCCGCTGTGGCACGGGATCGAACTCGTGCGCGGGCTCACCACGGGAGCACTCAGCGTGGCTATGTTCGGCCACGTGCTGTACTACGTCGTCATGATCGCGATCGGCCTCATCTTCACAACGAAGCGGCTCAAGGCGCTCTTCCTCGACTAAACCCCGACGAAGGCCTTCGGGGGCTGCGCACCCAGATACTGCACGGCGATCGACCCCGCGTGGATGCCGCGGGCAACAGCGTCCCGCAGGCTGTCGCCCTCGGCGAGCGAGGTTGCAAGCGCGCCCGCGAACGCATCTCCGGCACCCGTCGTGTCGACGACGGGGACTTCCCGCGACGGCAGCCATTCCACGCCCTCTCCGTCGGCTACGACGACCCCGTCACCGCCGAGGGTGATGACGACCGATCTCGAACCGGACAGCAGCGCGCGCGCGGCGGTTTGCGCATCCACTGCACTCTCCACCGGCTGGCCCCAGAGCTCTTCCGCCTCGGTCTCGTTGACAATGAGCGGGTCGCACAGGGCGAGCAGTTCGTCGGCGACGGGCTGGTACGGGGAGAGGTTGAGCAGGAAGCGCGCGCCGGCAGCTGTGGCGGAGACCGCCGATGCCTCAAGCGTTTCGAGGGGAATCTCCAACTGGCTGAGCAGCACCGAGCCGGGAGTGATCAGGCTTGCCACGAGCGCGGCAGTCGACTCCGGCCGCAGGGTGGCGTTGGCGCCCGCGGCGACGACGATCGTGTTCTCGCCCGCTTTCGAGACAGTGATGAGGGCGACGCCGGTGGGCGCTTCCGCGGTGCGGGCGACATGCGAGACATCCACTCCCGCGTCGGAGAGCTCGGTGAGCATGTCCGTGCCGGTCGAGTCATCACCAACAGCGCCGACGAAGATGGGCCGCGCGCCCGCGCGGGCCGCGGCGGCTGCCTGATTGGCACCCTTGCCGCCGGTGCCGGTTGCGATGTTGCCGCCGAGCAGCGTCTCGCCCGGAAGCGGATGCCGGTCGACGACGACCGTGTAGTCCCGGTTCGCGGAACCGAGAACGATGACGCTCACGTCGCGTTCGCCCGGATGGCGCGCAGGGTGACCGCCGTCGCGACGGCGGCCTCTGCCGCCTCCGCACCCTTGTCCTCCTTCGAACCGGGCAGGCCGGCGCGATCGAGGCCCTGCTGCTCGTCGTCGAGGGTCAGCACGCCGAATCCGACGGGCTTTCCGGTCATGATGCGACACCTGTGTGAGACCGCTCGTTGCGGCATCCGACACGTACTCGAAGTGGGGCGTTCCGCCACGGATGATGACGCCGAGGGCGACCACCGCGTCCGCTCCAGCTGTCCAGCGCGGCGCGTGCTGACCACCGGCAGCTCGAAGCTGCCGGGAACGCGTACCTCGGTGACCTCGGCGCCCGCCTCGCGAGCGCACGGCGGGCGCCCGCGAGCAGCCCGTTCGTGATCTCCTCGTGCCACTGGCCGGCGACGATCGTCACCTTGAGACCGGTGCCGTCGGTGTTGATGCTGGGTGGTCCTGCGCCGCTCATACGGGCTGTCCCTTCTGGCCCGCGAGCACCTGGTCGTCGAGGGTGGAACTGTCGGGCAGCACGTGACCCATGCGGTCGCGCTTGGCTTCGAGGTAGCCCTCGTTGTACGGCCGCCGACGCCGACGACGAGCGGAACGCGGTCGAGGACAGTGATGCCGCGCTCGCTGAGCTGGCGCAGCTTCTCCGGGTTGTTGGTGATCACGCGCACCTGTGACAGACCGAGATCGTCGAGGATGCGCGACGGCCGCCCCGTAGTCGCGCCCGTCGGCGGGGAAACCGAGGGCGAGGTTGGCGTCGAGGGTGTCGAGCCCTTCCTCCTGCAGGCGGTATGCCCGCAGCTTGTTGATCAGACCGATGCCGCGACCCTCGTGGCCGCGCATGTAGATGACGACGCCGCCCTTCTCCTGGATGGCCTCGAGCGCCGCGTCGAGCTGCGGGCCGCACTCGCACTTCTCCGAGCCGAACACCTCGCCCGGTGAGGCACTCGGAGTGCACGCGCACGAGCGCGCCGTTCTTCGGGTGCCCCGAGATGATCGCGAGGTGGTCGGCGCCCGTCATCGGTCGCGGTAGGCGCGGAACCGGAACGTCGCCGTGCTCGGTCGGCACCGTAGTCTCCACCTCGAAGATCACGCGGGACGTCTCGGGAATCTCGCATCGCAACCGGAACCTGCGTATCGCAGTGCCACTCCTGCAGGTAGTCGATGAGCGCGGCGATCGTCACGACCGGAACATGCTCCCGCTCGCCGAGCTCGATGAGCTCCGGCAGGCGCATCATCTCGCCGTATCATCGACCATCTCACCGATAACGGCAACGGGGATGAGCCCGGCGAGCTTCATGAGGTCGACAGCCGCCTCGGTGTGGCCGTCCCGCTCGCGCACGCCGCCATCCACCGCGCGCAGCGGCATCATGTGGCCGGGGCGGGTCAGGCTCGCGGGGGTCGACGTCATGTCGGCGAGCACGCGCAGGGTGTGTGCGCGGTCTGCAGCGCTGATGCCGGTGCTCATGCGGTCCGCGGCATCCACAGACACCGTGTATGCGGTGCCGCGCGGATCCTGGTTGTCGAGCACCATGTACGGCAGCTCGAGCCGGTCGGCGATCTCGTTCGTCATCGGCGCGCAGAGAAAGCCCGAGGAGTGCTTCACCATCCAGGCGATCCACTCCTGCGTCGCGAACTCGGCGGCGAGCACGACGTCACCCTCGTTCTCCCGGCTCTCGTTGTCGACCACGACGATCGGACGGCCCTTCTGCGAGTGCGGCTATCGCGGCGGGAATGTCAGCGAGACTCATGACCCGCTCCTTTCGTTTCGGTGATCGAGCTTGTCGAGATCTTCGGTGGTCGAGATCCCGTTGAACTGCGCCAACCGCGCGATGTGCCTCGCGAGGATGTCCGTTTCGAGGTTGACGGTGTCACCGACCTTCTTGTGGCCGAGAGTCGTCACGGCGAGTGTTTCCGGAATGAGCGACACCTCGAACCAGTCATCACCAATGCCGCTCACGGTGAGGGAGACCCCGTCGAGAGTGATCGAACCCTTGCGGGCGACCAGCGGTGCGATGCTCCGGATCGAGCGCTGAAGCGCACCACCCGCCAGGCGCTGCCCTCCTCGATGCTGAGCACCGTTGCGGTGCCGTCGATGTGGCCCTGCACGATGTGGCCGCCCAGCCGGTCGCCCACCAGGGCGGCCCGCTCCAGGTTCACGTGGCTGCCGGCCTGCAACTCGCCCAGCGTGCTCATTGCGATCGTCTCGGCCATGACATCCGCGGTGAACCAGTCGCGACCCTGGTCGACAACGGTGAGACACACGCCGCTGACCGAGATGGAGTCGCCGTGCTTCGTGTCAGACACGGCGAGCGGGCCGCGAACGGTGAGCCGGGCGGCGCCGTCGTTCGGCTCCCAGCTGACCACCTCGCCGAGCTCTTCGATGATTCCCGTGAACATGGTCACTCCCTGCCTTCGGTGGTCGGGCTGCCTTCGGTGGTCGGGCTGCCTTCGGTGGTCGGGCTGCCTTCGGTGGTCGAGCTGCCTTCGGTGGTCGAGCTTGTCGAGACCTCACCAGCGCGATTCGCCGGCCGCGCCGACACCAGCAGGTCGTCGCCCAGCTGCTCGACCCGGATGATCTCGAGCCGTTTCGCCTCGCCAATAGTTCCGACACCGATGTCGCCGATCGCGAGTCCGCTGCCGCCGAGCAGGGCGGGCGCCAGGAACACGTGGTACTCGTCGACGAGGTCGGCGGCGATGAGGGCGCTCATGAGTTGCGGCCCACCCTCCACATACGCCCGGCGGATGCCTCGGTCGAACAGTCCGGTGAGCACGGTTTCGAGGTCGCGGCTGCTGGTCTCGATGAACGCCGGCCGGGTGCTCGCGGAGCCGCGCACCCGCGGGCACCGCACGCTCACCGATCACGACGGGAATGGGCTGGTGCTCAAGCAACTCGCCGCCCTCGCCGCGCGCAGTGAGTGCCGGATCGTCGGCGAGCACAGTGCCCGTTCCCACAAGAATTGCGTCGGACGCGCCGCGCTGCTCGTGTACGCGCTGCCGTGCCGCGGTGCCCGTGATCCACTGGCTCGTGCCGTCGGATGCCGCCGCCCGCCCATCCAGGGTTGATGCCCACTTCGCCGTCACGTACGGCCGGCCCAGCCGTGTCGCGACGAGCCAAGGGTGGATGATGGCGGCCACCTCATCCGCGAGTGTTCCACTCGAGACGGCGACGCCCGCCTCGGCGAGACGCACCGCGCCGCCGCCAGCCCGCACGCTGGGATCCGGTACGGCGAAGTGCACGCTCGACACCCCGGCGGCGATAAGCGCGTCGACGCAGGGGCCGGTCATGCCCGTGTGGTTGCAGGGTTCGAGGGTGACGACCGCGGTCAGTCCGCTCGCGTCGGAAAGGTGGGAGAGGGCATCCACTTCGGCGTGGGGCGTTCCCACGCCGCGGTGCCAGCCCTCCGCGACGATGGCGCCGCCCTTGTCGATGAGCACGCAGCCGACCTGCGGGTTCGAACCGACGGCGGGACCCCGGAGCGCGAGCTCAAGTGCGCGCCGCATGGCCGCCTCGAGTGCTGCTGCCTGAGTCATCCGGTCCTCATCTTCTGAGGCTCCGGGGGTCGAATAACGACCGATCGCACGGCCAAATACCGCACAATCCGTGCATCCTCCCATCCGGACTTTAACCGTCGGTCTCGGATTTTCACCGAGTCAACCGCTTCAGGGATTGCGCCCATCCACGGCTCGCGGACTATCACCGCCGGTTCAGACTCTCACTGACCCCGGAGCACGTTACATGTTCAGTCTATCCAACCGTCCCGGCGGCGGGTTATTCCCGCTGGGTCACTCGGTGGCTCGGGCATCGGCGCCCCCCACCCAGCAGTGTGCGCGCATAACTCAGGTAGATCGCGCTGGGCGCCGCCGTGACCCCTAGAAACTAGGGGGTGACTGTGGGTTGATGGGCAAACTACCTGAGTTATGAACAAGGAAAGGTGGACGGATGCTGTCCACAGTTTGGCGCAGCGGCGGGCCGGCGCGCCGCAGGGTGCCCCAATCTGGGTCCCATGACATGGCGCGAGGTCTTCGACAGTAGTGGAATGGTCATCCTGAGGCGACACGAGCTGCTCGCTGCGGGAGCGACCGGGCGAGGATTGACAACCGCAGTCGCCGGAGGGCACCTGGTGCGCGTGCGTCGCGACCACTACGCTCTGCCGGGCACAGCCGATCATGCCGTGCGGGCGATTCGCATCGGTGGCAGGCTCGCGTGCACCTCAGCTCTGTACCTTGCCGGCGTATTCGAACTCGATCACAGCTTCCCGCATGTGCACATGCCTCCACGATCAGCGCGGTTGCGATCGCCCGGGAACCGACGCGTTCCGCTCAACCAGATGAACAGGGACGGCGCCGAACTACATTGGTGGCCTCTGCTTGACTCCGCCGACGGCAGCGAGTTCGCGGTTGGGCTCAGGGATGCTGCAGCTCAGGTCGTGCGATGCCAGCCGCCCTGGATCGCGGTCGCCACGCTCGACAATGCGCTGCATTTGGGGAGGCTCTTCGAGCCGGATCTTGCGGACATTTTCGCGCACGTCCCGCTCCGCTATTCCCATCTGCGGGCACTACTGGATGCTCGGAGCGAGTCGGGCCAGGAATCCGTGCTCAGGATGATCCTGACCGAGGCGGGACTGCGCTTCGAATCGCAGGTTAGGTTTCCCGGCGTCGGGCGGGTCGATTTCGTGGTTGAAGGCCGGCTAGTCCTGGAGGCCGACAGCCGTCTTGCGCACGACGGATGGGAGTTGCACGTACGAGATCGAAACCGCGATCTCAACCTCGCAATTCAGGGCTACATGAGCCTGCGGCCGACGTACCAGCGCATCATCCACACGCCGAGTGACGTTCTCGCAGCGGTGCGGGGTCTCCTCGCCGGGCGGCAGAACGTCATCCGCTGATCGCTGCCCGATGTTCATAACTCAGGCTGGTTGCGCGAGGGCGGGTATAGAGCGACGGGAAGTCAGGGGTCATTGCGCCGAGGCAACCGTTCAGCCTGAGTTATGAACGGTGCGATCACCCGATGCGCAGGAGCGCGGGCAGCTCGGCCAAGGTCCGGATCACGAGGGCACCGGATGCCCGGGCCGCCGCCAATTCGTCGGTGGTGGCGGTGCCGTCCCGATCCAGCCACACGCCGGTGAGGCCGGCCGCCGCGGCGCCGATCGCATCGGTGCGGAGCCGGTCGCCGATGTAGACGGCGTTCGTCGTCGCGACACCGAACAGTTCGCAGGCGTGCTCGAAGATGCGCGGGTCGGGCTTGGCGAAGCCCAGTTCGCCCGAGGCCACGACGTGCTCGAAGTACGGGCCGAGTCCGGTGTTCTCGAGCTTCACCCGCTGGAACGGGAGTTCACCGTTCGTGATGATCCCGAGGCGCATCCCGCGCAGCGCGCCGAGGCACTCCAGCGTGTCGTCGTGGAGGGTCCACGCCCGTTCGTACTCGAGGAGGTACGCGTCGTACCAGGCGTCTGCAACCGGATCGTCGCCGAGGAGTATGCCGTACGGCTCAGCAAACGCGCGCGACCGGGCTCGCCGCTGCTCGAAGAAGTCGAGCTCGCCGCTGAGGTAGCGGTGGTAGTGCTCCTCCTCGAGGGCGTGCCAGCGGGCGTGCTCCTGCGCCGCATTCGTCTCCGCCAGCGGATGCCCGATCGCGCTCAGGTGAGCGGTCACGCCGTCCATGACTGCGCGCCGGTGGGCGAACAGCGTGTCATCCAGATCGAACAGCGCCACCGAAAACGAAGGAGATTTTGGCGAATCGGTGCTCGAACGGGGTGTTCGGGTGCTCATTTGCCAAAATCTCCTTAGTTTTCGGTACGGCGGGGGGAGGTGGATGCGGGCCAGCCGGGGCGTGGTGCGGCAGGGTCGCCGGCGCGTAACTCGGCGTGCCAGGCGGGCGGGTAGTTGCCGTTCCTGTCCTGCACAACGGAAGGGGCTTCGCCGAGGAACCGGAAGCCCGCCTTCCGGACGGCGGATGCCGAAGAGACGTTGCCGACGATGCATTCCCACGCGATCGACTCGACCCCGCGCGCAAACAGCCAGTCGCAGACAGCCCGAACCGCCTCCGTCATGTACCCGTTCCCGCGGTGCGGTGCCCCGAGCCAGTAGCCGACATCGCCCGCCTGAAACCGGTACCCGACGACGCCGAGAAACTCGCCGTCGCGCCGTAGCGCCCACGTGTACTCCGTGTCGGTCTCCCAGCCGGGCCGCACCACCTGGTCGAGGAAGAAGTCGGCGTGCTCAGGCTCATACGGCCACGGCGTGACCATGAAGTGCTCGAATACCCGATCGCGGCAGTACTCGACGATAAGCCCGCGGTCGGCCGTCGTCGGCTGGTCGAGCACGAGCCGCTCGGTCGTGAGCGTTACGGGTTTCATCGGCGGGGCAGGAGTCCGATGCGGTCGTAGACGCGCGCAAGCATCAGTTCGGCGATGGCGGACGCCCGGTCGGCGTTGCCCGCGAGTATGCGGTCGAGCTCCGCCGGGTCGTCGAGGAGTTCGAGCGCCCGCGCCCGGATCGGCTCGAAGGTCGCGACGACGGCATCCGCCACCGCGCCCTTCAGGTCGCCGTAGCCGCGGCCGCTGAACTCCGTCTCCAGGGCTGTGATGGATGTCCCGCTGAACGCCGACAGGATCGTCAGCAGGTTCGAGACCCCCGGCTTCGCTTCCCGGTCGAACCGCACCTCGCGGTCATCATCCGTCACGGCCGATTTGATCTTCTTCGCGGTCTTCGCTGGTTCATCGAGCAACCAGACCACACCCGCGTCGGATGCCGCCGATTTGCTCATCTTCGAGGTCGGATTCTGCAGGTCGTAGATGCGCGCGCTCTCCGCCAGAATCACCGCCTCAGGAACCGTGAAGGTTTCGCCGAAGCGGGAGTTGAAGCGATTGGCGAGGTCTCTGGTGAGTTCGACGTGCTGCTTCTGGTCGTCCCCCACCGGCACCGCATTGGTGCTGTACAACAGAATGTCTGCCGCCATGAGCGTCGGGTATGCAAACAGTCCGAGGGATGCGGCATCCGCTCCCTGCCGGGACGCTTTGTCCTTGAACTGGGTCATCCGGCTGGCCTCGCCGAACCCGGTGAGCGTGTTGAGCACCCAGGCGAGCTCGGTGTGGGCAGGAACATGCGACTGCACGAACAGGGTGGAGACGGAAGGGTCGATGCCCGCCGCGATGTACTGTGCGGCCGTGCGGCGGGTCTGGTCACGGAAGGTTGCAGGATCCTGCGGAACGGTGATCGCGTGCAGGTCGACGACGCAGAAGACCGCGTCGTGGGAGACCTGCAGTTCCTTCCACTGCAGCAGCGCGCCGATGTAGTTGCCGATCTGGAGGGAGTCGGCGGATGGCTGCATGCCGGAGAAGAGGCGGGGGCGTGAAGTCATGGGTAACAGTCTCCCAGAGATGAACCGGCCATCGGGTCTCGACAAGCTCGACCACCGGTCTCGACGGGCTCGACCACCGGCTACAGCGCGTAGTCGACCACCACGGGGGCATGATCCGACCAGCGGGTGTCCCAGGCGGATGCGCGGTCGACCGCGTACCCGGTGACCAACGCCGCGAGCGCGGGGGTCGCCAGCTGGTAGTCGATGCGCCATCCGGTGTCGTTGTCGAATGCCTGGCCGCGATTCGACCACCAGGTGTAGGGGCCGTCGACTTCGCCCGCCCACCGGCGCCCGACATCCACCCAGCCGAGTCCGGGACCGCTGGTGCCGTCGACGCACTTCACGGCGGCGCCGAGCGGCGCGAAGAAACGGTCGAAGTACGCCCGCTCCTGCGGCAGGAAGCCGGCGCGCTTGAGGTTGCCCTTCCAGTTGCGGATGTCGAGTTCCCGATGCCCGACGTTGAGATCACCCATGACGACCGCGTGTTCGCTGTGCGCCGCGAGTTCGGGCAGCCGCGCCTCCATTCCGTCGAGGAAGCGGAACTTCTCGTCCTGCTTCGGAGCACCCGCCTCGCCCGAATGAACATAGGTGCTGACGACGGTGACGACGTGCCCGTCGACCTCGTAGTCGGCCTCCAGCCAGCGGCCGGCCGTGTCGAAGTCGTCAGCTCCGAGGGTCACCCGGTGAATGGATGCCTTCCGCCGGCTCGCGAGAGCGACCCCAGCCCGCCCCTTCGCCGTCGCGGCATCGTGCAGGATGTCCCATTCGGAACCGAGCAGGTCCTCCAGATCAGAGGTCGCCGCCCGCACTTCCTGGAGGGCCAGAATGTCGATGTCACGCCCGGCCAGCCAATCGCCCATGCCCTTGCGGAATGCGGCGCGAACCCCGTTGACGTTGACTGAGGCGATGCGAAGAACCATGCGCCAATCCTAGGTTCGGGCACCGTCACTCTCGACCGCGACCGAGCGCTCGGAATCGTCAGACTCTTCGATGGCCACGCGCTCGGACGGGATACCCCGGTCCTGCATCCCGATCGCGATCCAGGCCGCGACGAAGAGCACGGCCTGGCAGAGCAGGTTGATCCAGATCAGCAACCCGATCAGCACACCGAACGATGCGAGCAGGGGGTTGTTACCGCCAGCGCCGCCAATGAGTGTTCCGCCGAGCACCTTGAGCACACCGGTCGCGGTGGCTCCCAGCAGCACGCCGACCCGCAGGCGCCGCCACGGGATGTGCACGCCCGACAGGAAGCGGTAGAGGCTCGCCAGCACGAACGCGTCGAGGGCGAACATGATGCTGAGCGTGACGATGCGTCCGCTGACGACGACGAGCGTCGATTCCGAGGGGATGCCGATGAGTTCAAGCGCCCATGCGGTTGCCTGGGTGCCGAACACCGACAGGCCGGCGGATACGATGAGGATGATGCCGAATCCGATGGCGAATCCGAGGTCACGCAGCTTGTGCAGGAAGAAGTTGCTGCGGTCGACCGGCAGGTCGAACATGGACCGCACCGCATCCTGGGCGTGCCCCAACCAGGCGAGCACCGTGAACAGCAGGACGCCGAGCGCGATGCCGCCGGTCCAGTTGAATACGCCCGCTTCCAACAGCAGGTCGGGGTCGATCACCCCGGCCCCGGTACCGTCGTCGATGAGACCGGGCACGTTCTCGGCGACGAACTCGATGACGGTCGCCCGCAGCCCGATGTTGCGCACGAGAACGAGTCCGGCGATGGAGAAACTCACCCATAGCGCGGCGAACACGGCAAACACTCCCTGGAACGCGAGCCCGCTGCCGAGGATCACACCCCGCTTCGCCAGATAGTGCTGCATGACGCGAAGAGGGCGGCTCAGCTTCATCCACTGGATGAAGCGTGCAATCCTCGCGACCATGCTTCCACCCTAGCGACCGCGCTTCAGTCGTACGGCTGCTCGAACCCGAAGCGCTCGCCGTTGTTCCACTGCTCGAGCACGTTGCCGTGCGCGGGGATGCCGCCGGCGTCTTTGAGGGCTCGCGCCAGGTGCATGAGGTTCCAGGTCATGAAGGTGATCATCCGGTTGGTGAACTCGGTCTGCGGCCCGCCGGAGCCCTCGTCAAGGTAGCTGGGCCCGGGGCCGACGGGCCCGATCCAGCCGGCATCCGCCTGCGGGGGGATCGCAAAGCCCATGTGCTGCAGGCTGAACAGCAGGCTTGAGGCGACGTGCTTCACGCCGTCCTCGTTGCCGGTGACGATCGCACCGCCGACCTTGCCGTAGTAGACGTACTGCCCGTTGTCCTGCGTGTCGCCGCTGTGCGCATAGAGCCTCTCGATGATTCGGCGGGCAATGGATGACTGTTCCCCCAGCCAAATGGGACTGCCCAGTACCAGAATGTCCGCGGCTTCGACGAGCGGCCACAGTTTCGGCCACGCATCCGCATCCCATCCCTGTTCGGTCATATCGGGGTAGACGCCGGGCGCGATGTCGTGGTCGACGGCGCGGATGACAGTGGTTTCGACGCCGTTCCTCTCCATGAGGGAACGGCTCAGCTCCATAAGCGCGCCTGTGTGACTGGTCTCCGGGCTCCTCTTGAGGGTGCAGTTGATGAAGAGGGCGGTAAGAGGGGTCATTCTTTTACGCTAACCGCGAAGCTGGGGGGTTGGCCGAGTCCACATCTCTATATCAAGTGATCTCTTCCGATTTTCCTGTAAACGTGATTACATGAATACCTGTAATCGCAAGTACGGGAAAGTGTGAGGCTCATGAAGGGGAACGAGCTGGTCTGGCGTGTGCTGGCCGATGGGGCCCTGGAAGGCCAACGAACCTGGAACAATGTCGCGGACCTCGCGTTCGAGGCGGGCGTACCGAGCACGACGGCCTACCTTGCGCTCGATCGCCTCGAGAGCAACGGAACTGTCGATCGATACAAGCGCGGCGGGCTTGCGGTGGTGAGCATTGACAAGGTGCTGACGATGCTCTGCGCGTGGCGAAACCTCGCACGAGACACGCGTCGCCTGGACGACGCGGACGCGATCAGGCCCCTTCCTCGACTCGACCGAGGGCCCCTACGCCCTGGCGGTCCCGACGCGGCAAATGCTCATTCTGAGGGACGCGCCGTCGCGGACTTCCGTGAACACCTTGTGTATCTGCCGCCACGTGTCCGACCTCAAAGGGCTGCCGCAGTGCGATGAGGTCCGCGTGCTCGCCATGGACAAGCGCGCGATGAAGACCTGGGACGGATACTCGAGCCTGGCGCAGACCTACGCCGATCTCTTCGCCACACCGGGCTGGCAGGCATCGGAGTTCCGGACCGCCCTTCGCGACAGCTTCATTCCCGGAACGCGGAGTGGAATCAGGCAGGCGACCTGCGATGACCATCTTCGGTGCTGGCCGACGAAGGACGAGCTTCGAGCCGCTCCTGGACTCGCTCGGGTACGACTTGGAGCCATCCATCCTCATCGGCGGGTGGGCGACAAACGCGCGCGTAGGCGGCGAAATCAGCCACGACATCGACCTCATCATCACTGATCAGAATCTGAGGCGGAAGCTGCCGCAGCGCCTGACGGGTACAGCGAGAATCAGTTGCACAGCGGAGGCCGAAAGGCGCGCGGCAATGCAGATGGAGTCCACGTCGACGCCTACTTCCCCTACGAGTCCAAACTCGGATCCAAACTGCTCCTCGACGTCGGCGTGCTCACCCGCTTCATCGATCCCGACCTCAAGGTCGGAAGGGTGGCTCATGCTTACCCTCGACGCACACATCGCGACGAAGATTGCGGCGCTCATCGACCGCCAAGCAACAGAGAAGGGCAGAAAGGATGCTCGGGAGCTCGTCGCACTCATCGACAAGGGCGGGGACGCCGCGCGCGTGGCCGAAGTGCTCCTGGCCGCGACGGGGGGACCGAAGAGCGACGTCCCGGGATACGTGAAGACGATGTTCGAGTTGCTGCCGAAGCTCGCAGGACTCAATCAGCAGGATCGCCGCCGATACGCCACCCTGGCTCGCGAGTGGACCGAAGAGGCCGAACTGCAATCTCGGGGTGGTGGCCACCCACAGAAGCCGACGCTCTAGCCGCTACGGCTTCCCCCGCACGATCGCGGCCTTGACCTCGGCGATCGCCTTCGTCACCTCAATGCCGCGCGGGCACGCCTCGGTGCAGTTGAAGGTGGTGCGGCACCGCCACACGCCTTCGCTTGTCGTTGAGGATGTCGAGGCGATCCTTCGCGCCCTCGTCGCGAGAGTCGAAGATGAAGCGGTGCGCGTTGACGATCGCGGCCGGGCCGAAGTACTGGCCGTCGGTCCAGAACACCGGGCAGCTCGACGTGCATGCCGCGCACAGGATGCACTTGGTGGTGTCATCGAAGCGCTCGCGCTCGGCCGGGCGTCTGCAGGCGCTCCTTGCTCTCGGCTTCGACGAGGCGATGAGGAACGGCTGATCTCGCGGTACGAGTCGAAGAACGGCTCCATGTCGACGATGAGGTCCTTCTCGAGCGGGAGCCCCTTGATCGCCTCGACGTAGATCGGCTGCGTGATGTCGAGGTCCTTGATCAGGGTCTTGCAGGCGAGCCGGTTCCGGCCGTTGATGCGCATCGCATCCGAGCCGCAGATGCCGTGCGCGCACGAGCGCGCGGAACGTCAGCGAGCCGTCCTGCTCCCACTTGATCTTGTGGAGCGCGTCGAGCACTCGGTCGGTCGGCATACACCTCGACGTCGAAGTCCTGCCAGCGCGGCTCGTCGTCGACCTCCGGGTCGAAGCGGCGGATGCTGCAGGGTCGACCGTGAAGGTGGGAATCGACGTCGGGCGCGCCGCACGCTGGTCGGCGACGGCAGTGCTCATCAGTCAGTACTTCCTTTCCATCGGCTGGTACTTCGTGATGACGACGGGCTTCCAGTCGAGCCGGATGTGGTCTTCAGCGACACCGCTTGCGGGTCGCCGGTCAGGTACGCCATCGTGTGCACCATGAGTTCTTGTCGTCGCGCGTGGGGAAGTCCTCGCGGATGTGCCCGCCGCGGCTCTCCTTGCGAGTTGCGCGCCGAGCAGACGACGACCTCGGCGAGGTCGAGCAGGAAGCCGAGCTCGATCGCCTCGAGCAGGTCGGTGTTGAAGCGCTGGCCCTTGTCGTGGATCGCGACGTTCCGGTAGCGCTCGCGCAGCCCGGCAACCACCTCGGTCACCTCGGCGAGCGACTCCTCCGTGCGGAACACCTGGACGTTGCGGTCCATCGTCTCCTGCAGTTCCTTGCGGAGCGCGGCGATGCGCTCGGTGCCGGTCGGAGTCCCGCAGCTGCTCGCAGCATCTGCGCGCGATGCGGCCTGGCCGGGTCATCGCGGGCAGCGGCGCGAACTTCGCCGTCTTCACGTACTCGACGGCGTTGCTGCCCGGCGCGCTTGCCGAACACGTTGATGTCGAGCAGCGAGTTGGTGCCAAGCCGGTTGGCGCCGTGCACGGAGACGCACGCGCACTCGCCGGCGGCGTAGAGGCCCGGGCACGACGGTGTCGTTGTCGCGCAGCACCTCGGCCTTGACGTTGGTCGGGATGCCGCCCATCGCGTAGTGCGCGGTCGGCAGCACGGGCACGGGCTCGGTGTACGGGCTCGACGCCGAGGTAGGTGCGCGCGAACTCGGTGATGTCGGGCAGCTTCGTCGTCGATGACGCGCGGCGCTCGAGGTGGGTGATGTCGAGGAGCACGTAGTCCTTGTTCGGGCCCGCGCCGCGGCCCTCGCGCGACCTCGTTGCGCCATGCAGCGCGCGACGATGTCGCGGGGAGCGAGGTCCTTGATGGTCGGCGCGTAGCGCTCCATGAAGCGCTCGCCGCTCGGAGTTGCGCAGGATCGCGCCCTCGCCGCGGGCGGCCTCGGAGAGCAGGATGCCCAGGCCCGGCGAGGCCGGTCGGGTGGAACTGGAAGAACTCCATGTCCTCGAGCGGCAGGCCCTTGCGCCAGATGATGCCGACGCCGTCACCAGTGAGGGTGTGGGCGTTCGAGGTGGTCTTGTAGACCTTGCCGAAGCCGCCGGTCGCGAAGATGACGGCTTTGGCCTGGAAGACGTGCAGCTCGCCGGTCGCGAGGTCGTAGGCGACGACGCCGCGACGGACCTGTCCTCGCCGACGGCCGCTCGCGCGTGCTCGGTCATGATGAGGTCGAGCACGTAGTACTCGTTGAAGAACTCGACGCCGTGCTTGACGCAGTGCTGGTACAGCGTCTGCAGGATCATGTGGCCGGTGCGGTCGGCGGAGTAGCAGGCGCGGCGCACGGGCGCCTTGCCGTGGTCGCGCGTGTGGCCGCCGAAGCGGCGCTGGTCGATCTTGCCGTCCGGCGTGCGGTTGAACGGCAGGCCCATGTTCTCGAGGTCGAGAACCGCGTCGATGGCCTCCTTCGCGAGGATCTCCGCCGCATCCTGGTCGACGAGGTAGTCGCCGCCCTTGACGGTGTCGAAGGTGTGCCACTCCCAGTTGTCGTCCTCGACGTTGCGCGAGCGCCGCGGCCATGCCGCCCTGCGCCGCACCCGTGTGCGACCGCGTCGGGTAGAGCTTCGTGATGACCGCGGTCTTCGCGTTCGGACCCGCCTCGATCGCCGCGCGCATGCCGGCGCCACCGGCACCCACGATGACGACGTCGAACTGGTGGTAGTGAACGCCGTCGATGACGGAGCCGTCGTCAATCTCCGCGGTCTTGCGCGCCGCCGCCATTACTGGTTCACCGGGCAGAAGCTCGGCAGCAGGGCATACATGCTCGGGTCGACGGGCGGGCAGGGGTCGAAGGTGTAGATCACGAGGAGTCCAAGCACGAGAAGGACAACGGTCGAGGCAGCGAGTGCGCCGAGCAGAATACGGCGCAGCATCGGGTCGTGCGCGTAGTCGTTGACGAGCGTGCGCATGCCGTTCGCACCGTGCGATGAGCGCGAGCATCAGCAGCAGCGATGTCCCACGACGATGCCACAACGGGTCGGCCCACTTGCCGGCGACGAACGCGAAGTCGATGGGCTGACGCCCTCGCCGGTGACCAGGTTGACGAACAGGTGGCTGAAGATCAGCACGACGAGCACGACGCCCGAGACGCGCATGTAGATCCAGCCCCACTTCTCCCAGTTGACGCCGCGGCGGCGCGGCAGCGCGGTCGCGACGCTGCGGGGCGGCTCGACGCTCGTGCGTGGCCATCACTCACCACCGAACACGTGCGAGAGGTGGCGGGGAAAGAAGCCGGCCAGCAGCACGATCCAGAGCACGATCACGATCCAGAACATGAGCCGCTGGTAGCGTGGCGCCCACGCTCCAGAAGTCGACGAGGATGATGCGCAGCCCGTTGAGCGCGTGGAAGCCGATCGCCGCGACGAGCGCGACCTCACCGAGGCCCATGATCGGCGTCTTGTAGGTGCCGATGACCGCGTTGTACGCCTCGGGGCTGAATGCGCACGAGCGAGGTGTCGAGAATGTGGACCAGCAGGAAGAAGAAGATCGCGACGCCGGTGATCGCGGTGCAGACACCCACGTCCACATGCCCTCGCGTCCGCGGTACAGCGTGCCCGCAGGACGGCGGGGCGGGTGACGCGGGAATGGCAGCGGGTTGCGCAGCCAGGGTCCCGCCGATTTCTCAGCCACGAGCAACCCTCCTTGGCGGATGATCTGGACGCGCCGATCTGCGGCCGTGATGCGGTGTACGGCATCCATTCTGTTCGCAGCCGGACGACTCGTTTGTCGCGCCGCGAGTCATCGTCAGTAGGGTTGCGCATGATGCGGCGAACCCGGTTCGCAGAACTTCTACAGCATCATCCCGGCGGGCGGCATCGGGTCGCGACTGTGGCCGCTGTCGCGAGCGGATGCCCCCAAGTTCCTGCACGACCTCACCGGTTCGGGTCAGACGCCTGCTGCGCGACACCTGGGACAGGCTCGCTGCCGCTCTCCGGCGAACGAGCGCGTCATGGTGGTCACCGGTCGCGCGCACCGCGCCGCCGTCGAAGCCCAGCTGCCCGAACTCGTCGACCCCAACGTCGTTCTCGAGAGCGAGCCGCGCGACTCGATCGGCGGCCATCGGGCTTGCCGCCGCCATCCTGCGAACGCGCGAACCGGATGTCATCGTCGGCTCCTTCGCCGCCGACCATGTGATCAGCGGATGGCGCGGCGTTCACGCAACGCGGTGAACGAGGCAGTCGGTCGCGGCCGAAGCCGGATACATCGCCACGATCGGCATCACGCCGACGGAGCCAGCTGTCGGATTCGGCTACATCCACTCCGGTGGACGCGCTCGCGATCGATGGCGCGCCGAGCGCGCTCGCGGTGGACAGCTTCGTCGAGAAGCCCGACCTCGCGACCGCGGAAGGGTACCTCGCCGACGGCGGGTACCTCTGGAATGCGGGCATGTTCATCGCGCGCGCCGACCGGCTGCTCGAGCAGATGGCGGAATCGGAGCCCGAACTCGTTGCCGGGCTGCGAAGAACTCGCCGAAGCGTGGGACACCCCCGCCCGTGGTGCCGTCGTCGACCAGGTCTGGCCCCGGCTGACGAAGATCGCCATCGACTACACCGTCGCCGAGCCGGCGGCGGCGGCCGGTCGGCTTGCGGTTATTCCCGGCCATTTCGACTGGGACGACGTCGGCGACTTCGCATCCATCGCCAAGCTGCACACCGCGGGCCGGAAATCGGACCTCGCGATCCTGGGTGAGGGCGCCCGGGTGCTGGCCGATTCGTCGAGCGGCGTCGTGATCAGCCAGAGCGGGCGGCTCGATTTCGCTCATCGGCGTCAACGACATCATCGTCGTCGACACCCCGGACGCCCTCCTGGTCACCACAAGCGCCAACGCACAACGGGTCAAGAGCCGTGGTTGACGCTCTCAAGGTGTCCGGCAGGGGAGATGTGCTCTAGTTTCACCCGTCGGCGGGGTGCGTAGACATTTCGGCAACATTTCGATGTGCCAACGGTTTGTAACCATTGCGCCTCAGGGCACGAACGGTGCGTAACTTTGGGTAACCTGAGCTCAATTCAGCCCCGCGCATATCGTGTGCGGGCAGCACCTTGGAGGACACCTTGAGAATTACTTCTCAGAACCGCGCACTCGGCGGTCTCGCACTACTCGGCGCCAGCGCGCTTGTGCTCGCAGGCTGTGGCGCAGCCCCAGAAACGCCCGACGCTGAGACGCCTGCACTCGACTTCCTGCCCTGCATGGTTTCCGACGCAGGTGGATTCGACGACAAGTCGTTCAACCAGGCCGGATACAGCGGTCTCGAAGACGCCGCGAACGAGCTCGGCGTTGACTTCATCGCCGTCGAGTCCGCTGACGAGAACGCCTACGGACCGAACGTGCAGTCGCTCGTTGACCAGGGCTGCGACCTGATCATCACGGTCGGCTTCCTGCTTGCCGACGCAACCGCAGAGGCATCCGCAGCAAACCCCGACATCAACTTCGCCATCATCGACGAGTTCGTCGAGGGTGACAACGTCAAGCCGATCCAGTTCGACACGGTCGAGGCGGCGTTCCTCGCCGGCTACGCCGCAGCGAACTACTCGAAGACCGGTGTCGTCGGAACCTTCGGTGGCATCCCGATCCCGCCCGTGACCATCTTCATGGACGGCTTCGTGCAGGGTGTCGACTACCACAACGAGGTCAACGGCACGTCCGTTCAGGCTCTCGGCTGGAACTTCGACGAGCAGAACGGTGCCTTCACCGGTGGCTTCGCTCCCGGAACCGAGGCGCTCACGACGGCCCAGGGCCTCATCGACCAGGGCGTCGACGTGCTGCTGCCCGTCGGTGGACCGATCTACCAGAGCGCTGCTGAGGCGATCCGCGACTCCGGTCGTGACATCGCGCTCATCGGTGTTGACTCGGACGTTTACGAGACCGACCCGGCCGTTGGCGACCTGCTGATGACCTCGATCCTGAAGAACATCTCGGTCGCTGTTCACGATGTTGTCACCGAGGCGTCTTCGGGTGCCTTCGACAACAGCCCGTACGTGGGAACGCTTGAGAACGACGGTCTCGGCCTCGCTCCGTTCCACGACTTCGAGAGCATGGTCGATGCCGGCCTCGCCGCCGAGCTCGAAGAGGTTCGCGCCGGAATCATCGATGGCTCCATCGAGGTTTCGTCCCCCGCGTCACCGTAATCACACGCAGCAATAGTTCATAACGGATGTCGGGGAGACCAATCTGGTCTCCCCGCCATTTGCTTTAAGCTCGAGTACACGTTCGTCAGAGTCGACGTCTGCCCACAGGCGTTGTAGCCCCCTAGGTTGGTAACTATGAAGCTTGAACTTCGTGGAATCACGAAACGGTTTGGCGCCCTGGTCGCGAATGACCACATCGACCTCACGGTCGAAGCAGGCGAAATCCATTGCCTTCTCGGTGAGAACGGCGCGGGCAAGTCGACGCTCATGAACGTGCTCTACGGCCTGTATCACGCGGATGAGGGCGAGATCCTTCTCAACGATGAGCTGCAGCACTTCGCTGGTCCGGGTGATGCCATGGCCGCCGGGATCGGCATGGTGCACCAGCACTTCATGCTCATCCCCGTTTTCACCGTTGCCGAGAACGTCATGCTCGGTCACGAGGAGACCCACTTCGGCGGACGGCTCGATCTGGATGCGGCACGGTCCGCTGTGCGCGAGATCTCAGCCCGCTTCGGCTTCGACATCGATCCGGATGCGCTGATCGAAGATCTGCCAGTCGGAGTGCAGCAGCGCGTCGAGATCATCAAGGCGCTTTCGCGCAACGCGAGCGTTCTCGTGTTCGATGAACCGACGGCGGTTCTGACCCCGCAGGAGACTGACGAGCTCATGGGCATCATGCGACAGCTCAAGAGCGAGGGCACGTCGATCGTGTTCATCACGCACAAACTGCGCGAGGTGAGAGAGGTTGCCGACCGCATCACCGTCATACGGCTGGGCAAGGTCGTGGGGGAGGCCGAGCCAACCGCTACGAATGCGGAACTTGCGTCGCTCATGGTCGGACGCGCGGTGTCGATGACCGTCGACAAGGGAACAGCAACTCCCGGGGAGCCGGCACTCGTCGTCACCGGGCTCACAGTGACAGATCGTGTCGGCCAGGTGCTGGTCGACAACATTTCCTTCGAGGTGAAGAACGGTGAGATCCTCGCGATCGCCGGTGTACAGGGAAACGGGCAGACCGAACTCACCGAGGCCATTCTCGGCCTCCATCCGCGGGTGCTTGGCTCCATGAAGCTCGACGGACGTGAGCTGGTCGGCCGCAGCACCCGGGAGGTGCTCGACGCGGGTGTCGGCTTCGTTCCGGAGGACAGGAAGGAAGACGGTCTCGTCGGAGATTTCACGATCGCCGAGAACCTCATGCTCAACCGCTCCACCGGTGAGCCCTTCGTCAAGCGCGGCACGCTGCAGCTCGCCGAACTCGCCCGCTTCGCCACCGAAAAGGTGGAGGAATTCGATGTCCGCGCGCAGGGCATCATCACACCAGCGGGACGACTTTCGGGAGGAAACCAGCAGAAGGTCGTGCTCGCCCGCGAGCTGAGCCGCGATCTGCGGCTCTTCGTGGCAGCGCAACCGACGAGGGGCCTGGATGTCGGCTCGATCGAGTTCGTGCACAAGCGCATCGTCGCAACGCGCGACGAGGGCATCCCCGTGATCGTCGTGTCGACCGAACTCGACGAGGTGGCTGCATTGGCCGACCGCATCGCGGTCATGTATCGCGGAAAGATCGTCGGGATTGTTCCGGGCGATACGCCCCGAGACGTTCTCGGCCTGATGATGGCTGGCGAAGTACCCGAAGGAGTGGCCGCATGAGCGACAGGGAACCCACCGAAGGCGTGAATCCCATATCGAGTTCCGACGTGACCGCTGCATCCGAGGTCGACAGCCCGCAAGACGCAAATGTCAACGGATCGACGGAAGAGAAAGCCGCGCCGAAGCAGAACCAGCTCCTTGCGGAAATCTTCGGCGGCAGCGCCGCGATTTCCATCCTTGCTGTTGTTCTCGCCCTCATCGTCGGTGGCATCCTCATGGTGCTGACCAGCAGGGAGGTCGCAGAGGCGGCCGGGTACTTCTTCTCTCGCCCCGCCGACATGTTCCGAGCCATCGGCGACACCGTCGGTGGCGCATACTCAGCGCTTTTCCGCGGTTCGATCTTCAATTACACCCGAGCGGATGATTTCGCCGTCGCTATTCGTCCGCTGACGCAGACGCTGGCGGTCGCCACCCCGTTGATCGCGGCGGGGCTTGGCGTGGCGCTGGCCTTCCGGGTCGGTCTCTTCAACATCGGTGGCCGCGGGCAGATCCTGATCGCCGCAGCGGCGGCCGGATGGGTCGGCGCTTACGTCGAACTGCCCGTCGTCATCCACTTGATCGTCGCGCTTGTCGCCGGCATCATCGGAGGCGCGGTCTGGGGCGGCATCGTCGGTCTGCTCAAGGCGAAGACGGGGGCGCACGAGGTCATCGTGACCATCATGCTCAACTACGTCGCGTTCTACCTCATCTCGTATCTGTTGCGAACGCCAGGAGCCCTGCAGGCGCCTGGCCAGAACAACCCGAAGAGCGGGCCCATCCTTGAGACCGCGCAACTGCCGAGCCTGATCTACAACCTCGACATCGGGTTCATCTTCGTCATCGTCGCGACGATCTACGTGTGGTACCTGCTCAACCGTTCCGCGATGGGCTTCCAGTTCCGCGCTGTCGGGGCAAACCCTCACGCCGCGAGGGTTGCCGGAGTGAATGTCGAGCGCGTCTACATCAAGGTGATGCTCATCGCAGGGGCACTCGTCGGTATCGCGGGTGTGACGCAGGTGCTCGGCAACTTCACGGGCGGTTTCTCTGCGGGGCTCGACGCCGGAATCGGATTTGATGCCATCACCGTCGCGCTGCTCGGTCGATCGAAACCGTGGGGTGTGTTCGCGGCAGGGATCCTGTTCGGTGCGCTCAAGGCCGGTAGCCCGTCCATGCAGGCGGCTGAGGGAATCCCTGTGGATATTGTGCTCGTCGTTCAGTCGTTCATTGTGTTGTTCATCGCGGCGCCACCGCTTGTGCGATCGATCTTCCGATTGCCCACGCCGGATGGCTCGTACGTCTGGCGCCTCCCGGTGCTGGCCCGGAAGGCGGAGGTGACCAAGTGAGCAGCACGACGACAGCAGCCGTAGCTGTGCAGCCGACCAGTCGTTCGACTGTTGCGGTGCGCAGTTGGAAGGCACCCATCGGTTTCGCGATCTTCACCGCCATCGCCGGGGGGCTCTTCATCGGCCTTGCACGGGGCGGCGACACCACTTTCCGGCTGAGCACCTCGCAGGATTTCTTCCAGATTCCTGAGATCGTTCTTCCCGCGCTCCCGACCGGAATCATCGCCACCGTGCTTCTCGCAGCCATGACGGTGTTCGCGATCCTCAGGGCTCGGGACGCCAAGAAGGTTCCGCTGTGGGTAATGACGGTGTTCGCGTTCGTCTTCCTCGTGGGCTTCCTCACCTGGGCGGCGGCAGGCGCGGCTGTGCCGATGGTCGGTTTGCTCGCGGGCGCTCTGACCGTGAGCACCCCGCTCATCTTCGGTTCGCTTGGCGGCGTGATCTCTGAGCGCGTCGGCGTGGTCAACATCGCCATCGAAGGGCAGTTGCTGGCTGGAGCGTTCGTCGCCGCCGTCGTTGCGACGCTCACGGGCGAGCCGCTGCTCGGGCTCCTGGGCGCGATGCTCGCCGGCGCGCTGGTTTCGGTTGTGCTCGCGACCTTCTCGATCAAGTACCTCGTTGACCAGATCATCGTCGGTGTTGTGCTCAACGTGCTCGTCATCGGGCTCACGAGCTTTCTCTATTCGACGATCATGGTCTCGAACCCGAGCCAGTTCAACTCACCGGCGCGATTCGAGCGAATCATCATCCCGCTGTTGAGCGACATCCCGTTGATCGGACCGATCTTCTTCCGCCAGACGATAATCGTGTACCTCATGTTCATCGCGGTCGCCGCAGTGTGGTTCGCGCTGTTCAAGACCCGTTGGGGGCTGCGCGTCCGGTCGGTGGGCGAGCATCCGACGGCTGCAGACACCGTCGGCATCAACGTGCGGGCCACCCGATTCTGGAATGTGCTGCTCGCGGGAATGATTGCGGGCGGCGGTGGCGCATTCTTCACGCTGGCCGCGGTCGGAAGCTTCGCGAAGGAGATGACCAATGGCGCCGGCTTCATCGCCCTCGCCGCCGTTATCTTCGGTCGCTGGAATCCGATCCGGGCAACCCTTGCAGCGCTCCTGTTCGGGTTTGCGACCAACCTCCAGTCGACCCTCGGCATTGTGGGGTCACCGGTTCCGAGCGAGTTCATGCTCATGCTTCCGTATGTCATCACGATCTTCGCGGTCGCTGGCCTCGTGGGAGCATCCAGGCCGCCGGCCGCGAGCGGGAAGCCGTACCTGAAATCATGACCGTGGACTGGGATTACCTTCGTGCCGTGGCTCTTGAGGCAATGGGGAAGGCGTACGCGCCGTATTCGAAGTTCCCGGTCGGGGTCGCGGCCCTTGTCGACGACGGCCGGGTGATTTCGGGCTGCAATGTGGAGAACGCCTCCTACGGGTTGGGGCTGTGCGCGGAGTGCGCGCTCGTTTCGACCCTGCACATGACGGGGGGCGGCAAACTGGTCGCTTTCGCGTGTGTGGACGGAAAGGGCAACGCGCTCATGCCGTGCGGACGCTGCCGGCAACTGCTCTACGAACACTCCGCAGAGGGCATGCTGCTCTACACCGTGTCAGGCATCCGCACGATCGACGAGGTGCTGCCGGACGCGTTCGGCCCGCGCACCCTCGAGGAATACGGCGAATGACCACCTTCCGGTGGTCGAGCTTGTCGAGACCGGTGTTCCGGTGGTCGAGCTTGTCGAGACCGGTGTTCCGGTGGTCGAGCTTGTCGAGACCGGTGTTCCGGTGGTCGAGCTTGTCGAGACCGGTGTTCCGGTGGTCGAGCTTGTCGAGACCTCACCAACGAGTTAGGTAACTCATGACCACCGAACCCTTCGACGTCGTCGACCTGATCCGCACCAAGCGCGACCACGGCATCCTCTCGACCGCACAGATCAACTGGATGGTCGACGCCTACACGCGCGGCTACATCGCTGACGAGCAGATGTCGGCGATGACCATGGCGATCTTCCTCAACGGTATGGAGCGCAGCGAGATCCGCGATCTCACCCTCGCGATGATCGCCTCGGGGGAGACGCTCGAGTTCTCCGGACTCTCCCGGCCGACCGCCGACAAGCACTCAACCGGTGGCGTCGGCGACAAGATCACTCTCCCGCTTGCTCCGCTCGTCGCGTGTTTCGGCGTCGCCGTTCCGCAGCTTTCCGGCCGCGGACTCGGTCACACCGGCGGCACCCTCGACAAGCTGGAGAGCATCCCGGGCTGGCGGGCATCCATTTCGAATGAGGAGTTCTACGCCCAGCTCGAAGAGGTCGGTGCCGTCATTTGCGCCGCCGGCTCAGGGCTCGCCCCGGCCGACGGCAAGCTGTACTCGCTGCGCGATATCACCGGCACTGTCGAATCGATTCCGCTGATCGCCTCGTCGATCATGAGCAAGAAGATTGCGGAGGGCACCGCTTCGCTCGTGCTCGACGTGAAGTTCGGGTCGGGTGCGTTCCTGCAGGATCCGGCGCGCAGCCGCGAGCTCGCCGAGACCATGGTGCAGCTCGGCAAGGACGCGGGCGTCGCCATGGCGGCGCTGCTCACCAACATGAACGTGCCGCTTGGGCTCGCGATCGGCAACGCCAACGAGGTGCGCGAATCGGTCGAGGTGCTCGCCGGTGGCGGACCAGCGGATGTCATCGAACTCACCGTCGCCCTCGCCCGCGAGATGCTCACGCTCGCCGGTCAGCCCGACGCGGACGTCGAGGCCGCGCTGGGCGACGGCAGGGCGATGGATGTCTGGCGCCGCATGATCTCCGCCCAGGGCGGTGACCCGGACGCGGCGCTGCCCGCCCCGAAGGAGTCGCACGTTGTGACGGCATCCCGCAGTGGCGTCCTCGTGGAGCAGCAGGCGCTGCCGTTCGGCATCGCCGCGTGGCGCCTCGGCGCCGGCCGTGCGCGCAAGCAGGACCCGGTGCACCACGCAGCAGGCATCGACCTCGCCGCGAAGCCCGGTGACACGGTGACCGAGGGGCAGCCGCTGTTCACGCTGCACACCGACGAGCCGGCCCGGTTCGAGCGCGCGCTCGAGGCGCTCGAAGGCGCGTATCGCATCGGGGACCCGGGCGACGACATCCACACGGGTGGTCCGCTCATCGCCGACCGGATCGGCTGACCCACCCCGCGCCACCCCTCGCCCCGTGACGGCGCGGACTTTTGTTATCTCCGCGGCGGTTAGAACCACCGCGCCGCATAACTAAGCTCCGCGGCGTTAGGGGGTGGGGTCGCCGATGCGCTCGAGCGCGTCGACCACAAGGCCCCAGAACTTCTCGTGGTCGAGGTTCGTCGCGACCTTCGTCGTGCAGTCGGCGGGGGCGGGCGCCCGGAAGTCGGCCACGGTCATGCCGAGCGTGAGGGTGCCGGTGAGTTCGACGTCCAGCGGCACGCGGGTCGTCGTCATGACGGTCGGGTCGATGACGTAGGCGACGGCGCACGGGTCGTGCACGGGCGGGTGGTCGAAACCCTGCTCGTCCTTGTAGGCGTGGCCGAAGAACTCGAGCAGTTCGCCGACGAAGCGCGCCGGGCCGGTGCCGACGGCCGCGATGGCCGCAGCGACGGATGGCGTCGCGAGCGCCTCGTGGGTCAGGTCGAGCCCGACCATGGTCACCGGCCAGCTCTCGTTGAAGACGATGTGCGCCGCCTCCGGGTCGACGACGATGTTGAACTCCGCGACCGCGCTCCAGTTGCCGACGTGCACTCCGCCGCCCATGAGCACGACCTCTTTCACGCGCGAGGCGATGCGGGGTTCTTTGCGCACGGCGAGGGCGAGGTTGGTGAGGGCGCCGGTCGGCACGAGGGTGATCTCACCCGGCTCGTGCGCCATGATCGTGTCGATGATGAGGTCGACGGCGTGCCGGGCATCCAGTTCGATGGTCGGTTCGGGCAGTTCGGGGCCGTCGAGTCCGGAGTCGCCGTGGATGCCTTCGGCCACCTCCACCTGCCGCACCAGCGGGCGGTGGGCGCCTCGCGCGAACGGGACTCCGGTGATTCCGGCGACCCGCGCAATCGCGAGGGCGTTGCGCGTGACCTTGTCGATGGTCTGGTTGCCCACGACCGTCGTCACGCCGAGCAGGTCGATTTCGGGGCTGCCCCAGGCGAGCAGTATTGCGACCGCATCGTCGTGGCCGGGGTCGCAGTCGAGGATGATCTTGGAAGCCACAGCGCGATCATATATGAAAACGACCCTCCTATGTGAAACACTTGGCGCATGGATGATCTGACCGCCCGAGGGGCCGCCCGCACCGAATGGATCCGCTCGCGGATGCCGCTCCTCGCGGACGCGAGAGGGGCATTCACCGCGCGACAGCCGCTTCGCCGGCAGACGCATCGGCATGTCGCTGCACCTCGAACCGAAGACCGCGGTGCTGCTCGAAGTGCTGCAGGCGGGCGGTGCCGAAGTGGTCGCGACGGGCAACCACGGTTCCACCCAGGACGACATCGTCGCCCTGCTTCGCTCGCAGGGGATGACCGTCTTCGGCGCGCGGGATGACACGCTCGAGCAGCATCATCGCAACGTGCAGTCCGTGATTGACAGCTCCCCGGACATCCTGCTCGACAACGGTGCCGACCTTGCCGCCGGAATCGTCGAGAGCGGCGCGGTCTGTGATCGGTGGCACCGAGGAGACGACCTCCGGCGCGAATCGGCTGCGGCGCGAACTGGCCGGCCGCGTCGACTTTCCCGTCATCGTGATCAACGACAGCCTGCTCAAGGCGATCGGCGAGAACAAGCACGCCGTAGGCCAGTCGGTGGTCGAGAGCTTCATGCGCATCACCAACCTCCGGGTGCCCGGGCGCCGCTTCGTCGTCGCCGGCTACGGCTGGTGCGGCCGCGGCATCGCCCACTACCTTCGTGCGCTCGGCGGCAAGGTCGCGGTTGTCGAGATCGATGAGCTGAAGGCTTTCGAGGCCGCGATGGACGGCTACCGGGTCGACGACATCCGCAACCTGGCAGAGTGGGCGGAGGTCGTTCATCACGGCGACCGGGCAGCCGGATGTCGTCACCTCCGAGGTGCTTCGAACTGCTGCCCGACCGGCACCGTTCTCGCGAACGCGGGGCACTTCCCGTGGGAGATCGACGTCGACGCCCTCTACGCGATGGCGACGACGGTGACTGAACTGGATGCCGCGATCGAGCAGGTCGACCTGCCGAGCGGTCGCCGCCTCACCCTGCTCGCCAACGGCCGCATGATGAACCTCGCCGGCCGCGAACCGAAGGGCAACTCGATCGAATCGATGGACCTCGGCTTCCTGCTGCAGTCGCTCTCGCTCGAGCGGGTGGCGACGGATACCGCGAGCCTCACCCCCGGCGCCCAGCCGGTTCCCGACGACATCGACCGCGAAATCGCCAGGCGGATGCTCGGCGCGATGCAGGCGCAGCGCTAGATGGCCGAGACACCCGACTACTCCGTCCCCGCCCTCGACAAGGGCCTCGACATTCTCGAGCTGCTCAGCCGCGAGCCGGGCGGCCTCACCCAGACCCAGATTGCGTCCGCTGTCGAGCGGTCCGTCGAGCCAGATCTTCCGGGTGCTCGCAACCCTGGAGCGGCGCGGCTACCTGCATCGGGATCGGCAATCGGGCTTGTACCTGCTCTCGACGATGCTGTTCGAACTCGCGCACAGGCATCCACCGCTCCGCGGGCTCATCCAGCTCGCCCTCGGCCCGATGCGGGAGCTGGCGGAGCACATCTCGCAGTCCTGCAATCTCAGCGTGCTCGATGCCGAACGCGTGCTGATAGTCGCCCAGGTCGAGTCGCCCGCCGACTTCGGTTACAGCGTGCGGGTGGGGGCAACGTTCCCGTGCGACGACGGCGACCGGCCAGGTGCTCGCCGGCGGTGCGGCAGAGGACGTGCGCGCCCGACTCGGCGCCGAGCGTTTCACTGGCGACCATCTCACGAGAGCCGATTCGCTTCAGCCCGGCATCACCGATGTGGTGGTTCCCATCGTCGGGCACGACGGCGCCGTGGTCGCCGCGCTCACGGTGCCGTACGTCGCCACAACCTTCAGCCAGGTCGACGCGGACAGCGTCATCGTCGCGGCCCGCGGCACCGGGCAATCGATTTCTGCGAGATTGCAGGGTGGCCAGCCCTGACCGGGCGGTAGATTTGACGCATGAACTCCGCTGTCGAAGAGCTGCTTCTGCCCGGTGGCGGTGCGAGTATCACCGCGCTGCCGAAGGTGTCCCTGCACGATCACCTCGATGGGGGGCTGCGCCCGCAGACAATCATTGAGCTCGCCGAGGCGATCAACTTCGATCTGCCCGCAGCGGATGCCGACGAGCTCGCAGCGTGGTTCGAAGACAAGTCGGACTCCGGCTCCCTCGTTGAATACCTCAAGACCTTCGACATCACCACTGCCGTCATGCAGACGCACGAGGGTCTCGCGCGGGTCGCGCGCGAATTCGTGCAGGACCTTGGGCTGGATGGTGTGATCTACGGCGAGATCCGCTGGGCTCCGGAGCAGCATCTCGCCCGCGGTCTCACCCTCGACGAGGTCGTCATCGCCGTGCAGGAGGGTCTGGACGCCGGGGTCGACGACGTGCGGGCGACCGGCCGCAGCATCCGCGTCGGCCAGCTCGTGAGCGCGATGCGCCACGCCGACCGTGGGCTCGAAATTGCCGAGCTGGCCGTGCGGCATCGCGAGCGCGGTGTGGTCGGGTTCGATATCGCCGGTGCCGAGGCGGGGTTCCCGGCCGGGCGCATGCGTGACGCCTTCGACTACCTGGCCCAGCACTTCATGCCCGTCACCGTGCACGCGGGAGAAGCGGATGGCCTCGCGAGCATCCGCGGGGCACTTTTCGACGGGCGCGCCCTGCGTCTCGGTCACGGCGTGCGGATCGCGGAAGACATCTCCACCGAGCGTGAGGACACCGAGGGAACCTACGTGACCCTCGGACCGGTCGCGCAATGGGTGAAGGACCGCGAGATCGCGCTCGAGCTGAGCCCCACCTCCAACCTGCAGACCGGTGCCATCGCGCAGTGGGGCGACGACCTCATCGATCACCCGTTCGACCTGCTGTACCAGCTCGGGTTCCAGGTGACGGTGAACACCGACAACCGGCTCATGAGCAACACGACCCTGAGCAACGAGCTCGCCCAGCTCGTCGAGGTGTTCGGCTACGACCTTGCCGATCTCGAGGTGTTCCAGCTCAACGCGGTCGCCGCGGCGTTCCTGCCGGTCGAGGACCGCGAAGAACTCGCCGACCAGGTTTCGGCCGGATTCGGACAGGCCTGATGCCGCTGCCCCCACTCTCCGCCACTGCGATCGTGCTCGGAGCATCCGCCACTGACTGGCGCGAAGCCGTCGGCATCGCGGGTAGCGCGCTCGTGCGGGCGGGCATCGCCCTGCCCGGTTACACGGAGCAGATGGTCCGCATGATCGAAACCCACGGCGCGTACATCGTCATCGCGCCCGGCCTCGCACTCGCCCACGCCCGGCCGGGGCCCGAGGTGCTGGCCGACGGCATCGCCATCGTCACCCTCGCGACGCCGGTGAACTTCGGGCATCCGCACAACGACCCCGTGCGGGTCGTGCTCGCGCTCGCCGTCGCGACAGCGGATGAACACCTCGCCCTCGTCGCCGAACTTGCCAACGTCTTCAACGACTCCAACGCGATCGAGGCGCTCGCCGCTGCGACGAGCGTTGAAGAGGTGCAGGGCATCATGAAAGTGCACTCGTGAAGATCGTCGCCATCTGCGGGGCAGGGATCGGCTCGAGCGCCATTCTCAAGGTCAACGCCGAACGGGTGCTGTCACGCCTCGGGCTGGAGGCCACAGTCACCGCTGCCGACATCGCCACGGTGCGCGCGGCCGCGCAGGACGCCCAGGTCGTGCTCACCAGTGCCGAGTTCGTGGAGGCGATCGGCGCCACGCGGGCGGATGTGATCGTGATCGAGAACTACTTCGACACCGACGAACTCAGTCGAAAACTGCAGGCTGCGCTGGGGTAGCTGCCGGGTCTCGGTTCCGGTGGTCGAGCTTGTCCGGTGGTCGAGCTGTGTCGATCGAGACCCGGGCGTCGAGACCGGTCTCGACTTCGCTCGACCACCGGGCGTCGAGACCTCACCCGACCAACTCCCGCATGCCGGCATCCAGCTCCGCGACGACAGCGGCCGCGGCATCCATTCGCTCATTCGCGCCGCCCTCGGTGCTGGAGGCGTCGATGTAGACCTTGAGTTTCGGTTCCGTTCCGCTCGGGCGAACAATCACCCGCGCGCCGTTCTTCAGCCAGATGCGCAGGATGTCGCTCGCCGGATACACCCCGAACCCGCCGCTGAAATCGTCGATGGCTTCGACCTCGAGTGAACCGATCGTCGCGGGCGGGGTCGCGCGCAGGTGCGCCATCGTGCGCGGGATCTCGGCCAGTTCTTTCACGCGCACAGAGATCTGTGACGAGGCGTAGGCGCCGAACCGGTCCGCGAAATCGCTCAAGTGGTCATCGACTGTCTTGCCGCGTGCCTTCAGTTCGGCAACAAGCGAGAGGAAGTCGACGGCGGCCGAAATGCCGTCCTTGTCGCGCACCTTCTCGGGGTCGACGAGGTAGCCGAGCGCCTCCTCGTAGCCGTAGGCGAGACCGCCCGCGCGGGAGATCCATTTGAAGCCAGTGAGGGTGTCGACGTAGTCGAGGTTGTAGCTGCGCGCGACCTCCTTCAGCGCCGGGCTGCTCACAATGGATGCCGCGAGCGTGCCATCCTCGTGGGAGTTCAGCAGGCGCTCTGCCGCCCGCCAGCCGAGAAGGTAACCGACCTCGTTGCCGGTCAGGCTGCGCCAGCCGTCGGAGGTGGGAATCGCGACCGCCAGCCGATCGGCGTCAGGATCATTGGCAAGAATCAGTTCCGCGCCGGTCTCGGCGGCACGAGCGAACGCGAGATCCATCGCCCCCGGCTCCTCCGGATTCGGAAACGCGACCGTCGGGAACGCGGCATCCGGCTCAATCTGCTCGCCCACCACAAGCGGCTCGCCGAACCCGGCATCCGTGAACACACGACGCACCGTCTCCCAACCGACACCGTGCATCGCCGTGTAGACGACCTTCACGTCGGCTTTCGGGTCGCCGAGCGCGGCCGTGCGGCGCACATACTCGTCGAGCACCTCTTCGCCGGCAACCTCGAACTCTTTCCGGGGCAGATTCCGGATGTCTTCGACCAGTTCGATCTTCGCCGCAATCTCCGCGTCGGCGGGCGACACAATCTGCGAACCCTTGTCGAGGTCACCCAGGTACACCTTGTAACCGTTGTCGGCGGCCGGGTTGTGGCTCGCCGTGACCATCACGCCAGCGCTCACGTCGAGGTGCCGCACCGCGAAAGCCAGAACCGGTGTCGGCAGGAGCCGCGGCAGCAGGATCGCGCGAACGCCCGCACCCGCCATGATCTCCGCCGTGTCCGTCGCGAACACGAGGGAGTTCACCCGACCGTCGTACCCGATCACGACACTCGGGCGTTTCCCGCGCTCCAGCAGGAAGGCCGCGAGCCCCGCCGCGGCCTGGGAAACCAGAACGCGGTTCATCCGATTGGGGCCAGCCCCGAGTTCGCCGCGCAACCCCGCCGTGCCGAACGCGAGCCGGGAACTGAAGCGGTCATTCAGGGCGGTGATGGCGTCTTCGCTGCCTGCTTCGGCATCCATTATCAGGGTGTCGAGTTCGGCGCGGGTGACCTCATCCGGATCCTGCTCGCGCCACGCGCGGGCCTCCGCAATAATCGGTCCCTGAGCTTGTCGCGCCGGTGATCGAGCAGGGCGCTCCGCGCCCGTGTCGAGATTCACAGTGCCTCCGAAATAATCGGTGATCGAGCAGGGCGCTCCGCGCCCGTGTCGAGATTCACGGTGCCTCCGAAATAATCGGTGATCGAGCAGGGCGCTCCGCGCCCGTGTCGAGATTCACGGTGCCTCCGAAATAATCGGTGATCGAGCAGGGCGCTCCGCGCCCGTGTCGAGATTCACAACCGCTCCACGATCCGCGCGAGCAGGGCGCTGATGACGGGCTCCGCATCGCGGCCGGCCTCGATCACTTCCTCGTGGCTGAGCGGCGTCTTCTGGATACCCGCGGCGAGGTTGGTGATGAGCGACAGCCCGAGAATCTCCATGCCGGACTGCCGGGCGGCGATCGCCTCGAGCGCCGTCGACATGCCGACGATGTGGCCGCCCATCGCCTTCGCCATCTGCACCTCAGCGGGCGTTTCGTAGTGCGGTCCGCGGTTCTGCACGTACACGCCCTCATCGAGGGATGCGTCCACCTCACGAGCGAGCGCGCGCAGGCGGGTCGAGTACAGGTCGGTCAGGTCGATGAAGGTCGCCCCCTCGAGCGGGGAATCGCCGGTGAGGTTGAGGTGGTCGCTGATCAGAACGGGCGTGCCGGGCTTCCAGGTTTCGCGGATGCCGCCAGCCCCGTTCGTCAGGATCATCACCTTCGCGCCGGCAGCCGCCGCCGTGCGCACCGAATGCACGACGCGGCGGACACCGTGACCCTCGTAGTAGTGGGTGCGTGCGCCGATCACGAGAGCGCGCTTGCCGTTCGGCAGCAGCACCGAGCGAAGGTTGCCCACGTGCCCGGCGAGCGCCGGTTTGCTGAAGCCCGAAATGCTGTCCGCGGGCATGACCGATGTGGTCTCGCCGATCAGATCAGCGGCCTTCGCCCAGCCGCTGCCGAGGGTGAGCGCGATGTCGTGCTTCTCCACCCCAGTGATGGCGGTGATCTCCGCCGCAGCCTGCGTGGCGAGGGCGAAAGGGTCCGTTCTGGGATCGTCCAGCGGATGCGCGAAAGTCGTTTGGGACATCCCTCAACTGTATTGGGTTGACGGGCCGCCACCACAGCGATTGGTGCCCCGCTTGGTGACGCGGGAGAATGGCCTCATGGCCAATGCATTCGACCGGAAGCAGCGCATCGCGATTCTGGGTGGCGGCCCCGGCGGATATGAGGCGGCCCTCGCGGGCGCCCAACTCGGCGCCGAGGTCACCCTTGTCGAGCGGGTGGGCATCGGTGGCTCTGCGGTGCTCACCGATGTGGTGCCCTCGAAGACCCTCATCGCCACCGCAGAGGCGGCCGGCGCGATCGGTGATGCCACCGAACTTGGCGTGCAGTTCTTCGCACGCACCCAAGCGGGCAACCCCGTGCGCCCGGACATCACCGTGAACTTCAGCACGGTCAACGCGAGGTTGCTGAGACTCGCCCAGCAGCAGTCCGACGACATGAAGGCGCAACTGCTGAGGGAGGGCGTCCGCATCATCCACGGGCAGGGTCGTCTGGACGGTTCGCACAAGATCGTCGTCTCGACCGGCAAGGGAAAGAAGGCGACCGACTTCGATCATGTGGATGCTGACACCGTCGTCATCGCGGTCGGCGCGAGCCCGCGTGTGCTGCCCTCGGCGAAACCCGACGGCGTGCGCATCCTCACCTGGACGCAGCTCTACACGCTGACCGAGGCACCGGAACACCTCATCGTCGTCGGGTCGGGCGTCACCGGTGCGGAGTTCGCGTCGGCGTACACGGCCCTCGGGTCGAAGGTGACCCTGATCTCCTCACGCGACCGGGTGCTGCCAGGGGAAGACGTGGATGCCGCCGAAGTCATCGAAGAGGTCTTCAAACGCAACGGCATGACCGTGCTCTCGAAGAGCCGCGCGGAGTCGGTCGTGAGCACAGACGACGGTGTCGTCGTGACCCTCAGCGACGGCAAAACGGTCGAAGGAAGTCACTGCCTCATGGCGGTCGGCGCCGTGCCCAACACCGCAGGCATCGGGCTTGAGGAGGCGGGCATCCAGCTCGGCGAGGATGGGTACATCCGCGTCAACAGGGTGGCACGCACGTCGATCCCGGCCGTCTACGCGGTCGGGGACTGCTCTGGGTTCCTGCCGCTGGCATCCGTCGCATCCATGCAGGGCCGCACCGCGGTGTATCACGCGATGGGCGACGCCGTGAGTCCGACCGAGCTGCGCAACGTCACCTCGAACATCTTCACCAACCCCGAGATCGCGACCGTCGGATGGTCGCAGAAGCAGATCGAGGAGGGTCTCGCCCAGGGCGAGATCTACAAGCTGCCGCTCGCCTCAAACCCGCGCGCCAAGATGATGGGCATCAAGGACGGTTTCGTGAAACTGTTCGCACGCACCGGTTCGGGCACCGTCATCGGCGGGGTGATCGTGGCGCCGAGGGCGTCCGAGCTGATCCTGCCGATCACCCTCGCGGTCGAGCACCGCCTCACCGTCGACCAGATCGCGCGGGCCTTCTCGGTGTACCCGTCGCTCACCGGCAGCATCACGGACGCCGCCCGCGCCATGCACATCGTGGTGCAGTAGGCGGCCGCCCCGCCCGCCCCTCCGGACTGCCCGCCCCGCCCGCCCCGCCTTCCGCCCCTCGACAGCGCGGGGTTTCGTTATGGGCGCGGAAGTTCTCACCACCGCGCCGATAACAAAACTCCGCGCCGTTGGCGGCACGGGACTTGTCCACAGGGGTGCGGCATCCACAGATGTTGTGGCTGGTCCTATTCCGCGCGGTGTGCGCGACGACAATGGCGACATGCTGCACACCGCGACCGAGTCCTGGCGTGACTCGCTGATCCTCTCGCGCGAGGTCGAGACCGCCGGAGCTCGTCGTGAGCTCTTCGCGCGAGTTCGGCGCGGCGAACTCGTCGCGCTCTATAGGGGTGTGTACATCGCTCAAGCGCAGTGGTGCACGATGGATTCCGACTCGCAGTATCGAGCCAGGGTGAAAGCCGCAGCAGCCTTTGCCGGCACAGACGTGGTGTTCTCCCACCAATCGGCGGCGGCTCTGTGGCGGCTGCCCCTCGTCGGCCGATGGCCGACAAAATCGCACACTGTGGTGGATGTCGCGGGCGGCGGTCGCTCCAACGCGATGTTCGCTCGCCACGCCGTCGGCGTTCCATCGGGCCTCGATCGGATCGATGGATTGGCACTTACCGGTCTCGGGCGCACCGTCGTGGATCTGGCCCGTGTGCTGCCCTTCGGCCCTGCAGTAGCCCTGGCGGATGCAGCGCTGCGACGGACAGACCATCCGGTCGATGGTTTACCGAGGACTCTGCTCTCTCACGCCGAACTTCGCGAAGAGCTCGAGGCAGTGCCCCTGCGTCTGGGAAGTGCGAAGGCTGCGACCGTCATCGACTTCGCGGATGGCGCGGCGAACCGACCGGGGGAGTCGATGAGTCGCGCGAACATGCACCTGGCGCGCCTGACCATGCCGCAACTCCAGGTTAAACTCTGTGGCGCCAGCGGCAAGGAGTACGAAGGTCGACTTCTGGTGGCGGGAGTTCAATGCCATTGGGGAGTTCGACGGCAAGCTCAAGTACACCGACCCCGAGTTCATGGGCGGACGATCGCGGAGCAGGTGCTCTACGACGAGAAGCTCCGCGAGGATGACCTGAGGGCAGCGAACTTTGGGTTCACCCGATGGCCGTGGGCGACTGCCATTTCGGTGCCGCTGTTGCGCGCGCACCTGGTCGCTGCGGGCATCCGCTGAACGCTGCGGCTATCGGCGCGGAGTCTTGTTATCGGCGCCCAGGTTAGAACCACCGCGCCGATAACAAAAGTCCGCGGCCTTGGGGGGAGCGTGCCACGCGAAGGTGCGGCGGAGGGGAAGGGAGCGGGGCGGGGGGCCGGGAGGCGTGGGGTGGCGGGGAATGGGGCCGGGAGGCGTGGGGTGGCGGGGAATGGGGACGGGCGGGGAATGGGGCCGGGCGGGGGAGAGCCGGGAGCGGGGCGGGAGCCTGGGATCCCCGCCCCACGGCGGCTAGCGCTGCCGGATCGAGATGTCGCCCACGGTCGAACGGAAGTCGTACACGCGGTCAGCGGTCGGGCTGCTGGTTGCCTGCTGGCTCACGTCGCCCAGGGTGGTCTTGGCGTTGATCTTGTAGGCGCCGGACGGCAGCGTGACGGTCATGTCACCGGCGGTGGATTCGAGCGAGATGGATGCCGGCAGGCTCGCGAGCGTGAGGGTCGCGTCGCCGGCGGTGAGGTTCGCGGAAATGTCGCCGTCGGTCGCAAAGTTGTCGAGGTCGAGGTCTCCCGCGGTGCCGTTGAACCTCAGAGCATCGGCCGTGCCACTCACGCGTACGTCGCCCGCGGTCGTAGTGAGGTCGATCACGGAGAAGTCGCCGTCGATGTCGAGGTCACCGGCGGTGGTCTCGATGTCGACCCGCAGGCCTGAGTCGCGGAACGACTCTGGCAGCACGAGCTGCAGTTTGGGATGCGTGAGGCTCGGCGTCCAGGTCCATGGGTTCCAGCGGCTGCCTTCTTCGACGATCACGGTCAGTGTGGAGTTCTGGATCTGCTGCGAGAACCGCAGGTTGAGGTCGCGCTGGTCGAACACGAGGGCCGCCCGGTCGACATCGCGGTACTCGATGCTGACGTCGGTGGCGACGGTCTCGATGCTGATGGAGTCGAAGGTTTCGGCGAGCGTGTAGGTGCCGGAGAAGTCTTGGCTTGCGCTGGCCGCCACTCGCGCACCCTGAAGTGTGAGGCCGACGAGGAGAGCGGAAACTGCGACTGCGCCGACCGTGATGAGCACGGTGCGCAGTGTGCGGTTGGGCTTCGGTTCGACGGGCGCAGCGGTGCGGGCGTTGGACATGGGTCTTTCCTTTTCTTAGGTCGGCGCGCACGTTTTTGCGCATGCCTTCACGCTATGGGCGTTGCGATGCGTCCCGGCATGGCGCTATCCGCCGAATCCCGCCGGGGGTTAACCGCCCTTAGTCCGCGATGTTGAGCAGCAGGTGCCCGGACGACACGGTGACCCCGACCGCGGCGTTGACGTCGCCGATGACGCCGTCCTTATGGGCGAGGATCGGCTGCTCCATCTTCATCGCCTCGAGCACGAGCAGTAGGTCGCCTTTGACGATGCGGTCGCCGTTGCTGACCGCGAGCTTCACGACGGTCGCCTGCATGGGCGCCTTCACCGAGTCGCCGGTGGCGGCGGACACGGTTCCGGCGGCCCGGCGGCGCGGTGGCGGCTGCGGCAACGGTGGCGCCAGCGGATGCCGGAAGCAGTTTCGCAGGAATGGAGACTCCGACGCGCTTGCCGTCGACCTCGACCACAACGTTGTGCCGGGGGGCGGGGGCGGCGAGGTCTTCGAGGGATCCGCTCCACGGTTCGATGTCGTTGTCGAATTCGGTTTCGATCCAGCGGGTGTAGATGCTGAATGGTGAGGACGTGAAGGCGGGGTCGCGCACGATTTTGCGGTGGAAGGGCAGCACGGTGGGCAGCCCGGCGACCTCGAATTCGTCGAGGGCGCGGCGGGAACGCTCGAGGGCGTCGTCGCGTGTTGCCCCGGTGACGATGAGTTTGGCGAGCAGGGAGTCGAACGCACCGCTGATGACGTCGCCGGTTGTCACTCCGCTGTCGACGCGCACGCCGGGTCCGCCGGGGAAGCGCAGCACGTGCACGGGGCCGGGTGACGGCATGAAGTTGAGGCCGGCATCTTCACCGTTGATGCGGAACTCGAACGAGTGACCCTGAGGCACGGGGTCGTCGTAGTCGAGGCTGCCACCTTCGGCGATGCGGAACTGTTCGCGCACGAGGTCGATTCCGGTGACCTCTTCGGAGACGGGGTGTTCGACCTGCAGCCGGGTGTTGACCTCGAGGAACGAGATAGTCCCATCGCGAGCGACGAGAAACTCGCACGTGCCCGCGCCGACGTAACCGACCTCGCGCAGGATCGCCTTCGACGAGGTGTACAGCGCGAGGTTCTGCTCGTCGGTGAGGAATGGCGCGGGTGCTTCTTCGACGAGCTTCTGGTGGCGGCGCTGCAGCGAGCAGTCGCGCGTGGAGATGACGACGACGTTGCCGTGCGATCGGCGAGGCACTGGGTCTCGACGTGCCGCGGCTGGTCGAGGTATTTCTCGACGAAGCACTCGCCGCGACCGAAGGCCGCGACGGCCTCGCGGGTCGCGGAGTCGAACAGTTCGGGGATCTCTTCGCGGGTGCGGGCGACTTTGAGGCCGCGTCCGCCGCCGCCGAAGGCGGCCTTGATGGCGACGGGGAGCCCGTGCTGGTCGACGAATTCGAGCACCTCTGCGGCACCGGAGACGGGGTTGAGCGTTCCCGGGGCGAGCGGGCGCCCCGACCTTCTCTGCGATGTGGCGTGCGGAGACCTTGTCGCCGAGCTTCTCGATCGCGTCGGGTGAGGGTCCGATCCAGATGATTCCGGCATCCATCACGGCCTGGGCGAAGGAGGCGTTCTCGGCGAGGAAGCCGTACCCGGGGTGGATGGCGTCGGCACCGGAGCGACGCGCGACGGACAGGATCTTCTCGATGACGAGGTAGGTGTCGGCGCTCGTTGAGCCGTCGAGCGCGTACGCCTCGTCGGCGAGTTTGACGTGCCGGGCGTCGCGGTCCTGGTCGGCGTAGACGGCGACGGACGCTATTCCGCTGTCGCGCGCGGCGCGGATGACGCGAACCGCAATCTCGCCGCGATTGGCAATCAGGACCTTTGTGATTCGAGCCATAGTTCCCCAGCCTATTGGGCGAGCAGTGTGCCCCTTTTGGCGGTGGTGCACAAAAAGGCGGATGCAGGACTGTCGTAGCCTACAAGCCCCGGTTCCACAGCGACGGCCAGGCGACATCGAACTGCAGGAGCAGTTCGCGCAGGGTCGACAGCGACAGCCCGACGACCGCGTGCGGGTCACCCTCGACCGAGGCGATGAATGGCGCGCCGAGGCTGTCGATCGTGAACGCGCCGGCGACCTGCAGGGGTTCGCCGGTCGCGACGTACGCGTCGATCTCGGCGTCGGTGATGTTGTCTGCGAAGCGAACGGATGCCGTGGACGAGTTCCTTTGAGACGCGCGCCGGTCGGCGCCGTCGTGCCTCCCAGCCCAGCGGCGAGTCGATCAGCCAGTGCCCCGAGTGCAGCTGTCCGGTGCGCCCGCGTTGCCGCATCCATCGTTCCCTGGCGACGGATGCGGTGTGCGGCTTGCCGTAGAGGGTTCCGTCGAGCTCGAAGGTTGAATCGCCGCCGAGCACGAACCCGTCCAACGACGAAGAGAGCACAGCCTCTGCTTTGAGGCGGGCGAGCATGAGCACCATGTCGGGCCCGCTGAGCGGGCCGGCGGCGGCGACCGCGGCATCCTCGTCGACGTTCGACGCCAGCAGCACCGGCTCGATGCCTGCGGCGCGCAGCGTCGCCAGTCGCGCGGGGGAGGTGGAGGCGAGGTACAACCTCACGGCGGCTCCTATGCTCGAAGGATGGGTGAAATGCACGGACGACTTCTCGAGCTTGAGGTTACCAATGTGGCGCACGGTGGTATCGCCGTGGCGCGGCATGAGGGCAGGGTTGTGTTCGTCAGCGATGCGATCCCGGGCGAGACGGTGGTCGCGCGCGTGAGTGAGGATTCGAAGAAGTCGTTCTGGCGGGCAGACACGGTCGAGGTGCTTCAGCCGAGCGAGCATCGCCGGCCGCATGTCTGGTCGGCCGCGAGCATCGAGCGCGATCCCGCAGACCGCGCGGGCGGTGCCGAGTTCGGCCATATCGAGCTGACCCACCAGCGGGAACTGAAACGCCAGGTGCTCGCCGATTCACTGCAGCGGATGGCCGGAGTCACGACGGAGGTGCAGGTGGAGGCCCTCCCCGGCAGCGCCGGCAGCGGGGATGGTACCCGCTGGCGCACGCGCGTACGCCTGCACGTCGACGAGGAGGGGCGCCCTGGGCCGTTCGCCGCGCGGTCGCACCGCGTCATCGAGGTGCAGGATCTGCCGCTTGCGACTGAGGCAGTGGAGGCGGTTGCGCCTCTCGCCGAACGCTTCCGGGGCGAAGAGCACATCGAGGTGGTCGAATCGTCGACGTCGGGGGCGCGCCTGATCATCGGCGAGCAGAAGCCGGCAACGATCCGCGAGCGGGTGGGTGAGCGCGAGTTCCAGCTCGACGATCGCGGTTTCTGGCAGGTGCACGCTTTCGCTGCGGCGACGCTGACGGATGCCGTGCAGGCCGCCATCGACCCTCATCTCTTCGAACCCAGGGCCTTCAATCTCGACCTGTACGGCGGCGTGGGTCTGTTCTCCGCCGCGGTGGGGGACCGTTTCGGCGATACCGTGCGCATCACGAGCGTGGAGAGCGATGCGGCTGCCACGGAGCACGCCGGAGCACAACCTTGCCGAGTGGGTGGGGGCAAACGCGGTCACCGTCGAGGGTGGAGCGCTATCTGGGCGCGTCTGGGGGCATCCGCGAGTGCGTCGGAGCGCGCGCGCCTTCGCGAGGGGACGGTCATTCTCGACCCGCCGCGCGCGGGCGCGGGCAGGGCCGTGGTGCAGTCTCTCGCCGACCTCGATCCGGCGCAGGTCGTCTACGTTGCGTGCGATCCGGTGGCGTTCTCGCGGGATGTCGCGCTGTTCGCCGAACTCGGATACCAGCTGAGGAATCTTCGGGCGTTTGACCTCTTTCCCAACACGCATCACGTAGAAGCGGTTGGCACCCTGTCGCGGCGTTGACCCCCGCTACGATGGTCGGAATGAACCGCTACTGCAGCGGGCTCGGGGGAGACGGGATGCAGTTACATGGCCGTAAAAGAAGCCTTGAGGGCCCAGAAGACTGCGGTGCGAGTAGCCGTCGTTGACGACCACGAGTCGGTGCGAATCGGGTTGAAGGCCGCCTTCACCGAGGAGGGTTACGATTTTGTGCTGGCCGCCGCGACCGTGAATGAGCTCGTGACCGGGCTCGCGGGGCGCGAAGTTGATGTCGTCGTGCTTGACCTGTCGCTCGGTGACGGTTCAACGGTGACAGACAACGTCAAGAGCGTGCAGGCGATGGGATCCGCCGTGCTCGTGCACAGCATCGCCGATCGTGTCGCAAGCGTGCGCGAGGCGCTGGCCGCCGGAGCTGCGGGCGTCATCCCGAAGTCGTCGGCGACGAATACCGTGATCGCTGCTGCGGCAACTGTCGCCAGGGGTGAGGTGCTCAACAATCTGGAGTGGGCGACGGCCATCGACGCCGACCGCGATTTCGCGAAGGCCCAGCTGGGCCAGCGTGAGCGCGAGATCCTGCACCTGTACGCTTCCGGTCTTCCGTTGAAGCTCGCCGCGGAGCAGTTGGGCATCGGCTACTCGACCGCAAGGGAGTACCTCGATCGCATCCGCCTGAAGTATGTCGAGGTCGGGCGTCCGGCGCCGACGAAGGTCGACCTGCTGCGACGAGCGGTCGAAGACGGCATCCTGCCCGGACTCGACCCGGATGGCGACGATGGCCCCTGACGCGACGGGTGTCCGTAGCGTCCGCCAGGGCAAGCAGCCGCGCAGTCCGATCAGCCGCAAGCGGATTGAGTCGGTTCTTTCACGTTCCGTTGCCGCGTTCGGCATCGTTTTCGGTGCGCAGACGGTGCCCGTCATGCTCGGCCAGCTCGGCCCCGCGCACCCCGCATGGGCCCTGTTCGCGGTCTCCGCCGTGTTCGCGAGCATGATCGTCGCACTGGTCGCTTCGATCATCCGCCGCTTTGTGGCGGCCGCCCACGGCCTCGTGTCTGTGGTCTTTCTCATCGCTCTGGTCAGCTGGCCGTTCGCTGTCGTCGACGTCGCCGCCGTGCCCGACACTAACCATTGGCTCTACTACCTTCTGACGGTCGGACCGCGACCGCGACCATCGCCTTCATCTGCGCGCACGGCGACGATCTACCTGTTCCTTGTGCCGACCGTTTACGGCTTCGCGCGGGCATCCGAGCAGGGCGGCGGTGCGACCGTTCAGGCGGCGGCACTCGATGCCATTTACGCGATGATCCTCGGCGGTGCGGTCATGATGCTCGTCACGATGCTGCGGCAGGCAGCGGACCGGTCGATGCTGCGCAGGCGACCGCCCTTGAGCGCTACGGTCACGCGGTGCGCCAGCACGCGACGGAGGTCGAGCGGGTGCAGGTCGACTCGATCGTGCATGACAGCGTGCTCACGACGCTGCTCTCCGCCGCGCGGGCGCACACTCCGGAGGCACGAGGAGCTCGCGCGCGACGATGGCGGGCAATGCGATCAGTCACCTGCGGGATGCCGCGCGCGCGCCAGCCGGATATTGCGGCGCGTTCGCGACTGCGGCGATCTCGCCAGCCGAATTGCCTCCGCTGCCGCGTCGATGGCGTCGCCGTTCGAGCTGCGGCAGCGGGATGTCGGATCGGGGGAGATCGCTGAGCCCGTTGCCGAGGCCCTCTACTCGGCCGCGGTTCAGGCGATGGTCAACAGCCTGCAGCACGCGAGTCCGGGCACAGAGGTGCACCGCTGGGTGAGCGTGCGTGGCGATCGTCAGGGTGGGGTCGTCATTGAGGTGGGAGACACGGGCGAGGGGTTCGTGTTCGCCCAGGTGCCCGACGAGCGGCTTGGGGCTCCGCGTCTCGATCGTCGAGCGCGTGGCCAACGCCGGCGGTCAGGCAGAGATCGATTCCGCTCCCGGCGAGGGCACGGTTGTGACTATCCGCTGGCCGTTCGTCGACGCGGTGCTCGCCCCGATGGTCGAGAACCCGGTACCTGTCGATGAGGAGGTTGTCACGTGAACATCGGCGTACCCCGCTACCTCATCGTCGGCATGGCCGCCCTGTTCTCCGGCTACCACCTCGTGCTCGCGGCATACTCGCTCGGCCAGCCGGCTGTGCGCTCGCCGCTGCCCGTTCTATCGCGGCGATGGCGCTCTACGCGCTCGCGACGATCACTCAGCCTGCTGCCGTGCGGGCCGACGCGCATGCCCGATCTGGATGGCGGCATTCAACTCTGGCTGTCGTGATTGCGCTTCCGCTGCTGGTCACCGGCGAACTCGACTCCGCGGCCGCGGCGGAACGGCTACGCCACCTGGTACGTGGCCGCGGTTGGCACGCTCATGACGATCACGTCGACGCGACGGCGCCACAGCTTCGCCTGGCTGGGCATCGGTCTTCCTCGTCGTGCAGACGGTGCATCTGGGCGGGCCCCGGCGCTCTTGGCGGCATCGGCGTCGATCGGCAGCGCGTCTGGGTGGCTGTCTCGCACATCATCGAGCACGGCGCTTGGCGAAGGCCGCGAGGGACGCCCAGCGCTTCGCCCTCGCCGAGCGGGAGGCGACCGACTGGCAGGCCGCACAGGAGGCGCACGTCTACGAGCGGCAGTTCCGGCTCGGCCAGACCAGCTCGATGGCGCTCGCGATGCTGCGGCAGATCCAGCGAGCCAGCGGCGACCTCACCGACGCGCAGCGCGCGGAGTGCCTGCACCTCGAGGGCGCGATCCGCGACGAGATCCGCGGTCGCAAGCTGCTCAACGACGCGGTGCGCGACGAGGTGATGCTCGCGCGTCGGCGCGGAGCGACGGTCACCCTGCTCGACGAGGGCGGCATCGACGACCTCGACGGACGATGAGCTCGAACGCGTGCTCAACCGCCTCGCGCTGGCCATCCGCGACGACCGAGGCCGACAAGGTCATCGCGCGCACGGTGCCCGAGGGCTCCGACATCGCGGTGACGGTCGTCGGCCTGCGCACGCATGGGCGACGGTCGGGCGACCGCCCTCGGGCAGGACCCCACCGAAGACGACGAAGTCGAGCTCTGGCTCGAGATCCCGCGGGTTGCCGCGCTTGAGGACCGCACTGCTGCGCTGCAGCAGTAGGCACAAAGCAGAAGGGCCGGAGAGCTGCTGATCTCAGCAGTTCCGGCCCTTCGCTAAGACCCGAGTCAGGGCGATAACCCGAATATCGCCCTGACTCGCCCCCAATTCATTGGCCCGCTTACCCTAGTCGGCCAATGATTGGTGGTGCAGCTCTACAGAGAGACACCTAGCAAGTTCTATCCTGCCGTGAGATCAGGGTAGTGGACAGTCGTCATTTTGGGGGACAATCGGGGGACATTTTTTGGTCAACACCCGTCTGTGAAATCGCATTGCGATTTAGGGTGTAAACGCTTTCGCCAATGAAACAGTCGGGGTACAAGGCGATTTGGCGGCCCGAAATCAGCCGCTGAAACCGCGCCAGCATGCCGGGTGCCGGGCCGGAGTGGTTGCCGTATCGCCCGCTGGCTGCGCGACCAGGCCGAGGGCGCGGGAATCGCCGTCTGCCCCTCGATCCGCGAGTTCATCGAGGGCGGCCGCCAGGACGGCGGTGACCGCTGCGAGTCTCCTCCGGCGTCGGGTGAGCCGGCGATCACGCGGATGTCGGGTAGCGCGGCATCCACTGGCGTCTCGTCCGTCACAGCGGGATGTTCCCGTGCTTCTTGGGCGGCAGGGTTGCCCGCTTGCCGCGCAGCGCGCGCAGCGCCTTGATGACGGCGACGCGGGTGGCGGCAGGCTCGATGACGCCGTCGAGTTCGCCGCGCTCGGCCGCGAGGAACGGGCGATGCGACGTTGTAGGTGTACTCGTTCGCGAGGCGCGTGCGCACGGCGGCGACATCCTCGCCGGCGGCTTCCGCGGCCTTGATCTCGTCGCGGTAGAGGATGTTGACGGCGCCCTGGCCGCCCATGACGGCGATCTCGGCGGTCGGCCAGGCGTAGTTGAGGTCGGCGCCGAGCTGCTTCGAGCCCATGACGATGTAGGCGCCGCCGTAGGCCTTGCGGGTGATGACGGTGACGAGCGGCACGGTCGCCTCGGCGTAGGCGTAGAGCAGCTTCGCGCCGCGGCGGATGACGCCCGTCCACTCCTGGTCGGTGCCGGGCAGGTAGCCGGGCACGTCGACGAGGGTGAGGATCGGGATGGTGAACGCGTCGCAGAACCGCACGAAGCGCGCCGCCTTCTCGCCGGCCTCGATGTTGAGGGTGCCCGCCATCGCGTTGCGGCTGGTTGGCGATGATGCCGACCGTGCGGCCCTCGACCCGGCCGAAGCCGACGACGATGTTGGGCGCGAACAGCGGCTGCGCCTCGAGGAAGTCGCCGTTGTCGACGATGTGCTCGATGACCGTCTTGACGTCGTACGGCTGGTTCGGGCGAGTCGGGGATGATGCGTGTTGAGCTTGCGGTCGTCGTCGGTGATCTCGAGCTCGACGTCGCTCTCGTACACGGGCAGCTCGGCGAGGTTGTTGTCGGGCAGGAAGCTCGATGCAGGGTGCGCGCGTAGTCGAGCGCGTCGTCCTCGTCGCTCGCGAGGTAGTGCGAGACGCCGGAGATCTTGTTGTGGGTGAGCGCGCCGCCGAGCTCCTCCATGCCGACGTCCTCGCCGGTGACGGTCTTGATGACGTCCGGGCCGGTGACGAACATCTGGCTGGTCTTGTCGACCATGATCACGAAGTCGGTGAGGGCGGGGGAGTACACGGCGCCACCGGCGGCCGGGCCCATGATGATCGAGATCTGCGGGATGACGCCGCGACGCCGGCCGTGTTGCGCCGGAAGATCTCGCCGTACTTGCCGAGCGCGACCACGCCCTCCTGGATGCGGGCGCCGCCCGAGTCGAGCATGCCGATGATCGGCACGCCGGTCTTGAGGGCGTGGTCCATGACCTTGATGATCTTCTCGCCGGCGACCTCGCCGAGCGAGCCGCCGAAGATCGTGAAGTCCTGCGAGTAGACGGCGACCTGGCGGCCGTGGATGGTGCCGAGGCCGGTGACGACGGCGTCGCCGTACGGCCGCTTCTTCTCCATGCCGAAGGCGTGGGTGCGGTGGCGCACGAACTCGTCGAGCTCGACGAACGACCCGTGGTCGAGCAGCTGCGTCGATGCGCTCGCGCGCGGTCTTCTTGCCCTTCGCGTGCTGCTTCTCGATCGCGGCCTCGCCGCTCGCGGTCACGGCCTCGTGGTAGCGCACCTTGAGGTCGGCGAGCTTCCCCGCGGTCGTGTGCAGGTCGGGAGTGTCGTCTGAAGTCACGCAATCACCTTACTGTCCCGCTCCCGGCGAGCGGTTGTTGGCTCCCTCCAACGTCGCATCCGCTTTGTGCCGGAATCCTTTAGATCCAATCTGCGGATGTCTCGTTGCTGACCCCCGCAGCGCCCTACGCTGGAAGGGTGGATTTCCGTGCGAGCGTCGCGAGCATCCCCTCACTCACCGTCGTGCCTGAGGTCGGGTCGACGAACGCTGAGCTCGCGTCGCGGGCGAACGAGGCGCCCAACTATTCGGTTCTCGCCACGACGAATCAGACGGATGGTCGTGGGCGGCTCGGGCGTTCATGGACGGCCACGAAAGACACATCCCTTGCGGTCTCGGTTCTGCTGCGTCCGAGCCTGCCCGATGGCGAACCGCTTGGACTCGGGCAGTACGGTTGGCTTCCGCTGATTGCGGGTGCCGCCATGACGCGAACAGTCGCTTCGCTGCTCGACGGCCCGACGGCGGCGCTGAAATGGCCGAACGACGTTCTCATCGGCGGTCGCAAGGTGGCGGGGCTCCTCGCTGAACTGCTGCCGGGGGAAGGCGTCATCCTCGGCGCCGGACTGAACCTGACGATGACTGAGGAGCAGTTGCCTGTGCCGACGGCGACGTCGCTCGCGCTCAATGGTGTCGCCCTGCCCGTTGATGAGCTCGCCGATCTCGCCCTCAGCCGCTACTTCGAGGCGCTGGTCGAACTGGTCTCCCGCTATCTGGACGCAGGAGCGGATGCTGGCGCCAGCGGCATCCACACCCTGGTTTCCGATCTCTGCAGCACCCTCGGCCAGGACGTGCGGGTTGAGCTTCCCGGCGCGGCGGATCTCGTCGGCAGCGCGGTCGGCCTGGACGATACGGGTCGGCTGCGTGTGCGGTGGGATGGCGGCGTTCAGGCTGTCGCCGCAGGCGACGTCACGCATCTGAGGTATGAATGAGGCATGGTGCCTGAGGATGCGCAGTCGCCCGACACCGCGCGGGTGCCGGAAGTCGTGGTCGCGCGCATCCGCTCACACGGCCGCGCCCTCTTCTTCCCGAGTGTCGCCCTCATCGTGGTCATGGGTTTCACCGCGTACTTCTTTCCGACCTTCCCGGAGGTGTGGCAGAACATCGCGGTGCTGAGTGCCGCGCTGCTCGCTGTGCTGCTGTTCTGGGTTCTTCCCCTTTTCGCATGGCTCGGTCGCACCTATGTGGTGACGACGCGGCGCATCGTGCTCAGGCACGGGTTTCTCGTTCGAGTGCGGCAGGAGCTGCTGCACAGCCGCGGCTATGACGTGACGGTGCGCAAGAACTGGTTGCAGAGCACCTTCGGCAGTGGTGACGTGGAGATCAACACCGGGTTGGATCACCCGGTCGTTCTTCGCGACGTTCCCGAAGCCGATCTCGTGCAGGAGGTGCTGCATGACCTCATGGAGAGCAGCATCAATCCGATTGCCGCCCGACGCCAGCAGGAGGCATCCCGCCCTTCGGATGAGACCGACCGGTGGGGAACGCGGTGAAACTCTCCGTAGTCGGATGCGGCTACCTCGGCGCTGTTCACGCCGCCTGTATGGCAGAGCTGGGTCATGATGTGGTCGGCGTCGACATCGAGCCCGACAGGATCGCGTCGCTCACCGCCGGTGTGGCACCCTTCTTCGAGCCGGGGTTGAGCGACCTGCTCACCCGTTCGCTCGCATCAGGTCGGCTGCGGTTCACCACAGACATGTCCGAAGCAGCGGATGCCGAGATCCATTTCGTCGCGGTCGGCACCCCCCAGCGGGAGAACGACTTCGCTGCCGATGTGAGCTATGTGGATGCGGCGGTCGCTTCGCTCGTGCCGAATCTCGCCCCTGGTTCACTCGTGGTGGGAAAGTCGACGGTGCCGGTGGGTACCGCGGCCCGGCTGGCGGGCATTCTCGCGACGGAGGCACCGCAGGCGTCGCTCGCCTGGAACCCGGAGTTCCTGCGCGAGGGTTTCGCCGTGAAGGACACCCTTGCTCCCGACCGCTTCGTGTACGGCGTTCCGACAGGGGAGGCAGGCATCCGCGCGACCGCGCAACTGGATGCGGTCTACGCTGCCGCTCTCGCCAGTGGGGTGCCGCGCATTGTTACCGACTTTGCGACGGCCGAACTCGTGAAGGTTTCGGCGAACGCTTTTCTCGCGACGAAGATCTCGTTCATCAACGCGATGGCGGAGATCGCGGAGGCGACGGGAGCGGATGTCACGCAGCTCGCCGACGCGATCGGTCATGACGCCAGGATCGGCCGGCGGTTCCTCAACGCGGGGCTGGGCTTCGGTGGCGGTTGCCTGCCGAAGGACATCCGCGCCTTCCGCGCTCACGCGGAGGAGCTGGGTCTTGGCGCGTCGCTGGCGTTCCTCGGTGAGGTGGATGCGATCAACCTGCGGCGCCGGTTGCGCATGGTCGATCTGACCCGGGAACTGCTCGGCGGCGACCTCGCCGGTCGGAGGGTCGCCGTGCTCGGTCTCGCCTTCAAACCCGACTCGGATGACGTGCGGGATTCCCCTGCACTGGATGTCGCGGCCGCCCTCCACGCGGAAGGGGCCGTCGTGGTGGCAACCGATCCGGAGGCGATCGAGACGTCGCGCCGCAAGCATCCAGAGTTGCGTTTCGTCCGGACTGTGGCGGATGCCGTCGACGGTGCGGATGCCGTGCTGCTGCTTACCGAATGGCAGCAGTACCGGGAGTTGCAGCCTGCCGACCTCGACGGGGTAGTCGGGCGGCTGATCATCGACGGTCGCAACTGCCTCGACCCGGAACCGTGGCGTGCCGCCGGCTGGACCTACCGAAGCCTCGGCCGCCCGTAGGCGGACCCGGTGGTCGAGCTCGTCGATGACCGCGGTGGTCGAGCTCGGTGGTCGAGCCCCATGGTGGTCGTGCGAGCGAGATCTCGACAGGCTCGATCACCGGGGTCAGCTGCTCGAGCACCGGGGGTCGGCTCGATCGAGACCCTAGTCGTGCCCGAGATCTCCGGACAGGCTCGACCACCGACGGCGCCTCGACCACGCGGCACCCCGGTGAACACCCACGACCGGTACAGCGCGAACCGGAATACCGCGCCGAGCCCCAACCCGACCACATTGGAGGCGATGTTGTCGGCGAGCAGTGAGGTGAACCCGAGCACGTAGTGCGACACGAAGAGGCAGAGCAGCGCGATGAGCATCCCGCCGACGCTGACGAGGGCGAACGCGAGTCCTTCGCGCACATACTCGGGCCGGCGTTCGCGGTGGAACGTCCAGTACCGGTTGCCGATCCAGTTGACGGCGATCGCGACGGTGGTCGAGATCACTTTGGCGAGCACGGGCCCCTCGTGCAGAACGTCGGGTGAGAGCACTGTCACTCGCAGCAGGTTGAAGATTGCAACATCCACTACGAACCCGACCGCGCCGACCGCCCCGAATCGGGACAGCTGGGTCAGTAGCACGCGCATTCATCCGCCTGGGGGTTTTAGGGAACAATGTAAGAGGGCGGTTGGAATTCTAACTGCCGATGTCGAGCGGTCCTCCCAGCGGCCGCCAAGTTGTGGAGTGCGGATGCCCCTGACCGTTGGCGTGATTGGCGGAGGGCAGCTTGCCCGCATGATGATTCCCCCGGCTGTCGCGCTCGGAATCGACCTGCGCGTGCTCGCCGAAAACGAAGGAGATTCCGCCGGTTTGGCCATCCAAATGGTCGGTGATTACCGAAATGCGGCGGATGTCCTTCGTTTTGCGGAGGGGGTGGATGTCATCACCTTCGACCACGAGCACGTTCCGCAGGACGTGCTGGCCGCGCTCGTCGAGAGCGGGGTGGCCGTTCGACCGGGCCCGGATGCTCTCGCCGCCGCGCAGGACAAGATCGTGATGCGCGAGCGGCTGACGGCGCTGGGGGTGCCGGTTCCGGAGTGGGCTGCCGTGGCATCCGCTGATGAATTGCAGGCGTTTCTGGATGCCAGGGGCGGCGCAGCGGTTGTCAAGACTCCCAAGGGCGGTTACGACGGCAAGGGCGTGCGCGTCGTGCGCAGCACCGATGAAGTGGATGACTGGTTCGCCGCGGGCGGGCCGCTGCTGGCTGAAGAGCTGGTCGACTTCCGTCGTGAGCTCGCGCAGCTCGCCGCGAGGCGGCCTTCGGGCGAGGTCACCATCTGGCCGCTCGCGGAGACCGTGCAGTTGAACGGCGTGTGCGCGGAGGCGATCGCCCCCGCGCCCCATTCGGCGGGCAGGCTTGCCGACCTCGCCTGCGATATCGCGACGACGATCGCGGAGGGGCTCGATGTCACGGGCGTGCTCGCGGTCGAACTGTTCGAGACCATGGACGGCCGGCTGCTCGTCAACGAGCTCGCGATGCGGCCGCACAACAGCGGACACTGGACGATCGACGGCTCCACGACCAGCCAGTTCGAGCAGCACCTGCGCGCGGTGCTCGACCTGCCGCTCGGGGCGACGGGTACGCACCGCAAGTGGAGCGTCATGGTGAACCTCTTCGGCGAGGTGGCCGTTGACCGGCTCCCGAACGCCCTGGCTGACCAGCCCACCGTGAAGGTTCACGCCTACGGCAAGCAGCCGCGGCCGGGTCGTAAGGCGGGTCACGTCACCGCGATCGGTGACGACCTCGACCAGGTGGCGTATGAGGCGCGTGCCGCGTCGGCGTTCTTTGAGCGGTAGCGCCTTTCCACAGGCGAGGGTCCAACCCGTTTGGAGCGGTCCGACCGAGTTATACTCCGCGGTATGACTGCTATTCTTGAGGGTATGAATCATCTTGTCGGAACAAAGGGTCAGGTCGTCATTCCGAAGGACATCCGCGACGCGCTGAACATTCAGGCGGGCCAGGAGGTCCTTTTCGAGCGCCGCGGCGATGAGATCGTCTTGCGCATCGCAGGCAATCTCCCGCTCAAGGGCCGTTTCGCGGGAACGGCGTTGACGGAGGCGCTGATTCGGGCCCGGCACGAGGACAAGGCGCTCGAGACCGAGTTCGCTGAATGACTGTCGTGCTCGATTCGTGGGCCATCATGCGACTGCTGGAAGGTGCCGAACCCGCCGCCGGTCGCGTGCAGGAGAAGATCGATGCCCGCGCTGCGGTGATGAGTTGGATCAATCTCGGGGAAGTCTTCTATGTGCTCAGGCGCAGTGCGGGTGAAGCATCCGCGCTGGGCACCGTGCGAGACATCGAGGCCGTGGTGAAAGTCCTTACGCCGGATCGCGGCACGGTCCTGGACGCTGCACGCATCAAGTCCGATCACCGGATGTCGTATGCCGACTCCTTTGCCGCGGCGACGGCCACGCGGCTGGACCTTCCGCTGTGGACCGGCGACCCCGAGTTGCTGGTGCAGGGCGCGACGTGGACCGCGATGAACCCGTCGCTCTAGCGAGGCGCGCGCCGCGTCGGCGTTCTTTGAGCGGTAGCGCCTAGCATTGTGAGCATGTCCGGTGCCCCCACCCCCCGCGTGGCTGTCGTCATGGGCTCTGACTCCGACTGGTCGGTCATGAGCGACGCGGTTGCCGCGCTCGCCGAGTTCGGTGTTGACGCTGAGGTCGAGGTGGTGTCGGCTCACCGCACCCCCGAGAAGATGATTGCTTTCGGTCGGGACGCCGCAGGCCGCGGCATCTCCGTCATCATCGCGGGCGCGGGCGGCGCAGCTCACCTGCCCGGAATGCTGGCCTCGGTGACAACCCTGCCGGTTATCGGTGTTCCGGTTCCCCTCGCGAAGCTCGACGGGCTCGACTCGCTGCTTTCAATCGTGCAGATGCCTGCCGGTGTGCCCGTGGCGACGGTATCCATCGGCGGGGCACGCAACGCCGGTTTGCTGGCGGTGCGCATCCTGTCGATAGCGGATGCCGGACTCGCAGCGAAGCTGGCCGCCTTTGCGGCCTCGCTTGAGCGCCAGGTCGCGGAGAAGAACGCGGCACTGCAGTCGAAGCTGTGAGCGCCACACACTCCGGTTACGGCACGCCGGTTCGCCATCCGGACTCCTCGTCGCCGACCCTGATGACCCGCCGGGCCTTCTGGCTGGTCGCCCTGAGTGCGTTCATCCCCGGCTCGGCGCAAGTGCTCGCCGGCAACCGCCGACTGGGTCGTTTCGCCCTCGCAACAACGATCCTGCTCTGGGTGGTTGCCCTTGTCGCGCTGGCGTTGTGGGTGTTCTGGCGGTCCGCCATTTTCGTGGGTGCCACGAACGCCATCGCACTGCTGGCCGCGCAGGTGATCCTCGGGTTCTATGCGGTGCTCTGGGTCGTGCTCATGCTCGACACGCTGCGCCTGGCGAGGCTGGTGAAGGTCGCGCCGGTCGCACGCCTCGCGGTCGCGGGGTTGTCGGTCGTGCTGATCGTCGGACTTGCCGGTGGAGCCGCGTGGGGCTCATACCTCGCCGGCGTCGCGAGATCGGCCATCGGCGAGACCTTCGTTGCCGACCGTGGCTTCGAGGAACCGATCGACGGACGCTACAACATCCTCCTGCTGGGCGGCGACGCCGGCCCCGACCGTCTCGGGCTTCGCCCCGACAGCATCTCTGTGGTGAGTATCGACGCGGAGACGGGGGCGACCACGATCATCGGGGTGCCCCGCAACCTGCGGAACGCGCCGTTCTCCGACGGTTCGCCGCTCTGGGGTGCTTTCCCTAACGGGTACAACTGCGGCCAGGAGTGCCTCATCAGCTACCTGCACACTTACGGGCAGGAGAATCCGGAACTGTACCCCGAGACGCCCGCGAGCAACCCCGGTATCGAGGCGACCCGCGACGCGGTCGAGGGAGCGGTTGGGCTCGAGCTGCAGTACTACGTGCTCATTGACATGCAGGGCTTCGCCGACATGGTGGATGCCCTCGGCGGCGTCGACATCACCGTTGCTGAAGACGTGCCGCTCGGTGTCAACGGCCAGAAGCAGACGGGTGTGATCGAGGCGGGGGAGTACCGCATGGATGGTGCCCTCACGCTCGAGTACGTGCGAGCGAGGTACAACACGACCGACTATGAGCGCATGGAACGCCAGCGCCAGGTGCAGGCGGCGATTCTCGCGCAGTTCGAGCCGGCGACAGTTCTCACCAAGTTCGAGGCGATCGCCCGCGCCGGCACGCAGCTTGTGCAGACGGACATCTCACAGTCAATGCTCGGTCGCTTCGTTGAGTTGGGTGGCAAGGCGAGGGCGCTCGAGCTGACCCGCCTGGAGCTGGTGCCACCGCTCGTCGACACTGAGAACCCCGACTACGCGCGCATTCATGCAGAAGTGGATGCCGCACTCATCGTGCCGACACCGTCGCCCACCCCCCAGTGATCGAGCCTGTCGAGATCCGGTGGTCGAGCGACCCCGGTGGTCGAGCGAAGTCGAGACCCGATCTCGACTTCGCTCGATCACCGGGGGTGTCGAGACCCGATCTCGACTTCGCTCGATCACCGGGGGTGTCGAGACCCGCGACTCAACTCACGCAGCCGCGCAATGTCTCCCTCGACTAACGCTTTCCGTTTGTCATGCCCCCAGTTCTGTACCTGTTTCTCGCGAGCAAATGCGTCATCGATGCGGTCGTATTCTTCGGCGTAGATGAGCTTCACGGGCAGCCGCCTCGCAGTGTAAGCAGCGCCCTCTCCGAGCGAGTGCTGCGCAAGCCTGCGTTCGAGATCCCAGGTGCTCCCGACGTAGTAGCTTTCGTCGGAGCATTCGAGGATGTACATGTGCGGCATTTGCCGAGGGTATTGGGATGGTGGCGAGCTCATGTGGGTGGGCTCGGCGGGAGTGGGCAGAGTCGACGCTGGAGGGCCTGTGGAGGGATCTCGGTGGTCGAGCTACCCCGGTGGTCGAGCTTGTCGAGACCGGATCTCGACTTCGCTCGATCACCGAAGGGCCGGATCTCGACTTCGCTCGATCACCGAAGGGCCGGATCTCGACTTCGCTCGATCACCGAAGGGCCGGATCTCGACTTCGCTCGATCACCGAAGGGCCGGATCTCGACTTCGCTCGATCACCGAAGGGCCGGATCTCGACTTCGCTCGATCACCGGGTCGCTCGATCACCGGCTACAGGTCGGCGTGCAGCATCCAGATCTTCTCGGCGGTGGCCTGCCAGTCGTAGAGCCCTGCCCGGTCACGCCCGGTTGTGGCAAGGCGCGAAGCAAACTTGCGGTCCCGCGTAATCCTGTCGATCGCGTAGGCGAGAGCGTCGGCATCCACTGCACTGCCATCGACTTCGACGGCAAGCCCGGCGTCGCCGGCAAGTTCGGCCATGCCGGGAGTGTCTGAGTGGATGACCGGGGTCCCCAATTGGAATGCGTCGAGCAGTTGCAGGCCGAAGCCGTTCGTTCGTGCCGGCAGCACGAGCGCGAGGGCGCGATCGATGACGACCCAGTGGTCTTCGTCAGCGAGGGCACCGAGGCGGGTCACCCCGTCAACCGGTTCGGCGTCCGGGCTGTCGCCGACGATGAGCAGTTCGATCTCGGTCCTCTGTGCGGCCGCGATGACGGATTCGAGCCCAAGCGAGTCCGCCATGGCGAGAAGGTAGGTTTCGGGGAGTTCGAGCCGGACGGCACGCTCGTCGGCGTTCGGGGGTACAGCTATTCCGGGGTTGGCAGCCGCGGGGATGACCCGGAGCCGGTCGCCGAAATCGAAGTGCTCGGCGACTTCGTCTGCCGCGGCATGGGTGGGTGCGACGATCGCGTCGGCGTACTTGTGGGCGCGGCGAGCCATGTCCCGGTGCCACGACGCTCGCTTGGGCGAGAGGAGTTCCGGATGAGTCCAGGCTGTCGTGTCGTGCAGTGTGACGACGATCTGCTGCCCCTTGGTTTTATCCCGTCGCATCAGCGGGGCAAGCAGGCTGGGGGCGTGGATCATCCCGCCGCCGGGCACCAGCGTGAATCCGTGCTGCCAGGCGGTGACGACATCCCGCCGGGCGAGAGCACCCTTGTGGAGTGACGCGAGCCCCGGCAGTGCCTGCGCGAGCTGTTCGTACTCCGGCTCCGTTGACGACCCGACGATGCCCGCGATTTCGCACCGCTCAGGCGCGAAACTGATGAGGGCCCGGGTGAGGTCCGCTGCATAACGGGCGGTTCCCGCCGAATCGAGAGAGCACCTCGTCGAGAATCACGCGCAGGGTGATCACGGCAGCGCTCCTTTCGCGAATGCGTCGGCAAGTGCCTCACGCCACGGCCGCATGGGCCCGAGGCCGACAGTAGCCCATGCATCGTGCCCGAGTACCGAGTATGCGGGGCGTGGGGCTGGCCGAACGAACTGGGAGCTGTCGGTCGGCAGCACCCGATCGGGGTCGAGTCCGGCGAGCTCGAACACCGCGCGGGCGAATCCGAACCAGCTCGTCTCGCCCGTGGCGGTCGCCGTGGTAGATGCCGGCACGAGCCCCGGTGTCGAGCAGGCGCGACGATCCGGTGGGCGAGATCGAGGGTCCACGTCGGGCTGGCCCGACCTGGTCGTCGACGACGCGTCACCGTGTCGCGCTGCGCGGCGAGCGCGAGCATCGTCTTCGGCGAAGTTCGGTCCGTGCTCGCCGTACAGCCACGCGGTGCGAACGATGTAGGGTCGCGGGATTCGCCGCGAGCGCGAGCGTCTCGCCGCGGCGCTTTGGTGCGCCCGTAGGCGGAGACGGGGTTGAGCGGGGCGTCCTTCGGCGTAGGGCGAGACAGCGGAGCCGTCGAACACGTAGTCGGTGGATACCTGCACGAGGATCGCCCCGGCATCCGCAGCAGCCGCGGCGAGGTTCGCGGCACCGACGGCGTTGACCAGCGTCGGCCGCGTCCTCGTGGGTTTCCGCGTCGTCGACGCCCGTGTATGCGGCGGCGTTGATGACCACGTCGTGCCCGGCGACGGCGTCGCGCACCGCCTGCGCGTCGGTGATGTCGAGCTCAGCTGCGGTCGAGCATCGTCACCCGCCGGCCCGCCAGAGCCTCGCCGAGGTCGCGGCCGAGCATGCCGCCGCCGCCTGCGACCAGGTACCGGGTCACAGCGCCGCGCCGGCCTTGAGCGGCTCCCACCACTGCGCGGTTGTCGCGGTACCACTGCACGACGTCGGCGAGGCCCTGTCTCGAAGGGCACCAGCGGCTCGTAGCCGAGCTCGGCCTGGATCTTCGAGATGTCGACGCTGTAGCGCAGGTCGTGGCCGAGGCGGTCGGCGACGCGGTCGACGTACGACCAGTCCTTGCCGGTCGCGTCGAGCAGCAGCTCGGTGAGCTCCTTGTTGGTCAGCTCGGTGCCGCCGCCGATGTTGTAGATCTCGCCCGCGCGGCCGCCCGTGAGCACCATCGCGATGCCGCGGGTGTGGTCGTCGACGTGCAGCCAGTCGCGGATGTTGTTGCCCTCGCCGTAGAGCGGCACGTGCTTGTCGTCGATGAGGTTGGTGACGAACAGCGGAATGACCTTCTCGGGAAAGTGGTACGGACCGTAGTTGTTCGAGCAGCGCGTGATCGACACGTTGAGGCCGTGCGTGCGGTAGTAGCTGCGGGCGAGCAGGTCGCTGCCCGCCTTCGACGCCGAGTACGGGGAGTTCGGCTCGAGCGGCCGCTCCTCGTCCCATGAGCCTTCGGCGATCGAGCCGTAGACCTCGTCGGTCGAGACGTGCACGAAGCGCCCGAGCCCCGCGCGCAGCGCGGCGTCGAGCAGCTGCTGCGTGCCGAGCACGTTGGTCTCGACGAAGATGCCGATGCGTCGCGCACCGAGCGGTCGACGTGCGATTCCGCGGCGAAGTGCACGACGGCGTCGACCGTCGGCATCAGCTCGTCGAGCAGGTCGGCGTCGCGGATGTCGCCCTGCACGAAGCTGATAGCGCGGCGAGTCCGCGACCGGTGCGAGGTTCTCGAGGTTGCCGGAGTAGGTCAGTGCGTCGAGTACGACGACCTCGGCACCCTCGAGGCCGGGGTACGCGTCTTCGAGGGTGCGGCGCACGAAGTTGGAGCCGATGAAGCCGGCTCCGCCGGTGACGAGGATTTTCACTGCAGTCCGCTCGCTCTCTGTTCGACTCCGCTGATTCTACCGAGCCGGTAAACTGCGTTCTGTGCAGATCCGTGAACTGAAGATCCCGGGCGCCTTCGAAATCACCCCGCGGCAGTTCACCGACGAACGTGGTGTGTTCCTCGAGTGGTATCGGTTCGACCGTCTGGCTGAGGTCGTCGGTCATCCGCTCGATCTGCGCCAGGCGAACAGTTCCGTGTCGAAGAAGGGTGTCGTTCGCGGCATCCATTTCGCGGATGTTCCTCCCGGCCAGGCGAAGTACGTGACGGTTACGCACGGGGCCGTTCTCGACTATGTCGTCGACATCCGGGTCGGGTCGCCGACCTTCGGTCAGTGGGATTCGGTGCTGCTCGACACGAAGCAGCGCAGGGCCGTCTACCTCGCCGAGGGGCTCGGGCACGCGTTCGTTTCGCTGACGGATGATGCGGCCGTGAGTTATCTCGTGAGCGACGTCTACAACGCGGCGCGGGAGCACGGCATCAACCCGCTCGACGAAGAGGTGAACCTTGTTTTCCCGCCGGAGGCCGGCCCGCTCGTGTTGTCGCCGAAGGACACGGATGCTCCGGGCCTCACCGAGGCAGCGCGCCGGGGGTTGCTGCCGGAGTGGGAATCCACGCTCGCCCATTACGACTCCTTCGACAAGTCAGGAACCCACTAGTCATGCGCGGAATCATCCTGGCCGGCGGTTCGGGAAGTCGGCTCTGGCCGATCACCAAAGGCATTTCGAAGCAGCTCATGCCGATCTTCGACAAGCCGATGATCTACTACCCGCTCTCGACCCTCATGATGGCGGGCATCCGCGAGGTGCTGATCATCACGACACCGGAGCACAATGCGCAATTCCGGGCGCTCTTCGGCGACGGCAGCCACCTCGGCATGCGCATTGACTACGCGGTGCAGCCTTCGCCCGACGGACTGGCGCAGGCGTTCATCATCGGCGAGGAGTTCATCGGCGACGAGAGCGTTGCGCTTGTGCTGGGCGACAACATCTTCCACGGCACGGGCCTCGGCACTGCGCTGGGCGGCCGCAGTGAGATCGAGGGCGGGCTGATCTTCGCCTACCACGTGGCCAATCCGCAGGCGTACGGAGTGGTCGAATTCGATGGTGACATGACGGCGCTGTCGATCGAGGAGAAGCCGAAGGTGCCGAAGAGCAACTTCGCCGTGCCCGGCCTGTACTTCTTCGACAATTCGGTGATCGGCGTGGCCAAGTCGATTTCGCCCAGTGCACGCGGCGAGTTGGAGATCTCCACCGTCAACGAGCACTATCTCAAGGCTGGGAGCCTGCAGGTTCGCGTCCTTGACCGCGGCACGGCCTGGCTCGACACAGGAACCTTCGAGTCGATGATCCAGGCGTCTGAGTACGTGCGGGTCATCGAGCAGCGACAGGGGTTCAAGATCGGCTGCATTGAGGAGATCGCCTGGCGGGCCGGGTGGATCACGAGCGCCGAGTTGTCGCAGCTTGCCGAACCGCTGCGCAAGAGCGGCTACGGAGACTACCTGCGCACGTTGCTGGAGTGAGCTGTGCTCCATAGCGCGGGATGCTATACTTGTATATCAGCCCGAGGAGGGGTTCCCCATGCCACAGATCAATCTCCGTGTAGACGCTGAAACAGCGAGTCGTTTGGAACACCTGTCGGAGCGCACTGGCCGGTCGAAAACGTTCTACGCAACCGAAGCTTTGACCCGATACCTCGACGAGAACGAGGACTACTTTCTGGCGAAAGATGCGCTCGAGGAGTTTATTCAGTCGGACGACGACGCTATTGACCTCTCTGACGTGGTCTGGCCTTAGTGGGCTATTCGATCAGATTCACCCCAAAGGCTGCCAAACAAGCCAGGAAACTCGACGCGGTGGCAGCGAGACGGATACGTGATTTTCTTGAGCAGAAGCTTTCCAAGCTGGATGATCCGCGCCTTCTCGGCTCAAGACTCGTCAATGAAGAGTTCTGGCGCTACCGGGTCGGCGATTACCGAATCTTGACAAACATCGACGACGACCGAATCCTCATTCTCATCGTGCACGTCGCCCACCGGCGCGAGGTGTACAAGAACCTTTAGGGCAAGCTCCCTTCGCGTGCTCGACCGCAAGATCGGTACGCGCCGAGCCCGCGCCGAGGGCGGCCGACCTTCGAATCTCGTGAATCACTATGCTGATGCACGCGAACTCACTCCACGGCTTCGCCTACGCAGCAGCGCGAGATGGGGATCACAATGGTTGCAGGTCTACTGGACCCAGGTCGGGGTGTTGCGAGGCGGCGCTCACTGCTCCTCGATGTGCTCAGGATTGCCGCAGCGTCGTGGGTTGTGATATTTCACTGGACGGGGCACTGGCAGTTCGACGACGGCTCGGTGTGGCTGGAAATGTTCGCCCGCGCTGGATACATGGGCGTCGATGTGTTCTTCATGCTCAGTGGCGCTGTGATCGCGTACACGGCGCTCGGGCGGTCGTGGCGCGACTTCGCGTCGAGCAGGTTCCTGCGCCTATTCCCCGCCTATCTGGCAGCGACGGTGCTCGTCGTACTCGTGATGATCCCCATGGGCAAGCTCTCCCCGACTCCCGCCAGTTGGCTCAACCTCACCGGCCTGCACTTCTTCGTGCGCGAGGAGTCGTTCGTCAGCGTCGCTTGGACGCTCCTCTACGAGGTGCAGTTCTATGTGCTGATCGGCGTATTGATCATGGTGGCGCGAAACAGGCTCACAGAGAGCGGTATCAGGACTGGTTCCATAATCTTCCTGTTGGCAGCGCTCTTCGGAACCTTTTCGGGTAACGGCGACCTCGCCCTTCTCACCCTCAGCGGATTTGGCGGAATGTTCGTATTCGGGGCGCTTCTCGGAATCTCCCGGTCACGGATGCAACTTCAACAGAATCTGCCCGCCCTGTTTCTCGCTGCCGCAGTCACGTTCTTCCAGCTCACCGGGCGCGTCGCTCACATGGGGCTCGACCCTCTTGCGGCGCTGGCATGGAGCTTGGGCCTGTTGATTGTTGTCGGCGGCACCATCCTGTGGTCATCGATGCGTCCGGGTACACGGAGCAGCGCTCGAACCATCGCCGTGGTCTCCACGCTCGCTCTGATGACATACCCCATGTACCTGATTCATCAGGACCTGGGGCTGAATGTTTACGCCCTCCTGCGCGACTCAGGGTTGTCAATGGCGGCGGCGGTCGCTCTCGCGGGCGGGCTGATGATCCTGCTGTCGTGGCTCTCGGTTCGCTTCTACGAACCGGCGGCAGTTCGTCTACTCAGGAAATGGTTTGGTTGGAAGCGGCGGGGCCCCAAGCCAACTGAACTCGATGATGGGAGCGGTGAAGGGCAGGATGCAGCAACTCCGAATCTCATTGATGAGACAGAGATCGCCGCGCTCGCGTGGGCGGAGAGCAGTCTCGCAGAAGTGAACCCGCCGGTACCAGTAGGGCGAGGAAAGGTCGACTCCAGCTAACCGGAAACCCTGCGCCGCAGGGCGGCCGAGCGGATGCGCAACCCCGCGTTGAGTACGAACCGCACGGGCCAGAGCAACGGGCCAGGATACTTGCGGTCGAGAAAGCGCCGGGCGCTGGCGTGGTGGGCCTCGATCATCCGTGCTGATTCACCGCTCGTGGAGTGAGCCCCCGTGTGTAATGCGGTTGCAGCGGGATCGAACACATTCCGATAGCCGATGCGCCCGATGCGGTAGCCGAGGTCGACGTCTTCGAAGTACATGAAGTACCCCTCGTCAAACCCGCCGAGTTCGTCAAAGACCGTCCTGCGAACAAGCACGCACGCACCGGAGAGCCAACCCGCGTCACGGATTTCGGAGGCGCGCGCGGAGTCCTGCAGGTAGGCGGCGGTCCATGGGTTCGACTGCCAGAGGTTGGCGAAGAGCGCGTGCCCGATGCCTGTGCGCAGCGAGGGCACCGCCCGTGCGGAGGGGTACAGCGCGCCGTCGGCACCAAGAATCGCTGGGCCGACGGCGGCGATATCGGCAGCGGAGTCGCCCGTCGCCACGAGAATGTCGACCGCGGCTGCGCCGAGCACCACGTCGGGATTGCTGATGAGCACCCACTCGACCGAGCTGGGCAGCAACGCGACCGCCCGATTGATCGCCGCGCCATAGCCGGGGTTGTCGATCACTTCGGCGTACTGCGCTCCCGCGGTTGCGGCGTGTGCCCTGGCCGCGCCCTGCGTCGGCAGGTTATCGGCAATTACAACGGCGAGGGGCGAATGGCTCGCTCCGGATAGTGAGCCCAGAAAGGTCGGCAGCACGTCATCCGAGCGGTAGGCGACGGTGACGACGCCGACCCGCGGAGTGGTTTCGGATGACTGTGGGGGCATGATCGCGACCATCCTAGTTCCCGATTCGGGCCGAAGTTCGGGTCTAGGCTGTCTCAAGTGAACGACGACGCTCCTGCCGGCCCGAGCGTCTCGGTCGCACTGTGCACCCACAACGGGTCGCGCTACCTTGCAGCCGCAGGTGCTGAGCATTCTCGAGCAGGTGCCGGCCCCCGCTGAGATCGTGCTCTCCGACGACGCATCGACCGACGGCACCGTCGAGCTCGCGCGAGTGGTCGTGACGGCGGCACGACGGACCGACGCGCGCTCGTCGTCATCGCAGAATGACCCGCCGCTCGGCGTAGTGCGCAACTTCGAGCAGGCGCTGCTCGACCTGTTCGGGCGAGTACATCGCCCTGAGCGACCAGGACGACGTGTGGCACGCCGGGCGGCTCGCGAAAGCGCTCGCCGCGTTCGAGCGCCGACCCTGACCTCCTGCTCGTTTCCGGCGACGCACGGCTCGTGGATGACGGCGGGCAGCCGCTCGGCGCACACCCTGCTCGACGCCCTGCGAGGCGACCGTGCGGGAGCGTAGCGCCTCGCCGATGGTGGCGCGCTCGAGGCGCTCGTGCGGCGCAACCTCGTGACGGGCGCGACCGTGATGATCCGCCGGGACCTGCTCCCGCAAGCGACTCCGTTTCCCTCGAGCTGGGTTCACGACGAGTGGCTTGGCGATCGTCGCCGCCGACCGCTAGCGCGGGATGCGACTGCTGCCCGAGCCGCTCATCGACTACCGCCAGCACGGCAGCAACCAGATCGGCGCCGCGCAAGCCGACCCTGCGCCACAAGATCGGCAAGCTGCGAGAGCGCCGGAGCGCGCGCGCGACCTCGTGCAGCGTTCGATCGAGTTGCAGCAGCACCTGATCCGGCCCGGCTCGACGCCTCGGCGCTGACGCCCGTGCGCTGCGTGAGCGGCAAGGTCGCCCACGAGGTCCGCCGCCGGTCGTATCCCGCTGCGCGATTGCTTCGAGCCCTTCCCGTCGTGGCTACGGCGCTGGGCGGCGGCTACCATCTCTACGGCAGGGGATTCAAGGATGTGCTGCGCGATATCGTGCGGCCCGGCCGACAATCGACAACCGAGAGCGGTGACGGATCGTGACGAGAGTGCTTGTCATCACGGGCGACCCGGTCGGCAAGAAGATGGCCGGGCCGGCGATCCGCGCGTGGAACATCGCGCCGAGGTGCTCGCTGCCGACGGCAACGAGGTCGCGCCTGATGACGACAACACGCCTCGACCAACTGGATCGCGCCTTTCGCGCTGCACCTCGTCAAGCCCGGCGAGAAGGACGCCTTCGAGCGGCTGCTGTGGTGGGCCGACGTGGTTGTGCTCCAGGGCCATGCGCTGGACCAGTTCCGGCACTGCAGACGACCACGAAGGTACGTCGTCTGCGACATCTACGACCCGATGCAACTGGAGATGCTCGAGCAGGGCAGGGAGCAACCGCGCCGCACCTGGGAGTTGATGGTCACCCGCCGCGGCCAACGCAATGAACAGGCAGCTCGCTGCCGGCGACTTCTTTCTCTGTGCGTCCGATCGGCAGCGCCTCTTCTATCTCGGCCAGCTCGCCACTCTCGGCCGCATCAACCCAGCGAACTACGAGCAGGACCCCCACCTGGAGCGCCTTCTCGCTGTGGTGCCGTTCGGTCTGGATGCCACGCCTCCCGTGCACGACCGGCAGGTCATCAAGGGCGCGCGCGCGAGGGCATCGCGGCGAGTGACAAAGTCCTGATCTGGGGTGGCGGCATCTACAGCTGGTTCGATCCGCTCACCCTCATCCGCGCTGTCCAGCACTGTTTCGCAGACGCACGACAATGTTCGACTCCTCTTTCTCGGCACCAAACATCCGGGTGTCGAGGAGATGGGCATTGTCGGCGAATCGCGCCGACTGGCCGAAGAGTTGGGTGCGCTCGGCAGCTCGGTCTTCTTCAACGACCAGTGGGTGGAGTATGCCGACCGGCAGAACTACCTGCTCGAAGCGGATGCAGGGGTCAGCACCCACCATCTCCACGTTGAGACCACCTTCTCGTTCCGTACCCGAATCCTCGACTATCTCTGGGCGGGGCTTCCCATGGTCGTCACCGAGGGTGACAGCATGGCCGAACTCGTCGAACGCGAACGTCTTGGCGTGGTTGTGAAGTCGAACGATGTCGACGCCCTCGCAAGTGCCATTGAGCGGGTGCTCTTCGACGAGAAGTTCGCCGCAGAGGCGAAGTCCAATGTGCAACGGGTGGCCGAGCAGTTCACCTGGGAGGTCGTGCTGCAACCTCTCGTTGACTTTGTGCGGGACGGCACTCATGCCGCAGACAAGCCCGGGGGACGAGTTAGCGGGGTCTCGTTGGCGCTCGGCCTTCATGGCAGCGGAGCGCGACCGACCCACGGCATCCGACACGATATGGCGATGACATGGCACCACCTGCGCAACGCCGGGCCGATGACGGTGTTCCGCAAGGTTGCGCGCCGGATTACGCGCCGCTGACAGCTGTTCACAGCCGCTTCCATGGTTGGTCTCTCTAGTGTTGCCAGGTGGTCGGCGACAGCAAAACTTCTCTCAACAAGCTTGTTCGCAGGTCACGAGTCCTGATTGCTCCACTTCTCGCACTTCTCGCGTTGCTGGCATGGGCTCTCGCATCGCCCGTTGCCGCCAGCCCAGACGACGACTTCCACCTGGTCAGCATTTGGTGTTCTGACGAACCGAACGACTACTGCCAGCCAACGGGGGACGAGGGCCACCGTGTGGTTCCTGAGGCGCTCGTCGAGGCCCCCTGCTTCGCCTTCGATTCGAGCATCAGTGCTGCCTGCCAGCAGCGGGTGAACTTCGATCCCTCTGTCACGGCATCAACGTTCCGCGGAAACTTCGTCGGAGGGTACCCGCCGGCCTATTACGCGGTGATGAATGTTCTGGCTGGCCCTGACATTGTCGCGTCGGCGATCGGCATGCGCCTCTTCAACGTGCTGCTCTTCGTCGGCCTCACGTCGGCGCTGTGGGCGCTCCTGCCTGCTGCTCGCCGCGGCACCCTCGTGTGGATGTGGGCCTTGACGACAGTTCCGCTCGGAATGTTCGTCCTTGCGTCCAACAACCCGAGCGCATGGGCAGTGATGGGGGTTGGCTCTGCCTGGATTGCGCTGCTCGGATACTTCGAATCGACCGGATGGCGCAGGGTCGTCCTCGGGCTCATTTTCGCGCTCGCCGCGATGATGGCAGCTGGCGCGCGCGCTGATGGCGCACTGTACTCGGTTGCTGCGATTGCAGCGGTCGTCGTTCTCACCGTCCGTTGGAAACGCAGCTATCTTCTTCAGGCGCTGCTGCCCGCAGTTGTGGCCGCGGCCTGCGTCGCTCTCTTTCGGTTCTCGCGCCCGATCGAAGCCGTGACGGCCGGCGTCACCGGGGGCGGCGGAAGTTCGGAGAGCGTGGAAACCAACCTCTCCCGAGAGATCGCGGGCAACCTGCTCGAAGTTCCCAGACTGTGGACCGGAGTTTTCGGCAAGCAGTGGGGTCTGGGCTGGTTGGACACCTCGATGCCTGCACTGGTGTGGGCCGGGGCGCTCGTTTGTTTCCTTGGGGTGGGATTTTTGGCCGTGAGGCACTTGTCGATACGGCAGGTCCTTGTGCTGAGTGGTGGAGTGCTCGTGCTGTGGCTGTTGCCGACGGCAGTGCTTGTCGGGGCGGGCGATGGTGTCGGCGAGAACATGCAGCCCCGCTACCTGCTGCCGCTCGTCGTGCTCTTTGCCGGGGTGTTGCTGCTGCGACAGGGGGGTACCGCCGCCTTGTCGCTCAGCCGATTGCATCGCATGGCGGTTGTGGCGCTGCTGTCGTTCAGCTTCGCGATAGCACTTCATCTGAACATGCAGCGGTATATCTTCGGTTTCGACAACCTCGGCTGGAATCTCAATGCTGGCATCGAGTGGTGGTGGAACATCCCGATTTCACCGATGGTCGTATGGCTGATCGGGTCGGCGTCTTTCGCTGGCCTGCTGCTCGTCGTGCTCCCGGCCCACCTGAAGGCCCCGTCACCTCAACCAGCCCCCGCGGTCGCGACCCGAGGGCCGCTGTGAAAAGGGCGAAGGTCATCCACCTGGCACCGGGCTTCGCGATAATCGCGCTGCTGTGCTGGGCGCTCGCCGCACCTGCCGACGGTCTATCCGTCGTCGTGATGCGCGTAGTCAACATCCTGCTGTTCGTCGGCATCACGAGCGCGCTGTTCGTGTTGCTGCCGGTGCGCAGGCGTTCGACTCTTATCTGGATGTGGCTGATCACTACGATGCCGTTGGGCATCTCTCTCCTGTCATCCACTAGTCCGAGTGCCTGGGCCATCATCGGTGTCGGCAGCGGCTGGCTCGCACTGCTCGGCTATCTGGAGTCCACGGGGCGGCGAAAGTTTGCGCTGGGCGCGCTGTTCGCCCTGGCTACGATCATGGCGGCCAGCTCTCGTGGCGATGCCGCTGTATACGCGGTGCTGGGCATCGCGGCGGTCATTGCACTCACAGTGCCATGGCGCAGTAACTCCACCGAGGTTTGGAGAAAGTACTCGCTTGACGCAGTGCTGCCGGCCACGCTCGTTGTCGCGTGCGCCATCTTCTTCCTTTCATCGAGTCAGTCGCGGGCCGCGATCGATGGGGTCAGGGGCGGCGGCCCGGCCATTGTTGGCTCCGACGGCGCGCAGCTGAGTGGCTTCGGCCAGTTCGCGTACAACCTCCTTAACATGCCGTTCCTTTGGGCGGGAAACTTCGGCGAAGCCGGACTGGGGTCGGCCGACACGTCGATGCCCGCGATCGTCTTCCTCGGCGCCACCGGCGTGGTCGTCGCCGTTGTCGCTCGTGGACTCGGCAGCATCTGGCCTCGAAAACTGATCGTCGTTGCTGGTGTCGCCCTGGCGCTGTGGCTGCTGCCGCTCTATGTGCTGACGCAGGGTGGAGGCACGATTGGCGAACAGGTGCAATCGCATCATGTGTTGCCGCTCATCGTGCTCTTCGCGGGCCTGGCACTCATGCAACCAGTCGCGGAGCCGTTGGCTTTTTCCCGACTGCAATTGGTGCTCATCGCCGGCACGCTAGCGGTCGTCAACTTCGTTGCGCTCCACATGCAGGGGGCACCGATGGCGTTGTGGCTTGTCGGCTCATTCGCATTCGCTGCGGCCGTGACAATCCTCATTCGGTATGTTGCCTGGCCGCGCGCGGCGGCGCTCGCAGCGGGCGACGAGGTAGAGCACCAGCCCCAGTATGCTTGCTCGCTATGAGAGTACTCGTGGCGGTTCCGGCACTGAATGAAGCGGCCGTTATCGGTCACGTGCTGACTTCGCTTTCAGCCCATCATCCTCTTGCCGATGTTGTCATCGTGGATGACGGTTCACGTGACGCTACGGCCCAGATCTCGCGGGACGCCGGTGCGCATGTCGTCTCCCACGCGATCAATCTCGGCGTCGGGGCCGCAATGGGCACGGCGTTCAAGTATGCGGTGAAGAACGGGTACGACGCCGTCATCCAGTTCGATGGTGACGGTCAGCATCGGCCCGAATACATTGCGGAGTTGGTCGACGCGCTCGCGGATGCCGACATCGTGATCGGCAGCCGTTTTGCCGGCGGTCGCAGGTTCTCCGGTTCGGCGGCGCGACGTGGCGTGCAGCGGCTGATCGCCTGGGTCGCCTCCGCGTACGCGCGCACCCGACTCACGGATGCGACGAGCGGCTTTCGGATTGCCGGCCCGCGCGCTCTGGCGGTGTTCGCAGAGCACTATCCGGTCGAATGGCTCGGCGACACAGTCGAGTCGATCGTGCTCGCAACCCGCCAGGGCCTCACCGTGCGCGAGATTCCGGTCGATATGAACGACCGAGCGGGTGGTGTTCCATCGCAGTCGGTGTTCCGCGCCACCCTGTACACCGGGAGGATCCTGTTGATTCTCGGCCTCGCCAGTATCCGCAGCGTTCCGCCCCAGTTGCGGATGGCGCGGGCGCGGGCGGCGAAGGAAGTTGCGGCATGACCCCGCAGGTTCTCGCCATCATCATGGCTGTGGTGCTGCTGCTGGCGGTACTCGCGCTGTTGCGCTCGTACGTGTTGCCGGAGAAGTATGCGGTGCTGTGGCTCGTCGCTTCGGTCGCCGCCATCGTGTTGTCGGCCTGGCCGGGTCTTCTGGATGCCGTCAGCGGCTTCTTCGGGATCGACCAGCCGATCAACCTGCTCTTCGTGGGGGCTTTCTTCGTGCGTCTTCCTGATACTCATGCAGCTCAGTCTCGAGCTGGCCCGAACCCGCGACGAACTTCGCAGGGCTCTGCAGCGGCTCGCCCTCGACCACGAGAAGGCAACCAAGGACAATGACGACTGAGCAGGCGGAAGCCCCGACGCTCTCTCGGTTGATCCGCCGTTTCCGCTGGATCTATCTTGCGCCCGTGCTCGCCTTCATTGCACTCAGCGCGTGGGCTTTCGCCTCGCCGGTCGGGGCATCGCCGGACGACGACTACCACCTCGCCAGTATCTGGTGCGCCAATGAGGCACGCACCGATCTCTGCGACGCGGACCCTGTAAACGGCGAAGGCTGGCGGCTCGTGCTTCCGGGCATGATGACCGCACCGTGCTTCGTCGCCGACCCGACCGCTAGCGCGGGATGCCAGGAGTGGACGAGCGACCCGGCGCCAATCGTGGCGGCAGACCACGGCAACTGGATCGGAGCCTACCCTCCGGTCTACTACGCGGCCATGAACGTCTTCGCTTCTACCGACATCCAGACCTCGGCGCTCGTCATGCGGCTGGCCAACATTGCCCTGTTCCTCGTGCTCACGACGGCGCTCGCCGTGGCTCCTCCCCGCCGGTCTCAGGGTGCCACTGATCGCGGGCTGGATGATCACCGCGGTCCCGCTCGGCGCCTATCTCATCGCATCGAACAACCCTGGGGCGTGGGGGCTGATCGGGGTTGGCGTGTCCTGGTTGGCGGCGCTCGGATGGTACCGAACGACAGGTCGACGGGCATGGATGCTCGGCGCTCTTACTGCGCTGGCGGTGCTCCTCGCGGCCGGCGCACGGACCGACGCAGCGGTGTACTCGATCCTCGGGCTCGGCATCGCGTCCTTCCTTTCGTTTGAACGAACGCGCGCGTTCGGCCTCAAGCTTCTGCTGCCCGCGTCCCTCGTCATTCTGGCTGCCTCGTTCTTCACCTCGTCCGGGTACGCCGCGGTCGCTGAGGGCGGCCTGACCGGGGGCATTCCAGACAGTTACACCCGCGACACTGCGTTGATTCTCGCTTTCAACGTCATCTCGATGCCGCAACTGTGGACCGGCGTCTTCGGCTCCTGGGGGCTCGGCTGGAAGATGGAGATTTGGCCCGGCTTTGCGATGGTGGAGTTCGCTGCCCTCGTTGTGTTTGTCGGCCTCGCATCGCTGGGTCTCCGCGACATGCATCCCCGCAAGGCCATCATGACCGTGGCGCTGGTCGGCACCCTGTTCCTTCTGCCGCTCTACATCCTCACCGTCGGGTTGAGCGTCGTCGGCGAGAACGTGCAGCCGCGCTACATCCTGCCTCTGGTAGTCGTGCTTGCGGGGTTGATGCTGCTCACCTGGCAATCAGACGACACGCGTCTGCGACCTGGGCCCTGGCACGTCATCCCGGCCATGATCCTGCTCATCGGGGCGAACACGATTGCCCTGTACACAAATCTTCGTCGCTACATCACCGGCTTCGACGTCGAGCGGCTCAGCCTCGAGGCGGGCGCTGAGTGGTGGTGGACCGGCTTCCCGGCTGGCCCGACCGCTGTCTGGCTGCTGGGATCGGCGGCGTTCGCGGCAACCGTGGTGGTACTCGGCGCCGCGTGGCTCCGCGAGGATCGGCGGCTGGTCGTGTCGGCATGAGAAGCGTGCGCAGTGTGCTCGGACGAGCTCGCTGGATACATTTGGCTCCCGTGCTCGCATTCGTCGCGCTCGGGGCATGGGCCTTCGCCTCGCCAGTCGGGGCAGGGCCGGATGACGACTACCACCTGGTCAGCATCTGGTGCGCGAGCGGTGGCGGCGAGCTATGTGAGAGCGGGGTCCGAGCCGAGCACGAGGAGTGTGTCGGCAGAGTTCCGCGATGTGACCTGTTACGCGCAAACAGCTCAGGCAAGTGCCGCCTGCCAGAGCGATGCCTGGCGGGCGCCGGGCGAGAGAGCGCTGGGAGACTTCGCGTGGCAACTTCGGGGGCGAGTACCCGCCCGTCTATTACGCGGTCATGCACGTTTTCGCCGGGTCGGACATCCAGTTGAGTGCGCTCGCCATGCGGCTGTTCAATGCCGCGTTGTTCGTCGGGCTCGGCACCGCGCTCGCGGCACTTCTCCCGTCCACGCGCCGGCGCACGCTGCTGTGGGGTTGGCTGATCACGCTTGTACCACTCGGCATATTCCTCATCCCCTCCAACAATCCGAGCGGATGGGCGATCACCGGCGTCGGAACCGCTTTTCTGGCGCTGCTCGGGTGGTTCGAGACTGACGGGCGAAGGCGCATTGCGCTCGGTGCGCTCTATCTTGTCGGCATCGTGATGGCCGCGGGAGCCCGCGGCGATGCTGGCGTCTACGCCGTCGGTGCGACCGTCACCGTTCTCATCCTGACCGCGGCGAGATCTCGGCAGTGGTCAATGTCGGCCATTCTGCCGATCGTGGGCGTGGTCATCGCGATCGTGTTCTTCGTGTCCGCCGGACAATCCGGGGTGGGCGCGACCGGCTTCACCAGCGCTCCTCGCCGCCGTTCCGCTACCTGGCGAAGGGGAGCCACCGCGTGGCCTCGCGCTCGCCGCGTACAACCTCCTCATGCTCCCCTTCCTCTGGACCGGGGTGTGGGGCACCTGGGCTCTGGGTTGGTTGGACACGGGTCTGCCTGCGATTGTGCCCTGGGCTGCCGTGTCGGCTTTCGTCGTTGTCGCCTTCGCAGGGCTCGGACGCATGAGCTGGCGCAAGGCGATTGCGGCCACAGGGGTGCTGCTCGTCCTCGTCGTGCTGCCGACCTACGTATTGACCGCCGGCGGAGACATGGTCGGTGAGCAACTCCAACCGCGCTATCTGCTGCCGCTCATCGTGCTGTTCGCTTTTGTGTTGGTCACCGAACCGCCGGGAGCGTTCATGAGCTTCACCCGCCTACAGACGTTCGCGATCTTCGGCGCGCTGGCACTGGCGAATCTGGTCGCGCTCCAGGTCAACATCCGGCGGTACATAACTGGCTCCGACCAGCAGGGCTCAACCTCGACGCCGGCGCGGAGTGGTGGTGGTCGGGATTCCCGGTCGGTCCCACCATTGTGTGGTTGATCGGCGTGCTCGCCTACGCCGGCCTGCTTGCGGTGCTTTGGCCGCAGTTGCGTCGACCGGCTGCGGTGTCAGTCGCTCGCTGACGCGAGCGTCGGCAGCGTTGCGCCCTCGTAGAGCTTGGGCGTCCGGTTGATCGCCTCGATCGCGTGCTTGAAGTCGACTCCGACGACATCCAGATACCACTTGAGGTTCGGGTAGCGCGGCGTGTTCTCCTCCTCGACGAGAGCGCAGCGCCTCCTCGCGGGTGAGGTCGCCTTCGCGCACCTGGTTGCTGCGGAAGGTGTCGTGCTCGGTGAATCCGGCGATCGTGTAGTACGCGTAGTTGTAGAACGCTGCCGTGCCGTCGCCGATGCGCCACGTGGTCCGCGTGTCGGGCGCGCGCTCCCAGTCGTACTCGCTGTCGAGGGTGTCTTCGATGAGCTTCTCGTCCCAGCGCCAGTAGTCGAAGACGTGGAAGTAGTCGGTCTTGGTGGTGAAGCTGCGGTAGTACTCGCCGGAGAGCGTGTCCCAGAGCGAGCGGTTGAAGTAGCCGGGGCTCTTCATCATGGCGCCGAACCGCAGCGACTGGTACCGCAGCTGCTTCATGGCGCCGTGGCTGTAGACGCGCTCTTCAGCGAAGTCCGGCGGCACGCCGAGGAACCCGGACTTGAAGTGGGTGACCTCGAGCGGGTTGATGCCCCACAGGTTGAGGGTGACGCCGGTCTGGCGCTTGAGGGTCTCGACGTGGCGGAAGAAGTGCTTGTCGCCGGCCGTCAGCACGCTCAGCATGCCCGAGGTGCGGGGACTTCAGCCAGGCGTTGAGGTTGCGGCGGATGTAGTCGCGCTTCTTGGTGATGTCGGCGGCGACGATGATGTTCTCGACGCCGAGCTTGCGCACGACATGCGGCTCACGTTGCTGCGGCCGAGGTCGGTGACCATGCCCCAGTCGTACGTGTAGGTGACCGGGCGCAGCTTGAGCTCGTTGACGATGAGGTGCAGGCCGTAGCAGCTGTCGCGCCCACCTGAGAACGGCACGAGAACTTCGTCGCCGTTCTTGCGGCGGAAGGGTTCGATGAGCTCGAACAACTCTTCCTTCGGTCGCGGGTGGTTCCTCGGCTTGTAGTTGTGGCAGTAGTTGCACACGCCGTCAGCGTCGAAGGCGATGATACGGCATGGTTTCCGGAAGGATGCATTTGGTGCACCGGCGGAAGTTCGGCTTCGGGAACTCGAGGAGTTTCTCCTCCAGGCCTGCGAACTCCGAGGCTCGGGCACAAGGTCGATCGAGCGGTCAGCCCATTCGGTGACGCCGACCTGCTCCTCCTGTTTGGGCACATCCACGATCACGGCTTCGCCGCGCACCTGCCGAATGTTCTCCGCGCCGATCTCTTCGAGGGGGTAGCGCTCAGACGAGAAGACGATTCCCCTGGACTTGTCGCCGACGTAGAGACTGCCGTTGTTCGAGAAGAGCAGGAGCTTGCCGAGGCGCGGGATCAGTGCAGCTGTGGCGACGACGCCCTTGGTGAGACTGAGCACGCGCTCGGCCGCCGTTTCAATGGTTCCGCCCTCATCGAGGTGCGAGGCGATGATCGCCGGGATGACCTCGGTGTCGATCTCGAGCTCAGGTCGCTTGCCGAGCAGCGGCCAGATCGCCTCGTGATTCACGATGATGCCGTTGTGCAGCACGATGATCTGTTCTCGCGTCACCGGCTGGTTGTCACCGGTGCTGTTGGTAACGAGCCGACTGTGTCCGAAGAAGAGATTTCCGAGCGGCGGGATGCGCTTGAGGAGCCGGTCGATGGGATAGTCCGCACGGTATGCCTTGTAGGCATCCGCTGCGTGGATGACCATGCCGCTCGAGTCGCGCCCGCGCTGCTGAGCGTGCTTGACGAGAGTCCTGGCTGACTTGGAGTCGAGGTGATCGGGTCCAATGAAGCCAAAGATTCCGCACACGTGTTGTTCTCCGTTTTTCTATGGTCGCATTGGAGGGCCGCACGACGCGTAAACCCGAGCCCGCAGACTTTATCATGCCATGCAGATCATGCTCCGGTCGGCAGTCAACTCCGTGCACCCGAGGGCGGGTGGGATGCCCTGTAGCATGGCGTGGTGCCAGACCAGAAGACAGCCCTCATCATGTGTTACTCAGCGGTGGGCAGTGATGCCCGGGTCACGAAACAGATCCGCTGGCTCGAATCGGCTGGGTACCGGGTCGACATCCTGAGCAGGGGTCCGGAGCATCCAGATGCAACGGGTGAGGGCTTCAAGATCGGCCATCCGTCGAGCCGCCTTCAGCTGATTTTCCACGCCTTCCTTCCTCCACGTGCGCGGTTTCGCGGAGTGGTGGAGAAGTACATCCCGACCTCCGAGCTGACGGGTCGAAAGTACGACCTCATCCTGGTGAACGACCACCACCTGCTGCCCTGGGTTGTAGAAGAGGTTTCTGCCCTTGCCAACGGGCCCGTGATCCTGGACCTGCACGAGGTCTATTCCGGCAACGGAACGAGCCTTGTTTACAAGCTGCTGATAGCGCGATACGACGATTGGCTGCTGACTTTCATCACGTCCCCGGTGCTCACCAGGCTCATGACGGTTGCCGAGGGAATCGCCGATCTGTACCGCGATCAGTACGGTGTGCCGCGCCCGGGCGTTATCCGAAACGTCGCTCCCTATGAGGAGCTTGAGCCCTCTCCGGTCGACCCGGACAACATCGTGCTCGTTCATCACGGCTACGCTGCGGTCGAACGCGGCATCGACATCATGCTCGATGCGTCCCTCCTACTCGAACCGCGCTTCAAGCTCGTGCTCATGGTGCTCGGCGACGAGCGCACCCTCCCGCCGTTGCGTCGGCATCCGGCGATCGCTGCGGGAAGGGCTGAGTTCCGCGAGCCCGTCGGCGTCACGGAAGTCGCCCGCGCCCTCAACGAGTACGATCTCGAACTCATCTTCTTTCCCCCGCGGTTCCCGAACAACGTTTACGCCCTGCCGAACAAGTTCTTCGAAGCCGTCCAGGGGCGTCTCGGCATCGTCATCGGGGAGAGCCCGGAGATCGTGGGCTTCGTGCGGGACCACGAGCTGGGCATCGTTGTCGACGGCTGGGAGGGCGTCGGATCTCGCCGCGGCGCTGAACGCGCTGTCGACGGAGGACATCATCGCGATGAAGCAGGCATCCGCGAAGGCGGCGTCGGAGCTCTCGACCATCGGAGAGGGCCCCCGGTTCCTTACCGCAGGTCGGCGCCTGACCAAGTGGGACGAATCGCTTAGGCGGTTGCCTTCCCGATCACGCGGTAGGCGACTCCCGGCCACTGCTCCGCAGAAGAGACCCGGCGCCCATCGATGAAGGCCTTGATGCCCGGCAGATCGTCGACACTCAGCGTCCGGTACTCCTTGTGGTCAGCCTGCACCACGACCGCATCCACCGGCTCGCCGAGGCGGTAAGGGGTGAAGCCGCAGCTTTGCGAGCTCCTCGTCGGTGTACATCGGGTCGTGAACCATCGGGATTGCGCCGCGCTGCTTGAGCGCTTCGACTGCGCCGAACACACCCGAGAATGCCGTCTCCTTGACCCCGCCGCGGTAGGCAGCGCCGAGCACTGTGACCTTCGCCCCGGTCAGGTCGCCGTATGCGCCTTCGAGCAGGCCGATCGTATAGTCGGGCATGCCAGCGTTCGCCGCACGCGCCGCGGCAACGACGGTTGCCTCCGGGTCGGTCCATAGGTACAGCCGGGGGTACACCGGGATGCAGTGACCGCCAACGGCGATACCCGGCTGGTGGATGTGCGAATACGGCTGTGAGTTCGACGCCTCGATGACCTGGTAGACGTCGATTCCCGCCGTCGCCGCGTAGCGCGCGAACTGGTTGGCGAGCCCGATGTTCACGTCCCGGTAAGTGGTCTCGGCGAGTTTCGCGAGTTCGGCTGCTTCGGCGCTGCCGAGATCCCACACGCCGTTCGGCCGCGCCAGGTCGGGGCGCTCATCGAAGTCGAGCACTGCCTGGTAGAACTCGACGGCTTTCGCTGCCCCGCGCTCGCTGAGCCCGCCGACGAGCTTCGGATACTTGCGAAGGTCTTCGAAAACCCGACCAGTGAGTACGCGCTCGGGTGAGAAGACGAGGTCGAAGTCAACACCCTCCTTGAGTCCCGAAGCCGACTCGAGCATCGGCTTCCAGCGGGTCCGGGTGGTGCCGACCGGAAGGGTCGTCTCGTACGCGACGAGGGTGCCGGCAGTCAGCACTTCGCCGAGTGATCGGGTTGCAGCATCCATCCAGCCGAAGTCCGGCTCGGCGGTCTCTTCGTCGACGAAGAGCGGCACGACGAGCACGACTGCGTCGGCACCAGGCACGGCATCCGCGTAGTCGGTGGTGGCACGCAGCTTTCCCGCCGGAACCAGCTCGGACAGGTGCTCCTGCAGGTGGGCTTCGCCGGGGAATGGCTCGATGCCCTGGTTGATGAGGTCCACGGTGCGCTGCGACACGTCGACGCCGACCACATCATGTCCCTTGCTGGCGAACTGTACGGCGAGCGGGAGCCCGATCTTGCCGAGGGCGATGACGGTGATCTTCACGAAATTTCTCCAGATTGAGTTGAGCGGTTCAATGCTACTTGCGGATGATCGCGAGGCTTTCATCGACCACTTGCTTCGCGATCGAGTTGAGCGAGAACTGCTTCGCCGACCACTGCGCCAGCGCGGCCCGGGCGGCTGGGGGCATCGGCGCAGCGGCGGCCTTGTTCATCTCGGCCGCGACGGCGTCGACGTCATACCCGACGGCGACGCCCGCCTGGGGATGGGCAGCGTCGTTCAGGAACTCCACGGTGGGTCCGACGCCGGCGTAGATGACGGGACACCCGGCGGCAAGCGAGGAGTAGGCCTTGGTGGCGAGGGCATACTCATTCGCCGGCACGGGAGCCAGGCTGGCAACTGAGGCAGTCGCCCCCGCGAGAAGCGGAGATAGAGCAGCCGGTGGGATGGGTGCGTGAAACTCGACAGAGTCCTCTATCCCGAGCTCGCGCGCCCGCGCCAGCATCCCGTCGCGTTCCTCGCCGTTGCCGTAGTACTCGAGTCGGGCGCCGGGGTGCTGCTGCAGCACCTGCGGCATCGCGTCGACGAAGATGCCTGCGCCGTGCCACTCGGAGTGCGTGCCGGCGTAGACAAAGACCGGCGGCTCGGGTGGCAGCTGGCCCTCGTAACGGAAGTCCTTCGTGTCGGCCCCGAAGCCGATGGGCACCGCGGGAGTGGTGATGCCGACTGCGCGGAACCGATCCATGAGTGGCTGGTGCGCGGCGAAGAGCATCTTTGCGCCCCGGAGGCCCCACGCCTCAACGCGCCGCAGCGTGCCGAGGATGAGCGCTGAACTGGTCACGAGTTCCGCAGCCTCGCTCCAGTAGTCCGCGGCCCGCACCACGTACGGCGTGCGTCGCAGAGCGGCGATGACGCGGACCACCGCGACTGTTGTCGGCGGTGGCTCGACGATGTAGAGATCCGCCTTCCGCGAGAACAGGAGTCGAAAGGCCAGCGGGATGTCGAAGCTCATGTAGCTGAGGTAGCCGCGCACGTACTGCTGCCGGTCTCGCTTGACCGGCGCCCTGCGCACCCTGACACCCGGTGGGTCGTCGATCACGGCGCCGCGGGGCGGTCGCGCGGTCAGGATCGTGACCTCGAATCCACGGTCGCGGAACTCCTCCGCCCAGGTGCGGAGGATGGCGGATGCTGCGGAAACCTCCGGGCCGAAGATCCGGCTGGCGATTACCACTCTCATTGCTGGCCGGCGAGGAGCCGCCCGACCAGTGCACTCTGCGTGGCACGATCCGGCTCGCTGGATAGTGCGCGGGCGGACTTGTCGTGCCGCCGACTTGAAGCGGTTGACGTCGTCGACCGTGAGATCCCGCAGCGCGTTGACGAGCCCGTTCGCACTCGTGTCCTCCGTGATCAGGCCCAGGCCGTACTCACCGATGTGGGCGTCGATCTCCGGGGCGGGCGAGAACACCAGCCCCAGTCGGGCCTGCACGAAGTCGAAGAATTTGTTTGGCAGGTGGTAGAGATGGCTCAGCGTCTTGAGCGGGTAGAGGAACACGCCCAGGTCGTACTGGTTGAGCACGGTCGGCAGCGTCTCGGGGGGCACGGGGTCGTGCACAGTGACCCTCGACGTAGCGGCAGCGAGCTTGCGGATGGCGCCCAGATGACCGCCGGGCACCTCAAGCAGGTAGAGGTCCAGAGAGAAGCGGTCGCCCAGCCGGTCTACTGCTTCGATGAGTTCGACAATGTTGCGCTCGGCGTCGGCGGTGCCGCTGTGCACGAGGCGGATGGTGTTCGGGTCGACGGGTGAGGGCGCGAGGTCTCGCAGGTCGGCGGCATTTCGCACGATCTCCGTCGTGACGCCATAGCGGTCGCGGTAGAGCCCGGCGAGGCCGGAGCTCACACTCGTGACAGCAGTGGTGCGGGGCAGGTACTTCTTGCAGAGGTGCTCCATGTATGGGCCGACGAGTACCCGCCAGACCAGCACCGTGGCCCGCTCTTCAGCTGCCCACTCGTGCATGTCGGCCAGCACGGGGGCTTCCCCGGAGGCGGCGAAGGCGAGCGGGAATGCGCGAGCGTCATTTGCCACTACCAGGTCGTACGGGCCGGACTCGACGACCTCCTGCCGCACTGCCTTCTCGCCGGGAGCGCTCAGTTCGACAGCCGTTGTGAAGGCGAAGCGCGAGTTTGGCCACGCCGAGCGGGGTCTGCGGAAGAGACGACGCCTTCTCGGGTACTTCGATGTGTCGTGCCACACCCTCGGGGGCTGGCCCGTAGCCGACGGTGGTCACCTCACCGTGCTGCCGCAGCACCTCGATCTGGCGCAGCACCCGCGAATCGGCGTAGATCGGAGAGAAGGAGACGCAGAGGATCCGCTTGGGCTGTGCAGGCATGCCGAAGAGTCTACTTTCAAGCCGTCGGCGGACGGGGACGTGGTGTCGTCGCCCGCATCCGGACCGCTTTTGGTCAGATCCGCTTCTGGTAAAATTGCCGAGCAATGTCCGCTCCACAAAGTCGGCCGAACGTGCTCGTGCTGGTGTACTCGCATCTGGCTTCGGATGCGCGTGTGCTGCGCCAGGTGCGCTGGCTCAGTCAGCACTATGACGTGACGTCTGCGGCGTTCGGATCCTCTCCGGTCGCGGACGTTGAACACGTCGAGCTCGAGGACTCTGCCGCCTTATCGGCCTGGAACCGTATCTCCGATTCGCGTACATCGCGAGATTCCTCTTGCGAATGTTCCCTTCGGTTACGCGGCACAATCATCAGAGACAGAGGCGACTCTCCGTGCGTCTTCGCCGCCGTCTCTGGGACGTCGTGGTTGCCAACGATGTTGGCACGCTCCCCGTCGCATTTCGGCTCAAGCCCAGATTCGGCGTGCTCGCGGATGTGCACGAGTATGCCACGCGGCAGAGTGAGCACTCGTTGTTTGGCGCTGGGTGGAAGCGCCCTACATGCGGTGGCTGGTGAAGCGCGGGCTCTCGCGCGCCGCCGCTGTCACAACAGTGAGTAAGGGGCTTGCCGACGCCTATTTCGCTGAGTTCGGTATTCGCGCTCGGGTCGTCACCAATGCCGCCGAAATGCGCGACTTGAGCCCGCGCCCGGTAGGCGCTCCCATCCGCCTTGTCCACAGCGGGCTCCCCGCGCCGCAACGGAAGCTTGGAGATCATGATCGAGGCCGTCCAGCGGAGCGATGCGGATGTTACTCTCGATCTCTTCCTTGTTGATGACGGTTCGCCCTACCTCGAGAGTCTCCGCCACCTGGCCTCCGCTGACCCTCGCGTTCGAATCCATCCCGCGGTGCCTCTGGAGGCCCTCGTCGCAACACTGAACGAATACGACGTGGGGCTGAGTGTCTTCCCACCGACGACCTTCAACCTCGCCTGGTGCCTGCCGAACAAGTTCTTCGATTTCGTTCAGGCGCGGCTCGGCGTCATCATCGGGCCCTCGCCGGAGATGGTGCGAGAGATCGAGGAGCATGGTTTCGGCGCCATTACTGATGACTTCTCGCCGGAGGCTCTCGCCAAGGTGGTTGATGCCTTGACGCCCGGGCCTTGTGACCGAGTGGAAGCGTGCGGCGGACCGAGCTGCGCAGTCGCTCTCCGGCGAGGTGCAGCTTGAGCACTTCGAGCGGGTGATCGAGAGGATGCTGGCTCCGACGTTTGAGCGGTGAATTGTCACTGCCTCGCTCAGACGCCAGCGCGTCATGCGTCACGCCAAGAGGATAGACTCGCGTGGTCCTCGGATCAGGGGGCGATGAGTTTCTAAGTAAGCCCGCCCTCCTGCGGGCCTCGCCTAGGCTTTGTGCAATGAAGGTTAGAGAGATGAATCCGGTGGCCACTGAGGCGCGCCCCTACCAGCGGTGCGTGCGCACGATCATGGATACGACAGATCCGGACATCTGGTTCGATGAGCACGGTGTCTCCTCCCACGCGCTCCAGTTTGAGGCTGATCTCGCGGCCGAGGTGAAGCGAGCGCAGGCTGGCGAGCGGCTTGGCGAACTCAGCGAACTCGTCGCAGAAATCAAGAAGTCGGGTGAGGGCAAGCCCTACGACTGCGTGATCGGGATTTCTGGCGGTGTCGACAGCACGTACCTTGCGCTGCAGGCCGCGAAGCTCGGATTGCGCCCACTGGCGGTGCACTTCGACAGCGGTTGGAACAGCGAGCTCGCGGTCGACAACATTCACAACATCGTCACCCGCCTCGGTCTCGACCTCTACACGCATGTCGTCGACTGGCGCGAGATGAAGGACCTCCAGCTCTCCTTCTTCAAGGCGTCGCTTGCGAACTGTGACATTCCGACGGATCACGCCTTCGGCTGGGTGGCTTATCAGCAGGCCCGCAAGTACGGGATCAAGTACATCCTGTCCGGCGCGAACTTCGCCAGCGAGTCCATCCTTCCCGCCGGGTGGGGATACAACGCCGGGGACGCAAAGCATCTCAAGGCAGTGCAAAAGCGGTTCGGCACCGTGAAGCTCAAAACGTACCCAGTGATGGGCCTTGTGAAGCGAAATCTCTGGTACCCCGAGGTTCGGCGCATCCGCACGGCTTCCCTGTTGAACTACATGCCATACGTCTACAAGGATGCGAAGCGCGCGATCGCCGACGAACTCGGCTGGCGCGACTACGGCGGCAAGCACTACGAGTCGGTATTCACTCGCTACTTCCAGGGATATTACCTGCCGCACAAGTTCGGCTACGACAAGCGACTTGCGCACTATTCGTCGTTGATCCTCTCCGACCAGATGACGCGCGATGAGGCGCTCGCGCTTGATGGAGACGACGAACTATCCGGAGGAGCTTCGTAAGCAGGACCACGAATTCATCGCGAAGAAGCTAGGCGTGAGCGTCGTTGAGCTCGAAGCAATCTACGCGCGGCCGCCCGTCGACTACACCGCGTACCCGAACGCGCAGGCGTCTGCAGGTCGACTGTTCGCGCTTACAGCCTGGCTGGGCGGCGCGCTACGAAAGCTGCGAATCCTTCGATGACCGTTTCCCTCGTCTCTTACGGCCTCGGAAACCTCGGCTCCGTGGTGAACATGCTGAAGCGTGTCGGCGCGGAAACGCGGCTGGTGAGTACGCCTGAGGAAGTACTCGCCAGTGACAGGCTGCTGCTGCCCGGCATCGGCGCATTCGACACCGGGATGCGGCTGCTCAACGAGCAGGGACTCGCTCCGGCGATCAGGGAGTTCGCGGCATCGGGAAAGCCGCTGTTTGGGATCTGCCTCGGAATGCAGCTTCTGCTCGACGGCAGCGAAGAAGGAGTAGAGCCCGGTTTAGGGCTCATCCCCGGCAGAAGCAGACGATTTGCGGAGCGAGCTGATCTGCGGGTGCCGCACATGGGTTGGAACATCGTCACCCCCACGCGCGAGGATCCGCTTGTCGCTGGCCTTGAGCCCGATAGTCGTTTCTACTTCGTGCATACCTACACGGTCGTCCCGGACGCCGAGGACGACGTACTGGGCACCACCGATCTACGGCAGCCGCATTCGCTTCCATGGTCCGGTCCGGCAACGTGATGGGCGCGCAGTTCCACCCCGAGAAGAGCCACGCCTTCGGCATGCGCGTGCTGAGGAACTTCGCGGCGCTATGAGCGTGTTCCCGCGGGTGATCCCCGTACTCCTTGTCAGCGACGGCTACCTCGTCAAGCCGGTCAAGTTTCAGCGGCGACAAGTACATCGGCGACCCGATCAATGCCGTGCGCATCTTCAACGAGAAGCAGGTCGACGAGCTCGTCATCTGCGATATCGACGCCTCGGTCAAGGGCAAGGGCGTCAACTACACGCTGATCGAGGAGATCGCCAGCGAGGCGTTCATGCCGGTCGGTTACGGCGGCGGGGTTGCCTCGGCCGACGAGGCCCGCCGGATCACGGGCATCGGCATCGAGAAGGTCGTTCTCAACACCGCGGCGTGTCGAGCGGCCCGAGACGGTGAGCGAGATCTCCGAAGGCGCTGGGCTGCCTCGAGCACGGTGGTCAGCATCGACGCCAAGAAGCGGTTGACCGGCGGATGGGACACCTACGTGCGGCGCGGTAGCCGCAAGACGGGGCATGACTCCCGCCGACGCCGCGGTGCGCGCACAGCAACTCGGAGCCGGCGAGATCCTCGTCTCTTCGATCGATCGGGAGAGCACCTTCGCCGGCTACGACCTGAAGCTGATCGAGTCGGTCGCCGAGGCGGTGACCGTGCCCGTCGTCGCGCTGGGCGGCGCGTCCGGCTTCGCCGACTTCGCACCGGCGCTTGGGGCTGGTGCCTCCGCTGTGGCGGCCGGCAGCATGTTCGTCCTCAACGGCAAGCACCGCGCGGTGCTCATTTCATATCCGACCCCGGAGCAGGTACGATCGCTGGGGACGGCGCTGCGGTGACGGCGTCGCCTCTACTTTAGGCTCTTGCGTGAGGAGTGCAGACATGATTCAAGATTCGCAGTTAGGGCGTTCTTCGGTGCCTTGGTGCCCTCGCTCGGCGACGCCGGCGACGAGGAGAACCGATGAAAGCGCGTCGACCCAAAATCCTCATCGTCTCCTACACGCCAAGCGATCAGGAACCTCGCGTGATCAAGCAGATCGCAGAGTTTCGTCGTCGACTACCACGTAACTACCGCGGGATTCGGTCCAGCGCCGAGTGGGGTGGACGACCACATCGAGCTTGAGCCACTGCCGCGGCCCACCGGGCTCGCTCGGGTCTTGGGAATATTCTCGCTGCTGCTTCTCCTGCGTCTGCACCGTCAGTATGTCCGGCTGGAGCCTCGCGATCGGGCTTCGTATCGCCTGCTCAAAGACGGAGACTGGGATGTTGTCGTAGCGCACGACGCCCAGACGCTTGTATCTGGCGTCCCTACTCGCGCCACGGTATGGCGTCCTCGCTGACATGCACGAGTACGCGCCGAAGCAGAGCCTGCCTTCGCTCAAATGGAACTTGCTCTATCAGCCCTACTACTCGTGGCTTTGCCGCACCTACGCAGCCCGTGCGGCGGCGGTGACGACAGTCAGTTCCGGCATTGTTGACGAGTATCGGCGGGTTTTCGGATTTGAGCCCACCTTGGTTGTCAATGCGACTCCCTATCAGGACCTGAAAATTGGTCTGGTGGGTTCGCCGCTGCGCCTTGTGCATAGCGGGGGGATCGCGGTGCAGCGCCGGTTGGACATCATGATCCAGGGCGTGCGAGAGTCCTCGGCGAATGTCACCCTTGACCTCTATCTGGTCGGTGGCGAATCTGCGCTAATGGCGCAGCTGAGGGCTTTGGCCGGGGGCGACCCAAGGATTCGATTCCGGGAGCCAGTGCCCTATGCGGAGTTGATCTCGACCTTGAACGGGTACGACCTCGGCCTGAGCATCTTTCCGCCGACGACGTTCAACCTCGCGTGGTGCCTGCCGAACAAATTCTTCGATTTCGTTCAGGCGCGGCTGGATGTGATAGTGGGCCCGTCACCGGAAATGGAGAGGTTTGTCGAGGAGTACGAGATCGGCCTTGTCCTCTCGGATTTCGAGCCATCATCCCTTGCAGTTGCGCTCGAGTCGCTAACCGCGGAGCGGGTCGCGGAGTGGAAGGGCGCGTCGGGGCGCAGTGTCCGCGAACTTTCGGGCGAGGAGCAGGGCAAGATCTGGGGCGGGATCGTTGCGGGCATGCTTGCGCGACACGCGGAGCCGCATGGCGCGGCGGTGGCAGACTTTCCACCCACTACCGCAGATTGACATCGGAGAGTGGCGGAGATCGACACAGGTCAGAAAGTGGCCGCACCATTCGAAGCGGTGCCGCGCTGGGCACCCGTGGCGCGCCTCATGACGTTGAGCAGCACGTACACTTCCAGAGGCAAAAGGTTGGAGTTCCCGGTGAAGCAAGTCCTGTCCCTTTATCGACAGCTCGTGGCTGCACTCCCGGTCGGTGGCGGTCGGTTCCTGTGGACCTACTCTTGGCTACTCGCCTCACTCGCGATATTCGATGCCGCGGCCATAGCGCTCTTGGCTCTTGTGCTCGGGCCAGTCGCGACCGGCTCACCTGTCGTATTGCCTCTCGTCGGCGAGCTGGACTCCACCGGTCTGATCTGGGCAATTCTTGCGATATGCGCAGTACTGATCGCGAAGAGCGTGTTCGCCCTGGTCATTACATGGTGGGCCACTCGCCGGATTCCGCGCTATGAGATTGTGATGGGCGATCGCGTCCTGCGGGCTTATCTTGCGGCGCCTTGGCGCGATCGCCTCCGGAAGAACTCCATCGATATCATGCGGTATACCGACAGCGGTGTCGATGCATCTGTGAATTCGTTTCTGATGCCAGGTGCGACCCTCCTCAGCGAGGTGGTTAGCCTCGTTGCGGTCATTGCGACGTTGGCGATCATCCAGCCGGTCCTCGCGCTCACGACTCTGCTCTACCTTCTACTCCTTGCCGCAGTTCTCTTCTTTTGGATCGCCCGGCACGCTCGTAAGGCCGGTGAGGCGAACGTGAACAACACGGCGCGCAGTTCGCGTCTGATCCTCGAGATCATCGCGTCCATGAAGGAGGTGACCCTCCGCAACAAAGAGGGGGAGGTGGCCGAAGTTGTCGTGCAGTCCCGCACTGGGAGTGCGCAAGCGCGAGCGAACATCCAGTTCCTCGGCCAAGTACCTCGATATGCACTTGACGCGGGGCTCGTGGGCGGTTTCGTCGTGATCGGCGTGGTGGGGTTCCTTCTTGGCGGCGTAGAGCAGGCAGTCACAGCAGTCGGACTGTTCGCATTGGCTGGATTCAGGGTCGCACCGTCGGTCATCCGATTCCAGACCGTTCTGTCCCAGATGATTGCCGCCTCAGAGTTCCCGCGGCAGCTTCTCATTGAGCTCGCGGACACAGAACGGAGCAAGGCCGAGGCCAACCGGGGATCGAAGGAGATCCCGCCGTCTCCACGTCGGATTCGGTTTGAAAACGTCACGTTCCGCTACTTTCCGGAGGCCCCGCCAGCTGTCCGTGATGTGACGCTGGAGATCCCGCTGGGTTCGACTGTTGCGTTCGTCGGCGCCTCCGGATCGGGGAAGTCCACGATGGTCGACCTGCTGCTCAGTTTGCTTGAGCCGACTTCGGGCACTGTGACGGTCGACGACACTGAGTTGACCGAGGTGCGCACCTCATGGCGAGCGCAGGTTGGTTACGTGCCTCAGGAAGTGGCTCTCTTCGACGCCACGATCGCTCAGAACGTGGCGCTGACCTGGGGCAACGACTACGACCCTGCCCGAGTGCAGCGCGCACTAGAGAGAGCACAACTCTGGGATCTCGTGTCGGCGAGACCAGCGCAATCGAGTCGCGAGTCGGCGAACGCGGCATGTCGCTGTCCGGCGGCCAACGACAGAGGCTTGGAATCGCGAGAGCCCTCTATGCGGACCCGCTTGTGCTCGTAATGGACGAGGCGACCAGTGCCCTCGACACCCATACTGAGGCGCTAGTCACGGCAGCAATCAGCTCCATCGGTGCTGGCGTGACGAAGGTCATTGTTGCGCATCGCCTCGCGACCATCCAGCGTTCGGATTGCATTTTCTTCATGCGCGACGGCGAGCTTGTCGGAAGCGGAACGTTCGCCGAGCTCGTCGAGCGGTTCCCCGACTTCGCGCAACAGGCGCAGCTGGCTGGGCTTGCGTGATTTCATTTGCTCTGCGGGTTGCGACGTCGGTTGACTGTCCTCCGCTGAACTTCACCGGGCGTGGCTTTCGCCTTAGACTGCCGCTCGGGTTATCCTGAAGCGGTTGGGGAGGGGCGAGCAATGATCAGGCATGCGCAAGCAAGGCTACGCGTCATGGTGGTATTCGTCGCGGTCGCCTCCCTGCTGATGCTCGATGGCACCGCGGACCCACTCCGCCCGCGCTAGCGGCAGAGACTATCATCGCCGCGCCGGTTCTGGCGACAGTGAACGCGTCGGACTTCCAGCCGGGACTGATAATCACTGACGCGCAGTTCTACGACTCCAATGCCATGTCATCGGCAGAGATCCAAACATTCCTTGACGCCAAGATTGGCACGTGCCAGAACGGGAATTGCCTCAATGTCGCGACGATTCCCTTCCCTGGCCGCCCGCGAGAAGTTTCCTCCTCGACGGGCAACGTCATCTGCGAGGCGATTGCTGCTGGGACGGTAAAGGCCTCCGAGTTGATCTACCGCGCGCAGGTCGCATGCGGGATTTCGGCCAAGGTCATCCTCGTCACTCTGCAGAAGGAACAGGGACTCGTTCTGAAGAACGCCCCGATCCGACTTGCCCTCCGCTGGGCGATGGGGATGGCCTGCCCTGACACTGCACCCTGCAACACTGCTTTCGCCGGCCTCGGGACACAGATCGTAACGGGTACCCGCCAGCTCAAGGTGTATAAGGCGGCGGCTTTTGCCCGCCAGCCCGGGACACACTTCATCAGTTGGAGTCCAAACGCATCGTGCGGTGGCACGAGCGTAAACGTTCAGAACTACGCCACCGCTGCCCTCTACAATTACACCCCGTACCAGCCTAACGCCGCAGCGCTTGCAAACCTGAACGGTTTGGGCGATAGCTGCTCTGCATACGGAAACCGCAATTTCTGGGTTTTCTTCAACCAGTGGTTCGGTCCGAGCACCGAGGTCCCCTGCACGGTAAACCCGAGCCGCGATATCTCACGGTACTGGGAAGACGCGGGTGGTGAAGAAGGCATCCTCGGCGCCCCAGTCGCACCCGGCATCGCTGTGGGCGCCGGTGGGCTGACGGTCGGCTACTACGCGAACGGGAATGTCTACTGCACACCCCGGGTCGGAGCTGTCGGAGTGCTGGGCGAAATGCGCGGAAAGTACGAGTCGCTCGGCGCTGCGGGTGGATCACTCGGTGCGCCGACTAGCGCGAGGGTGTCATTTGGGGCTGGTGGTGTGAGCGGCTTCCTGCAGGAATTCGAGCGGGGAACCATGCTTTCCTCCACGACAACCGGCAGCTACGCAGTGCTACACGGCCCTATTCGCGAGGCGTGGGGTGCCCGCGGCGGTTCAGGTGGCACTCTCGGCTGGCCCACGGGCGATCAGCAGTCTCTCAGACGGCACCCGGCAGCAGTTCCAGAAGGGGCTGCTTGTCGTGCCGACTGGACAAGCCTCGATCGTGGTCATTGGAGATATCGGCGACTACTGGGCAACTGGGTCCAACGCGACAGCTCTGGGGTCGCCGATCGCGGCGCCGCTCCCACTATCGGCGGGCGGGGTGACCGGCTCTTATCAGGTGTTCAGCAAAGGCATGGTGCTGTCGTCGACGGCGACGGGCACCTTCGCGGTACTGGACGGACCAATTCGGAATGCCTGGGGCGCGCAGGGAGGCTCGGGCGGTGCACTCGGGTGGCCGACCGGGGATCAACAGTCGGTAGCTGGCGGCTACCGACAGGACTTCCAACGCGGCACGGTATTCACATCCGTTTCAGGCGTCGCAGGGACGATGTCTGGGGCTATCGCTGCTTACTGGAGTGCGGGATCGAACGCCGCGCGCCTCGGGTACCCGACGACATCGGCATCGCCGTGGACGGCGGGCGGGGTTTCGGGCACGCTGCAGTACTTCGAGCGTGGGATGGTGCTGTCGTCGGTCGCTACCGGAACTTTCGGGGTACTGACTGGCCCGATCCGCGATGCTTGGGGCGCGCGCGGCGGTTCGGGCGGGTCCCTTGGCTGGCCGACTGGTGATCAGGTGTCGGTCGACGGGGAGGTGCGGCAGCAGTTCCAGCGCGGCGACCTAACGATTGCGACCGGGCTCGTCGGCGACATCGCCACATATTTGGCGACAGGCTCGAATGCTTCCCGGCTGGGATTTTCGACCTCGTCAGCGTCGGCCTGGACCGCAGGCGGGATCTCCGGCACGCTGCAGTACTTCCAGCGGGGGTTGGTTCTGTCGTCGGTGACGACAGGGACGTTCTCGGTGCTCAGCGGCGCGATCCGGGATGCCTGGGGTGCGCATGGTGGTTCCGGTGGATCGTTAGGTTGGCCAACGGGGGATCAGGAGTCGGTAACCGGGGGGGTGCGTCAGCAGTTCCAGCGCGGTGTCGTAGTCGTGCCGAGTGGGGGAACTGGGGCGGTGCTGTCGGGCGAGATTGCCACTTACTGGGGCGCGGGCTCGAACGCGTCCAGGCTCGGGTCTCCGACGTCGTCCCCATCGGCCTGGACTGCCGGTGGGGTCTCCGGAACGCTACAGTATTTCCAGCGTGGGATGGTGCTGTCGTCGGGGGCGACAGGTACGTTCGCGGTGCTCAGTGGCGCGATCCGGGATGCGTGGGGTGCCCAGGGTGGTTCCGGTGGATCGTTGGGTTGGCCAACGGGGGATCAGGAGACGGTGACCGGTGGGGTGCGTCAGCAGTTCCAGCGCGGTGTCGTCACCGTGTCGACTTCAGGAAGTGGGGCGGTGCTGTCTGGCGAGATTGCCACTTACTGGGGCACGGGCTCGAACGCGTCGTTGCTTGGTTCCCCGGCATCGTCACCGTCGGCTTGGACGGCGGGTGGAGTGTCTGGGACTCTGCAAAACTTCCAGCGGGGCATGGTGCTGTCCTCGGCTGCGACGGGGACGTTCGCGGTCTTGAACGGTCCCATCCGGGAGGCCTGGGGTGTGCGCGGTGGTTCGGGTGGGTCGCTGGGATGGCCCGTCGGGGATCAGGAGCCGTTCAACGGCGGAGTGCGACAACAGTTTCACTCCGGCTCCCTCATGATTTCCGCAGTTGGTGCCGTCATAACGTTGACCGGCGAGTACTCGCGATATTGGTCGGCGGCCTCCAATGCCAGCCTGCTAGGAATGCCAACGGCCGCTCCGTTGCAGTGGTCTGCGGGCGGTGTATCCGGTTCCTATCAGGTCTTCGAGCGCGGAATGGTGATGTCGTCGGCTGCGACTGGCACGTTTGCGGTGCTGGACGGCCCCGTTCGCGATCTTTGGGGTGCGCAGGGCGGTTCGGGTGGGTCCCTGGGTTGGCCGACCGCGGATCAGGAGTCTGTTGCCGGGGGCGTCCGTCAGCAATTCGAGCGCGGTGCCGTAGTTGTTCCTTTGTCGGGTTTGCCGTACGTCAGCCTTGACTGAGCCCAACTAGAGCGGCCCTCACGGAGTACGCCATGTGGGCTCCTCATTCGGTGGTACAAATGGGTCTATGCAATTTCCGAGGCCGGCATTTGACCAGCCCATCCACGTCGGTCGTCCAAATGTCGCTCGCCCTGAGGAGTTCCTTCGACTCGTAAATGGGGCGCTCGAGCGTCATTGGCTCTCCAACGATGGCCCGCTGGTGCGGGAGCTTGAGGCGAAGGTTGCCAACTACCTCGGGGTGAGGCACTGCGTGGCGATGACCAACGGCACCATTGCCCTGGAAATACTGATCAAGGCAGCCGGGCTCACGGGAGAAGTGATCGTGCCTTCGTGGACCTTTATCGCCACGGTCCACGCGCTGCAATGGCGGGGGATCACCCCGGTGTTTGCTGACGTTGATCCGGAGACGCACTGTCTCGACCCTGAGTCGGTCCGCTCGAAGATCACCGACCGCACGACCGGGATCCTCGCCGTGCACCTCTGGGGGCGCGCCGCCCCTGTCGCTGAGCTCGAAGAGATTTCGTCCGAGTTCAACCTCACCCTGCTCTACGATGCAGCTCACTCGTTTGGAGCTTCGGTCGGAGATCGGATGGTTGGTACCTTTGGCGACGCGGAGATCCTCAGCTTCCACGCGACCAAGTTCTTCAATGCCATCGAGGGCGGTGCAATCGTCACCAACGATGACGGGCTGGCGGATCGAGCGCGCCTCATGCGCAACTTCGGTTTTGCGGGCGAGGACAATGTCGTGAGCGAAGGTACTAACGGGAAGATGACCGAAATTTGCGCTGCGATGGGCCTGTCGAACTTCGAGGGCATCGACGAGTTGATCGCGGTCAACAGAAGAAACTACGAGGCCTACGTCCACGGGGTCGATCACCTGCCCGGACTGAGGATCCTGCCCATTGATTCAGGCAACAGGAGCAACTACCAATATGTGGTGCTCCTCGTGGAGGACAACTGTCCGGCACCACGGGACGAGATCTTGGCAGCGCTGCGTCGCAACAACATTCTGGCGCGACGCTACTTCTGGCCCGGATCCCATCGGATGGAACCGTACCGCTCGCTGCAGCCGGAGGCTGGTGCCTCGTTGCCTGTGACCGAGCAGCTTGCTGAGCGTGTGATCGTCCTTCCGACCGGCACTTCCGTGAGCGAAGACGACACGCGAGTGGTCACCTCGGTCATTGCCGCGGCCCTCTCTGGATGAGCAGGGCATTGCGCCGAGCGGAGCGCCGATGACGCCTGAAGTCCTGCATGTCGTCTCAACTCCTTCCTTCATGGATTTTGTCTCTGGTGCCTTCGAGGAGGTCGCGCCAGGCAGGAACACGTTCGTGAGCGTTGGCGTCCCCTTGGAGCAGCTGGGACTGGCCAGTTCGACGCGTGGTGAACAAGTGGGTTTTGACCAGGCAGGGAGAGACCGGGTTCACCAGTTGGTCGCGAAAAGTCGCATCGCCGTGTTTCACAACGTTTCCGGACGGTTTGTCGCCGGAGCAATGGCGGTTGCACCGCCCAGCACCCTTCGCGTGTGGAGCGGATGGGGCGGGGACTATTACGGGTCCGACCTCGATGCGCTGGCAGGCTTGGTCGGGAGGAGGACCCGTAGCTTGGTGCGTAAGATCCGAGCTCATGATTACTGGCCGGAACGCCTGCTCGAGTTGCGGCACCTCGGCCCGATGCTGCGAGCGGCCGCACGTTCTGCAGATGTCTTTTCCGCCCCGATCCCCGATGACCTTGAGGTGTTCCGTCGGCGGTTCCGTGGTTTCCGCGGGGAATACCGTCAACTCAATTACGGCAGCGTTGAAGATACCTTTGGGATAGGGCTAAGCAAGGTGAGCGGCACCGATGTGCTGCTCGGAAATTCCGCGACACCAGAGAACAATCACCTTGAACTCCTCGAGGCACTTGCAACAGAGGGAATCGGCGAGGCGCGGGTCCACGCGCCGCTCAACTACGGGGATTCAGCGTATGCGGCTTTCGTCGCTCGGCGCGGACGTGAACTACTTGGCGACCGATTCGTCGCGATCACCGAGCCGCTGTCGCTCAGCGCCTACCACGAGGTTCTGGCGCAGTGTTCGGTCTTCGTTATGGGGCACCGGCGGCAGCAAGCTCTCGGGAATATCTTTCGCGCGCTCTGGCAGGGTGCCCACGTTGTGCTGGACCGGCGCAGCCCGACAGTCGGTTACTTCAAAAGGCATGGTGCGACAGTGAAGGTGCACGGAGAGACCCCCATAGCGGAACTCGCAGCTTTTCCGCCGCTACCCGATGAAGTGGCGGCGAACCGGGCGTTTCTCGACGAAAATTGGGGTCGTCGCACTGTCATCCGTAATATCAAGTCGCTGATCGACCTCGTGTGATGCATCTCATGGTCGGCGGTTGTTGCTTGTGTTGTCAACGCCGTGTTGGGAAGGTTCGAATCGCATGAAGTTCTCCAGAACGGCGTCGCGATCCCGCTCCCGATGACGCCGATTGCCGAGATAAACCCCCCATGGCTCTAGGTCCCGGGTCACAACCGAGTTTGCACCGACGACGGCGCCTTCGCCGATGGTGACGCCGGGCAGTACGACCGCGTTGGCGCCGACGATGCAGAACCGGCCGATCGAGATTGGGGCGCGGAGCGCGTTTCGGTGCTCAGTGGGTACCGTCGAGTTTCCAAATCCGCCATGAATGAAGTCGTCGGTACCCGTGAGCAAGCGGGCGCCTTGCGACACCGCGGCGAAGTCGCCGATCTCGACTCGCTCCCCACCTGTGATTGACGAGAAGCAGGCGATGTGCACATAGTTGCCGATCACGACCGGATCCCGGGCGACTATTAAGGTGAAGTCGTCGATAAGGACTGGCGAGCCGAACTGAATGTTCTCGATGCCTATGACCTTCGCACCGTCGTACACGGTGACCCCGGCGGGATAGTTCTGCATACCCCGACCCTAATGGGAAGGGTGCGTCGCGTGGGTGGAGCGGACCCGTCACCCGTCCAGCCGGTGATCCACCCCGTCCGCAACAAGCCGCTCCGCGATCTCGACTACCCGCGTGCCCTCGGCGAGGGTCACGATTCCGATGCGGCTCGCCCGCGAGCACCGAGTCGCGGAACGCCTCGTGCTCGGCGAGCAGCGGCTCCTTGCGGTCCAGCGCGAACCGGGTCGATGTCGCCCTCGGAGACTCCGCGGAACTCGCCCGGGTCCCAGGAGACCTGAATGCGCCCGTTCTCGTAGTAGGTGAGGTCGGCGATCAGCGTGTCGGCGACGAGCACGCCCTTCTCGCCGGTGATGATCGTGATGCGCTCCTTGAACGGCGTGAGCCAGTTCACGATGTGCGAGGTGATCGTGCCACCGCTGAGGGTGCCGACCGCGAGCACCATGTCCTCGTGCGGGCGGCCGCTGCGGTGGGCGGTGCGGGCGTTGACCGAGACGTAGTCCTGCTGGGCGACCCACGCGGTGAGGTCGATGTCGTGCGTCGCGAGGTCCTTGATCACGCCCGACGTCGGCGATGCGGCCCGGGAACGGTCCCTGGCGCCGCGTCGCGATCTGGTAGATCTCGCCGAGCAGCCCGTCCTCGATCCGCTGGCGCGCCGCCTGCAGAGCGGGGTTGTACCGCTCGATGTGGCCGACGCCGCCGATGAGGCCCTTGCGCCGCGAACAGGTCGCGCAGCGTCCGGGACGTCCTCGGCCGTGGATGCGACCGGCTTCTCGATGAGCGCGTGGATGCCCGCCTCGGCGAGCGCGCTTGCCCGATCTCGAGGTGGAACACGGTCGGCGCGGCGACGACCGCGTAGTCGATGCCCATGTCGAGGAACTCCTCGAGGTCGCGCACGACCGGCTTGCCGTCGACGCGATCGGGCACGCTCGGCGCAGGGTCGTAGACGCCGACGAACTCGACGCCGTCGAGCCTGGCGAGCACGCGGGCGTGGTTGCGCCCCATCACGCCGAGGCCGAGCAGCCCGGCGCGCAGCGTCATCAGGCGCCCGCCTTCGCGACGGCGTTGACCGCCTCGACGATCGTCTCGAGGTCGCCCTGCGGTCAGCGACGGGTAGACCGGCAGCGACAGCACCTGGGTCGCGGCCCGCTCGGTCACCGGCAGGTCGAGGTCGAGCTCGAACGACGGGAGGCGGTGGATCGGCGTCGGGTAGTACGACGCCGCTGCCGACGCCGCGCGCGGCAAGCGTGCTCGGCGAACGCGTCGCGATCGTGGTCGACCACGCGGATCGTGTACTGGTGGAAGACGTGCACGGCACCCGGCGCCGTCGGCGGAGTCACGACGCCCTCGCAGGTTGGCGCTGAGGAACGCGGCGTTCTCCTGGCGCTTCGCCGTCCAGCCGGCGAGCTTGGTGAGCTGCACGCGTCCGATCGCGGCGTGGATGTCGGTCATGCGCGTGTTGAAGCCGACGACCTCGTTCTCGTAGCGGCGCTCCATGCCCTGGTTGCGCAGCAGCGCGCATCGCGCCGCGCGAGCTCCGCGGACGGCGTGGTGACCATGCCGCCCTCGCCCGAGGTCATGTTCTTGGTCGGGTAGAACGAGAACGACCGCGACGCCGCCGAAGGCGCCGACCGGGACGCCGTCGACGGATGCGGCGTGCGCCTGCGCTGCGTCCTCGAAGAGCAGCAGCCCGTGCTTGTCGGCGATCGCCTTGATCTCGACCATGTCGGCCGGATGCCCGTACAGGTGCACCGGCATGATCGCCTTCGTGCGCGGCGTGATCGCCGCCTCGACCGCGGCCGGGTCGAGGCTGAAGTCGTCGAGCTCGATGTCGACGAACACCGGGGTCGCGCCCGTGAGGGCGACGGAGTTGGCTGTGGCAGCGAAACTGAAGGACGGAACGATGACCTCATCGCCCGGACCGACGCCAGCGGCGAGGAACGCCATGTGCAGGGCCGAGGTGCCGGAGTTGAGCGCGACGGAGTGCAGCCCGTCGACGATTGCGGAGAACTCCGTCTCGAACGCTGCGACCTCGGGGCCCTGCGCGAGCATCCCGGATCGCATGACGCGGTCCACGGCCGCGCGCTCTTCGTCGCCGATTTCCGGGCTTGGCTGCGGGGATCATCGTCACTGCTCCTCAATCAATTCGTTGTCGCCCGACCTGTCGGTAGCGCGCGCCGGTCACCGGGCAGAGCCAGTCCCCCGTGGCGTCTTCGCTTCAGCGGGTGACCCGGCCTGTGCCGACCCAGCCGACACGGCGGGCAGGGCTGCCGACCACGAGGGCGAAGTCGGGAACGTCCTTGATCACCACCGACCCGCGGCCGACGAGCGCCCAGCGCCCGATCGTGACGGGGGCGACGCACGTGCGCTCGCGCCGATCGAGGCGCCCTCCCGGATCGTCCACGCCGACCGGATGCCAGTCGTCGCGCCGACTTAGGCGTGCCGTCCGCGTTGATCGCACGGGGGAAGTGGTCGTTGGTCAGCACCACGGCCGGTCCGATGAAGACGCCGCGCGCGAGTTTCGCCGGCTCGTAGACGAGCGCGTAGTTCTGGATCTTGCAGTTGTCGCCGACCTGCACACCGGTGCCGACGTACGCGCCCCGGCCGACGATGACGTTCGCGCCGATCTCGCGCGTTCTCGCGCACCTGCGCGTAGTGCCAGATCTTCGCCCCGTCGGCGATGGTTGCGCTATCAGCCACGTCTGCCGTTGCATGCACATAGCCAGTTGAGGCTGTCATGGAGTCTCCGGAGGAAAAAAAGGGGCGTTTGCGGTCGACTGATACTAACCGGTCGGGAGAGTCGCAATAGTCTGGTGGCCATGACGACGGACGGTTCTGCGGGGTGACCGAACCCATTCCCGCTGTGACGGGCCCCGGTCTGACCCGTCGAGTGCTTGCCTTCGCGGGCCTGCCCTTCCTGTCGCTGCTCACCCCCCTTCCTGTTCCTGCCGATCCTTGCCAGGGTCGCGGGAGCCGAGGCATGGCTGGCAATCGCCCTCGGGCAATCGGTCGGAGCGTTCTTCGCGCTCGCCGTGTCGCTCGGCTACAACACGGTCGGGCCGGCGCTCGTTGCACTCGCGCCACCAGCCGAACGCGCCGGACTGCTGCTCAGCAGCATCCGCGCCCGGAGTGTCGTGCTTCTGCCCGCGGCGATCCTCGCCGGTGTGATCGCTGCCCTCATCTCGCCCGAAGGCTACCGACTGATTGGCGCCCTCATGGGCCTCGCGATGGTGCTCGCTGGGCTGTCATCGTCGTGGTACATGATCGGGCTCGGCCGAGCCGGACTCATCGCCCTCTACGAGATTCTGCCCCGCATCCTCGCGACAATCGCCGCCGCGGTGTTGCTCGTGATGTACTCGTCGGTGCTGTGGTACCCCGTGCTGCTGCTTATCGCTTCGGTCGTCAGCGTGCTCGGCTTCGCGCTGCGCACGGTCGGCTGGCGCGGGCTCGCCCAGCGAGGAAGTGCGTCGGTTCGCGAGGTCTTCACGTCCAACCGTTCCGCTGTCGCGACCGAACTCGCCGGTGGTGCGTACAACTCGCTCGCGGTCACCTTCGTCGGGCTCGCGGCGACAACCGCGCAGGCCGCCTCCTACGTTGCCGGCGACAAGCTCTATCGCGTCGGCCAGTACTCGGTCTCCGCGCTCGGCAACGCGCTGCAGGGCTGGATCGTTGAAGACAACCGCGCCCAGTTCGCCGAGCGGGCGAAACGGTCATTCCTGCTGCACGCCGGCCTTGGCCTGTTCGGTTTGCTCGCCTTTGCTTCGCTCGGACCGTGGATGTCTGCCCTCCTGTTCGGGGACCAGTTCGCGATCGACCTCATGACCGCCATTGGATTCGGTGTTGCGACCTTCGGCATCGCCCTGGGTACCTCGCTCGGCCGCGTCACGCTTGTCGGACTCGGCGCACGCAGGGAATTCATGTCGAGCGTGTTCATCGCCGCCGCGGTGGGTATCCCCGCGATCCTCCTGCTCAGCGCCAGCTACGGTGCTGCGGGTGGCGCGTGGGGACTCGCCGTTGGCGAACTCGCCTCCATCACCGCGCAATCACTCTTCCTGCGGCGGGTGTGGGCTAAGTGGCGCGCTAGCGAGAGGTGAATCCTCCCGCTCCGGCAGCGATCGCCGCCAGCTCAGGTTCTCCGCCGACTTCACCGCGCACACCACCAGCGTCAGCCAGCCAGCCCCCACCAGCACGGAACTCTCGGCGAGTGCCGTCACCAGCAGCGCGACGACCACGAGCGCGGGCCAGACGAAACTCCGGCTGCGGCGATTGGACGCCAACAGCCAGGCGCGCACGAACGCGAGTATCACCAGCACGAGGAACAGCAGGAGACCGACGAGACCGAGCTGCAGGGCGACATCCACATACGCGTTGAGGGCCGAATCGTGATCAGCCACCGGACGCCGTGACAGCGACATACGGCGGCAGGTCGTTGCGCCACACGCCGATCCACCCCCAGCCCTCCAGCGGCTGCAACCGGGCAAGCCCCACAATCTGCCGCCAGATGTCCACACGGAAGTCCAACTCCGTGGATGCGTTGAGGAAACTCAAAACCTGCTCACGGGCAAAGAACACCACGCCGGCCATGGTGACGACACCGCCAGCGAGCATCCACTGCCTGACGCGGCGAGCATGCTTCGGAAGACGGCGCAGCCACAGCAGTGCGAACGACATGAACCCCAGAACCAGGAGTGTGGAGAAGGTGACCGGGGACTGGCTCAGCAGCACCGTGAGGCTCGCGGCAACCAGCGACAGCGTGCCGATCGTGCGATCGATCGATCGCGTGTACAGCTCGGTGCCGAACGTGATGACAGCCACGAGGGCGACGAAGCCCAAGGTGTTGCGGGAGCCCATCACACCCTCGATCGGGCCCAACTGGTCGATGTTGCCGCTGATGCCGAGGAAGGCGATCGGAACGTCCAGGAGGAGGCCCGACAGGATCTCCAGTGCGAGAGAAACACCGATCACAACCCGCAGCACATCGCCGAACGCGCGCACGATCTGGATCAGATCGCGTGCGAGCGCCACGAACAGGGCGAGGAACGCGAAGGTCAGCTGGTACGCGAGGGAGCCGAGGGTCGCCCACTGGTACTCGCTCCAGATGATCGAAATGCCGCTCCAGCCGAGAAAAGCGAGCAACGAAATCGGCAGCACCCCGCGCCACTCGAACGTTCCCCGCAGCGCCACCATGCTGAGGGCGCTCAACGCGACCATCGCCACCAGGATCGTGCGGTGACCGATCACACCGATCGTGCTCTCCAGCGCGTGAGCGAGGAACGCCGAGCCGACGATGCACAGGGTCAGGGCAGCGACGAAACGGCTGTGACCCAGAAACGCCAGGGCAGCCGCGCGAATTCTCAGGGTAGAAGCATCATTCGTCATAGCCATACGTAGGGTACAGGGCGCCCCCGCGAAGACAAGTCTGTCTCTGCTAGGAATGAGGAGTGCGAAACGCGCGCTCGTCGAAGAGTTACTGGAACCGTGCTGCGCGCGACAACGCCGCGTGGTACATCGCAACCGGATTCACGCGTGAAACCCCACAGTTCTTCGAACTCGGCGCACGCGAAGTCGACGAGTTTCTTGACGCGTTCGGGGTCGCCGTGCAGGCGCACGACACCGTCGTAGAGATCGGCAGTGGCGTCGGGCGGATGACCGGACGCCTCGCCACACTGGCCGGCACCGTCATCGCCACCGATGTCAGCGGCGAGATGCTCTCCAAGGCGCAGGACAACCTCGCGCAGCACACCAACGTGCGCTACCTCGAGGTGCCGGGAGACGGCACCCTGCCCCTTGAATCAGGCAGCGCCGACGCCGTGTTCTCCTACATCACGATGCAGCACGTACCGACCGTGACCGCGCAGGAGAAATACTTCAGCGAAGCACTGCGGGTGCTGCGACCGGGCGGCTGGGCACTCATCCAGTACCGGCGCAGCGGTGTTGTTCCGCGCCTGCTCGACTGGGCCGGACACCTCTCCCACCTGCTCACCGGCCGCCGAACCCTGCACCGGGCGTGGCGCGGGTCGAGGGTGCCGGAAGCGCGGCTGACGGCGTACGAGACATCCACTACCAGCGTTCAGGTGGTGCGGCGCGGTCGGCGCCACCTGTGGGTACTCGCGCGGCACGCAGCCTAAGTACGCAGGATCGACTCCCGGCGCGCCGTCTCACGGGTGGATGTTTTCGTCGACACCGCGATCATCACCAGCAGGGCGAGGCCGTACTCCACGAGCAGGCGGCTCTCGGCCAGGCTCTGCAGCACGAGCGCCGCCAGCAGCAGCAGCGGCAAGAGCGAGACGGCACCGTGGCGCCGCACGCCCGCCGGGGGGATCGCCTCCCGGTCGGTCGCCACCAGCCAGGCGCGCACCGCCGTGGTGATCATCAGCGCCGCGAACACGGCGAGGCCCACGAGGCCGAGCTGCATCCAGACATCGAGCCAGGCGTTGTGGGCGTGCAACTGCACCACATTGTTGCGAATCACCAGGTTATCGAACGGCTCCACCCAGGGCACCCAGTAGCTGACCCAGCCCCAGCCGAAGAGGGGGCGCTCGCTCGCCATGGTGGCGACGATGCGCCAGATCTCGAGGCGACCGGTCAGGTCGTCGCTCTTACCCAGCGACGCGAGCAGCGGGCCGCGGAAGAAATAGACGGCGGCACCGACAATCGCCAACCCGCCCACAATGATCGTGGAAGCGAGGTAGTGCGACAGTCGTACGCTTCTTGTCGCGACGCGTCGCATGAGCAGCACAACGCCGACCAGCGCCGGAATCGCCAGCAGCGCCACCGTGATCGTCGCTGAGCGTGTAAGCGCGATGTGGCCACCGGCGAGGGCCAGCCAGAACAGGTCGGCCTTGAGGGTGACCTTCTCGGCCGCCAGCTGGATCGTGAAGACGATCACGCCGAGCAGGGCCAGAAAAGCGAGCAGGCTCGAATTGCCCACAATGCCCTGGATGCGGTCGCCCTCGAACAGCAGGTTGCGCGACCAGTAGTACATGATCGGAACCTTCTCGTCACCGTAGTCGGTGAAGAACGGCAGCAGCGGGCGTTGCACCACAATCGAGACAACCAGTTCGAACAGGAGCGACAGCCCCAGAATCCAGCGGAGCGCGAGGCCAAGCGCGCGCAGAAGCTCGTTCCAGTCGAACGCGATCGCGAGGGCCGCGCCACCGATCACCGTCAGGTAGGTCGCCGCCAGCCCCAGGGCGGTCGCCCCCGGATAGAACGACCAGACAATGGATGCCGTCGCGAACCCCAGGAACACCAGCAGCGGCAGCGGCAGCCCTTTCAGGCTCCAGCGATCGCGGTGGTGGATGAGCAGCCACACCGAGAAGGCGGTGAGTGTGAGGGCGATCGCGGCAAAGCCGAACCAGCTGATCGAATAGCGCCACGCCTCGCCGGCGAGCAGGGTGAAGAGGGCCACGACGGGGAACCACTTGCGGAACGCCGGCGCCTCAATCATTTCGCCAGCCTAGCTTGCCGAAAACGGGTACTTTTGACGGATGCTTGTAGGCATCACCAACACACCCCGCGACTACGCCTGGGGGTCGCGAACCGCCATCGCCGAACTGCTCGGGACCGCGCCATCCGGTGGCCCGGAAGCCGAACTGTGGCTGGGTACGCATCCGGGGTCGCCCGCTGTTCTTGCCGATGGATCGGGCACACTCGCCTCTGTTGTGGAGCCGCTGCCGTTCCTGCTCAAGGTCATCGCTCCGGCCGCGCCCCTGTCGCTGCAGGCGCACCCCAACCTCGCCCAGGCCGCTGCCGGTTTCGCCCGTGAGAACGCTCTCGGGGTGCCCCTCGATTCGCCTCATCGCAACTACAAGGACGCCCTCCACAAACCCGAACTCGTCTACGCGCTGAGCGACGAGTACCACGCGCTGTGCGGGTTCCGACCGGTGTCAGCGACGGTTGAGTTGCTGGCCACGCTGGGTCGTGACCCGCTGGTTTTGGGGCTTCGGTCCCGGCTCGAGGAGTCGCTGCCCGCCACCTTCGAGTGGTTGATCTCTGGAGGCGACGACGTTGCCGCGCTCGTCGATCGGGTGGTGGTGCTGGCGGCATCCACAGAAGGGCTGCCGTTCGCGACCGTCGGCCTGCTCGCGTCGGAGTACCCGGACGACCCGGCCATCGTGATCTCGCTGCTGATGAACCGGGTCGTGCTGCGCCGTGGCGAGGTGCTTTACCTGCCGGCCGGGAACATCCACGCGTACCTGTCGGGGGTGGGGATCGAGCTCATGTCCGCGTCGGACAACGTGCTGCGCGGCGGGCTCACGCCGAAACACATCGACGTGCCCGAGCTGCTTTCCGTGCTCGACTTCACGCCGTTGCCCGTGCCGCGGCTTGCGGGTGTTGCGGCGGCGCCAGGGGTTTCGGTGTTCGCACCGCCGCTGCCGGACTTCCGGCTGATCGTGGTTTCCGGCTCCGCAGTGGTGTCGCTGGATGGGCCGGCGGTTCTACTCTGCACGTCCGGGGACTTCACGGTGGACGGGCATCCGCTCGCCCGCGGCGAGGCCGCATACCGCTCGGCGGGTGACGATCTCGTGGTGGCGGGCGCTGGCATGCTCTTCGTCGCCACGACCGGGTAGCGGGCGCGGCCTTCGGTCGCCGCCCGCCCCGCCCCGCCCCGCCCCGCCCCGAACGAAAACTAAGGAGAAACTGTCGGGGGGAGAGCATTTCGTCGCAAAACCCCGTCGAATGTGCAGAATCTCCTTAGTTTTCGTTCGGGGTCGGGGGCGGCTCCTGTCGTCAACAGGTGGGTAGGGGCATCCACTGTCCACCGATTCGGTCGGCGCAGGCGTGCCCGCTGGCCACTCGCATCAGCCTCTTGGCATGGTGCCACTCACACAATTCATGGATCGTCGGGGGCGGATCGCCCGTCGACGCGACCTCCTCTCTGCCGGCTACAGCGACGCCGCCATTCGCAGCGCCCTCGAACGGCGACAGATCTTTCGTGTCAGGCACGGCTGGTACGCCTTGGTTGGCACCTCCGAGGTGCTTACGCAGGTCATCCGCATCGGAGGGCGACTCACAGGCTTATCGAGATTGCGGATGCTGGATGTCTTCCTTCCGCGTCGCGATCGCCTCGATGTCGCCGTCCCCAGGGACGCGGCCAAACTGCGGCGACCCAAGGACAAGCGCGCGCAACTGCTCCCACGCGATGCAGTTCGGGTGCACTGGGTCGACACACCTCGGTTCCAGCGGCAGTCATCCGAGTGGATGGTGAGCGAAGACGAAGCTCTGCTGTGCGTCCTGAAATGTGAGAGCCGGGAGCTCGCGATCTCCTGCTGCGACGCCCTGCTGCGCTATCGCGGCTGGACATCCGCACGCCTTGACGCCGTCTTCGCCCTCGCTCCCCGGCGGGTGCAGACGTGGCGCCGCCAGGTGGACGGGAAAGCGGATGCCTGGGGCGAGACCGTCGTCCGGCTCCGGGTCACAGATGCGGGTATCCCGTTCGAACCCCAGGCTTTTGTTCCCGGTGTCGGCCACCTCGACGGGCGGATCTCGCCTCGGGTCTATCTCGAGGTGGATGGCGCGCAACATGACGAAGAGTGGACGGGCGTATCCCCGAACACCTTCGACGCAGGGCACCAGAGGGACGCCCTCCTTGCGATCAGGAGCAGTCGCAGCATCCGCATCGGGTATAAGCAGCTTGGACCGTTCTGGCCGACCATGCTGGCCGCGATCGCCCAGGCCCGAGTGGATGACCTGGCCGATCTGGAGCGTCAGGCACGAGAGCGAGCGCGCTCCCGCCGCAACGAAAACTAAGGAGAAACTGTCCGGCGGAGCGCATTTCGTCGCAAAACCCGCTCGGATTTACAGAAACTCCTTAGTTTTCGTTCTGGGGCGCGGGGGTTTGGCGCGGCGGCGGGGCTCAGCTCGCGACGAGGGCACCGAAGGTGCGGCGGTACGCCGTCGGCGTGGTCTGCAGCACCTTCAGGAAGTGGTGCCGCATGACCGCGGCCGTGCCGAAACCGGTCTCCTGGGCGATCGTCTCGAGCCCGTAGTCGGTCTCCTCGAGCAGTTGCTGCGCGCGGATGATCCGCTGCCGGTTCAGCCATGCCGCAGGCGTCGTGCCCATCTCGGCCCGGAACCGCCGCGCGAACGTGCGGGACGACATGAGTGCCTTGCGGGCGAGTTGGTCGACGGTGAGGTCCTCGGAGAGGTTCTCGAGCATCCACTCGGTGACGAGCGCGAACGAGTCGCTCTTGCACTCGGCGATGGGCGTCGTCGATGTACTGCGACTGGCCGCCGTCGCGCTGCGGCGGCACCACCATGCGCCGGGCGATGACGTTGGTCGCGGACGCCCCGTGCTCCTTGCGCACGATGTGCAGGGCGGCGTCGATGCCGGCGGCGGTGCCGGCGCTGGTGACGACCTTGCCGTCCTCCACGAACAGCACGTCGGGGTCGACCTCGGTGCCGGGATACTCGGCGGCGAGGCGGTCGGTGTGCATCCAGTGGGTGGTCGCGCGGCGGCCGTCGAGCATGCCCGCCTGGGCGAGGCTGAACGCGCCGCTGCAGACGCTCAGCACCCAGGCGCCGCGCGCCTCGGCGTCGCGGATCACCTGCAGGTAGCGCTCGTCGATACCGCCGGGACTCGTGCGGGCGGGAACGGCGATGAGGTCGGCGTCGGCCGCGTCCTCAAGCCCGGCCGGCGATGTGCATGTCGAAGCCGAGGCTCGTGCGCACGGGCCCGGGTCGGCGGTGACGATCGCGAAATCGAACGTCGGGCCGCCCGCTGTCGCTGCGGTCGATGCCGAACACCTCGCAGATCGACGCCGAACTCGAACGGCGCGACGCCGGGGAGGGCGAGCAGACGACTTTCTTGAGCATGATGCCTTTGCCTCCTTGGCAGAAATGTTCCGAATGCTGGCAATCCTGCCACTCGCGGCAGGATTTGGCAAGCCATAGATTTACTGCCATGGACACGTCATTCTCACCATCACCGGGCTCACAGCGCTCGCCGCGATCGGCGCCACGCTCTACGAAGCCGCCCACGACGGATACCACCGCGTACCGACGATCGACGCGGAGCGCTACCGCTAACGTAAGAAGCCATGATCGCTGGCTGGTCACCGGCGGCGCGGGCTACATCGGCGCACACGTGGCCAGGGCCCTGCAGAAGTCCGGCTTCGACGTTGTGGTCGTCGATGACCTTTCGACCGGCCTCGCCGATTCGTGCCGGAGGACGTGCCGTTCGTACGACGGTTCGATCCTCGACGGCGGGCTGCTCGTCGACACGATCCGCGACCACGGTGTCACGGGCGTCATCCACGTCGCCGGTTTCAAGTACGCGGGGGTCTCGGTGCAGCGCCCCCTGCACACCTACGAGCAGAACGTGACCGGCACAGCCGTGCTGCTCGCCGCGATGCAGGACGAGGGCGTCGACCAGATCGTCTTCTCCTCCAGCGCCGCCGTCTACGGCACCCCCGACGTCGACCTCGTCACCGAGGACACCCCCAAGCACCCCGAGTCGCCATACGGCGAGTCGAAGCTCATCGGCGAGTGGCTGCTGCGCGACCAGGCGGTCGCGACCGGCCTGCGCCACACGTCCCTGCGCTACTTCAACGTGGTCGGCAGTCCGGCGATCCGACCGTCTACGACACGAGCCCGCACAACCTGTTCCCGCTCGTCTTCGAAGCGCTGGTGGATGGGCGCACCCCGCGCATCAACGGCAACGACTACCCGACACCAGACGGCACCAACGTGCGCGATTACATCCACGTCGCCGATCTCGCGGTCTCGCACGCGGCGGCAGCGCGGCGACTCGAGGCGGGGGAGACGCATCGAGCCCGCGTACAACCTCGGCAGCGGCGACGGGCTCTCGGTCGGCCAGATCATGGCCGCGATCGGGGAGGTGACGGGCATCCACTTCGAACCGGAGATCGGCCCGCGGAGGGCGGGCGATCCGGCGCGGATCGTGGCGGCGGGCGAGCTCGCCGCCCGTGATCTGGACTGGCGGATGCGCCACAGCCTCAATGACATGGTCTCGAGTGCGTGGACCGCCCGCCGGCGAGTCTCCTGAAAGAAAGCTGGAAGATTACCAGAATTTTGGCGAGTCACAACCCTCAGTTGAGGGTGAGGGGTTTTATCATCCGCGACTTGACTTACAGTGAACTACACGGGTGTAATTATCTCTAACGCGTTACGGCAATTCGCCGGAATGCGGAGGGGAGACACTGGTATGGCGAACAACGATTATCGCCCCTCCGTTCCTGAGGACTGGTTCGTCGACCCCGTACGCCTCGGCGTCCCCGGCGTGCGCCAGTCCGAGATCGACGACGAGAATCCGCTCGCGTGGCAGACCGATTCGCTGTGTGCACAGACCGACCCGGAGGCCTTCTTCCCGGAGAAGGGCGGCTCGACCAGGGACGCCAAGAAGATCTGCGGCTCGTGCGAAGTTCGCACCCGCTGCCTCGAGTACGCCCTGTCGAACGACGAGCGTTTTGGAATCTGGGGCGGCCTCTCGGAGCGGGAGCGTCGCAAACTGCGCAAGCGCGCCTAGCATCTTGCTCGTGCAGCCCAGAGTCACCGCAATACTTGTCGCCCGCAACGGGGCCGCATTCCTGGGTCGCACCCTCCCCGCGCTCGCCACACAGACCCGGCGCGCGGACACCACGGTTTTCGTGGATGCCGGGTCGGCGGATGCCACGCAGGCACTGCTTGCGGCGGCCGGTCCCACACAACTGGTGACCGCATCCGCAAAACACGGTTCTTTCGGGAGTGCCGTCGCCAAGGCGGTGCGCGTTGCGCTGCCCCAGGCGTCACCGGACGAGTGGCTCTGGCTGCTCGCCCACGACAGCGCCCCGCACCCGCGCGCGCTCGCCTCGCTCCTGGGGGCGGTCGAGATCGCACCGAGTGTCGCGGTCGCCGGACCGAAGCTCGTGCGCTGGGACCAGCCCGACACGATCGCGGAGTACGGCGAGACGATGACAACCCTGGGCGCATCCATTGCCCTCGTTGAGAACGAACTTGACCAGGCGCAGCACGACCGGCAGAGCGACCTGCTCGCGGTGGCCGGCTCCGGGATGCTCGTGCGCCGTTCCGTCTGGAGCGAGCTCGGTGGCTTCGATCCCGGACTTCCGACGGTGGATGCCTCGCTCGACTTCTGCGTGCGTGCGCGCCTCGCCGGCCACCGCGTCGTCGGCGTGCCCACCGCGCGCGTTTCGACGGCGGGCGGGCCGGAGAGCTTCGGCCGCGCACGGGTGTCGGCGATGGCCCGTGCGAGGATCGTCCGCGCTGCGCAACTGCACCGACGCCTTGTCTATGCTCCCGCGATTCTGCTTCCGCTGCACTGGCTGGGCCTGCTGCCGCTCGCACTGCTGCGCTCGATCGGGGATCTGGCGCGCAAGCAGCCGGGCTCGATTCCCGGCGAGTTCGCCGCCGCAGTGGGCACCGCCTTCAGCCCGGGGGTGGCACCGGCACGCCGCAATCTGCGGAGAACCCGGAAGGTCGGCTGGTCGGCGATCACACCCCTGCGGATGACGATTGGCCAGGCCCAGGAGCACCGCGCGCAACAGCGCGAAACGGTGCGCACGGCCGCGGCAGCCCGCCGTCGGGTGGGCTTTCTCACGGGCGGCGGCGGCTGGATGGTGCTGCTCCTGGCGGCAATCGGGGCGATCGTCTTCGGCCCCCTGCTCGGTGCCTCAGCCGTGACCGGCGGTGGCCTGGTGCCGCTCGGCAGCGACCTCGGCGCGATCTGGTCAAACGCCATCTGGGGCGTCGACGGCGTGGGCGGCATCACCTCACCGGCCGACCCGTTCATCGTGGTGCTTGCGGTGCTCGCCACGCTCACCTTCTGGTCGCCGTCACTCAGCATCGCGCTGCTCTATGCGGTGGCGCTCCCGCTCGCCGCACTCGGGGCGTGGTGGTGTGCCGTGCGGTTCTCGGAACGGTCGTGGCCGCCCGCAATCGCGGCGGTACTGTGGGCTCTCGCGCCGCCGTTCCTGACCTCCCTCATGGGCGGGCACCTCGGTGCCGTCATCGCCCACCTGCTGCTGCCGTGGCTCGTGCTCGCCGCCGTGACGGCGGCGCGCAGCTGGAGTGCGGCGGCGGCAGCGGCACTCCTGCTGGCGGCGGTCACGGCATCCGCTCCCGTCCTCATTCCGGCGCTCATCCTCGCGCTCGTCGCGCGGATGATCGCCAGACCGACGAGAGTGCACCGGATGATCGGCATCGTTATCCCAGGGGCGCTGCTGTTCGCGCCGCTCGTGTACGCGAACATCGCGCGCGGCACCCCGCTTGCGTGGCTGGCCGAACCGGGAATACCGGTCATCGGCGAGCTCGCCTCCGGGTGGCAGCTCGCCGTCGGATCCGCCGTGCCGGCAATTGCCGGTTGGGCGGAGTGGGGTTTTGGTGCGCTCGTGCCCGTACTCCTGCTCGCGCCGCTGGGCGCCCTCGCGCTGCTCGCGTTGTTCGTCCCTGGATCGCGACGCAGCTACCCTGCGCTCGGATTGGCCCTGCTCGGGTACCTCACCGCCGTACTCGCAACGCGCCTCGAGCTGGGCATCGTCGGATCGCAGCCGGTGGCCATCTGGCCGGGTGCCGCACTCAGCCTGTACTGGCTCGGACTCGTCGGAGCGGTCGCCGTCTCACTCGAGGCCGTGCGTCGCTACAGTGCCGCGCCCGCCCTGGCTGTGGCCCTCGCATCCGCTCTCGCTGTCGCACCGCTGCTTGCCGCACCACTCACCGGCACGGCGCCGGTTCGGGCGAGCTCCGGACTCCTGCTGCCCGCGTTCGTGGCGGCGGAGGCGGGGGCGAACCCGTCGATGGGCACCCTGCAGTTCGACCCGCAGCAGGACGGCGGCCTTGCCGTGACCGTGCACCGTGGGCCGGGAACGACGATGGATGAGACGTCGACGTTCGCCGCGACATCCACCGCTCCGTCGGCGCAGGAACTCGAACTCGCCGTGCTCGCCGCCAACCTCGCCTCCCGCAGCGGCATGGACACGACGACGCAACTGCGCGAGCGATCCATCGCGTTCATCCTGCTGGCGGATGCCGGGGGCGCTGGGGATAACGACGCCGCCGAGATCCGCTCGCGCGCGGAGGCGGCATTCGACGCCAACAGCAACCTCGCGCCGATCGGCAACACGGCGCAGGGGCTGCTCTGGCACTTCAAGGACCCGGACGCCGCCGCGCCGCTGGTTCGCGCAGAACCGGCGCCGTTCGCCCTCGCGATCGCGGTGACGCAGGGGATCGTGCTCGTGCTGGCACTGCTGTTCGCGGTGCCCACGTCGCGCGGGCGCGGACGCTCCTCGATCGCCGCACCCAATGATCCGATCGCGCTCGCGGAGGAGGAAGACGATGAGTGAGGAGAAGGCCCCCGCAACGCTCCGCGGGGCGGCAATCATCAGCGCCCGGGTTGTCGCCGGCTCGATCGCCATCGCGGTCGCAGCGGCGACGGTTGCCGCGGCCACACTGCTGCCCCTGCCCGTTCTCACCTCAACGCCTGGCGGCACGCTCGTCGAGCCCGTCGCGAGCGCCCGCGAGCTCGTCTGCCCCGGGGCTGCGCTGCGCCTTGCGGATGATTCGGGCCAGGGTGCGACGACGGTGTCACCGCTCGGGCTCCCGACCGTCAGCAGCGGAGCTGGCTCGATTCCCTTCACCACGTCGGAAGCGGGAACCGGGGGAACCGCGGCCGCGCCACAACTGCTCTCGGCGGAGCAACCGGATGGCGCACCGCAACCGGTTTCGGGCGCCCAATCCCAACTGATCGCGTCGGGAGACTTCATCGGCCTGGCCGCCGCCGCGTGCACCGGGGCAGTCAGCGAGAGCTGGCTAGTCGGCGGGTCATCCGCTGTCGGGCGAACCACACTCCTCACCCTCAGCAATCCGACCGAGGTCACCGCGACAGTGTCGCTTAGACTCTTCGGCGAATCCGGGGAGGTGACCGCTCCGGGGCTCGCGGGAATCGCGGTCGAACCGATGAGCCAGCGTGTGCTGCCGCTCGCTGCCTTCGCGCCAGGGCTTGCGGCTCCCGTCGTGCGCGTGGAGAGCCGCGGCGGGCACGTCGTTGCGACGCTGCAGCAGTCCATCGTTCGCGGCATCACCCCCGGTGGAATGGATGTCTTCGGGGCCTCAGCGCCTCCGGCGATCACGACGGTCATCCCAGGGGTGGTCGTGAGCGGCTCCGTTGCGGTGCAGCAACGACTCGGCCGCACCGACCACGGTGATCTGGAGACGGCGCTGCGGGTCTTCGTGCCGGGCGAGAACGCCTCGATCGTGCGCGTGCGTATCGCGGCGGAGACCGGGGCCGTCGGCGCGTTGCGCTCGTTCGAGCTCGAGGTGCCCGCAGGTCAGGTGACCGACTTGCGCGTCGACGAGCTTGAGGACGGCAACTACACCTTCATCATCGACTCCGTCGAGCCGGTCGTCGCCTCCGTTCGCGTATCCACGGCGACCGAGCAGACCGCCGATTTGCCGGATGGCACCACCGACTTCTCGTGGATGCCCTCGGCCAACCCGCTCGCCACGGAAACCCTGTTCACCGTTGCCGGCGGCATGGCCCCCGTTCTGCACCTCATGAATCCCGGCGACGTTCCGGCCGAGCTGGTGCTCACCGCCTCCTCCGGCAACAACCTCTTCGTCACGGTGCCGGCTGGCGCATCCGTCGTACTGGGCGTTGAGAGCGGCGCGACCTACCTGGTGACCGGCTTCGAGCTGCTGCACGCGAGCGTCACCGGCACCGCTGCCGGCGGCATCGCCGGCTACGCCATACCGCCGGCCGAAGTCGCCGCGGGCGCTGTGCTCATCTACCCCTGACAGCTCAGAGGTGACGGAACCGCGCGGGAGCGAGCTCCCACGGGTCTTTGCCGAGCAACTCGGCCACGGCACGGAAAACACAGCTTTCGACCATCATCCGCTTGTGCAGGTCGTCGTAGCGGTGCAAACGGGACAGGCGCTCGATCGGCAGACGGTAGAGAATCACCCGGCGCTCGGCCCGCTGCACGCGCCAGCGCTCGACGCCCGACACCGTACCAGGCGAGGAGGGCAGCGTCGCAACCTCGAAGGTGACCGTCGACAGCTCCTCGGGCCACAGGTCTTTCAGGTACTCCGCGGTGGATGCCACGGTCATGTCGAACAGGTCGGCCCGGGAGCGCAGCAGCGGCAGATGCGGACCCGTCACGGATGCGCGGATGCCCCGGCCATGCCGGTCGCGCCAACCCGCCCGGGCAGAGCGCGGCAGGGACGTGACGGCGGGCGGAGGGCATACCTCAATGCTAGACCGGCGAGCCATTGACGGCGTCAGTCGGGCGGCGGCTAATGTGGCGGACATGAGCGGTCGCCCGTGCAGCAAGGTTGCGTGTCTTGATGACGCCGTATCCACCCTCACGTACGTCTACGCGGACTCGATGGCGGTCGTCGGACCGCTCAGCCAGTCGGCCGAACCGCACAGCTACGACCTGTGTTCGCGGCACTCCGAGCGGCTCTCCGCACCGCAGGGGTGGCAGGTTGTGCGTCATGTAGTTTTGGGGGCATGAAGCCCGACCTCACCGCCCTCGTAAAAACCTATGACGTTCGGGGACTGGTGGGGTCCCAGCTCACCTCCGAGGTCGTTCGCGCGCTCGCCGCCGGCTTCGTCGACGAACTCGGCATCGCCGGCGCCGAGGTTGCGGTCGGGCACGACATGCGGGACTCCTCGCCCGAATTCGTTCGCGCCTTCGCCGAGGGCGCGAGGGCCCGCGGGGCGAACGTAGTGTCGATCGGACTGTGCTCGACCGACGAAACCTACTTCGCCTCCGGATCGCTCGACGTGCCCGCCGTGATGTTCACGGCGAGCCACAATCCCGCCGCGTACAACGGCATGAAGTTCAGCCGGGCGGGCGCGCAGGGAATCAGTCTGAATACGGGGCTTGCCGCCATCCGCGACCGGGCCATCGAATTTCTAAGCCGCGGAATCACCGAGGTCGCTTCGCCCGGCGGGTATCGCGAGCTGGACGTGCTGGCCGACTACGCGGCGTACCTGCGTGGTCTCGTTGAGCTCGGCGGCATCCGCCCGCTTCGTATTGTGGTGGATGCCGGCAACGGCATGGGCGGGCTCACCGTACCTGCGGTGCTGGGGGAGTCGGTCGGGCTGCCTGCGCTGCCGATCGAGATCATTCCCATGTACTTCGAGCTCGATGGAACATTCCCCAACCACGAGGCGAATCCGCTGGATCCGGCCAACCTCGTCGACCTGCAGAAGGCGGTCGTCGAGCACGGAGCCGACCTCGGGCTCGCGTTCGACGGCGACGCCGATCGCTGTTTCGTGATCGACGAGATGGGGGCGCCGGTGACGCCGTCTGCGGTGACCGCGATCGTCGCCGTTCGTGAGATTGAGCGGGTGCGGGCTGGGCAGCCCGACGGCGACATCGTCGTGCTGCACAACCTCATCACCTCGCGGAGCGTGCCCGAGACGATCGAACGCGCGGGAGCGATCGCCGTGCGCACCCAGGTCGGGCACTCCCTCATCAAAGACGAGATGGCGGCGACCGGCGCGATCTTCGGCGGGGAGCACTCGGCGCACTACTACTTCCGTGACTTCTGGGGTGCAGACAACGGCATGCTCGCGGCAATGCACCTGCTCGCCGAGCTCGGTTACCAGGATGCGCCGCTCTCGACCCTAGGTCGGCGGTACACGCCGTACCATCACAGCGGCGAGATCAACTCGACCGTGAAAGACATGCCGGGGGCGTACGCGCGCATCGTGAAGGCGTACTCGAGCCTCGGCGACTTCGACGAACTCGATGGGCTCACCGTCAACGGGAGCGTGCACGAGAGTGACCAGTTCTGGTGGTTCAACGTGCGCGCCTCGAACACGGAGCCTCTCCTCAGGCTCAATGTTGAGGCATCCACTCGCTCGGAGATGGAGCGCATCCGCGACACCGTGCTGGCGATCATCCGCGGGTAGGCGCAAGCCCGCGTGTTCGCTATGCGGCACAATGTTCGTATGAAGAACTCCTCTCTGACTCGATCCATTCTTATGAACGACGGAATGCGGATCCCGCAGATAGGGCTAGGCGTCTTCCAGATGCCAGACGATGAAGTCGAGGCGCATGTGCTGGAAGCGATAGATGTCGGTTACCGACACTTCGATACCGCCAGGATCTATCGCAACGAGGAGGGGCTGGGCCGCGCACTTCGATCGTCTGGTCTACCGCGCGAGGAGTTCTTCGTCACTACCAAACTGTGGAACCGCGAACAGGGTGCCGACTCTGCTCGACAGGCGTTGGAGCTGAGCCTTTCGAAGCTGCAACTGGATGTCGTCGACATGTACCTCATCCACTGGCCAGCGCCAGCGCGCGGACTTGCCGTTCAGTCATGGGAGACCCTTATCGCTATGCGCGAAGAGGGTCTGATCCGCTCGATCGGGGTATCCAATTTTCTGCCAGAGCATCTGGATCAGCTAGTCACTGCCACGGGAGTCATCCCCGCCGTGAATCAGGTCGAATTGCATCCCGCCTTCCAGCAGGGGGCATTGCGATCGCTGCACGAGCGCAGCGGGATTACCACGCAGGCGTGGGGCCCACTCGGTCAGGGGCGGTACGATCTCGCACAGCTACCGGTACTCGCTTCACTCGCTCAGAAGTACGACCGAAGCGTGCAGGCCATCACCCTGCGCTGGCATCTGCAGCTGGGCACTGTCGTCATCCCGAAGACCTCCAAGCGGTCCCGGATGATCGAGAACGCGACCATTGAAGACTTTGCCCTGACGGACGACGAGATGGCAGAAGTCCAAGCCGCTGATCGAGACCAGAGAGGTGGCACTCACCCCTTGGACGGAAACTGGTGACCGGCGATCGACGCGGAGAGTAGTTCAGGCGGTCTCGTTCAAGTGCTGAACATGCATGTCAACATGGTGGAGCGAAGACCGAAGCCGCGGCCCTGAGATCATCGACCAAGGTCGAGACCAGGTAAGACGTTCCGCTATCGACCATACGGTTGCCGGCATCAGGGCGTTGCGCAGCGACTCAATTTCAGCGCTGCGCCGTTCCTGGTGCCGGAGAAGCCTCTCACAACGGTCGGCGAGCGCGCCAATCGGCGAGCCATGACCGGGCACCGCGATACGATGCGCCAGAGTGCTCAGGTTGCGCACTGACGACATGTACGACCCCAAGGCGTCGCCTTGGGCACCCCCAAGCCCGATACCGGGGTTCTGGTCCGGCAACACCACGTCGCCCGTCATCAGCACTCCGCTTGATTCCTCAAGCACGGCAATGTGGCCAGCGGTGTGACCTGGCACGTGAAAGATCCTGAACCGTCGCCCCGCGCCTTCGATGACGTCACCGTCCGCGAGAACACGGCCCCAGCGGGGATGCTCCACGTGCCTGGGCAGTCTGTGCAGATTGTCGAACTCGGGCCAGCGGTCGCGCGGCACCGCCCACCGGCGTAGCAGCTCCGACGTAACCGTGATCGCGGGACGATCCTCCACAATGGCAGTTCGATCGAGTTCGTTGAGGGCGAACTCTGCGCCGGTGGCTCTTTGGAGGCGTGCAGCCATCCCCATGTGGTCGCAGTGCAGGTGGGTTGCGATGATGAGCCGGATGCTGGGCAGACCGATTTCAAGCGTACGCAGCGCTCGCGTCAGAACATGCCGTGCAGCCTCGTGATTATCTCCGGGGTCGATGATAGTGGCGAAGCCGTCGTCGTCGACGATGATCAGACAGTTGGTTGCAGACGGTGAGGCGGGGAGCGGTTCCACCGGGACGCGGAGCAGCCAAGTGCCCGGCGCGAGTTCTGTAGGCTCAACGTTCATGGCCTGATCACCTTCCGGGACTGGCTGCAATGGCGACGGTAGCGTGCGAGAAGACAGGAGTTGCGATGTCGAACGAGGGCACTCGCGGTGACATTACGGTCACGATGACGATGGCCACCGAGGTCGTACGCAACGCGCTCGTGTCGACGGGAATGCCGGAAGATCTGGCGGCAGAGGGTGCCGAGATAGTCGTCAATACTGAAGCGCGGGGTCAATCGACCCACGGGCTGTCGATCGTGCCGCAGTACCTGCGGAGGCTTCGCGCCGGTGAGATCGACCCTTCCGCACGACCGACCGTCACTAGCCGCAGTGGCGCGACCGCAGTTGTCGACGGTGCGGGAGCTCTGGGCCACCTGGCGGCCAGCTTGGCGGCGAGGACTGCAGCAGAACTTGCCGCTTCTACGGGTATCGGGCTCGCCGCCGTGCGTCACTCCAATCACGCTGGTGCTGTGGGTGCATACGCCAGGATGCTCGCCGATCAGAAGCTGATTGGCATTGTGGCGGCATCTTCTGTGCCCAGCATGCGTGCGCCGGGGGGAACTGCACGGGTGCTTGGCAACAACCCATTCGCGATCGCGTACCCAACTCTGGGCCATCCCGTTGTCATGGATTTCGCGATGTCTCAAGTCGCCCGCCGCCACATATCGCTTGCTGCTGCGGGCGACGCACCGATCCCACTCGGCTGGGCGCTGGATCAATTCGGGGTTCCAACGACTGATGCCCACGAGGCACTTGAAGGCTCGCTCGAACCGTTCGGCGGAGCCAAGAGTTCTGCACTCTCGGTCGCTGTCGGGATGCTTGCGACCGGATTGTCTGGGGCAGCGATGGGTCCGGACTTGGGCGACCTTCGCGCCGGTCCACGTCCCGGAGTGGATGGGCTGACGGTGATTGCCATTGATCCCTCCTTTATCGATTCCACCGAGGCGGTGCTCACCAGGGCCTCGATGTCGGTCAATGCCCTGCGCCAGGACTCGCATGGCCTCCCGGATGCGAACGTGCGCTTGCCAGGCGACCGTTCTGAGCTCTTTTACGAGAGGGCTGTGACCGAGGGCATTCGTGTGGACGCGGAACTCTGGAGTCAGTTGCTCGCAGCGAATCAATAGTTGGCGCACGGCGTCATCCGACCGGCGGCGGCAGCCGACGCCGCTTGGGCACGAAGTAGGTCCGTAACTGACTGAAGCTGGCGCCCATCACCCTCAGGGTGACGATGGCGCCCACCACACTGACCACGACACAGGTGAGCCCGCCAAGGCCGACCGCCGCGCGTATCCCGAGCCACTCCGCCACGCCGCCCAGGAGAGGCCCTCCGATCGGCACACCCGCGAACATGACAACGACGAACAGGCCCATGACCCGACCGCGCAGCGCGGGTCGCGCGGAAAGCTGCATGAGCGAGGTCGCGGTTGTCATGACTGTCAGGCTGGCGTACCCGAGCACGACGAGCGACGCGCCAAATAGCGGGACAGTCGGCATGTAGGCGTTGACCATTATGAGGATCCCGAATGCAGCTGAGGAGCCAACCAGAAGCCGGAGGCTCGCCCGCGATCGACGTGCTGACATGAGTGCGCCCGCTATCGCTCCGACGGCCATCAGGGAACTCATGGCGCCAAATCCCGTTGCGTTCATCCCGAACTCCGCGGTCGCCAACAGGGCTATGAACATCTGGTAATTGAGTGCGAAGACTCCGACCACCGCGACGATGATGAGGACGAGTTGCAGATCGGCCCTCCCGCGCAACTCGCTGAAGACATCCCGTACCTTGCCGGTGCGCTCGTTCTTCGGAACCACCGAATGCAGCTGATCGGTTCGCAGCAGAACCAGCGTGACAATCGTCGCGAGCATGGAGGCGGCGTGGACGAGAAACAGTGGACCGGTGCTCGCGAAGATCAGCCCGATCATGAGCCCACCGATGGCGGGCCCGACAACACGGGCGATATTGAACGACGCCGAGTTGAGCGAGACAGCGTTGGCGACATTGTCAGTGTTCACGAGCTCGGAGATGAAGGCTTGACGAGTCGGAATTTCGAGGGATGAGCCAATGCCGAATAGGAACGCCAGTGCGACGACGTGCCAGACCTGAACGGTACCGGTAAGAACAAGCGTCCCGAGCACGGTGCTGACGACGAGCTGGAAGGAGGTTGCGATTGCGAGCAGTGCGCGTTTTGAGATGCGATCTGCGATGGCGCCGGCGAACAGGCCCAAAACGATCATCGGCGTGAATTGCACAGCAGTTGTCACACCCAGCGCTATCGCGCTGTTGTCGGTGAGTTCGAGCACCAGCCAGTCCTGCGCCACTCGTTGGATCCACGTACCCGTGTTGGCTACCAGCCCGCCAAGAAAGTAGATGCGGAAGTTCCTGAGCCCCAGGGAACGGAACACTTCGGTTCACTCCTCGTGGTCGGCTCGGACACCTCAGTCACAGCGACGCTTCCGTTCGCCTGACGCACAAGCTACCGCATAACGAACAAACGCGCACTCCCGTTCAGGAAACTGCGCCTTCTTGACACGGCTCCCGAGTCGTGAAACTATGTGCGTATTGCGAACGAAAGTTCGCAGACCGAACAGATAGCCCTACGGGCAACTACAAGGCTCGACGAGGAGCGTGACTGTGGATTCACTCGAACTGTTGTTGCTCGGCTTCCAAACCGCCCTCCAACCTCAGAATCTCATATTCGCTGTAATCGGGTGTGCACTCGGGATGGCTGTCGGCGTTCTTCCAGGAATTGGTCCGATCGCCGGCATCGCGATCCTGCTGCCGATGAGTTTCTACCTCGATCCCACCGGCTCGATCATCATGCTGGCCGCGATCTATTACGGCGCCATGTACGGCGGGACGATCACCACTGTCCTGCTGAACGTGCCGGGGGAAGGGTCATCCGCGATCACGGCTATCGACGGCTACGCGATGGCAAAGCAGGGTCGCGCAGGCTCAGCGCTCGGCATCGCCGCGATCGGGTCGTTCATCGGAGGTACCGTCGCGACCATCCTGCTCGTGTTGGCCGCGCCCACTCTGGCGCGCGTGGCAGTGTCTTTCGGGCCCCCCGAACTCTTCGCACTGCTATTTCTCGGGATGGCCCTGCTCGTGGGGCTGGGGAGCCGGTCGGTGCTATTGAGCGTCGTGAGCGGACTCATCGGACTTGCGGTGGTACTGCCCGGAACCGACCTCTTCACCGGCACGCCGCGTTACACATATGGCAGCCTGGAGCTACTCGGGGGTCTCAGTTTCGTTCCGATCATCATGGGGCTCTTCGGTTTGGGAGAAATCCTCTATTCCACCCATATGCGCGTCGTGAAGACGCGTCAGCACACAAAGGCGTACGCGCGGGTGTCATGGAAGGACCTCAAGGAGTCCAGCGGCGCGATCGGGCGAGGGACCGTGCTGGGCTCGGCAACCGGACTTATTCCTGGCATCGGCACGGTCGCTCCGACCCTGATGTCGTATGCGCTCGAGCGCAAGGTTTCGAAGACCCCGGAACGGTTCGGCAAGGGTGCCATCCAAGGAGTTGCTGGTCCGGAAACCACCAACAACGCCTATGCCAACGCGGCGATGATCCCACTCTTCACGCTGGGCATCCCCGCGTCCCCCACCATCGCGGTCCTCATGGGCGCGTTCCTCATCAATGGACTGCAGCCAGGGCCAGCTCTGTTCACGCAGCACACACCGCTTGTGTGGGCGATCATCGCGAGTCTCTTCATCGGCAACGTCATCCTCCTCATCATGAATCTTCCGCTGATCAGGCTCTGGGTTCAGATCGTGAAGGTGCCCCTTCATCTCCTCTACCCGATAATTCTCGTCTTCATGCTCGTGGGCTCGTACTCGATCAGCAGGAGCATGTTCGATGTGTGGGTCCTGCTCGGCTTCGGACTATTGGGCTATCTCGCCAAACTCATCGACTTCCCCGTCGTTCCCATCGCGGTCACGATCATTTTGGGGCCGATGATCGAAAAGGCCCTTCGCCAGTCGATTCAGCTGTCGGGGGGCGATCCGGGGGTCTTCCTCCGCAGCCCGGTTTCCACAATTTTCATCACCATAGCTGTGCTCGTGCTGTTGTCGCCGTTGTGGCTCAGGGCGATCAACGCGGTCATCAAACGTGTTCGGGCTGCTCGCGCAACTGCGTGAGCACGGCCTCGAACGCCTGCGTCTCACCAACCGGTCGAGCGCAACTTGCACACAAGAAACGGAGTAACGATATGAGGCTCGCAAAGACGCTGTCCATCGCTGCCGCTGTCGCCCTCGTGGCTACCGGCTGCGCCACAGCAACCGAAGCCCCCGATGAGGCAACCCCAGGTGCAGCATGGGTGCCAGACGGCCCGATCACGATCGTGGTTCCCTACGGTGCTGGCGGAAGCACCGATACCATCGGGCGAATTCTCGCTGATCACATGGAGGGCACGCTCGGTGTACCCGTCGTCGTGGAGAACGTGCCTGGAGGTGTCGGAGCGGTAGGCCTTCAGCAGGTATTCAACGCAGCTCCGGATGGCTACACCATCGCGCTGGCATCCGGCTCTATCCAGACGATCGTGCCGCACACGACCGACCTCGGATATGACCCATACGAGATGACCTTCATCGCATCGACCCATGAGTCGGTAGCAGCGCGCTTCACGACGCCCGCGACCGGATTTGACACGATCGAAGACCTCATTGAGTACGGTCAAAATCCAGCCAACACGCTTGTCGATGTAACTTCGGGAGGATTTGGACTGCCGGACATCGGTTCGGTGCTCCTGAGCGAGGCCGTTGGCGGTCTGAACTACCGCCCGCTGGCCACCGACGGCGGGGCTGAGTCGGTACTGCGCTTGCTTTCAGGTGACGCTGACATGGGGCAGAACTCCGCCTCCACCACTGTCCAGTACATCGAGACCGGAGAGCTCGTTCCGTTGCTGATCGAATCCGCCTCGTGGCCAGCACTTGAGGAAATGGGTATTCCCAAGTCGAGCGATCTCTACGGATACACGATCATCAACCCGGCATCGCTCATGGCGCCGCCCGGCCTCCCGGAGGAAATCCGTCAGGCGCTAGAGGACGCTGTTCGCGCGGCACTGGAGGACACGGCTGTTTTCGACCAGATGGCGCTGACGAACGAGCTCGTCGGATTCAAGACGGGACAGGAAGCGCGCGACTACGCGCTTGAGGCCTTCACCGTCTACGGCCCGATCCTCGACGAATACGTCAACTGAGAATCTGACACGAGAAAGAGAGTGAGCACGTCGTGCCCGCATTCGGAAAAGTTCATGAGTCGCCAGCCGAGATCCTCGGCGAAGTGGCCGACGGCGCCACGGTGCTCGTGGGAGGTTGGGGCGGTATTGGAGTGCCGACCACACTGATCACGCAGCTCGCACGCCGGAACCTACGCGATCTCGTTCTTGTGTCAAACAATTGCGGCATGGGGCGGATTGGCGATGTCGGGGAACTGTTCGGGGTCGGGGCGGTGGCGAAAGTCATTGCTACCTTCCCCAGCAGTCCCGCGGCGACCCAATTTCGTGAACGGTACGACGCCGGTGAGGTTGCTTTGGAGTTGTCACCCCAGGGCACCCTCGCCGAGCGGCTTCGCTCTGGCGGTGCCGGCCTCGGTGGGTTCTACACTCCCACCGGGGCGGGCACGCTGCTCGCGGAAGGCAAGGAGACGCGACTGTTTGGCGATGTCGAGCAGGTGTTCGAGACATCCATCACGGCGGATCTTGCCTTGATCCAGGCATTCGAAGCTGACGAGTTGGGAAATCTCCGCTTCCGATTCGCGACCAGGAGTTTCGGGCCGCTGATGGCAATGGCCGCGCGACGAACGGTGGTCGAGGTCACGCGGGTAGTGCCAGCGGGCGCCATCCCGCCCGACGATGTACACCTTCCAGGAATATTTGTAGACGCCATCATCGAGACAGTGGGAGCCGATGAGTGACGTCGGCTGGAGCGTGGCGGAGCAGGCGGCGAAGGTCGCACAATTGCTTCCCGACGGGGCGTACGTAAACCTGGGAATAGGCATGCCGAATGCCGTGGCGGCGCACGTTCGCGACGAGCAGCGGATCGTCTTCCTTTGCGAAAACGGTCTCATCGGATACCGCGAGCTCAATGACGGCGAAGTGTCTGACACGGACGTCATCGACGCGGCGAGCAGGCCCGTCGCACTCATTGAGGGTGCCGCGGTCGTTGCACATGATGTTTCATTTGCCATCGCACGGGGGGGCAGGCTGGACGCGACGATCCTAGGGGCGTTCCAGGTGTCGGCGAAGGGAGACCTCGCGAATTGGCATGCGCCAGGTTCACGGGTGCCCGCCATCGGAGGCGCCATGGATCTTGCCACAGGGGCGAAGGCTGTCATCGTGATGATGAAGCATCTTGGTCGCGACGGCTCCAAGAAGATCCTCGAGCAGTGCGATTTCCCGCTCACGGCGATCAAGCGGGTAGCTGTGATCGTCACGGAACTCGCGATCATTCGTGTCACCGAACACGGTCTCGTTGTCGACGAGATGGCACCGGGCGTGACTACCGAAATGCTGTCCGAGCGAACGGGAGCCGCGCTCGACTACTCCGTCCTGGCAGTGCGCTGAGGCGACCCTGTCAGGCAGCCGGCAAATACCGGCGACTCAACCAGAGAACGAAAGGACAACAGTGCTAGGGAAAACCATTGCGGATCTGGAGACGGGGGATGTGTTCACGCCCATCCGATACCAGCTCACCGCGTTCATGTGCGCCGAATATGCGCATGCCATGGAGGACACCACCGAGTGGTACTACTCGGCGGCAGAGCCCTTCAACCGCCAACTCCGCCCGCCCGGCATGATTCACGCGGACAAGATGCGCCTTCTTGAGGAGAACTGCACCCAGGAGCGTCGTATGGCGGGAATCAGAACGGACGACGCTCGGATTCACTACGAGTACGACGCACAGCACCACAGCCCTGCGTTTGTCGGCGAAGAACTGGTCGTAACCGGGCGAATTGTCGAGAAGTACACCAAGCGCGGAGGGGATTACCTCTACTACGACCTTCGAGTCGAGACTGCTGATGGGCGATTGATCACCACATACAACGACCGCACACTGCTCTCGTTCAAGCCGAAGGGAACTACCTCCAATGCATGATCTCGCCACCAAAAAAGCGATAACGGACTATGTAGTCGGTGACGAGCTCAGCGGCCCGGTCAGGCCGTTCACCACCGAGCGGATCGGTTGGTACAGCATCGGGATGCTCTCCGCCGCTACGGGAACGTTGCAGCCCATTCAGCACAACATCCACACTGACGACGAATACGCTCGCTCACAGGGCTTGCCCGCGGCGATCGCGGACGGAATGCACTCGACAAACTGGCTGTCATCAATGATGGCTGATCACTTCGGTGCGCACTACGTCGCGCGCGGGGCGCTGCGCACAAAATTCATCAAGCCAACCTACGCGAACGTGCCTGTCACCGCGCGCGGCACAATCACGCAGCGCACGGAGCAGGCGGGAGAGCTGCGGTTTGAGCTCGAGGTGTGGTGCGAAGACGCTCAGGGCGTCAAGCTCACCGTCGGAGACGCTTCTGTCGTTGTCGCGGAGATCGTGGGGGGCTGATCACATGTCGGAACGAGTGAGCCAGAGCGCGGACGCGATCGGTCCGCTGGCGGGTGTGAGAGTGGTGGACCTCACGAGAGTCTTCGCGGGACCCTTTGCTTCACAAATGCTCGGTGACCTCGGGGCCGACGTGATCAAGGTCGAACGCACGGGCCGGGGCGAAGAGAGCCGCGACTACGGCGTGGAGGAGGGGGAGCTCTCGCCGGGAGCCCCCTTCCTCGCACACAACAGAAACAAGCGAAGTGTTTGCCTCGATTTGAAATCAGACGAGGGCAAGCTCGTGTTGATGGAACTCCTTCGCGACGCCGACGTGCTGATCCACAACTTTCGCCCAGGCGTCATGGAGCGACTTGGATTCGGATTCGACGAAGTGCACGCGATGAATCGCCGATTGATCTACGCGGGAATCTCTGGCTTCGGCCACGAGGGGACGATGAGCCGCCGGGCAGCGAATGACCTTTCGATACAGTCCTTCAGCGGGCTGCTGAGCATCACCGGCCATCCTGGCGGCCCGCCGACGCGAAACCCGACATCGGTGGCCGATCTGACCGCTGGCATGTACGCGGTCGTGGGCGTGCTGGCCGCGCTTCACGCCAGGCAGCGCACCGGCCTTGGGCAATCCGTTCAGACCTCAATGTTGGGCGGACAGCTCAACTACCTCAACCACTTCCTGACGGACTTCTGGCTTTCCGGACGAGTGCCAGAGAAGTGGGGTACGGCGAACCGTCTCGGGCTTCCGAATGAGGCGTTCCCGACGAAGGACGGGTGGGTATGCATTACCTCCGCAAATGAAGAGATGTGGCGTCGATGTGCGAGCGGTCTCGGCATGGCGCACCTGGGCGAGGACGAACGCTTCAGCACCCTCGCCGGTCGGTATGCCAATCGCGAGGAACTGATTCGACTCGTCGCTGGGGCAACGTGCACCATGACGACAAAGGAGTGCGTAGACGCCATGGATCGAGCCAACGTCCCCTGCGTGCCCGTCAATGAAATCCCCGACATCGCAGGCGACCCGGTCCTGGATGATTTGAACGCAGTAGTAGATATGGAGCTCGCGGATGGGCGCATCGCGCGGCTCGTGCAGACCCCTCTGGCTTTCTCGCAAACGCCGGTCACGTCGAGGATCGCGCCGCCTGCGGCCGGTGCGCACACCGATGAGGTTCTGCGAGAAGCGGGCTACGACGAAGAAGGAATCGCTGCACTGCGTGCAGGCGGAGTCGTCAATTGACGCGCCCAGTGAAAGAAGAAGTGTCACGAGGAGAGACGCACATGACAGAGACACAAGGCGACAAGCCCATGAGTCGACCGGGTGACGAAGGTGGCGCCACCATCGGGCCGGTCGGCTCGGAGGGCAGACCGGCAACCGACGGTGCGCTTGTGGGTGAGGAGGAACTAGTCATTCACGAGGGCCGCCAGTGGATTCGTTACACGCGGGTGGGCTTCGCAGGGCTGCTGTTCGTGCTCGGACTCTTCATCTTCGCCCAATCCTTCGAGTTCGGCTGGGAGAGCCGTGGAACGCCGGGTCCCGGTTACTTCCCCTTCTGGGTGGGGCTGCTTATCGCACTCACGTCCTTCGCCTGGGGAATCACAGAGCTTCGCAGTTCGATCGATGCTCAATTCCAGCAGGATATCGACCCTGAGGGGGTCTGGCGCGTCGCGCAGATAGTCGCGGCGTTCGCAGTACTCCTCATCATCTTCGAGCCGGTGGGTTACAACCTCTCGGTACTCGCCTTCATGATGTACCTGACCTACTCAATGGGCAAGGGCAAGGGGCGGATCTGGGTGATGGTGGTGACGTCTTTGGCAGCGAGTTTCGGAGTGTATCTGGTGTTCGTGAATGCTCTTGGTGTCCGATTGCCGAAATCGATCATCCCAATCCTGTCCGAACTAGGGCTGTAGCCCTGTGCGCAGCCAGACAAACGCCGAACAACCCGGAGGAAACCCATGACCGAAGCCTTTATCTACGATGCTGTGAGAACGCGGGTGGGCAAATACGCCGGGGGGATGGCAGAGGTGCGCCCCGACGACATGGCGGCCGCAGTCATCCGCTCGATACTCGACCGTAATCCGTCGCTGCCGCCCGAAGCTATTGACGATGTGCTGCTGGGTAATGCGAACGGTGCCGGGGAAGAGAATCGCAACGTCGCGCGGATGGCGAGCCTGTTGGCCGGCCTCCCGACGTCGGTGCCGGGAGCAACTGTGAATCGGCTCTGCGGATCCGGACTCGAAGCGGTCGTGCAGGCCTCGCGGGCAGTCGAAACTGGCGACGGTCACCTCTTCCTCGCTGGGGGCGTCGAGTCGATGACGCGTGCCCCATTGGTCATGGCGAAGCCGCAGCATGAATTTCCACGCGGAGATGAGACGCTCATGTCAACGACACTCGGGTGGCGGTTCGTGAACCCGAAGATGCCGGAGCAATGGCGCGTCACGTTAGGTGGCAGTGCCGAAATCCTTGCCGAGCGCTACAACATCACTAGACAGCAACAGGACCGCTTCGCCTACGACAGCCACCAGAAGGCGGCCGCCGCCTGGGATGCGGGAGATTTCGACGTCGAGATCGTCGCCGTCGAAGGCGAACGGATTGAGCGCGACGAGTCAATCCGAGCAGATACGTCGCTGGAGAAGCTGGCGACCCTGAAGCCTGCGTTTCGTGAGGGGGGAACGGTGACTGGCGGCAACTCGTCTCCCCTCAGCGACGGTGCGTCCGTGGTCGTCGTTGGTGCTGCAAGTGTGGAGGCGGACCACGGCCTTACCCGGATTGCGCGGATCGCCGGCAGGGGTGTCTCAGGGATCGACCCGGACATCTTCGGCATCGGTCCTGTGCAGGCGGCAGAGCGCGCGCTAGCGCGCGCGGGCATCGGCTGGTCAGACCTTGACGCCGTCGAACTCAATGAAGCGTTCGCGGCTCAGTCACTGGCCTGTGTCAAGCTCTGGCCCGACCTGGACGCCTCGAAAGTCAATCGGTGGGGCGGCGCGATCGCGCTTGGCCACGCCCTGGGCAGTTCGGGGAGCCGCATCGTCACAACGCTCGTTCACGGGCTGCGCCGCACAGGAGGTCGCTGGGGTCTTGCCGCGCTCTGTGTAGGCGTGGGCCAGGGAATTGCAGTTGTCGTAGAGGTCGACAGTTGATGTCGCATCGACACTGGCGCAGCACGCTTTACAAGAATAGTTAGGAGCAGGAAGTGGAACTCAAGGACTATGTCGCCGCTATCACCGGAGCGAGCTCGGGAATCGGTCGTGCACTCGCCCGGGCCTTGGTCGAGCGGGGTGGAAAGGTGGTCCTCGGTGCTCGCCGAGGAGACCGTCTTGCTGATCTTGTCGCGGAGCTCGGCGAAGCGGCAATCGCCGTTCCGATGGACGTGCGCAACCCCGCAGACTCCCGCACACTTGTCGAAACTGCTGTGGCGCGCTTCGGGCGTCTGGATGGATTGGTCGCCAATGCCGGGATCGGTCGGTATGGAGGTATCGAAGACCACAGTGACGAGCAACTGACGGAGATGATGGACATCAACGTCGCCGGCACGGTATGGCCGGTTCGTGCCGCTGTGCCTCAACTCAGGGCGCAGGGTGGAGGTGACATAGTCATCGTCAGCTCAGTTGCCGGGCTGAGCGGCCGTGCCAATGAGGCTGTGTACGCGGCCACCAAGCATGCCCAGATGGGATTGGCGCAGGGACTCGACCGAGAACTGCATCGCGAGGGTATCCGTGTCACCGCCATGTGCCCTGGCGGCGTCGTAACGGAGTTCGCAATGGCGGAAGGTGCGGGTCGAACCGACACATCGCCCGAACTCGCAGTGATGATGACCCCGGAAAACGTCGCTGAGGCAATCCTCAGCGTTTTGGAGCAGCCGCGGTCCGTTCGCGCGCTCGTCTATTCCCTCCGCGGTGTCGGTGAAGAGGACTGATCAGCGCATGATCGGAGCGGAGAGGCACCCATGACCCATTTGTTCAACGATCCAGTCGAGTTTTCTGCGCAACTGAGGGCTGGGTACGCGGCCGCCTATGCGGACTGGGTGTCAGAAGTTCGTGGGGGAGTGGTGCGTGCGACGGCGACGCAACCCGGCGAAGTTGCGATCATCAACGGTGGCGGCTCGGGGCACTACCCAGCTTTCGCGGGACTCGTCGGTCCGGGACTCGTGCACGGCACAGCGATGGGAGACCTGTTCGCCTCGCCCTCCTCCGCTCAGGTTGTGGATGTCTCGCGTGCGGCGGCAGGGGACGCAGGAGTGCTGTTCGTCGTCGCCAATTACGCCGGCGATGTTCTGAACTTCGGGGAGGCCGCGGAAACCTTGCGGGCGGACGGAGTCACCGTCGACACGGTCTTCATCACGGACGACATCTCCAGCGCACCGAGGCAAGAGCGTCATCAGCGGCGCGGCATCGCGGGGGGGCTCGCTGTCTACAAGGTCGCCGGCGCCGCGGCGGCAGATGGAAGATCGCTGGAAGATGTCGCGGCGCTCGCGCGCCTCGCCAATGATCGAACCCGCAGCCTCGGGCTGGCCTTCCGCGGTTGCACTTTTCCCGGAGCGACAAGTGCGCACTTCACCGTCCCCGAAGGAATGATGGCCCTGGGAATGGGAATTCACGGCGAGCCCGGTATAGAGATGCTCCCCATGGCGACCGCCGATGAAGTCGCGCATCTTCTCGTTGAGAGACTTCTCATCGATCTGCCCGAGGGCGTCACCGACGCCGCGGGGCAGCGCGCTGCGGTAATCCTCAACGGGCTCGGCTCGGTCAAGTACGAGGAACTGTTCGTCACATACGGATCCGTTGCGCGACATCTTGAAGACGCGGGAGTCACAATCGTTCAGCCGGAGGTCGGCGAATTCGTGACGAGCTTCGACATGGCCGGACTTTCGCTCTCAATCGTGTGGTTGACCGACGAACTCGAGACTCTTTGGACCGCGCCCGCATCGAGCGCGGGATACCGCAAGGGCCAGGTCGCACTGGCGCCCGCCAGCCAGCGGTCAACGATCACGACGCGACAGGAATCGCCGATTCCGGTGAGCACGCCCGCATCGCAAGCGGTTGCCTCTTCGATCGTGGTCCTGCTCGAGGTGGCGTTGCGGGAGATCGCTCAACTCGTGCCGGAACTTGGTCGCTTGGATTCGGTTGCCGGGGATGGCGATCACGGGATCGGCATGCAGCGTGGGGTGAGCGCAGCGCTCGATGCCGCGCGCGACGCGGTCGCACGAGGGGCCGGAGCGAGCACGGTGCTTGAGCGCGCGGGAGAGGCATGGGCTGATCGCGGTGCAGGCACTTCCGGTGCGCTGTGGGGCACGATGCTCCGCGCGGTTGGCGCTGAATTCTCCGATGATTCGACCGTCGATGCGCAAACAGTGGTGGTGGCCGTTAACGCCGCACGACTCTCTGTAATGGAACGCGGCGGTGCCGCGCTGGGTGACAAGACGATGGTGGACGCTATCGTTCCATTCGCCGACCGACTCGCAGAACGGATCGCCGCAGGCGATTCACTCGCGATCGCAACGGCTGACGCGGCTCACACCGCGATGACAGCGGCAGAACTCACGGCGCAGTTCAGGGCTAGATTAGGACGCGCGCGGACACACGCGGACTCTTCGATCGGCACGCCCGACCCTGGCGCGGTTTCTTTTGCCGCTATCGTTACCGCTGTCGCTCGTGTTTTTCCTAGCTGATAGGTTCTCATAAGACCTTGGTAGCGGATGAGTCCGGCCGATGGGCTCAGTCTCTCGACCTAATCTGGAGTCTCTTCTAATGGATGGTACTGACGCGAGGCCGAAGCGGCGTTCCGACGAGTTCGTGCAGTCTCTCGAACGCGGTCTCAAGGTCATCACGGCTTTCGGTCACGACCGAAGCAGGCTGACGCTCACAGAGGTCGCAAACAACAGTCAACTGACGAGGGCTACCGCTCGGCGTTTGCTGCTGACTCTCGAGCACCTCGGCTATGTCGGCTCGGAGGGCTCACACTATTTCTTGCGTCCTGCCGTGCTGCAATTGGGGTACGCGTATCTATCGGCTCTGACGATTTCCGATATCGCAACCATCCATCTCAATCCCGCAGCCGACGAACTTCACGAATCGTGCAGTGCTTCTGTCCTCGACGGCGACAGCATTGTCTACATCGCGCGAGCTTCGACCACTCGAATAATGTCGTTCACACTCTCGATCGGGCATCGACTGCCGGCGATATCGACCTCTATGGGGCGTGTGCTCCTGGCTGCCCTCACGGACGATGAACTCGATAAGTTCCTGGACTCGATTGAGTACGCGCCCCGCACGCCAATGGGAATTACCTCACGTGGGAAGATGCGTGCAGAGATCGAGAGAGTGCGCGATCAGGGGTACTCGATCGTCGATCAGGAGCTCGAGATCGGTGTGCGCTCGGTCGCGGTGCCCGTGCGAGATTCGCGCGGGAGCGTTGTCGCGAGCGTCAACGCCTCGGCACACGCCACCCGCATCGACCTCGATACCATGCAGAGCAGATTCCTCCCGCGTATCCAGGAAGTAGCGCGTGCGATTGAGGCTGACTTAGCCAATAGTCGCTGAGTCGGACCTTTACCAGCGCGAGTCCTCAATTCAGACGAATCGCCCGCCGAAAACTAAGGAGATTTGCGCGAAAAGGCACCCGAAACGCGAGTTCGAGGTGCTTTTCGCGAAAATCTCCTTAGTTTTCGTGTGCGGGAGCAGGGGAGCAGGGGAGCAGGGGAGCAGCGGATGCCCGGAGCTCACACGAGGCGGCCGTCGTGCAGCTCGACGACGGTGTCGGCGCGCGCCATGAGCAGCGGGTCGTGCGTGGTCAACGACCGCAGCGACCTGCTGGGTGCGAACGAGTGAGCTGAGCAGCTCCATCATCGCCTCGGCGGTGCCGCTGTCGAGTTGCCCGGTCGGCTCGTCCGCCAACAGGATGCCGGCCCTGGCGACGAGGGCGCGGGCGAGTCCGACGCGCTGCTGCTGGCCGCCGGACAACTCGTAGGGTCGCTGCGCGGAATGCGCGGTGAGTCCGACGAGGTCGAGCACCTCCGCGACCCGTTCGGTCGCGCGTGGCGGCGTCGACCCCGCGGATGCGCAACGGGATCTCCACATTCTCCGCAGCGGTGAGCACCGGGATCAGCCCGAAGTCCTGGAACACGTACCCGAGCCGGGTGCGACGCAGTTCGACCAGTTGCGCCTCGGCGAGCCCGGTGAGCCGGTCGGTGCCGCACCAGACGGTGCCGGCGTCCGGTTCATCCAGTCCGCCGAGTATCGACAGCAGGGTCGTCTTGCCGGAGCCGCTGCGCCCCCGCACAACGAGCAGTTCGCCCGGGTGCACCGCGAGGCTCACGTCGGTGAGCGCGTGCACCGGCCCGGCGCCGGTCGCGTAGCTCTTGCTGATGCCTTCGGCCCTGAGCGCCGCCGTGCCGGTCGTCGTCACGAGTTCTCCTCCGCAGTGGATGACTCAGCCGCACCGTTGCCGTGCCGCTTGTCGCCCGGCCAGACCCCGATGTGATCGGTTTCGAGTGCGAGCCGCACCCGCTCCCGCAGGGCGAGCGATCCGACGAAGTCGGGCGGAAGCTGCATCCGGCCCGACGTGGTCGAGCACGGCGAACTCCTCGGCGAGGTGGTGCTCGGTGCCGTGTTCGTCGGTGTAGCGGCTGCGCAGCACCTCGGTGGAGGTTCTGCCGTCCCGCATCTGCACGGTTCGCTGCACGTGGCCGGACACGGTGGGGTCGTGCGTGACGATGAGGGTCGTGACGCCGAGTTCGGCGTTGACCTTCTCGAGGGCGCCGAGCACATCCTCCGACGTTCTCTCGTCGAGTTCGCCCGTGGGTTCGTCGGCGAGCAGAACGCGCGGCGAGTTGGCGAGCGCGACTGCTATCGCCGACGCGCTGTTGCTGGCCGCCGGAGAGCTGCTGCGGTTTGCGGCCGGACACGTCGCCGAGCCCGAGGAGCTCGATGAACTCGCCCACGCGCTGCTTCCGGCCACCCGTGCCCGCAACGGCCATGGCGAGCGCGATGTTGTCCGCAGCGCTCAGGTACGGCACGAGGTTCCGCGCGGTCTGCTGCCAGACGAATCCGACGGTGTGCCGCTGGTACTGCACCCGCTGCCGTTTGCGTCATCGACGGCAGATCCCAGCCGGCCACGACGGCCCGCCCGGCGGTGGGGCTGTCGAGCCCGGAGAGAATCGTCAGCAGTGTCGACTTTCCCGACCCCGAAGCCCCGACGAGGGCGACGATCTCGCCCGGGTCCACCCGCAGGTTGAGCCCCTGCAGCGCCTGCACCTCGATGCCCTGCACGGCGAAAATACGCACGAGATCCTGGCACAGGATGTCGGGCGCCGTGGTTTGCATGTCTGTCATTCTTCCCCCCTGAGGGCCCCCGCCAGTCGGATGCGGCGCGATGTGAAAACCGAGTGAGCGGTGGATGCCGCAACAACCGCGACAAATCCGCCCAGTACGAGCAGCGTGAGTAGCGGATCGATGGCGAGCTGCGGTTGCACGGATCCGCCGGTGAAGGCGCGCAGGTCCACCCCGATGAGAACGATCAGCGGCAGCGCGACACCGAGGAGTGCGCCGGCGAGGAATGCGGTCACGCCGACCGGCGCGAGCTCCCAGGCGACGAGGTTCGCCGATTGCCGCGGCGAGAAGCCGAACACCCGCAGCACGGCGAGTGTGCTCGTGCGAGCACGGAGGTTGATGGTGGAGACGAGCACGATCGCGAGCGCGCACAGCGCACCGACGACGACGATCACGATGGCGAGCAGGGCCTGGAGCCCGGAGGCGAACGGTGAGGACCTCAGGCCGGCGGCGGCATCCGCACGCGTCACGAGCGAATGCGAGGTGCCGATCGCCTGCTGGATGCCCGCGCGCGCCTCCTGCGGGTCGGCTCCGGGTTCGAAGGAGATGAGCAGCACCCTGGGCAGAAACCCGCTCGAGGAGAGCGCACTGCTCCAGGTGCGGTCGATGAGCACCCAGTGCCCCCTGGCTCCGGAACCGGCAATGCGATCGGTGACCGCCATCACGTGCACCGGTTGCTCGCCGAGGCGTAACTCTGCGGCTGACGGGTCGATCTCGCCGAGCAGGCTGCGCGACATGACGAGCGGGATGCTGCCGTCTGGCGCATCCACTGTCGGTTGCGGCGCAGCGTCGGCGAGGCCGGTCTGGAGGTCGGCGAGCGCGGTCAGGTCGGCGTACAGCACCGAGACCGAGATCGAGTCGCGGGCGAGGGTGAGCCACTCGGTGGCTCCCGAGAACACGGGCACGGCCGCGTCGACCCCTGGGGTTGCGGCGACGGCATCCACGAGGCCATCGACGAAGTATGGCCCGCTCGCCCGCACGTCGGCACCGACCGTCGACTCGGCGGCGCGCGTCACGCCCGTCGCGAGGGTTGCCAGGATGATGCTCGAGAACAGCCCGACGCTGAGGGCGACGACCATCGCGAGCACGGGGGCGAGCCCCGCCGCCCGGTCACGCAGCGAGCGCGCGGTGCCGAGGAACGCGACCGCTCCGCTGCCACCGCGCAGCCGCCGCTCGAGCAGGGCGAGCGGGCGCGGGTAGAGCCGCAGAACGGCGACGCTCGCGGTGAGCGCGAGCAGCAGGGGTGTCGCGACGAGAAGCGGATCGACCCCGGTCGACCCGGCGCCGATGCCGCGAACGAGCAGCAGGGTCACCGCGACGGTGGTGAGCACAACGAGTGTCGCCTCAGCGGCCACGCGCAACCGGCTGCCGGCGTTCTGCCCGAGGTCGGTCCTGGTGCGCCGGAGGGAGCCGGGGGATGCCGCGAGCGCGAGCACAACCGCGGGGGCAAGCCCGGCGAGTGCGGGCACGATCACGCTCTCCGGCCCGGAGGTGGACGGGATGAGCAGCGTCGCGCCGACCGCACCGGCGATGGCGGCGGGAACCCCGATGACGAGTCCCTCGATGGCGAGCACCGACCGCAACTGGGCCCCGGAGCCGCCCCGCGCCGCGATTAGGCTGAGAGTCGGACGCCGCCGTTCGGCGACCAGCCGCCCGGCGAGAATCAGCACCGCGATGGCGACCCCGAACGGACCGATGGCGGCCATGAGCAGCACGGAGGTCGTCGCGCTCGAACGGGAGAGCACCGCATCGAGGGCGTCGACCGCGTCGGTGGAGAACGTCACGCGATGACTGCTGCCGACCGGCCCGATCACCTGCACCGTGCTCGTCGCCTGGCGGAACTGCCGCAGCGCGGCAACCGCGTTGGATCCCGTGATGGACTCGCCGACGACAGGGAACCAGATGCGCGTCTGCACGAGCATCGCGGGTGTTCTCTGCTGCAACTCGTGCACGAGCGGCCAGGATGCCGGGTTGACGAACCCGTGGGCTGTCGCGATCGGCCGAACGTTGCCGTCGTCGAACACCGAGGCGGTGAGGGTTGTCGGGGCGTGCTGCCAGTAGTCGGCGTGCTGGTCGATCGGCTCGAACAGTCCGACGAGCACGACCGGATGATCGCGCAAGTGGCCCATCGGCATACTCCGGGTCTCCCCGACCGCCCAGTTGTTGAGCTGGTCCGCGGCCGTCGGCGTGAGCACAACCTCAACCGGGCCGAACTCCCGGATGGCACCGTGCTGGTCGAAGAACTCCCAATCGACGGTGGAGACGGCGACCTCACCGGGCCAGGTTCCTTCGACGATCCGGATTCGGGCATCCATTCTCGGGTCGGCCAGCAGGGCGATCCGCGACACCGGTTCGAAGCGCTGCAGTTGCTCCACCCGCGCATCCACGGCGGTGGTCACGACAAGGTACTGTGCGGGCGAGGTGGTGGCTTCCGCCTCCGCGGGCAGCCCGACCCGGATCGTCTCGAGCGCATCGTCGAGCGTGCCCCACACGGAGTCGAGCTCCGCGGGACGGGTCGCAGCGGATGCCGGACCGAGCGGGGGAGCAGCAAGCAGGCGGGCGGACAGATCGCGACCGGTCGGCGGGAGCGCCGCGATCGATCCGGCGATCTCGTCGCCCGTGAGAACCTCGAGAGCGCGAGGGGCTGCCGCGCTCAGGAACGACAGCACAAGCACAACCCCGGCAATCGTCGCCGTCGCGGCGCGCTCGCTGCCGAACTGCCGCCAGACGAGTGCGAGCACTCCGCCGAGGGAACCCCGTGACGCGGTCATCGGCGACCCCCGCCGCTCGGGCGCAGCGCGACCGCGCCGGCGACCGCGAGCAACGCGGCCGAGGCGAGGGCGAGCGCGGGCAGGTCGAAAACCAGCGGAACCGCGAGCGCACCCGGCAGGCCGAGCGTTGCGGCGCGGGCGAGCGAACCGACCGTGAGCATGCACACCACGAGACCGGATGCCGCCCCCACGACGATCGAAGCGACGACAACCCCCGAGAACTCAAGCCTCGCCCCCGCGCCCAACTGCCGCCGCGACATCCCGAGCGCGCGCAGCACCGCGGTCTCGCTCGCCCTGGCACGGCCGCTGAGCGCGGCGCTCGCCGCCATCGCCGCGCCGGCGAGAACGATCCCGCCGATCGCGGCCAGCCAGAGCGCGCCTGTGGTTGGCGTCATGGCGGCGACGGCGGTGTGGGTGCGCACCTGCGCGCCAGGGGCGAGGGTGGCGATGGCCGTGGCGGTCGCCGCCGGGTCGGTGCTCGCGAACCAGGTTTCGAGCAACGGATTCCACGCGACATCCACTTCGCCCAGCGTTGCCGACACCGCCGCGAGGTCGGCGAGCACGCCGAGGGTGCCCGTCGTGCCGGGCACGGCCGACAGCGTGCCCGCGACGACAAGGTCAAACCCCGTGACGAGCACGGGTGATGTGAGCGTGAGCGGATCGCCGACAGCGAGGTCGAAGCGATCCGCGAAGGCCGACGTGATGACCGCGGGAATCGGTGAGCCCGGCGCCAGGGCCCGTCGCGCGGCGGCGAGGTCGAGGGAGCCGTCGAGATCGGTGAGCACGGTGTCCGCGGCGTCGGCCGGCAGGGCCACGAGTTCCACAGGATCCTCGCCATAGCGGGCGGTGAGCGTGAGAACGCCAGCGGATGCCGTGGCCCCCTCGAGCGCGGCCAGCACCGTTGCATCCGGTGCCGGGTCCGAACCCCAGGCGACGCGAACATCGGCACCCATTGCCAGCTCGGCAGGCATATTCGCAACCCGGTCGAGGGTGCCCGCGTACCCGGCCGCGACAACGATCGTGCCCGCCGTCACCGCCGCCATGGTCGCCGTCGCGACGTGCATCGCGGGGCGCCTGGTGACCTGGCGCACGGGCAGGACGGGGAGGACGTCGAGGCTGCGCGCGGCCCAGCCGTCGAGTCCGCGGGCGAGGGGTGCTGCCAGGGCGAGGCCGAGCGCGATCGCCGCGAGCAGCACGAGGGCGGGGGCGGAGGCGACGAACGGATCGATCGTGCTCCTGCCGCGGCCGTCGGTCACGAGCGGCGACCCGGCCGTCAGGAACTGCGCGAGCGAGACAGCGGCGAGCAGCACCACGATTCCCGTGGCGGCGGCACCCGTGGCGGTGCGCCCGCGACTGAGGAAAGCGGACTCGTGCACCGTCGCCGACCCGATCGATGAACGCGCGGCCGCGGTCGTGACGATCGTTGCGGCGAGTGCGACCAGGGCGGCGAGACCCCAGCCGGCGGAGGCACCGTCGAAGGTGCCGCCGAGGGCCGCAATGGCAACCGCAGCGCCGAGCGCCGCTGCGAGCACCGCGACGACAGCCGCCTCCATCGCGGCGGCGAGCCACAACCGGCGCGCACTGGCGCCGCGCGAACGCAGCAGCGCGAACTCGGGTGCGCGCGCACCCGCGAGAAGGCGTGCCGACTGGGCGAGAGCAACCCCCGTCGCGACGATGACGAGCAGCACGGGCACGAGGTTGCCGGTCTGCTCAGCGGCAACCCGCTCGTGGATCGCGGCGAGGGTAGTCGCGAGGCTGCCCTCAGCGGTGACGCCCATGATGTTCACCCGGTCGTCGTCGAGAAACGCGCGCGGCAGGGTCTCGAGCCCCCGGATCAGCCCCGGAAGCGCATCCGCGGTCATGCCGTCGGGGTTGGGTGCCACTGTCCACCGCGTGAAGGTGCCGTCACTCGTTACCTCGACGAGCACGGGAGGCTCTGCGAGCAGCAGGCCAGGGGTGCCGAGCGCGCGGTCGAGCAACTCGGTCGCGGCGCGATGCTGGGCGCCCGCATCATCCGCTGACCGTGTTTGCAGCACGAGGGTGCGCTCGGTCTCCGTCGCCGCGTCGAGCGCGCCGGTGACGTGCGCGTTCGCCGACAGCGTGAGGAAGCCGACGATGCCCGTGAGCAGCAGGGATGCGACGCCCGTGAGCGCCGCGAGCGCGCCGAGCAGCCCGCGCTGCGCCCCGGCGCGGTGCAGCGAGATCCGGAGCCATCCCGGAGGATGCTCTCTCCCCATGGTGTCTGCGATTCTAAGCGCCGGGCGCCCACAACGCCGCGCGCCCGCCCCCTGCGCCGAACCCCCATCACGAAAACTAAGGAGATTTTCGCGGAAAGGCCCCCGAAACGGCGTTTCGAGGCGCTTTTGACCCAAATCTCCTTAGTTTTCGGCGGGGGCGCGGGTGCGAGAATGGGGGGATGCCCGTCACCACGCTCCCCTTCAAGGTCGCCGATCTCACCCTCGCGGAGGCCGGTCGCCACCAGATCCGTCTCGCCGAGAACGAGATGCCGGGCCTCATGGCCCTGCGCGACGAGTTCGGCGCAACCCAGCCGTTGAAGGGCGCGCGCATCGCCGGCTCGCTGCACATGACCGTGCAGACCGCCGTGCTCATCGAGACACTCACCGCGCTCGGCGCACAGGTGCGCTGGGCGAGCTGCAACATCTTCTCCACCCAGGACGAAGCGGCCGCCGCGATCGCCGTCGGCGACGGAACAGTGGATGCTCCCGCAGGCGTGCCCGTGTTCGCCTGGAAGGGCGAAACCCTCGAGGAGTACTGGTGGGCTGCCGAGCAGATCTTCGACTGGAGCGCAGAGGGCTTTGACGGCCCTAACATGATCCTCGATGACGGCGGGGACGCGACCCTCCTTGTGCACAAGGGTCGCGAATTCGAGGCGGCAGGTTCAGTGCCGCAGACACCGGATGACGCGAGCGCCGAGTTCCGCGTCGTGCTCGACACCCTCCGCCGTTCCCTTGCCGCGAGCCCCGACCGTTGGACGCGCATCGCGGCCGGCATCCAGGGGGTGACCGAGGAGACCACGACGGGTGTGCACCGGTTGTACGAATTCCACAAGGCGGGCGAGCTGCTCTTCCCCGCGATCAACGTCAACGACTCGGTGACGAAGTCGAAGTTCGACAACAAGTACGGCATCCGCCACTCCCTTCCCGACGGGCTCAACCGGGCGACCGACGTGCTCATTGGCGGCAAGGTCGCGTTCGTCGCCGGGTACGGCGACGTCGGCAAGGGCGCCGCCGAGGCTCTCAGGGGGCAGGGCGCGCGCGTCATCGTGAGCGAGATCGACCCCATCTGCGCGCTGCAGGCCGCGATGGACGGCTACCAGGTCACGACGATCGAGAGCGTGCTCGACCAGGTCGACATCTTCGTTACCGGAACCGGCAACGAGAACGTCATCACCGTCGACCACCTGCTCGGCATGAAGCACCTCGCGATCGTCGCCAACGTCGGACACTTTGACAACGAGATCGACATGGCCGGGCTCGAGGCGCTCGCCGGAACCGAGAAGGTCGAGATCAAGCCGCAGGTGCACGAGTGGCGGATGCCGTCAGGTCGCAGCGTGCTCGTGCTGAGTGAGGGCCGCCTGATGAACCTGGGCAACGCAACTGGACACCCGTCGTTCGTGATGAGCAACTCGTTCGCCAACCAGGTGCTCGCGCAGATCGAGCTGTACGCCCACCGCGACGACTACGACACCCGCGTGCACGTGCTGCCGAAGTACCTCGACGAGAAGGTTGCCCGCCTGCACCTCGGCGCACTCGGAGTGCAACTCACCGAACTTACGCCGCAGCAGGCGAAGTACATCGGCGTCGACCCGGCCGGCCCGTACAAGGTCGACCACTACCGCTACTGAACGGCGTCTTCCAGAACCGGCTCGGCTTCCTCGGGTGACGGTCGCAGCTGGAACCAGCCCCACAGGGCGACACACGCGACCGTGAACGTGCCGACGACGATGAGCACCGGAACGGATGGCTCCACGAACTCGGCCCAGTTCTCGGGCATGGGCATCACGACGATTGCGAAAACGGCCAGCACGACGAGGTAGCTGGCGACCCACGCCCGCTTCGACCAGTTCCACAGCACCCTGCCGTCGAGGAACGCGAGCGGCAGCATGAGCACGATGAGCGCGACGATCGACTCGACGGTGATGGCCACGAGGGTCTCCTGCCACAGAAGCGACCAGAAGGTGGGTTCGTCCGTACCCGCGCTGATGAGGCTGTAACCGATCCAGGCGCTGACACCCAACGCGAGGGAGAGGCCGGTGCCCAGCAAGACCAGGCGTCCCTCTTCGGCTTCGCGCAGCATCCGCCCGAACTGAAGACCGATGAGCACGGCGAACAGCACACCCGGTTCGATGCCGACGAGGCGGGAGAAGAGCACACTGCCGAGGACGAGCAGCAACCCTCCGGCGGAGACGTCGATCTGTGCGAGGGCCTGGTACCACCGGTCGCCGGCCCACCCGACGGCGGCGGTCACGGCGTAGTTGACGATGTAGGTCGCAATGAACATCGCGAGGAAGAGGCGCAGGGTTGACCCGTCAATTCCGGCGCCCGGATCCGCGAACACGGTCATCAGCGAAGCGGCCGCGATGAGCAGCAGCGACTTGAGCCACTTGCTCATCCGTGGCGCGGGAACCTTCGCTCGCAAGTCAGCCATCCGCCGCTTCAGCGGGGCGAGCCGGCCGAAGATGCGGTGATAGTTCTCCTGGATCGCCGATTCCGCCAGCAGCGCAGGGAAAACGACGAAGAAGAGGATGCCGCCGGCCGTCGCACCGATCGTCGCGAGAACCGCCGGGTTGAGGAAGTTGAGCGTGCCGAAAGCGCGGAGGGTGTCGCTGAAGATGTTCGGCTCATCCCAGTTGGCGTTGAAGCCGCTGCCGGTGCCGCTGCCCGTCGGCGAGACGGTTGGCTCCTCCCCGGCGACGTCGTCGACGACGGTCACCGGCTCCGGCGCCTCAATGGTCGCCGGAATCCGCTTCTCCGAGGTCACATAGCCGGGCGCGGACATGACCGCCACGAACTCGTGCTGGCCCACCTCAACGGTGTCAGGAATCGTGCTCGCCAGCCGGAAGACCCCATCCTGGCCGATCACCGAGGCCCCGAGGGGAGTCGGGGTCGAATGCAGTTCCGCCGAAATGGATGCCCCCACCGGCAGCCCGGTGCCGCCCAGGAAAATTCGCTGGCCGGGTCGCAGAACCGTTCCGATGAGGTCGCGGCCCGCGACATCCGTCACAGTGAGCGTCCAGTCAATTTCGAGATCGGGCACCGGTGCCGGGTTCACCACAAGCGTGTACAGGGCAGAGGCGGTGATGCCTGTCGTCGGGAGCGACTGGTCCGCGCGCGCAACGTAACTGCCCACAGGTATCGCGGTTGCGAAAGTGCACGACCAGGTGCTGTTCGAGGCGGGCGTTGTGGTGCAGGAGTGTGCGGGCGGTGCCGGCGGGAGTGCGGTGAGCGGGAAGATGTTCACCGTCAGCTGCACCGGCGCCTGAGTTGTGTAGGTGCCGGTGCCGCCGAGAGTCGTCGCGGTGCCTGCGGTGCGCTGGATCGAGCCATCCGCTCCCGTGGTAATGGTCGCGGTGGGCAGGGCGGTCACGAGCGTGAAGTTGCGCAGCACCGCGCCGCTCGGGAACTGGTTCACCTCGAGCGTGTGCGGGCCGGGCAGGAGGGCAGCGCCGGAACAACCCCAGGCGGATCCTGCGGGCGACGGGCCACCGGTCGAGCACCAGGCGCCCGCATCGACCTCGACGAAGATCGAGGAGCCCGAGTCTCCCGTGCCGCGCACCTCATCCAACGCGCCGTACACCGTTTGGCCGGGGCCGGGGAACGAAACCGTCAGCGGCGAACCGGTGAGGGAGTAGTTGCGCACCACATCGGCGAACGGCGGCTGGCTCACGCGGATGCTCTGCGGCCCGCCACTGAGGCCAGACACATCGCATTGCCAGTTGCCCGGTCCCGCAATGACACAGGCGGGCGCGGGCTGGAGATTCAGGTACACCTCAAGCGGGCCCGCGCTGTCGGCGGTGCCTGTGATCGTCAGGCCGTTGCCCGGCACCACCTGCGCCGGGGCGGGGTAGGTGATCGTCGGGCCCGTCGTGATGGTGAGGTCGTAAGGCACGCTGTCGGTCTCACCCGGAGCCAGATTCACGCGAGCGACCAGCTCGTAGTTGTCGACGGGAAGCACCCCGAAGTTGCAACTCCAGGTGCCGTCCGGCGCCACCAGTTGCGGACCGCACGTCGCGTAGGGCGGAAAACCATTCTCGAGCACGAAGACAGTGACCTCGACGGGCTCCTCGGGGTAGTAGAGGGCTGTACCGGTGACGATGACCGGGTCGATGCTGTTGCGGTAGAGGTCGGTGCCGGAATCGGCGTCGATCGCAGGGGCGGGCAGCGTGTAGGTGACGGTGAAGTTGGAACCCGTTTGCTTCTCACCGCCGGGAGCGGCGGAGTCCTGGCGCACCGTGAAGCTTTGGATGCCCTCGCCAACCACCGGACCGGTGCATGACCAGGTGCCGCCCACGGCAACAGGCGCAGGGGACGTGCACCATGGCGTGACGAGATCGCCGCCGAGATACACCCGCACCGGATTGCCGTTCGCGTCCGCAGTGCCGCGCGCCGTGAGCGCGCTGCCGTAGACCGTGCCGCCATCCGCGGGGAAGTCGAGCGTGAGCGGGCACTCCCGTCATGGTGAAGAAAACGGGGAAGGGTGGGCTTGGGCTGTTGACCCCGAAGGCGACGTCGATGAAGTGGCTTCCGCCGATGAGTCCGGTGATCTCGCACTCCCAGGGCCATGGGGGCGGACCTGCGGAGGGTATGTCGCACGCCGGCGTAACGTAGCTCCGTCGACATAGACGACGACGCTGTCGTCATCGCCAGCGATCCCCGTCGCCATGATCGAGCTACCCGGATACGTGCCGCCCGGCGCGGGGAAATCCATCGTGGGCTCGGCGAGCGCCGGTTCCACCGATGACCACGACCCCGCCGAACACGATCCCGGCGAACAGCGCCGCGAGCACTCCGCGCGCACCCCAACGACGCGCGCGCGCAGTGGGGGAGCTGCCGTTCATCGGGTCCTCGGGGAAGGGATGCAGTTGGCTTAATGTAGCAGCGGAGAGCCGCTTTCAGAAACGTTCTCACTTACGGTCCTCGCGCATCCGCTCCCCCTCTCCTCCACGAAAACTAAGGAGATTCTGGGGAATCGCCCCTCGAACGAGCAGTTCGGGAGGGTTTTGCTCAGAATCTCCTTAGTTTTCGGGAGCGTGAGCGGTGGGCGGGGCGGGCGTTCGGCCGGGCGCGGGCGGGCAGGGCGGGCCGTGCAGGGCCGCGGACGGGAGTGGATGCCGCGGGCACCCGCTCAGGCGCGGTCGGGGAACCCGTGCGGCAGCCCGCGCAGCGCGGGGTCGAGCACCGCGAGGCGCTGCTGCTCGAGCTGCAGGGCGGTGAGGTCGCGGTCCCTGCGCAGTGCGACGACGGCGGCGATGAACAGTTCAGCCTGCGCCTGAGGCAGCGGCGACACCCAGGCGGATGCCTCCATCGCCAGTTCCCGGCCGAGCCGGTCGCGGGCAGCCGGGCTCAGCCCCTGCGCCTGTCGGAGGAAGGCGGAGAGCCGGCGCGCCAGCCGGTCGGGCATGGGGGCGACATCCGCCGTCTTCGACCACTCCAGCAGTTCAACCGGAACGCCGTAGACGGGCGACTCAACCCTGGACACCCGCTCGTATCGGCTGTAGGTTCCGGCGAGCAGGTCGCCGATGCGCTTGGAGCGGGTGTTGAGCAGGGCGACCATCGCCGCGAACCCGCCGAACGTCATGTAGATCTCGAGCACCGCCGTGAGTGCCCGGATGAAGGCGTGCCGGAATCCGATCGCGCCGCCGTCATCGCGTACGATACGCGCGCCGACCGCGAGCCGGCCGAGCGACTTGCCCTGGCTGAGCAGCTCAACCGTCATCGGCACAACGACGAGAACGAGGATCGCCATAGACAGGACGATGGCGCTGACGATCGCCTGCTCGAGGTTGGCGCCATGAGGGGAGGGAGAACGAGGAAGATCAGCACGAGCAGACCGCCCACGAAGTAGACCAGCCAGTCGATAATCGCGCCCGCCGCACGGAGCACGAAACTGGTCGGGTGCAGGTCGAGGGCGACGGCCTCGCCGGTGACGAGTTGTTCCTCCTCGTACTCGTGCAGCACAGAGTCGGGTGCGTGGGCGTTCGCCATGCCATCATTCAAGCAGATGGATCTCGACGCCTACTCCGCCGCTCACCGCGAGGAATGGCAGCGCCTTGCCCAGTTGGGCGACAAGCGCTCGTTCTCGGGCGCGGAAGCCGACGAACTCATCGAGCGCTACCAGGCGGGCGCCACCCACCTGTCGGCGATCAAGACGACCGCCGGCCAGTCCGTGCAGGGCGACCGGCTCTCGCTCGCCCTCGGGAGGGCGCGCCAGCGGTTCACCGGCGCATCCGCCAATGCGCTCAGCAAGTTGCCGGTGTTCTTCTCGCACCAGCTGCCCGCGGCGCTCTACCGTGTGCGCTGGCTGAGCCTCGCGGCGACTTTCGCATTCGTTGCAATTGGCGCGATGTACGCGGTGTGGATCGCGCAGAACCCCGCGCTCCTGCTCAACTTCGGATCCGAACAAGAACTGCGGCGCTACGCCGAGGAGGAGTTCGTCGGCTACTACGGCGAGTACTCCGAGGGCGGGTTCGCAGCCCAGGTCTGGACCAACAACGCCTGGATCGCCGCGCAGACGATCGCCTTCGGCGTCACGGGACTGTGGGCGCCGTACATCATCTTCATGAATGCCCAGGCGGTCGGTGGGGCGGCGGCGATCATGAACGAGTACGACCGGCTCGACGTGTTCTTCCTCAACATCGCCCCGCACGGGCAGCTCGAGCTCTACGCGATCTTCGTGTCGGCGGCCGCGGGAATGCTCATCTCGTGGGCGTGGATCGCGCCGGGCGGGCGCACGCGAACGGAGGCGCTCGCCGAGGACGGCCGCGCCTTCTTCATCGATCGTGATCGGCCTCATCATCGCGCTGGGGGTTTCGGGCATCATCGAGGGCTACATCACCCGGCAGGACTGGCCGTGGGCGATCAAGATCGGCATCGGCACGGTCGCGCTCGCCGCATTCCTGTTCTACCAGTGGGGTGTCGGCCGCAGGGCGTTCCGTGCGGGGGAGACCGGCGACCTCGACGAGTTCGAGGCCGGCGCGAAGCGGATCATCGCTTCCTGAGTGATTTAAGGCGCTGCGATTCGGGCATGTCGCTGTGCGCGACGAAGAGCAGCGAGATGGCTTCCCCATCCGGGTCGGATTCGCGCGCGGCGTACTCCTGAAAGAGGTCGTGAAACCTCCGGCGCATGGTTTTCAGGTCTGCAGGGGAGAGCTTCAGGCCGAGCCGGGTGATCTCGAGGTCTTCGGGAGGCAACCCGTCGATTTCCTGCAGGAACGTTTCGATGAGCAGGGGTGCGGCACTGGGCAGACTGGTGCCCCAGCTGAGTCCCGTCGCCCGGTATGGCACCTCTTTGGCGCCTCGCGCTCCCCGCCGCGGCTCGTCCGCCCGCAGAAACCCGTTCGCCTCGAGCGACCGCACGTGGTGCAGCAGCGTGCCCGGGTTGACGCCCAGGTCGTCGGCGAGTTCCTTGTTGGTTCGCGCTTCGTGCAGGCACAGCCGCAGGATGCGCAGGCGCAACGGCGATGCGAGGGCGCGCGCCCGCTTCAGCATGTCCGCATCCGCTGCGGCGGAGGACGTGTCGGATGCGGACATGCATCCACTTTACGCGAAGCGATTGACTTTTCTCAATCACTTGGCGAGGATGGGCGGATGAGCACCGAAGCGAAGCCAGAGTCCGTCCACCGCAATCGCGGCTTCCTCTGGCTGTGGGGTGCCGAAGGCATCAGTGTGCTCGGCGTGCAGGTCACGCAACTCGCGATCCCCGTGCTCGCGGTCACCCTGCTCGGCGCGACCGAATGGCAGATGGGTGTGCTCAACGCCGCAGCGACCGCAGCCTTCCTCATCGTCGGACTGCCCGCCGGCGCCTGGATCGACCGGTGGATGAAGCGACGCGTAATGATTGCGGCGGACATCGTGCGCGCCGTGACCCTCGCGGTCGTGCCCGCCCTGTGGTTCGCCGACGCGCTCGAGTTCTGGCACCTCTACGTCGTCGCCGCGGTCATCGGCGTTGCAACCGTCTTCTTCGATGTCTCGTACCAGAGTTACATCCCGATCCTGGTGAAATCCGAGCAGGTCGGCCAAGCCAACTCCACGCTCGAAGCGACCGCGCAGGTCGCGCGCATCGGCGGGCCCGGACTCGCGGGCGCCCTGCTCACCGTGATGCTCGCCCCCGTGCTGCTCATCGCGAACGCCGTCTCGTACCTCGTCTCCGCCCTGTTCCTGTGGCGCATCCAGGATCCGGAACAGCCGGCGGATGTCACGCAGCGCCAACCACTCGCGAAGGAGATCGCCGAAGGCGTGCGCTTCGTCTGGAACCAGAAACTCATCCGCAGCATCGTCGGCACGACCGCGACCTCGAACCTGTTCTACGCGCTCGCGTTCACGGTGTTTCCGCTCTACGTGCTGCGCGACCTCGACCTTGGCCCCGATCGGGTTCGGCCTCATGATGTCGTTCGGCGCAGCCGGGGACTGCTCGGTGCCGTCGCGACACCGCGACTCACGCGCTGGATCGGTGAGGGCACCATCATCCCGATCTCCGCCTTCCTCGGCGGGGCGTCATTCGTCATGCTGCCCCTGGCGTCGCTGCTGCCGACCGCGGGCTCGCTCGTGCTGCTCATCGTGGCCGAGTTCGTGCTGTCGTTCACGATCCTCGTCTACAACATCACCCAGGTCACGATGCGGCAGCGGCTCTGCCCGCCCCGCCTGCTCGGGCGGATGAACGCATCCATTCGCTTCGTCGTCTGGGGCATCATGCCCATCGCAGCGCTCGCGAGTGGTGGGCTCGCGGCATCCATCGGGATCGTGCCGACGCTGTGGATCGCGTTCGTCGGCGCAGTGCTCGCAGCCGGGTTCGTGGCGTTCTCGCCGCTCGCCCGGATGCGAACACTGCCGACATCACTGCAGCCGACCGCCTAACTGCGGGCGAACAGCGCCTTCCAGGTGAAGCCCGCGATGAGCGCGCCGACCGCGGGCGCGACGAGGAACACCCACAGCTGCATGAGCGGTTCGCCACCGCCGTAGATCGCCGTCGCGATCGAGCGCGCCGGGTTCACTGACGCGTTGCTCACCGGAATCGCGACAAGGTGGATGACCGTCAAAGCCAGCCCGATCGCGATGGGCGCGAACCCGGCCGTCGTCGCGCCGGGCGCGGTGACCGAGAGGATGACGTAGAGGAACAGCGCGGTGAGGATCACCTCGATGAGGAGTACCGATACGAGACTGAAGCCGCCCGCCGACAGTTCGCCGTAACCGTTCGAGGCGAAGGTGCCGAAGTCGGGGTTCGCCGCGCCGGTGCCGATGAAGAAGAGGGCGGAGGTGGCGAGTGCGCCGCCGAGAATCTGCGCGACGATGTATGGCAGAACGTCTCGCCACGGCATCCGCCCCGCCGCTGCCGCGCCGAGGGTGACGGCGGGGTTGAAGTGTCCGCCCGAGATGTGGCCGACCGCGTAGGCGGCGGCGAGCACGGCGAGACCGGCAGCGACGGCAACTCCGAGGTAGCCGGTGTTGCCTGAGGCGAACAGCGCCGTGCCGATGACGCTGAAGACGAGCACGAACGTTCCGAACGCCTCGGCGACGAGTCGTGCGAGAAGCCCCGCGCCCGTCAGGGGTTTCTGTGCTGCTGGTTTGGCCGGTGCTGGCTTCGTCGCCATGGTTTCTCCCTCGTTGCGTGTGCTGACACCCGCAGATTACCGCGAACCCCCCGCCCCGCGCGCCTGGCGGGCCGTGCCGCCCACTCCCCCTCTCCGGTCTCTCTCGTACCGAAATGAAGGCAATCTGCAGTCATCGCACCGAAGTTCGCGGCTGCGCGGCCCGTGTCGAAGGAATTGCCTTCATTTCGGCCGGGCGAAGCTGGCGGCGCGAGGGCGGGGCCGCGCGCTACAGGCGGCCGGCGGCCTTGAGCGCGATGTAGCGGTCGGCGAGGGCGGGCGGCAGGTCGGCGGGCGCGCCCGTGACGACCTCGCCGCCGAGCTGGCGGATGGCGGCAGACACGCGCGACATGTCGAGCAGCGCCCGTTCGGCCGCGGCCGCGCGGTACACCTGCTCGCGGTCGCCGCGCTGGCGCGTCGCCTCGAGCACGTCGGGGTCGGTGACCGAGGCCACGACGACGGTGTGCTTGCGGGTGAGCTGCGGCAGCACCGAGAGCAGGCCCCGCGATGCCGCCGGGAGCGTCGATCGAGGTCGCGAGCACGACGAGCGCGCGCTGCGACGTGACCGAGCGCACGAGGGCGGGCACGGCGGTCCAGTCCATCTCGATGAGTTCGGGGTCGACCGGTGCCATCGTGTTGACCATGCGGGAGAGCAGTTCGGCGCCGGTCGCGCCCTGCACGCGCCCGCGCACGCGGCGGTCGTAGATGACGCAGGTCGACGCGGTCGCCCGCGCCTGCTGGCGAGGGCGGCGAGCAGCAGCGCCGACTCGAACGCGGTGTCGATGCGCGGCTCGTTGTCGATGCGCGCGGCCGAGGTGCGCCCGCTGTCGATGACGATGACGACCCGGCGGTCGCGCTCGGGTCGCCAGGTGCGCACGACGAGGTCCGCTCCGTGCGAGCGCGTCGTGCCCGCCAGTCGATCGAGCGCACGTCGTCGCCGCGCACGTACTCGCGCAGGCTGTCGAACTCGGTGCCCTGCCCGCGCACCATCACGCTCGTGCGCGCCGTCGAGTTCGCGCAGCCGGGCCAGCCGCGACGGCAGGTGCTTGCGCGCGTTGAACGGCGGCAGCACCGTGATCGCTGCCGGGAGCTGGATGCGTCGCCTGCCGCGCGGCGAGCCGAGCGGCCCGAGAGCGCACGGTCACGTGCGCGGCGCGCCGCTCGCCGCGCCGGAACGGCGTCAGCGTCGTGACGATCGACGCCGCTCGCCCGCGGGCACGCTGATCCGCTGGCGGGTGGGCGCGGCGCCCGCGGAGGGCTGCCAGGCGTCGCGCACGACACCGCGCACGGTGCGCGACGCCCTGGTTCGTGAGCAGCAGTGTCGGCGGCGACGCGTCTCGCCGAGCCGCACCCGGTCGGGCAGCTCGCGCGCGAGCGTGATCCGGCGCGGGGACCCGGCGAGCATCAGGTCGATGCGATGCCAGCAGCACGACGAAGCCGCAGCCACACAACGAGCGCGAACGGGTCGCTCGAACGACCACGACCGGCACGACGCCGAGCGCGACGAGGACGAACGAACCATCCCGAGAGATCGCCATCGCATTAGATCGGCACCTGCACCTGCTGCAGGATCGAGCGCAGGATCGTGTCGGCCGAGACGCCCTCGAGCTCCGCCTCGGGGCGCAGCTGGATGCGGTGGCGCAGCACCGGCAGCGCCATCGCCTGCACGTGGTCGGGCGTGATCGCGTCGAACCCGTTGAGCCACGCCCACGCCTTCGCGGCGGCGAGCAGCGCGGTCGTGCCGCGCGGGCTCACGCCGAGCTTCACCGAGGGGCTCTGGCGGGTGGCGCGCGCGAGGTCGACCGCGTAGCCGATCACGTCGGCGCTGGCGCCGACCTTCGCGACGGCGGCCTGCGCGTCGGCGAGCTGTGTCGGCGTCGAGCACGGGGGTGACGCCGGCGGCCGCGAGGTCGCGCGGGTTGAAGCCGGCGGCGTGCGCGGCGAGCACCTCGACCTCGTCGTCGCGCGTCCGGCAGGTCGAGCACGAGCTTGAGCAGGAAGCGGTCGAGCTGCGCCTCGGGCAGCGTGTAGGTGCCCTCGTACTCGATCGGGTTCATGGTCGCGGCGACCAGGAACGGCACGGGGAGCTTGCGGCTCACGCCGTCGACCGAGACCTGCCGCTCCTCCATCGCCTCGAGCAGCGCCGACTGCGTCTTCGGGGGCGTGCGGTTGATCTCGTCGGCGAGCAGGATGTTCGTGAACACCGGTCCCTCGCGGAACTCGAACTCGCCGGCCTTCGCGTCGTAGACGAGCGAGCCGGTGACGTCGCCCGGCATGAGGTCGGGCGTGAACTGCACGCGTTTGGTGTCGAGCTGCAGCGTGTGGCTGAGCGTGCGCACGAGCAGCGTCTTCGCGACGCCGGGCACGCCCTCGAGCAGCACGTGCCCGCCCGCGAGCAGGGCGATCATCAGACCCGTTACGGCGGCGTCCTGGCCGACGACGGCCTTGCCCACTTCCGCACGCACCTGGGTGAATGCACTTCGCAACTCGTCGTTCTTCGGTCATGGGATCGTTCACTTCCGTTGAAGCCATCAGGCGGACGCTTACTTGGGTAAGTCGACGTTTCGTTCCAGTTCGAGCAGTTCGTCGGAGAGCACCACGAGTTCCGCGTCGCTCGCCGGGTGCCGGTCGATCAGCAGTCCACGAACCTCGGTGACCGGCCTGCCGGTGAGCGGCGCCACGGCGGCAACGACCTCCTCGACGGTGGCGAGCCGGGGCAGTCCGCAGCTTCGCGCGAGTCGGGCGATCGTGCCAATGCGCAGCGAGTCGAGCGCGCGCAGCCGCGCCGAACTCTTCTGGTACAGCCGCGCGCGGCCCTCCATGGTCTCGCTCGCCCGCACGGTCACCGGCAGGTTCTCGACGACGAGCGGCCCGAAGCGCCGACCGCGCCAGATGCCGGCCGCGATCACCACGAGCAGGGTGAGGGTCGTTACGGGGATGACCCACGCCGGTGAGAGTTCGGCGAAGGTCGGTGGCGAGTCGATTCCGGCGGCGAGGTCTTCGAATGAGGGTGTGTACCAGACGAGGTTCTCGTGCTCGCCGAGAAGTCCGAGTGCGAGCGCCGCGTTGCCGCCCTCGATGATGCCCCCGTTGGTGAAGGCGTCCGCCGGTGCCCACGATCGTGAGTTGCTGCTCGCCGATGGTGGTTCGGACGAGCGAGTAGGCGTCGTCGCCGCTGCCGAGGCACAGCACGGTGTCGCCGTCGGTGCCGTCGTAGCGGTAGGCGCGCCCGCCCTCGCTCACGGTGCCGGCCCGCTGCACCGCTGGCAGCGCGCAATCGGCCGTGAGAGTGCCGTCCGCGGTTCCCGCGAGCAGCACGTCGGGCGCGAGTTCGCCGAGGGCGCGGAAACCCGGTTCGATGAGAATGAGGTGGTCGGCGAGTCCGACGAGCGCCTGCAACTGCTCGGCCGACAGCAGGTTGGATTCGTCGTACAGAACAGCAGTGGTGGATGCCTGCCCCCGGAGCGCTTCCCTGGTCGACGCGAGGGTTGCCGTCGCCGTCACGGTGACCCCCTGCTGCCGCAGCACCTCCGCGACGGCCTTCGCGCCCTGCGGCGCTGCATTGTCTATCGAAAGGCGCCCGGCGTCGGCCTGTGCTCCGCGCAGCACCAGCAGCACGAGGGCGACGAGCACGGCGAAGATGCCGGCGGCAACCCAGAACGACCCGCGCCGGGCGGTCGTGCGCAGCCTCGGGGTCAGTACCTCCTGTTCGGTGACAGTCACGGGGCACCGACCTCGACGTGGCTCCGGGCGCCCCGCAGCGAGCGTTCGAGTTCGGCGATCGCGCCAAAGGTTTCGGCCGTTCCCTCACCGCCGAGGTAGCGCACGTCGTTGAAAGTGGATGCCGCGGCAACGAGTTCAGAGGCGCTGTTCGGGAAGGCGCTCCCCGCCTGGGCAGCGAAGCCGGTCGCGGTCGTGCCGGGGAAGGTCGTCACGATCGTGCGTTCGCTCAAACCCCTCGCGATGCAGCGGAACATTTCGGTGATGGCCGTGGTGAAGTCCCCCCTGGCGGCGGCGGCCTGGGCTGCCAGCCTGAGCGCCGCAGCATTCCTGTTGTCGTTCTCGCCGAACAGGGTTCCGTGCTGGGCGGCACTGCGCCGGTTCAGGCGTGGAACGCCGAAGACGAGGAACGCCACGATCAGGGCGACGAGCACGACGATGGTGAGAATGATCGGCAGCAGCCCCGGTATGCCGAAGCCCGGCCCGAAGTTGAAGATCGACCCCAACCATTCGAAGAACGCTGCGGCGATCCGGTCGAACAGGGTGGGGCGAGCCGCCTCATACTCCGGCTTGGAGAGCTCGGTGATGAGCCACTGGCGCGCTTCTTCGGCGTCGGGCTCGACAGGAACCTCGATCGGCAGCAACTGTCTCAGGGTCATGCCCAGGGCGACTGGCCGGCCGGCGGCGCGGGCTGCGCTGTCGACTGGGAGTAGTACTGCACCTCTTCGGGGCGCGGCAGGTACGGATCGGCGACAGTGCTGTCGCCGCCCTGGCGGGCCTCGACGAACCGCGTGAGTTCGAGGTCGAGACCCTCCTTGCGCATCCGCACGTCGATGTAGAGCAGGGCAGCCGTTGCCGTCGTCACGATCGCGGCGACAGCCGACGCCAGCAGGGTCACGACGAGCGTGATGATGTAGATGACGAGGAACCATCCCAGCATCGGACCCGGGTCCTCGTTCGGGTTGATGAGTGCTGACAGGATGCCCGCGAAGAAGCTCAGCGGTGTTGTGATGATCTGGATGGCGACACTCAGCATCACGTTGACGAGCAGAAGGATTCCGAAGGTGCGCCAGAAGTAGCCGGTGGTCAGCGACCAGGAGCGCCGCAGTGACTGCATGAGGGTGAGCCGTTCGATCATGAGAACGCTCGGCACGAGAACGAGTTTGGTTCCGATCCAGATCGCTCCCGCGGCAAGGGCCATGCCGCCGAGGAGCCCGATCACCACAGCGAGGAGCAGCCCCGCGGCTCCCAGAGTGGAAGCGACGATGATCACAAACAGGACCACGACGGAGATGGCGATGAGAACGGCGGTGCCGGCGAGGATCGCCCAGCCGATGAGTGCGCCGATGCGACCCTTGGCCATCCGCCACAGCCCGCGAAGTTTCAGCTTCTCCGCAACCGTTGCGCGCGAAACCTCAAGGGTGATGACGCCCTGCAGGATCGCCGTGCCGACGATACTGACCCCGGCGACCAGCAGGGTGGCAATGATGGCGAGCGCGATCCCCCCCGCGGTGAGTGTCTCGAAATCTTCAGCGGTTTCCGCGGTCAGCGATCGCGAGACGGCGAAGAAGATCGCAAGGCCACCGACGATGACGCCGAGGATGGTGACAACACCGGTGACGAGCAGGGCGAGACCCGAAGGTCGGCTTCGGGTTGCGCCGCATCACCTGGAACGCCGCCCGCAAGAATGTTGCCGAGGGTGAGCGGCCGCAGCGGAATCAGGCCGGGCTTGGGCGGCGGGGTCCACCCGGGTTGCTGCGGTGGCGGCGCGTAGGCCGGGCTGGGGCGGCGGGCCGCCGGGGGCGGCAAACGTGCCCTCATTCGAGGCCGGAGGTTGATTCGCGCCGCTCGGTGACTGCCACTGGCTGTTGTCGGTCACGTCATGCCCTCCGCAGTTCACCCAGTGCGAACCTCAGGATTATGCTTTCACACTCGGCTACTCTTGTGCGAAAGCTCCTCACAGGGAGCGCCAGTGCTTTTCAACATCAGGCAGATGAGGACCATGAACGCGAGAATTCTGGTAGTCGATGACGACACCGCGCTCGTCGGAGATGATCGGCATCGTGCTGCGCACCGAGGGGTTCGAGCCGTACTTCTGCGCGGACGGCGTCGTTGCCGTCGACGCTTTCCATCGCGCCAATCCCGACCTCGTGCTGCTCGACCTCATGCTGCCCGGCATGGACGGCATCGAGGTGTGCGCCCGCATCCGTGAGGAATCGGGTGTCCCGATCATCATGCTCACCGCGAAGGGCGACACGGCGGATGTCGTCAAGGGCCTCGAGAGCGGCGCAGACGACTACGTCGTCAAGCCCTTCAATCCCAAGGAACTGGTCGCGCGCATCCGCACCCGTCTGCGCCCGACGGTCACCGACTCGAACGAGATACTGCAGGTCGGCGATCTCGTCATCGATGTCGCCGGGCACGAGGTGCGCCGCGGCGAGACGCGCATCAACCTCACCCCGCTCGAGTTCGAGCTGCTGCTCGCGCTCGCGCTCAAGCCGCAGCAGGTGTTCACGCGCGAGATGCTGCTCGAGCAGGTGTGGGGCTACCACTACAAGGCCGACACCCGCCTCGTGAACGTGCACGTGCAGCGCCTGCGCGCGAAGGTCGAGCACGACCCGGACAACCCGCGGATCGTGATGACCGTGCGCGGCGTCGGCTACCGCGCGGGCGCAACCACGTAGCAGACCAAATGCCGTCCTTTCGACGTGGCGCGCCTGGCTCGCCAGACTCACGAGGCTCTGGCGGTCGTCGCTCCAGCTGCGCACCGTCGCGATCACGGTCGTGCTGTCGAGTCTCGCCGTCGGCATCATCGGCGCATACATGTCGGTGAGCGTGGGCACCAACCTGTTCGAAGCACGCCGCGACCAGGTGCTCGCCGGTGCCGAGCGCGCCAACCTCGACGGTGCAGAACCTCTTCAACGCGAGCGCCGAGCAGGCGGTGGGCACCGAACTCGACACCACGATGCTGAAGCGGTCGATCCTCGTCAACCGCTCGGCTGCAACAACCAGCACGACCCTCGTCGCGATCGTGCGGTCGGCCGGACAGGCGGTCCGCAGGTGCCCCAGGACATCTTCACGTCTCCGCCTCGGGCCACAGCAGCGCTCATCAGCAGCGAGCTGCGGGCAGAAGTGGCTGCGTCAGCGACGAGCGCCCGCGAGATGTTCTGGCAGTCGGTCTCGATCCCCGGCGACGAGGGGTGCCTCGGCCCCCGGCATCGTCGTCGGGTCGCCGCTCTCCATTCCGAACGCGGGCTTCTACGAGCTCTACCTCGTCTACGACCTCACCGACGCGCAGGAGACCCTCGACTTCGTGCAGCAGACCCTCCTCGCTCGGCGGGCTCGCGCTCGTCCTGCTCATCGGCGCCGTCACCTACGTCGTCGTGCGGCTCGTCGTCGGCCCGGTGCGCCTGGCCGCCGAGACCAGCGAGAAGCTCGCGGCGGGCAGCTCGAGGTGCGCATCCCGGAGCGGGCGAAGACGTCATCGCGACCCTCGCGCGCTCGTTCAACGGCATGGCCGACAGCCTGCAGCAGCAGATCACGCAGCTCGCCGACCTCTCGCAGGTGCAGCAGCGCTTCGTCTCCGACGTCTCGCACGAGCTGCGCACGCCGCTCACGACGATCCGGCTCGCCGGCGACGTGCTCTACGACCAGCGCGACACCTTCCCGCCGCCGACGGCGCGCACCGCCGAGCTGCTGCACACCCAGGTCGCAGCGGTTCGAGCTGCTGCTCGCCGACCTGCTCGAGATGAGCCGGTACGACGCCGGCGCCGTCGACACTCGAGACCGAGCCGACGAACCTCGTGCGCCTCGTCGAGGACGCGATCGAGCGCGGTGGCACCGCTCGCCGAGGCGAAGGGCTCCGAGCTGCGGCTCGTCGCGCCGGGCGGATACTTCGAGGCGGAGGTCGACGCTCGCCGCATCCGCCGCATCCTGCAGAACCTGCTCGGCAACGCGATCGACCACGGCGAGGGCAAGCCGATCGTCGTCTACGTCGACAGCGACGCAGATCGCCGTCGCGATCGCCGTGCGCGACTACGGGGTCGGGATGACCCCCGCAGCGATGGAGCGCGTCTTCGACCGGTTCTGGCGCGCCGACCCGTCCCGCCAGCGCACGACCGGCGGCACCGGGCTCGGCCTCGCGATCTCGCTCGAGGACGCGGCGCTGCACGGCGGCTGGCTCGAGGTCTGGAGCGCTCCCGGCGAGGGCTCCTGCTTCCGGCTCACGCTTCCGCGCGAGCGCGGTGCCACCGTCGCGTCGTCCCCGCTCGAGCTGCCGCCCGCGGACGATGTGCCGACGCGGCAGGAAAACCCGAGTCCCACGATGACGAAGGCGGAGTCATCGTGAGAGTGCGGCGCGGTGTTGTCGCCACCGCTGTCGCGGCCGTGATCGCGTTCACGGCGGGTGGATGCGTCGGTATCCCCACCCAGGGCGGCGTGAATGCCGGCGGGATCGTGCAGGACCGTGACTTCGGCGCCGCGACCCTTCCCTCCGGCCCCCAGGTTGGGCGCGAGCCAGCAGGAGATCCTGACGGGCTTCATGCAGGCCGCGACCTCGCCCGAGGGCGGCTACGAGATCGCCCGCCAGTTCCTCACCCAGGAAGCGGCGGAGAACTGGAATCCCAACCGCAGCCTGCTCGTCCGGGAGACCGGCGAAGTGAGCACCCAGCGCGGCGAGAACGTCATCGAATACGCCGTCAGCACACGCGCCTCCGTGAGCGCCCAGGGCGTTTATCGGAGGACACCTCGGCGGGTACCCAGGTGAGAACGTTCCGTTTCGAGCAGGTGGACGGTGAGTGGCGCATCAACGAGCTGCAGGACGGCATCGTGTTGTCGAGATTGAACTTCGGTCTTGGCTACCGCGAGCACTCGGTGTACTTCTTCGATCCGTTCTTCGAGTATCTCGTGCCCGATGTTCGCTGGTTCCCCACGCAATCGAACGTTCCCCTTCGTATCGTCAACGCCCTCCTGGGCGGCCAGGCCGAGTGGCTGCAGGGCTCCACCGTTTCTGCATTCCCCGAGGGCACCACCTTCTCGCCGCCCGAGCTCATCGACGGCGTGCTGACCGTCGATCTCAATCCGGAGATCGCCGCAGCCAGCACGGTCGACCGGGCGAGGATGCTGGACCAGCTGACCAGGAGTTTCACCACGATGAGGACGACTGTGCGCAGTGTCGCGATCACGGCAGCGGGCGCACCGTTGCCCGTCGCCGAGCCGGGATTGAGCGACGCCATCCACGCTCCCACCGTCGAACCGTCGCCGCTCGTGCGCCAGGGAGACACGTTCGGTTTTGCGTCGATGAGCGGCACGTCGGCCATCGCGATCGGCCCGAAGGTGACCGCGCTCGATCCGCTCGGGGTGGCCCTCGCTCGCGGCAGGGCGGCGGCGGCGGTGCTCGGCGGCGACGGAAGGGTCTATCTCGTTACGAACGAGGCGGCTGATCCGCTGCTGATCGATGCGCGGCCGAACCTCATCGCCCCGTCGATCGACACCAAGCGTTTCGTCTGGTCGGTGCCGTCGAATGACCCGTCAGCGGTGCACGCGACCGGATCGGATGGCATCGTGCATGAGATAGCGTCCGGACTGCCAGACGAAGGCACGATCGTGTCCCTTGCCGTAGCCCGCGACGGTGCCCGCCTGCTCGCCTATCTGGCCACGAATTCCGGTCCGGCGCTGTACGTCGCCGGAATCATTCGCGACGGAGACGGGGTTCCGACTGGCCTCGGCCCGCTCGAAGCCCTGCCGGTCACAATGGATGCCCCGATCGACGCCGCATGGGTCGACTCGAGCACGGTGGCGACCCTGGCCCGGTCCGACGAACTCGAGGTGGTCACGGAGTACACTGTCGGCGGGCGCCGCGAGCCACCCAGCCAGGTCGAGGGCGCCGTGCAGCTGGCGGGCGGCAACGGCACGGACCAATTGCGCGTCCGAACCGAGAGTGGCTCAATCCGCACGTACCGGGTGAGCGGCTGGCTCGATGTCGGCATCGTCGCAGATCTTCTCGCCGTGCAGCAGTAGTCGCCGGGCATTCTCCACAGTTCCTCCTCCCGCCCCTCCTCGCTCGCCCCACGCTGAAATGCTGTGCGAATGCCGCCCCGCCTACTCGATGCGATCCTCGACGCGCTCGCCGTGCTCGCGCCGGTCGACTGCGCCGGTTGCGGGAGCGCCGACCGAGGCCTGTGCGGTGACTGCCGCGCGCTCCTCACCGCCGATGTGACCCCTCGGACACTCGATGGTGGCGACATGGTCTACACCGCTCTCCGCTATGAGGGCGCCGTGCGCAAGGCCATCATCGGATTGAAGGAGCAGGGTCGCACCGATATCGCCCGACCCCTGTCCCTTCCGCTCGCCGCCGCCCTCACCGCGCGCCCTCGAATGCGGCGGTGAACTCTCGGCTGCGCCCCTGCTCGTTCCCATCCCCACGAGCAGGACGGCCTGGCGGCGCCGCGGCTACAACCCGGTCGCACTGTTGTGCCAGAAGGCCGGTTTCAGGCTCACCCACGCGCTCGAATACGACAAGCGCACCGACAGCCAGAAAACGCTGGGAGTGGATGATCGGGCCGCCAACCTCCACCTTGCCATGCGTGCGCGCACCCGGCTTGCGGGTCGCGTGGTCGTTCTCGTCGACGACGTACTGACGACGGGAGCGACCTTCCGCGAGGCCGCGCGCGCCATCCGCGAAGCCGGCGGAGTCGTCGCCTGCAGTGCAGCGCTGGCATTCACGCCACGCCTGTTCACCGGAAACCAGCAGTTATCGCATCCACAGTGACTTTGTGGGGCATGAGGGTTACGGTGTGCATAAGGGCGCGTTAGGTCATCGCCTGGCATCCGGGCGACGCGCACTGGGGCTAGGAGGTCACCGTGGAAATTTCAGTAAACGGACGCAACCTGGGAGTGACGGATAGATTCCGTGAATACGCGACCGATAAAGCAGAAAAGGTCGCACATCTCGCCGACAGGGCGATCGCCCTCGAGATCAAAGTGTGTCGTCACCACGAGAAGGCGAACGGCACAACCGGAGACGACCGAGTTGAGCTGACCCTCATCGGTCCGGGACCGATTGTCCGCGCGGAATCAGCAGGAAGTGACAAGTACGTCGCGTTTGACCTCGCGATCGACAAGCTCATCGAACGGATCCGGCAGGCGAAGGACAGGCGGAAAGTTCACAGGGGCAAACACCGTCCTGTCTCACTGCGGGAGGCGTCATCCGACGGCTTCCGGGTCGTCGACATCACGCCCGCGAGCCCCGAAGTCATCGCCAACGTGGCGACGGGCTCGGTGCCGATCAACAACGGCGAAGCACCCAGCAGCGAAGAGGAGACGTACAGTCCCGTAGTCATCCGCAAGAAAGTCTTTCCGGCAACGCGGATGTCGACCGAAGACGCCGTCGACCACATGGAGTTGGTCGGCCACGACTTCTTCCTCTTCATCGAGAGCGAGACCGGCCGCCCGAGTGTCGTCTACCGGCGCAAAGGGTGGGACTACGGCGTCATCGGACTCGACGAAGAACTGAGCGAACTGCCGGAACAGCTGCGCGCCCGGGCCGGGAGCCGCTGACAGGACAGCCACATGGGGCGGGTGCTGCGGTCCGCCGACGGGCGGATCGCAGCACCGATGCACAATGGCTTGATACCATAACGAGTCGGTCACGAGAGCATCGTGGCGCACTCAACCTTTGGGAGTCATCCTTGGCCAACGTTCTCGAACGCGCACTTCGCGTAGGCGAGGGGCGCGTCATCCGCCGCCTCAAGCACTACGCCGAGGCGATCAACCACCTGGAAGACGACTTCAGGGAACTCACCGACGACGAACTCCGCAACGAGACAGTCGAACTTCGGGAACGGTACTCCAACGGAGAGTCACTGGAAGACCTGCTGCCGGAGGCGTTCGCCGCCGTGCGTGAGGCAGCGATGCGCACCATCGGCCTGCGGCCCTTCGACGTGCAACTCATGGGTGGCGCGAACCTGCACCTCGGCAACATTTCGGAGATGAAGACCGGTGAAGGCAAGACCCTCGTCGCCGTCATGCCGGCATACCTCAACGCGATCGCGTCCCGCGGCGTGCACATCGTCACCGTCAATGACTACCTCGCGAGCTACCAGTCCGAACTCATGGGCCGCATCTTCCGTGCACTCGGAATGACCACGGGCGTGATCCTCTCCGGCCAGAACCCGCAGGAGCGCCGCGAACAGTACGCGTGCGACATCACCTACGGCACCAACAACGAGTTCGGCTTCGACTACCTTCGCGACAACATGGCCTGGCAGGCAAGCGACATGGTGCAGCGCGGCCACTTCTTCGCCATAGTCGACGAGGTCGACTCCATCCTCATCGATGAGGCGCGCACCCCGCTCATCATCTCCGGTCCCGCATCCGGTGAAGCGAACCGCTGGTTCACCGAGTTCGCCAACCTCGCCAAGCGCCTCGTGCCGGGCGAGGACTTCGAGGTCGACGAGAAGAAGCGCACCGTCGGTGTGCTTGAGTCGGGCATCGAGAAGGTTGAAGACTACCTCGGCATCGACAACCTGTACGAGTCGGCCAACACCCCGCTGATCTCGTTCCTCAACAACTCGATCAAGGCGTCGCGCGCTGTTCAAGAAAGACAAGGACTACGTCGTCATGAACGGCGAAGTGCTCATCGTCGACGAGCACACCGGACGAATCCTCGTCGGACGCCGCTACAACGAAGGAATCCACCAGGCCATCGAGGCGAAGGAAGGTGTCGCGGTCAAGGCCGAGAACCAGACCCTCGCGACAGTGACCCTGCAGAACTACTTCCGCCTGTACAAGAAACTCGCCGGCATGACCGGTACGGCCGAAACCGAAGCCGCCGAATTCATGTCCACATACAAGCTGGGCGTTGTGGCCATCCCGACCAACAAGCCGATGATCCGCAAAGACCAGTCCGACCTCATCTACAAGAACGAGGAATCGAAGTTCGGCCAGGTCGTCGAAGACATCGTCGGTCGGCACGCTACCGGCCAGCCGGTGCTCGTCGGAACCACAAGCGTCGAGAAGAGCGAATACCTGTCGAAGATGCTCGCCAAACGCGGCGTCAAGCACGAGGTGCTCAACGCCAAGAACCACGCACGTGAGGCATCCATCGTCGCCCAGGCGGGCCGCGTCGGTGCCGTGACCGTCGCCACCAACATGGCCGGTCGTGGAACCGACGTCATGCTCGGCGGCAACGCCGAGTTCCTCGCTGTCGCCCAGATGAATGCCAAAGGCCTCAGCCCGGTGGACACTCCGGAGGAGTACGAGGCCGAGTGGGACAAGGTCTACGAAGAGGTGAAGAAGAACGTCGAGGAGGAGGCCGCGAAAGTCATCGAGGTCGGCGGACTCTACGTGCTCGGCACCGAACGTCACGAGTCCCGGCGCATCGACAACCAGCTGCGCGGACGCTCCGGTCGCCAGGGCGACCCCGGTGAGAGTCGCTTCTACCTGTCGCTCCAGGATGACCTCATGCGCCTGTTCAGCAGCGGCGCAGCGGAGGCGCTCATGGGCCGCGGCAGTGTTCCCGACGACCTGGCCATCGAGTCGAAAGTCGTGAGCCGCGCCATCCGCAGCGCACAGTCACAGGTGGAGTCGCGCAACGCGGAGATCCGCAAGAACGTGCTCAAGTACGATGACGTGCTCAACCGGCAGCGCGAGGCGATCTACAGCGACCGTCGGCACATCCTCGAGGGCGACGACCTGCAGGATCGCATGCAGAGGTTCCTCGAAGACGTCATCACCGAGGTCATCGACGTGCACACGTCCGAAGGCCACAGCGACGACTGGGATTTCGAGGCGCTGTGGACCGAACTCAAAACGCTCTACCCGATCTCGCTCACCATCGACGAGGTCATCAGCGAAGCCGGTTCCCGCGGGCGTCTCACCGACAAGTTCCTCAAGCAGGAGCTGCTGTCGGATGCGCAACTCGCTTACGCCCGTCGCACCGAACAGCTCGGTGAGCAGGCGATGCGTGAACTGGAGCGTCGCGTGGTGCTCTCGGTGATCGATCGCCGCTGGCGCGACCACCTGTACGAGATGGACTACCTGAAAGACGGCATCGGACTGCGGGCAATGGCCCAGCGCGATCCGCTCGTCGAGTACCAGCGTGAGGGATTCGCCCTGTTCCAGAGCATGATGGGGCAGATTCGCGAAGAGACCGTCGGCTTCCTGTTCAACCTCGAAGTCGAGGTGAACGGCACCGGCGGTACCGCTGCGGTTCCGACAGTCGCAGCCAAGGGACTCACGGGCAATGCGGCTCCCACCGACCGGCTCACCTACTCAGCACCGAGCTCAGACAACGCGGGCGAAGTTGAGGTGCGCAACCAGCGCGGCCAGGTCGAACGGGCCGCCACGGCGCGGGCGCAGCAGGCGCAAGCCCAGCAGGGCGCCGCGCTCAATCCCGCGTTCGGTCGGCCGCAAGGCCAGCAGCCGGCAGCGAGTGGCCAGGTTGGGGCGTTCGGCCAGAAGCCGCCCGCCGCGGGTGCACCGCCCGTCAACCGCGCGCAGCGACGTGCGCAGGAGAAGAACAAGAAGCGCTAGCCTCCGGTGATCGAGCTCGTCGAGATCCGGTGATCGAGCTTGTCGAGATCCGGTGATCGAGCTTGTCGAGATCTCACCCGGTCTCGACTCCGCTCGACCACCGGGGTTGCTCGACCACCGGTCTCGACTCCGCTCGACCACCGGTTGTTGCTCGACCACCGGTCTCGACCCCGTCTCGACCACCGGTTGTGCTCGACCACCGGGTTACAACACGTTGATGGCGGTGGCGCGCCAGCGGCTGTCGAGTCCCTCAAGCCGGATCGCGACCGCACGGGTGCGTGCCCGACCCCGCACGATGACGACGGCTTCGATCACTCCGTCGCGTGGTTCGCACAGTGACGATGACCCGATCGAGAAGTTGGGTCGTCCCGCTGACTGGCCGCGGGCCCGGCGAGCCCTGGTCGAGAGCACAACACGTTTGAGCAGGTGCCGGTAGACGTCATCCGTCACCCACCTCGCGATCTGTTCGAGGTCCCGCGCGCCAGCCAGGATCTCGATGACCGAACGGGTCAGGTTTTCCAGGAGCGGGCGCGGATCCGGCAGCGACGAGGTCGACGCGGGCTGCTGCCCGAAGAAGTCATCGGAGTCGTACCGCGGATGATCGGGTTCGTGGGTGGGCTCAAGTGCGACGGCGGGGGCGGGCACGGAAGCAGACATCGTTGTCCAATCTCGTGTTCGGGGGGCGAGACGGTCGGTATACCCCCATGTGGGGCTAGACAACTAAAGCAGCTAACCTGAGCAATAGCCATGCCCCCGTGGTGGGGCTGTGGATAACTCTGGTTGGGTTCGGTCGTGGTGGATACGGTCGGCGGATGCGGTGGGACAACCTGTTCGACGACCTCGAGAGCCAGCTCGAGCAGGAACTGACCATGGAGGAGATCGACCTTCACGCCGAGGAGGAGCGTCTGCGACTTGCTCGCCTCAGCCTGCGTGACCGCATCCTGTCGCTGTGCTCGGCCGGGCGGGTGCCCCTACGTCTCGCGCTGGGAGATGGAACGCGCGTCGCCGTGACCCCGGATGCGTTCGGCCGGGATTGGCTCGCAGGGCAACTTGACGACGGCGGAACACGCACCGCCACGTGTGTGGTTCCCCTTGACGCGGTCGCCGGGCTCATCCTTCAGCGCGACGATGTGGTGCCGAGTCTCAGCGCGACGGGCACAACCGAACCGCCGCATTCGCTGTCTGCGCGCCTCGGGTTCGGGTTCGTGCTGCGCGACCTGTGCCGGCGGCGGCAGCAGCTCGAGGTTCGGCTGGCGGGAGCAGTCATCCACGGCACCCTCGACCGGGTCGGTCGTGACCACTGCGATCTTGCCGTACACGAGGCGGGTGGTGTGCGGCGGCAATCAGCGGTGACTGAGCACCGCGTGATCAGGCTCGATCAGATACTTCTCGTGCGGCTGTGATCCCTCGCGGCGGGGCCGCCGATCGACAGTTCGGGCAGATTGCCGAAGTCGGACTGGTTCCACAGGCTCATGCGCCTGGCCTCCTCGTACATCGCCTCGATGTAAGACTCGAGCACGTCGCGCTCCACCCGCCAGTGCCCGTGTCCGCCGATCTTGATCGCCGGGAGTTCGCCGGACCGAACCAGCGCATACGCCTGGCTCGTGGAGATGTTCGAGCACTTCCGCGGTGTCGGCGAGCGTCAGGAAACGCCCGATGCTGTTCGCGGAACCGGTGTCAGTCATCCACCTATTGTGCGCTCGTCACTTACGGTGAAACCGGCATGTGGATAACTTTTGCCGCGATTCCGCCTGTTCAACACGATGGTTCCTGCACACCCACGAGGAGAGCCATGACCCAGGAACACCCAGGCAGGAACGCAGGCAAGCCGGCGCGCACGGTGCGTGCGTCGTTCTGGCTGGACCCACGATTCATCATCGGCCTCGCCCTGATTGGCGCATCATCGTTCGGCGTGATGACGCTCGTGAGCGCAGCCGACGATTCCGTGCAGGTGTTGGCGGCGCGCGCTGCTCTCACCCCGGGCGACAGGATCACGCTCAGCGACCTGGTGCCGACAGGCATGAGCGGCGATACCGCGGGCCTCTACCTTTCCGCATCCGATGTTCCGGATGACGGGGTCATCCTGACGAGGCATGTCGGCGCCGGGTGAACTCGTGCCGGCCTCCGCGATCGGAAGCGTCGCGGGCCTGAATCTGACCTCGGTCGTGCTGTCGCTGGATTCGCGGTTGCCGGCATCCATTGCGCCGGGATCACGAGTGGATGTCTGGTCGGCTCGCGAGGTCGAAAGCCGCACGTTCGGTGCGCCCGTTGTACTTGTGCCGTCAGCGATCGTCGTGCGGGTGATCGACGAGGAGGGAATCGTCGTCGGGGGCTCCGGTGCGGTTGTCGAGATTCTCATTCCGCGGTTCGCCACAGCACGGGTTCTGGAGGCGATCGCGAACGGTGCGTCGCTCGCCGTGATTCCCGTCGACCTGCCCCTCTGAGCATGGCGCGCATCGCAACCTCCCTGCCGCTCGAGGTAGAGGATCGTTTGGTCGTCGAGGCGGAGCGGCACGGGCACGAGGTGGTCGCGCGATGCTCCACGGCGCACGAGCTCGCGTCACGCGTGGAGCACCTCGAACTGGATGTTGTTATCGCGTCGGCGACGGAGCGGCATCTCACCGACCGGCTGCTTGCGCTGTGTGATGAAGCGGGGGTGCGGGTGCTCGCCCTCGTTGCCGAGGACGCGGACCGCCGGCACGCGCACGCGCTCGGACTTCACGAGACACTCCCGCTCGAGAGCGGTTGGCGGGAGTTGGAGGCAGCGCTCTCCGGGTTCGTTCCGGAGGCGCCCGAAACGGTGATCGAGGTGAGCGGCAGCACGGTGATTGCGGTGTGGGGGCCGGCGGGTGCCCCCGGGCGCACGACCCTGGCGATCAACATCGCTGCCGAGATCGCCGCAGCCGGGTTTTCGGTCGCGCTCGGGGATGTCGACACGCACAGCGGCTCGGTCGCTCCCGCGCTCGGGATGCTCGATGAGGCGCCCGGGTTCGCCGCCGCCTGCCGGCTCGCCGGTGCGGAGGCGCTCAATCGCGGTGAGCTGGAGCGCATCGCGCAGCGTTACCGTTCCGGGCACGGAAGTTTCTGGGTGCTCACCGGTATCGGTCGGGCGAGTCGCTGGCCGGAACTGTCGGGCCCCAGGGTTGCGGCGACGATTCGCGAGTGTCGTCGTTGGGTGGATTTCACCGTCATCGACACGGGCTTCAGTCTTGAGAACGATGAGGAGATCAGCAGCGACCTGTTCGCGCCGCGCCGGAATGCGGCCAGCATCACGGCGCTCCGCGAGGCGGACAGGGTGGTAGCGGTTGGTGCCGCAGATCCGGTCGGGCTGTCGCGCTTCCTGCGAGCACATGTCGACCTGGTCGAGACGGTGGCCGAGGGTCGCGTTGTGGTTGCGATGAACAAGATCCGGGCGAGTGCGATCGGGTTGAATCCGTCCGCGCAGGTCGCGCAGACGCTGTCCCGTTTCGGTGGCATCGATTCCGCTGCGCTCATCCCGTTCGACCACGTCGGTCTGGATGCTGCCCTGCTCGCCGGCAAGACGCTGGCGGATGCTGCACCCAAGTCCCCGGTTCGTGTCGCCATCCGTGAGCTGGTGGAGTCGCGGCTGCTGCCGAAGCCGTCGCCGACCGCAGCGCGTCGGCGGCGGTGGCCGGTTCGGGTTGCCGGGAGCGGTTAGCCTTGTCGTGTGTCGACGCTCAGTGATCTCGTGCTCGCCCAGGGCCGCTCCAGTGATGCGGATATTGAGTGGCTGCACCTGCTCGTCGGCGACTGGCAGCTGCTTGCCGATCTCGCTTTCGCCGATATCGTGCTGTGGGTGCCGAGCAGCGAGGACAGTTTCGTGGCGGTCGCTCATGCGCGCCCGTCGAGTTCGGCGACCCTGTTCTACCGCGACTTCGTCGGGCAGGTGGTCAAACCGGAGTGGAAGGTGCAGGTCACCGAGGCGTTCGAGACGACACGTATCGTGGATTCATCCGCTCCCGACTGGTTCGAGGAGACGCCGACACGGGTTCGTGCCGTTCCGGTTCTGAGGCGGTTGTCGCCGAGCGGCAAGGAGACCACGGAGCATCCGATTGCGGTGATCACGCGTCACACGAATCTGAGTGAGGCGCGCACGCCGAGCCGGCAGGAGCTCACCTTCAACGAGTGTGCGAATGACCTGTTCGCAATGATTGCGTCGGCGGATTTTCCTGACCTGGGGGCGCCGAGCGCACCCAGGCGCGGGGCGCCGCGCGCATCCGATGGCCTGATTCGGCTCGATGTGGATGGGGTGGTCACGTTCGCGAGTCCGAACGGGTTGTCGGCGTTCAACCGCATGGGGTTCGCGGGTGAGCTCGAGGGGGAGTCGCTCGCTGAGGTCACCACCAACCTGCTGACCGGCAGGAGTGAAGTGGATGAATCGCTGCCGCTGGTTGTCACGGGTCGGGCGCCGTGGCGCACCGACATCGAGGCGAGGGGTGTGACGGTGTCGTTGCGGGCGATCCCGATTCGCAACCGGGGTGAGCGGATCGGTGCGATTGTGCTCTGTCGTGATGTGACGGAGGTGCGGCATCAGGAGCGGGAGCTCATCACGAAGGATGCGACGATTCGCGAGATTCACCATCGGGTGAAGAACAACCTGCAGACGGTGGCGTCGCTGTTGCGCATTCAGGCTCGGCGCACGCACAACGAGGGCGCGAAGGAAGCGCTCGGCCAGGCGATGCGTCGGGTTGCCGCCATTGCCGTTGTGCATGACACCCTCAGTGAGGGGCTCAATCAGACTGTCGATTTCGATGTCGTCTTCGACCGGGTGCTGCTGCTTGTGGCGGAGGTTGCGTCGAGTCACAACACGACGGTTCACCCGAAGTCGAGCGGGACGTTCGGTGTTCTGCCGAGTGAATACGCGACGCCGCTTGCCCTTGCACTGACGGAACTGGTGACGAACGCGGTCGAACATGGGTTGGCTGGCAGGAATGGTGAGGTGGAGATCACCGCCCACCGCACTGATCAGTTGTTGAGTGTGAAGGTGCGGGACAACGGCGCCGGTCTCGCCGAGGGCAAGGTGGGGTCAGGTCTGGGGACGCAGATTGTGCGCACTCTCATCCAGGGAGAGCTCGGTGGCACTATCGACTGGCACACCCTCGTGGGTAGTGGTACCGAGGTGACGATCGATGTGCCGATGATCTGGCTGAAGCGGTCGTAGAGCGGTCGAGCTTGCCTTCGCTGCTCGAGCGCACCCCGGTGATCGAGCGCACCCCGGTGATCGAGCGCACCCCGGTGATCGAGCTTGTCGAGATCGGGCGACCGGTCTCGACTTCGCTCGACCACCGGGTCTCGACAGGCTCGACCCGACCGGTCTCGACTTCGCTCGACCACCGGGTCTCGACAGGCTCGACCTGCGGAAGCTGCTCGACCTGCGGTGACTAGGAGGCGCGGCGGGCGCGTGCGGCGCGGCGCTTGAGGGCGCGGCGTTCGTCTTCGCTGAGTCCGCCCCAGACGCCGGAGTCCTGGCTGGTCTCGAGTGCGTACTGGAGGCACATTTCGGTGACGGAGCAGCGACCACACACGGCTTTGGCCTTGTCGATCTGGTCGACGGCGGGGCCCGTGTTGCCGACCGGGAAGAACAGTTCCGGGTCAGCCGTGAGGCAGGCAGCCTTGTCGCGCCAGTCCATGGTGGTGCTCCTTAAATGGTGGAAGTCGTGCTTAGGTCGATAGACCTTGAAGGGTTGCAAAAAGAATTTTCGGGACTCGCCCACCGCAGTGTGGGCGTCAAATCAACCTCCAATACTGTCTCATACTGGAGTAGTCAAATCAATAGTTTTGTATGGGGATGTGGCCGTGAGCGAACGAGTTAAGCCGGTTCAGCTCTACGTTCTTGCCGCGATTCTTTTTGCCGAGTGTGCACTGCTGGCGGCGGCGACCCTGTTTCTCGGTTATGAGCTGGCGGTTGAGACACCGACTTCTTACCCGAGCGCCATTGCGCTCACGCTGATCGCTGCGTTGGCGACGGTGTGGTTGGCTTTCATCGCGATGCACACCCTTCTGGGCCGAGCGTGGATCCGTGGGGCGGCGATCGTCTGGCAGATCCTCTTCATTGCTGTGGCGGTGGGGAGCTTCCAGGGGTTAACTCCTCGCGCTGATATCGCGTGGTTGCTGCTGCTCCCGGCGGTCGTGGTGCTCGTGTTGTTGTTCACGAAGCCGGTGCGCGAGGCGACGACGTCACGCGACGATCGCACCTGCTGACGAGATCGTCGCCGTGACCGTTCCCACGATCGAGCAGGAAACGGCCCGTGATCTGGTGCGGGCGCGGGAAGACACCCGGCAGGATCTGATGGGTGCCCGGCATCGGTTCTCGAGTTGTAGCTGCGCCACGGACTGGTCTATTCCGACGGGGCGGCATGGACAGGCAAGCACGACCAGTGGCTGCGCTCCCACCGGGGCAAGGATCTGGTATTCAGCACCGCGTTTGATGCCTCCTATGAAGCCGTGGTGCAAACCTCTCGCCCGCCGGGACCGGCTGGATCAGGCGATCGAGAACATGGCGGCAGGTTCGGAGTTCACCCCGGTGGTCAACCGGCTCTGCTGCTTACGTGGCGTCAGCACCCTCACCGGGTTCGCCCTCGCGGTTGAGATCACCGACTGGCACCGGTTCACCGGCAACACGATCGGCTCCTTCCTTGTCTGGTTCCCTCGGAGTACTCCTCCGGGCAGTCACGGTGCAAGGTTCGATCACCAAGACCGGGAACTCTCATGCCCGCCGTCTGTTGGTCGAGGCCGCCTGGCATCACCGCCGCGACTACAGCCCAAGCAGGCAATCAGTGCTGCATGCCCGCTGGGAGAAAGCACCCGACGAAGCCCGGCTGCGAGGACAAGCGGGCAACCAACGACTGCACCGGCAATGGCTGAAGTTCATCGCCCGCAAGAAGCGTCCGGTCATCGCCAACGTCGCCATCGCCCGCGAGCTCTCCGGCTGGTGCTGGTCACTGGCCGTGATGGACGGCTGACCCGCAAAGACCGCTGATGGTCATCGCCGGAAGTGCCAGCGAACACGCGGAGCGACCCGCTTTACAGCTATGAGCAACACGACCACTCGTGTGACGCTCGATTTCTAGACCGCGGCACCGCTCCAGCCGAACACTTCGCCCTGCGGTAACCAACCCGCGCATATCAGCCTGACCGTGCGTCGAAAGACACGCCCGGCACTCCAGCCTCCATCATCAGCAGAAGCGGCCCCCGGGAACGATCATCCCGAGGGCCGCTTCACCCTGCCCACTTGACAAAAAACCCTACATATCAGCTGTTCTTCCCACGGACGTTGTGATCAGCGTGGCGTGACGTGATGAGGTGAGGACCTCCGGTATCGATGTGGGTTACCACACTCACTCGATCACCTGGAGGTCCTCGTGTTCTTCGTTACCCACGCCAACGCCAAACTGACCCCGAAGGGGCGGTTGGAGATGGTCAAGCTCGTCGTCGATGAGGGCTGGGCGCAGGCTCGCGTTGCGGAACGGCAGCAGGTCACCCGCTCGACGGTGTCGAAGATGGGTGGCCCGCTATCGTGCCCACGGGCCGGCCGGGCTGCTCGATCACCGCTCCCGTCCGCACTTTTCACCGAACCGGTTGTCGCAGCGCACCGAGCGGCGGATCATCGCGTTGCGGTTCACCAGACGGTGGGGACCGCACCAGATCGGTTACCACCTGCATCTGAACCAGTCGACGGTCACCAAGGTGCTGAAGCGTTATCGGATGCCGCTGCTGGGGCAGCTCGACCAGAGCACCGGGTTGCCGATCCGGAAACCCAAGCCGATCCGCTACGAACGGCTGAACCCGGGCGATCTGGTGCATGTTGACGTGAAGAAACTCGGTCGCATCCCCGACGGCGGCGGGCACCGCACCAAGGGCAGGCAGGCAGGCCGGAAGAACCGGTCCGGGGCCGGCTATTGCTTCCTGCACTCCGCCATCGATGACAACTCCCGCCTGGTCTACTCCGAGATCCTCGGCGATGAGCGCAAGGAAACCGCGTCCGCGTTCTGGCGGCGCGCCCGCCGCTACTACCGCGAGCAGGGCATCACGGTGCGGCGGGTGATGACCGACAACGGATCCTGCTACCGCTCGTTGCTGTTCAACGCCGCCCTGGGCGTCAGGGTGAAGCACAAGTTCACCAAGCCCTACCGGCCGCAAACCAACGGGAAGATCGAACGGTTCCACCGCACCCTCGCCGCCGAATGGGCCTACGAAGTGTTCGGCTGGAGCGGTGCCGCGGTCTAGAAATCGAGCGTCACACGGTGGTCGTGTTGCTCATAGCTGTAAAGCGGGTCGCTCCGCGTGTTCGCTGGCACTTCCGGCCATGACCATCAGCGGTCTTTGCGGGTCAGCCGTCCATCACGGCCAGTGACCAGCACCAGCCGGAGAGCTCGCGGGCGATGGCGACGTTGGCGATGACCGGACGCTTCTTGCGGGCGATGAACTTCAGCCATTGCCGGTGCAGTCGTTGGTTGCCCGCTTGTCCTCGCAGCCGGGCTTCGGCGGGTGCTTTCTCCCAGCGGGCATGCAGCACTGATTGCCTGCTTGGGCTGTAGTCGCGGCGGTGATGCCAGGCGGCCTCGACCAACAGACGGCGGGCATGAGAGTTCCCGGTCTTGGTGATCGAACCTTGCACTCGTGACTGCCCGAGGAGTACTCCGAGGGAACCAGACCAAGGAAGGAGCCGATCGTGTTGCCGGTGAACCGGTGCCAGTCGGTGATCTCGACCGCGAGGGCGAACCCGGTGAGGGTGCTGACGCCACGTAAGCAGCAGAGCCGGTTCACCACCGGGGTGAACTCCGAACCTGCCGCCATGTTCTCGATCGCCTGATCCAGCCGGTCCCGGCGGGCGAGGGTTTGCACCACGGCTTCATAGGAGGCATCAAACGCGGTGCTGAATACCAGATCCTTGCCCCGGTGGGAGCGCAGCCACTGGTCGTGCTTGCCTGTCCATGCCGCCCCGTCGGAATAGACCAGTCCGTGGCGCAGCAACAACTTCGACAACCGATGCCGGGCACCCATCAGATCCTGCCGGGTGTCTTCCCGCGCCCGCACCAGATCACGGGCCGTTTCCTGCTCGATCGTGGGAACGGTCACGGCGACGATCTCGTCCAGCCGCAGCAGCCGAGCCAGGTGCAGGGCGTCCCGCGCATCGGTTTTCACCCGGTCCCCGGTCGGACGCTGCAACTTCGACGGCGCCGCAACAACACAATCGATCCCGGCCGACACCAGCAACCGGAACAGACCAAAGCCGGTCGGCCCGGCCTCATAGGTGACCTGCTGCGGACCAGGCAGCGACGCCACCCAGGCGACAACCTCGGCCAGGTCATACCCGAACCGGCGCCGCACCACCTCCCCGGTGGCATCATCCAGAGAGCAGCCCACGATCGTCCGGGCGTGCACATCAAGACCAACGAAACTACGATATTTAGACAACTGGGGCCTCCACGTTCAACTGTCGGATAGGCCAGTCCTCCACGGCTGGCAACCCACGTTTACTTGAACGGAGGCCCCAGCCTCAAGAGCTGAGCACCCTCATATCTCTAGCGCACGCTCGCGCAGTGCACCCATTTCGGGCGCTTTGCTGGGCATGGGGCGGGGGTGTTGTTCGGGGTCGATGTCGCGCGGGGGGATGAGGTAGTAGTCGCCTCGGTCGCGCACGATTTCCCATTTGTTGTTGTGGATCAGCAGGTGGTGTCTTCGGCACAGGAGTACGCCTTCGGCAACGTTGGTTTCGCCGTCGTCTCGATGCCAGTAGTCGATGTGATGGGCTTCTGCCCAGGCGGGTGGCCGGTCACATTCGGGGAAGAGGCAACCACCGTCTCGAGCGGCCAGCGCGATGCGCTGCTTCTTGGTGAATAAGCGGGAGTCGCGGCCGACGTTGACGCATTGGCCGTCGTCATCGAATTCGATCGGAACGGTTCCGGTTTCACACAGGTGCCGTTCGATGGTGGCGATGGACACGCTGTCGAGGGTGCCTTCGATGCGTCCGGTGCCGTTGCGTTCCCCGGTCTCCGGGTCGCGGCTGTCGAGTGCGTCTTTGGTGACGATGATGCGCACGGCGGGGGATTGTCCGTTGAGCATGAGCTTCGGGTTGGCACCAACGGCGACGCGCACGAGACCGATGAGGGTGTCGGCGTTGATCTGCTCGTTCGTCCGCGGGTCATTCATCAGGTCTTCCGCGGTCTTGGCGGCATCCGGGTTGATGAACCGGGGACCTCCCCGGCGGGGACTGGTCATGCTGTCCAAAGCACCGAGCAGGAACCCGCCCTCTTCAGCATCGAGCAGGAAGCTGCCGCCGATCATCCCGTCGGTGCGACGCCAGGCTTTCAGATAGCGCAGGTCGCGTTGTTCCTTCTCCCGCGCAGCAACCTTCTCCACGTCGAGTTCTTCGCGCAGACGGCGGGCTTCACGCAGCAGCAGTTCGGCGGTGCGACCGGGAGCGCGGGCAATCAGCTTCTCGACGGCGGCACGCAGTTCGGCGGGAGTGACGGCGGCATCGGGTTCACCCAGCCCACGGCGGATCGCATCCGCGGCAGCAAGGGAGAGCGACCCGGCGAGCACCGCGGCCGCGAGTGGCTGCTGCCACGACGCGGTCGTCGCGAACGGCGACGACGGATCGGAAGCCGCGACCTCAGCCGCGGCTTCTGCCTCCGCCATCATGGTGCCCATCGCCACAAAGGTGCTCGCCTCGGCCCGGGTGGAACCGCTCACCGACTGGATGAGCGCTTCGGGGCTGAGGTGTCCACCGCGCTGGGCGAGTCCGGCCTGCCCGAGTTCATGCGAGGAGCGGCGGGCGATCTCCCCGGCAACCCATGCCGCATAGGCATCCACACCCCGCCGCAGTTCACTGACCTGCCGTTGTGCTTGCAGCAGCGCGTCATCCGCCAACGCTCCGATCGAGGCTGCGGAATCGCCGAGGCGCGCGACAGCGGTGGCTGTCGTCAGCAGGGTTTCGGCGGGATTGGTCATACTGACATTCTCCCACATTCGAATGTATGTTCGAAAGAGGAAAACCCAAATCTGTGGATAAGTTTTTCAGGCCGAGGAGCGAACCGGGAACCGCCGGGTCACCACGAGCACCACGATGAGCACCGCCAGTACCGCCCAGCCGGTGTAGCCGAGGAGCCCGACGGCGGCGGGGTCGATGGTGGTGCCGGCAGCGTAGACGAGGGCGGCGAGCCCGGCGACACCATTGATGAACCCGTGCGCGATGCCCGCGACCCACACTGTGCCGGAGGCCAGCGTCATCCACCCGATCAGAATGGAGGCGAGTGTTGTGAAGACGACCATGAGGCCGAGGGCGGCGGCGGGGTGGTAGCCGGGGTAGTTGTAGCCGAGCAGGATGACGGGCGCGTGCCAGAGGCCCCAGGCGATGCCGGTGAGGATCATGGCGCGCCACTGGCCGAGCGGCAGCAGTTTGGGCTGCAGGTAGCCGCGCCAGCCGAGCTCCTCACCCATCGCGGGGATGACGTTGATGAGTGGTGCGAACAGCACCGAGACCAACTGGATGGCGACGAGTGCCTGGATGGGGATCGGGATCTCCGCGCCGCCGGAGAGCGCGGCGAGCGTCTCGGCGAACCCGCTGAAGTTGACGAGGTCGAGGTGCAGCACTCCGAGAGCGACCGACAGCGCGAGGGCGGCGATCATGACCAGCAGGGGTGAGATCCATGCGAGGCGGCGTACGGCATCCACTGTCTGGCGGGCTTCGATGGGCGGAGGGTTGTGAGTCGGGTGAACGGTTCGCCGCTGGGGAGCATCCATTCGGTGAGACGGGCGGCGATCGCCGGGGTGAACATCATGACGACGATGAAGCCGATGGCGCCGGGGATCGCGAGGCCGAGGCCGCTGAACCAGAGGGGGGAGGCGACGAGCCATGCCCCGCCGAAGGCGAGCAGGAGGAAGAGGGCGAGCTGGCGCATCAGAGCACCTGCAGCCCAAGGCCGACGAGGAGGACAACCGCCCCGAGCACCGCAAGCCCAGCCTCGGTGAGCGCGAGGTGGCTCTTCGCGTACCGCACGGCGACCATGTTGGTGACCGAGTGCAGCGGAAGCGTGACGAGCACGAGCCACGGCTGCGCGAACAGCATGAGCGTGAATCCGAGGTGCAGGGCGATGGCGCTGAAGCGCTCGAGCAACCCCCACAGCGGACTCTGCGGCGTCATCATCCCCATGCCTTCGAGCAGTTTTTTCGCTTCGAGCGACTTGGGGTCGTCTTTGGTCATGAGGCCGGCGATGACGAGCGTGTTCACAACCACGAGCACCACTTCGACGGCCGCCCAGCCGAAGCCCGCCCACATGGCCTGCTCGAACGTGGTGATGAAGAACAGAACGAGGGCGAGTCGCACTAGTTCTTCCGCCGGCCCGGAGAACCAACCGACGATGGATGCTGCCCTGTCCCGATTCGTGAGCTTCATCGCGACCAGCGCGACCGGCTGGCGAAGGACGAGCGCGAGCAGCCAGCCGGCCCCGCCGAGCAGCAGAGGCAGGAGGGTGGGGCGCCGAGCACGAGCAGCAGCGCAGCGCCGACGACGAGGGGCGCGGCGAGCAGGGTGATCCCGTTCATGCGGGTGCGGGCGGCGACGGCCGCGTAGTCGACGCTCATGCCGTCACCGGCATCGTCACGGTCGCGACGAGGCGGGGTTTGCGTTCGGCGCTGGGCTCATTGGCCGCGCGGGCCGACGAGCACCGCCCGCAGCTCGCCGAGCATGTCGAGCAACTCGTCGTCGCTGAGGTTGAGCACGAGTTCGCGGTACCCGATGCCGTCGGCGGCGAGGTCGAGGTGCTCGCGCTGGGTGTAGCGCGCGAACTCCCCGAGCAGGCCGGCCGTGAACATGGCGAAGTACCGGAAGTGGTCGTCAGCGGATGCGTCGCGCAGGTCGTCCGCGCTGAGTATGGTCGTGCCTTCGACGAGTGCGTAGGTGCGCTCGACCGCACCCCGCGCCTGGCGTTCGTCGGTGACCTGCACCATGCCAGCTTTGAGGAGTGTCGAGAGGTGCCGGTAGAGGGTCGCCTGCGGAATGTCGGGCAGTTGTTTCGCCAGATCGGAGGTCGTCATCGGCTGCCCACCCAGCGAGCGGATGATCGCAAGACGCTGCGGATGCATGATCACCTCGGAGCGAGGTGATGGGTTTCTTTCTCATGGTTGGGAATGTTATCGGATTGGATAACGATGACCAACTAAGTGATAACAATGGATCCCGTTGTTCGCACTTAGTGCTCTAAGTGCAAAAAAAGGGGTGGCCCGCGGTGGGGAAGGCTTCTAGGCATCCGCTGACCGGCCGTCGGTGATGCCGGGGACGTCGGCTGGTCCGATTCCGGAGACGATCGCGGTGGCGGTGATGCGCGACGCGGCCACCTCCCTGGCGGCGAGGGCGAACGCGGCCCCGACGGAGTAGCCGAGCAGCGCGAACCGTTCGATGCCGAGCGCGTCGGCGGCGCCGACGACGTCGTGGCCCCAGTCGAGGAGCGTGCGCTGTGGCGCGGCTCATGCTGCCCGCAGCTAAACTCGTAGGGCCAGCCTCTGTAGCTCAACGGAAGAGCAGTTCCGTCCTAAGGAAACGGTTGGGGGTTCGAATCCCTCCAGGGGCACCGTGTGATGTCTCAAGACCGCGTCATTGGCTGAAGCCCTCGGGCAGGCGGAATCAGCCTTTCGTCTTGTCGATGGTGGCAGCTGCAGCCCTTCCGACCCTAGCGGTCGTGATGGTTCGCCCGCTCGGCTCACATGTCCAAGAAACCTTGCGTGGTGTGAATTCCTCGGCGGGGCAGCGCGCGAAGTCCCAATTGCTTCGCATCGAGGGAGGGGCGTATAGCTGACTATGCTTCAGTCATGATGTCGGACGGCCGAGGCGCCCAATGGAGCATCTGGGACCTCCATGCCCATACCCCCTTGTCCCTTCACCAAGGCTATGGAGGCGACAAGTCAGAAGTCTGGGCCCGGTATTTCCAAGAGTTGCGAAGCCTACCGCCGGACATCAAGGTGCTTGGCATCAACGACTACTGGTTTGTGGATGGCTACAGAAAGGTGCGCAAAGAGTTCGACGCGGGGAACCTGCCCAACCTAGACGAGGTCTTTCCAGTCGTGGAAATGCGACTTAGCAATCTTGCCGGCACAGATGGCCACTTGAAGAAGATCAACCTCCACGTCATTTTCGACCCAGATCTTTCGGTGGATACCATTGAGCAGCAGTTCGTGAACGGGCTGCGGGGAAAGTTCGACCTTGGGCCTGGGACGAGCCTCAAATGGGCAGGCGCTTTGACGCGGGATTCCCTGATTGATCTTGGTAACCAAGTACGGGAGGCGACACCGGCAGCGCAGCGCAAAACCCTTAGCAACCCGCTTGCGCTTGGCTTCAGCAACCTGGTCGTCTCTCTCGAGGCCGTTGAGAAGCTGCTGGAAGGAAGCTACCTCAAGGGCCGGACTGTCCTGGCAGCAGGCAAGGCCGAGTGGGCTGAAATCAAGTGGTCGGGGCAGAGCGCCGCGATCAAGAAAACTCTTGCGAACACTCCACGCCTCCTCTTTACCGCTTTCAAGGACACCTCCACATGGGCCGCTCAACGCGCTACCTTGAAAGCGCAGTTGGTGAATGACAATCTCGTGGATTGCAGCGATGCCCACTACTTCTCTGACTCGAAGGAGTCCGAGCGGTTGGGGAATTGTTGGACTTGGATGCGAACCACTCCGACCTTCGCTGGGCTAGTGCACGCCATCGATGAATTCGAGCATCGTGTGTTTGTCGGACTCGAACCTGCATCTCTCGGACGATTGCGAATTCGGCCGAGCGAGTATCTCGACAACGTGAGGATAGGCTCGGAGAAGTCGCACACCCCGCAGCTCTTCGACTACGAGGTCCCACTGAATGATGGCTTCGTCGCGATCGTTGGGAATAAGGGGCAGGGAAAGTCAGCCCTTCTTGATTGCATTGCACTGGCAGGGAATTCGTCGAGGACCAGTGAGTTTGCTTTCCTCAATACGCGGCGCTTTCTCAGCCCAAGCAACAGAGAAGCGAAAGATTATGTGGCGACTGTTCGGTGGGCCAACGGTGTCTCTAACGCAGTAGCCCTGGATCGACCACATGACCGCGGCGCCGCGGTGGCAGTCGAGTACCTCCCTCAGTCATACGTCGAGCGCGTTTGCACCACTCCGCCAGATTCAGACGAAAGCGCGGAGTTCGAGAACGAACTGAAGGAAGTGCTCTTTACTCACATCGCCGAGGAAGACAAGGAGAGGGAGACAACGTTCGACGGGTTGCTGGCGAGAAGGACAACTGCGTCGGTGGATGCTGTCGCGAAATTGCGCAATGAACTCGAGAAAATCTGTCGTCGGGTCGAAGAGGCGGCGGCATTTCAAGCCTCGAATCGTCCAGCCGATGTCACCAAGCTGATCGCTGCCAAGCAGAAGGATGTCGAAGCGGCAAAAGCCGACCTCGCCGTTCAGCAGTCGGCGCTCGCTCAGGCTGATGCCGAGAGTACTGAGAACTCTGAGCTCTCCGATCTCCGACTTCAAGCAACGGCGATCGAAGCGAAGATCGTGGCGTCACGGGCGGCGGTTACCCAGACGCGGCTTGAGATCGCGGGTGTTAGCGAGAAGCTCGCCCGCGTCGACGACTTACTGCGCCGGTTGCGGGCGATTGGTGTCGAGGTTGATGACATCAACGTTGAGCTCATCGGTCTCCTCGATCGTGCACTCGAGGAGCCGCTCGTCGCCCTTACACAGCAAGACGAAGAGTTGCTAATTTGGAGGGCTGGCGCGAGCGAACTGCAGTCGGCTTTGCGAGCGCGGCTTGCTGTTGAGGAATCGGCTGCCAGCAGCTTAGTGGTGGAGTTGGAAGAAATTAGTGATGCACTCGCGGCGTCCGACGGGGTGCGTGAGCTCGCGCGACAGAGGGTTAACCAAGCGCAGGCCCGCGTCGATGGACTGATCGGAGACGAGCGCACCGAGGGGACGCTGACGGCATTGCTGAAGCTTTTGGCCGATGCGGAGGAGGCACCTCGCGTCTACCTCGAGGCGGTCGAGTCTCTCCTCGGATGTGCCTCGTCTATCTATACGGGGTTGGCGGCTGAACTCGACGGAGTAGCGAGCCTCTACCGGCCAGCATCGGAATTTATTGAGGGGTCGGATGTCGTTCGCAGCGCGGGATTGCGCTTCCGAGCTGAACTAGTGATTTCGGGCCGTATCCGGAACATTGGCAGCGCAATCGACAACCGGCGCAGTCCGGATCTCGGGAGATGGATTGGAGATCTATCGGAGCGTGTCGATCCAATGGATTGGGACTCGATCAGGCTCGAGTTGTCCACTGCAATGCAGCGATTGACCTCTGAAAAAGGCGACAGCAATGCTGGCTTTCGCGATCCCGTTCTTACAATGCGCACTGCAACCACGCTTGGAGAGTTTTTATCCGATTTGTTCGGACTGACCTGGCTAGACGTGCGTTTCGGTCTAACGGGGGACGGGCTACCGCTGTCCCAGTTGTCGCCGGGCCAAAGAGGCTTAGTCTTGGCCCTCTTTTACCTAGTAGTTGATCGTCGAACAACGCCGTTGCTGCTAGACCAGCCGGAGGAGAACCTCGACAATGCAACGATCGCTTCGCGCTTGGTTCCCGCAATTCGAGAGGCCGCGGGGCGTCGCCAGACGATTATCGTCACTCACAATGCGAACCTCGCAATTGTGGGAGATGCGGATCAGATCATTCATTGCACTGTAGAAGACAAAGTCTTTGGAGCAACAAGTGGGGCGATTTCTGAGTTGGCTATCGCTCAGTCTGCGGTGGACATCTTGGAAGGAACTAAGCCGGCATTCGACAATCGAAGGCACCGGTACGAGGTATTCCGCGTCCTCGGGGAGAATGTGGTCCCTCCCGCGTGAGCATCCGCCTATTGAACTGCTCGTTCCCAAACTTGAACCGTCTCCTCGCCTTCGATGTTCCATTCCACTCGAAGTCTCGGTCGTCCGACACCGCCCATGGTCGGCATGACGTAGTAGGCGATGCTGTCGCCAGGAACGACTAGGAGGCTGCGGCTGTCTTCGTCCGTATGCACGCCGGCGCCACCAGTTGCCACGACATTGATTGCCGGGATATTCCCGACGTTGACCAGCAGACGAATATCGCGTCCACCGCCTTGCTGGGGCTGCCACTCCACATGCGGTTTTGGCCGCTTCGCCAGCTCGATCTCGTTCGCCAATTCCTGCGCCGCTGCCTGCCTCTTGAACGCGTCATTGGCCTCAGAAGCGAGCCGAGCAGCATCGTCTCTCGCCACCATCGACTCATTGCGCGCAGCTTCAGACGCGACGCGTGCCGCGTTGGCCGCCCGCGCCTGCACGACCGCCGCTGCGGCTGCGGCGCCCGAAACCACGAGTACTCCGAAAGAAACGATTAGCGCGGCGACTTCCATATGTGATGGTACCGACGAACTGCGCAGTGAAGGGAATGGTGGGGCGAGCTTCCGGTCGTGGTCACTCCACCTCCCAGCGGCTGGTGCACCTGCGCGGCACCGCCCGCCAAGAACGCCGCCTCGTCCCTCGACCAAACGCGTTCGCGGGAGACTGTACCCCGAGCTCGTTGGCCTGGCGGAGAGCACGGATGACGCGGCACGTGTCGTGACGGTTGCCGCAGCATCCACGTATTCACGTTGTTGCGCTCGGGGCAGGCACCGGGCTTTAGGGTGGGGAGGATGCGATGGCGGCATCCATCGTGGTGTCGCTGGAGCGCGTGACGCGCAGGACCGAGGTGAACACCGACGAGCGGTACTGGTTGCCGAACGGCGGTCATCGCGGCCACCGACGCTATCCCACCCAGGCGGCCCAGGTGGGCCCCGCGTCGAGGCCCAGCCCCCGGAGATATACGCTTATCTTCCCGTAGAAGATGTAGACCGCCTCGCGGTAGATCTCGTGCTGGACGAACGCGGACGCGATGAAACCTTCTCCACGGTCGATGCGATCGCTCCTGAGTTCATCCTCGGGAATCCGGTCCATCGCGGACTTCATGGCCTCATCCTGAAGGGTGAACCACGCCCTCAGTGCCGGGAACGTCAGCGGGTCGGGCGCTGCGATCTGGTGATGCGACCAATCCATCGTGAACGCTTCGAATGAGTGCGTGTATACCCCCTGCACCTGGCCCGACTCCACGAGCAGTTCGCCGAAGCTCGGATTGCCGGGCGGTGCGTACGCGAGGTCCGAATCAGACAGGAGGGAAAGCACCAAGTCCCGCATGCTGTGGTGCCCTTGGATCTCGTCATCGAACAACGTGTTCAGCGGCTCTGCGTTCATGAGCACGACAGTACAGGGCAGGCTCAGCGCACCAGACGGACTTCCACGAACCCCGCGAACCGCGGATCGGAATACTCGACGCCATCGGGTTCGAAACCATTCCGTGTGTAGAAGGCGAGCGCGCGCTCGTTTCCTTTCGCTACCCACAGCTGCGCCGGGTCTTTCTTCAGGACGACGTCGAGGAGCGCTTGGCCAGCGCCGGTGCCGTGTTGGCGAGCGAGGAGATAAATCGAGAAAAGGTGAAGGGGGCGCGCTGCAGGGAACCCCTTCTCGGCATCCGGGCCTTTAGCATCGCCGGCCATCGCGAATCCGACGATCTCGCCGTCCAGGTCGGCAACTGCCACACGGGCGGGGCGTGGCTCGACGGACAGCAGCCGCGACCAGAACTGCTTGCGGGCGGCGAACGCATCGTCGTCGAAGAACTGTTCAGGCAGCTGGCCCGAGTAGGTTTCTCGCCAGGCATCCACATGCACTCGGGCGATCCCCTCGGCGTCAGCGGCGACAGGCTCCCGAACGACGGGCGCCGGATTGGTCGTCATGTTGTTAAGGAGGCCGCTACGAAGCCGACGAGTTCGATGAGCAGTGTCGCCGCCACAGGGTTCGAGCCGCCCGCAAGCGGTGTGATTGTGAGGGCCCAGGCACTGCTCGCCGGGTTGCGGACGCTCAGCACCTGGTCTGCCAGGTCGTTTCGACGAGAGTGGAGATGACGATCTGGCTCGTGCCGGTGGCGCGACCGGCGACCGTGTACGCAAGCTCTGTGCCGTCGAGGGCGACGACCAGCTGGCCGGGCTCGGTGACCGAAACCTGCGCAGTTACGCGATAGATGCCGGGGGTGCCCAGCGTGAATTGCGAGGGGGACATCCGCGTGGTGTCGCCATCAGTGGATGGCCCGTCCTGCGGGAACTGGACTGCTCCGCCGACGGCTACTGTGGCGGCATTGTCGCCGGGCATGAGCGCGTAGAAGAGGGCGCGTCGCCAGAGCCGTCCGCTCCGTCGGAGCCGTTTGCACCGTTTGCGCCGGTTGCGCCGTTAGTTCCGTTCAAACCGCTCGGCCCGGCGGGGCCGGTCGCGCCACGAAGGCCGGTCAGGCCGCGCGGACCAGCTGGCCCGGCAACCCCCGCGGCTCCATCAACACCGTCGGCGCCCGGAGCGCCGGGCTCGCCCTGGGCTCCTGCGGGGCCGTCGACGCCCGGCTCCCCGCCCGCCCCGGCCGCACAGCCTGCGAGTCCGAACAGCGATGCGGTCAGGAGGAGCGCGATGGGCAGTTTGAACGTCCTCATGGAGGGCTCCGCATCGTGCCGGTGCGGTGCGGCTCACCATAGCAGCCAGACGAACCCGGCCTCTTGACCCGCGCCGAGCATCCACCTACTATGTAAGCAACCACTTACGTAAGAAGGTGCTTACATGCTTGCCGAAGACCAGCTCAGCCGGGCGTTCTCCGCACTGGCGGATCCGACTCGCCGCGACATCCTTCAGCGACTGCGGAACGGCCCGCTCACGGTCGGCGACCTGGCGGAGCACTATGCGATGAGTAGGCCCGCGGTCTCCCAGCACCTGACGGTGCTCGGCAAGGCGGGGCTCGTGGCGCGGCACCGGCGCGCGCAGTTCAACGACTACACGCTGCAGGCCGGCCAGCTGGATGAGGCGGCCGCGTGGATCGAGCAACAGCGCGCCGAATGGTCCGAACGGTTCGACCTGCTCGACGAGCACCTCAAGAAGCAGCGCAAGAACAAAGGAGAACAACGATGATCGACACGACGAAGGGTTTCACGCTCGTCCGCACGTTCGAGGCGACGCCGGAAGAGGTCTGGAACGCGTGGACGGATCCGGACGAGGCCGCGCAGTGGTGGCATCCGCGGGAGACGAGCACGCCGCGGGAGTCCGTCGAGATCGACGCGCGGGTGGGCGGCCGCTATCGGTACACGATGGTGAACGACCACACGGGTGACTCGGTCGTCACCGGCGGCGTTTACCGTGAGGTCGAGCCGTTCGAGCGGCTCGTGTTCACGTGGGGCTACCCGGACGGTGATCCGGATGACTCACCCATCGTCACCGTCACACTCGAGCCGGTCGGTGAAGGCACGCGGATGACGTTCGACCTGCGCGGGGTTGAAGGGGCCGCTGGTGACTCGTACTACTACGACGGGTGGGATGAGGCGCTGGACTGCCTGGAGGAGTACATCGGCTCGAAATGATGTACATCTCAATATCCGAGATGTACCATTCGAGGATGAAGATCGTCAGCGTTGCAAACGCCCGAAGCCATCTCTCCGATGTCATCGCCAGTTCCCAGAGCGAGGCGGTCTTCATCGAGCGTCGCGGACAGCGCGCCGCAGTCGTCGTCAGCCCTGAACGGTACGAGCGGATGCTTGAGGCTCTTGAAGACGCTGAAGATGTAGCCGCATTCGACGAGGCTATGGCGGAAGAGGGCCCGAACGTTCCCTGGGCGCAGGTGAAGGCTGACCTGGGCTGGTTGTGACCTATCGGATTGAACTGCACCCAGCCGCGGTTCGAGCCTTGAAGCAGATCGACTACCAGGATCGGGACCGCATCCGCGGTGCTATAGCTCCGCTTGGCGAAGACCCCAGACCGCCGAACGCTATAGCCCTCCGAGGACGGTCTGGACTCCGAGTTCGGGTAGGCGACTATCGAATCATCTACACGGTTGACGACGACGTGCTCGTCGTCGTTGTCGTCACGCTCGGCCACCGGCGCGACGTGTACGACCGCTGAGATCAGTGGGCAGCTTGCCCCACCGCTAGAGTGGCCGCATGCGACCGCCTGCCTGCGCCGTTTGCGGGGACGAGTTTGACCCAACCGACGGTCGGCTGGTGACCTTCGCTGAGCGCGACACTGACCGGCAGTGGCGCGAGAGGGTTGCCGCCACGGGGATGGTCGGGCATCCACCCAACGTCGAGTGGTTCTGCGGAACTCATGCCGACGCGGCCGCGGCGCTCGCCGGAGACACGATTGATGTCGCGCTGCGCGCTTTGACAGCGGATGCTGCAAGCCCGCGACTGCCCATCGCACCTTGCGAGATCGAGGTGCTGCTGCGCCGATTCCGCGATCGGATGCCCGTGCTCGTCGGCGACGATGCTGCGGTGGCGACCACAGAGACCGAGCGCACGTGGAGCCCGATGGACGGATCGCAGCCGCCCAACTGCCCTTACGTCGACCTCGACATCACCACGATGCAGGGACCACTCGCGACCTCCGAACTGCGCTGGGACCGCGCGATGTGGAACGACAACGAAGCCGCACGCCGAACGGTGACGCTCGTGGTCGAGCCTCACGATGGGGAGCGATGCTCTGTGAGCGCGACAGTCGGCGCCGGCTTCGAGGGTTCGGTCGGGTCGACGGCGACCGAGGTGCTCGTGCTCGGCGAACCCTGGCCGAGCGTGCGCGCGCTCATCGAAGAACTGATCGGGTAGGCGCCACCGACGGCGGTCGGCCCTACTCTGGGAGCATGAGCGAGCATCCGCCGGTAGTCGACGATTCGCATCCGCTGGTGGAGCGCATCCGCAGCATCTGTATGACCTATCCCGAAGCCGTCGAGGTGACCGCTTGGGGGCGCCCCACCTTTCGGGCGGGCAAGAAGATCTTCCTGCTCGTGGCCTCATCAATGGATCGCCCCTACACGATGGTGTTCAAACCGGACGCGGATGAACGGCTCGCCCTCATACAGGACGACCGCTTCTTCGTGCCGCCGTACTGGGGGCCGAGTGGGTGGCTGGGCATTGACCTCGACAGCCCTGACACCGACTGGACCGAGCTCGCCGAACTCATCGACACCTCGTACCGCCAAGTTGCACTCGTACGCCAACTGCGCGCGCTGACAGAAGGAAACCACAATGGATGACCGCAACGACATGTCCCCGGCCGAGTTTCACCGGCAGCCGGGTGTCGCCGATTGGCGGGTGACCTCGTGGGGTCCGCAGGCCTGTTTTCGCGTTGCGACGCTCGAGCAGGGCTCCCGCCTTGTCGCCGCGGTAGTCGACTCTGCGACGGCTCACGGCGTGAAACCCGACATCGACCTTCGCGAGGAGGCCGTGATTATTCGGGTTCACCACCGGGGCTCGGGGCGCATCGCGCGAGGCGTGCCCGGGTTCGCGGCAGCGGTGTCTGAATCCGCGTCAGAACTGGATTTCGAGTCGGCCCCTGAGATGATCCAGACGGTCGACATCTCGGTCGCCCAATCGGGCGTCGACTCGCGCCCATTCTGGGCGGCGGCACTCGGCTATGAAGTCCAGGGCGACTACGACGCCGTCGACCCACTGCGCAGAGGCCCATCACTGTCGTTCCAGGACATCGAGCGGACCGGCCGCGGGCGCACCCACATCGACGTCTCCGTGCCGGCCGACCGCGCGGTTGCGCGAGTCGAGGCCGCGTTGGCGGCGGGCGGGCGGCTCGTCGACGATTCGCGAGCTCCCATGTGGTGGACCATCGCCTCGCCCGACAACCACGGCATCGACATCGCTGCCTGGACCGACACGTTCGAGTGACGGCGCCCCTCACCCCGTCCGCGCCCCCGCAAGCCGTGCCGCCAGCCAGGTTCGCGACCGAGCGACGAGAGCCTGCGCTGGCGCGGTTTCGCCCGCCCAGTTCTCGAACCCGTGGGGCGCCCCCGCGACGACATCGAGCGTGACCTCCACGCCTGCGGCCTCGAGGCGCCGGGCGAAGTCGGCGATCTCCTCATGGAACAGCTCGATGTCCCCGGCGCTCATCCACGTCGGCGGCAACTCAGCAACATCGCCCCTCGCGGCAACCGAGTAGGGCGGCACAGCCTCTCCTCCCGGCTCCTGCCGCAGATACGACGACCAGCCGAAATGGTTGAGGCCGTTGTTCCACACCCAGTGATCGACGGCGTCGAGCTCCCGTCGGGCGGCGGTGCGGTCATCCAGCATCGGGCAGAACAGCCACTGCCCGATCGGCTGCACCGGTGACGTATCCCGCAGGCGTTGCGCGAGGCACGCCGCAAGACCGCCGCCCGCGCTCTCGCCACCGATGACGATTCGCGCCGGGTCGATTCCGAGCTCGTCGGAGTTTTCGAGCATCCACTGCCATACTGCGTTCACGTCATCGATGGCGGCCGGAAATGGATGCTCGGGGGCCAGCCGGTACTCCGCCGAGACGACCGCGATGCCCAGTTCTGCTGCCGTGGGAACGCACAGCCAGTCGTCCTGTTTCGCGGCGCCGATGATGAGGCCGCCGCCGTGAATCCAGAGCAGCGCCCCGCGGCTCGTGGGATTGGCGGGCTGGGAGACCCGCGCCCGCACAACGCCTGCGCGCACCGTGCGGGTGGTGACACCCGGCAGCTTATGTTGCCGTACCGCGAGCGGGAGGGCGAACCGCACGAGTCTGCGCGCCGCGCTGCGCCGAACGTCGGGCATCTCCACTCGCGACAGTGCGGCGCGGATGTCCGGGTCAACAGCGTTGATATCCATGCCGGTACTTTATGTCTTCAGCGGGAAGTGAGAACTGCGATTCTCCATACCATTGTTTATGAGATATTCAATGGTATGATGCCGCTATGGCTTATCTTCCGGCCAGCTCCGACCGCTGGCCACCCGTTGCGTACGAGCAGCGCCCTTGGCAGAGTGTTGACGAGGGCACGACCTCTCGCCGTGCCCGGCTCGCGACGCGCGTCCCTTACAGTGCAGCCGTGCCGCCGGAAGTCAGCAACCGGGGCATCCCGCCCATCGAACCGGAGACGCTCGCTATCGCTGAGGATGCCGTGCTGCAGCTGGCGAGGTTCGACAGCGAGGTCGGAGGCATGGTGGCGCCGTTCGCGGCGATCCTCCTTCGCAGCGAGTCGGCTTCCAGTTCCGAGATCGAGCGACTGACGGCAGGACCCCGCGCGATCGCCCTCGCGGAGTTGGGGCGGAGCGCCGGGTCGAACGCCAAACTCATCGTTTCGAATGCGCGCGCGATGGAGGCCGCAATCACTCTGGCCGACTCCATCGACTCCGGTGCCATCATCGAGATGCAGAGAGTCCTGCTGCAGGAGACCGACCCGAAGCACAGCGGGCGCTGGCGCACGGAACAGGTGTGGGTCGGGGGAGTGGGCAACAGCCCCCACAGCGCCGAGTTCGTGCCGCCGCACCATGAGCGTGTGCCGGCGCTCATCGACGACCTGTGTCGTTTCGCCCGTCGGGATGACCTGCCGGTGCTGCCCCAGGTCGCACTCGCGCACGCCCAGTTCGAGACGATCCACCCGTTCACTGACGGCAACGGACGCACCGGGCGCGCGCTCGCGCACTCCATGCTGCGTCGCCTCGACGTTACCCAGTCGGTTGCGGTACCAGTGAGCGCGGGGTTGCTGCAAGACACCAAGCGGTACTTCGCCGCCCTGGCCTCCTATCGTGAGGGGGATGTGGCTCCAATCATCCACACCTTTGCGGATGCAGCGCTCGCCGCTGTCTGGAACGGCCGCAAGCTTGTCGACGACCTGGAGAACTTTCGCGAGGTGTGGCACAGGCAGGTATCCGCGCGACGAGGCAGCGCTGCCTATCGGATGATCGACCTGCTGGTGCGTCAGCACGTCGTTGACGCCAACTACGTTGCCAGGGAGCTGGGCGTGACGGCGCAGAATGCCCAGAACGCCATCGACTCGCTCGTGGCTGACGGGGTTCTCATCCGTGCGAGCGAAGGTCGGAGAAACCGCCTCTTCGAGGCCAGCGACATCACCGTGTACCTTGACGAGTTTGCGCAACGCGCGAGGCGTGGGCGTCGCTAGTCGACGTGCAGTTTCCTCATCGGCCTCAGCCGGCGCAACACGTCCCGAACACCGGGCCCGCTCCCCGTCCGCGCGATGACAACGGCGGCGGCGATGAACACCAACTGGATCACGGTGCGAAGCAGCAATGGAGTCGACGGCGCGTCCGGGTGGTCGACGACTGTGGCAGCGAGCACATTGGCCGGGAACACGGCCAGCAGGTAGAGCACAGTGGCGGTCGCAGCGAGCCGACGGGAAGCCGGCACGAGAAGCGCAGCCGCAAATACAATCTCGAGGATGCCCGTCGCGGTCACCACCAGGTCGGCGAACGGAATGATCGGCGGCACCGTCGCGATGAGCCCCGAGCGCAGCGGCTCGATGAAGTGCCCGCTCGCGGCGACCAGGAACATCGCGGCCATGCCGTGTGCCAGTGGTCGTTGCCATCCCTTCCCAGGCTTGCAGGTCCTGCGGGCAGCGATCAGACCGATCACTGCGGAGACGGCAGTGACGCCAAGAAAAACGTAGAACGGAACCATCGGACACCTTCATTAGACAGTCGACCCACGCTGGGCCTGACAGCAAGATAGAAGGAGAAGTGATGACCGAGCATCACCACATCTGGTGATCTTTGCCTTTTCGGTGAAGGAGCGTGGGGGCTCACAGCTCTGAGCCCCCACGCTTCTTGGCCTTGCTACGCGGCGGCTCCCGCGGGCACCAACTCGGGTGCCGGCACTCGCGGCTGCCGAAGGGCGATCGCCGCGACAGCGGCACCCGCGAAGGCGACGGTGGATGCCCCGGCGAACGCCGCCGAGAACCCCGATGTGAGGGCCACTGCGTCGCCGGCAACGCCGGTGAACGCGGCTGCCACGGCCGTGAGTCCGGCAAGGCCGATGGCCGAACCGAACTGGTAGCTGGTGTTCACCAGACCCGCCGCGACTCCCGTTTCCTGAGGACGCGCACTGGCAATCGCAGTGCCGAGGGACGGGATGAATGCCAGTGCCATTCCGAGCGCTGCCAGGAGCGACGCAGGCAGCACGTCGACCAGGTAGTTTCCATCCGGTCGGGCAAATGCGAGCCAGGCCAGACCAGCGCCGAGTACGAGCATGCCTGCAACGATCATGGCGCGCGCACCAAACCGTGCCTGCAGTCTCGGCGCCACTGCGATCATCGCGACGACGATCAGCGCTGTCATCGGCAGGAGAGCGGCACCTGAGGCGAATGCTCCAGCGCCCAGCACCTGCTGCAGGTAGAGGTTCAGGAAGAACCACATGGGAATCCAGGCTGCGCCGAGCAGGAGCTGCGCGATGTTCGCGGCACCCAGCTGCGGAGCGCGGAAGATGCTCAGACGCAACAGCGGCTGACGGCTCCAGTGCTGGATGACGAAGAAAGCGACCAGAAGCACGATACCCGCCGCGAGCCCGCTGAGGGTCTCAGGCGAATTCCAGCCAACCTCAGGAGCTCGCACGACGCCGTAAACCAGTGCGGCGAGGCCGAGGGTGGCTGTTGCTGCGCCGCCGATGTTGATAGCAGCACCAGGCGACGGTGCAACTGCCGGAAGCGCACGCGGAACAAGCGCAATCACGACTAGAGCGATGGGAATGCTGATGTAGAAGACCCATGGCCAGCTCGCGTACTCAGTGAGAACTCCTCCGAGGAAGACCCCGGCGGTGCCGCCGATCGGCGCAGCAGCGCCGTAGATGGCAAATGCCTTCGGCAGGTCTTTGGTTCCTCCGAACATCACCATGAGCAGCGTCAGGGCTGCTGGGGCGATCAAGGCTGCTCCCGCCCCCTGCACGGCTCGACCGGCTATTTCAACGGCGACGTTTCCTGCCGCTCCAGCGAGCGCGGAGCCGAGGATGAGCACGAGCCATCCAGTGACGAAGATCTTCCTCGCGCCGAAGACGTCGGAGAGTCGACCGCCCAGAAGCAGCAGACCTCCGAAGGCCACGACGTAGGCATTGAACACCCACGAGAGCGATTCAGCTGAGAAGCCGAGTTCCCTTTGGATGTCGGGCAGGGCAACACCGATGATCGATGTGTCCATGATGACGACGAACTGGGCCGCAGCAATCAGTGCGAGGCCCAACCATCTACGAGAGCCCCGTTGGCTCTGTTGCTTGTTCATTGATTCCACTCCTCAAGTAAGAGCGGGATACCCCGCCGGGGTACACCATATACCCCCGGGGGGTATGCGGGTCAAGCGTGCCCAGTGGTGAATCTTTCAGAATCACCACATGTGGTGACCCGGCGGACCGCGTCCATTCCGGGCCAGAACTACGTGCGCGACAAATCATCAGATGTGGTGATGCCCGGTAACCACACCCATCCGTAGGTTTCGTCATGCCGCTCGGCATCTGCTCGAGCGGATCACTTGACCGAAAGGAAGTTGTCCCAATGTCCAAGTCACCAACCAGTGCACGCTCACTGAATCTCTTATTTGTCATCGCAGGATTCATCGCTGCGATCGTGCTTCTCGTCAACGCCGCAAAGCGCGCCGAGATCCTCGCGCTGAGCCCTGCCACCCAACTCGTCGCACCCCTCGCGCAACTCATGGCGCTGGGGCTCGTCGTGGGAATCTTCGCCGCAACGCCCGCCATCCGTGGGCGCCTCGGCTCGATCGGGGTGCTTCTCTACGGCGCCTCGCTCGTTGGGCTCGTCGGAGTCGAGTTCATCATCAACCTCGTGTTCCCGTACGTGACGCCCGAGATCATCGGGGAACTGCGTGCCGGACCGCTGGGAATAGCGCTCACGGTTGTCTCGATCGCGTTCCTCACCGGCACGTTGATCTTCTATTCCGCTCTGTGGCGCGTAGCCCAGTCGCCGAAGCTCGCGATCATCATCAGCATCGTCAGCTCAGTGCCAATCGCGCTGCGCACGGCGTTCCCTGAGGTGGTGCTGCAGCTGGGCCTCGTCGGCCTGGCTGTCGGCGTGACGCTGCTCAGCATCTGGCTCTTCCGCAGCGGTCGAGTGCGACCGCAGTACCACTGCGCCCACAGTCACGGAGCGCGCGCGACTGCGCTGGCACTACCGCCCATCCACATCGACATTACCTCAACGAAAGAGAACAGAAATGAACACATCAGTAATAGAGGCGGGCCCCGTTCTGGAGGCTCGCGACATCCGCAAGTCCTATGGTCAAGTGGCGCTGCGCGCTTCGACGCGCTGGCCGGTGTCTCGCTTGCGATACAACCAGGCGAGTCGATCGCGATAGTCGGCAAAAGCGGGTCGGGAAAGTCGACCCTCATGCACCTGCTCGCCCTGCTGGACGAACCGGATGACGGCACCCTGATGGTCGGCGACACCAATGCCGACGAGCTGTCGGTGCGGCGACTGAATCGGCTACGGAACCAGGACTTCGGCTTCGTCTTCCAGCAGTTCTTCCTCACCCCCAACGCCACTGTGCTCGACAATGTGGTGCTGCCTCTCAAGATCGCCGGCGTCGGTGCGCGGGAACGCAAAGCCCGCGGCATGGCCGTGCTCGAGCAGCTGGAAATGGCCGACAAGGCAAAGAGCAAGGCGGTCAACCTCTCCGGCGGTCAGAAGCAGCGAGTCGTGATCGCCCGGGCTCTGGTCAACAACCCGAAGGTGATCTTCGCCGACGAACCCACCGGAAACCTCGACACCGTAACCGGTGCCCTGGTTGAAGACATCCTGTTCACCCTCAACCGGGAACAAGGAATCACCCTGGTGATCGTGACCCACGATCCCGACCTGGCGGCGCGTTGCGACCGGCAGCTGTTCATCCGCGACGGACGCGCGGTGCGCTCCCTCGAAACCCAAGGAGCTACATCATGAATCCGATCGACATCACCAGAGCTGCGATTGGCAACACCTTCCGCAGCAAGACCCGCACCACCCTCACCGTGCTCGCGATTTTCATCGGCGCGTTCACACTCACCCTCACGAGCGCCGTCGGCACCGGCGTCTCCGACTACATCGCCAACCAGATCGGTGTCTTCGGAGCCACTGACGTGCTCACCATCACCAAGACGGCTGAAGACGCCCCTGAGGTGACCGAGGGGCCAAAGCCGTACGATCCTGACAAGGCGGCCAGCGGTGGCACCTTCGGCGGACAGTTCGAGATGCCGCATCTCACTCTCGATGACCTCGACATCATCCGACAAGTGGACGGGGTGCTCGAAGTCAGCGCGGTGCAGCATGTCAGTCCGCGGTACGTCGAGTACGGCGACAACGGCAAGTTCGAGCTGCTCGTGAACGTGGATGGCGCGTTGGTCAATCCCGATCTGGCGTCTGGCCGGCAGCTTCAAGCAGCGACGTCCGAAGGCGAGATCCTGCTCGTGACCTCCTACGTCGACAGCCTGGGATTTGCGGATGCCGAGGCAGCTGTCGGAGAGAGCGTCACCATCGGCGTCGCCGACTACACCGGCGAACTTCACGAAGTGAAGGCCACGGTTGTCGGCGTGCTGCAGGAAACACTCCTCGCGTCGGGAGCGGCGGTCAACAACGCACTCGCCGATGAGCTCTACCGCGTGCAGACCATCGGGAGCCCGCCGGCTTCAATCGGTCATTCCCTGCAGGCAAGGGCGAATTTTGATGCGTCGTGGAGTGAAGAGCAGGTCAAGCAGTTGCAGTCAGAACTCGATGATCTGGGCTACACGGCGACCACGGTTGCCGATCAGATCGGCATAATCCAGGCGGTCGTGAGCGGCATCATCGGTGTGTTGAACGCCTTTGCCATCATCGCCCTGATCGCGGCCGGCTTCGGCATCATCAACACCCTGCTGATGAGCGTTCAGGAACGCACCCGTGAGATCGGCCTGATGAAGGCCATGGGCATGGGCGGTGGTCGCATCTTCTCGCTCTTCAGCATGGAGGCGGTGTTCATCGGTTTCCTCGGCAGCGTGATCGGTGCAGCAGCGGCGATCGGCGTCGGGGCGGTGGCCAACAGTTGGCTCACTAGTACGGTGCTTGCCGAGCTGGAAGGGCTGCAGGTGTTGCGGTTTGAGCTGATACCCGTCGCAACGATCATGCTGCTCGTCATGGGCATCGCGTTCCTGGCTGGCACACTGCCAGCGCGCAGGGCGTCCCGCCAGAACCCGATCGACGCACTTCGGTACGAGTGAGATCAGCGAGTTCGCCCGGACTGCGTGTTCGGGCGAACTCGCTGTTCTACAAAAAAGGCTTGCGCACATACCCCCGGGGGGTATACTCGGGACCTGTACAACCTCCGAGGGAGAACGATGAACAACCACGAGCACCACGAGCATTCCAGCCACGCCGTGCACGGCTCGGCCGCACCCGGAGGGCTGCTCGTCGCCGAACATGGCTACAGCCTTGTACTGAACGAGACGATCCTCAGCAGCGGCCGGACGAACGTCGCCTTCAGGGTGGTCGGTCCCGACGGCCATGCAGTGACCGAGTTCGCGCCCGTGCATGAAAGGGAACTGCACTTCATCGCCATCCGGCGCGACATGACTGGGTTCCAACACGTGCACCCCGTCAGAGACGAGTCCGGCACGTGGAGCATCGATCTGGATCTGCTCCCGGGGGACTGGCGGTTCTTCGCGGACTTCCAGCCGGCTCATCACCAGCCCATGACCCTCGGGATCGACGCCTCGGTTGCAGGCGGTTACGACCCCCAGCCACTCCCCAAGCCTGATCGCGAAGTGCAGGTCGGCGGGTACACCGTGCGGCTCGAGGGAGACCTTGTGGCGGACACCCCGAGAGAACTCACCTTCACCGTCATGCTCGGAACGCAGCCCGTCACCGACCTCGATCCCTATCTCGGCGCCTTCGGGCACCTGGTCGCGTTGCGCTCCGGGGATCTGGCCTACCTGCACGTCCATCCGCACGGTGAGCCGGGCGACGGAACCACCCGACCGGGCCCGGAGGTCTCCTTCGTCGCAACCGCGCCATCCGCCGGCATTTATCGACTGCACCTGGATTTCCAGCATGATGGGGCCGTGCGCAGTGCTCACTTCACCGTCGAGGCGGCCAGGGGGATGACGCAATGACTTCTCCGCCCGGTGGAGTGCTTCACTCTCCGACCAGACCTCAAAGCATGGCCATGCGGCTGTTTGCCATACGCGACTACCGGCACCTGTTCAGCGCCCAGATCATTGCGCTGTTCGGCACCGGGCTGACCACTGTTGCTCTCGGACTGCTTGCGTACGAGCTGGCCGGCCCGAGCGCAGGTCTGGTGCTCGGCACAGCCCTCACGATCAAAATGGTCATGTATGTGGTGATAGCGCCTCTTGCCGCAGCGTACGTCGATCGACTACCCCGACGAATGTTCCTCGTCGCTCTGGACGTGGTCCGAGCCGGAGTGGTGCTCGCGCTGCCATTCATCACCGAGATCTGGCACATCTACGTGCTGATCGGCCTGCTCCAGGCCGCATCAGCTGCATTCACGCCTACGTTCCAGGCAGTCATCCCCGACATCGTTAAGGACAAAGCCGAATACACGCGTGCACTGTCGGCGTCCCAGGTGGCGTACACCATGGAGAGCCTGCTCAGCCCGGTGCTCGCCGCGATCGCGTTGAGTCTTGTGTCGTTCAACTGGCTGTTCCTCGGCACCTCCGTTGCGTTCGTCATATCGGCCTTCCTTGTTCTGTCGACCCGTATCCCCAATGCGCAGCCCAGCGCCCACGCCAAGGCGTGGGACCGGGCCAGCGCAGGGATCAGGACCTTCGCCCGAACACCACGGCTTCGCGGCATCATGGCGCTGAACCTGGTTGTCGCTGCGGCAGGATCAATCGTCATCGTCAACACCGTCAACCACGTCCGTGACGAGCTCGGAGGCTCACAAGCGGATGTTGCGTGGATGCTCGGTGCCGCCGGCGCTGGAACCCTGCTGGCAGCCCTTGCACTCCCGCGCGTCCTCGACCGCGTGGTCGACCGCACCGTCATGATGACCGGTGCTGCGGTACTCGTCGCGGGTACCGCTGCAGCGGTGGCGCTCACCAGCACCGGTTTGCTCGGCCCGGCCGCCACCGCAATTGTGTGGCTCGTGATCGGCGCGGGAATGGCAATGATCGTCACACCGACTGGCCGGGTCCTTCGGGGTTCGGTGCAACCGAATGGAATACCTGAGGTCTTCGCGGCCCAGTTCTCGCTCTCTCACCTTGCCTGGCTCATCACGTATCCCATCGCAGGATGGATGGGAACTGCCTTGGGGTTCACTGCAACCTGGTCGCTCCTGGCGATCCTCGCCCTCGGTGGTGCGGCGGCAGCGCTCGCCCTGTGGCCGCGTGGTGATGCCCCTGATCAGGTGGCGCAGCCCGAATTGCACGACCACCCGGAGGGTTCGATAGAGACAGCCACCCTGGCCGAGTGCCAGTGCACCGCCGCTCACGTCAGCTGACCGACGACGTCAGGCGGCGACGCATTGTGCTCCCACCCTTCTGGTGGGAGCATTGGCCTCAGTCGTGCACTAACCCGAGGCTTCCGCTCCACCGAATGTGCGAGGAGTGAGCGGTGCCCAAGAACGAGACCAGGACCCCACCCCGCGCGTTGCTCGAGACGAAGCTGTATCTGCCGAAACCCCAACGGCGGATGGTGCCCCGTCCCCGGCTGATTGAGCACCTCAACCTGGGCGCGGAATCGGCCCTCACTCTCGTGTCGGCGCCGGCGGGTTTCGGCAAGTCGACACTCTTGAGCGATTGGCTGGCTACCGGTGATCGGTCGGTTGCGTGGCTTTCGCTGGATGCTGCGGACAACGACGCGTCACAGTTCTGGGCGTACTTCGTCGCCGCGCTCAGAACCGCCGCGCCCACGATCGACCATGAGGTGATCGACGCGACACAGAAGGGCGAGGAGCTGCTCACCAGCATCCTCAACGACATCACAGCGCTTGAGCGCGACCTCGTGCTCGTGCTCGACGATTATCACGTCATCGAGTCGAGCGGCGTGCACGAGGGCATGGCGTTCCTGCTCGATCACATGCCACCGCAGCTGCACCTCATCATCGCGAGTCGCGCCGACCCACCACTGCCGCTCGCGCGATTGCGCGCCAGAGGCGAAATGGTCGAGGTGAGGGCGGCCGATCTGCGCTTCACCCCGGAGGAGGCGTCCTCGTACCTCGGCGAAGTGATGGGCCTGCCACTCGACGCGAGCGACATCACGACCCTGAGCGACCGAACCGAGGGCTGGATCGCCGCCCTTCAACTCGCCGCACTCTCCATGAAGGGTCGAGACGACCTCTCGGGTTTCGTGGCCGGGTTCGCCGGCGACGACCGCTACATCGTCGACTACCTCGTGGAGGAGGTGTTGCAGAACCAGTCCGAGCCGGTGCGCGCCTTCCTGCTGCGAACATCCATTCTCGATCGGATGAACGCCGCGCTCTGCGATGCCGTCACGGAACAGGATGACGGCAAGTCAATGCTGGAGACGCTCGACCGTGCGAACCTCTTTCTCGTGCCGCTCGATGACAGCCGCCGCTGGTACCGCTACCACCACCTGTTCGCCGAAGTGCTGCAGGCCCGGCTCCTCGACGAGCACCCTGACGAGGTGCCGGAGCTGCATCGCCGGGCGAGTGTGTGGTACTCGCAGCATGGCGAAACGGATGCCGCCATCCAGCACGCCCTCGCCGCTTCCGACCACGCGCTCGCCGCGAACCTCATCGAGGTGGCGTATCTCGAGCTGACCCGGGACAGGCGGGAGTGGGCACTGCGGGAGTGGCTGGAGCAACTCCCCGTCGAGATCTTCCGAACCCGCCCGGTGCTCGCCCTCTACTTTGTCGGCTCGTTGCTTTCCACGGGCGCGGTGGAGGGGGTTGAGGCGCGCCTGCGTGACGCGGAGCGATGGGTGGATGCCGCCGCAAGCGGGCAGGAGCCCTTGCCCGACGAGTTGGTCGTCGTCGACAGCCAGGAGTTCCAACGGCTGCCGGAATCCATTGCCATCTATCGTTCGGCGTTGTCGCTCGTGCTCGGGGATCCGGACGCGACAAGCCGTTTCGCCCTGCGAGCACTCGAACTCATCTCTGAAGATGATCCCTTCCGGCGTGGCGCCGCCTCAGCACTGCACGGTCTTGCGCTCTGGGGAAGTGGCGCCCTCGACGAAGCGCACGATGCGTACGCCGAGTCGGTGGCGAGCTTTCGCCGTTCCGGCCACATTGCCGACGTGCTCGGGTGCACCATCATGCTGGCAGACGTGCGCATCACCCAGGGTCGTCTCGGCGACGCCATGGCCAGCTTCGAGCGTGCCATGGAACTGGCGCGCGAGAAGGGCACGCGAAACCTCCGGGGGGTTCCCGACATGCACGTTGGCATGAGCGACATCCTTCGCGAACGCGGCGACCTTGACGCTGCGGCGGAGCACCTGGAGGCAGCTCGCGAGTTGGGCGAACACGCCGGACTGCCGAAGAACCGGTATCGCTCGCGAGTGGCGATGGCACAGCTGATGCAGATTCACGGCGAACTGGATGACGCGGTGAAACTGCTTGACGAAGCGGAGCGGGTGTACGTGTCAGATCTGGCACCCAACGTGCGGCCGGTCGCGGCGTACCGGGCGCGGGCGCTGCTCGCGCAGGCGAGGATTGCCGAGGTCGTCGCCTGGGCCCGGGAGCAGAAGCTGTCGGCAGATGAGGAGCTCAGCTATCTGCGCGAGTTCGAACACATCACCTTCGCGAGGCTGCTCCTCGGCCAGGAAGCACCGGAGGCCCTCTCGCTGCTCAACCGCCTTCGCGAGGCAGCTGAGGCGGGTGGTCGAACGGGCAACCTGATCGAGATCCTCGTGCTGCAGTCGCTCGCGCACCAGGCGGGCGGTGACAAGCCCGCCGCGGTCGCTTCGCTGGAACGGGCGCTGACGCTCGCCGAGCCCGAGGGATACGTGCGGATCTTCGTGGACGAGGGTACGCCGATGCGGGAATTGCTGAGGGCGCTCGGGGAGCAGGCCTCGGCCCGCCGAATTCTGGAGGCATTCGGCGAACCTTCGGCACCGCGCCTGACATCGGGCTCGAGCCTGCCGGAGCCGCTGAGTGAGCGCGAGCGTGAAGTGCTGCGACTGCTCGGCACCGAGTTGAGCGGTCCGGAGATTGCGCGCCAGCTTGTGGTTTCGCTCAACACCGTGCGCACGCACACCAAGAACATCTACACGAAGCTCGGTGTGACCAGCCGCCGCGCCGCCGTGCGCCGCGCCGAAGAGCTCGGGCAGTCGACGGGCGGACACCCGTCACCATGACCATTTCAGACCCGCCAGTTCTCGACTCGAGCCCGCTGCCCTCACCTGCGCGGGTGTCATCCGGGTTCATTGCGCTCTACACGCTTGCGTACTTCAGCACCGTGCTGCTGTTTCTCGCTCCCGTGCTCGTCACCCTCGCGTTGAAGATCAACACGTTGGTCGGCATCGATGAGGCGCCAGCCAACCTCGCTCTCGTCGCGGGTGTCGGCGCCCTGCTCGCGATGTTCGCCAATCCCTTCTTCGGCATGCTGAGCGACCGCACCACCTCACGGTTCGGTGCCCGACGCCCGTGGATGGTCGTTGGGCTGGGTGTGGGTTCGCTCGGGATCTTCACGGTCGCGGTCGCGCCGAACGTGGCGACCGTGCTTCTCGGGTGGTGCATCGCACAGGTGTTCTTCAACGCGCTGATGGCCTCTCTCGCCGCCGTGCTCGCCGATCAGGTTCCGGTAGTGCAACGGGGAACGGTAGCGGGGGTGCTAGGTGTCTGCGTACCGGTTGCGTCCGTCGGTGGGGCAGCTCTGGTCAACCTGTTCGCCGGAAATGAACTCTCCATGTTCCTGGCGCCCTGTGCGATCGGCGGTTTCTTCATCCTGCTGTTCGTGTTCTTCCTGAAGGATCGCCAACGCGAAGTCGAGAGCAGACCGCCGTGGTCGTTGCGCACGGCACTTGGCATCTTCTACGTGAACCCACGGAAGAATCCGGACTTCGCGTGGGCCTTCGCCAGCCGCTTTCTGTTCGTGCTCGCATACGGCCTGCTGTTCACCTTCCTCGTGTATTTCCTCATCGATGAACTCGGTAGTGCGGAATCCGACGTGCCGGGGCAGATCCTGCTCGGAGTGCTCGTGCAATCGGGGGTGGCCGTCGTGGCATCCATCATCGGCGGCAGGCTGTCTGACCACTTTCGCCGACGAAAGGTTTTTGTTGTCACCGCTGCCTTCGTGTACTCAGCGGGAATGTTCACCCTGGCCTTCGCCGGTGACCTCAACGGCTTCCTGCTGGCAATGGGGATCGGCGGCCTCGGCTTCGGGCTGTACATGGCCGTGGACCTCGCGCTCGTCGTGGAGGTGTTGCCGAGCGGCGACCAGGTCGCCAAAGACCTGGGTGTGCTCAACATCGCGGCGGCCCTTCCTTCGTCGATCGCCCCGGCAATTGCCCCACTGATTCTCGCTGTCAGCAGCGGCAGCTATGCACTGCTCTATGTGGTCGCCGGAGTGTGCGCCATCCTCGCTGCAGTGGCGATCCTGCCGATTCGGCGGGTGCGCTGACGGTCAGCGCTGCCGCCGCACGATGAGCGCTCGACGCACGCGGTGCAGCTGCGGCATGATGCCGTAGATCACGATGGGCACGGCGGCCGTCGCGAGGATGAGGGTGCGCAGCACCATCGGCAGGCCGTCGATCACACCGCCGAGCGTGAGGTTCAGCACCAGGAGCGTCGGGAAGACGGCGATCCAGATCATGAGCGCGAGCTCGTGCTTCGTGGGCGGGCGCAGGCTGGTGGGTGCGGTTGTTGACATGGTGATGCTCCTTGGATCGATGGGTTGGTCAGAAGAATGAGGCCAGGCGCGGCGCGCCGCCGGGGCGTCTGAGGATGTCGTCCTCGACGAGTTCTGCGTTGAGCGCGATGGCCGCCGCTGACCCCTGCCCGGCGGCCGTGATGACCTGGGCGCGTGGGTCGGCGACATTGCCGGCGACCCGAACTCCTGTGACGCTCGTGCGGCCGGTCGCGTCGGTGGTGACCCAGCCGTGCTCGTCTGCCTCGCATCCGAGCTCGATCAACAGGCGTGAGTTCGGCACGAATGTCGGCCGCACGAACACTGCAGAGCGCTCGACCAGCGTGCCGTCGGCCAGCTCGACCCCCTGCAGGTGCTCGTTCTCGATACGCAGCCGGGCGACTTCGCCCTCCACAACGGCGACACCGCGGGCGGCGAGCTGCTTCCGCTGGTCTGCGTCGAGGGTGGCGTCGTGCGCAAACAGAACGACGTCGTGCGACCACTGCCGGATGAGGAGCGCGTGCTGCACGGATTCGGCACTGCCGCCGAGCACCCCGAGCGGCTGGTCGCGCACCTCGTAGCCGTGGCAGTACGGGCAGTGCAGCACGTCACGTCCCCAGCGTTCCCTCACGCCCGGAATTTCGGGCACCTCATCGCGCAGCCCCGTAGCAACGAGCACCCGACGGGCGCGGATCTCGGCGCCGCTTCCCAGCACCGCCACAAAACCCGGGTGGATGCTCGTCACCGTGTCGCTGCGGAACTCGCCACCGTAGCCCGCAACTTCCGACCGGCCCGCAGCAATGAGCTCCGCGGGTGGCATGCCGTCGCGGGAGAGGAAGCCGTGCATGTGGGCAGCGGGCGCATTCCGCGGTTGTCCGGCATCCACTACGACGACGGTGCGGCGGGCGCGGAGCAGGACCGTGGCAGCGGTGAGGCCGGCGGCACCTCCGCCGATCACCAGCACATCGAAATCGTTCATGCATCAACTCTCAACCCGCGAGGCCCAGGTGGCAACGTTTGTTGCTGTTTCCGGGAAAACGCGGTGAGATGGGGCATGGATGACAGCAACCTCATCGACGCGGCGCTCGACGCCGTCGGCCCACGACTCAAGCGATTGCGCTCGCAGCGCGGCGTCACGCTCATCGAGTTGTCGGAGACGACCGGCATCTCGAAGAGCACCCTGTCGCGACTGGAGAACGGCGGTCGCCGACCGAGTCTCGAGCTGCTGCTGCCGCTCGCCCAGGCGTACCGGGTTCCGCTGGATGAACTCGTCGGCGCTCCCGAGGTCGGCGACCCGCGCGTTCGGCTGAAGCCCCGGCGGGTTCACGGGCGAACCGTGGTGCCGCTCACCCCGCACTCCGCCGGGGTGCAGGCGTGGAAGATCCTGATCCCCGCGAACCAGACAGAACCCGTGCTGCGCACCCACGAGGGGTACGAGTGGCTCTACGTTCTCACGGGGCGGCTGCGGCTCGTCCTCGGCGACCACGACCTCTCCCTCGCGGCGGGGGAGGCTGCCGAATTCGACACCCGCATCTCGCACTGGTTCGGCAGCTCCGATGGCAAGCCCGTTGAGATCCTCAGCCTGTTCGGTAGGCACGGCGAGCAAGTGCACGTGATGGCCAAGTCTGAGCCCCGCTGACGCCGTCAGGTTCAGTCGGTGGATGTCGCGGCGACCCGCACCACGACGTTGCCCTTCTTGCGTCCGGTGTCGACGTAGCGGTGCGCGTCGGCGATGTCGGCGAAGCCGAAGGTCTGGTCGGTCACGGGGCGAAATTCGCCCGCCTCGGCGAGCTTCGCGATCCGCGCCAGCGCCTCGCTCGTGAACGGCACGTTCCCTGCGGTGACCCGCTTTCCGGTGCGACGGGTTCGGCTCGACGCCTTGACCACGCCAGAGAGGTCTGACATGACCGACAGCAAGGCGCCGCCGGGATTGATGAGCGGCTCGACCCGATCGAAGTCCACATTGCCCACAGCGTCGAGCACGATGTCGTAGCGGTCTGGGCCCTCAGTGAAGTCGGTCGTTGTGTAGTCGATCACCCGGTCTGCACCGAGCGAGCGAACCAGTTCGGCGTTTCGGCCGCTGCACACTGCGGTGACTCGCGCGCCGGCGCTGTGGGCGAGCTGCACGGCGGCAGTTCCGACCGCACCTGATGCGCCGTTGACGAGCACCGATGCGCCCGGCACGAGGTTCGCCCGGTCGAGGAATACGCGCGCGGTGATGCCGCCGAAAACCAGGGCGGCAGCTTCCTCGAAGGTGAGGTTGGCGGGCTTCAGGGTGATCGCGGCACGATGGGGCACGATCGCGTACTCGGCGTGACCGCCGAACTTCCCACCCAGCATGGCGATCACTTCATCGCCAGGGTGGAAGTCGGTCACACCCGGCCCTACCGCTTCGACGACGCCCGCGACATCCATGCCGAGCACCCGAACACGCGGCGAGGAGAAGCCGAGGGTGAGTGAAGAAAGGAATTTCAGGTTCTTCGGCACGTCCTTCGTGCGGGAACGGTAGTCGGCAGCGCTCACCGTGGTGGCGTAGACCTTGACCAGCACCTCGCCATTGCCGGGTGAGGGCTTGGGCAGTGGCTCGATGCGCACCACCTCCGGTCCGCCGAACCGGCGGTAGACGGCTGCGCGCATCGTTGTCGTGCCTGTAGACGTTGCTGTGTTCATTGCGGTTCTCCTTGTTGGTGTGTGTCGTCGTCGGGGCAGTCGATCGCCCGCACTGAGATGAGGGTCATTCCGAGGTCGCGGATCTTGATGAGCAGACCGTGGAGGGCTGACTGGTCGGGCACCGGGCCGCGAAGGGTGGTCGTGCCGTCCGGCTCACGCGTGAGTGTCACGTTGCCGAACCATTCGGCCCAGTGGTCGTCCAGGTGCCGGTTCACGCGCAGTTCGTAGACGCCGGGCTCGTGGTCGCCTTGCGTGGCGTTCATGAGGCCCGCCTGCGGATTGCGAGTTCAGCGATCGCGAGGTTGATTGCCCAGCCCGCGCCATTCAGAAGCGCCACACTGAGTTCGGTTCTGCCGAAGATCGCCTCACCGAACCCGAGGGTGAACACCTGGGTGCCGGCGCCGAGCCCGATGGCGACGGCTCGAATCATCCACGCCCGGTGGCGGCGGATGTCGCGGCGGCGGATCGCGGCAAAGCCGAGGACGATGCTCGCTGCCATGCCGAGACCGGCGAGCAGGCGGAAGGCGAGCAGCAGTTCGCCGGTTCCCGAGGGGAAGGAGTAGAACACGCCTATCCAGAGACCGGAGAAGGCGGCGAGTAATCCCACCACGATCAGCACGCGCCCCGCGTTGCGGTGCCAGGCGGGGGTGCTGCGACGGATGCGGGCGGAAAACTGGAACGCGCCGAGAATCACGAAGACGGTGGCGCCGAAGATGTGGAGGATCACGGGGAGGCTCAGCGGGGAGGCGGCCTCGACCGTGGCAGAGCCCGCGACATCCAGCGACAGCGCGATGCGGCGAACGCCGTTCGCGAGAATCGGGATGAGGCCGAGCGTGATGAGCCCGGTGATGAGCAGCCACGCACGCTTCGGCCGACGGGCCGGCGTCGGCGCGGCCGGCGCTGCGGCGAGCCCCGGGGTTGTCTGTGTCATGTCGATAGCTCCTTGTCCATTCCCCTTGTGGGAGTGGTTTCGAAGTTACGGACGGGCGTGGTGACCGGTCATCACCAGATGTGGTGATCTTTGTGGTGAATCGCGGCAGATCTTTACATTGACAACTTAGCAGTGGTAAGTTCGAGGGTATGACGAAGGCATACCACCACGGTGACCTGCAGCGGGCGGTGATCAGGCGAGCGGTTGAGATCATCGTGGCTGATGGCGTCGACGGGCTGAGCATTCGCGGTATCGCGGCAGACCTTGGCGTGAGCCACACAGCTCCGCGGCATCACTTTCGTTCTCGCGAGGGTCTGCTGAGCGCTGTCGCGGCCGAAGGATTCGACATTCTGGCCGACCGATTGGTCGCCTTGCGCGGCAGTGGCGGAAGCTTTCTTGACGCCGGCGTGGCATACGTCGAGTTCGCCATGACGCATCCCGCGCACTTCCGGGTGATGTTCGACCCGGAGATCCTCGACGAGACCGTCACAGACCTGCGAAGGGCGCGAGACCGTGCTTTTGCCGAGTTGCAAGGCGGTGTCGAGACGATGGCCGAGTTCGGCCAGATTGAGGATGCCGCGGCGGCCGTGATCGCCGGGTGGGGGATCGCCCATGGAATTGCTCAGCTCGCCCTGTCGGGCAATCTCGACCATTCACGGCTCGGCCCGCTGGTGGATGGCGGGGATGTCCTCGGGATCACGCGCCGTGCAGCGGGAATGCTCTACGGATCGCCAGGGGGGTCGAACTCATGAGCATGCTCGGACTTGTCGCCCGTGGTGCGGCCGTGTTTGCCGGGGCAGGCATGGTCGCGCTCGTCGCGAGTGCGCTCGCGACGCCGTGGTCTGCGCACCAGCAGTCGGTTCGCATCGATTCCGAATCGTTCACGCCCGACTCGTCGGGCCCAGGATTCGCCATCGAGCGCACGGATGCGGTTGTCTTGCGCAGAGACGGATCGACGGCGGTGGGCTGGCTGGTTCTGCCTCGTGGCACATCGCCCCGCTTCGCCGCGATCGTTGTCCAGGGGGCGGGCGGTTCGGACCGCGCTGGAACGCTCCCCATCGCCGAAGAACTCGCACGAAGCGGGATTGCCGCGCTCGTCGTCGACAAACGGACGGATGGCTACTCGCCGATCACAAGGGACTTCGACCAGTTGGCACGTGACGCCGAAGACGCGGCTCGGATGCTGACCGAGCATCCTCTCATGCGGGGTGTTCCGGTGGTTGCCATCGGAATCAGCGAAGGCGGATGGATCGCGCCGCTGGCCGTCGCCGCCGCACCCGACGTCTTCTCGGCGCTGGTGCTCGTCTCGCCGACGGTCGTCTCACCGCTGTCGCAGGCGATGTGGGTGGTTGACGGTTTCGTGGAAGCCGCACCGGAACTGGTTCGTCGAGTGGCGGCATCCGCCATCGCTGCGGGGAGAGGCATCCTCGACTACCTCGACGAGGATGCCGATGCTGCACTCGCGGAGATCGCGGTGCCCATCTACGCAGTCTGGGGCGCGGAGGATCAGGTCGCGCCCGTTGCGACCGCGCTCGCGACGCTTCGCGATATCGCGCGCGCGCCCGTCAGCGCCATAATCCTTCCGAATGCCGGGCATGACCCGCCCATCGACATGTGGGTGCCCGACGCCGCCCGATGGCTCGGCGAACTGCCCGGCGCCGCCGATAACTACACGCGGGGTGTTGCCCCTGCGACCATCCGCGCCGCGACAGTGCCGCCAGCGGCAGTCTGGTACAGCGACGCCCGCACGCATGCCCTGTTCTCGCTCGCTGTGACATCTCTGTTCATCGCCATTCTCGTCAGAAACAGGAAAGGACAACTGCCATGAACCCCGGCACCCTCATCTCAAGCGGCATCATCCTGCTCGCGATTATCGCCGTCGCGTGGGGCGGCACGTTCCTCGTGCGCGTCACCACCGGCAGGCACGAAGTCAATGAGCTGCAGCGATCCTTCTTCCGTGCCGGGCACGCGCACGCCGGGATTCTCATCATCCTCGGACTCGTCATCCGACTCACTCTCGCGGGCACCGCCGCGCCGGCATGGGCGACCCTCCTTGCGGACTTCGTTCTCTACGCGGCACTCATCATGCCCGCCGGATTCTTCTTATCGGTGCTTGGCAAGAATCCCGAGCGACCGAACGCACTGCGCTTCCTGATCTGGCTCGGGGCCGTGGTTCTGGTCATCGGGCTCGCTGGCGCCGGGATAGGTCTCATCATCGCCGGCGTCGAGGCGTGAGGGTGATCGAACCGAGCGCCACTACACTGAGGGCGCGGGCCATAGCTGGGTGAAGGCGCGGTGCAGGGCTTGTACGAACGCCGACCCGCGGCCAGACAGGAAGTTCGCCGATGACACGCACCCGCACGCGGCGAGTTCGTTTCGGCGCGGCATCCACTCTCGCGGTCCTGACGAGCGCCCTCGTGCTCGCCCCGGCGGCTATCGTTCCGGCATTTGCAGTGCAGATCCCCGCCAGCTGCCCTACGGCGACTGCCCTCATCAACGGGGGATTCGAGTTGCCCGCCGAGACCTACGGGGAGTACGGCGTCTTTCACCAGGACGATGTCCTTGGTTGGATGACCACCGCCACCGACGGCATGATCGAAATCTGGTCGGACGGGTTTAACGGTGTGCCAGCAGGCTCCGGCGCGCAGTTCGCCGAGCTCAACGCCAACGAGGTCGCAACGCTCTACCAGGATGTGGACACGATCCCCGGCCAGAGCCTCAAGTGGCAACTCCAGCACCGCGGGCGGACTGGCGTGGACGTGATGCGTGTACTCATTGGTGCCCCCGCCGGACCGCTCGTGCAGCAGGGCGCCGACATTGCCAACGGCATGGACGCCTGGGGCACTCACTCCGGCTTCTACACCGTGCCGCTCGGGCAGACCACGACCAGGTTCGCGTTCGAGTCAGTTTCCGATGACCCATCCGCCAGCTACGGCAACCTGCTCGACTCAGTCTTCCTCGGCACGCCATCGTGCGTTGTGCTGGATAAGTCGGTGGTCAATGTCACCAGACCGGGCGAGCAGGCGCTTGCCGCCGACACCCTGACGTACACCGTCACGGCCACCAACCACGGCGGTACACCTGCGCAGCTGACACTCATCACTGATAGCCTTCATCCGGCCACAACGTTCGTGTCGGGCTCGCTGCGGGATTCGACCGGCGCTCTCACGGATGATGCCGGCGACGACACGGGAGAGTTCGACGCGGGCGTGATCACGGTGCGGGTTGGCGACGGCGCCACCGCGACCGATGGGGGAACCATCGCCGCTGGCGAATCGGTTTCCGTTCAGTTCGACGTCACCATCAACGCTGGTGCCGAAGGGGCGCTTGCGAACTTCGCCTCGGCGACGTATCTCGACACTTTTGCTGATCGTGGATGCCGCGGCCACCTCCAACACTGTGACCACCGCCATGCAAGCTCGACTGGTCGCGACCGGCCCAACGACCGTGGGCGCCTTGGCCCTCGCCGGTTTACTCGCATTTGCGGGATTCACGCTGCTCGTGTGGCGCAGGGCGCGCGCCAGTTGAGCTAGGTCCGCAGGATCTTCTCCATCGCCTTGCCTCTGGCGAGTTCGTCGATCAGCTTGTCGAGGTAGCGAATCTCCTGCATGGTCGGGTCTTCGATGTCTTCCACCCGTACCCCGCAGATCACGCCGGTGATCAGCTTTCGTGAAGGGTTCATTTGGGGAGCCTCGGCGAAGAACGTCTTGAGGTCGGTCTTCGCGTCGAGCAGCGCGCCGAACTCCTGATCGCTGTACCCGGTGAGCCAGTGGATGATCTCATCGACCTCCGCCTTGGTGCGCTCCTTCTTCTCCGCCTTGGAGATATAGAGGGGATAGACGCTCGCGAAGCTGATTCCGAAGACCCGGTGTTCTGCCATGACTGCCTAGCGTGCCACCGACCCTGTTACCGTCGGCACCTGTGGCGCGTGATCGGAGGGTTCCGGCATGAGCTTCAGTCCGGCACTGCTGTTGGCGGCCACCGAGAGCATCTCCAGCCACTGCCGGTTGATCGACGGTGGGCGCGCCTCGTCGAATGTGAAAATCAGTGGGACGGATGGGTGCAGCCACAACACCGCGTGACCGTCGCCCTCGGGTACGGGTGTCTCCCAGTGGAAGGCAAATCCTTCGCCGCGCCGAAGCTTGGCGATGATGACCACCTGAAGGTGCTTCAGTGCACGGTCGTCGATGCTGACGACCTGGCCCGTGAACCCGTAGACGATTGTTCCCATTAAAACTCTCCATCCGACCACCCCCGGACGCGGGGTTTTCGTCCGAAAGTCTAGCAACGGAAATCAGCAGAATCAGCGTGGGATGCTCGACCAAACGAACTTGCAGACCCTAGAATTGTGCAGACGCTGCACCTATGCGGCGGCTGCACTTGTCCGGTGGCTGCAACTTCATCCACGAAGTTGAGGATTGGGGGTCTGCTTGTGACGCAGGATCGAGACATCGAGCCGGACACTTCGCTCAGAGAACGCAAACGCGTCCTCCTGAAGCAGACCATCGAACGGTCTGCGGTAGTTCTCGCCGCGGAACACGGCTACGACAACGTTTCAGTCGACATGATCTGCGAAGCCAGCATGATTTCGCAACGCACATTCTTCAACTACTTCGGTTCGAAGGAAAGTGTGTTCCTGGGCACACTTCCCCCGCTTGCCTCTGACACAGACATCAACAGATTCGTGTACGAGCGCGAGTCGGATGTCTTCACTGATTTCCTCATAATGGTCGTCGACTCGCTCAAGGAGACTCCAGTCGACAAGGAGACCTACCAACTGCGGATGGAAGTTCTCTTCAAGACTCCGGAACTCGCCGCGAAACGTCTCGCACTCACCGGCGCGCTCGAAGACGACTACATCGCCATTCTCCAGCGGAGGTTCATCGAAGAGGGCTACGGCTCCGCCCCCTCCGACGAGCTTGAAGATGAAGCCCGAATGGTGATTTCTGTCATTCGCGGCGTGATGACCTACACCACTCAGAAATGGTTCACCCCCGGTTACGACCAGCCGGTGCGCGTGCTCCTTGAAGATGCGATTCGCCTGATGCGGCGAATCGCCAGCCGGGAAGCGGAGGCCCGATGATGGCACCCAATTCAGTTCCTGCGTCAAACTTCGACTGGGATGAATGGGTCACAGAACTTCCGCTGAACCGCCCGGACTGGTCGCTGCCCACGGCGGAGGGCACGCCATCGGATTCCCACTATGAGATTGACGCCCGCTACGGCGACGATTTGCTGCAGCTTGCGTCACGCAACAACACGACGCGCAGGAACTGCGCACGTTGGCACAGCTGTGCATGCCTGCGAGCTGGATCGACCTGGACTGAACGCACGACGTCAGGCAACCGCCGACTTCACCAACTCGACGACCCTTTTCTCGACTGCGGGCGCCCAATCGACGAGCGCGAACGCGACCGGCCACATGTGTCCGTCATCCAGTGCCGCTGTGTCGTTGAAGCCGAGAGTTGCGTAGCGGGTTTCGAACTTCGCCGCCCCCTGGAAGAAACAGACCACCTTGCCGTCGGTGTTGGCGTACGCGGGCATGCCGTACCAGGTCTTCGGTAGCAGCCCGGGTGCGTGCTCGTGTGACGAGCGCGTGCATACGTTCGGCCAGCGCACGGTCGGAGTCGGGCATCTCAGCGATGGCGTCGAGTACCGCCTGCGCGTTGTCCGCCTTCTTCTGCCCACCGCGCCCCTGCTCCCTCAGCTCGGCAGCGCGGGACTTCATGGCGGCACGCTCCGCTTCGGTGAAACCGTCAGTCGCGGACTTCTTCGTCGGTGTCATGGCGACCTCCCTCACACTCAGCGTAGGGCGAGAACACAGCCGATCGCGACTATGCGCCCGCGTCGACAGCCGTGTGGAGTTCGCACAGCGCGGCGAAGTGGCCTGAACTTTCCGGTGCCCGGCTCAGGGGGTATGCGCACAGCGCCGCGAATGCAAACTCCTCGTGGAGTTCTGACCAGGCTCGCTCAAAGTTCAGTGCGGCGGTGACGTCGCCCCGCGACCAGAGGATGTTGACGATCTCGCCATACGCGCGAACTTCGCCGAAACGTTCCTTGGCGCCGCGCAGGGTGTCCGCCACGTGAGTCTCGAATGCGACCGCATCCACTTCTCCGCCGCTGATCAGCAGGTCGAGACTCGCGTATGGGTCCAGAAGGAGCAGCCTCCCTTCGCTCTCCGCGTCAGCGAGCAGGCCGACCGGGAGCGCGTCCGACACCGACTTCCTGGTTTGAGGCCTCAGGGCAAGGCACACGAAGTCCCGATTCCGCAGTCCGTCACGCACGAAGGAGACAACCCTGCGCAGCATCTCCGCGTGTTCCTCGAAGAACAGGACGGAATGCTCCTTCGCCTGAGCATCCAATAGGAAGGTGTACTCGTACTCGTAGTCGTAGTGCGCGACACCAGCAAGCGGTGTGCGCAACGGGATGCCGTGAGCTTCGCCCGCGTTACAGGACTCCAGCATCAGATCCACTTCTTCGCGCACGGCCGCCGTCACAACGGCGCACCGGGGCGACCCAATCGCCTCGTCGAAGTCGTAGTCGAAGTACGTCTCATCCGTGCCGGGGAGCAGGGGTCGCGAAGCGAAGTCGTAGCCCGTTCGCGGTTCGAAGTCCCAGTACAACTCGTCGTGAAAGTCGAATTGCGAAGGTGGTTCGACCCCGTCAACTTGCTCAGGTTGCATGGCTCGCTTTCATCGGCTGCCGGGGAGGCACTGTCAGGCGACCCATATTACGGGTCGAAATGTGAAGTCTGCAGGGAAGAGATGATCGGCACCGTTTTTAGCTGTGCGCTAGAGCCGATGGGTCTCTGTGTGGTACACGCACACCGCGGCGAATCCCTCCGAGCCCTCGGGCGTGAGGCTCACTGGGTAGGCGCACAGCGTTGTGAACGCGAGTTCCCGCTGCAACTCATTCCATGCATCCTCGAGTTCGAGCGCGGCGACAACGTCGCCTCGCGCCCACAGCACGGTCACCATCTCGCCGTACACCCGAAGGCCGCCCGTGCGGGCGTGCTTCTCCCGCACATCCCTCGCGACGAGCTGCGCGAACGCGTTGCGGTCCAAAGCTCCGTCGATGACCAGGAGCCCGATTGCGCGCTGCGCGTCCAAAATGGTCAGCCTGTCGTCTCTCTCCGCCTGCGCGCGCAACTGCGCCGGAAGGGCATCGGTGACCGACTGTTTCAATTCGGCCGTGAGCGCGAGAAGCACGTGTTCGCCTGCCTGCCACCCGGCAACGGTGTAGGCAACCACCTCGCGCAGCCGATCGGCTTCTTCGTCGAAGAAGAGCACAGCGTGACTACTCTCGGTCAGCTGGTCGTCGAGCGCGAACTCGAACTCATAGTCATAGTTGAGTCCTTCGCCGGCGACGGCGCGGCGGGGAACAGTCTCCGACCAATCCCAGGATTCGACCATGAGGTCGATGTCATCGCTCATGCCGGCGATCGCGGCCGCATGCTTCGCCCGCGCCAAGGTTTCCTCGGCCGGTTCCTGCAGGGAGTCAAGCTCGTAGTCGAATTCGCTGAAGCCTGAGTGGATGTCGCGGGCAACGGCCGAACGCCGCGACTCGACTTCGGCCAGGGAGTCGAACTCGAAGAAGTCGAATGCGGAGGTGTCTGCAGACGGCGGCGCATAGCTGCGAGTAAAGGTTTCCATGGGGGCTTTCACTTCGGGGGTGACGCCAACTGGGCGGGTCTGTATCCCCCGTGGCTGGAAACCATCGTATGTCGATTTCGCTGGGAGAACAGGGTGAACTGGGAGCGCTGCCAATCGAGCGCAGTGACCTTGGGCGCCGCTCACAAACTTGACCTCTGTCGCCCCACGGGTGAGGGTTGATGTTCAGCAGAAACACGAAGGAAGGAAGCCCCGTGCTTACTCTCACCGAAACTGCGAGCACCGTCGTCAAGGCGGTAGTGGCGCAAAGCCCAGAGGCCGAACCGGAGACGGGTGGCCTGCGAATCGACTCCCAGAGCGAGAGTTCTGACCTGGCGGTCACCATTGCGGCAGCCCCCGAACCCAAGGATGCCGTCATCGAGCAGGAGGGCGCCCGCGTCTTCCTCGGCGAGGGTGCGGCGATCGCCCTCGACGACAAGGTGCTGGACGCGCAGGTCGGCGAAGACGGTTCCGTTCGCTTCGAGATCGCCAACCAGCAGTAACTTCTCAGCCGCGATCCCTAGCGTGGGGACATGGCCGTCCGGCTCCAGGACCTCACGATCGGTGCCCTAGCGGGTGCCGCAGCGACGGTGCCGATGAGCGCCGTGATGCTCGCCTCGCAGGGGGCGGGCGTGATGGATGAGCAACCGCCCGAGCGCATCACCGAAGAGGTGCTGGATCGTGCCGACATCCACCCATCGAAGCCGGTGACGAAGCAGCTCACCGTTCTCAGCCATCTCGGTTTCGGGGCCGCCGCCGGCGGCCTCTACGCGATGCTTCGCAGGGGGCAACCGCCGCTGAGCACCGAAATCCCTGTCGCGATCGGCTATGGGTTGGGGGTCTGGTTCGTCTCCTACGAGGGCTGGGTGCCGGCGCTGGGATTCATGCCCCCGTCGCACAAGGCGGGCGTGGGTCGGCCGGTGACCATGGCGACCGCCCACGTGGTGTTCGGTGCGTGCCTCGCGCTGGCGACGCGGGGGATAACGCGCGGTGCGTTCAGAGAAGGTCGCTCGTCGAAACGACGCGCGCGAACCCGCCGCCGGACAGGTTGACCGCGGTCGCCTGCGCGAGCTGGTCAGCCGTGAGGGTCGTACCGTCTGAGCCGGTCAGGTCGAAGGTGTGTGTCGCGTCGAGCGCGAACAGCACGTCGAAACCGAGATTGCCCGCCATGCGACTTGTCGTCTCCACGCACATGTTGGTCTGGATGCCGCACACCACCAACTGCCGGATGCCGGCCGCCTGCAGCCACGCCTTCAGGTCGGGCGACCCATAGAAGGCCGAGTTGACACTCTTGGAAACGAGCAGGCTGTGGGCGACGGCGGCGACGTCGCCGACAAGCTTGTTTCCGGGGTTTCGTGGATGCAGTGGCGAATCCTTGGATTTGGAGTCGTGCCGAACGACGACGATCGGACGATCGGATGCCTCCCACGCATCGAGCAATCGCTTGAGGTTGCTCTCGAATTCGGGGTTGTTGCGATTGCCCCAGTAGTCGGTGTCGGCGAAGCCGCGCTGGACATCGATGACGACGAGGGCTGCGTTGGGCTCAAGGGTGATCTGAGACATGGAGACATTATGCTAGGCTTGATACCCCTAGGGGGTATCGAAGTGGAGAAGTCAGTGCACGGATACATCGGAAACAAGGATGAGCTGCTCAAGCGCCTGCGCCGCGCGGAGGGCCAGGTACGCGGCATCCACCGTATGGTCGAAGAGGACACGTATTGCATTGACGTGCTCACCCAGGTTTCCGCCGCCACGAAGGCGCTCGAGAACGTCGCCCTCGCCCTGCTCGAAGACCACCTCTCGCACTGTGTCGCGGAGGCGAGCGCAGAAGGCGGCGCCGTCGCCGAAGAGAAACTGCGCGAGGCATCCCTCGCCATCGCCCGCCTCGTGCGGTCATAAAGGAGAACCTAATGACAGAATTCAACGACCTCGGACTCACCAGCAAGAGCAGCGGCGGTGGATGCGGCGACGCTTGCATGTGCGTGAACGACAACTTCCCGGCGGAGACCACAGCCACCGCGTCGGCAGTCACCGAGGAGTACCTCGTCACCGGCATGACCTGCTCCCACTGCGTCTCGAGCGTCACCGAGGAGCTGAGCGAACTCGACGGCGTCGAGTCGGTGACCGTTCAACTGGATGCCGAGGGCGCCTCCCGCGTGTCGGTCGCCTCAACTGCACGCCTCGACCCCGCTGCCGTGCGCGCCGCGATCGACGAAGCGGGTTACGCGCTCGTCGAGTCATGACCGACGTCCAGCTCGAGATCGGCGGGATGACGTGTGCCGCGTGCGCGACGCGCGTCGAGCGCAAGCTCAACAAGATCCCAGGGGTCGAGGCGAGCGTCAACTACGCCACAGAGAAGGCGCGCGTTCACGCCGGCGGCGTCGACACAGCGACCCTTATCGCCGCGGTTGAGTCCGCCGGCTACACCGCCGCGCTGCCCGCCCCTCCCGCGAAGCAGGCAGCGGATGCCCCCACCCCCGCCGACCGCGAAGCCGCCTCCCGGCTGCAGCGCCTGCTGATCTCGGCAGCGCTCACCCTTCCCGTGCTGCTCATGTCGATGATCCCTGCCCTGCAGTTCACCAACTGGCAGTGGCTCGCGCTCACCCTCGCGGCGCCAGTCGCGACCTGGGGTGCGTGGCCGTTCCACCGCGCAGCCTGGGTCAACCTGCGCCACGGCGCAGCCACCATGGACACCCTCATCAGCCTCGGCGTGCTCTCCGCACTCAGCTGGTCGCTGTACGCGCTCTTCTTCGGCATGGCGGGCATGCCCGGCATGACCATGACCTTCGAGTTCGTCACGACGCCGGGTGGCGCCGCCAACGACATCTACCTGGAAGTCGCGAGCGCCGTGACGGTGTTCATCCTCACCGGCCGCTACTTCGAGGCGAAGGCCAAACGCGATTCCGGGGCAGCACTGCGTGCCCTGCTCGAACTCGGGGCGAAGGAAGCAACGGTGCTGCGGGGCGGCGTCGAGACGCGGATGCCCGTCGACACTCTCGCGGTCGGAGACCGTTTTGTCGTGCGCCCGGGGGAGAAGATCGCCACCGACGGCGTTGTCGTCGAAGGGGCCTCAGCGGTAGACCTCAGCATGCTCACCGGTGAATCCGTTCCCGTCGAGGTCGGAGTCGGCGACCGCGTCGTCGGCGCGACCGTCAACGCGGGCGGCCGGATCGTCGTCGAGGTGACCAGGGTCGGGGCCGAAACCGAGCTCGCGCGCCTGGGCCGACTCGTCGAGGACGCGCAGACCGGCAAGGCCGAGGTGCAGCGGATCGCCGACCGGGTTTCGGCCGTCTTCGTTCCCATCGTCATCGTGCTCGCCCTCGCGAGCTTCACGTTCTGGGCTTTCGCCGGCACCTCCATCGAGGTCGCCTTCACGGCAGCGGTCGCGACCCTCATCATCGCGTGCCCGTGCGCCCTCGGCCTCGCAACACCAACCGCCCTGCTCGTCGGCACGGGTCGTGGCTCGCAACTCGGCATCGTCATCCGGGGACCGCAAGTGCTCGAGCAGACGCGCCGCATCGACACGATCGTGCTCGACAAGACCGGAACCGTGACAACCGGCGACATGAGCGTCAGCTCCGTCACGGCTGCCACCGGTGAGAGCGAAGCCGAGCTCCTGCGAATCGTGGCGAATGCGGAACACGGCTCAGAGCATCCCATCGCCCGCGCAATCGTCGCCGCGGCGACCGGCCCGGTTGACGGTGCCGAGTCCTTCGAATCGCACCGGGGCACCGGCGTTCAGGCGATCGTCGACGGGCGGATGATCGTGGTCGGCAAGGCAGCGTGGCTCGCCTCGGACTGGTCGATCACGATGCCTGCTGAGCTCCAGTCCGTCATCGACGCGGCCGAGGCTGACGGCAGCACCGCGATCGCGGCGGCATGGGACGGCGAGGCGCGCGGCGTCATCGTGGTCGGCGACTCGGTCAAACCCACCAGCGCGGCGGCGATCGCTCGCCTGCGCGCGCTGGGGCTCGAGCCCATTCTGCTCACGGGCGACAACGCGGGAGCAGCGCGGGCCGCAGCCGAGAAGGTGGGCATCAGTGACATCCGCTCCGGCGTTACGCCTGAAGGCAAGCTGGCGATCATCCGCGAACTGCAGGGGCAGGGGCGCGTGGTCGCGATGGCGGGCGACGGGGTCAACGATGCGGCGGCGCTCGCCGCCGCCAACCTCGGCATCGCGATGGGTGCGGGGACGGATGCCGCGATCGCCGCGAGTGACATCACCGTCATGAGCGGTGACCTGAACGCGGTAGCGGATGCGATCCGCCTCGCCCGGCGCACGCTCGGCACGATCAAGAGCAACCTGTTCTGGGCTTTCGCCTACAACGTCGCAGCGATCCCTGTCGCCATGGCGGGACTGCTCAACCCGCTGCTCGCCGGCGCGGCGATGGCGCTGTCATCCGTGTTCGTCGTGAGCAACAGCCTGCGGCTGCGGCGCTTTCGCGCGGGCTGACGACTACCAGAGCTCGGGATAGGTGTCGTCCCGGAAGTTTGCGAACGCTTCATCCGTTGAAGCCAGCGGACCGATGCGCTCGAACTCGGGGGAGTACGGGTAGTAGTAGGTACCGTCAGCCTCGGTGCGGATGATCGCCGCGGCCGGCTGGCCGGTCTGCCAATCCGAGTCGAGCACCATCCACTCGTCCAGCGTCTCTGTCGCGACGAGGGAGAGCGTCGGCACGGGCCTGATCTGCGGGCGGTGTTCCTTCAACAGAAACCCCGCCATCGCCTTGGCCCGGCGGGCGGCGCCAACGTCTCCCTCGAAGGCGGAGATGATGGAGCCCTTCATAAGAATGTGGAACGACAGCGCGAAGGCGCCGGGGTCCCTGAGGTGTGCTTCCTGGGCCAGGCGGGCGACCATGTCGCGGATGTGGACCAGGTAGCGAACGCTGGCAACACCGAGAGGGTGCTCCCGGCCCATCTCGAGCAGCACGTTGATGAAGGTGCACGCCTCGAAGTCATCGCGGCCAAACCAGTCCTCGAACACATCGAAGATGGCAAGCAGGCACTCCTCGGGGGTGTTGCCTCGCTCGCGAGCGCCCGCCTCGATCGTGCCGACCGTCCAGTCGCGCTCCCGCTTCTGCAACACCTCCTCGGCGAGAGCCTCCGTGGAGGCGAAGTGGGTGAGGAACTCGGCCTCGTTCACTGCTGCTGCGGAGAGGATCTCCCCTGTGCTGACTGCTCGGAAGGCATTCTGAGTGTAGAGGTCGTATGCGGTGTGGAGGATGCGTTCACGAGTGTCTGTGACGTCGACCGCATCGGGAGAGGCGATGGTCATTTGCAAAGTGTAAGCAGGTCTCTCTCGACACGCCGAAGGTATTTCTATAAAGAGTTTCACTCTCTGGTCGAAGGTCGGAAGGCTCCCGTCAGCGGTGAGTTTTCGTCCCCTCGCCGTGGTGGTTCCACGGCTCCAACTGGAACGTTGAATGCTCCACGTCGAAGTGCCCCTCGAGACATTCGTTGAGGCTGGCCAGCAGCGCAGCCGTGCCATTCTCGGAGAAAACCTCCGGCTCAACGATGACGTGCGCCGAGAAGACGTTCGAACCGGAGGTGATCGCCCAGACGTGAACGTCGTGCACATCGACCACTCCCTCGTTGTCGAGGATGTGCTCGCGGATGAGTTCAACATCCGTTCCCGGCGGAGCCGATTCGCTGAGAACACGGAAGACGTCCCGCAACAGCACCAACGCTCTCGGGACGATGATGATCGCGATGAAGAGCGAGGCGATCGAGTCGGCAGGGGTGAACCCCGTCAGCACAATGACCACAGCGGCGACGATCACGCCGATCGAGCCGATCAGGTCAGCGAACACCTCGAGGTACGCGCCACGCATGTTGATCGACTGCTTCGCGCGCCCGCGCAACAGAAGCAGGGCGGCGAGATTGGCGACAGCGCCGACGACGGCGACCGCGAGCATCGGCACGCCATCCACCGTCTGCTCTCCCGTGCGCAGCAGGCGACCGATTGCCTCGAAGGTGACGAACCCCGCCACCAGAAGCAGGATGCACCCGTTGATCAGAGCGCCGAAAACCTCCACCCGACGGTAGCCGTAGGTATGCCGGTCGGTCGCCGGTTGGGCCGCGATGATCGTTGCGATGAGCGCGACGGTGAGCCCGATGAGGTCGGAGAAGACGTGGCCGGCATCGGCCAGGAGTGCGAGTGAGCCGGAGAGCCAGGCGCCGACCAGTTCGAGCACGAGCACACTCGCGATGATCACGATCACGAGCACCAGCCGGGAGCGATTCACCCTGCTGGCGTCGTGCGTGTGGCTACCTGCTGTCATACCGCGCCAGGTCTTCGGCATCGCGCGCTGCCGTTCCCGCGCGGCGGGCGGCGTCGAGGGCGGCAACCGGATCAGCCTCCGACTCCGCGAGCAGAAGTTGCCGCTCAGCCTCGGCCAGGCGAGAGCGGGCTGCGACACCCACCCGATGCTGCGCCATGAAGTTTTTGGTGAGGGCGAGCTGGCTGCGCACGCCGACCAGTGCGCCCGCGAGCGCCGTTGTCGCATACTCAAGACGCTGCTGTTGGTTGCGGGCACCGGCGAGGGCCACATCCAATCCGCTGACGGCCTCTCCCACTCGCTCAATATCCTCGACCGGGTCGACCGGACCCCTGCGGGTCTGGTTCGGCAGCGCAGCCTCGACCCGGGAGATCACACCGATCAGTTCGGCGCCGGTATCGGCATCCGGTGCCGCGTCGCGCATCGCGCGCGCCTCGACGATGCTCGCCCTGGCGTCGGCGACGAGAGCACTCAGCGCATCATCGGCCTCGTCGAGCGCCGCGGCTGCGTCATCGATCGTGTCAAGCAGGCGCCTGGCATCGTGAACGAGAGAGGCGGCGTCGTTCACGACATCGGACACGGGCACTGTCGCACCCGACGACATCCGCTGTTCCGATTCATCCGCTTTCCGGTCCGCTTGATCGAGCAGTTCGTTGGCGCGGGCGATGTTGCCCTTCACCTCGTCGAAGGCGCTCGGCTTGTACCGCTTGCCGAGCGCGGTGAGAGTCGCCCGGGCCTTGTCGCCCCGCCGACGGGTCTCCGCGATGCCCTCGCGCAGCGCGGCAAGGCGAGCGGGGGAGTCCGCCTCGGTGCGGCGCAATTGCGCGAACGCGGTGCTCTGGGTTCGCAGTGACGTGCGAGCCGATTCGGCAAGCGCGATGATCTGGTTGTTGAGTTCACGCCGCTTCGTCGGTGACTCGGGGTGAGCGTCATCCAGTTGGTGTTTGAGCTTGAACGCCTCGGCGACATTGGAGCGGGCGGATGCGAGGGTGGCGGAGAACTCCCGCGTTCTCGAATCGCCGAACTGCGCGATGGCGTAACCGACCTCGTGCTCGGCGGCAGCGAGTTCATCGTCGGCATGCAGCAGCTCGATGCTCGCGCGCTGGCTCAGCTTCTCGAGGCCTGCCGCGCTCGTCGGCAGCGCGCCATCGCGCCTGCGGAAGAGCATCGCGAGCCCGACACGTCATCCCGCCGGCCAGCAGCACAGCGGCGGTGATCCCGAAGATTCGCGGCCGCCTGTACGATGTCGAACGCGGCCGCGATCGATTCGAAGCGTGCCGGAGCGGAGACCATACTCCTGATATTACGGGGCCACGAACTCGGCGAAACCCGGCTGACCTCCCCATTTTCCGGGGTATTCGGCCTTAAAGTGGCGTCGTGTGGCATGCCGGAAAATGGGACGACGACCTGATGGTTGACGACGCGCATCCGCACGCCCCCGAACAGTTGACCCAGCCGCACGACCTGCGACTGGGGGATCCGTCTTTCCGCGCTGGGAACGTCGCGGAACCGGCCTGGCAGAGCTGGCGTGCGGAGCTCGCTGCCGTCGGAGGCGTTTCGCCTCTGCTGCATTTCTCCGACAGCCCCCGCACGCGCATAGAGCTCAGCACCACGCATCCCGGCGGGCTCGCCCAGTTCATCACCGGCAAGACGACCCTGCTGTCGAACCTCATCCGCGACGAGGTCGCGCTGCGCTCGGCGCGCGCCGCCGCCGACGGCATCGCCGCCAGGGGACTCGAGCTGTCGACTGCCCGCGGCATCGACGCCGTTCACCTGGGCGTCGGCATTGTCGAGTGGTGGTTCGCAGACGAACACTTCCGTGGGCCTCTTCTGCTGCGTCCGCTAGCGATCCGCAGGCACGGGCGCGACTTCGAGGTGAAGCTGCGCGGCAGCACCTTCCTCAACCCCGAGCTCGCGCGCACCCTGCGCGAGCAGTACCAGCTCGATCTCGACGCGAGGGCCTTCGTCGCACTCACCGAGGCCGACGGAACGTTCAAGCCGAACCCGGTCATCGACCGCCTGCGCGGACTCACGAGCCACCTGCAGCGGTTCGAGGTGCAGCCGCGGCTCGTCGTCTCCCTGTTCGCGGATGTCGCCACGGCACTGCACGACGACGCCGCCGACCTCGATCACCCGGTGCTCGACGCCCTCGCCGGCAACGAGACCTCGGCCTGGACGGTGAAGGAGAGCTTCTCGCCGGTCGAACTCACCAGCTCAGACGCCCGGCCGCCGCAGACCGACACCCTGCTGCTGGATGCCGACGCCGAGCAGGAGAACGTCGTCGCGCAGATCGCGGCCGGCAACTCGCTCGTTGTGAAAACCCTTCCCGGCACGGGCGGCACCCAGACCATCGTGAACGCGATCGGCTGCCTCGTCGGCCAGAACAAGCGCGTCCTTGTTGTCAGCCCACGCCGGTCGAGCCTGCAGTCCATCGCCCAGCGTCTCGGCGATATCGGGCTTCCGGGTCTCGCAGTCTCGAACCGCACTCTTCGGCGGGACGTCATCCGCTCGATCACGCGCAGTGAAAAGGCGAAGCAGCCGCATGTCGGCGAAGTGGATGACGCGCTTGTGCGCCTGCGCAAGGTTCTGCTGGACTACCGCGGCGCGCTCTCCCGGCCCGACGATGTGCTCGGCATCAGTGTTCTCGACTGCGTCACCGAGCTGAGCCGGCTCGCGCTGCTGCCCAATGCCCCGGCGACAACAGCGCGGCTGCCGCGCAGCGCCGTTGAGGCTCTCGCCTCCGACCGCCGCCAGGCTGCCGAGGTCATGGTGGCCGCAGCGCGATTGGGGCAGTTCCGCTACGGCCCGGGTGATTCGCCCTGGTACGGCGCGCATTTCGACACGGCGGAGGAAGCGGTACGCGCGCACGAGACCGCGAAACGCCTGCACGCGGAATCGCTTCCGCGGCTGCTCGTCGGCGCCACCGAGCTCCTTGCGAAGACCCACATGCGCCCGTTCGAGAACATCGCCGAACTGGGGCTGTACCTGCGGCTGCTCATTGAGCTGCGCGACACCCTCGACAAGTTCCTGCCCGTCGTGTTCGACCGCTCGCTCAGCGAACTCATCGTCGCGACCGCCTCGCGCAAGGACGCGCCCGAAATGGCGGCCGCGAACCGGCGCCGACTGAAGAAGCTCGCGAAGGAGTACGTGCGGCCCGGCGTGCACGTGTCTGACCTGCATGAGGCGCTCGTGCGCATCCAGCAGCAGCGGGTGCTGTGGCAGCGTTTCGTGGCGGAGGGGCATCCACCCGCTGTTCCCGTCGGCATCGCCGATGTGCAGGTGGCCTACCAGGAGGTCGCCCAGGATCTGCAGTTGCTCGACCGGTCCCTCGCCGGTGGCGGTACGCGCGAGACGCAACTGAGTTTCCTGCCGATCGCCGAACTCAGCGGGCGACTGGCTGGGCTGTCAGCGAACTCTGATGTGCTCAACAACCTGCAGGATCGCACCGCACTCATGGCGACCCTGCACGGCTACGAACTCGACCCGCTCACGCAGGACCTCGCCGCCCGGCACGTGCCGGAGCAACAGGTCGAGGCTGAGCTCGAACTGGCCTGGTGGCGTTCCGCCCTCGAATCGCTGCTCGAGCAGGAGCGCGCGCTGCTCGGCGCGAACACGTCGGTGCTCGACCGGCTCGAAGCCGACTTCCGGTTGGTGGATGAAGCGCACGCGGCGGGCAGCGCGCAACTGCTCGCGTGGCAGCTCGCCGAGAACTGGAAGATCGGACTCGTCGACTGGCGCGACGAAGCCGAACTGCTGAAGAAGCTGCTCGGCCGCGAGAACATCACCGCATTCGACCTGCAGACCAACGCACCGCACCTGTCGCGAACCGTCGCACCCGTGTGGCTGTCGTCGCCGTATGAGGTGCCCGAGATCATCGACACAATGCCGTTCGACACCGTCATTCTCGTGGATGCCGGGGCCACCACCCTCGCGGAGAACATCGGCGGCATCCGTCGCGCGCGCCAGGTGGTTGCCTTCGGCGACCCGGTCACCCAGACCCCGGCATCGTTCGAGGTGGGCATGCACGAGGCCCCCGTCGATGCGGAAGAGGCAGTGGATGACCGTCACGAGGAGTCGGCGCTGGCCCGCCTCTCGACGTTGCTGCCCACGCTCGCGCTCACCCGCAGTTACCGCGCCGGCGGCGAGGATCTCGCCGAACTGGTCAACCGCCGCTTCTACGGCGGCAAGATCCAGTCGCTGCCGTGGGCCGGAACCTTCCTCGGCCACGGCAGCCTCTCCGTCGAGTTCGTGACCGACGGGCACGGGATGCCCGATGAGGAATCCGGCGCGGTCGAGAGTGTCGACGCCGAAGTGGACCGCGTCGTCGAGATCGTGCTCGACCACGCTGCGTTCCGATCGCGCGAGAGCCTTATGGTGATCACGGCGAGCCAGCGGCACGCCGTCCGGGTTCAGCAGGCCGTCTATGCGGCGCTCGCTTCGCGGCCCGAGCTGAACGAGTTCCTCATCGGCGACCGGCCCGAACCCTTCACGGTCTCGACCATCGAGCAGGCCGTGGCCCAGAGCCGCGACCGGGTGGTCTTCTCGATCGGCTACGGCCGCACGCCGCACGGTCGGGTGCTCTCCAACTTCGGACCACTCGGCGAAACCGGCGGCGAGCGCCTGCTCGCGGTCGCGATGACCCGCGCCCGCCGGTCGATGGTTATCGTCAGTTGCTTCAAGCCGTCCGACATCGACGACGGCCGGATGCAGCACGGTGCCGTGGCGCTCGCCCAGATTCTGGAAGAGGTTGCGGCGCGAGCGGGGCAACTGCCCGTGCCGGATGACAGCGACCCCATGCTCGTCGACCTCTCCCGCCGGCTCCAGGCGCGCGGTCTCAACGTAGCCCTCGGACACCGCGGCAAGCTGGGACTTGTCGCTTCCCATCGCGGCAAGTGCGTGACCATCGAAACCGACACGGTGCTGCACCGCGCGAGCCTGCGCGAATCGCTCCGCCTGCGCCCGGAGCTGCTGCGCCGCCTCGGCTGGCACTACCTGCGCGTGCACGCCTTCGAACTCTTCAGTGATCCGGATGCCGTCGCCGCCCGCGTTGTGCGCCTCCTCGGCGCCGAGGAAACGGTCACGACGGAGCCGATCCATCTGCCCGTTCATGGCTGAGGTGCCTCGCCGCCGCCCTAGGCGGGCGACGACCGACCCGCCGGCCGGCAGCGACCCCACCCCCGAGCCGGAACCCGACCGCGGTTCGGACGACGAGAACGACGAGCGCCTGCGCCAGGACAAGCCGCCGCACTACTGAGCCCGCGGCATCCGCCCGGCGTTGCATCTGAAGGAACTCCCCGTACCAAATGAAGGAGATCCGTCAGTGGATGCCCGAAAACCCGCGAATTGGGGTGCGTCAAGTGCGCGATCTCCTTCATTTGGTACGGGGTTCGTGTTCTCGACCAGACAACAAAGCGGACGACCCGCCGGTATCCTTAAGGCATGGGCACGCGGACGGCGGAAGCTGACTCACTGCGCGCGACGATCGGTCGTCATCGCGGTGAACTCCTCGCCGTCCTTGAACGGTACGGTGCCAGCAACCCGCGAGTGTTTGGGTCGGTCGCCCGCGGCGATGCTACAGCTCTTAGCGACATTGACCTGATTGTGGACCTCGACACCAATGGCGGCAACCCTCTGATGCGAGTGGCCGGGATTGGCGAGGAGCTCAGCGAGATCCTCGGTGTCGGGGTCGATGTCGTCACCGACGGACTTCTCCGCGAGCGGGTTTCGGCAACGGTACTCGCCGACGCAGTCCCGCTGTGACCCGCGATCCGGCCGAGCGTTTCGCGGACATTCTCGCTGCCATCGAACGGTGTCTTGAGTACCGCAAGCATCCTCGCGACTCCGACTCGGGGCGAGCATTGCGGGCCGGCGCAACGTCGTGATCCACGAATACTTTCGCGTCGAGCCGCATCTGATCCAGGACATCGTCGACACCGAGCTCATTCCCCTCGCCGACGCGATCCGCGGCCGCGCGAAGTAGATCTCCTTCCTTTGTACGGAGCAGCTGCGCGCTCGTGAAACTCGGGAAACGGGCCGAGGTGTAGTACTCATACAGTATGTGTGGACTCCTCGAGTATGTAGGGTGACTCCTGAGGGTGTGCGCACGAGCCCTTTGCCGTGCCACCACGCTTGGAGGTTTCTAGAGTTGCGATCCCGAACTGAGCGACGGACGTCTCTTCGTCGTAAGGGATGGCGCAGGGGCGCAATATCTGTCGTGGCCGCTGTGTTGATTGCCGCGACTTCCGGATGCACGCCTGACGCGCCCGCGCCGCCCGCCCCCGAGAGGACTCCATTGAGCATGTCGCCCGTGGGTGACATGGCCTACTTGTGTCTGCGAGACCTCGGGTGGGAGGTCGACATCGACTGGGACGGCGGCATCATCGCGGGCAGCGACACGATACCTGCGGCGCAGGTCGACCAGTACTTCACAGACGAGCAAACCTGTCTGGACCAGGCATGGGCGGTATTCGCGGTCGACGGGCCCGAGAAAGCGCGCCTGTACGATGCCGAGTTGGCGACGCGCGATTGCCTCAATGTGGAGGGTCATGACATCCCAGAGCCACCCTCGAAGCAGGTCTATCTGGACTCATACGACACAGCGCTGTGGATGGCGTGGAGCTATGTTGACGTGCGCCCCATGAGTGAGAGCAATCTGCGCGAGCTGAACCAGCGGTGCCCGCAACCGCAGTGGTCAGCTGGAAGCGGTGGATGATGCTCGGCGCGTCGACAAATAGGGGACGATCCGTCTTGATGCGTTCGATTGGGCTGGTTGCCGCCAGCCTGGTGTTCGCGCTCTCGGGCTGCGTCGGATCACCCGACGTAGCGAACCCCACAGTCAACTCGCGCGCTGACTACTCGAATCTGATGATCGCGTGTCTCGGAGAGCGGGGGATCGAGGCATCCGCCCAAGGTCGGGCCTGATGATTGAAAGCGCTAGCGGTCAGTCGAGCGCCGTCGCTGAAGCTGTCAGTGAGTGCGAACACTTGCTCGGATACGACACCGTGGCGAGGCTATCGGATACCCAATTGGGCGAGCTTTACGACCTCGAAGTTGAAACCATGAACTGCCTGACTGCTCTTGGCTTCGAGGTCACGCTGCCTTCGCGACAAGCATTCATCGACCAGTACTACCGCGGCGAGTTCCAGTTGCTGGAAACTCAGGTTTTTGATCAGGTGGAGTCAGAGGAGCAGCACAACACTGCAATGGGGAAGTGCCCACGAGCGAGCAGTATCTACGACCCGTATGTTGGGTCCGACTAGAAATCGGAGCAACAGCAGATGCCTATTCTTCAATTGGCCGGTTACGCATACGCCGCTGCACCATGGATGATGCTTGTGGGGCTGGCCTTGGGTTTAGTCTCGCTCGTTGTGAGGTTTTCACGAAAGAACTCGTTGGCGAAGGCGACCCTACTGTCGGCTGCCGTTGTGTTCGGCATCGGCTTCTGCGCTTTCCTGATCCCGAACGTGCTCAGCCTGTTCCTGGTCGGGCCGGCGTAGTGCGCAAGGCTAAGTACGGCTACGCGCTCGGTGTCGAGTTCCTGCGAATGTAGATTCGCTACGCTCGAATGGCTACACGAGGACCCATAGGTAGGAGTCCAGCGAGGAAAACCATCGCCGCAAGATTGAAGAACCGGCAGCCGAATTCACGGGTGCGATTCACCTCCCCGGACGAGTAAGCCCCGGTGCCGGTTGCGAGCGCATGAAACCTACCGATATTGGGTCGATTTGGTGCGGGCAGCCAGTCCGATCAGCGCAAGAACCACCAAAGCGATTCCCGCAACGACTAACGCGACTGAGCTGTAACCCCAGACCTGAATCCACATCGGAGTGAGCCCAGTGAGGGCGCCCTCCTCCGCTTCTTCGAGGTTGTAGTCAGCCGCAGATATGACTGTCGCTGCCGTGAACGACAGCAGGCCGACGGAGATGGCGATGGCCCCAGGGATGACGGATGTGATAAATCGCCGACTGGCCTGCCGGCCGAACAGCTCCCTGAGCGACAATCAAGACAACCCTGTCTAGACTCATCAGCACAGTCCCGATGCGGTGACCGAGAGCGAGTGGGGGAGCCCCTGTGACCGAGACAGTTCATCGGTCGGGCAGCGGGTTCCGCGGCTCGGCATCGGTACCGACTTCCGGGTACAAGCGAAACAGGGGTAACTGATCATGCGACTGCTTGTGACGTCGGCGATTATGGCGGGGGTGTTCCTTTCCCTGGCAGGGTGTTCGGCAGAGGGCACAACCGAAGTCCCCGTGGAGGTACCGGAAGCCTCTGCAGATGGCTCCGCTGTGTACCAGGCGTACATGGACGAGAAGTGGGCGAACATTCTGAGCATGTTCCCGGACGCGGAACGTCCGGAGACCTCAATCGTGCGCTATCTCGAAGACAATGAGTTTTGGGTCAACTTGGCGGCGTGCATGGAGGAGGAGGGATTCCCCGCTGAGGCGCTGGCCGGGGGCGGTGTTCGATTCGGCGACGTTCCCTCCTCACAGGCGCTCGCCCACAACCTTGCTTTCTTCACCTGCGAGGCGAGGTATCCCCTGATGGACAAGTACTGGGCCGACATCACGGAGGATCAACTGCGGCGGCTGTACGCACATCACGTTGATGAGAGCATCCCATGTCTTCAGGGCATGGGGTATGAAGTCGAGCCGCCGCCCTCCATCCAGCAGTACTTGAGCACCTTCCACTCCGAAGACCAATGGAACCCCTTCAACGCGCCGCTCGCGCTGACCCGCAGCAACGAGGAGGGCGACCTGATCTACGCGACATGCCCGTATACGCCTGAACGCTGGTGGGACTGAATCTCGCCCTTGCAACCTACTGTTGCCATATCTCGTCGGGTGCCTGCGGGCAGGTTGTCGCCAGAGTGTCGTACTCCTTCTGGGATTGCACCTGTCGATAGGCGTCGGAGAACGGCAACCAGGGGTGGTCGGTGTAGTACGTTTCGCGAAATGCTTGAGCGGAAGGCGGGGGCGGCACGTCGTACCCCAATTCGGTGAGGCACTCCGTCATTTCGCCCGTGTAGTAGTTGTACAGCCAGTCGAGTTGCGCTTCAGTCAGGGGTTCCTGATGTGATGGATCGCGAGGGTACATAGCCGAACACGTGAACCGTGCGATATCGAAGCCCTGCATCTGTGCCGTTGGGACGTCCAGCCACTGCACGCCACCATCCGGTTTCGCTTCTACGTACGGAAAGCCCTCGTCAATGAGGCATTGGGAGATGGCGCTGGCCCATTCGTTGGCCGTCACTATGCGCACGATCTCCACGTCGGGTCGTGTCGCCGAGGGATATCGCGCTTGCAGCGCCTCCCACTTTTCGTCCAACAGCGAATTGATCGCGGAATAGCCCACTGCGGAGGAGTCGGAGTTCGGCGGCTCGTCGCCCTGGCCAGAACACGCCGCCAGCAGCGGGAAGACCGCGAGGACCTTGAGCCGGAAGTATCGCTGAGGGAAGAAGCCGGCCCGGACGAGCCGCGGCTCCCTTTTTGGAGCTGATAGCGCGACCATAGGGTGAACCTTCACATGCAAACTTCGAGCTGAGGCTGAGGAGCGAGCACCTTCGATGCGGTGCGGAGCAAACCGTGTGGTGCTCGCTACTCAGGATGCTTGTTGGGCTCAGATCATCCCCGAACACACCGCTTTGCCCCAAGACATCGTCGCGTTCGTGTAAGCCTTCCAACTCGTCTGGGTTCTCATCGAGAGGCTCGAGTGGTACCCGCTGTACGCCCACTCCTTGTCGATCTTGTTGGTGGTGTGTGCTACCAACAGCCAACTCGGCCCGTAGCCGCTGGTCTGGCTTTCCACTTTGACGAGCGTAGAGCAGCTGGCGTATCCGGTGCGCTGACCTTCAGCAGATGCAGCCGAGGCAACGCCTAGGGTAAGCGCACCTGTCATGGCAGTAACTGCGATTAGTGAGGCAACCTTCGATAGCAGATCGTGCTGTGTAGTATGACTGGCGGAAGCGGTCATTGTAAATTCCCTTCTGTTGTTGCGGACATCAAAGCCCGTACTGGACGATTTACTGAGCAAAATTTGATGGTGCGCAGAACAGTCTGTTCGCTCCGTGATACTTTGTCAATCATGAGTACGATCGGTGATGCAACGCGTCTTCCTCGTCCCTTGTGGAGAGGCCGAACCGGAGCTTGCAGAGAGGTTGCGGCTATGAATCCCGCGCTCCATGCCGTCAAGGTTGTCTGCGCGGTAAGCGCAGCGAGAGCAGCTAGAGCCATCGGGTTCTCCCTGCTCGGGGTCCTTGCTTTAGCAGGGTGTGCTTCACCCTCCATGCAACCAAGCGTCACACCAACTGCTCCGGCTGGTTCCCTCGATGGGGACATGGAGCGGGACCAGGCGGAGGAGTACTGGGAGTTCGTAGTTTCGATGTATCCCGACGCAACCCGTCCCGAGGCGGAGCGAGTTCGCTTCATTTCGCCAGACGAGTGGGCGCAGGTGCAAGTCGATTGTCTAAATGGGGAGGGCTTTCGTGCAGAGGCTTCTTCAGACGGCGGATTAGCTCCAAGCGCCCAGATACCCGAAGCGCAGATGGAGGGCTACGCGATTGCCCGATACATCTGCACTGTGAAGTACCCGTTCGATCCAAAGTATTTGGCTCCGATCAGCCCCGAGCAGATCGACCTTGTGTACGACTACTACGTGGACACGCTTATCCCATGTTTGGAGCGCGAGGGCTATCCTGTGGATGATCCGCCGAGCCGTGCCTTGTTCCGCGACACTTACGAAACTGAGGATCGATGGATGCCCTACGAGGTGCTACTCGGAAGCTCCCAGTCAGAATGGGATCGTGTCGGCGGTATCTGTCCCCAGATGCCGTCCGCTTCTTACTTGTTTGGAGAGTGACCTTAACCAGTCGCGTGTGCACTAATCTGTCCACTCGGACCCTATGTCAGGTCAGACTTCGACTTACGCGATTGGAGCAGTGTGAGCAAATCGGATGAGGCCGCCCCGCGCCCGCGATGGCTTCGCTGGACGGCCACTGCTGGCGCTGTGCTCCTTGCCGGCGCTGCGGTCGGTTGGGCATCCGCTACTGTTCTGACTCCGCCGAAGGATGTTCTGACCTCGGTGGCGTTCACGACGGTTGAGGTCGTCAATGGCGAGGTGGGTTCGAGCATCAATCTGAACACGGTGGCGGAGTGGACTCCGTTGCCGGTCGGTTCGAATTTGGCGGTCGGCACGGTGACAACGGTGGATGTCGCGGCCGGCGATGAGGTGCAGTCCGGTTCGCGGTTGTATTCGGTGAATCTGCGGCCGGTGGTGATTGCGGAGGGCAGCATTCCCGCGTTCCAGATGCTCGCCCAGGGGATGAAGGGGCAGGATGTCGCCCAGTTGCAGCAGATGCTCACCACGGGTGGTTTCTACACGGGCGCCGTAGATGGTGGGTTCGGCTACCGCACCGGTCAGGCGGTGAAGGCGTGGCAGAAGAGTTTGGGTGTGCCGCAGGACGGCATGGTTCAGGCCGGCGACATCATCTACGTGCCGGACCTTCCGACGCGGGTCGCGCTCGACACCGAGGTGGTGAAGCGCGGCGCAGCCCTGTCTGGTGGCGAGTCGGTGGTGAACGGCCTCGCTGGCGCTCCCTCGTTCGTGGTGCCGGTCACGGACACGCAGGCGGCGCTCATGCCCGCGGGTACGCGGGTGGAGATAACGAGCCCGGAGGGCAGTGCCTGGGAGGGTTTCGTGGTCGACCAGCAGGCGGACGAGTTCAACGGCATCCAGGTCATCCTCGGCGGCGCCGACGACCAGGTGATCTGCGGCGACGAGTGCGGTCAGCTGCCGGTCACCGGCCAGATCTACCTCAGCTCCCGCATCGTGATCGTGGAGGCGGTGACCGGGCTGACGGTTCCGAGCGCGGCCCTGCTGTCGAAGGCGGACGGTTCCCTGGTGGTGACGGATGACGCAGGCGCCGAGCACCTCGTGACGGTAGTCACCAGTGCCCGCGGCATGTCGATCATCGAAGGAGTCACCGCCGGCACACGGGTGCGGGTTCCCGCGACCGAGGGCTGAGCATGATCGAGGCCCGCGGCATCACCTTCGGCTACGACCGTGACGCGCCAATCCTCAACGACTGGTCAGCCACGTTCGGTGCCGGCGAGGTCGTGGCGGTCACCGGCCCGTCCGGGCGGGGCAAGTCGACCCTGCTCTACCTGCTCGGGCTCATGCTCAAGCCCGGGGGAGGGCAGGTGCTGGTCGACGGTGAGGATGCCGCCCACCTTGGCGATGCCCGCCGCGCCCACCTGCGGGCCGGACTGTTCGGGTTCGTGTTCCAGGACGCGGCTTTGGATGCCACCCGCACGGTGCTCGACAACGTGATCGAGACCGCCCTCTACCGCGGCCAACCGCGGGAGACCGCGAAGCGCCGGGCTCAGGAGTTGATGGCCCAGTTCGGGGTCAACCTGCGCGCGACCGCGAAACCGGGGCAGGTGTCCGGCGGGCAGGCGCAACGCATCGCCCTCTGCCGGGCACTGCTGAACGACCCGCGCATCCTGCTCGCCGACGAACCGACCGGCAACCTCGACCCCGCATCCGCCGACATTGTGGTGGATGCCTTCCACGCCCAGGCGCACTCCGGTGCTGCCGTGGTGGTCGTCACCCACGATCCGGCGCTGGTTGCCCGCTGCGACCGGAGGATCGAACTGTGAAACAGTGGATGGCCGTCGCGCGCGAAGCGCTCGCCACCGCGTGGGCGCAGCCGGTGGCATCCATCGTCACGATCGTCATGGTCGCGGGAATGTGCGCAACAGTGCTGCTGACCACCGGCCGCACCGTGGGCGCAGAGCAGGCGGTGCTCGGCTCGATCGACTCCGCCGGCACACGCTCCATCGTGGTGCGGGCCGACCCCGCCGCCGGGCTCGACACCAGTGTGCTGCAGCGGCTCGCGAACCTCGACGGTATCGAATGGGCCGGCGCGTTCGGTGCCGCCACCGACGTGCAGAACGCTGCCTTTCCCGGCGGCACCCGGGTGCCGGTGCGACTGGTCTGGGGTGACCACCTGGAGGCTGTCGGCATCCCGGCGGTTCAACCGGTGCAGAACCGAACCGCATGGGCATCCACCAAAGCGCTGGAGCAACTGGGCATGCCCGACGCTGTCGGCGGGGTCACCCTCACCGGTGGGGGTGACTACGCCATCGCCGGGCGCATCACAGTGCCGGACTACCTGCAATTTCTCGAACCGGTCGTGATGATCCCGCAAACAACGGACACCCCCGGCACGGTCAGCGTGCTCGTCGTCATCGCCGAACGCCCCGACCTCGTCGCTCCGGTGTCGCGGGCGGTGCAGTCGGTGCTCGCCGTCAACGACATCACCAAAGTGACACTCTCCACCAGCGAGAGCCTCGCCACCCTCCGCGGACTGGTCGAAGGGCAACTCGGCAGCTTCGGCCGCAACCTGGTCATCATCATCTTCGCCCTCACCGCCGTGCTAGTCGCCGCGATCCTCTACGGCCTGGTCATGCTGCGCCGCAAAGACTTCGGACGCCGTCGCGCCCTCGGCGCCTCCCAAACCCTCATCGTCACCCTGCTGCTCACCCAGATCGCCGCCCTCAGCGGCATCGGAGCCATCATCGGATGCGCCGCAGCAGCCATCGGACTCGCCGCCACCGGCGACCCCCTCCCCGGCCCCGACTTCTTCGCCGGCGTCGCCCTGCTCGCCGTCACCGTTGGCATCGTCGCTGCGCTGCTACCAGCCCTGGCCGCCGCACGGCGTGACCCACTGAAGGAGTTGAGGGTGCCGTGAGAATTGCCTTCCGCTCACGACTGCGCGAGCTGCTCGTGGCATCCGTTCTTGGCTGTTCCCTGTTTGCGCTCGCGGGGTGCGGGTCCGCTGGGCCAGACTTCAGCCCAGCGGTGCTGAGCGAAGCCGAGGCGGCCGAGATGATCGAAGCTGAGATTGAGCGCCGGTGGGAGCAACTCGCCTCGCAGTATCCCGACGCGGTTCGCCCGCAGGTGGAGGTGGTGCGGACGGTCGATTCTCACGAGTGGGCCGAAGTGGTGGCGGCCTGCATGAACGACAATGGGTTCGATGCATCCGCTTCACGCGATGGCGGCTTGACGTCGGGCACGATTCTTGCTGGCCAGTTGGAGCCATACGAGATGCAGCTTTTTGCCTGCAAGGCGATGTATCCGCTTGACCCGAAGTATCGGCTGCCGTTCACCGAGGAGCAACTGAAGTATCTCTACTGGTACTACACGAACGAACTGCGGGACTGTCTTGAGGAGAGGGGCTACGAGGTGACAGAGCCCCCGAGCGAGGTGCGGTTCCTCGAGACATTCGCGACCGCCGCGGGGTGGAGTCCATACGACGGCATTCTCCCCAGGAGCCAAGACGCTTACCTGGACCTCTACGAGGCGTGCCCGGAAACTCCGCCGGAGCTGTACGGCAGGTGATGAAGGCGCATCTGACAGCGGCGGTTCTCTTGGCGGCATCGCTTGGGAGTCTCAGGTTGTTCACCGCAGGAGACCTCCGATGTGCCCGCACCCGACGCACAGGAAAACCATCTGGATGGATCCCCTACCTATCGCGCCCAAATGGACGAGAAATGGGAGACGATCCTGAGCATGCATCCGGATGCTGAGCGGCCGGAAACGTCCATCGTTCGATACGTCGACGAGCACGAATTCTGGGCCACTTTGGCGGCCTGTGTCGTGGAGCAAGGATTTCCCGCTGAGGCGATTCCAGGTGGCGGCGTTCGTTTCGGCGACATCCCGACGAGTCAAGGTAAGGCGCAGAACGTGGCGATCTTTGCCCGCGAGTCGAGATACCCACTGCTGGACAAGTATCACGCTGGCATCACCGAGGATCAGCTGCGACGCCTCTACGCGTTTCACGTTGAGGAGTCGGCCCCTTGTCTGGAGCGGATGGGATACGAGATTGAACCACCGCCCTCAATCCAGCAGTACTTGAGCAATGTCTCCACGGAAGAACACTGGGACCCGTTTCGTGGGCCCAGTGAGTCATTCACCAGCTACGAGGAGTCGGACGAAATGTACTCCGCTTGCCCGCAAACCCCCGAGGGTTGGTGGGACTGAGCGCGAAAGAGGTGCAGCTGAATCATCCGGAGACGTCGAAGGGGTAGAGCACGTCGTCCGGGGGTGATTGAGGGCAGCGCGAGAACAGTCGCTCGACGAGCGCTGGATCCAGACTGGTGACGAGTTCCTGCGAATACGGAGACCAGGGTGCCGTCTCGTACTGATCTTTGAAGGTGCCGAACGAAGGAGGCGGCCCGACGGCGTAACACTTTTCTTCAAGGCAGTCGGTAAGCTCGCCCACGAAGTAGTCATACAGAATGCGCAGCTGCTGCTCTTTGAACCGGAAGTTGTACCGGGGGTCAACGGTGTACCGAGCCATGCACGTGTAAATGGCGATGTCGAGTTGCGCTGCCTGGCTCTCAGCTACCTGCCCCAGAGTGAATCCAGTCCCATCAGAACTTGCTGTCGCCGGGAACCCTCCCGCGACCAGGCAATCGGCCTGTGCGATGCCCGACTCGGTGCGCTCAACGAAACGGACGAGAGCCACGTCCGGTGGGTCATCGACCTGCAGCGAGACGGCGAGCGCCGCCAGCGCCTCCGCACGATGCTGCATGAGCGTCTCGCGGTCGACGTCGTAGATTGGGTCGACAATCGCCGCCGGCGCACAAGCAGTGAGCGTCGCGGCCATCACGAACGCGACTGCCGCTACGAGCGCCCGTCCGTGGGATGATACCGCTTTCCTCCGGGTCACCGGGAGTCCGCGATTCCCGGCGGACCCTGTGGGCACACGTCATTGATCCGACGCCACTCATCCATACTCGTGATTTCGACCGCGTCGTACGGCAACCACGAACCCCCCTCGAACCCCTCGTCGAAGGACTGCCAGGTCGGCGGCGCATCCTGTTCGTAGCCTTCGCGCTCGAGACACGGGACGAGCTCATGCACGTAGTAGTTGTACAGCGCCCGCCTCTGCTCCACGGTCAGGGGCAGGGAGAAGCGCGGGTGAATCGGGTAGCTCGTCCTGCACGTGTAGCTCGCCACCGCTTCAGCCTCTTCCTGCTCCGGAGGGGTTGGTCCGGTCTGCACGCCGCCGTCACCGTCGGGCGCGGCGCTGAAGCCCAGACCCGTCATGCAGTCCACGATCGCGGCGACCCACTCGCTGTGGTCGACGAAGCGGATGAAGCGGGCATCCGGCACGTCCGCGTCGGGGAAGCGCGCCAGCAACATGTTGCGGGCGGACTGCTCCTGCGTCGTGAGATACTCGTCGATCTCCTCCTGCGAGAACTCGACCGGCGCGGCGGACTGCGGTTGGCATCCGCTAAGAAACGCGGTGGCAACGACCGCGAAGGCGAGCGCGACCGGGCGCAGCGTCATGTCGAATCGGCCCTCCTCCACCCAATCTGAGTGTAGTTCGAGTCTCGGTTGCCCCATCAAAACTAAGGAGATTCTGCATGGATGAGCCGGAAAACCCCGGTTCGGGGTGCTCTTGCCCAAATCTCCTTAGTTTTCGTGTGGGGCGCTCGGGGGTGGGGTCGGGTGCATACAATGCGAGGGTGAAGAGTCGGGGAGTTCGGGGGACAGTACTTGGCGCGGTGGTGGTGGCATCCACTCTCGGGCTGTCGGGCTGTATGCCATTTGCCTGCTCGACGATCGGCTACCTGTATGACGGCCCCGCGATCGTCGAGTTCACTGCGCCGCTCGCCGATGGGGCGACCGTCTCGGCCTGCTTCGGCGAGGAGTGCCAGCCAGCCGAGGTAACCCGCGACGCCGATGGGCGCTGGGTGGTGCCGCAGGACATCCCCTACCTGTCGGACTTCCGCATGCCGCCGGGCGAGATTCGCGACCTCCGTGTCGTAGTCACCGGGTCGAGCGGCACGGTGATCAGTGACGAGGTGCACGAGATCCCCGTGTCGGTGGAGCGCCAGGGGTTTCTGGGGCAGTGCCCCGGCCCGTACGAGTTCGCGCCCGTGACGGTGGAGCTGCCGAACTAGCTACGGCTCGCTTCGCTCTTTAGCGAGCAGGTTGCGGATGTCGGTGAGCAGCTCCAGCTCGGTGGGCGGCGCGTCCTGCACAACGGGAGTGTCGCCACTCTCCTTCTTCCTGAACGCCGTCTTCTTGAGCCGGTTGATCGGCATCACGAGCGCGAAGTAGACGACGACAGCCACGAGTAGAAACTGGATGACCGCGCCCAGCACCGCGCCGAAGTAGATGACCGCGGGCTCACCCGTAGCGGTCGGCAGTTCGACGGCGAGCGAGGTGGCGAGCGACTCCGCATTGAAGAGCGCACCGATCGCCGGGTTGATGACGCTGCCCACGATCGAGTTCACGATGTTTCCGAAGGCCGCACCGATGACGACCGCCACCGCGAGGTCGATGACGTTGCCGCGGAGAATGAACTCCTTGAACCCCTTGATCACTTCGACGCGGGAGCAGCTGCCGCCGGCTTCACGGCCGGCTTGGACTCAGATGAGGAGGAAGACGACGAAGTGGATGCCGCGGCTGGCTTGGACTCAGAAGAAGACGACTCCGAGGACGAAGACTTCCCCTCTGCCGCGGGCTTCTTGCGCGAATCATTCCGGTAGAAACCCGACCCATTGAAGGTCACGCCAATGGAACTGAAAACCTTGCGAAGTCGACCGGCACACGCCGGGCATTCGGTGAGGGAGTCATCCGTGAATGCCTGCTGGATGTCGAAAGCGGTGGCGCACTCGGTGCACCGGTAGGAGTAGGTGGGCAAGGGTCTTCCTTAGAACTGCGTGATACCACTGGGTGTGACGATGCCGCCGACACGCTGGTCATGCACTTCGCTGGGCACGGTGTCAACGAACTCGTTGTCAAAGATCACAGCATAGACCGGCGGGCAGTTCTCCATACTCCCGAGCGTCTTGTCGAAGTAGCCGCGACCCCACCCCATCCGCATCCCCGAGCGGTCGACCGCCGCTGCGGGCACGATGATGAGGTCGACCTCGTTGATGGCGATCGGACCGAGCAGTTCGCCGGTCGGCACGGGCATGCCGAGAATGTCCTCGCCCTCCTCGCTCGAGTCGTAGATGGCCCAGTCGAGCAGTCCGTCCTCCCGCGCGACAGGAAGCAGGACGCGGATGTCGCGGTCACACGCCCAGCCCAGAAAGGCTCTCGTCGGCGGCTCATCCGGTCTCGACAGGTACGCCGACAGCGACCTGGCACCCTCCTTCTCGACAAGTGCGATCAGGTTGCGGGTCAGCGCATCCGCAGACTCCTCCCGCTGCGCCGCCGTCACGTTTCGCCTGCGTTCCCTCAACTCGGCGCGGAGGGCCCGCTTCTGGTGAGCGGCATCATGCGACATGCGCCCCATCATAATGAGCGTGGGCAGATAGCCTGTTGTTATGCCCCCCAAGATCTCCAAGGCCGTCATCCCCGCGGCAGGCCTCGGAACACGCTTCCTGCCTGCAACCAAGGCGATGCCGAAGGAAATGTTGCCCGTCGTCGACAAGCCGGCCATCCAGTACGTGGTTGAAGAAGCGGTTGCCGCAGGACTCCACGACGTCCTGATGATCACCGGCCGCAACAAGAACGCGCTCGAGAATCACTTCGACAAGGTGGGCGAACTTGAGGCGACGCTCCTGGCGAAGGGGGACACCGAGCGGCTGCGCAAAGTGAACTACTCGTCCGACCTCGCCGACGTGCACTATGTGCGGCAGGGCGATCCGCTGGGCCTCGGGCACGCCGTGCTGCGGGCGCGAATGCACGTCAACTCCGAACCGTTCGCCGTGCTGCTCGGTGACGACATCATCGACAGCAGGGATGTGCTGCTGTCGCGCATGATCGACGTGCAGGAGCAGCGCAACTGCTCAGTTGTCGCGCTGCTCGAGGTCGACCCGGCGCTGTCGCACATGTACGGCATCGCCACCGTCGAGGACACGGATGAGGATGACGTCGTGCGGATCACCGGACTGGTCGAGAAGCCGAAGCAGGGCAGCGCTCCCTCGAATCTGGCGATCATCGGCCGCTACGTGCTGCGCCCCGAAGTCTTCGACGTACTGGAGAACACGACTCCAGGGGCGGGCGGCGAGATCCAGCTCACCGATGCGCTGCAGGAGATGGCGCACGACGACAGCCTTGGCGGCGTCTACGGTGTCGTGTTCCGCGGGCGCCGTTACGACACCGGCGACCGGCTCGACTACATCAAGGCGATCGTGCAACTTGCGGTCGACCGGGAAGACCTCGGGCCGGGCCTTCGGCCCTGGCTCAAAGACTTCGTGAACACGCTGGACTAGCGGTGGCGATCTCCATCCCGGTCCTCAGCGAGGGGGACATCACCATCCGGCCCATTCGTCTTCGCGACGCGCGGTCGCTCGAGCGTGAACTCGTCGACAACAGGGCCTGGTTGCGGCAGTGGGAGGCAACGAATCCGCATGGCCCGCTGAGTTTCGATGTGCGTTCGAGCATCCGCGGTCTGCAATCCAATGCGCGGTCGGGACTCGGTCTGCCGTTCGCTATCGACTACAAGGGCCAGTTCGCCGGCCAGCTCAACGTCTCATCCATCAGTTACGGCTCGCTCAGCTCAGCAACGATCGGTTACTGGGTCGCCCAGCGGTTCGCCGGCAGGAACGTGACCCCGACCGCGGTCGCGCTCGCAACAGACCACTGCTTCTTCGGGCTGGGGTTGCACCGCATGGAGATCTGTATCCGCCCGGAGAACACGCCATCGTTGCGCGTGGTCGAAAAACTGGGGTTACGGTACGAGGGGCTGCGACGTCGCTACATCCATATCGACGGCGATTGGCGGGACCATTTCTGTTTCGCGGTCACCGTCGACGAAGTGCCGCAGGGCGTGCTGCGCCGGTGGCTGGATGGCGGAGCCTCCGAGGAGGACGCGCGTGTGCCCGCCGAGGACAGGGCGCGGGCTGCGCTGCCGATCATTATGGGTCCGCGAGCCTGATTTTCGCTGGTAACACGCGGAATTTGCTTCAGCGCGCCAACTGCGGATCGGTGGTGCGTGCTCGTAGCGTAGTGGTATGGGAACACCAGAGCTCGGCGGAGGACTAATCCTCGCCGCGGCCGCAGGGCTGTGGCTCGTGTACCTGCTGCCCACGTGGTTCCGGCGCAGGGAGTACCTGGCCACTGAGCGGAACGCGGTGCGGTTGCAGCAGACGCTGCGGGTGATGGCGGCGACCGCAGAACTGCCGCGCGAAGTGCTTGCTGAGAACTCTGCGCGCGGGGTTGCCGCGCAGGAGCGCGCGCTGCGGGCCCAGCAGAAGCTCAACGATGCCGCGTCCCGTTCGCGCGGCGCGCAAGTCGCGCGCGCGGAGCGGCTCGCACAGTACGACTCGCAGCCGCCCGTCGTTGCACGCCGGCCGATTGACTCGGCGCGCACGCTGTCCGCCCGGCGACTGCGGCGCACGCGCGCTGTGGTGGCGCTTGTGCTTCTCGGGTCACTCATCACCTTCGTTGCGCAGCTCGGAGTTCTCCTGGTTACCGGACCGGCTGCCGGGACTTCCGCCGTCCTCGGTTTCTCCGCAATCGCGTTCCTTACCTCGTTCGCGTCGTTGGGACGACTCGCGCGGGTTGCGCGCAGTCGCCGGGCGGTGCCGGCGGCAGAGGAGCGCCGGGTCGCGATGTCCGCTCCCGTTGTGCAGGACGCCGTCGAGACCGGGTGGACCCCTGTGCCGCTGCCGCGTCCCCTCTATCTCTCCAGGCCGTCCGCGCAGCCGTGGCCGATGACCGTGGAGCCGGGCGAGGAGTTGCGTGTGGCAGCGCTCGAAGCCGACCGCGCGCTCCGTGCGGCTCAGGCGGACCCGGCCGTGGCATCCATCGCACAGGCATCGAGTCGCTTCGCGGCCATGGGCATCGTCAATACAGCGGATGCCGCCGGCCCCGACCTCGACGCCGTGCTGCGTCGCCGTCGCGCTGCCGGGTAACCGGGCTGGTGCCGGGCACCCGAGCCGCCCGGGATCAGGTCAACTTGCGGCGGGTGGCCTGCGGATCTTGCCTCTGATGACTGACGGCGAGGATGTGCACGGTCTCGGCCTCGTCAAAATAGATGAGCCACACGAGGTATGGGAACCGTGCCAGCGCAGCGCGGCGGACCTCCCCGTGAACAGTGCGGAACAACCGGGGCGATTGCTGAATGCGACCAATGGTCTCTCGTAGATCTTCGTTGAACCGCTCGGCGTGGTCCGGTGCGTGCTCGAGGTACCAGTCGAGAGCGCGTTGTGCGTCGCGTTCCGCCGCAGGGCGGACGACGACGCGGATGCTCACGGAGCCCGGCGACGCAGTTCCGCATCGACGGCTTGCCAAGGGCGACCGGAATCCGGGTTCGCTGCCAAGTCCGCGAGACGCTCGTCGAGCATCGTTCGATCGGCATCTGTCACGTGAAGCTCTTCGTGGTCTAGAGTCTGCCAGAGTTCGCCGATCAACTCCATGCGGTCGGCAGGGGGGAGTTGCTTCGCCTGGCTGAGGAGCGTCTGGTCGACCATGGACTCATGGTACCCGCCGGTGCCGACAGAGGGTGTGAGTTGGTCATATCCGCCCGCGAGAGCAAGAACTGATAACGTAGCTACGCAGTAAATGGGCCCTTGGCGCAGTTGGTAGCGCGCCTCGTTCGCATCGAGGAGGTCAGGAGTTCGAATCTCCTAGGGTCCACCATTAGCTGTCGCGATGGAGCGGAATTCACGCCCCCACGTACTCGGCGAGGTGCTTTCCCGTGAGAGTCGCACGCGCAGCGACGAGATCGGCCGGCGTGCCCTCGAACACCACGCGACCACCGTCATGCCCCGCGCCGGGGCCGAGGTCGATGATCCAGTCGGCGTGCGCCATTACGGCCTGGTGGTGTTCGATCACGAGAACCGTCTTGCCGGAGTCAACGAGCCGGTCGAGCAGCGCGAGCAGCTGCTGCACATCAGCGAGGTGCAGGCCCGTGGTCGGCTCGTCGAGCACATAGACCTCGCCATCCTCACCCATCTGCGACGCGAGCTTGAGCCGTTGCCGCTCGCCGCCGGAGAGGGTCGTGAGCGGCTGGCCGAGGCTCAGGTAGCCGAGTCCGACATCCGCCATCCGTTCGAGAATGCGATGGGCGGCCGGAATGCGCGCGTCGCCCTCGGCGAAGAACTGCACGGCTTCGGCCACCGACATCCCGAGCACTTCGCTGATGTCCTTGCCGGCGAGGTGGTAGTCGAGCACGAAGGTCGCGAAGCGCTTGCCCTCGCACTCCTCGCACGGGCTCGAGACCGTGTCCATGAACCCCAGCTCGGTGTAGATGACGCCCGCGCCGTTGCACACCGGGCACGCCCCCTCCGAGTTGGCGCTGAACAGCGCCGGCTTCACGTCGTTCGCCTTCGCGAACGCCTTGCGGATCGGCTCGAGCATTCCCGTGTAGGTCGCCGGGTTGCTGCGCCTCGACCCGCGGATCGCACCCTGATCGATTGACACGACACCCGGCCGCCCGGCGATGGACCCGTGCACGAGCGAGCTCTTGCCGGAGCCGGCCACGCCGGTGAGCACAACGAGCGTGCCGAGGGGAATGTCGACATCCACGTTCCGCAGGTTGTGCGTCGACGCGCCCCGAATCTCCATTTTTCCAGTGGATGTTCGCACCGTCTCCTTGAGCGACGCCCTGTCGTCGAGATGGCGGCCGGTGAGCGTGTCGCTCGCGCGAAGCCCATCGACGGTGCCCTCGAACACGACCTCACCGCCGGCGGTTCCCGCCCCTGGCCCCAGGTCGACGACGTGGTCGGCGATCGCGATCGCCTCCGGCTTGTGCTCGACGACGAGCACCGTGTTGCCCTTGTCGCGTAATTGCAGCAGCAGTTCGTTCATCCGCTGAATGTCGTGCGGGTGCAGCCCGATGGTGGGCTCGTCGAAGACGTAGGTGACATCGGTGAGCGACGACCCGAGGTGTCGGATCATCTTGGTGCGCTGCGACTCCCCGCCGGAGAGGGTGCCGGTCGACCGGTCGAGCGAGAGGTAGCCGAGTCCGATCGTGACGAAGGCGTCGAGGATGTGGCGAACCCCCGCCAGCAGTGGCGCGGCGGACGGCTCGTTGAGACCGGCAAGCCACTCGGCCAGGTCGCTGATCTGCATCGCGCACGCGTCGGCGATGCTTTTGCCGTCGATCTTCGACGACCTGGCGCCGGCATTGAGGCGGGTGCCGCCGCAGTCCGGGCAGTCGGTGAAGGTGGCGATCCGGTCGACGAATTCGCGGATGTGCGGCTGCAGCGAAGCACGATCCTTCGACAGCACCGACTTGCGGATGCGCGGAATCAGACCCTCGTAGGTCATGTTGAAGCCCTGGAACTTGACCTTCGTGGGCTCCTTGTAGAGGAAGTCATCCATTTCTGTCTTCGTGTACTTCGCGATCGGCTTGTCCGGATCCAGCAACCCCGACTCGGAGTACAGCTTGCACCGCCCAGCCGCCGGTCTTGTAGCCGGGAATCGTGATGGCGCCCTCGTTGAGCGACTTGCTGTCGTCGAAGAGTTGGGTCAGGTCAATGTCGCTCGCCGTGCCGCGCCCTTCGCAGGTGGGACACATGCCGCCGGTGATGCTGAACTCGCGCCGCTCCTTCACGGTCTTGCCGCCCTGCTCGAAGGTGACCGCGCCCGCACCGCTGATCGATGCGACGTTGAACGAGAACGCGTTCGGCGAACCGATGTGCGGTTGCCCCAGCTTGCTGAACAGGATGCGCAGCATCGCGTTGGCGTCCGTGGCTGTGCCGACAGTGGAGCGCACGTTGGCGCCCATCCGCTCCTGGTCGACGATGATCGCGGTAGTGAGTCCTTCGAGTACGTCGACGTCGGGCCGGGCCAGCGACGGCATGAAGCCCTGCAGGAACGCGCTGTAGGTCTCGTTGATCATCCGCTGCGACTCCGCGGCGATCGTGCTGAAGACGAGCGAGCTCTTGCCCGAACCCGACACGCCGGTGAACACTGTCAGCCGGCGCTTCGGGATCTCAAGTGTGATGTCCTTGAGGTTGTTCTCCCGCGCGCCCTGCACGCGGATCAGATCGTGGCCGTCAGCTGTGTGCATCGTCATGCCGGTGTGTTCTCCCCAGTTTGTGGATGACTCAGGCTAGCTGCTGGATGCGCACCAGGTTGCCCGACGGATCCCGGAAAGCGCAGTCGCGCACCCCGTACGGCTGGTCCGTGGGCTCCTGCACGACATCGGCACCGCTGCCCTGCAGCCGCTCGAAGAGGCCGTCGAGGTCGTCGCTGGCAAGGGTGACGCTCGTGTAGGTGCCTTTCGCGATGAGCTCGAGGATGGTTTGGCGTTCCTCGTCGGTGATGCCGGGATCGGCGGCCGGCGGGTGCAGCACAATGGATGTCCCCGGCTGGCCCTCGGGGCCGACGGTGATCCAGCGCATCCCCTCGTAGCCGACGTCGTTGCGAACCTCGAAGCCGAGGGTGTCCCGGTAGAAGGCGAGCGCGGCATCCGCGTCGGTGTGGGGCAGGAAGGCGTAGTGAATGGTGATGTTCATGACACTCACGCTACGGGGACACGGGCAGCGGGCGCTTCTCGATTCCTGACCGGCCTGGTCACCTGCTTGGCGATGCACGACGGGATGCCCGCGACCGTATTCGGGTCGCGCCGGTAGATGCTCGGCGGCACACCGACGAGTTCGGTGAACCGCGTGCTGAAGGTTCCGAGCGATGAGCAGCCGACCGCGAAACAGACCTCGGTGACGCTGAGTTCGCCCATCCGCAGCAGCGCCATCGCGCGCTCGATTCGGCGCGTCATGAGGTATGCGTACGGCGATTCCCCGTACGCACGCCGGAACTCGCGACTGAGATGCCCCGCCGACATGTGGATGCCGCGGGCCAGCGCCTCGACATCGAGCGGCTTCGCATACTCCCGGTCGATACGGTCGCGCACGCGTCGCAACTGGGCGAGGTCTCGCAGGCGCTGCTCCTGTGCTGCGGTGGTCACAAGTCCGATCGTGGCATGTCGCTGGAGCCGATGTCCAGTGGCCCTGTCACCGGTGCCCGCTATCCTGCCTCTCATGACAGTTGACTCCACCATTCTTGACTGGATGCTCGACTCCGACCCCGCGCTGCGCTGGCAGGTCGAACGCGATCTGGCGGGACGACCGCCGGAAGTGTGGGAGGCGACGAGGGCGCGCGTTGCCACCGAGGGCTTTGGTGCGCAACTGCTCGCCCAGCAGGATGCGGACGGCCAGTGGGCGGGCGGCGCCTACTTTCCGAAGGACGCCGATGAGAACGAGGAGGGCCAACCGTGGACGGCGACCACCTACACGCTCAACTCGCTCCGCGAATGGGGACTGGATGCCGCCGCGCTCGGTGACACGGCGGCTCGCCTCGACAAGAACAGCCACTGGGAGTACGACGACCTGCCCTACTGGGGTGGCGAGGTCGACTGCTGCATCAACGGGTTCACTCTCGCCAACGGCGTGTGGCTCGGCGCGGATGTCACGGGGCTCGCCCAGTGGTTCCTGGATCACCGAATGGATGACGGCGGCTGGAACTGCAGCTGGGTGGAAGGTTCGACGCGGTCGTCGTTCCACTCCACGATCAACTCGCTCAGTGGGCTGCTGTACCACGAGGTCGCCACGGGCGGCAGTGACGAACTGCGCGCTGCCCGCAAAGCCGGCGAGGAGTACCTGCTGGAACGCCGGCTGATGTACCGCGCCAGCACGGGTGAGCCGGTCGCGCCGTGGGCGACGAAGTTCGTGTACCCGTTCCGCTGGTTCTACAGCGTGCTTTACGCGGCAGACTACTTCCGCGAGGCCGCGCTGCATGACGGCACGGCGCCGGACCCGCGGCTGGCTGAAGCGATCGAGACGATCCGTGCGGCCCGCCAGCCCGACGGCACCTGGCTGCAGGAGCGACGGCACCCGGGACGCGTCTGGTTCGAGGTCGACGTTCCCCCGGGGGAGCCGTCGAAGTGGCTCACCTTCTACGGTACGCGTGTGCTCGATTGGTGGGACGCGCAGGTCAACTAGACCTCGATCGCCAGTTCGTAGACCTGCGAGGTCGGGTGTCCTGCCCGCTCGTGGATGCGCATCACCGCTTCCTTCGACGGGCCGGTGGAAAGGCAGAACACCTTCCCCGACTCCGGGTCGAGCCAGGCCTTTTCGAAGTGGACGCCCTCCTCGTCTTCAATCGCCAGGTCAGCGTTGTGCGCCGCTTCCAACTGTTCCTTCGTGACTCCGACGAATCCGTCGTGCACATCCATATACCGTGGCATTTCGGCCTCCTTGCTTCCGATGGTGCCTCAACGATAGGCCACTTGTCGGTGCAAAGGCCATGGGCGGAGGATTGGCCCGCCCGCCGTGGGGCCTCGTCGCGACAAGCGTGCCCGGGGCATGATGGAAACATGGATGCCGTCGCCGCGCTCAAGGAGATCGCCTTCTGGCGGGAGCGGGAGCGGGCGTCAGATTTCAGCGTGCGGGCGTATCGCAAAGCTGCCGAAGTCATCCACTCACTGTCGCCTGTCGAGCTCGAACTGCGGGTTCGCAACGGGGAGCTGAAGACGACGCGGGGGATCGGTGGCAAGACGTTCGACGTGATCCGGCAGGCGGTCGCGGGTGAGGTGCCGAAGGCGCTCGCCGTGTTGCGCGAGCAGGGCGCCGAGCCGCTGACCGAGGGCGGGCGTGAACTGCGCGCGCAGTTGCGCGGCGACCTGCACAGCCACAGCAACTGGTCGGATGGCACGACCTCCATCGAGGACATGGTGGATGCTGCCCGCTGGCGCGGCCGCGAGTACCAGGCGTTGACCGATCACTCCCCGAGCCTGCGGATCGCGAACGGTCTCACCTCGGCCCGACTGCGCGAGCAGCTCGCGGTCGTGAAGCGGATCAACTCGGCAGCCGACGGCTTCACCCTGCTCTCGGGCATCGAGGTCGACATTCTCGAAACCGGCGCGCTCGACCAGACCTCCGACATGCTGGAGGCAGTGGATGTCGTCGTCGCGAGCGTGCATTCCAAACTTCGCGCCGACTCGGCTTCCATGACCCGGCGCATGCTGAGGGCGATCGCCGACCCGCACACGAACGTGCTCGGCCATTGCACCGGGCGGCTGGTTGAGGGCTCGCGGGGAACACGCCCGCAGTCCGAGTTCGACGCGGTCGCCGTGTTCGAGGCGTGCGCGGAGCACGGGGTCGCGGTCGAGATCAATTCCCGTCCGGAACGTCGCGATCCGCCGGGCGAACTGATCCGGATGGCGATGGATGCCGGTTGCCTCTTCAGCATCGACACCGACTCGCACGCGCCGGGGCAACTCGACTTCCTCGACTACGGTGCGGAGCGGGCTGCCGCGAACGGGGTGCCCGCGGAACGCATCGTCACGAGCTGGCCGCTCGCGCGCCTCAGGGAGTGGCTTGGTTCCGGGGCGACGCGATAGCGGACGGTCTCCAGATCGCCCAGGCAACAAGGCAGGCGGTGGCGGCGAGTGACCCGAGCGCGAGCGCGGTCATGGGCAGGCCGATGAGCATGCCCAGCGCCCCGGCAGCAGGGTAGGTGACGATGTACGCCGCGTGCGAGAGGGAGAACTGCGCGGTGAAGGCGGACGTGCGATTGCCGTCGTCGGTTGCGCGCCGAATCAGTCGCGCTGACGGTGTGAGCACGAGAGCGGTCGCAGCTCCCAGCACCGCCCAGAGGGCGAACAGGCCAGCCCACACCGGGTCTCCGGGCGTGAGCCCGATGACAACTCCCACTGCGGCCAGGCCAATCGGCAGGGCAGCCGCACCGGTGAGCATGACCGCGCGATCGGATATCCGGTCGAGCAGACCGGGTATTGCAAGCGCAACACCCATCGAACCGGCGCCGTAGGCAGCGAGCAGGAGGGCGACATCCACTTCGGGCCTGCCGAGTTCGCCCTGCACCAGCACAACGGTGTTCACGAGCACCATCGCGGTCGCGGAGGCAACCGCAAGGTTCAGCGCGAGCAGGGCGCGCAGCTCCCTCGTGCGCCAGAACAGTCGTGCGCCCCTGGTGAGCCGGTCGCCGAAAGAAGTCCGGGTGTGCGGCGTAACAACAGGGAAGACGGTTGCGGTGACGAGAGCGGCGGAGACGATGAAACCGACGGTGGTGCCGATGAACAGGTTGGAGTAGCTGACGAAGGCGAGAAGCGCTACAGCGATGACGGGGCTGGCGAGCGACTCAAGGTCGTAGGCGAGACGCGAGAGCGACAGTGCCCTGGTGTACTGCCGTTCATCCGGAAGCACGTCGGGGATGACCGCCTGAAAGGCGGGGGTGAACGTTGCCGAGGCGGACTGCAGCACGAAGATGAGCACGTAGATGTGCCAGGCGTCAGTCACGAATGGCAGGGCCACCGCTGTCGCGGCCCGAACGAGGTCGGCGCCCACGAGCAGCACTTTGCGAGGAACGCGTTCGGCGACCGCGGCCGCAATAGGGGCGATGCCCACGTACGCCACCATCTTGATGGTGAGTGCCGTGCCGAGTACCAACCCAGCGCTGTCCCCGGCGATATCGAAGGCGAGCAGACCGAGCGCGACCGTGAGCAGACCCGTTCCCAGCAGTGCCACAACCTGCGCGGTGAAGAGCCGCGCGAAAGACTGGTTTCGCAGAACCTCAAGCATCCGTCGCGCGTCAGTAGTAGAGGTAACCGGGCAGTTCCGCGAACAGCAGGGTGGCGGAGCCGGGCGGGTCGGCGTACCAGCCGGGCGTCGCAAGTTCGGTTGCGGGCGGGATCGTCATTGCGGATGCTCCTCAGTGATCGGTGAGGTCAGCTTAGGGTCTCGACGGGCTCGACCACCGGAGGGGACGGGCTCGACCACCGGAGGGGACGACCATGCCTCTCAGGCGTCAACCGCCGGAATGGCCGGCTTGGTGCGCCGCTTGACCAGAATCACTGTCACAAGCGCGAGGATCCCGAGGAGCACGATCCAGGGGAGCAGGTAGCCGAGAACGAAGGCCAGCCCGGTGAAGAACGCGATGAAGCTCGCCCAACCGGCGACCAGCGCATCCACGAAGGTGCTCGGTGTACCGACGGGGGCAGCGGCGACCGAGCTCAGGGTCAGCACGATGGTCGACATTGACACCTGGTCGCTGAGCAGGCTGCGCGCGGCGCGAAGGCTGTCGAGCTGGGCCTGGCGGTCGGTGATCTCACGCTCAAGCGTCAGCAGGATCTCCGTCGTCTGTGCGCCGGCCATCAGTTCGAGCAGGCGGTCGATCGACACCGAGAGTGCGGAGATGCGGGCATCCAGATCCTGACCCTGTCGGGTCACGTCATCTGAGGAGGTCTGGATCTGCTCGACCGTGCCGAGATTCTTGAGCTCGCCCAGAGTTCGGTTGAGGGCGGCTGAGGGGATGCGGAGCGTCAGCACTGCCCTGCCGTTGTCTGTCTCGGTGGCGGCGTACTCGGTTCTCGCGTCGATGCGTCCGCCCGCGGCTTCGACGATCTGGACGGTCGTCTCGCTCGCGGCGATCGGGTCGGTCGCGGTGATGTAGATCGAACCGGTGACGACCACCTCGCGGTCGGAGTCGATCTCTTCCGCGAGGGAGGGAGCGCCCTCGCCTCGCTCCCCGCCGAAGTCGCCGCCGCTGTTTGGCTCTGCGGCAGGCAACCCGATTTCTTCGGTGAAGCCACCTGCACCAGAGCACCCGCCAAGGGTGAGCAGGGCGATGAGCAGGATCGCGGGAACAGTCATTCGCTTCATAGCAGCCACCGTAATAAGAGAAGAACCCAGTTACCACCCAACGTTCGTCACGATTCGGGCGTCACTTCCGCCCACCGGCTAAGTTGAGGACATGCGCATCCTCGACCTTCTGCGGCGACGGAAGACTCCCCTGTTGACCGTCGCGCAAGATGATGGTGAGGGTCCCGTCGTCATTCTCGTGCACGGAATCGCCTCGTCATGGGTGACCTTCCAGAACCTGATTCCGCTGCTGGTTCCGAGTCATCGCGTCATCGCGGTGGACATTCTCGGCTTCGGCAAGTCGGTCGCCCCGCCCGACGCCCGGTTCACCCTGGACGAGCATGCGGATGCCCTCGCTGCCACCATCGACTCGTTGCAGCTGACCGAGCCCTTCACGCTCGTCGGCCACTCGCTCGGCAGCCTCATCGCCGCGCGGTACGCGGCCACGCGCAAGAACCGGGTCTCGGGCCTGGTACTCGTGAGTCCGCCGATCTACCTTCCTCCGGAGGTTGTCGGTGACCCACTCGAACGCGCTGCCATGGGGGCGTACTTCAAGGCATACGAATTCCTGCGCACCAACAAGAACTTCACGATGCGCAATGCCATGCTCCTCGCCCGGTTCGCCCCCATCGAGGATGTGCTGGAGGTGACCGAAGCGAACTGGACGGCAATCGTGCTCTCGCTGCAGAACGCCATCGAAGCCCAGACCACGATCAGCGACATTGCTTCGGTGCCGGCGCCCATCGAGGTGGTCTACGGCTCTCTCGACCCCTTCGTGACACCGGGCGGGTTGCGAATTGTGCGGCAGATGCGCAACGTGAACGTGCACCGGGTGGAGAAGAGTGATCACCTCGTGCGCAAGAAACTGGCACGCGCGATAGCCTCCGCGGTCGAATCCCGTACCGAGGTCAATTAGCCTTCAGTGATGCACACGCGCGTTCTCGGCCGTACCGGCCGCACAGTCTCGGTCATCGGCCTCGGTACCTGGCAACTCGGCGCCGACTGGGGCGAGGTCAGTGAAGCGGATGCCAGGGCCGTTCTCGACGCATCCATTCGTTCCGGAGTCACCGTCTTCGATACCGCCGACGTGTATGGCGACGGCAGAAGTGAGCGGCTGATCGGCGACTACCTCGCCGACAATCCCGGACTCGACATCTTCGTCGCGACGAAGATGGGCCGGCGGGTTCCCCAGGAACCGGAGAACTACACGCTCGAGAACTTCAGGGAGTGGACCGATCGCTCGCGCAGCAACCTGCGAGTGGACGCCCTCGACCTCGTGCAACTGCACTGTCCGCCGACAGCGGTGTACTCGGACGACCGCGTGTTCGACGCGCTCGACACGCTTGTTGACGAGGGGGCCATCCGCAACTACGGGGTGAGCGTTGAGACCGTCGACCAGGCCCTGACGGCGATCGCCCGGCCGGCAGTCGCGAGCGTGCAGATCATCCTCAATGCCTTCCGGCTGAAGCCGCTCGAGCGGGTGCTTCCGGCCGCGCGTGAGGCGGGAGTCGGCATCATCGCGCGAGTGCCCCTCGCGAGCGGGCTGCTGAGCGGCAAGTACTCGGTGGCGACGCAATTCGCCGAGAACGATCACCGCAACTACAACCGGGGCGGGGCAGCGTTCGATATAGGCGAAACCTTCGCCGGCGTTGACTACGAAACCGGGGTTGCTGCCGCACGGGAGTTCGCCGCACTGGCCGACGAGGTCGGTCTCGACCCGGCGACCGCGGCACTCGCGTGGATCGCGCAGCTCGACGGAGTGAGCACGGTGATTCCCGGTGCCCGCAAGGTGAGTCAGGCCGTTTCGAACGCTGCCGCGGGTTCGGTGGCGACACTTGGTGCGGGCTTCACCGACGCCGTCACCGAACTGTACGACCGGTATTTCAGGGCAGAAGTGCACGACCGTTGGTGAAGGCGCCGCTCGGGAGGGCATTCACCAACATCTTCACCGCCAACGCGGCATCCAGTCTCGGCGACGGGATCGCCCGCACGGCCGCACCGTTGCTCGCGGTGCGGCTCACCGACGACCCGCTGCTCATCTCGGGGGTCGCGGCACTGTCGCTGCTGCCATGGCTGTTCTTCGCCATTCCGGCGGGCATCCTCATCGACCGCATCGATCGCAGGATTGCGCTCGGAATCGCCAACGGGGTGCGCACCGTATTAGCGCTCGTGCTGCTGGCGCTCGCCGCCACGCAAACCCTCACCATCTGGTGGCTGTTCCTGATCATCTTCGTCTACGGCATCTGCGAAACGGTGTACGACGGTGCCATAAGGGCAGTGCTGCCGAGCATCGTGCCCAAGCGCAGTCTTCCGCGCGCGAACTCACGCATTGAGGCGTCCGAACTCATCCTGCAGAACCTGCTCTCGGGGCCGTTCACCGCCCTGCTGTTCGCGGTTTCGGTGCTCATCCCTCTCGGCGCGAATGTCGCCGTCTTCGCCCTCGCTGCCGGGCTCGCGTTCTTCCTCCCGAAGGCGGCATCAGGGCGGCAGTTCGCTGTGCCCGGCGACCAGCCGGTCATTCCGTGGTATCGGCAACTCGTCGACGGCTACCGCTTCATCATGGCCAATCGAATGCTGCGCCGACTGTGGATAGTGAGCATTGTCGGCGGGCTGTCGTTCACCGCGGGAACCGCCACCTTCGTGCTCTACCTGCTGCAGAGACTGGGACTGCCCGAAGCGCTCTTCGGTGTCTTCATGCTCATTGGTGCGGCCGGAGGCATCCTCGGCAGCATGCTCGCGTCATGGTGCAAGGAGCGCTGGGGTGCCGGCACGAGCATGGCGCTCTCGAACGTCGTCATGGCGCTCTCGCTCATCCTCGTCGGGCTCGTGCCCAACCTGTGGGGTGCGGGCATCGGCTTCTTCCTGATGTCGCTCGCGGGCATCGTCTGGAACGTGCTCGTGATGTCGCTTCGCCAGAGCATCATCCCAGGACGCCTGCTCGGGCGGGTGCACGGCACCTGGCGCACCCTGCTGTGGGGCACCATGCCGATCGGCGCGCTGCTGGGCGGACTGCTCGGTCGCGTCGACCTCATACTTCCGTACCTGGTCGGTGGCGGGCTCGCCCTGGTTGCCGGGCTCGTGTTCTTCCGGTTCCTCAGTCGCCTGCCGAACCCGGAGGATGTCGACAACGGTGACGTGCCGCTTCCCGACGCGAGCGTGCCGGCCGCGCCCCAGCCGTAGACGCGCTCAGGCCCCGCCGAGGGCGGCGATTGCTGCCATGTCTTCGGAATCGAGAGTGAAGTCGAACACGTCCGCGTTCTCTCTGACACGCTCCAGCGAGTTCGACTTCGGGATGACCACGAGCCCGAGCTGGAGGTGCCAGCGCAGAACAACCTGCGCGGCCGTCTTTCCGTGTTTGGCTCCGAGGGCGATGAGCGTCTCGTCGGTGGCGACCCTGCCGCGGGCGAGAGGCGACCACGACTGGGTGAGAATTCCCATCGAGGTGTCGTAGCCGCGCACCTCCTCCTGCTGGCGCCAGGGGTGAAGCTCCACCTGGTTGATCACAGGCAGAACGTCGGAGTGCTTGACCAGTCGGTCGATCTGCCCGGGTTCGAAATTGCTGACCCCTATCGAGCGGGAGCGCCCCTGCTCGCGCAACTGCAGCAGGGCATCCCACGCCTCGAGGTACTGGTCCTGCTCCGGAACGGGCCAGTGGATGAGGTACAGGTCCACATAGTCGAGCCCGAGCCGGTCGAGACTCTCGTCGAAAGCACGCAGCGCGTCGTCATGCCGGTCATTCCACAGCTTCGTGGTCACGAACAGTTCTTCCCGCGGGACACCGGATGCCCGGATCCCCTTGCCGACACCCGCTTCGTTGTCGTACAGAGCGGCCGTGTCGATGTGGCGGTAGCCGGAATCGATGGCGCTGGCGACGAGATCTGCTGCCGCGGCATCCGCCACCTTGTAAACGCCGAGGCCGAGCTGTGGAATCTCGTGCCCATCGGAGAACGGCAGTGTGGGAATGTTCATCTCCCCACACTATGCGTCCCCGCCGGGGGCGTGGGTTCAGCGCGGGAGGGCGGACTCGTCGAGCGCGAGCCTGACGGTGCGCAGGAGAGTGTCGGTCGTGAACGGCTTGGCGACGAAGTGGCGCACGCCCGAGTTGCTCGCGCGCGTCACCCCACCGTTCGCGTGCAGTCCGCTTGCCGCGATTATCGCCACATGCGGGTGGTGCTCGGCGAAGTAAGCGGCTGTCGCCGCGCCGTCCATGACCGGCATCATCATGTCGGTGAGCACGAGCCGCACGTCGTCGGCATGGCGCTCGAAGACTTCGATCGCGTCGCGCCCATTGCTCGCCTCGACGGTGCGGTAACCGTTCGCCTCGAGCGTCTGACTGACGATCTGGCGGATGCTTGCCTCATCATCGACGACAAGGATGAGCTCCGACGATCCCACCGGTGGCGGTTGATCCGCCCCAGGGGCTGCGATGAGCGGGGTGTCGTCGCCGACCAGCGGGAGGTACACGTCGAACCGCGATCCAACGCCGGGCTCGCTGTAGGCGGTGATGCGACCGCCGTGGCTGTGCACGATCGCGAGGCTGCTCGCGAGACCGAGTCCGGTGCCGCTGCCGACGTCTTTCGTGGTGAAGAACGGCTCGAAGATCTTGTCGACGATCTCCCGATTCATGCCCGTGCCCGAATCCTGCACGCTGATGAGCGCATACGCGCCGGGCGAGAGCGTCGAGACCAGCGCCGAGGTCTCATCGATCGTGCGCTCGCGCGCCGTTATCGACAACCTCCCACCGTCAGGCATCGCGTCGCGCGCGTTGGTAACGAGGTTCATGAGCACCTGGAGCACCTGTGTCGCGTCGCCGATGATCGGTGGCAGCTCATCCACTTTCGTAACGACGTCAATGGACTTCGGGAGGGTCTGCAGCGCCACCGCTGAGAGATCTCCCATCACCTCGTCGATGGCAAGGAAGTCGCGCTCGCCGTCGACGCCGCGGGCGAACGAGAGCACCTGGCGAATCATGTCGGCTCCCCGCGAGATTCCGACTTCCATGTTGTTGAGCATTTCAGTCTGCTCGCCGTCCGGCTGCTGATCCTTCATGAGCTGCACCGACATCAGCAACGGGGTGAGCACGTTGTTGAGGTCGTGGGCGATGCCGCCGGCCAGTGTTCCGAGGCTCTCCATTCTCTGCGCCCTGCTCTGCAGCTCCTGCTCACGGCGCCGCAACGTGACATCGGAATTGACCGCGAACAGGCTCGACGGCTCTCCCTCAGCGTCGAGGACGGCCTGCCAGCGGCACTCGATGATCACGGCCCTGCCGTCCTTCGTGCGCTGTGTAAGCTCGCCCCGCCAGTGGCCGTTGCGCAGTAGCGCGGCCGCCGCCACCTCGAAGTCGCTCGCGTCCGTGTAGAGGATCTCGCGGATGTCCCGCCCGATCACCTCCTCTGCTCTCCAGCCGTAGATCTGTTCGGCGCCCTGATTCCAGTACGTCACCACATTGTTGAGGTCTTCCATGATCATCGCTTCGCGGGACGCGTTGAGCAGTGCCGCTTGGTGCTGGCTGCGTTGGTGGGTCTCGTCGAGCTCTTGGCGGCGGAGTTCGTCGTCGGAGACGTCACGCAGATGTATGACGATCCCCTCCTCCGTCGGGTGTGTGATGGCCTCGAACCAGGTATTCAAATCGGGGTAGTGGGCCCGGACAGTTGTGACGACCCGCTCGTCCATCGCCTGGCGGTAGGCAGCGCCGAATTCGCTGTCGTAGGAAGAGGGGTATGCCTCCCAGATGACGGTGCCGAGCACAGCATCAGCGGAACGCTGCATGTGTTTCTCTGCCATGCGGTTCAGGTAGGTGTAACGCCACTCCCGGTTGAGGATGACGATCCCGTCCTGCATCTGATTGAGAGTTGTGTCCAGGCGCTGCTCGAGTGCAGTCGTCTCGCGACGCGTTGCCTCGTCGGCGGTGACGTCGCGCGCGAAGATCGCGATGCCGACTTCGATGGGGTGTGCGACCACCTCAACCCAGCGGTCGATCTGCTGGACGAACTCGCGCGCCCTCCCGCTCTCGCGAGCAGTCATCGCGCGCTCATACACCGGCCGCAGGGAGTTGTTCAGCAACTCGGGGAAGAGATCCCAGAGAGTAGCGGAGTACAGCTCATCTCGCGACATTCCGGTCATCTCGATCGTCGCCTGGTTGACGAAGGTGAAGCGCCAGGACTCGTCGACGAAACAGATGACATCGGGGACGACGTCAAGCGTATTGTGCAGTGCCACTTGGGCCGCGATGCGCTCCTCGCGCTCGGTCACGATCTCCGTGACGTCGTAGAACGCGCCCTGGATGCGCACGATCGTCCCCATGTCGTCGCGCACTGCTTCGCCGATCGTCCTCACTCGCAGCTCGCGCCCGCTGCGGTCGAAGATGATGCTCTCCAGGTCGATGGGGGTGCCGTTCTCACTGCACCGGTCGACAGCGTTCTGCATGGGTTCCCGATACTCGTCCGGGTACAGTCCCATAGCGACGTCGAATGGCGGAGGGCCGGCGGCCTGTTCGAAGCCGAGCATCGTGAACAGTTCGGCCGACCAGTACAGGTCTCCGCTGGGTACCTCGATTGACCAGCCCGCGAACCGCGCGAGCCGACCGGCGAGCCGAAGGAGCGCAAGGTCTTGGGCTCCTGGCTCGCTATTCGATGAAGCATCCATCGGCATCCCCCTCACACGATGCTGACATCGTATGGGATTCTGGTCTGCCCGGTGTGACGTCCTAACTCGGCTGTGTGGGCACGGGGGCGGTGTCGGGGATGGGGCTCGCGTCGCGTCCGCGCAGGTCGGGACCCCAGCCGCGGAAGATGGCCGCGAAGGTGAAGCCGAGCGCCGCGAGGCACGCTGCGACCCAGAAGCCGCCGACGGGCCCGAAGTCGTCGATCAGGAATCCCGCGAGCGGCGGAGCCGAGCGCCGCGCCGATGAGCTGCCCGGTGCCGACCCAGCCGTAGGCCTCGGCGGTGTCGCTGAACTTCACGCTCGCCGAGACGATCGAGAACATCACGGCGAGGGCGGGCGCGATGCCGATGCCGGCGATGATGAGCGCGAACGCGAGCCACCAGAAGTCGAGCGCGAACGAGCGCGAGCGCCATGCCGACGAACACGACGAGCATGCGCCGCGCGAGCGCCCACGGCCCGATCGGCAGGTGACCGAGCGCGAGGCCGCCGACGAGCGAGCCGAGCGCCCAGATGGCGAGCACGATGCCGGCCTCGGGGCCGCTCGTCGCCGAAGATCGCGACGACGCCGACCTCGATCGGCGGCGCACGCGCCGACGAGCAGGAAGCCCGACGATCGTCGCGAGCAGCACCGGCGGGCGCTTGAGCACGACTGCCGAACGCGCGCTTGCTGCGCGGGATGCGCACCCGGCCGACCTCGGGGGAGGAGATGAACCAGGCGCCGCCGACGACGAGGAAGCAGCCGGCGACGACGATGCGCGACGACGGTCGAGATCTGGATCGCGACGAAGGTCGTGACGACGGGGCCGGCGATCCAGATGATCTCCTGCGCCGAGGCGTCGAGCGAGAACAGCGGGGTGAGCTGCCGCGAGTTGACCATCTTCGGGTAGATCGTGCGCACGGCCGGCTGCATCGGCGGGTGCTCGAGCCCGCCGATGAGGCCGACGACCATGTAGCCCGAGCACCGGCATCGGCGCGAACGCGATCGTGAAGATGCCGACGGCGCAGACGACGATGGTGAGGATGAGCACGGGGCGCATTCCCCAGACGCCCATCCAGCGGCTGGTGAGCGGGCCGGCGACCGCCTGCCCGACGCTCGTCGCGGCGAGCACGAGCCCGGCCGCGCCGTAGGAGTCGTGGATGCGCTCGATGTGCAGGAGGAAGCGCGAGCGAGAGCATTCCGCACGGGAAGCGCGCGGTGAGTTGCGCGGCGATGATCCGGGCGACCCCGGGGTTCTCAGCAGGCTCGACGTAGCTGCTCACAAGAGCACCATCCTAGCGTCGAGCGAACCGCCCGTAGACCGAGGCGGTGTCGGCGTGTGTCGGTAGCCTGTGGATAACCTGTGGATAAGTCGGCGAAGTTATGCACATCTGTGGATGACACGCCCACTACATCTAGGGTTAGCCCGCTGTCGGTGGCCCGATATATAGTGGTGGAACCGCCGGGCCGGGGGACGCGGAGTCGGATCGCGGCGATCGATTGGTCGTGCGAGGCGCATCATGAGGGAGCATTTCAGTGGGAATCACGGTCGTCAAGCGCAACGGAGAGCGCGAGCCGTACGACGCCAACAAGATCAACCTCGCGATCGAGCACGCCAGCGCAGGGCCTCGACGAGAACATCACCTGGGTCACCCAGATCGCGTCGCGAGCTCGAGCTCACCCTCTTCGACGGCATCACGACCCAGCAGCTCGATGAGGCCGTCATCCAGGTCGCCCTGCAGAACGTCAAGGACGACCCGGCGTTCGACATCGTCGCCGCCCGCCTGCTGCTCAAGACCATCTACAAGCGCGTGCTCGGCGACTACGAGACCGCCGACGAGCTCAAGGCGCTGCACGCCGAGCACTTCGCGCGCCAACGTCACGCGCGGCGTCGACGAGGGCCTGCTCGACCCGCGCCTCACCGACCTCTTCGACCTCGACCGCCTCGCCGCCGCCCTCGAGCCCGCGCCACGACGAGCTGCTCAAGTACATCGGCGTCGTCACGCTCAACAACCGCTACGGCATCAAGGCGCCGCAACGGCGACGCCGCTCGAGGTTCCGCAGTACTTCTGGATGCGCATCGCCATGGGCCTCGTCGCTCAACGAGGCCGACCCGACGAGCCACGCGCATCGCGTTCTACGAGAAGATGTCGAAGCTCGAGTACCTCGCCGCGGGCTCCACCCTCGTCAACGCCGGCACCGATCTACCCGCAGCTCTCGAACTGCTTCGTCATGGAGATGCAGGACGACATCGAGCACATCGCCAAGAGCGTGCGCGACGTCATGTGGCTCACGAAGGGCACCGGCGGCATCGGCCTCTCGGTCACCAAGCTGCGCGCGCAGGGCTCGCCCATCCGCTCGAACAACACGACCTCGACCGGCCCGATCCCGTTCATGCACACGATCGACTCGGTGCTGCGCGCGGTCAGCCGCGGCGGCAAGAAGTTCGGCGCCCTGTGCTTCTACATGGAGAACTGGCACCTCGACTTCCCGGAGTTCCTCGACCTGCGCCAGAACTCCGGCGACCCGTACCGCCGCACCCGCACCGCCAACACCGCGGTCTGGATCAGCGACGAGTTCATGAAGCGCGTGCAGAACGACGACGACTGGTACCTCTTCGACCCGCTCGAGGTCGCCGACCTCAACGAGCTGTACGGCGCGGCGTTCTCGACGCGCTACGACGAGTACGTCGCGAAGGCCGAGGCCGGCGAGCTGCGCATGTTCAAGAAGATCGGCGCGCGCGAGCAGTTCAAGTCGATCCTCATCTCCCTCCAGACCACGAGCCACCCGTGGCTCACCTGGAAGGACACGATCAACAACCGTGCCCTCAACAACAACACGGGCACGATCCACCTCTCCAACCTCTGCACCGAGATCTGCCTCCCGCAGGACGACGACAACGTCTCGGTCTGCAACCTCGCGTCGATCAACCTGTCGCACGCACCTGCGATCGACGCCAACGGCACGCTCGGCTTCGACTGGGACTGATCGAGGAGAGCGCGCGCCTCGCGGTGCGCCAGCTCGACAACCTCATCGACATCACCGGTCGTCGAGCGTGACGGAGGCCGACTTCTCCAACCAGCAGAACCGCGCGATCGGCCTCGGCGTCATGGGCTTCACCGACGTCGTCGAGCAGCTCGGCATCAGCTACGAGAGCGAAGAGGCCTACGACCTCATCGACGAGATCATGGAGCACGTCTCCTACGCGGCGATCGACGAGTCGCGCCGACCTCGCCGCAGGAGCGCGGCGCGTACGCGAACTTCGAGGGCACGCGCTGGTCGCAGGGCCTCGTGCCGTTCGACTCGATCGCGCTCACCGAGGCCGACCGCGGCGTCGAGATCAAGGTCAACCGCACGACCCGCCTCGACTGGGACGCGCTGCGCGCGAAGGTCAAGGGCGGCATGCGCAACGCGACGCTCATGGCGATCGCGCCCACGGCATCCATCGGTCTCGTCGCCGGCACGACGCCCGGCCTCGACCCGCAGTTCTCGCAGATCTTCAGCCGCGCCACCTCGAACGGCAAGTTCCTCGAGGTGAACCGCAACCTCGTCGACGACCTGCAGGAGCTCGGCATCTGGGAGTCGACTCGCGAGCGCGATCCTGCGCAGCCAGGGCGACATCCAGAGCATCGCCGCGATCCCGGACGACATCAAGGACGTCTACAAGACGAGCTTCCAGCTCTCGCCGTACGCGTTCCTCGAGGTCGCGGCCCGCGCGCAGAAGTGGATCGACCAGGCCATCAGCCGCAACATGTACCTCGAGACGCGCGACCTCGGCGACATGATGGACATCTACTTCGGCGGCGTGGGAGCGCGGCGTGAAGACGACGTACTACCTGCACATGAAGCCGCGCCACACCGCCGAGCAGTCGACGGTCAAGGTCAACAAGTCCGAGGACGATCGTGCGCCACGGCGTCGCGCGCCGGGCGCGGCGCGGAGCGCGCCGGCGGCGGCCGCCGGCTCCCGCGCGCCGCGCCCGCCGCGGCTTCGGCGGACTCGCTCCGAAGGGAGACGAGCTGATGATCGACGTCGGCGACACGTCGACGACTACGACGTCCCGGTCGATCCGATGGACGACCTGCAGTGCGAGAGCTGCCAGTAGACGAGTTCTGATGAGTGTCGAATTCAGCGATCGAAGGACACTCGGAACTGTAGAAAGCGAAGCCATGGGAATCCTCGGAACCGGCATCCAAGAGGGCCTGCTGCTCAAGCCCATCACGTACCAGTGGGCGATGGACCTGTACGACCAGGCCGTCGCGAACACCTGGTTCCCGAACGAGATCCAGCTCGGCGAGGACATCGCCGACTTCAAGAAGATGACCGACGAGGAACGCCACGCGGTCACGTTCCTCATGAGCTACTTCAACCCGAACGAGCTGCTCGTCAACAAGGCGCTCGCGTTCGGCGTCTACCCCTACGTCAACGCGCCCGAGGCGCACCTCTACCTCGCGAAGCAGATGTGGGAGGAAGCCAACCACTGCATGTGCTTCGAGTACGTGCTCGAGACCTTCCCGATCGACCGCGAGGCGGCCTACAACTCCCACGTCGACGTGCCGTCGATGGCGCGCAAGGAGGAGTTCGAGGTCAAGTTCATCAGGCGGATGACCGAGGAGACCCTCGACATCACGACGACCGAGGGCAAGAAGGACTTCGTCCGCAACCTCGTCGCGTACAACGTCATCCTCGAGGGCATCTGGTTCTACTCGGGCTTCATGGTCGCGCTGTCGTTCCGCCAGCGCAACCTGCTGCGCAACTTCGGCTCGCTCATGGACTGGGTCGTGCGCGACGAGTCGCTGCACCTCAAGTTCGGCATCAACCTGATCCTCACGGTGCTCGAGGAGAACCCCGACCTGCAGACGGAGGAGTTCGCCGACCGAGATCAAGCAGATGATCCTCGACGCCGTCGAGATGGAAGAGGAGTACAACCGCGACCTGCTGCCGAACGGCATCCTCGGCCTCAACGCCAACTACATCAACCAGTACGTCAAGTACCTCGCCGACCGCCGCCTCGAGGAGCTCGGCTTCGAGCCGCGAGTACAACGTGACGAACCCGGCGAAGTGGATGGCGGCGGCGAACGACACCCTGCAGCTCGTCAACTTCTTCGAGTCGACGAACACCTCGTACGAGTCGAACGCGTCGGCAACCACGAAGGTGAAGAATTAGCGGCATCACTCTTCAGCGCGTCGACTGGTTCGACCCGCGTGCTGTCGCGCAGCGCACCGCGATGGATGCCGAGATGACCGCGCTGTACGCCGAGAAGACGGCGGCGGCCGGTCCTGAGACGGCGGCCCTGGTGGATGCCGCGCTCGTCATCGATCCGCGCGATGTCGTCGGGACCGTCATCGCTGTCGACGGTGACGAGGTTGTCGGCCATGCCGCACTGCGGATGCTCGGAGACCTCACCGAGATCAAGAAGGTGTTTGTCGCCGTGCCGCATCGCGGACGGGGTATCTCGCGGCAACTGCTCGCCGAACTGGAGACCATTGGGCGGGAACGTGGTGCAGAATCCCTCGTGCTGCACACCGGCGACCTGCAACTCGACGCCATCAGCCTGTACGAGCACACCGGTTATGTGGCCATCCCCGTGTATGGCGCGTACGGAATCATGCCGCACTCACTCTGCTTCGAGAAGCGACTCGGCTAGAAGCGAAGCATGGACCGCGAAACTTCTGAAATGGCGACGCCGGAGGTGTTGAAGAAGAACTGGGCAGGGCGCCGAGTGACTTCAACGCTCGGTTACGTCGTTGCCGCCGGATTCCCCGAAATCCTGTACGAGGATGACGAAGGGAAGCTCTTTACGCCATGTGAGTTGCTGACCGGCAAGAACCCCTCAATGGTGATCTATGCAGGCGGGATTCCAGATACTCCAGCTCGACCGAAGGTGGTGGTGATGGAGCGAATCCAGAAGGCGTCCGAATTCGCTGGATGGGACGCCGAAGTCGTGTGGGATGACCCCTCTGATTCGCGGGAGGTTGTTTCTCTTGGCGACGACGGCGAACTAACCACGATCGCCGCTCCGTACTTTCCAGATCCCCAGATCGTTGGAAGCGATGTGGACTTCGTCCTCCTAGCAGTCGAGGCGAAGCTCGGAGGGAGCTTCCGGATCGTTCGCTGGGACACGGTCGGCGCCCGGTATTGGCTCAATCCGATCAATCCATCTTCGGCGGCGGTGTATCTGACGTCTCAAGATGGCGCGTTGACCGTGGGAGGGCCGTGGCAGACCTACGTGAAGGAAGTCTTCGACGGCGATAGCGCCGACGACCGAAGACGTGGTGCGATCAACCTAATCCTCGCCATCGCCTCATTCGGGATACTCCGCCTTTCCTCCCCGATAGTCATCGGGCCAGGGAAGACCGTGATTCCCCGGTCGGACAATGAGCGGAAGGCCCTCCGTGACCGCTACCGAGTTCGGGTCTCTCGCGAATGGTACCCGTGGTAAACGGTCGGGCGCTCGCATGACTCCTTGTTACCCCACGTTGCCGCGGATTGCCGCGGTTGTCCCCCTGTGACGTCGTCGATTGCCGAGCTTGACAGCACCGCCTACGGTCGCAGGCATGACACTCATTGATATTGCTTCCGTCCCGTTCGTCTCCGCCTCTGAGCGCATCAATCGCCTCACCTCCGCTGGCTCCGTATGGGGTGAGCGCATCGCCGCAGACACCTCGGCTGCCCAGCTCACCTATCGCGTCAAGGCGACCGCTGAGGGCTCAGTAGCCAGCCGGATCACTGCCGGTAAGCACACCTTTGTGGTGGATGAGCCCACCGCGCTCGCGGGGGACGATGTCGCTGCAAGCCCTGTCGAGGTTGCTCTCGGTGCTTTGATTTCCTGCCAGGTCGTCGTGTATCGCCTCTACGCGCAGGCGCTCGGAATCCAGGTGGACGACATCTCGATCACTGCGGAGGCGGACCTCGACGCCCGCCGGCTGTTCGGGATCAGCGACTCTGTGCGCGCAGGGTTCTCGGATGTCCGACTCTCGATCACGATCGCCGGGCCAGAGTCAGAGGAGCGCTACCAGGAGTTGCGCGAGGCCGTGGACGCCCACTGCCCGGTGCTCGACCTTTTCGAGAATCTGACTCCGGTGAGCGTCACGGTCGCCAAGAGTTAGGCGGAGCGCGGAGGATCCGCTATCAGCGCGGCGCCATCCGGATTGCGCCGTCGAGGCGGATCGTTTCGCCGTTGAGCATCGGGTTGTCGATGATGTGGCTCACGAGCGCCGCGTACTCCGCAGGTCTTCCGAGCCGTGATGGATGCGGCACCTGCTTGCCGAGGGAATCCTGCGCCTCCTGCGGCAGCCCCGCCATCATGGGCGTCTCGAAGATGCCCGGTGCGATCGACACCACCCGGATGCAGTGCGGCGCGAACTCGCGGGCGAGAGGCAGAGTCATTCCGGCAACAGCGGCTTTCGAGGCGGAGTACGCGGCCTGCCCGACCTGGCCGTCGAAGGCGGCAACGGATGCCGTGGTGACGATGACCCCGCGCTCCTCGCCGACGACCTCGGTCTGCATCATCGCAGCGGCAGCCAGTCGGATCGCATTGAACGTGCCGGTGAGGTTGATCGCGATGACGCGCGAATAGTCCTCCAGAGGCAGGGGGCCGGCCTTGCCCACCGCCCGGCCGGGCGTTGCGACTCCGGCGCAGCAGACCAGGGTGCGAAGCGGCGCGAGCCGGCCCGCGGCATCCACTGCTTCACTCATCTGGGCGGCATCCGTCACGTCGGCCGGGGCGAAGGTGAAGTCGTGCTGCTTCGCGAGGTCCGCGCCCTGTGAACCGGGCAGGTCGACGATGACCACCTGCGCACCCGCCTGCTTCAGCGCGAGTGCGGTGGCGAGTCCGAGTCCTGATGCGCCGCCGGTCACAAGCGCGGAGGAGTCGTTAAGCTGCACGTCAGAGCCTTTCGATGAGTGTTGCGTTGGCCATACCGCCACCCTCGCACATGACCTGCAGGCCGGTGCGGCCGCCGGACTGCTCAAGGCTGTTCAGCATTGTGGTGAGCAGTCGGGTGCCGCTCGACCCGAGCGCATGGCCGAGAGCGATCGCGCCGCCGCGGGGGTTGAGTCGCTCGGGGTCGGCCTGCACCTCGGCGAGCCAGGCGAGCGGCACCGAGGCGAAGGCCTCGTTCACCTCGAAGGTGTCGATGTCGTTCAGGCCGAACCCCGACCGGGCGAGAATACGTTGCGTCGCCGGGATCACCCCGGTCAGCATTTCGATCGGATCGGAACCGACGACAGCGGATGACACAAACCGCGCTCTCGGCGTCAGCCCGAGCAGCGCAGCCTTCTCCTCACTCATCATCAGCACAGCGGATGCGCCGTCGGTGAGCGGGGAGGAGTTGCCCGGCGTGATGCGCCAATCGATCTCGGGGAATCGCTGTGCGAGCCGCTCGTCGAAGAAGGCGGGCTTGAGCTCGGCGAGAGCTTCGGCCGTCGTTCCCGGCCGGATCGTCTCGTCAGTGCCGCCGTTCAGCAACTCTGTCGAGAAGTCGGCTGCGGAGGCGAGGCGGTGGGAACGGGCTGCGAACTCGTCCAGTTCGTCGCGCGAGAGGTTCCAGCGGGAGGCAATGAGCTCTGCCGAGATGCCCTGGTTGACCAATCCCTCCGGGTATCGGGCGGCGAGCTTCGGGCCGTACGGGTTCCTGCCGTTCGTGGAGGAGCCGATCGGCAGCAGGCTCATCATCTCCACCCCGCAGGCGATCGCCACGTCATATGCGCCCGCGATGATGCCCTGCGCCGTGAAGGCCGCGGCCTGCTGGCTGGAGCCGCACTGGCGGTCGACCGTCGTCGCCGGCACCGACTCGGGGAACCCGGCGGCAAGCGCGGCGTTCCGGGTGACGTTGAAAGACTGCTCGCCGACCTGGCTCACGCATCCGCCAATGACGTCGTCGATGAGGGCGGGGTCGAAGTCGTTTCGTTCAACCAGGGCTGCCAGCACGGTCGCGAGCAGGTCGACCGGGTGGAAGTGGGAAAGTTGGCCGCCCGGTTTTCCGCGCCCAACCGGTGTGCGGATCGCATCAACAATGACCGCCGTTGTCATGGGTTCAACTCTAGGTGGTTAGGGCCTTCTGGATGCGCTGCAGGCTCACCGTCTCGGCGGTGCCGAGGTGCTGCGCGAAGAGCGAGACACGCAACTCCTCGAGCAGCCAGCGGACGCGCACCAGGTGGTCCGGGGCATCCACTTGGAGCGGAATCTGCCCGCCCGCCGCGAGATACCGATCCGTCGCCGTCTGGATCTCGTTCATCCACGCGCGGTCTCGCGCCACATCCGTCGGCAGCTTTTCGATGCGGCTCGCGATGCCCTTGAGGTAGCGGGGCAGGTGCCGCAACTGCGTTGTGCCGGTGCGCGAGATGAACCCGGCATGCACGAGCCCGCCGAGCTGCTCGCGGGCATCCGTGAGGGCGGGCAGGAGTGTCATGCTCGTCGCGGCCTTGAGGGCGCGCTCGGCATCCCGCGCGTCGGTGAGCACCTGGGTGACCGTTTTCACGGTTTCGTACAGCGCATCCACCAGGTTGGCTGAAATTTCGAGGCGGGTTGCCTCGAATTCGGCGCGCGTCCAGAGCAGTCCGTCGGGGCGGCGCTTGCGCACACCCGCATCGACGCACGCAACGAGGCAGTCGTCGAAGAGCGCCTGCACGTTCTGGTACGGGCTCGTGGCGAGCACGAGCTTCTCGTTCTGGCTGAGGTGCTCGCTGCACGTACGCCAGCGGGGACGGGATGCCGAGCAGCAACAGTCGGCGCACCCCCGCGGTGGTCTCGCGGGCCTGGTCGGCCGGGGTTCCCTGCATGCGCAGCGAGACACTCGTTCCGTCGTCGACGAGCGCCGGATACGCGCGGATGACCGTGCCACCCTGCTTCGTGTCGACCAGTTCGGGCAGCTCGTCGAAGTCCCACGTGGTGAGGCCATCGCGCTCCATGGCGTGCGCGGCCGACGACGGTCGCCTTCGCGACGGATTCCCGCGCGCGGGTCTTCAGCTTGAGCTGCAGCGACTCGAGGTCTTTGCTCCGCGCGACCTCGTGGCCTCGCTCGTCGACGACGGCGAAGGTCATCCGCAGGTGCGGGGGGAGCCGGTCGAGGTCGAAGTCGTCCGCGGTGACGGGCGTGTAGGTCACCGCTGGATCGTGCGCGCGAGGAACTCGGTGATGCCCTGCTGTTCCAGTTGCTCGGTCTCGGTGGTCGGCAGTTCGTCGAGAAGTCGCCGCGCCCAGTCGGCGGCCGGCACGACGTTGCGGCGGATCGCCTTCGGCAGGGTCTTGATGAGCGCCGTGACGAGTTCCTCGCGCAGGCCCGGCACCAGCCAGTCGAAGCCGGCGGGCGAGAGTCGGGCCAGGAGCGCGAGCGGAACTCGCACGGTGACGCCGTCATCCTCGGCGCCCGGCTCGAAGCGGTAGCTGAGGCCGAGCCGTCTGGTCGCCCTGCTGCCAGTCGTTCGGGTAGGACGCTGTCTCGACGAGCTCGACCACCGGTCGCTCGTCGCGCGAGGTTCGTCGCCGTCATCGTGAGCAGGTCGGGTGTCGCGTCGCGCGCCTTGCGCCACCAGGTCTCGAAGGTCTTCACCGTGTTGCACGTCGGCGGGAATGCGCCGGTCGTAGAACTCGAACATCGCCTCGTCGTCGAACAGGATGTCGCGGCGCCGCGTGCGCTCCTCGAGCTCCTCGAGCTCGCTTGCGCAGCGCGCGGTTGGCGCGGTCGAAGGCGGTGAGCGCGGTCGGTGCTCGAGCTCCCATTCGCCCTCGACGAGCGCGTGGCGGATGAACAGCTCGCGCGCATACGCCGGGTCGATGCGGGCGAACTGCACCGCGCCGCTTCAGGACGATCGGCACGCCGTACAGGGTCACCTTCTCGTAGACGACGGCCGAGCCCTGCTTCTTCTCCCAGTGCGGCTCGCAGTAGCTGCGCTTGAGCGAGGTCGCCGGCGATGCGGCTCGGCCCAGGCCGGGTCGATCGCACGCGTTCGTGCGCGCGAACAGGCGGCTGGTCTCGACGAGTTCGGCGCTCATGACGGCCTCGGGCTGCTTCTTCGCGAGGCCGAGCCGGGGAAGATCACGAACCGCGCTGGCGGGCGCCCAGGTAGTCCGCTTCTGCGCATCCTTGAGGCCGATCTGGCTGAGCAGGCCGGCGAGCAGCGAGCGGTGGATGCCGTCGGGGTTCACGCTCGGGTCGCCGACGGCAGACCCGAGCTGCTTCGCCATGCCGGGTGAGCTGCCGGTAGACGTCCTGCCATTCCCGCACGCGCAGGTAGTTGAGGTACTCGGCTCTGACATAAGCGTCGGAACTGGTTGCCGCTGAGCTCTTTCTGCTTCGTCTTCGAGGTAGTTCCAGAGGTTCAGGAGGGTGAGGAAGTCGCTCGTCGGGTCGACGAAGCGGGCGTGCAGCTGGTCGGCCTGGGCGCGCTTCTCGAGCGGACGTTCGCGCGGATCCTGGATGCTGAGGCCGCGACGATCGCCATGACCTCGCGCGTCGTGCCGTGCTTCTTCGACTCGATGACCATGCGCGCGAGCCGCGGGTCGATCGGCAGCCGGGTGAGCTGTTTGCCGACCCTGGTGATCCGCGGGTCGGTGGTCGAGCTCGTCGAGACCGCGCCGCAACTCGCTCAGCAGGTCGAGGCCGTCCTTGATGCCGCGCGAGTCGGGCGGCTGCAGGAACGGGAAGTTCTGCGATGTCGCCGAGCCCGAGCGAGATCATCTGCAGGATGACGGCGGCGAGGTTGGTGCGCAGGATCTCCGGCTCGGTGTACTCGGGTCGCCTGTCGAAGTCCTGCTCGGAGTACAGCCGGATGGCGATGCCGTCGCTCGTGCGGCCGCTGCGGCCGGATCGCTGGTTCGCGCTCGCCTGGCTGATCGCCTCGATCGGCAGCCGCTGCATCTTCGAGCGCACGCTGTAGCGGCTGATGCGCGCGGTGCCGGCGTCGATGACGTACCGGATGCCCGGCACGGTGAGGCTGGTCTCGGCGACGTTGGTCGCGAGCACGATGCGGCGACGTATGCCGGCCTGGGTCGACGGCTGGAACACCCGGTGCTGGTCGGCGGCAGCTGAGCCGACCGTAGAGCGGCAGCACCTCGGTGTCTGGCGAGGTTCCGTCCGCGGATGGCGTCCTCGGCATCCCGGATCTCGGTCTCGCCGCAGAGGAACACGAGCACGTCGCCGTTGGACTTCGCGCGCGAGCTCGTCGAGCGCGTCGTTGATGCCGTCGAGCAGGTCGATCGGTCGCCGGCGGTGCTGGCGTCCGTCAGTCGTCGTCGTCGACTCGCCGCGCTCGTCGGCGACGAGCGGCCGGTAGCGGATCTCGACCGGGTAGGTGCGGCCGCTCACCTCGATGATGGGCGCGGGTGCCGTCGGCCGCGAAGTGCCTGCGCGAAGCTCTCGGGATCGATCGTCGCGCTCGTGATGATGACCTTGAGCTCGGGGCGGCGGGGCAGCAGCTGCTTGAGGTAGCCGAGCAGGAAGTCGATCGTGAGGCTGCGCTCGTGCGCCTCGTCGATGATGATCGTGTCGTACTTGCTTGCAGCTCGCGGTCGCGGTGGATCTCGTTGAGCAGGATGCCGTCGGTCATGAGCTTGATGCGGGTGTCCTTGCCGACCGGTCGGTGAAGCGCACCTGGTAGCCGACGAGTCCGCCGAGCTCGGTGCCCAGCTCCTCGGCGATGCGCTCGGCGATCGTGCGCGCGGCGATCCGTCGCGGCTGGGTGTGGCCGATGCTCTCGCGGCCCAGCTCGAGGCAGATCTTCGGCAGCTGCGTCGTCTTGCCCGACCCGGTCTCGCCCGCGACGATGACGACCTGGTTGTCGCGAATGGCGCGCGCGATATCGTCCCGCCGCTGGCTGACCGGCAGCTCGGGCGGGTAGTCGATGGCGGGGATCACGGCAGACATAGCCTTCCATCGTACGACGCGGCACCCAGGCGACCGGCCCCACAAAGCGATTGCGCTAGCAGACTAGTTTGTGATACAAAGTAGTTATGAACGAGAACATCACTGACAACACAAGCGATTCCGCAGGTGACGCGACGCGAAGCCCTGCCGAAATGATGGCGCTCCTGCAGGCGCAGCAGCGCAGCACTTCCGGTGAGCTGGGCGGACCAGTGCCGCTCATCCTCGCTGCCTGGGGGTTGGCCTGGCTCGTCGGATTCCTCGTGCTGTGGGTCTCCGGCGGCGGCGTGCCCGGCGTCGAGATCCCAGCCCAAACCGCGTTCACGCTTTTCGCAACCGTCTTGTCTTTGGCAGTGGTCGCGTCGATCGGACTGGGCATCTGGTCCAGCCGCGGGATCAAGTCGGGCGCGACATCCGCTTTCCAGGGCGCCGTCTACGGTGTCTCCTGGTCTCTCAGCCTCATCGCGGCAGCTGTCATCGGCAGCGGTCTCATTGAGAATGGGATGAGCGGTGAACTTGCATCGCTCTACTTCCCCTCGGTGATGTGCCTCGTCGTCGGAGTCCTGTACCTCGCGGGGGCTGCACTCTGGCGGGCAATACCGCTGCTCGTGGCAGGCCCATGGTTACTGCTGATAGCAGCAGTCGCCCCGTACCTCGGCGCCCCGAACAACAACCTGCTCATGGCCATCGGCGGTGGCGGGGCGTTCCTGGCCGTCGGGATCGCCGCCGCCGTGTCGAACAGCCGTATTCGTGCGGCTGCGGATGCTGGGGGCACGAAGTGAACGGACTCGATCCGGTCATTCACGCGGAGGCCCGGCTTCGTATCACCGCAAGCCTCGCGACGCTGGGTCGCGACGACAGCATCGCTTTTCCCCGGTTGCAAAAACTTCTGGGAATGAGCGCTGGCAACCTGTCCACTCACGTACGAAAGCTGGAAGAAGCCGGGTACGTCGAAGTGGTCAAGACACACAAGGGCCGAGTGCCCGCCACCTACCTTCACCTCACCAAGGCCGGACGAAGAGCCTTCGAGGACTACACCGAATCACTCAGATCAGTTTTAGGAGAACAATCATGACCACCCTTGCACGACTCGACCACGTGACCCGTCGCTTCGGTGACATCACCGCCGTCGATGACATCAGCCTCGAGATCGAGGCGGGAACCATCCTCGGACTCCTGGGCCCCAACGGCGCAGGCAAGACGACCCTCATCTCGCTGCTCCAGGGCCTACGTCGCCCGACAGCGGGCCACGTTGAGCTCTTCGGCGGCAATCCGGTGGATGCCCGCAGCCGCCGGTTCCTCGGTTCAACTCCGCAGGAGACCGCTCTGCCCGACACCCTCAGGGTCGGCGAGGTCATCGATTTCGTCGGCGCCCATTTCGAGCAGAGGGTTCCGACGGAGGAGATCGCCGAGGAGTTCGGCATCAGGGAGTTGCTGAAGCGACAGAACGGCTCGCTCTCCGGCGGACAGAAGCGTCGCTTGAGCGTAGCCCTCGCGTTCGTGGGCAACCCGAAACTTGTGCTGCTTGACGAGCCGACGACCGGCCTGGACGTGGATGCCCGGCGAACGCTCTGGCAGGCACTCCGTCGCCAGCATGACAACGGCGCGACCGTCGTCGTGACAAGCCACTACCTCGAAGAGATCGAGGCGCTCGCCGAGCGCGTAGTGGTCATGGGTCACGGCAAGGTGCTTGCAGACGACACTCTGAGCGCTGTGCTCGATCGCGTCGGACTTCGCCACGTGCAGCTCTCCTCGAATGAGGCTGAGCGAATCGCCCTGCTGGAGTCCGTCGTGCGGCACGAATCGTCGAGCGAAGGCTCGTCGAGCTTCTTCGTGCCCGACTCCGATGGCTTCATCCGGCAACTGGTGTCGTCCGGTCTGGCGTTCCGCGACCTCACGGTTCGCGGAGCGACCCTCGAAGAAGCCTTTCTCTCACTGACCCAAGAAAACGTAAAGGAAGTTGCTTGATGTCCACCGCCCAACTCACGTTTGTTCATGCCAGGTACACCCTGCTTGAAACGTCTCGCGTGCCGATCGCCATCATCGGGTCGCTCGTGTTCCCCGCCCTGACGCTGCTGTTCTTCGTGGTTCCGCAGCAGAGCATCGCGAGCGACCCGGTCCTCGCGACGCAAGCCGTGATTTCGCTCAGCGTGTTCGCGGTCATGTCCAACGCTCTCTTCAGCTTCAGCCTCAACATTGCCGGGGCGAGGGAGAAGCCGTGGGACCCCTACCTGCGGACCCTCCCCGCGCCGGCGATGTCCCGGGTACTTGCGCATGTGTTCTCGACGGGGATGCTCGGGTTGGCATCCGTGATTCCGGTCGTGGTGCTTGGCAATCTGCTGACCGCAGCGGATGCGGGGGCGGTGCGGGTCGCCACAGGTTTGCTTGCACTCGCTGTCGCCGCGCTTCCGTTCATGTTCATCGGAATCTGCATCGGGTACGCCCTTCCGGCGAAGGCCGCGATCGCAGTCGTGCAGGTGGCAATGTTCGGCCTCGCCTTCGGCGGTGGACTGTTCCTGCCGCCGTACCTGTTCGCTGACTGGCTCGACACCCTTTCGCAGTTCCTGCCCACCCGCCAGGCGCGCGAGCTCGTGGTGTGGGCAGTGCAGGGCGGAGAGCTGGAAACCTGGGCCTGGATGGGAATCGCCGTCTGGACCGCAGTGCTCCTCCTTCTCGCGGTCGTGCTGTACCGGCGGGACGAGGGCAAGCGCTACCGCTAGCGTGGAGGGATGACCGTTCCCCTTCTCACCCTCAACGACAGCAACACGATTCCCCAGCTCGGCTTCGGGGTGTTCCTCGTCGATCCCGCGGAAACGCAGCGGATCGTCGAGGACGCCCTCGAGGTCGGCTACCGGCACATTGACACGGCGGCCATCTACCGCAACGAGGAAGGTGTCGGGAGGCGATCGCAGCATCCGGGATCCCTCGCGATGAACTGTTCATCACGACGAAGCTGTGGAACGACGACCAGGGCGACCATGAGCGCCCGGCGCCGCGATCGATACCAGCCTGCAGAGACTGGGCCTCGACTACGTTGACCTCTACCTCATCCACTGGCCGTCGCCGAACCGCGACCTCTACGCGAGAGCTGGCGCGCACTCGAACAGATCGCGGGATGCAGGCAAGACCCGTTCGATCGGTGTGTCCAACTTCCTGCCGGAGTATCTCGAACGGATTATCGCCGGCAGCAGCACCGTGCCCGCCGTGAACCAGATCGAATTGCACCCGGCTTCCCGCAGCGCGACCTGCGCGAGGTGCACGCGAGGCACGGGATCCACACCGAATCGTGGGGGCCGCTCGGCCAGGGCAAGTACGACCTGTTCGGCATGCCAGCGATCCAGCGCGCCGCCGGGGCGCACGGCGTGACGCCGGCACAGGTGGTCGTCCGCTGGCACCTCCAGTCCGGCATTATCGTCTTTCCGAAGACCGCTTCGCGCGAACGGATGGCGAACAATTTCGACGTCTTCGGCTTCGAACTCACCCCGGGGGAGATGGCCGCCATCGACGCCCTCGACGCGGACCACCGTGTTGGGACCCATCCGAACGATTCGTAAACCCCTAGCGCGCCGGTTTTTTCGACCTACTCTGGAAAGATGCCGAACCGACTGGCGGATGCCGTAAGCCCCTACCTGCGTTCCCACGCCGACAATCCGGTGGACTGGCACCAGTGGGGTCCCGAACCGTTCGCCGAGGCGGAGCGTCGCGAGGTGCCCGTCTTCGTCTCCATCGGGTACTCCACCTGTCACTGGTGCCACGTCATGGCTCGGGAGAGCTTCAGCGATCCGGTTGTGGCCGGCTACCTGAACGAGAACTTCGTGAGCATCAAGGTCGATCGCGAGGAGCATCCCGACGTCGACTCGAGCTACATGGCGCCGGCCGGCGCGTTCACGCGGCAACTCGGCTGGCCGCTCAGCGTCTTCGCCACGCCGCAGGGCCGAACCTTCTTCGCCGGCACCTACTTCCCGCCGGCCCCGTTGCAGGGCCGGCCAGCTTCCGGCAGGTGCTCGAGTGCGGTCCTGGATGCGTGGACCGAACCGCCGCAGCCGAGGTCGAAGGCAACGCCGATCAGCTCGTCGGCAGCGCTCGCCGCGCAGGGCAGCCGGCGCCCGGGACGCGCTGCCTTCCGACAATGACTTCGCCACGATCATCCGCGAGCTCGCAGTCGCACGGAGGACACGGATTACGGCGGCTTCGGCGGCTCGCCCAAGTTCCCTGTGGCCACTGTGCTCGGCTTCCTGCTCGATCGGGAGTCGACGGGCGATGAGGCGGCGGGAGCTCTGGCGCGGCGACCGCTTGACGCGATGGCGGCCTCCGAACTGCGGGACAGGATCGAGGGCGGCTTCTTCCGTTACTGCGTTCGGCATGACTGGACCGAACCCCACTATGAGCGGATGCTCTACGACAACGCCCTGCTGCTGTCTGCCTACACGCGGGCCGGGCGTCGCGACATCGCCGACGGGATCGGCTCCTTCCTGCTGGGCGTCATGCGCCTGCCGAGTGGCGGATTCGCGTCGGCCCAGGACAGCGAGAGCACGGTCGACGGTGTGAGGGTCGAGGGCGGCTATTACCAGTTGGACGCAGACGGCACGCGCCCGGCACAAACCGCCCGCGCTCGATGACAAGGTTCTGACCGGCTGGAACGGGCTCGCCATTGAGGCGCTCGCGTTCTCGGGACGACGGCTCGGACATCCGGAATGGGTCGATGCCGCCCGCGAGGCAGCCGACCTGCTTGGCGCCGACGAACCCGTGCGGGCGCGAGTCGGCGACAGGGTGTCCAGTGCGAGGGCGACGCTGGAGGACTACGGGATGCTCGCCGGCGGACTCATCGAGGTCGCGCTCGCGACCGGTGATGCGAGTTACGCGGAACGTGCTCGCACCCTCGTCGCCGATGCGATGGCGGCGGGGGAGCGCACACCTTTCGGGGTGCCGGGAGGCGGCGACCCGGTTCTTGCGGCAAGCGGCACGGCGCTGGAGGTCGACCCCAGCGAGGGCGCCTACCCGAGCGGGCTGAGTGCGATCGCGCGTGCCGCTTATCGGCTTCACCTGCTCACCGGCGACGCCGCGTTTCTCGAGGCCGCGTCTGAGGCGATGCGATTGCTCGCCCCCATCGCCGTCACCCAGCCGATCTCATTCGGCGCGGCGCTCGGCGTCATGTCGGCGCTGCAGGAGGGTGCGCGACAACTTGTCGTCGTCGCCGATAAAGCGGATGCTGAACTCGCCTCCGTCGCCCGAAGCTGGGATCGCAGCGGCGGGGTCGTCAGCATCGTCACGGAGCAACAGGCGGACACCCTCGCCGAACGGGGTTTCGAACTGTTCGAAGGTCGCGCCAAGCACAACGGGGAGCCGACCGCCTACCTGTGCGAGAACTTCACCTGCCGGCTGCCGGTGACTGATGCCCAGGACCTGGAACACCTGCTGTCCGGGGTCGAGATCGGCTAACGCGGTGTCTTCTGCGACGTGATGACGCCGGTGTCGAAGCCGAGCAGGTGCAGGCCGCCGTGGAAGCGGGCGTGCTCGACCTTGATGCAGCGGTCCATGACGACCGTGAGGCCCTTGCTCTCGCCGTAGATCGCGGCATCCTGGTTCCAGATGCCGAGCTGCACCCAGATCGTCTTCGCGCCGATCGCGAGCACTTCGTCGATGACCGACGGGGATGTCGCTCGCCTTGCGGAACACGTCGACGATGTCGGGCACCTCCGGCAGCGACGGCGAGGTCGGGGTAGACCTTCTGGCCGAGGATCTCGTCGGCGTTCGGGTTCACGAAGTACACGCGGTAGTCGCTCGACTGCAGCAGGTAGGTGCCGACGAAGTAGCTCGAGCGCGCCGGGTTCGGCGAGGCGCCGACGATCGCGATCGACTTGGCCTCGCGCAGGATCGCCGAGGCGCTCCTTCGCGCTCGGCCCGACCCAGGTGCGCTGCGACTTGCAGCAGCTTGGCGAGCGGCGAGCTCGACGGGATGTCGCAGCGTCAGGCCGTTGGCGAGGTGGACGACCTCGCTGGTCGACGCTGTGTCGAGCGCCGCGGTGTCAGTCGTCGAGACCATTACTTGCCTTCCGTCGCAGCGGTCGAGCGCCTGGTCGAGGTCGTCAATGATGTCGTCGGGGTCCTCTATTCCCACGCTGATGCGCACGAGGCCCGGCAGCACGCCGGCGTCGAGCGAGCTGCTGCTCGGTGAGCTGGGCGTGGGTCGTCGACGCGGGGTGGATGACGAGCGTCTTCGCGTCGCCGATGTTGGCGAGGTGGCTGGCGAGGTTGACGCTCTCGATGAACGTCTGACCGGCCTCGCGGCCGCCCTTCACGCCGAAGCAGAACACCGAGCCCGGCCCCTTCGGCAGGTACTTCTTCGCACGCTCGTGGTGCGGATGCGCGGGCAGGCCCGCCCAGTTCACGTACTCGATGCGCGGGTCGGCATCCAGCCACTCGGCGACGATCCGCGCGTTGTCGACGTGCGCCTGCATCCGGAACGGCAGGGTCTCGACGCCCTGCGCGAGCAGCCACGCCGAGTGCGGCGAGAGCGCCGGCCCGATGTCGCGCAGCTGCTCGGCGCGCAGCCGGGTGAGGAAGGCGTACTCGCCGAAGTTGCCGTGCCAGTTGAGCCCGCCGTATGAGGGCACCGGCTGGTCGAACAGCGGGAAGTGCTCGTTCGCCCAGTGGAAGCGCCCGCTCTCGACGACGACGCCGCCGAGGGTCGTGCCGTGCCCGCCGAGGAACTTCGTCGCCGAGTGGATGACGACGTCGGCGCCCCACTCGATCGGGCGGTTCAGGTACGGCGTCGCGACCGTCGAGTCGATGATGAGCGGCAGGTTGTGGGCGTGGGCGACCTCGGCGAGCCCCTCGAGGTCGGCGATCTCACCGGACGGGTTCGCGATCGTCTCGGCGAAGATGAGCTTGGTCTTGTCGGTGATCGCCGCGGCGTAGTCGGCCGGGTCGGAGCAGTGCACGAACGTCGTGTCGACCCCGAAACGGCGCAGGGTCACGTCGAGCTGGGTGACCGAGCCGCCGTACAGGTTCGCGGACGCGACGATGTGGTCGCCGGCGCCGGCGAGGGAGGCGAAGGTGATGAACTGCGCGCCCAGTCCGCTCGCTGTGGCGACCGCGCCGAGGCCGCCCTCGAGCGACGCGATCGCGCTCCTCGAACTGACGCGACCGTCGGGTTGGCGAGGCGGGAGTAGATGTTGCCGTACTTCTGCAGGGCGAAGCGGGCCGCGGCATCCGCGGTGTCATCGAAGACGAACGCGGTCGTCTGGTAGATGGGGAGCGCGCGGGCGCCCGTCACCGCATCCGGGATGTTGCCGGCGTGGATTGCGCGAGTTCGGAACCCGTACTCGCGATCAGCCATTTGTTCAGGGTAATTGACTGGCGTGGTCCGACCGTCTCGGTGCGTCAAAGAGCGTAACGGTCAGCGCCAGGTCGGTAGCCAGTAGTGCGCGGTGATGAAACGCCAGTCGACCTGGATTCCGGTCCACAGCGGCCAGAAGAAGATGCTGATCGCGAGCGCGACCACAAGGTAGATGGCGACCACGCGCATCCCCTGTTCACGTTGCCAGGTGGGATCACCGCTGGACGCCGATCAGCTTCCAGGCCACGAACGCGATCGCGAGGATGAGGTACGGCTCGAAAGCGATTGTGTAGAACTGGTACACCGTGCGCTCCAGGTAGAGCAACCACGGCAGGTAGCCGGCCGCGAACCCGGCGAGGATGAGGCCCGCGCGCCAGTCCCGGTACCGGACCAGCCGGTAGACGAGGTAGACGCAGCGCAGCCGTGCCCGCCCACCAGATGAGCGGATTGGCGATGCCCGTGATCGACTCGCCGCAGAAGTTGACCGTGCAGCCGTTCTCGCCGAGCCCCGACCCCTGGAAGTACATCGCCGTCGGCCGGATCATGAGCAGCCAGGTCAGCGGGTTGGCGGAGTACGGGTGCTCACTGCTCTCACCCACGTGGTAGTTGTACACGTCGGACTGGAAGTGCCAGAAACTCTGCAGCGACAGGGGGACCCACGCAAGCGCGCCCTCCCACGCGTTGCCCGGCTGGTCGGCCCACTGCCGGTGGTACCCGCCCTGCGTGGTGAACCAGCCCGTCCAGCTGGCGAGGTAGGCGAGCGCTGCGACCGGGACGGTCAGCAGGAAGCTCACCGGCCCCTGCTTCGCGAGCGTTCCCGTGACGAAGAAGGGGATGCCCGCCCGGCGTCTGGCCACGATGTCGACGATGAGCGTGTAGACCGCGAGCGCGGCAAGGAAGTAGAGCCCACTCCACTTGACCGCGGCCGCGAGCCCGAAGGCGACACCCGCGGCAACGAGCCACGGCCGCCACCAGAGCGCCGGACCCCAGTCGATGTTCTTGCGTTCCGAGATCCAGAGCGCGAGCCGGGTCGCGCTCTGTCTTCGGTCGAGCAGCACCGCGCCGAACCCGAGCAGCGCGAAGAACATGAGGAAGTTGTCCAGCAGCGACGACCCGGCTCATCACGATGGCGTTGCCGTCGATCGCCATGAGCGTGCCCGCGATCGTGGCCACAAGCGTGGACCGGAACAGCCCCTTCGCAATCGCCATCACCAGAATTACCGCCAGGATGCCAACGACCGCTGTCGCGATACGCCACGAGACGGCACTCTCGGCGCCACCGAATGCGAGGAACCCGAGTGCGATCATCCACTTTCCGAGCGGTGGATGCACGACGAACGAGGCGCTCTCGTGGAAGACGTCGGTGTTCCCGGCCACGAACGACGGGTCGGATTCGGCGGGCCACTGCGACTCGTAGCCGAGATTCAGGAGGGTGCATGCATCCTTCACGTAGAAGGTCTCGTCGAAGACGAGTTCGTGCGGGTGCCCGAGGTTCCACAGTCGCGTGCCGGCCGCGAGCAACGTCACGAGCACGGGGCCGGACCAGCGGATGATCGCGCCGCGCGCCGTGGTCGTGGCGAGGCGGTCCCAGAGGCGGTCGGTGAGGGAGAGCTCCATCAACCGGATCGGCCGGGTTGGCGGGTGCTCGACCGGTTGAGTGTCCGCGCTCACGAGCGCGTCGAACTCGCTGTCGGGGGGCCGGGTCTCCACCTCGCAATGCTAACCGCGTACCGAAAACTAAGGAGATTTTCGTTGCAGCGTGCTCGAACTGCGTGTTCAGCGGCGTGTCGTCCGAAATCTCCTTAGTTTTCGTCAGGCGGGGGCTGCGAGAATGGGCGCGTGATCATCCTCGCGGCGACGCCCATCGGCAACCTCGGCGATGCGTCGCGTCGGCTCATCGAGGCACTCGACAACGCCGAAGTCATCGCGGCCGAAGATACCCGCACGGCAATCCATCTCATGCGTGCGCTCGGCATCGAGAACCGGCCGCGCCTGATTGCGCTGCACGAACACAACGAGACCGAGAAAGCCGCCGAGATTGTCGAGCTGGCCCGTGAAGTGGATGTCGTGGTACTGACGGACGCCGGAATGCCCGCTGTGAGCGACCCCGGCTTCGCCCTCGTGGCGGCCGCGGCATCCGCTGGTGTCACGGTGACGGCGATCCCGGGGCCGAGTGCAGTACTCACAGCGCTCGCCGTGAGCGGGCTGCCGACCGACCGGTTCACCTTCGAGGGGTTCGTGCCGCGCAAGGGGCGGGTCGGCTACTTCAGCTCACTCGCGAGGGAACCCCGCACGATGGTGTTCTTCGAATCGCCCAACCGACTGGCGGCGTGCCTCGTCGATCTCGCGTCGGCGATGGGCGACGACCGCCGCGTCGTCGTCTGCCGCGAGTTGACCAAGCTGCACGAGGAAGTTCGACGCGGCACAGCCTCAGAGGTGGCGGAGTACTTCGCCGACGGTGCCCGCGGCGAGATCTGCATCGTCGTGGAGGGTGCGCCCGCGCCGACGACCGACCTCGAGACGGCGGTCGTCCAGGTGCTTGCCCTCGTTGAGGAGGGGTTTCGCCTCAAGGAGGCGGCCGCCGAAGTCTCGGAGTCGACCGGTGTCGGACGCCGGGAGTTGTACGAGGCTGTGCTGGCGCGGCGCAAGCCCTGACGCCGCGCCGCCACCAGCCAACGGCGCGCCGTCTTGTTATGGCCGCGGGGGTTAGAACCACCGCGCGGATAACTAAACCCCGCGGCGTTGAGAGTGGGAGGGGTGGGTCGGTGGAGGGGGGCGGGGATGTAACAGGAGCCGCGACATCCACCGCGCCGTTTAGACTGGCGGGATGGCCGCCGGCGATTCCTTCTATATCGCGACGCCCATCTTCTACGTCAACGATGTTCCGCACATCGGTCACGCGTACACGGAGGTGGCGGCGGATGTGCTCGCGCGCTGGCACCGCCAGAGCGGCGACGACACCTGGCTGCTGACCGGAACGGATGAGCACGGCCAGAAGATCCTGCGCACGGCGGTCGCGAACGACACGACCCCGCAGGCGTGGGCCGACAAGCTCGTGCAGGAGTCGTGGCTGCCCCTGCTCGAGACGATCAACATCCGCAACGACGACTTCATCCGCACGACGGAGGAGCGCCACGAGAGTGCGGTGCAGAACTTCCTGCAGAAGCTCTACGACGACGGGTTCATCTACTCGGGCGAGTTCGAGGGCTACTACTGCGTCGGCTGCGAGGAGTACAAGCAGCTCGACGACCTGACCGAGACCGACGGCGACTTCGCCGGGCAGCTGGTCTGCAAGATCCACGGGCGCCCGGTCGAGGTGCTCAAGGAGACCAACTACTTCTTCCGCATGAGCGACTTCCAGCAGCGGCTGCTCGACCTGTACGAGGAGCGCCCCGACTTCATCCAGCCCGCGAGCGTGCGCAACGAGATCATCCAGTTCGTCAAGCAGGGGCTGCGCGACCTCTCGATCTCGCGATCGCAGCTTCGACTGGGGCATCAAGATCCCGTGGGACGACAGCCACGTCGTCTACGTCTGGTTCGAGGCGCTGCTCAACTACATCACCGCCATCGGCTACGGCACCGACGACGAGAACTTCAAGCGCCGCTGGCCCGCCACCCAGCTCGTCGGCAAGGACATCGCCCGCTTCCACGCGGTCATCTGGCCCGCGATGCTCATGGCCGCCGGCCTCGAGGTGCCCAAGCAGGTCTTCGGCCACGGCTGGCTTCTCGTCGGCGGCGAGAAGATGTCGAAGTCGCAAGCTCACCGGCATCGCGCCCAGCCAGATCACCGACACGTTCGGTGTCGATGCGTTCCGCTACTACTTCATGAGCGCCATCAACTTCGGCCAGGACGGCTCGTTCAGCTGGGAAGACCTCAGCGCCCGCTACCAGTCCGAACTCGCCAACGGTTTCGGCAACCTCGCCTCGCGCGTGATCGCCATGATCACCCGCTACTACGACGGCGTCGTGCCCGCTGCCGGTGAGTACAGTGAGCGCGACCTCGCAGATCAAGCAGACGGTCGAGAATGCGGCGAGGATAGCGGATGCCGCAATCCAGCGTCTCGCGATCCACGAGGCGATTGCGGCGATCTGGAAGATCGTCGACGAGCTCAACGGCTACATCACCCTCGAGGAGCCGTGGGTGCTCGCCAAGGACGACGCGACCCGCGAACGTCTCGGCACCGTGCTCTACACGGCGGCCGAAGGCCTGCGTGCGCTCGCGGTTCTGCTCTCGCCGGTGATCCCGGATTCGACGGCCAAACTGTGGGAGGCGCTCGGGGCATCCGCCGGCCTTGGCACGCTCGACGACCAGCTCATCCCCGACGCCGGACGTTGGGGGCAATTGCCCGCGGGCGCTACGGTGGCGAGAGTTGCAGGCGCTGTTCCCGAGGATTGAGCAGCCCGCAGAGGCGTGAGCCGAAACGAGTGGGGAGGCGACATCGAGTCACGACTGACGCGATGACCTCGACTACCCGCCGCTGCCCGCAAGCGCTCACGGTGCCGCGTCTACGACAACCACACCCACCTCGAACTCTCCGACGGCGTCAACCCGCTCGACTATCGCGAGCACCTCGACCGCGCCTCGACCGTCGGCGTCAGGGGCGTCGTGCAGGTCGGCAACGACCTCGAGACCTCGCGCTGGTCGGCGGAGATCGCGGCTGTCGAACCGCGCGTGCTCGCGGCTGTCGCCATCCACCCGAATGAGGCGCCGCGGCTACGATGCCGCGGGCACGCTCGATGACGCGCTCGCCGAGATCGACGAGCTCGCCGGGCAGCCGCGCGTGCGCGCCATCGGCGAGACCGGACTCGACTTCTTCCGCACGGGCGAGGACGGCCGTCGCGCGCGCAGTACCGCTCGTTCGAAGCGCACATCGAGATCGCGAAGCAGCACGATCTCGCGCTGCAGATCCACGACCGCGACGCGCACGCGGAGGTCGTCGAGACGCTGCTGCGGGTCGGCGCCCCGGAGCGCACCGTGTTCCACTGCTTCAGCGGCGACGCCGAGCTCGCCCAGATCTGCGCCGACAACGGCTGGTACCTCTCCTTCGCCGGCACCTTCACGTTCAAGAACGCGGGCAACCTGCGCGACGCCCTCGACCTCGTGCCCGCGCCGCCTGCTGCTCGTCGAGTCGGATGCGCCCTACCTCACCCCGATGCCGTTCCGCGGCCGGCCGAACTCGCCGTACCTCGTCCCGCACACCCTGCGGGCGATGGCCGAACATCTCGGCACCGACGTCTCGATGCTCGCCGCGCTGTCACCTCCAACACCGAAGAGGTGTACGGCACTGTGGGATGACGAGCCGGTCACCGAGCCGCCGAGCCCGTTCGGCGAGGCATGAGCCTGCTCGGTCCCGCTGAGATCCGGGACCTCGCCGAACTGCTCGGCATCCAGCCCACCAAGAAGCTCGGCCAGAACTTCGTGATCGACGCCAACACGGTGCGCCGGATCGTGCGGACAGCGGGCGTGTCAGCGGATGCCACCGTCGTCGAGGTCGGGCCCGGTCTCGGATCGCTCACCCTCGGCCTGCTCGAAACCGGGGCTGCGGTTGTCGCCGTCGAGATCGACAAGCGTCTGGCCGCACAACTGCCGCTCACGGTGGCCGAGCTGCAGCCGTCCGCTGACCTCACGGTCGTCACCGCGGATGCCATGACCATCACCGAACTGCCGGGCGACCCGACCGTGCTCGTCGCGAACCTGCCGTATAACGTGTCGGTTCCCGTGCTGCTGCACTTCCTCGAACACTTCCCGCGACTCGAGCGTGGGCTCGTCATGGTGCAGGCCGAAGTGGGGCAGCGCCTCGCCGCACCACCCGGAAGCGAAGGTCTACGGTTCGCCCAGCGCCAAGGCGGCCTGGTACGGCTCGTGGCGCACCGCAGGGCAGGTCAGCCGCCAGGTGTTCTGGCCCGTGCCGAACGTCGACTCCGATGCTCGTCGCCTTCGAGCGGCACGACCCGCCCGGCACCGAGGAGGAACGCCGTGCCACCTTCGCGCTCATCGACGCAGCGTTCCAGCAGAGACGGAAAATGCTGCGGCAGGCGCTTGCCGGTGTTCTCGGGGACTCTGGCGGCGGCATCCGCTCGCATCGAAGCAGCGGGACTCGCGCCGACCGCGCGCGGTGAAGAGCTGACTGTGCTCGACTTCCTGGCCATAGCGCGTGCATTCGGCCCAGCTTCGGGAGAGGGTGCCAACGGTGGTGCTCGTGCTCACGAGGGCGAACAGGCCGAAGTGCAGCACACCCCAGGCGGCCGGGACCATCCATAGCGCACCGAGGAAGCGCGTCTTCTGCCTCGCCAAAAGCAGCACCCCGAACGCGACGAGCGCTGTGAAGATGACGACGGCGACGAAGGTGTCGGAGTTCGCGCGAATGGCGCCGCTCGCGACCTGGGAGAGCGTTCGTGCGATGACTGTCATTCCGAACACGAGCAGTGTGGCGGATGCTGCGAACGCGAGTCCGGTGGTTGTGTGATCGAGGCGACGCAGGCGCAGGGTGGATGCATCCATTGAGGGGCCCTCCTTCAAGACAGATCGGCGCCAACTGAGGTCGGCGGGAACCCCTCGCAGGGCACGACCGAGAATCGACCAGCTCAGGCGGCCAGGCGGAACATTCGCCGCCTGCGCCCATGCCGTGTGCTCATACAGGTCAGACTCGATCTCCCTGCGGCGAGCCTCGGCGGCCTCGGGTTCGAGATCTCGTGTATACCAGTCGCACCAGTCGCGTACCCATTGGGCGGCGCGTTCGTGAGTGGATGCCGTCAGAACGCTCACGCGAAGGACACCCCCTCTGTTGCGGTGCGCGCGCGGGGGTGCGTGGGGGCCTTCGCGACGGCGGATTGCCGTGCGCGGGCGCCCTCGCCGGTGACCCGGTAGAGGCGGCGCCGAGGGCGACCCTCCGCCTCACCGGCGGCGGCATCCTCCCACTGGGCTTCGAGGAGTCCCGCTTCTGTCATGCGGGCGAGTGCCTTGTAGAGCGTGCCGTGCGCTGTGAGGGAATTGCCGCTGGTGGCCATCTCCTTCGCGAGGGCAAAGCCGTAGAAGCTGTTGTCCGACTGCTGCAGGGCCATGCCCGTTTCCAGAATCTCGAGCTCGAGCGGGAGCAGGGTGCCGGGTTGTCGTCTGGCCATAACTGTAACTATAGGAAGATATCTTCCTATAGGCAAGTAGCGAACTCTGGGCGGGTCCGGCAGAGCGCGGGGTTGGCGAAGGCGAACCCTGCGCTCGACTAGGTTTGTTCTATGAATCTCCGGGCCGGTGCGAAAATGGTCCACGCGAAAGCGCCCGGCAAGATCAATGTCTTCCTCAAAGTCGGCACCCTGCTCGAAGACGGCTACCACGATGTCGCCATCGCGTATCAGGCTGTCTCTCTCTACGAAGACGTACGCGCCTTCCGCGACGATGAGTTCTCAGTCGCCGTCAGCGGCACCGTCGACTGCTCGCGGGTGCCGACCGACGAATCGAACATCGTGGTCAAGGCGGCGAAACTGCTCGCGAAGAAGACCGGGTACAAGGGCGGCGCCCGCATCGAGATCGAGAAACATGTGCCCGTCACGGGCGGCATGGGCGGCGGATCGGCGGATGCCGCGGCAGCACTCCTCGCGTGCGACGCCCTCTGGGGCACCGAACTTCCGCGCGACGAAATGCTCAACCTGGCCGCACAGCTCGGCGCCGATGTGCCGTTCGCGTTCACGGGTGGCACAGCGATCGGCACCGGACGCGGCGACCAGCTCAGCCCCGCCCTCGCCAAAGGCAGCTTCCAGTGGGTGCTCGCGCTCGCCGACTTCGGGCTCAGCACGCCTGCCGTGTACAAGGAACTCGACGTGCATCGCGAACGTCATGTGCAGGACATCTATCCTGCAGATCGCGCGCCCACGGTCGACCCGAACGTGTTGCAGGCGATTCGCGCGGGGGACCCGCACATGCTCGCCGACACCCTCTTCAACGACCTGCAAGCGGCGGCTCTGCACCTCGAGCCTTCCCTCCACGACGTGCTCGAACTGGGGGAGGAGAACGGCGCCCTCGCCGGCATCATCTCCGGGTCGGGTCCCACGGTCGCGTTCCTCACCGCCGACCTAGACAGTGCGCTCGAACTGCAGATCGCTCTTAGCGCGGCCCGCCTCAATGTGGTGCGCGTCACCGGCCCGGTGCACGGCGCCCGCCTCGTGAACCTGTAATTAACTCGTTCCCTCCCGATCCAGCGCCTCTTGAGAGTGCAGCTATTGTCGTCGCTAGCGCCACCAGGCGACAACAAGTGCACTCTCGGGCCGGGGTGTGAACAATTTCGGCCGCCCCGGGTCCGCAGTTGCCACCATGAGGGATGCCCCGTCCGGCCCCGTTGCCCAATGGCCTCGCCGGACGCGCCTTCACCTTCGCTGAGGCGACGGCGATCGGCGTCACCCCCCGTCGTCTGCGGGCGCCGGACCTTCACGCGCACTTCAGAGGATCGCGGATGCTGCGGCGAACGGATCTGCCCGTCGACAGGTTCGAGCGGCATCACGCCGAGTTGCTCGACTCCTGCAGCGCGTATCTGGCTGTTGCGCCGCCGGGAGCCCGCTTCAGCCACCTGACGGCGGCCCGTTTGCTCACTATCCCCATTCCATGGCAACTGGAGCGCCGGCAAGAGCTTCATGTGATGGTGCCGGAAGGCGCCCAGCCTCCGCGCATGAACGGTGTTATCGGTCACCGTGGTAGGGAAAGCGACATCATCGTGCAGCAGGGTCTGCCAGTGGTGTCACCTGAGACGGCATGGGTGCAGCTCGCGCAGTTTCTCACGGTCGATGAGCTCGTGATCGCGGGCGATCATCTCATCCGCCGGAAGCGTCCGTTGAGTCACCTCGACCGGCTGACTGCCGTCGTCGAGGGACTGCACCGAGCGCGAGGCGCGGTGAAACTGCGCCTCGCGCTCCCGGATCTGCGGTCCGGTACCGATTCGCCGAAGGAGTCGGAGACGCGCCTCGTCCTCGTCCGTGGCGGTCTGCCCGAGCCGGTCATCGGCCACACGGTGTATCACGAGGGCGGCTTTGTCGGCACTCCCGACCTGGCGTACGTGAAGGAGCGGATAGCGCTCGACTATGAGGGAGACATCCATCGCACGGATTCGCGCGTGTTCCGGGAGGACGTCGCGCGGCGCGAGCAGTTCCAGGACGCGGACTGGCACTACATCCGCGTGGTTCAGGCTCACCTCGATGCCCCGCACACGCTGGTCGCCCTCGCCTCGCGGGCACTCGCGCGGCGCGCATCCACTGTTTGAGAGTGCACTTGTTGTCGTCTGAGCGTTCGCGGGGCGACAACAAGTGCCCTCTCAACGGGTGGGGTAGCGGGGCGGGAAGGGGGAGGGGGCGGATGCCGCGGGCAGACGCGCGGGAAACCGCCCAGCCGCGAGCTACTAGGCTCGAACCCCGTGGCACATCTCCTTGGAGCCGAAGCGCTCCACCTCGAATACCCGACGCGCGTCATCTTCGACGAGGTGACGATCGGGCTCGATGAGGGCGACCGCATCGGCATCGTCGGCCGCAATGGCGACGGCAAGTCGACCCTCCTGCGCCTGCTCGCCGGCCGCCTCGAACCGGATGCCGGACGCGTCACCCGCCGCGGGGGAGTCACCCTCGCGATGCTCGACCAGGCCGACGAACTGCCCGACGAACTCACGGTGCACCAGGTCATCATCGGCGACATCGATGAGCACGTGTGGGCGGGCGATCCGCAGATCCGCGATGTCATCGGCGGCCTCGCGCGCGGACATCCCGTGGGAGGCCCGCATCGGCGATCTCTCGGGTGGGCAGCGCCGCCGCGTGGCGCTCGCCGCGCTGCTCATCGGCGACCACGACGTCATCTTCCTCGATGAGCCCACCAACCACCTCGACGTTGAGGGCATCGCCTGGCTCGCCAATCACCTCAAGCGGCGCTGGTCGGCGAACGCCGGCGGGCTCGATCGTCGTCACCCATGACCGGTGGTTCCTCGACGAGATCTGCACGGCCACGTGGGAGGTGCATGATCGCCTCATCGAGCCCTTCGAGGGCGGCTATGCGGCGTACATCCTGCAGCGGGTGGAGCGCGACAAGATGGCCGCGGCATCCGAATCGAAGCGGCAGAACCTCATGCGCAAGGAACTTGCCTGGCTGCGCCGCGGCGCGCCCGCGCGCACGAGCAAGCCGAAGTTCCGCATCGACGCGGCGAACGAACTCATTGCGAATGAGCCACCCGTGCGCGACAGCGTCCAGCTCGCGAGCATGGCCATGCAGCGCCTCGGCAAGGATGTGGTCGATCTCGAGAACGTGAGTGTGAGCTACGACGACTACCCCCGTTCTGCAGGACATCACCTGGCGCATCGCGCCGGGCGAGCGCACGGGCATCCTCGGGGTGAACGGTGCCGGCAAGAGCACCCTGCTGCACTTGGTCGCGGGCACCCTGCAGCCGACGAGCGGACGGGTGAAACGCGGCAAGACCATCAAAGTCGCGACCCTCACGCAGCAGCTGGCCGAATTGGCGGATGTCTGGAACGACCGGGTGAGCGATGTTATCGCTGGCCAGAAGAGCAGCTACATCTCCGGCGGCAAGGAGATGACGCCTGGCCAGTTGCTTGAGCGCGTCGGTTTTGCGAGCGCGCAACTGAGCACGCCCGTGAAGGATCTCTCGGGGGGCCAGAAGCGACGCCTGCAGTTGCTGCTGATCCTGCTGAGCGAGCCCAATGTGCTGATACTGGATGAGCCCACCAACGACCTCGACACCGACATGCTGGCTGCCATCGAGGACCTGCTCGACTCGTTCCCCGGCACGCTCCTCGTGGTAAGCCACGACCGGTATCTCGTTGAGCGGGTCACCGACCAGCAGTATGCGGTGATGGACGGTGGCTTGCGGCACCTGCCGCGCGGGGTCGACCAGTACCTGGAACTCCGGAAGGAGCAGGTGAAGCGGGTCTCGACAGGCTCGACCACCGGAAGCGGCTCGACCAGCGGAAGCGGCTCGACCAGCGGAAGCGGCTCGACCAGCGGTGTCTCGACAGGCTCGACAACCGCCTCGACCACCAAACTGAGGGGCGCAGAGTTGCGCAACGCCGAGAAGGAGCTCGCCGCGGCCGCGCGAAAGATGGAGAAGTTGTCTGGGCAGATTGCGGGCATCCACGAGCGGATGGCGGCACACGACCAGGGCGACTATGCGGGGCTCGCCGAGTTGTCGAAAGAATCGCGCGCGCTCGAGGAGCAACTAGGCGCGGTCGAAACGCGGTGGCTGCAGTTGTCCGAGCTGCTGGCCGACTAACCCGGCCCGATCGGCTCGAATGGTTCGAGCGAGAAGATGAACTCGACGGGGACGCCGAAGTAGTTGGCGATGCGCAGCGCCAACTGCAGGCTCGGCCGGTACTCCCCGCGCTCAAGGTAGCCGATCGTCTGGTAATGCACTCCGACCGCTTCCGCGAACTGGCGGCGGGAGATCCCCCGCTCGACCCGAAGCATGGCGATCCGATTGTGAATGACGTCTGCGCCCGGCGCAACGCTGTCCTTCATCACCCGACTCTCTGCAGTACCCGCTGGCGCCGTTCCTCCATCGCCGAACCCGATTCACGGCGCGCCATCCGTCGCAGCAGTACCGGCGCGAGCAGAATCCCGGCGATCGCCCAGATGCCGAGCACGCCGAGGGTTTCCAGTGTCCGCCAGCTCTCGCCGATCTCGATCATGACTGCGGCATCCGGCAGAATCGCGCTGCGCAGTCCGAGACCGAGCCAGTAGAGCGGGAACACCTGGCCGATGACCTGCACCCATCCCGGAAGGGCCGCCAGTGGAGCGAACAATCCCGAAATGACGATCAACCCACCAAGGATGATGAAGCCCCAACCGCCGAGGGAACGGGGATTCTTGAAGATCGACCCGATGGCGAAGCCGAGTGGGAGGGTTGCGAAGAACCCGAGCACGAGCAGGCCGAGCACGGCGGCGATGGCAGCGGGACCGTTGCCCCACAGTCCGTTGATGAGAATGGATGCCGCAACCGTCGTCACGCCGACCGAGAAGGCGAGCTCGAGCGAGGTTCGCGTGGTCTGCCCGGCGACGTACCCGGTCATTCCGTTCGGGATGGATTTGGCTCTCAGTAGTGTTCCGTCCTCTCGTTCCGTCGCGATGAGGGTCGCGAGGCCGTAGGTTCCAACGAACACGAGGAGCATGGCGAGCACGCCCGGGAACATGAAGTGGGCGAAGGTGAGGCCGGTTCCCTCCATCGGCGTATCGCGATTGAGGACGATGACAGTAATGAAGATGGCGTTGCCGATGATGTAGTAGGCGATGTCTGCGGGCGTCTGCAGGCTGTTGCGGAACTCGATTGCGCCCCGACGCATGCCCGCTCGGATTGCCGCGGTGAGTGCGTTCACTTGGCTTGTCCTTCCCATGCGACTTCGTGCTCTTCGCTTGCGCGCTTGGCCACCATTGTCAGATAGGTGTCTTCGAGTGAGGCCTTGCGCACCTCGAGATCGTCGATCCCATCGCCGTGCTGAGTGAACAGCTGCCGCACGAATGCGGTTCCGTCGTTGGTGGCGTGTACGTGGCGTTGCCCATCCTGCAACCAGCGCACCTCGCTCGTGCCGGCCACGTCTCTCGACAGCTGCTCCGCGCTGCCGTCGGCGACGATGTGCCCTCCGTCGAGGATGAGAATGCGATCGGCCAGCTTCTCCGCTTCGGCCAGGTCGTGCGTGGTGAGCAGAATCGAGGTGCCTTCGAGGTCTGACAGCCGGTGTACCAGGTCATGGAATTCGCGGCGAGCAACCGGATCGAAACCGGTGGTGGGCTCGTCGAGGAACAGCAGTTCGGGGCGGCCGACGATGCCGATCGCGACATCCAGCCGGCGGCGCTGGCCGCCCGAGAGCGACATCACCTTGTTGCGGGCGAGGTCTGTCAGGCCGACCATTTCGAGCAGTTCATCGACTGGATACGGTCGCGGCCGATCAGCTTCTGAGTACGGTGCGTAGAAGGCACCGAAGTGTTCGAGCAGCTCGCGCACGCGCCATCTGCCGTGGTCGCGCCACGACTGGAGCACCACGCCGATTCGGCCGCGCCAACGCTCGTCGCCGTGGATCGGGTTCGTGCCGAGCACCGTTACGGTACCCGCCGACGGAGCCCGGAACCCTTCAAGGATCTCGATCGTCGTCGTCTTTCCCGCGCCGTTGGGGCCGAGCAGCGCGAGTACTTCGCCGGTTCGGAGCGTGAAGCTCACCTGCTCCAGTACGCGTTTCTGGCCGTAGGCCATGCTCAGGTCGGTAACCTCCACGACGGTCGCTGCGGGGACGTTTCCCGTTTCGCTCACAGGCATGCGTAAGAATGTAGCACACCTACTACATTTCGTACTCTAAACGCTCACCAGCAACCGTGCGACGGAGTCGAGTGAGCCCGGCACGATGCGGTACCACGCCCAGGTGCCGCGCTTCTCGCGATCGAGGTAGCCAGCTTCGACAAGAATTCTCAGGTGATGCGACACGGTCGGCTGCGAGAGCCCCAGTGGTTCGGTGAAATCGCAGGCGCAGATTTCCTGATTTTCCGCAGCCGCAATCATGGAGATGAGTCGCAGGCGCGCGGGATCGGCCAGCGCCTTGAGTGATCGGGCGAGGTCGTCGGCGTGCTCCGGGGCCAGGGTTTGAGTGGTCAGCGGTTCGCAGCATGCCGTGACATCCATAACTGGCAGTAATTCGTTGAGAGCCATCGCTTATTCATCCCTATCGATATTGACAAGCTTCGATATCCGCACAATACTCGAGATATCGAACAACATCAATATATCGAAAGGTCAGGGTAATGAGCCTCATCTCTCCTGAGTCACTGGTCGCCCTCCACGCGAGCGAACACGCCGAACTCCTCCAAACCCGCCGCAAAGTCGACACCTCTGGTCGCTCCGGGGCGCGCGTTCCGGCAACAAGTGGTCACTCGGCCCGCGTGTGGGGCCACGCTTCGCGGGTGCGCACAGCACCGGTCGGCGCCGAACTCAGCTGCGCTACCTGCTAGGAGACCGGCGTGAGCATCGTCGAACTGACCTCGGCCCCCCATCGCGCGAGCGAGGCACTCGCCGCGCTGCCCGTCGCCATCATCGGCGCAGGCCCGGTCGGCCTTGCCGCCGCTGCCCATCTCAGCGAGCGCGGCATCCCGTTCGAGCTCTTCGAGCGCGGTGCCTCGGTCGCGGCTGCGATGACCGAATGGGGTCACGTTCGACTCTTCTCCTCCTGGCAACTCATCGTTGATGCCGCATCCAGGCGCCTGCTCGCCGACGCCGGATGGATGTCTCCAGACCCTCACACGATCCCTCACGGTCGCGACATTGTCGCCCACTATCTCGAGCCTCTGGCACAACTTCCCCAGATCGCTCCCCACCTGAGCCTCGGCACCGAAGTCGTATCGGTCACGCGCAAGGGCATGGACCGCACGCGTACGACTGGTCGGCAGGATCGCCCCTTCCGGCTCGTGTTGCGAGACACTGCTGGCGCAATCAGCACCATGGATGCCAGGGCCGTCATCGACGCATCCGGCACCTGGGCGTCGCCCAACCCGGTGACCTCAGATGGTGTCGATGGCGTGCCGTCCGCCGTGGCCAGTCGCATCCATTCGCCGCTGCCTGACGTGCTCGGTGTCAATCGCGCGGCGTTCGCGGGCAAGCGCACTGCGGTCGTCGGATCGGGGCATTCGGCAGCCAACACCCTGCTCGCGCTCGCCGAGCTGGCCGAGAGTGAACCATCGACTACGGTGCTCTGGATTATGCGCCGCAGCTATCCTCAAGCGGGATTGGGGGATGCCACGGATGCCCTCAGGGAACGCGGTCGGCTCGGACGTCGCGTGCACAGCCTGGTCACCGGCGGTCGGATCGAGTTGTTCGACAGCTTCGAGCTCGCCGAACTTCAGGAGCGCGGCGACAAGATCGCGCTCGTCGGCTCGACAGTGGACGGCATGCGAGAGCTGCTCGTCGACGAGGTGGTCGCATCCACGGGGTTTCGCCCCGACCTCTCTGGGCTGCGGGAGATCCGGCTCGCGCTCGATGAGATCGTCGAAGCGCCTCGGCTGCTCGCGCCGCTCATCGACCCCAACATCCACAGTTGTGGCACGGTGCCTCCGCACGGTGTCGTCGAACTCACGCATCCGGAGAAGGATTTCTACCTCGTCGGCATGAAGAGCTACGGGCGCGCACCGACCTTCCTCCTCGCAACGGGGTATGAGCAGGTGCGCTCGGTGGCGGCCGAACTGGGCGGTGACCCGGTAGCCGCACGCAGGGTCGAGTTCACACTGCCGACGTCGGGCGCGTGCGGGTCGTCCGGATCCTGTTGCTGACGGAAGTACGATCAGCATGTGCCTGATTCCGTCGATTCCCTCTCGCTGATCGCAGAGCTCGTCGCCTGGATCGGTGGGTCTCTCGGAACGCTCCTGCTCCTGATCGGGGTGGTACCGATGCTGCTTTCGCGGCGCTGGGTCCGGGTGGAGGGCGTCGTGATTGAGAGCGGCGCGGCGGCGACGGTGTACCGCTGGCGCGACACCACCGGCGAGATGCAGGAAGGCGAGGCGGATGGCGAGGCGCCCACGCCTGGGGACCCCGGTGACGAGGTTGCGCTGTGGGCCGACCCGTGGCGCGAGGGGCGCGCGCGAACGGATTCTCCGCGCAACGATGGGAAGGCATTGAGGGTCGCCGGTCTCGTGCTGATCGCGGTCGCGGTGATCGCGGTGATCGCATCCACCGCACTGATGTTCCTCTGACTCGGCCGAATCCGGCGCTAGTGCTGGTCGCTCGAGTCGAAGTCGAGGCTGAGCCGGCGCAACAGCACGCTGAGGCGTTCCTGGTCGGTTTTCGAGAGGCCCCGCAGCATGAGAGCTTCCTCGTGCAGCAGTTGGCTGATCGCGGAGTCGACACGTTCGCGACCCGCCTCGGTCATGACGACGAGGATGCCACGCCCGTCGTGCGGGTCGGTGCGGCGTTCGACGAGCCGACGGTCGACGAGCCGGTCGATGCGGTTGGTCATCGTGCCGCTGCTCACGAGATTCTGCTGCAGGAGCGATTTGGGGCTGAGCTGGTAGGGCGAGCCGGCGCGCCGCAGGGCCGCGAGCACATCGAATTCCCACGGCTCGAGGTCAGATGCGGTGAAGGCCGATCGCCGCGCCCGCTCGAGGTGGCGGCCGAGCCGCCCGACCCTGCTGAGTATCTGCAGCGGCGCGAAGTCGAGGTCCGGACGTTCGCGGCTCCACGCGTCAACGATCCGGTCGACTTCGTCATGGGCGGGCATCCCCCCATTATCCCGGGCGGGGACGAGTGGATGCGTGGGGCCGCTTCCCGCGGCGATCTGGCAGACTTGACGGCGGCGCCTCACGCTGGTGAGCCCAAGATCCGCCTTAGTGTAATGGCAGCACGACAGCCTTTGGAGCTGTTCGGTCCAGGTTCGAATCCTGGAGGCGGAGCGCAGCAATGAGACAAAGATTTGCCTCATTGCAAGCTCCGTTTGCGGAGCAACGCGGCCGAAGGTCGCGGCTACATGAGTGGAGAAACTCAAGGTCCGTTTGCGAAGCAACGCGACCGAAGGTCGCGGCTACATGAGTGGAGCCCCCCGACCTAGGCTGGTCTCATGCCGTCCGACTTTTCCCTGAAGGCGATGAACAGCATCCACCGCGTGTTGTTGCGACTTTCCGCGGGCAGGCTCGGCTGGAGCATCGTTGGCATGCCGGTCATCGAGCTCACCACCACCGGTCGCAGTACGGGCACGCAGCGCACCGTGCTGCTGACCTCCCCGATCAGGGACGCCGGCGCGTACATCGTGGTTGCCTCCCGCGGTGGTGACGACCAACACCCAGGCTGGTTCCTGAACATCCGCAAAAATCCGCAGGTGACCGTTCGTGTTTCCGGTGGCGCGCCGCAGCGGATGCTCGCACAGGTTGCCGACACGGATACCCGCGCGCGGCTGTGGCCCCTCGTGACGCAGAAGTACCCCAACTACGCGGCGTATCAGCGCCGGACGACGCGGGAGATTCCGCTCGTGCTGCTTCGTCCCGTTCACTGACTCCGGCTGGGGGAGAATGGTGTCATGACCGACAAGAACCTCGCCGTGATCATCCTTGCCGCGGGGCAGGGCACACGCATGAAGTCTTCGATGCCGAAGGTGCTGCACAGACTCGCGGGGGTTCCCCTCATCGGCCACGTGCTGGCCACGGCAAGGGAGCTCGACCCGGCTCACATCCTCGCGGTGGTGCGCCACGAGCGGGATGCCGTCGCAGCGGCGATCAGCGATTTCCTGCCGGAGGCGGTCATCGTCGACCAGGACGAAGTTCCGGGAACCGGTCGCGCCGTCGAGGTCGCGCTCGCGGCTCTGCCCGAGGATTTCGAGGGCGACGTCGTGATTGTGAGCGGTGACGTGCCGCTGCTCGATGCCGCGACAGTCATCGGGCTCATCGAGGCTCATCGGGCGAGTGAGTGCGCGGCCACACTGCTGTCGGCCCTGCTGGATGACGCGAGCGGCTACGGTCGCATCATCCGCCGGGCAGATGGCGCCCTCGATCGCATTGTCGAGGAGAAGGATGCCGCCGCTGAGGAGCTGAGCATCACCGAGATCAACTCCGGCACGTACGTTTTCCGCGTAAGCGAGTTGCGCGCGGAGCTCTCGCAGGTGCAATCCAATAACGCGCAGGGGGAGAAGTACCTGACGGATGTCGTCGGCCTGCTCCGCGAGCACGGCGCCGACGTGACGGCGGTGCCCGTTCGCGAGAGCTGGATCGTCGGGGGAGTCAACGACCGGGTGCAGCTGGCAAGGGCAGCGCGGCTGCTCAACGACCTCATCGTGCGGGGCTGGCAGCTGGCGGGGGTGACGATCCGCGATCCGCAGAACACGTGGATCGACATGCAGGCGACGCTCGCCGAGGATGTCGAACTGCTTCCGGGCACCCACCTCATCGGGCCGACGGTCATCGAGAGCGGCGCGGTCATCGGGCCGGACACGAGCCTCGACTCGTGTGAGGTCGGCGCGGGTGCGAAGGTGCGGCGCACCGACGCAACGCTGAGCGTGATCGGGGCGGGGGCATCCGTCGGCCCGTTCGCATACTTGCGACCCGGCAGTTACCTGGGCGAGAACGGCAAGATCGGCACGTTCGTGGAGACCAAGAACTCATCGATCGGCGCGGGCAGCAAGGTGCCGCACCTGAGCTACATCGGCGACGCGACGATAGGCGAGTCGAGCAATATCGGCGCGGGAACGATCGTCGCGAACTATGACGGCGTAACGAAGACGCAGACCGTTGTCGGCTCCCACGCGCGCACCGGTTCGCACAACGTTTTCGTGGCGCCGGTCACGATCGGCGACGGGGCCTACACGGGTGCCGGCACCGTCGTGCGCAAGGATGTGCCGCCGGGCTCGCTCGCGATCAACGTCGCTCCTCAGCGCAACATGGTCGGCTGGGTTCGGCAGAATCGTCCGGGTTCCGCGGCCGCGAAGGCGGCCGAGGCGGCGGGCGCTGATGCGGCGATCGACTCTGCTGCCGGGGCGACCACGGCCGAGTAGCCGTCGCATCCGGCATCGCCATTACAATTGGTCGCGAGACCATTCAGTGGCCTGCAGGTCGGGGGCCGGGCAGAAAGCGGGATACGTGTCCGAGATCAAAATTACCGGACAGAAAAGGCTCGTAATCGTCACGGGCCGCGCGTACCCCCAACTGGCGATCGACATTGCCGCAGAGCTCGAGACCGACCTCGTTCACACGGACGCCCGCACGTTCGCGAACGGCGAGATCTACGCCCGCTACGACGAGAGCGTGCGCGGCTGCGACGCGTTCGTGATCCAGTCGCACACGCATCCGATCAATGAGTGGCTCATGGAGCAACTGATCATGGTGGATGCCCTCAAGCGCGCTTCCGCAAAGCGAATCACCGTGGTTGCGCCGTTCTATCCGTACTCGCGGCAAGACAAGAAGGGTCGCGGTCGTGAGCCGATCAGCGCGCGTCTCGTCGCGGACCTGTTCAAGGCGGCGGGCGCCGACCGCATCATGAGCGTCGACCTGCATGCCGCCCAGATCCAGGGCTTCTTCGACGGCCCCGTCGATCACCTCTTCGCCATGCCCGTGCTGCTGCAGCATTTCAAGGAGAAGCTTGATCCCGACACCCTCACGGTGGTCTCGCCCGATATGGGCCGCGTGCGTGTCGCCGACATCTGGAGCAGCAAGCTTGGTGCGCCGCTCGCGATCATCCACAAGCGCCGCGATCCGAAGGTGCACAACGAGGTCTCTGTGCACGAGATCGTCGGTGAGGTGGACGGCCGCGTGTGCCTCATCGTCGACGACATGATCGACACGGGCCGCACTATCGCGAAGGCGGCTGCCGCCCTCAAGAATGCGGGTGCGATCGGCGTGGTCGTCGCGGCGACCCACGCGATCTTCTCGCCTCCCGCCACCGAGCTGCTGCAGAGCGAGTTCATCGACTCCGTCGTCGTGACCGACACGCTGCCGATCCCGGAGGACAAGCGCTTCCCGACTCTCACGGTGCTGCCGATCGCGCCGCTTATCGCGCGCGCGATCGGCCAGGTGTTCAACGACGGCTCAGTGACCTCGATGTTCGACGGCGCCGCTAGTTAAGTCCGTGGTCGAGCCGCGTTTCCGGTGATCGAGTTGCGTTTCCGGTGATCGAGCTCGTCGAGATCAACTGTCGACCGCTGGCCCCCGTGGGATGTTCGGCGTCCCAGGGATGAGTCCGAGCGAGGCGACATGCTTTTCGCCGCCGAAGGCTTCCACCGAGTAGCACTCCCAGCCGATTCCGCTCGGTCCGAAGATCTCGAAGCTCGCTCTCGCATCACTCGGACCATCGACCGCATAGGCGACCCACATGGCGCACGCCGCCTGGGCGGTGCGATCGGCGACGCTTGCGGTGGTGAGAATCCCCGGCACGATGAGGGCGACCACGCCGAGCACGACGACAACCCGCATCACGGACACCATCGTCCGGGAGCGCAACGGCTTCTCGGGGTGCGGCTCGTAGCCGTCGAGTTCAGGGTGCGACATTGCTCCATTCTCTCGCACGGCGCGTATCACTACGCTGAGGGCGTGGCGATCCTCCAACGGCGACTCGGGATGGGACGCGCAATCGTCGTCGGTCTCGCCTCCATGATCGGCGCCGGGGTCTTCTACGTGTGGGCGCCGGCAGCGGATGCAGCGGGCTCGCTGCTTCTCGTCGGCCTGCTGATCGCGGCTATCGTCGCGACGCTCAATGCGCTCAGCTCAGCCCAGCTCGCGATGGCGTATCCCGTGTCGGGCGGCGCCTATTCCTTCGGACGGGCAACCGTAGGCCCGTGGACCGGGTTCGCCGCTGGCTGGCTTTTCCTAGCGGGCAAGACCGCCTCGGCCGGCGCGATAGCGCTCATCGCCGGGAGCTACCTCTGGCCCGAACAGGCTCGACCGGTTGCGGTCGCCGTGATCGTCGTGCTCGCGGCAGTGAACATGACGGGCATCCGCAGCACGGCGGGGGTGAGCGCGGCGATTGTCACGGTTGTGTTGGTTGGCCTCGTTGGGGTTCTTGTCGCCGGGTGGGTCGGCGGTCCGGTCGAGCGTGGCGTCGAGCTCATCACGGGCAGTCCCTACGGGGTGCTGCAATCGGCGGGTCTGTTGTTCTTCGCGTTCGCCGGCTACGCGCGCATGGCGACGCTCGGCGAGGAGGTGGTGAATCCCCGTCGCAACCTGCCGCGGGCGATCATCATCGGTCTCGGAATCACCCTGCTCGTGTATGCGGCGGTCGCCGTGACCCTGCTCCTGCTCGTTGGCACGGAGCGCCTCGCCGGTAGCGCGTCACCGCTCGCCGAGTTGCTCACGGGCCCGGGGGAGACAGTCGTGCGGGTGACCGCGACGATTGCGAGCCTCGGCTCCCTCCTCGCCATCCTCGCCGGACTCAGCCGCACGAGCCTGGCCATGGCGCGGCGAGCGTGACCTGCCCGGCGTCCTCGGCCACATCTCCAGCCAGCACCAATGCGCCGGTCGTCGCGGAGACGACGTTCGCCGCGATCGCGATTGCCGGGGTGCTGCTGCTCGACCCGGCGCGCATGGTCGGGTTCTCCAGTTGCGCCGTGCTCGTCTACTACGCGATCGCTCACCTGAGCGCCCTCCGCCAGCCCGCCGAGCACCGCTGGCTGCCGCGCGCCGTTCAGTGGGTGGGACTCGTCGGTTGCCTCGTGCTCGCGGTCACCCTGCCGTGGCAGGGGGTGCTGCTCGCCGCCGGAGTGCTCGCGCTCGGCCTCGTGCTGCGCGCGATCGCCCAGCGCCGCCGGCCCCCTCCCCTCACCGAAAACTAAGGAGATTTCGCCCGAAACCGTGCCAAATGGCGCTTTCGGGCAGGTTTTCGCCAGAATCTCCTTAGTTTTCGTGGAGGGGGGCGGAATAGGGAGCGGGCGGATGCGTGTCGACCGCGGGGTTCAGACTTCGAGGTCGGGCTGCTGCCGCACAATTCTTGCGAGGTAGAAGCGGAAGGCAATCGACAGCGCGAAGAGCACGACGAACACCCACCCGAGGGCGGGATTGTTGCCGCCCGTGAACACGAAGATGGCGAGTGCGGCCATAACGAAGGGGTAGATCGTCCAGCGGATCAGCATGATGCGGGCGCGCCGCGGCGTGATCTCCATCAGTGGGTGTCGACTGCCTCGACCTCGCTGCGGTCGCCCGACCACAGCGTGTGGAAGGTGCCTTCGGCATCCACTCGCTTGTAGGTGTGGGCGCCGAAGAAGTCGCGTTGTCCCTGCACGAGGGCGGCGGGCAGTCGCGGCGCGCGCAGGCTGTCGTAATAGGCGAGTGCCGACGAGAACCCAGGGGTCGGGATGCCGGAGGTCGCGGCTCCGGCGACGATGCGGCGCCAGGAGGTCTGCGTGCCCGCCATCGCCTCCGTGAAGTAGGGCGCCGTGACGAGGGACACGAGATCGGGCTCGGCGGCGTACGCGTCGGTGATCCGGTTGAGGAACGCGGCGCGGATGATGCAACCACCGCGCCAGATCGCGGCAACATCTCCCTTGCGGATGTCCCAGCCGTACTCGTTCGCCCCGGCGACGATCGCGTCGAAACCCTGGCTGTACGCGATGATCTTCGACGCGTACAGGGCGCGGCGCACGTCTTCGATGAACTCGTCCTTGTTCTTGATCGCCCACGCGCCGTCGGGTCCGGGCAGGTGTGCGGCGGCCGCGCGCTGGGCGGGCTTCGATGACACTGCCCGGGCGAACACGGCTTCGGCGATGCCGGAGACGGGAATGCCGAGGTCGAGCGCGGTCTGCACCGTCCACACCCCGGTGCCCTTCGATCCGGCCTGGTCGAGGATGACGTCGACGAGCGGCTTGCCCGTCTTGGCGTCGACCTGGCGGAGCACTTCTGCGGTGATCTCGATGAGGTAGCTGTCGAGTTCGCCCTTGTTCCATTCGGCGAAAATGTCGGCGATGGCGGACGGGGTGAGTCCGGCGGCATAGCGCAGCAGGTCGTACGCTTCCGCGATGAGCTGCATGTCGGCGTATTCAATGCCGTTGTGGATCATCTTGACGAAGTGCCCGGCGCCGTCGGTGCCGATGTGGGTGACGCAGGGTCGCCCGTCCACGACGGCGGCGATCGATTCGAGGATGGGGCCGAGCGTCTTATAGGCCTCGACCGAGCCGCCGGGCATGATGGATGGCCCGAGCAGCGCGCCCTCCTCGCCACCGGAAATGCCGGCACCGACGAAGTTGATCCCGGTCTCGCGCACCGCCTTCTCGCGGCGGATGGTGTCGGTGAAGAGCGCATTCCCGCCGTCGACGATGATGTCGCCCGGCTCGAAAACCTTGCTGAGTGCGTCGATGACGGCATCCGTTCCGCGTCCGGCCTGCACCATGATGATCGCTGTGCGCGGCTTCTGCAGTGAGGCGGCGAACTCCTCATAACTGGATGCCGCCACAAAGCCGGCTTCCGGATGCGCGCCGATCAGCGCCTCGGTCTTCTCCCACGAGCGGTTGTAGATCGCAACGGTGTTGCCTTCGCGGCTGGCGAGATTGCGGGCCAGGTTGGAACCCATCACCGCCAGTCCGACCACTCCGATGTTCGCCTGGGGGGTGCCGGTTTCGGCCATTGGGGTTCTCTTCCTGTCAACCGCGAAGAATGCCTTTCAAGCGTACCGGCTGGCGTCCGGGTCGAAGATCGAGGCGGCGCAGCAGCTGGGCGTTGAGCGCGACCACGATCGTGGAGGTCGACATGAGGATCGCGCCCACCGACATGGGCAGAACGAATCCCACACCGGCGAGCACCCCTGCGGCGAGGGGAACGGTGACCAGGTTGTAGCCGGCCGCCCACCACAGGTTCTGCTTCATCTTGCGGTAGCTCGCCCGCGACAGTTCGATGACGGAGATCACCGAGCGGGGGTCGTCGCTCGCGAGAATGACGCCCGCCGAAGCGATCGCGACGTCGGTGCCCGCTCCAATGGCGATTCCGACATCCGCCTGGGCGAGGGCGGGTGCATCGTTGACGCCGTCGCCGACCATCGCGACTTTGCGGCCCTCGTGCTGGAGCTCCTGCACCTTTGCGGCCTTGTGCTCCGGACGCACGCCCGCGAAGACGCGATCGATCCCGAGTTCTGCTGCAACGGCATCCGCCACTGTCTGCGCGTCACCGGTGATCATGACGACCTGGATGCCGAGCGCATGCAACGTGTCGACGGCCTGGCGTGATTCCTGCCGCACTTCGTCGGCGAGCGCGATCGCGCCCACGATCTCGCCGTCCGACAGGACATGCAGCACGGTCGCTCCGCTGGCTTTCCAGTCCTCGGTTTGCGTCAACGACGAGTGGCCGCTCCGCTCGAGCAGCAGCGGCCCACCGACTTCGATCATCCGGCCGTCCACGGTCGCCTGCACTCCGACGGCGGCGGACGAACGGAATCCCGTTGCCTGGGGGATCGTCAGGGAACGCTTCCGTGCTGCGGTGACGATTGCCTTCGCGAGCGGATGCTCGCTGTCGGATTCAGCGGATGCCGCGAGCGCGAGAAGTGCGTCGTCGCCACCGTCGAGCGAGACGATCCCGGTCACGGCGGGCTCGCCCCTGGTCAGTGTGCCGGTCTTGTCGAAGAGCACGGTGTCAACAGAGCGCATCGTTTCGAGTGCGAGCCGGTCCTTCACGAGCACGCCGCCCTTCGCCGCCCGCTCGGTGGCGATCGAGACGACGAGGGGGATGGCGAGTCCGAGGGCGTGAGGGCAGGCGATGACGAGCACTGTCACTGTGCGCACCACGGCGAAGTCGGGGAATCCGAGAACGAGCCACACGGCGAAGGTGATGGCGCCCGCGGCAAGCGCGAACCAGAACAGCAGCGCCGCGGCCCGGTCGGCGATGCGTTGCGCACGCGAGGATGAATTCTGGGCGTCGGCGACCATCCGCCGGATGCCGGCGAGCGCGGTGTCATCGCCGACCGCAGTGATGCGGACGCGTATGGCTGTGTCCGTTGCGACAGTTCCGGCGACAACGGTGTCGCCGGGTCCGCGGGAGACCGGCTTCGACTCGCCCGTGACCATCGACTCGTCGACGTCGGCCGTGCCCTCAAGGATCTCGCCGTCGGCCGGAACCCGGCCCCCTGGGCGAACAATCACGAGATCACCGAGCTCGAGGTCGGCTGGAGCGACGTTGATGACCTCGCCGTCGACGATCTTCTCGGCCTCGTCGGGCAGCAGCGCAGCGAGAGAATCGAGAGCCGACGCTGTCTGGGCGAGCGAGCGCATCTCGATCCAGTGACCGAGCAGCATGATGACGATGAGCAGGGCGAGCTCCCACCAGAACTCGAGAGTGTGATCGAGCAGCCCGAGGGTCGCACCCCAGGAGGCGACGAAGGCGACGGTGATGGCGAGGCCGATCAGGAGCATCATGCCGGGCGTTCGGCTCCGGATCTCGCTCACGGCACCGGTCAGGAATGGGCGGCCGCCCCACAGGAAGAGAACGGTACCGAGTACCGGCGGAACGAATTCGATGAACGGTACGTCGGGCACGTCGTAGCTGAGGAGCATCGCGAACATGTCGCTGAACACGACAACCGGCACGGCGATCGCCAGGCTCCACCAGAAGAGCCTGCGGAACTGGGCGATGTGGTCGGAGTGCTCCGCGTGCGTGTGCTGCCCCGCGTGCTGGGTGGGCTGCTCCGCGTGCTGGGTGTGCCCGTCATGATGAGTGTGGTCGGCCATTCCTCGAGTATACCCCTAGGGGGTATAATCAGGGGATGAAGACCCATCGATCACTCGCAATGCTGGCCGCAACCGTGTTCCTCTCGCTCAGTGCGTGCACGGGCACACTGGGTTCCGGCTCCGACAGCGACACGTTCACCATGCCGGACGTCGCGTTCATGGCGATGATGATCCCGCACCACGAGCAGGCAGTCGAAATGTCGCAACTGGTGATTGGCGCGGAGGGCATCGACGACCGGACACTCGCGCTCGCAAACCGGATCATCGAATCCCAGACGAGTGAGATTGCGATCATGGAGCAGTGGCTCGATGACGCGGGAATGCCCGCGCACGACATGCCCGGCATGGACGGGGGCCACGGCGGCATGGTCTCCGAAACCGATATGGCCGGACTCGCGGCCGCTTCGGGCGAAGAAGCGAACAGGTTGTTCCTCGAGCACATGATCGAGCACCACGAGGGGGCGCTCGACATGATTGACCGGCTCCTCCGCACAGGCTCGAATCCTGAGCTCGCCGAGCTCGCCGAGACGATGCGGGATGACCAGCGTGCAGAGATCACGGAGATGCAGCAGATACTCTCCGATTGACGCTGTCGGTCGCGGTAGCTGGCACAGCCGCTACCGTTGATCCCATGCGCAGGGTCATCGTCATGGGCGTCTCCGGGTCGGGCAAGACCGCGGTGGGAAAGCGCGTGGCCGAAGAACTGGGTCGCCCCTTCGTCGATGCCGACGACCTGCACCCCGCATCCAACAAGGAGAAGATGGCGGCGGGCACGCCGCTCAGCGACGAGGACCGCTGGCCGTGGCTAACGATCCTCGGCACAGCCCTCAAGGAACACCCTGAGGTCGTGGCCGCGTGCAGCGCGCTCAAACGCTCGTATCGGGACCGGCTGCGGGCATCCGCTCCCGACTTTTTCTTCGTGCACCTCGTGGGTGAGGCAGAGTTGCTCGCTGAGCGTCTCGGCACGCGCATGCACGAGTTCATGCCGGGCACGCTGCTGCACTCCCAGTTGGACATTCTTGAACCGCTCGAACCCGACGAGGACGGCTTCACGATCGACATCACCCCGTCGCTGGACGAGATCGTCGCGTCGATCGCGGGCAGGCTCACCGAGTGAGCCTCCGCGTTGTTGTCGCCACGCCATTGAGCGAGGAACTGTGCGAGCTCATCGAGCAGCGCGAACCCCGCGTCGAGCTCGTGCGCGACCAGTCGCTGCTGCCCCCGGCCATGCACGCGGGTGACCATGACGGCGACCCAGGGTTCACGAGAAGCGCCGACCAGGAGCGCGAGTTCGAGCGGATGATCGACAGCGCTGAGGCGCTCTACGGGTTGCCCGGCGAAAGCCCGGACGCACTTCGGCGAACAGTCGAAGCCAACCCTGCCCTGCGCTGGGTGCACACGACTCCGGCGGGCGGTGGCGCGCAGGTGCGTGCCGCGCGCCTCAGCCCCGATGCTCTTGAACGAGTCGCCTTCACCCAGTCCGGTGGCGTGCACGCCCAGCCGCTTGCCGAGTTTGCCCTGCTCGGAATTCTCTCCGGCGCGAGGCGCGTCGGCAGGCTGCGGTCAGCGCAGGCGCGCCGCGACTGGGCGCCGCGCGAGACCATCCCGCTGCTGTCGGAGCAGACGGTTGTCGTGGTCGGACTCGGCGGAATCGGTCGGGCGACCGCGGCGCTCCTGGCTTCCCTCGGAATGCGGGTCATCGGCATCCACCGGCGTGAAGTGGATGCGCCCGGCGTCGAGCGCATCCTGCCGGTCGAGCGGCTCGCCGAAGCGCTCGCAGACGCCGACGGCGTCGTGCTCGCGCTGCCGTCGACGGCGGCAACGAGGGGGATGCTCAGCCGCGAGGTGCTCGCCGCGGTGAAGCCCGGCATCACCGTCGTGAACGTTGGTCGCGGGCGCACGGTCGACGAGCCCGCACTCATCGAAGCGCTCGAGGACGGGCGGGTCGGTTTCGCGGCGCTCGATGTATTCGCGCAGGAACCGCTGCCAGTCGAGAGCGCCCTTTGGGCCATGCACAACGTTCTCATCAGCCCCCATTCCGCCGCGATGCACCAGAACGAGGACCGTCTCATTGCGGAGTTGTTCGCGGAGAACGCCACACGACTGCTCGACGGGCAGCCGCTGAAGAACCGGGTGAACATCCACGAGTTCTACTGATAGGCTCGACGACTGAACTTCGGCGAGGGATGTGCACGCATCCGTTATCGACGCGGTGGAGGCTGACCGGCTCTTCCTCACGCTACGTACCCATTCGCACGGGCGTTCGAGTTGAACAACAGATATCGATCTGGGTCGGGAATGGCCCGCAAGGAGAAACACAATGGCTGACGACAACAAGCTCACCGCTGAACCGCGTACGCAGTTCGGCAAGGGCGCTGCGCGCAAGATTCGCGCCAACAACAAGATTCCCGCGGTCATTTACGGCCACGGAACCGACCCGCAGCACGTAACGCTGCCCGGTCATGAGACGGCGCTCATCATCCGCAAGGCGAACGCTGTTCTCGACCTGCAGATCGAGGGCAAGACCCAGCTCGCCCTCGTGAAGGATGTGCAGAAGGATCCGGTTCGCCAGATCATCGAACACCTCGACCTCATCGTCGTGCGCAAGGGCGAGAAGGTGACTGTTGACGTCTCGATCCACCTCGAGGGCGAAGCGGCTCCGGGCACGAGCGTCAACTTCGACTCCAACACGCTGTCGGTCGAAGCCGAAGCAACCCACATCCCCGAGTTCTTCGTTGTGAGCATTGAGGGCCTTGAGGAGGGTGCGCACATTCTCGCGAAGGATGTTGAACTCCCGAGCGGCACCACGCTCATCAGCGACCCTGAAGCGCTCGTCGTCGGTATCACGAGTGCAGCGGTTGTCGACCTTGGCGAGACCGAGGCCGAGGCAGCTGAGGGCGACGAGGCCGCCGCCGAGGGCGAAGAGACCGCCGAGGGTGAAGAGCCTGCCGCTGAGGAAGCAGCAGAGTAATTCCTCTCTTCCGCTCGAAAGCGCCGCAGGAGACCAACCAGTGGCTTGTGGTCGGGCTCGGGAATCCCGGGCCCGGCTACGCCGGCCATCGTCACAACGTCGGTCACATGGTGGTCGCCGAGTTGGCGGCGCGAGCATCCGCTTCTTTCCGCAATCACAAGGCGAACGCCGCCGTTGCGGAGATCGGTGGAGGCGCCGCGGGACCGAAGCTCATCCTGGCCAAACCGAATAGTTTCATGAACCTTTCGGGCGGACCCGTGGTCAGCCTCATGCGCTTCTACAAGGTGCCAGCCGATCGGGTCATCGTCATCCACGACGAACTCGATCTCCCGTTCGACACCTTGAGGCTCAAGTTGGGTGGCGGCCCCGGCGGGCACAACGGCATCCGCGATGTCATCGCCGCACTCGGCACTGGTGACTTCATCCGCGTTCGCGTCGGTATCGGGCGTCCGCCTGGCCGGCAGTCGGGCGCGGATTTCGTGCTTCGCGACTTCAGCGCTGAGGAACGCAAGGCCCTGCCCAGTTTGATAGTGGATGCCGCGGACGCCGCCGAGCAGGTCGCCCGCGAGGGGCTGACGGCGGCGCAACTGCGCTGGCACACCGCGCAGCCGTGATTTCGGTGGTCGAGCTTGTCGAGACCGGTGGTCGAGGCTCAACGGGCGAGCCAGTAGCTTAGACACCATGCGCGTACTTCTTGCCGGAGCCTCGGGGACCATCGGTCGTCACCTCGTTCCCCAGCTCATCGGCGCCGGTCATGAGGTGATCGGCATCACGCGCCGCGCGGGTGCGCTCGAAGGTTCCGGCGCGACTGAGCTCGTCGCTGATGTTTCCCGCCGCAGTCGTTTTCTCGCGTCCATGGAGGGTGTCGAGGCGGATGCGGTCATCCACCACCTCACGTCGCTGAAGAAACCACCGCTGTCGCACCGGAACATGCGGGCGACCAATCGCCTGCGTTCGGAGGGAACGAGCACGCTCCTCGCTGCCGCCCGTCGCATCGGAGCCACGCGTTTCGTGACGGCGTCCGTGTTCTACGGGTACGGGTTCCGCAATCGCCGGGAAGATGTGATTGACGAGACTGCGTTGTTCGGCGAGCTGGACGGTACTCGAAACGACCCGATTCTGCGCGCGCTGGTGTCAAACGAACAGCAGGTGCGCGCCTTCGGCGGTGTTTGCCTGCGCTTCGGTCTGTTCTACCAGGCGGGCGCAAGCTCGATCCCACCCGTTGCCAAGGGTTCGAATGGACTGCTCCCGGTCATCCACCTGCACGATGCGGCTCGGGCAACCGTGCTGGCACTCGAAAAGGGCGGGCCGGGTGAGGTCTACAACGTCGTCGATGAGCTGCCGGTGACCTGGCGGGAACTTCAGGAGTTGCAGGCGCGCGCCGACGGCTTTCCGCCGCCTCGAGTGCTACCCGAGTGGATGATTCGTACTGTCGCCCCGTTCGGGGCGCAGCTCATGACCTCAACGAGCCTGCGAGTGTCGAACGATAAGGCGAAAGCGGACTTGGGTTGGACGCCCGAGTATGCGACCGTGCGCGACGGGCTACCGCCCTACACGCAGCCGGAACCGGTGGTCGAGTCCGAACCGGTGGTCGAGTCCGAACCGGTGGTCGAGCTTGTCGAGACCCAGGACGTCGAGCCCGAACCGTGGTCGAGCTTGTCGAGACCCAGGACGCCGAGCCCGAGCCCGAACCGGTGGTCGAGCTTGTCGAGACCCAGGACGCCGAGCCCGAGCCCGAACCGGTGGTCGAGCTTGTCGAGACCCAGGACGCCGAGCCCGAGCCCGAGTCCGAACCGGTGGTCGAGTCCGAACCGGTGGTCGAGCTTGTCGAGACCCAGGACGCCGAGCCCGAGCCCGCGCCCGCAGGTTCACTCACCACTGTGTTCCGTAGTTGGGTCGGCCGTCTCAGGCGCGTTCCTGTGGCGAGCACTGATGTGGCGCCGGTCGAAGAGTCCGCGTCCGAGCCAGCCACCGATGACGAGTCGGACGCCCCCCAGGAGTTCGGTTCGTACACCGACGCCGACGCCAGTGTCGACGCGTACTTTGACGCATCATCCAACGATGGCGACGCCGAGAATCACCGGGACGCTCGCGGCTGAGCTGAGTTACGGGGCGATGTCATCCACAGTGAAGGCGACGATCGCCGAGTTGTTCGCCGAGTTGTTGTCGCCCGCTGAGCCGGTATCTATTGTTACGACGATTTCGTAGTCACCCGCATTCGCGAGTGTGAAGGTCAATTCGTTCAACGCCGTGGTCTCACCAGCAGCGAGTACATATGTGTAGATGAAAACGTAGTTGTCGGGGTCGCTTGTCTCATCGATGGACTCCCACTGGAACGAACTGTTGTAGTTCGTGACCACCATGCCGGCGTACTTCGGAATTCGCACCGTAATCTGCTGGGAGCTGTCTTCCACGGCGTCCAGGTTGGTGAGCTGGAACCACATCCGGATGGGAAAGCCGACGTTGTTGCTGGCCTGAGGGTCGGTGAGGCCAGCACTGATCGTGAAGTCGAGGCTGGGGGGAGCGAACGTCGGTGTCGGTGTCGGTGTGGGGCAGGTAGCGGCTTGGGCGGGAGATGCCGATGTCAGGGTGAGTCCGCCCGACACGACGAGGGCGAGCGCGAGCACCACAGCGGCGCCGCCACTACGGAGCCGACCGCGCATCGCCACGAACACGGCGACTCCGAGTACAGCGAAGACGAGTCCGGCGAGCAGCGGCAGGTGGGGATCGGAGCCGGTAGCGGCGAGACAATTCGGCATGAAGCTCCCGTCCCAGTCATCTTCAAGTGAAATCCGAGCGATCTACATCTTGGCACATGCGCAAGACCCTTCCCGGGCCGCGCCGCCGCGCGGATCAACTCCTTGGTTCGACTGTCTAGACTTGCCCGGTGATACTCGAAGGTTTAATCCGGGCTCTTTCGCGCGCCCAAACGTTCGGGGAGGCACTCGAATACTCCGCCCGCAGTGCTGATTTCTCTCTCGTTGACGGGCTCCGCGCACCACTGCTCGCTGGCCTCATGGAACGTCGCGGCGGGCCCCAGGCGCTCCTGGCAATCACGGCAACCGGTCGGGAGTCGGAGTCGCTGCGTACGGCGCTGGGTTCGGTGATTCCCCATGCCCAGATCATTGAGTTCCCCGCATGGGAGACCCTGCCGCACGAGCGGCTCAGCCCGAGCGCCGAAACGGTCGGGCGACGCATCGACGCCCTGCGCCGGCTCAACGCCTGGGCGGATGACCGCAACGGCCCCATCATCGTCGTTGCGTCGGTGCGTGCGGCACTCCAGCCACTCGCTGACAACCTCATCGATCTTGAGCCGATCAGACTGGCCGTGGGTTCGCGCGGCAACAATCTCGCCGATCTCAGCAGGCAACTCGTCGACCTTGCCTACGCGCGGGTCGACATGGTTTCCCGGCGTGGCGAGTTCGCCATGCGTGGTGGCATTCTCGATGTCTTCTCTCCAATTGACGAGCATCCGGTTCGGGCGGAGTTCTTCGGAGATGAGGTCGAACAGCTCCGCTTCTTCTCGGTGGCTGATCAGCGCAGCCTCCCCGAGGAGCTCACAGCGGTCGAATTTCCGGCGAGCCGCGAACTGCTGCTCAGCGAGGACGTTCGCCAGCGCGCCCGCGAGATGCAGCACGAATTTCCGAGCATCGCGCAGATGCTCGCGAAGATTGCCGAGGGGATTCCCGTCGAAGGAATGGAGTCGCTCGCACCCGCCCTCGTGAACCGGCTTGTGCCCCTCACCCACTACCTGCCAGCGGATGCCGCGATCGCCGTTGTTTCACCAGAACGAGTCGCGACGCGTGCCGTCAGCTTGCTCGAGACCAACAGGGAGTTTCTCGGTGCGGCGTGGAACGCCGCGACTGCCGGCGCCGAGGCTCCCATTGATCTGGATGCCGGCGACTTCCTGACGCTGGAGGGCCTGCGGGCGAGTGCGGGTGATCGGGCGTGGTGGACGCTGAGCAGCTTTGATGCAGGTTCTTCGGTGGTCGAGCCTGTCGAGACCTCGCCCCCGAGTGACGAGATCTCGACAAGCTCGATCACCGGTTCGGTCGAGACGAACTACATCCGCATCGACGCAATTCCCGTGCCGAGCTTTGCCGGGCAAGCCAATGGCGCGATCGACCACGTCGGCGACCTCACTCGTGACGGTTGGACGGTCGCTGTGGTGGCCGAAGGCCACGGACTCGTGGAGCGCGCGGCCGACGTCCTGGGCGAGCACGAGATCGCCGCCCGCGAGGTGGAAGCGTTTCCTGCGGAAGCGGATGCCGGCATCGCCTACCTGTTGCAGGCATCCGTTGAAGCCGGCTTTCAAATGCCCGAAATCAAGCTGGCCGTGCTCAGCGAGAACGAGTTCTACGGGCGTACCGCCGGCTACGGCTCCCGCCAGGTGAAGAAGCTCGCGAGCAGGCGCAAGAATGTGGTCGACCCGCTGCAGCTCAAGACAGGCGACTTCGTGGTGCATCAGACGCACGGCATCGGCAGGTTCGTCGAGTTGACCCAGCGTGAGGTGTCGAGCGGGGGACGAAATCCCGTGAAGACGACGCGCGAGTTTCTCGTGATTGAGTACGCGCCCAACAAGCGCGGGTATCCGCGCGACAAGCTATATGTTCCGACCGACCAACTCGACCTGCTCACCCGTTATGTCGGCGGTGAGGCGCCGAGCCTGAGCAAAATGGGCGGCAGTGACTGGGCGGCAGCCAAGGGCAAGGCGCGCAAGGCCGTGCGTGACATTGCAGTGGAGTTGGTGAAGCTGTACTCGGCGCGCATGCAATCCAAGGGCCACGCTTTCCCGCCGGACACCCCCTGGCAGCGCGAGCTCGAGGAGGCCTTTCCGTTCGCGGAAACCCCCGACCAGCTGACGACGATCGACGAGGTGAAGGCCGACATGGAGCGGCCCATTCCCATGGACCGGCTGCTGAGCGGCGATGTCGGCTACGGCAAGACAGAGGTCGCGGTTCGTGCAGCGTTCAAGGCGATCCAGGACGGCAAGCAGGTCGCCATGATCGTGCCGACGACCCTGCTCGTGAAACAGCACATGGAAACCTTCACGGAGCGGTTCGCCGGGTTCCCTGTGCACGTGCGCGCGCTCAGCCGATTTCAGAGCGACCGTGAGGCGAAGGAGACGCTGAAGGGGCTCGCCGACGGCAGCATCGATCTGGTGATCGGAACTCACCGCATCCTGAGCGAGGGGGTGAGCTTCAAGGATCTGGGTCTCGTGGTGATCGATGAGGAGCAGCGTTTCGGTGTCGAACACAAGGACGCGCTCAAGAAGCTCAAGACCAACGTCGACATCCTGGCGATGAGTGCGACCCCGATTCCGCGCACGCTCGAAATGGCGGTGACGGGCATCCGCGAAATGTCGACACTCGCGACGCCCCCGGAGGACAGGCATCCGATCCTGACCTTTGTGGGCCCGTACAGCGACAAGCAGGTCGGCGCAGCGATCCGGCGGGAGCTGCTGCGTGAGGGCCAGGTGTTCTTCGTGCACAACCGCGTGTCGTCGATCAATCGGATGGCCGCGCAGCTCGCGGAGATCGTGCCGGAGGCGCGCATCGCGATCGCTCATGGCCAGCTGCCCGAGTCGGTGCTTGAGCAGGTGATGGTCGATTTCTGGGAGCGCAAGTTCGACATCCTGGTCTCGACGACGATCATCGAAACCGGGCTCGATATCGCCAACGCGAATACTCTCATCATCGACCGCGCCGACAAGTACGGTCTGTCGCAACTGCACCAGTTGCGCGGGCGGGTGGGGCGTGGCCGTGAGCGCGCCTACGCCTACTTCCTCTACGACGAGCTGAAGCCACTGTCGGAGACGGCCCTCGACCGCCTGTCAACGATCGCCGCCAACAACGACCTGGGCTCGGGCATCCAGATCGCACTCAAGGACCTGGAGATTCGCGGAGCCGGAAACCTGCTCGGCGGCGAGCAGTCGGGGCACATCGCGGGCGTCGGCTTCGATCTTTACCTGCGGATGATCGGTGAGGCTGTGAGTGCTTTCCGCGGCGATGTTGCCGAAGGCCAGACCGAGCTGCGCCTTGAACTGCCGGTGGATGCGCACCTGCCGGAGGAGTACATCGAGAGCGAGCGGCTGCGCCTGGAGGCCTACCAGAAGCTTTCGACAGCCTCATCCCCGACAGCGGCGGATGGAGCGATCGACCAGGTGCTCGAAGAGCTGAACGATCGCTACGGTGAACCCCCTGCTCCCGTGCTCGCGCTGATCGCGGTGTCACGGTTGAGGCGTGCGGCGGTCAAGTCGGGACTCTCCGAGGTTGTGGCGATGGGGACCAACCTGCGCGTCGCCCCTGCCGAGATTCCGGACTCGATCCAGGTACGCATGCAGCGGATGTACCCGGGGTCGCGGTACTTCGCGTCGGCATCGGCACTGTCGGTTCCCATGCCGCGGGTGAACGGTGAACCGGTGGCGGATGCGGACCTCATCGAGTGGGTGGCGACACTGCTGAATGCCCTCTTCCCTGCGCCTGTGGCAGTGGAGTAGCGGCCCACCGGCCTATCCGCACGCTCCCCACATTCCCAACCCGGCGTCGCGGGCTCGCCGTTCGGCTGCCAGCAACTCGTCCCAGTACAGGTCGTTGTTACCGATACGAACCGCTTCCGCAGCGCCCTGCTCGACCATGCCGAGGCTGACGTTCTCGCCTTCCACCGTGAACACATAGAAGAGGTGGCGCTCGTAGCGGTCGAATGGGTCGCGATCCTGCTGGATACGCACCTCGGCTCCCTCGGGCAGCAAGTCCCGCAGGAGTGCGGTGGCCTCATCGGCGTAGCACTCCCTCTCGGCACCGACTTCGGGCGCGTCAATGCCGATGAGCCGCACGCGCACGTTCTCGAGTCCGCTCAGGTTCAGGCGGATGCTGTCGCCGTCGTGAACGGAGACCACGGTGGCGATGGCGGAGGCGCTGGGAACCGGGGTGGGTTCCGCGACGGTTGTCGAGCATCCACTCACCAGCGTCACTGCGGCGAGCAGGGCCGCGGCAGTTTTCATGCCGCTGAGCCTAGCGGGCGGCGTACAGGTCGAAGTAGTCGGCGTACTGGTCGGGGTCGCCGGTCACGTCGATGGGCGGCGGGTCCTTCTCGAGCTCCGCGAGCTGATCCTCTGTGCGTTCGAGTTCTTCGATTCGGACGGGGATGTTCGCAGTCGCCAGCACGGAAACCCGCCCGTACCCGACGGCCTCGAATTGAACGAACTCTGCACCCTTTCGTGCGGAATCGACGATCCGCTCCTTCAATTCTTCGACTGACTGGTCGGGCTCCAGCAGGAACATCTGGCCGTCAATCCTGATCTTGCTGATCTTCATTCGCCCTCACAGCGGAATCGTTCACACAGGTCGGCTGCAGCGCCAGTGTTGCTCACGGCACTGTGCGCTGGCCGAAGAGACTCATTCAGCCTAAGCAATCCCTCATGCAGGGCGACCGGCTTCCCACGCGACTCCCAACTAGACAGCGGCTCAGCTGTGCCCGTGCCGAGTGTCGGTGATGCTCCGTAATCTGGGGGCATGGCCACAGTTGACACCCCTCTTCTCTTCCTCAGCGGCGCCGGGCTTGGCGAGTGGATCTGGGAGGACGTGCGCGCGCGGCATCCCTCGCGGTTCGTCGGTTGCGCACTATCCGAAACGAGCGGATGCCTCGCTCGCCGACTACGCCGCTGCGGCACTCTCAGGGGCCCCCGATGAGTTCGTCGTGGTCGCCCACTCCGTGGGTGGGGTGGTTGGGGCGCAGCTGCTCAGCGATGTGCCCGACCGGGTGAAAGGGTTCATCGGAATCGCCGCGGCCATCCCGATCCCCGGTCGCTCCTTCTTCGCTTCGCTGCCTTTCCCTGCGAGCATGGTGCTGAGTGCGATCACGCGGATGGCCGGCACCCGTCCTCCCGACAAGGCGATCCGCGGCACGCTCGCGGCCGGATTGCGCGAGACGACCGCGAACCGGATCGTGACCGAGTTCGCCCCGGAATCGCAGGCCCTCTATCGGCACCGTGTCGGCCCACGCAGGGTGCCGCCGTCGCGCGGCTACCTCGAGACGACGAACGACAAGGAGATGTCGCACACGCTGCAGCAGCGATTCGCCAACAACCTCGACGCGCGCTGGCGCGCAACCCTGCCCACCGGTCACCTGCCAATGCTCGAGGATGCCTCTGCCACGGCAGCGGCGATCGAGAATTTTCTCGCGACGAACGTCTGAGCTGCTACCCGCGCAGGGCGAGCACGAACGGCAGCACGGAATGCGCTCCCGCCTGCCGGAGCAGACGCGCTGCGACGGTGAGCGTCCAGCGGCTGTCGGCGAGATCGTCGATGAGCAGGATCGGGCCGGTATGGGTCTCGACAAGCTCGACCACCGACTCTGGCACCGCGAACGCATTCCACACCCCCTGCAACCGGTAGGCGCTGTTGCCGCCGGGCTCGCCGGTTGGTCCGTTTCCGACGAGCTTGAGAGACCCGAGGTGTGGCAGCTTGCCTACCCTGGCGAGTTCGGCAGCGATCGACTCGATGAGCAGCGGATGCCTGCGCGACGGCATCGACACGACAGCCACCGGGCGTTCATCCCAGTTCCATTCCGCGAGCACTCGCACGCACGCGGCGAGCAGCGCGGGGTGGCCGGGGCATCGGGAGTGCCAGGGGCGAACACCGTGCGCAGCGTGTTGCCCCAGCCGAGGTCGGTGAGGCGCGCGAGTGCGCGGCCCTCGAGCATCCGCTCGTCCGGTTTTATGTTGCCCTTGACCGGTACGCCGAGCCGTTCGGCGCCGGTCGGCCACTGGGCGCGCGGGGCGATCGGCACGCCCACGCGGTCGAGCGAGGTTGACGCGGTTGCGGTCGCCGCGTCATCCACCCCCGTTGGATACCAGACACCGGCACAGTTGTCGCACCGCCCACATGGCGCCGCCGTCTGGTCGTCGAGGGAGCGCTGCAGGTACTCCATGCGGCAACCACCCGGCCCAGGGGCCAGGGTCTCGTACTCGATCATGTGCTGCTGTTCGGCGACACGCTCCGCCGCGATGCGCTCGTAGCGTTCGCGGTCGTAGGTCCAGGCCTGCCCGGTCGCGATCCATCCGCCCTTCACCCGCTGCACCACACCGTCGACGTCGAGCACCTTGAGCAGCAACTCAAGCGGAGTGCGGCGGATGTCGACCCGGGCTTCCAGCGCGGGCGTCGACAGCGGTCCGTCGGTTTCGCCCAGCGCCTGCAGCACCCGGGTTGCGCGGTCTTCGCTCGGCATCGACGCCGTGGCGAAGTGCTGCCAGATGGCGCGGTCCTCGGGGCCGGGAAGCAGCAGCACGTCGGCGTTGTCGGTGGCACGACCGGCTCGACCCACCTGCTGGTAGTAGGCCACGGGCGAGGAAGGTGCGCCGAGGTGAATCACAAAGCCGAGGTCGGGTTTGTCGAAACCCATGCCGAGGGCGCTCGTGGCGATGAGCGCCTTGACCTCGTTGTTCTTGAGCAGCGCCTCCGACTCTTCGCGTTCCATCGTGTCGGTCTGGCCGGTGTATGCGCGGACGTTGTGTCCGGCCTCTCGGAGCAGCCGCGCGGTGTCTTCGGCGGCGGCAACGGTCAGGGTGTAGATGATTCCGCTGCCGGGGAGCTCGGCCAGGTGTGACAGCAACCAGCCGAGCCGGGCTTTCGCGTCAGGCAGGCGAAGCACGCCGAGGCGCAGGGACGCCCGCGCGAGCGGGCCACGGATGGTGACGACGGGGGAGGTCTCGACAGGCACTCCGGTGGTCGAGCCTGTCGAGACCGGGGGCGCGAGCTGGTCGGCCACGTCCTGCACAACGCGAGCGTTCGCCGTTGCCGTCGTGGCGAGCACGGGCACTCCGGCGGGCATGCGCGCGATGAGTTCGCGCAGCCGGCGGTAGTCGGGCCGAAAGTCGTGCCCCCAGTCACTGATGCAATGCGCTTCATCCACTACCAGCATGCCGACCCGCTCGACCAGCGCGGGAAGCTGTTCATCCCTGAAGCCGGGGTTGTTGAGGCGTTCGGGGGAGACGAGCAGCACATCCACGTCGTTGGCGCGGAGCGCGGCCAGCACCGATCCCCACTCCTCGGGATTGGTCGAGTTGATCGCCATCGCCCGCACCCCGGCGCGCGAAGCCGCAGCAATCTGGTCGCGCATGAGGGCCAGCAGCGGCGACACGAGAATCGTCGGCCCGGCGCCCTGCCGGCGCAGCAGCAGCGTCGCAACGAAATACACGGCGGACTTGCCCCACCCGGTGCGCTGCACCACGAGGGCGCGGCGCCGGTCATCCACCAGCGTGGTTATCGCCTCGAACTGGCCCTCATGAAAGACGGCGTCATCGCGGCCGACGAGCGTGCGCAGGATTTCGAGAGCGGATGCCCGGGTATCGGTCATGATCATCAGCCTTGCAGATGCCGGTGACGCCAACCGCGGAACCTCCGTTCCCATAAACCGACAAAGTGTCATAGATTGGGTGTAGCGTCAAAACTCACCCAGTCTCCGTGAGGTAGCACCAATGTCGATCACCCGAGTGACCACCGAGTCAGGAGTGATCGAGCTTGCCCAGGGACTCCTCGGTGCGACCCGCACCCAGCCGTGGTGCGTGGTGTCCATACCGGTCGGGCGCACCGAACCGCTGGTCCGAGTCGACGACCTGGCCGATCAGGTTGGCGACGTCTGCCGCATCTTCGTGATCGAGACCGGCCACTTCTCACGCCAGCTGGATGCGCTTCTGCCCGCACGGTGCCAGGTTTACGGCGGGGCCGCGCGCGTCTATCCCGTAGATCCGGCCTGGATGCATACGCCCGAACTGTCGCCCTTGCGGTTCCTGCACAGACCTGCTGACGCCGACGCAGTAACCGCCCGCCTGGCGGCGGACGGCCTCAGCATGGCAAACAGTGCAGGCCTCTTCGCCGGAATAGCACCATTCGCGGTCCTCGCGCGAGGACGCGTGAAGGCGCTGCTCGCCGGCGACACCCGTGCGCTCGTTGCGCTCGACGGCGGAGAGTACGCCACGATTTCACAGGAGCTCACCTTTCCCGACATCCCGCTCGGCTGGGTGGTGAGCGAAGGGCAGCAGGTTGAGGGCATGTTCGACCCGCAAACCAAGCGACTCGCCCTGAACCTCACCCGACCGACCCCTGCCGGCCTGCTTGAGCGCTATCCGCACGGCACCGTCACCCTCGGCCTCGTGCAGTCCGTGCTGCGGCAGAGCGCCATCATCGCCATCCATCCCGCCGTGCCGATCAGCGTCAACAGGTCGGATGTCTCCACCAATCCGCACGATCGCGTCGACATCCTGCTGGATGCCGGTGACGTCGTGCCGGTGCGCGTCATTCGCGATGAACGTGGACGCACTGCCCTGCGCCTGCACGGCATCGCCGACGATGATGAGGTCGAACCAGCTCTTCCCCTGCTCCCGGAAAGCGCGCCCTGGTTGCTGCCGCTTCGTGACCTGGTGCCTGAAGGTGATGTGGAGCCCCACCTGAGCGCGGAGAGCTATGAGCCCCATGAAACCCTGGCCCCGGGTCACCCGAAACCGGGGCCAGGCCCTCATGCCGCTACGCAGCTGGAACTGACGGGCGAGCAATCCCGAGGGGCGCTGCAGACTGCACAACTATCCCTCGATCAGGCGCGTGCGCGCATCCGCTCGCTGGAGAATGCACTGCGCGAGGCCGGGGGCGAACACGTGCAGCACCTGCTGCAGGCGCTGCGCCTCGAACTGGGTGAAGTGAAGTCAGCGAACGCCCAGTTGCGGGACCGGTTGCGCACCGTTCAGGCAGACCAGCGCGAACAGCGTGCCCTGCTGCGCAAAGCGCGCCGCAGAGAGAGTGCCACTGCCACGGCCAAGGATCGACCCCGCTTCGCCACAGGTGACGAATGGATGATCCACGAGATCTACCTCGCTTGGCTCGATCGGGTCGAACCCGAGGACCGGGTGCACTGGCCCCTGCCACCCCGCTACGGGCTGGGGGAGCGGTTCGTGGCGTCGTTCGAAGCCTTGGATGACACCTCCCGCAGCAAAGCACTCAAAGCCTGCGCTGACGTGCTCACTGGTCTCGCCCGTGAGGTTCGCGCGCGCCGGGCCCATCCGTTGCGCGAAGGAAACGGCGCGGAAGATGCGGATGTGGTGCGAAGCTCGGACGGCGCCCGCTGCATGCGCGTCGCCATCGAGCAGAATGTGCCGTCCGCCCGACGGCTGCACTACTGGCAGCGCTCCGACGGCACCGTCGAACTCAGCCGGATCGTGCTCCACGACGATATGGAACCGTAAGTGCGGACTAGACGATATGAGGGTGCTCAGCTCTTGAGGCTGGGGCCTCCGTTCAAGTAAACGTGGGTTGCCAGCCGTGGAGGACTGGCCTATCCGACAGTTGAACGTGGAGGCCCCAGTTGTCTAAATATCGTAGTTTCGTTGGTCTTGATGTGCACGCCCGGACGATCGTGGGCTGCTCTCTCGATGATGCCACCGGGGAGGTGGTGCGGCGCCGGTTCGGGTATGACCTGGCCGAGGTTGTCGCCTGGGTCGGCGTCGCTGCCTGGTCCGCAGCAGGTCACCTATGAGGCCGGGCCGACCGGCTTTGGTCTGTTCCGGTTGCTGGTCGTCGGCCGGGATCGATTGTGTTGTTGCGGCGCCGTCGAAGTTGCAGCGTCCGACCGGGGACCGGGTGAAAACCGATGCGCGGGACGCCCTGCACCTGGCTCGGCTGCTGCGGCTGGACGAGATCGTCGCCGTGACCGTTCCCACGATCGAGCAGGAAACGGCCCGTGATCTGGTGCGGGCGCGGGAAGACACCCGGCAGGATCTGATGGGTGCCCGGCATCGGTTGTCGAAGTTGTTGCTGCGCCACGGACTCGTCTATTCCGACGGGGCGGCATGGACAGGCAAGCACGACCAGTGGCTGCGCTCCCACCGGGGCAAGGATCTGGTATTCAGCACCGCGTTTGATGCCTCCTATGAAGCCGTGGTGCAAACCCTCGCCCGCCGGGACCGGCTGGATCAGGCGATCGAGAACATGGCGGCAGGTTCGGAGTTCACCCCGGTGGTGAACCGGCTCTGCTGCTTACGTGGCGTCAGCACCCTCACCGGGTTCGCCCTCGCGGTCGAGATCACCGACTGGCACCGGTTCACCGGCAACACGATCGGCTCCTTCCTTGGTCTGGTTCCCTCGGAGTACTCCTCCGGGCAGTCACGAGTGCAAGGTTCGATCACCAAGACCGGGAACTCTCATGCCCGCCGTCTGTTGGTCGAGGCCGCCTGGCATCACCGCCGCGACTACAGCCCAAGCAGGCAATCAGTGCTGCATGCCCGCTGGGAGAAAGCACCCGCCGAAGCCCGGCTGCGAGGACAAGCGGGCAACCAACGACTGCACCGGCAATGGCTGAAGTTCATCGCCCGCAAGAAGCGTCCGGTCATCGCCAACGTCGCCATCGCCCGCGAGCTCTCCGGCTGGTGCTGGTCACTGGCCGTGATGGACGGCTGACCCGCAAAGACCGCTGATGGTCATGGCCGGAAGTGCCAGCGAACACGCGGAGCGACCCGCTTTACAGCTATGAGCAACACGACCACCGTGTGACGCTCGATTTCTAGACACGCGGCACCGCTCCAGCCGAACACTTCGCCCTGCGGTAACCAACCCGCGCATATCAGCCTGACCGTGCGTCGAAAGACACGCCCGGCACTCCAGCCTCCATCATCAGCAGAAGCGGCCCCCGGGAACGATCATCCCGAGGGCCGCTTCACCCTGCCCACTTGACAAAAAACCCTACATATCAGCTGTTCTTCCCACGGACGTTGTGATCAGCGTGGCGTGACGTGATCAGGTGAGGACCTCCGGTATCGATGTGGGTTACCACACTCACTCGATCACCTGGAGGTCCTCGTGTCTTACGTTACCCACGCCAACGCCAAACTGACCCCGAAGGGGCGGTTGGAGATGGTCAAGCTCGTCGTCGATGAGGGCTGGGCGCAGGCTCGCGTTGCGGAACGGCAGCAGGTCACCCGCTCGACGGTGTCGAAGTGGGTGGCCCGCTATCGTGCCCACGGGCCGGCCGGGCTGCTGGATCACCGCTCCCGTCCGCACTTTTCACCGAACCGGTTGTCGCAGCGCACCGAGCGGCGGATCATCGCGTTGCGGTTCACCAGACGGTGGGGACCGCACCGGATCGGTTACCACCTGCATCTGAACCAGTCGACGGTCACCAAGGTGCTGAAGCGTTATCGGATGCCGCTGCTGGGGCAGCTGGACCAGAGCACCGGGTTGCCGATCCGGAAACCCAAGCCGATCCGCTACGAACGGCTGAACCCGGGCGATCTGGTGCATGTTGACGTGAAGAAACTCGGTCGCATCCCCGACGGCGGCGGGCACCGCACCAAGGGCAGGCAGGCAGGCCGGAAGAACCGGTCCGGGGCCGGCTATTGCTTCCTGCACTCCGCCATCGATGACAACTCCCGCCTGGTCTACTCCGAGATCCTCGGCGATGAGCGCAAGGAAACCGCGTCCGCGTTCTGGCGGCGCGCCCGCCGCTACTACCGCGAGCAGGGCATCACGGTGCGGCGGGTGATGACCGACAACGGATCCTGCTACCGCTCGTTGCTGTTCAACGCCGCCCTGGGCGTCAGGGTGAAGCACAAGTTCACCAAGCCCTACCGGCCGCAAACCAACGGGAAGATCGAACGGTTCCACCGCACCCTCGCCGCCGAATGGGCCTACGCCGAACACTACGACTCAGACGCCGCCAGAGCTGCCACCTACCAGGACTGGATTCATCACTACAATCATCACCGACCCCACACCGGCATCGGCGGGCTCACCCCATCACGACGTGTCCACAACCTCCGTGGGAAGAACAACTAGCCGAGACCCGGACTAGCCGAGACCCAGCGAGGCGAAGCTGATGGAGCCGACCACCTGGTCAAGCTCCACCCCTGGCAGCACGACCAGCACGTACGCGCCCAGCGCGAGAACGGCGACAAGCACGGTGATGATCCACATCCAGAGGGCGGCCAACCCGACCGCCGCGTGCCGCTGCAGGATCACCCCGCGCGCGATGACATAGGCGGGCGCTCCCAGCAGTGCCCACAACCAGTTCGCGGTGTGCTCGTGGCCCCAGCGCCTCAGTCGCAACTCGTCGAGCGGCGCGAAAGCAACCGTAAGGAGGTAGGGGATCGCGAGCACGAGGGCTGCCTCCCAGCTGAAACCGTCCCGGTTAACCAGCGCAGCCGCTGCGACAAGCGCAACGGCCATGAGTAACGGCGTGGATACGATCACCCACACGGAGACGGTGCTCCAGCGATCCGGGATGCCTTCCCAGCCCGTCTCCAGCTGTGCGTCCGGGTGTGGTCGTAGGCGATCGGTCCATTCCGTACCCGTCCACCACCGCAAGCGGGTGGTGTCTCGCTCGTCGACGTACCAGCCTTCCGGCACCAGAACCTGGGTTGTGCCAGTCATCACCCGCCCTTTCCGTCGAGACATCCTCTCGCATTTGGCCCGTTCAGCGCGACCCCGAACTGGGGGCTTCGACCGAATCGGATCCGCACCACCCAGTGCCATACTGACCACACCGCATCCTTCGGGTGCACTCTCAGTCCCGGCCGTAGCGGGCATGAATTGAGTTCTTCATCAACAGGGACAACTCATGACGAACGCAACAACCGCCGCGATAATGCCCGATGATCGCGCCGCAGCGCCCGCGCAGCAGGGCCGACTGGTCGGCACCCTATTAGGGGTTACGCGAATCTCGCTCGCCTGGGTCTTTCTCTGGGCGTTCCTCGACAAGTTCTTTGGGCTCGGCTACGGCACCTGCCGCACCGACGGCGTCATCGAAGTTGGCTGCGCATCCGCAATGATCAATGGTGGTTCGCCCACCTACGGCTTTCTCGCGCACGCGACCGATTCGAGCCAACTCGGATTCCTCTTCCAGTGGATGGCGTCAAACGCTCCCAATGCAATAACAGTTGTCGACGTGGTTTTCATGGCCGCGCTGCTCGGCATCGGCGTCGCGGTGGGGCTGGGTGTGGGAATGTGGATTGCGAGCATCGGCGGGGCAGTTCTCTCGATGTTCATGTACGCGGCCGGTTTCGTCTGGCCAGCGAACAACCCGTTCATGGATGACCACGTTATTTACGCGATGCTCTTCGTGCTGCTGGCAGCGGCTGGTGCCGGTCGCCACCTCGGCATCGGTGGCTGGTGGGAGCGCACGGCGCTCGTGCAGCGGTACCGCTGGTTGAAGTAGCACAAGGGTTCCGGCGATCAGTTGACAGTCGCCTGCTTCCTCTGCACCCGCATCAGCACCAGGGGGATGAGTACGAGCGAACGCAGGTCGATGAGCACGTGCGCCGCGATGGCAACGAGAATGGAGCCCGTCATCACGTAGACGAGCGTGAAGACGACGCCGAGCAGAACCGACGCTGCAACACCGATCGGTCCCTGGTAGATGTGCAGAACCCCGAAGAGCACCGCGGTCAGTGCGAAAGCGAGCACGCCATTGCCGACAATCCCGAAGATGAGCGCGGGCAGGGCCAGCCGGAACAGCAGCTCTTCGAAGATGCCCGCATTGACCGACAGCCCCGCCCCGTACCAGACCTCCTGCTTGTTGCGGGGAAGCAGTGCCCGGATGTCTCCCACCGTCGGAATCTCCTCATGTTCGCTCCACATCAGTAGTAACGGCAGCAGAAGCGCGGCGATGAATGCGACCGAGAGTAGTCCACCGACGATCATGCCCAAGTCACCGCTGAAGCCCTCGAGCATCCAGGCGATCGGGGGCCAGCTGCGAGCATCCACGAGGGCGGGCTGGATGAAATCGGTAGCGGCGAGCAGAACCGCCGCGGAGAGTCCCCCGAACATGACGAACGATTCGAGGAGCCACTTGCGGTAGACCTTCTGCCGGGCGGAGCTCGAACGCAGGCGTTTGAACCGGCTGTATTCGCGGCGTTCCCGGGTGATCGCGCGCATCACGAGGAAGGCGAGAACAACGAGCAGCAGGGCAAGCAGCGCGTTGGTCACCGTGCCATTCTCCCGCACGGATGGGGTGCGACAATCGTGCAAGCCCTCGACTCCCGGGGCGCCCTGTGGTTACGGTGAAGTATGAACATCATCGGAATTGTCATCTTCCTGCTCATCCTCTGGGCCGTGCTGTCGATCGCCGGATTCCTCATTGAGGGCCTGTTCTGGCTCGCAGTGATCGGAATCATCCTCTTCATCGCCACCGCGATCTGGGGCTTCATCAAGCGGAACACGAGTGCGGGCGGCACCGCGGCACCGGAAGGGTCTGAGCAGTTTACCTCCCGCCGCCGCCTAATATGGCGGTGGCGGGAATTCCTCTGCACAACCGCTGATTGGATTCTTCAGTAGCCGAAGCTGAAGGGCGACAGTGAGTTCAATCGACGTCGGATTCCGTTCCGAGCGTGGTCCCGATACTCATCGCGCTCATGGTGTCGACGGGTCTCGTCGCGATCGACGCCACCATTCTCGCGACGGCTGTACCGTCGATCGTCGCTGACCTGGGCGACTTCACCCTCTTCCCCTGGCTGTTCTCGATCTACCTGCTCGCCCAGGCGGTTTCGGTGCCGCTCTACGCCAAGCTCGCGGACACGATCGGGCGCAAGCCCATCATGCTCATCGGCATCGGGCTGTTCCTCATCGGTTCCATCCTGTGCGGGCTCGCGTGGAGCATGCCTGCCCTGATTGCCTTCCGCGCACTCCAGGGGCTCGGGGCCGGTGCCGTCCAGCCGATGGCGGTGACGATCGCCGGCGACATCTATTCGCTCGCCGAGCGCGCGAAGGTGCAGGGCTACCTCGCGAGCGTGTGGGCGATCTCGGCCGTGGTCGGGCCGACCCTGGGCGGCCTCTTCTCGGAGTTCCTGACCTGGCGCTGGATCTTCTTCGTCAACATCCCGCTGTGCATTCTTGCCGGGTGGATGATCGTCCGCAGCTTCCACGAGACGGTCGAGCCGAGGCGCCACCGGATCGACTATCTCGGCGCCGTGCTCCTCACTCTCTCCCTGTCGCATGCTCATGCTCGCCGTGCTGCAGGGCGGGCAGACGTGGGCGTGGGATTCCGCCACCAGTTTCGGGCTCTTCGGCGGCGGTGCGATTCTGCTGGCGCTCTTCGTGTTCGCGGAGACGCGCGCTGCTGAGCCGATTCTGCCGCTCTGGGTGTTCTCCCGCCGACTGCTGCTCTCGACCGCGCTCGTTTCCCTCGGAGGCGGTGCCATCCTCATCGGGCTCGCCTCATACGTGCCGCTGTATCTCCAGGGCTCGCTCGGTGTCTCACCCATCACCGCCGGCCTCGCGCTCGCTGCGCTGACGATCGGCTGGCCGATAGCGGCGGCACTCTCCGGCAGGTTCTACCTGCGGATCGGCTTCCGCAATACGGTTCACCTCGGCATGGCCTTCACCGTCGCAGGCTGCATTCTTGCTCGCGGTACTCGCGCTCGAACCGTCGGTGATCACTGTGGCACTGAGTTGCTTCGTCATCGGGATCGGGCTGGGGTTCGCCGTCACGCCCGCACTCATCGCCGCGCAGGCGAGCGTGCCCTGGAACGAGCGCGGGGTGGTCACCGGCACCAACCTGTTCGCGCGCTCGGTTGGCAGCGCGATCGGGGTTGCCATCTTCGGCGCGGTCGCCAATGCGATTTTCGCCGATTACGGAACCGGGGAGACGGATGCCGTCGCGGTCACAGCAGCGTCCGCGGCGGTCTTCCTTGCGGTCGCGATCGCTGCAATCTCGACTGTCGGCGCGGCGCTGGCGATGCCGCGCACGCCCGTGCAGCCGCCGTTTCCGGTGCAGCCGCTCGACTGATCGGGGTCAGTCGTTCTCCGGACCGCCGCGGCCCGGAGGTAATTTGTCGCCGAGGAAGTCAGCGAGATCCTCAGCGACTTCCTTCGCCCTGTCGCCTCCGCGCTGCTGTACTTCGTCGCGCTTGTCTTCAACGCGCTGCCGTGCCTCTTCGCGCTTCTCCTCGCCGAGCTTGCGGGCTTCCTCTGCCGTTTCCTGACCGAACTTGCTGCGCTCGACGCCTGTTTCGCTCGCATTCTTGCCGGGGTGCTCGAGTGTGACGTCGTCGGTCACTGCCGGTGCGATGTCGTCGGGCTGCACCGGCTCTTTTGCTGCTGGAGCGTGACCGGTGAGTTCGTCGAACGTCTGTTGCACGACGGGTGGCAGAACCCCAACCGCGCCGGCGACCCCGGCACCGCTGATGCCGACGGCGGCGGCGGCGAGTGAGCCCAAGCTGATTTTCGCGGCGAGTCCCAATCCGGCGAGCCCGGCGGCGATTGTGCGCGAGCGCCGGAATGTCGGCCCGGACGGCGGCGCTGCGATACGCAACGCGGCCGTCCGAGCCGTCCCCAGTTCCTCCGGCATCCCGATTGCCGAAGGTGAGACCCTGGTGCCCCTCTCGAGCTCCAGGCGATGAGCCAACTCGGCCGAAGGCTGAGGAGGAGCGTCGAAGGAAGCGATCCGGAACAGCGCGACTGAGTCCGCCAGCGACGCAAGGTCGTGGCGCGCATCCGGCGTCTGCCCCCGCAGGACCGCCGATGCTTCTTCGTCTGAAATCCGGTGCTTTCTCATCTCATCCACTGCTATCGCTGAAGGCGTCTCCAGGGGTACGGGCTGGGGAAACTTTTTTTCTCAGCCGGGCCAGTGCACGCCTCTGAAGCGCCTTCACGGCTCCGGGTCGCTTTCCGAGCACGTGCGCCACCTGTTCCGTTGTGAGATCGGCGAGAATGCGCAACACCATCACGTCTCTCTGGTCGCGGGGGAGCGTGTCGAGCAGCGCCCTCGCCGATTGGTCAGCAATCCGCTCGATGGCCTCATGCTCGGCACTCGCACTGGTGCGAGGGTCGAGGGCGTCGTCCCACTCCTCGGTGTAGCCCCGCCGGGAACGCTTGCGCAGTTCGTCCACCAGCCGGCGGTAGGCGATCGTGAACACGAAGGTGCGAAATTCTGCTTCGCCGCCGACGAAATGGGGCATCTGGTCGAACACCGCGAGAAACACCTCGCTCGTCAGATCCTCTGGTTCGGTGGATCCGCGTGCCTTCAGGAAGGCGGCGACGGCGGGAGAATAGTCGACCCAGATCTTCGTGCACGCCCATGGCGCGCCCGCCTGCGCCGCCACGAGAATACTCGGGAACGCGCCGTCCGATATGGCGCCCGATGACCTCAACTACGCTCCTTGGGAAATCCGCCCCACGTATGCCGACAAGCATAGGTGCCCTCCTGCGAGGATGGAGCCATGACTTCCCCCCAGCATCCCCGGCTCGAAGAGTTGATCGCACTCCTGCGCCAGCTCCGCGCCCCAGATGGGTGTGCCTGGGATCGAGACCAGACTCACGAGTCTCTCGTGCAGTACCTCATCGAGGAGACGTACGAGCTCATTGATGCGATCGAGAGCGGCTCGCGCGACGAGCTCATCGAGGAACTCGGCGACGTGCTGTACCAGGTCGTCTTCCATGCCGACATCGCTGCTGGCACCCCTGGCGAGGAGTTCACGCTCGAGGATGTCGCAGCCCATATGACGGCGAAGATGATCAGCAGGCATCCCCACGTTTTCGGCGATGCGGAAGCGCAGGCGGCGATGAACATCCAGTCAGCGGATGACGTGGCCGCCGTCTGGGATGAGCTCAAGCGCGCAGACAAGCCGGCCCGTACGAGCGTGCTTGAGGGCATTCCGCAGGGGATGCCGTCACTGGCGCTTGCCGACAAGCTGCTCGGTCGCGCCGAAAAGCTGGGACTCGTCGAAGCGGATGCCGCGACATCCGCTTCGTCGGAAGCTGAGCTCGGGGCGCAACTGCTGGCGATCGTCGCTGCCGCCCGCGACAACGGCCTCAACGCTGAACGCGCTCTGCGGAGCACGTTACGTGAACTTCAGGAAAAGGTGCGGGAAGTGGAGGGGGGTGCCCTCCACTAACCCGAATAGGGAGGGCACCACTGGTTTCCGCCGCAGGGAGACCCTGCTTGTCGGCGGAACCTCGGCCACACTACGTCATCTCGCCTTTTAACACAACGACCGTTATGGTTATGCCATGTCGCGTCAACCGGATCCGTTACGAAAGCCGGCGCTTGTCGAGCAGATTCTCGATCACCTGCTCGACAAGCCGCTCGCTTCCATGTCGTTTCGCACGCTCGCCAAGGCTCTCGACGTGAGTACCTACACGCTCGTGTACCAGTTCGGCACCAGGGAGCAGCTGCTGCGCGACATTGTTGCCGCGATCTCGTCGCGCTCGGCACTCATCGAGGATCGTCTGCAGTCGAACCCCGGCACGAGGGAGATCTACTTCGAAGGTCTCGCCCTGTCATGGGAGTGGATGCTCGAACCCCGCAATCGCCAGCTTCAGCGGCTCGAGTTCGAAGCAGCAATGCTCGAGTCGCTCGAGCCCGACGGCTTCACGTCAACGAGGCACCTTTTCAGCATGTGGCAGCGGATGGGCGAGAACGCCCTGGAATCGTTCGGCCTGGCGCCCGAGGATGCCCGGCTGGAAGCCCGCGTGCTCGTCGCGACCTTCCACGGTATTCAGTTCGACCTCATCGTGAACCGCGACGAAGCGGCAGCCACGGCCGCCTTCCATCGCGCGGTGGAGAGTCATCGTGCACGGCTGGAGAAGCTGAGCCCGACGCTGGCGTGATGTGGTGCCCCCACCCGCCCGAACGAGGGGAGCACCACGGGTGCGCTCATCGCGCAGCACGAAGCCGCGCGATGAGACGCAGTGAACGGCAATCCCCCGATCGCCGATCCAGGCGGGCATCGAGCAACCCGATGCTCGCGCCGACCGCCCGGTTCGCGTGACTCGGATCCTCATCGACGGCACGCTGAAAGCCGGGCGGAACTCACGATAGCGCAAGACGACCATTAACACAACGACCGTTATGGTAAAAGTCTGCCACAATCGTCGGATGGTCAAAGCTGTCACTCCGCCGCGCGGAATGCGTGACTTCCTCCCCGCAGACAAGGCACACCGGGAGCGGATTCTCGCCGTCATCCGGGCGTCATATCGGGCGCACGGTTTCGACGAGATCGAGACGCCCGTTGTGGAGGAGAGCGAGCGGTTGCACGCCGGACTCGGTGGCGACAACGAGAAGCTCGCCTACGCGGTGATGAAGCGCGGACTCACCCCTGACGATCTCGCCAACGCGACCGACCCGCTCGAGCTTGCAGACCTCGGGCTTCGCTTCGACCTCACCGTGCCGCTCGCCCGCTTCTATGCGAGCCACCGCGGAGAGCTGCCGGCGGTGTTCCGCGCCATCCAACTCGCTCCGGTCTGGAGGGCAGAACGTCCGCAGAAGGGGCGCTATCGCCAGTTCGTTCAGTGCGACATCGACATCATCGGCGAGGCAGGCGCGCTTGCCGAAGTGGAACTCATCGTCGCTACCGCTGCCGCCCTCGATGCGCTCGGTGTCGAAGGGTTCACGGTGCGCATCAACGACCGCCGAATTCTCTCGGCCATGCTTGCCGCACTCGGTTTCGCCGCGGCGGATCATCCCGCGGTTCTCATCACGCTCGACAAGTTCGACAAGGTGGGCTCCGACGGGGTCATCGCCGAACTCACTGAGCGTGGTTACCCGTTGACCGCGATCGGCAATCTCGCCGAGTTTCTCCGCAGCGAACGAGTTGCGTCGACGGAGTTCGGCGAGGCGTCGATCACCGGCGCGCTGCCGCGCGGCGTCGATGCGGCCATCGTCGCCGAGCTTGCCGCGCTCGGGCAGGCAGTGAACGAGACCGTCGGGCGGCAACTCGTTGTCTTCGACCCGTTCCTGGTGCGCGGAATGGGTTACTACACGGGAGCCATCTTCGAGGTAACCCACCCCGCGCTCGGATACTCGCTCGGTGGGGGCGGGCGCTACGACGGCATGATCGGCAGGTTCCTGGGAACCGAAGTGCCCGCAACCGGCATTTCTCTCGGCTTCGAGCGCCTCGTCGAGCTCGTCGAGTTCTCCAACGCTGAGACAGCGGATGCGGTGGCCCTCCTGCACGATGACCTCCCACCGGCGAGACTGGCCGCCCTCAAGGCTGCCCTCGTTGCCCGGGGGATGAGGGTTCGGCTTGAGCGGCGCCCGAAGAACCTCAAGCCCCTCGTATGAAGCCCTCGTCGCACAGGGGTTCTCGCAGGTCGCATCCGCGACCGAAGCCACCGCAACGGTTGACGACCTCGAAATCCGCCCGCTAATGACAGGGTCCGCGCCCGGCGGGGTCAACCGCGCCCCGGCGCCCGGGCGCGGGTGACCCAAGCGGGCGCGGTCCCGGTGGTCGCGCGGCATTATACGCAGAACTCTCAGCATCGGAACGGGCTGTTTCCACTCGCGAGGAAGTTTTACCTTGAGGAAGGGTAAGTCCCTCGACGAAGGAGCGCTCTGCATGCAGAACATCGTGATCACGAAGCCGACGGAAAAGGATCTTGCAGGAGTTTCTGCCCTCGCCTGGCCCGATATCGCGGTCGCGAAGACCCGTCAACTGCGCCTGCGTCACTGGTTCGAACTGGGCGGCATCATCATCGCCACTGACGATCACGTCGTCGTCGGGTTCTCGGTGACCGATCGCTCCTTCTTCGACAACGGGTTCATCCGCAACGTGATCGTCGCCGAATCGCATCGTCGGCGCGGCATCGGTCGTCGCCTCGTCGAGGTCATCATGGAGCGCTCGCCGACGCCCAAACTGTTCACGGCGACGACGCAGTCCAACTATCCGATGCGGCTGCTGCTTGACAGTCTCGGGTGGGAGAATGTCGGCAACGTGCGCGGGGTCGAGGATGACGCCGAACTCTTCTACCGGGCTCCCATCGCGGCCGAGCGGAAGGGCCGCGTGGCCTGAGCAGTAGAATTCCAAGCGGACATCCACCCCCTTCCTTAGGAGCTCCCCTTGGCACTCATCGATGCAGTAATCGCCCGCGAAATCCTCGACTCGCGCGGTAACCCGACCGTCGAGGTCGAGGTTCTGCTCGATGACGGAACGGTGTCGCGCGCGGCGGTGCCGTCCGGGGCATCCACTGGTGCGTTCGAAGCCTACGAACTCCGCGACGGCGACAAGAACCGCTACCTGGGTAAGGGCGTGCTCGCCGCCGTGAATGCGGTCTACGACGAACTGGGTCCCGCAATCGAGGGAATGGATGCTGCGGACCAGCGTCTTGTCGACGCCGTTCTCATCCAGACCGACGGCAGCGAAAACAAGAAGACCCTCGGCGCCAACGCCCTGCTCGGGGTTTCGCTCGCGGTCGCGAAGGCCGCAGCGGACTCGGCGGGGCTTCCCCTGTTCCGCTACCTCGGTGGGCCGAATGCGCACATCCTTCCTGTGCCCATGCTCAATGTCATCAATGGTGGATCGCACGCCGACACGAACGTCGACATCCAGGAGTTCATGATCCTCCCGGTCGGGGCGGAGAGCTTCAGCGAGGGCCTGCGCTGGGGCGTCGAGACCTACCACGCGCTGAAGAGCCTGCTGAAGGGCAAGGGGCTCAACACCGGGCTCGGGGACGAGGGTGGCTTTGCCCCCGACCTTGAGAGCAATCGCGCCGCCCTCGACCTGCTCGTTGAGGCGATCGGCAAGGCAGGATTCGCGCCGGGCAAGGACATCGCGCTCGGGCTCGATGTCGCCGCCACCGAGTTCTACGAGAAGGGCACATACACCTTCGAGGGCAAGAGCACCTCGGCTGCGCAGATGGGCACCTACTACGCGGACCTCGTGAAGTCGTACCCGCTCGTGAGCATCGAAGACCCGCTCGACGAAGACGACTGGGAGGGCTGGGCGAGTCTCACCGCCGAGATCGGCAGTCGGGTGCAGATCGTCGGCGATGACCTGTTCGTCACCAACCCGACCCGCCTCGCGAAGGGGATCGAGCTGAAGGCTGCGAACTCCATCCTCGTCAAGGTCAACCAGATCGGCACACTCACCGAAACCCTTGATGCGGTTGCCCTCGCCCACCGCAGCGGTTACAGCTCAGTCATGTCGCACCGTTCGGGCGAGACGGAGGATACGACGATCGCCGACCTCGCGGTCGCGGTCAGTTCCGGCCAGATCAAGACGGGCGCGCCCGCCCGCTCCGAGCGCGTCGCGAAGTACAACCAACTTCTGCGCATCGAGGAGGAACTGGGCGACGCGGCAGTGTACGCGGGCCGCAGCTCGTTTCCGAGGTTCACGGGGTAGACAGCTTACGATCTAGGGTATGGCGAACCGGCGCGAGACCCAGAAGGTGCCGGTCGCCCTGCCTGAGGAGACGGCACCCGAACGCTGGCTGCGGGGCATCCGCATGTCCGGGCTGACGCTGACGGTGCTTGCCCTGGTCGTGCTCGCGTTAATTGTGCTCGCGCCATCCCTCAAGCTTCTCGTGGAGCAACAGCAGGAGATTGCGCGCATCCAGCAGGAGGTCGACGCGCTGCGCGATGACGTGGAAACGCTCGAGGGGGAGGTCGACCGCTGGCGTGATCCCGCCTACATCGAGTCGCAGGCCAGGGATCGACTGCTGTACGTCTACCCGGGTGAGTACAGCTACCTCGTGATCGACGACACCGAGGTCGCGACGACGGCCGACGGCGCCCCCATCAGTGACACGATTCAGACCACACGAGTCGATTGGGTGAAGTCGATGCTCACCTCGGTGTTCACCGCAGGCCTCTCCAGGCGCCCCGGCCAGCGAACTCGCGCCCCGCCGAGGGGGAGAGGCGGAGTGAGGCCCCCTTTCGACGCTCCGACCGAAGTGGATGTCGCCACCGTGTCCGCACAACTGGGGCGCCCCGCGCGCAACGTGGTCGGCATCGCGGCGCGCTGCGCCTGTGGCGCTCCCACAGTCGTTGCGACAAGCCCGAGGCTGGAGGACGGCACTCCGTTTCCGACCCTCTACTACCTGAGTCATCCCGCCGCGACGGCGGCCGTGTCGAGTCTTGAGGCCAATGGGGTTATGACCGAACTGGCGACGCTGCTCGATGGCGAGATCGCCGACGCGTATCGCGCGGCGCATGAAGCGTATCTGGCCGACCGCGACAGCATTGAGCACGTAGCCGAGCTTGACGGCATTTCGGCCGGCGGCATGCCCACGAGGGTGAAGTGCCTGCACGCCCTCGTCGGTCACTCGCTCGCAGCCGGTCCGGGGGTGAACCCGATCGGCGACCTTGCCCTCGACCGTGCAGCCTGGAGCCCGACCGTGTGCGAATGCAGGGACTACACGTGATGCCTCAGCGGATGTCGCGGCGCGCGACTGCGTTCCTCACTGCTCTCGCGGTCGCCGCCCTCACTCTCGTCGGTGTGGCGCCCGCACAGGCCGACTACATCAGGGACGGCCAGTACTGGCTGAACCAGTACGGCATCACACAGGCCTGGAACACGACAAGGGGTGCAGGGGTGACCATCGCGGTCATCGACACGGGTGTTGACGGGTCGCACCCGAGCCTGCGCGGAGCGGTCACCGGTGGCGCCGACTTCTCCGGCATCGGGTCGAGCAACGGGCAGCGCCCGGTGGGCGGTTCGGGAAGCAATCACGGAACGATGGTCGCGTCGCTCGCGGCGGGACGCGGGTCAGCTCCGGGAGACGGGCTCATCGGAACGGCGCCTGAGGCATCCATTCTGTCCATCTCGATCGGCTTCGGAGCGGGCACGGGAGACTCCGACCAGGAAGTGGCGGATGCCGTGCGCTGGGCTGTCGACAACGGCGCGCGGGTCATCAATATGTCACTCACCCGCAACACCCTGAGCTGGCCGGAGAGCTGGGACGACGCCTTCCTGTACGCGATGGAGAAAGATGTCGTGATCGTCGCTGCGGCCGGCAACCGCGGCAGCGGAACGACCTCGGTCGGCGCGCCGGCGACGATGCCGGGCGTTCTGACGGTCGCTGGCGTGGACCGGTCTGGTGGCGCAAGCCGCAACGCCTCATCGCAGGGAATCACGATCGGCGTCTCCGCCCCGAGCGAGGAGTTGCTTGGCGCTGTTCCCGGTGGCGGATATGTGCGCTGGAACGGTACGAGCGGGTCGACCCCAATCGTCGCCGGGGTTGTTGCGCTCGTGATGGCGGCGCATCCGGAACTGGATGCCGCAAACGTGATCAACAGGATCCTGCAGACGGCGAAACCGGCCGGGGCCGACGGGGTCGACCCGATCTACGGCTTCGGACTGCTCGACGCGAATGGCGCGGTGAACGCCTCGGTCGAGCAGGTCGATGCGAACCCGATGGGCAGCCTGACCGAGTGGATCCGGGTCAATCGCCGGGCGGAACCAACTGCCCTGCCGACCGTGCCGCCGGCGCAACCGGTATCGCCGGACCGGACGCCGGTCGCCCTCGGGCCAGAAAACCCGCTCGGCACCCTGTACCCGACACTGACCGAGCTGAGGAACCTCGGGCTGCCGCTCGGTGTTCTGCTGGTCTTCCTCGCCGCCTTCGTGACGATGTGCGTGCTCGCAATGCGCCGGTTCGGCGTGCTGCCGCGCAGGGAGTAGATTTGATCAGGACTTCACCACTAGGAGAGCTTTACCGTGCCCAAAATCCTCATCGTCGGCGGCGGCTATGCCGGCTTCTACACTGCCCTCGGGCTCGAGAAATGGCTGCGCCGCGGCGAAGCCGAGGTCACGGTCGTCGATTCGCTCCCCTACATGACCTATCAGCCCTTCCTGCCTGAGGTCGCGGCTGGCTCGATCGAACCGCGCCACGCGGTTGTCTCGCTGCGCAAGCACCTGCCGCGCACGCGCGTGCTCGCCGCAAAAGTGACGAAGATCAATCACGCCAAGCGCACCGCGACGCTGACCCCCGCAACGGGAGCCTCGTGGGAGGAACCGTACGACATCGTCGTCATGACAGCGGGTTCGGTATCGAGAACGTTCCCCATCCCAGGGGTCGCCGACGAGGCGATCGGCATGAAGACGATCGAGGAAGCCGTCGCTGTTCGCGACAGGGTGCTCGCAAACTTCGAGAAGGCATCCAATCTGCCACCCGGCCCAGAGCGCGACCGGCTGCTCACGTTCGTCGTGGTTGGCGGCGGTTTCGCCGGAATTGAGATCTTCGCTGAACTGCGCAGTCTCGCGAGTTCGCTCCTGAGCCTCTACCCGACGCTCACCATCGACGACACCCACTTCCACCTCATCGAGGCGATGGGTCGCATCATGCCCGAGGTGTCGCTGAAGACAAGCCACTGGGTCTTGAAGAACCTCGACCAGCGCGGCGCCGAAGTGCACCTCGAGACACAGCTCACCTCAGCGGTGGATGGGGTCGTGGAGCTCTCGAACGGCCAGAGCTTCGCGTCTGACGTGATCATCTGGACGGCCGGTGTCATGGCGAACCCCGTTCTGCGCAACACCGACCTGCCTGCGGAGGAGCGTGGCCGGTTGAGGGTGCAGACCGACCTTCGTGTCATCAATGATGCGGGCGTCGTCGAAGGCGCCTGGGGCGCTGGCGACGTGAGCGCCGTGCCTGATGTCACCGGTGACGGCATCGGCGGATACTGCGTGCCGAACGCCCAGCACGCCGTTCGCCAGGGCAAGCTTCTCGCCAGGAACCTGACTGCGGTGTTACGCGATGAGCTGCCGCGGGAGTACCGCCACGGCAACCTCGGCGCGGTCGCGGGGCTCGGTGTGGGCTACGGCGTCTTCCAATCCGGCAACATTGCGATAACTGGCGTTCTCGCCTGGATCATGCACCGCGGCTACCACGGACTGGCGATACCCATGTGGGAGCGCAAGATCCGCGTGTTCGCGATGTGGATCCTCAACTTCTTCCTCGGCCGCGACGTCGTTGGGCTTTCCGCCCGCGACTTCCCCCGCGCAGCGTTCGAAGAGTTTGCCGCACGCCCGACCACTGCTCCCGCGCGCAAGGGGCGCTCGATCGGCAAGCCGAAGGATGCGCCCGGCCCCGCCTTCGCCAAGCCGCGCAAGTAAGGCGCGCAAGTAGTATGAGTTCGCGACCCTCCTTCGCAGGCTCAGTCGGCGCTGGGGTCGCGCAATCGCTGGCGCGATTGCCTTAGCTCCACCGCGCCCCGGTAGCCCAATTGGCAGAGGCAGACGACTTAAAATCGTCCAAGTCAGGGTTCGAGTCCCTGTCGGGGTACATGAGCGACGCGGGCCAGCCTCTCTCTATTGATCGGTTCGTCGCCCACCCCAGCGACAGCGATGAGTCCTGTGCCCACAATTCGCGCAAGGGATTCAGCTCAGGCGCCATCGCACGCACGCTATTTTTCCTATAGCATTCCGGCCAGCAGAGGAGGCGCTGTGGCTGGATTGTTGACGCTTTTGTTGGGCGGCCGCGATGAAGGCCCGTTGCAGCCCGTGGCTATAGGCGCGGGTTGGCCGGACATTGAGGTGGAGGGCGAGGCTCACCGTCGCGAGGAAGTCTCTCGTGTTTTCCGTGGCATTGGGCGAACGGAGGGCGGCGTCACGATGCAGCACGCCTACCTCGTGCCTGAGCCGAATAATCGATTCGACCGAAATGCAGTGAAGGTGGTAATTCGCGGGGAACATGTCGGCTACGTGCCGGCAGACGTTAGCGCTCAAGTCGCTGCCGCGTGCAAGAGTCTTGGACGTGGGTCCGTCGCAGTGGTTCCGGCGCGTGTCTGGGCACGTGTGGATGGTGAGACTTGGCGAGCGCGCGTCACCCTGTCATTCACTGGTGCGTCGGAGGCCGAGGAGGACTATGCCGAGCAGCGTCGGAAGCACGAGGAACTGAACGCGCACAGAGCTGCCGAGCTTGCTCGTAAGGCGGCCGACCGCGAGGCTCGCGAGGCCGCGAAAGTTGCGCGTCGTGAAGTTGGCACAGTGCGCGGCGAATACTGGACCACATGGAAACCAGCGATCGCCGAGTTGAAGCGCCAAAAGCGACTTGAGGAAGCTCGAACCTTTCTTGCGGAGTGTCGCGCGGCAGCTAGCCGCGAGTCAGCCGTGACTGGCGACGTACCGGATCCGTGGCCCGCGGAGCAATTGGGGGCTGTGATTCGTCGCTTGGGCGATCCAGCCGGGGAGCTTGCACTCCTCGAGGAGTATGTAGTCGAGTGTGGCACCCAAGACGTACCTGACTCCGTCGTCGCCAAGCTTGCCAAGGCTCGAATCGCGAACGGAGCATCTATGTAGCCTTCGGGATTCGACAGAATCGCCTGTGGATCCCTCGGGTCTCGCCAGAGTGGGTGGTCGCGATCGTGCGAAGCGACACTTTCGGTGCGCGGCAACTACAACCGAGCATGGAACCTAAGAGGCCGGTATCTTCGCAGCATGGCGAAGTATCGTTTCGAAGATCTGGATGACATGCAGTTTCAAGAGCTGTGTCAGGCCATTGCCTTGTTCGTCATGCCAGACCTTCAAGTCCTTCCAACCCGCCAACGAGATGGTGGATTCGACGCATTTGAACTTGGGCACAGCGACGGGACAAAGGTGTTCGCGGCGCAGGTCAAGTGGGTGGCAGATCAGCGTCAAGAACGCGATCCCGTGAAGTGGCTCGAGAAAGTGATCGCCGCGGAAACCCCGAACATCCAGGAGATGGTGAGGGGAGGAACGAAACGGTGGACGCTGATGACCAATGTGCCCGGAACATCATATCCGGACTCAGGAACCATCGATCGGCTCAACCGCATCCTCGTGAAGGCTGGCCAGAACCTCAAACTGGAGATGACTGCTTGGTGGCGCGAGGATGTCAGCCGACGGCTAAGCAACGTTCCCTGGGAAACCAAACTCGCTTTTCCGAACATGCTCGTCGGATTCGATGCCATGCGAGCCGTCCTTTTCGACGCCTTCCGAATTGGAGATCGCGAGCGCCTACTGCAGGTTCTCAAATACGCGGCGCGAACCGAGTGGGCGACAGATCAGGATGTCCGATTCAAGCATGGAGAGCTTGAGGGAGTGGCCCTGCAGGATATTTTCTTGGACGTATCGGTTCAGCAAATGATCCTCGGGAGCACGGCCTCGGAGCGATCAAGTGTTGAACTCATTTTGCAGGCTGGCCAGCAGGCCAATTGGACGATTCTTGGTGCACCGGGCCAGGGCAAGTCCACCCTCTCGATCATGGTCGCTCAATTGCATCGCGCCGCACTCCTTGGCGAGCCGCTTCCCATGGAAAAGTTTCGCGATCAGATCAGTGGCCGCGAACGTGTACCAATCCGCATTGAACTTAGTGACTACAGCAGGTGGATCTCCGGCAAAGACCCGCTTGATCCTGAGGGGAGCGGGTGCGCCCGCCAGGTAGCAGCCCGAGCATAGAGAGTTTTGCCTCGCACTGCCTCGCTGTTCGCAGTGGAGGCCGGGACTTCTCTGTCGACGATCTCACGACTGTGATGAATTGGCTCCCAACACTGTTCGTTTTGGACGGACTAGACGAGGTCGGTGACGTTGACCTCCGCTCGAAGGTCGTGGCTCAAATCAACGATCTCGCTGGACGCTACACCCATGGTGAGACGACTGTATCGATCGTTGTGACCTCTCGACCCAGCTTCGCTGGGGCGGCGGAGCCGAGTTCTGACTTCTTTGGGCAGTGTGAACTTCGGCCGCTTGATGAGGCTCAGCGCATGGCCTATTTGTCGCGCTGGGCAGCTGCGACCAAATTGGCCCCGCGCGAGTTCGTCGACTTGCGGAGAGTATACGGGCAGCGGATAAACGAGCCGCACGTCAAGGAACTTGCGACGAATCCAATGCAACTGGCGATCCTGCTGTCGCTCATGAGGCGGCGGGGTGAATCGATTCCCGCTGACAGAACGCAGCTGTACCAGAGCTACATGGAGTTCTTCCTTGATCGTGAATCTTTGACCGACCCAATAGTCAAGAAGTACCGCCGTCAGCTGGAGGCCATCACTGCGTATCTCGGCTGGCACCTCCATGCGGATTCGGAGGCGGCGGATCAGGCAGGGCGACGCGGGGCGAATTGATCTATCTAATTAGGCACCACCTGCTCGATTTGGGCGATGAGCCCGAGATCGCGGAGTCTCTCTTCACGGCGGTGACGCAGCGGGTCTGGGTTCTCTCGAGCCGAACAGAAGGTTCGTTTGAGTTTGAAGTTCAGCCGATTCGTGAGTATTTCGCGGCTCGACACTTGTTCGACACCGCCCCCGCGCAGTCTGCGGGTGAAGTTCTTGATCGCCTCGGTCGGTGGCGAGAGCTATTAAACCGCCCCTTTTGGCTTAACGTTGCCAGGTTTCTGGCAGGGATGTTCACACCAGGCGAAGTGGCGGGGGTCGCCGATGCTTTGATCGACGAGATCGATACAAATGTGCCGAGCGCCTGGACTCGCCGACTTGGGCGCACTCTGATTGATGACAGTGTGTTCGATGCTGCCCCGAGAGCTCGGGATCGCGTAATTGATGTCGTGCACGATGACGTTGGCGTGGTCCTCCTTGCCAATGGGCAGCATGGGCTTCCTCCACGCCTGTTCGTGGGTGCGCCGTCTTCCGATGCAATTGCGCGGTCTCTTCGAACCTCGATCTCCAACGCGCCCGGTCACCCCCTCGCACCCGCCCGTGCGCGTTTGTTGCTTCAATACCGAGAATTGGATCGCGAGCCCAATCAATTCGCGTGGTGGTTGGAGCGCCTGCACGCATCTCCGGGCGAGGGCCACCTCCGACGTTGGTTGGTCCTAATGGATAGCGCAGGAATATCGGGCGAGCACATCTCAATCGACCTGTCGGATGAGTTGTTCGGACGGTTTCCGGGTGCGACCGATGCTTTACTTTCAATGGGAGTGCGCGTGCGGCAGGGTTCGGCCCTGGAGGAGGCTCAAGTTCAACTGGTGCTGCAGGGCGAATACCTCGAGGCAGGAGGACGCTCTTTGGGGGCTGACTTGGCCGCTGTGACCTCGTCGGAATTCCTTTGGCATCGACACCCGATACTCGCGGACGATGACGAGGGCGAGGAGTACGAGGCTCCTGACGTAACGCCGCTACGAAGAATCGGTCGACGGGATGGTGTCGGTCGCGCTGTCGCCGACTCCCTGAAAAAGAAGGCGGGCGCGCGACAAAATAGTCTGCCCTGGAGCATGTTGGCGAATGCGCTCCATTCGCACTTCGGTCTAAATTGGTTGGCAACGAAGGTCGCTATTGACGGGGTCGCGGAATGGGGACGCACACTAGGTACAGTGACGGTCGGCGCGAGCATGGCACCAGTCGGCATAGGCGATCCGTCGGTGTTCATGGCAGCGATTCGGAGTAATGCTGACGATGACCTGTGGTGGAGCGCACAGGTGGCAAGCTCAAAGCAGGAACTCGAAGCCGCCGCGATAGCCCTCGCATTACTGACCTGCGCCAAGCCAAGCGTATTGGCGTCTCACCTTCTGGAGATTCAGCAGTTGGTCGAGTCACTGCCGGTTAGGCGGCTTCGTCGTCTGACCCTGGATGCACGAGCGATCGTCGATGTGACTCGAAGCGGCTGGATCCCGGGTGGCGCACTTGACTATCCGCCCGAGCTCCGACCTGTAATGAAAGGCCTACTTTCGTTGCGCGTTGGGATCCGACTGGGCTTATTCTGACGCCTAGCGAGATCAAATCCCTTGATCACCTCCCTGAACTGCAAGCCATGGCAGTAAACGCTGTATGGGCAGCTGGATCGGAGATGCCTGTAAAAAACGATTCTGTGTTGGAGAGCCTGTCCGCAGGTGGGCCACATCACAAACTGATTCCACGCGACCGACTGTTTTCCCGCGAGATCGCGATGGCGATCCTCGCGTCTCCTCAGATCTTTCCGGCGGCGGTAGTGGTCGCGGCGGACACTTCGATCGTTCCCGTCGATCTACCCGCGTTGCGATCTGTTGCCGACGGATGGTTCTTGAAGCCTACTTAGCTGAGGAGTCCGGATGCGTGCCCGTGGTATCGACATTCGCAGGAAGGGGCTCTTCTGCTGGGTGATTGCAACTAGTCAATGTCGTCGATTTCCAAACACTTCTTTCGAGTCCGTGTCGGGGTACGCCAGCACGCGACCGACAACCGCGACGCCCACTTTCGATCCGAGCGGCAGGAGTCCGGATGCCGTCACGCGCGACGAGCAGGCGACACCGTTGTCAAGCATGAGCTCAAGTAGTCCGTCGTGGCCGGTGTAGCTCACGGCGGTCACGGTCGCGGGCAGGGCCGCGGCATCCACCGGCTCGGAGAGCACCAGTTGCTCGGGCCGCACCATGACGGTTACGGTCGCGCCATCCACGGGCGGTGACGCGTCGCCCACCCACTCGGCGACCAGCCGGCCGAGGGCGCACTCGACCTCGTCGCCGTGCCAGGTGCCGGGCAGGAAGACGGCGTCGCCGACGAACTGGGCAACCCACGGCGTTGCGGGGCGCTGGTACACCTCGTCCGGGCGCGCGAAATGCAGTATCTCGCCATCGTTCATGACCGCGACATAGTCGGCGATCGAAAGGGCTTCGGCCTGGTCGTGGGTGACAAGGATTCCCGTCGTGCCTTCCGCCTCGAGCAGCGCCCGCACCTGGGCGCGCAGTTCGCTGCGCAGGATCGGGTCGAGCGCGCCGAACGGTTCGTCGAGCAGCACCACCTCCGGGCCCGACGCCAGCGCGCGGGCGAGGGCGACCCGCTGCGCCTGACCGCCCGAGAGCTGCGAGGGCGTGCGATCGGCGAGGTCGGCGAGCCCCACGAGTTCGAGCAGGTGGCGCACCCGGTCGTCCCGTGAAGCCCTGCGCGCTGCGCTCGTGCGGGGACCAAGACCGAACGCGACATTCTCGGCGACGGTCAGGTGCGGGAACAGTGCGGCGTCCTGCGGTACCCAGCCCACGCGCCGTTTCTCCGGTGCCAGGTGGATGCCGTGGGTCGTCACCATGCGCTGGTCGAGCCGGATCTCGCCCGAGCGTGCCCTCATGAGACCGGCGATCGTCCGCAACAGTGTGGTCTTGCCGCATCCGCTCGGTCCGACGACGGCGACGAGTGCGCCGTGCGGCACGTCGAAGGAGACGCCGCGCAGCACCTCGTCGGCGTCATAGCCGACAACGATGTTGGAAAGCGACAGGCGGCTCATCCGGGCATCACATCCGCCCGGCCACGGCCGGCCCCGGAGAGCAGGAAGGCGGGGATTGCGGCGACCAGGATGAGCGCCGCGGCATAGGGGGCAGCTGAACCGTAAGCCGAGACATCCGTTCTGGCCCACAGTTCGATCGCGAGGGTGTCAACGCCGGTGGGGCGCAGCAGCAGGGTGGCCGGTAGTTCCTTCATCGCGGTGACGGCGACGAGCAGCGCGCCGGCGGCGATGCCGGGTCGAGCCAGTCGTGCGGTGACGAGCCACCACGTCTGCAATCGCCCGTACCCGAGCGTATGGGCGACGTCCTCAAGGGAGGTCGGCACCTGCCCGACCGAACTGCGGATCGCCCCGATCGCCTTCGGCATGAACAGCACCCCGTAGGCGAAGGCGAGCACTATCGCCGTCTGGTAGAGGCTCGGCATGACCGCGAGCGAGAAGAAGACGAGCGAGAGACCGACGACGATACCGGGGAGCCCCAGCGGCAGGTATCCGATCGTCTCGACGGCCCGCACCACGCGACCGCGATAGCGAGCCGCGAGCACCCCGATCGGCAGGGCGAGCAGCACCGCGATGAGGGCGCCCCCGAGCGACAGCACGAGAGTGTTGAGCAGCGCATCGCCCAGGTCGAGGATGTCGAGCGTTCGCAGGGTCTCCGCGTCGAGGAGCCGAACGAACAGCACCGCCACCGGCAGCCCGACCGCGAGAGCCGGAACGGATGCGAGCAGCAGGTACGACGGCACGCTCCAGTGTCGCAGACGCACGGGCCTCGGTCTCGCGATGAGTGGTACGGCGCTGAACCGGCGGCGGGCGCGGCCGCGCGCTCCCTGTTCCGCGAGCACGACGATCATCGCCATCAGCACGAGCACCGTCGCGAGGATCGCGGCGTAGTTGCGGTTGAAGCTTGCGCCGTACGCTTGCTGGATCGCGGTCGTTAGTACGGGAAATCTCAGCAGTGACACGGCGCCGAACTCCGACAGCACGTACAGGCAGACCAGAAGCGAACCGGCGAGGGTTGCCGGACGGATCTGCGGCCAGGTACCGATCCAAAACGCGCGCCAGGGGCTGCGGCCAAGAGTCCTGGCAACCTCATCCAGTCCGGCCGTTCCCGCCCGAATCGAAGCCGCCACGGGCAGCGTCACATAGGGCACCGAGACGAGGGTGAGAACCAGCCAGGAGGCGAAGAAGCCCTGCATCGTCGGAAAGGCGGACAGCCATCCATACGCGGCAAGATACGAGGGAACCGCGAGTGGGAGGGCGGCGAGCACCGCCCAGGTCGGCCGCCAGGGCAGCCGCACGCGCGACAGCAGGAACGCCGTCGGCACACCGATGAGAACGCACGTGCCGGTGACGGCCACGGCGAGCGCTGAAGTGTTGAGCAGCAGTTGCGGCAGGCGCGGGCGCCCGAGCACGGTGAGTGCGTCTTCGATTCCGCTCGATCCGATCCGGACCAGCAGGTAGGCCAGCGGGATCGCCGCGAGAGCGCAGGCAACGATCGCGAGCAGCAGCAGGGTCCGCGGCGGACGCCTGCTGCTGCTCTGCGCTGCATCGACTGCAGCGACCATTTCCTGCATCGCTCTCCTGGTGCCGGCAACTACCGGCGTGGATTGCTCCTAGAGAAGTCCGTACTTCGCGAGAAGCTCCTGCGTGGCCTCGAGGGCGTCGAGATCGCTCAGGTCGAGATTCGGGTTGACGAGGGTGTCGAGTGCCGGAAGACCCTCTGGCGCGTCGACGCCGGGGAGCAGTGGGTACTCGAAGGTATTCTCCACGAAGTAGCGCTGGCCCGCCTCGGAGACGAGGTACTCGATGAACGCGATCGCGTCCGGATCCGTCTCCGAGCCCTTGAGCAGTGCCGCACCCGTGACGTTCACGATCCCGCCCGCGTCGCCCGGCAGAAACTTGAGTTTCGCGCGCATGTTGTCGGCACCGACCTCGGCGGCGGTCTGGTACCAGTAATAGTGGTTGATGAGGGCGAGGTCGAGCTGACCGCTGTTGACGAGGTCAAGGGTTGGCCCGTTCCGCTCCGTCAGCACGGGCGAGTTCTCGCTGATTGCCTGCACCCAGGCATCCGCTGCGTCCTCGCCATTCAGCACGCGGTATGCGGTCACGAACGACTGGAAGCTCGCGTTGCCGGGCGGGAAGCCGACGCGGCCGCTCCACTCGTCGTCGACGAGGGCGTCGACACTGTCGGGCACGTCGGCCTCGCTCATCTTTTCGCTGTCGTATGCAATGACGCGGGCGCGGCCGGTGACGCCGATCCAGTCGTCGTTGTCGGAGGTGAAGCCGGCGGGCACGAGGTCGGCGAGTTCGGCGGGGATCTTCGCGACGAGTCCCGCATTGCTGAGTGAGCCGAGGGCGCCCGCGTCCTGGGAGAGGAAGACATCGGCGGGAGTGCGATCACCCTCCTCGAGCAGCAGGGCGTTCAGCTCGGTGCTCGACCCGTAACGGGCTTCGACCTCGATGCCGGTTTCGGCGGTGAACTGTTCGATGAGGGGAGCGATGAGGCCTTCGTCGCGTCCGGCGTAGAGCGTGAAACGCCCGTCGCTCTCCTCCGCGGCGGGGGGTGCGACCTCGGGGTCTGCGGCACAGCCGCCCAGGCCGAGTGCGAGGGCGGCGATGCTGGCAGCGATGGCGAGTCCGCCACGGGGTGTACGCATTGGGGGAGTGCTCCTGAGGTCGAAGGTAGGTAAGGCAAACCTAACTTAGCACGCCCTGACACGGAGCCGGACCACTGCGGGAGTGCCGAACTTCGATACCCTGACGCCGGAGGTTCCGATGACGAAGACAGGGGGGCGTTAGTGCAACTCACACGCCCGGCAGGTGCTCCGTGGGCGACGCCTGAGCGCTACTGGCCCGAACTGTCGGCAGCCACCAGTCACCTCGAACCGCCGTTCGGGGCGCTCTCGCTGCCCGCGCTTGCCCACAACGCCTTCGACTTGCTCGACCGCGCTGCGGGCACCCCGATCAGGGTGGCCAGCAAATCTGTACGCTGCCGCGCCGTGCTCGACGCCGTACTCGCGCTTCCCGGCTATTCGGGGGTGCTGTCCTACTGCCTCGCCGAGGCACTGTGGATCGCCCGCTCGATTCCGGATGTCGTGGTCGGCTACCCGACGACCGATCGCTCCGCGCTCCGCGTGCTCGCCCTCGACGACTCACTCAGCTCGCGCGTGACCGTCATGGTCGACTCGGTCGAGCACCTCGACCTCATCGACGAGGTGATTTCGCCTGAGAAGCGCAACAGCATCCGCGTCTGTATCGAGCTTGACGCCGGTTGGCGCTCACCAGTACTCGGCTACATGGGAGTCTGGCGCTCGCCTGTGCGCAGCCCGGAGCAGGCGCGCACCCTCGCCGAACACATCGTCGGGAGGAAAGGTTTCCGTCTGGTCGGTGTCATGGCGTACGAGGCCCAGATCGCGGGGGTGGGCAACCGACCCAGGCAGCGGCTCAGGGGGGCGATCGTGCGGGACATGCAGCGCAGGTCGGCTGCCGAGCTGCGGCAGCGGCGCTCCGCCGTGGTCGGCGCAGTGCGGGAGCTCGCCGAACTCGAGTTCGTCAACGGCGGCGGAACGGGCTCGATCGAGAGCACGGTTGCCGACCCGTCGGTCACCGAGGTCGCCGCCGGAAGCGGGCTGTTCGGCCCGCACCTCTTCGACCATTACGACCACTTCAGCCCGGCCCCCGCGGCAGCATTCGCCCTCTCTGTTGTGCGCAAGCCCAACCCCGGCATGGCGGTCGTCGCCGGCGGCGGGTGGATAGCATCCGGTCCCGCCAGCCGGGACCGGGCGCCACTCCCGGTCTGGCCGCAGGGTCTTCGGCTCGTGCCGCGCGAGCAGGCGGGCGAAGTGCAGACGCCGCTCAAGGGACCAACAGCGGCATCACTTCAGGTCGGCGACCGGGTCTGGTGGCGTCACACCAAGGCGGGCGAAGTGAGCGAACACGTCAACGAGTTCGCCGTCGTCGATGATGGCAGCATCATCGAATGCGTGCCCACCTATCGCGGTGAAGGCAAGGCGTTCCTGTGAGCTGGAGCAACTGGGGCCGCTCAGAGACCTTCGTTCCCGCCCGGGTTGCGCGTCCGACGAGTGTGGATGAGGTCGTCGCTCTCGTGCTCGAAGCGCGGGAGCACGGCATGCCCGTGAAAGCCGTCGGGTCCGGGCACAGCTTCACCGGCATCGCGGTCGCGCCCGGACTGCAACTCGACCTGTCTGCGCTCTCCGGCATCCAATCGGTTGATGGTGAGGAGGTCACGGTCGCGGCGGGCACGACGCTGTGGCAACTGAGCGCGCTGCTCGAACCGCTGGGGCTCGCCCTCGAGAACCTCGGCGATATCGACGCACAGACCATCAGCGGCGCCATCTCCACCGGAACGCACGGCACCGGCGCGGCGTTCGGCGGCCTTGCGACCCGCATCACCGGGGCCACGCTCGTCACTGCAGACGGACAACTGCTGAAAGTGGATGCCCGCAACAGCCCCGAGCTCCTTCCGGCGGTCGCGCTCGGGCTGGGTGCGCTCGGCATCCTCGTCGAGGTCACAGTGCGGTGTGTGCCGGCGTTCCTCCTGCGCGCGGTCGAGCGGCCCGAGAACATCGATACTGTGCTCGACGAGTGGGAGGCGCGCATCCGCCAGGACCATTTCGAGTTCCACTGGTTTCCGCACACCGAGATTGCGCTCACCAAGACCAACACGAGACTGCCGTTCAGCGGGAGTCGCGCGCCGCTCGGGCGGGTGCGTCGCTGGTTCGACGACCGGCTGATGGCCAACACCGCTTTCGCCGCGACAGTGAAGATGGGGAGTGCCGTGCCGGCGCTCGTTGGCCCCATCAACCGGATGTCGGTGAAACTCACCGGCGACCGGCACTTCACCGACCTCTCGCACCGGGTGTTCTGCACCGAGCGGCGGGTGCGGTTCCGCGAAATGGAATACGCGATCCCGCAGCACCTGGCGCCGGAGGCCCTGCGCGATGTGCGCGACCTCATCGAACGCATGCGCTGGCGGATCTCGTTCCCCATCGAGGTTCGCGCGACAGCCGGGGACGACCTCTGGCTGTCGACCGCGACCGGCCGCGACAGCGCGTACATCGCGGTGCACCGCTACTACCGGGAGGCCCCCGCCGACTACTTCAGGGGTGTCGAAGCCATCATGCTCTCCCACGGCGGACGCCCCCACTGGGGCAAAATGCACTACCTCGGTGCGGAGGAGCTCGCCGACCTGTACCCGCGCTTCGGCGACTTCGTGGCGCTGCGCGACCGCCTCGACCCCGACCGCGTGTTCGCGAACGACTACCTCGAGCGAGTCCTCGGCGAGTAACTCCCCCTCCTACCACCCCGTTGCACCCTCGAGTGGCCCCAAACTGTCGCCCAAATGCCCTTCAGGCGACACTTTGGGGCCACTCGACGGGGTTCATGCTTGCCAAGGGGCGCTCAGGGGGTGCGGCGGCGCAGGGTGATCGATCCGAGGATGACGGCGCCGAGGGCGAAGGCCGCGACGATGGCCAGCTGAACGAGCACATCGTCGGTGGCCAACGCATCCCTCGACACCAGGCTGAGCGCTTCGAGCGAGTGCGACAGGGGCAGCCAGTCGGAGATCGCGTAGAGCACGTCGGGCATCGAGTCGCGGGGCACGAAGATGCCGCCGAGCAGTATCTGCGGGAACACGAACGCGGGCATGAACTGCACCACCTGGAACTCGGTGCGGGCGAACGCGCTCGCGAGCAGCCCGAGCGTCGTGCCGAGGATCGCGTTCGTGACAGCCACGACAACGAGCAGCCAGGGCTCGCCACTCACCTCAAGGCCGCACACCCAGACCGCGAACGCGACCGCGATGAGTGACTGGATGATCGCGAGCAGACCGAACGCGAGCGTGTAGCCCACGATGAAGTCGAACTTGCCGAGCGGCATCGTCATGAGTCGTTCGAGCGTGCCGGAGCTGCGTTCGCGCAGCGTCGTGATGCTCGTGATGAGGAACATGATCGTGAAGGGGAACAGCCCGAGCAGGAGAGGTCCGATGGTGTCGAAGACGGGGGTGTCGCTGAAGATCCAGGCCATGAGCCCGATGAGCAGGCTGGGAACGACGAGCAGCAGCCCGATGGTGCGCTTGTCATGGCGCACCTGGGAGAGCACGCGCGCCGCGGTGCCGAGCGTCAACCGGGCGTTCATGCTGCCACCTCCGCGATGAGCGCGAGGAAGGCAGCGTCGTGATCACTCGTCGCGGTACGCGCGAGAAGCGAGTCGGGCGTCTCATCGGCGATGATCATCCCGTTGTGCATGAGCAGGAGCCGATCGCAGCGGCGCGCTTCATCCATCACATGGCTGCTCACGAGCAGGGTCACGCCGCGCGAGGCGAGCGACGCGAACAGATCCCAGAGGTCGCGCCTGAGTACCGGGTCGAGGCCGACGGTCGGCTCGTCGAGCACGAGCAGTTCGGGCTTGCCGAGCAGCGCTGCCGCCAGCGAGACCCGACCGCGCTGCCCGTCACTGAGCTTGCCGGTGAGGTTGTTGCGCTGCGCACCGAGGTCCACCTCAAGGATCACGCGATCCACATCGGATGCGGGCGCGCCGAGCACGCGAGCGAAGTAGCGCAGGTTCTGCGTCACGGTGAGGTCGTCGTACACGCTCGGACTCTGCGTGACGTAGCCCACCCGGCGCCGCAACCCGACCGATCCGGCGGGTGCACCCAGTACGGTCACGGTGCCGCCGTGCGTGATCTGGGCTCCGACGATCGAGCGCATGAGTGTCGTCTTGCCGCTGCCACTCGGCCCGAGCAGCCCGACGACCTGGCCGCTGTGCACTTCGAGGCTGATGTCGGGCAGCACGCTCGCGCCGCCGCGCTTGACGCGCAGGGAGCGCACCGCAATGGCGATCTCGGAATTCATCATGTGATGAATTGTTCACCCGGCGAGCGGCGCTGTCAAGCGTCTGGCACGTCACCGAGCAGGTGCCATTGCACGACCGCCCCCACTCGAGCGATGACCTGCTCGTCGCTCGCCTCCGCGAGCGGACCCAGGCGGATGCCGTACCGCGCCACAATGAGACCGACGATTTGCGAGGCGGCAAAGCTCGCCCTCAGCTCGCCGTCGTCCAGGTCCAGCTCCGTGGTGATGCGGTGCAGCACCTCGCGCAGCAGGAACTGCCGCAGCATCCGCGCCGCGAACTCGTGACCAAGCCCCGTGCGCAACAGGCCGATGGCGACCGATCGCGCCCGTTCGTCATTCAGCCTGGCAACCACATTGCGGATGATGCCAACACCGATCTGATCGCGCGGCCCGCGCAGCACCTCACCGACCACCTGGTCGGGGCGGAGGGGAGCGGAGATCGATTCGGCGAAGAGGTCAGCCTTGTCGCTGAAGTAGTGGTGAACCAGCGCCGGGTCGACATTAGCCTCCCGGGCGATGGCCCGCATGGATGCCCCGTCGTAGCCCGATTTCATGAATTCGCGCTGGGCTGCGGCCACGATCGAGGCGCGCGCGGCACCCTCGCCGCCGTCCGCGGCGGGCCTACGCCCTCGTCGAGTCTTCGACGGCTCTTTCGCTGATGCCACATGGCGAGCCTATGTCTGCTTGCATGGCACCCGCGAGTTCACCAACAGCTTCATGATTTTTAGGCGGAAGCTGAACGGGACTCCCCTATAGTTCTAGGCATGGAATTCCTTATCGTCATTGGCGTTATCGTCCTGCTTGTCGTCATTGTGGGTATCTACCTGTGGTCGACCTACAACTCCCTCGTTACCCTCAATGTGCGCGTGGATGAAGCGTGGAGCGACATCACCGTGCAGCTCAAGCGCAGAGCCGACCTGCTGCCCAACATCATCGAGGCGGTGAAGGGCTACGCGGCGCACGAGAAAGCCGTCTTCGAGAACGTGACGAAGGCTCGCGCCGAGACGCTGTCGGCGCAGGGTCCGGCCGAGGCATCCGCTGCGGAGAACCACATGCAGCAGGCGCTCAAGAGCATCTTCGCCGTCGCGGAGGCATACCCGCAGTTGCAGGCCAGCCAGAACTTCCTGCAGTTGCAGGGCGAGCTCGTCGACACCGAAGACAAGATCCAGGCGTCGCGTCGCTTCTACAACGGCGGCGTCCGTGAGCTGAACACGAAGATCAAGATTTTCCCCAACACGCTCTTCGTGCGCGGTCTCGGCTTCACCGAGCGTGAGTTCTTCGAGGTGGCCGACAGCGCCGCAATCGCTGAGCCGCCGAGGGTTCAGTTCTAGATTCTGCTCGGAGTACCGCGCTAAATGTATAGAGCGATAGCGGCCAACAAACGCAACACGGTCTTCATCATCCTCCTGTTCATCCTGATCATCGGGGGACTCGGATATCTGGCCGCGTGGGTGTACAACGACATGAGCATCGTGATCATCACGTTCGTGGTCGCGACGATCTACGCCGTAATCCAGTACTTCGCGGCAGCGCGCCAGGCGGTCGCAATGAGCGGGGCGAAGCAGATCGAGAAGCGCGACAACCCGCGCCTCTACCGCATTGTCGAGAATCTGTCGATCACGACCGGTACCCCAATGCCGAAGGTGTACATCGTCAACGACCCCGCTCCGAACGCGTTCGCCACCGGGCGCGATCCTGATCACGCGATCGTCGCGGCGACAACGGGCCTGCTCGAACTGCTCGACGACTCCGAGCTCGAGGGTGTTATGGCGCACGAGATCGGTCACGTTCGCAACTACGACATCAGAGTGTCGATGATCGTCTTCGGACTCGTCGTCGCGGTCGGATTCATTGCCGACATGTTCCTGCGAATGGCCTTCTTCGGCGGTGGACGGCGTGGCGGCGGCGGGCATCCGCTCATCCTCGTGTTCGGTCTTGCGGCCATGATCATCGCGCCGCTCATCGCAACAGTCGTGCAGGCGGCGATTTCCCGTCAGCGGGAATACCTGGCGGATGCCACGGCGGCCCTCACCACGCGCCACCCCGATGCCCTCGCGAGCGCCCTGCAGAAGCTCGAGGCCTATGGGCGCCCCATGATCAAACAGAGTTCGACCATGGCACACATGTGGATCAACGACCCGATCAAACCGGGCATCATCGACCGGATGTTCTCCACCCACCCGCCAATCGCCGACCGGGTGAAGCGGCTTGCCGAGGTCGGTCGCAGCTTCTAACCGCGCGGGGTGGCCCGCACGCCGAGCGCACCAGCGATGGATGTCGCAAGGGTGCCCCTGTCGACGACTTCGATCTCGGCGAGTCCCTGCCACGAGGCCGCCTCTGTCACGAGCCCGGCGATGCGGTCCTCGCTGCCGAAGGCGGCATCCCCTTCACTCCACGCGGACTGCACCCGCAGAACTCCGCGCTGCCGATCACTCTTGAGGTCGATCCTGCCGACGATCCTGTCGTCGATGAGCACGGGAAGCGTGTAGTAGCCGAAGACCCTCTTCGGTTCGGGGGTGTAGATCTCGATTCGGTAGTGGAAGTCGAACGTCCGCAGTGCGCGATCGCGTTCCCACACGACGGGATCGAAGGGGGAGAGCAGCGCCGCTGTCTCCATCCGGCGGGGGATGCGCGCTTCAGCGTGCAGGTAGACCGGAAGCGGCCGGCCGTTGCGCTCCCAGCCGGGAACCTCGACGGGCAGCAGCTCTCCCTCATCGACGAGCTCCTGAAGAATCGGTTTAGCCTCGGTCTTCATGATGCGGAAGTAGTCGGCGAGGTCGCCGAGCGTGCCTATACCGTGGGCCTCGGCCGACCACAGCAGCAACTGGCGCTGCGCATCGTGCTTACTCGCGCTGTGGTTCAGCAGCTCGGAAGGCAGCACCTGCTCCGGCAGCCCGTACACGCGCTCGAAGTTGGTGCGCCCGGCAGAAACGACCTCACCCCAGTCGAAGAGGTACTCGAGCCCGAGTTTGACGTCGGACCACTCCCACCACGTTCCCTTGCGCTTGTTGGCATCGTGTTCGATCTTGCCTGCCGGCAGCGGACCCTTTTCGGCCAGTTCGGCACGCAGCCAGTCGAGCATGCCGCGATTGGCGTGGATCCAGCTCTTCGGGTTGTTCTCGTGCCGCGCGCGCGTCGCTTCGCGCCGCCAGCCCCACAGCGGCCAGGTCTCCCTCGGAATGAGGGAGGCCACGTGCGCCCACGCTTCCGTGTAGCGGGCCTTCGGGCCGAAGGTCAGCCGGTCGAGGTCCGCCTTGTCGTAGGCACCGAGCCGGGCGAAGACGGGGAGGTAGTGGCTGCGCTCGAAGACGTTCACAGAATCGAGCTGCAGCAGCCGCAACCGCTGCACGAGCAGGTCGAGTTGGCGGATGCCCGGGGCCGCTGCCCGCGGACGCCCGAACCCCTGCGCCGCAAGGGCAATCCTTCTCGCCTGCGCGGGCGACACCGTGGTGATCATCGCCATTGACTCTAGCGATGGCGGGCGACATACGGCGTGATGGCACCGGGCGGGCGATCTAGACTAAGCCGGTGGCCACACGCAAACCCAGGCAGCCGGCGGTGAACGCCAACTCGCCCAAAGCGCCGCCTCCTCCGGGCAGTGAACAGCTCACGGGTGACGAGCGCAAGCGTCGGGTTGAGACATCCATTCCCATCGGTGTCGAGATCGCAGGACAGTGGGCGTGGCGGCTGCTCGCGGTCGCAGGCGTGCTCATCCTGCTCGGACTCCTCGTCATGGAGTTGCGGCTGCTCGTCATCCCCTTCCTCATCGCAGTTGTGCTGTCCGCGCTTCTGGTTCCGTTCTCGAACTGGCTGCAGCGCCACCGCTGGCCGAAATGGCTCGCTGTCATCACCACGTTGCTCGGCACAATCGGAATCGTCGCCGGTCTCATCTACCTCGTCGTCTCGCAGATCAGGGCCGGCTTTCCCGAACTGCGGGAACGCTCGGTGCAGGCGTTCTTCCAGTTCACGGAGTTCCTGCAGGGCCCGCCATTCGAACTCACCCAGGAGCAGATCGACGGCTACCTCGGTGAGGTGTGGGAGTTCATCCAGGAAGACAGCGACGTGATCATCGCCGGTGCGCTCACGCTGGGCGCCACGGCGGGCAACGTCATTGCCGGAACCATCATTGCGTTGTTCGCGACCCTCATCATCCTCATCGACGGCAAGGGCATCTGGGCGTGGGTCGTGCGGTTGTTCCCGCGTCGCGCACGTCCCGCGATCGACGGTGCGGGGATTACCGGCTGGCTGACACTCTCCCGTTTCGCTCAGGTGCAGATCTTCGTCGCCTTTGTCGATGCGGTCGGCATCGGAATCGGTGCGTGGGCTCCTCGGCCTGCCGCTCGTGATCCCAATCGCCATCGCCGTCTTCCTCGCTTCCTTCATCCCGTTCGTCGGGGCGATCGTCACGGGGGCGCTCGCGGTTTTCATCGCGCTCATCTACGTCAGTCCGCTGGCTGCGCTTGGCTGCTCGATCATCGTGCTCGCCGTCCAGCAGATCGAGGGCAACGTTCTGCAGCCGCTCGTCATGGGTTCGGCCGTGCGGGTTCACCCCCTTGCGGTGGTGCTGGCCGTCGCTGCCGGAGCCTTCGTCGCGGGCATTCCCGGAGCGTTCTTCGCAGTCCCGATTGTCGCGGTGCTGAATGTCATGGTGAACTACATTGCCGCCGGCACCTGGAAACTCAACCTGCCACCCGAAGCCGTCGTCGAAGATCCCCCTCCGCGGCGGCGAGCCGCTAAAAAGCTGACGGAGAAATCGGATGCCTGACCTGACGATCGCCGGCCCCGACCTCGCGGTGATCGAGGCCGCGCGGGCCGTCGTCCACACCGTCGCGGACGTGACCCCTATGGAGAGCTCACACTTCCTCTCCGAGGTGCTCGGCTCGCCGGTGCACCTGAAGTGCGAGAACCTGCAGCGCACCGGTTCGTACAAGATCCGGGGCGCATACAACCGCATCTCCCGTCTCACCGAGGAGGAGAAGGCCAGGGGAGTGGTCGCCGCCTCCGCGGGCAATCACGCGCAGGGGGTCGCTTTCGCCGCCCGCGAGCTCGGCATCAAGTCGACCATCTACATGCCGATCGGTGTCGCGCTTCCCAAGCTGCAGGCAACCAAACAGTACGGCGCCGAGGTCATTCTCCGCGGCCATTCAGTGGATGAACCGCTGCGCGCCGCCGCGGAGTTCGCCAAGTCGACCGGCGCCATCTTCATTCACCCCTTCGATCATGCCGACGTTGTCGCGGGCCAGGGCACTCTGGGTCTCGAGATTCTCGACCAGGTTCCCGACATTGACACGGTGATCGTGCCGATCGGCGGCGGGGGACTCATCTCTGGGGTTGCGAGCGCCATCAAGCAGAAGGCCGCGACGCTCGGCCGCACGGTGCGGGTGATCGGTGTGCAGTCCGCCAACGCGGCCCCGTACCCGCTCTCGCTCATCAATGGCGAACCGACCGAGATCGCGATGACGCCAACGATCGCCGACGGCATCGCCGTCTCCAAGCCGGGTGTGCTCAACTTCGAGATCGTGCGCGGCGCAGTGGATGACATTGTCACCGTCGAGGACGACGAGATCGCCAAAGCGCTCCTCGTCATCCTGGAGCGGGCCAAACTCGTGGTCGAGCCGGCGGGGGCGGTCGCCGTTGCGGCGATCCTCTCGGGCAAGGTCTCGAACTGCGGAACAACGGTTGCGGTGCTCAGCGGCGGCAATATCGACCCACTGGTGATGGAGAGAATCATCAGCTACGGACTCGCCGCGTCGGAGCGCTACCTCAAACTGCGCATTCCGCTGCCGGACCGCCCGGGGCAGCTCGCCCGCACCGCAGAGATCGTTGCCGAGTCGAACGCGAACGTCATCGAGGTGCTGCACTCCCGCAACACATCGGGTCTGCAGATCAACCAGGTCGAACTCGAACTGCACATCGAGACGCGCGGACCCGAACACGCCGAACTCGTGCTGCAGAACCTGCGTGACGGTGGCTTCGCGCCTCGAATCGACTTCTGAACAACCGGTGGTCGAGCGGAGTCGAGACCGGGTCTCGACAAGCTCGACCACCGAAGTGGTTACGGCTGGTAGGTCTCGACCTTTTCGATCTTTACCGTGATCGACTTGCCGTTCGGAGCGGTGTAACTGGTCGACTCACCGATCCCCAGGCCCATGATGGCCCGCCCGAGCGGGCTCTGCTCGCTGTAGACTTCGAGGTCGCTGTCTCCCGCGATCTCGCGGTTGCCGACGAGAAAAGTGCTCTCGTCGCCCTGGATTTTCGCGGTGACAACGGTTCCGGGTTCGACGATGCCCTTGCTCTCCGGAGCCTCGCCCACGGTTGCGGTGCGCAGGAGTTGGGTGAGCACGCGGATCCGGGCCTCGATCTTGCCCTGTTCATCCTTGGCGGCGTGGTATCCGCCGTTCTCCTTGAGGTCGCCCTCATCACGGGCAGTCTCGATCTTTTTGGCGATCTCGCTGCGGGCCGGTCCGCTCAGTTGTTCGAGTTCGGCGGACAGGCGATCGTACGCCTCCTGGGTCAACCAGGTGACTGACGTGTCAGACATAGTCCTCCTCATGGAAGGAGACCGGCCAGTGCGACCGGTCTCGTTGAAGAATATGCCAGCCTAATTCAACCAGCAGCGGTAGATCAAGCCGGAGTCGGCGCGTTCGGTCGTGCGGACCAGCTCCGAGAGGGTGCGCGTTCGCTGTTCGGATGCCGGAACATCCACCACTTTCCAGCCCACCGCTGCGAACCTCTCGTTGAGAGCCTGCACTGCACACTGTGTCGGTGTTCCCGGTGGCACGGTGAGGTTCCAGCGGATTTCGATCTGGTCATCGCCGAGAATCGTGTAGCCGGAGTTGCGGGCCTCGAGCTGGGCTGGCGCGCCCAACAGTCCTCCCCAGATGAGCCACGCGGTGAGCACGACTGCGAAGCCGATCGCAGTTGCTATCGCGAGAACCCGCACCCAGCGCGAATCGCGGTTGGTGCGCCCGTAGCGCTCGGCGAGGTCGTCGGGTTCACGGTCATCCACTTCTGACGAGTGGTCATGCGTCACGGTCATCGAACTCCAACGGCGGGGATAGGCTTTGTAACAGGCTATTCGCTTATCTCGTGAGGTCTGGAGCAGACATGGGGACTCTGAACGTCGACCCGAATCTCGTCACCCCCGGGGTGGTCGGATTCTTCGCGATCTTCCTCGTTGCCATCGTGACCGTTTTTCTCATTCTTGACATGACCCGCCGCATCCGCCGCACTCGGTATCGGGCTGAGATCCAGGAGCGCATCCGCATGGAGCGCGAAGCGGAAGACAAGAACACCGACTGACGCTGGCTACCCCAGCACCGGAGGATCCACAGCGATGAGGAGGATCCCGGCCCAATGGCTGAGGAACGCGAGCAGCGTCAGAGTGTGGAAGATTTCGTGGAAGCCGAACTTTCCCGGCACCGGGTTGGGCTTCTTCAGACCGTAGATGACTGCGCCCACCGTGTAGAACAGGCCGCCCAGGATGATGAGCGCCATCATGATGACGTTCGCGTTGAACAGGTCGACGATGAACATCACGGCGGCCCAGCCGAGCAGCACGTACAGCGGCACGTAGAGCCAGCGGGGCGCGGTGATCCAGAAGATGCGGAACCCGATGCCCAGCAGCGCACCGCCCCAGACGAGGGAGAGCAGCAGGGTGGCTTTCTCCTGCGGGAGGCTCAGCACGCTCACCGGTGTGTACGAACCCGCGATGAGCAGGAAGATGTTGGCGTGATCGAACCGCTTGAGCAACGTTCTCGTTCGCTCGCTCCAGTTGAGCCGGTGGTACAGGGCGGAGATGCCGAAGAGCAGCAGGGCTGACGCGATGAAAACGGCAGAACTGATACGCGCTGCTGCGCCGTCGGCGAGTACGAGGAGCACAGCCCCGAGAACTATCGCGAGGGGGAAGGTGGCGGTGTGGATCCAGCCGCGCCAGGTGGGCTTCGGGTCGAGCCGCTCGTATTCGATCGATTCCTCGAGCAGCGGCACATTGGGGAGATCGCCGGTTTCTTCATCCACACCGTCTGCTGCAGTCATTGGGCAATGATAAGTCAGCGTGAGTTTGGGTTAGCGTTGCTGTGTGAAGCAGAGGGATATCCCGTCCGGCGGCGGGCCGCTCTACCAGCTGTACCAGCAGCGCCTGAGGCGTTGGCTGGGGGGGCAGGATCTGCCGAACCATGTTGCCATGATCGTCGATGGCAACCGGCGCTGGGCGAAACAGCGGCTTCTTGAGACCGCCGCCCACGGCCATCGGGCGGGTGCCGCGAAGATTCGTGAGTTCCTGACCTGGTGCGATGAGCTGGGCATCAAGGTTGTCACGCTGTACGTGCTCTCGGCCGACAACATCACCGGTCGTCCCGCCGATGAACTCTCTGAGCTTTTCGAGATCATCGCCGATCTCGCCGACGAACTCTCGCGCTACCGCAATTGGCGGGTGCAGCACGTCGGCACCACGGACGGGCTCCCCGAGACCCTGACTTCCGCGCTCAACGCCGCGGAGAAGCGCAGTGCCGCGAATTCCGGCTTGCACGTCAATCTTGCCGTCGGGTACGGCGGGCGACTGGAGATAGCGGATGCCATGAGAAGCATCCTGCGCGCCCACGGCAAGGAGGGTGGCTCCATCGAGGAACTGGCCGAACTGCTCACCCCGGAAATGATCGCCGATCACCTGTACACGGGAGGCCAGCCGGATCCGGACCTGATAATCCGCACCTCTGGTGAACAGCGACTGAGCGATTTCATGCTGTGGCAGAGTGCTCATAGTGAGTTCTATTTCGTGGAAGCCTTCTACCCTGACCTCCGCGAGGTGGATTTCCTGAGGGCGGTGCGTGATTTCGCCCGCCGGCACCGGAGGTATGGATCATGACAACCATCGACAAGCACGCGGCAGCGTTCCTTGAGGAGCCCGGCTACCTCGATTTCGCCCGCGTCGGCCCGATCGGCAGGGCGGTCAAGGACGAGCAGTACGCCCAGGGCGGCCTGCACGGGCGCGCCCGCTTCGGAACGCTCGAGGGCATGGGAGATGAGCACGAGCGGCTCCGCAACGCCGTCGCCGAGACCACGGGGTTGCGCGCGGACCAAATCATCTTTCAGCCCAATACCTCGCAGGGGCTCATGCACGCGATGTTCGGAATCACTGGCGGCGTCGCGCTGTCGGCGGCAGAGTTCCCGAGTCTGACCTTCGCGGCCATGCGTTCGGCGCAGGCACTCGGGGTGCTCAATCCGGTCTGGCTCACGACCGACCACGGCCGGGTGACGCCGGGCAACCTGCGCGAGCAGTTGACGTCATCCGTTGACGCGGTCGCGCTCAGCCTCGTCGATGCGCGAACGGGTTTCACCGCCGATCTGGAGGGAATTCGTGAGGTGATCGGTGACCGCCTGCTCATCGTCGATGCCATCCAGGGCTTCGGCGCCATTGACGCACCGTGGGAGTGTGCCGATGTCATCGCGTCCGGCGGCCAGAAGTGGGTGCGCGCGGGTGCGGGCACCGGCTTCCTCGCCATGAGCGATCGGGCCGTTGAGCGGCTGACCCCGGTCATCTCCGGCTTCAACGCGACGGACACTTTTCTTCCCTTCGATGAGGTTCCGGCGCCGAGCAAGTCAGTGAATGCCTTCCAGGTCACTTACGGTGACCCGTTCGCCCAGGCACGTTTTTCTGCGGCGCTCGAGGAGATCAACCACGTCGGTGTGAGCGCAATTGCGGAGCGGCTCGCCGAGAAGGTGGACCAGGTGCTCGACCTCGCCGACGAGTTCGGCTTGCCTGTGGTGTCGCCCAGGGAGAGCTCCGACCGCGCGGGAATCGTTGTTGTCGAACCGCACGCCGACCACCTGACCGTGCTCACGGCGTCCCTTTTCAACCATGGCGTGACGGTGACGGTGAGGGGCGCTGGGGTGCGTATCAGCCCGCACGTCTCCACGGACGAGGAGAGCTTCGACATGCTGCGCGCGAGCTTCGCGAGCTATGCATCAGCGACGCGGGTCTGAACCCATTGGCGTGTCGTGAGTGGGTTCATCCGCGGTTGGATTAGCGTCAAACTCATCAGGTAAGGCGCCTGATCGAAGCGGCCACGCAAGTTCGCTTCGGATGCTCGTGGCCGTTCCGTAGGAACTGATCCGGGGGCGAAAGCGCTCGGGGACGGAGTGCATTTTGCCTGAGCTAGCCAACCCGCAGCAGAAGAAGAGCCGGACAGTTTCGGCGGATGCGAAGGGGAGGCAGGCGGAACGAACCTACGTTCTCGACACCTCGGTTCTCCTTTCCGATCCGAAGGCCATCTTCCGTTTCGCGGAGCACGCGGTCGTTCTCCCCGTGATCGTCATCACCGAACTCGAGGCGAAGCGGCACGACCCGGAGATCGGTTACTTCGCTCGCCAGGCACTGCGCAATCTTGATGAGTTGCGCATCCAGCATGAACGTCTCGACTTCCCGATCGCGGTGGGCGACCAGGGCGGCTCGCTGCGGGTCGAACTCAATCACTCCCACACCTCGGTGCTTCCATCGGGCCTGCAGCTGGGCGACAACGACACGCGCATTCTCGCCGTGGCGCTCAACCTGTCGAATGAGGGTCTGGCTGTCACCGTGGTTTCGAAGGACCTTCCTCTGCGGGTGAAGGCGGCATCCATTGGCCTCGCGGCTGAGGAGTACCGTGCGGAACTCGCGGTCGACTCCGGATGGACGGGGCACGCCGAGTTGGCGCTCTCCAGCGAGCAGATGAACGAGCTTTACGACAAGGAAGAGCTGCACACTCGCGGTGTGCAGGACCTTCCGCTCAACACGGGTCTTGTCATCACCTCCGACCGGGGTTCCGCTCTCGGTCGGGTTACCGCCAGGGGCAGGATCGGCCTCGTGCGCGGCGACCGCGACATCTTCGGACTGCACGGTCGCAGTGCGGAGCAGCGCCTCGCGATCGACCTGCTCATGGACCCGGAGGTCGGCATCGTTTCGCTCGGCGGCCGGGCGGGCACCGGTAAGTCGGCGCTCGCCCTGTGTGCTGGCCTTGAGGCGGTGCTCGAGAAGCAGCAGCACCGCAAGATCATGGTGTTCCGGCCCCTGTACGCGGTCGGCGGCCAGGAGCTCGGATTCCTGCCGGGCGATGCCGCGGAGAAGATGAACCCCTGGGCGCAAGCAGTGTTCGACACCCTCGGTTCGGTTGTGTCGCAGAACGTGCTCGATGAGGTCATCGACCGCGGCATGCTCGAGGTGCTGCCGCTCACCCACATCCGCGGACGCTCGCTGCACGATGCCTTTGTGATCGTCGACGAGGCGCAGTCGCTCGAGCGCAATGTGCTGCTCACGGTGCTCTCGCGCATCGGACAGAACTCGCGGGTCGTGCTCACCCACGACGTCGCTCAGCGCGACAACCTGCGCGTCGGCAGGCACGATGGTGTGGCCTCCGTCATCGAGAGCCTCAAGGGGCACTCGCTGTTCGGCCACATCACCCTCACTCGCTCGGAGCGTTCCGCGGTGGCTGCGCTCGTGACTGAACTTCTGGAGAGCGCCTAGCTCGCTGGTCGAGCTTGTCGAGACCCCACCACCGCTCGCCAGCCGCACGTAACGGAGGAGATTCGGAGACACGCCGCACGAACGAGCCAGCCAGCGCGGCGTGTCGCCCAAATCTCCTCCTCTGGATGACCTTGACCGCCCAGAACGGGGGGTCGTGGGGCTATCTCTATATAGCTAGATTTGGCGCATGGAGCCTCTCAGCCGCGTCACCCCGGCCACGATCGACGTTCTCACCGTGCTCGTCTCGAGCCGCGAACCGACGTGGGGCCTCCTCGTCATTAAGTCGAGCGGTCGCCCAGCCGGAACCGTGTACCCGATTCTCGAGCGGCTCGAGCGGCTGGGCTGGCTGACCTCAGACTGGGAAGCGGATGACTCCCGCCCCGGCCCTCGCCGCCGGCTGTACGAGCTGACAGCGGATGGCGCGGTCGCCGCGCGCAGTGCAGTCACCGAATTCGCGGCTCGCTCACACGGCTCTCGAGCCATCGTCACGAGGGTGGCGACCGCATGAGCGCGGGGGAGAAAGCGGCACGGAACGTCGTACTTGTGGCCGCAGCGACCTTGCCCGCTGGGCTCAAGGAGCAGTACCGCGAGCAGTGGCTCGCCGACCTGCGCGACGCGCCAGAGGTGGGGATGCGTAACTCGGATGTCGCAATTGGAGCGCTCGCGCTGGCCGTGACGGTCGCCCGCCCCGGCCTGTTCTCCGCAGCGGTCGTGACACCGGAACTTGCCATCAGACGCTCAAAAAGGTGGGCGGCACTGGCGCTGACGAGCGGCGTCGTGTCTCTGTTTCTGTTCAGCGATTCCCTCGCACGGGCGATGACGGGTCGCGAGGGAATCGTGCATGGCTTACTCGGCAATTTCACCTTGGATTTCCCCCGATTTGTGGCGGTGGTGCTCCTCGCCGCGTTCGTGGGCGTTACGCCGATCGTGAGCACGGTCGTCCTCTGGCGCACCCCTGGCAGCGTTCCTCTGGTGCGGTGGGGGGTGACGCTGATCCTCCTGGCGGCCGTCGCTGCTGTAGGAAGCTGGATTCCAACAGCTGGCAACATCGCGCATATCCCAGAAGTGTGGACGTTCGCCTTCGGGTTTCTCACCATGCGCGTCGATGTGCTCGCCTACGCCGCCGCACTCGTCGTTACCGCTGTCCTGATCGCTCGGGGTATGCGCGGAGACAATAGTCATACTGGGCGTGAGGGACTGGGCAAGCGCGTGGCGGCATCCGCTTCGGGTGCTGCGGTGGTTTGGGTCACCGGCGTGGTGGGTGTGATCAACGTCCTGCACTGGCAACTGCTCGACAACCGGCGGGGTCTTTCCCATGCCGAGATGATCGGGGCGCTGCCGGGCGAGGTGCACATCTATGGGTCGATTTGGGTTGCCGATCCGGGATCGATCACGGTGCGTCCCGCATGGGACATCATGGTCGAACTCGCCGCGGGATGGGCGCTTGCTGCCGCTGTTGTCGGCATCCTGCTCGGTCTCACTTGCCTGCTCCCTTGGTTCACACTGCGGCGCGTCCGGCTGCTGACGCTCGCTGCACTCACCGTGGTTGTCTTCTCCAACGGTGTGCTGGCGCAGAGTTCGGGGATGATGAGCTGGGGCGGTGGGGCCACTGGCCTCACCTACTCGATACCGATGGTGCTGGGGCTGATAGGCGCGATAGCCCTAGTGCAGTTCGCAATCAACCCGCCCGTCCCTCGCGACGAGGCCCTGCCGACCAGCCCGGCCGCTTCGAGTGGCCCCGAAGTGTCGCCTGGCGAAGCGCCAGGCGACAAGTTGAGGCCACTCGGCACCGCTGTGGAGAGAGCCAGCGGATGAGGTGGCTCCGCCGCTAGGTTCGGCACCATGCCGTCTACCCGCGTTCACCCCCGAATCGGGTTCGACGGCAGCGCGCCCGCCCCTGCCCCCGCAACGGGCGGGCGCACCCTCGCCTGGCAGCTCCCTCTCGCGGTGGCGGTCGCCGTGCTGGCTGTGGTCGCCAATGGCCCGACCGTCGCGCTGCTTCCGCTGTTCTACCTCGCGGCGGTGACTCCCGAACTCGTCAGGGTTGACCTGCGGGAACACCGCCTGCCCAACCGTCTCGTCGTGCCCGGCATTGCGGCCGGTCTCCTCGCCGCGGTCATCCACTGGGGCGAGACGGGCACTCTCGTGCCACTCATCGCGGGCGCGAGTTACGCCGCGTTCCTTCTGCTGCTGAACCTGACGGGCGGAATGGGCATGGGTGACTTGAAACTCGGCGCAGCGCTCGGGCTCGCGTCATCCACTGTCACGGTTGCCGTGCTCTCACCGGTCGCAGCGTTCCTGCTCGGGGGAGTCGCAAGCGTGGTGCTGCTCATCACCCGCGGCCGAGGCTCGCGTATCGCCTTCGGCCCGTTCCTGCTCGCAGGGTTCTGGATCGCGGTCGCGCTGGGCTAGCCCGGGCGCGTCATCGAGAGCACGTCGAGCAGGGTGTCGAGCTGCTCTTCGGTGATCTCGCCGCGCTCCACGAACCCGAGGTCAATGACGGCTTCGCGCACCGTTATCGACTGGGCGACCGAGTGCTTCGCGACCTTCGCCGCGGCTTCGTAACCGATGACCCGGTTGAGCGGCGTCACGATCGAGGGGGAGGACTCGGCCAGGGCACGCGCGCGCTCTAGGTTGGCCTCGAGCCCCACGACGGTCTTGTCGGCGAGCAGCCGCGACGAGTTCGACAGCAGACGGATCGATTCGAGCAGCGACGTCCCCATGACGGGGATGGCGACGTTGAGCTCGAAGCTTCCGGATGCTCCCGCCCACGCGATCGTCGCGTCGTTGCCGATCACCCGCGCGCACACCATGAGCACGGCCTCGGGAATCACCGGGTTGACCTTGCCGGGCATGATCGATGAGCCCGGCTGCAGGTCGGGAATGTGCAGTTCGCCGAGCCCGGTGTTGGGGCCGGAGCCCATCCACCTCAGGTCGTTGCAGATCTTCGTGAGCGACACCGCGAGAACACGCAGGGCACCGGATGCCTCAACCAGCCCGTCGCGAGCGCCCTGCGCCTCGAAGTGGTCGGCTGCTTCGGTGATCGGGAGCCCCGAATTGGAGGCGAGCTCCGTGATGACCTTCTGCGGAAAACCGGCGGGGGTGTTGATGCCGGTGCCCACGGCGGTGCCGCCGAGCGGAACTTCGGCAACCCTGGGGATGGTCGCCTGCACGCGCTCGATTCCGAGCCGAATCTGTCGCGCGTAGCCGCCGAACTCCTGGCCGAGGGTGACGGGGGTGGCGTCCATGAGGTGGGTGCGTCCCGCCTTGACGGCGGTCGCCCACAGGGCGGCCTTGGCTTCGAGGGCAGTGGCGAGGTGATCGAGCGCGGGAATGAGGTCGCCGAGCAGCGCGCCCGTGACCGCGAGGTGCACCGAGGTCGGGAACACGTCGTTCGACGACTGCGACGCGTTCACATGGTCGTTGGGGTGAACGGGGGAGCCGAGCGTGTCGGTCGCGAGCGCGCGAGCACCTCGTTCATGTTCATGTTGCTCGAGGTTCCGCTGCCGGTCTGGTAGGTGTCGATCGGGAACTGGTCGTGATGGTGACCGGCGATGAGGGTGTCGGCCGCATCCGCGATGGCTCTGGCGATGGCCGGGTCGATGATTCCGAGCGAACCGTTGACGAGGGCTGCCGCGCGCTTGATCCGTGCGAGGGCGACGATCTGCGCGGGTTCCAGCCCCGCGCCAGAGATCGGAAAGTTCTCCACCGCGCGCTGGGTCTGAGCGCTGTAGAGCGCTGAGGCGGGTACTCGCACCTCGCCCATCGTGTCGTGTTCGATGCGGTATTCCTCGGATGTGCTCACGTCGTTGCGGCTTCTTTCTGGATAGGTGAGGGGTCGAGACCCAGAATGGTGTCGGCGACTACGCGCCCCTCGAGCAGGCGGTAGTTCGCGCCCACGATTCCCAGCGTACCGGCGGCGACAGCATCGCTTATCAGTTCCGATTCCTGCAGCAGTTCGGCGATGGTGTCGCGCAGGTGTGCACGACCGACATCGAGTGCGTCGATTGCCGATGCGTCGAAGGCGGCACCGCCAACCCGCCGCACGGCGGGAACGATTTTGGAGATCATGCTCGCAATGTGCGGGGGCAGGGTGTCGGCATCCGGTGCCTGCGAGTCGATTGCCGCCCGAACCGCGCCGCATTCGTCGTGCCCGAGCACGAGTATGAGCGGCACGTTGAGCACACTCACGGCGTATTCGAGCGAACCGACGACGCATCGGAGATGATCTGGCCCGCGTTGCGCACAACGAACAGGTCGCCGATGCCCTTATCGAAGATGATTTCGGCGGCCAGCCGCGAGTCGCTGCAGCCGAACAGTGCGGCATGCGGCCGCTGCGCTGTGGCGAGTTCGGTGCGGCGCTCGACATCCTGTCGTGGATGTCGCGGCTCGCCGGCCACGAATCGATCATTGCCGCGCACCATTTCCTGCCACGCGATTGTGGGTGTTCTATGAGGCACGCTATTCCCTCTCGTTGGCGAGTTCGGCAGCAATCGCTGAGCTGAGTAGCCTGAACTCTTCGTCACTCGCGCTGCCGTGCAGCAGGTAGCGGCTGTCGCCCGATTCGGCTGCGAGTGAGTAGGCGAAGTTGGCCGAGACGTTGGAGCCACGCTGGTCGTACACCTGCCACTGCAAACCTTCACTGCGAATGGTGGATGTCGGCTGCGCCCTGCCGAGATAGCCGGGCAGCCAGGCTTCGGAGACCTGCACTCCCTGCTCGAGCGCGATGAACTCCTGATCCGGAGTGAGGAAGCCGATCGACCAGGTGAGGCCGCCGCCAGCAACCCGCTGCAGGACGGCGCGGTTCGCACTCCACCCCGGCGGAAGCACGGGAGCCGCAAGTCGATCGCCTTCGTCTGGCTGTGCCTGCACCGCAATAGCGCGATAGTCGATGGGTTCGGGGGCCGCCTGGTCCGGGCGCACTACGACGAGCACAAGGAACAGCACAATCCCGAGTGACGCCGCAATCGACAGCAGCAGGTTGATGGGCGTCTGATGGGACCGCCGCCGCAGCGAACTCGCCGCTTTGCGCTCGGCTGCCTCTTCCGGCGTTTCCGGCCTGCCCAGCTCGGCGACGATCGGCGGCGACTTCGGTCGCGCCATGGCCTACTCGGTTGCCGCGGTGCGCGCGGCGTCCAGTCGGGCCTTCGCTCCCAGAAGCCATTCCTCGCAGCGACGGGCGAGCGCCTCACCGCGTTCCCACAGCGCGAGCGATTGCTCAAGCGTGGAGGAGCCCTGTTCGAGTTCGGCGACGACCCGCACGAGTTCGTCGCGCGCCTGCTCATAGCTCAGCGCGCTGACGTCATCAGCCGGGGCGGGAGTTGTCGTGGCCACGGGTCAACTCTACCGATCAGAGTTGCCGGAGGCGTTCGCGTCATCCACCACTGCGGTCAGGCGGCCATCAGCGACGGTGAGGAGGAGCGGTGTGCCGACGGGAGCGTCCTTCGCCGCGCGCAGCGCTCGCCCGTCAGGAAGCTGGGCGATCGCATACCCGCGGTCGAGGGTGCGCTGCGGCGACAGCGACCGCAGTTGTGCCGCGAGTTCCGCTGTGCGATTCGTGCACGCCTCGACCATGCGCAGCACCAGTTCGCTTCCCCGCGAGACGTAGCGCGTGAGTTCTTCGGCGCGAATGTCGATGAGTGACCCGGGGTTGGCGAGCACGGGCCTGCTGCGCAACTGTTCGAGCCGGTCCATCTCGGTCGTGATGCGATTGGTCACCCGCATACCGATTCGCGCACGGGCCTGCTGCACGCGGCTGAGTTCCTCCGCGACATCCGGAACCACCCTCTTCGCCGCATCGGTGGGGGTGGATGCCCGCAAATCCGCAACCTCGTCGAGCAGCGGTCGATCGGCCTCGTGTCCGATCGCGCTGACGATGGGTTTTTCGCACGCGGCGGCCGTTCGCACGAGGGATTCATCGCTGAAGACGAGCAGGTTCTGGAAGTCGCCGCCGCCGCGCGCGACGATGATGACCTCGACTTCGGGGTCGGCATCAAGTTTCTTCAGGGCGGCACACACTTCTGCCGACGCCCGGTCGCCCTGCATCGCGGCGTACGCGATACGGAAGTCGACGGCGGGCCAGCGCAACTGTGCGTTGCGCAGCACATCCTTCTCGGCGTCGCTGTCCTTGCCGGTGATGAGCCCGATGCAGCCGGGCAGGAAGGGCAGCGGCTTCTTGCGGGAGGCATCGAACAGACCTTCGGCGCTGAGTTTCTGCCGCAGTCGTTCGAGCCGTTCGAGCAGGTCGCCGAGACCCATGTGGCGCATCTCGAACACCTGCATGGTGAGCGTGCCGCCCTTGACCCAGTAGTTGGGTTTGACGAGCGCCACGACGTGGTCGCCCTGTTTGAGGTCGTCCGGTACTTTCGCCTTCACAGACGACCAGAGCGTGAAGGAGACGGTGACATCCGCCTCGAGGTCCTTGAGCTTGCCGTACACGTTGCCGCCGGAGACACCCCACTGGGTTATCTCGCCTTCCACCCAGACGGTGCCGAGACGATCGATCCAGCCTTTGATCTTCGCCGAGAGCACCGAGACAGACCAGGGGGTGTCGACGGTTGGCGGCGCAATCTCGACGGTCATCGACCTTCTCTCCCTCTGGTCCCCCCACAGGCTACCGGCTGGCGCCGACCGCCGAGGCGCTAATCGAGCGGGCGTGTATGGGCACCAGTCGGGCGGCTCGGGGATGGGGGAGAAGGTGATGACGATTGTGTCGTCGCGTTGCTCGATGTCGCCGGAAGGGTGAATGATACGCCCGCTACCGGTTCCCGACCCGCTGACGGGAACGCCACCGCTGTCGGTCACGATGTCGAAGGTGCCACGGAACTCGTACACGGTGCCGTCGCGGGCGGTCCCGTCGACCCAGTACATGTCGTACTTGCCGAGGTGGAAGTCGAGCAGGATGCCCGGAGCTGACCTCGTACACCCCCTGGTCGAGTTGGCCGTCCACCGGCCCACCGTTCACCTCAACGAAGATTCCGGCTTCCTCGAGACTGCGGTCGATGATAATCGGGTCGTCACCGCAGATCCGGGCCGAGCCGGCGAGGTAATTGTTGCTCGCCTCCACCAACCAGCCTGATCGGGCAGACGGTCCGTCTGGCGTCGTGGTGGGCGTGGGACTGGTGTTGGTACCGACGGGCTGTGGTGGACCACTGGAACACCCCGTGAGGGCAGCGGCGAGCAGAATGGTGGGGAGAACTGCGATCGACCTCGACATGAGTCTTCCTTCGTCAGTGATTGCACAGTATCCAACTGTTCGGCAATTGGCTACTGCCTGGCGCTACGACGAGCGCACAGGTCGGTTCGCTCGTCATCCGTAGAATGGTCGGGTGAACGGCATCACTAACGGCGCACTTGGCGTGAGCCTCGGAATGCCGCGTTCCCCGGTGGAGCGCGGGCGGCTTGTCGACCGCCCCGTGGCCGGCGCGAAGCGCGTTCTGCTTGCCGCTCCCCGCGGATACTGTGCAGGAGTGGACCGCGCGGTCATCGCGGTCGAGAAGGCGCTCGACCGCTTCGGCGCCCCCGTCTACGTGCGCAAGCAGATCGTCCACAACATCCATGTCGTGTCGACGCTCGAGAAGCGCGGCGCGATCTTCGTGGATGATGTCGCCGAGGTTCCCGAGGGTTCGCACATCGTTTTCAGCGCCCACGGGGTTTCTCCCGCCGTCGTGCAGGGTGCGGCTGACCGCAATCTCGATGCGATCGACGCGACCTGCCCGCTCGTGACGAAGGTGCACCGCGAGGCGGTGCGGTTCGCCCGCGACGACTACGAGATCCTGCTCATCGGCCACGAGGGGCACGAGGAGGTCGAGGGCACGATGGGTCACGCACCCGAGCGCACGACACTCGTCAACAGCCCCGCGGACGTCCCGAACATCGTCGTGAAGAACCCCGACCACGTCGTCTGGCTCTCGCAGACCACCCTCAGCGTCGACGAGACGATGGAGACGGTGCGGCTGCTGCGCGAGCGGTTCCCGAACCTGCAGGATCCGCCGAGCGACGACATCTGCTACGCAACGCAGAACCGCCAGGTCGCGATCAAGAAGGTCGCCGAGCAGGCGGAACTCGTCATCGTCGTCGGCTCGGCCAACAGTTCGAACACCGTGAGGCTCGTGGATGTCGCGCTCGAGAACGGCGCGCGCGCCGCCTACCGCGTCGATTACGCGAGCGAGGTGAAGCAGGAATGGCTCGACGGTGTCGCGACGATCGGGGTGACCTCCGGGGCATCCGTTCCCGAGGTGCTCGTGCAGGAGGTGCTCGATGATCTCGCCGACGCCGGCTACGTCGACGTGGAGCAGATCGTCACCGCAGAGGAGGACCTCATGTTCTCCCTGCCCAAGGAGCTGCGCAAGGATGCCGCCGGCAACGCTGACGAGCGTGGTCTGGGCGGACGAGTGAGGAAACTGGATTGGCAGAAGTCGTGAGCGACAAGAAGAAGGATCGGCCCGAGTATGGCGAGTACGCAACGCCCCAGGACCAGGCGCGCGCCATGGGGGCGAGCTATGGCCCCGCGGGTACACCCACGGCCGATCACGTGGAGAAGCCCGAAAAGGGCGCGCGATCCACGAGCTGCGCAACCCGAAAAGCGGCCCAGGATCAGTCGGCGGATGATGCGGACGAGAAGCACCCGCGCCTGTGGGATGCCGCACTCACTGTCGCCTTCCTCACCCTCGGGGTCGTCATCGTGATCACCACCATCCCGCAGTGGGCAGACCTATTCGACTTCATGAACACCGCCTACGCTCAACTGGGGTACGACCCTTACACCTCGCGGCAGCTCGCCGAATCGATCGGCATGTCAATCAACCTCATGCAGGTGGTGGCTCTCACTGCCGCGATAACGCTCTCGGTTCGCGCCCTGCGCGCTGGGAGAATCGCTTTCTACATCCCGATCGCGGTGGGAGCTGTTGCCCTCGTGATCACGTTCGTGCTGTTCCTGGTCGCGACGGCGCTTGATCCGGCGATGCCAACGACACTCCCCTTGGGGTAACCAGTTTGTCGGCAATCCCGCCGTTTGGCGTGCGGTCAGGGACCGGCTGTGGTTATCTGTCGGTATGTCGGGCGGAGTCGGGAGGGTTCCTGTGCTGCCGCGTGCGGACGCATCGGCGATTGTCGTCGTTGCGGCCACGCGGGCATGCTGGGCGCTTGCGGCAGGCATCCTTGTCCTGACCGGGATAGCGCTCACGGGAGAGTTGGCCGCCCGTGGATTGCTCGATGAAGCCGGCGCGCCGCTGCTGGCGCTGGCCGTCATGCTCGTATCGCTCGGTGCTATGGTCTGGCGACCGACGCCAGTGCGCATCCTCATCCATCTGGTTATCGGCACGGCCTGCGTGTACTTCTACGTCGTGACGCTTTTTGACACCTATCCGGAACTTCGCGAGGATCTCGTCTACTTCTCCAACAGACCCGCGGTTGCGCTCGTTCTCATCGGCGCTGCCTCGGCGCGACCGCTTGCCGTGCTCGGCTGGGGCATGGGCGGATGGCTGGCCGGTCTCGCCGCAACGGCAGCCGCATTCGCGCACCTCGGCGAGCCGCTGACCACCGGGCTGGGGCCGACGATCGCGATTCTGAACTATTGCGGCGCGTTCCTCGGGCTGTGGCTGATCCGCCGGTTGCAGCGCGACAGCGTGCCTGAGTTCAGTGTGCTGCAGGGCAGGGCGCGCGAGTCGGAACGCGAGCGGAGGCGGGCTCGCGTCGCAGCGGCGATCGTGCACGACACGGTGCTCAACGATCTTGCGATCGTCATGAACGGCCCGGCGAAACTCGACGCCCGTGCTCGGGAGCGGATGCGACTCGACGTCTCCACTCTCGCAGCAGCTGCCACCACCGAACCGTGGCCTCAACCGGTTGCCTGGGACGAACTGGATGCGGACTTTCGCAATCGCATGACGGCGATGATCAGCGAGTTCCAATGGCGGGGACTCACGGTTGAGGTCAGTGGGAGCCGGGAGATCGTGCTGAGGGTGTCGCCTGAGGTGGCAACTGCCTGCGTGGGCGCGGTGCGGGCGTGCCTCGAGAACGTGTTGAACCACTCGGGCAGCACAACGGCCGAGTTGTCGATGGCCCGCAGCGACGCTGCAGCAACGATCATGGTGACCGATGCCGGTGCTGGTTTCGACAGCAGCCAAGTCCCGGTGGACCGATTCGGACTCCGTACCTCGATCATCCACCGCATCGAGTCTGTCGGTGGGTTCGTTCGCGTGTGGTCGAAGGCGGGTGAGGGGACTTCTGTGATGATCTCGGTCCCTCTCCTGCCGGGGGAGAGTGCACCGTGAAGCGGCCATGGAATCGCAGTGCGCAGGAGATCGATCCGCTCAGTTGGTTCACCGGCCCACGCCCTGCAATCGTGTTCGCGTGGCTCGCTGCCGCCCAGGGGCTCGTGATCACGTTTGCGCTGTGGGCTCACTGGTCGAACCCGTGGCTGCAATTGGCGGCGATCCCGTGTTACGTGCTGGGTGGTCACTACACGGCTTCCGTCGCTCAGCCCACCCGGTCGCCCTACCGTCCGCGACACGCCATCGTTCCCATCGCCCTCGCCTGCATCGGTCTCATCCTGTCGGCTGTGGGCGCGGCAGGGGGAGCGGTGTCGGTGGATCGCTGGTGGGCACCGATCGCCGTCGCCATTACCTTCGCCGTGCTCGCTCCATACTCGTCGGCCCTGTGGCTGCTCGCCTTCTCGGTGCCGATTCTCATCACCGCTGTCACCGCCGGGTCGCTCGCGTTCATCCCGGGAGTGGGCAAGTTCGCGCCGGTTGCCGCCGTCGTTCTTATCGCTGCACCGATCCTTTCCGCCGCCATCGCCGCGAGCGTGTTCTCCCTCACGATCGTCAAGAGAACTGAGGCAGCCATGAACATCGGCGATGCCTCTGGCGAGGAGTGGTCGCACGGCCGAATCGCGCCCGACAGCGAGACGATCGGGCGCGTGAGCCACCGCGTCGCGCCATTCCTGCGGAAAATCGCCGACGCGGGCGTGATCACCGAGGCCGACCGTGCGATCGCGGGGCAACTGGCCAGACGTTTGCGATCCGATCTTGTCGAGGCGAATGCCAGCTGGCTGGAGCGGCTCGCCGTGGAGTCGGCGCTCGTCGTGAGCGATCCCGACCGCCTGGCGGATCGGATGAACGACCAGCAGAAGGCCGCGCTGCGTGGACTTCTCGTGAGTGTGCTGGAGAACGAGATCGCGGTCAACGAGTCGCTGCTCATCGAACTGCGCACCGCACCCGACAAATCGACTGCCGTCGCGCTGAGCATGGATGTCGACTTGCCGGAGGGCATGCGACTGAGGATGCTCGCTCCCTACTACCTCACCCTGAAGGCCACCGTCGACGGCCTGACCTGGAGCGACGGCCGGAGTGTGACCATGAAGTTCCGAGTGCCCGGCGGAAGCTAGGCGCTACAGCAGGCTCGGGATCTTCTGCTCCTCCGCAACGTTCGCGCGGCGGAACCAGAACGTGACGAAGGTCGCCACGATCACGATGAACAGCGAATACAGCGCGGGTACGATCAGGATCAGGCCGATGTCGGGGTGGCCACTGAAGGTCAGCAGCACGATGGCGATCGCGAGAGGGCCGTTCTGGATGCCCGTCTCGAGACCGATCGTGCGCGCGTTCATCGGGTGCAGCTTGATCGCCCGTGCGATGGCGTACCCGATAGCGATTCCGAACAGTCCCAGCCCGATGGCGACCGAGTATGTCTGCCACGGCGTCGAGGTGAGCAGGTCCCAGTTGCGCGGCACCCACGTCGACATGAGGAACACGATGAAGAAGACGCCGACAAGCCCTCCCATGAGTTCCATCACGGCACCGACGTTGGCGCTGTAGCGACGGATGATCATGCCGAGCACCACTGGCACGAGCAGAATCACCAGCGTGACGACAATGTTGCGGATTGGAACCTGCAGGTCGGAATCCTCCGTGAAGATGAGGCGGCCGTACAGCGCGAGCATCAGGGGGGTCATGATGATCGCCCACAGCGTCGAGTTGGTCGTCATCATGACGCTCAGGGCGAGGTTGCCCTTGGAGAAGTAGGTGAAGATGTTCGAGGTCGTGCCGGCCGGCACGCTGCCCATGAGCAGTGCACCGATCGCGACGGGTATGGCGTACTCCCGCGGCAGCTGGAACAGCAGGGCGATGATGAGCAGGTAGGCGAGCAAAGGCATGATGCCGAACTGCGTCACCCAGCCGATGATGAGTCCCCATGGCCGGCGAAGGGCGAGGCGGAAGTCTCGCGGGGTCAGGCCTGCTCCCAGGCCGAACATGATGACGAACACGAGAATGACGAGCAGCGTCTCCTCGAAGGGCGTTACGACCTCATGCTCGGACGCGGTGCTCTGGGCGAGCAGGATTTGCATCAGAATCGACATCAGGAGACTTTCCTCTCGGACTCATCGAGCGTTCGCAGTTCTCGGCGCAGGATCTTGCCGATCGGAGACTTGGGCAACTCCTCGACGAAGAGAACCCGCTTGGGAACCTTGTATGCGGCGAGGGTCGTACGGCAGTGGTCGACGACCTGGCTCTCGGTCAATTCGGCCGACGACCGGACCACGTAGGCGCACACGGCCTCGCCCGTCGTGGCATCGGGCACTCCGATGACTCCGACCTCCTGCACACCGTCGAGGCTCGCTATCGCTTCCTCGACCTCGTTCGGGTACACGTTGAACCCGCTCACGAGCACCATGTCCTTCTTGCGGTCGACGATCGTGAAGTACCCTTCGGCGTCCATCTCGGCAATGTCGCCGGTGCGGAACCAGCCGTCGGTGAGAGCATCGGCGGAGTCCTGCGCGCGCCCCCAATAGCCCTGCATGATCTGCGGACCGCGCGCGGCGATCTCTCCCGGTTGGCCCGCGGGCACGTCAGCACCGGCACCGTCGAGGAGGCGCAGTTCGGTTGACGGCACCGGAATCCCGATCGTGCCGTCCTTGACGGTGCCGCCGAGGGGGTTGAAGGTGAGCACGGGGGAGGTCTCGGTCAGGCCGTAGCCTTCCACGATCGGTGTTCCGGTCACCTCTCGCCAGCGCTCCGCAACGGACTGGTGCAGGGCCATACCGCCCGCTGCCGATGCCTTGAGGTGGCGCGGCGGCGACTCCAGGAACCAGCGTTCGTTGAGCAGCGCGTTGAACAGCGTGTTCACGCCCGTCAACCAGGTGATTTTGTAGTTCTCGAAGGCCCGCTTGAGGTTGCCCGGCGGCCGCGGGGTCGGAATCAGGATGTTGCGAGCGCCCATGTGGAAGAAGCCGATGAGATTCACCGTGAAGGCGAAGATGTGGTACATCGGCAGGGCGGTGAGCACGGTCTCGGCTCCCGGGCGGATGTGCGTTCCACACATGGCCAGCATCTGCAGCGTGTTCGAGATGAGGTTTCCATGCGACAGCATGGCACCCTTCGACACCCCTGTCGTGCCGCCCGTGTACTGGAGGGCGGCGAGGGTTTCGAGTCCGAGACCGTCGAGGTAAGCGAGTGCATCGGTTCCCGCGGCCTGGGTCTCGCGTCCGGCCTTCAGCGCATCCTGCAGGCTCGTGTGGTCCACCGTGACCTTCGGCAGGGAGCGGTTCCACCAGCGCTGCACGAGGCGGATGACCCCGGCGACGACGGGCGGGAAGAACTCGGCGATGCGCACCGTGATGACGGTTTCGATTCCCGTCGCCTTGACCACTTCGGGCAGGCGGTCCGCGAACATGTCGATGACGACAAGCACTCGCGCCCCGGAGTCGTTGAACTGGTGCGTCATTTCGGACGGGGTGTAGAGCGGGTTGGTGTTCACGAGAACGCAACCGGCCTTGAGAACGCCGAAGGCGACGACCGGATAGCTCAGGCAGTTCGGCATCTGGATGGCGACCCGGTCGCCCGGCTGCAGCCCGAGTACCTCTCGCAGGTACACAGCGAACTGATCCGAAAGAGCATCGACCTGCCGATACTTCATGGAACCATTCATGCCGTTGGGCATGCACTGCGTGAAGGCGATTGTGTCGGCGTGCTGCGCCGCCGCCTGCCTCAGCAGCTCGGGAAGCGTCCGGAACGGAAACTCGCCGATCTCAGGGTCGATGTCGGTTGGGTACTGCTCTAGCCAGGGGCGTGTGGTCATCGTCGATCTTTCGCCGTAGGGTCAACCATCGGCCGCACGCCGACGCTGGTGTACGGGTACAGCCTATCCACACCAAGACCCGTTGCCGCACGCCAAGGGCGGCCGCGCCCGTTATTGCAGAGGGTTTCTAGCCAGCGGAGTGGCCCGCGGAGCCCAGCTGCTTGGTCGCCTCGACGACGCGAGCAGCGGTCGCGCTCTCGGCCTTCTTGCCCCAGGAGCGCGGGTCGTAAACCTTCTTGTTGCCGACTTCGCCATCCACTTTCAGGAAGCCGTCGTAGTTGCGCAGAACGCTGTCGGCAACCGAGCGGCTGTAGGAGTACTGCGTGTCGGTGTCGATGTTCATTTTGATTACGCCATTCGAGACCGCCTCGGCGATCTCCGCGTCCGATGACCCTGAGCCACCGTGGAAGACGAGGTCGAGCGGGTTGGCGCCCGTGCCGTATTTCTTTTGGAGCCCCGCCTGGATTTCGCCGAGCAGCTCGGGGCGCAGTTTCACATTGCCCGGCTTGTAGACGCCGTGCACGTTGCCGAAGGTGAGGGCCGCCATGTAGCGACCGTGCTCGCCCATGCCGAGAGCCTCGATCGTCGCGATCGCGTCTTCGAGCGTCGTGTAGAGACTGTCGTTGATCTCGTGGCTGACGCCGTCCTCCTCGCCTCCGACAACCCCGATCTCGACTTCGAGTATCGAGTTGATCGCCTTCATGCGCGGCAGCAGGCTCTTCGCGATCTGAAGGTTCTCCTCGAGCGGAACAGCCGAGCCGTCCCACATGTGCGACTGGAAGATGGGATTGCCGCCCGCCTTGACGGCCGCTTCGGACGCCTCAATGAGCGGGAACACGAAGCTGTCGAGCGCGTCCTTGGGGCAGTGGTCGGTGTGAAGCGCGACGGTGACGGGGTAGTTCTTCGCGACCTCGGTTGCGAATGCCGCGAAGGCGAGTGCGCCGGATGCCCGCGCCTTCACGCTCTGACCGGCGAAGTAGTCGGCGCCGCCGGTTGAGACCTGGATGATGCCGTCCGAACCCGCCTCGGTGAGACCCTGGAGAACCGCATTGACAGTCGATGATGATGAGACGTTGATCGCGGGATACGCGAAGCCTTTCGTCTTGGCCTTGTCGAGCATTTCTGCGTACTGCTCAGGGGTTGCGACGGGCATAACGTCTCCTTCTCGGGTGCGGTTGTCTCAGCTAAAGTCTAGGCTGGACTCGGCGTCAATTCCCGTCCCGGCGAATCCCACCACTGACAACCTCGGACCTAAGATCAAGGATGACTGCACGGTGAGTACTGACGACGGAACCCTCTACGCACGCCCTGACCGCAACCTTGCGATGGAACTCGTGCGGGCGACCGAAGCCGCGGCGATCCGCGCTTCCCCGTTCATCGGCAAGGGGGACAAGAACGCCGCAGACAAGGCGGCGGTGGATGCCATGCGAAAGTTCCTGGGAACAGTCGACTTCGACGGCCTCGTCGTCATCGGTGAGGGTGAGAAGGACGAGGCACCGATGCTCTACAACGGCGAGCGCGTCGGAAGCGGCAAAGGACCGGCCTGCGACATTGCCGTCGACCCGATTGACGGCACCTCGCTAACCGCCGCCGGCCGGGCGCATGCGATTTCGATGATCGCGGTGTCAGACCGCGGAACCATGCTCGACGCATCCACCGTTTTCTACATGGACAAGATCGTCACCTCACATGAGGGAATCGGCGTTGTCGACATCCGCCAGCCGATCGGCGAGAACATCCGCGCTCTCGCGAAAGCGAAGGACAAGTCCGTCGCTGACATGCTCATCGCCGTGCTTGACCGACCGAGGCACAAGCAGCTGATCGAGGAGATCCGGTCGGTGGGGGCGGGCACTCGCCTCATTCTCGACGGCGATGTCGCGGGCGGCATCAACGCGGCGAGGTACGAGACGCGCATCGACATGTGCGTCGGCATCGGCGGAAGCCCGGAAGGGGTGGCGACCGCGTGTGCGATCAAGGCTCTCGGCGGATTCATCCAGGGTCGCCTCGCGCCGGGCAACGATGACGAGAAGCAGCGGGGAATCGACGCGGGGCTCAAGTTCGACTACGTGTACGAGGCCGATGAACTCGTGCGCGGCGACAACACGTTCTTCGTCGCGACCGGTGTGACCGACGGTGCGCTTGTCGACGGGGTTCGCCGACGCGGAGACATCATCCGCACCGAAAGCATTGTGCTGCGGGCGCGCTCCGGCACGGCGCGACGGGTGATCGGCGAGCACCTCGCCTCGAAGTGGCTCGGTGACGTCGCGGATCGGTGATCGAGCTTGTCGAGATCCGACCCGCGAGGTTCACAGAATGTCGAGCGGATGCTCGAGCTCGTCGCGCAGCATTCCCGCGAGCCAGATCGTGAGCACCCCCATCAGCACGGGCGCGAATCCGACGATGACGAATGTCGTCGGGATTCCGATCCATTCGCCCACGGGGCCGGCGAGCGCCATGGAGATCGGCATGAGCGCGAGCGAGACGAAGAAGTCGAGGCTCGAGACCCGGCCGAGCAGGGCGGGCGGAACCCGACGCTGGAGCAGGGTGCCCCAGATCACTGTCGAGGCCGAGTAGGCGAACCCGGTGATGAAGAGCGCGACCACCATCACCCAGAGCTGGGAGGTGAACCCGATGATCGCGAGCGGCACCCCACCGACGCTCCACAGCATGACCATGATCGTGAGATATCGCCGGGCAGCCTGAGCGATGCGACGAGCAGCGATCCCGCGGCACCACCGATGCCGAACGCGGCGAGAGCCAGCGCGAACGAGCCCGCCCCACCCCCGGTCTGGTCCTTCACGGCGAACGGGAGCAGCACCTCGATCGGACCCATGAGCACGAGGGTGACGGCGCAGGCGAAGAGCAGCGTGCCGAGCAACCACGGGGTGCGCATCATGTAGTTCACGCCGTCGCGCAGGTCGTTGAACATCGAGCGCAGCGGATGCTGCGGCGGCGCGTTCTCGTCATGCTCGCGCCGCAGCGGCAGCGTTCGCATGATGGTCAGAACCACGATCGCGAGGGCCTGCGATACCGCCGTCACGGCGAAGGCGAGGCCGGGCGAGGAGATGGCGATGGCGGCGCTCGCCGCGGCGGGGCCAGCTGCCATCATGATCGCCGGCCGCAGCACGCCTTCGATGCCGTTGGCCGCAAGCAACTGCTCCGCGGGCAAAACCGACGGCAGTAACGCGGAGTAGGCCGGGTAGAAGAAGCCGTCGGCTATTCCCAGCAGGAGCGAGATCATGGCGAGGTGCCAGATTTCGACGTTGCCGGTCAGGGCGAGCGCTGCGCCGGCAGCGATGCTCGAACCCTTCACAACCTCCACCGCGATGAGGATGCGTTTCTGCGGAACCCGGTCGGCCACCACTCCACCGAGCAGCACTGCCCCGATGAGTCCGATGCTTGCGGCTGTCGCAACGACGGACAACTGGATGGGGCCGCCACCGAGTTCGATGACCTGCCAGACCACCGCCACGATCCAGATGCCGCCGCCGAATAATGACATGGTGAGGGCAACGGCGAGCAGCCTGTACTGGCCGTTGACGAACGGCTGGATCGCCTTGGGCAGTGCGCGCTTTCGGGGCGGTGCACCCGCGTCGACCGCTTCGCGGGGTTCCTCGATCACATGCTGATGTTAGTGGTTTGGGGTGCCTGATCAGACCTGGTCTGCCATGACTGCGATGACGTTTCCGGCCGGGTCGGTGAACCACGCGATCTCCGGTCCCATGCCGTGTGCAATGCCTTTATCGTCCTGTTCCATGCCGTCATAGCGCTCCATCGTGATACCGCGCGAGACGAGGTCGTCGACGGCGGCTGGCACGTCGGGAACGAGGAAGTTGAGAACGGTGAAGGTGGCGGGCTCGTGGTTGTCCTTGCTGTAGATCAGCAGCGTCATGCCGCCGACGAGCTCGATGTTGAGAAAGCCCATGTCGTTCTCCATGACATCGAGTCCGAGAGTGTCGCCGTAGAAGGCTTTCGCCGCGGCGATGTCATTGGTGGAGAAGCTGCTGATTGCGCGAACTGGCTTGAACATCCTGACTCACTTTCGTTCGGGGATCTCTCCCACTGTTGCACTAACTCCGACCCGCCGCGAGGGGTTTTAGGCGACGGGATCTTCCGCGAGTTCCAGTTCGATCGCCGTGAGCTGTTTGGGCTGCAACTCGACCGGTTTCGCTTCGCCCAGAATCTTGGTCTCGTCGAGTGCGCTCAGCTTTCGCGCGGTCACGAGTACGCGCGACTCGAGCGAGTTCGCGAACTGGTTGTAACTGTTCACCGTCGAATCGATCGAGCGCCGCAACTTGTCGGCGTGGTCGGCGAGGGTGCCGAGCCTGCTGTACAACTCCTTACCCAGATCGAAGAGGTTCTTCGCTTCATCCGTCAGCACATCCTGCTGCCAGCTGAAGGCAACCGTCTTGAGCACCGACCAGAGCGTCACGGGTGAGGCGAGCGCAACCCGCTTGCTGAAGGCGTAGTCCATGATCGCGGGGTCCGCCTCCATGGCGGAGGAGACGAGCGCCTCACTCGGGATGAAAGCGATCACGATCTCGGGGGAGGACTCCAGCCCCGCCCAGTAGGCCTTGCTCGCGAGGGTGTCGATGTGGGAGCGCACGGCCTTCACGTGCTGCTTGATGAGCGCCTCGCGACGCGCGCCCTCCTCGCCCGTTGCGGTTGCAGCGATCTGGCTGGCCTCCAGGTAGGCGTTGAACGGCACCTTCGCATCGACCGCGATGTTCTTGCCGCCCGGCAGGTGGATGACCATGTCTGGTCGGCCAGCGCCGGCATCGGAGGTCACACTCGACTGCACGTCGAAGTCGACGCGTTCGAGCAGTCCGGCTGCCTGCACGACGTTGCGCAGCTGGGTCTCGCCCCACACCCCGCGGGTGCTGTTGCTGCGCAGCGCGGAGGCGAGCGACTCGGTTGTGTTGCGCAGGCGCTCGTCCGACTCGGTGGCCGCCTTGAGCTGCTGCGCGAGTTCGCCGTGCTGCTGGCTGCGCTGGGTTTCGAGTTCGGTGACCTTCGCCTGCATCGTGCGCAGTGTCTCCTGCACGGGCGTGAGCGCCTGCAGCACCTTGCTCTCCGCCCGCTCGCGCTCGGTCTGAGCGAGCTGCTCGGTGCGCGTTCGCTCCACGAACTCGCGGTACTGCTCCTGTTGGTTCGCCACCTGGTCGCGCAGCCCGGATGCCGTTGCCTGCAGGCCCGCGATCTCGGTGCTCAGTTCGGCTCGCAGCGCCGCTTCCTGCGCTCGCACCTCGAGAATCGCCGCCGTGTGCCTGGCATCAAGCAGCGCGGGGTCGCCCGCGGCAGTAGTGCGCCGCAGCCGCCCGAGTACGAGGCCGAAGAGCGCTCCGACGAACGAGGCCGATGAGGAGAGTGACGAGGGGATCCATGCCCAACAGTGTCGCAGCACGGTGCGACATTGCTCGCCTTTGGGGCAAGTAAATGTTCACGAAATGTCTCCGGTTAGGCTGATCGCATGAGCATTGTCGAACACTGGATCAACGGTAAAACTGCTGCCGGTTCATCCACCCGCACCTCTCCCGTCTTCAACCCCGCGGTGGGCGAAGTCGCCCGGGAAGTGCGGATGGCGAGCACCGCAGACACCGCCGACGCGGTCGCTGCGGCGAAGGCGGCGTTCCCCGCCTGGGCGGAGACGTCGCTCGCCAAGCGGCAGCAGGTGCTGTTCGCGTTCCGCGAGATTCTCAACGCCCGCAAGGAGGAGGTCGCGGCGATCCTCACCAACGAGCACGGCAAGGTCACCTCCGACGCGCTCGGCGAGGTCGCCCGCGGGCTCGAGTGTGTCGAGTTCGCGACCGGCATTCCGCACCTCATGAAGGGTGAGCACAGCGAGAACGTCTCGACCGGAGTCGACGTCTACTCCACCCGCCAGCCGCTCGGTGTCGTCGGCATCATCAGCCCGTTCAACTTCCCGGCGATGGTTCCGCTGTGGTTCTTCCCCATCGCGATCGCGGCCGGCAACACCGTCGTGCTGAAGCCGTCTGAGAAAGACCCGTCCGCATCCCTCTGGATGGCCGAAGCGTTCAAGGAGGCGGGCCTGCCCGACGGCGTCTTCAACGTCGTCAACGGCGACAAGGAAGCGGTGGATGCCCTGCTCACCCACCCGGACGTCGCCAGCATTTCCTTCGTCGGCTCCACTCCCATCGCGAAGTACATCTACGAAACCGCTTCGGCGCACGGCAAGCGCGTCCAGGCGCTCGGTGGTGCGAAGAACCACATGCTGGTGCTGCCGGACGCCGACCTCGACCTCGCCGCCGATGCGGCCGTGAATGCTGGCTTCGGCTCTGCGGGGGAGCGCTGCATGGCGATCAGCGCGGTCGTCGCGGTCGACACCATCGCCGACGAACTGGTCGCGAAGATCAAGGAGCGCATGGCCGGCCTGCGGGTCGGTGACGGAACGCGCGGCTGCGACATGGGACCGCTCATCACGCGCGAGCACCGCGACAAGGTCGCCTCGTACATTGACCTCGCGACCACCGACGGTGCCTCGGTGGAGGTCGACGGCCGGGGCATTTCCGTTGATGGCGAAGAGGGTGGCTTCTGGCTCGGCCCGACGCTCATCGATCGCGTTCCGACCTCGTCCGACGTGTATAAGCACGAGATCTTCGGACCGGTGCTGTCGGTGCTGCGTGTCGCCTCATATGACGACGGTGTCGAGATGATCAACGCTTCGCCCTATGGCAACGGAACCGCGATCTTCACCAATGACGGTGGGGCGGCACGCCGCTTCCAGCGCGAGGTGACGGTCGGGATGATCGGCATCAACGTGCCCATCCCTGTGCCGGTCGGTTACTACAGCTTCGGCGGCTGGAAGGATTCACTCTTCGGCGACACGAAAGCCTACGGACCGGATGCCGTGCACTTCTTCACGAGGCAGAAGGCCATCACGTCGCGCTGGCTCGACCCCTCGCACGGCGGCATCAACCTGGGGTTCCCGCAGAACTGACCCAACCGGTGGTCGAGTCGGCCCGGTGGTCGAGTCGGCCCGGTGGTCGAGTCGGCCCGGTGGTCGAGCCTGCCCGGTGGTCGAGTCGGCCCGGTGGTCGAGCCCGTCGAGACCCGCGTGCGCTCAGGAGGAGTTTTTCGCCATTGGCGCACTGAGGAGGAGTTTTGGTAGCAGCATCCGCCATCCTCCTCTTCTGTGCACAGGTGAGAGCCAGCCAGCTGCCGCACATCCACTGGTCGTCGAGTTGGTGCCCTACAGGCGGCTGAGCGATTCGACCGCGACAGGCTGGCCGATCATCCCCAGGGAGCAGCCCGTGAGCTCCATCAACTCCGCCAGGTCAGCTGCCTCGTGCCGTTTCGCCGCGTGCACCATTATCGCGGCGCACGCCTCCGCGTCACCGAGCGCCTGGTGGTGGTCGAAGTCCTCGAAGCCGGCGGCCATCGCCGCGACCGGCAGCCGGTAGGAGTCGAGGTGGTAGGTCTTGCGGGCGACCTGCAGGCTGCATGCGTACTCGAACCATGGCACGGTAATGGATGATGCGGCACACGCACCCCGGATGACACCCATATCGAATCCCGCGTTGTGCGCTACCAGGGGGTCGCCGTCAGCGAACGCGACGAGTTCGGGAAGTTGTTCGCTCCAGAGTGCAGCGTCCGCGACATCCGCTGCCACGATTCCGTGGATGCGCGTGTTCCACGGGCTGAAGTCGTCGAAGCCGAGAGGCGGGCGGATGAACCAGGCCACCCGATCGATCGACGCGCCCGTCGCGCACTTTCACCATTCCGACTGAGCACGCCGAGGCGCTCGATGAGTTTGCGGTTTCGAAGTCGATTGCGGTGAAATCCAGTGGCACGCCCCGATGCTCTCATGGGGTACCGACTCCGACGGGTCGCCCTCGCCGGTGTGTGCTACTTCAGCAACCGCGACAGCACCCGGTCGGCGAGCGGTTTGCCGCCGGTCTGGCAGGTGGGGCAGTACTGCAGGGTGGAGTCGTGGAAGATGACCTGTCGAACGGTGTCGCCGCACACCGGACACGGTTGGCCGGTTCGACCGTGCACGCGCATTCCCGACTTCTTCTCCTTCTTGAGTTCGGATGCCGCGAGTCCGTCTGCGCGTTCGATGGCCTCGCGAAGGGTCTGTTGCATTGCCTCGAAAGGCGGGCCGACTCATCCGCTGTCATCGCGGCGGGCTTGAATGGGGACATTCTGGCGGCGTGCAGGATCTCATCGGAGTAGGCATTGCCGATCCCGGCGATGATTGACTGGCTGCGCAGCACGCCCTTGATCTGGGAGCGCCCGGCGGCGGTGAGGATGCGCGCGAACTCGTCGAGTGACAGTTCGAGCGGGTCGGGACCGAGGCGGGCGATGCCGGGCACATCCGCGGGGTCGCGCACGACGTGAATCGCGAGACTCTTCTTGGTACCGGCTTCGGTGATGTCGAGTCCCGATCCGTCGTCGAGCACGAGTCGCGCGGCCAGCGGTCCCTTGCCGGGACGCCCGGATGACGCAGGTGGGCCTTCCCGCCAGCGCACCCAGCCAGCCCGGGCAAGGTGCATCACGAGGTGCAGTTCGCCGACGCCGAGGTCGAGGAACTTGCCGTGGCGGGTCACCTCGCCGACGGTCAGCCCGTTGAGTGCCGACACCGCGGGATCGAAGGTCTTGAGCGCGGGGAACGCGACAATGTCGAGGCGGTCGATGGTGCGCCCGCGAAGCCGCCGGCCGAGGTCTTCGGCGAGCGCATGCACTTCGGGGAGTTCCGGCACGCTCCCAGTTTCGGCCAGACGGGCGGTGCGGCGCTAGCGTTCGCTTCGTTCGCTGAGGAACTCGAGCGTGCGACGCATCAGGAGAGCCGCGGCATCCACATCGTATGAGGGCAGCGAACTGTCGGCGAAGAGGTGCTGGCTACCGGGGTAGAGGAACATTTCCGCATTTCCGCTCTCCTCGACGAGTGCGCGTGCGGCGTCGACGTCGCCCTCATCCATGAAGTAGGGGTCAGCATCCATTCCGTGGATCTGCACCGGCACGCCGTCTGGCCAGGACTCTCCGAACTCGGCCACGGGCACGCACGAGTAGAACAGCAGCGCCCCAGCCGCTCCCGCCCGTGTCTGCGCGAGCATCTGGGCGGGCAGCACGCCGAGCGAGAATCCGGCGTAGACGAGTTCGGCGGGCAGTGTTTCCACTGCTGCCGCCCCGCGGCCCATGATTTCGCCGAAACCCACTTGGCCCGCGTGCGCGACGCCCTCGTCGATGGTCTCGAAGGTGCGGCCGTCGAACAGGTCGGGGGTGTGCACCGTGTGACCTGCTGCCCGCAGTTCGTCGGCGAAGGCGGCGATACCGGGGGTGAGGCCCAGCGCGTGGTGGAACAGCACAATCTCAGTCATGCAACCGACTCTAGGGGTCTGCCCAGACATCCACGAGATACTCTGGGTGAGATCGCAACACTGCGCTCACCGGACGACGGATCAGTACCCGGACTGCGACAAGACTGGCCATCTGGAGTCGATCGTGTCGTGGTTCATCCTTATTCTGTCCGGCGTGCTCGAAGCGGTGTGGGCGGTCTCGCTCGGCAAGTCGCAGGGCTTCACCAAGCTCATGCCGACCCTCGTGTTCGCGAGTGCGCTTGTTCTGAGCATGGCCGGGCTCGCATTCGCGATGCGCGAGATCCCGACCGGCACCGCGTATGCCGTGTGGGTCGGCGTCGGCGTCGTGCTCACCGTCACCTACGCGATGATTTTCGGCGGCGAATCCGTCTCGGTGCTGAAGATACTGCTCATTCTTGGCCTGGTTGGATGCATTGTCGGCCTCAAGCTCGTGGACAGCCACTGAGTCCTGATGACTCCTTGATCCGGGTTCGCTTCGGACGCAAAAGCGAGACCTTGTCGCTGCAATAATCCGGTGCTAATGTCGCGATTACCGCGGGAGGGACGGCCTTTATTCGAGTCGTCATCCGGAGGTATCCCGTGGCACCTTTCTCACTCCCAGCGCGCGGTCGAGTTCTGATCGGTTCAGCGATCGCCTCGGCACTCGTGTTTGTCGGCATGGCGCCCACCGCCAGCGCCTTCGACCCCGTGCGGCTGCTCACCGTGAGCACTGCGGAATACGACTTCACGCTCGATCTGGTGGATGGGGACCACTTCTTCAATCGGGATCAGGGTTCGCGCCTGGAGGCGACCGTCGACAACCTGACAGGTTCCCCGCTGCACCTCGGGCTGGGCGCTGACCTTGCCGTGAAGGGAGTCGAGCAACGCTTGTGGCTCCCGGATGCCTTCGGTGCAGACGAGGTGTTCGAACTCTTCGCGCCGGTCGTCGATCCCCATTCCCAACACTTCGCCCAGATTCCCGACTGGCCCGGGATGACGTTCAGCTTCTACGTGATCGATCCGGATGGTATCGAGCAGCCGCAACTGCTCGGCACCTACACTGCCACCGGGCAGCACGTTCCGGTTGCCATCGATCTCGACACCGACCCTCAGTCGATCGAGATCGGCCGAACCGCAACCTTTTCGGGAACTGAAGCGTTCCCCGGCGTGACAGCCACCGTTTCGGCCACGGGCCTCACGCCAGGGGACAACCTGCAGCTCTGGCTCGCGGAGGGGGCGGACTACTGGTCGTTCCTCGCCTCGGGCGCGCAGCTTCCCGCGAGCGCGGTCTACGTCGGCAATGGCGTGGTCGCTGTTGATGGTTCGCTTTCGGCACCGTTCGTTGTTCCCTCCGATCTCGCTTTCGGCTACTACCAGCTTCTGGTCGGCAATCCGGTTGGCCGCAATTGGCCCGCGGGCACGCTGGAGCCGATACAGATCGCGCCCGCTCCGCAGTCCGGGTCGACCGCGACGGCGGCGGGGGAGAACGTCACCGTGTCTGTTCCGCTTGGCCCGACCGGCGTGACCTTCGACTTCGCGACCGTGCTGTCAGAGGGCACAACGACAGCCACCTCTTCTGCGACCGGCCCGCTCGTAACCGGCTTCACGATGGCGACCGATCCGAGGGTGTACTACCACCTGGAGACGACGGCAGTATTCGAGGGCAGCGTGGAGGTGTGCATCTCGTTCGATCCCGCAACCCTCACCGGCGGGCAGCCGAATCTCTACCACCAGGTCATCACGCGCAACCCGGAAGGCGCCATCGTCTCGTCGAGTTGGCAGAACATCACGACAACGCGTGGGGTTGGGGTGGTCTGCGGCCTGACCGACAGCTTCTCACCGTTCGCGCTCGGCTATCCCACTGGTGTGCAGCTAACGGACAAGGACCAGTGCAAGAAGGGCGGCTGGGCAACGAGCACCCTGCCTGTCTTCGCCAACCAGGGGGCGTGCGTCTCGTACTTCGCGAAGAACAAGGGGTAACCGCTCGGCCGCTGCCCGCGGCTAGGCTTGACCCCCGTGGCTCTCACTATTGCAATCGTCGGACTCCCGAATGTCGGCAAGTCGACCCTTTTCAACGCGCTGACCAAGAACTCGGTGCTCGCCGCGAACTACCCGTTCGCGACGATCGAACCGAACGTCGGCATTGTGAGCTTGCCCGACCCGCGCCTGGCGAAGCTCGCGGAGATCTTCAGCAGCGAGCGCATCCTCCCGGCGCCGGTCAGCTTTGTCGACATCGCCGGCATCGTGAAGGGTGCGAGCGAGGGGGAGGGGCTTGGCAACAAGTTCCTCGCGAATATCCGTGAGGCGGATGCGATCGCGCAGGTGCTGCGCGGGTTCGCCGACCCGGATGTCGTGCACGTCGACGGCAAGGTCGACCCGGCCAGCGACATGGAGACGATCAACACCGAGCTGATTCTCGCCGACCTGCAGACCCTCGAGAAGGCGCATGGCCGCTACGACAAGGACCTGCGGGCGAAGAAGATCACGCAGGCGACGATCGACACCGCGAACGCCGCTGTCGCGTGGCTCAATGAGGGCAAGCCGCTTTCTGCGTCATCCATTGACCTGGAACCGATTCGCGAACTCGGCCTGTTGACGGCCAAGCCCTTCATCTATGTCTTCAATGTGGATGAGGCGGTGCTGGTGGATGACGCGGCGAAAGCCAGTTTGTCGGCCCTTGTCGCTCCCGCCCAGGCCGTCTTTCTCGACGCCAAGCTGGAGTCGGAACTCATCGATCTCTCTGCCGAGGACGCGGCCGAACTGCTGGAGTCGACCGGCCAGGACGAGAGCGGGCTCGACCAGCTCGCCCGCATCGGATTCGACACGCTCGGCCTGCAGACGTACCTGACGGCGGGACCGAAGGAGACGCGTGCGTGGACGATCCCGCGCGGGGCGAAGGCGCCGCAGGCGGCGGGCGTCATCCACACGGACTTCGAGAAGGGCTTCATCAAGGCGGAGGTCATCTCGTTCTACGACCTCGTTGAGACCGGTTCGATCGCGGAGGCTCGGGCCAAGGGCAAGGCGCGTATCGAGGGCAAGGACTACGTCATGCAGGACGGCGACGTGGTGGAGTTCCGGTTTAACGTTTAGCGCCCAGCTCAGCCGAGTTCCTCGCGCAGTCGCGGCTCGACCCGACGCTTCGGACGGACCCCCGCCTTGTCAGAGTAGAAAGCGCGGATGCGATCCATGTCCTTCGCGACATCGCCGGAGAGCTCGAACGTGGGCCCGAGTCCGGAGGTCTTCGTGGTGCGGTCGACAAACCCGAGCGTGACGGGCATCCCGGCTTCACGGGCGATCCGGTAGAAGCCGGACTTCCAGTGGGTGTGCCCGGAGCGTGTGCCGTCGGGGGTGACAACGAGCCCGAAGACCTCGCCCGAGCGGATGCGGCCCACCACCTCTGAGACCACGGCGCCGGGTGCGTCCCGGTCGACCGCAATCCCGCCCAGACGGCGCATGATCGGACCCCGCCAGCCACGAAAGAGGCTCTTCTTGCCCAGCCAGCGGAAATGCATGTCGATTCGCCACCCGATGGCGAGCATGAAAACGAAGTCCCAGTTCGACGTATGGGGTGCCCCGATCAGCACGGTGGGGCGATCCGGGGCGGGCTCGGTGACGAGGCGCCACCCGCTGACCGACCAGAACGCACGGGCGAGAAGACGTCGAAGGAACATGGGTTCAGATTAGGCCCCGCACTTTCCCCTCGTCTGACGCCAGGGCTACGATCATCCGCATGATCACCGGAATCCATACCCTTGTGTACAGCGACGATCCGCCCGCGACCCGTGCCTTCTTCCGCGATGTCATCGGGTGGGATTTCATCGAGACCTCGCCCGGCTGGCTCATTTTCGCGTCCGGCCCGAGTGAGGGTGGCGTGCACCCGCGCACCTGGCCGGGCCAGGACGAGCCGCACACGCAGCGCGACGAGATCTCGCTCCTGTGCGACGACCTGGACGCGACGCTCGCCCAGCTCCGTGAGCGTGGAGCCGAGTTCGATAGCGACATCTGGGAGCGGGAGTACGGCCGCGGACTGAACATCAGCGTGCCCGGCCTCGGCCCGGTCATGCTCTATCAGCCGAGCTACGCACCCGCGTGGAAGTCGGCTACCTAAGTCGCGGTCGGGGTTTCTAGGCTGGAGGGGTGCGAACCCTCATCCGCAACGTCCCGTTGCCGGAGCCGTTCCTCATCGGGATGGCAGCGGCGGGTGTGCTGCACGTGTTGCGCCCGTGGCGTCTGCCAACTCGCGGTCTGCGAGCGCTCGGCTCGGCCCTCACAGCTGGGGGAGTTGGCCTTGCTGCCTGGTCCGTCGCCGCAAGCCGGAACGTCGAGCTGAGCCGACCGGACGGTCTGGTGCAAAGTGGGCCGTACGCTCACACACGCAACCCGATGTATCTGGGCTGGGCACTCATCCACCTCGGGATCGCCCTTTCGACGCGTTCTGTGTGGATGCTCGGCACGCTCCCGGTGGCAGCGGCGGTGGTTCACCGGCAGGTCCTGCAGGAGGAGCGGATGCTCGAAGAGACATTACCGCTGGCGTACGAGCGCTACCGCGCAGAGGTGCCGCGGTACCTGCCGGGCGCGACGGTGGAGCGGTTGTCGGCAGCCGCTCGCGCACGGCTCAGGCACGCCTCCGAACCGCGGTAAGCGCGATGCCAGCCCGACTGGGTGTTGCTCGCACGGTTGATGCGCCGTCGGGGTAGACACGCATCCGCCGCGCCACCACAGGCTGGCCCAGCAGGATGCCGACGAACACGAGCAGCATCCCGAGCACCTGGAGCGGTCGGAGCGTCTCGGAGGCGATCAGGGTTCCCAGGAGCACGCCGGTCACGGCGTTGAGGAGTCCGATCAGGCCGACAGCACCCGCGGTGAGGTGTCGCAGCCCGGTGAACCACGCAACGTAGGCGAGGCCGGTCGCGAAGAAGGTGAGGTAGCCGAACGCGAGAATCTCGCTGGACCCCAGTGTCGGAGGCATGCCCTCGACGATCACGGCGACCGGAACGATCGCCACCCCGCCGGCAACGAGTTGCCATGAGGCCAGTGACAGCAAGCTGACCCCTGCGCCCCAGCGCTTGGTGAGGATGAAGCCGACCGACGACATGAGCATCGCGACGAGCGACGCGAGCACACCGAATCCGTTGATCTCGCCGGCCCCGGTCAGCACCATGGCGCCGACGCCGAGAAAACCCAGCACCGCGCCCGAGAGCGGCAGGATGTGCGGACGCTCCGACAGGAGAGGCCAGGCGAGCAGCATCATCACCGCGGGGGAGGTGGCCATAAGGGTCGACGCGATGCTCGATGGCAGCAATTGCGCTGCGAGGTAGATGAGAACGAAAAACGCGCCGACGTTGAGAGTGCCGAGTACGAGGGACTTCCACCACCAGGCGCCTCGCGGCAGCGTTCGGGTGATGGCAAGCAGCAGGAGTCCGGCAGGCAGGGCGCGGATCACGGATCCCCAGAGCGGATAGTCCTCGGGAAGGTACTGCTGGGTGACGAAGTAGGTGGAGCCCCACGCGACCGGGGCGATGGCTGTGACGAGCATCCACCGGAATTTAGTTTCCATGGAAGACATATTATCTTCCGCGGAAGATATAATCAATGCCATGACGGATGATTCTGATCACGTTGCCGAGATCCTGCAGGAATGGCGGCGCGAACGCCCCGACCTCGACCCCAGCCCGCAGGGAATCATCGGTCGCCTGCATCGGCTCGCGGGGTTCCTGACCGAGGAACTCGTGGCTGTTTACGCCAGGCACGGATTGGGCGAAGGCGAGTTCGACGTTCTCGCGACCCTTCGGCGCGCGGGGGAGCCCTTCGAGCGCACGCCAGGGGAACTCGCCGGGCACACCATGGTGACAACGGGCGCCGTGAGCAAGCGCGTCGACCGCTTGGTCGAGGCGGGCCTCGTGACGCGCGGAGTGAGCGAGCGGGACGGACGCGGTCGGGTTATCGCGTTAACGGATGCCGGCCTCGAGCTCATCGACAGGGCGTTCACCGACCACATGGAGAACGAGCACCGCCTGCTGAGCAATCTCTCTCCATCAGATCGTGCCCAGTTGGAGCGGCTGCTGACGCGTTGGCTGCGCGAGTACGAGTCGCCTGCCGGGGGGTAGGGCCGACGGTTTCCTGGCAAACCGGTCGCCCGACTCCTCGACGGGCCGTCTTTCAGAAAGTTCTCCACAAGTGCTGGTCAGGGGTGGTTTCGGGGGGTCGGAATGTCGGTGGCTGGGTATTGGCTGTTGGCATGGAAGAGAAGCCCGAGCGTAAGCGGAAGCGGAAGGTCGAGTTCGTCGACCCTGCCGCTGCGTCGGGTGCCGTCGGGGATGCCGCGGCGGCGCAGTCGATTCCGTTGACGATGACGGAGACTCTGGGTGAGTTGATCGATTGCATTGTGTCGACCGAGAACATGATCTCCTCGATCACCGCGTACCGGGCCCAGTTGATTGACGAGGCTCGTCGGCTGGCTGAGATGACCGAGCATGCCACCCGCCCGGGTCAGGTCGGTGGGTGGGATGCGGCGATGACCGCCCGCCGGGTGATCGTCACCGAACTCGCCTGCGCGTTGCGGTTGCCGGAGCGCAGTGCGGAACGGCTGGTGGAGGAGTCCCGGTCGCTGCTGCACGAGCTGCCCGGCACCCATCAGGCGTTGCGGGAGGGGGCGGTCAGTTACCGGCACGCCCAAACCGTGATCGACCATGCCAACTCCCTCCCCGAAGAAGCCCGTCAGCCCTTCGAGGAGGCGATTCTGCCGGATGCGAAGAAGTTGACGGTGGCGAAACTGGATCGCAAAGCACGACAGGCCAGGGAGCACGTGCATCCGGAATCGATCGCCGTGCGTCGGGAACGATCGGTGGCCGACCGGCAGGTGCTGGTCGAACCGGCCCGCGACGGCATGGCTTGGCTGACCGCATTCCTGCCCGCCGAACAAGCTCTCGCGATTCGGGACCGGTTGGACCAGGTCGCCCGCGGACTGCGAGCACAGGATGAGACCCGCACCCTGACCCAGTTGCGGGTCGATGTGTTCGCTGACCTGCTGCTCAGTGCTCATACATGCGATGGCGACACTTGTGACGGGCTCGGCCACGGCATCACCGGTCGGGTGTTCGTCACCGTCCCGGTACTCACCCTCCTCGGCACCGAGGAAACCCCGGCCAGCCTGGACGGATACGGTCCCATCGACCCGGACACCGCCCGCAAACTGGCCGGGCACGCCCCCAGTTTCACCCGGATCCTCACCCACCCCGAAACCGGTGCCGTGCTCAGCGTCGGCCGAGACTCCTACAAGGTGCCCAAAGACCTGCGGAACTGGTTACAGGTGCGGGATGAAACCTGCCGGTTCCCCGGCTGCAACCGCCTCGCCATCAACTGCGACCTCGACCACTCCCTCGACTGGCAACACGACGGAGAATCCCGACATGACAACCTCGCACACGCATGCGAGGGGCACCACCAACTCAAACACCACACCCGCTGGGCCGTGGAACACACCGGCGACGGTCAACTCACATGGACCTCACCCAGCGGGCACGAATACACCACCCAACCCGCGGTCTCGATGGGCCCGACGGTCTCGACGAGCTCGACCACCGGTGAGACAGCGCCGAAGAACGACGTTTCCACCCGACCTACAGTGGAAGGATGACGGACAATTCGCTAATCGGTCAGGTGCACGCCCCCGGCCTGCACATCATGACGTGGAACATCCGCCGCCCGATGCCGAACGTCCGTCCGGGCAGCCCCGACCGCTGGTCGCGCCGACGTCCACTGGTGCGCCGGCTGCTCGAGACGGAACGACCGACCCTTCTCGGAGTGCAGGAGGCGGTCGGTGGCCAACTCGACATCATCGCTGAAAGCCTCGGGCCCGAGTTCGCCTGGGTCGGCAGGGGCAGGGAAGTAGATGGAACAGGGGAGCACTGCGCGATCTTCCACGACACCACTCGCCTGCGGGTCGTCGAATGGGCGCAGCTCGCACTCTCCGACAGTCCGCAGATCGCCGGGTCGCGCTCGTGGGGCAACCTGGTTCCCCGCGTCGTCGTGCGCGCCACCATCGAGGACCTGTCGACCGGAACCACCTTCATCGCCATGAACACCCATCTGGATCACCTCTCGCGCCGATCGAGAATCCGGTCTGCCCAATTCATCGGCGAATTGCGGCGCGCGGCCACCCTTCCGGTGATCGTGATGGGAGACGCGAACACGCCCGCCGGATCTGCGCCTTACCGCCTGTTGACGGATGGCGCGGGCCTCCGCGACTCGTGGCCAACAGCCGATCGCCGCCTCACTCAGGAATGGGGCACCTTCTCGCACTACCGACCGCCGAAGGACGGTGGCCGGCGGATCGACTGGATTTTGGTGAGCAGCGACATCGACGTCGCTGCGGCTGGCATCAACGTCGCGCGATTCGAGGGTGCCGCAGCATCCGACCATGAACCGATGCAGGCGATCCTGCGTTTCGTCAACGAGGAGACTTCCCAGCGGGCACGTGCCTAGTGTGAAAAGGTGATCGAAAACTTCCTGCGCCGACCACAGGGCGTGGGGGGCTACGCCGCGGATGCCGTGCGCTTGGCCGGCGTGGCCAGCGTGGTGGTGGCGATGATCTGGTGGCACTTCACGGATGCGGCGCTGCTCGCGCTCACCCTGCTCGGGACGCTCGTTCCTCGATTCCTGGCCGTACGCTCCAGCCTTGACATCGCGTTCGGTGTGACGCTGCTGGTGGGAGCGTGGAGCAGCATCCTCGGGCTGTACACCGCGGTAGCGGGCTGGGATCTCGTGGTCCACTTCTTCATGAACGGTCTCGCGGCGGCCATGCTGTACCTGCTTCTCGCCCGCCGCGGAATAGCGCCCACGCCCTCGCCCAAAGGCCCACCCCTGATAACCCTCATCGTGCTCACCACGGCGCTCGGCATCTCGCTGGGCGTGCTGTGGGAGTTCGCCGAGTGGTGGGGGCACACCTTCATCGACCAGACGATTCACGTGGGCTACGAGGACACCCTCGGCGACCTTGCCGCGGGCGGTCTCGGGTCGGCGATCGCGGGGGCGTCGCTGCGACTATTCATCCACGAGCCGAACCTTTCGCGGCGCGACGTCAGTCCGCCCAACCAAGGGGATAGGGTGCCCCTGTGAGTCTCGATGATGACCCCTTCAGCGTACCGCATCTCGAAGGATGGCCGAGTGCTGGTTTCTCGTGGCGGTCGCCACATCGTGACCGTCGCCGGCACAACAGCGGAGCGCTTGGTCGCACTGTTGGGCAAAGATGATGAGGCTGATCAGCAGTTGCTGGCTCGAGCGACCGGCAACTACCGGCGAGGCAACGAGCGCCGCCCCTCATCATCCGGCGGCGGGCGCTGACTGCTGGCAGAGGCTGGGCAGACTACCCCAGCGCCGCGCCATCCAGCGCGAACAGGTCGCGCCAGCCGGCCGTCGCAGCGCCGAGCAGGCCGGCGCGCCGGGCAGCAGCTGCTCGGCGTAGAACCGGGCCAGCGGCAGCTGCGCCTCGCGCGATGCCGTCGGCATCGAGCCGCGGGCGGCGAGCGCCGACTTCGCCATCAGCCAGCCGCCGAGCACGAGCCCCCAGATGCGCTGGTACGGGGCTCGACCCCGACAGCACGGCGTTCGGGGTCGGTGGCGCCGGTGCGGAGCATCCACGTCGTCGTCTGCTCGAGCGTGTCGAGCTGCGCGTTCAGCTGCGTGCGGATCGAGGCGAACTCGTCGCCGGCGGCCGCGAGCTCGCTGTCGAGCTCGCGCATGGTGGCGATGAACTCGAGTCACGGATGCGCCGTCGCGCACCGGGAGTTTGCGGCCGACGAGGTCGGCGGCCTGGATGCCGTTGGTGCCCTCGTAGATCGCCGCGATGCGCACGTCGCGGTAGTGCTGCGCTGCGCCGGTCTCCTCGATGAAGCCCATGCCGCCGTGGATCTGCAGCGCGAGCGAGGTGAGCTCGTTGCCGAGGTCGGTGCCGAACGACTTGCAGATGGGCGTGAGCAGGCCGACGATCTCGTTCGCCCGGGCGCGCACCGCGGCGTCGGGGTGGTGCGTCGACACGTCGACGTAGGTCGGCGTTCAGCAGCATCATGCGGCGCAGCGCGGCGATGTACGCCTTCTGCGTCATGAGCATGCGGCGCACGTCGGGGAAGTCGATGATGGGCGAGTCCTTGCCGGTCGCGCCGATCGCGCGACCCTGGCTGCGCTCCCGCGCGTAGTCGAGCGACTGCTGGTAGGCGCGCTCCCGACCGGCGAGGCCCTGCATGCCGACCGAGAGGCGGGCGCTGTTCATCATGACGAACATGATGCGCATGCCGATGTTCTCTTCGCCGATGAGGTAGCCGGTCGCGTCTTCGTACGAGAGCACGCAGGTGGGCGAACCGTGGATGCCCAGCTTGTGCTCGACGCCGACGGTGTGCACGCCGTTGCGCTCGCCGAGCGAGCCGTCCTCGTTGACGAGGAACTTCGGCACGATGAAGATCGAGATGCCCTTCGGTGCCGGCCGGCGCGTCGGGCGTGCGGGCGAGCACGAGGTGCACGATCTGCTCGCTCAGGTCGTGGTCGCCGAAGGTGATGAAGATCTTCTGGCCGGTGATGCCGTAGGTGCCGTCGGCGCGCTGCACGGCCTTCGTGGTGAGGGCGCCGACGTCCGAGCCGGCGTGCGGCTCGGTGAGGTTCATGGTGCCGGCCCACTCGCCGCTGACCATCTTCGGCAGGTACTGCTGCTTCTGCTCGTCGTCACCGTAGTTGAGGAGCGCCTCGATGGCGCCCTGCGTGAGCAGCGGACAGAGCGCGAACGCCATGTTCGCGGACGTCATCATCTCCTGGATGGCGAGGCCGACCGTGCGCGGGAACCCGCCGCCGCCGAACTCCTCGGGCAGCGGCACCGAGCCCCAGCCAGCCTCGACGTAGCCGCGCGTACGCCTCCTTGAACCGACTCGGCGTGCGTGACGGTGCCGTCGGGGTTGGCGGCGCGAGCCGTCAGGTCGCCGGCACGGTTGGTGGGTGCGACGACCTCGGCCATGAACTTGCCGCACTCGGCGAGGATCTCGCGCACGGTGTCGAGGTCAGCGTGCTCGAAGCCGGGCAGGGCAGCGACGCTCGGGGTACCCGACGACGTGCTCGAGAGAGAAGAGGATGTCGCCCAGCGGCGGTCGATAATCAGTCACCTCTTCACCGTAGCCGCGGCTGCTTCACAGTCGGAAGGGGGTTGTCTGCAACCTCAGCGACTGTCGCGGATGGGAGCGTTGTTGTTGTGGATCGTGCTGCATTGCGCGGCGGTGAGCTCGTCGGCCTCCTTCGCAGGCTCAGTCGGCGCTGGGGTCGCGCAATGACCCGTCCTCGCAAGCTCGGGCGGCGCTGGCGTCGCAGGATCGGCTTCGCGATCCTCATAGCTCCAGCGCGCTGGCGCGATTGCCTTAGCTCCACCGCGCTCGACCCCAGCCTTCAGTTAAAGTAGACTAACTTGATTCAGTTATCAGCCACTAACTGAAACTCGCGAAGGAGCATCATGGATCTGGAGTTCACCGAGGAGCAGGAATCCCTGCGCGAGATGGTCCGCGACTTCGCGAACAACGCGGTCGCCCCCATCTCGTACGAGTACGACGTCAAGAAGGAACTGCCGTACGGCATCCTCGCCGACATGGCGGAGATGGGCCTGTTCGGCCTCCCGCTCCCCGAGGAGTACGGCGGACAGGGCGGCACCCACATCGACCTCTGCATCGCACTTGAGGAGCTCGCGCGCGTCGACCAGTCGGTCGCGATCACCCTCGAGGCGGCGGTCGGGCTCGGCGCGATGCCGATCTTCCGCAGCGGAACCGAGGAGCAGAAGCAGCAGTGGCTGCCCGACCTCGCCGCAGGCAAAGCCCTTGCCGGTTTCGGCCTGACCGAGCCGGAGGCAGGGTCAGATGCCGGAGCCACCAAGACGACGGCAGTGCTCGACAACGGCGAGATGGGTCATCAATGGCTCCAAGCAGTTCATCACCAACTCGGGCACCCCGATCACGAGCCTCGTCACCGTCACCGCGGTCACCGGGCGAAAGGACGACGGCAGCGCCGAACTCTCCGCCATCATCGTGCCGTCCGGCACTCCCGGCTTCACCGTTGGTCCCGCCTATGACAAGGTCGGCTGGCACGCGTCCGACACGCATCCGCTCTACTTCGACGACTGCAGGGTGCCAGAAGCCAACCTGCTCGGTGAGCGTGGGCGCGGTTTCGCCAACTTCATCCAGACTCTCGATGAGGGCCGGGTGGCGATCGCTGCCCTCAGCGTTGGCGCCGCGCAGGGCTGCCTCGACCAGGCAATCGATTACGCGAAGACACGGAAAGTGTTCGGCCGCACCATCGGTTCGAACCAGTACATCGCCTTCACGATCGCGCGGATGCAGACCCGTGTGCACACCGCGCGGCTCGCAACCTACGCGGCCGCATCCAAACTGGTTGCGGGCAAACCCTTCAAACTTGAGGCAAGCATTGCCAAACTGGTCAGCAGTGATGCAGCGATGGACAACGCCAGGGATGCAACGCAGATCTTCGGCGGGAACGGATTCATGAACGAGTTCCCTGTCGCCCGTCACTTCAGGGATTCGAAGATTCTCGAGATCGGCGAGGGAACGACAGAGGTGCAGCTCATGGTCATAGCCCGCGAGCTTGGGTTCGACAGTTAGCCAAGGAGTAACGAATGAAGATCGTCGTGCTGGTCAAGCAGGTTCCCGATACCTGGGAGGAGCGAGTGCTCGATCTCGAAACCGGCTGGGTGGATCGCGACGCGAGCGAGAGCGTAATCGACGAGATCGGCGAACGCGCGCTTGAGGTGGCGCTCGCACACAAGGACGCAGACAAGTCCACCGAGGTCGTCGCGCTGTCGATGGGTCCGTCCGAGACGACCAAGGCCCTGCGCAAAGCCCTTTCGATGGGCGCGGACTCCGCAATTCATGTAATGGATGATGCCCTCGCGGGCTCAGACATGGGATGGACCGCGCTCGTGCTCGCGACCGCGCTGCGGAATGCCAATGCAGACCTCATCCTTGCGGGCAACGAATCCACCGACGGTCGCGGGGGAATGATCCCCGCGATGATCGCCGAGCACCTGGGGCTGCCCCATCTCACCTTCATGGATAACGTCGAGATCGCGGATGATTCGGTGAGCGGTACGAGGGCGACCGAAACCGGCGCACTGGTGGTGCGGGCCCCGCTGCCCGCGGTCGTATCGGTAACCGAGCGCACCGAGGAGGCGCGCTTCCCGAGCTTCAAGGGCATCATGTCGGCGAAGAAGAAACCGCTTGAGGTGTTCAGACTCGCCGACCTCGGGCTCGACCCCGCCGAGAGTCTCGCCGGCGTGGGCCGCTCGGTTGTCGTGTCGACGACGAAGCGCCCGCCGCGGGAAGCCGGCCGGAAAGTCCACGACGAAGGCAATGCCGGGGTTGAACTCGCCGAGTTCCTCGCGGCCGGCCGTCACCTCTAGGGAGCACAGGACATGTCCAACATTCTCGTCTTCATCGAAACCTCCCCGACCGGCGAGGTCGGCGTCGCCGCTCCCGAGCTTCTGGGAGCAGCGCGCAAACTCGGCACCGCCGTTGCGGTGGTCGCCGTTCCCCCTGGTGCGGCCGGCGGCATCGCCGAGGAACTCGGCTCCCACGGCGCAGGGCAGGTCTTCATGGCCGAAAGCGACCGGGTTGGCTCCGAACTGATCGCTCCTCAGGTGGATGCGCTCGCCGCTGCCGTTGCCGAACTGCAGCCCACCGCCGTGCTCCTGTCGAACTCGGTCGAGGGCAGGGATGTCGCCGCCCGACTCGCGGTGCGCACGAGCGGTGGCGTTGTCGCCGACGCGGTCGACGTTCGTGCCGACGGCGACAAGGTCATCAGCACGCACTCTGTCTTTGGCGGTGCCTACCTGGTGGAATCCACTGTCGAAGGCGGCCTGCCCATCGTCACCGTGCGGCCCGGATCGATCGACGATCGCGCCCCGGCCGCGCAGGCGACCGTCACGACTGTGGCGCTGGAGGCATCCACTTCTCCGGCGGCAACGATCGAGTCGATGTCTCCCGCAGTGGCGACCACCCGCCCCGGCCTGCGCGGTGCGACCAAGGTTGTCTCGGGCGGGCGTGGGCTCGGCTCGAAGGAGAACTTCGCGCTCGTCGAGGAGCTCGCCGATGTGCTCGGCGCCGCTGTTGGCGCGTCGCGCGCCGCGGTGGATGCCGGCTACGTGCCCCACGCGGCCCAGGTCGGCCAGACCGGAACGACCGTTGCGCCGCAGTTGTACATCGCGCTCGGAATCTCCGGAGCCATCCAGCACAAGGCCGGTATGCAGACCGCGAAGACGATCGTCGCCATCAACAAGGATGAGGACGCGCCCATCTTCGAAGTCGCCGACTACGGCATAGTTGGGGATGTGTTCACCGTCGTGCCGCAACTCATCGAAGCAATCAAGGCGCGCGGGTAGCAGGCGTGGCAACGACAAAGGAGTCGAAGACCCGCAGCCGTTGGTTCCCTCTGGTGTGGGCGGTACCCGCAGCACTCGTGCTGCTCGTCGCCGTCGTGCTGCTTGCCCAGTGGATGCGCACGCTCCCCGAGATCCAGCAGTTCCTGAGCGACTACCCGGGCGAGTCGGAACTCCCGGCAGACGCACCCGTCGGCATCCCGGTCTGGCTGAATATTCAGCATGCCCTCAACGCCCTGTTCATGCTGCTCATCATTCGCAGCGGGTGGGAGATTCGTCGCGGGGTGAAGCCCGCAGCCCACTGGACGCGCAACAACAGCGGACTCATCCGCACCAAGAATCCGCCGACGAAGATCCCGCTGAACCTGTGGTTCCACTTCAGCGTCAACGCGCTCTGGGTGCTCACCGGCATCTCGTACCTCGTGCTCCTTTTCGCGACGGGGCAGTGGGTGCGCGTGGTTCCGACCAGTTGGGATGTGATTCCCAACGCCCTCTCCGCCGGGCTGCAGTACGCCTCGATGAACTGGCCGGTCGAAGACGGCTGGGTCAACTACAACAGCCTGCAATTGCTCGCCTACTTCACGGTCGTGTTCATCGCGGCCCCGCTCGCGATCATCACGGGGCTGCGGATGTCGGCCGCGTGGCCGAAGAACGCGACGCGCCTCAACAGGCTGTACCCAATCGAGGTGGCCCGCGCCATCCATTTCCCGACGATGCTCTTTTTCGTTCTCTTCATCGTCACGCACGTCACGCTGGTTCTGGCGACGGGCGCGCTGCGCAACCTCAACCACATGTATGGGGCGCGCTCGGAGGATTCATGGGTTGGGGCGGCGTTCTTCGCCGCATCCATCGTCGTGATGATTGCCGCGTGGTTCGCGGCCAGGCCGCTGCTGCTGCGCCCCGTCGCGTCGCTGACGGGCAAGCTTTCGCGGTGAGCAGGGGAGCGAACGGTCTCAAAGTGTCGCGTGACACGGGCCCAGACGACACTTCGGGGCCACTCGGCAAAGTTAAGAGAGCGTGAGGAGTGAGCACCATCGACGGAATACGTGACTTCATCGCAGGCGCCGACCCGATCTGGCAGTGGCTGGCGGTGATGATCGCGGCGATGATCCCATACGTGGAGTCGTATGCGGCCGCCGCGATCGGGGTACTTGTGGGAGTTCCGGTCGTGCTCGCCATCGTTGCGGCCATTGTCGGCAACATCATCTCCATGCTGCTGTTCGTCTTCTTCGCCGACAAGATCCGGGCGTGGCGCAAGTCTGACGAGAAGCCGATGACCCCGCGCCAGGAGCGCTTCAAGCGCTCATTTGACCGCTACGGCGTCGCCGGGGTCAGCCTGCTCGGGCAGACGCTGCTGCCCAGCCAGATCACGTCGATGGGGATGGTCGCGTTCGGAGCCTCCCGAAGCCGGGTGATCCTCTGGCAGCTCATCTCCATCACCCTGTGGGGTGTGGCCTTCGGCCTCCTGGCTCTCGCCGGCGTGGAGGCGCTCCGCGGCTAAGCCGCCTCCCGAATTGCCAGTTCGAGCAGGTCAAGTGAGCGGATGACCGTCTGCTCCACGACCTCGGTCGGGCCGCCCTCGAACCGATGCTCCACGACCTGGTGGTTACCGTTCGCGGAAATCCCGAAGAAGACAGTGCCGGCCGGGTGGCCCTCTTCCGTTCCCGGGCCACCGACCCCGGTGACGGCGATGGTGAAGTCGGCACCAGTCAGCCGGGCAACGCCTGCTGCCATCTCCCTGGCGCAGTCAGCGGTCACCACCGGGCCGGGCGTCACCCCGAGGAGGTCGAACTTGAGATCGCTCGAATACGCGACAACCCCGCCGGCGAACCAACGGGACGCATCCGGCGCGGCACCGAGCCGCGACGCGATCGCGCCGCTCGTGAGAGACTCCGCGACCGCGACCGTGAGGCCAGCGCCCCGCAACAGGCCGGCGATCGCCTCAGCGCGCGCCGCGGCATCCACATCTGGTTCCATTCCTCCATTGTGTGTGATGCTGGACACCGGTGGTGGGCGCTGACAGGCTTGCGCTATGCCCACCAAAGATATTCGCATCGATCACGCGATCCCGATTCTCCGGATCTTCTCCGAGGAGGCGGCAGTCGACTTCTATGTGGGATACCTCGGGTTCAGTATCGATTGGGAGCATCGCTTCAAGCCGGAGCTTCCGCTCTACCTGCAGGTGTCGCGGTCAGGCCTCGTGTTGCACCTCTCGGAACACCACGGTGATGGCACCCCGGGAACCGCCCTGTGGATTGCGGTGGACGATGTGGAAGGGCTCCAGGCTGAGCTGAAGGGCAAGCGCTACCACCGGATGAAACCGGGAATCGATCGCAAGGCACCCGGTGGGCCGACAATGGAGGTCATTGACCCGTTCGGCAACACCCTGCGGTTCGCACAACGTACGTGACGCCGAGAGCCAGCGCGACTAGAGGTGCAGGAGGCTGTCGGTGAGTACCTCGATGGCCAGTTCGTCGCCGCCCTCGGCCGCCCGCCACAGCCACTCGGCCGCTTCGGTCGCGCGGTACTCGCGGTCAAGGAGCAGGTACAGGTTGTAGGCGGAGTAGGTGTCGCCGAGCGCGTAGCCGTGGCGGTACAGCTGCTCCGCTTCATCCACTCTGTCCGTCTCATCGAGAAGGTTCGCGAGCGGCAGGAAGCTCTCAACCTCGGCCGCGGCCACGCCCTCCCTGAGCACCGCTTCGGCCTGCTCTTCGCGATCGGTCAGCCGAAGCAGTTTGGCAAGAGCTGCGCGCGCGGAAGGGTAGTGGTCAGCACCCTCCACGAGCAGCGGTTCCGCGTCGGCCCTGTTCTCGTAGTGCCAGCGCCAGTGTCCGAGCACACCGATGACATGAGACCTGAAGTCATCCTCCTGATCGTCACACAACAGGTAGCGTTCAAGAAGTGACTCGCCAGTCTCGACATCCCCGCGCAGGGTCTCAAGCCAGGCGAGTTGGTAGTAGCCGGTGGTGAACCCGAGCTCGATGAGTTCACCGAAAACCAGCGCAGCTTCGTCGAGACGACCGTCGCTTTCCAGTGCCCTGCCGTAAGCCGTGCCCGTGGCACCGTTCTTGTCCAGCTCCCACGCGAGCTGCTGTTCCAGGATGTCGATCTCGTGATGCATGCAGCGAGGGTATACGAGATCGTCGGGGAATGGGCAACAGAGTTTTCGCCAAATTTCCAGTGGTTGACACGGCATCCCGCGAGTGTTAGCGGGACCCCACAGACAAGGCCACGGCGCACGGAAAATCTCCGCGCGCCGTGGAAACCCCGTCGGGGATGGGAACTAGTCGACGAGTCGCACTTGTTCGCCCGCGCCGACAGTGCGGCTCAGCTCCTCGGGCCTGCCCAGGCTCCAGTCCTTCACCCGCGACCACGCTCCGCTGCGCGAACCGTCGTGGGCGCGTGACTTCGATGACAGGCCTGTGCGCGACTTCATGTCCGCGAAGATACTCTTCGCATCCGCTCCCGTCCTGCCCGACCGCATGGCGGCGATCGCCGGGAAGGCGATGGCGGATGCTGCGGTTGGCAATGCGATGAGCGACCCGATGCGCAGGCGCTTGCGTCGCTGCTCCGCCTTCCGGTTCTGTGCGGCGAGGTTGAGGCCCCAGGCGACGAGTCCGCCACCCGACAGGAGCGCACCGGTGAGCAGCCCGCGACGGCGACCGGTCTTCTCCTTGCCGCCCCATCCGCCGTCCACTCCCATGAGTTCGGCGTCGTGCATGGGCTCGTACAGGTTGCCCTGGGAGTCTGCTGCCGATTCCTTGCGGGACAGGTGCGTCTTGTCGACCTGGTGGGCGAACATCTTCTCCGCCTTGTCGGGGGCGGCCTTGTGCTCACCGACGAGAGCCTTGCCCGCGGGGCCGACAACAACCTCACGCCGCGGTCGGCGCACGAGTTTCTCGACCTGCTTCGCCACGCGCTTCGCGGTGTACACCGGGGGCATCGCCTTCACCTGGCGTCCGGTGTGATTTGCGGCATGCTGGAACAGCGGGGTGTCGATCGTCGCCGGCAGAACGGTGCAGACGTTGACCTTCTTCTTCTTGTCGAGCAGCAACTCGGACCGAAGGCTCGCGCTGAGCGCACGCACCGCGGCCTTCGACATCGAATATGCGGCAGTGTACGGCTGGGGGACCTCGCCGACGACGGATGACACGTTGATGATCGTGCCAGCGCCCTGCTTCTCCATCAACGGGAGGGCTGCCCGCGCTCCGTGCACGTAGCCCATGACGTTAACGTCGAGAACGCGCCGGAACTCGTCGAGCGGTGCCTCTGTGAAAGGTGAGAATTGCGTCACGGCCGCGTTGTTCACCCACACGTCGATGTGCCCGAACTTCTCGACAGCCCGACGGGCCAGTTGCTTGACGGCTTCGGCATCGCTCACGTCTGTGGGAACGGCGATCGCCTCGACCCCACACTCCCTGCATTCTTCGACGAGAGACCCGAGGGCCTCCTCCCGTCGGCCGGCGACGACGACATTGGCTCCTTTTCTCGCGAAGCGGAGCGCCGTTGCGCGTCCAATGCCGCTGGACGCGCCGGTGATGACAACTACTGATTCTTTTGTTCGCACGGTTTCATTCCTTGTTGGTGTGAAATGTCCTGCCCGGGAAGGGGGCTATCAATCCACACTAGAAACGTGACGAGAGGCAGACAACGAAGCCTCCTGACTCACAGCAAACCCGCACCCGAAGCGCCGCAACCGGATGGGCGGGGAGTCGCAGATTGGGTCAAGCGAGGTGAAGCTGCGCTTGCTAGGCTGTGCACACAATTGAACATCGGGCCGAAACGCGATGCGGGAGAGCTCTTCCACCAAAGAGCACCGAAGGAGCAAGCCTCCCCGCTAATCTCTCAGGTTTAAGTACCGCATCGAACTGGCCACTCTGAAAAGCGAAATCGCTGCGCGATTTCCGCCGAAGGTGAAAGACCGTTACAACGGTTGAAACTCTCAGGCCAATGACAGAGGGGGAGTTCCTTGAACCAGCAGCCCGCGCGCGCCAGGAGAACTCCGTGACCGATGTGACCGAACGCCTCTCGCCCCTCCATGGCATCCATGTGGATGCCGGTGCGAGCTTCACGGATTTCGCGGGTTGGCAAATGCCCGTTCGCTACAGCTCTGACCTCGCCGAGCACCATGCGGTGCGCACTTCGGCCGGCATCTTCGACCTCTCCCACATGGGGGAGATCTACGTCGTGGGCCCCGAAGCCGGCGCCGCCCTCGATTACGCGCTCGCCGGAAAACTTTCCGCCATCGCGCCGCACCAGGCCAAATACAGTCTTCTGCTCGACGTTGACGGCGGCATCGTCGATGATCTCGTCGTCTACCGCACGGGCGAGGATCGCTTCCTGGTTGTTGCGAACGCCTCGAATCGTGAGGTCGTCGCGAGAGAGCTTCGCGAGCGCACCGCCTCCTTCGATTGCGAGAGCTTCGATGAAAGCGATGACATCGCGCTCATCGCGGTCCAGGGGCCGAAGGCGCTCGAGATACTGCTTGAGGTGCCGGGGCTGCACGTCGATGGGCTCGCTGACCTCAAGTACTACTGGTCGCAGCCCGGCAAGTTCGACGGACACGAGATTCTCGTCGCACGCACCGGCTACACCGGCGAGGACGGCTTCGAGCTCTACCTCGCGCCCGGGGTTGCGCCGCAGTTCTGGCGAGCGGTCATGGAGACGGGCGCGGGTGCCGGCGTTGTTCCCGCCGGGCTCGCCAGCCGGGACACCCTTCGCCTCGAAGCCGGCATGCCCCTCTACGGACACGAGCTCGGCGTTACCACCTTCCCCGAGCAGGCCGGCCTCGGCCGCGTCGTCAACCTCAAGAAGGAGGACGACTTCGTCGGGCGCAGCGCGATCGAGCAGGGTCCGCCCGAGGGCGCACGCACTCTCGTCGGCCTTCGTGGCGAAGGCAAACGCGCCGGTCGCGCCGACTATGCGGTGTACCCGGACGCGGATCTCGACAAGCTCGATCACCGGTCGGTCGGCACCATCACGAGCGGCGCCCTCTCGCCCACCCTCGGCTACCCGATCGCCATGGCCTACGTCGACCCCGCGAGCGCGAGCGAAGGTACCGAACTGTTTGTTGACGTGCGCGGAACGCGTGTTCCGGCATCCGTTGTATCCCTTCCCTTCTACAAGAGAGAGTCGAACTGATGGCTGACAAGAGCGAGCTGCAGTACACCAAAGAGCATGAGTGGCTCTCCGTGACCGGCAACGTGGCGACGGTCGGGATCACCTCGTACGCCTCCGAGAAGCTGGGCGATGTCGTGTTCGTCGAACTGCCTGCGGTTGGCTCGACGATCGCCGAAGGCAAGGTCGTCGGCGAGATCGAATCCACGAAGTCGGTGGGGGAACTGTTTGCTCCCGTCAACGGTACGGTCACCGAGGCGAACGACGCCGTGGTCGCGTCGCCCGAGCTGGTCAACAGCGACCCCTTCGGTGAGGGCTGGCTCATCAAGGTTGAGTTCGAAACCCTGCCTGACCTGCTGAGCTACGACGAGTACACCGCGCTGGTAGGGGAGTAATGCCTTCGGTCATCGAGCCTGTGCCTTCGGTCATCGAGCCTGTGCCTTGTCATCGAGCCTTGCCTTCGTCATCGAGCCTGTCGAGATGTTCGACCAGCGCCACATCGGAACCGATGCTGACGCCCAGGCCACCATGCTCGCCGCCCTCGGCTACGACAGTGTGGAAGCCCTCGTGCATGCCGCCGTACCTCCCGCGATCAACGCTGTTTCCGTCGAAGACGCCAAGGGCTCCTCCATTCCACCCGCGGCCACTGAGCGCGAAGCAATCCAGGAGTTGCGGGCGTTCGCGAACCGCAACCGCGTGCGTCGCTCCATGATCGGACTCGGCTACTACGACACCATCACGCCCGCGGTGATCAAGCGCAATGTGCTTGAGAATCCGAGCTGGTACACCGCGTACACGCCGTACCAGCCGGAAATCAGCCAGGGGCGGCTTGAGGCGCTCATCAACTTCCAGACCATGGTTTCCGACCTCACCGGCATGACGACCGCGAACGCGTCCATGCTCGATGAGGGAACAGCCGTGGTCGAGGGCATGCTGCTCGCCCGCCGCGCCTCGAAGGTGGAGTCGAACGTCTTCATCGTCGATGCGGATGCGCTGCCCCAGACGAAAGCCCTGCTCGCCAACCGCGCAGAGGCCCTGGGCATTGAGCTCGTGGAGCTCCCGCTGGTCGAGCTTGTCGAGACCCCCGAAGCCTTCGGCATCTTCATCCAGTACCCCGGAGCATCCGGAACTGTGTGGGATCCGACATCCGTCATCGCCACGGTCAAAGACCAGGGCGGTCTCGCTGTCGTCGCGGCCGACCTGCTCGCCCTCACCCTCATCAAGAGCCCCAGCGAGCTGGGAGCGGATGTCGCGGTCGGCACGAGCCAGCGCTTCGGCGTTCCGATGGGCTTCGGTGGACCGCACGCCGGATACATGGCGGTGCGCGCCGGGCTGGAGCGCCAGCTCCCCGGCCGACTCGTTGGCGTCTCACAGGACTCCACCGGCCACCCCGCCTACCGGCTCTCGCTCCAGGTGCGTGAGCAGCACATCCGTCGCGACAAGGCGACGAGCAACATCTGCACCGCGCAGGTGCTGCTCGCGGTCATGGCGAGCATGTACGCCGTTTATCACGGGCCCGACGGGCTCAAGCGGATCGCACAGCGCGTGCATTCGGCGACCCGTTCGTTTGCTGCTCGCCTGACCGATGCCGGCTTCGTCCTGCACAACGAGAGCTACTTCGACACCCTGCGGGTTGCTGTTCCCGGCCGGGCGCGTGAAGTCGCGGAGAAGGCGCGCGAGTCGAGCATCAACCTCTGGGTGGTCGACGACGACACCATCGCGCTGAGCTTCGATGAGGCCAGCTGCGCGGACGGCATCCCCGGGCTCGCCGAAGCGTTCGGCCTCAACGGAGAGACACTTGAGTCGAACGGCGGGCGCGCGTTCGCCGAAGACCTGCTGCGCGAGACGTCGTACCTCACGCACCCGGTCTTCAACACGCACCGCTCGGAGACGAGCATGATGCGCTACCTCAAGTACCTCGCCGATAAGGACTACGCGCTCGACCGCGGCATGATCCCGCTGGGTTCGTGCACGATGAAGCTCAACGCCGCCACGGAGATGGAGGCGGTGACCTGGCCGGAGTTCGGTGCCATCCACCCGTTCGCGCCGAAGGAAGACGTCGAGGGCTACCTCGAGCTCATCGGACAGCTCGAGGACTGGTTGGCCGAGGTCACCGGGTACGACTCCGTGTCCCTGCAGCCGAACGCGGGCAGCCAGGGCGAGCTCGCCGGGCTGCTCGCCATCCGCGGCTACCACCGTGCGAATGGCGACCTCGACCGCACGATCTGCCTGATACCGTCCAGCGCGCACGGAACCAATGCCGCGAGCGCTGTGCTCGCCGGCATGAGGGTTGTCGTGGTCGCGTGCGATGACCAGGGCAACGTCGACCTCGAAGACCTGCGGGCGAAGATCTCGGAGCACGCCAGCGAGATCGCAGCGCTCATGGTCACCTATCCGTCGACCCACGGGGTGTACGAACACGAGATCCGCCAGGTGACGGATGCCGTGCACGCCGCCGGCGGACAGGTCTATGTCGACGGTGCCAACCTCAACGCCCTGCTCGGTTACGCGCGGTTCGGTGACTTCGGCGGGGACGTGTCACACCTCAACCTGCACAAGACCTTCTGCATCCCGCACGGCGGTGGCGGTCCGGGCGTGGGCCCGGTCGCGGCGAAGGCGCACCTCGCGCCCTACCTGCCGTGCCACCCCATGGCGCAATCATCCGGTGGTCGAGTAGCGAGCGACGAAGGAGCACGCGTATCGAGACCCGCGCACCACAACATCATCTCCGCCGCCCCATACGGCAGCCCGAGCATCCTGCCGATCAGCTGGGCGTACGTCCGCATGATGGGCATGGACGGTCTCAGGAAGGCGACCGGTGCTGCGGTTCTCGCCGCCAACTATGTCGCGGTGCGCCTGCGCGACCACTACCCGGTGCTGTACGCGGGTGACCACGGACTGGTGGCGCACGAGTGCATCCTCGACGTGCGTCCGCTCACGGCTGCGACGGGTGTGACCGTGGATGATGTGGCCAAGCGATTGATCGACTACGGCTTCCATGCGCCCACGATGTCGTTCCCGGTCGCGGGCACCCTCATGGTCGAGCCGACTGAGAGCGAGGACCTCGCCGAGATCGACCGTTTCATCGATGCGATGATCGCGATCAAGGATGAAGCGGATGCCGTGGCCGCCGGAGTCTGGCCCGCCGACGACAATCCGCTGGTCAACGCTCCCCATACGGCGCAGGCGGTCATCGAGGGGGAGTGGCAGCACTCCTACAGTCGCGAGCAGGCGGTGTACCCGATCCGGAGCCTCATTCGTGGCAAGTACTGGCCTCCCGTGCGCCGGATCGACCAGGCCTGGGGCGACAGGAACCTCGTCTGCGCCTGCCCGCCGATCGAGGCCTTCGCAGAGTAACGAATCCGCAGGTCGGTGGTCGAGCTTGTCGAGACCGGTCTCGACGAGCTCGACCGCCGGTCTCGACAAGCTCGACCACCGGTCTCGACAAGCTCGACCACCGGTCTCGACAAGCTCGACCGCCGGTCTCGACAAGCTCGACCGCCGGTCTCGACAAGCTCGACCACCGGTCTCGACAAGCTCGACCACCGATTAGCTCGGCAAACCGAACAACTCTGGGAAGGCCGCTGCAGCCCACGGGTACCCGATGAACACGACGACGTCGATGATCACGTGGGCGATTACGAGCGGGAGCAGTCGACCGTACTTGCTGTACAGCCAACCGAACAGCACGCCCATGACGATGTTGCCGATGAACGGGCCGATGCCCTGGTATAGGTGATAGGTGCCGCGCAGAAGTGCTGTGACGCCGATGATCATCCACGTGCTCCAGCCGAGGGCGCGAAGGCGCGCAAAGAGGTAGCCGATGACGATCACTTCCTCGACGATTCCCGCGCGCAGCGCTGACAGGAGCAGCACCGGGACTGTCCACCAGTGCACGTCGAGTGCGGTGGGCACGACGGTGACGGTGATGCCGATGCTCCTGCCGATGAGGTAGAACGCGATAGCGGGAATGCCGATGATCGCCGCGAGCGCGAATCCACCGCCGGTGTCTCGCACGGGCTTGGTGAAGTCGATTCCCAGCGCGCCCAGCCGCGGCCTGGCGCTTTGCCAGAGCAGGAAGATCACCAGCGCGACGGGCATCACATCGAAGAGGATGCCGAGCATCTGGTAGATGAGGTCGAAGGTGGGTCGTGGACTGAGGGTGCGGTGAATGGTCGCTGTCTGTTGGGGCAGGGAATCCGGAAGGGTGAGGCGGTTCACGATGCCGACGAGGGAGTAGATCGCATTGGCGCCGAGTGAGAGCGCGAGCACAATGAGAATTTCGAAGCGGATGCGGCGGCGTGGGGTGTCGTCGGACCGGGCGATGAGCGGCGGCTGCGCGGTCATGGTGCTCCAGGGCGGGAAGAGACAGAGGGCAAGCAGTACCCACGATGTTACGTGTTGCTCGCTGCCTGCCGACCACGATTGCCCTTAGTGTGTGGCGAGAGAGTTCCTCGGGAGGACACGTGAGCATCACACGGGTTTCAGCAGCCGTCGCCATACTTTCCGCGAGTGGGATCCTGCTCGCGGGCTGCGCGCCGTCGGTGCCGTACGTCTCCGAGATCATCGAGGGCACGGAGCTGTTCGTCGCCTGGTCGGACACGGTTTCGGATTTCAACGGCAACACCGTCGCGGGCAGCGAACCGGCCAACCGCGACCTGCTCCACTTGACGACGGCCCAGTTCAACTACCGCGACGGCAATTTCGGTCTCGTGACCAACCCCGCGTTCGGCCGATACGAGAAGCTCGGGGACGACCCGCTAACCGTCCGCTACACCGTCAATGGCAACGTCACGTGGTCCGACGGCGTGGCTGTGGACGGCGCGGACCTGCTGCTCGCGTGGGCCAGCAGTTTCGCGGGAGCGGGAAGCGGCACCGCGCCCCTCTTCGAGCACGCAGCTCCGCTCACCGGGCTCGCAACCGCCATCCCGACGGTCGACAACAATTCGTTGACCATCGTGTTCGACGAGCCCCGTGCAGACTGGGAGGAGCTTTTCCAGCTCGGCGTTTCCGCCCATGGCACAGTGCAGTTGGCGTACCCGGCCATCACGGACGCGGAGTCTGCGAAGCGCCAGTTCGTCGCTGCCATCCAGGAGAACGATCTCGCGTGGCTGCGTCCCGTTGCTGCGGCCTGGAACAACGCGTATGTCGCGGAGAATCTCGCTGACAATGCGCAGCTGTCCCTGTCGAGCGGACCCTACGTCGTGGAGTCCCTCGTGGAGGACAGTCACGTGACCTTCGTCTCGAATGACCTCTTCGCATGGGGCCCATCGCCCAGATATGAACGAATCACTTTCCGGAAGTACGCCGGGAACTCCGAGGTTCTGGAGGCGTTCACGAGCGGCGAAATACAGGTCGCGTTCGCCTCCCTGACGCCCGAACTGCGACAGCTCGTCGACGAGTTGCCTGACGCCCAGAGCGCGACCTTCGATGAGCTCAGCTACGAGCATGTGGATCTCACCTTCGACAACGGCGGTCCATTCGACGCGGTGACGTACGGCGGTGACGAGCAAGTCGCCGCAACGGTTCGCCGGGCGTTTCTCCTCTCGATTCCCCGCCAGGCGATTCTCGGGCAGCAGGTGCTGCCGGTGAATCCGGATGCCGGACTGCGCGACTCGTTCCTGGCGCATCCGGATTCGGCCGACTACGAGGAGATGGTTCTCTCCAACGGCTCGGCCGCGTTCGCTGCAGCCGACATCGACACGGCCGTCGCAATGCTTCAGGATGCGGGAGTGCCGTCTGGCGTTGTTGTGCGCTTCTGGTATCCGCTCGGAGATGAGCGACGCGCGGCGGAGTTCGAGTTGATCCAGCAGTCGGCTGCGCGCGCCGGCTTCCACGTTGTCAACACCGCTGAGCCGTACTGGGAGTTTCTCGATCGCGCGGTGTACCCGGTGAATCCGCATGACGCCGTGATCTTCGCCTGGCAGCCGAGCAACGCATCAGTCACCGGCGTTCGGGAGTATCTCGTCGCGGGCGGCCCCTCGAACTTCAGCGGGTACGCGAACCCTGAGGTCGAGCGTCTGCTCGACGAAATCGAGGGCACACTGAATGCCGACGCTGTGGCCCTGTTGAGTATCGAGCTTGAGAAGACTCTGTGGGCAGACGGCTACGGAATCCCTCTGTACCAGTACCCCGCGCTCGCATGGTGGGACCGGACTGTCAGCGGGATAAGCCCCAGCGCGGTGGCCTCGAATCGCCTGTGGAACTATTGGGAATGGTCCCCGCCGGTGCCAGCCGGGCAGAACGCCGACTAGTTCGATCGGGAGGCGTTTTTTGACCGAATACGCACCGATTGTGCGTAATGCCCAATTATTACGCGCCTTTATTGCGACGCGCGTAACGGTTTCTAGTCATCGTCACCGCTTGGTAACTTTTCCCTCTAAAGTTTTGCGGGAGATGTGACCCGTTCTAGGGTGACTCTTATCCAGCGCGTCGACCAACTAGGAAACGGTCGAAGCGTTCACTTTGCACAGGAGGAAAATTGAAAATCAAGCGGGTAACAGCAGGCATTGCTGTACTTGCCGCGAGCAGCCTTGCTCTCGCGGGATGCACACTGCCGTATGAATCCGAAGTCATCGAGGGCACCGAAATCACGGTGGCCTGGAATGACATCATCTCGGACTTCAACGGAGTATCAGCAGCCGGAAACAACACGGCAAACGCGAACGTCCTCTACATGACGAACTCGACGTTCAACTACTACAACAACGAGCCGGCGCTGGTCGCCAACACCGATTACGGTACGTACGAGAAGACCAGCGACGACCCGCTGACCGTCGTGTACACGATCAACGACAACGTCACCTGGTCCGATGGCGTTGCCATCGACGGCGCCGACATGCTGCTCGCCTGGGCGAGCATCTTCGGTGCGTTCAAGGACGGCGACACCTTCCTCTTCCAGCACGCAGCTCCCCGCCCGGAGCTCGCCACGGCAATGCCGGAGATCGATGGTCGCACGCTGACTCTCGTCTACGACGTGCAGTACGTCGACTGGGAGCTCCAGTTCGGAGTAGGCGTGCCTGCGCACGGCACCGTGCAGATGGCATACCCGGAGATCACGGATGCTGGCGAGGCCAAGAAGCAGCTCATCGAGGCAATCCAGACCGGAGACACCGAGTGGCTGAAGCCCGTCGCGGATGCCTGGAACACCGGCTACCAGTCGACCAACACTCCGAGCGACCCGCTCGTTCTGCTTTCGAGCGGACCGTACATCGTTGAGGAGCTCGTCGAAGACAGCTACGTGACTCTCGTCGCGAACGAGGCATTCGCCTGGGGCCCTTCGCCCAAGTACGAGCGCATCACGATTCGTGAGATCGGCGACCCGACTGCTGCAGTTCAGGCAGTCGAGAACGGCGACGTGCAGGCCGCATCCGGCCAGCCGACGCCCGACGTTCTCCAGCTCGTCCAGGCTCTGCCGAACGCTGAGTACTCGACCGGAGACGACGCGACGTACGAGCACATCGACCTCACGTTCAACAACGGTGGTCCGTTCGACGCGGCGACCTATGGTGGCGACGAGGCAACGGCAGTCAAGGTTCGCCAGGCGTTCCTCCTGACGATTCCGCGCCAGCAGATCATCGACACGCTGATCGCTCCGCTCAACCCGAACGCCAACGTTCGTAACTCCATCCTCATCATCCCCGGTGCTCCCGGATACGACGAGATGGCAGCGACCAACGGTTCTGCGCTGTACACGGACGTTGACATCGACGGCGCCACTGCGCTGCTCGAGGAAGCCGGAGTGGACATTCCGCTCGAGGTGAAGTTCTGGTACCCGGAGGGCAACGTTCGCCGCGCCGCCGAGTTCGAGCTCATCGCACAGTCGGCTGCACGTGCCGGCTTCAACGTGGTTGACGACTCGGAGCCCACCTGGGCATTCACCGACCCGGCAACGACACCGATCAACCCGCACGATGCCGTGATCTTCGCATGGCAGTCGACGAGCCTCGCGGTGACCGGGTCTGACCAGTTCCTCGGAACCGGCCAGCCCGCGAACTACAGCGGATACTCGAACACTGAGGTGGATCGCCTGCTGAAGAGCCTCGAGACCGAACTCGACCCGGACCGCCAGGTTGAGATCCAGATCGAGGTTGAGAAGCACCTGTGGGCCGATGGTTATGGCACCACGATCTTCCAGTTCCCGGGCCTTGCCTGGTGGGACGCTGGCGTTTCGGGCATCGCCCCGAGCCCGCTGGCTCCGACGATGTTCTGGAACTACTGGCAGTGGGCTCCGGTTACCGCTCAGTAACCGGTAGGCGCTATTCCTGACTGGTGGGTCGGGCGCTCAGGCGCCCGGCCCACCGGCTAGCGAAGCAGCGACCGAAGCAGAGTCGCACCTCGGTCCATCAGGCATTGCAGCAGCCTCGCTGCCGATGCCGCCGCCAGAAGGATTAACCTTTGTTCTCGTTCGTCATCCGACGCACTGTCGCCACAGCCCTCGTGCTCCTGATCGCGTCATTCGTCGTCTACATACTTGTCGCATACTCCGGCGATCCGCTCGAAGAACTCCGCGGCAGCCGCGATATCAACGCGCAGCAGAGAATCGCCGATCTGATCCGGCGACTCGACCTCGAGACCCCGCCCGTTCTCCGCTACTTCAAGTGGCTCGCAGGAGCCGCCGGCTGTCTCATCGGGCAGTGCGATCTCGGCATCTCGGTGAGTCGCGGTGACCAGTTGGTTGCCTCCGCAATCGGCAATGCCGCCGGTTCAACCCTGCAGCTTGTCACGCTCGCGACAATCCTCTCCATCATCGTCGGTGTCGCGGTCGGCATGTCCACCGCCCTCCGCCAGTACAGCGGCTACGACTACACCGTCACCTTCTTCGCGTTCGTGTTCTACTCCCTCCCGATCTTCTGGGTTGCGGTGCTCCTGAAGGAGTACGGCGCCATCCGGTTCAACCAGTTTCTGGGCAATCCCGACATACCGCTCTGGTTCATCGTTGTCGGTGCGCTCGTCGCGGGGTTCATCGGTTCCTCCGTTGTCGGAGGCGACCTGCGAAACCGCATTCGCACCTTCCTGTTCGTAGGAGGGGGAACGGCTGCGCTTCTCGCGGCGTTCCAGCTCACCGACTGGTTCTCGCGACCGCAGGTCGGCCCGGTGGGAATTCTCCTGCTCAGCCTCACCATTGCGGCGGTCGTCACCGTGCTCACGACGGGCATGGGAAACAGACGGGGCTTGCTCGCTGCGGGCATCATGGTCGCGATCGTGATGGCGGCGTGGTACCCGCTGCAGTTCCTGTTCTTCTACTTCAAGTCGCCGTTCGTGATCATCGGGCTCACCCTCGCCCTGATCGGTGTCGGCATCCTCGTCGGCAACCTCGTCGGTGGGGATGATCGTCGGCAGATCGCGCGCCTCGCGGCGATCATCGGCGGCCTGACCATCATCCCGCTCGTACTGGACCAGATGTTCCTGCGCTGGGACGAATACCTCAACAAGATTCCGCTGTCGAGCGGGGTGATCTCCACGATCGGCGCAACCACGCCATCCATTGCCCGTTCCGACGACATGTGGCTGAGCATGCTCGACAGTTCCGCGCACCTCGTGCTGCCGACGGCCGCGCTCATGATCGTCTCGGTTGCCGGCTACACGCGGTACGCGCGGGCAAGCCTGCTCGAGGTGATGAACCAGGATTACATCCGCACCGCGCGGGCGAAGGGCCTGACCGAACGCACAGTCGTCATGCGTCACGCCTTCCGCAACGCGATGATCCCCATTGCCACGCTCGTTGCCGTCGATATCGGCGCGGTCATCGGCGGTGCAGTCATCACCGAGCAAGTGTTTGCCTGGAACGGCATGGGCCAGTTGTTCGTGCAGGGGCTGCGCACCGTTGACGTCAACCTCGTGATGGGCTTCTTCCTCATCACCGGCGTGCTCACGGTTGTCTTCAATGTCATCGCCGACATCCTGTATTCGGCTCTCGACCCAAGAATCAGGGTGAACTGATCATGACTGATCTCAACAAGCTCGCGACCGAAGGCTCCACCCCGGAGTCGATGGGCTCGGAGATGTCGATCGAACAGCGGGCGACGGAGGGGCTCAGCCTCGGCGCCCTGGTTCGACGGAAGTTCTTCCGCCACAAGGTGGCGGTCGCCTCCCTGATCGTGCTCGCTCTCATCGGAATCATCGCCTTCACGTCCGTCGGTACCGTCATCGGTGGCACGGGCCGCCTGCAGGCGGAGCCCGGCACAGGACGCCTCATCGTGAACGGTTTCCGCATCGAGGGGTGGTGGAAGTACAACTGGTACGAGACCTATGCGCTCGTCAATCCCGGTGGGGCACCGACACTCACATTCTGGCCGTTCAGCATCGGCGAGCATCCCTTCGGCCAGGACACCGTGGGCAAGGACATCTTCGCGCGAGTGATGCGGGGGATCCAGCAGTCCTACACCGTTATTGTGCTCGTCGGACTGCTCTCCACCGTCATCGGCACCGTCATCGGCGCCGTGGCAGGCTACTTCCGCGGCTGGATCGACTCGCTGCTCATGCGCACCACGGATGTCATCCTCATCATCCCGATTCTCGTCCTGGGCGCCGTACTCGGCCGCAGCATCGGCGGCAGCGCACCGCTCCTGGGCATCTTGCTCGGCATCATCGCGTGGCCCCTGCTCGCCAGACTGGTGCGGGCCGAGTTCCTCGGCTTGCGTGAGCGCGAGTTCGTTGATGCTGCCCGCGTCGCCGGGGCGAGCAGCGGCCGGATCATCTTCCGTCACATCCTGCCCAACACCGTCGGAGTGATTATCGTCAACTCGACCCTGCTGATGAGCGCCGCGATCCTGATCGAGACTTCGCTGAGCTTCCTCGGTTTCGGCGTCAAGTCACCCGATGTCTCGCTCGGCCAGATCATCAGCGAGTACTCGGGTGCTTTCAACACCCGGCCGTGGCTGTTCTGGTGGCCGGGCCTGTTCATCATCCTCATCGCCCTCGCCATCAACTTCGTCGGTGACGGTCTGCGCGACGCATTTGACCCGCGTCAGAAGGGCGTGCCCAACATCCGGCCGCTGCGCACCCAGGCGGCGGAAATGTTCGGCACCATCACCGGTCGTCGTAGCTCGCCGAGGCTCTGATGTCAGTAGCCCAGCGACAGCGCGGTAGCCGCCCCGGCGACAACGAAGACGGCAATCGTGATCCAGTGAACCCGAGTTTGCGGCCGTTCGTTCGCGTTGCGCTGCGGGATGCGTCCGCGGTCCCGCAGGTATTCCCAGCGCGCCCGGACGATCTGCGCGGCCTGCCCGGAATCGCTGGACAGCGCATCGCCGGTGCGAATGGTGCCGGCGAGGTAGGTGGATTCCGCCAGCCGACGGTTTTCGACGGCCGTGATGCGGTACAGGCCATGGCGACCGGATGCCGGTGCTGCCCACGCGGTGTAATTTCCGTGGTGAGTCTGGATCGCCAGCGCCCAGCGGGTATCCACATTGGCGATCGCCGACCAGTCGATACGAATCGTGCGGAACGGGTTGCGCAGCTCGACAACCTCGTCGTCAACGGTGACAGCAGGCTGCCAGAACAGCGCCCACGCCGTGAAGGCGACCAGAAACAGGGGAGCGATCGACTGCAGCAGACCGTCGGCGCTTGCGGTAACACCGAGAGCGATCACGGCTGCCACGCAGCCGACCCCGATTACTATTGCGAGCCCGCGACTGAACCGGGACGTGAAGACGGTCGTGTTGGCGTTGGGCATCCGCCCATGCTGTCACGACTTGCACTGCAACGAGAAAGCGAGACCCACGGTGAGTGAACCGAAGCCGACCGCAGGCACGATCCTCGAGGCCAAGGGGCTCGGCGTCGACTTCTGGGTGGACGGCGAATGGGTGATGGCCGCCGAGGAGGTCGCCTACGAGGTCAACGCCGGCGAGGTTCTCGCCATCGTCGGTGAATCCGGCTCCGGCAAGAGCACGAGCTCGATGGCGTTGCTGGGACTCCTGCCTCCCAACGGCCGGGCCGTTGGCAGCGTCGAGTTGCTGGGCGAGGAGCTCATCGGCGCCTCCGACCGGCGACTGCGGCAGATTCGCGGAGGCAACATCGCCTTCATCTTCCAGGAGCCGATGACCGCGCTCAACCCTGTTTACACGATCGGTTTCCAGATCATGGAAGTCCTGCTCGTGCACAACCGGAACATGCTCCGGTCCGAGGCCAAGGCGCGCGCGCTCGAACTTCTCGCCATGGTCGAGCTTCCCGACCCGCAGAAAGCGTTCGACTCCTACCCCCACCAACTTTCCGGCGGACAGCGGCAGCGCGCCATGATCGCGCAGTCCATCTCGTGTGACCCCGTGCTGCTCATCGCTGACGAGCCCACAACGGCTCTCGACGTCACCGTGCAGGCCGAGATCATCGACCTCCTGCGCGCCCTCAACAAGCGACTCAACAGTGCGATCGTCCTGATCACTCATGACATGGGGGTTGTGGCGGATCTTGCCGACCACATGATCGTCATGAAAGACGGCCGCGTGGTTGAGCGCGGCACCGTCCGCGACATCTACCAGCGGCCGCAGCATCCGTACACGAAGGCACTTCTCGAGGCGGTGCCGCACCTCGGCACGGGTCTCGCTGAGGCGGACTCCGTTGCAGTACGAAAGCCGGGCGTCTTGCCAGCACTCAGGGTGAGCGAAGTGTCGATCGAGTATCCCAAGCGCGGGCGCGTGCCTGCGTTCCTCGCCGTCGAGGACGTCACACTGGAGGTCTACCCCGGCGAAGTTCTCGGCCTCGTTGGCGAGTCCGGCTCCGGAAAGACCACCATCGGGCGCGCCGTTGTCGGGCTGCTCCCCGTGAAGACGGGATCTCTTGAGGTCGCCGGGCAGGACATGGTGGGCGTTTCCAACTCGGACCTGCGCAGCATCCGCCGTCAGATCGGAATCGTGTTCCAGGATCCGGGGTCGTCCCTCAACCCGCGCTGGCCGATCGGGGACAGCATCGGTGAGCCCCTTGAGCTCTCCGGCGACATCGACCGGGGTGACATCACCCTGCGGGTCGAGGAGCTGCTCGACCTCGTCGAGTTGCCCCGCAGCTATCGCAACCGCTTCCCGCACGAACTCTCGGGTGGGCAGCGCCAGCGCGTCGGCATCGCGAGGGCGCTCGCGCTCAAGCCGAAAATCCTTGTTGCGGATGAACCGACCAGCGCACTCGACGTGTCCGTGCAGGCGCGCGTGCTGAAGCTCCTGCAGTCGATCCAGCACGAGCTGCAGTTCGCAACGCTCTTCATCAGTCACGACCTCGCGGTTGTGGACCTGCTCGCCGACCGCATCGCCGTTATGCACCGGGGGCGGATTGTCGAGCAGGGCAGCAAAGAACAGATCCTGCGCAACCCGAAGGATCCGTACACGAAACGGCTCATCGCCGCCGTGCCGGTGCCCGATCCGGACCAGCAGAAAGTGCGCCGCGAGGAGCGTCTCGCGCTCAAGGGTTAGACTGGTGGGCGCACGCACCACTGGTGTGACCTGCATCCACAGACCTTCCGCTGCTTTTTGCGGCGTCCCCGCCCTATTGTTCCGCGCGGAGTGACGCGCGGGAAGCGCCCACCCAAGGATTACAACGATGGCTATTGCCACCCGTACCGATTTGCGAAATGTCGCGATCGTCGCACACGTCGACCACGGCAAGACGACGCTCGTTGACGCCATGCTCCGCCAGACCAACTCCTTCGAGGCGCACGCGCACCTTGAGGAACGCGCCATGGACTCGAACGAGCTCGAGCGCGAAAAGGGCATCACGATCCTGGCCAAGAACACCGCGATCTCCTACAAGGGTGTGCACGCGACCGACGGGCCGATCACGATCAACGTCATCGACACCCCCGGGCACGCCGACTTCGGCGGTGAGGTTGAGCGCGGCCTCTCGATGGTGGATGGCGTGGTTCTCCTCGTCGACGCGAGCGAGGGCCCCCTGCCGCAGACCCGCTTCGTTCTGCGCAAGGCGCTTGAGTCGAAACTGCCGGTCATCCTGCTGGTCAACAAGACCGACCGACCGGATGCCCGCATCGACGAGGTCGTCACCGAAAGCCAGGACCTCCTGCTCGGGCTCGCGAGCGATATGGCGGACGACGTTCCCGATCTCGACCTGGACGCGATTCTGGACGTCCCCGTCGTGTACGCCTCTGGCCGCAATGGTGCCGCGAGCTGGAACAAGCCCGAAAACGGTTCGCTGCCCGACAATGACGACCTCGAGCCGCTGTTCGACGCGATCCTCAAGCACATCCCCGCACCGACGTACGATGCCGAGCATCCGCTTCAGGCTCACGTGACCAACCTCGATGCCTCGCCGTTCCTCGGTCGTCTCGCCCTCCTGCGTGTCTTCAACGGCACCATCAAGAAGGGCCAGACTGTCGCGTGGGTGAAGCACGACGGCTCCGTGAGCAACGTGAAGGTCACCGAGTTGCTCATCACGCGCGCGCTCGACCGCTTTCCGACCGAGTCCGCCGGCCCCGGGGACATTGTCGCTGTCGCCGGCTTCGCCGACATCACGATCGGCGAAACGCTCGCGGACCCCAATGATGTTCGGCCGCTGCCGACCATCACAGTGGATGACCCGGCGATCTCCATGACGATCGGAACCAATACCTCGCCGCTGATCGGCAAGATCAAGGGCCACAAACTGACCGCCCGCATGGTCAAGGACCGCCTCGACCGCGAACTCGTCGGAAACGTTTCGATCAAGCTCGTCGACATCAACCGCCCGGATGCCTGGGAGGTGCAGGGGCGAGGTGAACTCGCTCTCGCGATCCTCGTCGAGCAGATGCGCCGCGAGGGTTTCGAGCTCACCGTTGGCAAGCCGCAGGTGGTCACGAGAACTGTGGACGGCAAGATCCACGAGCCGTTCGAGCATCTCACGATCGATGCGCCCGAGGAGTACCTCGGCGCCATCACCCAGCTGCTTGCGGCCCGCAAGGGTCGCATGGATGCGATGAGCAACCACGGCACCGGGTGGGTGCGCATGGAGTTCATCGTTCCCTCTCGCGGACTCATCGGATTCCGTACCGAGTTCCTCACGATCACGCGTGGCTCGGGAATTGCCAATGCCGTCTCCCACGGGTACGAGCCGTGGGCGGGTGAGATCGTGACGCGGGTCAACGGCTCGATCGTCGCCGACCGCGCTGGTGTTGCCACCCCTTTCGCCATGGTCGCCCTGCAGGAGCGCATGTCGTTCTTCGTCGAGCCCACGCAGGAGGTGTACGAGGGCATGGTTGTCGGCGAGAACACGCGCGCAGACGACATGGACGTCAACATCACCAAGGAGAAGCAACTCACCAACATGAGGCAGTCCACCTCGGACACGTTTGAGCGGATGACCCCGTCACGCAAACTCACCCTCGAGGAGTGCCTCGAGTTCGCCCGCGAGGACGAGTGCGTCGAGGTCACGCCGGAGTTCGTGAGAATCCGCAAGGTGGAACTCGATGCCAACGCTCGCGCTCGCATCACCTCGCGTTTGAAGAAGCAGAACGCCTGATCTGGCCGAATAGGTGAGCATTACTGTGCCGCGATAGGCTTGTCGCGAAACAGGATCCTGACCGAAGGTGAAGATGATGTCCAACACACGCATAACGCTTTTCCCTCCCCCTGGCTCTCGTATCGGCGCTGGTCACGGCTCCGCTGCTTGCGGGCTGCTTCGCCAATCCCTTCGACGGGATCGTGGAGCGTGCTGGCGAAGGCATTCTCGAGGGCGTTATCGAGGGCGCTACCGGCGGCGAGAACGTCTCCCTTGGCGGCAAGCTGCCCGATGGCTTCCCGAGCGAGGTGCCGCTCGTCCAAGGAGAGATCCTTTTCGGAATCGGTCTTGGAGGGACGACCTTCACTGTCAGCATGGAGCTCGACGACCCGAACTTCACGAAAGACGACCTGGTCGCTCAACTCGAGGGCAGCGGGTTTCACGCAGCATTCGATGCCGACACGTGGGCTCGAACTCGGTGTCAGTGTTCTCCGAGAATGAGAACTGGACTGTCGCCGTGTCGATCGCTCCGGAACAGCGAGGAAGGTCCTTGCGAACTACGGGGTGACCCCGAAGAGCACGATTAGCGCCTCACCAGCACCTCGGGAAGGGTCGCTCAGCCGACGTGACGCCGCGGGATAGGATTGGGAGATGCTCGATCTGAAAGGATCACTGCACCAGTGACCTACATCATCGCCCTTCCCTGCGTCGACCTGAAAGACCGTGCGTGCATCGACGAGTGCCCGGTCGACTGCATCTACGAGGGCGACCGGATGCTGTACATCCAGCCGGACGAGTGCGTCGACTGCGGCGCGTGTGAGCCGGTCTGCCCGGTCGAGGCGATCTACTACGAAGACGACACCCCCGAGAAGTGGGCCGACTACTACAAGGTGAACGTCGAGTTCTTCGACGACATCGGCTCACCCGGCGGTGCCGCGAAGGTGGGTGTGATCCACAAGGACCACCCCATTGTCGCCGCGCTTCCCCCGCAACAGCACGCTTGATGGCGCTTTCCCTCCCCGACTTCCCGTGGGACGCCCTGGCGCCGCACGCGGAGAAGGCCCGACAGCATCCCGATGGCATCGTGGACCTCTCAGTCGGCTCGCCCGTTGACCCCACACCCGACCTCATTCGCGACGCCCTCGCCCAGGCGACGGATGCACACGGATACCCACAGACGGCCGGTACAGCCGAGCTGCGCGAGGCGATCGCCGCCTGGTACGCGCGGCGCAGATCGGTTCCCGGTCTCACTCCCGCCAACACGCTTCCAACGATCGGCTCCAAGGAGTTCATCACCTCGCTGCCGCTCATGCTCGGGATTGGCGGAGGCGACGTTGTCGTGCAGCCCGCCGTTGCCTATCCGAGCTACGCGATCGGTGCGGCGCTCGTCGGGGCGACTGTGTTGGCCTCTGACGATCCCGGGCAGTGGCCCGAGAACACCAAGCTCATCTGGCTCAACTCGCCCGGTAACCCTGACGGCCGCGTGCTGCATCTGGACGCGCTTCGCGCCGCGGTCACCAGGGCCCGCGAGCTGGGTGCCGTCATTGTCGGGGACGAATGCTATGCGGAACTGAACTGGGCGCTGCAGGGGCCCACGGCATCCATTCTCGATCCGAGAGTCGTGGGTGACTCGCGACGACTCGTGCTGTCGGTGTACTCCCTCAGCAAGCAGTCGAACCTCGCGGGCTATCGTGCCGGTTTCGTCGCCGGGTGCAGCGACCTGATCACCGAACTGCTGGCCGTTCGCAAGCACGCAGGGCTCATGCCGCCGGCACCCGTACAAGCTGCGATGGTCGCTGCGCTGGGCGACGACAGCCATGTGGCCGAGCAGCGCGAGCGGTACCGAGCCCGGCGCAATATCCTGGTGCCCGCTTTCGAGCGTGCCGGGTTCCGAATCGACCACAGCGAGGCGGGACTGTACCTGTGGGCGTCGAAAGGCGAGCGGGACTGGGACACCGTTGGCTCTCTCGCCGACCGCGGGATCCTCGTCGCGCCGGGGTCGTTCTACGGCGCCGAACCCTCAACACATGTACGAGTTTCACTCACCGCGACCGACGAACGCGTCAATGCGGCGGCCCGTCGGCTCGCGGAATAGCGCGGCGGCTGTCGAACAGCACTAATGAACAGCGCTTACGTTTGTCGGTTGTCTTAGTAGCGGCATCCAGCTAATAGGCTGTACTAGTGAGCGACGCGGCAAGAGACACCCCTGAAATGGCCACTTTGACCTTTCCCGGCGGTACTGCGGAGTTCCCGATCGTACGTGGCAGTGATGGAAACGACTCCATTGATATCTCCACGTTCACCAAGCAGACGGGCCTGACGACGCTCGACCAGGGCTTCGTCAACACTGCCGCGACGCGCAGCGCAATCACCTTCATCGACGGCGACAAGGGCATTCTGCGGTATCGCGGCTACGCCATCGAGGACGTCGCTGCGAATTCGACCTACCTCGAGGTCGCGTGGTTGCTCATCTACGGCGAGCTTCCGACCGCCGACCAGCTTGCTGAATTCGACGACAAGGTGCGCAGGCACACGCTGCTGCATGAGGACCTGCGGCGCTTCTTCGACGCGCTGCCGCATGACGCGCACCCGATGTCGGTTCTCTCCAGCGCGGTGTCAGCGCTGTCGACCTATTACCAGGGCTCGCTCAGCCCCCGCGACCCCGAGATGGTGGAGATTTCGACCATCCGCCTGCTGGCCAAGCTGCCGGTGATCGCAGCCTACGCGCACAAGAAGAGCCTCGGCCAGGCGTTCCTCTACCCGGACAACAGCCTGAGCTTCGTCGACAACTTCCTCAAGCTCAATTTCGCGACAATGGCTGAGCCGTATGAGGTCAACCCTGTGCTGAGCAAGGCGCTCGACCGGCTTCTCATCCTGCACGAGGACCACGAACAGAATGCATCGACTTCCACTGTGCGGCTGGTCGGTTCCACCGAGGTGGACATCTTCTCGTCGATCTCCGCTGGGATCAGCGCCCTCTACGGTCCCCTGCACGGTGGGGCGAACGAGGCCGTACTGAAGATGCTCGGCGAGATTCGGGAGTCGGGCGAGAGCGTTGAGAAGTTCGTCGAGCGGGTGAAGAACAAGGAGCACGGGGTGCGCCTCATGGGCTTCGGGCACCGGGTCTACAAGAACTATGACCCGCGCGCGAAGCTCGTCAAGGAGAGCGCGGACGACGTGCTTGAAGCGCTCGGCGTGCAGGATCCGCTGCTCAATATCGCCAAGGAGCTCGAGCAGATCGCCCTCGCTGACGACTACTTCATCGAGCGCAAGCTCTACCCCAACGTCGACTTCTACACGGGCGTCATCTACAAGGCGATGGGTTTCCCGCCGCCCATGTTCACGGTGCTCTTCGCGATCGGCCGGCTGCCCGGCTGGATCGCCCACTGGCGCGAGATGAACGACGATCCCGCCACCAAGATCGGCCGCCCGCAGCAGCTCTACACGGGCCACCCGGCCCGCGGCTGGCCCGAGCGCTAGCGGGCTTCTTGCGGCCTCGGCGTCTCTCCTGCGGTCCTACGCGGTATTGAGTTGCGGAGAGGCCATGTCCTCCAGACTGGAGGGCAATACGCCCGCATACTCTCGTTGTGCAGGACGTGTTGATTATCGGTGTCCTGCATAACGTGAGTCTGTCGACCGGGGAGTCTCGCCCTGCGAGGTCTCGGCCACCGGGTCTCGACAAGCTCGGCCACCGGGTCTCGACAAGCTCGACCACCGGGCCCCGATCACCGGCCGCTCAGGCGTGCAGTGCCGCGTTCAGCCGGATGCCCTCGCCTGTTCGGGCCAGCACCTCCACGGTGCCGGTAAGCGAGTTGCGGCGGAAGAGCAGCCCGGGCATGCCGCTGAGCTCAGCAGCCTTGACCGTTTCGGGCTGGTCGGGTCCGGCGCCGACGACGGCAACCTTCGTGCCTGCGGTCACGTAGAGGCCTGCCTCAACGACGGTGTCGTCCCCGATCGAGATGCCGATGCCCGAGTTCGCGCCGAGCAGCGCGCGCTCGCCGATCGCGACACGCGTGCTTCCGCCGCCCGACAGGGTGCCCATGATGGATGCCCCACCGCCGATATCCGAACCGTCGCCGACCACGACACCTTGCGAAACGCGTCCCTCGACCATTGAGGCACCCAGCGTGCCCGCGTTGAAGTTGACGAAGCCCTCGTGCATAACAGTGGTGCCGGGCGCGAGGTGGGCTCCGAGGCGCACGCGCGAGGCATCCGCTATCCGCACCCGCGACGGGGTGACGTAGTCGAGCAGCCGCGGGAACTTGTCGATACCGTGCGCCGCTATCCCCGCCCGCTGCAGGGCGGGCCGCAGCCGCGAGAAGTCGTCCGGGTGCACGGGCCCAGCGGACGTCCACACGACAGTCGGCAACTGCCCGAACAGCCCGTCGAGATTGATCGAGTTCGGCTTCACAATGAGATGGCTGAGCAGGTGCAGCCGCAGGTAGGCGTCAGAAGTGGATGCCGGGGCAGCATCCAGGTCGATGCTCACCGTGACGAAGTCCAGCTTCACATTGCGACGCGCGTCATCGCCGAGCAGTTGCTCGAACTCGGCGGGGGCGATGTGAGGGTCGCGCCCCGCGGGAAGGGTTCCGAGCGCAGGCTGTGGAAACCAGGTGTCGAGCACGGTTCCGGCAGTGCCACCGGAAGCGGCGATGGTGGCAAGGCCGTAGCCCCAGGCGGCACGAGAAGTCATGCCCCCAGCGTACCGATCCCCCTGCCGGCCGCAGGCTCCCCGGTAGAATTCTCGAATGCCCCTCGCCGATGCCACCCTGCCGCTGCTCGACCTCACCGCCTCGTCAATCGACCTGACCCGTCAACTGTGCGACATCGAATCGGTCTCCGGCAATGAGCGAACCATCGCCGACGCGATCCAGACCAGCCTGGAAGCGTTCGATCACCTCGAGATCATTCGCGACGGAGACACCATTGTGGCGCGCACCAACCTCGGTCGGGCGCGCCGGGTTGTCATCGCCGGTCACATCGACACTGTTCCGGTCAACCACAACCTGCCGACCCGGTTTGAGACGATCGACG
>CAWKBZ010000001.1:0-573785 GCA_963848065.1 uncultured Actinomycetota bacterium | reverse complement strand
AGCTCGTCGAAACCTCACCGATGGGTGCCCCCGCTCAGTCGGCGGGAGAGTTGCGCGAGCAGCGCGCGGTGGTCGCTGCCGGGTGCATCGAGCACACGTGCGCCACTGACGCGCCAGTTCGGCGTGCTGAGCACGTGATCGATCGGCGTACCCAGCAGCGCGGGCAGGTCGGTCGGCCACGTGCCGACCGCCGCATTGCCGGTGAGCGCAGCGGCGTCGCGGCATTCCCCGAAGTGCGCGCCGCCGACCGAGAATCGGGCGAAGTGGTCGAGCGTGGCATTGAAATCGCCCGCCATGATGACGTTCTCCCCTGCGCACATTCCTGCGAGCCACTCGAGGTCCGCCCGCCAGTTGTCGAAGTGGCCCGGAACAGGGCGACCCCGTGCACGGAGACGATGACCGGGCCCGCGTGACCCACCGGGCGCGCGACGAGCGTGGGCAGAACGGCGGTGTTCCCGACCGACTCGTCGATCGAATACTCGCCCAACGCGCGGCTCACCAGCAGTGTCGTCGAGCGCGCCGGTGACACCGTGCCGAAGTCGATCGTTGCCGCCCACATCGGCTTTCCGGCATCCGCCATCAACTCAGCAATTCGGGCGCCGGCGGCCTCCGTGGTTTCGGGGAGGGCGAGAATGTCGGCATCCGACTCGAGGGCGAGTTGGGCAATTGCGTCGGCTCCCGGACGCTCACCCTCGGTGTTCCAGGCGAGCACGGTCAGGTCGCCTTCGGCCTTCGGCTCGGAGTGGGAGTCGCCGAAACCGCGATCGGCGAGCACGATGACGTTGAGCGCTGAGAACGCCAGCAGAAGAGCCATGAAGGATGCCGCGAACCGCCGTGCGCGGACAGCGCCGAGGGCGATCGCGCCAAAGATCGCCGCGGCGACGATCGCGCACGCGGTGCCAAGCGCACGGAACGAGACGACATGCGCGACAACGGTAGTCAACTCAAGGTCGAAGAGCTGCGGCCAGGCAAGAACCAGGAGCAGGATGCCGACAACCACGAGGAACGCGGCAGCGAGAATCTGTCGGAACATAGACTGGCGAGCCTAGCCGAATACGATTACAGGATGCCTGAGCCCGGCCCCATCGACCTGCACGCGCACAGCAGCGTCTCCGACGGCACCGAGACGCCGACCCAGCTCGATTCGGGCCGCAGTCGCGGCCGGCATCGGCACGGTCGCGATCACCGACCACGACTCGACAGCGGGCTGGCAGGAGGCGTTCGCCGCGGCATCCGGAACACCGCTCACGGTCATCCCCGGGATGGAGCTCAGTACGAATCACGGCCCGGCGAGCGTGCACATCCTCGCCTACCTGTTCGACCCGCTCAACGCCGACATCATTTCGGAGACCGCGCGCATCCGCGACGGTCGGCTGCGCCGCGCCGAACGCATCGTCGAACGGATCGGGGCCGACTATCGTCTCAGCTGGGATGACGTGCTTGCCCAGTCGACCGATGGCGGCACGATCGGGCGCCCCCACATCGCCGACGCACTCGTCATGCGCGGGCACGTGGCCAAGCGCAGCGCCGCGTTCGAGAGCATCCTGCACTGGCGCAGCGGGTACTACGAGAAGTACTACGCTCCGTCGCCCCTGGAAGGGGTGCGGATGATCGTGGCCGCCGGTGGAGTACCCGTGCTCGCGCATCCCGCGACCGGCGGCAGATACCGGATGATCGACGAGGAGACCTCGGGCGCTGGCGGATGCCGGTCTGTTCGGACTCGAGGTCGTACCACCGCGACAACACTGAGGACGGCAAGGAGCGGTTGCTCGAGCTCGCCGGGATGTTCGGCCTCGCCATCACGGGGTCAAGCGATTACCACGGCGAGGGCAAGCCGAACCGGCTGGGCGAGAACACGACGAGCCCCGAAGTGTTGGAGCAGCTCATCGCGCGGGGACAGGTTCGAACCCGCAGTAGTCGGTGGCCGAGACCTCACGGACGAGTAACTCGCGGGTACGATCTCGACGGCTCGATCACCGGTGGTCGAGCTTGTCGAGACCGGTGGCTACTGGGGCGGTGCCGCGTGGCCAGCGCCACTGCCGGGGCGGCGACGCCGCTGCCGACGCCGGGCGGGAGTGGTGCCGTCGTGGGTTCCGCTGCCGTCAGCCTTCTGGCCCTCCGGTGCTGCCGTTGCGGCGCCACCGCGTGTGCGCGTGCGCTGGCGGTCACTCTCGCGGACGCTCCCGCGGAGGATGCGATGCCGCCGCTGCCGCACGGGGTGCCTGGCTCGGCTTGAGCCGGCCCTTCGTGCCCTCGGGAATGTCGAGGTCGGTGTAGAGGTGCGGTGACGACGAGTAGGTCTCGACCGGCTCCGGGATGCCCATGTCGAGCGCGCGGTTGATGAGCGACCACTTGTGCATGTCGTCCCAGTCCACGAACGTCACGGCGATACCGGTCTTGCCCGCGCGGCCGGTGCGTCCGGCGCGGTGCAGGTAGGTGTCGTGGTCGTCGGGGATGGTGTGGTTGATCACGTGGGTGACGTCATTGACGTCGATGCCGCGGGCCGCGACATCCGTGGCGATCAGGATGTCTTTCTTGCCCGCCTTGAACGCGGCCATGGCCCGCTCGCGCTGCTCCTGGTTGAGGTCGCCGTGCACGGCGGCGGCGTTGAAGCCGCGGTCGTTGAGCTCCTCGACGAGTTTCGCTGCGGCGCGCTTGGTGCGCGTGAAGACCACGGTCTTGCCGCGGCCCTCCGCCTGCAGGATGCGGGCGATGACCTCATCCTTGTCGAGCTAGTGGGCGCGGTAGACGACATGCTTGATGTTCGCCTGCGTCAGGCCCTCGTTGGGGTCGGTCGCGCGAATGTGGATCGGCTTGTTCATGAAGCGACGGGCGAGGGCCACGATCGGGCCGGGCATCGTCGCCGAGAACAGCATCGTGTGGCGGGTGGGGTTGGTCTGCGCGAACAGCTTCTCGATGTCGGAGAGGAAGCCGAGGTCGAGCATCTTGTCGGCCTCGTCGAGCACCATGACCTTGACGTTCTTGAGCGACAGCATCCGCTGGCTGGCAAGGTCGAGCAGGCGGCCGGGGGTTCCGACGACGACCTGCGCGCCGGCCTTGAGCTGTTCGACCTGGCCCTCGTAGGCCTTGCCGCCATAGATGGCGGCGATCTTGGTCGCGCGGTTGGATGCCGCGAGCACGAGGTCTTCGGCGACCTGCACGCACAGCTCGCGGGTCGGCACGACGACGAGCGCCTTCACGCCGGGCTCGGGATTCGGTGCCGAGCGACTGCAGCAGCGGAAGCCCGAAACCGAGCGTCTTGCCCGTGCCCGTCTTGGCCTGGCCGATGATGTCCTGGCCGGCGAGCCCCATGGGGATCGTCTGCACCTGGATGGGGAACGGTTCGATGATGCCCTTGGTCGCGAGAGCGTCGACCATGTCCTGATCGATATTGAGTTCTGCGAAAGTCAAAGTGATGCCCTGTCGGATCAGCGAAGAGATACGCCCGCTTTGTCCTGGGGCGCATGGCCCCCGCCAGAAATGGGGGGCATGGAGGTTAGTTTAGCGGTCGAGAGCGCCGAAGCTCGCAGGCGACGCGAGGCGTTCTACACTTAGCCCCGTGGTGAAATGGTTCCGGCAGAAGGACAATCGCGGCGAAACGCCACGGCAGCGACCGCGTTCTGTCGACGTCGTGACCACCAAAGTCGACCTGGCGGCGCTCACGCCCGACGTGTCCACCTTTCTCGGCAAGTCCGCCTACCTGCAACTCGTCATCTTCGAGAACCTGGGCAGGGCGATTGCACTGGCGCCGACAACGGATGCCAAGGCGAACCTCAGTCGCGCGGCCGCCTACTCCCTCGCCAAGCACCATGGACTCACCGACGAGATCGAACGTCACGGCTTCGCCCCTGCTGACCTCATGGAACCCAATCGGGTCGAGATCGACCAGTTCCAACGTCTGACGCAGGGCGCCGACTGGTTCGAAGCGCTCGTGACCTGCCATGTGACCGCGGGCTTCCTCGACGACTTCTTCCTGCTACTGGCCGAAGGTCTGCCGAAAGAGACCGCTGCGCGTGTCGCAGAGGTGCTCAACTCCGAGTCCGGCGAATCGCTGCTCGCCGCCGAACTGCTCGCGGCGATCGATGCGAACCCGCGGCTTGCTGCCCGGCTCGCAATGTGGGGTCGGAGGCTCGTCGGTGACACAATGCTCGTCGCGCGGTCTGCGCTTCAGCTGTCGACGAACCAGCGCTCGGACGCGGCACGCATCGAGCCGGTGTTCACCGAGCTCATCGCCTCACACACCCGCCGGATGGACTCGCTCGGTCTTACTGCTTAGCTGCTGCCTTTGATGCCGGCTGCGGGGGCGTGCCAGCGACTCGAGCATTGCGGCATCCGCGTCCCGGCGACGGCGCGGAAGCAGGTAGGCGGCGACCGCCGGTGCGATGATCGCTGCTGCGAGGCTCACGACCCAGATCCAGGTGCCGTCGAAATTCCAGCCGAGCCACAGGAGGGCGACCCAGACGATCGCCGTTGCTGCGGCCGCGATCGCGGGCAGAAGCAGCATGCCGTGGGTGGTGCGCCTGGTACCAGATACCGGATGATGAGCCCGATGCAGGCCGCGATCACGAACGGCGAAGAAGAGCTCCACGGTCAGGCCACGAAACCGACGCGGCGCGAAGTCTCCGAACCGACCTCGATGTATGAGAACGACGCGAGCGGAACGATGTAGACCTTGCCCTTGTCATCAGCGAGCTTGAAGAATTTCGCGTCGCCGTCGAGTGCCGTCGCGACGATCTTCTCGATCTCCGCTGCGCTCTGCGAGGTCTCGAAGCTGATTTCCCTGGGGCTGTTGGCGATACCGATGCGAATGTCCACGGGTTCAGATTACGACACCCCGGGCATTCGCTCGAACCTCGTTCACTGATGGCGTACCGGCCTCCTCCCCGGCCCCCTCCCCGGCCTCCCGCCGAACGGCACGCAGGTTTGTTATCGGCGCGGTGGTTCTAACTGGCGCGCCGATAACAAACCTGCGCGCTGTCGGGGCTCGGGTGTCCCCGGCCTCCGCTACCTTGGGTCGCGTGGGCATCCGGGGATTTCAGCAACGTGAACGAGCGGATGCCGCCCGCCTCACCCTGGATGCCAGCCAGGCCGCGGTGCTCGGCCTCGATCCCGCCGCATCCGCTGCCGTCATAGGGGCACCGGGCACGGGCAAGACGACCACCCTCATCGAACTCGTCGCCGACCGCGTGGAGCGCCACGGCTGGTCGCCGGATGAGCTTCTCGTGCTCGCGCCGAGCCGGGTATCGGCGACGCGGTTGCGCGACGCGATCGCCCTGAGGCTGGGGGTGGCAACGAATGGTCCGCTCGCGCGCACGGTGAACTCGCTCGCCTTCGAGCTCGTCGGCAACGCCGCTCGACTCGCTGGCGCCGAAGCGCCGCGATTGGTGACCGGCGGTGAGCAGGACAGCGACCTCGCCCAGTTGGTGCAGGGACACATCGACGAGGGCACGGGCCCGCGCTGGCCCGACACCCTCGGACCCGAGGTGCGGCGGCTGCGCGGGTTTCGCACCGAACTGCGCGAGCTCATGATGCGCGCGACCGAATACGACATCTCGCCGCACGAGCTGAAGCAACTGGGCCAGCGGCATGAGCGACCCGAGTGGGCGGCCGCGGCCGACTTCATCACTGAGTACCTCGCGGTGACGGGTGACTCCCGGCCGCACCAGCTCGACGCGACCGAGTTCGCCCGATTCGCTGTGGCCGCGATCGAGGCGGGCACGGCGGGCGAGCGCGTCGGGCGACTGCGCCTCGTGCTCGTCGACGACCTGCAGGAGGCCACCCAGTCCACGCTCGCGATCCTGCGCGCGCTCGCTGGGCGCGGCACCGCCGTGGTCGCGTTCGGTGATCCGGATGTCGCGGCGAACGCCTTCCGCGGGGGCGAACCGGATGCTCTCGGTCGGCTGGCGGGCGCAATCGGGGCCAGCGGCATCCATCAGTTCTTCCTCGGCACGGCGCACCGGCAGGGGCCGGCCCTGCGGTCGTTGACGGCGCGCGTGACGGAGCGGGTCGGTGCGGCGACGGTCGGGCAGCGCAGGGCCGTCGCGGGCGGAGCGGATGCGGCCGGCCCGGTTGCCGTCGTCAGGGCCGCCACCCCCGGTCGCGAGTGGGCAGCGGTCGCGCGCGCACTGCGCGAGCACCACCTCATGCGCGAGGTGCCATGGAGCGAGATGGCCGTGATTGTGCGCAGCGGGGACCAGGTCGCGAGCGTCAGGCGAGCGCTTGCGCTCGCGGAGGTGCCGGCACGCAGCTCGGTGGGAGCGACGGCGCTGCGTGACGACCGTGCCGCGCGGGCCCTGCTCACCCTCGTCGATGTCGGCTCGGGCCGTACCCCCCTCACCGCCGAGCTCGCGACGGAACTGCTGCTCGGCCCCTTCGGCGGGCTCGACCGGCTTGCGCTGCGGCGCCTGCGGCTCGCGTTGCGCGCCGAGGAACTCTCGGGCGACGGCAACAGGCAGGGCGACGAGTTGCTCGTTGAGGGGCTCAGCGCTCCCGGCCGGTTCGTGACGATCGACCACCGCGTCGGGCGCAACGCCGAGCGGCTGGCCGAAACCCTCGCGAAGCTGCGCGACGCCGCAGACGCCGACAGCACCATTGAGGAGCTGCTCTGGCTCGCCTGGGAGCGCAGCGGCCTCGCGCCGCAGTGGTTCGACCAGGCGTTGAGCGCCGGGATCATGGCGGCGGAAGCCAACCACAACCTCGACGGAATCGTCGCCCTCTTCACGGCCGCCAGCCGCTTCGTCGAGCGCCAGCCGGGCACGGCCGCGAGCGTGTTCCTCGATGCCGTGCTCGACGCCGAGGTTCCCGAAGACACCCTCTCGCCGCAGCCCGCAGACGACGCCGTGCTCGTCACCACCCCCTCCGGCACGGTCGGCCTCGAATTCGATGTGGTCGTGATCGCCGCCCTGCAGGATGGGGCGTGGCCGAACCTGCGGTTGCGCGGCTCCCTGCTCGGCGCCCAGGAACTCGTGCGCGTCGTCACCGGGATGGAAAGCGCGACCCTCGATGAGCGCAAACTTGTGCTCCATGACGAGCTGCGGATGTTCGCACTCGCCGTCTCCCGCGCCCGCCGCCAGGTGATCCTCGCCGCCGTTGCCAACGAGGATGAGGCGCCGAGTGTGTTCCTGTCCCTCGCCCCGGAGGGTGCGGTCGAGCTGGACGCGAGCACCGCACGCCCGCTTTCGCTGCGCGGGATGACCGGGCGACTGCGCCGGGAACTCGTGCGGAGCGGGGATACGGCCGCGGCATCCGCTCTCGCTCGGCTCGCCGCGGAAGCGGTTCCGGGGGCGCACCCGGCCGAGTGGCACGGGCTGTTGGAGCCGTCGAGCACCGAGCCGCTGTTCGACGAGGAGGATCGGGTGCCGGTGTCGCCGTCGAAGCTCGAGTCGTTCGAGGAGTCGCCTGTCGACTGGTTCATCGACCACATCGCCGGGTCCGAACCATCGAACGCGATGGCGGTCGGCACGATCGTGCACTGGGCGATGGAGACGGCTGAGGACGACAGCGTCGACGCGGTCTGGTCGAGAATCGAGGAACGCTGGCACGAGCTGCTGTTCGAAAGCCCGTGGATGGCGGAGTACCAGCGCACGGCGACCCGCAAACTCGCCGCCGGCGTGGCCGAATACCTCGGTGATTTCCGTCGCGAAGGCAAGCAGCTCATCGGTGCCGAGCGGAGGTTCACCCTCGAGATCGACCGGGCGGATGTGCGCGGGTCGATCGACCGGGTCGAACGCTCCGACGACGGGTCCGTCGTCATCGTTGACCTCAAGACGGGGTCGCCCATCACGAAACAGGCGGAGCTCGACGAGCATCCGCAACTGGGCGTTTACCAACTCGCCTACGCGCAGGGCGTGCTCGATGAGTACCTCGACGAGCTCGGGTCGCACCAGTCCGGGGGAGCGAAGCTGCTCTTCGTGAAGGAGGGGGTGCGCGGCAAGCTCTACCGCGAAGGGGTGCAGGCGCCGCTCAGTGCGGAGGCGCTCGAGGGATTCCGCACACGCATCCGCCAGGCGGCGATCGGCATGGCAGCCGCGCAGTTCACCTCGCCGATCGAGCTCGCCGGCTGGGGACGCACGGGCTCAGCCCTGCACCGTGTCAGGGCGGTGTCGAGTGACTGACGCAATCAGCGCCGATCAGATAGCGGATGCGCTGGGCCGCCCGCGCCCCACCGCCCAACAGCGGGCCGTCATCGAGGCGGACCTCGGCCCCGCGCTCGTGGTCGCCGGTGCCGGCAGCGGCAAGACCGAGACGATGGCGAACCGCGTGCTGTGGCTGCTCGCCAACGGCCGGGTGCGGCCGGGGGAGATCCTGGGGCTCACCTTCACGCGCAAGGCGGCGGGCGAACTGGCGGAACGCATCCGCGAGAGGGTCGGCCAGCTGAATGAGGCCGGTCTCGTGCCCGAGCACACGTGGGACGAGTTCGATGCCCCGAGCGTGGCGACCTACAACTCCTTCGCGAACACCCTCTACCGCGATCATGCGGTGCTCATCGGCCGGGAGGGTGACGGGGCAGTGCTTGGCCCCGCCGCAGCGTGGCAACTCGCCCGTTCGATCGTTATCGACTCGACCGACAGCCGACTCGGCGAGCTGGGCAGGAACGTCGACGCGATCACCAAGGCGGTGCTGCCGCTCAGCCAGTCACTGAGCGAGAACATCGCCGACCCGGCCGAGGTCAGGGCGATGGCGGCCCGCTTCGCGGCGCTCGCCGAACTGCCGCCGGGCGGCAAGGGTGCGTACGCCGAGGTGGAGAGATTCGCCGGCGCCGTGGGCAGCCTTGACGTTCTCGTCGGGCTCGCAGAGGAGTTCGCCCGGGCGAAGGCGCACAGGGGTTTCGTCGAGTACTCCGATCAGGTGGCGCTCGCGCTGCAGATCGTGCGTGCGGTGCCCAGGGTCGCGACCGAGTTGCGCGACCGCTACCGCGTGGTGCTGCTCGATGAGTACCAGGACACCTCGGTCGTGCAGACCTGGCTGCTCGCGGAACTCTTCGCCGGGCATCCGGTGATGGCCGTCGGCGATCCGAACCAGTCGATCTACGGCTGGCGCGGCGCGAGCGCGGCCAACCTCGAGGAGTTCGCGGCGCAGTTCGGCAACGGCAGTGTGCAGCACTTCAACCTCACGACGAGCTGGCGCAACGGGCATCACATTCTCGCGGCGGCCAACGAACTCGTGCTGCCGCTGCTCGCCGAGACACGCGTGCGGGTCGAGCCGCTCATCGCCTCGCCGGTCGCGAACGCACGCCCGCTCGAGGTCGCGTACGCCGAAACGCTGCCGGATGAAGCGGATGCCGCAGCCCGCTGGCTGGGGGCGAAACTCGCCGAGCTCGACCCGGAGTCGAACCCGCCCACCGCCGCGATGCTGTTCCGCGCCCGCAAGACGCAGCCCGCGTTCATCGAGGCGCTGCGGGCGCACGGGGTGCCCTTCCACGTGCTGGGCATCAGCGGGCTCATGGCCGAACCCGAAATCGCCGATCTCGTGAGCGCTCTGAACGTGATCTCCGACCCTGGCGCAGGCAGCGAACTCGTGCGACTGCTCGCGGGCTCACGCTGGCGCATCGGCGTGCGCGATCTGGCGGTACTGCGCGGGCTCGCCTCCTGGCTCGCCTCGCGAGACTACGCCCAGCGACCGCTCGAGGAGGACGTGCGCGAGAAGCTGCGCGCATCCGTCGCGGAGGGTGAGGGCGGGTCGATCGTCGACGCGCTCGATTTCATCGCGAGCGCGAGGCCCGATCACAGCGCGCTGGCGCAGTTCAGCACGACGGGCGTCGAGCGGTTGCGGGATGCCGGTCGCCTCTTCGCGCGGCTGCGCGCACGCACCACCCTCGACCTGCTCGATCTGGTCACCCTTGTGGAGCAGGAGCTCCAGCTCGACATCGAGGTCGCCGCCAATGACTTCCGTTCGGCGGGTGGGGCGAACCGCGAGGCACTCTTCGACGCGCTGGGCGGGTACCTCGCGATTGACGAGTCGGCGAGCCTGCGCGGTTTCCTCGCCTGGCTGCGGGAGGCGGAGTGGCGCGAAGACCTCTCGCCGCGGCCGGAGGCCCCTGAGCCGGGCACCGTGCAATTGCTTACCATCCACGGTGCGAAGGGGCTCGAGTGGGATCACGTCGTGGTGCCTCGCGTTGTGCAGGACGAATTGCCCGGTAAACCGCGGGACGGCAACGGCTGGTTGTCGTTCGGGTCGCTGCCGTGGCAGTTCCGCGGGGACGCCGCCGAACTGCCCGAACTGCAGTGGGAGAACGTGCAGACCCGCAAGGAGTTTCTGGACGCCCGCGCCGACTTCGTCGAGCAGGTCAGGCAGCGGCACCTGTCGGAGGAGCGCCGGCTCGCCTACGTCGCGGTAACCCGCGCGAGGCACTGCCTGCTGCTCACCGGATCGTTCTGGGCCGGGCAGACCAGGCAGCGCCCGCCGAGCGCGTTTCTTGCCGAACTGGAGCAGGTCGGCATCGTCGGCGAACTGCCGACGGAGAGCGAGCATGAGGAAAGTCCCCTCGGTGAGGGTACGGAGGAGTTCACCTGGCCGATGGACCCGCTGGGCGCGCGCCGGCCGGCGGTCGAGCGGGCGGCGGAAGCGGTGCGCACGGCCGACCCGGCAGGCACTGGTCCATGGTCCGACGAACTGGAGCTGCTGCTGGCCGAGCGGGAAGCCCGCCTCACTGCCGGTGAGGTTGTGCCGGTGCCGAGCCGGGTGCCTGCGTCCCGGTTCAAGGATTTTGTGACGGATGCGGCATCCACTGCGTCATCGTTGCGGCGGCCAATGCCGGAGCGGCCCTACCGGGCGACCCGCCTCGGAACCCTGTTCCACGACTGGGTGGAGCAGCGCTACGGCATGACCGGTACGGCCGAGCAGGTCGACAGCCTGTTGACGGAGTGGGAAGTGGATGACGGGGCAGCCGAGCAGGATCAGCTCGCCGCCCTGCAGGCGACCTTCGAACGCTCACCGTGGGCCGCGCGGGCACCCCTGGAGGTGGAGCGCGAGATTCACCTCGTACTCGACGGGCAGATCATCATCTGCAAGATCGATGCGGTGTACGCCGACGGGGAACGCTTCGAGGTCGTCGACTGGAAGACGGGCAAGGCGCCGCGGAGCGCCAGAGACCTTGAGGACAAGCAGCTCCAGCTCGCGCTCTACCGGCTCGCCTACGCGAAGTGGAAGGGCGTCTCGCCGGAGATCATCGATGCGGTGTTCTACTACGTGGCCGATGATGCGGTCGTCCGCCCGGAGCGCCTCTACGACGAGGCCGAACTCGTGCACCTCTGGCGCGCAGCCCTGCTGAAGTAGCTCTCCCCCCGCCCGCTCGCCCGCGCCCTCCCCGCCAGCCCCCACGAAAACGAAGGAGATTTTGCGCATTTGGGTCCCAAACCGCGTGTTTGGGCAACTTTTGGGCCAAATCTCCTTAGTTTTCGGTGGGGGCGGGGGCCAGGAGCGGCTAGCGGCCCAGGCGGCGCCAGGCGCGCGCCGAGAGGGGGAGGAACAGCAGCACGAGCAGGGCCGGCCAGCCGATCGCGAGCGGAATCGCCCAGTCGACGAACCACCCCTCGGTCGCTCCGGTCGGGTTGCCGAACAGCTGTCGCGCGGCGGTCGCCGTGGCTGAGATCGGGTTGAGTTCGGCGACCGGCCGCAACCACACCGGCATGGTCTCGGCCGAGACGAACACGGTCGAGAGAAAGCCGACCGGCCACACCAGAAGCTGCACGGCCATCGTGCCGCCCTTGTTCCGTAGCGCGAGGGCGAGGAAGATGCCGAACCACAGCATCGCGAACCGGAACCAGAGCAGAAGCAGGATTCCCAGCGCCACCGACGCGGGCGGAGCACCCACTCGCCAGCCGATCAGCAGCCCGCCGACGATGAGCACGGCGAGTTCGAGCACGGACGTGATCATGTCGGCACCCGCCCGGCCGAGTGAGACGGAGGCGGAGCCGATCGGCAGGGACCGGAATCGATCGGTGACGCCGCGTTCGGCATCCGCCGCGAGCGCGCCACGGGTGCCTTCGAGGCCGAACATCATCGTGAGGGCGATCATGCCGGGCAGCAGGTAGGAGATGTAGTCGCCACCGCCCGGAACCTGTATCGCCCCGCCGAACAGGAAGCCGAACATGAGCAGCAGCATGATTGAGAACAGCAGGTTGACGATGGGCATCCATGGTTCGCGCACCCAGTGCAGCAGTTCGCGACGGGTGAGGATCCAGCCGTGGGTGATCGAGGTCATACGTTCTCCTTCGGAGAGGTTGGGGCGACACTGTCGGTGAGGGCGAGGAAGACCTCGTCGAGGGTCGGTCGTCGCAGCGCGAGGTCTTCCGGCTCGACGCCGAGTTCGTCGAGCGTGCGGACGACGCGAACCATGTCGGTCGCTCCTCCCGGCGCGGCCACGGTGACTTCCCGTCGGTCGGCATCCACGGTCGCCCCGCTGCCGAGTGCTGTCGCGACCGCATCAATGGATGCCTCGGACGGCACCGTTACGACAACCCGATCCCCGCCGAGCGCCTTCTTCAGCGCGAGCGGGGTATCGTTCGCGACCGCGCGCCCGTGGTTCAGCACGGTGATGTGATCGGCGAGCTGGTCCGCTTCGTCGAGGTATTGGGTGGTCAGCAGCACGGCAGTTCCGGTTCGGGCGATGGCGCGCACGGCATCCCACACTTCGAGCCGTCCGCGCGGGTCAAGACCCGTCGTCGGCTCGTCGAGGAAGAGCACGGCAGGGGTCAGGATGAGCGAAGCCGCAATGTCGAGCCGGCGACGCATCCCGCCCGAATAGGTCGAGACCGATCGGGCGCCGATCTCGCTCAGGTCGAAGCGTGCGAGCAGTTCATCGGCGCGGGTGAGCGCGGCGCGGGTGGTGAGGCCGGAGAGTCGACCGAACATTTCGAGGTTCTGCCGCCCGCCGAGTTTTTCGTCGAGGGCGGCCTGCTGGCCGACGAGCCCGATACGTTGGCGCACCCTGTGGCCCTGCGTTGTGACATCGTGCCCGTCCACTTTCGCCTCGCCGCCGTCGAGCCGGATGAGGGTTGCGAGCGCCTTGACCGCGGTTGACTTGCCGGCCCCGTTGGGCCCAAGCAGGCCGTGGATGCGTCCGGCCGCGATCTCGAGGTCGAGGCCGTCAAGCGCTGCGACGTCGCCGTAGCGTTTACGCATCCCGCGTGCGATCAGTGGGAGGGTCTCGGCCATGGAACTCCTTAATTCGTACTTTGTACGGGGAAGAGCAGCGATTCATCGTACACCGAACGGAGAAAATAGCCAACCGGTACAATCGGGGGATGACCGAGAGCCCGGAGACAGGGGCGGATGCCGCCCCACCCGCTCTCGATCGCGCGCTCGCGATTCTGTGGCGCGACCACACTGCAGCGGGGGAAGTCGGCCGTCGGGGGCCAAAGCAGAGCCTCTCGGTTGAGCAGGTGATCGTGGCCGCCATCGCTCTCGCCGACGGTGAAGGGCTCGCCGCCGTGACGATGCGGAAGGTCGCCGACCTGCTCGGCATCGGTGCCATGACGCTGTACACCTATGTGCCGGGCCGTGAGGAGCTGGTGGGTTTCATGGTGGATCGAGTGATGGCCGATTCGCCGAAGCCCGAGTTCACCGGGTCACTGCGTGAGCGCCTCACCACGCTTGCCGACGAGCAGGTCGCTGCGGTGCGCAGGCACCCCTGGATCCTCGACATCGACGAGAGTCGTCCGCTCATCGGACCCGGCGGTTCCGACCTGTGGGAGTGGCAACTTGGAGCGGTTGAGGGGATGGGGCTCGACGATTTCGAGATGCAGCACACCGTTTCGCTCGTCACCGGGTTTGCCAGCATGGCCGCGCGCTGGATGGTGAACCTCGACAAGGTTCGCGGTGCATCCGATCAGACGGACGCCGAGTGGTGGGCAGACAACGCGCCGCTCCTCGCCGAACTCATGCCCCAGAACCGTTATCCGATCTCAGGCCGCGTCGGCACGACCATCGGCGAGGAGTACCAGGCGGCGACACATCCCGAGACCGCCTACCGCTTTGGGCTGGAGCGCATTCTCGACGGGCTCGAGTTGTACCTGCAGCGGAAGTAGTCCGTTTACACCGCGCGATCGCGCGCCTGCAGCATCGCCTCGACCTCGTCGACCGCGAGCGACGGGCATGGTGTTGGCGCTGATCGGGTTCATGATGTCGCTCTGGGTGGCGTCGACCAGCCCGGAGAGCATTTCGACCGCGTCATCCACTATGTCGGTACTGCGGGTGTCGGTTCCGTGCAGCAGCCACTTGGCGATCTCGAGTTCCGAGTAGAGCATCGCCCGCTGGCGCACCTGGCGGTCACCGCCGCCGCGTACGTCGAGGTAGGCGTCGAAGGCGAGCTCGACGGTGTCTTCGCTCGGACGCGCCCAGGAGCCAGAACAGGTCCCTCGCCGGGTCGCCGACGCGCAGCTCGTGCCAGCCGAGCACGCCCGGTGACCTCGCCGTTGGCGCTGAGGATCGAGTCGGCGGTCAGCGACCCGTTGATGACCGCGGGCTGGAACTGCCACAGTTTCGGCTCCTCGAGCGCCGTCTCCCACCGCGCGAGCAGGGCGCCGGGAACCATTCCGGTCGCCGCGGCGCGATCCATGACGGTGACGCAGCCGCGCAGGCAATCAGTGGCCGACAGCACGGGCAGTCCGGCATCCGTCACGAAACTGGTGGGCAGGGTGTGGATCGCCGCGATCGCCTTGCCGATGGATGCCGCCAACCCGCTGTCGAGACCGGCCGAGCGGACGTCTTCGCCCCGTACACGAACTCGTAGACGATCGCCCGCGTTCCGTTGACGGGGGTCTGTCCGGCGAACGCCGATACGGCGAAAGGCAGTCTCGTGCGAACCCCGGCGCTGAGCGCACGCAGGGCAACGAGGTCAGCGGACTGCTCCGCCTCCGCCCGCTCGTTGCGCGGCAGTCTGACGATCCAGTGACGGCCGTCGCTGCCCGTGAGCAGCGCGGAGTCGAAATCGCGGTGGCTGCCCGAACCGAAGGCAGACGTGGAGACGATGTCGAGGCCGGGCACGGCAGAGGTTGCGAGCGCGGCTAGAGTGAGATGAGATCGGCCATACCTCAGGGTAGGTCGACTCGGCCCTGCATTCGTCGCACGCCACGCACTACTGATCGGTCACCCAGATGTCACAATCCTTCCTCGCGCGCCTGCCGCTGTCGCGTTACGAGATCGATCGGGACCATCTCGCGCGCGAACGTGAGACCCTCATGGACGAACTCTGGGCGGACCCAGCGACTCGCATCCTGCCGGTGTTCCAGGGCACCGCGCTGCTCGGGTCGGACCGGAATCTGGCCCTCGTGCCGGTTGAGGCGGTCACCGACCCTGAGCTGCTCGTCTACCTCGGCCGAACCACCTCGTCCACCGCGACCGAGCCGATCGGCACCCCCGTCGTTGCCGCGCTTCTCACTGACGCCGCGCCACTTCGCCGAGGCTGACTGGGCGAACCTGCGCGACGCGGGCAATCGCCTGAGCGACCGTGACGCCGGGCTTCTCACCGAGGCCCTTGGCATCCTCAACTGGCACGCGTCGCACGCATTCTCACCCCGCACGGGCGAGCCGACCATTGTCGGAGAAGGGCGGTTGGGTGCGCCGCGACCCCGTGTCGAACACCGAGATCTTCCCGCGCACCGATGCTGCCATGATCGTCGGCGTGATGGATGATGCTGACCGCATCCTGCTCGGATCGAACGCCCTCTGGGAGAGCAACCGCTACTCCCTCCTGGCCGGGTTCGTCGAACCGGGCGAGTCGCTCGAGGCCGCAATCGTGCGCGAGATTTTCGAGGAGTCCGGACTGGTTGTGACGGACCCCGTCTATCTGGGCAGCCAGCCCTGGCCGTTTCCCGCCTCGCTCATGCTCGGCTTCACCGCGCGGGTGGCCTCGGGCAGCCCGACGGCCGTGCACCCCGGACGGCAACGAGATCCTCGACCTGCGCTGGTTCAGCCGGGACGAGCTCGCGGCATCCCTCGGCGAGATCCTGCTGCCGGGCCGCACCTCGATCGCGCGTGCGATCATCGAGGAGTGGTACGGCGGCGACGATCGATGACGGCAGGCGATGAGCTAGCGCCGAGCAACTGCTCGCGGGGCTCGACGAGCAGCAGCGCGTTGCCGCTGAGGCGCTGCTCGGTCCGGTCTGCCTGCTCGCGGGCGCGGGCACGGGCAAGACCCGCGCGATCACCCACCGCATCGCGTACGGGGTCGCGACCGGGCGTGTATCCCCCGGCGCGGGTCATGGCGCTCACCTTCACAACCCGCGCGGCGGGGGAGTTGCGATCGCAGGCTGCGCGAGCTGGGAGCCGGCGGGGTCGCCGCCCGCACTTTTCACGCATCCGCCCTCTCGCAGTTGGGCTTCTTCTGGCCGCAGGTGGTCGGCGGCACCATGCCGCGGCTGCTGGACAGCAAGGCGCGGCTGCTCGGCAACGCCGCCGAGACGATCAGGCTCAAGCTCGACACCGCGACGCTGCGGGATGCCGCTGCCGAGATCGAGTGGCGCAAGGTTTCGCGACTGAGCATCGAGCAGTACGGCGAGGCGGCATCCAGTCGCCTGCTCCCGCCGCAGCTGACCGTCGAGAAGGCGGTCGACCTGCAGCGTGCATACGAGAGATCTGAAGGATGACCGCAGGCAGATCGATTTCGAGGATGTGCTGCTCGCGGCTGCCGGCATGATCGAGGCCGAACCGCGCGTGGCGCAGCAGGTTCGCGAGCAGTATCGCTTCTTCGTGGTCGACGAGTACCAGGATGTCTCGCCCCTGCAGCACGAACTGCTCACCCTGTGGCTCGGCGATCGCAACGACCTGTGCGTGGTTGGCGATGCGAGCCAGACCATCTACTCCTTCGCGGGAGCGACCCCGGACTACCTCCTCGGCTTCCCGGGCCGAGCACGACGATGCGGTGGTGGTGCGGCTCGAGCAGAACTACCGCTCGACGCCCGCGATCATCGCAGTCGGCGAACCGGCTCATGCGCGGACGGCCGGGTGCGCTCGACACTGCACGCGCCGACCGGGAGCGACGCGGGCTGACGCGCCCGTCGTCACGAGCTCACCAGAACGACAGCGCGGAAGCGCGTGCCGTCGCGCAGTCGATCGCGCGCAGAGATCGCCGCGGGAACGCAAGCCGGAGTCGATCGCCGTGCTCTACCGCATCAACGTGCAGGCGGCTGCGCTCGAGGCGGCGCTCGGCGATGCCGGGGTTCCCTGTGTGCTGCGCGGGGCAACCCGCTTCTTCGATCTGCGGAGGTCAAGCAGGCGCTCATGATGCTCAAGGGCGCTTCGATCTCGATCACGGCGGCGAGCCGCTGTTCAAGTCGGTGAGCGATGTGCTGCGCAGCCTCGGCTGGACCCAGGATGCGCCCGAAGTGCGCGGCGCCGTGCGTGACCGCTGGGAGTCCCTCAACGCTGATCATGGGCCTCGCGGAGGAGGCGGCAGCCGGTACGACCCTCAAGCAGTTCGTCGCACGAGCTGCTCGAGCGGCAGGCGGGCCAGCACGAGCCGACCAAGTCCGCGGTGACCCTCGCGACGCTGCACAGCGCCAAGGGGCTCGAGTGGGAGTCGCGTCTACATCGTCGGAGTGGCGGAGGGCCTGCTGCCGATCACTACGCGAAGCTGCCCGAGTCCATCGACGAGGAGCGCCGCCTGTTCTACGTGGGAATCACCCGCGCGAAACGGAAGCTGCAGCTGTCCTGGGCCGCAGACGGATCACATCGCGGTCAGGCCCGCCAGGCGAGCCGCTTCCTGGCGGAACTGGGTCAGTGAGGCTTGATGCATCCGCACTCGGGATGAGGGCTGGCAGCGAATCGTGAAATCGCCCCGGTGGCGCCGTCGAGGTGAATGGATGTCGCGGCCGACGCACCTTCCGTGAACCGCCGCACGGCGAGCCGGACCACGATCGCGGAGACCTCTGCGGAGACGAGGGGCGTCTCCGCCGGACTCCGCCGCTGCCACAGTTGTGAGGCGATCGCGGGCCACGCGGGGTCGGCCTCGGTGCGGTACCGGTCGAGGCAATAGAGGCACGGCCCCCGCCCCGGTTCGATGAACGGGCCGACCCTCACGCCCGTGTCGCTGAAAACCACCGGCAGGTGCGGAGTGTCGCGTCGCAACCAGAATCCGTACGCGACCGGGTCGAGCACGTAGCTCGCGATGACGATGCCGAGGTCGCTCTCGCGTGCCGTCTCGGTCGTAGCGGAGACGTGCACGGTGAGTGCTGCGTCGGAGAGGGCCTTCGCGATGCGCTCGACGGTGACTCCGGTGCCCACGACAGCAACGCTGTGCGCAGCGGATGCGTCGTGCCGGGGCGCGAGCGCCGGCTGGATGGCCGCGACGAGCCCGTCGATCTCGCGGTCATCCGCACCGGCCGAGCGACCGATCATGCTGAGCCCGGAACGGCTCACCCCGGTCGTGAGGGCCGCGATCATCCGCTCGCTGGCGGTCGAGACGTCGTGGAGAACAACGCGCGCCGGGTCGATGCCGAACTGCATGCTGGTCGGGTCGCGCCAGACGATCGGGATGCGGGGGTCGAGCCGAAGGATCATCACCCCATGATGACGCGCGCGCCGCAATCGCGCGGCGAGTCATGCACAGGCCGCCGTTCAGCCCTCTTCCTGGGGCCGATCCGTGGTGTCGTCGTTGAGCAGATCCTCGATCGCCTGGTCCATTTCGTCGCGAGGCGGTTCGCCGCCGGTGATGCGGGCGATGAGGGCGCTCGGGTCGTCGATGTCTCGCGCTCGTGGGAATGAGGTCGGGTTGCGACCAGAGCGCGTCGCGCTTCTCGGCGCCGACGGCATCCGTCACCTTGCGCCACATCTGCCGCCGCCTCGCGCAGGCGACGCGGGCGCAGTTCGAGGCCGACAAGGGTCGCGAAGGCGGACTCGGCCGGACCACCGGATGCGCGGCGCCGCTTGACCGTTTCCGCGATCGCGTCGCTGCGCGGCAGCCGCGTGGTTGCGTCCGCGGTGACCACATCTACCCAGCCCTCGACGAGAGCAAGCACCGTCTCCAGGCGGGCGAGCGCGGTGAGCTGCTCCTCCGACTTGGGCGGGATGAGCGCGCCGCTGGTCATCGCCTCACGCAACTCCTCGGGGTTGGCGGGGTCGAAGTCCTCCGCGAGCTCTTCGAGTCGCACGGTGTCGATGTGGATGCCGCGGGCGAACTCGGTGATCGAACTGAGCAATTGCAGCCGCAGCCACTTGGCGTGGCGGAACAGTCGCGCGTGGGCGAGTTCGCGCACGGCGAGATACAGGTGCACCTGATCGCTCGGGATGTCGAGACCGGAACCGAAAGCGGCCACGTTCTGGGGAAGCAGGGCCGCGCGCTCGTCATCGAAGAGCGGGATGCCGATGTCGCCGCCGGACACCACTTCGCTCGAGAGCTGCCCTACGACCTGACCGAGTTGCATCGCGAACAGCGTGCCGCCGACGTTGCGCATGAGCTGGCTCGCACCCTCGATCATGCCGCTCATCTCTTCGGGCGCGTGATCCTCAAGCACCTGGGTGAGAGAGTTGGCGATCGAAGTGGCGACGGGTTCGGCAAGCTGGATCCAGACATCCATTGTCGCCTTCACCCATTCGGTGCGACTGACCAGCCTGGGCTCGGCCGTGAGTTCCGAAACCCAGGTGGCTTCGTCGAGCCACAGCGAGGCGACATGGAGCGCCTGTTCGAGCTGCGATCGTTCCGCGGGAAGCGAGACCACGGATGACCGTGAAGCCAACTGCTTCGCCTGGTCGAGGGCGAGACCCCAGTTGACTCCCTCGCCGGCCGATTGCAGCGCGCTCTGGAGTTGCTGGATGAGCTGGGCCACAACCTCGGGGTCGTTGGGCAGTCCTGCGGCGCTCGCGAGGCGTGCGGGGTCGATGTCGGCGTTTCCGGCGAGGAACTCGCGGAGCATTTCGCGGAACTCCTCTTCGGGGTCTTCCCGCGGGTCATCAGGCATGCCAACTACGCTAGCCGCTGAATAGCTGTAGGGACTGAGATTTGACTTAGGCTGGCCTTTCCGGCTGTGCGCCTGTGGCGAACAGATCGAGCCGAAACCATCACTGCAAAGGACACCGGTGACACTTTTCGCCGAAACAGAACTGGATCGGCAGCCCCGTCGCAGGCGCCCACCGCGCGCTGGCTGGCTGGTGTTGATTTTCGCGATCCTCGCGATCACCGTTGTTGCCTTCCTCCCTGCGCCGTACGTCGTGCAGCAGCCGGGACCGGTGTTCGACACCCTGGGCAGCGTCCAGTTCGGCGGCGAGGAGGTCGCGCTCATCCAGATCGACGAGGAGGAGACCTTCCCCACCGATGGCACGCTTGTCGATGCTCACGGTGCAGGTCATCGGCAATCGCGAGGGACCGCCCTCGTGGATTGAGATTGTTGCTGCGTGGGCGGATCCGAGCCGCGCGGTGCTTCCGATCGATGAGGTGTATCCGGAGGGGGTCACCGTCGAGCAGACCACGGAGCAGTCACGTGTCGAGATGCTCAACTCGCAGAGGCAGGCGGTAGCCGCAGCCCTCAACGAACTCGGTTATGAATTCCCCAGCTCCCTGACAGTGGTTGAGGCCATGGAGGGTGGCGCGTCCGACGGGATCCTCGAGTCCGGCGACATCATCCGCACCCTCAACGGTGAGAGCTTCGAGGATGTCGTCGAGCTGCGCGCGGCCATCGGCCGCAACGGCGTGGACCGGCCAGCGGAGGTGGTCGTGCAGCGAAATGGTGCCGTGGAGACCCTTCGGGTGACGCCTGCACTCAGCTCGGAGGAGGTGCCCACGCCCGTTCTCGGCATTCTCGTCGGAAACGACTACGAGTTCCCGTTCGAGGTGCGGATCCAGCTCGAGAACGTTGGCGGACCGAGCGCGGGGATGATGTTCGCCCTCGGCATCATCGACAAACTGACGCCCGGCGCGATCAACGGAGGAGAGCGCGTCGCGGGTACCGGCACCATCACTGCGACAGGCGACATCGGCCCCATCGGTGGTATCCGACAGAAGATGTTCGGCGCTCTGGGGGCAGGAAACCAGTGGTTCCTGGCACCGCAATCGAATTGTGATGAAGTGGTCGACAACGTGCCACAGGGACTTACCGTTTACGCGGTCGAGACGCTTGACGATGCCCTCGCGGCGCTTGATGCGATCGACACGGGGGTCGGCCGGGACGCGCTTCCGACGTGCTCCGTGGGGTAGAGCGGGCATTTCTGCTGCGCGAAGCCGATTAAGATGGCAGCACACCCTTTCTCAGTGCCTTCTTTAGTGCCAGGAGCAGTCCTTTGACTTCCACAGCAAACCGCCCCGTGAACCGCAACCGGGCCACCCTGACGATCACGGCCGCCATTCTCGGCGTGATCGTCGTCGCGTTCTTCATCCTGTCGGGGCTGTATGCCGACGTTCTCTGGTTCGACCACCTGGGCTTCCTGAACGTTCTCACGACGCGCTGGATCGCCGGCGGCGTGATGTTCCTCATCGGGTTCCTTGCTATGGCCATTCCTGTCTGGGTGAGCATCGAGGTCGCCTTCCGCTGGCGCCCGGTGTACGCGAAGCTCAACTCGCAGCTCGACCGCTACCAGCAGGTCATCGAACCGCTGCGTCGCCTGGCCATGTACGGAATCCCCGCCGTTCTCGGTGTTTTCGCGGGCGTTTCGGCATCCACCCGGTGGGAAGCCGTTCTGCAATGGCTCAACCGCACGCCCTTCGGCCAGACTGATCCCCAGTTCGGCCTGGACATATCTTTCTTCTTCTTCGAGCTGCCGTTCTGGCGTGGAGTTGTGGCCTTCGCCTCCGCCGTCGTGCTGCTCTGCCTGCTGGCCGCGCTCGCGACGAGTTACCTCTACGGAGCCATCCGCTTCAACGGTCGTGAGGTGCGCATCTCGCGTACCGCGCGCATCCAGCTCGCCATCCTCGGTGCGTTCTACCTCGCCCTGCAGGCGGTGAGTATCTGGCTCGACCAGTACGCGACGCTCACAGAAACCAGCGCCGGATTCCTCGCGACCGGCGCTGGATACACCGAGGTGAATGCCGTCATCCCGGGCCGTGCGATTCTCGCCGGCATCGCAGCGCTCGTTGCCCTGCTCTTCCTCGTCACCGCGATAATCGGTCGCTGGCGCCTGCCGGTCATCGGCACTGCGCTGCTGATTGTCAGTTCGATTCTGATCGGCGCGGTGTATCCCGCGATCGTGCAGCGGTTCCAGGTCAACCCGAGTGCCCGCACGCTTGAGGCGGAATTCATCCAGCGCAATATCGATGCGACAAGGGATGCCTACGGTGTTGCTGATCTGCTCGAAGTGCCCTACCGGGCTTCGACGGATGCCGAACGCGGCGCCCTGCGCGCTGACGCCGCGACAACCGCCAACATCCGTATCCTCGACCCGGCGATCGTGACCAGTTCGTTCCGCCAGCTCGAGCAGTTCCGCCAGTACTACAACTTCTCCCCGTTCCTGGACGTTGATCGCTACACGATCGACGGCCAGACGCAGGACACGGTCATCGCCGTTCGTGAACTCAACCAGGGTGGACTGAGCGAACGCAGCTGGTACAACGACACCATCGTGTACACCCACGGCTACGGCGTGGTTGCCGCCTACGGCAACCAGCGTTCGGTCGACGGTGAGCCGCTCTTCCTGCAGTCGGGTATTCCCAGCACGGGACTGCTCGGTGAGTTCGAACCGCGTATCTACTTCGGCGAGAACTCGCCGCTGTACTCGATCGTCGGTGGCCCGGAGGGGTCGCCGGACCGGGAACTTGACTTCCCGGCGTCGGGTGAGGAGAGCGGGCAGAACGCAACAAACACGTTCACCGGCGACGGCGGACCCGCGCTCGACAACATCTTCAAGCGGCTCGTTTACGCGATCAAGTTCCAGTCCGAGCAGATCGTGCTTTCGGATGCGGTCAACGATGATTCACAGATCCTCTATGACCGTCACCCGCGCGAACGGGTCGCCGAGGTGGCGCCGTACCTCACGCTCGACAACGACATCTACCCCGCCGTCGTCGACGGGCGGGTGACGTGGATCGTCGACGGTTACACCACTAGCGCCGACTACCCCTACTCGCGTATCGAGGCGCTGAGCAACATGATCGTCGACACATACACGCAGCGCCCCGCGTTCGCGATTGACAACATCAACTACGTCCGCAACTCCGTCAAGGCGACCGTGGACGCGTACGACGGCACGGTGACGCTGTACGAATGGGATGAGCAGGATCCGGTGCTGCAGACCTGGAAGAAGATCTTCCCGGATTCGCTCGTGCCGCGCTCCGAGATGAGCGAGGATCTGCTCAGCCACGTGCGCTACCCGGCGGACCTGTTCAAGGTGCAGCGCGCCATCCTCGGTTCGTACCACGTGACAGACCCGGGCTCGTTCTACTCGGCCAACGACCAGTGGATCACACCGAACGACCCGACGTCGCCGAGTGCCAACCCGACGCTGCAGCCGCCGTATTACCTGACGATGCAGGTGCCCGGATGGACGGAGCCCGCGTTCGCGCTGTACTCGACGTTCATCCCCAGGGCGGCGGGGGAGAGCACCCGCAACGTGCTCACCGGTTACCTTGCGGTGAATTCAGACCCGGGGCCCGAGTACGGACGATTGACGCTGTTGACCCTGCCGACCGAGGACACGGTTCCGGGGCCCGGTCAGGTGCAGAACAGTTTCCGCACCGACACTGAGGTTGCCAACCAACTCGCCCTGCTGACCCGTGGTGAGACCGAGGTGCGGCTCGGAAATCTGCTCACTCTGCCGGTCGGCGGCGGGTTGCTCTACGTGCAGCCGGTCTACGTCGAGTCCACGGGTGAAACGCAGTACCCGTTGCTGCGCAAGATCCTCGTGAGCTTCGGTGAGGACATCGCGTTCGAAGACACGCTCGACCAGGCGCTCGACTCGCTGTTCGGTGGCGATTCCGGTGCGGATGCCGGTGATGACCAGACGCCGGTCGGGCCCGCGGAGCCGGTCGACCCTGAGCAGCCGGTCGAGCCTGCGCCGGGCGACAACGCGACGCTCGCGGCGGCCCTTGAAGACGCGCGCCAGGCGCTCACCGACAGGGAGGCCGCCTACCGCGCGAACAACCTCGTCGCCGCGGCGGAAGCGGATGCCCGCCTCCAGGCCGCGATCCTGCGTGCGCTCGCCGCGCTGGGGGACACGGCGGCACCCGCGAACTAGTCTCCGGTGGTCGAGCCACCTCCGGTGGTCGAGCGACCTCCGGTGGTCGAGCGACCTCCGGTGGTCGAGCGAAGTCGAGACCTTACGAGCGAGTAACTCGCGGGTCAGGTCTCGACAAGCTCGACCACCGGGTCTCGACTTCGCTCGACCACCGGGTCTCGACTTCGCTCGACCACCGGGTCTCGACAAGCTCGACCACCGGGTCTCGACAAGCTCGACCACCGAGTCTCGACTTCGCTCGACCGGCGACAGCCGTGCTAGCATTGATTCTTGTGCCGCGGGGTGGAGCAGTTCGGTAGCTCGCTGGGCTCATAACCCAGAGGTCGCAGGTTCAAATCCTGTCCCCGCAACAAAATGATGAAGGCCCTCCTCGTGAGGGCCTTCACCATTTATGGGCTCAGCCCTGAAAATCCTCCGGGTCAACCTCTTCGAGAAACTCCCGGAACTCGGCGAGTTTCGCGTCCTCGTCCACATCGTCTCCGCTGTCCTGCGCCGTCTGGTCGGCGATGCCAGCGGTCTCCATGACTTCGTCGGCAACCCACACGGGTGCGGCAACCCGCGCAGCGATAGCCACCGCATCCGATGGCCTCGCATCGAGGATTCGTGTGCCGTTCGGGGTTCGCAGCGTGATCTCGGCGTAGAAGGTGCCGTCCTCGATTTTGGTGACCTCGACCCGTTCCACCTCAGCGCCGACGGTTTCAAGCAGCGTCTTCATGAGGTCATGCGAGAGCGGCCGCGGTGCCTCGGCCCCCTCGATCGCGATGAAGATCGAGGTCGCCTCCTGGGCGCCGATCCAGATGGGGAGCATCGTGCCGGTGCCCGCCTCCTCCGTGAGCGGCTTGAGCAGGATTAGGTGTTGTGAGCGTGAGTCGACCGCAAGTCCGACAATCCGTACCTGAACCATGACCGGCACCTCCCGGGGCGCTACGAGACGACTCTGTCATGGTAGGCCAGCGAGGTGGGCTTACGACGTGAATCCTCCTACAGGTCCAGCTCCCTTTCGCCGAGGGAATCGAAGAAGGATGCCACGGCATCCGCGCTCACCTCGGCGTGGGTGGCAGGGCTCCACCGGGGGGAACGGTCCTTGTCGATGACCTGCGCCCTCACCCCTTCCGCGAAGTCGGGAGTGGCGATGCAGCGCAGTGACACCCGAAACTCCTGAACGAGCACGTCCTCAAGCGACGACAACTCCCGGGCGCGGCGCAGGGCCTCGAGCGTGACCGCGAGGGCGGTCGGCGACTTCGACCCGAGGTCAGCTGCCGCCTCATCGTCGCCGAGCCTCTGCACGATCTCCGATACGGTGGGCGCCGAGAAGGCAGCGTCGATGTCCCGTTGCCGTGCGAGCAGGGGGGAGTGGGGCGCGGGTTCGGACACGTCGGTGAGGGCCGCCGCGACATCCACCGTCTCCAGGGCCGTCAGGAGATTCCGGATGCGCTCGGCGGGCACGAAGAAGTCGGCCAGCCCGAGCGCGATCCCGTCGCCGGCTCCGACCGTTCTCGACGTGAGGGCGAGCCACGTGCCGAGTTCGCCCGGGGCGCGCGAGAGCAGCCAGGTTCCGCCCACATCGGGAACGAAGCCGATCGCGGTCTCGGGCATCCCGAGCTTCGAGCGTTCCGTCACGACCCGGTGCGAGCCGTGCGCAGAAATGCCGATGCCACCCCCGAGCACAACGCCATCCATGATTGCGACGAACGGTTTGGGGTAGCGGCTGATCGCCAGGTTGAGGCGGTACTCGTCGCGCCAGAACGCGGCGGCGCTCTCGACATCGCCAGCGACGGCAAGTCGGTACAGGGTGACGATGTCGCCGCCCGCGCAGAGGCCGCGGTCGCCGGCACCGGTGATCGCGACTGTCCGTACGGTGTCGTCGTCTGCCCAGTGGCGCAGAGCCGCGTGGATGCCGCGGATCATCCCGTGGGTCAGGGCGTTGATAACCCTGGGCCGGTTGAGGATCAGAAGCCCCAGGGCCCCACGACGCTCGACGCTGAGCTCGGGCTGCTCGTTCTGCATGAACCGAGGCTAACGTCCCGCGATCTACAGTGGGATGATGCAATTCGGACTCTTCATACCCCAGGGCTGGCGCCACGATCTGGTCGATATCGATCCTTCACGGCACTGGGAGGTGATGAAGTCCATCGCCGCCCACGCCGACGGCGGCCCCTGGACTTCGATCTGGGTCTACGACCACTTCCACACGGTTCCCGTTCCGAGTGACCAGGCAACCCACGAGGTGTGGACGCTCATGGCCGCGTTCGCGGCATCCACCTCGCGGATTCGACTGGGGCAGATGTGTACGTGCATGGCGTACCGCAATCCCGCCCACCTCGCGAAGGTCGCCGCCACGGTCGACACCATTTCGGGCGGCCGCACCGAAATGGGTATTGGCGCCGGCTGGTACGAGCACGAGTGGCGAGCATATGGCTACGGATTCCCGCGCCCGGGCGAGAGGCTCGCGATGCTCCGCGAGGGTGTCGAGATCATGAAGCAAGCGTGGGAGACGGGAAGCGCAACGCTCGACGGAAAGCACTACCAGGTGGATGGCGCGATCGTGCGGCCCCTGCCGCCACAACGGCCCGGCCTCCCCATCTGGATCGCGGGCGGCGGCGAAAAGGTCACGTTGCGCATCGCGGCCGAGTACGCGCAGTACACGAACTTCGCCGATGCCAATGCGGAGGCGTTCTCGCACAAGAGCGCCCTGCTGCAACAGCACTGCGCGGATGCCGGAACGAGTTTCGATGCGATCACCCGGTCGTCGAGCTTCAACACCATCATCGCAAGCACGGCGTCGGAGGTTGAGGAGCGCATCAGGGCGGTTGAAGCGCGCGTGCTGCCGTACCTGGGCGAGGAGCGGGCCGCAAGCTACGTTGCCCCGTACCGCGCAGGCAGCGGGCTGGCGGGAACGCCCGAGCAGGTGGTCGAACGACTCAGCGACATGAACGACCGCGGTATGGGCTACGGCATCTTCTACTTCCCGGAAGCGGCCTACGACCGCTCCGGCATCGAGCTGTTCGAGCGCGAGGTCATGCCGGCCCTCGCCTGACATCGGGCCCCTTCGACAGGCTCAGGGACCGCCGTCCTTATCTGTCGATCAGGTGCACGAGCTCTTCGATGAAGGCGCTGAAGTCGTTCGACCGTTTGATCAGCTCGAGCACTTCGGCACGTTCGGAGAACACTTCGACGAACTGGTCGAAGACGGTCTGGAAGCTCGCGCGCCCTTCTGCGCTGAACGCGATCAGGGCGATAACGTTCACCCGGTTGTCGCCCCAGGGCATCGGCGTCTCGTTCACGGCGATCGCAATGGAGGTGCGGGACGCACTCATGACCATGGCGTGCGGAACCGCGATCGTGTCGGTGAAAGCCGTGGATGACATGAGCTCACGCTCGATCGCACCAGCCACGTAGCTCTCGTCGATGATGCCCTGCTCGACCATGAGCTCTCCGAGCATCCGGATCATCTCGGGTTCGTTCCCGGCGACCACGTTGCGAAGGAAGAGGGACTCATCGAAGTACAGCAGCAGGTCATCCTTGATCTGCATTCGGCGCTGGTGCCGGCGCTCGCGGGTGATGGCGCGACGAATGTTGTCGATATCGCCGTCGGTGAGGAACGGCTGAATGACGACGACGTTCTCGCCCACACCGCGCGCAGCGATGGTCGTGAGCACGAGGTCTGTGGAGAAGTCGTTCCAGTCGACGTCGGTTCGCGTGACCACGACCTCGACGCTGAGTTCCTTGCCGAGCGCCTCCTCGATGCGGTCGCGCAGGATGGTGTGCAGGTCGTAGTAGCCGGGGCAGACGATGGCGCACGTGAGGCGGTGCTCGCGTCGTGACTGCCGTTCGAGGTGGGAACCCAGGTGAAGTGCGATGTAGGAGATCTCGTCGTCGTTCACGGTGATGCCGCGTTCGCGCTGGATCTGTGATGCCATGAAGACCGCGACGTCGTAGATCATCGGGTACGAGGTCTTGATCGAGCGAACGAGTGGATTACGGGAGTACGAGTTGTCCTGCGCGCGGGCCACGAGGTTACCGAGGTGCAGCGCGAGCCGCACAACGAATGCGCGATCGGCGAGGTCGAGCAGATACTCCCGGCGCACCTCGTCGACGATCCGTTCGACGGTGGCGAGGTCGGCGGGCGCGACGTGGTCGTCGACCACGTCGGCCAGCGGTTTTCGGAACCCGGGCGTGATGACGCGGGTGGTGAGAAGTTTCGACAGGTACTGCAGGTCGGTGTCGTCGAAGGCGACCGTGAAGTGTGTTCGCACGAGGTCGGCGAGTGCGGTGGGAATGGGGGAGTCGTCGCCGTCGCGGGGTTCGTTGAGCCGCGGCATGCGCTGGTCCCGGCTCACCCGGTCGACCGCGATGGCGATGTGCAGCAGCACGCTGTTGATGCCGTACTCGTTGACGTAGTAGCCCTGTGCGTCGAGCATCGCGAGCAGTGCCGTCTTGAATGCGACCAGGTCGTCTGAGGCGAATTCGCGCTGAACGTTCTCGAGCTCGAGGAAACCCTGGGCGCTTTCGCTGCGGAACATCTGGCTGAGCATCCGCCGCAGGTCGCCCTCCGAACCGGTGAACGAGACGACGCTGCCCTTGCGCACGAGCGTGACGCCCGCCTCTTCGCTGAGTGACCTGACCTTGCGCAGATCCGATTCGATGGTCGACTCGCTCACATACAGGCTGCCTGCGAGCGCGTGGATGTCGAGACCGCCGGGTTCGGCAGCGAGGCGACGAACGAGGTGGTGCACGCGATCCCTGGGCGTTTCCACTTCGCTGCCCCTGGCCAGATTTCCTGAGACGAACGAGGCGTAGGCGTCGCGATTGAGTTGGTAGCCGCTCGTCGAGGCGGTGATGATGGGAAGCGGATGCGCGGCATCCTTCGCGGCGGCGACATAGCTGCGCACACTGCGCGTCGTCACGCCCAGCCGCTCGGCCAGCTCTGTCGCTGTAACCCATCCGTCGCTCTGCTGCAGGTGATCAAGCAGGCGCTCGTACTTGTCGGTCATTCCTTGCAACTGTAACGAGCATCGTCGCCCTCGCGAACCGGTGCGGACACTTCTTTCCGCAGGGTCGGAAACAAAGCTGCTGGAAACCTGCCCTGCCCGCTGGCCACTATGGAACAAGCACCAGTGCTGCACCACACGGAACGCAAGGAGGCGATTCCCATCAAGACCATCCTCATCGTGTGTGGTGCCGGTGCTTCGAGCACGTTCCTCGCCAGCCGTATGCGCGCAATCGCGAGAACCCGCAACGCTCCCTTCGCCATTGAGGCCGCCAGTGATATCGACCTGGCCCCACGCCTCGCGTGCGTTCATCTGCTGCTCGTCGGCCACACCTCGCCGCCACCTTCGATGCGCTCCGCGCGCAGGCGGAAGATCTCGGTGTGATTGCTGCCCTCCTGCCGAAGACCGCGTTCTCCGCGGATGGCGCGGAGCAGGCTTTCGAACTCGCCACGTCGCTCCTCACGTCTGGTGCGGAGCGCATCCACCCCATCACGGAAGGTTCACCCCATGCCTGAACGCACCATCGTCGTCGCCTCAGCCAATGGCCTGCACGCCCGGCCCGCCTCACTGTTCGTTCAGGAGGTCAACAAGTCAGGACTCGCGGTTGAACTCTCCAAGGGCGAGAAGACCCTCAACGCCGCGAGCATCCTGGGGGTCATCTCGCTCGGCATCGAGAAGGGGGATGAGATCACCCTCCGCACCGAGGGAGACAATGCCGAAGCGGTACTCGATGCGCTTGAGCACATTCTCACCACGGACCACGACGCATGAGTCCAACCATGCAGGGTGTCGGCATCGGTCGCGGGATCGCGATCGGGCCGGTGCTGCGCATGCCCGACCCTCTGCCGCAACCGTCGGATGCCGCGAGCACCCTCACGGGCGAGGCCGAGAAGGTGCGTGCGGCGGGCGCGCTCGCGGCGACGGCTGCCGACATCCGCTTGCGCGGTGAGCGTGCTGGCGGGTCGGCGAAGGACGTACTCGAGGCCCAGGCGTTCATGGCGGAGGATCCGACGCTGCGTGACGATGTGAACGCCCGCATCGACTCCGGGAAGACCGCTGAGCGCGCCGTCTTCGAGGCGTTCGTGCAGTTCCGCGACCTGCTCGTGAGCATGGGCGGCTACATGGGCGAGCGCGCGACCGACCTCGACGACGTGTCGCAGCGGGTTGTTGCGCACCTGCAGGGGGTGCCCGCGCCGGGGGTGCCCGACCCCGATCATCCATTCGTCCTGGTCGCCCGCGACCTTGCCCCCGCCGACACCGCTCTGCTCGACCTAGACAAGGTGCTCGCGCTTGTGACCAGCGACGGTGGCCCCACCTCGCATACCGCGATTCTCGCGAGAGAGAAGTCGATCGTCGCCGTTGTCGGCGCAACCGACGCACTCTCTCTCCCAGACGGCGAGACTGTCATCGTGGATGCCGCAACAGGCGGGGTCATCGTCGCTCCCACCGAGGGGGAGCGTTCCGCTGCCGAAGCCATGCGGGTCGAGCGTGCCGCGGCACGGGATGTGCCGGTCGGGCCGGGCACCCTCGCCGATGGGACGGCGATTCCCCTGCTTGCCAACCTCGGTTCAGCGGATGGCGCGGCGAACGCCGTCGAGCTGGGCGCTGAGGGCGTGGGTCTCTTTCGCACCGAGTTTCTTTTCCTCGATGCCGACCGGGCACCCTCGGTGGAGGAGCAGAAGGAGAAGTACGCGCTCCTGTTCGCGGCGTTCCCCGGTCGCAAGGTCGTCGTGAGGGCGCTCGACGCCGGCGCGGACAAACCGCTGAGCTTCCTCAACGACGAGCCCGAGGAGAACCCCGCGCTCGGGCTTCGCGGGCTACGCGCCCTGCGGGCGAATGAGCAGATACTGCGCGACCAGCTCACCGCCATCGCGGGAGCGGCTTCGGAGACCGAAGCGGATGTCTGGGTCATGGCCCCGATGGTGTCCACCGTTGAGGAGACCCGCTACTTCACGCGCCTCGCCCATGATCTGGGGCTGGCGACCGCGGGCATCATGGTCGAGGTGCCGTCGGCTGCGTTGCTGGCCGACCGCCTGCTCGCCGACACCGACTTCGCGAGCATCGGCACCAACGATCTGACCCAGTACACGCTCGCCGCCGATCGCCTGCTCGGCTCGGTGGCTTCGTTCCAGGACCCGTGGCATCCGGCCGTCCTCCGCCTTGTCGGCGAGGTGGGGCGCGCGGGCGCGACACTGGGCAAGCCCGTCGGAATCTGCGGCGAGGCGGCGGCCGATCCGCTGCTCGCCGTCGTGCTCGTCGGACTCGGGGCGACCACGCTCTCGATGTCACCGGCAGCGCTTGCCGATGTGAGGGCGGAGCTCATCCGCTACACCCTGGACCAGGCAAAGGAATTCGCCGAAGCTGCACTTTCGGCCAATAGCGCCGTGGAGGCCCGCACAGCGGTGCTCGACGCGGCAACCCGTATCACCAACTAACACCCCAAGAGAAAACGGAGTAACAACCATGACAACGACGTCAGAAAAGCGTGGCGGCGTTCGGGTAGGTGTGCAGAGGTTCGGCACCTTCCTGAGCGGCATGATCATGCCCAACATCGCGGCATTCATCGCGTGGGGCTTCATCACCGCCTTCTTCATTCCGACCGGCTGGACCCCGAACGCGACCATTGCCGATGCCCTCGTTGGCCCAATGATCATCTTCCTGCTGCCGCTGCTCATCGCCAACATGGGTGGGCGGATGGTCTACGGTACGCGCGGCGGTGTCGTCGGAACGATCGCGACGATGGGAGTCATCGTCGGCACCGACATTCCGATGTTCATCGGAGCGATGATCGTCGGCCCGCTTGCTGCCTGGCTCATGAAGAAGATCGACAGCATCTGGGCGGGCAAGATCCGTGCCGGCTTCGAGATGCTCGTCGACAACTTCTCGGCAGGCATCCTGGGCTTCGTCCTCGCTATCGGTGCCTTCTTCGGAATCTCACCGGTCGTCACATGGCTGAGCGGAGTCTTCGGAAACGCTGTCGGCTTCCTCGTCGAGACCGGATTGCTGCCACTCGCGAGCATCATCATCGAGCCGGCGAAGATCCTGTTCCTCAACAACGCCATCAACCACGGCGTGCTGACGCCTCTCGGAATCCAGGAGGCAAGCGAGACGGGCAAGTCGATCCTGTTCCTGCTCGAGGCGAACCCCGGCCCCGGCCTCGGTGTACTTCTCGCCTTCGCGGTATTCGGTGTGGGCCTGCTGCGAGCGAGTGCTCCCGGTGCGATCATCATCCACTTCTTCGGTGGCATCCACGAGATCTACTTCCCGTACGTGCTCGCGAAGCCAGCCCTGCTGCTCGCCGTCATCGGCGGTGGCGCGACCGGTGTTCTCACCAATGTGCTGTTCTCGTCCGGGCTTCGGGCGCCAGCATCGCCGGGAAGCATCATCGCGGTGCTCATCCAGACCGCGAACGACAGCTTCATTGGTGTGATCCTCTCGGTGCTGCTCTCGGCAACGGTGTCGTTCCTCATCGCGGGTGTCATCATCAGGGCGAGCCGCAAGCGAGACCTCGAGGCTGTGGCAGCGGGTGAGGACCAGCTCGCCGCCGCGGTTGCGAAGAACGAGGCGAACAAGGGAACCGACAGCAAGGTCGGGTCGCTTCTTGCCCAGTCCGGCGGCGACGCTGCCGCGACATCCACTGTGAACCGGGTGAAGACCATCGTCTTCGCCTGCGACGCGGGAATGGGATCGAGCGCGATGGGTGCCACGGTGCTGCGCAACAAGATCAAGAAAGCCGGAATCAGCGATGTTACGGTGGAGAACAAGTCGATCTCCAACCTCACCGATGAAGCCGACCTCGTGATCACGCACCAGGACCTGACGGCACGGGCGCAGAAGCAGGCACCCCACGCCACCCACGTCTCCGTCGAGAACTTCATGAACAGCCCGAAGTACGACGACGTGGTTGCCATGGTTCAGGACCAGCACAGCAAGTAACCGCGGAAGCCAGGAAGGACACCCCATGAGCGGCAACGTTCTCGAACTCGACCAGATCAACCTGAACGGGTCGGCCACCACACCGGAGGAGGCCATCGAGGAAGCGGGTCGCATTCTCGTGGCGTCGGGTGCGGTGACGAGCGAGTACGTGCAGTTCATGCACGAACGTGAGGCACTCGTGTCGACGTACATGGGCAACTTCCTGGCTATCCCGCACGGCACGAACGAGGGCAAGGACACGATTCTTGCGTCTGCGCTCTCGTTCGTGCGCTACGACCAGCCCATCGACTGGGGTGGAAACGAGGTGCGTTTCGTCGTCGGCATCGCGGGGAAGGACGGCGGCCACATGGACGTGCTGTCCCGCATCGCGATCATCTTCAGCGAAGACGATCAGGTCGCCGAACTGCTCGCAGCACCGACACCCGAAGCGGTGCTCGAGCTGCTCGGCGACGTCAACGCCTGATCATGAAGGCGGTGCACTTCGGTGCGGGCAACATCGGGCGCGGCTTCGTCGGGCTCATCCTGCACAATGCCGGCTACGAGCTCGTCTTCGCCGACGTCAACGCCGACCTCATTGACCAGCTCGCGGCATCCACCAGCTACCGCGTGAACGAGGTCGGCGAGGGTGCCCGCACCTGGACGGTCGACAACTACCGCGCCCTCAACTCCGCCACGAAAACTAAGGAGTTATTGGCCGAAATCGCCTCGGCGGACGTCGTTAACGACCGCTGTCGGCCCAAATGTCCTTAGTTTTATTGCGCCGCTGGTGGCGGAGGGGCTCGGCGCTCGCGACCCCGCGCATCCACCGCTCATCGTGATGGCGTGCGAGAACGCCATCAATGCGACCGACCTGCTCAAGGCTCACGTCGTCGAGAATCTGGCGGATGCGTCGCTCGCCGAGCGGGCGATCTTCGCCAACACCGCGGTCGACCGCATCGTTCCCGGCCAGTCGACCGACAGCCTGGATGTCACGGTCGAGGCGTTCTTCGAGTGGGCGATCGAGACCGGTCCGTTCAAGGGCGAGTTGCCGATCATCCCCGAAGCGCATTTCGTGGATGACCTCGCCCCCTACATCGAGCGCAAGCTCTTCACGGTCAACACCGGTCACGCCGCCGCCTCGTATCTCGGCTATGTCGCCGGCGCGCGGACACCGGCCGAGGCGCTCGCGATCCCGGAAGTGGCTGCAGACGTCCGCGCGGTACTCGAGGAGACGGCGATGCTGCTCATCGCCCGCCATCGCTTCGACCCGGACACCCAGCGGGAGTACCTGGAGAAGAACCTCACACGGTTCGCCAATCCGCACCTCGACGACACGGTCGCGCGGGTGGGGCGGCAACCGCTGCGAAAGCTCGGCCGCAACGAGCGCTTCATCGCCCCGGCGGCGGCGCTCGCCGAGGAGGGCATCCCGCCTGAGGCGCTCCTGCGCACGATCGCGGCCGCACTGCGCTTCCGCGACGACGACGACCCGCAGTCGGCCGAGCTCGAACAACTGCTGCAGGCGCTGGGCCCCGATGAGTTCGTGGCGCAGGTGACCGGACTGGAGCCGAGCCATCCCCTGTTTGCTCGCGTGAGTGAGCTTGTCGAGGCCGAACAGGCGAGGCTCGCGGGCAACTAGAAGCGCCGGGCGAGTTCGCCGCCGGCCTCGACCAGCCACCTCTCTGCTTCGGCGAGAGCGGCGCGCGGAACTGCCGGCGAGTTCGGTCAGCGACACCGCGTCACGGTAGTCGTCGGTTGCCGCGTCGATGCGCCCGGCAACAAGCGCGGCCGGAATACCAGCGGATGCCGCGAGCCGCTGCACGAAGAACGCCACCTTGCCAGACGCGGTTTGCGAGTCGAATCTGCCCTCACCGGTGATGACGAGGTCGGCGGATGCCACGGCCGCGGGCAGCCCGATAGCCTCAGCGATCTCGGCAGCGCCCGTTCGGAGGCGAGCGCCCCACGCGAGCAGCCCGAAGGCAGTTCCTCCTGCGGCTCCGGCTCCGGGGACATCCGGGTCTGCTGGCACCAGTTCGGCAAACCGGTGCAGATTGCGTTCGAGCGGGGCGATGTCGCCCGCACCCTTCTGCGGGCCGAACACGGCGGCCGCGCCATGGGGCCCCAGCAGCGGATTGTCGACATCGGTGAGCACCCAGGCGCCGCGGGCGGGCAGCGCGCGCATGCCCGTGAAGTCCACCGAGGAGGCGACTGCGAGCCCCCGATTGCCGAGAGGTACTTCCGCGCCCGTGGAGTCGAGCACCCGGGCTCCGAGTGCTGACAGCGCGCCAGCACCGCCGTCGGTGGATGCGCTGCCGCCGAGGGCGAGCAACAGTCGGTCGGCGCCGCGATCGAGCGCGGTCGCGATGAGCTGCCCGAAACCGAAGGTGTGCGCGTCGTGCGGCAGCAAGGGGTCGAGCAGGGTGATGCCGCTGGACTGGGCAAGCTCGATCACGGCTGTGCCGTCCGCGAGCAGCAGCCAATCGGCCCGCACATCCCGACCGTCCGGCGCGCACACCGACTCGGTGAACCGTTTCGCCGTGACATCCGCTCGGGCGATCGCATCGATGGTTCCCTCGCCGCCGTCGGCCATCGGCAGAAGAATCACTTCATCGCCCGGTCTCTCGCCTGACCACCCGGCAGCGATTGCGCTCGCCGCGGCAACGGCACTTGCGCTGCCCTTGAAAGAGTCGGGCGCAATGACGATGCGCACGCGGCCTACCAGAGCAGGAACTCCTCGGAGATGCTCATGAACACATTCGTGATCGCGCTCCCCTCGATGCCGAACGCGATGACCTCGCCGCTTGCGGCTTTCCCGACGATGACCTCCGGTGGGAACTGCGCCGCGTAGTCGCCGTCACGGTAGTCGTCGATGAGCGACTCGGGCAGGGCGAAGTCCCACCCCGTGGCGCCTGCGACATAATCCAGGTTGTCGATCGCCCCCGCCGGCGTGAGGGGTCCGCAGCACTCGGTCGCTGCGAGAATCACCATGACCGGGTCGGAAAGGTAACTCTCGATAGCAGCGGTGTTGCCGCTCTCCATCGCAGCAATCACGTTTGCGCGTGGCTTCGGCGCTGAAGCCTTCGGGCTCTTCGGGCTCTTCCGGTTCGATGACGGGCTCTACCGTCGCTGTCGGCTCTTCTGGCACAGCCGTTGGCGTTGGGTCTCCCGCGTCGCACCCCGCGAGGCAGAGCAGCAGGGCAATGGCGGCTGTGATCGGTGCTGTCGTGCGCATCATGATCGGCTCCTTCTCGCTTCAGCGTAGATCCGGGAGTGCTCATACAGTAGCCCCCGAACGACTGCGCCCTAGGTGTTCTTCCCACGGACGTTGTGATCAGCGTGGCGTGACGTGATGAGGTGAGGACCTCCGGTATCGATGTGGGTTACCACACTCACTCGATCACCTGGAGGTCCTCGTGTCTTACGTTACCCACGCCAACGCCAAACTGACCCCGAAGGGGCGGTTGGAGATGGTCAAGCTCGTCGTCGATGAGGGCTGGGCGCAGGCTCGCGTTGCGGAACGGCAGCAGGTCACCCGCTCGACGGTGTCGAAGTGGGTGGCCCGCTATCGTGCCCACGGGCCGGCCGGGCTGCTGGATCACCGCTCCCGTCCGCACTTTTCACCGAACCGGTTGTCGCAGCGCACCGAGCGGCGGATCATCGCGTTGCGGTTCACCAGACGGTGGGGACCGCACCGGATCGGTTACCACCTGCATCTGAACCAGTCGACGGTCACCAAGGTGCTGAAGCGTTATCGGATGCCGCTGCTGGGGCAGCTGGACCAGAGCACCGGGTTGCCGATCCGGAAACCCAAGCCGATCCGCTACGAACGGCTGAACCCGGGCGATCTGGTGCATGTTGACGTGAAGAAACTCGGTCGCATCCCCGACGGCGGCGGGCACCGCACCAAGGGCAGGCAGGCAGGCCGGAAGAACCGGTCCGGGGCCGGCTATTGCTTCCTGCACTCCGCCATCGATGACAACTCCCGCCTGGTCTACTCCGAGATCCTCGGCGATGAGCGCAAGGAAACCGCGTCCGCGTTCTGGCGGCGCGCCCGCCGCTACTACCGCGAGCAGGGCATCACGGTGCGGCGGGTGATGACCGACAACGGATCCTGCTACCGCTCGTTGCTGTTCAACGCCGCCCTGGGCGTCAGGGTGAAGCACAAGTTCACCAAGCCCTACCGGCCGCAAACCAACGGGAAGATCGAACGGTTCCACCGCACCCTCGCCGCCGAATGGGCCTACGCCGAACACTACGACTCAGACGCCGCCAGAGCTGCCACCTACCAGGACTGGATTCATCACTACAATCATCACCGACCCCACACCGGCATCGGCGGGCTCACCCCATCACGACGTGTCCACAACCTCCCGTGGGAAGAACACCTAGGCTTGTTGCATGAACGTGACCGAGACATCGATCGCCGTCGCGCAGTTCGCGCCCGAAGCCGACAGTAAGGCGAATCTCGCGAGCATCCGCTTCCTCACTGAGCGAGCTGTCTCGCGCGGTGCCACTCTCATCGTCTTCCCTGAGTACTCCTCCTACTTCACGACGCCCCTGGGGCAGCAACTGGTTGACGCTGCCGAACCACTCGATGGACCTTTCGTCACGGGCCTCGCTGCTCTCGCGCAGGAGTACGGTGTGCACATCGTTGCCGGGCTCGTGGAGCGCACTGATGAGCCAGCGAAGTTCTCCAACGCCGTTGTGGCAGTCTCACCCACCGGTGAACTTCTCGCGACCTACCGCAAACTGCACCTGTACGACGCGTTCGGCGACAGGGAGTCCGAGTGGGTGACGGGCGGGGGAGATCGAACCGCCGCGCACCTTCGGGTTCGGTGACTTCACGGTCGGGCTCCAGACCTGCTACGACCTGCGCTTCCCCGAGGTCACCCGACGCCTGGTCGACGCCGGCGCCGACCTCGTGCTCGTGCCCTCGGAGTGGGTTCGCGGTCCGCTCAAGGAACACCACTGGCGCACCCTCGTAACGGCTCGCGCGATCGAGAACACGATCTACGTTGCTGCGGCGGACCACGCGCCCCCGATCGGAGTCGGAAACAGCATGATCGTCGACCCGATGGGAGTCGAAATCGCCACGATCGGCGAGACAGTGGATGTCGCTGCAGCGGTCATTTCTGCTGCCCGCGTGGCCGACGTCCGAGCCCTCAATCCCGCCCTCGCGCTCCGCAGATTTGACGTCGTCTCACGATAAACATCACCTCTGACTGGGGGCGCGTCATCCTATTGTTCTCGGCCCCAGCCACGTAGGGTATGAGTCATTCAAGGGGAGAATTCGCATGGCTGAACCGTACCGCGTCGTCGTTGTCGACGATGATGTCGATGTCGCCAATTTCACCGCTGCCGTGCTCGAGAAGCGGGGCTGCACCGTCATCACTACCGGGGATCCGCGTGAGGTGAGGGCTGCCGTCGCGAAGCTCAAGCCCGACGTCGTCATCACCGACATCGAGATGCCCGGCAAGTCCGGTCTCGAACTCATTGAGGAGATCCGCGCCGAACAGCCGGGAACTCCCGTGGTCGTGATGACCGCGCACGTTTCCGTCGACTACGCGGTGACGGCCCTGCGCAATCAGGCGAACGAGTTCCTGACCAAGCCGGTCTCGTCTGCTGACCTGGCCGATACGGTTACGCGGCTGGCGGAGGAGTTTCGCCGATCCAGTAAGCCGGGGGAGCCGCAGAGCGTGCTCGCGATCGGCGCGCACCCGGACGACGTCGAAATCGGAGTGGGCGGCATCCTCGCTGCGCACAGCGCGGCCGGCGACAGGGTCACGGTGCTGACGCTCTCCCGAGGCGACCGTTCCGGCGGCATCAAAGCGGCGTGGACGGAAGGTTCGGCTGCGGCGGGGCTCATCAGCGCCAAGCTGGTTCTTGAGGACAACCCTGATGCCCACCTCAGTGGCGCCGAGCCGACAGTGGGCATCATTGCGCGCGTCGCCGCCGACGTGCAACCCACCATCGTCTACATTCCGAGCGACAATGATCGCAACCAGGACCACCGCGCTGTGTATGCTGCCGCAATTGCCGCGACAGCGGATGCTCGAACCGTCGCGTGCTACCAGACCGCGACGGCTTCGGTCGATTTCCACCCCAATCGTTTCGTCACCGTCGATGGTTTCACCGACATGAAGCTTGCGATGCTTGCCTGCTTCGCCGCCAACGGCGAACGACCGCCACACCTCGAACCCAGTTTGGCGCTCGCCACGGCGAGGTACTGGTCGCGCTTCGGCAAGGGAACCTACTGTGAGCCGCTGGAGATTTTCCGCGACTCGGGACAGGTTGCCTAGAATGCCCGTTCGGTCCCCCAAAAAGCGGACAGACAAATTCGCGCACCTGCCGGTAGAATTTGCTCCGGGGGAATTCGTATGACTATGAGCGTGCTTGAGGACCGGGTTAAAGTTCTCATCGTTGATGACAGCGACGACCAGCGCGAGCTGCTCGGTCTGTTCTTCGAGCTTGCCGGCTGCGAGGTGATCGCCGCCGAGTCCGCCGAGGCCGCGATACTCGCCTACGACAACCTCAATCCGCACCTCGCGGTCATCGACCTGGTGCTGCCCGGGATGAACGGTTGGGCGCTCACGGAGAAGATCCAGGCCGAACGGCCGGACTGCGCCGTGGCAATCACGTCTGTGCTCGAGCCCGAGCACTACCCGCCGAGCGAAGCCGTGCTCCCCAAGCCCTTCACCCGCGCGAGCGTGCAGGAGGTACTGCGGCGCTGTGTCCCGGAATGGGTTGCGCCGTGACAGCGCCGGATGCCCGACTGCGCGTAATTGTCGCTGACGACGATCCCGACATCCGTGATCTCGTGTCAATCGCGGTTGACCGTGCCGGTCTCGAACTGATCGACCAGCAGTTCGATGGCGAGACCGCGTGGCTGGCGATCCAGAAACACCTTCCCGACATCGTGCTGCTCGATGTGTCCATGCCCGGAATGACAGGGGTGGATGTCTGCCGACTGATCCGCAGTGACCCGCGTACCAGCCACATCCGCGCGCTCCTGCTGTCGGCATCCGTCACGGAGGAGGCACGTGCAGTGGGCCTCGCCGCTGGAGCTAACCAATACCTGACCAAGCCTTTCAGCCCCCGCGAACTTGTTGAACAGCTCACCGAGGTTGCCGAGGGCATGAAGGCGAGACTGTGACGGTCGCCCGCATTCTGGACCGGCTCGCAGGCGAATCACCCTCTCCGCTGCTCAGACAGAGCCCGTCGAGCCTGCTCTATGCGGTAGCGGTGATCCTGATCGCCACGGTGCCGGGCATGAGCGTGCCCGACCCCGCGGCCATCATTGGCGGCACCGCGATCATGATTCTCGCCACAGTTGTGGCTGCAGTGTTGACCGCACGGCCGTCGCTCGCCGCGCTTGCGCTCATGATTCCCGCAATCGACTTCCTCGCCATCGCCGCTCTCGGCTACGGCACCGGGGCGAGCGGTGCCGTCTTCGGGGCGCTGCTCATTCTCCCGGTCGTCTGGGTTGCGTCTGAGGAGGGCCCGCGCTTCATCGGTTACGCGGCGATGGGGGTCACCGCCGCCCTGCTCATGCCGCTCATCCCGTGGCAGTTCGTCAGCCCGAACCCTGCCGGGCTCATCCGCGACTCGTTCATGGCTGTGATGTTCATCATTGCCGCCATCATCATCAACACGCTTTCGAGTCAGGCACGTCACCGCCTTCGCAGCGTCGAGCGCTTCGCCCAACAGAGCGAGCGACTACTTGAGGAGAGCATCCGCCACTCGCGGGAACTGGCCGCGAGTGAGTCCCACGTGCGGGAGACAGAACGCACCCTGCGCAGTGTGTGGGAGGCCGTCACCGAGCAGGCGATCATTGGCACCGATGTCACCGGACTCATCGACGCGTGGAACCCCGGCGCGGAGCGGATGCTCGGGCTGTCTGCCGAGGCAACCGAAGACAAGCGCCACATCGACCAATTCCACCTGCTTGCTGAGCTTGAAGACAGAGCCAAGGAACTCGACTATCCGGCGGGGGCCACCGTGCTCAACCCCGGATTCTCGGCGCTCGTGGAGACTGCCCGCCTCGGCGACGCCGACGTGCGGGAGTGGACCTGGATTCGCGCTGACGGTGCTGAGATCACGGTCGAGCTGAGCGTCACTCGCCGTACCGACGAGGACAACGAACCAGTCGGATACCTGTTCGTCGCGAACGATGTGACGAGGGCACGCGAAGTGGCCAAGCTGAAAGATGAGTTCGTCGGACTCATCTCGCATGAACTGCGCACCCCGCTGAGCTCGATTCTCGGATACCTCGAACTCATGCGCGACGACGATGACCCGCCCCTGAGTTCCGTCCAACTGAAGTACCTGGGCGTGGCCGAACGCAATGCGCACCGACTCCTGCGCCTGGTCGGTGACCTGCTGTTCACCGCGCAGGTCGAGTCAGGAAAGTTCCAGCTGGATCAGCGCGAAATGGATGCCGCCTCCGTGCTGCTGGCTTCGGTTGACACAGCCCGCCCCATCGCCGCGACCGCCGGCATCGAGGTCGTCGCCGAAGTTGTCGAAGGCATTTCGGTGCATGCAGACGTGGTGCGGCTGGGCCAGGCCTGCGACAACCTCATGTCGAACGCGATCAAGTTCACGCCTAAAGGTGGCACGGTCACCATTGGGCTCAAGGAGAAAGATGACAGAGCGGTCATCACGGTGAGCGACACCGGCATGGGGATTGCTGCGGACGAACTCGACCAGCTCTTTGCGAGATTCTTCCGGGCATCCACCGCCACCCGCAATGCCGTGCCCGGGGTCGGTCTTGGCCTCACAATCACCCGCGCGATCGTACGCGCCCACGGTGGGGAGCTGGATGTCGAGAGCGAGGAAGGCGTCGGCACTTCGTTCACTCTCAGCCTGCCGCTCATGGCCAGGGCGGGCGTCGGGCACGCGGAGCCCGGTGTCGAGGGTTCGGTCGACACCTAGCGTGCGAGAGCCGCGAGCTTGCCCGCTGCTTCCTGCAACAGTTCGATTCGTTTGCAGAACGCGAAACGGATGAGCGAGGAGAAACCGGAGCGATTCTGCGGTTGCACGAAGGCGCTCACCGGCACGCCGACCACCCCGGCGAGTGCCGGCAGGTTTCGGCACAGGGCTGCGGCGTCCGGGTGGCCCAGCGGTGCGGCATCCGCGATCACGAAATAGCCGCCCTGTGGCGTGCTGACCTCGAAACCAGCGGTACTGAGACCGGCTGAGAGCACGTCGCGCTTCGCCGCGAGAGCGTCGGCGGTGTCGTGGAAGTAGCTGTCCGGCAGCGCGAGCCCCACGGCAATCGCTGGCTGGAACGGTGCGCCGTTCACAAACGTCAGGTACTGCTTCACTGCGAGGATCGCGTCGATGAGGCTCGCGGCAGCAGTCATCCACCCGATCTTCCAGCCGGTCGTGCTGAAGGTCTTGCCTCCGCTGGAGATGGTGACCGTGCGGTCGGCCGCGCCGGGCAAAGAGGCGACGGGGATGTGCTCGGCACCATCGAAGGTGAGGTGCTCGTACACCTCATCGGTGACGAGGATTGCGTCGTGGCGCACCGCGAGTTCGACGAGCAACTGCAGCGTCTCCCGATCGAGTATCGCGCCCGTCGGGTTGTGCGGGGTGTTGATGAGGATGAGCCGCGTACGGTCGGACACGGCAGCGCGGAGACGGTCGTGGTCGGGCTTGAATCCGGGAGACTCCAACGGGACGGTGACGTGTCGCGCGCCGGCAAGCGCGATGATCGCAGCATAAGAATCGTAGAACGGCTCGAGGGTGAGGACCTCGTCCCCGGGGTCGGTCAACGCAAGGATCGTCGCGGCGAGGGCCTCCGTCGCGCCGGCCGTGACAAGCACCTCGGTGTCAGGGTCGACGGTGAGCCCGTAGAAACGCTTCTGGTGGTCGGCGATCGCGGTGCGGAGCACAGGCATCCCGCGACCGGGGGAGTACTGGTTCACGCCATCGCTGATCGCCTGCCGGGCCGCCTCAAGCACTTCGGGCGGGCCGTCCTGATCGGGGAACCCCTGCCCCAGATTGATCGCACCCGTGCTCGCTGCCAGTGCGGACATCTCGGCAAAGATTGTCGGCCGCAGCTCACCGTCGTCGCTCAGGAGCATCGCGCCGCGCGCCGCCCGCTGCCAGGAGCCGCGCACCGTCGTCATCCTGCCAATGTACCGGGTGGCAACCGGAAGCCTGTGGAGAAAATCGGCGCAAGCCGGACGGGGTGTTCTACGGTCGGCGCATGGCCCGCACGACAAAACTCGCCGCCGTCGTGATCGCGTGCGCCCTGATCAGCGGATGTCTGCCCACCCCCACCAACGTGATCCCCACCGCCGTGCCGACAGGAACCCCCGTATTCGCCAGCGAGGAAGAGGCGCTCGCAGCCGCCATCGAGGCGTATGAGGCTTACCTCGCGGTTTCGGATGCGATTTTGCCGGATGGTGGCCGCGGGCCGTGATCGACTGATGCCGTATGCGATCACCGGACGTACTGGAGCAGTGTCTTAGGGTTTTGAAGTGCGCGTATATCGAGGAGGGATGAAGAACGGAAGGCCACGCAACTTCGACTCCGTTCTTTACAGAGGTACAGTCATCAGGCGATGAGCGGACCGCGATGGTCGTTACTTCTACGTCGTGCCTCGATTTGTCTCAGGGTCGAGTTTTCGATCGCAACGGGGTGAATTGTCACGGTTCCCGATCGCCCCGACCGTTTGCCACTGGAGGTCAGGTTCGATTGCAAACGATGCGAAGTCAGCTATTGCTCGCTCGCGAGCGACATTTGGGATGGTGACTGCTTTTGCGAAATGTGAGCACTTTATGCCGTCCTTGATCCTGTTGGTCGGCACATTCATTGTCGACTCCGATCATGGGCAAGCTCCCACGTGTACTGATCTCGTCGTGCGACAACCGGTCTGGCTCGCAGTGTCGGGGCGGGCATCAATGGTGGTGGGGTTGACCTGGCCGGCAGCGCGACTGCACCGGGCAGCGGTTCCGGCGGGGGAAACTCGTCGACTCAGGAACCGACCCTGCCGACCAATCTGGTCGACCGCGACCGTTTCACCGTGACGGCTCCGCTGACGATGGCTGACATTGCCCACTTCCGCCCGAATCCCGGTGTGGATCACATGCAGCCCGACGGCTGGATGGTTGTGGGCCTCGACACCAACTTCTACGCGAGGGTCGGAAGCCAGGTACACGACGGCCAACTGCTCGGGCAGTCCGGCATCCGTTCGGTTCACCCCTGTCGCGTACCACTGGTCGTACGGTGACGGCACTCGGGTGACCCGAACGACGAAGGGTGACACCTGGCAGGCGCTCGGCCTGCGGGAGTTCGATCGCACCGCAACCAGCCACATCTACCGCAGCCCTGGCACCTACTACATCGACCTCGACATCACGTTCACGGCGGAGTGGCGGCACGCAGGTGGTCCGTGGATTCCGGTGGTCGGGTCGCTGCGCGTTCCCGCGAACAGGCTTGTCGCGGTGGCGGGCAACGCGAAGACAGTGCTTGTCGACCGCGAGTGCACCGCGAACCCTGCCGGCCCCGGCTGCTGAGTCGTTCAAAGGTTTCGATACGCCCCAAGCGGCTACTCAACCAGCCATCGCGCAGAGGGCGCCCAGCAGACGCGAATAAAATGTGCAGGTCGCCAGTTGACTCTGACGACACCAAAGGAGACTTTTATGCCTGACGCGCCACGCGATCCAGAGGCGACCCCGACCAACTACAGCACCGCAACGCCGCCGCCGGCGACCCACGGGCCATCCGCCGGGGCAGCAGGAGCGGGGGCAGTGAGTGCAGACGAGCAGTGGGTGCCCCTGGAGAACCCCCGCGGCACCCGCCCGGCGGGGATCGGTGTGCTCGCAGCCCTCGCAATTGGCGCCCTCGTCGGTGGCGGAGCTGGAGCCGGTGTCGGCATCTGGGCGATGAGCGCCAACAGCCCGGTGTCCGCGATCGGTAACGGCCCGGGCAGTATCACGATCAACGATCCCGGCGACGTCAACGCGATCAACGCTGTCGCATCCAACGTGTCGCCCTCGGTTGTCACGATCAGCGTCGTCGGGGGAACTACGGCGGGTAGCGGGTCCGGCATCGTGCTCAGCGAAGACGGCTACATCCTCACCAACACCCACGTCGTGACCCTCGACGGTGCGACGGCGAACGCAAACATCCGTGTCGTCGACAGTGCCGGTCGACTCTTCACGGCATCCATTGTCGGTACGGATCCCGTCTTCGATCTCGCGGTCATTCAGGTGCAGGGGGTGACCGATATGCAACCTGCCGAGTTCGCCGACTCATCGCGAGTGAACGTCGGCGATGTTGCGATAGCGGTCGGAGCGCCGCTCGGCCTCGAGGGCACGGTCACCGTGGGAATCGTGAGCGCCCTCAATCGGAGTATCACCGTCGCCTCGGCCGCAGTCCCGGATGAGGTGGATGACGAAACCCCCGAGCCTGAAGGGGAAACGCCGTTCGATTTCTGGTTCGATGTTCCGGGCCGCGAAAGCGCGCCGACGCCGAGTTCGCCCACCATCTCCCTCGCCGTCATCCAAACGGATGCCGCGATCAACCCCGGCAACTCCGGTGGTGCGCTGTTCGACGCCCAGGGCCAGCTGATCGGCGTCAACGTCGCCATCGCCAATGCGGGCGGACGGTCCGCCGGCAACATCGGTGTCGGTTTCGCCATCCCGTCCAACGTGGCCCAGCGAGTGGCGAACGAACTGATCCAGACGGGGAGGGCCAGTCACGGCCTGCTCGGCGCCTCGATCCTCAACGTCACAGAGGATTCACGTCAAGCGGATGCGACCACTGTCGGTGCGAGTGTCATGGAAGTCACTCCGGGCGGTGCCGCAGCGGAGGCCGGGAATTCGCGTGGGCGACATCATCGTCGGCTTCAACGGCATCCCGATCCGAAACAAGACAGACCTCACCGCCCAGGTGCGCACCCTTCCTGGCGGGGCGGATGCCACCGTCGCCTACGTGAGAAACGGCCAGCGCTCAGAGACCACCGTCACGCTCGGCGAGCTCGGATAGGAACAATCGTCGGCTAATTCGCGACTGCGCTGGTAGGCTCGACCGAACTTCCGGCGCGAGATATTGGACTCCATGGCCACACAGGCAGACCCCCTTCCCGGTGTCTCCTACGTGATGCCGGTGCTCAACGAGGTTGAGCATGTTGAGGCAGCGGTACGCTCCCTCACCTCCCAGGATTACGAGGGCCCATTCGAGGTCGTTCTCGCCCTCGGACCGAGCATCGACGGTACCGACGAGGTCATTGCCCGGCTCGCGAAACTGGACCCGCGCATCCGCGCCATCGAGAACGAAGTCGGGTCGACGCCCGAGCGGACTGAATGTCGCGATCCGCGCATCCAGTTTTCCGATCGTGGTGCGAGTGGATGCCCACTCCGTGCTTCCCCGCGGACTACACCAGGATCGCGGTCGAGACCCTCCTTGCCAGCGGCGCCGATAACGTCGGCGGCGTGATGCGGGCGGAGGGGCGCACGCCCTTCGAGAAGGCCGTCGCCCGCGCCTACGGCGCCCGAACGGGACTCGGCGGAACCCCGCACCACGTTGGTGGTCGTGAGGGGCCGGCAGACACCGCATACCTGGGGGTGTTCCTGCGCGACCGGCTGGTCGAGGTGGGCCTGTTCGACGAGGAGATCAAGCGCGGCCAGGACTGGGAGCTCAACCGTCGCCTCCGCGCGACGGGGGGCACCGTCTGGTTCACCCCGCGGCTGAGCGTGGTCTACCGCCCGCGCTCCAGCCTGCGCAAGCTCGTGCGCCAGTTCGTCGCAACCGGTATCTGGCGGGGCGAGCTCGTGCGCCGCTTCACCTTCGCGAACTCGTTGCGCTATTTCGTTCCGCCGCTGGCGGTGCTCGGCATTGCCGGCGGGTTGCTGCTCGGCATCGTCGGCCTCGCGACGGGGATCCCGTGGCTGGTCGCCGCATTCGCAATTCCTGCCGCCTACGCGGCGTTCGTCGTCGTCGCTGCCGTGGTGGCGATCAGCGAGGGCTTCCGCACGGGCCTGTGGTACCTCATCGTTCTGCCGTGCATCCATTTCGGCTGGGGCATCGGATTCCTGCTGGGTTTCACCGGTCTCGCCCGCGACATCACGACACAGACGGGTCGGTGACGACGTGAACAGTCGACCCGTACCGCCCACCTCGATCGCCCATTTGCGCGAGGTCGCGCAGCCTCCTGAGGTGCGGCTCCGGGCCAACGCCGAACACTGGACTGCGTCGCTGTACCTGCGCAATCTCTCGCCGTACCTCACCTGGGTTCTGTTGCGCACGTCGATCACCGCCAACGGGGTCACCGGGCTGATGATCCTCGTCGGCTGGGCGACCGCAGCTGCCCTGCTCATTCCCGGTGTCGCGGGGGCGTGCCTCGCGCTCGTGCTTGGCCAGCTTCAGATGCTCGTCGACTGCTCCGATGGCGAGGTTGCCCGTTGGCGCAAGTCGAGTTCGCCCGCCGGGGTGTTTCTCGACAAGGTGGGTCACTACACGACCGAGGCCCTCATCCCCATTGTGCTCGGCATCCGCGCTGCCGGATGGCCGCTGGAGTTCCCCGGTGACTTCGCCTGGACCACGGTCGGCTTCGCACTCGCCCTCGTGATTGTGCTGAACAAGGCGCTCAACGACATGGTGCATGTCGCCAGGGCGAACGCCGGACTCGACAAACTGAGCGACAGGAAGGGGGAGTCCGAGCCGAGCCAGCGCCTGGTAGCACGGTTGCGCAGGGCCGCCCGCTTCGTGCCGTTCCACCGCCTCTACCATTCGGTCGAACTGACCATTCTCGCCCTTGTCGCGAGCATCGTCGGGTTGTTCTTCGAACCGCTGCTCATCGACCGCATTCTCGTGCTCGTGCTGCTGCCGCTCGCCGTGCTCGCGCTGATCGGGCACTTCGTCGCGATCATGGCTTCGAAGAGGGTGCGATCCTGACGATCAGTAATCCGACGGTCGGAGTCGTCTCTCTCAGCCAGGGCAACCGCCAGGCCGACCTCCATCGCGGACTCACGAGCCTGCTCGCCCAGACCGGTGTCGACCTCGATATCGTCGTCGTGGGCAACGGATGGCAGCCGACCGGCCTGCCCGAGGGCGTGCGCGCCATCGCCCTGCCCGAGAACGTGGGCATCCCTGCCGGGCGCAACGCGGGTGCAGAGCACGTGACCGGTGAGTACATCTTCTTCCTTGACGACGACGCAAGCATCCCGTCGCCGACATTCCTGAGCGACGCAATCGCGCTCATCGAGGCTGACCCGTCGATCGGCCTCCTGCAACCGCGCGTTGTCGATCCCGACGGCAACGCCAACCCGCGACGGTGGATTCCGCGCATCCGCAAAGGCGATGCGGCCCAGCCCGGCCCGGTGTTCTCAGTGTGGGAGGGCGCCACCCTGCTTCCCCGCGGGGTTTTCGATGCAACCGGTGGATGGGCTGCGCCGTTCTTCTATGCGCACGAGGGCATTGAGCTTGCCTGGCGGGTCTGGGACCAGGGCCTGCGCGCCTGGTACGCGGGCGACCTGGTCGCGCACCATCCCGCGATCAATCCGGCGCGGCACGCCTTCTACTACCGGCTCAACGCCCGCAACCGCGTGTGGCTGGCCCGGCGCAACCTGCCGTGGGTGCTGGTGCCGTTCTACGTGGGCATCGTGGACGGGCGTGCAGCTCATCCGCTGGCTGCGTCACCCGGTCGGCCTGCGGCCGTGGTGGGGCGGCTGGCTCGAGGGCTGGCGCGGTGATCCGGGCGCCGCGGCGCAGTATCAGGTGGGTAACAGTGTTGCGAATGACGCGGGCCGGCAGACCTCCGCTGCTGTAATTGTTCGGGAGGACCAAACGTGCCACTGCTGAAAGACATCGCCACTGCGCGACGACTCCTGCGCAACCTGTTGCGGGGCCGTCGAAGCCGGCGAGAGCTGATGCGACAGCTTCGCGACCGCCCGCAGCTTGACCCCGGCAGCATCAAGATCGCCGTGTACTTCGCCGACAGCAAGGTCAATCTCTACCAGTTGCGCCAGTGGTACGCGCCGCTGGCCGAACTGTCGAAGAGGTGGCCGGTCGCGATAATCTCCCGGTCGGCCTCGACGAGCCTGCAGCTCTGGGAGGAGTCTCCGCTTCCCGCGCTGCATCTGCGGCAGGTCGCCGACCTCGAGAGTTTCATCGCCGAACAGGATGTGCGCATCGTGTTCTACGTGAACCAGAACATGCGCAACTTCCAGATGTTCCGCTACGGCCGCATGTGGCACGTTTTCATCAATCACGGTGAGAGCGACAAGATGTACATGACGACCAACCAGTTCAAGGCGTACGACTACAGCCTCATCGCGGGTGAAGCGGCGCGTCATCGCCTGGGCCACAAACTGTGGAATTTCGACCTGGATGCCAAAACGATCATGATCGGACGACCTCAGGCCGACCATTTCGCGGGCGAGCTGCCGTACGAACCGGATGATCGCACGGTTGTCCTGTACTCCCCGACCTGGGAGGGGGACAGGGCGGCTGCCCGCTACGGGTCAATCGCAACGCACGGGGTCACCCTCGTGTCTGCTCTTCTTGCCACCGGTCGCCATCGCGTCATCTACCGGCCGCATCCGAGGAGCGGAGTGGTCGATCGGGCATACCGCCGGGCGAACGAGGCCATCATCGAGGCGATCGCGAGGGCGAACGGAGCCGACCCGACCGCATCCCACATCTACGACGACGGAACCGCGGTCGGCTGGCAGATCGCCGCAGCGGATGTCGCGATCACCGACGTCTCAGCCATGGTCTATGACGGGCTGGCGGCGGGCAAGCCCGTGATCGTCACGCGCCCGGTCTCCTCAGCAGCGGACGTCGACGGCAACGGCTACCTGGGCGAAGCCGAGTGGCTGGAGGCGGATCACGCGAAGGACATCGTTGGTCTCGTCGATCGAGTGGTCAACGACCCGGAGGCCAGGCGCAAACAGCTCCACTGGATAGAGCGCTACTTCGGCGACACGACGCAGGGCGCTGCGACCAATCGTTTCAACGGTGCTGTCGACCAGCTCATGCGCGAGTGGGACAGGCACGCGGCCATTCACGCGACCGATCCGGTGACGGCCCAGATCGATGACGATGACGAGAGTGACGAGAGTGACGATGACGAGGCGGTTGCCTCGCTCGACTAGGCGCGTCTGTGGCGGCTAATCAGAACTACACCCATGCCCGATAAACTGCTCGAGGAATTGGGCGTTCCACGACGCCAACGGATTCTTTAGGCATCGGAGGACCATGGGGATTCGTGGGTGCAGCGACGGCTGAGCGAGGGTGGGTCGGCCGTCGCTGCAGTCGCGACTACTGCACGCGCCAGGACGACGCTTGATCGTTCATAATGCCGAATGATGAGGCGTTGGTTTGGTAACCGAGAACCGCTCCCCCGTAGTTGATGTTCTCGAACACGGCTGTAATACAGCCAGCGTAGCTTCGGAAGGACGAAGCCCGGTCGTTCCAGCCGTAGGGGCCGAGTTGCGGGTAGCCGTAGGCTGAAGTCGCGCAGTTGGCGTTGTTGTAGGACATTACGAAGCTGCCGCCACCATAGTTGATGTTGTCGTAGAGGATGCTAATCACGACTTCTGCAAACTGTGTGACAACCCCCTGCGCGGCGATACTTCGCTCGCTCGAGTTGGCAGAGATGCCGCCAATCACCGTCCCATCGGGGACGACCAGCGCGGTGCCGGTTCGGGCCACGGCGAGCAGAAGATCCTCGCCCTCGTCAATAGCGGCTCGCTCGCCACGCCGCGCCCGGTGCCAATTTGAGATGGATTGGTCCCGATCGGACACTTACGCGCGTCGAGATGTCGCGGTCCGCGCTCGGAATATCCTGAGACGCACCGGCAGCCGGCGAACATAACCTATTGAGGCAGGATGAGTGGAGGAGCGGCCATGACGGGAGCGAGGGAGACCGGTGAGCTCGTGAACGAGCGCGCCGACCTCGATCGGTTGCGCCGCGGCGATCGCAACACGCTCGCGGTCCTATACCGTCGGCACCGGCGTCCGGTTTATCTGGCAGCGTTCACTGTCTTGCGATCCCGCTCCGATGCAGAGGAGATCTTGCAGGACGCCTTCGTGATGTTGTGGAGCCGATGTGGCTCGATCACGCTCGCTGGCGACTCCACGCTGCCTTGGCTGGTCACAACAGCGCGCTACCTCGCGCTGAACCGCGGCCGCTCAATAGCGCGACGCCGCACCGATCCGTTGGAGGCCATGGCCGAACTCAAGGCAGTGGCGCAGTCACCGCTTGGAGAAGCCCTAGCGGCCGAGCTACGCGGGGAACTGCAGGCCGCGATCGCGAAACTCTCCGCCACCGACCAAGCGGTTGTCGCACTATGCCTGGTTGACGACCTCAGTTACAAACAAGCGGCGCACCGACTTGGCCTGAGCCAGGCCGCGATACGGAACCGCCTGTCCCGACTCCGGGCTCATCTTCGAACGAGCCTTTCCACCTCAATCCGAGCGGAACGATGATGAACACCACCGAAACAATGCCAACCGAGGCCGAGTTCGAGGCGATGGGAGGAGCGATCCAGCATCGCGCGATGCGAGCCAATCGGCGCCGACACCGGCGCAACGTCGGGATCGTCGCATCAGTCGCAACAGCTGCGCTACTGAGCGGCACTGGCGCGGTCGTGCTGGCCACGACAGCGATGCAGCAGGCCGTGACCTATTGCTACCAAGCGGCCGACCTCGGGTCGGTGTACACACAGGTTGCAACGCCCACTGACGTTCGCGACGCCCAGGGCCGCCCGGTAGAGGCGGCCGTGGGAGAAGCCGTGGACAAGTGTGCATCAGTGTGGCGGATCGGGTTCTTCGAGACCGGCGGAGTGCCAGAGAACGACGGCAAGTCTTACCCTGTTCCCCAGTTGCAGTTGTGCGTGCGACCGGACGGTGTTTCGGCGGTACTCCCGCGCGACAGCTTCACCGGCTCCGACGCCGCGTTCTGCAACGAACTCGGTCTGGCCCAGCCATGAACATCCGGCCGGGAGACGTTAGCTTGCCGCCTACCGTGCAGATCGACATCGTCTTGGAAACGGTCGCGCCACAGCCGACACACACGCCGCTCGACGACTAGGTTGTGTCTGATAGTTCTCGAACGCGATGGCAACAGAAATTCGTCAGTTCGAAGCATGCATCATGCTTAAGCAGACATGCATTAGTCCTTGGTGCCGTCGAGTTTCTTCTGCCCAATCCGGCGCATCGCGATGCGCCGGGCCCGGGAGGGGCCGGGTGCGCGAACGATCCGCTCAGGCGGTTCCAGTTCGAACGGGAAGGTGACGGGAGCCGGCCCGAAGGCTTCTCGGGCACTCCGCACCACCCGGCGCCCCAGGATGTGATTGCCGGTGCCGCCGATCACGGCGCCGATCCCGAACGGCACCATCCTGCCGATCACATTTGTGCCCTGCGCGGCGGCGTAACGGCGGAGGAAGGTACGTTTGATCCGGTCCGCCACGTTGCCCATCGCGGCCCTCGGGAGACTCGTCGTGACGAGTTCGCCCCAGAATCCCGACCGCGTCTGCCCGGTGCCGCTCACTTCGCCGGCGAGTTGGCGAACGAGGTCCCTGCCTGCGGGCCCGAGCATCATGGTCATGACGAGAGCGCGGGCGCGGTCGGGATCCTCGACGGCAATCCCGTGCACTTCGGTGACCGATTGCGCGAACAGCGCACTCGCCTCCAGAAAGCCCACAGTCTCAACGCTGGACAGCGCCAGGGCGGTTGCCATTCCCACGGCAGGAATGACCGCGGTCGCTCCCACGGCAGCGCCGCCGGTTGTCACAGCGGCGAGATACCGGTTCTCCAGCACCCGGATTATCTCCTGCGGTGTCGCATCCGGCTTGCTGCGGCGGATGCTGCGGATGTGCGCAAGCACGGCCGGTCGCTGCACTGAAAGCACCTTGTCGATGCTTCGCAGCAGTTGGGTGTTCGCGTTCGGCGAGGTGGGGTCGAGAGTCATGCGGAAATCACGTAATCGGAGTTGTAGCGGTCGATGACATCGTCGATGGGCCCGTCGAGAACGAGCTCACCCTTGTCGAGGTAGAGCCCGCGGGTGCAGAACCGCCGCAGGTCTCTCTCGTTGTGCGAGACGAAGAACAGGGTGCGACCGCCTTCGAGCAACTCCTCGATGCGCCGGTAGCACTTCTCGCGGAACGCCTTGTCGCCGACGGCGAGCACCTCGTCGACGAGGATGATCGGCTCCTCCAGTCGCGAGATCACGGCGAACGCGATGCGCACCTTCATTCCGCTGGAGAGGTGCTTGTACGGGGTGTCGAGGAAGTCTCCGATCTCGGCGAACTCGATGATCTCGTCGAACCGCTCGTTGATCTCGCGTCGCTCCATGCCGTGCAGTCCCGCCGTGAGGTACACGTTGTCGCGCACGGTCAGGTCGTCGACGAACCCGCCGGTGATCTCGATGAGGGGCGCGACCCCGCCGGTCACGGCGACGGTTCCCTCGTCGGGCAGGATCACTTCGGCCACGAGCTTGAGCAGCGTGGACTTGCCCTGGCCGTTGCGCCCGACGACGCCGATCGCCTCGCCTGCCGCGACGGTGAAGCTGACGTTGCGCAGCGCCCAGAACTCGCCGGCCCGCGTGCGCCGCTTGCGCGACGAGAACAGGTCTTTGAAGTTGCGGCGCTGCCGCCGATTGCGGCGGAACCGGATGCCTGCATCGGTAACCGTGATCACTGAGGCAGCCTGCGCGATACCACGGGTAACCGTGGTGCTTTCAGTCATTCTAGATCTCCTTCAGCACTGCTCGTTCGGTGCGCCGGAACACGAGAATACCAATGCCGAGAATGAGGAGGCTGATGATCGCCGAAACCATCACGGCGAACCAGTCGAGCTCCTCGGGGAAGAACGCTGCCCGGTACAGCGAGAAGATCCCGCTCAGGGGTTGAAGGCGGCGAAGGATGCCGAGTCCGAGGGGCTCCAGGTCGCGGAGTGCGTAGATGATCGGCGAGGCGTAGAACAGGAATCGGAGCACGAGCTTGACCGCCCGTTCGAGGTCGCGGAAGAACACCACGAGCGGAGCGACGATGAGGCCGATGCCGATCGTGAGGACGGCCTGCAGCACAATGCCGAGCAGGAGAGGATGGCCTCCCAGTGCAGAACAGCGCCGAAGACATGATCGCGAAGATGGCGAGCACCGGGATGCTCGCGACGAACTCGATGCCCTTGGAGAGCACGAGCCGCGCACCCAGATGGTGCGGGGGATCTTGGTCGAGCGAATCAGCTTCGCCTCGCGGAGGAACGCCCGCGTGGAGTCGGAGACGGCGCCGTTGAACCACATCCATGGCAGCAGGCCGGTCAAGCAGGAACACGATGTACGGCGCGTAGCCGACCGGCCGATCGAAGACCTGGGTGAAGACGAACCAGTAGATGCCGGCCATGACGAGCGGGTCGAGGATCGACCACAGGTATCCCAGCAGCGGACGTCGAGTAGCGCACCCGGAGATCGCGAGTGGTCAGCAGCCAGAGTGAGTGGCGGTACCGCGCGAAACGGGACCATTCCCTGCGCGTGGATGATGCGACGCTCACGAACTCCTCGCTTCAGGTCCAGTGACCCCCGTGTTCGTGAGGCTCCCTGCCTCAGACGAAGAGGTTCGCTCGCTCCAGGTCTTCGGCGAAGTCGATCTCGACGGCGTAGAGGTCGGAGATGTCGACCGGCTCGACGCGCAGTCCGTCCTGCTCGATCGCCAGCTCGATGCCACGCTCGAAGTAGTCCTGGTCGTCGACCGCCGCAGCTGGCGCAGCAGCGTTGGCCTTGTCGTCGCGCGAGATGTAGTTGATGCCGACGGCCTCGCCGAGGCCGCCCTTGACGGTCTTCGACAGTTCCTTGATGTAGCCCTCGGCGTCGGTCGTGTACTTGACCTCTTCGTCGGAGACCTTCGCGGTGTTGACCGACACGAACGACTGGTCGCGGGCGACGAGCTCGCGGCGCGCTCGAGGGCCTCGGGTCGAAGACGACGTCGCCGTTCATCCAGAGCACGCCGCCGGGCGCCGATGCCTGCAGCGCGCGCATCAGGCTCTTCGACGTGTTCGTCTGGTCGTACTGCTCGTTGTAGACGAAGGATGCCTCGGGGAAGGCCTCGATGATGTGCTCGAGCTTGTAGCCGACGACGATCGTCACCTTGGCGTTGTTGCCGAACGCGTGGTGGATGTTGTCGAACTGCTGCTGCATGATGGTGCGGCCGTCGCTCAGCTCGGTGAGCGGCTTCGGCAGGCTGCGGCCGAGCCGGCTGCCCATGCCCGCTGCGAGAATTACGATCTGAGTGGTCACGATGATTCTCCATTTCTGATCCGGACAGGAAATTCAGCTACTGCTCATGCCCGGTTATCTGGCTGGACACATCGTTGTGTTAGCTCCGCAGCATAACTGGCGCTCCTTGGCGTAACGTGATGCTTAGGCGAGTTGTAGCTGATTCGTGATATCCCTTGTTTTCAGGGGGGCCCTGATTGATACGGTGGAAAAGTGGACCTTGGAACTGATACACCGTCAGCTTCCGCCGTTGAGCGCATTGGCAAGCCGGCCGCCGCCAGGACCACAACCGCGCCGCGAAAGACCGGAAAGCGCTCGCCCGTGAAACGCACCACCGCGAAGGCGAAGAAGAAGGCGCCGCCGGTTGCCCTGTCAATCCGGGGCCTCGTGAAGCGATTCGGTGAGACGACGGCCGTCGCCGGCATCGATCTGGAAGTCGCGGCAGGTTCGTTCTTCGGGCTCGTCGGGCCTAACGGCGCGGGGAAGACCACGACCCTCTCCATGGTCACCGGGCTACTGCAACCCGATGCCGGCAAGGTCTTCGTTCACGGCATCGACGTCTGGGCAGACCCGGTTGTAGCGAAGCGCAGCATGGGCGTGCTGCCTGACCGCCTCCGTATCTTCGATCGCCTGACCGGCTCGCAGCTGCTCTACTACGCCGGCACTCTCCGCGGTCTGGATCGGCCCACCGCTCGTGCGCACATTGAGGACCTCGCCAACGCGTTCGGCTTCGAAGACGCACTCCATCGCATGGTGTCCGACTACTCCGCCGGAATGATGAAGAAGATCGCGCTCGCCGCCGCCATGATCCACTCGCCTCGGCTGCTTGTGCTCGACGAACCGTTCGAATCGGTCGACCCTGTCTCGGCCGCGAATGTCACCGAGATCCTCCGTCGCTACACGGGTGCGGGCGGCACGGTCGTGCTGTCGAGCCACAGCATGGACCTCATCGAGCGCATCTGCGATCACGTGGGTGTTGTGGTCAACGGGGCACTGCTCGATTCAGGGACGATCGACCAGGTGCGCAGGGGCGGAACCCTTGAGGAGCGCTTCGTCGAGCTCGCTGGCGGTCGCACGTCGTCGAAGGGAATGGAGTGGTTGCACAACTTCTCCAGCTGAGGCTCGCCTTTCTGGCGAACGCCTTCCGGCGAAGCAGCTGGACCGTCGCGAGCTTCATCATTTCCTTCCTGTACGGCATCGGCGCGGCAGTTCTCGCGATGGTGGTGTTCTCGGGCCTGCGTCTCGCCGGAGTGGAAATCGCTTCCGGGGTGACAACCGCTCTTGGCTCCATCATCGTGCTGGGTTTCATCGTGCTTCCGCTCGTGTTCGGTGTCGACGACGCGCTTGACCCCCGGAGATTCGCACTCTTTCCGATCAGCGCGACGCAACTTTCGATCGGGCTGGGTGTCGCAGCCCTCGTGAGCATCCCCGCCCTGGTGATCGGGGTCGTCGCAGCGGCGCAGGTTGTGACGTGGAGCAGGGGCGCACTCCCGGCCGCAATAGCGGTCATCGGTGCCCTGCTCATCATCGCGACGTGCATTCTGGCCTCACGTGTCAGCGCCGCGTTGGCGGCGTGGCTGCTGCATACGTCGCGGGCACGCGATGCCTCCAGCATCGTTGCCGTCGTTTTCCTGCTCGCCCTCGCGCCCATCGCCATCTGGATCGCCGGCATCGACTGGCAGCGCGAGGGATTCGCCGTACTCGACTCCGTCGCTCGCGTCGCCAGCTGGACACCGCTCGGTGCCGCTTGGGCGGCCCCCGGAGATGCTGCGGAGGGCCAGCTCGGTGCGGCTGCCGTGAAGCTGCTCATTGCGGCTGGCTTCGTCGCACTGCTCGCCTTCGCCTGGCGATACCTTGTGCAGTGGATGCTCATCACCCACACGAGGGCGCGAGCGCCGAAGCTGCACCGCGGACTCGGTTGGTTCACCGCATTTCCGGCGACGCCGAGCGGAGTCATCGCAGCTCGCACACTCAGCTACTGGGGCCGGGATGCCCGCTACCGCGCCTCGCTCATGATGATTCCGGTGATTCCACTCGGCGTGATGATCCCCCTGGCGATCGCGGGTGTGCCGTGGGATTACCTCGCGCTGTTCCCGCTCCCGCTGATCGCCCTGTTCCTCGGATGGTCGCTGCACAATGATGTCGCCTACGACAGCACCTCTGTCTGGCTGCACGTCGCCGCTGACGTGCGCGGCACCGCCGACCGGCTCGGGCGTGCGCTTCCGGCGCTTCTCGTCGGAATTCCCCTCGTTCTCCTGGGGGCACCGCTCGTGGCCGAATTCGTGGGCGACCCGCGGGTGATGTGGTCCGTCATCGGGGTGAGTCTGGGCATCCTCCTGGGCGCTCTGGGCGTCTCCAGCATCTTCTCCGCGCGTTTTCCGTATCCCACGGTTCGACCCGGAGACAGCCCGACGACCCAGCCCCAGTCGATGGGCACCTCTGCGTCGCTCATCCAGGGTTTCGCATTCGTGCTCTCGCTCGGCTTCGCCGCGCCCGCCATCATGTTCACGGTGTGGGGACTCATGGTCGGCGGCAACTGGCACTGGTTCGCCCTGGCATCAGGGGTTGGCGTCGGACTCCTCGTCTTCGGGGTCGGGGTTCTCTGGGGTGGCGCGATCTTCGCGAAGCGCAAGATCGATCTGCTTGCCTTCACCATGAGAAACTAGGTTCATGAGCGACACCGACCACACCGGCGGCGGAACGTCCACCCTCGACCGCGAACTCGAAGAGCTCCTGAACAAGGAGCAGCTCGAAGAGGGCGACCACGAGCGCTTCTCGCACTACGCGCCGAAGAACAAGATCTGGAGTCGGCGCTGACGGGCAAGCCGGTGCGCGCCCTGTGCGGCAAGCTCTGGACGCCCGGCGCGCGACCCCGAGAAGTTTCCGGTCTGCCCGACCTGCAAAGAGATCTACGAGAAGCTGAAGGCCTAGCGGTTGCGGTAGACAGTCGGGATCGCGGGATCGCCGCGGCTGAGCCGCAGCGCGGTCGGGGGCAACTCGGCGACGGCGCGGGTGGTGCTCGCGGGCCCGCGGCAGCACCCGCGGGTCCCCGGTGAAGCTCGTTCGGCTGCCCTCGGTCATGAGGTCGACGAGCAGCGCGCGGTCTGAGTCAGACGGCTCCGGTTCTGTCTCCGATGTGGATCGTCTCGGTGACCGCCCTGCCACGCCGCAGGGTGCGCACGGGATACTTGCTGCCCGCCGGTCGAGACCTTCGCGGCCGACTGTCTTGGCGACCGCCACCCACTCGCCATCGGCATCCCGATGGGCGACGAGCTTGTAGACCATGCCGGCCGCGGGATGGCCGGACCCGGTGACGACCGCCGTGCCCACGCCGTACGAGTCGACCGGCGCCGCCCGACAGTGCGGCGATGGCGTGCTCGTCGAGGTCGTTCGTCACGGTGATCCTCGTCGAGGTGGCGCCGAGCGAATCGAGCTGGGCGCGCACCGCGGCCACCTGTTCGGGGAGGTCGCCGCGAGTCGATGCGCACCGCGCCGAGACCGGTGCCGGCGACCTTGACGGCGAGCTTCGACGCCCGCGGCGATGTCGTAGGTGTCGACGAGCAGGGTCGTGCCGGAGCCGAGCGCCGCGACCTGCGCCTCGAAAGCCTCCTCCTCGCTGTCGTGCAAGCAGCGTGAACGAGTGCGCGGCGGTGCCCATCGTCGGGATGCCCCAGCGGCGGCCGGCCTCAAGGTTGCTCGTTGCGCCGAACCCGGAGATGTAGGCGGCTCGGGCGGCCGCGACCGCCGCATCCTCGTTGGCGCGACGCGAGCCCATCTCGGCGAGCGGGCCGATCTCCCGCAGCTGAAACCATGCGGCTGGCCGCCGTCGCGACCGCGCAGTCGTAGTTGAGCACGCTGAGCACGAGCGTCTCGAGCATCACGCCTCGGCGAAACTGCCCTCGCACGACGAGGACGGGGGAGCCGGGGAAGTACGCCTCGCCCTCCTGGTAGCCGCGGATGGACCCGGAGAACCGGTAGTCGGCGAGCCAGTCGAGGGTGCGCGCGCTGACCACCTGCTGCTCGCGCAGCCAGTCGAGTTCGGCGGAGCCGAAACGGAACTCGCCGATGCGGTCGAGCAGTCGCCCCGTGCCCGCGACGACGCCGTAGCGGCGTCCCTCGGGCAGTCGGCGGGCGAAGACCTCGAAGACGCATTCGCCGCTCGTGGTGACCGCTCGCGATCGCCGCGTCGAGCATCGTGAGCTCGTAGCGGTCGGTCAGCAGCGCGGTGCTCATGACAGAGAGCCTAGTAAAGTCGGTAGCTGTGACGGACGCGCCCATCGGAGTCTTCGACAGCGGCGTCGGCGGACTCACCGTCGCCCGGGCGATCATCGACCAGCTGCCGAACGAGTCGATCCTCTATGTCGGCGACACCGCGCACTCGCCCTACGGCCCAAAGCCGATCGCGGACGTGCGCCGATACGCGCTCGCGGTGATGGACGATCTCGTCGCCGCGGGCGTCAAGCTGCTCGTCATCGCCTGCAACACCGCTTCGGCTGCGATGCTGCGGGATGCCCGCGAGCGCTACACAGAGGGCCGCGGAATCCCCGTGGTCGAGGTGATCCAGCCCGCCGTGCGCGCTGCCGTGCGCCAGACCCGCAACAAGCGGGTCGGCGTTATCGGAACGGTCGGCACCATCAAGTCGCGGGCATACGACGACGCGTTCGCCGCGGCATCCGACCTCGAGATCTTCACCCAGGCGTGCCCGCGTTTCGTCGAGTTCGTCGAGGCGGGCGTCACGAGCGGCGATGAGCTCTTCGCCGTGGCCGAGGAGTATCTCGCGCCCCTCAAGGCCGCGCAGATCGACACCCTCGTGCTCGGCTGCACGCACTACCCGCTGCTCGCTGCCGCAATCCAGTACGTCATGGGCGAGGAGGTGACTCTCGTCTCGAGCGCGGAGGAGACCGCATTCGACGTCTACCGCACGCTCGTAAGCACGGTCTCGAGCGCACCGCGCGGCAGCGCTCCGAGCTACACCTTCGAAGCGACCGGCGACGAGCAACGACCGAATTCCTGCGCCTCGCGCACCGCTTTCTCGGCCCGGAAGTCACCACAGTGTCTCGTTCTGGAGACCGGATCCATCCCCCTGAACGCAATACAGAAAGAGATCCCATGAACCGCAGTGACGGCCGCGCCGCCGACGAGCTCCGCGAGATCACCATCGAGCGCGGCGTGGAGCGAGCAGGCCGAGGGCTCTGCCCTCATCTCGTTCGGCCGACACGAAAGTGCTGTGCACGGCGTCGTTCACCAATGGCGTTCCGCGCTGGCTGGCAGGCAAGGGCAAGGGCTGGGTCACCGCCGAGTACTCGATGCTGCCGCGCTCGACCAACGACCGCATGGACCGCGAGTCGGTGCGCGGCAAGATCGGCGGCCGCACCCACGAGATCTCGCGACTGATCGGCCGCTCGCTGCGGGCCGTCATCGACACGAAGGCGCTTGGCGAGAACACGATCGTCATCGACTGCGATGTGCTGCAGGCCGACGGCGGCACACGAACGGCCGCGATCACGGGAGCGTACGTCGCCCTGTGCCGACGCGATCGAGTGGGGCCGGGAGAAGGGCTTCATCGGCAAGAAGGCCACCCCGATCATCGACAGCGTCGCTGCCGTCTCCGTCGGCATCATCGACGGCGTTCCCATGCTCGACCTCGCCTACGTCGAAGATGTGCGGGCCGAGACCGACATGAATGTCGTCGCCACCGGCCGCGGGCTCTTCGTCGAGGTGCAGGGCACAGCTGAGGGCGCACCATTCGATCGCAGTGAACTGGATGCCCTCCTCGACCTGGCGCTCGGCGGCGCCGCCCGGCTCACCGAGTTGCAGGCGGCGGCGCTCGCCGGATGACTGTCAGGCTCGTCCTCGCAACCCACAACGCGCACAAGGTCGAAGAACTGCGGCGCATCCTCGGTGAGCAGCTCGAAGGGATCGAGCTCGTCGGCTATGACGGCCCCGAACCGATAGAGGATGGCGAGACCTTCGAGGCCAACGCCCTCATCAAGGCACGGGCCGCCGCCGCGCACACCGGGCTGCCCGCGATTGCGGATGACTCCGGTATCGCTGTTGAGGCGCTGGGGGGTGCCCCCGGCATCCACTCGGCCCGGTATGCGGGAACGCGCGACGACACCGACAACCTGAACCTCGTGCTGGAGCGGATGCGCGGAGTCGAGAACCGGGCCGCAACTTTTGCCTGCGCGGCAGCTTTCGTTCACGGCGACTTCGAGCACGTCGAACTCGGGTTGTGGCCGGGTGTCGTGCAGGAGCAAGCCGCGGGCGGGGGCGGTTTCGGCTACGACCCGATCTTCCGGCCGGACGGGCTCGAGACCAGTTCGGCGGAACTCACCGCTGACGAGAAGAACGCGATCAGCCACCGCTCGCGGGCCTTCGGCGCAATCATTTCGGTAGTGCGGGAGCAGCTGCTGGGGCGGTAGAGTTTTCGGTATGCCGAAAACGCGCACGCAGGGCATCACGAATTGCCTCTCGCGCTCGTGGTGGTGTTGGCGTTGCGGGATGTGCGGGGGCGCTCGACGGACCCCGCAGCAGACGACCGACCGCGCGTCGTCACGACGTTCACCGTCATCGCCGACATGGTGCGGGTTGTCGGCGGGGATGAGATCACGGTCGAGTCGATCACGAAGATCGGTGCCGAGATCCACGGCTACGAACCGACCCCTTCCGATTTGCGACGGGCAGCGGACGCGGATCTCGTTCTCGACAACGGCCTGGGGCTGGAGCGCTGGTTCGACGGCTTCATCGATCGGATCGACGCACCCAGGGTGGTCATCAGCGAGGGCATCGAGCCGATCAACATCCGCACCGGTGCGTACGAGGGTGCGCCCAACCCGCACGCGTGGATGTCGCCCGTCGTCGGCCAGCTCTACGTCGACAACATTGCCGCCGCGCTGAGCAACCTCGCGCCCGAAAGCGCCGCCGTCTTCGAGACCAATGCGGCGGCGTACAAGGCCGAGTTGCAGGCGCTCGCCGAAGAACTGCGCGACGCCGTCGCGGTGCTGCCGGAATCGGCGCGCGTGCTCGTGACGTGTGAGGGGGCCTTCAGCTACCTCGCTCGCGACGTGGGGCTCACCGAGGGCTACCTCTGGCCGGTGAACAGCGACAGCCAGGGCACACCGCAACAGATCAAATCGACGATAGACCTCGTGCGTGAGAACGAGGTGCCCGTGGTGTTCTGCGAGAGCACGGTCAACGATTCATCCATGCAGCAGGTCGCCCGGGAATCGGGTGCCCGGTTCGGCGGGGCGCTGTATGTCGACTCGCTGTCGGAGGCGGGAGGGCCGGTGAGCAGCTATCTCGAACTGCTGCGTTACGACATCCGCCTCATCGTGAAAGGACTCTCCGGTGACTGAGCCGGCTGTGAACATTGACGGGCTGTCCGTCCGCTACGGCACCGTGGATGCGCTCCGGCGATGTGACCTTCGATCTGCAGGTGGGCACCCTCACGGGGCTGCTCGGCATGAACGGGTCGGGTAAGTCCTCGCTCTTCGGAGCGCTCATGGGTTCGGTGAAGCCGGTATCGGGCAGCATTCGCCTGTTCGGTCTTGAGCCCTCCGTCGCGCGCAGGCGAACCCTCGTGAGTTACATGCCCCAGTCCGAGGCCGTCGACTGGGACTTCCCAGTGTCGGTCGCGGATGTCGTGATGACCGGCCGCTACGGTCACCTGGGATTCACGCGGCGTTCGCGCGTGGCCGACCGTTCGGCCGTGAGCGCGGCGATTGCGCGCGTGGGACTCGAGCAACTCGCCGACCGGCAGATCGGCGAGCTGAGCGGTGGACAACGAAAGCGCGCATTCATCGGCAGGGCGATCGCGCAGGACGCGCGCCTGCTGCTGCTCGACGAACCCTTCGCGGGGGTCGACGCGGGCTCGGAGCGGGCCATCGTGACGCTCCTGCGCGAACTGCGGGCAGAAGGGCGCAGCATCCTGATCTCCACGCATGATCTAGCGGGCGTGCCGGAGCTGTGCGACGAGGTGGTGCTGCTGCAGAACCGCGTGCTCTTCCAGGGACCGACGAGCGAGGCCCTCACGGCCGAGCGGCTCGCTCTCGCGTTCGGACTGGCGTCGCCATGATCATCGACTGGATCATTGAACCGCTGCAGTCCGATTTCATGAACCGGGCGCTGCTCGTCACACTCGTCGCCGCGATCACCTGCGCGATGCTGAGCTGTTGGCTTGTGCAGGTCGGCTGGTCGCTCATGGGCGATGCGGTCTCGCACGCCGTGCTGCCGGGGGTGGCGATCAGTTACATTCTTGGCTGGCCGTTCGCGGTCGGCGCGTTCATCTTCGGCGCGGGAGCGGTGGCACTCATCGGTGGTGTTCGGGCGACGACGAAGATCAAGTCGGATGCCGCCATCGGGGTGGTGTTCACGGCGCTCTTCGCGCTCGGGCTCGTGATCATTTCGGCAACCCCGAGCCAGACCGACCTGGGGCACATCCTGTTTGGGAACGTGCTCGGCGTGAGCGACGCGGATATCTGGCAGGTGCTCGTCATTGGCGCCGTCACGACCGCAATCCTCGTGCTCAAGCGGCGCGACCTCATGCTGTTCGCCTTTGACCCAGGGCATGCCAACGCGATCGGCATCAGCACCCGCCGACTCAGCATCCTCCTGCTTGGTCTGCTGTCGCTCACGGTCGTCGTTGCCCTGCAGGCGGTCGGGATAGTGCTTGTCGTCGCGATGCTCATCACCCCGGGAGCGACCGCCTACCTGCTCACGAGGCGATTTGAGCGGATGCTCGTACTCGCGGTCGTCGTCACGGCGGTCGCGAGCGTGCTCGGCGTCTACGCGAGCTACTACCTTGATGTCGCGACCGGCGGCGCGGTTGTGCTCGCCCAGTCATCCACTTTCCTGCTCGCCTACCTGTTCGGAGCGCGTGGGGGAGTCGTTACGCGGTGGATCCGGGGCAGAAGGGTGGTTGTCGCATGAGCACTGTCGCAGAGGACTACGTCAAGGTCATCTACTCGCACACGGAGTGGCAACCAGAGCCGATCACGACCTCTGGTCTCGCCGCGCGGCTGGGGGTGGCTCCGTCTACGGTCACGGAAACCGTGAAAAAGCTCGCGGCGGCGGGGCTCGTCACCCACGTTCGGTATGGGGCGGTCACCCTCACCGCGAAGGGCACAGAACTGGCGCTCGCCATGGTGCGTCGGCACCGCCTCATCGAGACCTGGCTGGTCAGCCAGTTCGCCTACACCTGGGACGAAGTGCACGACGAGGCCGAAGTGCTCGAGCACGCCTTGAGCGACCGGCTGCTCGACGCGATCGACGACCTGTTGGGTAACCCGACCCGTGATCCGCACGGTGACCCGATTCCCGCACGGGATGGAACCGTGGTGCGGCCGGAGGGTGTGCTGGTTGGCGAGGTGGGCGCGGGCGAGCGCGTGCGGGTGGTTCGCATCAGCGACTCCGACCCCCAGCTGTTGCGGCACCTGGAGACGGAGGGCATCAGCCTGGACACCGGGCTCGTCGTTGTCGGCCGTGCGCCCTTCGGTGGGTCATTCGTGGTCGCCCTCGGTGAATCGGGCGAGGAACGTGACCTCGGGCAGCAGGCGCTCGAATCGATCTGGGTGAGGGTCGACACTTCCGTCGCGTAAATTGGTCTGGTGCCTTCCGAGAATCAGCCCGTGCCCGTCGATGCAGCTCCCACCCACAGAATCGCCGCAGCCGTGGGGCGATTCGGGGAGCAGGAGGTCGCACAGCGCGCTGCCGCCCTTCTCCGGGGCGAGAACGTGGGGGAGGAGTTCCTGCTCTATGTCGGCGGCCGGCACGCCCAGGGCATCCTCAACGGCGCGCCCGCGCTCTATTGGCCGGAAGTGTGGGGCGCCCGCACGCTCACGCACGTGTGGGATGAGTCCGCGGCATCCGCTGTCGAGACGGGCCTCGGTAACAAGTCGTGGCGGGTGCGGGAGATGTGCGCGAAGGTTGCCGCATCGCGCCAGTTGCCCTTCCTTGCCGCGCTTGAGATCCTGCTCACCGATGACGTCGCGCGCGTTCGCGGTGCCGCCGTGCTCGCCCTCGGTGAGGTTGGCGAGTTCGAGCAGGCCAAGGCGATGAAGAAGCTGCTCAAGGACTCCGAAGTCGAGGTGCGACGTCGCGCCGGCGAGGCCTTGGCGCGCCTCTCGGCGCGCATCGAGCGTCCGCTGGAGTAGCGGTCAGCTCTCTGCGTCTGGTACGACCTCGGGGATGCGGTTGGCCGCGTCGCGACGCCGTGCGACTGTGGTGCGACCGGCCTTGAACAGTTCAACGAGGATCGGGATGCCCGAGAGCAGAACGATTCCGATGATGAACCACTCGGCGTATTCTGCGACGAACTCGATCTGGCCGAGGAAGTAGCCGACCAGGGTGAGGCCGACACCCCACAGGAATGCGCCGATGATGTTGAACGACACGAAGGTGCGGTACCGCATCTTGCCCACCCCGGCAGCCACCGGAACGAAGGCGCGGAAGATCGGCAGGAAGCGTGCGATGATGACGGCTTTGCCGCCGTGCTTGGCGAAAAAGGCGTTGGTCCGTTCAACGTTCTCCGGATTGAAGAAGCGACTCTGCTCGCGCTTGAAGATCGCGGGCCCCGCCTTCTTGCCGATGTAGTACGCCACCTGGTCCCCCGCGAATGCGGCGACGAAGATGACGCTCACAGTGAGCCAGATCGGCACGCCGATGAAGCCCGTCGCCGTGAGCAGTCCCACCGTGAACAGCAGCGAATCCCCTGGCAGGAACGAGAGCACCACGAACGCCGTCTCGACGAATACGACGGTGGCAACGCCGAAGAGCACGAAGGGGCCGAACCAGCGGATGAGCCAATCGGCGTCGAGTATGTCTATTCCGAAGAGAAGTGGCTGCACGAGAGAGGGTATTCCTGGGTCGGTAGCTGGGCGTCTGGTCGGAGACTCAGTGGCGAAACATCATCCCACGGTCTTGTCGTTGCTGCGGTCCTGGTCGAAGAGTGACTGGTCGAGCACGAGGCTTTCGACATCCACTCTCTCCTGACGCGCCTTCTTCGCCTTTCGCGACGACTGCACGTAGTGGTAGATGGTCGGGATGAGGGTGAGGACTACGGCTGCGAGAAGGATCACATCGATGTACTCGCGCACGAAGTCGGCAACCGGAGGGATGAATCCGAGCAGGTAGCCGGCGTAGGTGAGGCCGATTCCCCAGATGACCGCGCCGATGAAGTTGTAGAGCGTGTACTTCTTGTAGTCCATGTGACCGACGCCGGCCGCCACCGGCGCGAAGGTTCGGACGATGGGCACGAATCGGGCGAGGATGATCGCGATTCCGCCGAAACGCTCGAAGAACGCATTCGTGCGCCGAACGTTCTCGACGCTGAACACCCCGGATTCCTTGCGCTCGAAGATCTTCGGGCCGGCCTTGTGACCGATCAGGTAACCCACCTCACCACCGACGAAGGCGGAAACCCCGATCGCGAGGCACACCCACCAGATGTCGATTTCGATGACACCGGCGAAGGTAAGCAGCCCCGTGATGATGAGGAGTGTGTCACCGGGAAGCAGGAATCCCACGAGCAGTCCGGTTTCGGCGAAAACGATGAAGCACACGCCGATGAGGGCGAACGCGCCGAACCCGTTGATGAGGGTTTCTGGGTCGAGCCACGGTATGAGGGCTGTAGGTACCATGGATCTCCAGATTGTCCGGTGCCGATTTCAGCCGGCTGTGAAACTCGCTCGTGACAGGGTACTAGGTGAACCCGTGCGATTGGGGTGAACCGTGGCGGATTGTCCGCCGACGAACTCCCTGCTAGTTTACGTGCGGTTGCTCCGCGGGTTCATTACGATCCAGTCGCCATGCGCGGATGCCGGCGATGATCGAAGCAATGATGAAGAAGGCGGCGATCACGTAGGCCGCGGCCCGCACTTCGGGAATGGATGCCGCGAAGTACCCGGTGAAGGTGAGCCCGACGCCCCAGGCGAGGGCGCCGACCAGGTTCGCCCAGACGAAGCGGTAGTAGCCCATGCCGCCAACTCCGGCGATGACGGGGATGAAGACTCTCGCCCACGGAATGAACCGGGCTATGACGACCGACCACCAGCCGTAGAGCTCGTAGAAGTGCTCCGTGCGTTCCACGGCGCGTCGGGTGCGCGGGCCCCCGCGTCGATACAGGAATGGGCGACCGAAGTGCCGGCCGAGCAGGAAACCGACCTGGTCACTCAGGAACGCGGCGATTCCCGTGCCGATCACGAGCACCCAGATGTCGACTCCGGTGGCGGTTGCCGCGATGATGCCGGAGGCGAACAGCAGGGAGTCACCGGTGATGAACGGGATGAACGCGCCGACGAACAGTGCTGTGCCGACGAAGACAAGCCCCCAGACGACGAGGTAGAAGACGATCGGACCGACGTGGGCGAGCAGCGCGGTGAGATCGTCCCCGAGTACCGAGGCGGGAAGCACTCCGGTTACACCTCGAGTTCGTCGAAGAGGTCTGAGTTGAGTGCGAACGCGTTCTTCACTTCGGCGACGAGCACGGCCTCTTCCGCAGCGCTGAATCCGATCGCGTTCATAGCCTCACGATAGTCCCGCTTGTAGTGCACGAGATTCTCGATCTCGTCGAAGCGGAAGAAGCTGAGCTGTTCGGGCGTTGCGCCGTAGTGTCGCGCCACGAGGGCGGAAATCGCCTGCCCGCCGGAGAGGTCGCCGAGGTAACGCGTGTAGTGGTGCGCCACCCTGCGGGGCAGGTCATCGAGCTCATTGAGCCGGTCGACGTAGCGCTGCGTCGACGGCAGGGCAGGGTGCGCGGTGCGCCAGTTCGCCACGAGCAGTGCTGTCAGGTCGTTCTCAATGGATGCCATGCGCGCCAGTCGAGGATCGAACAGCGGCGGGTCATCCACTCGGGGCGTTTCGAGCGCTTCGTAGATCCAGGCGAACTGCGCGAGGTAGCGCGTGTAGTCCGTGAGCGAGAGCTTTCCCGACATGAGGGCGACGATGAATGGGCGGCTCTCGGCGTTGCGGTGCTGGTCCATGGACGCGGCGCGCACGGTCGCGGCGACGTCGGGGCGTTCGGTCGGCGCAACGGAAATCATGGCATCTTTCGTTAGGGTAGCCTTACCATACTCGGTACCCTGCCTCGGCGCCACTGTGGATGCGGGACCGTCAGTCTAGCCTTCCTGAGCCCGCCGAACGCTCATCTCGCACACCTCATACGATGTTTTTACCGCCGCGGTTGTGCGTCTTACTAAATCGTTATAGGCTGCCTCTCAGTCCGTACAAAGTAGTAACGACTGAAAGGCTAAACATGCGATACAACAGACCCGCTGTGGTCATTGCGATTGGCGCAGCCACTGCACTTACCCTCTCCGGTTGTCTTGGTGCATCCGCACCCAGCGAAGAGGATCAGATCGTCATTTCCTACAACACACCTGAGCAGTGGGCGAACTGGGGAGCGGTGCTTCAGCAGTTTTCCGCGACCACGGGTATCGCCGCTCCGAACGACCCGAAGAACTCCGGCCAGACGCTCGCTGCATTGCAGGCGGAGGCGTCCGCTCCCGTAGCGGACACCGCTTACTTCGGGCTCGTCTTCGGACTCCAGGCCGACGAGCAGAACCTCCTGCAGCCCTACTCACCTCCCAACATCGACGACGTGCCGGACAACCTCAAGTCTGCCGATGGAACCTGGTTCACAGCACACCAGGGTGCAATCGCAATGCTCGTCAACACGGAAGCCATCGGTGACGCTCCAGTTCCCAGTTGCTGGAGTGACTTGACGAAGCCCGAGTACAAAGACCTCGTGGGATTCCTTGACCCGACGAGTGCTGCTGTCGGATACTCGGTGCTCGCCGCAGCCAATATCGGCCTCGGTGGGACCTTCGATAACTGGGATCCAGGTATGACATGGGCGGCTGAGATGAAGGCGAACGGTCTTGCCTTGCCAGCCCAGACGGCAACAAGTGCAGTCCAGCAGGGAGAGATTCCGATCCTGATTGATGCTGACTTCAATGGCTACAAGCTGGCGAACATCGACGGCGCACCGATCGAGGTCGTGCTGCCGTGCGAAGGAACCATCTCCGTGCCCTACGTGATCGGGTTGGTAGAAGGCGCACCGCACCCTGAAGCGGGGAAGGCTCTTCTTGACTACGTGCTCTCCGACGAGGCGCAGCAATTGTTCGCGGAATCGTACCTCCGGCCGGTGCGATCCTCCGTGCAGCTACCGGCGGAGGTCGCTGCCGTGATGGCATCAGAGGCGGATTACAACCGTCTGGTGCAGGCACCAGACTTCGGCAAAATGAACGCCGCGATGGACGCCGCCCTCACACGTTGGAAGGCAGAGGTCACCGGATGAGTCGACCGGTCCCGGCGCGGCCGGTTCCCAGCCGGCGGCCGGGACCGGAAGAACGTTCGCCTGCTTTCCTCCTTGGCTTGCCGCTCGCGGTAGCGATGGGTCTACTCCTCATTTGGCCGCTCGTGATCCTGGCAATCCGATCAGTGTCAGAGGATGGTGGCTTCACCCTCCAACGGTACGTAGACGTCCTGACTGACCAGGGCTATCTCACCTCGTTCGGTATCACCGCTCTCCTTGCCATCGGGTCGACGTTCATCGCACTCGTTCTTTGTGTGCCGGCCGCTCTATATATCGAGCGCAGCCGCACTCAGGCAACACAACTCCTGGCGGTGGCACTCACGATTCCGTTGTCATTGCCAGGAATTGTGATCGGCTTCTTCGTAATCCTGTTCTTCGGGACCACCGGCCTCATACCGGTGTTGTCCGCACAAACCACGGGACAGGCGTTCGGCCAGATTGCCTACACCTTCGGCGGATTGTTGATCGGATACCTCTACTTCAACATTCCTCGCGTCATCCTGACGGTTCGTGGCGCTGCCGCCGAACTATCCACCGATGTCATAGATGCGGCACGGACACTGGGAGCTTCGCCGCTTCACGTCTATCGGCGAGTAGTAATTCCAACCCTGCGTCCCGCTATTGCCAGCGCCTCCGCGCTAGGGCTAGCCACGGCGTTCGGCGCGTTCGGAACTGCGGCCACACTGTCCCGAGGCTTCCGCGTCGTCCCTTTGGACATTGCAGCATCATTCACGGAGCGTTTCGAGCCGCAGATAGCTGCCACTCTCAGCGTTCTTCTCGCGATAACGACCACGCTCATCCTGGTCGGAGTCAACAAGCTAGGTGAAAGGAGAACATCATGAGCGCGGATGTAAGGATCCTTTCCTCTCCCAGCAAGCTCAAGCCGGAAACACCGCAAAGAAGTAAGCGTCATCAGGCTGCCAGTGATCCTGTTCTGCGGATAGGCAAGATATGCGCTTGGGTAGCTGCAGTAGTTTGCTTGCTGCCTATTCCACTGGTGGTTGCTGCGGCTACGACCACAACCTGGAGGTCCGGATTCTGGGCGGACGGCTTCACCCTGATGTGGCTCGCTGAAGGGTGGACCCGCATCTCAAGCAACTTCTTCTACAGCTTGCAGCTCGCGCTCGTCGTGCTCGTGCTGGATTTTGCAATCGGGCTGCCAGCGGCCTGGCTCCTCGCCCGACGGCGCTTCAGAGGGCGCGGACTCGCCATGGCTATCACCACCATGCCGATCGCTGTTCCCGGTATCGCACTCGCGCTAGGACTCATTCTGAGCTATCCCACACCGCGCCCAGGGGGATGGCTGCTCATCGGCGGCCACGTCCTCTACACGGTTCCATTTTTGATAGCAACGCTGGTGCCAGCGTTCGGCAACCCAAGAGTGCGAGAGATGGAACTGGTCGCCTTGACGCTTGGGGCGAGCAGGATACGCCGCTTCATGACGATTACGATTCCGGGAATTCGCACGGCGCTGCTTGCTGGCGTGATTCCCCCCTTCACGCTCTCGCTCGGTGAATTCAACGTTTCGTTCTTTCTATTCACCCCGGTGGATCAGACTCTCCCCGTTGAGCTCTACTCCAGCTACATAACCAACCGGCTGGAGATAGCGGCGGCGAGCACAGTCTGGTTTCTTTTGCTGGTCGTTCCGGGCAGCAAATCTTCCTCGAGCGCTTCGGCGGAGCAAGGGCAGTTCGGTATGAGCCAGACAAGCAGAGAAGCAAGACATCAATCAAGATCGGAAACCTCGTATACAGATATCCGGGTACGGATTCCGACACGATCAGGGGCATCAGCCTCGACATCGATGCCGGCGACGTCGTAGCTCTGGTAGGCCCTTCGGGCTGTGGCAAGAGCACGCTGTTACGCTTGGTCGCGGGCCTTCTGAACCCTGTCTCCGGTACTTTGGAGATAGACAACGAGGACGCCGCGCAATTCAGCCCGAGCCAGCGCGAAATTGGGTGGGTGCCACAGAGCTACGCGCTCTTCAACCACCTCACCGTCGCGGAAAACGTCGCATTCGGATTGCGTGCCCGCCGAGTGCCGAGAGCAGAGCAGCAACCCCGAGTTGCGGAAGCACTGGCGCTTTGCCACATCGAGCAGTTCGCGAAGCGTTTCCCTGCAGAACTCTCCGGCGGGCAGCGACAGAGGGTCGCCATCGCGCGCGCTCTCGTTACTAGGCCGAAAGTCCTCCTATTGGATGAACCGCTGGCCGCTCTCGATCCGCAGCTTCGAAAAGCGATCCGCGTAGCGCTTGCCGCCTTGCTGAGAGATAGTGGGGTCACCTCCATTCTGGTCACCCACGACCAAACTGAGGCGCTTGCAATGGCCGATCACGTCGCCGTGATGCGCGACGGGATTGTCGAGCAGATGGCTCCGCCAGAGATGCTGTGGAGCAGGCCGGCCAACGCTTTTGTCGCGGAATTCGTTGGTTCCGCGACCGTCGTTCCGGCTCGGCGCCAAGGCGGAGACTACCGGGTCATCGACGGATTGAATTTGAAGGTACCTGGCGCCGTCAGCGATCGGGTGCGAGTCGCATTGCGCCCGAGGGACTTGGCTTTGGGTGGTGAAGGAGCGCGATTTCGCGTTCTGTCCCATGAGTTCACTGGGGATACGTGGCAGATCGTCGGCGAGTTGGACAACGGCCAAATTCTGACCGTCACGTCCGACGAGACACACCAGATGGGGTCATACACAAACGTGCAGGCCCGCCCGGGCGCCAGCATTGCAGAGGTGGAAGCGTGAAGATGGAACTGTTGAATTTGGGCAAACCGTGCGGGATCTCCGGGCCCAGATGGGCCAGCGGTGGGATACGTATTCCGGACAGGCGGCACGAATATCCTCGTCGACTGCGGACCGGGCGTGCTCACCGAACTCGCGCGGCGCGGACTGTCCCACAAGATAGACGCGATCATCATCAGCCATCGACATGCGGATCACTCGGCTCGACATCGCCCCGTACGCCTATCATCGTTCCTTTCCCGAAGCCCTGCAGACGATCCCGATGTTCGGGCCTCCGGGCTTTGGCGACTACCTCGATGCTTTGGATTCAGTGCACGGCATTCCCACAATCGAAGAGATGCGAACCCCGGTTCCGACACGATTTGCGCTCACCGAGATCGAACCGGGCACGTCCTTTCTGATCGGGGACGTTCGCGTGGACACGATCCTTGCGCAGCATCCAGTGCCGTGTCTTTCGATGCGCTTCCCGGACTTTGACATTGTGTACACGGCCGACACCGCCAAAACTGCTGAGCTCGCGGAGTTCTGCCGGAGCGCACGACTATTGCTTGCTGAGGCGACATACGCCTCGCCTGATGGTCACGACTTCAGCGGTCACGGTCACATGAGCGGCGTGGAAGCGGGGCAGCTGGCGCAGGAGTCCGAGTCGCAACACCTGGTGCTTACGCATATGTCGGACTACAACCAGGCAGACGAAACGGTAGCCAACGCCAGGGCGCACTATTCGGGTCTCATCAGCGTGGCCGAGGTCGGTTCGCAGTTCATTGTTCGCGAAAACAGCGCGCCCGTGATCTCCGACGGGAGCGGACCGAATGACATGGATCTCATCCACAACATGGACTGAACTGTCGCTCTTGGGGGTGGCATTCCTTCTCTGTGGTGCAATCGGGCTGGAGCGACAAATATCGCAGAAGAGCGCCGGGCTGCGAACACACACACTGGTGGGGATGGGATCAGCGGGATTCACGCTAGTGTCCGCTTACGGCTTCTCCTCCGTTCTCGGAGACGATGTCCTACTGGATCCTTCGCGAATAGCGGCCCAGATAGTGTCCGGCGTGGGGTTCCTTGGCGCGGGTGTGATCTTCATGCGGAGAGATGTGGTGCGTGGTCTGACCACAGCGGCAAGCATCTGGCTTACCGCCGCGGTGGGAATGGCTGCCGGAGCAGGGATGATCGTCATGGCAGGCGCGATGACTATCCTGCATCTGATCGCCATCGTCATCTTGGCACCGATTTCAAAGCATCTGCCCTCGCGGGATAACCGTCTGTACACTCATTATTCGCTATCGAGGCGGCCTTGGATCTCTTCGTGGAGTCTTGAGCGTTGCGAGCGATATGGGCTTCCAAACCGTTATAAGATCGACCAAACAAGTAGGCAAATACCGACAAGCCCACGGTCTTGGCTCAAATGCAGTTTCATGGACGACCACCATTGCAGCTGCTGATGACAGAATTTGCGGAAGTGCCTGGTGTGGAAGCGGTTTCTTTCGGCAATCAGGATCATGAGTGGGACGAGTGAATCTGAGCCGCCAAGGCCTCGCGACGATGTGACCTCGGCCTCCTTGATTAGCGCGGTCAGCTGGCCCCGCACCAATGCGAGGAGCTGACGGAGTGACGGACAAGGGACGGGGTCCCGCCCCAGGAGCGCAAAAGGGTCGAGTGACGCTTCGGGATGTTGCCCGGGCAGCGGGTGTATCGCCAGCTCTGGTCAGTTTCGCGATGAATGATCGTGAGGGCGTTGCAGCGCCGACGAGACTGCACATACTGGAGACCGCAGAGCTGGGTTGCATTCCAGACCCGGTGGCTCAGGAGCTGAGGACCGGCCGCTCCAATGTTTACGGGCTGATTGTTCGTAATATCCGCAATCCCTTCTTCGTTGACCTCATTTCAGGAGCACAGAAGCGGCCATGAAGTCGGGCTCGGCCCTCGTCGTTATGGACTCGGGATACTCAGCACACAGAGAGCAACTGTTCATCGAGCAACTGGCAGGACATAGCAGTCGGAGAGCCTGGCCATCAGCCCGGTTGGGCCAGGTGGATGCGGTTCAAAAGTGGAAGCTTCTTCGACCGGACACGCCGGTTGTCATCATCAACGCTGCTGGCGACTTCGGCGAAAACGCCACGCGGGTGGCTCCGGACAACGCACTGGCGATTCGCTTGGCGGTCAAACACCTTCACGATTTGGGACATCGCCGCATAACGCTTCTTACGGCACGGGCGGGTGAAGTCGCCGACCATGACCGTTTGGTTTACTTCCATTCGTACTGCGAGAAGTTCGGAATCCATCCAGAACCTTTTGAAGTTGCCCTCGAGTTCGATCACATTCGCCTCGGCGTGAAAGAGTTGTTGGCAGGCAAACGGCCCCCAACGGCGATCATCACCAACTCTGACTACGCGGCGTGCGCCGTCTACCAGGCCGCGAGGGAGTCTCAGGTGGAAGTGGGATCAGGGCTGTCCGTTGTGGGCCACGACGATCTTCTCACTTCGCAACTCCTGGATCCTCCTCTGACGACGATTCGTTGGACCGCCGTGCGATGGTCGGCGGCGATCTTCGAGCAACTCAGTGCGACTGATTCGCTCGGCGACTATTTTGGTGCCGTGACCCTCGGCGCCGCGGATCCACAAAACCTCCAGCGACCTCCACTCAAAGTTCCGAGGAGTGCTAATCGAACGGACTCTCGTTCAATGGCTTCGTGCCGCGGTCGGAGCATTCGGTTCTGGTCGGACTACCCCGTGACGGGACGCGAGTATCTCGAGAGTCGTCGCAATTTCTGTTGCTTCCTCGGCTGGCGTCCAACCAACTTGTCCTAGCGATCGATGCCAACTCGTGAAGCAGACCGATGCTGCGCCCGCCCGTAAAAGCGAGGCTGGTACGTCGCAGACTCGATCGATGAGATGCCGCCTTGCTAGTTGTTGATGAGATAGCGAATCTCATTGTGCGAGTAGCTGGGCTCGTGAAGAAGGCGCTCATCGGGAGCGTCGCCGAGCGCCGGGATAATGCTGCTGGCACCCGTACCGTAGCGGTCGAGGAGTTGTTCGGCACGCTCGGCGCCAGAGCACCCCGGAGTTTCTGAGTATCCATGACTGGCGGGAATTTTCACTCGAGGGGAAGCCTCTCCCGCCGCCGATTGGCAGACCGACCGTCCAGACGCGACGTTCCACGCCTCACGACGCGAGAACATGGTCGCTCAGGTGCTCCGCCAGAGCTCGAAAGGTGGTCCACTTCCCTCCGACGAGGCTGAGCAGCGGAGTGCCCTCGCCGGAGGGGGTTGTGATGATTCGATAGTCGCGAGAAACAAAACCGGGAGTGGTGTCTCCGTGTGCTGGCAGCGGACGAACGCCCGCGAATCGGTAGACGATATCGGAGGGCTGAACGTTCACGCGCGGGAAAACGTGGGAAATCAGGTCGAAGAAGTAGTCGACCTCCTCATCAGTGCACACCGCGGGTACTCGTATGTCTGCCACTAGATCTGTTGTACCCACGAGCACGCGACGCTTGATCGGGTACATGAGCACTATCCGCCCGTCGTTGTGCTCGAAGAAAAAATGTCGCGACCAGCGCACGCGGCGAGGAGGCCGGCGTGGTCGATAACGATGTGTGAACCCTTTGTGCCCCCCATGAAGGCGGTCTCGACGCCGAGCGCGCCATTGGTGAGATCGGTCCATGGCCCGCAGGTGTTAACGATCACGCCGGCACGGATTGTGAATTCAGCACCCGTGACCTGGTCCCGAAGGGAGCACACCCTCGAGCTCATGCCGACAGCGGCGACGGCGTTGGCCGCACGGGCGTGGGGGCCGGCCGCAGACCATCCTGAAGGACGTCAAGAGCTAGTCGTTCTGGATCCTCCACGGACGCATCGAAGTACGTAGCGGTGTATTTGACTGCGCGATTCAGTTCGGGAAGATCGATGAACGATTTTGGAGCTCCGCGGAAAGCGTGCCGGGGTGAGCGGCCGCTGTTGCGAGCGAACGTGTCATAAATCGTGAGGCCGATCTTTATGAGCAGTGCGCCGCGCTCGCTTGGTGCGCCCTGTCTGTGAGTGAACATGCGCAGTGGAGCGCTTAGCAGCCCGGAAAAGGTTGAGAAGATAGGCACCGTCGTCTTGAGCGGCTTCACATAGTGCGATGCAGTCGCTAGAAGACCGTTGCGCTCTTGAAGTGACTCCCGGACTAGGCGGAACTCACCGTTCTCCAGGTAGCGGATGCCGCCGTGAATCATGTGCGAGGACACCCCGGAGGCACCCGAGCGATCGTCCTCCCGTTCCACGAGGACCACGTTGACCCCTTGTAGAGCGAGAATCCCGAAATGTCGCTATACCGTTGATCCCTCCGCCGACGATCAGAACCTGTGTGTGAGGGGTGTTGCGAATCGACGCGACGCTCTCTCGCTCACGACCGTTGCCGTTTTTTGAACTCATGGTCCCTCCCCTGCTCACACAGCTAAGTCGGATGCGTTTACGGCGTGGCGGGGGGGTCACAACTACAGTCAAGGCTCCTGCACATCTGTGCAAAGCTTGCACCCATGAACGGTAATACCGAAGCAGGACGAGTGCAGGAAGCCCTTACCGCAGCGCGCCTCTACTACCTCCAAGATCTCACGATGGAAGCAATCGCACGGGAGCTGGGGACCTCCCGTTCTTCTGTTTCACGCCTCCTCAGCTACGGAAGATCCACAGGAATAGTAGACATCCGGATCAATTCGCCAGCGGAGGCACGGTCGGATTGAGGGCGCGATCAAGCACCTGTTCGGGGTATCAGCGCATGTCGTGCCAGTCCCTGACCGAAGCAGCCACATCGATCGACTGGAACGAGTCGCCCTTACCGCTGCACGTATTCTCGGGCAGTACTTCGAGCTCAAACATGACGATGGGAATAGCGTGGGGATCAACGGTAAGTGCCATCAGTCGGCACGTCGTGACGAAGCCAACAAGGAACTCTCAAGTGGTGCAACTAAATGGCGCCGGTAATGACCAAACGACCGGTGTGACCTACTCAAGTGAAATCCTCCGAAGGTTCGGCCAGGCCTACGGAGCATACGTTCAGCAGTTTCCAGTGCCGGCCTTTTTTGATGACTCGGCGACTAAAGCCGCGCTGTGGCGGGAGCGGAGCACGAAGCGGGTTCTTGACATTCAAGCGGGAATGGATCTGGCACTCTTCAGTCTCGGGTCGCCGCTCGCGGAGCTACCCAGCCACGTCTATGCGGGCGGATATCTCAGTGACCCTGAATTCAACGCGCTTGAAGAATCCGGAATAGTCGGAGATGTCGCGACAGTTTTCTACCGCGGCGACGGTACCTGGAGTGACATCTCGCTGAACGCGCGGTCAAGCGGCCCCGACTTGGGACTTATCCGAAAAACCGCGCGACGACTGTGCGTGGTGTCCGGGAAGTCCAAGCTCGCAAGCCTCCAAGGCGCGCTCGCCGCAAAGATCATCACTGACCTGATTGTCGATGAAAGCACCGGTCGAGCCCTGGTGGAGGCAGCGCAACGCTGAGTTGTGCAGCAGGACCACTTCTCAGACGATGTCCCTGTCAAGCCATTTCTCCGCAAGGTGCTCCGCTACGACCCGGCGATATGTTCCCGACTGGGAGCGAAGCACAATGCTCTCTGTTCGGATGATCGGCCCCATGCGGCGGGCGCCATCCACCAGCCAGCCATCGGTCACGCCAGTGGCGACAAAGAACGTGTTATCGCTTCGGACCAGATCATCGGCCTCGTAAATGCGGTCAAAGGCTAAGCCGGCGTCAGTTCCCCTTTGCCGCTCATCGTCGGACTGGGGGACGAGCCGACCCTGTATCAACCCGCCAAGCGCCTTGATCGCGCACGCAGTCGCGACACCTTCGGGGCTGCCTCCCACGCCAACGCACATGTCTATTGGGCTCGCTTCCCGGGCAGCATTGATTGCGCCCCAGACGTCGCCATCAAGCATGAGGCATGTGCCCGCGCCGGCGGCGCGGATTTCCTCAATCAACCACGCATGCCGCGGGCGATCGAGCACGGCGACTTGCATTGCCCCGACCGGCTTTGCCTTGGCCTTGGCCAGCGCACGAATGTTCTCCCTAATGGGCTTGCGAATATCGACCACACCTATCCCCTCCCGGGAGGTGACGATCTTGTCCATATAGAAGACCATGGAGGCGTCGAGCATGCTCCCGCGGTCTGCGACTGCCAACATTGATATGGCGTCTCGTCGCCCAGCAGCAGTCAACGAGGTGCCGTCAATCGGGTCGACCGCAATGTCGCACGCTGGCCCTCGCCCGGTGCCCACGCGCTCGCCGTTGTAGAGCATGGGGGCGTTGTCCTTCTCCCCTTCACCAATCACGACGAGCCCGTCGAAGTCAACGGTTCGCAGAAACGTCCGCATGGCATCGACTGCCGCCCTATCTGCCGAAGCTTTGTCGCCGCTCCCGATGAACGGGACCGCCCGAATGGCCGCAGCCTCCGTCGCCCGCACGAGTTCCATGGCCAGGTTACGGTCAGGGGGGCCGATCCTTATCTCGGTATTGGAAATCATCAGGATGGCCTTTCCGCGCCTCACCGCACTAAATCGATTTGCATTAATCCACGTTGAAGCCAGTTGAGCCTCGCGCATTCTCGGATCAGCGCATCCACGCTGAATGCTCAACACGCGATCTAAATAGGTCCAGGATGCTGCATCACGGCAGGCAATGGGGCGTGTGTAGAGCTAGCACGAATTTGCGAAACGTCTCCTCATTACAGCCCTCAAGAAAGCTCAGGGCTTCGACGGGCCTGAGCGAGTACCTATCTGGCACCCATCTACAGGAGGACCACCATTGCTCAAGCCCAATCAGTCGCGCAGGCGGCTCATCTATCTGGCCACAGCGTTGCTCACGCTCGCAGGCTTCTTCACGGCGGCAGCGCCCGCCAGCGCCGTTCCTTGTTATGACTTCCCGTGCAGTGGCACCGATGCCGTCGCACATCGTGGGGACATCCAGCACCATCCCGAAAACACGTGGGAAGCAATCGAAAGCGCCGTGGCGAAGGGCGCTGACTGGGTGGAGATCGACGTCCACTACAATTGGCCCTCGGGCCGACTGATCCTGTTCCACGACAGTTCATGTGGCGGGTACAGTGTTGAAGCTTCTAGCGTCGCCTCCTTGGCGGCATGTCGTGGTACAGAAGTCGTCTACTTCGACGACCTCCTCGACCATTTCACCCCACTAGGGTTTGACAGGTGGGTGGTTGCAGTTGAAGGCGGGTTGTTCCAACCCCATCACTGCAAGCACCTGTGCCTCCTCGACCCAGCACGTGTTCGCTCAAGCGGCAGAGCTGAATGCCGAGCTCGGCTCGCACTCGCTTTTTGACAAAGTCTGGGTTTCCTCAGTCGACAACACCCTGCTCCAGGAAGTCCGGGCACAGCGGAACGGAGCTATGACCCCCCGGCTCATGAAAGTTCGACCGCTCGACATAAGCTTGTGGAACGAACGTCTCAAGCGGGTACATGAACAACGTCAAGGCGATGGGGTTTCAGGCGATCAACGTGGACATTCGTTCCGTTAGTGCGAACAGCGTTGTATACGCACACTCAATTGGTCTTCTGTTCTCGACATGGGCCTACCCTGCCCACGAAGAAGAAAATTTGAAGGCGAAGTTCGTCTTAGCAGACTTTCACATGACGGATCGCCTCGATCACATGATGTCGAGTGGTAGCGGTGGTGGCGGACCGATCGGTGAATGCGATCCTTATGCAAAGGCCTGTCACTGAACCACTAAAGCTGTGATTCGGGGATGGCTGGGCACCAACTCGCCGTCCCCGAGTTCCGGCACATTTCGGAAAGTACGGGAGAAGGGACTTGAACCCTCACGCTTTTGAAAGCACAGGAACCTAAATCCTGCGTGTCTACCAATTCCACCACTCCCGCTGGCGGTTTCAGTGTAACCGCGCACTCCCCGGCACCGTGCGGTCAGCGCGCGTAAAATCGGTTCATGACCCCGGATGCCGCGGCAGCAATCCTGGCGGTCAGTCCTGACGCATCCCGGGACGAGATCGAGCGGGCCTACCGGCAGCGCGCCCGCGTCTCTCATCCGGACCGTCTCGCGGGTGCACCGGCCGGTGATGTCGCCACAGCAAACGCCGAGTTCGCCCGGGTGAGCGAGGCCCACGCCATTCTGCTCGCACAACTGGCCGCTGGGGAGCAGCCGATCTATGTCGTGCGCGGTCGCCGGAGCTGGCGGCTGTTCGCCGCGTGGACCGCGCTGCTGCTGATCGCGGTGACGCTTTCCTTCTACTCGACCACGCCGTTCTTCTCCGACATCGACCACGGTGTTCGTGTCATCCTGCTCGGAGTGTGCGCGCTCGCGGCCGCGCTGACCGGCCGTCGGGGATGGGAGGTCAGTACACTCCTCCTTCTCGCGGTGACCGCGCTCGCCACGGCGATCAACGCCAATTTCGCCTCGCTCGTGACGCTGCAACTGCTCATTGTCGCCGTGCTCGGCTTGCTCACGGTCGGGCGCCGCTTCCGCCCGCGCACCCGCTACTGAAGCGAGTTCGGCCAGAACCCCTGTTCGGTGAGACACGATTGCGGGATGCCGCCGAAGTCGCCCCGTTCGGGTTCGAGCTCGTCGTAGACACCACCCAGAGTCAGCCGCTGCCCGATGCTCAGTCGCTCGCCGCGCGGCATGACGATCTCGTCGCCGTCAAGGGAACTGTTGTCGGGGAAGACAAGAAGGAACTGCTCTCCATCGTCGGTCGTCGCGATCGCGCATCCGCCCGGACCCCAATCGAGGGTGCCCTCAAGCTCCTGGTACTGCTGCACGATCAGCTCCGTGTTGCCGGCGATGGCGATCATCCGTCCCTCGTCGTTCTCCTGCACGCCGGGGCCGCACGCGGTCAGCAGGAGCAGCGTTGCCGCGGCGACGCCCAGGGTGCGGAGGGAGCGAAGAGGAGCCATCCTCCATTGTCCCTTCTCAGCGCAGGCGCAGGGTTCCGATGTCCGCCGAGACATGGATGACGGCATCCGCCAATCGAAGCTCGGTCACCGTCACGCCGTTTGCCTTGCTCGCGACGGCCTTCTGCACGTCGATGAACACGAGTGGCTCGTTGTCGCCCCTGGTAATGGTTACAAGGCCGTCGGGCAGGCCGTTGTCGCGGAGGGCATTGTTGATCGGGCCAACGAGCATCGGCAGCAGTTTGTGCGCGGGCAGTGCCCGGGCATGCACGGTGACTGCGAGGGTTGCGACGCCGTGTGAGAAGCCGGTGAAGCGTGCAGTGATTGAGATGGTGCCCGCCGCTGCTGCGGCAAAACGAAGGGCGGTGGATGCGTCGGGAATCTGCCCGAGGTCGATTTCCGCAAGCACGGTGTCGCCTTCGCAGCGCAGCGACTGGATCATCGTAGGCAGAGGCTCGCTGGCGGTGGCGATCGCGATCGCTTCGGTAAAGGGCAGGCTGAGTTTCATCGGTACTCCTCATCTCCACTTTGTCACGTCTGCGTCGCACGCCCTCTCATGTACCAAATGAAGGCAATCGGGTGTTCTGCCACCTAACCCAGCGACGGGATGACCCCCTCGACCAGAATTGCCTGCATTTGGTGCGGGAGTGTGGAGTCGAACCTGTGGATAGTTCCGGCAGCCGTGATCGAATCCGCTCCACACTGGTTCGCATGTTGCAGGCCGTGTCGATCATCACCGACCGCGTGCGCGAGCGGGTGCGGCTCGACGGAGTCGACCTGTCGCGCGACAAGCAGCCTCGCGAGTCGCTACGTGCGCGACGAGGTGCAGCGCTACTCCGAGCGCGCGCTCGGCGGGTCGCTGCCCCTCCTCGCCGACGAGCGCGCGACCGCGAGCCAGGTGCTCGCCACCCTCACCGGGTTCGGCCCGCTGCAGGCATACCTCGACGACCCGAGCATCGAGGAGGTGTGGATCAACGCGCCCGAGAAGGTCTTCGTCGCGCGCGACGGCGTGCCCGAGCTCACCGACCTCGTGCTCACTGACGCCGAGGTGCGCGACCTCGTCGAGCGGATGCTGCAGTCATCCGGCCGCCGCATCGATCTGAGCAGCCCGTTTGTCGACGCGTGCCTCCCTGACGGCTCGCGACTGCACGTCGTCATCCCCGACATCACGCAGAAGCACTGGGCTGTCAACATCCGCAAGTTCACCAAGCGCATCCGCAACCTGCAGCAACTCGTCGACCTCGGGTCCGTCACCCATCAGGCGGCCGAGTTCCTGCGGATGTGCGTGCTCAGCGGCCAGAACATCCTCGTCTCGGGCGCGACCCAGAGCGGCAAGACGACGCTGCTCAACGCGCTGCTCTCGGTCGCGCGTCCCGCCGAACGCATCGTCACGGTCGAGGAGACCTTCGAACTCGACCTCACCGCACAGGATGTCGTGTCGATGCAGTGCCGGCAGCCGAGCCTCGAGGGCACCGGCGAGATCACCCTGCGCAGACTCATCAAGGAAGCGTTGCGGATGCGCCCCGACCGCCTCGTGGTCGGCGAAGTGCGCGAAGCGGAGTCCCTCGACCTGCTCATCGCGCTCAACAGCGGGCTTCCCGGCATGTGCTCGATCCACGCGAATGGCGCGCGCGACGCGCTGACGAAACTGTGCACCCTGCCGCTCCTCGCTGGCCGCAACATCGACTCGTCGTTCGTGGTGCCGACCGTCGCCGCGAGCATTGACATTGTTGTGCACTGTGATCTTGAGCGCTCGGGAAAGCGGCGGATCGTGGAGATCATCGCGCCGACCGGGCACCTCTCGGGTCGGTCATCGAGGCATCCACGATCTTCGCGCTGCGCGGAGGCATCCTGCAGCCGACGGGTGGCCAGCCGGAGCGCATGGCGAAATTCCGTGCCGCGAATCTCGATCCCGATGCCGTGCTTGCGCAGGTGCTCGCGTGACCCTCACGTTCGGGTTGCTGCTCGGCGTCGGCCTGCTGCTCGTCGCGTCGCCGCTGCTGTGGCCGGCAACATCCGGTGGCACAGCCCGCCGGCGGTCGGGGGTGGTCGCGATCATCCGCGAACGGCTCGTTCAGGCGGGACTCGAGCGCGTGTCCGTCGCGACCGTTGTGGTCGTGTCGCTGCTCCTCGCGGTCGCTGCCGGTTCGCTAGTGATTGCGCTCGTACCCGTTGTCGCGCTCGCCGTCGCGGCGGCAATTCTCGCTCTCACGCTTCCTTCCGTCGCGATCTTCTGGCGCGCGCGAGCCTATCGACGTGCGGCCAGGGTTCTCTGGCCCGACGTTGTCGATCACCTTGTCTCGGCGGTGCGTTCCGGACTCTCGCTGCCCGACAGCGTCGCCACTCTCAGCCATTCCGGCCCCACCATGACCCGCGCCGCCTTCGACGCGTTCGACCGCGACTTCCGGATGACCGGCAACTTCTCTGACAGCCTCGACCGCCTGAAGGACCGGCTCGTCGATCCCGTGGCTGACCGCATCATTGAGACGCTGCGCATGGCGCGCGAGGTGGGTGGAAGCGAACTGACGACGGTACTGCGCAACCTTGGCGCGTACCTGCGTGAGGATGCCGCCATCCGCTCCGAGGTCGAGGCGCGGCAGTCCTGGATCATGAATGCCGCACGGCTCGGGGTCGCCGCCCCGTGGATCGTGCTCGTCATGCTCGCGACGCGGCCGGAGGCTGCCGCCGCCTACAACAGCGCGGCGGGAGCCGTTGTCGTGGTCGGTGGTCTCGGCGTTTCGGTGGTCGCCTACCGCATCATGGTCGGCATCGGCCGACTGCCGGAGGAGAGCCGGTGGTTCTCGTGACCGGACCACTGCCAATCGCCCTGCTGTGCGGGCTCGGGCTGGGACTCGGCCTGTGGATGCTCGTCAGCTTGACCCCGCGCCTGAGCCGTCCGAGTCTCGCCGCCCGGGTCGCCCCGCATGTAGTGGATGTCTCGTCGACCGCCCGTGACCTGATGGAGCGCCGCTCGGCGGACCCGCTGCCGGTGTTCTGGGCGGTTCTTGAGCCGGTTCTCGGCCGGCTGCGCACAGTCGCCGGTGTGTTCGCGACGGGTGCCGAGACGACCGAGTTGCGCCTGCGCCAGGCTGGGCTCACGCTCTCCCTCGAGGACTATCGCTCTCGCCAACTCGCGTGGGCTGGCGCGGCGGCGAGTGGAGGGATCCTCTTCTCGCTCGCGCTAGGTGCGGCGCAATCCGTTCCACTTCCCGCGCAGGTTGCGCTCGTTGTTGTTGCAGCGGCCAGCGGCTTCTTCGGGCGGGACTACCTGCTGCAGCGCCAGGCTTTCGCGCGGCTCGCGCGGCTGCGCAAGGAACTCCCGACGGTGCTGGAGTTCCTCACCCTCAGCCTTTCCGCAGGGGAGGGGATACTCGATGCGCTCCGGCGGGTAGCGCGCATCTCCCGCGGAGAGCTCGCGGCAGAACTTGCCGCGGTCATCGGCGCCGTGGGAACGGGGCTGCCCCTGGCCGAGTCCCTCACCGGACTCGCTCGCCGGCTGCAATTGCCCCCGCTCACGCGCGCGATCGAGCAACTGACCGGAGCGCTCGAGCGCGGCACGCCGCTCGCCGACGTGCTGCGCGCCCAGGCTCAGGACTCGCGGGAGGAGTCCAAGCGCGAGCTGCTCGAGCTTTCGGGCAAGAAGGAAGTTGCGATGCTGGTCCCGCTGGTATTCCTGATCCTGCCGATGACGATCCTGTTCGCGATCTTCCCCGGAGTGTTCGTGCTGCAGTTGGGGTTCTGAGCCCGCTTGTCGCACCCCCGGCGCGACGGCGCGGACTTTTGTCATCCGCGCGCCTGTTAGAACTCTCGCGCCGATGACAAAACTCCGCGCGGATGACGGTGGGGCGCCGATGCGCGGTGCGGGGGGCATTTCGTGAGCGCCGCAGCAGGCAACTGTCGAAAACGCCCGATCCCGTTCGTCGCCTGCGTAAAGGGAGGACGTCATGAAGAAGCTGCTTGCCGCCATCCGCGCCGCCCGCGGGGCCAACGAGCCGACACCGGAACGCGAACGGGAGCGTGACACCGAACCGCGGGGCGCCGTGCGCAGCATTCCGATCGCCGTATTCGTGCGGATTCTGTGAAACTTTGCCGGGACTGTCGAAAAGCACTGTTGCCCGTTCGTCGTTCTCACGTACCGTCACCTTCAGGAGGAATCAATGGAATACATCTTGTTCATCGCCACCGATCCAGATGCAGAGCCCTATGTTGCGGCTGAGGACAACATCGAGGAATGGGTCGCCAACGCGGACGGGCTCGGCCGTCGGTTGCACGGCGACCGGCTGCGACCGATCGAGGATGCGAGAACGGTGCGCGTGCGCAACGGGGAGCGCATCGTCACCGACGGGCCGTTCACCGAGTCGAAGGAGTGGATCGCCGGCTACGACCTCATCGAGGCCGCTGACCTCGACGAGGCGATCGAGATCGCGGCGGCCCACCCGATGGCACGCTTCGGCCGGATCGAGGTGCGCCCGACCTGGCCGCTCGAGTTCGACCCGAGTCCGCACCCGGCCTGAGATGCGGGTCATGATGTCCGTCATCGTCACGACCGACGGCGAACCTTACGTTGAGGCCGAGGACACCGCGCCGGAGTGGGACGCCGACTTCGAGCGGCGCGGCATCCTGCTGCACCGACGGCGCCTGCAGCCCGTCGAGGACGCAACGACAGTGCGGATGCGCGACAAGCACGTGCTCCTAACCGATGGCCCGTTCACTGAGAGCAAGGAGTGGATTGCCGGCTTCGCGGTCATGGACGTCGCCGATCTCGACGAGGCGGTCGCAATTGCCGCGACCCATCCGATGGCGCGATTCGGGGCGATTGAAGTACGCGCGGTGTGGGGCGACGCGGAGTGACGGACGCCGCTGATGCCGTTGCGCGAGTGCACCACGAGGAGTGGGGGCGCATCGTCGCGACGCTCATCCGCATCACGGGGGATTGGGAGCTCGCCGAGGACTGCGCCCAGGATGCCATGGCGAAGGCTCTCGAGCGCTGGCCCCGCGACGGTGTGCCGTCGCACCCCGGTGCCTGGCTGACAACGGTCGCGAAGAATCGCGCCATGGATCGACTGCGACGTGCGGCCGCAGAGGCGACGAAGGTCAGGGAGGTGGCGATCATGAACGAACTCAACGAATGGGATCCGGAGACGCCCGACATCGAGGACGATCGCTTGCGACTCATCTTTACGTGCTGCCACCCCGCGCTCTCCCTTGAGGCCCGGGTCGCCCTCACCCTCCGCACGGTCGCGGGCCTCACCACCGAGGAGATTGCGCGGGCGTTCCTCGTGCCGACGCCCACAATGGCGCAGCGGCTCGTGCGGGCGCAGGCGAAGATCAGCAGGGCGGGCATCCCGTATCGGGTTCCGCCGCCGCACCTGCTCGGCGAGCGGCTCGGGGGAGCGCTCGTCGTGGTGTACCTGCTGTTCAACGAGGGCTACGCGTCGTCCTCGGGCGACGCGCACGTGCGGCCTCCGCTCGCCGAGGAGGCGATCCGCATCGGGCGTTTGCTGCACGGCCTCATGCCCGACGAGCCCGAGATCGTGGCGCTGCTCGCTCTCATGCTCCTGCAGCATTCGCGTCGCGACGCCAGGGTCGACGACAGCGGCGGAATTCTCTCACTTGAGGAGCAGGACCGCTCGCGGTGGGATGCGGCGGCTATCGCCGAGGCCACCATTTTGCTCGACATCATGAGCACCGGTTCGCCCGGTCAGTACCGCCTGCAGGCGGAGATCGCACGATGCAATGCTGTCGCCGTGGATGCCGCGAGCACCGACTTCGAACAGATCGTCCGCTTCTACGACGAACTGCTCCGCCTCAATCCGTCACCGGTGATCGAGCTCAACCGGGCGGTCGCGGTCGGGTTCGCCGAAGGCCCCGCCGTCGGTCTCAAGGCACTCGCCACGCTCGACCTGCCCGGCTACTACCTCCTGCCAGCGGCGCGCGCGGACATGCACCGGCGCCTCGGAGAAGTGGATGACGCGGCCGCCCGGTACCGTGAGGCGCTCGCGCTCGCCCGCACCAGGCCCGAACGCGAGTACCTCGAACGGCGGCTAGCCGAGGTGCTCGGGTCGTTCTAACTCGCGGGGTCGTACATGAACTCCCGAAGCTCCTGTGAGCAGCGGCAGGCGACGGCGATCTTCCTGGCCCACTCGACGGCGGCCTCGCGGTCCGGCAGTTCGAGAACCGTGAATCCGCCGTTGAACTCCGTTCCGGGGTAGATCTCGGTGGACACCGACCCGTCGGCGGCGACCAGCACGGGGTCGACGTCCTCCGCGATTCCGCCGCCGAACACGTAGACGCCGGCGGCCTTCGCCTCCTCGATGACGGCGTGGGACTCCTCGACGACGATGGGGAATTCCTCCTCCGAGAGCACCATGGCTTCGCTCGGGAAGGAGATGAGGTACTTGGTCATGAGGAGATCGTGCCCCGCGAAACTGCAGGGCGCAAGTGCGTCACCGGATCACAGCGCCGCGGCCTTCGCCCGCAGCACCTCGCTCTCGCGTTCGTTCGCGGTGAGGCCGGCCGCGATGAGCAGCTCCGAACGAGCCTCATCGATCCGCCCGAGTTGCGCGAGCAGTTCGCCGCGCACGCTCGGCAGCAGGTGCGAGCCGCGCAGCGCGCCGTCAGACGACAGCCGGTCGACGATGCGCAGGGCGTTCGCGGGGCCGGTCGCCATCGACACCGCGACCGCCCGATTGAGCTCGACGACGGGGCTCGGCGCGAGTCGGCCGAGCGCCTCGTAGAGCACGACGATGCGCTCCCAGTCGGTGTCCTCGAAGCTCGGTGCCGACGCGTGGCACTCGGCGATCGCCGCCTGCAGGGCGTAATTGCCGCGACCGCGGCCGACCGCATCCGCTCGCTCGAGTGCGTCACGACCGCGGGCGATCTGCGCTGCGATCCCAGCGCGACCGGTCCTGGTCGGCGAGCAGCACCGGGCTGCCGTCGGCAGCCACGCGAGCGCTGAAGCGCGACGACTGGAGCTCCATGAGCGCGACCAGCCCGTGCACCTCCGGCTCGCGGGGCAGCAGCCCGGCGAGGACCCGGCCGAGCCGCAGCGCCTCGTGGGCGAGCTCGGTGCGGATCCACCGGTCGCCGGATGTCGCGGCATACCCCTCGGTGAAGACCAGGTAGACGACCCCGAGCACTCCGCCGAGCCGCGCGCTCCACTCACTCGGCTCCGGCACCTCGAACGGCACGCGGGCAGCCGCGAGGGTCTTCTTCGCCCGCACGATGCGCTGCTGCACCGTCGCGACCGGCACGAGCAGCATCCGGGCGATCTCCTCGGTCGTGAGACCGCCGACGACGCGGAGCGTCAGCGCGACCTGGGCCTCGCGGGAGAGCACGGGGTGGCAGGCCGTGAAGACGAGCCGCAGTACGTCGTCGTCGATCGGCTGCCACTCCTCGTCATCCGCTTCGTCGAGGTCGTGGGCCATCGCGTGGTAGCGCTCGTCGAGCCGTTCCCGGCGTCGCCAGCCGTCGATCGCCTTCCGCTTCGCGACGGCCGTGAGCCAGGCGCCCGCGTTGTCGCGGGACGCCCTGACTCCGGCCACTGCGCGCAGCGCATCGACGACGGCCTCCTGGGCGAGATCCTCGGCGAGGCCGACGTCGCCGGTCATCTTGGCGAGCGTCGCGACGATGCGCGCGCCCTCGATGCGCCAGACGGCGTCGACCGTGCGCTGGAGATCGGACATGATCAGCCCAGCCGGGTCACTCGGTGCCGAGCTGCTCGCGCCACCCGGCCTCCTTCTGGATGTACTCGTTGTCGGCGTAGTCGGCGAAGTCGCACTCGTCGGTGACGCGCCGCACCTCGAGCTTGGCTCCGGGCCCGAGCGGGCAGCGGCTCGCCCACTCGGCGGCCTCCTCCTTGCTGGAGACCTGGATGATCCAGAAGCCGTTGAACAGCTCGTGGGTCTCGCCGTAGGGGCCGTCGGTGACGATCGGCGTCTCGGCGCCGAAGTCGACGACGAAGCCCTCCTCCGCGTCGCTGAGGCCCTCGCCGGCGAGCAGCACGCCCGCCTTGATCATCGACTCGTTGTACGCGCCCATCGCGTTGATGATCTCCTCGAAGTCGAGCTCCTTCGAGGCCTCGACGGCCTCCTGGTTGGAGCGCATGATCAGCATGTACTTCATGGTGTTCCCTTCGTGTGCGGGGCTGCCGCTGCGCTCCCTCTACTATTGCGTCGAACGGGGGCGACCGGAATCGACATCGGTCAAAACTTTTTCGTTCCGGCTGTGGAGAACTTCGGCGGCGATGGGCCGTTGCGGCCCAAGATTGCGGCATGAAAAGTGCCCACAGGATTTCCGACGAAACCGGCGATGTGCCGGGCTGGGTGCTCATCACCCTCATGACTGCAGGGCTCGTGCTCATCATCTGGGCCGTCGCCGCGCCCGCCCTGAGCAGCGTGTTCCAGCAGGCGATCGAGCGTGTCACGGGCTTCTGACGACAGCGGTTCGGCCGCCGCCGAGTTCGTGCTCGTGGGTGCACTGCTCACCGTGCTCACGCTCTCCGTCATCCAGCTCGGGCTCGCCCTTCACATCCGCAACACGGTGCTCGACGCCGCCGCCGAGGGCGCCCGATTCGGAGCGCTCGCTGACACCGATCTCGCGGACGGTGTCGCCCGCGCGCGCGACCTCATCACCGCGGCGATCGGCGAGAGCTATGCACTGGATGTCACGGCCACCACCGGCACATACCTGGGGCATCCGGCATCCATCGTCACCGTTCGCGCGCCGCTTCCTCTCATCGGGTTGGTCGGTATCGAACGCGGGCTGGAGGTGTCCGGCCATGCGGCGATCGAATTCCTCGACTGAGCGACGATGGGCGGATGATCGCGGGTCGGCATCACTCGAGTTCATCACCGCGGGGCTGATCCTGCTGGTACCCCTGGTCTATCTGGTCTTGACGATGGCGGCGATCCAGGCGGGGGCGCTCGCCGCGGAGGGAGCCGTGCGGCAGGCTGCCCGCGTTTTCGTGCAGGGCGAAACAGTGGCGGATGCCCAGGCGCGCGCGAGCAGGGCGATCGAGTTCGCACTGGCCGACTACGGGATCAACCCCACCCAGGCCACCGTGACCGTCGCATGCACGCCGCGACCGTCGGAGTGCCTCACCCGCCAGGGGTTCGTCACCGTTTCGATCTCGCTCGCTGTGCCGCTTCCGCTGCTGCCGCCCGTGCTCACGAGCGACGTTCCGCCCGCCGTCCAGTTGCAGGCGAGCGCGACACAGCAGGTGTCGCGGTTCGCAGGTGTGCGATGAACCGCACCCGCGACGAGGAGGGCTCGACCCTCCTGCTGACCATCTTCTACGGGGCACTTTCGCTCACGCTCATCCTGCTCGTCGTCGCGGCGACGTCCCTGTACCTGGAGCGCAAGCGTCTCTTCACGCTCGCCGACGGTGCCGCCCTCGTCGGCGCCGAAGCGTTCGAACTGAGCGCCATCGAGATCACCCCCGATGGCCCCAGGCTGGTGCTGCAATCAGCGGATGTCGCGGCCGCCGTCTCCGGCTACGTTCGCGATCATCCGCACAGCGGTCTTGAGTCGGTCGTGGTCGAGCGCGCGGGGAGTGTCGATGGGCGCAGTGCGACGGTGACCCTCTCGGGGTATTGGAGGCCGCCCGTGCTGAGCATCCTTGTGCCGGACGGGTTTCGCATCGAGGTCACGGCGGTGGCTCGCTCGGTGTTCTTCTAGCGCAGTTGCACCCGGTGTCGCCGGGAGGGAGTGCCGCTCGACCTGCTCATCACCAATGGACTTGCTCAATGGAGTCTCATGATCGTAAGGGCGATGACACTGGCCGCCCCTATGAGAGCAATAGCAACGCGGGCCAAGTGCTTGATTAGAGCAACACGCACATCATGCTTGTTGGTGACCGGAAGAGGCGGCTGCCGCTTGGCCGAAATGCTCATAGGGTACTCCTGTCGCAAAACAGGACTACCGCCGAGCAGAATCCCCCCCCGCACGTTACGTACTATCGAGATTTCTGCCCTCGTAGTCACTCACTGAGGCTCTTTTGCCCGGCCCTGGTTCGATCGCGACCGGAAGAGTCCAATGAGCACTATTTGTTGGACCAACACTACTACAGGGGGGCTTCCCACTGTCGACTAATGAAGCGTTTGATCATCACGGAGGATCCGGCGACCGGTTCGGCTGCGGCATCCGTCGGCGCCTACCTGCTGACGGTGGACATCCCTGAGCATGGTGGCATCATCGTGTCCGGCGGAGCGACAGTGATTGCCGCCGATTAGAGGTGGGCCCGCAGCCACTCGTTGATGTGAGTGTCGAGACCGAAGGTCGCCCAGCCCTGTCCGCCCACGGGAACGATGATGATGTCATCCTTCGGGCCGAGGAAGGACTCCATCCCGTCGCGCAGTGCGCCTGGGTCGATATCGGTCTGAACGAAGAAGCTGTTCTTCATGGGGTGCGCCCACGACTGGTGCGACTTGAGGTAGACCACGAGGGCGTCGTAATTCGCGCCAGCAGTACTGAGGTCGTAGTTGACCCAGAGAACCGCCATGATCCACCCCCATTCACTGAGTTATATTCGCGCCTGATGCACTTCAGCATTGTAGCGAATGCGATTCAGGTCTAACCAGCCTACGGCTTCGTTCGGGATCGAACGGCGCGGGTTCCGCCTCACGCCGTTCCGGCTGCCTTCGATACCCGCGCGGCCACTTGTCCCGCTCTGATGCGCTCCACGACCGCCGTGGTCGAATGCTCGGGAAGATAGTCGAGTATCCGGATCTCGCCGCCGTAGCTGCGCACCGTGTCATATTCGGGCAGTTGCTCGGCCGTGTAGTCGCCGCCCTTCGCGTGCACGTCGGGCCGGATCTGTTCGATGAGGGCGATGGGCGTATCGGCATCGAAGACGGTGACGTAGTCGACGCAACTGAGGGCGGCCAGTACACCGGCGCGATCGGCGACAGGATTGATCGGGCGGCCCTCACCCTTCAGCCGCCGCACCGAAGCATCGCTGTTCAGCGCGACGACGAGCACATCGCCGAGCAGTTTCGCGCCGATTGAGGTAGGCGGTGTGTCCCCGATGCAGCACGTCGAAGCATCCATTCGTGAAGACGATGCGGTGCCCGGCAGCTCGCTCGTCGCGCAGACGACGCACGAGTTCGCCCTGCTCGAGCGCGCTGTCGGCGAACTCGTCGAGCAGAGCGACGAGGTCGGTGGTCGAGCAGATGGAGGTTCCGAACCTGCCGACCACAACATCCGCTGCCGCCTGCGCCAGGTCAGCGCTCGTGAGCAGGGGCAGGCCGCATGCGCGCGCAACCGTCATCGCCGCGACGAACGTGTCGCCCGCGCCCGACGCCTGCTTGTCGGTTGACGGCCTTGCCCAGGTGCGATGGATGCCGCCCTGCCGGGTGAGCACCACGGTGCCGTCGCGGTCGAGCGTGACGATGGCCGCCTCCGCCCCGGCCGTCTCGATGATCCGGTCGGCGAGGCTGGAGACCAGAGCTGCGCGATCCGAGGTACGCGGTATCGCGACATCCATCATCGCTGCGGTCTCCTCGGCATTCGGCGTTATCAGGTGCGGCCCCAGTTCCGCCCAGAGGGCCGGATTGTGCGCGTCGATGACAGTGAGCGGTGGGCGGATGTCCCGCCGCAGCAGGGCATCGAGAACACTTCGAGGCAGCATGCCAGTCGCGTAGTCGCAAATGAGCTCGGCCTGCACCCCCCGCGTAGCGGCGACGGCAGCCCGGGCCAGGGCGTCGATCGCCTCGCCGGGGTAGTCGCCGTCCTGCCCACCGTCGAGACGGGCGAGCACCTGGTCACCCGCGACGATCCTGTCCTTCGTGATGGTCTGCACGCCGGGGTGGAGGATGAGCCCGCTCACGTCGATGCCTGAAGACGAGAGCAGGTCCCGCAGCAGATACCCGGCCTCATCCTGCCCCGCGAGGCCGACGAAGCGCACCCTCGCGCCGAGGGCCGCGACATTCATCGCGGTGTTGGCCGCGCCGCCCGGCACGAACTGTTTGCTCGCGAGCCGCACGATGGGGGCTGGGGCTTCGCGCGCCATCTTCGTGCTCGTACCGTGCCACCACCCGTCGAGCATGGGGTCACCGATAACGGTCACGATCGGCGACATGTGGCGCAGCCGAAGCGCGACATCGGGGGTGATCGCCGCGCGGGTGGAGAGGATCGGTTCGGTTGGTGTCATCTCACGGTCCGTTCACATCAGCCGGGTGGGCCCAGGTGCACGACCTTTGTCGTCGTGAACTCGTCGAGCAGTTCGGGGCCGTAGCCGAATCCGCTGCCGCTGTCTCCGCGGGGCTGCGCCGACCCGCCCGGGGCACCGCCGAACACAGTGTTGATCTTGACGGTGCCGACGGGCAACTGGGCGATCGCCTGGTGGGCGTGCTCCATCGAGCGCGTGAGCACCGTGGCTGACAGCCCGAAGCGGTCGCCGGCAGCGAGGGCGAGTGCCTGGCCGAAGGTGCGGGCAACCTGAACGGGGGCGACCGGACCGAAGGTCTCCTCCGACATGATGAGCATGGGGGAGTCGCACCCGAGCAGCACGGTGGGCGGATAGAAGAACCCAGGGCCGTCGGGGATCCTGCCGCCGCACAACACTCGCGCGCCCCGGCTCACGGCATCCGCCACGTGGCCGTGCACCCGGACGCGCAGGTCATCGTCGACGAGCGGGCCCAATTCAGCGCTGCGCTCGCGACGCTGCGCCTCGCCGACGAGGGCGGCGAGGAAGGGCTCAGCGATGCTCTCATGCACGAACACCCGCTCGACCGAGGTGCACAACTGGCCCGAGTTGGCGAAGGCACCGAGGGCAGCCTGCTGGGCGGCCCACTCGGGGTCGAGCTCCTCGTCGACAATGAGCGCGTCGTTTCCTCCGTTCTCGCGGATGATGTGCGCACCGGTCATCGCCGCAACCCGTGCGATGCGCTGTCCGGTGGCCGTCGAGCCGACGTGGGCTATCACGTCAATACCGAGTTGCGAGATGAGGGTGTTGCCCACGCTGGCACCGCCGAGCACCGTCTGGAACACGTTCGCAGGGAGAGCCGATTCGATGAGGTCGCCCAGACGCGCTCCGACATGCGGCGACCTCTCGCTCGGCTTGTGGATAACCGCATTGCCCGTCACGAGGGCGGCTGCGATGAGGCCAGCGGCCACCGCAACCGGGTCGTTCCAGGGCGTGAGCGCTGCGACGACCCCGCGCGGTTCCGACACCGTGTAGTCCGCGGCATCCACTGCTCCACGAAGGCTGCGGCCGCGGTGCAGCGGACCGAGCTCGGCATATTGCAGGATGGTGCGGACCGCCGCCTGCACCCCCGCCCTGGCTTCGTCCAACGGGCGGCCCGTCTCGCGGGTGTTGAGCTCGGCAAGCTCCTCTGCGCGGCCAGCGACAAGTGCGGCGGCATGCCGCAGCAGCGCGCCGCGTTCCTCCGCGGGCGTGCGCGACCACCGGCGGGAGGCATCCACTGCCTGGGCCACAGCGCTGGCGACGACGTCCGGTTCGGTGCACGGCAGCACGCCAACCGGTGAACCGTCACGCGGATCGCTGATGCGGATGACGTGCTCTGACGTGTCGAGCCGCGGTAGCTGGATGATCACCATGGCTGCTCCGTACCCACTTCTGTTCATCTCTACACGCGCTCACACCCGTTCGGCAGGAACGTTTGAGCACAACGCGGCTCGGGCACAGGTAGGGGGAGCGGGCGGGAGGAAACGGTGCGCCAGCGATGTTGATGGAGTCCGGCGGTTCGCGCGTGGAGGGTGTGCGCCGCATCGCCGTGCTGCGCGGGGGAGGCCTCGGCGACGTGCTGCTCGCGTTGCCGGCGATCGACGCCATGGCCGCCGCGTATCCGGATGCGCACATCACGCTTCTCGGTACCCCGCTGCATGCCGCATTGTTCGCCACGCGACCCGGATCGATCGACGACGTCGAGGTGCTGCCCATCGTTCGTGGTGTGCGCGACGGGGCGGATGACCCTGCCGCGACCGAGCAGTTCTGCGAACGAATGCGCAACCGTACCTTCGACCTCGCCCTCCAGTTGCATGGCGGTGGCCGCTACTCGAATCCGTTCCTCGAGCGACTTGGTGCGCGCGTCACGGCGGGACTTCGCACGGAGGACGCACGGCAACTGGATCGCTGGGTGCCCTACCACTACTACCAGCACGAGGTGTTTCGCGCGCTCGAGGTCGCGGGCGTGGTCGGAGCAGCGCCGGTGGCGCTCGAGCCGCAGCTTGCAGTGCGGCCGGTCGAGCTCGCGAAGGGTTTCGAACTGGTTGGGGCGTCCGGGCCTCTCCTTGTCATGCACCCGGGGGCGACGGATCCCCGTCGGCGCTGGCCGGTGGAGCGTTTCGCCGCAATCGCCCGGCGCGTCGCACACGAGGGGGGTCGCGTAGTCGTCGTGGGTGACGCCTCAGAATCCGCGCTCGCGAACGACATTGTGGCGTACGCGGGAGACGGGGTGACCTCGCTCGCGGGATCGATGGGCATTGCCGACCTGGTGGGTGTCCTGGCGCTCGCCCATGCGTTCGTCGGCAACGACAGCGGACCGCGCCACCTGGCCCAGGCGATCGGTTGCCCGACTGTCTCGATTTACTGGGTCGGTAACCTCATCAACGCGGGCCCGCTCGGGCGGTCTCGACACCGCGTGCATGTTGCGTGGACCACCCGCTGCCCCGTCTGCGGTCGTGACGCCACCCAGGTGGGCTGGACTGCGGCGCGCTGCGAACACGACGTGTCCTTCGTTTCGGGCACGCCGGAGGGAGCCGTCTACCGGGATGTGGTCGAGTTCATGGCCACGACTCCTCCAGTTCGTGAGCGATGACGAGTTCGCGCAAGACCGAACCCTCCGGTTGCGACAGCACGAACAGGATTGCGGCGGCGACGTTTTCGGGATCGTTGAGCTTCGAATCATCCTTCGGCTTGTACTGTTCGTCGCGCCCATCGAAGAAGTTGGTCTTCATGCCGGCCGGCACGATCGTCGTGACGCGAAGCCGACCCCTCGTCTCCGCTGCCAGCGACCGGGTGAAGCCGAGCACCCCGAACTTCGATGCGCAGTACGCCGTCGCACCGCCAACCGCCCTCAGCCCGAGGGATGACGAAATCGTGACGACGTGCCCGTGCGACCGCAGCAGTGACGGGAGGGCGGCCCGCACGACGGCCACCGTGCCGAGCAGGTTGACGCGGATGACGCGCTCCCACTCAACAGCCGACACCTCGTCGAGCTGGCCGGGCTGATCGATTCCCGCTGCCGTCACAACAGCGTCCAGTTCCCCGAACTCTTCGATCACGCGAGTGACTGCCTGCTCCACCGCAACGGTGTCAGACACGTCGACCTCAAACTCGTTTGCAGCACCAGCGGCCGCCAGATCGAAGATGATCGGCGTGCCGCCATCCGCCTCGACGGCCGCCGCGACGGCGGCGCCCAGGCCGGATGCTCCTCCCGTGATGAGCACGAGTCCGGGGGGTGTGTTGAGCTGGGGCATGACCGAGACGACCTTCCGTTCAGAGCCCGACCGCGGCGGCCGGGGGCGATGCGGCGAGTTGCTCGTACACGCTCTCCGTGAGCGTCGCGACCCGCTGCCAGGTGTACTCCCGGCTTATGCGCTCGCATGCATTGCGCGCAAGACGGTCGGCGAGGTGCGGGTCGCCCAGCACCCTCGTGATGGCGGACGCGATGGCCTCCGGATCTTTCGGAGGAACGTGGATGCCCGTCTCCCCATCGATGATCGTGTCGAGCAATCCGCCGACCGCGGTACCGATCACCGGAACGCCGCACGCCATCGCCTCGAGTGGCACGATGCCGAATGGCTCGTACCACGGCGCACAGACGACGGTGTCGAACGAGCGCATGAGCGGCGGCAGTTCGGGGTGCGGCACGCTGCCACGGAAGAACACCCGGTTCGCAACGCCGAGCGAACGGGCGATGCCCGCCAGGCGCCGCGTCTCCTCATCCCGTCGACCCTCGACCGAGCCGCCGACGATAACGAGTTCGATGTCTTTGCGCCCCCGGTCGGCGAGCAGTGCGAGCGCCTGGATGACGAGTTCAACCCCTTTGCGCGGCACGAGGCGCCCGACGACACCGATGCGATGGCGGCGGCCCTTCGGGTCGGTGCGCCCGGTGGGCGTGAGCAGTTCGGTGTCCACCCCGCACGGCGCGACGCTCACGCGCGAGGAGTGCACGCCCAGGCTTTCCAGTTCGGCGAGTTCGTCTGAGCAGGTCGCGATGATGCGATCAACCGTGTGGGCGACCCACGGTTCGAGCCACTGCCGTTCCGGGGGGCTGGTGTCCGCATCCGCCTGATGCCGTCGCTTCACCGTGCCCAGCGCATGGAAGGTGTGGATGACCGGCACCCGTCCACGCACGAAGCGCGAGTTCGCGGTGCGGGCCGCCTCGATCGCGGCGACCCCTGACATCCAGAAGTGACTGTGCACGATGTCCGGCCGGATGCGGGGCCAGTCGGCGACGATGCCGTTCGCGAGCGGCGGCATGTACGGCAGCAGTCGATCCTTCGGCACCTGGCGAGCGGGGCCAGCCGTCACATTCACCACCTCGACACCATCCACGGTCTCGATCGTCTTCAGCGCGGGATGGTCCCGTCTGGTGTACACCGTGACGTCATGACCGCGTTCGACAAGCGATCGGGAGAGCTCGGCGACGTGCACGTTCTGGCCACCGGCATCCACTCCGCCGAGGGCGGCAAGGGGACTCGCGTGCTCAGACACCATGGCGATTCTCATGCTGTCCTCCCGGTGGTCGAGTGCCCCCCGGTGGTCGAGCGGCCCCCGGTGGTCGAGCTTGTCGAGACCTCACCGCCGACGACTCCTCCCAGCAACTCATCCCAGTCATCCAGAAACCGCTGCAGGCCGTAGTACTCACGCACGAACGCGCGCGCGACCAGTCCGGCGACCCGTGCGGCGTCGGGTTCATTCAGAAAGAGTCGCGCTCCCCGGCGCAGTTCATCGAGGGAGGTGGAGACGACCCCCGCTTCGGGCGGCACCGCCCGTCGCACCTCGGTCATGTCGAGCGCGATCACCGGCATGCCGAGATGCATTGCCTCGAGGAGGGAGAGCCCGAGAGAGGTCCAGCGCATCGGGTGCAGGTACACCCGTCGCAGGGCGAGCTCGTCATGGAGTTGCTCCGTGCGCAGGTCACCCCTCGGCACGACAGCCTCCGTGCCCACGCGGTCGGTCAACCCCTCGGCTTTCATGCCGAACACATCTACGGGCGCGAGCGCAGTGAATTCGCTCAGCAGGTCGGTGCCGGTCACCCGCCAGCGTCGCACCGGCTCGTTGATGACGACGCCGAAGCGCTCCAGCTCACCGGTATACCGGTAGCCCCTGTCGACGACGCCGTGCTCGATGACGGCGGTCGGCGTTGTGCCGCAGTCCCACAGCAGCGAGTTGAAATGGGTCACGTGCACAATGACCACATCGTCGCGGTCTCTGAGTGGGTGCCGCGAGTTGGGCACGTCCACCCTGGGCGTGTTGTGTTCGACGAACACGGCGGGCACGTCCCGGCCCGCCCGCAGCCCCGTCAGTCGTTCGAGCTCGTCGAGCTCCTCCAGACGCTGCAGGATCACAACGTCGACCTCGCTGTCGCGCAACAGGCGCGGTGGCAGTTCGGTGATGGGCCAGTCCCGGCCGTCCGCCCCTCCGTCGCCTGTGCCACTGACCGGCACCAGGTAGTCGTGCGTGCCGCGCACAAAGGCGTCGAGCCAGCCGCCGTGATCGTGCCAGATGAGGATCCTCATGTGGTCACCAACCGTGACTCGGGCGAACGGGAGCCGACAAGTCCCTCGCAGGCTCGCACAACATCCGCCGCCGAAATGGAGGTGAGGCACGGATGACCCGGCACCGGGCACTCGCGGGCACGACTGTTCCGGCAGGCGGCATCCTGATCGCCGAGGAGCGCCACGGGCACACCCCAGGGCGCCCAGCGCACCGCCGGAACCACGGGCGAGTAAAGGCTCACGATGGGGGTGCCGACCGCTGCTGCCAAATGCGCCGGCCCGGTATTGCCGACGACCACGGCGGCGGCACACCCGAGAATCCCCGCGAGCTCCGCCAGGCTTGTGCGCCCGCCGAGGTCGACACCGTGGTCACCCGCGACGAAACCCGTCAGCGGTGCTTCGCTCGCGGTGCCGGTGACGAGCACCGTCCAACCGTTGTTCGCGAGCATCCGCACGGCGTCACGGTGTCGTTCCGGCGGCCAGCGCCTGCTCGGGACCGAAGCACCGGGGTGCACGACAAGGTACGGGTCGGCTCCGACGAGTTGCCAGACGTTCGGCGTGGGCAGCACGCGCAGCAACCCGCGATCCTCTGCAGGCAGGGCGAAACCTGCGGCTCGCGCGATTTCGAGCGCCCGGAGCGGTTCGGGCTGGTTCTCGGGAAAGTCCTCCCCGGGTTTGAGTCGCGTATCGAGAAGGGATCCCGCGTAGTCAGTGGATGCCGCTGAAATCCTCCCAACACCGGCCAGCCTCAACTGCAGAGCGAGAGGCAAAGGTGACTGGCGGAAGGAAGTGAGAATGACCGCCTCAGCGACGTCAGCCTCATCAACGAGCGAGCGGAGTGTGGCGATGGCCTCCGCGGTGGCAGGGGGAGCGGGATTGGTGATCCATGGGCAATCCCATTCGAGTACGCGGTGAACGCCCGGCAGCAGGCGCGCTGCAGGTGCGCCGACCCGGCTGCACAGCATCCACACTTCACCGTGGGCTGCGATCGCGCGCACGGCCGGTCCGCTGACGATCACGTCACCGACGCTGTCCAGGCGTGCGACGAGAATCCGCCGCGTCATCGATACACCACCGTCGCCGTGCGGGTGGCCTGCAGCAGCACGATTACGGCCTCCAGCACGCTCCCAGCGACAACAGGAGCCGCGCGCACCTCCTCCGGCAGCGTTATTCGCGTCGGTACGAGAACCGCAGGGGCACCGGCAGCGGTCGCCGCCTCAATGTCCGCACCGATGTCGCCGATCACCCCCACCCGGGAGGGTCGGGTCTTCAGACGGTGCGCCGCGTTGACGATCATGGTCGGGAGGGGTTTGCGGCACGAACACTCAGCCTGAGGCGAATGCGGGCACACCTCCCACACATCGAAGGTGCCGAACAGTTGCTCCACCCGGGCATTCACGCGGACGACATCGCTCATCGTCAACAGCCCACGACCGACACCGGACTGGTTCGAGACGATGCCGACCTTGAGGCCCGCTTCCCGGGCGAGATCGACCGCCGCCCGGGCTCCCGGCATCGGTTCGACCAGGTCGGGGTCAGCGTTGTACGGAACATCCACGATGAGCGTGCCGTCCCGGTCGAACAGGAGGGCATCAAGAGTCTCAGTGCCGAGTTCCTTCACACAGAACCAGTTCCCCGGAAGCATCGCCGCTAAACGTTCCCTCAGTCGGGCCCGCGTGACACAGTGTTAAGGGTGAGGCTTCTCGACGCTCCGGACGGCAGGCCCGAAATCCTCGCGCTCAGGGCACTCAAGCTGGGAGACCTGCTCGTCGCGGTTCCCGCCCTGCACGCCGTCAGGCGCAGCAATCCGGAGCATCGCCTCGTGCTCGCCGTACCGCCGTGGCTCGACGAAATCGTCGATCTTGTCGACGGGGTGCACGCGCTGCTGCCGACCCCAGGGCTCGACCACCCGCTCGCCGTCGAACCCGGCCGGATTGACACCGCCATCAACCTTCACGGCTGCGGGCCCGAGAGCAACGGTCTGCTCGAAGCCATCGGTGCGCGGCGGCGGATCGGACACAAAGCCAAGGGGTGGAATGGGCCTCGCTGGGTTGACGGCATTCACGAACGCGTTCGTTGGGCGCGGCTCGTTGAAGCGCACGGGATGCCCGCCGATCCCGATGAGGTGTGGCTTCTGCAGCCCGGCGAGACACCACGCCCGGGTGCAGCCGTCGTGCACGTCGGTGCCTTCTACGGCAGCCGGCGGTGGCCGACGGAACGGTTCGCCGAGGTGGCCAAGTGGCTCGACCGGGAAGGTCTGGAGACGATTCTCACGGGAAGCGTCGCGGAGCGGCCACGCGCCCTCGAGGTGGCGGCGCGTGCCGGCCTGCCGGACGCGCGGGTGGCGGCAGGCACCGGGAGCCTGCGCGAGCTTGCCGCCGTGATAGCGGGCGCTCGCATCGTGATCTCTGCCGACACCGGGGCGGCGCACCTCGCATCCGCTTACGCGACGCCGTCGGTGGTGCTGTTCGGTCCTGCGTCACCGGGGGAGTGGGGGCCGCCGCCAGGTCCGCACACCGTCCTGACCGACTCCGGTCTGCGCCGGGGCGACACCTTCGGAGCGGATCCCGATCCGGCGCTGCTTGCGGTGACTGCCGACCAGGTGATCGCGGCGGCACGCGCCCTTCTCGCCGAGGCATAGTCGCCCAGCGGTCGAGGTAGCGCAACCCCTCAAGCCTCCAGCTAGCAGCGCTAGCGTGATCGGTGTGGACGATCTCGTCGACAGCCACGACTCGTCGTTCCTCGCAGGACTCGCCTCACGGCTGAATGAAGAAACCGATCCGGCGGTGACCCTGCGCCGGGTCGCGGAGTGCGCCCGGGAGGTCGCCGGCTGCGGCGAAGCGGCGCTGCTGCTCACGAGGGGTCGCACAATCGCGATCGCTGCGTCCACGATAGCTGCCGCGCGGGAAGCCGAACTCGTGCAGGCCGAAATCGGCGAAGGCCCCGCCCTCCTCGCGATCAAGACCGGAGAACCCCAGTTGAGTGGCACCATCGCGGACGATGACCGTTGGCCGTCGTGGGGCCCGCGGACCGCGTCCATCGGATTCGCAAGCGTGTTCGCGCTGCGGCTCCGCGCTCGCGGCTCGACGCTCGGCGCACTCAGCTTCTATTCGGGCTGCAGCGATGCGTACGATCCGGCCCTCCGTGGCCGCATCACACTCTTCACCCACCATGCGTCCATTGTGATCGCCGCATCCGCATACGCCGACGGGCTCTGCCGCGCCGTTGACTCCCACGCACTGGTCGGCCAAGCGCAGGGCATCCTCATGGAGAAGTACCGGATGAGCGCAGATGCAGCATTCCGCGTTCTCCGACGCTATTCACAGAACCGCAACATCAAGCTGCGTTCTCTTGCTGAATCGGTGATCGCGACGCGGAAGCTTCCCGAGGCGTGAGCGGCGGCGCCATCCGCTGCCTGAGTGTTTCGAGGATTGAGCCGAGCAGACGTGAGATCTGCATCTGGGTCACGCCCAATTCGTGCCCGATCTCCTCCTGGGTCTTCTCCTCGAAGAAACGCAGGTAGACGATGCGGCGCTCGCGAGTGGTGAGCGTGCGGCACGCGGATACGATCGCGGCCATCTGCTCTGCGCGCTCGAGCCGTGGGTCCGGAGCCCCGACCGTATCGGTGTAGATCTCCCCGTCGAACGTCGACAGCGTGCTGTTGAGTGACGATGGGCGCATGTGCTCGTGCGCGTGGAGCGCCTCCTGCACCTGTTTGAGGTCACGCCCGAGCGCGAGCGCGAGATCACTCGGCGTCGGCTGGTGGCCGAGCACCTGGGTGAGGCGCGGGGACTCGACGGCGAGTTGGGCGCGCAACTCCTGCACCTGTCGGGGCGGGCGAACGAACCAGCCAGAGTCGCGCAGGTACCGCTTGATCTCACCCGCGATCGTCGGCACGGCGTAGGCGATGAACGCGTCGCCACGCTCCGGATCGAAGTGGCGAGCGGCCTTCACCAGGCCGAGATAGGCGACCTGCTTGAGGTCACCGGTGTCCCTGCTCCCCGAGGAGTATCGCCGCGCGATTGCCTCGGCCACCCCCAGATTCGCGAGCACGAGGTCGTTCGTGTCCGGGTTCGCGGGCGGGGTCTGGGGGCGCGGAGTGGGGGAATGCAAGGGTTCACCTGGTTCTGAACTTTCCAGGATCGATGGCTCACTGCCTGACCACCTCTTCTGGTTTCAGGCAAGCACTTCTCCTTGCCCTTCTCAAGCCTTCCGCTCACAGTTGACAGATCGGCCAAAGACGACGACGCGCCTCAGTCGGTCGGGCGGGAGGGTACAACCCGCAGCAGGTAACCCGCACCGAGCACACCAAGTACCCCCATGACGGCAACCGCCACGGGTAACGAAGACACGGCGGTCACCGCCGCGATGGCGAGGGGGGCGCCGGCGCGGCCGAGACCGGTCGTGAAGCGCCACGCGCCCAGGAACGGCGCAGGGTTGCGCTTGTCGGCGAAGTCAGCGCCGAGCGTCATGAGTACGCCACTGCTCACCCCGTTTGCGAGCGCGAGAGCCATGGCGATGGCGATGAACCAGATTTCCGCCTCTCCGAGGGTGCTCGTTGCGGAGAGGACGAGGTGTGCAAGCGCCAGGCCGAGCATGGCGGGTACCGCTGCCCACCGCCGACCGAAGCGATCCATGACCTGGCCGCCGCTGTAGAACAGTGCGAAGTCAATCGCTCCCGCGATCCCGATGATGATCGCCGTGGTCGTGTCGCCGAGGCTGATGCTCACAGCCCACAGGGGGAGGATCACGGTTCGGGTCGATCGCATCGCGGAGAGCATCGCCGCCCCGGAGCCGACGCGCAGCAGAACACGGCGGCTGGACCAGATGATGCGGAAGATGTTGCTCGCGGGAGGCCGCCCGGGCAGTTCGGCTGTGCCCGGCAGCGCGCCGTTCAGGGTGCGCGCGGTTCGAAGCCGGCCGAAGGAACCGGTCGGGTTGCCGAGCGTGAGCAGCACCATGACACAGGCGAGACTCGCAATCATGTGGATCCAGAACGCGGATGCCGCGGTCCCAGTGAAGTGGATGCCTGCAGCCGTCAGGAACGGACCGATGAAGAAGCCGGCGCGAAAGATACCGCCCAGGCTGGACAGGGCCCGCGCCCGGTGCGAAATCGGCACGAAACTTGTCAGGAACGCGTGCCGCGCAAGCGCGAAGACGGCGGCAGCGAGACCAATGAGAAAGATGCCAACGCCGAGCATGAGGGGGCCGGTAGCGACCATGCAGATGAGGAGCCCGACGACCGAGACCAGGGCCGCCCAGATCATCGCCTGGCGTTCACCGATGCGGGTGACGAGCCAACCGCTGGGGATGTCGCCGACGAGCTCGCCGATCATCAGGAGGGCGGCGATCAGCCCGGCGAGAGCGAGGCTCGCGCCAAGGTTGTTCGCGAACAGCGGGATGATCGGGATGATCGCTCCCTCGCCAATGGCGAACAGAAGTGTTGGCAGCAGGGCCGGGAGGGCGATCGACCGCCATCGAAACGGCGGCTCGGCGGTACTCATCTCCTCCGATGGTAGTGCTCGACCGCCGTGCCCTCCGACGTGGCGGTAGGCTGGCAGCGAAATGATCGACCTTGATATCTCCGAGCAGATTGCTGCGCTGCGGTCGACCTTCGGCGAGATTCGCGCTGTCGTCGGCGTTGACCGCCTCGAGCGCGAGATCGCAGAGTTGAGTGAGCAGGCGGGCGAGCCGAACCTGTGGGATGACACCGACAACGCCCAGAGAATCACGAGCGCTCTCAGCCACAAGCAGTCGGACCTCGCGAAGATCAACAGCATCGAGTCGAGGCTTGACGACCTCGAGGTTCTCGTTGAGATGGCGAACGAGGAGGGTGACGAGGCCTCTGTCGTCGAGGCGCGCGCTGAACTGGCGAGCATCCAGAAGATCCTCGGTGATCTTGAGGTGCAGACGCTGCTCAACGGCGAGTTCGACGAACGCGCCGCCGTGATCACCATTCGCGCGGGCGCCGGCGGAGTGGATGCTGCCGACTTCGCCGAAATGCTGTTGCGCATGTACCTGCGCTGGGCCGAGCAGCACAACTACCCGGCCACGGTGCTCGACACGAGCTATGCGGAGGAGGCCGGCATCAAGAGCGCAACCATCGAAGTGGATGCGCCATACGCGTTCGGCACCCTGAGCGTCGAGGCGGGAACCCATCGCCTGGTGCGGATGAGCCCGTTCAACTCCGCGGGCAAGCGCCAGACCTCGTTCGCGGCTGTTGAGGTCGTGCCGCTCATCGAGCAGACCGACAGCGTCGAGGTGCCGGAGAGCGACATCCGGGTTGACGTGTTCCGGTCGAGTGGGCCAGGCGGGCAGTCGGTCAACACCACCGACTCAGCGGTGCGCATCACGCACCTGCCGACAGGAATCGTCGTGAGTTGCCAGAACGAGAAGAGCCAGATCCAGAACCGGGCAGCGGCGCTGCGGGTGCTGCAGTCGCGGCTGATGCTCCTCGAGCGGGAGCGGGAAGCTGCCCAGAAGAAGGAACTCGCGGGCAACATCACGGCGAGCTGGGGCGACCAGATGCGCAGCTACGTGCTCGCGCCGTACCAAATGGTCAAGGACCTGCGCACCGAGTACGAGGTCAACAATCCCTCCAACGTCTTCGACGGCGATCTCGACGGCTTCATCAATGCGGGAATCCGCTGGCGCAAGCGCGCGGTGGACGCGTAGCGGCAACTCTGCCCTCGGTCGCAGGCTCCCTCGGCGCTGGGGTCGCGCAATCGCTGGCGCGATTGCCTAAGCTCCACCGCGCTGTGAATTCAAGGGTTAGCGATGGCATCCGCGTGAGCGAATAGTGGAGTGATTGACCACCCACGTGAGGAACACAATGTCGCAACGAAACACTCTTGTCAGAAGCATGCACGACCTCGGACTCGCCGCATGGTTCGGCGGAACGCTCATGGGCGCTTCCGGTCTCAATGGCGCGGCCGCGAAAGCGAAAGACCCGACCGAGCGGCTGAAGCTGTCATCCGCTGGCTGGGCACGGTGGGCTCCGCTGCAACTGGGAGCGATCATCGTGCACGGTATCGGCGGTGTGGGGCTCATCCTCGGGAACAAGGCACGCCTCGCCAAACAGCCTGAAGCGCGCGTCAACACGATCGCCAAGCTGGGAGTCACCGTGCTCGCGGGCGCGGCATCCGTTTACGCGGGAGTCCTCGGCAGCAAGATGGCCAAGAGGGCGGAAGAGGGAACTCAGGGGGTGACCGAACCAGGACAGGGCGTCTCGAGGGAACTCGAATCGGCCCAGAAGCAGCAGAAGGTTGCGCAGTGGGTCATTCCCGCGCTCACCGGTGTGCTCGTCATCCTCGCCGCCCAGCAGGGAGAGCAGCAGCGCCCGATCGCCGGATGGATGCGTCGGCAGGGTAAGCGCCTCAGCCTCGACCGGGTGCCCGTCGTGAACCGTATTCCCGCCTTCAGCTAAAACCTCGTCCGCCGAGTCGCCGAACTGCCCACTTAGGCCCCTTTCCTCCGGCTTGGATTCCAGTAGTCGTTGCAACGCGGGGGTGGTTAGGTATTGATGAGTAGATCACGGAATTGCTCGGCGGGGGTGGCCCAGTCGAGCGTTTTGCGGGGGCGGCCGTTGAGTTCCTGGGCGACGTGTTCGAGGTCCTCGGGGCAGTGGACGGTGAGGTCGGTGCCCTTGGGAAAATACTGGCGCAGCAGCCCGTTGGTGTTCTCGTTCGATCCGCGCTGCCAAGGGCTGGCCGGATCGCAGAAATACACCGGCATGTCGGTGGCGGTGGTGAAGGACTTGTGGGTCGACATTTCTGAGCCTTGATCCCAGGTCAGCGACCCGCGCAGGTGCGCCGGCAGGCTGCCGATCGTTGCGACGAGGCCGTCGCGGACGGCTTCGGCGGTATGGGCCCCGGGCAGGTGCACGAGCATCACGTAGCGGGTTTTGCGTTCGACGAGAGTGGCGATCGCGGACTTGTTCAGCGTGCCGGTGATGAGGTCACCTTCCCAGTGTCCGGGTATGGCGCGGTCCTCGATCTCGGGTGGGCGGTCGGCGATCATGACCATCGGGTCCCGGAACCGGGGTCGGCGCGCCTGGTCTGTTGTGTGTGGTTTGCGGCGTGTGCGACCGGTGCGCAACGCGGCTTGGACTTCTCGCCGCAGCCCGCCGCGAGCCTGGAGGTAGAGCGCCTGGTAGATCGTTTCGGGAACCACACGCATCTCCTGATCATTCGGATATTCCTTGATCAAAGCGTGGCAGATCTGCTCGGGAGACCAGTGGATCCGAAGCTTGTCCTGCACGAACCCGCGCAATCGTGTCTGCTCCACCAGCTTCCCCTGCCGAGGGCGCGGGCGGCGATCGGCGGCGGCACGATGAGCGGCGTAGGGCAGATAGCTGAGATTACTTTGCCGGTTGCGCAGGATCTCCCGGCTGATCGTTGACGGAGCACGATGCAGCGTCGTGGCGATCGAACGGATCGACATGCCGGTGCCGGAGAGGTCCCGGATCGCTTCCCGATCGACCAGCGACAGGTAGCGGGCGTGGATGGGTTTCAGCTGCGCCGATGTCAGGCGGATGTGGGAATCACTCAGGGCGGTCACGATCTTGTTGTAGTCGACGATGCGCCCGTCGGGATGGACGCGGCGGTTGTCGGCGTGCCGGATGCCCTGATCCCAGTCGATGGCAGTGCGGATACTCAATCCCACCTGCTGCGCCGCGGCTATCCGGGACACACCGCTCGAGCGCAGGCGGAAGTACTCGGCACGCCGAGCCCGGCCCCGCTGTTTCGGATCGATCCCCGCCCTGATAAGCCACTGGTTGCCCGTGCTGGCCTTGACGCCGGATTCACGAGCGGCAAGACTCACCTTCCCGAGTCGCTCAAACGCGGCAAGGAATGCCACCTTCTCGCCAACGGTGTAGACCCGGGGGGATGGTCGGCGTGCTGGCTCTGAAACCATGGTTTGCAACTCTCATATCTGCTGAGTGTTGCAACGACCGATAGAATCCAAGCGGGAAAACAGGGCCGAAGTGGGCAGTTCGCGCAGGGCAGGCGGTCTACTCCTTCTTCAGCTTGTCCTGGGCGGCGCCCGCCATCTTCTCCATGGTGTTGGGCAGTTCGGTCGTGCCGTAGAAGCGGGAGTCCGGGTGCGGCGGAGGTGGCATTGGAACCGTCTTCATCGTGCCCGGTGCCTCCTCATAACTGAACTCCCCCTTGCCGTCGGGCGTTGGCCCGCTCGCCCAGCTGCCTTCCGCAGCGGCCTTGCCGTCAGAGAAATTGATGAACTTGTAGGAAACTTCACGGGCTTCCTTCTTGATCGGGAAGTTACTCGGAACCGGCAGGTCCTCCGCGCCCTCTGCACGCAGTTCGGCTGCGGCGGCGATCCACTGGTTCTGGTGCATCGTGTCGCGCGCGAGCAGGAACGACAACATGTCCCGCACGCCCTTGTCATCGGTCATGTGGTAGAGCCGGGCGACCTGGGTGCGTCCCTGCATTTCGGCGTTCGCGTTGGCGGTGAAGTCCGCGAGCATGTTGCCGCTCGCGGTGATGTACGAACCCTGCCACGGGTTGCCGTTGCTGTCGACCGGTCTAGCTCCGGCACCCGCGACGATGGCGTGCTGCACGTCCATCCCACCCATGACGGCGGCGACGGTCGGATCGTCCTGCACGGCATCGTTCGTGATACCCACCGGCGCTTTCTCGAGCAGTTGCGCGATCATCACCGCGAGCATTTCGACATGCCCCATTTCCTCCGCGCCGATGCTGAACAGCATGTCGCGGTACTTGCCGGGGATGTGGGAGTTCCAGGCCTGGAACCCGTATTGCATGGCGACGGTGATCTCGCCGTACTGCCCGCCGAGCACCTCCTGGAGCTTGCGGGCGTAGACGGCATCCGGCTTGTCGGGGGTGGATGAGAACTGGAGTTCCTGACGATGGAAGAACATGGTGACCTTTCTGGATGGTGTGCGGATCTTCCACGGTAAAAACGCTCGGCTGGGTTTTTCAGGGCTTGTTGCTTCCCCCGTCACGGGTGTAGTCCGAAAGTGAGTCGCTGCGAGCATCCGCGCGATGCCTGTTTAGGCTCTTACCGTCATGATTCGATTCGATTCAGTAACCAAGACCTATCCGGGCAACACCCGCCCCGCGCTCAATTCGGTGAGCATCGAGATACTGAAGGGCGAGTTCGTCTTCCTGGTGGGCGCATCCGGTTCCGGCAAGTCGAGCTTCCTGCGCCTCGTGCTCAAGGAGGACAAGCCGACGAAGGGTGAGATCCATGTGCTCGGCCAGCAGCTCGACACGCTGCCGAATCGCAAGGTGCCGTACTTCCGGCGCAATCTCGGCGTGGTGTTCCAGGACTTCCGCCTGCTGCCGCAGAAGAACGTCTTCGACAATGTGGCGTTCGCGCTGCAGGTGATCGGCAAGAGCAGGGGCTTCATCCAGGAGGCGGTGCCCGACACCCTCAAGATGGTCGGCCTTGCCGGCAAGCGGGCGCGGTTCCCGCACGAACTCTCCGGCGGCGAGCAGCAGCGCGTCGCGATCGCCCGGGCGGTCGTCAACCAGCCCTCCATCCTGCTGGCGGATGAACCGACCGGAAACCTCGACCCGTCGACGTCTGCCGGCATCATGACCCTGCTCGAGCGCATCAATCTCGGCGGAACCACGGTCATCATGGCCACCCATGACGCAGGCATCGTCGACCAGATGAAGCGCAGGGTGATCGAGCTCGTCGAACGGCCAGATCGTGCGCGACGAGCGGCAGGGCGGCTACCAAACGCAGGCGATTCCCCGCCAGGGGTTCGCTTCACGGTGCGGCGGTCGGCTCGTGAGACTCGGGCTGGTGCTCGGCGAGGCCGGCCAGGGCCTTCGTCGCAACATCTCGATGGTGATCTCCGTCGTGCTCGTGACCTTCATCTCGCTCACCTTCGTCGGCGCGGCGATCCTGCTGCAGTTCCAGATCGCGCAGATGAAGGGCTACTGGTACGACCGCGCGCAGGTGGCGGTGTGGATGTGTACCTACATCGACACGGCCGGCAACTGCACGGGTGCTGAGGCGACCCCAGACCAGATCGACGCCGTGCGGGCGCAGCTCGAGTCACCCAGCCTGGCACCGTACATCAACCGCTACGAGTTCGAGAATCATGACCAGGCGTTCGCGATCTTGCAGGACCAGTGGGGAGACACAGCGAGCGCAGCGTTCACGACCCCCGACATGCTCAACGAGAGTTTCCGCGTCAACCTCAATGATCCCGACCCAGGCCGCGATCATCATCGACAGCGTCAAGGGGCTCGCCGGGCGTTCACGAAGTGGATGACCAGCGCGCCTATCTCGACCCGATTTTCGCCGCGCTCAACGCGGCGAGCTACACGGCGATCGGTCTCGCGGCGCTCATGCTCATCGCCGCGGTGCTGCTCATCGCGACGACGATCCGGCTCAGCGCGTTCAGTCGCAGGCGGGAGCTGGGCATCATGCGGCTCGTGGGGGCATCCAATCGATTCATCCAGACCCCGTTCATCCTGGAGGGGGTGTTCGCGGCGCTGATCGGGTCGCTGCTCGCCGGGGGTGCCGTCTTCGCGATCGTGCAGTTCTTCGTGAAGGGCTATCTCGGTTCGACGATCGGGCAGGGAACCACGCCGCTCGTGGGGATGAGCGATGCACTCCTCGTGTTCCCGATTCTCATCCTCGTGGGCGCTGCGCTTGCGGCCGCCTCGGCCGGTGCGGCGATCAGCCGCTACCTGAAGGTGTGATCGCCCGCTAGACTGATGGGCTGCCCGGCGAGCGTCGGGCCCAATCAGCGGTTCGATCGGCGGAGAGAGAAATGCCCAGGGAACGTGGCCAGAAGGTTGTCGCAAGCAACCGCAAAGCGCGCCACGACTACATCATCGAAGACACCTATGAGGCGGGGCTTGTTCTCACGGGCACAGAGGTGAAGTCGCTGCGTGCCGGTCGGGCGTCCCTTGTCGACGGTTACGCCTTCGTCGAGTTCGGCGAAGCCTGGCTTGATGCCGTGCACATTCCCGAGTACAACCAGGGCACCTGGAACAACCACCCGCCCCGCCGCAAGCGCAAACTCCTGCTGCACAAACAGCAGATCCTGAAGATCCACAACAAGATCAAGGAGGGCGGTTACACGGTTGTGCCGCTCAGCATCTACTTCCTTGACGGTCGCGCCAAGGTTGAGATCGCGATCGCGAAGGGCAAGAAGGAATACGACAAGCGCCAGACCCTGCGTGAGCGGCAGGACAAGCGTGAAGCGGATCGGGCCATGTCGGCCCGCAGACACCTCGGAGACTAGAGGGTCACCAGCGAGTTAGGCTGAGCGGGATGCTTAAAGCCGATGCGCCGGACCGTTCGAAGTGGCAGGCTTTCGCCGCGTGTGTTGCCGTCGCATCCCTCACCATTCTCGACCTGACGAAGGTCAACGTCGGCATTCCCGCAATCGAGGACTCCCTTGGTGCCGGGGCGAGCGAAGTGCAGCTCATCGTCGCCGGCTACGCTCTTGCCTTCGGCCTCGTGCTCGTGCCGGCGGGGCGCTACGGCGATGTGCATTCCCGGCGGCGCATGTTCCTGATCGGCCTCGTGCTGTTCGCGGTCGTCGAGCCTGCTGTGCGCGCTCGCTCCGGTCAGCGCGGTTCTCATAGCGGCCCGCCTGCTGCAGGGGGTCTCGGCGGGCATCCTCATGCCGCAGGTGATCGGTCTCATCCAGCAACTGTTCACGGGCCCGGAGCGCGGCAAGGCGTTCGGGGTGTTCGGCGCGGTCATCGGGTTGTCGACCGCATTCGGACCGACGCTCGGCGGGCTGCTGATCGCTCTCGGCGGGCCCGAGCTCGGCTGGCGCCTGATCTTCCTCATCAACGTTCCGCTCACCGCCGTTCTGTTGCCGATCGCGTTGCGGTTGCTGCCTCGCACCCAACCGGCGGCGCATGGCGCGCGCGACCTCGACCCGGTGGGCGCTCTGCTTCTCGGCGCGGGAACCTTCGCGTTCATGCTCCCGCTCGTGCTGACCACGGGCTCGCCCGATGATGATCCGCTGCGCTGGGCCTGGCTCGGGGTGTTCGCCCTCATCGCGCTCGTCTTCGTCGCGTGGGAACGGCGGTACGCCCGGTCGGGCAGAACTCCCGATAGTGGATGTCGCGCTGTTCCGGCTGCCCGGCTACCGCTACGGGCTGCTGGTGTCGACCGCGTTCTTCGCGGCGATGCCGGCGACGTTCCTCGTTCTCACCCTGTACCTGCAGCAGGGCCTCGGACTCGCCGCGGTGTTCGCGGGAATGGTGACGATCCCCTTCGCTCTCGCCTCGGCCGCAACATCCTGGTACAGCGGCCCGCTCGTCTACCGGATCGGCCGTCCGCTCGTCGTCGCCGGAATTGTGACAGTGCTCATCGGGTTCGCCGGCTCTGCGATCGTCGGCATTGTGCTGCCGCCCGACCTCGCGCCATGGGGCATGGCCGCGATGATGACCATTGCCGGGGCGGGTGGTGGTGTGGTCATCGCACCCAACCAGACGCTCACGCTCGCCGATATTCCTGTGGCGCAGGGCGGCGTTGCCGGGTCGATCATCCAGGTTTCGCAGCGCGTGGGCACCGCGGTGGGAATCGCCGCCGTTTCCGCGGCCTACTACTCGACGATCTTCGCCGAGACCGGTGTCGTCAGCCCTGTCGACGGCCTTCCACGACGCGTTCCGCAACGCGACCCTCGTCATCATGGCGGTGCTGCTCATCGCGCTCATCCCTGCGATTGCCGATCTGCGGTGGCGGCGGCTCGCGAGCGTTCCCGTCAGCTCGCGATGAATCGCGCATCCACTCGGGAGCGCACCTCGATCTCCTCCGGCTTGAGCGACAGGTCCGCCGAGCCGCCGCCCGCGACTTCGCGCTCATTAGCTCGTAGCCGCCGGCCGCGGGCGCGCCGCCCTGTTCACCGAGCATCCCTGGATCGGCGAGCGCGATCGCGCGCACGGTGCCGAGCCCGATGCTCTGGGCGTAAACGGACGCCTTGGCGACCGCATCCTTCACCGCACGTGAGCGCACTTCCGCCGTCACGGCGGTTTCGCGTGCAGCGGTGAGCGCCCACTCGAGCCCGCGGATGTTGACCCCGTCGACTGCGGCGGCATCCTCGATCCAGCGCGCCATCGCCGGGAAGTCGCTGAATCGTGCCGTGAAATTGATGGATGCGTGGAATACCGGCGGCAACTGCTTGCCTTCGTTGTTCCACGGTTTCGAGCTCCACACACTAACCGAGTCGGACGACCACCACGTGATGGGACCCGAACTCGCGTCGTGCAGGTCGGTGATGGATGCCCGCACCGCCTCTGCGGACTTCGTCGCGCCCTCGAACACGGGCTGGCGCTTGGGGCCCTCGACCTCGATCGTGAGGTGCACGGTTGCTCGCTCCGCGGGGTACCATGCGGTGAACTCGCCCTGAACGGTTATCACGGTTTCGGTCATGGTTTCCTCCGGGCATGGATTGCGTGCATGCTTTGTTCTAGACTGTAAGGCCGTGCGACAAGTAGCGCACTAGTTTGACAATTCAACAGCGTGCGATAGTGACCCACTTCCTGTACGGGAAGTCACGCATGGGGATGATCGGTTTCGACATTGCCTGCAAAACTGCGAGAAGCGGGTCGAGGATGCAGCCTTATCTCGTAAACGATGGTTGCAAAACATAAGTGCCAATTCAAACAGCACTGTCTCTGCCAAGGCAGACTTCGCCCTCGCGGCGTAGTTCTCCTTCGCTCTAACGAGACTGTCGGTCCGGGAATGCTCTCTACCCGGCTTCCGGCATAATCCAGAGAGATTGCTCCGCAGTTACGCCTTAGGGCTGCGGGGGACTTGCACTATGGCTGGGCTTGTTGACCTAGATGCTTGTGGCAAAGGTCAGAGCCGAGGAGAACGCCTGCACAAGCTACACCCGTAGAAGGCGCAGAATTACAGCAGTGGACGGGGGTTCAATTCCCCCCATCTCCACCATCGGTCGCTATCGCACGTTGTTCGAGCCTGTAGAAGACCTCCTTCGCAGGCTCAGTCGGCGCTGGGGTCGCGCAATCGCTTCGCGATTGCCATAGCTCCACCGCGCGGTGGTCGAGCTCGCCGAGACCTCACCCGCGAGCTACTCCTCCTCCACAGCCGTCGGGCCAAGAACTTATCCACAGATTCACGAGATCTCTTCAAATATGTGTTCGAATCTGAGAGAATGTATGTATGCCTTCTCTCGCACACTCGTTCACCACTTCGGTGGATGCGGCCCGCTCCGCGGCCGATGCCGTGCGCGCTGAAGTGAACTCTGTGCGCCAGTTGCCGGACGCGGAGGTGCTGCAGGCGCAACGAGCGCTGGCGGAGTTGCGGCGCACGATCGACGCGTGCGCGTCGGTGATCGCCGCGGAGATCTGTCATCGTTCCCGCCGCGACCTCGGCTATCAGGGGTTGGCACAGCGGGAGGGGTTCCGCACCCCGGAAGCGCTGGTGCAGCACACCACCGGATCCACCAACCGGGAAGCAGTCACTTTGGTGCAGGTCGGTCGGATGGTCAACGATCTTGCCGTCGCCGCCGAGCCGGTCGACCCGGTTACCGGTGAAGTCAGCACTGTGGCCGAACCGTGGCTGCTCGCCGTGGGTGACGCCGTCACCGCCGGCACCCTCACGATTGAAGCTGCCCGGGCGATCCGTACCGGGCTGGGGGAACCCACCGCTGACGCTGACGGTGCCGATGGAATTCCCGCGGTCACCGTTGAGGCGCTCACCGCCGCGGCGGCAACCCTGCTCGAGGACGCCACCCGCATGGATGCGGACCGGTTGTTCAAACGGGCCCGACAGTTGAGGGACGAACTCGATGCCGCCGGCATCGCCGAACGCGAGCGGGTCATCCACGAGAAGCGGGCTATCCGCCGCGTGCGCAGACCCGAGGGTGGCGACCGGTACATCATCGACACCGACCTGGAATCCAGCGCCTTCTGGGGTGACCTCTGCGACAAACTCACCTCACCCCGCCGCGGTGGCCCCCGATTCATCGATCCCGCCGACAAGACCTGGGCCGAGAACATCGCCACCGACCCACGCAGCACCGAACAGTACCTCCACGACTCAATCACCGAACTGCTGCGCATCGCCGCCCGCTCCGAAGACACCGACGCCCGGCAGATCATCGGCTCCCGCAAACCCGCCGTCCGGCTACTGGTGACCGCAGACGCGCTCACCGACACCAGCACCGACGACAGCACCGGCACCGTCACTCGCACCGGTTACGGCCACATCGAAGGCACCGAGACCCCGGTCTCGATCGCCACGATCGAACGGGTCGCGTGCGACTCCGGGTTCATTCCCATCATGTTCGACGACAACGGCAACACCATCGACATCGGCCGCGAGCAACGCCTCTACACCGCCCGACAACGAATAGCCCTCGCCGCCAGAGACGGCGGCTGCCGGTGGGACAACAACTGCGACCGACCACCCTCCTGGTGTGAAGCCCACCACATATTCCACTGGCATCGAGATCACGGAAAAACTGACACAGCAGACGGAATCCTGCTCTGCCGCTACCACCACATGCTCCTGCACAACAACAAATGGGAGATCATGCGCAACGACCACGGCTACTGGCTCATCCCACCCGCCGACATCGACCCCGACCAAACCCCACGCCTCATGCCCAGCAAAAGTGCCGCCTGGCACAAACTCATGACCGAACGCCAAACCGCACGCCAAACCGTCAACGCCTGAACCAACGCCGGTGGCGGGGGACGCTCGAAGTTGTTGCGACGTAACGTTTCGCATGCCATGCGAAAATTGGCACATGATCGCTTCACTGCCCATCGTCGACCTGTCCCTCCTCGATTCCGGCGAGGAGGGTGCCGAGCAATTCCGCGAACAACTGCGCAAGGTCACGCATGACGTTGGCTTCTTCTACCTCGTCGGGCACGGTATCGACCAGAACCTCATCGACAGCGTGCTCGAGCAGTCGCGCAAATTCTTCGAACTCCCGCAAGAGCAGAAGCTTGCCATCGAGAACGTGAACAGCCCCCAGTTCCGCGGCTACACGCGCGTGGGTGGCGAACTCACCCACGGCGACATCGACTGGCGCGAACAAATCGACATCGGCCCCGAGCGTGACGTGGTCGAAGCCGCACCAGACGTGCCCGACTACTGGCGACTCGAGGGTCCGAACCTGTGGCCCGAATCACAGCCCGAACTGCGCGAAACCGTCGAGCAGTGGAACTCCGAACTGAGCGGCCTCGCCCTCCGCCTGCTGCAGCAGTGGGCGCTGTCCCTCGGCTCACCCGAGAACTCCTTCGATGCGGCGTTCGCTGGGAACGCGTACTCGCTGCTGAAGATCGTGCGCTACCCGGGCGAATCCAACCCGGAGCCGAAGCAGGGCGTCGGCGCCCACCGCGATGGCGGCGTGCTCACCCTGCTGCTCGTCGAGCCCGGCAAGGGCGGCCTCCAAGTCGAACACGAGGGCGAGTGGATCGAAGCCCCATCCATCCCCGGTGCGTTCGTGGTCAACATCGGCGAAATGCTCGAACTTGCCACCGGCGGCTACCTCAAGGCAACCCTGCACCGCGTCATCTCACCACGGGTCGGAACCGATCGCATCTCGATCCCGTTCTTCTTCAACCCCGCCCTGGACACCGTCATGCCCCGGCTCGAACTGCCGGCCGAACTGGCCGCCGAGGCGCGCGGACTCTCGGTCGACCCGACCAACAGCCCCATCCTCACCACCTACGGCGACAACGCGCTGCGCTACCGCCTGCGCGCACACCCCAACGTGGCCGAAGTACACCATCAGGACCTGCTCGCGAAAAAGTAGTCAGTCTCTCGCGAGACTCGCCATCGACTCCTCGAGGGCAACCCACGGAAGCATTGCGCACTTCACGCGCGCCACATAGCGCGCCACCCCCTGAAGCGCGATCGCATCGCCAATCAGTTCGCCGTCCGGTTCGACCGACCCCTGCGACCTCATCATGTCGCGGAAGTGAGCGATCCGCCCCTCAAGATCATCGGCGGGCAGGTGGTCAACCAGTTCGCTGAGCAGCGAAGCGGATGCCGTGGAGATCGCACAGCCCTGGCCCTCCCAGGTCACCGACGCGACGACATCACCGTCGAGGTGCACCTGGAGTGTGATCTCATCGCCGCAGCTCGGGTTCAGCTGGTGCGACTGCGCATCGGCGCTCTCCTGCAGCCCGTACCCGCGCTTGGCGCGGGAGTGATCCAGGATGACCTCCTGATACAGCGCGCGCAGTTCGTCCGAACTCATGATGATCCGCTCGCGAAGAATTCCCGGACATCCGAAACGGCGGTGAGAAAGGCATCCACTTCCTCCTCCGTCGTGTACAGGTACGTGCTTGCCCGCGTCGTCGCGGTGAGGCCGAGCCGACGGTGCAGGGGCTGCGTGCAGTGGTGGCCGACACGAACGGCAATACCGCGATCATCGAGAAACTGCCCCACATCGTGCGCGTGCACCCCGTCGACATCGAAGGAGGCAAGACCGGCGCGCGCGATCCCAGACGGCGGGCCGATGACGCGAACTCCGGGAATGCGTTCCAGCCCGCTCACGAGTCGCTGGCCCAGCTGCGACTCCCACGAGTGGATGCTCGCCATGCCGACAGCATCCAGATAGTCGACCGCCGCCCCAAGCGCGATGGCCTGTGAAACCTGTTTCGTTCCCGCTTCGAACCGCTGCGGAGCGGGCAGGTATTCCGCCCGGTCCATCGTCACGGTTGTGATCATCGAGCCGCCCGTGAGGAACGGGGGCAGGGCAGCGAAGCAGATCGCGTCGGCCGTAGAGAACGCCAATGCCCGTCGGTCCGAGCATCTTGTGACCGGAGAATGCCGCGAAGTCGACACCGAGAGCACGGAAGTCGACCGCGCGGTGCGGCACCGACTGGCACGCATCGAGTACCGTGACCGCACCCACCGAGCGCGCAAGCGAGACCAGTTCGTCAACCGGAGCGAGAATACCGAGCGTGTTGGAGACGTGGGAGAACGCGACGATTCGGGTTCGCTCGCCGATCGGCGCGAGATCCACTCGGAGCGTGCCATCGTCGGCGATGGGGATGTAGCGCAGCGTCGCACCGGTGCGGAGGGCGAGTTCCTGCCAGGGGATCAGGTTGGCGTGGTGTTCCGACTCGGTCACAACGATCTCGTCGCCCGCCCTGATGTGGAACTGCTCGGCGTCGGGTCCGCCGCGCCCCGCCGTCGCGTTCGAGAAACCATACGCGACGAGGTTGATGGCCTCCGTGGCGTTCGCGGTCCAGACGATCTCGTCGCCGTCCGCACCGACAAAACGTCCCATGCGCTCCCGGGCTGCCTCAAACAGCTCCGTCGCGGAGGCGGCGAGAGTGTGAGCGCCACGGTGCACGGCCGCATTTGCCTGCTCGTAGAAGTTTCGCTCCACATCGAGCACCGCGAGTGGGCTTCTGCGACGTGGCGCCAGAGTCGAGGTAATTGAGTGGCCAACCGTTCACCTCCTGGGCAAGCGCAGGAAAGTCCGCACGGATGCGAGCAACATCGAGCGGAGCGAGGCCGGTTTCCTGCGTGGAGGTCATTCCGACCAGTTTACGGCCGACTAACGATTGGCTCCTTCGAGCGTGCCCATGCTCGGCACGGGGCGACGCTCCCCATCCACCTCATGGATGAGGCACAGGATCTCCCGGTCCCCGAGCTTCCACGACGCCTCCGAGGGGTAGTACCAGGAGAAGTCGAGCTCGATAGAGCTGTCATACCTGATACCGGCGAACTGCTCGAACCCGTCAGTGCACTCTACGATCGCAGTGGCGGTGATGACATCCGCACCGGGGAAGGGGCCATCGGCGAGCACAACACTGAGGTATGCCTCGTTGTCGTGCTCCTGCGCGCAGTCGACAACGACGGGCAGGACCGTGGTGTTCCGATTGCCGTCGTTGACGCACTCGCCCACCGCTATCGAGAACGCCGAGAAGTCGGGTTCAACGATCTCCTCGTTCTCCTCGACCGGGTCGGCGGCGGTGCAGCCCGACACGATGAGAGCCACTGCAGCGGCAACGACCGTTGCGCGTCCGCAGTGGCTCTTCACGTGAGAAATGTTAGCGTGCCGCGCCCTCGAGGCTTCCCGTGCTCTTGATGAGCTGCCCTTCCGCATCTATCTCAACGACCAGACACAGGATTTCGCGGTCACCGTTGCTCCAACTGCCTGCCGTCGGCACGTACCAGTTGATGTCAATGTCGGTCGACTCGAAGTAGTCAATTCCGACAAACTCGCCGAACGCCGCGATGCACGCCTCGTCAGCGGCGTCGGAGACTGCTTCGTTACCGGGGAAGTCGCCATCCGGCAGGAGGATGCTCTTGAACGCCTCGCTGTCGTGCGGTTCGCTGCAGGGGACGCGGGGCACCACGGTGACCTCGTCGCTCGCCGACGCCGTCGTTGAGACAGTCACCGACCTTGATCTGGAATGCGTCAGTCGCTTCGCCTTCTCCTCGACGACGCCGCCGCCGGGTCCGGCGAGACCTGTAGCAGCTGATTACCGCCGATGACGGCGAAGATGAGCAGTCCTACAACCACCGCGGATCCGAGTACCCAAGCTAGGACGGGACGCGGAGCCTTAAGTGGGCCCGGTGTCGGCTCCGTGAAGGCGAGTCCTCCAGCTTGATATCGGGGGAAGGTCACATGCGAAGCTGATTGCGCGGTATCGAGGTGTCATCTTGGTCAATCTTGGGCTCGGGTGGACTCGGATTCGGAGGCTGGTAGCGCAGCGTGCCGCGCGACGCCTATCCGATTGACTCGGTCGCCGCTATTCCGATCGCTTCTGATGCGCCGAAACGGTCGGTGCGACATCCGGATCGCATCGATCGCTCATTTACCTCTGCTTCGGATGAATTCGGCTGTATGCCAAGTATCGCAAAGGCGTCTTCAGCGTTCATTGGGCCCGTCCCACCATTCTTCCGTAGAAAAGTCACCACACGACGATCGTTAAACGCGCGCAGGTGCGCGCGAGCATGAGCATAGCGAAAACTGAGGTTAGCGTGGCGCTAATGCGCTACTTGTTACTCAGCGCCGAGAGCAGCGCCTCGTGCAGCAGGCCGTTACTCGCGAGCGCGGTGCCGTGCCATGGCCCTGATTCGCCGGACACCGAGGTGAATCGGCCGCCGGCTTCCTCGAGGATCGGTACGAGCGCCGCCATGTCGTACGGCTGCAGATCGAACTCGGACGCGACATCGATCACGCCCTCCGCGACAAGCATGTACGACCACATGTCGCCAATCGCCCGGCTGCGCCAGACCGTCCGGGTGAGGGCGACGAGACGGTCGAGGTAACCGGCGTCATCCCAACCCTTCAGGCTGTTGTAGCTGATGGATGCGTCCGTCAGCTCGCCGACACGGCTCACCTCGATGCGCCGCGCCGGAGAACCGGTGACCTGCAGCCATGCGCCGTGTCCTTTGGCTGCCCACCAGCGTTTTCCGAGGGCTGGTGCACTGACCACCCCCACGACGGGCACACCATCAATGGCGAGCGCGATGAGCGTTCCCCAGATCGGCACCCCCCGCATGAAGTTGGCGGTGCCGTCGATCGGGTCGATGATCCACTGGCGTGCAGCGGACCCCTGGGTTCCGTACTCCTCGCCGAGGATCGAGTCCTGGGGGCGCGCGGCCTCAAGCCCGGCGCGAATGCTGCGCTCGACAGCCTGGTCGGCATCCGTCACATGTGTACGGTCGGGTTTCAGCGACACCACGAGATCGAGGGCGTTGAAGCGGTCGAGCGAGATGAGGTCGGCGTCCCCCGCGAGCGCGATAGCGAGCGCGAGGTCATCCGCAAGCGTGTAATCGGTCACTCGTCGAGGATAGCGGTGGCGTCGATACCCGATCCTCATAGCTCCAGCGCCGCGATCAGGCGAGCGTCGTGAGCAGCCGCTGCAGGGAGTCGAGCCGGAGCGCTCCCGCTTCGCCGAGCTCACCTGCCGCCTGTGCCTCAATGAGCGCGCAGTCGGGGGAGTCCGGCAGGTGCGTACACCCTCGCGGGCAGCTTTCAGCGACCGCTGCCAGGTCAGTGAAGGATTTCAGGATGTTGCCCGGGTCGACATGGCCGAGGCCGAACGAGCGAACGCCGGGGGTGTCGATCACCCAGCCGCTGCCGATCCGGTATGAAATCGTCGACGACGAGGTGTGCCTGCCCCGCCCGGTGACGGCGTTGACCACACCGATCGCCCGGTTCGCGTCCGGTACGAGGGCGTTGACGAGTGTCGACTTGCCGACACCCGAATGCCCGACCGCAACCGTCGTGTGCCCCTGCAGTGCCGCAGTGAGTTCGTCGAGAGGAATCGCCGTCGTGCTGCTGCGGATGACCGTCAGCTCCAGCCCCGCGAAGTTCGCCAGGAAGTCGGACGGGTCAGACAGGTCCGTTTTGGTGACGCAGAGGATCGGAGTCACGCCGGCGTCGAACGCAGCAACCAGGTAGCGGTCGACCAGGCGCGGTCGAGGCTCCGGGTCGGCGGCGGCAACAACGATGAGCATCTGGTCGGCGTTGGCGACGATGATCCGCTCCACGGCATCCGTATCGTCCGCGCTCCGTCGCAGCAGGGTCGTGCGTGGCTGGATGCGCACAATTCGGGCAAGACTGCCCTCGTCTCCGCTGAGATCGCCGACGAGGTCGACCCAGTCGCCGGTGACGACGGAGTTCCTGCCCAGTTCACGGGCTCGCGTGGCGATCAGCTGACGCTCAGTGGGGGTGTTCTCGTCGATCCAGACGCCGTAGCGTCCGCGATCGACGCTGAAGACGCGCGCAGCGACCGCATCCGTGTGGTCCGGACGGATCTTGCTGCGCGGTTTGTTCGCTTTCGGATTCGGCCGCACCCGTGCGTCGGATTCGTCGTACTCCGACCACTCGCCCTCGTCGTCGTCCTCGGTGAGCCAACTCATGATCAGAGCAGCAGACCACTCGGCGGCGAGGGAGGCGATTCTCCGAGCATCCGCTTCCAGAGCTCGGCAAACTGGGGGAGGGTCTTTGCGGTGGTCGCGATGTCGTCGATTTCGACGCCGTCGACAGCGAGGCCGATGACCGCACCCGCCGTCGCCATGCGGTGATCCTCGTAGCTGCGCCACAATCCGCCGGTCAGCGTGCGCGGTTCGAGCTCGAGGCCGTCGTCGAGTTCGGTCACGGCACCACCGAGGGAGTTGATCTCGGCGGCGAGAGCAGCGAGTCGATCCGTTTCGTGACCACGCAGGTGGCCGATGCCGGTGATTCGACTGGGCTCGCTCGCGAGCGCGGCGAGGGCGATGATCGTGGGGGCGAGTTCGCCGACCTCGATCTCCCCTTCGGTCACGATGCCCCCGCAGCGACTCGCCGCCGCGCAAACCGGCACCACCGTCGAGGGTGAGTGTGTCACCGTCTCCGGCTGATGCTGCCCCCGAAGAGTGGCAACAGGCGTTCGAGGTTGGCTCCCACCTGGGTCGTGACCGCTGGCCACCCCTCGATGCTGACGGTGCCGCCGCGAACGAGTGCCGCGGCGAGAAACGGTGCAGCATTCGACAGGTCGGGTTCGATCTCGACTTCGAGCCCGCGGATTTCCGCCGGTCGGCACGACCCACTGGCCGGGAGCGGGTGTATCGACGACAACCCCGCGCGCAGCGAGCGTCGCGATCGTCATCTCGATGTGCGGGCAGGCTCGGCAATCGCTCACCGGTGTGGGTCAGTTGGAGCCCCTCGGTGAAGCGGGGCGCGGCCATGAGGAGCCCGGAAACGAACTGGCTCGACGCCGACGCGTCGATCGACAGCGCACCGCCCTTGATGCTGCCAGTGCCGTAGAGGCTGAACGGCAGGGCACCCCGACCGTCGTCGTTGACGTCAACCCCGAGCGCCGCGCAGTGCGTCGATCGTCGTGCGCATCGGCCTGCGCCGCGCGCTGGAGTCCCCATCGAAGGCGACAGGACCGAGAGCGAGCGCGGCGACGGGGGGCAGGAATCGCATGACTGTGCCCGCCAGGCCGCAGTCGATCGACCCGCCGCCTTCCAGTTCCGCGGGCGTGACGCGCAGGTCGGGCCCGTATTCGCCGTGCCCGGCACTTCCTCGATCACAACGCCGAGGGTGCGCAGTGCGCTGATCATGAGTGCGGTGTCCCTGGAGTGCAGGGGAAACTTCAGCAGGGACGGCCCATAGCTAAGCGCCGCGAGCACAAGCTCGCGATTGGTGAGACTCTTTGATCCGGGCAACCGGAGGCGAGGCGTGCAGCGGCTCGGACCCTGTGGGTGCCGGCCACGGTCCGGCCGCGCCGTCCTCGACGAACTCGTTCTCGCCGTATGGGTTGAACTCCGGCTTGGAATAAGGGGAGATGTGCATCAGTTGTCTAGGGTATCGGCGAATAGTCAGGAAGAACGGAGAGTGCGGGTATGCCCCTGCTTGAATTGGCGCCAGCTCTCCCACCTGCGGGCGACCTAGACTGGGTCGGGATGACTGACACTACCGAACCTGTGGACCCGCGTTCCCTTTTCGAGGAACAGGCGCTCCCGTACATGGACCAGCTGTATGCGGCGGCCATGCGTCTCACGCGCAACCCGGCGGATGCCGCCGACCTTGTGCAGGAGACCTTCGTGAAGGCCTTCCAGGCGTTCGGACAGTTCCAGCAGGGCACCAACCTCAAAGCGTGGCTGTATCGCATCCAAACCAACACGTTCATCAACAACTACCGCAAGAAGCAGCGGGATCCCTACCAGGGCACGATCGACGAACTGGAGGACTGGCAGCTCGGTGGTGCCGAATCGGCTACGGCAACTGCGGGACGTTCCGCGGAGGCCGAGGCGATCGACCACCTTCCCGACAGTGCTGTGAAGGATGCCCTCCAGGCGATTCCCGAGGACTTCCGCATGGCCGTCTACTTCGCTGATGTCGAGGGCTTCTCCTACCAGGAGATTGCCGACATCATGAAAACTCCCGTTGGCACCGTCATGAGCCGTCTTCACCGCGGCCGGCGGATGCTTCGGGAATCTCTCGCAGATTACGCGCGTGAACGGGGCATCGCCGTCGCGCCAACCAGGAGCACGAAATGACAGATTGCGGCTGTGAGAAGGCCAAGGCCGAGCTTGAGGAGTATCTCCATCGCGAGTTGAGCGATGACGACTTCCGCGATGTGAGCGACCACCTCGCGAACTGCGACGATTGCAGTGCCGAGCACCTGGTTGGGCTGACGATCACCGACAAGGTGCGTAAGGCATGCCAGGAGAAGGCGCCAGAGGAACTACGGGCCGCCGTCGCGCTCAGGCTGAGGCAGCTCGACCTGAGGTAATCGCCGGGGTCGAGCTACCGGTGGTCGAGCCGGTTTCGGTGGTCGAGCTTGTCGAGACCCCGGTCTCGACGAGCTCGACCACCGAGCTCGACCGCCGGTTACAGCGTCAGGGCCTTGTTGATGAGTTCGGCCTGCTCCTGCGCGCTGCGCTTGGTTGACCCGGTCGCGGGCGACGCGGACGACGGGCGCGATGCGACAGTCATGTCCCTGCCTTTGATCAGGTGGTTCGCCTCGATGCAGAGGAACGGCCATGCACCCTGGTTCTCGGGTTCGTCCTGCACCCAGACCAGGTCTGCGCCCGGATATCGGTCGATCACGCGAGCGAGTTCGTCGATCGGCAGCGGGTAGAACTGCTCCATGCGCACAACGGCGATCGCCTTCTCCTCGCGCTTCGCCAGTTCCGCGACCAGGTCGTAGTAGATCTTGCCTGAGGTGATGAGCACCCGCTTGATCGAACTCGCGTCGGTCACGTTCGGGTCGTCGAGAACGGGCTCGAACTTGCCCGAGGTGAAGTCCGCCACGTCGCTCGTCGCGCCCCGCAGCCGCAGCATGGCCTTCGGTGTGAAGACGATGAGGGGGCGCCGCGGACGCGAGTAGGCCTGCCTGCGAAGAAGGTGGAAGTAGGAGGCAGGCGTCGACGGGCGTGCCACGGTCATGTTGTTCTCGGCGCACAACTGCAGGTAGCGCTCGATGCGACCGGACGAGTGGTCCGGCCCCTGGCCCTCGTAGCCGTGCGGCAACAGCAGCACAAGGCTCGACCGTTGCGACCACTTCTGCTCCGCGGCGGAGATGAACTCGTCGATGATGATCTGCGCGCCGTTGGCGAAGTCGCCGAACTGCGCCTCCCACAGCACGAGTGCGTCGGGTCGTTCGATCGAGTAGCCGTACTCGAAGCCCATGGCGGCGTACTCGCTCAACAGGGTGTCGTAGATCCAGAACCTTGCCTGCGTTTCACTGAGGTTCGCCAGCGGCAGCCATTCCTGGCCGTTCACGCGGTCGTGTAGCACGGCGTGGCGCTGCACGAATGTGCCGCGTCGCGTGTCCTGCCCGGCCATGCGCACCGGGGTGCCTTCGAGCAGCAGTGAGCCGAGCGCGAGCAGTTCGCCGAATCCCCAGTCGATCTGGCCGTTCTGGCTCATCTCGACACGCTTCTTGAGCAGCGCCTGCAGCTTTCCGTGCACGGTGAAGCCGGCGGGCGGGTTGCCGTGCGCGTCACCGATGAGCTGGATGACGGATGCGTCGACTCCCGTCGAGGCAGGTTCACCGGCCCCGTCCTCCTGTTGCGCGTCGGGCCGTTCGAGTCCGGCGACACCGTGGGCGTCCTGGACGATGATCGGCATCGAGCCGGTCTGCGCGGCATGGGTTTCTGCGAACGCCTGCTCAAGCCGGTCCTGGAAGTCCTGGTGGGCCGCCTCGTACTCTTCCTGCGTGATATCGCCACGTCCGACGAGAGCGTCAGCGTAGAGCGTACGTACCGACTGCGCTTGGCCTCGATGAGGTTGTACATGAGGGGCTGGGTCATCGAAGGGTCGTCGCCCTCGTTGTGCCCTCGGCGCCGGTAGCAGACGAGGTCGATCACGACATCGCGGTGGAACTCCTGGCGGTAGGCGAACGCGAGCTCGGCCACCCTCACCACTGCCTCGGGGTCGTCACCGTTGACGTGGAAGACCGGCGCCTGGATGGTTTTCGCGACATCCGTCGAGTAGATCGACGTGCGCGCCTCACCGGGTGGGGTGGTGAAGCCGACCTGGTTGTTGACGACGAGGTGGATCGTGCCGCCCGTGCGGTATGCCGCGCAATTGCGACATCTGCAGCAGTTCGACGATGACACCCTGCCCGGCCATGGCGGCATCGCCGTGCACGATCACCGGGAGCACGCCGAATTCACCGATCGGCTTCCTGTCGTGCTTGGCGCGAACGACTCCCTCCAGAACAGCGTCGACCGCTTCGAGGTGTGAGGGGTTCGCGGCAAGGTATACCGGAATCTGCTTGCCGTCGGGAGCGGTGAAGGTTCCCTCGGTGCCGAGGTGGTACTTGACGTCACCGGAACCCTGCACTGTGCGTGGGTCCTGGGTGCCTTCGAACTCCCGGAAGATCTGGCCGTAGGTCTTGCCGGCGATATTGGCGAGCACGTTGAGCCGTCCGCGGTGGGCCATGCCGATGGCGACCTCGTCGAGTTCGGCGTCCGCTGCGCCGTGCAGAAGTGCGTAGAGCACCGCGATGAGGGATTCCCCACCCTCAAGGCTGAAACGCTTCTGCCCGACGTACTTGGTCTGCAGGAATGTCTCGAAAGCCTCCGCCTGGTTGAGCTTGCCCAGGATGTGCATCTGCTCGTCGTGACCGGGCTTCGTGTACGGCTGCTCGAGGTTGGCCTGGAACCAGCGGCGCTGCTCGGGGTCCTGGATGTGCATGTACTCGATGCCGACGGTGCGGCAGTAGGAGTCGCGCAGCATTCCGAGGATTTCGCGCAGGAGCGCGGATTTGCGGCCGCCGAGTCCGCCGGTGACGAACTCCCGGTCGAGATCCCAGAAGGTGAGGCCGTGGCTGGAGATGTCGAGGTCGGGGTGTGAGCGCTGGCGGTACTCAAGCGGGTCGATGTCGGCCATGAGGTGACCGCGCACCCGGTAGGAGTTGATGAGTTCCTGCACGCGCGCGGTCTTGCTGACGGCGTCTGCGAGGTCGACGCTGATGTCGGCGGCCCAGTGGATCGGGTCGTACGGGATGCGAAGTTCGGCGAAGATGTCCTGGTAGAACCCGCGCTGCCCGATGAGCAGTTCGTGGAGCTTCTTCAGGAATTCGCCGGATCCTGCACCCTGGATGACGCGGTGATCGTACGTGCTCGTGAGGGTGATCGTCTTGCCGATACCGAGTTCGGCGAGCGTCTTTGGCGAGGCGCCCTGGAACTCCGCGGGGTACTCGAGCGCCCCCGCCCCGACGATGCAGCCGGAGCCCTTCATCAACCGGGGTACGGAGTGTTCTGTTCCGATTCCGCCCGGGTTGGTGAGTGAGATCGTGTTGCCCTGGAAGTCGGCGGGGATGAGCTTGTTGTTGCGGGCACGCGAGACGACGTCTTCGTAGGCGAGGAGGAACTCGCCGAACTCCATCGTGTCGGCCCGCTTGATTCCGGGGACCAGCAGCGCGCGCGTGCCGTCCGCCTTGGGAAGGTCTATCGCGATGCCGAGGTTGATGTGCGCGGGGGCAACCACGGACGGTTTGCCGTCGACTTCGTCGTAGAAGACGTTCTGGCTCGGGAACTCCTTGAGCGTCTGCACGATCGCCCACGCGATGAGATGGGTGAACGAAACCTTGCCACCGCGAGCACGCTTCAGGTGGTTGTTGATCACGATGCGGTTGTCGATCATGAGCTTCGCGGGGATGGTGCGAACGCTGGTCGCCGTGGGAACGGTGAGGCTCGAATCCATGTTGGATGCGAGGCTTTTCGCCATTCCCTTGAGCGTTGTCACGACGTTCTCGGCCTCTGGCTGGGCGGTCGCAACCTCCCCGGTGATCGTCGGGATCGATGATGTCGTGGGCGCTTCGGCGGGGATCGGCTGTGGCTTGGCCTCAACCGAGGTCGTGCGGGCGATGGGCTGCGAGCCCGTCGTTGGTGCCGGCGACGCAGCGGGTGCAGGGGCGGCTACTTCATCCGGGATCTGGGCTTCGCCGCCGTCGGCCTGGTCGGCCGCGCTTGACGGCGCCTCCGCACGCTGTACCGGTATCGCCGAGGTGGGGTGAGGATCGACCGAGGTCGGCTTGTACTTCTCGAGAATCGGCCACCACGATTCATCCACCGAGTTCTTGTCGACGATGTACCGCTCGTACAGCTCATCGACGAGCCACTCGTTTGCGCCGAATTCCCCCGAGGACCCGTCTTCCGAAGCAACTCCAGTCACGTGGCTTGACACAGCCAACCGCCCACTTTCATCATTTTGCCCGTGCGGGCGACGTGCTGTGTCGCCTCCAGAGTTAAGACTAATAGCTCTCGTCAAGGCGCGTGGCGCGGCACCGGCTCGCGATAGCGTTAATTTCATGCAGTTTTACGAGACATCGCCCACGCATGACCTGACCTACAGCGATGTCTTTCTCGTGCCTGGCAGATCGTCGGTCTCCAGCCGAATGGATGTTTCGCTGGCTCCCGCCGACGGCACGCGGGCGACCATTCCGCTCGTGTCGGCGAACATGAACTCGGTCACGGGACCGCGGCTCGCGGCAACGCTGGCACGGCGAGGTGGTCTCGGTGTGCTGCCGCAGGACATGCCGTTGCAGCAACTGGATGCCGCAATCCGGTCGGTCAAGGCACAGTCCGTGCGTTTCGACACCCCCTTTTTCCTCTCGCCGGAGGACAGCGTCGCCACGGCCCTCCGCCATGTTCCCATCTGGTCGGGGCACGGTGTCGTCCTGCAGGACGGGCACGGCGGCTACGCCGGCTGCATTGAGACTGGCCGCCTCGCCACGGCGTTCCCCGACGCGAGGCTGGGTGATCTGGTGCACGACGCGACGGCATCCATCGACGCGGATGATGTCGACGGGCCGCGGGCGGCATTCGATCTCATGGTCGCCGCCGGACTCGAATTCGCCCCCGTACTGCACCATGGCGCCGTCATCGGGACGCTCAGCCGCAGGAGCGCGCTGCGCGCGACACTCTACGCGCCCGCGGTCGATGACGGCGGGCGCCTGCGGGTTGCTGCGGCGCTGGGGATCAACGGCGACATCGCCGCGAAGGCCAAAGCGCTGGCCAAGGCCGGTGTCGATGTGATTGTGATCGACACCGCGCACGGCCACCAGAAGCGGATGCTCACGGCGATCGCGGCCGTTTCGCGCCTGGGGCTCGGCAAGCCCATTGTTGCAGGCAATGTCGTTACGGCCGAAGGGGTGCGGGATCTCGCCGGTGCCGGTGCCGACATCATCAAGGTGGGGGTGGGGCCTGGCGCGATGTGTACGACGCGAATGATGACCGCGGTCGGTCGACCGCAGTTCTCGGCGGTGCTGGAAACGGCGGAAGCGGCACGCGAACTCGGAGTGCAGGTCTGGGCGGATGGCGGCGTCAAATACCCCAGGGATGTTGCGCTCGCCCTCGCGGCCGGTGCGGCGTCCGTCATGATCGGTTCCTGGTTCGCCGGCACGATCGAGTCGCCCGGAGAGCTGAAGACGGATGATTCGGGGCGCGTGTACAAGGAGAGCTGGGGTATGGCATCCACGCGGGCAGTGCAGGAGCGCTTCTCGCGACTCGATGCATACGAACTGGCGCGCAGAACCCTGTTCGCCGAGGGGATCTCCGATTCGAAGATCTTCATCGATCCGCTGCGTCCCTCGCTCGAGGATCTCATCGACACGATCACCTCTGGGGTGCGCAGCGCCTTCGCCTACGCGGGTGCGCGGACACCCGCGGAATTCCATGAGAAGGCGCTTGTCGGCATCCAGAGCGCGGCTGGGTACGAAGAGGGCAAGGCCCTGCCCATTTCGTGGTAGGAATTCGGAATATACTCAGGGGGATCATGGACGACCCTCCCTCCAGACCCTGCGCCGGTGACTCCAGGTGAACGAACTGGTCATGCTGGGCATCGGCGCGCTGCTCATCGTCGGCACGGGGCTTTTCGTCGCCTCCGAATTCTCGCTCGTGAACCTCGAGCGTTCGGAACTCGAGGCGCGCCAGGCGCGGGGTGAGCGCAACCTCGGCATCACGATCGGTGCCCTCAAGATCACCTCGACGCACCTTTCAAGCGCCCAACTCGGCATCACCCTCACGACCCTGCTCACCGGCTACACGCTCGAACCTGCTTTCAGCGCCCTGCTGAGGCCTTCCCTGGTCGGGTTCGGCCTGCCGGACGGGGCCGTGCCGATCGTGGCAACCATCATCGCCATAACGATCGCCACCCTGCTGTCGATGATCATCGGTGAGCTCGTGCCCAAGAACTTCGCTCTTTCGCTGCCGCGTCAGACCGCGAAGATCGTGCTGCCTTTCCAGGTCGGCTTCACGATCGTGTTCAAACCGGCCGTGAGCCTGCTCAACAACAACGCCAACGCAATCCTGCGCGCCGCGGGGCTCGAGCCGAAGGAGGAGCTCAGCTCCGCGCGGACGGCCGAGGAACTCTCCTCGCTCGTGCGCCGGTCGGCCCGTGAGGGGAGCCTCGACCGCGGCACGGCGACGCTCCTGTCGCGCACGCTCCGGTTCTCCGAACACACCGCGCAGGACGTCATGACGCCACGCCCGCGCGTGGTGAGCGTTAGCAGGACCGCGTCTGTGCACGAAGTGATCCTGCTCGCATCCGGCACCGGTTTCTCCCGTTTCCCGGTGATCGACGAGAGCATCGATGACGTGGTCGGGCTCGTGCACATCAAGCAGGCGGTCGCCGTGCCGAGGGAGAAGCGGGCGGATGTTCCGGTCACCGCCCTGCAGTACGACGCCCTTCGTGTGCCGGAGACGATGAAACTCGACACCCTGCTGGGTGAACTGCGCGGGCGCGGCTACCAAATGGCGATCGTCGTCGATGAGTACGGCGGAACCGCCGGGGTTGTCACTCTCGAGGATCTCGTGGAGGAGCTGGTCGGCGAGGTTTCCGACGAGCATGACCGCACGAAAGCGGATGTCGTGCGCAGCCGCAACTGGTTCACCTTCCCCGGCATTCTTCGCCCGGACGAACTGCTCGAACGGACGGGCGTAGAGGTGCCAGAGGACGGCCCGTACGAGACCGTTGGCGGTTGGCTCATGAGTGAACTGGGTCGCCTGCCCGTCGTCGGCGACACGGTCGAGCGTGAGGGCGGCACGTTCCGCATCGAGCGCCTCGATGGTCGCCGAATCGACCGGGTTCGCTTCACTCCCGAGGTTCCTGGCACGAACGAGGGCGGTGGCCCGCATGGATGAGAACCTGTGGGGGATCGTCTGGCTCGGCGTCCTGCTGCTCGTGAACGCATTCTTCGTTGGCGCCGAGTTCGCAGTGATCTCGGCCCGTCGGTCGCAGATCGAACCTCTCGCCGAGCGCGGCTCACGCGCTGCCCGCACGGCGCTATGGGCGATGGAGAATGCGACCCTCATGCTGGCGACGAGCCAGTTGGGCATCACCGTGGCGTCGCTGCTGATCCTCAACGTCTCGGAACCGGCCATCCATCACCTGCTCGAGATCCCGCTGGGCGCTCTCGGTTGGCCTCCCGAACTGGTTTACGGCATCGCGTTCGTCATCGCGCTCGTGATCGTGTCATATTTGCACGTCGTGCTCGGTGAGATGGTTCCCAAGAACCTGTCGTTCTCGCTGCCGGAGCGCATGGTGCTCATCCTTGCGCCGCCGCTCGTGCTCGTCGCCACGATCATCCGCCCCGTCATCGTGTCACTCAACGCGATCGCGAACGGCGTGCTGCGGCTGTTCCGGGTGGAGCCCAAGGCGGAAGCGACAAGCGTCTACACGGTCGACGAGGTTGCCAACATCGTGGCGCACTCGAAGCTCTCGGGCTCGATCATCGATTCGACGGGGGCGCTCAGCGCGGCATTCGAGTTCACTGAGAAGAAGGCTGTCGACATCACCGTCGGCATGGCTGACCTTGTGACCCTGCCGGAAGACGCCACCCCGGCAGACGTCGAACGCGCCGTCGCCCAGCGCGGCTTCTCGCGTTACGTTCTGCTGAATGAGGCGCAGGAGCCATCGGGGTACCTGCACCTGAAGGACGTCATCGACCTCGACTCGGACGAGTTCACCGAGCCTGTGCCGCCAAAGCGCATCCGCCAGCTCATATCGATCTACCAGGGTGCCGATGTGGAGGACGCGCTCGCCGCGATGCGACGCACGGGCGTGCACGTCGCGCGCGTCTTCGACGACAGCGGAGCGACTCGCGGCGTGATCTTCCTCGAGGACATCATCGAGGAACTCGTGGGCGAAGTGCAGGACGCGACCAGGCGGCGCTGAGGCTCGCTACAGTGAAACTCATGGATGAGCCCATGACCGATGCGCACGTGCTCGTCGTCGGGGAGTCCCTGACCGACATCGTTGTGCATCCGGGCGAAGCGCCCGTGGAGCATCCTGGCGGCAGCCCGATGAATGTCGCTGTCGGACTTTCCCGGCTGGGTATTGCGACCGGTTTTCATACGAGCATCGGCGGCGACGATCGGGGTGCGGAGATTCTGCGGCAGCTCGCCGAGAGCTCGGTGGCAGTGACCCCGGAGTCAACGAACCGGGAGTCCACCTCGACGGCGCGGGCGACGATCGGCAGCTCGGGTGCCGCGGAGTATGACTTCGCTGTGCACTGGCAACCCGCGCCGGGGGTGCGCGCGGGTGAAGGAACGCTCGCGGTGCACGCCGGTTCCGTCTCCGCCGTCATCGAACCCGGTGCGAGCGAGGTCCGCGAGATCATCGAGGCGGCCCGTTCGCGCTGCACGATCAGTTACGACCCGAACGTCCGGCCCCAACTGATGGGCACGCGGGAGTCAGCGAGGCGCCGGATCGAGGCGATCGTGAGCCTCGCGGATGTCGTCAAGTCCAGTGACGAGGACCTGCAGTGGCTCTTTCCCGATCAGGATCCCCTCGACGCCGCCGCGCGGTGGGCCCGCGGAGGCCCCGCGCTCGTCGTCGTCACCAGGGGAGGGGCGGGCGCGTGGGCGACCACCGGGGCGGTCACAGTGACCGTGGATGCGCCACGCGTGGAGCTCGTCGACACGATCGGCGCGGGCGACTCCTTCATGGCGGGGCTGCTCGCGGCGCTCGCCGACCGCTCACTTCTTGGTACTGACCGCCGCGACGTGCTCGCGGCCCTCGGTGCCGACGAGCTGGCCGGGATTGTGCGGTTCGCGATCGGGTGTGCGGCGATCACCGTCACCCGTGCGGGTGCCGACCCGCCAACGCGCGCCGACCTGGCTGGTGTCCGTTGACCCGCGAGTGGACGGCCGGGGACGCGGCGGCGCACATCGCCGTGCCCGGAGTGGACGACGACAAGTACAGTCGCGGTGTGCTCGGCATCATCTCGGGCAGCGCACAGTATCCGGGGGCTGCGGTACTCGGTGTCGATGCGGCGCTGCGTACCGGTGTCGGCATGGTGCGCTACCTCGGACCGGAACGGGCAGCGAACCTCGTGCTCGCACGCCGGCCGGAGACCGTGACCGCCCCCGGCCGTGTGCAGGCCTGGTTGCTGGGCTCCGGCATGGATCATGACCAAACGGAGCCCGCCGCAGAGCAGGGCATCGCGACTGCGTTGGGCAGTGGCGTGCCGGTTGTGCTCGACGGTGGGCTGCTGCATCGGCACACCGAAGCGCAGGGGCCGACGGTCGTCACTCCGCACCACGGCGAACTCGCGCGACTGCTCGGCGTCGACCGGGAGGCGATCGCCGCGGATCCCCCGCGTGCGGCCGCCCGCGCCGCTGAGGTATTCGGTGTCACGGTCGCGCTCAAAGGCAACACGACCCACATTGCAACCCCAGACGGCACGCGGATGCTCGTGCGCGCCCCGACGACGTGGCTCGCCACCGCGGGAACGGGGGACTCCCTCGCCGGCATTCTCGGCGCGCTTGTGGCAACACATGCCGCAGCCACGGAATCCGACAGCGGGCTGCTCGCGCGACTCGCCGCGACCGCCTGCCTCGTCCACGGGCTGGCGGCCGAGCGCGCCTCTCAGGGCGGACCGATCACGGTACTCGACCTCAACGAAGCGCTGCGCCCGGTCATCGCCGGGCTGGTCGCGACCGGGACGCGGTAGTGGATGCCCCCGGCCAGTCGGGCGGCTGGCGCGTCACCCTGCCGCTCTGGTCGGCATTCGCGGGCGCGCACGCCTGGCTCGCTTTCCTGAATCTCGGGCCCTTTGCGACCAACTTCAGCGACGTGAGCGTGCTGTATCGCTTCTGGGCGGAAAGGGCAGTGTCGGGTGGCCCGGTGGTTGGCATCGACGAGCCCTTCGTCTATCCGGTGCTCGCGCTCGCGCCGATTCTGGCATCCATTGTCGCGGGGGCTGAAGCCTACGGGGCCACCTGGCTTGTGGTGGTGACGGCACTCAATGCCGCCGCGTTCGCACTTCTGGTTGGGAGCGGCAGTTCGCCGCGTGCTGTGCGCGCGGGCTGGTGGTGGGTGCTCTTCCTGGTTCTGCTCGGCCCGATCGCGCTCGGCCGACTCGATGCCGTCTCCGTGCCGATCGCCCTTGCCGGCGCCGGCTGGCTGGCAACCCGGCCGGCGCTCGCAGCTGTGCTGTTCACGATCGGGGCGTGGATCAAGGTGTGGCCGGGAGCGCTGGTTGCCGCGCTCCTGGTCGCGAGCCCCGCTCGGCTGCGGGTGGTGATCGCCGCCGCCTCGACCACCCTCGTGATTCTGCTGCTTGCGGTTGTGGCCGGAACCGACAGCGAGATCCTGGGTTTCGTCACGGCGCAAACAGATCGGGGGCTTCAGATCGAATCGCCCGTCGCCACTGCATGGCTGTGGCTCGCCGCCACCGGTGGTGGCGCAACACTGTACTTCGACCCCGCGATCCTGACTTTCCAGGTCGCTGGTCCCGGCACGGACGCCGTCGCTGCCATCATGACCCCGCTCCTGGTCATCGCGGTCGCCGTCCTCTGCGCGCTCGGCGCTGCAGCGTCACGCCGCGGAGTCGCTCCTGCCGAACTCATCCCTCCGCTCAGCCTCGCCCTTGTCACGGCACTCATTGTTTTCAACAAGGTGGGCTCACCACAGTTCATCGCCTGGCTCGCGGTGCCGGTGATCCTCGGACTCATTGTCGGGTCACCCGGTTTCCGGGTGGTTGCGGGTGCGGTCGCCACGACCGCTCTTCTCACCCAGCTCATCTACCCGCTCTTCTATGACAGCCTGCTCGCGCTTGAGCCGGGAATGCTCCTGCTCCTGACAGCGCGCAATGCGCTACTGCTCGCCCTCTTCGGCTGGGCGGTTGTTCGGCACACGCAGCTCATCCGTGGCACAGTGGATGTGACGGCCCCACGATCCCAATCCCACGCCAAGGAGTAGCCATGCTCGTCGCCTTCTCAATAGCCCCGAGCGGCAATGCGGATGCCGGGGACTCGGTGCACGACGCGGTTGCCGCAGCTGTGCGTATCGTGCGGGATTCCGGGCTCCCCAACCACACCGACTCGATGTTCACGACGATCGAGGGTGAATGGGACGAGGTCTTCGACGTCATCAAGCGGGCAACAGAGGCGGTCGGAGCCTACGGTTCGCGGGTGTCGCTCGTGCTCAAGGCCGACATCCGCCCGGGTCACACCGGCGAACTCCGCGGCAAGGTCGAGCGCCTTGAACGGGCGCTCGACGAGCGTGCCGCGGAGGGCTGAGGAAGCGGAACTACAGCGCTCCGGGTGCCTCCGACTGCAGAAGGATGCCGTCCTGGATCGCGCGCTTGCGCAGCGCGACCTTCGTGCCGACGTCGATGCCGGCGACGCGGTACTTCTCGCGAATGCGCTTGAGGTAGCTCTTCGCGGTCTCCTCGGAGATGCCCAGCTGGTAGGCGACCGCCTTGACCGGCTCGCCGCCGCCGTACAGCGCCATGACGCGGCGCTCCTGCGCGCTGAGCTTCGGCGCGCCGCCGACTTCGCCGGCGTTGAGCGCGAGGTCGAGTTCGGCGGAGATGAACGATCTCGCCCTCGGCTGCGGCGCGAATCGCCTCGACGATCATTCCGGCATCCTCGCTCTTGACGAGGTAGCCGAGGGCACCGGCCGCGAGCGCCTCGCGCACGACGTTGGGCTCGGAGTAGGTGCTCATGAGCACGACCTCGCACGCCCGTCGACTTGAGGGTCGAGATCTTGAGCGAGACCGGGATGTTGTCCTTGAGGTCGAGGTCGAGCAGTACGACGTCGACCGGGAACTCGGGGTGCGTGAGGCAGCTCGGGCCAGGTGCGGCACGGCGGCGACCATGTCGATGTCGCTCGCCGCGTTGCGGATCCACTCGGTGAGCGCGCCCAGCAGCATCCGGTGGTCGTCGACGATGGCCAGTCGGATGCGGTCATCTGGTGGCAGTCACGAGTCGGACCTCTTCGTCGTTCATCGTCAGTGCGGGAGTCATGCTTACTGGTCTGCCGGGTTGTCGACAAGACACTCGATCTCGACGAACAGGCTGGAGTTCTGCGTCGAGTCACTGTATCGCCCGACCCGCCGAAGAGCCTCCCATGTCGCCGGGTCGACACGATTTCGTGGCACGCCGGTGTCTGATACCACGATGGGGATTCGCGATCTTGTGTGGCCGGACGGCTCGCTCGGCCGTCGGCACGACCGGCCCGAGCGTGAGCTGCACCGTGCGGCCGCAGCGCTTGCTTCGACGTGTCGCTCACGAGCAGCCACACCGCCGCGAGCAGGCCGTCGCGCTGCACGGTGATCGAGCAACCCCGCGAGGCTGCCGCTGTCGACGAGCGTGACGGACTTGCCGAGCAGCTCGGATTCGGTGATCGGCGTGGAAGAGCCAGGTCTCGCGACGGCCCTCGATGAGGTGCAGGCGCAGTTCGGTCGCGAGGGACGCCGCAAGCGACGCGGTCTTGGGGTCGAGCTTCGGCACGGTCTTGCCTCGTGGCGACCGAGTCGAGCAGTTCCTCGGCGGCGAGGTCGAGCCGCGCCAGTTCCTCGGAGGCGAGCATGCCGACCGCGAAGCGCGGCGCGGAGACGGTGCTCTGCACGAGCACGCGGTCGAGTTCGACCTGCACCATGCGGCGGAACCCGCGAACGATGAACACACCGAGAATCGCTGGCAGGGTGGCAAGCGCAATGGTTGACAGTTGAGAGGGGAGCGATTCCGGCGTGAGTGGCGTGCTCGAGATTATCGCGGCGACGAACGCGAGGCCGAGGGCCGCGGAGGCAAGTACCACTTCTCGCCCGCCTCGCAGGGTGACGACGATGAGGAGTCCGAATCCCGCAGTGACGGATGCCGTCGCGTACTCCCCGATGTCGCCGAGCGCCCAGATGGCGATGAAGTCGAGGGCGACGACGGCGGCGAGCAGCAGAAGGAAGATTGCGAACAACCAGTCGCGGCACGCGATCGCCGAGCAGCGACATCGTCACCGAGACTGCGGCGAAGCTGACGATGAAGAGCACCCACGCAGCGATCGCCGGGAGCACGCTCGGGTACGTCTCCCAGCGGGAGGCGAACAGGCTCATGCCGTAGAGCGACTGGATGCCGACGAGCACACGCGGCACCGATGCCGAGGTACCCGGTGCCGAGGGTCGCCGCCCTCGCGTTCGCCTGCCTCACCGCTTTCGCGACACCGCGCGGAGCAGTCTTGTTGCGCCGCCCGAAAATGTACGCCGAGGGTGTTCTCGTCCGGTGCTGCACGAACGTCACTTGCGGCACCTCCAGAACGACCGTCGTTCCCGACCCGGGGCTGGAGAACAGCCGCGCGTTTCCGCCGACCTCGCGCAACCTGCCGACCACTGACTCCTTGAATCCGAGCTTGTCCTCATCGATCCCATCGAGGTCGAAGCCGACCCCCGAATCGGTGACCATCGCGCGAACGGTCGTGACATCATCCGTTATTGTCACGTGGGCCTGGGTGACGCCGGAGTGGCGGCGGACGTTCTCGAGGCACTCGGCGAGGGACAGCAGGAACGCGTCGAGCACATCGCTCGGAAGAAGCACCTGGCCGGTGCCGTGCCAACTGACCTCAAGACCCATCCGCCCGAACCGCTGCTTCACCGACTCAAGGGTCGTGCCGAGAACGCTCTCTGCCGCCGCCTCGAGGTTGTACGAACCGGAGGACATCGGCATGGGGGTCGCGCCGAGGCGAAGCTGTCGGAGCAGGCGGGCGTCATCCGCCGCCTGCTGTTTGAGAGCGGCGGGCGCTACGCCGACACCGGAGTGCGCGAGGAGGGTGAGCGTTGCGAGAACCGTGTCGTGCAGCAGCCGTGCAGACTGGCGCCGTTGGGCCTCCGTCTCGCTCGCCTGGCGTTCCGCGCGGTGGGCCTTACCGATGGCGTAGATGCGCCGGGCCGCCCGCGGCACGCTCGCGCTCAGCCAGTAACCAAGCACCGCGGTGAGAACCCAGCCCAGAATGACGGCGAGACCCGAGGCCGAGAGAACCCCGACCGTATTGCTCGCGCGCTCCACGAGGAGGGTACTGACGGCAGCACCCGTCACGAGCACGACCAGTCGCGGGAAACTCGCCAGAAGAGCGAGGGCGAAGCACCCCATTCCGGCGCCAGCGAGCGGTGACAGCGCGGAGGGGAGCCCGACGGAAGGCGCGACGTCGAAGGGCACCTGCACGACCACGAGTATGCCGATACCGGCGGAGATGCCGAGCAGACTCCACCAGATTGAGAGGCTCCTGCCAACCATGACGTGGGCCCCGATCAGGAGTGCAAAGAGGGGCAGGGTGCCGACAAGCGTGGGGAACGCGACCACTCCGGGAATACTCAGGATCGTGAGCGACAGTAGGGTGCCGGCAATTCCGATGAAGCGAGCGGTGCGCTGGAGAAGGCGGTCACGCTCTTTCGCGATAAGTTCCATGTCGAGTCACATGGTCGCAGATTGTCACCACAAATGGGGGTGCCACACCGCATTTTTCCCTGAGGTTCGCTCTCCTATTCCCGGGTGTTTCGGCCGTTGCCGTGCTCGTCAGAAACCGCAGTAGCGAGCGACAAAGTCATACAGTTGCGTCCTGACAGCATCCGGGGCGACGACCCGGAAGGTTCCTCCCGCGCCCGAACTTGCCGTGGCGTTGAGCGGGAAGAAGGTGCCCTGCTTGTCTTCGGCCACCGCGTGTGGATCGCACCGGTTCGGCACGACAGGAACCTCGATGACCACGGGCTCGGTCGCCGCGTCGATCGCCAGGCCAAGGTCGCGCTCTTTGACGGGCAGCCCCGCCTCATCCGCGAGGGAGATCAGGTTCGTTCCCTCTATCGACGACACGCGCAGATCTCCGTCGTTTCCCGTCGGGGTGAGCTGAATTCTCAGGATTGCCGGCACGGCTCCCTCGCCGCCGTAATCAAGCGCGAGCATCTCGATTGTGGCAACACTGTTCAGCGCCTCGCCGAGGCACTCCTCGCGCGTGAGGCCCCGCAGAATTCCATTGGGGTCTCCCGGCACAACCGTCGCAGTACCGGTGCGTCCGTCGCCGAGAACGAAGTCGACCGTCACGGAGAAACTCAACTCGCCGGGGTCTGCCGCGCAGTTCGCGACCGGCATCACCGCTTTGAGATCCCTGCTGTAGCTGGCGGGAATCGTCGACTCGCCGCTCCACACGAGCGGCTCGACGAAGAGCTCCGAGTGAAGTCGTGCTGCCGTGATCGTGACAGCCTCGGAACTGAGATTGTCCAGATGGAACTGGATCTGCCGCGCCGCGGCATCCACTCTCGTCTGGTACATGCTGATTGCGAGCCCATCCGGCAGTTCGCTCAGAGTCGGTGCGGAGCAGCCGGCCAGCAGCGCAGCGCAGAGGGCTGTCGCGGCGACCTTCCGGGTTCGCATAGGGGGATCGTACTTCAGGTCAATCGGGTGAGATCCACCCCTCGCGAATTCCATGCATTCGCAGGCGGATGCGCGTACCCAGGTCGATACCAATGGCGCGATATTTGCGGCGACCGCGCTTGATGTAAGACTTCACCGTTTCGTCGGTCGTCTCCATCTCCACCGCCACTTCCTTGATCGACCGGCCGGAGGCGTACAGCATGAGTGCGCGCTGCTCCTGGCGGCCAAGTCCGGGGTTCGGTGAGGCGGGGAACGCGGCGACAGCAGCCGCAAGAGCGTCCGAGAGCATTGTCGTATTGGCCGCCGCGGCGTGGATCGCCGAAATGAGGTCTTCGACCGGTTCGGTCTTCGGCACGAAGGAAAGGGCGCCGGCGCGCATGGCTTCCGCGACCGTTGCGGCGTGAGCATGGCGGCTCATGACGACCGTGCCGGTGCCGCTCGCGCTGAGTGCCCTGAGTTTGGTTCCTATCGGTATCCCGTCGTCCAACTGAAGATCGAGCACTGCGACGTCAACCGGATACTCCGGATGACTGACGAAGCCGCTCCAGGTCGTCTCGCTGATCACAACCACGATGCCGGAGGAGCGCAGCGCCAGGCGGGTCGAGAGGCTCTCGAGCAGGAGAAGGTGGTCGTCAACGATCCCCACCCGCACGGGCTTCCGAGCGTGCTTGCGCTCGCGCGGAAACGCATTCGGGTCCGTCATGTCGCTCAGCCTAGCGAATGCTGACACAGACTCGTTTGTACAGGCGGGGTGCGGGGTCTCAGTTGTCGAGCAGTCTCCTCAATTGTGCGCCGACGATCTCGTCCTCGATGAGAAAACCGTCGTGGCCGAACGCGGAGGAAATCACCACCGCCTCGTCGTCGATGACGTTGGGCAGGTGTTCAGCAATGAGCAACTGCTGATGCAGGGGGAAGAGCCGGTCACTGTCGATTCCCAGCACGAGGGTACGTGCCGTCGCCCTTGAGAGGGCCGCGCGTACGCCACCGCGATCACGGCCAACGTCATGCGAGTTCATTGCCTCCACGAGGGTGATGTAGCTGTTGGCGTCGAAGCGGCGGGTGAACTTGTTGCCGTGGAAGTCGAGGTAACTCTCCACGGCATACCTTCCCCCTTCGCCCAGGGGGGTCACCGCGCCCTGCCAGCTGCGCTCGAATCGCTCGTTCAGCTCCGACGATGAGCGGTAGTTGAGCAGCGCCATCCGCCGGGCGAGCGCGAGTCCGCGATGCGGTCCGTCGCCGTCCAATGCGTCGTAGTAGTCGCCGCCGGCGAATGCGGGGTCAAGACGGACGGCATCGATCTGCACGGAGTTGAGGGCGACCTGGTCGGCGTTGCTCGCCTCGGGTGCGCACAGGATGGCGACGCGCTCGAGACGATCGGGATGGCCCACCGCCCATTCGAGGGCGTGCATGCCGCCCATTGACCCGCCGACCACTGCTGCCCAGCGGCCGATCCCGATGGCGTCGGTGAAAGCCAGTTGCGCGGCAACCTGGTCGCGAATGGTGATGTACGGGAAGCGCGCGCCCCACTCCTGCCCGTGCGGGGACTGGGAAGACGGGCCGGTGCTGCCCTGGCATCCGCCCAGCATGTTGGGCGCCACCACGAACCACTTATCGGTGTCAATTGCCTTGCCGGACCCGACCACCCCGCCCCACCAGCCGGAGGTCGGGTGCCCGTTGCCCGGCGGGCCGGCGAGGTGGCTGTCGCCCGTGAGCGCGTGCAGCACGAGGACTGCATTGTTGCCGTCGGCGTTGAGCCTGCCGAAGGTTTCGTAGGCGATGCGAACCCCCGGCAGGGTTCCGCCGCGCTCGAGCTCGAGGGTTCCGACGGAGACGAACTGGCGATTCCCGACTGGGTCACCGGCCCGCCAGGCACCGGATGCCGGTGGCTTGGACAGCATCGAGCGGATGTTCGCCTCGGTGATGAATGCCGAAGGAACAGTGTCTTCGGATGTCTGCCAGTCCATGTCATTTCCAGTATCGGTGGTCGAGCCTGTCGAGACCCGGTGGTCGAGCCTGTCGAGACCCGGTGGTCGAGCGTGTCGAGACCCGGTGGTCGAGCCTGTCGAGACCGGTCTCGACAAGCTCGACCACCGGTGGTGCTCGACCGAAGCTATTACCTACGCGCTCGCGGTGGCCGCCGACACTGCCCGCGCGGCGGCGAAGCCGACCTCCAGGTCGGCGAGGATGTCGTCGATGTTCTCGATTCCGACCGAGAGCCGCACGAGGCCCGGCGTCACGCCTGAGGTGAGCTGCTGCTCAGGGGTCAGCTGGGCGTGCGTCGTCGACGCGGGGTGGATGATGAGGCTGCGCACGTCGCCGATGTTGGCCAGGTGGCTGAACAGGGTGACGTTGTTGACGAGGGCGCGTCCGGCATCCACTCCGCCCTTCAGTTCGAAGGACAGCACGGCGCCGACACCGTTGGGCGCGTACTTGTTGGCGGCCGGATACCACGGGCTGGAGGGGAGGCCCGAGTAGTTGACGGTGGCGACGTCGTCGTGGTTCTCGAGCCACTCGGCGACCGCCTGGGCGTTCTGCACGTGGCGTTCGATGCGCAGGCTGAGGGTTTCGATGCCCTGGATGAGGCTGAAGGCGCTGTCGGGGGAGATGGATGAACCCAGGTCACGCAGCAGCTGAACCCGTGCCTTGATGACGAAGGCGATGCCGTCGCCGACGGCGGCCGTGTAGCTGGCGCCGTGGTAGCTGGGGTCGGGTTCGGTCAGGCCGGGGAACTTCTCGACGTTCTTCGACCACTCGAACTTTCCGCCGTCGACGATGACGCCGCCGATGACGGTGCCGTGTCCGCCGAGGAATTTGGTGGCGGAGTGCACGATGATGTCGGCGCCGTGCTCGAACGGGCGAATGAGGTACGGGGTCGCGATCGTGTTGTCGACGATAAGCGGAACTCCCTTGCTGTGGGCAACAGCGGAGACGAGCTCGATGTCGAGGATGTTGATCTTCGGGTTTCCGATGGTCTCGGCGAAGAACAGTTTCGTGTTCGGCCGAACTGCTGCCGCCCACTCGTCGGCGTCATCCTGGTTCTCGACGAAGGTGGTCTCGATGCCGAGCTTGGCGAGCGTGTACTTGAACAGGTTGTAGGTTCCACCGTAGATCGACGACGAGGACACGATGTGGTCGCCGGCCTGCGCGATGTTGAGCACGGCGTAGGTGGTCGCGGACTGGCCGGATGCGAGCAGCAGGGCGGCGGTGCCGCCCTCGAGTGCGGCGACGCGTTCTTCGACGACGGCCTGCGTCGGGTTCATGATGCGCGTGTAGATGTTGCCGAACTCGGCGAGGGCGAACAGGTTGCTCGCGTGCTCGGTGTTGTCGAAGACGTACGAGGTGGTCTTGTAGATCGGGGTGGCGCGCGCCTTCGTGGTGGGGTCCGGTGCTGCGCCGGAGTGGATCTGCTGGGTTTCGAACTTCCAGTCGCTCATGGGGTTTCTCCTCTGATAAGTCTTCGGTGTATCGAGCCTAGGAAGGTGCCCGTGAGTGGTCAAAGCGCCCTGACATATGGCGTAACCCGACCACTCCGCCGTCGCGATACTGTGGTGGCATGAGCAAGCGCGTGGTGGTGACGGGGGCAAGTTCGGGTATCGGCGCGGCGACGGTGCGCCTGTTCCGCCAGCACGGCTGGCAGGTGGTCGGGGTTGCGCGCAGGGAGGAGAAGCTGCGTGCGCTCGCCGAGGAGACCGGCGCCGAGGTCTTCGTCGCCGACCTGACGGTGCAGAGCGATGTGGATGCCCTGCGAGACTTCCTGGCGGCATCCGGCCCGATCCATGCGCTCATCAACAACGCGGGCGGGGCGATCGGTTTCGCGACGGTGGAGGAGTCGCTCGCCGAGGACTGGCTGCAGATGTTCCAGATGAATGTGATGACCGTGCAACGCACGACGAGCGCCCTGCTGCCTCTGCTGCGCATGGGAGCGCTGGATGCCGGTGTCGCAGACATCCTCACGGTCACCTCGATCGCCGGCCACGTCGCGTACGAGGGTGGCGCGGGTTACAACGCCTCGAAGTTCGCGTCGCACGCACTCATGGCGGCGCTGCGGCTGGAGCTCGGCGGTGAACCGATCCGCGTTGTCGAGATCGCGCCCGGGATGGTCATGACGGACGAGTTCACCCTCAAACGCTTCAAGGGCGACGAGGAGAGGGCGAACGCGGTCTACGCGGGGGTCGCGGATCCACTCGTCGCTGAGGACATCGCCGAGTCGATCGTGCACGCGGTCGAACTGCCCGCCCACGTGAACCTCGACCTCGTGACGATCAAGCCGGTCGCGCAGGCGGCGCCCCACAAGGTCGCGCGCGGAGAACTCAAGCCGAAGGGCTAACGGGTACGCCGAACGCCGCAGAGCGGGTGAGCCGCCCCTGCTGCTCGCACACTCACGTTGTGCAGGACGGTTCGGCGGAACGCTCTCTCGGGCGCAACTCACGTTGTGCAGGACGCCAGCGGGTCCACTCGCCGCCGTCCTGCACAACGCGAGTGAAGCGCGGGTGGTTCACGTCGGGCCGTCGTCCTGCACAACGCGAGTGAAGCGCGGGTGGTTCACGTCGGGCCGTCGTCCTGCACAACGCGAATGCGCCAGGGCGCTACTCCGACCCGGTCGGCAGCAGCTCCTCCGCGACATCCACTTCGGCGTCCGAGAAGGCGAGCTTCGGCACGAGGAAGAGCAGGATCGCCGCGACAGCGCTCCCACGGCGCAGATCGTGAAGACGGTGAGGTAGCCGACGAGCGACGATGCCGTCTCCCGGCGACCTGCACCGACACCGAGCGTGAGCACGACCGCGAACACCGACGACGCGAACGACCCACCGATTGTCTTCGTTGTGTTGGTCAGCGCCGTCGCCACGCCCGTCTGCCCGCGGGGCGCGGCGGCGGCGGCGGCAGCGGGCAGCGCAGCGACGAGCGCACCCGCACCGAGACCCGCGACACTCATGTTGATGAACACCTGCAGCACGGTGTCGTGGAACGGCAGGAACAGGAAGTACCCCGCCGAGACGAAGAACGCGGCGATGATGAGCGCGATGCGGGGCGTCGTCCAGCGCGACACGTGCGGGAACAGGATGGCGCCGATGATGATCGAGACCAGATAGACGCCGATGATGTAGGAGATGTTCGCGGCATCCAGACCCAGTCCGTAGCCGAGCTCCTCACGGTTCGTGCCCGCGAAGGTCGCGAGCGGCGCCTGAGCCCCCAGCAGGCTGATCCCGATGAGCGCCGCCGTGAGCTGAACCGGCCACATGTTCGGCTGGCGCAGCACGCGCAGGTCGATCGCCGGGTCCTTCTGCCGCAACTCGAACCTGCCCCACGGCACGAGCACGAGCGCACCGGCCACGATCACAGCGAACGGCCACAGCTGGTCGGGATTGATCTTCACGAACGTGAGGCCCGAGGTGATCATGAGCAGCGACACCGCGAGAATCGTGAACCCCAGAATGTCGAGTGTGCGGCCCGGCAGCGGCTCCGACTCCGGCACCCCGAACAGGATCACGAAAAATACACCAGACACGGCGATCGCCGGGATCATGAGCGTCAGCTGCACGTTCTCGCCCAGTGCGGAGAAGATGCGTCCGCCGGCCAGTGCGCCGATGATCGCCCCCGCCTGCAGGCCGACCACGAGGAAACCGGCAGCCCTGCGGGTAGCGGATGCCGCAACTCCCGTACGACGTCCGCGATCGAAAATCAGCGCAACCTCGAGCGGCAGCCATACGACATAGAACCCCTGCAGAGCCCAGGCGATGAGGAAGCTCGTGAAATCTCCCGTGAACGCGAGCCACCAGGTCGCCCCCGCCGTCAGCGCGGTCGACACCAGCAGGATGCGCTTGTGCCCGTACATGTCACCGAGCTTCGCGAGAATCGGCACCACAAGCGCCGACAGCAGCAGCTGCGCCGCCTCGAACCAGTTGAAGTCCGCATCCCGGATGCCGAGGTGCTTGACGAGGTCGGGGATGAGCGGGATGTAGTACCCCTGCAGGATGCCGGAGACGATCTCGACCAGGAACAGGTAGCCGACCAGCCCCAGCGTGATCGCGCCGGACTTGCCCCGCAGAAGGTTTGCCATGAACGGATGCTAGTGCAGGTTAGCGTTGTGGCATGAGGCATCCCCACCGCGACCTCGAACCCGGCTGGGCGGACGCCCTCGCACCGGCCGCGGCTCAACTCGACCGTCTCGCCGCGTTCCTCGATCAGGAGCACGCCGAAGGCAGGGGATACCTGCCGGACGCGAGCAACGTGCTGCGTGCCTTCCGCTACCCGTTCGATGACGTGCGTGTGCTCATCATCGGGCAGGACCCGTACCCGACACCGGGCCACCCCATCGGACTCGCGTTCGCCGTCGACCGCGCCGTGCGTCCGCTGCCGCGCAGCCTTCAGAACATCTACCGCGAACTGCACGACGATCTCCGTCTAGCGACACCGCAGCACGGCGATCTCTCCGCCTGGGCGGAGCGCGGCGTGATGCTGCTCAACCGGGTGCTCACCGTGCGCCCGGGGGAGTCGGGTGCGCATCGTGCACGCGGCTGGGAAGCCGTTACCGAAACCGCGGTGCGTGCGCTCGCCGCGAGGCACCGGCCCCTCGTGGCCATCCTCTGGGGCCGGGATGCCGCGAAAGCGCGACCGCTGCTCGGCACCGTTCCGACGATCGTGTCCGCGCATCCGAGCCCCCTGTCGGCCCGCACCGGCTTCTTCGGCTCGAAGCCGTTCAGCCGTGCGAATGCGCACCTCGAACAGCAGGGTGCAGCGCCGATCGACTGGTCGCTGCCCGACTGACCGAGAATTGGTCACGGGGGCACGAACTCTGATTGACTGTGTGCCATGCCAACCGGAGTTCCCATCGAAATCCGATCGCTGTCCAAGACATTCGGGCCGGTCGCCGCAGTCACCGACCTCAGTTTCACGGTCGAGCCCGGCGAGGTCACCGGGTTCCTCGGCCCGAACGGCGCGGGCAAGACCACAACCCTGCGCATGCTGCTCGGCCTCGTCGAACCCAGTGCGGGAAGCGCCACATTCGCTGGCACCCGCTACAGCGACCTTCCCAGCCCGCTCTCCACGGTCGGCACCGCGCTCGAGGCGGCCAGTTTCCACCCCGGTCGCACAGCCCGCAACCACCTCTCGATCTACGCAACAGCGGCGGGAATCGGCCGGCAGCGTGTCAACGCCGCGCTCGAACTGGTGGGCATCGCCGAGTACGCCGACCGTCGGGTGGGCGGCTACTCGCTCGGAATGCGCCAGCGCCTCGGGCTCGCATTCGCGCTGCTGGGGGATCCCGGCATCCTCGTTCTCGACGAACCCGTCAACGGGCTCGACCCGGAGGGCATCCGCTGGATCCGCCGCCTGCTCCGCCAACTCGCCGACGAGGGCCGCACCGTTCTGGTGTCGTCGCACCTTCTCAGCGAGGTGCAACAAACCGTCGATCGCGTCATCATCATCTCGAAGGGCAGTCTCGTCTACCAGGGCGCTCTCGACGATCTGGAGAAGGGCACACGCGTCGTCGTGGATGCGCCCGATCGCCCGCGCCTTGCGACCGCGCTCGCGAAAGCGGGCTTCACTGTGGACGAAATGGCGGAGGGCCTCGCCGTGAGCGGCCGCGCGCCGATAGAGATCGGGCAGGTCGCGCTCGACGCCGGCATCCCGCTCAGCAGGCTGACCGCTGAACTGGCCGGGCTTGAGAACGTGTTCCTCGAACTCGTCGGGGAAGGAGTGCAACCGTGAACTTCGTGAACGCCCTCAGGGCGGAGGTCGCCAAGCTGCTCACCGTTCGCATGTGGTGGATCCTGTTGCTCATCCTCGTCGCATACATCGCCTTCGTCGCCGGTCTCCTCGCGGGACTGTTCGGTGCCCTCGGCGAGCAGATGGCACAGAGCCCGGGTGCGCCGGAACTGCCGAGCGAGGCGCTGCCGCCGGTCGTGTACAGCGTCGCGTCATCCATCGGCTACGTGTTCCCGTTGTTGCTGGGGGCGCTGTCGACGACCGCCGAGTTCCGTCACCAGACGCTCACGCCCACCTTCCTCGCGACCCCTCGGCGCAGCCTCGTGCTGTGGTCGAAGATGATCGTGCTCGCTGTTGCCGGTGCGATCTTCGGGGTTGCTGCCCTCATCGCCGCGATCGGTGTCGGAGCTCCGCTGCTCGAAGCGACCGGCAACGTCGCGGCGCTCGATGATCCGGAAACCTGGCTGCTCGCGGGGCGCGTCGTCATCGCCATGGCCCTGTGGGCGGTGATCGGTGTCGGTCTGGGAGTGCTCGTACCCAACCAGGTCGCATCCATCGTCATTGTGCTCGCGTTCACCCAGTTCGTCGAGCCGATCCTGCGTTTCGGCGCCTCCATCTGGGAGTGGACGGCGGAGATCGGCAAGTTCCTGCCCGGTGCCGCGAGCGATGCGCTCGTCGGTGCCAGCATCTTCACTTCTCTTGGTGCGGCGACCGCCGAAACAGTTGAGCTCGAGTGGTGGCAGGGCGGGCTCGTGTTGTTCGCAATCGCGTTGCTCGCGGCGGTAATCGGCTACGTGACCAGCTGGAAACGCGACGTAACCTGAGCGACGTACAATCGCCGCATGCTTGAAGAGGAATACCAGCCGCGCCGCAGGCTTCCGGCGCATCTGAGAACTCCAGCGGCGCCCGAACCGGACTTCGACTTCACCATTCGCCCGGCGGTCGAGGCCGATCTGCCTCACGTCCGTGAGATCTACAACCACTACGTCATGAACTCGACGGTCACCTTCGACGAGAAGCCGATGACCCTCGCCGAATCACGCCGCAAGCTGGCCCGTTCCGTGAAGCTGGGGATGCCGTTCCTCGTCGCTGAAAGCCCCGGCGGCGTCATCCTTGGCTACGCCTACGTCTATCCGTGGAGAGAGAAGGCCGCCTACCGTTTCACGGTCGAGAGCACCATCTACCTCGGCCCGGCCTCGACCGGCAAGGGACTCGGAAGAGCGCTGCTGCAGCGACTGATCGATGACTGCCGCACGGCTGGCATCAAGGAACTCATTGCGGTGATCGCCGACAGGGGAGCGGATGCATCCATCGAGTTGCACCGCAGGTTCGGCTTCACGCAGATCGGTCACATGGGCAAGGTCGGCTTCAAGTTCGGCCGGTGGCTCGGCACCATCCTCATGCAGAAATCGCTCAAATAGGGTGGCCTTGCGGGCGCGCTACTTGTAGACGGTCGCCGCGGCTTCTTCCGCAATGGTGACTGCCGCCAGGTACGACTCTTCGCCGCCCCGGCTGCTGATCACCGAGATCCAGCTGTCATTGCGCAGAACGTTGTAGATCGCGGGCGCTCCGGAGGTGTCGCCGAATCGCGCGAACGTCGTGGCCCCGTCGATGGCGCCTTCGTTGAGACCCTCGCGAGTGAGTTGCGCGACTACCTGGGCACGGGTACTGGACCCGAGCGGTGCAACGGATACGGTGATGGCGCTCACCTCGGTTGACTCATCCCCCCAGAAGCAGGTGATGCCGCCGACGGCTTGCTCGGGAGTCGAATCGGCGAGGTATTCATTTCCGAACTTGCCTTCCGGGCCGCCCAGCAGGATATATCCGCTCTGCTCGAACGCGGCGATGCGCGCTGCGGGAAGCAGCTCGGCGCAGAGAGCTGGCTGGTTGAAGGACACCGGGCTGATCGACGGCTCTTCCGACGGCTGGATCGCAGGCACGGTCGGAGTGGTGGTCGGGGCTGTTTGCGGCTCATCGGCGCCAGCGCACGCGGCAAGGCCGACGAGCAGTGGTGCGACGAGCGCGAGCGCAATGGCCGTTCGCGGTGTGCGCATGGCTTGTCCTCTCGGGGAAAAGTCAGAATCTCTCAGGGGTGTGGCAGGTTCGCAATCTAGCAAATTCTGCGACTGACCGCTCTACCCCTGTGGCAAAGCGGCCAGTCGCCGCGCAATCGTTACGTGGATCACTGCCGCGCGGTGGCGCCCCGGAGTATCCCGTAGCCGGCGATCGCGGCCACCGCGGTGACGACGAGGGACCACGCCGCTACACCGACCACGCCGTTGGTGACGAACCAGTTGCCGACTGCCCCCCACGACTGCGTGAAGGTGGCGATCGCAGCAGCGCCGATGAGCAGCAGCGTGAGGATGCCGAAGAACGCCCACATGCCGGATGCCTTCCACCGCACGTACACGCTCGCGGTGGATGCGCCGATGAAGATGAAGAACAGGAACCCGACGAAGATCACGAAGATTCGCTCAGGCCAGCTCTCGACGCCGACGTACATCATGCCGAAGAACCGGCCGCCGAAGCCCCAGCCCTCCGTCACCAGCTCCACCCAGGCGAGCGCGGAGAGCCCGATCGTGTAGATCGCTGACAACGCGATGAACGCGAGCGACGTGCCCAGATAGAAGTTTCGCCGGGTCACCCCGTAGCCGAGCGCGAACGGGAAAGTGAGATTGATCGCCTGCACGGCGACAACGAGCATGTAGACGAAAATGAACAGCGATCCACCGTTGAGGGTCGCGTTCTCCTGCGCCTCCGCCTGTGCGGCTGCGGTCGGCTGCGACTGGATGATGAGCGCCCAGATCGCCATGTTCGCCAGGAAGATCACGGCGATGATGAGCCACGGCAGCGTGAGCACCGTCCAGGTGTTGACGAAGTGCAGCCGGGTGACGGCGACGATGCGTCCGAGGCGCGATGCCGTCGGGTAGTGGTCTGCGGGGGTGGTCGTGATGGCGGTCATGCGCTCTTCTCCAGTTCGGGTACGCCGCCAGTCGCGGACGTTTCGGTCATTCGGACGATGAGTTGCTGCAGTGAGACGGGCGTCAGTTCGAGCCCTGCGCCCCTGGCATCCTGCTTCTCGGCTGCGCTGAGCGCAGTGAGCGTGACGGACGCAAGCCCGCCGAAGTTCTCGCGGTGAAGAATCTCCCGGCCCCTCGTGAAGGCATCCACTGCACCCTGCGTTCCCGCCACGGTGGTGGCAGAACCCCTGACGGCTTCGGCGCTCTGGTTCATGAGGATGCGACCTTCATCGATCACGACGACGTGCTCGAGCAGGTTGCTGACCTCGTCGATGAGGTGAGTGGAGAGCAGCACGGTTCGTGGATGCTCGGCGTAGTCCGCAAGCAGGCGGTCGTAGAAGAGGTGGCGCGCAACCGCATCGAGACCGAGGTACGGCTCGTCGAAGAAGGTGATCGGCGCACGGGAGGCAAGCCCGACGATGACTCCGACGGCCGAGAGCTGGCCGCGCGAGAGCTTCTTGATGCGGCGCTTCACCGGCAGACGGAATTCGTCGACGAGCCGCTCGGCGAATTCGGCGTCCCAGTTCGGAAAGAACCACGGGGCGCTCGCGAAGACGTGCACCGGCTTGAAGTCGTCCGGGTACTTCTGGCTTTCCTTGATGAAGCAGATGTTCTGCAGCACCGGCGCGTTCTCGACCGGGTTCTCGCCGAGAACCCTGATCGCGCCGCTGGTCGCGAAGTTCTGGCCGGTGAGCAACTGCATGACGGTGGTCTTGCCGGCACCGTTGCGTCCGAGCAGTCCGTAGATGGTGTTCTGCTCGATCGAGAAGGACACATCGTTCACCGCCGTGAACCTGCCGTACCGCTTGGTGAGATTCGAGACTTCAATGGCGCTTGTCATGCTGTGTCTTCCTTTCGGATCAGTTCAGAAAGCTGGTCAGTGGTGATGCCGAGTTTCGCTGCCTCGGCGAGCAGGGGCCGCACGTATTCGTGGGTGAACTGCTCGCGGCGTTTTGTCGATGATTCGGGCGCGTGAGCCTTTCGCCACGAACATGCCGATACCCCTTTTCTTGTAGAGAACCCCGTCGTCGACGAGAAGGTTCACGCCTTTCCCCGCGGTCGCGGGGTTGATGCGGTGGAACGCCGCGAACTCGTTGGTTGAGGGAACCTGTGTCTCCTCGGCGAGCGCGCCGGCGATGATGTCGTTCTCGATCTGCTCGGCGATCTGAAGAAAGATGGGCCTCGAGTCATCCACAGGCGTTCCTTCCCTTCGTTGGTTCATTACTCATGTAACTAACCAACCAGCCTCGACCTGATTTGTCAAGCCCTAGGCTCGTGAGCGTGTTCGAACTGCATCACCTCACCGCCCAGGAGCAGTGGGACTGGCTGCGAAGGGCGAGATCACGCCCCGCGAGCTCGCCGATCACTACCTCGCCCGCATCGAATCGCTCAACGATCAACTCGGCGCATTCACGACGGTGACAGCGGATGCCGCACGCGCCAGGGCGCACGAAATCCTGACCGCGGTTCCCCGCACCGCGCCGCTGTGGGGGATCCCCCTCGGCGACAAGGACCTGCTCGAGGCGCGTGGGCGTGCGCGACGACCTTCGGCTCGCGCCTGTTCGAACAGTTCGTGCCAGAGGAATCGGACGAGCTCGTCGAGGCGCTCGACGCCGCCGGCGCCGTCAGCCTCGGCAAGACCAACGCACCGGAGTTCGGGTTCCCGAGCTACACCGAATCCCTCGTCGCGCCGCCGGCGCGCAACCCGTACGAACCTGAGCCTTGGCGCGGGCGGCAGCAGCGGCGGAGCCGCCGTCGCCGTCGCGGCCGGCCTGCTTCCGGTCGCGCCCGGGATCCGACGGCGGAGGATCGATCCGCATCCCCGCCGCGGCGACCGGCCTCGTCGGGCTCAAGCCCTCCCGCGGGCGGGTCCCGTGCGGCAGTGGCTTCACGAGCCTTGCGGGTCTCGTCACGACCGGACCGATCGCCCGAACGGTGGCCGATGCCGCGATGCTGCTCGACGCCATGATCGGCGACAGCCAACCCTGGTCGGTGCGAGCACCGGACTGGGGCGGCGGGGCGCTCCTGAACGCAGCTGTGCGCGGTGAGGGCCGATACCAGCTCGGTGTCATGACGACCTCGCCGTGGGATGACGCCTACCAGATCACCATTTCGGAGCCAGCATCGGCTGCCCTCGCCCTCGCGGTGGAAGAACTCAGCGCGATCGGCCACGGCATGGACCAGACCGCCCTCGAGCCGGATGCCAGCTACGCGCCCGCCTTCCGCACGGTCTGGCAGGCCGGCGCAGCCGGGCTTCCCGCCGAGGGTGCAGAACTCGACCTGCTCGAACCGCTCACCCGCTGGCTCGTCGAGCACGGCAGGGCACTCAGCGCCCGTGAGCTGGGGGAGGCGCTGCTCGCACTCACGCTCTACGAGCGCTCGATCATCCGCCAGCTCTCATCGTTCGATGCCGTGCTGACGCCTGCCCTCGCCCTGACGCCACGGCCGATCGGCTGGTACGACAACGCGGATGCCGAGCAGAACTTCGCGCAGCAGGTGCAGTACACGCCGTTCACCTCATTCGTGAACGTGAGCGGGCTGCCCGCGATCACCCTCCCCGTTGCCGAAATCGACGGCATCCCGATGGGCGTGCAGCTCATCGGCCGGCCAGGAGGGGAGCACGTGCTGCTCTCCCTCGGAGCACAACTGGAGCGGCGCCTAAGCTGGCATCGACGGCACCCCGCCTGCTGGTGAAGCGGGCGAGAGACCGACCAGTTTCGCGCTGATGTCCCACAGCTGTTCAGCCAGTACCGCGTCGTCAGCGAGCTCAGACCTGCGCCCACCGGGTTCGAACCGGTCGAAATAGGTGCCGTTCGGCACGTCGAGTTCGAGGTCGGTCGCGAGGCGGACGAGGGGAGCCGCCCCCGCATCCACGCTGATCTGCGCCGAACGCGACAGCGCCATGGCGAGCCGGCCGAACGGGGTATCACCGGCGAACGAGGAACTCACGAACCCGGGATGGAACGAGTACGCGGTGATCCCGGTTCGCTTCGCCAATTCCCGTGTGAAGAGGATGTTGGCGAGCTTCGCGGTGCCGTACGGCCGCCAACCACCCCCGTAGGCGCGGGCGTCGAAGTCGAGGTCGTCGATGCGCAACCGCCCGGCGCGGTTCGCCACGCTCGCCGTATTGATGACCAGGGCAGCGCTGGACTGCAGGGTCGGCAGCAGCAGGTTCGTGAGCAGGAACGGCGCCAGGTGATTGTGCTGGATCGTGCGCTCGTACCCGTCGGCGGAGCGTCCGCGCCGCCGCACCAGTCCGCCCGCATTGTTGGCGAGCACCTCGATCGACGGGTAGCGCCGGGTGAGCGCGCCAGCCAGCGCGCGCACATCATCGAGACGGTCGAAATCCGCGATGAACGCGTTGCCCCCAATGGATGCCGCGACCTGGTTGGTGCGCTCGGCATTCCGCCCGACGACGGCGACCGTCCAGCCCTCTTCGGCGAGGCGCGCGGCTGCGACCGCCCCGATTCCGGAACTCGCTCCCGTGATGACGATGGTGCTCACCGGTAACCGCCCTTCTCAAGCCCTGCCTCTACTTCGAAGCGGTTGGTCTTGCCGATTGCTCCCGCAGCGACATACAGGGGGATGAAGGCAAGGCCGTACCGCTTCCACTGCGCACGGTGCACCGCTTCGTGCTCGAGGACAGACGGTCGAATGTTGTCGCGGGTGAGATACACGGCCCCGATCATTGTGCCGCCCCGGCCGAACGACCAGCGCGGCATACCCTCGGCGACGATCACGTCGCCCCGGCGGCGAATCCGGCCGCGGCTGAGCACGGCACCCCACACAAACCCACAGGCTGTGGCGAACCAGTAGCCGGGCCGCGCGATGAGTGGATGCAGCAGAGCACGCCTGAGTCCGGGCACCCTCACCGCTGACCGCGTGAGTGCGGATGCGGAACGCTGCAATCGGGGCAATCTGCCTGTAGGAGCCGTCACACTTCGCACAATACAGTGGCCTCATGAGTCGGGAGCTGCGCCGAATCGCGATGGTGTCCATGCACACCTCGCCTGTCGAGCTGCCCGGCCGGGCCGACTCCGGCGGCATGAACGTGTCCATCATGGAATTGGCGCGCGAGCTCGGCGAGGCGGGCATCGAAGTCGATCTCGTCACCAGGGCCGTCGACGAACCGGATGTTCGCAAGCTCGCCCACGGTGTAACCCTGCGGAGCCTCCGTGGCGGGCCGCCTCAGCCGCTCTCGCGGCCGGAACTCGCCCTCGCCGCCGACGAGTTCGGCGAATCGGTCGCTGAGCTCATGGGCGGGGACGCCGCGCGATATGACCTCATCCACGCCCACTACTGGCTGAGCGGTCTCGCGACGCTTCCCGTCGCGATCGAACTCGGAATGCCCTTCGTACAGAGCTTCCACTCCCTCGGGTCGATGAAGAATGCGAGACTCGCCCCAGGCGATATCGCCGAGCCGGAGGCACGACTGCGCGGCGAGGGCTTCCTCGTTACCCAGGCCGACGCCGTTCTTGCCAGCTCGGCGGCCGAGGTTTCCGTGCTGATCGATGAGCTGCAGGCCGCGCCCGAGAAACTCTGGGTGATCCCGCCAGGAGTGGATGCCGAACTGTTCACCCCGACGCGCATCAGCAACGATCCCGAACTGAGGGCGTCGCTGTACCTCGAGCCCGAGCGCCCCATCATCGTTGTCGCCGGATCGCTCGAACCGAACAAGGGCCAGGAGCTCGCCGTGCGTGCGCTCGCCGCGCTGCATGAGATTCGCGGCTGGGCGCCTTTGCTCGTGATCGCCGGGTCGCCGACACCGGGAGCGGAAGACTACGGTTCATCGCTCGCCGACCTCGCCCACTCGCTCGGGGTGGGCGGCGAGGTGCGATTCGTGGGCGCGCTCGACCGTGACGGCATCGCGGATCTGCTCGCCGCGGCATCCATGACCCTGCTTACTTCGCACTCGGAGACCTTCGGGTTGGTTGCTCTCGAGTCGGCCGCAGCGGGCACCCCCGTGATCGGCTACCAGACCACGGGACTCGCGGAATCGGTTGACGATGGTGTCTCCGGCATCCTGCTCGATTCGCGCGACCCGGATGTCTGGGCGGAAACGATCTCGATGCTGCTCGACGACGACGCCCGACTGGCGCGGCTGCAGGCATCCGCCAGGGGGTATGCGGAACGATTCACCTGGGCGCAGTCCGCCGAGAGGTTGCGCGGCGTGTACGAAGGCCTGCTCGGGGCCTGAGTACGGCCGCTACGGTCGGCCGTACTCCTCGAGCAGGCGCAGCCAGATCTCGCTCATCGTGGGGTACGCAGGCACGGCGTGCCAGAGCCGGTCGATGGCAACCTCGCCGACCACCGCGATCGTTGCCGCCTGCAGCAGTTCACTGACATCCTGTCCGACGAAAGTCATGCCGAGAATGACTTTGCGTTTCTCGTCGACGACCATGCGTGCGCGGCCCTCGTAGTCGTCGGCGAGAAGGCTCGCACCGGAGACCCAGCCGAGGTTGTAGTCGACCACCCGGATGTCGTAACCGGCCTTTTCCGCGGCGTCAGCGGTGAGGCCCACGGAGGCCACCTCTGGATCGCTGAAGGTTACCTGCGGCACGGCCTGAAGATCTGCGGTGGCGACGTGCGAACCCCACGGGCCGTCATGAACCGCGGTTGCCGGTCGCGCGGGCGGCGATGACATCGCCCGCTGCGCGCGCCTGGTACTTTCCCTGGTGGGTGAGCAGCACCCGGTTGTTCACATCGCCGACGGCGTAGAGCCAGTCGAAGCCCTTCACGAGCAGCGTGTCGTCGGTGTCGATCCACTCGCCGGGGGTGAGCCCGATCGACTCGAGCCCGAGGTCGGCGGTGCGGGCCGCGCGGCCCGTCGCAACGAGCACCTCCTCCGCCGTCACGCTCGTACCGTCGTCGAGTTGGATCACGACACCGCCGGTCTCCCTGGCAGCGGATGCGGGCGAGACTCCCGTGAGCACGGTCGCGCCGAGTGCCCGGAGGGACTCCGCAACCAGCTCGCCCGCGAAGGGCTCCTCGTTGCCGAGCAGACCGCTGCGGGCGAGGAGGGTGACGTCGGTTCCGAAGCTCGCGAACGCGGTCGCCATCTCGACGCCGACGACCCCGCCACCGATTATCGCGAGCGACTTCGGCGCCTGTTTCACGCTCGTCGCGTCACGGCTCGTCCACGGCTGCACGTCGGCAAGGCCGGGAACTCCGGGCAGGATCGGCACCGAGCCCGTGCTCAGGACTACGGCATGGCGCGCGGTGTACGAGGTGTCCCCGACGGTGAGCGTCTTCACTCCCGTGATGCGGGCGTGCCCTCGCACGAGGTCGATTCCGGTCTTGTCGAGCCACTTCACCTGGCTTTCGTCGCTCCAGTCGTGGGTGAACCCGTCGCGGCGACTGAGGGTGGCCGCGACATCCACCCGGCCGGTTACTGCCTGCTTCGCGCCGTCGACGTTCTGCGCCGCGCGCAGCGCCATTCCGCTGCGCAGAAGCGCTTTCGAGGGCATGCACGCCCAGTATGAGCACTCGCCGCCGACCAGTTCGCTCTCGATGATGAGAGTGCTGAGCCCGCCGGCGACCGTGCGGTCGGCCACGTTCTCGCCCGCGGCTCCAGCACCGATGACGATGACGTCGTACTCGGTGGTGCTCATCAGCGACCGACGAATTGGGCTTCGGTGCGGGTGAGGAACGCCTGAAGCCCGATGCCGGCATCCTCGCTTCGCATGAGTCGCACGAGTTCTCCCTGCAGTTCGGCCTCTGCCGCGGCGTCACCCTCCCGAATGGCGAGGCGCGCGTTCGCGAGGGCCGCCTGCACCGCGAGCGGCGCCTGCGCGGCAACCCGCCTGGCAATGGCGAGGGCGTGTTCGTACTGCTCGCCGGCGGGCACGACCTCCTGCACGAGCCCCATGCGCTGGGCATCCGCCGCGGTGAAGCTGTCGCCCGTGAGAATCCAGCGCATGGCGTTCCCCCAGCCGACGGCGCGAGGGAAACGGATTGTCGCTCCGCCGAAGGGCAGGATGCCGCGCGCCACCTCCACCTGCCCGAACGTCGCGTTGTCGGCGGCGACCACGATGTCGCTCGCGAGCATGAGTTCGATTCCCAAAGTCAGGCACGTTCCCTGTACGGCCATGACGACCGGCTTGCTGAGCTGCTGGCCGGAAACCTGCCAGGGGTTGATACCGCCCTCTGGGGTGAGGTCGAGGCCGCCCGCGCCTACGCGGGGTGCGATGTCGGCGAGGTCGAGGCCCGCAGTGAAGTGGTCGCCGTGGGCGTAGACGAGGCCGCAGCGCAGATCGGGGTCGCGCTCGAGTTCGCCGTAAGCGAGGGAGAGCTCCTGCAACATCTGCCAATCGGCGGCGTTGCGTTTGTCGGGCCGGTTCAGGCCGATGAGCAGTAGGTGCTGGTCGCGGTCGACGGTGACGCGGGAATCAGTCATGCGCTCAAGCCTAGACAACCCGGTGGTCGAGCTTGTCGAGACCCGGTGGTCGAGCTCGTCGAGACCCGGTGGTCGAGCTCGTCGAGACCTCCCCCCGCCGCGCTCAGCCGGTGAGCGCGCCGATGATCCTCAATACGGTCGGCAGGTCATCTGACGCCTGATCGGCGTTGGCGGGAGCGAACTCGGTGATTCCAGCACCGGCGACCTCGTACCCGCCCTTGACCGCCTTGATGAGGGCGACAAGCGCGGCCGCGCTGATGCCGAACGGTTCCGGATACCCGAGGCCGTTGAAGTCGGCCGGGTCGAGCACGTCGAGGTCGATGTGCAGGTACACCGATGACGCTCCCGTCGCCTCGATCGCCGCAAGCAGCTTCTCCGGGGTCGCATCATCCACGTCCAGGCAGCGGATGCCCAGGTCTCGAACGCAGTCCTCCTCCGGGTCGTCGTACGAGCGTGCGCCGACCACGATGACCCGCTCAGCCGGGATCGGTCGTGCGGGCACGAGCCCCGCGGCGCCCTCCCCGAGAAGCGTGCGCAGGATCATCCCGTGGAATGCGCTCGATGGTGAGCTTTCGGGAGTGTTGAGGTCGGGGTGGGCGTCGAACCAGATGAGGGCGGTGTCGTCCGAGGCATCCATCACATGCGACACCGCGGCGAGTTCGACCGCGCAGTCGCCGCCGATCGTCAGCGCCCACCCGTCTACCTTGCTGAGCACTTGCGCGTGGCGGTCGCGCACGAGTTGCAGCGAACTGAAGCGGGCCACGCGCGACCCCTGTTCGTCGCCCGCCTCAAGCGGAACCTCAACGACGACAGTGGATGCCGCTGGCAGGTCTTCCCTGATCGCGTGTGCCCCTTCCACGAGCCTCATCGCTCGGGAGGAACCGGAACCCTGCCACTGGGGGACGACAACGAAGGTGACTGCCATCAGATCAGTGTGTCATTTCTCGGGCGACATGTCGCGGTACCGTTTTGCGGCAGCGAGGTCGCGACGAAGTTCCTCAGCGTTTCGGCGCGGCCCGTATGCCGGGGTGTCGCGCTGGATGCGCCACCCCTCGCTGAGCGGTCCGAGGTCGACGGTGTCGTAGCCGAGCTCGTCGAACAGCGCTGCCACACGTGCTTTGGCTTCGTCGTCATCGCTCGCGACGACGACTGCGCGGCGGTTCTCGGTGCCCGCGGGCTGGCTGTCGTTGACAACGTCTTTCGCGAAGACATGGTTGAAGCCCTTGACGACGCGCGCGCCCGGGATCATCGCCTGCAGGCGCTCGGAGGTCGTGGTGCTCTCGTCATCCAGTTCGGTGATCGGGCCGTTGCCCGGATAGTAGTTGTTGGTGTCGATGACGATCTTGCCCGCGAGTTGTTCCGCGGGAAGGCTGTCGAGCGACTGGTAGGGAATGGTCACAACCACGATGTCGCCGCGCTCGGCCGCTTCGGCAGGGGTCGCGGCGGTGGCGGATGACCCGAGCTCCCCGGTGAGGTCGACGAGGGTTTCCGGTCCCCGCGAGTTGCTGATCACCACGTCGTGTCCGTGAGCGACCGCGAGTCGTGCGAGCTGGCTGCCGATTTTTCCTGCGCCGATGATTCCCAGAGTTGTCATGGTTGTCCCAACCGTCGTTCGGTGCGTCTTGTTCCCATCTCGGAGAGCCACCGGACGAGCCGCTCGAGCGGGCCTGACCCGAACAGCGGTCGCCACACGCTGGCAAACCCGATCCCGAGGGCGAGCAGGACGATCAGCAACACCTCAACGCTGAGGAGGTCGGTGAGGATGAAAATGGCGATGATCTGCAACGTGTAGATGGTGAGCGGCATCGCCCCGATCGCCCCGATCGGCCAGAACAGGGCGCGGACGCCCTTGCCGACCACCCCGGTCTGGTTACCGGTGAGGTACAGCAGCGCCCCGAGAACGGCGATCGCGAACCCGCCTGAGCCGAGCACCTCGGCCGTCGTTCCGTCGTGGGCAGCTGCCGAGATGCGGGGGCTGAGCGCCGCCGACCCGTAACCGATGAGCATCGCTGCGCTCCCAAAGAGAACCATGGCCAGTTGGGTTCGCGGTCGCGTGAGCCCTGACCGCGCGCACAGCAGCCCGGCCAGCAGGAACGCGAGCCAGGTGAGCGCGGGGTAGTAGCCGACGGCGAGCCAGAGAGCGGGCAGCAGCAGCCCGAACGGAACCCCCTCGCCGTCAGGATACGCGTCCTGAAGCGCGCCCACGATGAACGGCATGATCACCGCGATACCGATGGCGAGCACCGCGAGGGCGCGTCGGGGCAGGAACAGCAGCGGCAGCATGAGCACGAACATGACGCCGTAGTAGTCGAGGATCACCGCAACATAGGTGTCGAGCGCCCACAGCAGCAGGCCGAGCATGATGAGCAGGCTCGCCCGAAGTGTGAGCGCGGCGCGCAGTCTTGCTCGATTCTCGGTGAGCGGATGCGCACCACCGCTCACGAGGCCGAGCGAAACCCCCGCGAGCGTGGCAAACAGGATGGATGACCGCCCGTTGGCGAGCGTTTCGTCCTGCCCGGAGAGGGCGATGGTGTGCGCGACGAACATCCCGATAATGGCCAGCCCGCGGGCGATGTCAACCGCGGGGATGCGTCCCTGGCCCTGAGCTGTGCGTTTCGACAGGCTCAGGGACCGGGACTCGTCGTTGTTCGTGATCAGTTGCCCGTGATCAGTCGCCCGTGGTGAGTTCGCCGGGCTTCGCGCCCGACTTGAGCGCGGCCAGGCGCGCCTCGACCTCGGTCGTGCGGCCCACATCCTCAAGCGACTCGAACTGCGCGTCGAGACTGGATGCCGCGAGCTCCTGAGCCCCAAGCACCTTCGCCTCCTCGCGCCGAACCTTGTCTTCGAACCTGCTGATCTCGCTCGTGGGGTCGAGCAGGTCGATGCTCTTGATGGCGTCGTGCACCTGGCGCTGCGCATCCGCCGTCTTCGAGCGGGCGACGAGTTCGTCGCGCTTGGCAGAGAGCTGGCCGAGCTTGGTGCGCATCGAGTCGAGCCCCGACTTCAGCTGCGCGACGACATCGGTCTGCGAGGCGATGGTCGGTTCGGCGTTCTTCGCTTCACGCTCTGCGCTCATCTGGCGGTCGAGGGCGACCTTGGCGAGGTTGTCGAACTTGTCGGCGTCACCGTTGCCGCCGGATCGGCGCAGTTCGTCCGCTTTGGTGCTCGCCGCGAGGGCCTTGCGACCCCAGTCGTTGGCGTTCTCGATGTCTTCCTTGTAGTCCTGCTCGAGCAGGCGCAGGTTGCCGATGGTCTGCGCGACCGCGCTCTCGGCCTCGGCGATGCTGTTGGTGTAGTCCCGAACCATCTGGTCGAGCATGAGCTGGGGATCTTCGGCCTGGTCGATGAGCGCGTTGATGTTCGCTTTCGCGAGTTGCGCGATGCGGCCGAGGATGGATTGCTTTGCCATGTGTTGCCTTTCTGGTGGGTGAGTAGATGGATTTCTAGAAACGTCCGCCTCGACTGGAGCGCCCGCCACCGGAGCTGCGCCCGGCACTGCTGCTGCCGAAGCCGCCGCCGCGGGAGGTGCCGCTGCGCGAGCTTCCGCCGAAGCTGGGCCGTGAACTGCCGGACGGCCTGCCTGACGCTGTGCTGAAGGGGGAGCGGTTGTTGCTCATGCCGCTGCCGAGCAGCCCGCCGAGTACCGCCCCGAGCACCGCGTCGCCGCCTGAGGGGTGGCTCCTGCCGACACCGGAGGTCCTGAACCCGACAAGGTCCTGTTGCGCCTGGGTGCTTGCCAACCGCGCCAGGTCGCTTGCCTGTTCGGCTTCGCGCAGCGCGGCGGCGGGGTCGGTCGTGGCGAGGGCAACCGCATGGGCGAGGTGGCGATGTGCTTCGGAGACACGGGTGCGGGCATCCGCTCCGATCGCGCCGCGGCGGGTGGTGATGAACTGTTCGGCTGTCGCGATCTCGCTGCGCGCGCTCGCGAGGGCACGCTCGAGGGCTGCTTGCGCTTTTGCGATCTGCGTCTGGGTGTCGCGCGCGGTGGCAAGACCCTCGCCGAGGCGGGCCCGCAGTTGCTCGATGCGCGCGAGACTCGTGATGGGGTCATTCTTCGCGGACGCGGTGATGGTGTCGAGCGCGGTGCCGGTGGAGGCGATGAGCGGCGCGAGGCGGGCGGCATCAGGGGCGGTGGCACCGGTCGCTGGTACCGCTTTCGCCTCGGCGAGGTCGGCTTGCGCGTCGGCGACGGCGTCGTCGAGCCGGGCGGATGCTGCGGCCAGATCTTTCGAGAGGGTGTCGACCGCGTCCAGAAGCTGGGTGGCCTGCCCGGCGCTCGCCTGGGCGGCGCGCACGGCGACGGCAGCGCCGCTCGCGTCACCCGCCGCAATGGCGGTGCGGGATTCCTCGAGCGAGGCGGATGTCGCGGCAAGAAGCCGTTTCGCCTGGGCCGGGTTGTCGGCCGCGGGGGCGATGGCGCTCGCGGAGTACTGGTCCTTCAGCCGCGCGACCTTTGCTTCGGCGGCGGGAACCCGGCGGCGCAGGGGATCCAGCTCGGCAGCGACGGCATCCACTGCTGCGGGCGCGTTCTTCTCCAGCTGGCGCAACTGGTCGAAGTTGTCGGCCTGGGCGTCGAGTTCGGCGTCGGCGGCTTCGCACAACTCGATGATGCGGACGGTCCACGCGCGCTTCTCCTCCGCCGTGTCCGGCTTGGCATCGTCGAGGGCCTGTTTCAGCTGGAACGCCTCCGACGCCTTCGCCTTCGCGCTCGCGAGCGCGGCACTGAATTCCGTTGTCGCTGTGTCGCCGAACTGGGCCACCGCGAATCCGAGCTCCTGTTCGCTCGTGCGCAGCTCATCGTCGAGTTGCACGAGCAGGCTGCCAGCGCGTTGGTCAAGCTGCTTCTGGCTGAGTTTGCCCGGGTCTGCGGTGCTGCCGCTGCTGCGGTTGCGACGACTGCGCACAACGAGGAAGGTGACCAGCGCGATGCCGCCCGCTCCGAGCAGCAGTGGAACCACCGGGGGACCGGAGCCCGCTGAGGCATCGCCGAGAGCGTTGGCGGTGTCAATCGCTGCACCAGCCCAGTCGTTGTTGCGCAGGGCAGGGATGAGCACGTCGTTCTCGATGCGAACGAGGGTGGCCTCGCTGATCGGGAACTCGTTGTCGAACGAGTACTCGAAGTTGCGATCCTCGACCGCGACGGCGAGCAGCAGGTCCGCCGGGCCGAGACCATTGAGCCCGGCGGTTGCGTTGGCCCACTCGCCTGCCGCGGCGCCGCTGAAGGTGTCGACGTAGACGACGAACAGCTGGATGCCCGCCCGGTCGTAGAGGCTGTCGAGTGCCGCGGCGACTTCGGCCTCTCGTTCCCCGAGTACACCGGCGTTGTCCAGCACATACGCGCCTCGCAGCTCGGGCGGATCATCCGCGAGCGCTGCGCTCGGAACAGTGAGTGCGACCAACCCCGCGGCAAGAGCAGTTGCAACGAGCAGGCGTCGCGCCATGAGGCTCCCTCGTGTCGACTGGGGTGGTTCTCGAATTCTAGCCAGCGCTGGTGAACGGATGGGGTGTCCGAAAAGCTGAAAATTCGTCCTGTGTACACTGGGCGGGTCGCGTCGGGGAGTGCAAGCGCGGTGACTGCCCGCACGATTGCACAGCAGACGTAAGGAATTCCATGCCCAGCCTGCCCATCCGCGCCACCACCCGGCGACTCCTCCTCGCCCTCTCGACCGCAGCGGCACTGAGCCTCGCCGGTTGCGCCACGGAGCCGCTTACCGCTCCGGCACCAGGTGCGGAAGGTGTTCAGGTGGAGGCGCCCGAGCAAGTGGATGCCGAAGGCGTCGCCTCGTTCTCGATCGGTGAAGCGACGAGTTTCGAGGTCTTCCCCACCCTGGAGAAGGGCAACGTCGCCCGCATCACGATCAATTCGGCCGACTACACCACCGGCGTCGACTTCGAGCAGTACAAGCCGCGCGAGCCGATCACCGCAGACGGACTGCTGATCATCAACCTGACCTGGGAGACGCTCGAGGGCCGAACACAGTTCAACTCCGGTTACGTAGTCGTCACGGTGGCGGACGGCTCCGAAGCGGTGCGGCTGTGGGAAAATCTGGAGGGCAGCACCAAGAACGGCGGGGTCGACATCGGCGAGCCCCACACCGGCAACATGGCTTTCGCCATCGACCGGGGCGACATCACGATCACGATCACCAATCATGAATTCGGTGATGCACTGACAATGAAGCTCACGGTGTAGGGAAAGGTTTACGACATGACGCGCCGAATCACCCCAGGAGCAATCGCACTCATCGCCATGGTCGCTCTCGGCGGATGCGCCGCGCAGCCATCCGATCAGCCGTCGAGCACCGCTGCAACCGCCGGCCCCGGCCACGACCAGACCGTGAACCAGTGTCCTGTCGGCAACTGGAGACTCGACAACGACTCGTGGGAGCAGGACCTCAGCCGTCTCATCGCCGAAGAGTGGCCGGGTGCGGGCGCCACCGTCGGCGGGGCACTACACCTGGACTGGGATGCCGACGGCAGTTACGTCATGACTGCCGAGAACAGCAGTTACCAGATGTCCGGCGAATCGCAGGGCGGCTCGTTCGAGATCGCGGTCATCCACGATGGCGTGCAGGAGGGCCAGTGGAGCAAACTCAGCAGCACGCGCTACGACCTGACGGCCACCGACTCGAGCCGATCATCCACTGAGATTTCCTGGAGCGTCGACGGGCGCAGCGTCGGCGACGTCGACCCTGGCGACGTTGCGCCCAGTCCGTGGGAGGGTGAAGTGACGGTCAGCTGCGACGGAGACCGGATGACGACGAGCGCGACCAAAATGGACCCGTACGCTCCGATCACAATCCAGACCGTTGTGGTCGGCTGGGTGCCGCGCGACTGAGTCGAGTGCTTGCTGTTCTTCGCACAAAGCTTGTGGGTGAGCCGCATCGAGCGGGTGAAGGCACCTCTCCTCCCCACCAAAGTGCTACCATGTAGCACATGGACCGGATCGGAGTGCGCGAACTTCGCCAGCACGCCAGTCGGTACCTTGAGCGGGTGAAGCGCGGCGAGACGATCGAGGTGACTGACCGCGGTGTTCCTGTTGCGATCCTGGCGCCAGTGCCGGCATCCACCCGCTCGGTCGTTGACAACCTCGTCGCCGACGGCCGGCTACTGAAACCGGTCACAGACTTGGACGAATGGATGCGGACCAACAGTCGACGCGGCGAGGAGCCGAGCGACGGCCTCAGCCGCGAACTCGAGCGGATGCGCGACGAGGAGCGGTACTAGGTGTCCGGCGCGTGATCTACTGCGACACCTCAGCGCTCGTGAAACTGCTGAAGCGCGAGACCGAAACTGACGCTCTCGAGGCGCTTCTGGCGAACCAGCAGGTCGCGACCAGTGAGCTTGCTCGCGCAGAACTTCGGCGTGCCGTGATGCGATACGACCCGTCGCTCGCCCCCGGCGTCGCCACGCTGCTCGCGAGCATCCATCTCGTGCCGCTCACGACCCAGTTGCTCGATGAAGCGGGCGCGCTGCAGCCGGCGTCGCTGCGCAGTCTCGACGCCATCCACCTCGCCAGCGCCCTGCTGCTCTCCGTAGAACTGACAGCGCTGATCACCTACGACGAGCGGATGCTGGAAGCCGCTCAGGCGCTCGGCGTGAGGGTCGTAGCGCCCTAGTCCCGCCGCGTAACCGCTCGAATGGTCACCTGGAACGCGTACGGCTCGCTGATCCTCACCACGACTCCACCGGGTGAGAGCAGGTCATAGAGCGACACGGTGACAATGTGCGAGAGCAGGGGCGACTCCTCGCCGGGGCGGGGAGCGCACGTGCCATCCGCCCTGAAGTTGGCTGCGGGCATCCGGAACTGTACGCGCACCATCACCCGGTCACTCAGCGTTGCCTCGCGGCCGCCGCTCTTCGAGACGATCCCATCGGTGGTGCACGGGTAGGCGCGGGCATCCGTCGCATCGAAGCTATGGCCGCCGATGCCGAGCTCGAAGTTGGTGAACCTCGATTGCGAGTACCCCTGCGCGATCCAGCTGTAGTTGAGGTTCACCGGATGCCCCGGCACATCGAACATCGCGTTCCCACCCCACCAGGTCTCGCGGTCGACGAGGCCCCACACCGCTGTGCGCCCCGCATCGTCGACGAGTTCGATGGATGCCAGGTAGTCCTCACCGATACACAGCCGTGAGATCGAGATGGTCGCCGATCGCTCGAGGCGTCCCGTCAGGACGAGCGACCCGCCTTCGTGCACGCACGCACCCGGGCCATCGATGGTTCCGAGACGCAGGGTGTAGTCGACGGGGCGGTCGACCTGGAGTTCGAGGGTCGCCGTCGCGTCCCGGTTCGCCGGGTTCACCGTGACCGTGAACCCTTTCTCGGTGTTCAGCTGCGGCAGGTCCGGACGCTCGTAGTCGAGAGAGGAGTCGACCGGGGGCAGCACACTCCATGTGCGGCGGTTGTTGGTGTTACCGCGATCCCAGGCGACCTTGATGAGCGCGGTGCCGGCGACGACATCCCTGCTCGGCGGCGTGCAGCCCGAACCGAACACGGAACCGCACAGGCCCGTGATCTCCTCGACCTTCGGCAGCACGATCGAGTACCACCGCGGCGCCGGAAGCGCGCACACGTCACCACCAATGCACATGAGGTCGCGCAGCGGAAGCAGCACCGTGTTCTCCGCGCTATCACCGCGTTCGAGCTCGACCCGCGCGGTAACCACGAGGTCGCCGCGGAACCCGACGTCACTGATGAGTCCGCGTTCATGGTGGTAGCGCGCGCCGCCGTGTGAGAACGCATGGCTGCTGCACAGCGTCAACGGCAGCGGAGATTCCGGGAACACCTGGCTGCCCGCGTACCCGCACCCGGTGCCCTCCGCAGACGTGATGCCGAGCCCGATCGACTGCACCGACGGATCACCGGTGAGCGTCGCACCCTCGAGTGTGACGACCGGGAGGATGCGGTCGGGGCTCTCCGCGAGAACCTCCGACGCGAAGGTCGGTTGGTCGCGCTGCCAGCTCGGCGAACCTCCCGCAGGGAACCACCGGGCGCAGACGAGCATCGTCGCACCCTCCTGCACGTGGTACGGCTGAGTGAGCTTGCGCACATACATCGGCAGGATGTTCTGCGCCACCAACTGGTCGGCAGTGACCGTCGTTGTCGTGTTCGTCAGCGGGTGCAGCGTGCGCCCGCCCGCTCCGTCGCAATTGGGGGTGGTGCCGAGCGGAAACTGGAACGCCCGGATCGTCACCGACTCGGCCAGCGCGTGCATGGCAGACGCGAACATGAGGTTGCCGAGACCGTGCACGGCCAGGCTCGGCCGAGTCGGCGCACCATCACCGTGGAAGCGGATGTCGCGGGACACCGCAACCCGGTCGTACAGGTCGACCGCAATAGCACGGGCCGTGTACTGGATGCCCGGCTCAATCTCCGGCAGGGTGAAGCAGTGCTGCAGCCAATCGCCCGCGAGGAGCGTGCCGTCGTCGAACCCGGACTGCCAGGCCGACCGCGCCGCGGCGGGAGTTGTCACCGTCGGGCCGCTGCGGACATCCGCTGGGTCCGCGGTCGGCCAATAGGTGATCGTGAGGGTCGCCGGAACCGGCGTGATCACGCCGAGCGGAACCTCGCCGTCTGCTGGCGGGGTCTCGGGGTCACACCAGACATTGCCGCGCGACGAGTCGCCCGCGATGAGGGCTTCGAGCGTGGGCGGCCAGGCGATGCCCGACACGAAGAGGTCGGGTGGTGCCATGAGTGAGAAGACGGTGCCGCGGATGCCGTCGGGGCACGCGTCATCCGCTTCGCCTTCGCGTCGTGCGCACGGGTCGCCGCCGGCGCCGGTCGGACCGGTGCCGAGCATGGCGCCGAGATCCTCGGACTCGGCGATCTCTGAGAACGGGATGCCAGTGTCGCCGTCACCGCCGGAAACGCCCACCTCCCGCTCGCCGATCGCATCGCTCACCGTGAAAGTGTCTTCGTCATCGTTGATCGGGGGAGCGTTCTCCCCGATGCCCACGGGGGAGATGACTGGGACGGTGCGGGTCTCGGTCGCTGCTGCGGGGATGGGCTCCGGGGACGGGGCCGCCGTGAGGCTCGCGCCGACGAATGCACCGGCGATTCCGACGGCGATCGCGCCGATCACGGCGACGATGGGGCGAAGGAGGCGGTTTAGTCGAGGCAATCTACGCTCACCTTCACCTGTCGTTGGTCACTCCAGTTCCCCGCTGCATCGCGGGCGCGGAGGGTGAAAGTGACCTCCATTGTTTGGAGTGGTGCGGTGTACACATAGCGCCATTCAGTGCCTTCGAGGGACATGTTGCTCGACCCGTTGCCAGCGGGAGACGTCCAACTGATCGCGATCCCTGTCACCCCGACGTTGTCGGTCGCCGTCGCACGGATGGTCGTTTGGTTCTGGCAGAAGATGCTTGGCGGCGTTGCCAACCACTGGGTGATCGCAGGGGCGATGCTGTCACCAGGCGGCGGAGCCGGGTTGGGTCCCGGCGCGGGTGCGGGAGCCGGGTCATCCACTGGCTCGGGCTCCGGTGTGGGCTCTGGGGTGCCGAGCGCGACGACGATCTCCGGGCATCCGCTCACTGGCAGCGCGGTGGTGTTGGGTTCGTCGAGCTCCACGAGGTTCGCCGGCAGCCAGACGGTGCGTCCGAAATCGCCAGGGTCGCGCACGCCGAGGTATCCGCTGTCGTCGGTGCGCGTCGTCGCGAGCACGCGTTCGCCGGGCAGCAGGGAGGCGACCGGTGCGCCGCCGGGGCAGTCCAGGGCGAATACCGTCGAGTCGGTCGTGATGATGAGCCCGCTCGCGCTCGCCGTCTGCACCCCAGGGGCGAGCATGCCGCTCGCGCCCACCGCGCCACCGACGAGGCCGGCCACGGCGATCATGCCGACCACGGGCAGCCATCCGAGCAGACCGCCGAAACCGCCATCGGGGAAGATCGGGCCATCCGGCGCCAGCCCGGTATCGCCCGACGCGACACGGGAGCGAATCGCCTCGGCGACGCCAGACGCATCCGCCGGCTGCGTGGCGCGCGACAGGCTGTCCTTCAGCAGCGCATCCAGTTCATTCATCTCCTTCCCCCTTTCCGAGTCGGTTGGCCAGTGTTTTACGGGCGCGGTGCAGGTGGGTCTTGACCGTTCCGGGGGAGACCTGCAGCCCCTCGGCGATCGTCTCGACCGACTGGTCGAGCAGGTAGTGCAGCACGCACACCTGGCGTTGTTGCAGCGGCAGCGTGTTGAGCGCACGCACGACATCGACGTCGAGCATGGCTGTCGCGTCGGAGACCTGTTCGTCGGGGGAGCCCATCCTCTGGAGCGCTCGCGACTCCGCCGCACGGGAACGCTGCCGGTCACGCAGCTTGTTGCTCGCGACGACGGTGATCCACGCGGCCAGGTTGTCGACCTGACGCGGCTTCGCGAGGAAGCCGACGAGCGCATCCTGCACGGCATCCGCCGCGTCCTGCCGGTTACCGGTGATGAGACCGACCGCACCGACGACCGCGGGGTACTCGTGCGCGACGAAGGCATCGAGATCCACCTCGACTGTCGTCGTCACGGTTGCGCTCATGTCCCTTCGACGCGCACCGGCTGGACGAAGGTTGACACGGAACGCGATCTGGCACTGAGAATGGCCCTGATCGGGCTCGTCGTCAAGGTTTTCTCGGGCTGTCTAGCGGCTGCCGAGCGGCTGTCTACCGGTGATCGAGCGAAGTCGAGATCGAGCGTCGGCTGTCGAGCTTGTCGAGACACCGGTGATCGAGCGAAGTCGAGATCTAGCGTCGCCTGTCGAGCTTGTCGAGACACCGGTGATCGAGCCTGTCGAGATCTCACCGTCGGCTGTCGAGCTTGTCGAGACACCGGTGATCGAGCCTGTCGAGATCTCAGCAACGAACTACTGCTCCTCTCCTCCACAGCCCTCCGTTTCCCCCATCACCAACGACTTATCCACAGATTCCTCAAATTCCTTCGAATATACGTTCGAATGTGAGATAATTGACAGCATGACCTCCTCCGCTCTTCTCCTCGATGCGTTCGCCGCCACGGTGGATGCTGCGGCGAGCGTTCCGACGGAAGTCGCTGCCTATCGCCCGCTGACGGATGCAGAGTTTGCCGACGTTTCCGCGAAGGCTGCCCGGCTGCTTCGTGCGGCACAGACGTTCACCGCGGTCATCGCTGGAGAGACCGCCTATCGTTCGCGTCCTGAGCTTGGCAGCGCCGGTTTGGCTCAGCGCCATGGGCACCGCACCCCGGAAGAGATGGTGAAGGTCACCACTGGCCTGACCGGGCAGGAAGCCGTCAGGGCCGTGCGTGTGGGCCGTATCGTGCACGAGAGTTCTGGCGTGGCGGATGCCGCGACCGGCGAGATTCCGGTGCCGACCGAGCCCTGGCTCGCGGCAGTTGCGGCGGCACTGGCCGCCGGTCGCATCGGTGTCGCTGCGTTCGACGCGATCCGCAACGGGCTGGGTCGGCCGGGTGCCGACATCACGGCCGAGATGCTCGCCTCTGCGGCGGCTCGACTTTGCGATGAAGCAGCAACGCTCGATGCCGACAGGCTGTACAAGCGCGCCCGTGCTCTCCGTGACGAACTGGATGCCGCCGGCATCGCCGACCGTGAAGCCGAGAGGCGGGAGCGCCGCTCACTGCGACTGACGCTGTTGCCCGACGGCATGGGCCGGCTCGTCTGGAACCTGCCGCCAGAAGACTTCGCCATCGTGAAAGAGATCTACGACCGCGCCACGTCGCCGAAGCTCGGCGGTCCGCGGTTCCGACCGAGTGACGAGAAGCTTGCCGAGAGCATTTTCGACGACACGCGCACGGTTGAGCAGCTTGGGTCCGACACGTTCCTGCAGCTCATGCGCGCGGGTGCTGTGGCCGACAGTTCTCGTTTGCTCGGCAGTGGCGTGCCAGCTGTGCGCGTGCTCGTCACCGCCACCGACCTCGCCGCCCGCAAAGGGCACGGCAACCTTGAGGGCCAGCACGACCCCGTCTCCATCGAAACGGTCGAGCGGATCGCGTGTGACGCGGGAATCGTGCCCATCGTCTTCGACGCACAGGGGCGTCCACTCGACGTGGGTCGCGAGCAACGACGATTCACCGCCAAGCAGCGCCGGGCGATGGAGGCCCGGGACGGGGGATGCATGGCTGGCGACTGCGACCGGCCCCCCTCCTGGTGCGAGGCGCATCACACGAAGTTCTGGACTCGCGATCGTGGCAAAACCGACATCGACGACGGCATCCTGTTGTGCAAGCACCATCACCTGCTGTTCCACAACAACAAATGGGAGATCGAGCGACGCGGCAACCGTTTCTGGGTCATCCCGCCACCCGACATCGACCCCAAGCAAACCCCCGTTCTCATGAACAGCAAGAGTGCCGCGTATCGGCGGTTGGTGGGCTGAGACTCCGCGCTCGCAGGCTCGGTCGGCGCTGGGCTCGCGCAATCGCTGGCGTGATTGCCAAAAGCTCCACCGCGCTGCCAGACTGTGGCCGCACCGCTCATTGCGAGCGGTGGCACGTTTCTCAACGAAAGTAGAGATTTTATGGTCAATGTTCGAAGCGATACAGCAAACTGGCGTCTCTACGGCGGCGGCGGACTACTCGTCGGCGGCTTCCTGTGGCTGCTGTCAATCCTGCTCGGCGGTGAGGCAGCCAGCTGGCTGCTGATCGCGGCATACCTCATCATCGGCATCGCACTATTCATCGTCGCTTTCGGCCAGACGGGCGGCAATGGAGCCGTCGGCAAGTCATTGCCCGGCAAGATCGCGCTCGTCGTTTACGGAATCGGATGGCTGATTCTCGGACTTGCCGCAATCGCGTCACTTCCGGCGATCGCCACAACCATCGCGGGCATCCTCATCATCGTGGGTGGCCTCATCGGCGCTTGGTACATCTACACGAAGCGCGTCGCCAAGGGCACCGCGAAGTGGATCCTGTTCCTCCCCGCAGTCTGGGGCATCCTCTGGATCGCCGGTTCACTCTTCGGAGTTACCGTCGCACCCGAGTGGCTGGTGCCAGTGATCCTTGCTGTGCTCATCGGCCTCACGGGGCTTGCCTACCTCTGGAACCGCCGCAAGCTCGCATAGCCGCGAGGAGCAGTTCCCAGGACGCCGTCACAGAGATGTGGCGGCGTTCCTGCGTGAAGCCCCTGCTCGACCGTGCCCGACTACCTCAGCGTGATGGTCTCAGCCGGGCCTGTGATCAGCTCAGTTGGTTGCTCGCCAACGAGTTCGAGCGCGGCAGACACCTGGTACTCGCCGGCGGGTGCCGCTGGTAGCTTCGCGCGGAAGCCCTCGCCCAACTCGTCCTCGGTCGCGCACACCACCGGCTCGAAGAATGCCGCGTACTGCCGTGACTCGCCGGGTGCGAGATCGACCTCCTCGACAGACATGATCATCGGGCCATTGCTGTGCCAGACCACGATGCCGTTCTGCGAGAGCGTGATTGCCGGCAGCGGAGCGGAATAACCGGTCACCCGCTCGCTGCCATTGTTGGTCAGAGTGACCGACCCTTCGACCATTTCCGCGCCGGTTACAGCATCCGGAAAGTCCACCGTCAGTTCGAGTCCGGTCGAGCTGGGCGCCACCTCCGCGAGGGGGCCGCCACACAGGTTGAGCTTCTCTGCCGGCGCGCGCAGCGCCTCCTGGTCGGCGGGTGACCCGGCACTGAAATCGCCGACGTCGCTGTCAGACTCGAACAACGTCGACTGCTCGGTGCCGGTGCGCAGGTTGCCCACAGCCATCACACCCGTGACCCCGATGCCGGCGATCGCGAGCGAATAGACGCCTCCCGCGCCGAGTTGCTTCGGAAGTCGGCGACGACGGCTGCGACGGATGACCGCCTGCGTGTCAATGGACTTCCCCGACGGAGCACCCTTTGCCGACCGGAAGAGATCAGTGATGTTCGGTTCAGCCGGCATTGCGTGCTCCTGTCGGTCGTGCGGGGTCTTCTTCGTCCAGTTCGCCGACAGAAAGCGCGAGCGCCATCTTCGAGAGGCCGTCGCTCAGGTACCGCTTGACGGTGCCCGAGCTCAGTTCGAGGGTGTCGGCGATGTCGTCGACCTTGAGGTCTTCGTAGTACCTCAGAACGATGCAGGCGCGTTCGCGCGGAGAGAGTTTGCGCAACTCCTCGTGCAGGTCGAGGGCGCGATCCGTGGCATCCGCCGGTGACTCAGCCTGGTCGGTGACCACCTGCAGGTGGGCGATCTTTCGCCAGCGGGTGGTTCGCCGCCCCCGATCCAGATAGGTGTTGAGAATCGCGCGACGCACATACGCTTCGGCGCTCGAGACCGAGAATCCGTTGCGCAGGCGACCGAAGGTCTTGACGAGGGCGTCCTGCACGAGGTCGGCCGCCTCGTCCTGGCTACCCGAAACGAAATAGGCGTAGCGGATGAGGGCATCCCCGCGCTCGGCGACGAGTCTCTCGACCACCTGCTCCCAGCGCGGTGAGGATTCTGCGGCGTTCGGCACTCTTGCCCCTTCTCGACCTGTCTAAACCCTAAGACGAGGCCCTGCGGAGAAACGTTGGGGCGCGGCAGTGTTTCTTTTACGAGCCGAAGCTACGAGCTCAAGCGCTCCCGAACGTCCGCGAGCTGGCGACGCAACGCATCCGGAACCCGTCCATCGAACGTGTCGAAGAAGGTCTCGGTGTCGTCGAGTTCGGCGAGCCAAGACTCCCGATCGATCTCGAACAGCTTGTCGAGGTCGCTGCCCGGCAGATCGAGACCCGCCAGGTTCAGGTCGGATGTCTTCGGCATGAGACCGAGGGGAGCGTCCACAGCCGGCACCTGGGCATCCACTCTCTCCAGAATCCACTCGAGAACCCGTGAGTTCTCGCCGAAGCCGGGCCACAGGAACTTGCCGTCCTCGCCCTTGCGGAACCAGTTCACCTGGAAAATGCGCGGCACGGAACCTGTCTTGCGCAGCCCGGCACCGACCTTGAGCCAGTGCGCCCAGTAGTCGGCCATGTTGTAGCCGCAGAAGGGCAGCATGGCGAACGGGTCGCGGCGCAACTCCCCGACAGTGCCTTCGGCGGCCGCCGTCTGCTCGGACGAGATCGTGGCGCCCATGTAGACGCCGTGCTCCCAGTCCCGTGCCTCCACCACTAGTGGCACGTTGGTCGCGCGGCGACCGCCGAAGATTATGGCGTCGATGACGACGCCGCGTGGGTCCTCCCACGTGTCTGCGATGGTGGGGCACTGTGCGGCCGACACCGTGAAGCGTGAGTTCGGGTGAGCGGCGGGACGACCGGATGCCGGAGTCCAGTCCTTGCCCTCCCAGTCGACAAGGTGGCCGGGAGCGCGATCCGTCATGCCCTCCCACCACACGTCACCGTCGTCGCGCAGAGCGACGTTCGTGAAGATCGTGTTGCCCCACAGGGTCTCCATGGCGGTCTCGTTCGTCGAGGCACCGGTGCCGGGCGCCACCCCGAAGAAGCCGGCCTCCGGGTTGATGGCGCGGAGGCGTCCGTCGGAGCCCGGCTTGAGCCAGGCGATGTCGTCACCGATGGTCTCGACCTTCCAGCCGGGAATGGTGGGCTTCATCATCGCCAGGTTGGTCTTGCCGCAGGCGCTCGGGAAGGCGGCGGCGACGTGGAAGACACGACCACGCGGGTTGGTGACCTTGAGCAGCAGCATGTGCTCGGCGAGCCAGCCCTCGTCGCGGGCGATGACGGAAGCGATCCTCAGCGCGAAAGCCTTCTTCGCCAGGAGCGCATTACCGCCGTAGGCAGACCCGAAAGACCAGATTTCACGGGTCTCAGGAAAGTGGGTGATGTACTTCGTCTCGTTGCACGGCCACAGCACATCCTTCTCACCATCGGCGAGGGGCGCCCCGACGCTGTGCACCGCGGGAACCCATTCGGTGCGCTCGTTGATGCGTGCGAGCGCAGCGGAACCCATGCGGGTCATGATCTGCATGCTCACGACGACGTAAGGCGAGTCGGTCACCTGCACGCCGAGTTTCGAGAGCGGCGAGCCGAGCGGACCCATCGAGAAGGGCACGACATACATGGTGCGTCCGCGCATTGAGCCGTCGAACAGGTCACGCAGGGTGCTGCGCATCTCGCTCGGGTCGCGCCAGTTGTTCGTGGGGCCGGCATCGTCCTGGTTGGCGGAGCAGATGAAGGTGCGATCCTCGACGCGGGCCACATCGTTGGGGTCGCTGCGGGCGAGGAAGCTGTAGGGGCGGTGCTCGGGGTTGACCTGGATGAGGGTGCCGTTGTTGACAAGTTCGCGGATGAGCTCGTCGTGCTCACGCGCCGACCCGTCACACCAGACGATCTCATCGGGTTTGGTGAGTTCAGCGATGGAGGCAACCCATTCGACCACGGCCGAAAATGTTCCCTCTGGGGCGGTATGGGAGACACGGGGTGCCATGGTCGACGTCATTGTGGTGATCCTTTCGGCGGGGGCGGAACGGTCTCTCGGCGATAAAAATCCTCGCTCCATCCAGTGTGCGACAACATATTGTCCAACGTCAGGGGGAACGCTGTGAAAGAAGGGCGAATCTTTCGCTATTGTGAACGCATGAGAGATCTGGCGACCCTGGGGCAGCGCATCCGCCACTTCCGCAACGCGCGCGGCCTCACGCTCGAGCAACTCGGCACGCAGGTCGGTATCGCGGGAAGCCAGCTCTCGCTCATGGAGAACGGACGGCGGGAACCACGGCTGTCCCTCCTCTCGTCCGTTGCTGGCGTTCTCGGTGTACCACTGGCCGCGCTGCTCGAGGAAGAGGCGCCCAACGAGCGAGCGCATCTGGAGATCGAACTGGATCGCATGCAGCGCAGCTCGATCTATGCTTCACTCGGCCTGCCGAGCATCCGCCCCTCACGTGGACTCAGCGACGACGCGCTGCGGGCGCTCGTCGGCCTGCATCACGAGCTGGCACGTCGGGCGACCGAGGCGATTGCAACCCCTGAGGAGGCCCGCCGCGGCAACACGGAGCTCCGGCAGCGCATGCGCACGGTCAACAACTACCTTCCCGACATCGAGCAACTCGCCGAGGACAAGTTGCGTGCGGTCGGCCACGCCACGGGCGCTCTCACTCACCGTTCGGTGAGCCGCATGGCCGAACAGCTGGGCTTCGAGCTCGTGCATGTCAACGACCTGCCGCACTCGGCACGAAGCGTGACCGACCTCAAGAACGGCAGGATCTACCTTCCGCCCGCATCCATTCCCGGCGGGCACGGTCTGCGCTCGATGGCCCTCCAGGCGATGGCTCACCGGCTTCTCGGTCACACGGTTCCCGAAAGCTATGCGGACTTCCTGCAGCAGCGACTCGAGATCAACTACTTCGCGGCGGCGTGCCTCATGCCGCGCACGCAATCGGTCGACTTCCTCCAGGGGGCGAAAGCCGACCGCAACATCGCCGTCGAGGACTTCAGGGATGCCTTCGGCGTCACCCATGAGGCTGCGGCGCTGCGTTTCACCAATCTGGCGACAGAGCACCTCGACATCACCACGCACTTTCTGCGGGTGGGTGGTGATGGGGGTGTCTACAAGGCCTACGAGAACGATGGACTCCGACTTCCCGTCGACGTCACGGGATCGACCGAGGGGCAGCTCGTGTGTCGGCGGTGGAGCGCGCGAATCGCCTTTACACGAACTAACCGCACGACCGAGTTCTACCAGTACACCGACACCCCGCAGGGCACCTTCTTCGATTCCACCCAGACGGGCACGTCTGACTCCGAGGAGTTCGCAATCACGATCGGCGTGCCGTTCGCGCACGCGAAATGGTTCCGGGGGAGGGAGACATCGAACCGAGAACTCTCCCGGTGCCCCGACGAGAATTGCTGCCGCCGCCCCTCGGGCGAAATCGCCGAAAAGTGGGCGGGTCAGGCGTGGTCAAGCGCCAAACTGCACGCCCACATTCTGTCGCCGTTGCCCTCAGGCACTTTCCCCGGCGTAGACGACCAGGAGCTGTACTCATTCCTGGAGTCACACGCTGAGTAGTGGCTGAGGTCAATCGCTGCTCAGGATTGACGGTGTGTCAACCCGGTTGAACCGCGCAGGACAGGGCGTAAGGATGAAGCAATGAAGCGCATTTATTACGCCAGTGGTTCTGTGCTGACGGGCGACGCCATCGCGGACGCCGTCGTGCACTACGCGGAAGTGCTTGCGGCCAAGGAGGCATCGGACACCGTTGATATCCCGGTTGCGCTTCCCTCCGGCGGAACCGGGCGGGCGCAACTGCTCATCGGTCCCGCCAGCCAGCTCGTCGTCGTGCCCGAGGAGACACCTCATGGCGCGGAGCCACATGACCCTGAGCTGATCACTGAAATGGAGCACCGCGCCGAATTGCTGCAGTCTCCCCGGCCGCAGGCGACGGACGGCTCCGATATCACCGACTACGAGGCTGACTACGAGGCTGACTACGAAGCGGACTACGAGCACGACTTCGGCGAAGGCGCGTGAGACGCAGGAAGGGAAGTCGGCTGTGGGCACACTGATCTACGGGGATTCAGGGTTGATAGTGGATTTCGATGACCGGGTGCTCGCGCACCTCCAGATCGTGATTGGCGCGAAGCTTCGCCGGCACGAGGGCTTCTTCTTCACCTGGAAGGACGACCTCGCCGGGCGTGAGGGCGAGAAGTACCATCTGGCTGCAGAACTCGATTCCCCTGCATTTCCGCTATTCGACCAGCGACCATGAGGTGATCAACCGGGAGTGGCTTGAGCAACTCACCGTCACGTCGAGCCAGCCCCAGGGGCTGCAGCTGCTCGCCGAACCGGGAACCAATGGGCAGCCGAAGGGCCGGTCGCGGCTCTAAGGGCTGGGTTACTTCAGAAAGACTGGGTTACTCCAGGAAGTCGTACACTTCGCCACCGTGGATCTCGGGCATGTCCTCAGACCATACGGGCCTTGCTGGCTGAAGCTCCCTCGTCTTCTTCTCCATGTCCTTGACGACCTCTAAATCGTCGAGCTCAACGCCGAGGTCATCGGCTGGGGTCGAGAACAATTGGCTCGAGGGCCCGATGAGCAGGTGTGCATACCCCTGCTTGAGGTCCTCGGAGATGGTCGGAATGCTCACGACATCAGAAGTGTTGGTGATCGCGAGCGCCCGGGAATAGCGCAGAGTCGCCTTGCAGATCTGGTCGCTGACGAGCACTTGGCCGCCCGCGTAGTAGAGCCTTCTCATGGCCTCAAGTTTCGCCAAGAACGATGATGACGGGATAGTGGTTGCGGCACTGGGCGCGGGCCGCTAGAGATGCGCTCCGCACCGTCGCGCAGCAAGCAGCGCGAGAGCGCGCGTCACCGCGATGACCTCGTCGATCGGCACCTGTTCCCGCGGCGCGTGCGCAAACCCAACATCTCCCGGTCCGTAGTGCAGGGTGCGGATGCCGCCGAGCCCGCTGTACAGTCGCAGATCGCTGCCGTACGGAGCCGCCGCACGCAGCGGTACCGCTCCACCGTTGAGGCCCGTGATCGCGTTCTCGACCTCGTCGATGAACGCGTCGTCCTCATCGATCTGCCCGCTCGCGAATTGTCCGCCCGGCCATGACACCTGCGGCGGATGATCGTTCAGCCACGGGTCTCGGGCGGATGCGTCGGCGATGGCGGCCTCGAATGCCGCCCTGGCATCCGCCGGGTCCTCACCGAGCTGAACGCCAAGCCGGCCTTCGGCGACGAGGAGATCGGGCACGCTGCTCGCCCAGTCGCCCGCGGTGATGCGCCCGATCGAGATCGGATACGGCAGCGAGTACGCCCAGAACAGCCGGTCGGGGTTGGCGTTGCGTTCGAGCTCCAGTTCGGCGATGGCCGCATTGATCGGCAGGAAGGCGTCGAACGCGCTCACCCCCTCCAGCCGGGTGCTGCCGTGCGCAGCCCGACCGGCGATGCGCAGTTCGAAGGTGAGAGCGCCGGCGCACGCGGTGACGATTCGCCCGCTCGTCGGCTCGGTGAGAACGGCGACCTCGCCACCGTGTCCGCGCACCATGGTGCCGAATGCGCCGAGACCTCCGTCTTCCTCGCTGATGACGGTGTGCACGGCCAGTGCCCGTTCGAGCTTCACGCCCGACGCGGCGATCGCTTTCGCAATCGCGAGGTTGGCAGCGACACCCGCTTTCATGTCGCACGCGCCACGCCCGTGGATGATCCCATCGTGGATGCGCCCACTGAATGCGTCGCCGTCGTGCCATCGCGCAAGATCACCGGTCGGTACGACATCCACGTGACCCTGCAGCACGAGGGCGGGGATCCCTTCGCCGCGGGTGGCCACCATCCCGTAGCCTTCGACGCGGTCGGCTTCGGTACCGGGAAAGCGCGCATCAGCGGTGAGGGCGTCGAGGTCGAACTTCCACGCATCCACTTCGAAGCCGAGCGCCGCGAGCGCTTCTCCCTGCCGGTGCTGTAGCTCGGACTCCTCCGCGGTGCCCGTGATGCTCGGTACGCGGATGAGGTCGACGACGCTGTCAACGAGCGCCTGTTCGTCGATTGCGTTGAGGATGAGCGTTTCCGCGCGACCCAGTTCAGTATTCGTCACGAGCGAATACTACGAGGCGCCCGACGGTTACAGGTTCAGGTCCTCGAAGTTCTCCGGCATGGTGACATCGGCGGGCACCACTGGCGGAGGAGCGGACAGGCGCATGATCTGCGACTGCATGTACGCGATGGCTTCCGAGTTGTCCGGATCCGACATCGTTGTTGTCGTGGTCTCAGCCATGAGCGGAGCGCCCGTGTCGAGCAGGAAGGTTGCGATTGTGGGTGTGCCGTCGGGCCCCAGCGCGTTGATGTCGACCGTGTCGGCGCTTGCCATCCGCGCAAGGACGGTCGCGTAGCGCAGCAACGTGTCGGCTGCCTGATCATCGACCAGAAGCGACTTCTCACCGTAGGTGACGTGCTTCATCTTTTCAGCCTAGGCGGCGTGATAGTGATCGCTTATGGCTTGCGTGGGTTGCGGTGATCGGCTAGCCGACCATCCAGTTTTCGGTCTCGTCGCGCGTCCATGACTGGTCGCTTGAATCGCGCTTTTCGACAGGCGACAGCCAATAGGTCTGGTCGGGCGCCCACCCCGCGAGCACGGTTGCCTGGTCGTTTCCAACGGGTATCGCCCGGCCGGCAGTCATGAGATAGCCGGAGACGCACAGATGAACTGCGTCGTAGTCTGCTGCCACCCGCGACCAATCGGGGATGACCCAGTTGCCTGTTCGGCCGGTCGTGCGATACCAGTCGTGCCGACGCGACGCAGTCACTTCAAGCGGATAGCGGCCACACAGGTCAGCCAGTGCCTGCGGACTCTCGATCTCGTATACGCGCGCGCCAGTTGGGAATTCCATTCGTCGTGCCTGTGCTTCATCCCAGCCCAGGCTGTCCTCAACGAGCCAAAGCCCGACGGGCCCGAGCCCGTCCAGCGCCCGAGTGGTCCGGGTCAGGAACGGCGGGGGCGTCGACCACCACGTGCCGCTCCAGTTCGCCTCCGGGTCGGCTGGTCGGTCACGCGCGGCACGGGCTTCCTCGCCGAGTTGGGCAGCACTCCAGTCATCCAGTGTCTCGTTCGACCTGCCTGTATTCGCCTGACCCGGTGGAGTCTCGATGAACTCGACATCCCATTGGGCAGTCGTGTCGAGCGGACTGTCCCACCACGCCGCGTGGGGCGCTTGCGCGAGAGAAAGGGCAAAACGCGCGATTGGAGCCTGAAGCTCGGGGGCTGCGGCCAGAAAGTCTTCACCTTCGGGTGGCTGCCAGTAGCGCGCGCTGTCGACCGTAGCGGCGAGCAGAAGCAGCAGGGCGCGCTGGTCGGGTTGTGGTGTCGGGAGATCGGCAAGCAGGCGCGCCACGTCCTGAGGCGTGTGTCGCGGTGTGGATGCGGAACCAGAACCGAGGAACACTCTGGCGGTGCCGCGGTCGGGGTCGAGCTCGTGCGCCGCTGAGGAAACTGCCGTGCGCAACAAATCCGATTCTGGCCCGGCGGACAGGCTCAGCGCGTACTCGAGGCAGACTCTTTGTCCACGGGGGCCGACGAGCAGTGCGGCGGGATCCATGGCCATATCTCGACACTAGCCCGGATGCTTAAGCCCGCTAGAGTCATCCGCATACACAGGTGGGGAAGTGCGACGATGCAGGTTTCAAGGACGCTGACAACCATCGCGCTGCTCCTGCTCCTCGGCGGCTGTGCACCCGCCATCCCCGCCCCGACAGCCGAGCCGGCACCGGTCACATTCGAAGTCGGTGACGAGATGACGGATGCTGCTGCCAAGGACCTCAGGGCCGCAAGCTTGCGCAGTTCAGGTTCCGAGTACGCGTACCCCATGGCTGATGGCACCTGGGTGATGATCGACCGTGACCGCCCGCTGCCGTATGCGGTAATGACCGAGGTGCAGCAGGCGTTCAACGCGCAGCCGCTGGTTACCGGCATGACCGCGGGTGACCAGAGCGCGCGCATGGATAGAGGGCTTGCAGCACAGTCCGAAATAGCCGCCTCGACCGGCAAGAAAGTGGTCGGTATCTCATTCGGCACCACCCCCGATTTCGACAATCCTCCCGATTTGTTCCTCGGCTGGATGGCATTCGGGGCCCTCAGCCCGGGACCCGCTCCCGCCGATGAGAACATGAGCGTTGTCATCGCCGAAGCCGAAGCGTTCGTGGCCCAGCAGCCCGATGCGGGTCGGTGGCTGATCGTCGTGCAGGAAAGGTAAATGCCTGGCCCTCAGCACGTTCATCCGAGTCTTGTTCCCATCGGCCGCAAGCCGTGAGATAGCCTGAGCAAAGCGGTCGGCGATAGCCCGCGGTCAACGGGAGTTCGGAACCGACATGCGCATCTTCTCGTCCAATCGCGGCCGTTTCGTGCCAACCCTCGCTATCGCGGCGCTCGTGGGCGTTGTGCTCCTCCCTGCGGGAAGCGCTGTGGCAGCTCCCCTGACACAGACGACATTTTCAGAGGAGGATTTCTCTGGCGCTTCCGCTCCCGGATTTCTGGCTCCCGCGGTATCCGACGGAGTGAATTCCGTGTGCCTCACGGCGGGTACAAACACGACAGCGACCCCCATTGCCGGCTGCGGTGCCCCTGCGGAAGCTATCGGCGTGCTTCGCTTGACGGGACTGGCCCAATCTCAGTCTGGCGGTGTCGGCTCCACGTCGTCCGTGCCCATCAGCAAGGGGCTCGACGTCTCGTTCAACTCCTACCAGTGGGGCGGCACCCAGGCCGACGGCATGACACTGTACTTAGCCGCGACAGACCCGTTCGCTCCTGAAGTGCCCACGTTGCTTGGCGCACTTGGCGGCTCGCTCGGCTACAGTGCAGCGGGCGCCACTCCCGGCCTCGCCAACGGATACCTGGGAATAGGTCTCGACGTGTATGGCAATTACGTGCTCCCATTCTTTGAGGGCACGGGTTGCGTCGACAGCTACCCGAACACGCCGAACAGTATCAGCGTGCGCGGGCCCGGCAACGGCACGCAGGGGTACTGCGTTCTCAGCGTGAATCAGTTGCAAAGCGGCTCACTGCGCGGAAGCGGAGACCGCTCTACGGCATCTGTGCCGGTTGAAGTGATCATCAACCCGTCGACTGAAATCATCACGGCTCGCGAGAATGCCAGTATCTCTGTCGCGCCGGGAACATACGCCGTAATCGTTCAGCCGAGAAGCGGCGCACTCCAAACCTATGCCGCCCCTCTGCCGTCCATCCACAACGGATTGCTTCCCGCTGATCTCTACGACCCCTCGTGGGTGGACCCCGTCACGGGCTATCCGTACAAGCTCACATTCGGGTGGACAGGCGGAAACGGTGGGCAATACGACTACCACGAGGTGAGTCACGGCCACGCGACGACGGCCCTTGGCGCAACTCCAGCCCTTGAAGCCACCCTGAGCGGCGACACGACTATCGCTCCAACGCGATCGTCGACAGTGACCATCGCATCCAACCTCTCGACGACTGAAGGCTCTGAAGATGAGTCCGTCATCGCGACCACCACTTTCCCGGCGGGATTCACGCCGACCGTCGCTGCGAACTCCGGCTGGGTTTGCGTCATCGCGGGCCAACAGAACACCTGCACTCACACATCCGCCACGACGATAGAACCCGGTGACGACCTGCCGTCACTGGTGCTCCCTTACACGGTCGGCGCGGGTGCGTCGTCCGGCACGATTGAGACCGTCGTCTCCTCTGTGGACGCGACGAGCGCCGCTGCAAGTCTCGCGGTAGCAGTCGCGAAAGACGCCACAACGACCAGCGCTTCTGCGACCCAGCAACCTGGCACCACGGGTGCAAGCACTGTCTTCACCGCCGTCGTTGACTCCGCAGCCGTTGCAGCGAGCGGCACCGTGACCGTCACCGATACGCGCACCCACACGGTGTTGTGCACAGGAACCCTCATTGCGGCCTCCGCAGGTTCAGAGGCGACTGCCACCTGCACGGCGAACTTTCCGGTCGGAGCCACGGCGAGCGACATAGTTCTCGAGTACCTCGGGGACGACAGTCACGAGGGGTCAATCGCGACCCTCGCGGCGGTCATCATCATCGCCGCGCCGACGGCGATCGATATCTCGGCATCGCTGGGCGTTGACGGGGTCGTTACCTTCGATGTGACCGGGCTCCCACAGGAGGCCACCGGAACGGTGAGCTACACGTCGAGCATCGAAACTCTCTGCACTGTTACCCTTCCGACAACGTCGTGCCAACGAACACTTCCAGTCGGCACTCACATGTTTACCGCAACCTACAACGGCGATGGCTCGTTCGCTCCGTCAACGGATTCCGTCACCTTCACGGTGTTGTCGGCGGCTGCCGGGGGACTGGCTATCACGGGAGCGGCAGCCTCGGTGGCGATCTTTCTCGCACTGGGCTTGCTTGTCGCAGGTGCTCTGATCCTGCTGGCCTGGCGGCGACGAGTTTCCTGGCGGTCAACGGCCAGCTTCGGTTAAGCATTCACGCCGACGCACGGCCCGTCACGTGACTTCGGTTTGTCGCGTGCCACGCTAGTCCGGACGAATTGACAGCGTCGGACAAGCGTAGTTTCGCGGTTTTCGGGTTCTGCCGGCCAGCACTTTTGCCAGCCAACTTCGGACAAGCGTGAGCTGTGCGGTTTGTCAAGCGCAGATCGACCTGTCGTCGCCCACAGAACTTCCGCCGGGGAGGGCGTCCAATAGCCTTGCCGGTATGACCACCAAGCCTGATGTGGCAAGGCGTTCTCACATCGCTGCCATTGGTGTCGTTCTCGTGGGACTCGTTGCTCTGTGGCTAGGACAGCCGTTCCTGCCGGGGTACGCATGCGCGATCGGTTCTGCCGGAGGTTGCCTCCCGCATGTGTTACCCGTGCGGGCTTCGTTTATCAGCGCAGGCATTCTGTTCGCGCTGCTCGCTGTCGTGGTTATCGTGCCGGCCCTGCAAAGCTCTGCGCCGGGCTGGGTCTCGCGCATCCCGCGAGCTGTCGTGTTTGCCGTGCCCGCAATCCTGGTCTTGACGGTCGTTGCGCACTTCACAATCCCGCAACCCTGATAGCCCTGTCTGGTACCGTCCAAATGGAACAAGGAGAAGTGCCTATGCGAGCTCCAGCGATGGTGGTGTTTTCGCTTCTGGTTGCATTTCTCGCGGGATGCTCTGGCTCGCCTTCGTCTGTTTCGTAGGACCGCGTCTCCAGCCAGGACGCCACCTGGTCGGTCGGCGCGGCGCATCCTCGTTACGAATCGTTGGATGCTTGCAATGAGGATTCCAGCATCGAGAGTTCGGTGCAGAGCGCAGATATGCCCTCGTCAGGTCTGGGAATTCGGCTGCTCCCCGGCTCCACTGAGGCGGACGCACTCCGCATCGCCGACTGTCTCGCGAACGCTCTGAGCAGCGGCGAGATTTGGATCAGTTCGCCGGACGGTTAGGTCACTCGCTCACAAGACCGCGCTGGCGGACTATGCCCGTTGTCTGAACTGCGTGGCAAAAGTCCGAACTGGCCTGTCACGTGAAGGTGCCCCCAGCAGGATTTGAACCTGCGGCCTTCTGCTCCGGAGGCAGACGCTCTATCCCCTGAGCTATGGGGGCTCAGTGCCTAGCTAGATTAGCAGCATGAGTGTCGGCCAAACCCTGCGGGAGAAATTGCGGGCGCTGACGGTCTTCAGCGGTGACATGCCTCACTTCGATACGGATGCCGCCCCACACGAACCGCTGCCCCTGCTCGTCGAGTGGCTCGAGTTCGCAATCGACGCGGGGGTTTCGCAACCGCACGCGATGGCGCTCGCCACTGCGTCCGCCGATGGCACCCCGTCGAACCGCACCCTCCTGCTGAAGGATGTCGATGACACGGCCGTCTGGTTCGCGTCGCTCGCGGATTCCCCCAAAGGATGTGACCTCGCCGACAACCCCACCGCTGCCCTTCTGCTCTACTGGCGGGAGCAGGGCCGACAGGTGCGCATCACCGGCACGGTCGAGCCCGGCCCCCGCGACGTGAGCGAGACCGACTTCCTGCAGCGCCATCCGAACGCGAGGGCGACAGCGATTGCGAGCGACCAGAGCCAGCCGATGGTGGATGCCCAAGCGAAACTCGCCGCGGCTCGGCACCTGATCGAGGGCGAACCGGGGTTCGTGCCCGACTCGTGGACGGCGTACCGGCTGGTGCCGGCATCCATCGAATTCTGGCAGGCCGAACGCGAACGCGACCAGGTGCGGCTGCGCTACCGGCGCGACGACGACGGGTGGGAGCGACAAATTCTGTGGCCCTGAAGGGGGTCGCCCGTGACATGATCAGGAGTAATGCTTCGAACCATCTCCGTCGGCCTTGAGCTCGACCTCCACGGCCCCACCAACCTCGTCTTCGGCATCACCCCGGCACTCGGGGCAGACATCGTGACCGAGCACCTCGAGTTCTCTCTCGATGGCACTCCGCAGCGCTATCGGGAGCTGGTGGATGCGCACGGCACGCGCCTGCACCAGTTCGAGAGCGACGAGGGCCGGATGAGCGTCGACTACACCGTCCAGGTGACAGGTCGGGCCGCGCCCGCGCCGACCGACGACACCGATCTCATCGGCTACCTGCGTCCGAGCCGCTATTGCGAATCGGACAGCCTCACTCCGACAGCCCGAGCCGAGTTCGATGGCTTGGAGGGCCATGCCCTCGTGCGCGCGGTCGTGGACTGGGTGGCCAGCAGCCTGAGCTACGTGCCCGGATCGAGTCTGCCCACCGACGGTGCAACCCGCACCCTGCTGAACCGCCAGGGCGTCTGCCGCGACTTCGCCCACGTGACGATCGCCCTGCTGCGCGCCATGGACGTGCCCGCGCGCATGGTCGCCGTCTACGCGCCAGGGCTCAGCCCGATGGACTTCCATGCGGTCGCCGAGGCGTGGGTCGACGGCGAATGGTGGGTGGTCGACCCCACCCGTCTCGCCCCCCGGCAGTCGCTGCTGCGCATCTCCACCGGGAGGGATGCCGCCGACACCGCCTGGCTCACCAGCAACGGCCCCGATCTCACCGTCGTCTCGATGAAGTTCATCGTCACGGTCGACGACTTCCCGTTCGATGACGGCAGCGCACTCGTTCAACTGGGTTAGCGGGCCTCGGCTCCCGTCGGGGCACCAGACGCGCCCGGGATAGAATCGACCACCGTGAATCCTGCCGAGCTCTCCGCCACCCTGCTCACCGTCGTGACGGGCGCGCTCGACCGCCGCGGCGCCACCCACGAGGTCACGGTTGACGATGTTCCGCTCGAGCGGCCGCGCAACCGGGACCACGGCGACTGGGCCTCCAACATCGCCATGAAGCTCGCGAAGCCGCTCGGCGTGAACCCGCGCGAACTGGCCAGCGAGATTGCCGGCCTCCTTGAGGAGTTGCCGGGCATCCAGTCAGTGGATGTTGCGGGGCCCGGCTTCATCAACATCACCCTCGATGCGGCCGCCGCAGGGGCGATCGCGAAAACGATCGTCGAGGCGGGGGAGCAGTACGGGCGCGGGTCGCTCTACGACGGCGTCACCATGAACCTCGAGTTCGTGTCGGCGAACCCGACCGGCCCCATCCACCTCGGTGGCGTTCGCTGGGCCGCCGTCGGCGACAGCCTCGCGCGCATCTTCCAGGCCCAGGGCGCGCTGGTCACACGCGAGTACTACTTCAACGACCACGGCGCGCAGATCGACCGGTTCGCCCGCAGCCTCATGGCGAGCTACCTCGGTGAGCCCACACCTGAAGACGGCTACGCGGGGCTGTACATCGCCGAGATCGCGGCGCGCGTCATGGCGAGCTATCCGGGCGAGCTCAGCGTGCTGCCGAGGGACGAACTGCAGGAGGTGTTCCGTTCCGGCGGGGTCGATTTCATGTTCGCAGACATCCGGGCGAGCCTGCACGACTTCGGTGTCGACTTCGACGTGTACTTCCACGAGAACGACCTGTACGAGAGCGGAGCCGTCGAACGCGCCGTGGAGAGACTCCGCGAGCTCGGGCACATCTTCGAGCAGGACGGCGCCGTCTGGTTGCGCACGACCGAATTCGGCGACGACAAAGACCGTGTCGTCGTCAAGAGCGACGGCGAGGGCGCATACATCTCCGGCGATCTCGCCTACTACCTGAGCAAGCGGGAGCGCGGTTTCGAGCGCAACCTCATCATGCTCGGCGCCGACCACCATGGCTATCTCAAGCGCCTCATGGCGATGACGGCCGCGTTCGGCGACAAGCCGTACTACAACCTCGAGATTCTCATCGGGCAGATGGTGAACCTGCTGCGCGACGGCAAACCGTACCGGATGAGCAAGCGAGCCGGCACCGTCGTCGTGCTCGAAGACCTCGTTGAGGCCGTCGGAGTGGATGCCGGGCGATACGCCCTCGTGCGCAGCTCGATCGACACGCCCATCGACATCGACCTCGACCTGTGGGGACGCAAGACGAACGACAATCCTGTCTTCTACGTGCAGTACGCCCACGCGCGCACGAATGCGGTTGCGCGGAACGCTTCCGCATCCGGCGTGGATCGCAGTGTTTTCGATGCCTCGCTGCTCACGCACGAGACCGAGAGCATCCTGGTTGGGGTGCTCGCTGAGTTCCCGCGCATCGTGCAGCAGGCTGCCGAGCTGCGCGAGCCGCACCGGGTCGCGCGGTATGCGGAGGAGCTCGCAGGAACGTATCACCGCTGGTACGACAACTGCAGGGTCACGCCGCTCGGCGAGGAGCCGGTGACTGACGTTCACCGCACGCGCCTGTGGCTCAACGATGCGACGGGAACGGTGTTACGGTCGGCTCTCGGCCTGCTCGGAGTGAGCGCCCCCGAGAGGATGTAGCGATGAGCGACAACAACCCCACGGAACCGCTGCCGCCGCTCGGGGGAGGTATCCCGCCGGTGCAGGCTCGACCAGCGGAATCTCGACAAGCTCGATCACCGGTGGTCGAGCCTGTCGAGACCTCACCCGGATCTCAACAAGCTCGATCACCGGAAGTCGAGACCTCACCCGCGAAGAAAAGGAGTCGCCGCCCGCTCATCCTCGCGATCACGCTGCTCACCCTCGTGATCCTCGCCATCGTCGCCTTCTTCGTCGGGGAGTCCATGGCCCGCGACGCCGCAGCCAATTACGTGCGGGAGCGCGTCATCCAGGGCTTCGGACTCCCGGAGAACCAGCAGGTGGATGTCTCCTTCGGCGAGGGATACCTGCTGCTCCAGGCGCTCAGCGGCAAAGTCGACGAGGTGAACATCACCATTCCCGAGTTCAGTGCCGGGCAGCTGCGCGGTGACGTCGTGATGACGGCCCGGGGCGTGCCGCTCGATTCGAACGAGCCGGTTGAACTTCTCGACATCGAGTTCGCCATTCCGGCCGCTAACCTCAACGAGCTCGCCGGTTATCTCAGCGGCGCCGACCTCGAGTCGATCGAACTCGACGGCGACGCTATCCGCATCGGCAGTTCCCTCCGATTCTTCAGCCTCGTGCTCCCGGTCGCTGTCGGGCTCGAACCGAGTGCGGTCGACGGCGAACTCGTCTTCACTCCGGTCGACATTGTGCTCGGCGAGCAGCGCATCACGGTCGAGGATCTCCGCGGCGGAATCTTCGGCGGCCTCGCCGACATGCTGCTGCAGTCCCAGGCCTACTGTGTCGCATCCTCCCTCCCGGCCTCGTTCGAGTTCGAGGACGTCCAGGTGCGCGGCAACGAGCTCGTCATCTCCATCGACGGCAGCGGATCGACTCTCGGCAACGGATCACTCTCGACCCGCGGCAGCTGCGACTGACGCCTCTACCTCCATCGGGGTAGAGGTGAACACCCCTACAGAGGGACGCGCGCCGCTCACGCGCGCCGTAGCTTTGCCTAGCCTTCCGGGAAAGTCCCTCAGGCGAAAGGACGATTCACCGTGCTCAGACCACTCGGGAGCCACCTCTGGAGCCAAATCCGACCAGTAACGGGCCAACAACGCTTCCTGTTTCTCGTCGGCACGATCTTGCTCGCCTCTGCCCTCCTGCACGGCGGAATTGCCGTCGTCGCCCTCATCACCGGCCAGGAATGGTCGGGACCTGTCTCCTGGCGAAAACCAGTGGTGTTCGCAGCCTCGTTCGGGCTGCTCTCGCTCACTGCAGCATGGATTCTGCGCCTGCTGCCACGCACTCGTTGGCTCTGGATTCCCGCATCAATGCTCGGCACGTTCTCCTTCATTGAGGTCGGCGTCATCACCCTCCAGAAGTGGCGAGGTGTTCCCTCGCACTTCAACACCGCAACCGACCTGGACGCGACGCTGTTCGGGATCATGGCGCTGTCCGTCCTTATGGTCGTTCTGTCCCTGGCCATCCTGTTGATCTGGGTGGTGGCGAAGTTCCGGGGAAATGGTGCCGAAAGACTCGCGACGATCGTCGGACTGGTCGGGCTGCTCGCTGCTGGCTACATCGGCAACAACATGATTGGCGCTGGCGAGGCACACCTTTCGACCTCAGGCGAAATACCCTACGAGGTCATCTTCGGTGCGGCGGGCAGCGCGAAACTCGCGCACTTCGTCGGCATGCACCTCATTCAATTCCTGGCAGTGCTGGCGATCGTCGCGCCTGAGCGGCACAGGCTCCCACTGGTCGCTCTCGGTTCCTTAGGCGGTTTTGCCCTGTTTGCGTCTGTGACGGTGACCGCATACGGGGGAGAATCCTGGCTCGCTCCCAGCCCGGCGGTCGGACTGCTTGGTGTGATCGGGGCGGTGCTGGCCTTCGCGGCGCTGGCGCTCAGCGTGCGCTCCTCCAGCGCCGGGGTAACCACGCCGACAATCTCAACCCCGACGCCAGTGGCATGATGTGTTCGTGTCTCGCAGAACTGCCCTGACCCTCGACCTCAGCGTCTCCATCGCGCTGACCGCCGTCATGGTAGTCGAGCAGACCCTGCTTGCCTCGTCGGCATCGGCAAGCCCCGCGCTCTCGCTGGCATTGGCTGCGGCGATCGGTGGGAGTCTCGCCTTTCGGCGCCGGTGGCCGCTGCTCAGTTACGTCATCGGCACTGGCGCGCTCATCGCGCAAGCCCTCTGGGCTGACCCCAGTTCGATCGCGCCCTACGCGAACCTTATCGGCCTGTTCTCGCTTGGCGTCTACGGCTCGCGCCGTGACGCGCTCGCTGGCCCGGTGCTGCTCGTGCCAGGGGTCATCGCATATTTCTCCGGTACCGCCCAACCTTTCGACGTGCTCGCGCTCAGCGTATTCGGGATGTGGTTCGCAGCGTGGGCGGTCGGCTATCAGATGGCACGTATTCGGGAGCAGGGGGAGCGGCTCCGGGAGGCGTCTCGCCGCGAGGCGATGGCGGACGAACGAGTGCGGATCGCTCGGGAACTCCACGACGTGGTTGGACACACCGTGAACCTGATGCTGGTGCAGACCGGGGCGAGTCGGCTCATCATGAACAGTGACCCGAGCAGCGCGATGAAGCTGCTCGGTGACGCCGAGAACACCGCGCGCCACGCACTCGGCGAACTCGACCAGCTTCTTGGACTCCTGCGCGACGACGCGGAGCCCCTCACGCAACTCGGGCTTCGCGAGCTGCCGGCCCTGTGCGAACAACTGGCCGCGGTTGGTTTGGTGGTCGAGCTCGACATCGAGTCGGGACCCCTTCCGCCGCAGGTGGATGTCGTCGTGTACCGCATCGTCCAGGAGGCGCTCACGAACGCACTCCGCCACGGCGCGGCGCCGACCGCTCGTGTGCGGATCACGGGCACCGACAGGCTGACACTCGAAATCTCTGACACCGGGCACAGCCCCGTTGACTACGAGCCGGGCCGCGGACTTCGGGGCATGTCAGAGCGCGCCGCGCTATTCGGCGGCTCATTGGAACACCGGCGCGATTCGCAGGGGTTCCATGTGCGTGCTGAGCTGGTACTGCCATGACCATCTCAATTCTTATCGCCGACGATGACGCATTGCTTCGCCACGGGGTACGTGTGGTACTCGACAGCGCGCCCGACTTTCGTGTCATCGGCGAAGCAAGCGACGGTTTCGAGGCAGTGGAGCTCTGCGGCGAATTAAGGCCAGATGTCGTACTCATGGACGTCCGTATGCCCGGCGTGGACGGCATCGAGGCAACCCGACGCATCACCGCCGCACACGATGATGTTCGCGTACTGGTGCTCACCACTTTTCGACATGACAACTACGTCTGGGGTGCGCTCCGTGCCGGGGCGAGCGGCTTCCTTCTCAAGCGCACCCAACCGGAGCACCTCATCGACGCCGTGCGCACCGTCTACAGGGGAGATGCGCTGCTGGATGCCGCGATAACCCGCGAACTGATCGACCACTTCGTGCTCGGCAACGGTGCAGGTTCCGAAGGCAGTGTCGAGGACCGTGCGACCATCGAACTGTTGACCGATCGCGAGCGGGAGGTCCTTCGCCTCGTAGCATTCGGTTACTCCAACAAAGAGGTGTCCTCCAACCTGTTCATCGCCGAGTCGACGGCGAAGACCCACCTCAAGCGAATACTCGGCAAGATCGGTGCCCGCGACCGCGCACAGGCCGTGGTGGCGGCCTACCGATCGGGACTCGTGACTGCGACAGATCGCCCGGGTTAGGCAACTGCCCCCTGGTGCAGGCACAGTCATCCTCCGGGCTGACAATCACGGCACTCCCGGCGGATGTGCCGGGCTGCCGCCGCTCGTAGCGTCGGAGTCATGACCGCAACACTTCAGCTTCCCGTCATCGAATCAGGCAGGGGTCCCCGTTCCCGCGGGCTCCTGCGACTCGCGGTGGGCGTGAGCAGCCTCGTACCGTCGATCGCGGCCGGTCACCTCGTGCTCTGGGTCATGCCGCAGAACCTCGGCGTTGCGCCGTCCGATGCCTGGCGCAGCCTCGGCGCACCGGATGCCGCAGCCGTGCTCTTCTACACGGGCATCGCGCTCATCGTTGTGCTCGCCTCGCTTACGTACGGACTGACCCGCCCGCCGGTGACTGGCCAGCTCGCCGTGTGGGCAGCCGTAAAGACCTGCGTTCTCGCGTTTGGCTGGTCGGCGGCGTCGGTGCTGCTGCCATGGTCGGTCATGGAGAGCGCACTCGAGAGCCGCGTCTCGACCGGTGTCGAGCTCCAAGGCAGCGGGGAGGTCGGCCTGCTGGTCCTCGCCGGCTTCCTCGCTCTCGTCGTCGGGATGGTCATGGCGACCATCGATTACGGTCGCCCTCGAACCCCGCTACCATAGAGACGGCTTCAGGGACCAAGCCGGGTTCGCTCGCCTCACTCAACCGCAAATTCCGTGAGGTCCACCCGTGTCTGTCAATCCGCTCGCCCCTTCGTGGCTCGAGCATCCCGCCTACGCGAATGCGCTGGCGCCGACCGTGTGGTCGCAGGGTGCGCAGCGCACGGACAACGGAGAACTGGCCGTCGCAGGCGTGAGCGTGAGCGCGCTCGCCACCGAGTTCGGAACGCCCCTCTACGTCATGGACGAAGTGGATGTCCGCAACCGCGCGCAAGAAATCCGCGAGTCATTCGAGCGGGAGTTCGCCCGCGTCGGCAGCACCGCGAAGGTGTACTACGCGGGCAAGGCGTTCCTGTCGGCCGAGGTCGCGCGCTGGGTCACCGAGGCAGGGCTCAACATCGATGTTGCCAGCGGCGGGGAGCTCGAAGTCGCCCTGGCTGCAGGGGTGCCAGCAGAGCGACTAGGGTTACACGGCAACAACAAGTCTCTTCCCGAGATCGACCGTGCCGTGAGTGTCGGCATCGGAGGCATCGTGATCGACAGCGTCGTCGAGATCGACCGTGTCTCCGATGCTGCCTCACGGCACGGCCGCATCCAGCCGGTGCGTTTGCGGATCAACAGCGGTGTCCACGCCTCCACCCACGAGTATCTGGCAACCGCCCGGGAGGACCAGAAATTCGGTATCCCGCTCGCCGAGGCGGCGGAGGTTGTTGCGCGCATCCGCTCGCACGGGTCACTTCGAGTTCCTGGGGCTCCACTCGCACATCGGTTCGCAGATCTTCGAGTCGGACGGTTTCGCCGAAGCCGCCCGCCGCTTGTTCGACGTGCACGTGGAGCTGCTGAGGCACGGCCCGGTTCCCGAGCTCAATCTCGGCGGCGGATTCGGCATCGCGTACACGAGCAACGATCGCGCGCTGCCCATCGATGAACTCGCCCGGAGCTTCGCCGACATCGTCGGTGGCACGGCGAAGGCGCTCGGCAGTGCCCGTTCCCGTGGTCGCGATCGAACCGGGCCGGGCGGTCGTCGGGCCGTCGACCTTCACGCTGTACGAGGTCGGCACGATCAAGGATGTGTGTCACGTCAGAGGCAGAACGCCACGCGCAAGTACGTGAGCGTCGACGGCGGCATGGGCGACAACATCCGGCCCGCGCTCTACGGCGCGAACTACTCCGCGCGGATCGCGGGCCGCGTCTCCGACGCCGACCCCGTTCTCGTGCGCGTGGCGGGCAAGCACTGCGAGAGTGGCGACATCGTTGTGCACGACGAATACCTGCCGGGCGACATCGCCCCTGGCGACCTGCTCGCGGTTCCCGCCACTGGCGCATACTGCTGGAGCCTCGCCAACAACTACAACTACCTCGCACGCCCGCCCGTCGTCGCCGTTCGCGACGGCAGGGCCCGCGTGATCGTTCGCGGCGACACCCTCGCCGACCTGCTTCGCCGCGACGCCGGATTGGACACCACATGATCGAGTACCGCAATCTCCGCATCGCGCTCCTCGGGGGCGGAAGTGTCGGCGCACAGGTCGCCGCCCTCCTCCTCGAGCACGGCGATGAACTCGCCAACCGGGTGGGCGCGGGACTTGAGATCATCGGCGTCGCGGTGCGCGATGTCGACGCCGTGCGCACGCCGAGCATCCCGAACCACCTGCTGACGACCGACGCGGAGTCGCTCATCCTCGGCGCCGACATCGTCGTGGAACTCATGGGTGGCCTCGAGCCCGCGCGCAGCCACATTCTCATGGCCCTGAATTCGGGTGCGGATGTCATCACCGCCAACAAAGCACTGCTCGCCACCCACGGACCCGAGCTGTTCGAAGCGGCTGAGCAGGTGGGCGCCCAGCTGTACTACGAGGCGGCCGTAGGCGGAGCTATTCCGATCATCCGCCCGCTTCGCGACAGCCTCGCGGGAGACCGGGTGGAGCGCATTCTCGGAATCGTCAATGGAACGACGAACTTCATCCTCGACCTCATGGAGACCCAGGGGGAGACGCTCGAGCAGGCGCTCGCAACGGCGACAGCGCCTGGGCTATGCCGAAGCGGATCCCACTGCAGACATCGAGGGCTACGACGCGGCGCAGAAGGCCGCGATCCTTGCGAGCCTCGCCTTCCACACGAGGGTGCCGCTCGAGTCCGTCTATCGGGAGGGCATCACCGGGGTGACTCTCGCCCAGGTGGAGTCAGCGCGAAAGGCTGGCTATGTGGTCAAGCTGCTTGCGATCTGCGAACGTCTCACCGATGCCAGCGGAACCGACGGGGTGACCGTCCGGGTGCATCCCGCGCTCGTTCCGATGACCCATCCGCTCGCCGCGGTGCATGGCGCGAACAATGCCGTGTTCCTCGAGGCGGAGGCGGCGGGCAGCCTCATGTTCTACGGGGCGGGCGCGGGCGGCATTGAAACGGCATCCGCTGTTCTCGGCGACCTCGTTTCGGCGGCCCGGCGGCACGTCATCGGCGGACCGGGCGTTGCGGAGTCGACCCACGCGAACCTGCCCGTGCTGCCGATCTCGAGTGTCACGACGCGCTACCAGATCACCCTCGATGCGATCGACCGAGCCGGGCGTGCTCGCCGCCATTGCCGGCATCTTCAGTGAGACACGGGGTGTCCGTTGAGGCGGTCGCGCAGTCGATTGCGCTCGCCGAGATCGTGCATCCGGGTGCGGTGGATGCTCGCGGCACCGCTACCCTTGTCATCGGAACCCACGAGGCCCTTGAGGCCGATCTCGCCACCACCGTCGAGGCGCTCGAATCGAGCGATGTCGTCAGTTCCGTTGTGTCCGTTATGAGAGTTGAGGGACTGTAAGTGGCCCACCAATGGCGCGGAGTGATTCGCGAATATCGCCGACCGGCTGGACGTCTCCGACGCGACACCCGATCATCACTCTCGGTGAGGGCGGAACCCCGCTGCTTCCCGCACCGGCGCTCTCGGCTCGCACGGGCGCCACGGTGTGGGTGAAGTTCGAGGGGATGAACCCCACCGGCTCGTTCAAGGACCGCGGCATGACGATGGCGGTTTCGAAAGCGGTCGAGCACGGCGCGAAAGCGGTTATCTGTGCCTCGACCGGCAACACCTCCGCGTCGGCCGCGGCCTATGCGACGCACGCGGGAATCACGGCCGCGGTTCTCGTGCCCGAGGGCAAGATCGCAATGGGCAAGCTGAGCCAGGCCATCGCGCACAACGCCCAGTTGCTCCAGGTGCAGGGCAACTTCGACGACTGCCTCGAGATCGCGCGCGACCTCGCCGACAACTATCCCGTGCACCTCGTCAACTCGGTCAACAACGACCGCATCGAGGGGCAGAAGACGGCCGCCTTCGAGGTCGTCGAGGTGCTCGGGGACGCGCCCGACTTCCACATCGTGCCCGTCGGCAACGCGGGCAACTACACCGCCTACTTCCGCGGCTACAGCGAGGAACTCGCGCGCGGCGAGTCAACGAAGCTTCCGCGGATGTTCGGCTTCCAGGCCGCGGGCAGCGCGCCCATCGTGCTCGGCCACGTCGTCAAACACCCCGAGACGATCGCGAGCGCCATCCGCATCGGAAACCCGGCCTCGTGGGAGCTCGCGACCGCCGCCCGCGAGACAAGCAACGGCTACTTCGGGGCGATCAGCGACGAACAGATTCTCGAAGCCCACCGCATCCTGTCCGCTGAGGTCGGAATCTTCGTCGAGCCGGCATCCGCGATCAGCGTGGCTGGGCTGCTCGAGCGCAGCGCACGCGGGCGAGATCCCGAAGGGCGCCACGGTCGTGCTGACCGTCACCGGGCACGGCCTGAAGGATCCGCAGTGGGCACTGCGCACCGCCGACGGTTCCGATGTCAAGCCGACAATCGTTCCCGTCGACACCGCTGAGGTGGCACGTGTTCTCGGGCTGGTGAGCGCATGACCGCTCGCAGGCCGCTCAGTGCAGGTCAAGGTTCCCGCGACGACCGCGAATCTCGGCCCTGGGTTCGACACGCTCGGGCTCGCCCTGGCCCTCTACGACGAGCTCGACGTCACGGTTCGCGATGAGCCTGGAGTCTTCGTGGAGGTCATCGGCGTCGGCGCGGGAGTTGTTCCCACCGACGAGACCAACCTCGTCGCGCGTTCGATCGCGCACACGTTCGCGCATTTCGACCAACGGCTTCCCGGACTTTCCCTCGTTGCACGCAACTCGATTCCGCACGGACGCGGGCTCGGATCATCCGGTGCCGCCATCGTGTCCGGCATCATGGCGGCGAAAGGCCTTCTTGAGGGCGTCGTCGACATCGACGCCGACACGCTCCTGCTGCTCGCGACCGAGCTCGAGGGTCACCCCGACAATGTCGCGCCCGCGCTCTTCGGCGGCCTCACGATCGCGTGGATGACACCGGAGGGCCCCCGGCACAAGAAGCTCATCGTGCACCGCGGTGTCTCGCCGCTCGTGTGCGTGCCGGAGACCACGATGTCCACCGCGCTCGCACGCAGCCTGCAGCCCACCTCGGTACCGCACGAGGATGCCATCTTCAACGTCTCCCGGTCGGCGCTGCTCATCGCCGCGCTCATCCAGAGTCCCGAGTTGCTCCTGGCCGGCAACCGAAGACAAGCTGCACCAGAACTACCGGGCGAGCGCCATGCCGGAGACGGACGCCTCATCCAGGTGCTGCGCGCTGACGGCCTTGCTGCGGTCGTCTCCGGAGCCGGTCCATCGATCCTCGTGCTCGGCAGCGACCCGGCTCAGCGCCTCGTCGCTGCCGAGCTCGTCGCGCGCGAGTCACGCCACGCCGTGGCAGTCGCTCATGCTGGCGGTGGACTTCAAAGGTGCTACAGTGATTCCGCACCCGGTAGAAGCTCTGGCCTAGCCGCAGCTTCCCGGGTCGCACTATCACCCCATCGCATCCCGCAGATTCCTGCTGCATGCGTGACACTCGGTCACATCCAGCTCAGCCAGCGAGCCGGCGATCAGCTCTCCGCCGAGCATGATCCAGCACGCGGTAGGGGAAAGGAATCCCAGTAGTGACTGATGTCAATGCCCGCGCAAACAGCGCGGGTCGACCGCTCGACCTGAGCGCCCTTCGCCTCGCCGAGCTTCAGGCTCTTGCCGGCGAACTGGGCATCAGCGGCGCATCCAAACTTCGTAAAGGAGAGCTCGTGAACGCAATCAACGAGATCCAGGACACAACGACCACCACGACCGCCGAACCGCAGGCCGACGGCGGGTCGATCGCGCGCCAGCGCGTACGAGCCGCCTTCGGTGGTCGAGCCCGTCGAGACCTCACCCGCGAGCAACGGCTCGCAGGCAACGAAGCGCACCTGAGGCCCCGCCCGTGCGCAAGCGCGCACCGACGCCGGGCAACGCACGGCCGACGCCGAGGCACTCGCCGCCGCCGTGCGGCAGAGCGCCCCGCTCTCAGCCGCGTCGCATGTCGCACAGGCCGAGTCCGGAGTCACCGCGGATGCGCCGGTCGCGCCGAGCGAGCCCCGACGACCAGGCCGCCGCCGCGCACCGCAGGAGCAAGCAGGCGGAGCCCACGACGCGATGCGAGCCGACGACCGGCGCGACATGCCGCACCGCGCGGCCGAGTCCGATCAGTCCGACAGTCGCGACGCAGGGCGACTCGCCCGAGCAGTCCGACGGCGACGACGCGTCCGAGGGCCAGGGCGCGCAGCCGCAGCCGCAACCGCAGCCGTGGCGAGCCGCCAGTCAGCGCAGCGAGACGCCAGCGCCAGCAGACAACGGCCAGCACCGCCAGCAGCCAGGACAACCACGCGCCAGCAGCAGTGACGAGCGAGGACGGCGAGCGCGGCGGCCGCAACCGCTACCGCGACCGCAAGCGCGGCCGCGGCCCGCGTCGGCGACGACTTCGAGCCCGAGATCACCGAGGATGACGTGCTCATCCCGGTCGCGGGCATCCTCGACGTTCTCGACAACTACGCCTTCGTGCGCACCAGCGGCTACCTCCCGGGCAACAACGACGTCTACGTCTCGCTCGGCCAGGTCAAGAAGTACAACCTGCGCAAGGGTGACGCCGTCGTCGGCGCGATCCGCCAGCCGCGCGAGGGCGACAACGGCCAGGGCCGCCAGAAGTACAACGCGATCGTGCGCATCGACTCGATCAACGGCCTGCCCGTCGAGGAGGCCGCCAACCGCGTCGAGTTCGGCAAGCTGACCCCGCTGTACCCGACCGAGCGCCTCCGCCTCGAGACCGAGTCCGACCAAGCTCTCGACCCGCATCATCGACCTCGTGTCGCCGATCGGCAAGGGCCAGCGCGGCCTCATCGTCTCGCCGCCCAAGGCGGGCAAGACCCTCGTGCTGCAGGCCATCGCGAACGCGATCGCCAAGAACAACCCCGAGGTTCACCTCATGGTCGTGCTCGTCGACGAGCGCCCCGAAGAGGTCACCGACATGCAGCGCACCGTCAAGGGCGAGGTCATCGCCTCGACCTTCGACCGTCCGGCCGAAGACCACACGACGGTCGCCGAACTCGCGATCGAGCGCGCCAAGCGCCTCGTCGAGCTCGGCCACGACGTCGTCGTGCTGCTCGACTCGATCACCCGCCTCGGTCGCGCGTACAACCTGGCTGCCCCGGCATCCGGTCGCATCCTCTCCGGCGGCGTCGACTCGTCGGCGCTGTACCCGCCGAAGCGTTTCTTCGGCGCCGCGCGCAACATCGAAGAGGGTGGCTCGCTCACCATCATCGCGACCGCGCTCGTCGAGACCGGCTCCAAGATGGACGAGGTCATCTTCGAGGAGTTCAAGGGCACCGGCAACATGGAGCTCCGCCTCTCGCGCCAGCTCGCCGACAAGCGCATCTTCCCCGCGGTCGATGTCAACGCATCCGGAACCCGCCGTGAGGAGATGCTCCTCGGCGCCGACGAGGTCAAGGTCACCTGGAAGCTGCGTCGTGCCCTCGCGGGCCTCGACCAGCAGCAGGCGCTCGAGATCGTGCTCGGCAAGCTCAAGGAGACGCAGTCGAACGTCGAGTTCCTCATGCAGATCCAGAAGTCGCTGCCCGCACCGAGCACGACGACGCACAAAGAGGACTAGTCGTGTTCGAGTCAGTAGCAGACGCTGCTGGCCGAGCACGAGGAGCTGCAGAGCCAGCTCTCCGACCCCGAACTCCACTCGGATCCGGCCACGGTCGAAGAAGGTCAACCGCCGGTACGCGGAACTCTCGCGCATCGTCGCCGCCTACCACGAGTGGCGACAGCTGACCGATGACGTCGCGGCCGCGCACCGAGTTGGCTGCGGAGGACGAGTCGTTCGCGGCCGAGCTTCCCGGGCTCGACCGAAGCGCTGGACGCCGCGCAGGAGACAGCTTCGCCGCCTGCTGATCCCGCGCGACCCCAACGATGCCCGTGACGTCATCATGGAGATCAAGATGGGGGAGGGCGGCGCAGAGTCCGCGCTCTTCGCCGGCGACCTGCTGCGCATGTACCTGCACTACGCCGAGTCGAAGAAGTGGAAGACCGAGATCATCGAGCAGACCTCGAGCGACCTCGGCGGCATCAAGGACGTGCAGCTCGCGATCAAGGGCAACTCGACCGACCCCGCCGCAGGGCGTCTGGGCGCACCTCAAGTACGAGGGCGGCGTGCACCGCGTGCAGCGCGTGCCGGCGACCGAGTCGCAGGGCCGCATCCACACCTCCGCCGCCGGCGTGCTCGTCTTCCCCGAGGTCGATGAGCCCGAAGAGGTCGAGATCAGCCAGAACGACCTCAAGATCGACGTCTACCGCTCGAGCGGCCCCGGCGGCCAGTCGGTCAACACGACCGACTCCGCCGTGCGCATCACCCACCTTCCGACCGGGATCGTCGTGGCCATGCAGAACGAGAAGTCGCCAGCTGCAGAACCGCGAGGCCGGCATGCGCGTGCTGCGCGCCCGCATCCTCGCGCGGTACCAGGAGGAGGCGGATGCCGAGGCCAGCGAGTTCCGCAAGAGCCAGATCCGCACGATGGACCGCTCCGAGCGCATCCGCACCTACAACTTCCCGGAGAACCGCATCGCCGACCACCGCACCGGCTACAAGGCGTACAACCTCGATGCCGTGATGAACGGGGCCTCGAGCCGGTCATCCAGTCGTGCATCGCGCCGACGAAGAGGCCAGGCTCGCCGCTGGGCGGCGAGTCCTGGCCATGATCGCGAGCCCGTCCGCGCAGCATCGACCGTCGCGACCTGCTCGAGCGCGCCACCGCCGTCCTCACGGCGCGCCGGCGTGCCGACGCCCGACGTCGACGCCGAACTGCTCATCGGGCACGTGCTCGGGGTCAGCCGCGGGAGCGGTGCAGGCGAAAGTGCACACCGACGGGGAGCTCACCGACGCGCAGGCGGCCGAACTCGCTCGAGCTCGTCGAGCGGCGGGCCGCACGCGAGCCGCTGCAGCACATCACCGGGCGGGCGCCGTTCCGCTCGCTGGAGCTTGCGGTCGGCCCCGGCGTGTTCGTGCCGCGACCGGAGACCGAGCAGGTCGCCCAGTTCGCGATCGACGCCCTGCGGGCCGTCGCGTCGCCCGAGCCCATCGGTGTCGATCTCGGCACCGGCAGCGGCGCCATCGCGCTCGCCATGGCGACCGAGGTGCCGCACTCGCGAGTGTTCGCGGTCGAGATCTCGCCGCGCGCTTCATCGGTGGGCCACGCGAAACTTCCGCGAGATCGGCTGCAGCGAATGCGACGCTGGTGTTCATCGATCTCGCTGACGCGCTGCCAGAGCTTGAGGCACCGTCGATGTCGTCATCTCGAACCCGCCGTACATCCCGGCAGGGGCGATTCCCCGCGACCCGGAGGTGCGGCTGTTCGACCCCGAGCTCGCCCTCTACGGGGGCGAGGACGGACTGGATGTCGTGCGCCTGGTCTCCGCGACCGCCCGCAGACTGCTGCGCCCCGGTGGCACGCTCGTGATCGAGCACGGCGAGGTGCAGGGTGACGACATCCGCGCGCTCCTGGCTGCGGACGGCTGGTCGGCGGTCGCCACCCACCGCGACCTGCTCGGCCGCGACCGCGCGACGACCGCCCTGCGCTGACGCGCGTCCGCGCCCGCACGGGACAACCGCGCTGCGGCGCACGGGCGCGGAAGTCCCGTGCGGGCGCGGACGCAGCGGGGGTGGGCGCGGGCGGCCGCGAATCTCTCGATGGCCGCAAGCAACTCCGCCGGGGTCGTGAACAGGTGCGCGTCGATGCCAATGCTCGCGGCCCCCGCCACGTTCTCGGGCAGGTCATCGGCGAAGAAGGCTCGTGCGGCGGGAATGGCGTATTTCTCCAGCACCCGCTCGAACACGACCGGATCGGGCTTGCGAGCCCCGTAGAAGCTCGAGGTGAGCAGGTGCTCGCCGAACAGCTCGCCCAGCTCGGGTGCGAGGGTTGCCAGGTGCTGGCCGGCAAGCGCGCCGTTGTTGGTGAGCAGCGTCACCTGTCCGAGTTCGGCTGCCCGGCGAACGGCGGCTATCGAATCCGGCCACGCCGTCATCGCTCCGGCCCGGATCCGCACCCAGTCCTCGACCGCGACCTCGACGCCGATCGCAGCGGTGAAGGCAGCGAAGTATTCCTCGCCGGTGCGGTAGTGGCCGGCCTCTGCCGCCCATTCACCATCGTGATGCCACCACCGTGAGCGAAGTTCCGCGAAGTCGAGCCCGACCAGCTCCGACATTCCCCGCATCCGCTTGCGCCAGTCGTAGTCGTACAGCACGTCGTCCATGTCGAAGATGAAGAGCAGGCCGGTCACAATGACCAACGCTACGCGACGGGGCACCGAGGCTGCGCCGACTACGATGTACGAGACATGGGCCCACTCTTCGACTGTTCGGTTGACACCGAGCTGCTCACCGGTATGCGCCTCGCCCGCACGGCGATCGGCCGCGGCGAGGTCGTCGTGATCCCCACCGACACCGTGTACGGGGTTGCGGTGGATGCCTTCCAGCCCGAAGCGGTCCAGCGCCTTCTCGACGCCAAGGGGCGCGAGCGCTCGTCCCCTCCGCCCGTGCTCGTGCCGGGCATCCCGACCCTCGACGCGCTCGCGGAATCGGTGCCGGAAGAGGTGCGGGAACTCGTGAAGGTTTTCTGGCCCGGGGGGCTCACGATCATCCTGACCGCGCGGTCATCCCTGCAGTGGGACCTCGGTGAGACGAACGGCACCGTCGCCCTGCGGATGCCATCGAACCGGATTGCGCTTGAGCTGCTTTCGGAGACTGGCCCGCTCGCGGTCTCGAGCGCCAACCTGACCGGTGAGCCGCCGGCGAGAACCGCGGCTGAGGCACTGGCGGCGTTCGGCGAGAAGGTGACCGTCTATCTCGAGGACGGCGAGACCGGGGCAGACTACCCCGGCATCGCTGACCGCGGTTCCACGATCGTCGATGCCACAGGGTTGCACCTTCCCGAGGGCAGGCTGCGTATCGTTCGGCACGGTGTCATCCCCGACGAGGCCATCCACGAGCTCGTGGGGGCGGATCGGTGCGCATAGTCTTCTACGTGCTCACGGGCGGCATCGCCGCCGTGGTGACCTTCTTTCTCTCCATGGCCATTCTGCGCCTGAGCCACCGGTACCGGCTGTACCCGAAGATCCGTGAGCGCGACGTGCACACCCGACCGACGCCGCGGCTCGGTGGAGTGGCGATGTTCATCGGCATCGTCGCTGCCCTCGGGGTGGCATCCCAGCTCCCGCAGGTGAGTCTCGCGTTCAGCGAGCCGTACAAGGTCATCTCGATTCTCGGTGCGGCGCTCATCATCGTGCTCATCGGTGTTGCTGACGACATCTGGGATCTCGACTGGGTCACCAAGCTCGCCGGCCAGATGATCGCCGCGGGCGTGCTCGCGTGGGGCGGCGTGCAGATCCTGCAGCTGCCCATCGGCGGCATCACCCTCCTCAACCCGTTCACCTCCCTCGTGATCACGGTGCTCGCGGTCGTGCTCGTGATGAATGCCGTCAACTTCATCGACGGGCTCGACGGCCTCGTCGCGGGCGTTGCGATCATCGCGAGTGGCGTGTTCTTCATCTACAGCTACGTGCTGCAGCTCGGCGGCAACACGGAGTACTTCACCCTCGCCTCTCTTGTCACTGCCGTGCTGGTCGGCGCCTGTGTCGGGTTCCTGCCCTGGAACTTCTATCCCGCGAAGCTCTTCATGGGGGATGCGGGGGCGCTCCTGGTCGGACTCCTCATGGCAGTCTCGGCCGTCTCGGTGACGGGCGAGATCGACCCCAACGCCATCGTGGGCGACGGTTCTGGCGACGTGCTCGCCGGCCAGGTCGACAGGGGGAGTGTGCTGCCCGCCTTCATCCCGATCCTGCTGCCGATCGCGATCCTCATCGTTCCCCTGCTCGACTTCGCGCTCGCCGTGCTGCGACGCCTGCGGGCGGGCAAGTCGCCGTTCAGCGCCGACCGCCTGCACCTGCACCACCGCCTGCTCGACATGGGCCACTCGCATCTTCACGCCGTGCTGATCTTCTACTCGCTGGACGGCCGCAATCGCGTTCGGCACGCCTCACCTTCCTCTTCCTGCCCTGGTTCTGGGCACTCGCGGTGATCCTGCGCCGGCATCGATCGTCGCAACGCTGATCACCCTCTTTCCACTTGCCCGCAGTCGAGGCGGCGGATCCCATGCACGCTCGAACGATAGAGGAATGGCACCGCACCATGACCGCCCTATACCCATGCTCCGAAGAGCACTCAATTACGGGGCCTGGCTCGGCTCGGCGTCGCGGTCCTCGGCTGCGAGATCGGCTATCTGGTCGCCGGAGTCCCCGGCCTCGTGAGCGCGCTCATCGGGGCCTTGTCGACCGCCGGATTCATGGCGCTCACGGCTGTGAGCATGATCGTCGCAGCCCGTGTGTCCAGGGATGACGCCGACGAGTATCCGCTTCTTCGCCGTCGATCCTCGGCGCATGGCTCGCTCAAGTTCGTTGTCTTCATCACGGTCATGTCCTGCGCTGCGGGCACAGCCGTGGGTCGAACCCCTAGTGTTCGTTCGTGCGCGTCATCGCCGCGGTCATCGGGATCCTCGTCGTCGACGGGCTCGCATTCAGCGCAGCCGGGTTCCCTATGTCGGCGACATCGCCCTGCCGTTCCAGCGAGACCGCGAAGAGCCCGGAGAGCACGCTCGTAGCGCCCTCGCGCGGTTCGTTCGGTGCCGCGATTGTCTTGATAGGCTTGACGAGACCGATCGCCCCCTTTTCCGTCGTCCGCGTGATAAACGCGCTCGATGATGGAGTACAGCACTGTTACACTCCGCTCTCACTCTGTTTCTCCCCGTTCGCCGCTGTTGACGATCACGGCGACGGCGGATTTCACGGACCCTCGCTCGAGGACTTCTTTCCCGCGGCCTTCTCTTCGAGGGCACGCCGTTCGAGCTCAACCGCGATTATGCCCATCCGATTCCTCGTGGTCGCCGTCTGCTCCTGATCTTCTGGCTCGGCACGACGCGCATGCGCCTCGTGCCGACCCGGGGCCAGGTCGTTCTCGAACTCGCTCACGGCTTCGTGCAGAACAACATCGTCGAAGACACCCTCGGGCGAGCAGGAGGCGTCGCTTCATGCCGCTGCTCATGGCGATCTTCTTCCTCGTCGTGGGGATGAATATCACCGGTGTTATTCCCGGTTCCAATATCGCGGGCACCTCCGTCGATCGGCCTGCCGCTCGTGCATCGCGCTGTCGTCGCCTATGTCATATTCATCTACGCGGGCCTGCGCAAGCATCCCGTCGCGGCTTCTTCAAGAACCGCTCATCCTGCCGGGTGTACCGATCTTCATCGTGCCGTTGATCGCCGATTCTCGAGTTCCTCTCGACCTTCATCCTCCGCCCGGTCACGCTCACCCTCCGACTTCTCATGAACATGGTCGCAGGCCACATGCTGCTCGTGCTGTGCTTCTCCGCCACCCATTTCTTCTTCTTCTCGGTCCTGGCGGACGGCAACCTGCTCGGGCTCCTGCCGCATCGGCACCTTCGCCTTCGGCCTCGCTTCACGCTCCTCGAGATCTTCGTCGCGCTCTTCAGGCGTACGTCATCACATCCTCGCTGCCATCTACATCCAGCTCGCGCTGGCCGAAGAGCACTGACGGCCCGGCTCCACCGGATGAACCTGCACCACTTCACGGAAGGAAACACAATTGAATAGTCGTCGGAAACTCTTGCGCCACTCGCCTTCGGCCTCGCCGCTATCGGCTCCGGCATCGGCGTGGGCATCATCGTCGGCAAGACCGATCGAGTCCGTCGCCCGCCAGCCTGAACTCCAGGGCCGCCTGCAGGGCCTGATGTTCCTCGGTATCGCGTTCACCGAGGCTCTCGCGTTCATCGCGATCGCTGTCGCGTTCATCCCGTTCCCCGCCCTAAAACCCCTCACAACTTCTAATAGGAGGCAGGAATGCTTCACGCACTCCGTGACCGCTGAGCGGGCAGAGCCATCAACCCTCTTCTCCCCGCTGACTACGACTTCTTCTGGTCGGCAGTCGTCTTTGCGCATCATCCTGTTCTTCTTCGTGGGAAGGTGCTGCCCCGCCTTAACAAGGCGCTGGATGCCCGCGCGGATGCCATCGAGGGCGGCATCAAGAAGGCGAGAATGCCCAGGCCGAGGCCGCCGCCGCCCTTGAGGAGTACAACAGCTGCTCGCTGACGCTCGTTCAGAGGCTGCACGCATCCGCGAGCAGGCCCGCCTGGATGGCACGCAGATCGTCGCGAGGCGAAGGAACAGGCGAGCGCGGAGGCGGCTCGCGTCGCCGCCAACGCCCAGGCGACAGATCGAGGCGGAGCGCCAGAGCGCTCTCGTGTCGCTGCGCTCCGATGTTGGCACTCTCGCGATCGACCTGGCTTCCGGCGTCATCGGCGAGAGCCTGAGCGATGACAAGAGGGCCTCGGCGATCGTCGACCGGTTCCTGGCCGAGCTTGAAGCATCCGGGAACAGTGCACAGCCCGGTTGGCAGTAAGTCGAAGGCGTAGCACTTATGGGTTCAGCAACGAGGGAGGCGCTCGCGGCAGCGGTTGACGCCCTTGCGGCGGCACCGGGCACGTCCGAGTTGGCCACCGGCGAGCAGTTGCTCGACGCAGGGCGGATCATCGGGAGCAACCCTCCGCTGCGCACCGCTCTCGCTGACGATTCAGCGGATGTCGCGGACAAGCGGGAGGTTATCGGTGCGCTCTTCGGTTCCTTCACGCCGGCAGCCAGAGCCGCGCTGCACGTGGTCGTCTCTGGGCGATGGTCGAGCGAGGACGACCTGGTCGCCGGTATCGAGGAGCTGGGAATGCGGGCCGTCGCCGCATCCGCTCCTGAACCGCTTTCGATCGAGGCCGAACTGTTCTCGTTCGAACGCGCCGTGCGTTCAGACTCGGAACTCGAACTCGCCGTCGGCAGCAAGCTCGGCGGGTCTGAGGCGAAGGTCGACTCGTGCAGAAACTGCTCGGGGGCAAAGCCAGCCCGCAGACCATCGCTATCGTTCGCCACCTGGTGCAACAGTCCGCGGGGCCGCCGCATCGGCGAACTCCTTCGTTCGGCAACCGCGATCGTCGCCGACGAGGCAGGACTCGCCGTGGCGACGTGTATCCACCGCCGGTCCGATCGCGCCGGCACAGCTTGAGCGTCTCAGCAAGGCCCTCGCTGCGCAGTACGGCCGCGGTATCCGCATCAACCATGTAATCGATGCCGCCCTCATCGGCGGCATGCGCGTTCAGATCGGTGACGACGTCATCGACGGCAGTGTCGCAACGAAACTCAACGACCTCAGACTCCAGCTCGCCGGATAGCGCGCAACTAAGCTCGCCGGATAGCGCGCAACTAAAAAGATTTCACGAGTAAGGAAACCCAATGGCAGAACTGACCATCAGCCCGGACGAGATCCGCAGCGCGCTGAAGGATTTCGTCAAGGCATACGAGCCCGGCAAGTCCGCCAAGACCGAGGTCGGCTACGTTACGGATGCCGGTGACGGCATCGCGCACGTCGAGGGACTCCCCGGCGTCATGGCCAATGAGCTCATCCGCTTCGCCGATGGCACGCTGGGCCTCGCCCAGAACCTCGAGGAGAGCCAGATCGGTGTCATCATCCTCGGTGAGTTCGCCGGAATCGAAGAGGGCATGGAGGTCACCCGCACGGGTGAAGTGCTCTCGGTCCCCGTCGGTGACGGCTTCCTCGGCCGCGTTGTCGACCCGCTTGGCAACCCGATGGACGGCCTCGGTGAGGTCAAGAGCGAGAGCCGCCGTGCGCTCGAGCTTCAGGCTCCCGGTGTGATGTCCCGCAAGAGTGTGCACGAGCCCATGCAGACCGGTATCAAGGCCATCGACGCCATGATCCCGATCGGCCGCGGCCAGCGCCAGCTCATCATTGGTGACCGCCAGACCGGCAAGACCGCGATCGCGCTCGACACGATCATCAACCAGAAGGCGAACTGGGAATCCGGCGATGTGAACAAGCAGGTTCGCTGCATCTACGTCGCGATCGGCCAGAAGGGTTCCACGATCGCCGGCATCAAGGGCGCCCTCGAGGACGCCGGCGCAATGGAGTACACCACCATCGTCGCGTCGCCCGCCTCCGACCCGGCCGGCTTCAAGTACCTCGCGCCCTACACCGGCTCGGCCATCGGCCAGCACTGGATGTACGGCGGCAAGCACGTGCTCATCATCTTCGATGACCTCTCGAAGCAGGCGGAGGCCTACCGCGCCGTTTCGCTCCTGCTGCGCCGTCCGCCCGGACGTGAGGCCTACCCGGGTGACGTGTTCTACCTGCACTCCCGTCTGCTCGAGCGCTGCGCCAAGCTCTCGGACGAGCTCGGCGCTGGATCGATGACGGGTCTGCCGATCATCGAAACAAAGGCGAACGACGTCTCCGCGTACATCCCGACCAACGTGATCTCGATCACCGACGGCCAGATCTTCCTCCAGTCCGACCTGTTCAACTCGAACCAGCGTCCGGCAGTGGATGTCGGTATCTCCGTCTCGCGCGTCGGTGGCGATGCCCAGGTGAAGAGCATCAAGAAGGTCTCGGGAACGCTCAAGCTCGAGCTTGCCCAGTACCGCTCGCTCGAGGCGTTCGCGATGTTCGCGTCCGACCTCGACGCGACGAGCCGCCGCCAGCTCGCCCGCGGTGCCCGCCTGACGGAACTCCTGCGCCAGCCGCAGTACTCGCCGTATCCCGTCGAGGAGCAGGTCGTCTCGATCTGGGCCGGCACCAACGGCAAGCTCGACGAGGTTCCGGTCGAGGACATCCTGCGATTCGAGCGTGAACTGCTCGACTACCTCGGCCGCAACACCAAAATCCTGACAACCCTGCGCGACACCAACGTGCTCGATGACGACACTGTCGCGGAGCTCGGCGCGCAGATCGACAAGTTCAAGCTCGAGTTCCAGACCGGTGAGGGCAAGCCCCTCGCGTCCGCCGGAAGCGAGCAGTTCGAGGAGATCGAGCCAGAAGAGGTCCATCAGGAAAAGATCGTGAAGGGCCGCCGCTAACAATGGGATCGCAACTTCGGGTCTACCGGCAGAAGATCAAGACTGCCCAGACGACAAAGAAGATCACCAGGGCCATGGAGCTGATCTCTGCTTCGCGCATCGCAAAGGCGCAGCAGAGGGTCGCGGCATCGGGCCCGTACTCGCGTGCCGTCACGCAGGCGGTCTCCGCGGTTGCAACCTTCTCGAACGTCGACCACGTCCTCACGACCGAGCCCGAGAAGGTTGAACGTGCCGCTGTTGTGCTTTTCACCTCGGATCGCGGTCTCGCAGGCGCATTCAGCACGAACATCATCCGCGAAGCCGGCGAACTCACGGCCCTGCTTCGCAGCGAGGGCAAAGAGGTCGTCTACTACCTTGTCGGCCGCAAGTCCGTCGCCTACTTCGCTTTCCGCAAGCGTGAATCCGAGCGCATCTGGACCGGCGGCAGCGACCGGCCCGAGTTCGAGACGGCGCAGGAAATCGGTCGGGCGCGTCGTGGAGAAATTCATGCAGCCAGCCTGCTGAGGGCGGTGTCGATGAGATTCACATCGTCTACAACCGTTTTGTGAGTGCCGTCACGCAGGTCCCCGAGGTCGTTCGCCTCCTGCCCCTCGAGGTTGTCGAGGGGGTCGAGGAACCAACGCCCGGCCTGGCACTGCCGCTGTACGAATTCGAACCCGATGCCGGCACGGTGCTCGACGCGCTCCTGCCCGTCTACATCGAAAGCCGCATCTTCAACGCGATGCTGCAGTCGGCGGCGTCGGAGCATGCCGCTCGCCAGAAGGCCATGAAGTCCGCGAGCGACAACGCAGACAAGCTCATCATCGACTACACGCGGCTTGCGAACAACGCTCGCCAGTCCGAGATCACCCAGCAGATTTCCGAGATCGTGGGCGGCGCAGACGCCCTCAGCTCGGCGAAGAAGTAACACGATAAGTAAAGGGAAGCCATGACTACGACAGCCCCCGCCGGGAAGAAGTCCGCAAGCAAAAAGCCTGCCGAGACGAAGGCAACAGGTGTCGGCCGCATCGCCCGCGTGACGGGTCCGGTCGTTGACATCGAGTTTCCGCACGATTCGATTCCCCAGATGTACAACGCACTCAAGACGACGGTGACGATCGGCGAACACTCCAACGAGATCACGCTCGAGGTGGCACTCCACCTCGGCGATGACCTCGTTCGCGCGATTGCCCTGAACCCGACGGACGGCCTTGTGCGCGGCCAGGAGGTTCGCGACACCGGTGAGGCGATTTCCGTACCCGTTGGTGACGTAACCAAGGGAAAGGTCTTCAACGTCATCGGTGAGGTGCTCAACGCCGACGCCGACGGAAAGATCGACGGCAAGAAGATCGAAATCACCGAGCGCTGGCCCATCCACCGCAAGCCACCGGCCTTCGACCAGCTCGAATCGAAAACGGAACTCTTCGAGACCGGGATCAAGGTCATCGACCTGCTCACCCCGTACGTGCAGGGCGGAAAGATCGGACTCTTCGGAGGTGCCGGTGTAGGCAAGACCGTGCTCATCCAGGAAATGATCCAGCGCGTGGCGCAGAACCACGGCGGTGTGTCCGTATTCGCTGGTGTCGGTGAACGCACCCGTGAGGGCAACGACCTCATCCACGAGATGGAGGAGGCGGGCGTGTTCGACAAGACTGCCCTTGTCTTCGGCCAGATGGACGAACCGCCGGGAACCCGCCTGCGCGTCGCGCTTTCGGCGCTCACGATGGCGGAGTACTTCCGCGACGTGCAGAAGCAGGACGTGCTGCTCTTCATCGACAACATCTTCCGGTTCACCCAGGCCGGTTCTGAGGTCTCGACGCTCCTCGGCCGTATGCCTTCGGCCGTGGGATACCAGCCGAACCTCGCGGACGAGATGGGCGTTCTCCAGGAGCGCATCACGTCGACGCGTGGTCACTCGATCACCTCGCTGCAGGCGATCTACGTGCCTGCAGACGACTACACCGACCCGGCTCCGGCCACGACCTTCGCGCACCTCGATGCAACGACGGAGCTCAGCCGCGAGATCGCGTCGAAGGGCCTCTACCCCGCCGTGGACCCGCTCGCCTCGACGAGCCGCATCCTCGACCCTCGCTACCTGGGCGAGGACCACTACCGGGTTGCGACGAACGTCAAGCAGATCCTCCAGAAGAACAAGGAACTGCAGGAGATCATCGCGATCCTCGGCGTCGATGAGCTCTCCGAGGAAGATCGCATCACCGTTTCCCGTGCCCGTCGCATCCAGCAGTTCCTCTCGCAGAACACCTACATGGCGAAGAAGTTCACCGGTGTTGAGGGATCGACCGTTCCGCTCAAGGAGACGATCGAGTCGTTCGACGCGATCGTCAAGGGCGAGTTCGACCACGTTGCCGAGCAGGCGTTCTTCAACGTCGGCGCCATCGGGGATGTCGAAGAAGCCTGGGCGCGCATCCAGAAGGAAAACGACTAGTCATGGCCGAACTCAAGGTCAGTGTCGTCTCGGCCGATCAGGAAATCTGGTCGGGCGCGGCGTCGCAGATTATCGCGCGAACCACGGAAGGCGAAATCGGCATCCTGGCGGGCCACGAGCCGGTGCTCGCGATCCTCGCCGAAGGCGAGGTGCGCGTGACGACGACCGACGGAACGCTTGTCACGGCGAAAGCCGATGATGGCTTCCTCTCGTTCGACAACGACGTTCTCACGATCGTCGCGCGCAAGGCAGAGCTCGTCTAGGGCCACTGTGCTCCTCGTCATGGTTGGCCTGCCCGGCACGGGCAAGAGCACAATCGCCAATGTACTCAGCAGCAGGCTCGGCCACGCCGTGGTCTCGGTCGACCCGATTGAATCGGCGATTCTCTCAGCGGGTATCAGCGCAGAGGAGCCCACGGGCCTGGCCGCCTACCTCGTGGCTGAGGCCGTGGCCGGCGCGGCACTAGCCAACGGCCAGACGGTCATCGTCGATGCGGTCAATGCGGTCGATCCGGCGCGGGAGCAATGGGTGGGCCTCGCGAAGAAGTACGGCGCGGCACTCAAGTTCATCGAGGTCACCTGCTCCGATCCGGTGCTGCACCGCACTCGGCTTGAGGAGCGCGGCCGCAATCTCGCGCACATGGCCGAGCCGAGCTGGCACGCCGTGGAGGAGAGCCTCGAGGAGTATGCCGAGTGGTCGGGCGAGAGCGCGCTCGTCGATCGGGTCACTCTCGATTCGGTCGAGTCCGTCGACACAAGCGTGGAGCGAGCGCTCGAATTCATCGAGGACTGACACCCCGTGCTCATCATCCTGCCGCCTTCCGAAACCAAGCGCGACGGCGGGGTTCCCGAAACCTCACTCGATCTCTCCGCGCTGTCCTTCCCCGCGCTGACTCGGCCCAGAAAGGCCGCCCTCGCCGCGCTCAAGCGCCTGTCACGCAACCTCAAGGCGTCGACGGGAGCCCTGAGCCTCGGCGCCGGACAGCGTTTCGAGATCGACCGCAACCGTGCCATCGAGACTTCGCCCCTCATGCCCGCGATCGACCGCTACACGGGTGTGCTGTACGAGGGCTTCGGGAGTGGAACCGTGGATGCCTCCCGTCGCGAGTTCCTGGGGCGGTCGACGGTCATCCACTCGGCGCTGTTCGGGATTATCGGCGCGCTCGACCCGATTCCCGCCTATCGGCTCTCGCACAACTCGCGGCTGCCGGGGCTCTCGCTCAGGAAGCACTGGCGACAGCCGATCGCTGAGCTGTTGGCCGGAGTCGATGGGCTCATCCTCGACCTGCGCTCGGAGGCCTACGCCGAGTTGGGCCCCGCTCCGACGCGGACGAATTCGTTCTATCTCAGGGTCGTCTCCGAGGCGGAGGGCGGCCAGCGCAAAGCGCTCACGCATTTCAACAAGAAGGGCAAGGGCGAATTCGCCCGCGCGGTCATCGATGCCGAAATCGATCATGCCGACGGCGACTCCCTCATCGCGTGGGCGGCAGACCACGGCTTCCGGCTCGCCCACGGCGCCCCCGGCGAACTCGAGCTCCTGGTTCAGCGCTGACTTCTGGTTCAGCGCTGACTTCTGGTTCAGGCGTGATTCGCGGGCGTGCGGCGCCAGCAGGCCGCGACGTGGTCGTCCACCATGCCGGTTGATTGCATGAGCGCATACATCGTGGTCGGCCCGACGAAACGAAACCCGAGGGTGCGCAGGGCGGTGCTCATGGCCCGCGATTCCGCCGTGATGGCGGGAATTTCGGCAAGGGTCGCTGGCCGTGCGCGCTGTGCGGGGTCTGGGGCGAACGACCAGAGCAGTTCGTCGAACGCTCCCGGGCTCGCGGCAGTCAGTTCGTGCGTGAGCCGGGCGTTGCTGATGGTGCTAAGAATCTTCGCCCGGTTCCGGATGATGCGCGCGTCGCCCATGAGCCGCTCGACGTCAGCGGCGGTCAGCTCCGCCACGCGCCCGGGGTCGAAGCCGTGGAAGAGTTCGCGAAAGGCTTCGCGCTTGCGCAGGATCGTGATCCACGACAACCCGGCCTGGAAGCCCTCCAGACTGAGCTTCTCGAACAGCGGGCCGTCCCCGTGCAGTGGATGCCCCCACTCCTCGTCGTGGTACCTCTCGTATTCGGAATCGGAGCCCACCCAGCCGCAGCGCGGCTGCCCGTCAGCGCCGACGACCGTGTTCACGCCACGTGCTCGATGCCCTCGTGGTGGAGCAACCAGACCTTCGTTGGCACGCCATCGCCACCGCTGTAGCCGGTGATTCGACCGTCGGAAGCGAGCACGCGGTGGCACGGCACGATTATCGGGAGGGGATTAGCGCCCGACTGCTCCTCCGACCGCGCGGCCCGCCGCCGCGCGCCCTGTCGACATTCCGAGTTCGCCATAGCTCGTGACCTCCCCGAACTCGAGTGATGAGAGCCCGGCCCAGATCTGCTTCTGGAACTCCGTTCCGCGCAGCGCCACCGGCAGGTCGAAGTCTCGGCGCGTGCCCGCGAAGTACTCGCCCAGTTGGGCGGCAGCGCGATCGAGGAGGGGGTGCCCCACCTCGGGCAGCGCGTCGAACGGCAGCGAGCCCTGACGCTCTATCGACAGCGAGGTGATGGAATTGCCATCACTCGTGATTTCGAGCCGGCCGATCGGCGACGGCATCCGCAGGAGGTAGTCGGGGGCTGGGACTGCTGGGCGTCGAGGAATCATGTCTCGACTGTAGCTGCGGCATCCGTCGCGTGGCTGGCAGAAATCGGACATGTGAGTTCGAAGCGGGCCCAGCACCTGGGGGAGGATAGGACAATGCCAGAAATCGAATACCGCCCCATGGGCAATTCCGGACTCATCGTCTCGACGATCGGGCTCGGCTGCAACAACTTCGGCCGGGCAGGAACGGCCACCGAGAGCCAGGGCGGAACGAACGCCGTCATCGATGCGGCCATAGACGCGGGTGTGACGCTCTTCGACACGGCAGACATCTACGGCGCTGAGCGCGGTCTCAGCGAAACCCTCATGGGCACAGCCCTGAAGGGTCGCCGCGACACGATCGTGCTCGCGACCAAGTTCGGCATGGACATGGCCGGCGCCAACGGCCCGGACTGGGGCGCCCGCGGCTCACGACGCTACATCCGCATCGCCGTGGAGGCATCCCTGCGCCGTTTGCAGACAGACTGGATCGATCTCTACCAATTGCACGAACCCGACCCGCACACCCCCATCGAGGAGACTCTCGCCGCGCTCGACGAGCTCGTCAAGGAGGGCAAGGTGCGCTATTTGGGGCACTCCAACCTCGCGGGCTGGCAGATCGCGGAGGCGGAGTTCACATCGCGGCTGCGTGGCCACACGGCCTTCATTTCGGCCCAGAACGAGTACAGCCTGCTTGAGCGCAGTGTCGAAGCCGAAGTGCTGCCCGCCGTCAACGCGTACGGGCTCGGATTCCTGCCCTTCTTCCCGCTCTACAACGGGCTGCTCACCGGCAAGTACACCCGTGAGAGTGCGCCGGATGATGCAAGGCTCACCAATCTCAAACCGCACCTGCTCGAGACGGCACCATGGGAACGGCTTGAGCGCTACCAGATTTTCTGCGATGAACGCGGCATCACCATGGTGGATGCGACGTTCGGGTGGATGCTCGCCCAGCGCGGTGTGACAAGCGTCATCGCCGGCGCGACGAGCCCGGAACAGGTGCGCCAGAACGCGGGTGCAGGTACGGCATGGCGACCGGATGAGTCGGAAGTCACGGAGATCTCCGAAATCTTCGGTTGACGCCGGCTAGAGTCCGGTGTCTTCCCTCGGCGCGATGTTGATGCTGCGATTGAGTTCGGCGGCCTGTGCGTCAAGCAGTACCAGCTCTTCGCGCAACGCGTCGTACTGGCGCTTGCTCTCTTCGATGGCCGCGAAATTGGCATTCAGTGTGGATTGGCGAGCAACCAGCGCAGCTCGAGCCCGGTCGAATTCTGCCTGCGAGGTGAAGCCACCGCTGCTTGCCCGTGCGTTGAATGATCCGACATCGGCCGCGAGCGATGCGGAAGCGCTTGTGTAGGTCGCGTAGTCGGCCTCAATTCGCTCTCCGAGCGCAGTCAGCTCGGCGACGACAGCCTCCGAGCGCTCCCGCAGGGCCACCCGCACCGCGTTCGATGAAACATGCAACTGCACGATGAACTGGCGGTCGGTGAAGTACAGGGCGAAGTACTCCTCGAGTGCGGGGCTCACCTCGGCGATCTCGGTGGCGATGATCGAGTGCAACTCGTTCTGCCGCTGGCCGGGTTCGGTGCGCGCATACACTTCCATGCGCGCCGCGAAAGCCTCGTCGGCTGAAAGCTCTGCCGCCTCCGCTTCCAGCATGGCGCCGAGTTCGGCGCGCTCGGCCCCACCCAGTCGGTGCCACGCCGCGTGCATCATCTCGTGGGCGGCGACGACCTCTTCCATGCCGTCGAGACGCTCGTCCGTGATGTCGAAGAGGATGATCCGCTGTTCGCGCGGGATGTAGCAGCCGAGGATCCCAACCCCTTCTTCCCTGTGGTCTCCACATTCCCCGTCGAAGCGTTCCGCATCCAGGACGACGGGCGAACTTGCGAGCAGCAGGAACTCTCCGAGTTCGGTGTATGGAGTCCTCTCGAGATACCCGGCAACAGCCTCGGACGGATCGTAGTTCCATACCGTGACCTGGTCGATCGCGCGCTGGCGATTGTCGAACACCCAGGCGGTGCCAGCCACGAGGGAGAGGTTGAGCAGGCTGGCGACGACGATGAGGAAGCCCGTGAAGATGGGTGGGCGAGTTCGGCGCTCCCGTATCCGCAGGGGTGGGGGAGGCTGCGACGGCGAGAAATCGCGCGTGACATCGGTATCGGGCACAAAGGTCATCGCGATCTCAAATCCTCCAGTCAAGACGGTATCAGCGATGACAGCGGCTCAGTGGCCGACGAGCGGTGCGAAGAGCCTGGACACGATGGAGCGACGGTGTGTGATGCTTTCCTCGGCATCCGCGATGGTCATCGCCGTGAGTCCGGCGTTCGCCCCCAGGAAGCGCAGCGGCTCCCATTCCCAGTTGGGCGAGCGGTGTCCGACCCAGGGCAGCCGGGTGAGCTCCGATGCGGTGCCGGTAATGAGATCGGCGAGCGTGCGTCCGGCGAGGTTCGTGGTGCTGAGCCCGTCGCCCACGTAACCTCCCGCGCTGCCGATTCCGGTCACGGTGTCGTACTCAACCGAAGCATGCCAGTCGCGGGGCACACCGAGCGCTCCACCCCACGCGTACTCAACCTCGAGCTCTCCCGCGGCCGGGAACAGGTCGCTGAGCGTCGAACGCAGGTGCCTGAACACGCGGGGCACCTGGTCGTACTCCGGCCGGATCGCACTGCCCCAGTGGTAGCGCGCGCCCCGTCCTCCGAACGCGAAGCGGTTGTCTGCGGTGCGCTGACCGTAGATCACGAGGTTGCGATAGTCGCTGAAGGTGTGCCCGTGCTCTATTCCGAGCTCCTGCCACACCGCTTCGGGCAGCGGACTGGTCGCGATCATGAGGGAGTACAGCGGCAGAAGGCGACGGCGGGACTGCGGGAGAGTCGCCGTGTAACCCTCGGTCGCAACAATCACGTGCCTGGCCCGCACGGTGCCCCGCGTGGTCTCAACGATGCCGGGGCGCCAGCGCAGCACCTCGGTGTGCTCGTGAACCACGGCCCCGCGCGTTTCCACGAGTGTTGCGAGCTGCCGCACGAGTCGTGCCGGGTGAAGTCTCGCGCAGTCGGGCGTGAAGCTCGCTCCCAGGGCTCGTGCAGCACCCACCCGACCAGCAGGCAGCAGTTCGAGGGTGTCGACGCCCCAGCGTGCGGTCTCCGCGACATCCGCCTCCGCCGCGGCGAGCTGGGGGGCGGAGCGGGCGTATACGATCGTGCCGCCGTGACGGAAGTCGCAGTCGATGCGCTCGCGTTCGACGACGTCACCCACTTCTGTGACCGTGTCGATCATCGCCCGGCGCATCGCTATGGCGGCGTCGCGGCCGTGCGCGCGAGCGAGCGATGCGGTGCTGCGCGGGAACAGCGCGCTGCACCAGCCCCCGTTGCGTCCGGATGCGCCGAACCCTGCGATCTCCTTCTCGAGCACCGTGATGCGCAGCGCCGGGTCACGCTGCTGCAGGTAGTAGGCGGCCCAGAGCCCCGTGAGGCCGCCGCCGATGATGGCGACGTCGGTTTCGATGTCACCGTCGAGGGCGGCGCGGGGGACCAACTCGTCCCGCGCGGTTGCGTGCCAGAAGCTCAGCCCGGCATATGATTCCCGCGAACTGCCCACTTATGCCCTCCTCGGGTGGTTTTTCGGGGCCGAAGTGGGCAGTTCGCGCGTCTTAGAGGCGGGTCCAGGCTTCGGTGAGCACACCGCGCAGGATGCCCTCGATCTCATCGAACTCCGCCGGGCCGATCGTGAGCGGCGGGGCGAGCTGCACGACGGGGTCGCCACGGTCGTCCGCACGGCAGTACAGCCCGGCGTCGAAGAGCGCCTTCGAGAGGAAGCCGCGCAACAGGCGCTCGGATTCGTCGTCGTTGAACGTTTCCTTGGTCTGCTTGTCCTTCACGAGCTCGATCCCGAAGAAGTAGCCGTCGCCGCGCACATTGCCGACGATGGGCAGGTCGCCGAGCTTCTCGAGTGTCTTGCGGAAGATCGGGGAGTTCTCGCGCACGTGCGCGTTAAGCCCCTCCTCGTCGAAGATCGCCAGGTTCTCGAGCGCGACGGCAGCCGAGACCGGATGCCCGCCGAAGGTGTAGCCGTGGTAGAACGACGTGTTGCCGTGCTTGAACGGCTCGTAGATCCTGTCGCTCACAATCGTCGCGCCGATGGGGGAGTATCCGCTCGTCATTCCCTTCGCGCACGTGATCATGTCGGGTACGTAGCCGTACGCGTCGCACGCGAAGGTGTGGCCGATGCGGCCGAAGGCGCAGATGACCTCATCGCTCACGAGCAGCACGTCGTACTTGTCGCAGATCTCACGCACTCGCTGGAAGTATCCGGGGGGCGGCGGGAAGCATCCACCGCTGTTCTGAACGGGCTCGAGGAAGACGGCGGCGACTGTCTCCGGTCCTTCGAACTGGATCATCTCCTCGATCCGGTTCGCCGCCCACACGCCGAACTCGGTTTCGGGGTCGGCAGAGCCCGCCGAAGCCACGAAGCCCATTTCCTCTGCGCGGTAATAGTTCGTGTTGGGAACGCGGAAGCCGCCCGGCGTCACGGGCTCGAACATCTCCTTCATCCCGGGGATGCCGGTGATGGCGAGTGCGCCCTGCGGCGTGCCGTGGTACGCGATCGCGCGCGAGATGACCTTGTGCTTGGTGGGGCGGCCCTGCAGCTTCCAGTAGTACTTCGCGAGCTTGAACGCGGTCTCGACGGCTTCGCCGCCGCCGGTGGAGAAGAAGACGCGGTTGAGATCGCCGGGCGCCTCGTCGGCGAGCCGGTCGGCGAGTTCGATGGCAGATGGATGCGCGTACGACCAGATCGGGAAGAACGCCAGCTCCTCAGCCTGCTTGGCCGCGACCTCGGCGAGACGCCTGCGGCCGTGGCCGGCGTTCACGACGAAGAGCCCGCTCAACCCGTCGATGAACTTGCGGCCGGTCGAGTCCCAGATGTGGTGGCCCTCGCCGCGCGTAATGATCGGCACGCCGGCGCCGGATTCCATGACCGATTGGCGCGCGAAGTGCATCCAGAGGTGGTCTTTCGCCTTCTGCTGAAGCTCGGCGTTCTGTTCTGCGGTGTGGCTGCCGGTGATCGCCTGGTCTGTTGTTGTCATCGTGTTCCCCAGTCGTACAACTGTTTCGTGAGTTTGAGATAGACGAACGTCTCGGTTGAGACGACGCCGGGTATGGAGCGGATCTGTTTGTTGAGAAGGTCGATCAGGTCATCGTCGTTCTCGCAGACGACCTCGGCGAGAATGTCGAAGCTGCCCGCGGTGAGTACCACGTAATCAACCGACGAGATGGCCCCCAGCCGATCGGCGATGCTCGTCGCATCGCTCGACACGCGAATTCCGATCATCGCCTGCCGGTAGAACCCCAGTTGCATGGGGTCGGTCACCGCCACAACCTGCATGACCCCGGAGTCGGTGAGCTTCTGCACGCGCTGGCGTACGGCCGCCTCACTGAGCCCGACGGCCTTTCCGATCTCCGCGTATGAGCGCCTGCCGTCGGCCTGCAACTGCTCGATTATCGCCTTGGAAACGTCGTCGAGCTGCACGGGCCGTGATCCATTCGGTCGCATTGGCGTGCTCATAGGTTGATTCTGTCAGTCGTTCCCAGTCCATACAAGCGAATCCGCATGATTTGCGTGCTTTCACGACGAAATCACTCGAATCCACGCTGGAACGATCGGCGGATGTTCAGTAGGGTATTGACCATGAGCTCACGTGAACTGCAGAACTTCATCAACGGCGAGTACGTCGCTGCCACCGCCGATTCCAGCTTCGCTCTCATCGACCCGGCGACCGAGGACAGCTATGGCTCGTCTCCCGTGTCGTCCAGGAAGGACGTGGATGTCGCCTTCGCCGCGGCCGAGGCAGCCTTCGAGGAGTGGGGCGAGTCCACCCCCGCCGAGCGCCAGCTTGCCCTGTTCCGCATTGCGGATGCCATGGAGGCGCGCGCGGACGAATTCGCCGATCTCGAATCGAAGGATACCGGCAAGCCGCGCGCATCCCTCGTTGATGACGAGATCATGCTCTCGGTCGACCAGATCCGCTTCTACGCGGGAGCGGCCCGCAATCTTGACGGCAAGGCCGCTGCCGAGTACATGAAGGACCACACCTCATTCATCCGGCGCGAGCCCATCGGCGTCATTGGCCAGGTGACCCCGTGGAACTACCCGCTCAATATGGCGGTGTGGAAGTTCGCTCCCGCGATCGCCGCGGGCAACACGACCGTTCTCAAGCCGAGCGACACGACCCCGTCGTCGACCCTCCTGCTCGCCGAGATCGCGGCCGAGTTCCTGCCGAAGGGTGTACTCAACGTCATTACCGGCGACCGCACGACGGGCGCCGCAATGATTGAGCACAAGATCCCGCAGATGGTGAGCATCACGGGTTCGGTTCGGGCGGGCATGGAGGTGGCCAAGGCCGCTGCGAGTGACCTCAAGCGGGTGCACCTCGAGCTCGGCGGCAAGGCCCCTGTTGTCGTGTTCGACGACGCGGACATCGAATCTGCGGTCGAGGGCATCGCGGTCGCCGGCTACTTCAATGCGGGGCAGGACTGCACCGCGGCAACCCGTGTGCTCGTGCACGAGAAGATCCACGATGAGTTCGTCGCCGCCCTCGTCGCGTACGCGAAGGACAACGCGAAGACCGGTGCGCCCGACCAGGAGGACATCCTGTTCGGTCCTCTCAACAACGTGAACCAGTTCGAGCGTGTTTCCTCGATGATCGAGGCGCTTCCCTCAAACGCTGAGGTTCAGCTCGGGGGTAAGCGCCAGGGTGACTCGGGCTACTTCTACGAAGCCTCTGTCGTGACCGGCCTCAAGCAGACGGACGATGCGATCCAGAACGAGATCTTCGGGCCTGTCATCACCGTGCAGGCCTTCACGGACGAGAATCAGGCCCTCGAGTGGGCGAACAGCGTGCAGTACGGGCTCTCGTCGAGTGTCTGGACGAGAGATCACGGCCGGGCGATGCGATTCGCCAAGCACCTCGATTTCGGTTGCGTCTGGATCAACACGCATATTCCGCTCGTTGCCGAGATGCCTCACGGTGGATTCAAGCACTCCGGCTACGGCAAGGACCTGTCGGCATACGGATTCGACGACTACACACGAATCAAGCACGTCATGTCGTTCATCGGGAAGTAGCCGGACACCTTTTCGGCACCCGGGGGGATAATCGTTCGTGTGAACGATGAGCTGGACGACACGGTCGTTGCGCCGCCGCGCCTTCCGGGCGCTCCGGATCGAGTGATTGACGACCTCGAGGACACCCGTGTCGTGCAGTCGTCGCGCGTTCGTGCGCAGGGGATGCCAGGGTCGCGGGTCACTTGGCAGGGGCTTGCGGCTCCGCTCATCGAAACTCTTGTCGAGCCACCGCCGCGTGCAGACCGACGGTGGGACGCGCTGGCCCCGCCCGAGGGGGAGTCCCAGGGGCTTACCCGTGAGCCGGCGGCATCGCCAGGGCCGACCGGCTGGGCCGTGGAGTCCGAGTCGATTCCGTCGTCTCGGATCTTCGAGTTTCGGATCGCAGAAACCGTTATCGGTCTCGATACCGCTGCGTACATCGGACGACGACCGACTGCCCCGAGGATCGTGAGCGGCGGCACCGTACCGCGCCTCGTCCGCGTGCCATCCCCAGCGCGCGAGGTGTCCGGTACGCACCTCGAGGTGCGGCAATCCGGCACGAGTGTTGTCGTCACCGACCTGGGGAGCACGAACGGCACCGTTGTGCTGGTACCCCGGTCCCAGCCCCGAAAGCTCCGGCAAGGTGAGTCGGTCGTTGTGACGACGGGCACTCTGGTGGATATTGGAGACGGCATCGTCATCGAGATTTTGCCGGCCCGGCAGGAGGAAGTGCAGTGACCCACATCGGCGATGGTGCGACGAACGTCTCGATCGCATTGCCGGGTCAACCGGATGCCGCCCTGACGCTGTCCTGGGCGGGAGCAACCGATACGGGGCACAGGCGCACCGCGAATGAGGACAGCTACATCGCCGAACTCCCGGTCTTTGCGGTAGCCGACGGCATGGGCGGACATTCCGCGGGAGATGTCGCCAGTGCTGCCGTCGTCGCGCAGCTCGGCAAGCTCAGCGGACGTGACTTCACCGAGAACGCGGCCGTCAACGATGCACTCGCCAGCGCGACCGAGGACATCGAACGCGAGACGGGTGACAATATTCTCGGTGTCGGCACAACGGCAAGCGGTGCCGTCCTGTGCTTCGAGGACGGGGTGCCGTACTTCTCGGTTTTCAATGTCGGCGACAGCCGGGTCTACACCTTCGAGCGCAATGAGCTTCGCCAGGTGACCGTCGATCACTCGATCGTGCAGGAGATGGTGGACTCGGGACTCATCGATAAGGACCAGGCCGAAAACCATCCAGACAGCAACGTCATCACGCGCGCCGTGGGTTTCAATACTCCGCCCATTGCTGACTACTGGCGCGTCCCGCTCCGGTCTGGGCTTCGCCTGCTCGTCTGCACGGACGGGCTCACGAAGGAAGTCAATCATGAGCGACTTCGCCTTCATCTCGCTGCCGGCCTGAGTTCGCAGGAGACCGCGGATGCGCTCGTGGACGCTGCACTGTCCGCTGGCGGCCGTGACAATGTGACCCTCGTCATCGTGGATGTTGTCGAGGCACCCCCCGAAGACGCGTCCTGAAACCCTTCCCCCCGTTCGGGGGGACGACGGTTCAGGGGCGGAATGTGCTGCCTAGAATGAACAAGTCTGTCGACTGTCGAGGGGGGTGCCGTGGCGCGACGATTGCCGTCCCAGCCTCCCGTGCTGCCCGGATTCTCGCATGTGCGGGTACTCGGCGCGGGCGGATTCGCTGACGTCTTCCTGTACGAGCAGAATATGCCTCGGCGGCAGGTCGCCGTCAAGGTCATGCTGAGCGAGGTCGTTAACGACCAGGTGCGCATGATGTTCCAGGCTGAGGCGAACCTCATGGCCCAGTTGAGTTCGCACCCGGCAATCCTCACCGTGTATCAGGCCAGCGTCTCGTCGGATGGACGGCCGTATATCGTGATGGAGCTGTGCTCTGCCGCGTTGAGCGCGCGTTATCGCACCGAGCAATTGCCGGTCGCGGAGGTGCTTCGGGTCGGTGTCAAGATCGGCAGCGCCATCGAGACCGCGCACCGGGCAGGAGTGCTGCACCGGGACATCAAACCGAGCAACATCCTCCTCACCGCCTACGGGCACCCCGTGCTCGCCGACTTCGGAATCGCCGCAACCCTCAGCGATACGCAGGGCCAGGAGGCGGTCGGAATGTCCGTTCCGTGGTCGGCGCCCGAGGTGCTCATGGATGAGACCGCGGGAACGGTCGCATCCGAGGTGTGGTCGCTCGCGGCAACGGTTTACTCCCTGCTCGCGGGACGGTCTCCATTCGAGATCCCGGGCGGGGCCAACGGCTCATCCGATCTCATCTCCCGCATCACCAGGGCCAAGCCCCAGCCGATAGGCCGCGCTGATGTGCCGGCGACCCTCGAACGCGCCCTCGCTGCCGCCATGTCGCGCAGGCCCGAGAACCGGCCAGCGAGCATCCTCGAACTGGTGCGGGCGCTGCAGGCCATCGAGACGGAACTCGGCGTGCCCCAGACTCCGATCGATGTGGCGATGGATGACTGGGCACTGGCAACCGTGTCAGATCTTGAGGACCGCACGAGGGTACGCGGTGTCGAGGGAGCGCTGGCCGCTCCCACGAGTCGTCGCCGTCGCCGGAGGGCGGCCGAGACTCCGTACACCGGCGTCGGCACCATCGTTCGGGAGGGCCACACGGGTGGTCTCGCGTCCGGCACCCGTCCGGCGGCACAGGGCAGGCGGCTGCAGGCGCTCGGCTGGGGCATGATCGCGAGTTCCATCCTCGTCCTGGTTCTCGCCGTGACCGCCATCTACGTCATTGTGCGCGTGAACGACGACGGCACTCCCGTGGTCTCGAATATCACTGCGACCGTTTCCGGGGAAACCGTGCTCTTCAGTTGGGCGGATCCGGGGATCACGAGGAACGATTCGTACCACATCGTCACGAGCGAGGGCGATCGAAGCGTCCAACGCACGAACGACTTCGTGATGAACGCCGAGCCGGGGGAGCGGGTCTGCATCACAGTGAGCGTGAGCAGGGACGGCAGGACGGGAAATCCCAGCGGGGAAAAATGCGCGGACGTGGGCGGTTGATCCCCCGTGTCTAGGCAATGGTTCGCGGCCAGGAACTCGCTGCTCGTCACGACGGTCAGCGGGGCTCTGATTGCCGCACTCATCGCGGCAGTTGCGGTCGTGTCATCCGGTTACACGGCCCAGGATCTCGAACTCAACGACGCCTCGGTGTGGGTGGCCAGCAGCGAGCGCCAGGCGGTCGGGCGCGCGAACACCGAGGTATTCGAGTTGAATTCGGTGCTGCGCGGTGACGGCAGTGACCTCGACGTGCTGCAGTCGGGCTCGACCGTACTCGTCATCGATCGCAGCAACAGCCGGCTCGACATCGTCAACCCGTCGACCTCCGCCGTTGACGAGACTGTTCCGCTGCCACCGAACCAGCCCGATGTCCTGCTCGCAGGCCAGAGCGTCGTCATCCTCTCGAAGGGAACGGGTGAGCTGTGGGTCCTGCCGCTGTCCGAACTTGCGAACTTCGATGTCGCCAACCCACCCACTCTCACGCTCGGGGATGACGCCGTCGCGAGCCTCGACGCCGACGGTGTGCTGTTCGCGCTGTCGCCGGGCGCCGGCCAGCTCTACCGGCTTGCCACCGCGACGCCAGCAGGATCCTCCGGCGCTGTGGAGGAGACCTTCGACGTGGAGCTCTCTGACTCCGGGACGTTCCTCCTCACTTCGGTCGCGGGGGAATGGGTGATCCTCGACACGCGAGCACAGCAACTGCATTTCGATGGTTTCACCCTCGCGATCGATGACTCTGCGGTCGGGCCGCGCCCAGTGCTGCAAATGCCGAGCACGACCGGCGATGCCGTTTTCATTGCCGGCGCTGAGGGGATGATCGCCGTCGCGCTCGATGGCACCACCGTCACTCCCGTCGTCACCGGGCGCAGCGGCAGTGCAGCGCGTCCCATCGTGGCGCACGCTTGCACCTTCGCGGCCTGGACTGACGGACAGTCCTGGCGGCAGTGCGGCGGCGATGAGGAAGGGGTCTTCACCCCGCTCTCCGGCCTCTCGGGTGCGGCGTTGCTTGCGTTCCGGGAGAACGGCAAGAGGCTCCTGCTGAACGACTCCCGCTCCGGAGCCGCCTGGGCGGTGACGCAATCGGGACAGCGCATCGACAACTGGGAGGAACTCATTCCCCCGGAGGATGAGGACCGCGAACAGGAGCAGAACGACGAGAATGTTGCTCCGGAGGTCGACAAGATCCAGTTGCCGCCCGTCGCGATCGATGACGAGTTCGGCGCGCGGCCCGGCAAGTCCACGATCCTCCCCGTGCTCCTCAATGACTACGATCCGAACGGCGATGTGCTTGTCGTCAGCGAGGTCACGGGCGTTCGCGAGGACTTGCGCGTCGACCTGATCAACGACCGGCAGCAATTGCTGCTCACCATGCCGGCGGGTGTGACGGGCGTGCTGTCGTTCCAGTACACGATCTCGGATGGCAGGGGCGGCACCGCCTCCGCCACTGTTGACGTCACCGTACGGGGGGAGGACGAGAACGGACCGCCGAGGCAGGTGCGGTCCACTCGCGCCGTCGTCGGTCTGGATGGAAGGGTGACGACCCAGGTTCTCGGCGATTGGGTCGATCCCGATGGCGACGCCTTCTATCTTGTGGAGGCCTCGGCGCCCGCTCCGGATACCGTGAGTTTCAAGCCGCAGGGCGGAGTCGTCTTCGTCGACTCCGGATCCGGCACCGGGATGAAGTCGGTCCCCCTCGTAGTCTCGGATGGTCGCGCGTCCGGATCGGGAAGCCTCACGGTCGAAGTCGTGCCCCGCGGGCAGGTGCCGATCGTCGCCGACCCGTTCGTTGTCCTGGCAACCGCTGGCCAGGAGGTTCGGGTGGCGCCTCTTGACCATGTGCGCGGCGGTTCCGCACCGATTCGTCTGCTCAGCGTGCCCGCGAAGGTGGGGGTGAAACTCACGCCGAGCTACGAGTCCGGCACCTTCCGGTTCGAGAGCGACCAGGTGACGACCCACTACCTGGAGTACATCGTCACCGATGGTGACCAAACGGTCACCGCATTCGTCCGAGTGGATGTCGTTGCCCCACCGGATGCGAACGCACGTCCGATCACGGTTCCCAAGACCGTGTTCGTGCGAACACTGCGCGCCGAGCGGATCGATGTGACCGCGAGCGACATCGATCCCTCCGGCGGCGTGCTTGTCGTCACCGGGATTCTCAACCTCGCGTCGACCTCCGGGGTGTCCGCCGAGGTGCTCGAGCAGCGGCTGGTACGACTGAGGCTCGACGAGCCGCTGGATGGCCCAGTGACGTTCAACTATCGCGTCAGCAACGGGCTCGCCGAGGCCGACGGTGAGATCACTGTCGTCGAGATTCCCAACCTGACCCGGTTGCAACCTCCCATCGCGACCGACGACAAGGTGACCGCGAGGGTCGGCGCCGTGATCGACATTCCGGTGCTCGCGAACGACGAGCACCCCGATGGGGAGGAACTGACGCTCTCGCCTGTACTCGCCGAGAACGTGCCGGATGACGCCGGTCTGCTCTTCGCCTCTGGCCGCGTTCTTCGATATCTGGCACCGGACCTTCCCGGCAACTACACCGCCGTTTACGAGGTGACCGGTCCAGACGGCCAGGGAACCCGCGCCCAGGTGAGAATTGCCGTGCGTGAACGCGATCTCGACAGCAACAATCCGCCCGTGGCCGCAACAGTCGTCGCGAGGGCTCTTGCGGGCGAGACGGTGAACATCCGGATCCCGCTCCAGGGCATTGACCCCGACGGGGACTCCGTGCGGTTGCTGCGACAGGAAACGAGCCCGGAGCGCGGCTCCGTCATCGATGTCGGATCAGACACCATCAGTTATCGCGCCGGTGACTACTCGGCCGGTACCGACGTCTTCACGTACAGCGTTATTGATGCGCTCGGAGCGGTGTCGACCGGCACGGTGCGAATAGGTATCAGCCCCCGTCTCGATGGTGCACGAAATCCCGTGGCGATCCTTGACGAGGTTGTTGCGAGACCCGGCACGACTGTCGCTGTGCAGGTGCTGGCCAACGACGCTGATCCCGACGGCAGTCCCCTCACTGTCGTTTCGGCTCAACCCAACGATGCCGAAACGCTTGCCGTCATCCAGGACGACCTCGTTCTCGTCACACCGCCATCGGAGCCGGGACGATATGGCGTCGTCTACCGCATCGAGAACACGCTCGGAGGCTCGAGCTCGAACTTCATCACGGTGACGGTTGACCCGGACGCCCCGCTGTCGTATCCGATCGCCTCTGACAGCGTGCTCACGCTCACCGATGTGCTCGAGCGCGAATTCGTGGACGTGGATGTTCTCAGTCGCGTGTTCTTCGCCGACGGGGACCCGGCGACCCTGGGCCTGTCGATCCAGCCGGGTTACGGTGCAACCGCGCAGGTTCTCAGCGACAAACGGATGCGTGTGCGCGTTGAGACGCAGAGCCAGATCATCCCGTTCCGGGTGACTCACCCCGAGGATGAGACGATTTTCGGTTTTGCCTTCGTCTGGGTGCCCGGCACCGACGACGCGCTGCCCCAGATCAACCGCAACGCCGCGCCCCTGCGTGTCGTGAGCGAGCAGCCGCTCTTCATTGACCTCAACGATTATGTTGTGGCGGTGAGCGGTGAGGTGCGGCTCACCGACAGGAGCCTCGTGCGAGCGACCCACGCCAACGGCGCGGAACTCGTTGCGAGTGATGACAGGCTCGTGTTCACCTCGGCTGACCGGTACTTCGGTCCGGCATCGATTTCCTTCGAGGTCACCGATGGCACGAGCGCTCTCGATCCGGACGGCCGGAAGTCGGTGATCGTGCTTCCGATCGAGGTGCTCCCCAGGGAGAACCAGCCTCCCGTGTTCGGTGGGGCCGTGATGGAATTCGAGCCGGCCCAGGAGCGGGAGATTGACCTCGTTCGGCTCACCAGTTACCCGTACCTCGATGACATCGATGAGCTTGCGTTCACGGTCCTCAATCCGTTGCCGGAGGGTTTCAGCTACACGCTCACCGGGCAGAGCCTCTTCCTTCGCGCCAATCCCGACGCGGTGAAGGGCACCGTCACGAGCATGACGATCGGCGTCAGGGACGACCTGTCGGTCGGGCAGGCCGGGCGCATCCAGCTGACCGTCGTTCCGTCGTCGCGCCCCCTCGCACAGCCGGGGGCCGACAACGCAATTGCCAAACGCGGGGAAACCACCGTGGTGGACGTGCTCGCGAACGACTACGCAACCAATCCGTTCCCCGGTCAGCCTCTGCGGGTCGTTGCGATCAGGGGGATAGACGGCGGATCGCTCCCCACGGGCGTCCAGATCGCGCCGAGCGCCGACCGCAGCACGCTCGCGGTGACCGTCTCAACGGCTGCGGAACCGATCGATACGAACCTGCAGTACCAGGTGGCCGATGCGACAGGAGACCCTGACCGATACGTCTGGGGGACTGTCCGGATCTCCGTGCAGGACAGGCCGTCGCCGGTTTCCGATGTGCGGATCACCGAGTTCGCGGACCGCCGCCTCACTGTCAACTGGAACACCGGGGCGTTCAACAACAGTCCCATCATCGGCTACAAGGCGATCATGTCGAGTGTCGCCAGCGGTGCCGTTCTCAGCACGACGGACTGCGGCGGATCCCTGTGTCAGGTCACAACGCCCGGAAACGGTCCGGACAATGCGGTGCGAATCGCGATCACTGCGGAGAACGCCATGGGGGTGTCCGATCCGGTGAGCAATTCCGGACCGATCTGGTCGGACATCATCCCCGCGCCGCCGACGAACCTCGCGGCAACTCCTCTCAACAACGGTCTCCGCATCACGTGGCGCAAGCCCGTCGACACGGGGGGTGGCACCGCGATCACGCGCTATGTGGTGACGCTCGAGGGAGCGGCCACCGAGGAATTCAACGTTCCGGTGGATGACCCGGAGGGCACTCTCTACGCACGCAGCATCACGAACCCGGCGATCCAGAACGGGTCGAGCATCACCTACACGGTGAGCGCGCGCAACCGTGCGGTCAGCTCCCTTGCCCAGTGGAACAGTGCGGCCGGCACCGGAACCCCCGCGGGACCGCCCATCCGGGTCGCTGCGCCGCTTGCGTCGGCCAATCAGGATGACGGCGGCAGCGCCACCCTGTCCTGGGCCGGTGCATTCTCCACCAACGGTCGTTCGATCACCGAGTACTACGCGGCAATCTTCACGGGGGCCCCGCCGACCTGCGGAGTGACCGGGGAGATCCTGCCCGGAACGCCGGTTGTCCCCCCGGCGAGCTCGAGCTTCCAGCACGTCGGTACCGCCACTGCTGCGTCGTTCAGCTCACTGACGCCGAATACGACCTACAGTCTTGTCGTGTTCGCGTTCAACGGCATGGGTTGCACGAGCAGCGTCATTGTCGAGGCCACACCCCGCAGCAGGCCGGGAAAGGTCGTGTCGATCAGTTCGTCGGGACCACACCCCAACGGGAGCTTCGCGTGGGACTACCGGCTCGACGGGTTCACGATGGAGGCGGGCTCAGACGCTGACTCCTTCCGCTACCGTCTGAGCGGGGGCAGCGTCGACGGCGGCGAGTACGGCCCGCGGGCGGTCGGATCCCTCCTCGAGACGAGCAACAACAGCCAGTACGGCGAGAACGTGTCGGTAGCGGTAAAGGCATGCCGGCAGTATCCGGAGATCACCCTGTGCAGTGCCGACTGGTCTGAGGCGTTCCCGCTCGGTGTACCGGTACGCAATTCCGAGCTGGGTGGTCTGGTCTTCACGCATGAGCCGTTCGGTACACCCGTCGATCCGCTCGCCAAGGGACTGTACTCGTGGTCGTCATCGCCCACCGGGAACTACGAGTCCGTAACCTTCTCCTGTGCAGCCATTTCCGAGCCGTTGATGGACGGCGGGGAGGGCAGCTGCGAAGTGACGGAGAACGGTCCGCCCAATCGCAGGAGCTTCCCCCCGCTCATCGTGACAATCACAGCGAACGGCGTGCAGTATTCGCGAACATACGTATGGAGTGACTATGACTAGGGGCACCGCATGACCATGACACCAGAGCAGGCCACGTCGTTCTCCGAAGTCTTCACGCGCCTGGTCGCCAACGTCGAGAAGGTGCTTCTCGGCAAGAACTTCGTCATCCGGCTTGGCTTCACCGCCCTGCTGAGCGAGGGACACCTCCTGCTTGAGGACTTTCCCGGAACCGGCAAGACCTCGCTCGCGAGGGCCATCGCGCAGAGCGTGAATGGCACGAGCAACCGGGTGCAGTTCACGCCTGACCTCCTGCCCGGCGATATCACGGGCGTCAGCATCTTCGACCAGCGATCGAACACTTTCGAGTTCCACCATGGCCCGATCTTCGCGAATATCGTGCTCGCCGATGAGATCAACCGGGCGAGCCCGAAGACGCAGGCGGCGCTGCTCGAGGTTATGGAGGAGGGGCAGGTCACGGTCGACGGCGTGTCACACGATGTCGGGGCCCCTTTCATGGTCATCGCGACCCAGAACCCGATCGAGCAGGCGGGCACATACCGATTGCCGGAAGCACAGCTCGACCGCTTCATCATGAAGGCGTCGATCGGCTATCCCGACCACGCGTCCACACTGCGGATTCTCGAGGGATCCGATATCAAGGCGCACGAGACGAAACTCGCGCACATCGCGCCCGCCGAGATGGTCATCCAGATGTCGCAGCTGGCACGAACCGTGCACGTCGACCCATCGATCAACGATTACGTCTCGCGCCTCGTCGACGCAACGAGGCTGGCAACAGAGGTGCGGCTCGGGGTGAGCGTGCGGGGCGCGCTCGCGCTCGTGCGAACCGCCAAGACGTTCGCCGCGGCCAGCGGACGGCACTACGTGATTCCGGACGACATCAAAGTTCTTGCAGAACCGGTACTCGCGCATCGACTGGTGCTCGATCCCGAGGCGGAGTTCGATGGCGTCACGAGCCAGAGCGTGATCGGCCAGTTGCTCATCGAGACCCCGCCGCCGAGCGACAGGCAATCCGTGTGACTGATCGCACAACGATTCCGGACGGCCTCGCCAACGAGCGAACGCGCCTCGTCGGTGACCGCACGGGAGTCCTCGCCGACGCAATTGTCGGTGTCGTGCGGTTCAGTCGCCGAATCCAGGAGCGGGTCGGGCGGTTTCTCAGCCGCAGCGCATCCGTTATCACCGTGCTCGGCTGGACCACGATCGTGCTCGTTCCGATTGCCTTTCTTGCCGGTTACGGCCTCGGTTGGCGCGAACTCGTCGTCGTCGCGTGGGCCGGAGTCGTGCTGCTGGCCATAGCGGCGGTCTACCTGGTCGGCCGAACCTCACTCTCCGTCGACCTCGCCGCCGTGCACGCACGGGTTGTTGTCGGCGAGCAGGCCGAGGGCCAGGTGACGGTGGTCAATCCCGGAAGGCGCAGGGTGCTCGGCACCACCATCGAAGTTCCGATCGGCGACGCAGTTGCCGAGTTGTCGATGCCGAGCCTGCGCCGGGATGCGGAGTCCGTGCAGACCTTCGCCATCCCGACGACGCGCCGTGGGGTCGTTCTGATCGGGCCCGCCCGCTCGGTCAGGGCAGATCCGCTTGGACTCGTGCGCAGAGAATTGGTCTGGACCGGCCAGAAGGAACTCTTCGTTCACCCGCGCACCATCGCGATCCCCAGTACGAGCACTGGATTCGTGCGGGACCTCGAGGGAAAGACCACGAAGGATCTCTCGAACAGCGACATCGCGTTCCATGCCCTGCGTGAGTATCAGCCGGGGGACGAGCGCCGTTACATCCACTGGAAATCGACCGCGAAGACCGGACGGTACATGGTCCGCCAGTTCGAGGAGACCCGGCGCAGCCACCTCGTCATTGCTCTCAGCCTCGCGGAGGGCGACTATGCGGACGAGGAGGAATTCGAGCTCGCCGTGGGCGCAACGGGATCGCTCGGTGCGCAGGCCATTCGCGACGCGCGGACCGTTTCGGTCGTTGTAAGTGAGAAGACGCCCGAGTTCGCCAAACGCAAGGTGTACGCCGTGCGGCCGCTGTCGACCGTCACGCGAAGCAGGCTGCTCGACGATCTTGCCGTGATCGAGAGCGCCCGCAGTGCCCTCAGGATCGCTGAGGTGGCAAGGGTGACGGCAGAGGAGGTCGTTGGCATCTCGGTGGCGTTCCTCGTCTGCGGCTCCGGCGCGACCACGGCAGACCTGCGGGCAGCCTCCACGAAGTTCCCCCTTGGCGTCGAGGTGGTCGCCATAGTCTGCGACCCCACGCGCATTCCGGGCTACCGGCGCATTGCCGGGTTGAGCGTCATGACTATCGGCTACCTCGAAGATCTCCAGAAGGCGCTCGCGAGGTCGGCGGCGGCCTGATGGCGAAGCAGGAGCAGCCCAGAATCGGCGGGACGGGGTTCGTCCTCGCCACCGTCGCGATGCTGTGGCTCACGATGGCGATTGCCGCGGCCGCGGCCTGGCCCATCTACCGGGTCGAACAGTTCGTCTGGATGGCAGTGGGGGCGACCCTGGCCGGCACGGTGATCGCTGTGCTCGGCAGAGTGCTCCGCTGGGCTGCCCCAGTCGTGTTGTTCGCAACCCTTGGTGCGTTCCTTGCTCTCGGTGTACCGCTGGCGGTCCCATCGAAGGCGGCGAACGGCTACCTGCCGACCCTCGACGGCATCGTCGATCTCCTCGCTGGGGTGGCGCTCGGCTGGAAGCGCCTGCTGACCGTTTCGCTTCCCGTCGGCTCGTTCGAATCGCTGCTGGTCCCGTTCTTCACGCTCATCCTCGTTGTGACGGTGATCTCGCTCAGCATGGCCCTGCGATCGCGTCGGGGGGAACTTGCGGTCGTCGGTCCGGCTCTCATCTTCGTCGCGGCGATACTCTTCGGCCCCGGCTCGGCATCCCTCCCGGTTGGGCTTTCCCTCGGCCTGCTTGCCTCTGCCCTCGTCTGGGTCGTCTGGATTCGCGGTCATCGGCGCAGGGGCGTCGTACGGCTGCGCGCAGCGGAGGCCGTCGTCGAGCCATCGGAAGCGACGAAGGAAGGCCGGTTCCTCGGCGGTCGGGCGATTCTGGGCGCTGTCGCGATCCTGGCCGTCGCGTCCGGGTCCTCACTCGCTGCCGCTGCCCTGCTGCCTCCGAAGTCCGAGCGCGAGGTTCTTCGCACTTCGATCGAGCAGCCCTTCGAACCCCGCGATTTCGTCAGTCCCCTCGCGGGTTTCCGAAAGTACTGGCAGCAGCCAACGGTCGACAGCGTCCTGCTGTCCGTGCGCGGACTCCCCGAGGGAGCGCGCTTGCGAATCGCGACCCTCGACACCTACGACGGAGTCGTCTATTCGGTCGGCAGCAGCCAGGTCAACGCCGCTTCTGGCAGGTTCGCCCGTGTGCCGTATGTCGTTGGCGATGATGCTGACAGTGACAGGATGGTCACCCTCGATGTGCAGGTGGAGCGCTACTCGGGAGTCTGGGTCCCCACCCTCGGTGACTACCGGGGAATTACTTTCACGAGTGAGGGCGGGAGCGCACTCAGCGAATCGTTCTACTACAACGACGCTACCGGCACGGCAGCCGTGATCGGCACCCTGGGGCAGGGGGATCGCTACACGATCGAGGCCGTGCTTCCGGAGAATCCGGGCCGCGAAGTGCTCCGTACCGTCGATGCGGGCCAGGCGACCACTCCCCAGGCGTCGGGACTGCCGGCTGAGTTGACGCTCGCCCTCAACGGATACGTCGGGGGCATCGAGGGGCAGGGCGGGCGGCTGGTCGCGATGCTTGACGGTCTTCGGGCCGACGGCTACATCAGTCACGGCGTGCGAGACGATGAGCCCCCGAGTCGTTCCGGTCACGCCACCGACCGACTGAGCGAACTGCTCACGGCTCAGCGGATGATTGGCGATGCCGAGCAGTATGCGGTGTTGGCGTCGCTCATGGCGAGGGAACTCGGGTTCCCCTCCCGCGTTGTCGTCGGATTCGCTCCACAGGAATTCGGTGAGGGGCTGGTCGAGATCCGTGGCAGCGACATCGCCGCGTGGATCGAGGTGCACACCGCGCAGCACGGCTGGATCGCGGTTGATCCGACACCGGACATCCGGGAGATACCGGCCGAGGAGCCCCAGGAGCTGGCTCGGGTGTCCCGCCCGCAAACTGTGGTGCCCCCGCCGCTCGTGGAGAGCGAGCGATTCGATCGCCAGGCCACTCCGGATATCGTGCAGGACGAACGCCCCTCGGACGACCCCCTGCTTGCACTCCTGATGGGCGTACTAGCGACGATCGGTTGGGTCACCCTCGCGGCCGCGATCATCGTGTCGCCATTCGCATTCATTGTCGCTGCCAAGATGCGGCGCTTGTGGTTGCGGCGACGGGCATCCAGCCCGCTGGAACGCATCAGCGGAGGGTGGCGGGAGTTCGAGGATGCGGTTGTCGACCACGGCTTCAGCCCGCCACCGGGGTCGACCCGGAGCGAGGTCGCTGCCGCTGTCGGGGGTGGGACGGCGACGCGGCTCGCCGCGGCATCCGACCGGGCGGTGTTCTCCCCCAGGGAGCCCGTCCAGGAGGAGGCGGAGTTGGTCTGGCGCACCGTCAGCCAACTCACGGCAGCCCTCAGCCGCGGGAAATCGCCGTGGCAACGGATCAAGGCGAAAATATCGCTGCGATCACTGGGCGGCTATAGTGTCACCAGACTTTTCTGGCGGTAGGGGGTACTGCGAATGAGTTGTGTCAGTTGCGGAACCGAGTTGCCCTTCGGCGCCATGTTCTGCGGTGAGTGCGGGCGCAGCGTGCGCGCCGGATCCGCCATCAGGCCGGAAGCCCCGTCAGCGGATGTCGACGCACCAGCAGCAGCACCAGAAGCAGCAGCACCTGCAGCCGCGGACATGCACTGTACCGATTGCGGCTCAGTCGTGCGGGTCGGCGACATCTTCTGTGGTGAGTGCGGAGCTGTGGTCGCCGTCGTCAACGCCGTGGACACCCTCATCATCGAGCGGCGTGATCTCGACGATGCGCTCGCCCCGCCGTGGTTTCTGGATGCTCCTCAGGGTGATGAAGCTGAAGGTGGGGATTCTCAGGACGTGGTCCCAGAACCCGAGGTGGAGCTCGCAGCAAGCGCGGCACCGAAGCCCAAATCCAAGCCCAAATCCAAATCCAAATCCACGCTGAAATCCAAAACCGATTCCAGAGCTGAATCCGCCGCTGAATCCGCATCCGAATCCAAATCCGAATCCGCATCCGAATCCAAATCCGAATCCGAATTCGAATCCACACCGACGGCCGCGCCCGCCGCCCTTCCCGTCGAACCGATTGCGGATGCTGCGGAAGATCCCGTTCCGCTCGGCGAGTCCGTGGACGAGGCCGAGCCGCAGGCGCAATCGGTGGCCTCTGAGCCCGATGCGCCCTTAGCGTCCCTGCTGTTCGCAGACACCGACGATGACGAACACACGCGGATCGTCCCGCGTCGTGCACAGGGGGAGCGGTTCATCCTCCAATTCAGCACGGGCGAGAGCTTCACGGTGTTCGGTACGGGACTGCTCGGTCGCAATCCGCTCCCCGAACCGGGGGAGTACTTCGACCAGATGGTGGCGATCTCCGATCCGGGCAAGTCAGTGTCGAAGACCCACCTGGAGTTCGGGCAGGAGGCTGGCGCGTTCTGGGTCGCCGACCGTTTCTCGGGAAACGGTTCCGTCGTTCGCGAACCTGAGCTCGGTGCGCGTCGGTGCGAGCCCGGCCGACGGTACCGAATGGTCCGGGGCTCCCGGGTCGATATCGGGGAGCAGTTCTTCGTCGTGAGCTGACACGGGCAATCGTGCACAGTCCGCGTCCGCGGGCAGCACTCCACAGCGGGATTCAGTGTCGGCGCGGCACGGTGCGACGCACGCTTCGATGGAGTCGTGACGAAAGCGAGGGTCCTGAGCCTGCCACGGCCCCCCGAACTGACACCCCCTCGCGGAATTCCGCTGTTCGCAACGATCGCTCCGGTCGCGGGTTCGCTCGCACTCTGGCTCATCACACAATCCGTCTTCGCTCTCGTTTTCGCCGCACTCGGTCCCCTCGTCGCTCTCGCGAGTGTCGGGGACTCCCGGCTGCAGCGCGCACGCCAGCGCCGAACCGAGGCGTTCCGGTTCGGGCGGGAGTGCGATGCGCTCCGTGAAGCAATTGCGGCGGGCCACCGCGCAGAACGGCTCGAACGAGAGAATGTCACCCCCGGCGCGCTTCGCCTGCTTGACGAAGGGGCACCAGGGCCATCGCACTGGCGTTCCTCCTTCGGTGACCCGATTCTTGTTCGGCTCGGAACCGGTTCGGTGGCGAGCGGGCTCCGATTGCGTGACTCGGCAGTCGATCCTCCCTCCGATGAGAATTCGCGGGTGGCGTTCGACGAGATCCGTTCCGCTGCGGAAACCCTCTTCTCGGCGCCGGTGGCGGTGGATGCGCGCGGCGGTGTCGGGTTCGTCGGGGAACTGCGCGTCGCCACTGCTGCGGCCAGAGCGGTCGTTGTTCAACTGGCGGCGGCGCTCTCTCCCGCGGTCACGGCGCTCACGGCGCCTGCGGGCGAGTGGGAGTGGCTTGAACTTCTGCCCCATGCCAGTGCCGAGCATCCCAACGCGGTCGTGTTCGCGGGGGAGGGCGGCGCGGAACTGACCGTCGCGGTTGCACCCACCCATGCGCGGCTTCCGCGCGGGGTCGAGATCGTGGTCGAGATTGCCGGCGGAACCGGTCGCGTGATCCGGCATCCCCTTGCTGAGGCACCGGGGGAGTTCCTCCCTGAGCTGGTCAGCCGTCCCGCCGCCGCGGCCTGGGCCCAGCGACAGGGCCAGCTGGCTCGTGCGTCTGGCCTCATGCCCGCCGCCGCCGCACTCCCCACGGGCGTCGGGTTCGGCCAACTCGAATCGGTCGTCGATCCGTCGCCGATCGGGCTTCGCAGCGAATTCGGGGCGGCCAGCAGGGGAGTCTTCGGTGTCGACCTGGTGACCGAGGGTCCGCACGCGGTCGTCGGTGGCACCACGGGCAGCGGGAAGAGCGAGTTGCTGGTGAGCTGGGTTCTGGGGATGGCAGCGCATCGCCCGCCGTCGATCGTGAACTTTCTCTTCGTCGATTTCAAGGGGGGAGCGGCATTCGAGCCGCTCCGCAGTCTTCCGCACTGCGTCGGCCTCATTACCGACCTTGACCCGATTGCTGCCGCGCGTGCCCTCGAGAGCCTGCGCGCTGAGGTTCGGTACCGCGAGCGCTCCCTCGCCGCGGACGGTCTCCGTTCGGTTGATCATGCTGCGCCCGGAACGCCGTTTCCGCGCCTTGTGATCGTCGTGGACGAGTACGCGGCCATGATCGACGCCCACCCCGGACTGCACTCACTCTTCGCAGATCTTGCCGCCCGCGGGCGATCGCTCGGGATTCACCTCATCCTGTGTACCCAACGACCGGGCGGTGTCGTGCGCGAGGGCGTGCTGGCCAATTGCGCACTCCGACTCTCGCTGCGCGTCAACAATGCCGCTGACAGCAGGGCGGTCGTCGGCACCGACGATGCCGCCATGCTCGGGTCGGCTCCGCCGGGGCGTGCGATCGCCGTGTCCGCGAGTGGCGCACCTGAGCAGTTCCAGGTCGCCCTCTGCGACGAGAACGACATCAGGGAGGTTCGTGAGCGCTGGCGTGATTCACCCCGGCCGCGTCGCCCCTGGTGCGAGCCGCTTCCCGCTGAGCTGGAGTTTCCACCGGCCACCGAGGAATCGCTGGATGCCGTGCCGTTCGGGTTGGTGGATCTGCCCGCTGAACAGCGCCAGGAAGTTGCGCGTCTCGGGCCCGCTCGCCAGGGCCACCTTCTCGTCATTGGGGCGAGCGGGTCCGGAAAATCGGGCGTTCTTGAGGCGCTTGCGGCCGGCCCCTCGAGGCTCACGAGGCAGAGCGTCGGGCGTGGACTGCCGTGCCTGTGGGATGCACTGCTCGATGCTCTCGCTCATGTCGGCAAGCCCGCACTGCTGCTGGTCGACGACATCGACTCGATCGTTGCTTCCTGCGATTCCGATTACGTCACCGCGCTGCTCGACCTGCTCGCGCGGGTGCTGAGGGATGGCCCGGCCAGAGGCGTTCACCTCGTACTGACGTTGCAACGCATTCCTGGCGCGCTCCAGTCAGCTGCTGCCCTGTGCGGGGCGAGTCTCCTCCTGCGAATGCCGAGCCGCCAGGAGCACCAACTCGCGGGCGGCGAGGCAGCCGATTTCGACACCGGAGCGCCTGCGGGTCGCGGCCGCTGGCAGGGACATGCCGTGCAGGTGTTCCGGCCCACGCGCACCGTTGGCGTGACGGACGCTTACCCGTTGCCGCGGCAGGTCGCTGTTCACCCGGGACGACCCGCGAGACTCATCGCGGTCTCTCGCAATCCTGCGGCGTTCGCGAGGCAGTTGAGCAGTGCGGGGCACGCTGTGGTGGAGTTGGGGGCGGCGTCGGGCGACCCGCGCGAGATCAGCATCAGTCCGACGGCCATCCAGCCCGTTCTCGTGGGGGATCCGGAGACCTGGCAACTGCACTTCGGCGCCTTCGGCGCCCTGCGCACCTCGGCCGCCGTGCTCTTCGACGGGTGCTCGGTGAGCGAGTTCCGCCAACTGACGCGATTGCGGGACCTGCCACCGCCTGGCGAGGGGCGGTCGCTGTGGTTGCTCGAGATCGACGGTACTGCGAGCCGGGCGACCCTTGCGACCGAGAGAGCCCCGCAACCGGTTGACCCGTAACACCATCGATTCCGTACCTTTTTCGGAGTTCGCCCACTGATTTCGTGAAGATTTTGTTACAGGATGGCGGTTTTGCCCCTAAAAGCGTGCGAGTCGCATCGCTGCTGTGACAGTATCTATCCCACGAGTTACGAAGAAGTGACTTCCGCCGGGTGGAGGAGATACTCATGAAAACGCTGCCAGAAGATCCCATTATTCGCCGCCTTGTGCAGCAAGCGCGTGCATCGCAGTTGAGCCGCCGCACGATGCTTGCTGGCGCTGGTGCGGGAGCGACAGCCCTCGCCCTCGCTGCCTGTGCGCCGGAGGGAGGCGCCGCGCCGACCGCCGCGCCCGACAGATCTGACTCAGACAAGACTCTGACCTGGGCCAACTGGCCCTTCTACATCGATGAGGATGACGACGGCAACTACCCGACGCTCACGGCGTTCGAGGAGCAGACCGGTATCTCCGTCACCTACGACGTGTCCATCGACGACAACAACAGCTATTACGGCAAGATCAAGGACCAGCTCGCGCTCGGCCAGGACATCGGTGCCGATGTCGCCGTGCTCACCGACTGGATGGTGTCCCGCCTCATCCGTTTCGGCTATGTGCAGACCATCGACACGGGCAGCATGCCCAACTTCTCGAACCTCAACTCCTCACTGCTCAATCCGGATTGGGATCCGGGTCGCAGCTACTCCCTGCCGTGGCAGGGCGGATTCGCCGGCATCGTCTGGAACAAGGACAAGGTTCCCGGCGGCCTGGAGTCGGTCTCCGACCTGTGGAAGCCCGAGTTCCGGGGCCGTGTCGGCGTACTCTCCGAGATGCGCGACACCATGGGGCTGCTCATGCTCGAGAACGGCGTCGACATCAGCGGCGATTGGGGCGCGGACGAGTACAACGAAGCGCTCGACGTGTTCCGCGAGAACATCTCGAGCGGTCAGATCCGCAACGTCAAGGGCAACTCGTACATCGCTGACCTCGAGAACGAGGACACCCTCGTCGCGATCGCGTGGTCGGGCGATATCGCAGCGCTCAACTACGAGTCCGGCGAGAACTGGGAGTTCGTCATCCCGAGCGGGGGCGCCACCCTGTGGAACGACAACTTCGTCGTGCCGATCGGTTCGCCGCGCAAGAAGAACGCCGAAACCCTCATGAACTACTACTACGAGCCGGCGGTCGCAGCGGAGGTTGCGGCGTGGGTCAACTTCATCACGCCCGTTGACGGTGCGAAGGAGGCGATGGCCGAAATCGATGAGGAACTCGCCGAAGACCCGTTCATCTTCCCCGACGACACGATCCTCGCGCAGTCGAAGATGTTCCGGAGCCTCAGCGGCGCGGAAGAGGCGGAGTTCAACTCCGCGTTCCAGGCAGTACTGGCGTCCTGATGGCACGGGGAACATTCGCTGACGCCGGAGCCGACCTTGAGCTTGCCGGAATCACGAAGCGGTTCCCCGGTTTCACTGCGATCGAGGAACTCGACCTGACCATCCCGGCGGGATCCTTCTTCGCGCTGCTGGGACCTTCGGGCTGCGGCAAGACGACAACGCTCCGTCTTGTCGCGGGCCTGGAGGAACCGACCGCCGGTCGCATCCTCATCGGTGGCAAGGACGTCACAGACACGAAGCCGTACCAGCGCCCGGTCAACACGGTTTTCCAGAGCTATGCCCTATTTCCCCACATGACCGTGATCGAGAATGTGGCGTTCGGGCTGCGGCGTCGTCGCGTCGATGACGCCCTGGGCAAGGCACACGAGGCGCTCCGCCTCGTTGAGCTCGACCACCTCGCCACCCGCAAACCCCAGCAACTCTCGGGTGGGCAGCAGCAGCGCGTAGCCCTCGCCCGCGCCGTGGTCAACCGGCCGGCGCTCCTCCTGCTCGACGAGCCGCTCGGTGCCCTCGACCTCAAACTCAGGCGCCAGATGCAGTTGGAGCTGAAGACTATCCAGGACGAGGTCGGACTCACCTTCCTGCATGTCACGCATGACCAGGAGGAGGCCATGACGATGGCCGATACCGTCGCGGTCATGAACAAGGGGCGCATCGAACAGCTTGGCCCGCCTGAGGAGCTGTACGAGCTTCCGCACACCTCCTTCGTGGCCAATTTTCTCGGCCAGTCGAACCTCTTCACCGGCACGGTGAGCGGCAATACCTCATCCGCGATCAGCGTGAGCGTGGGGGCTGTCACGATTGTCGTACCAACGAAGCGCGCCCAACGACACGCTGGGGAGGTTACGGTCGGCGTGCGACCGGAGAAGCTCGCTCTGCACTTGAGCAAGCCGACGACGACGGCGCGCGAGAACGTTCTCGGGCCAGGACGGGTCATCGACGTCTCATTCAGCGGTGTGAGCACGCAGTACACAGTCCAGATTCCCGGACTGCCCATCCTCAACGTGTTCGCACAGAACCTCTCGTTCGGGCCCGTTGCCCATCTGGACGACCAGGTGTGGGTCACGTGGGACGTCGAGCACGGCTTCGGTCTTGCCGATGAGCCGGAGACGGGTCCGCGGTTCGTGGCAGACGCGAGCACGGCATCCATTGCGACGCAGAAGAAGAAGGCCCTGCTCACCGAGCTCGAGGGTGCCTGACCGTGGCATTCGGCGCCTTCACAGCGGCAGCACCGGTTAAGGAGAGAGCGCCACGCCGGGCGACCAAGATCGCCCTGCTGCTGTTGCTTCCGGGCATCTCGTACATGATCCTGTTCTTCCTCGTGCCGCTCGTGTCGCTCATCATCACGTCACTGCAGGTGCCATCGGAGTTCGGCGACATCGGGGAGTACTCGCCGGGATTCCGCTGGGAGAACTACTTCACCGCCATTGGTCTCTACGGGGACCAGATCTTCCGGTCATTCCTCTATGCGGTGCTCGCCACGGTCTTCGCGCTCCTGTTCAGCTACCCGATCGCGTACTTCATCGGGGTCAAGGCCAGGCGCTGGCCGCTCCTGCAGAACCTCCTGCTCGTGCTCGTGATTGCCCCGTTCTTCATCAGCTTCCTGCTGCGCACGCTCGCGTGGAAGGCGATCCTGTCGGATGAGTCCTTCGTCGTCACCTCGCTCAAGGCACTGTCGCTGCTCGCGCCGGACGCGTACATCACCGGCACACCCGCTGCGGTTGTATTCGGTCTCACCTACAATTTCATCCCGTTCATGACACTGCCGCTCTATGCCTCCCTCGAACGGCTCGACACGCGCCTGCTCGAGGCAGGCAGCGACCTGTACGCGCGTCCGTTCGACACCTTCCGAAAGGTCACCGTTCCGCTGTCGATGCCCGGCATCGTCTCGGGGGTGCTGCTGACCTTCATTCCGGCGGCAGGTGATTACGTCAACGCGAGTCGCGACTTCCTGGGTGGCACCGGCACCTCGATGATGGGCAACGCGATCGAAAGCAACTTCCTCATCCAGCTCAATTATCCCGCCGCTGCCTCCCTGTCGATCATTCTCATGGCCGTCATCCTTGTCGTCGTGAGCGTTTACGTACGCCGGAGCGGGACGGAGGAACTGCTGTGACCTTGCAGAAGGGGCGCGCGCTCGCCGAGGGCACCGAAGTGCCACCGGTCGCCCGGCCGCAGCGACGAATGAACCTCGGACTCGGTAAGTGGCTGCTGCCGACTTACACGGCGCTCGCCTTCATCTTCCTGCTGATCCCCATCGCGTACACGTTCGTGTTCTCGTTCAATGATTCGATCAAGTCGAACATCTCCTGGCGCGGATTCACGTTCGACAAGTGGCTCAACGTGTGCGCGGCCCAGGGCGTGTGTGAGGCCTTCACGAACAGCATCATCATCGGGCTCGTCGCGACGGTCGCCGCCACGACGCTCGGCACCATGATCGCGATTGCGCTCGTGCGATACCGCTTCCGCTTCCGTTCCGGCATCAGCCTGCTGCTGTTCCTCCCGATGGCAACGCCTGAGGTCGTGCTCGGCGCGGGCCTCGCGGCACAGTTCCTCGGCGCAGGGGTGCCGAAGGGCATGCTCACGATCATCCTCGCGCACACGATGTTCTGCGTGAGCTTCGTCGTCGTGACGGTCAAGGCGAGGGTCTCGAGTCTTGATCCCGCGCTGGAGGAAGCCGGTCGTGACCTCTACGGCTCCCCGCGACAGGTGTTCTGGCGCATCACCTTCCCGCTGCTCCTTCCCGGTATCACGGCGGCGGCCCTGTTGTCTTTCGCCCTGAGTTTCGATGACTTCATCATCACGAACTTCAACTCCGGGCCCGAGATGACCTTCCCGAAGTTCGTTTACATCGCGGCGGCACGCGGTCTTCCTGCGGAATCGAACGTCATCGCTTCCGCGGTCTTCATCCTCGCCCTCACGCTCGTCATCACCACTCAGGTCGCTTCTGCGGCCCGCCGCAAGCGCCTCGCGCGCGTGGGCTGATCGCATGGTCTACGAGAACAGGGAGAGGCTTCGCGCGCTCTGGGAGTCGGAGCTCGGGCTCTTCCGCCTGGGTCACCCGGAATCGGAGCGCCTCTGGCGCAGTGCCGTTCCGCACCTGCCGGACGGAGTGCCCATGCTCTGGATGGCGAAATGGCCGGGCCCGTGGCCGGTCTATGTCGAGCGGGCCGAGGGCGCCCACTTCACCTGCGTGGATGGCATCGACCACGTCGATCTCTGTCTGGGCGACACCGGCGCGATGTGCGGCCATGCGCCCGCTGCCGCCGTGGACGCCATTTCACACCAGCTTGCCCGCGGCTCGACAACAATGCTGCCGACAGCGGATGCCGCGATCGCCGCTTCGCTGCTTCACGAGCGATTCGGCGTGCCCAGCTGGCAGTTCACGCTCTCCGCCACCGACGCGAATCGCGCCCTTCTGCGCTACGCCCGGCAGGTCACCGGCCGCAAGAAGATCCTCGTGATCGACTACTGCTACCACGGAACTGTCGATGAGGCCTACGCAACTCTCGACGACCGGGGCGCCGTGGTCGAGCGTCGTGGCAATATCGGGCCGCCCGTCGCTCCTTCACTGACGACCGTTGTTGTGCCGTTCAATGATGTGCCTGCGATCGAGGCCGCTCTCGCCTCGCGACAGGTCGCAGCGGTACTCATCGAACCCGCCCTGACGAACATCGGGATCGTGCTGCCGGATCCCGGCTGGCACGAAGCGCTGCGCGAGGCCTGCAGCGATACCGGTACGCTTCTCATCATCGACGAGACGCACACCCTCTCCGCCGGCCCGGGCGGAATGATCCAGCGCGACGGACTTCGTCCCGACGCGGTCGTCGTTGGCAAGTCCATCGGGGGTGGAATCCCCGCGGGGGCTTACGGAATGACCTCCGACTTCGCGGCCGCAGTCAGGGAGAGTATCGACCTCGAGGACATCGACGTCGGGGGAGTTGGCGGCACGCTCGCGGGCAATGCCCTCTCGCTCGCGGGTATTCGCGCCACTCTCGCCGAGGTTCTGACCCCGGAGGCGTTCGAGACGATGATCGATCGCGCAACCGAGTGGACCGACGGGGTGCAATCGGTGATCGACGAGTTCGACGTCCCATGGCAGGTGACCCAGCTGGGGGCACGCGCCGAATACAGCTTCCGACAGACGCCGCCCCACGACGGCAAGGAGGCTGCGGACGCCGATGATTTCGAGTTGCAGCAGTACCTGCACCTGCATGCCCTGAATCGCGGGATCCTCATCACCCCGTTCCACAACATGGCGCTCATGAGCCCCGCGACAACTGCGGAGGATGTGAACCGGCACACTTCCGCCTTCCGCGATGCGGTGGAAAGCCTGTACGCCTGATGGCGGACACGCGACCGGAGGTGTTCATCTCTGTCGATATCGAGGCGGCGGGGCCGAACCCGAGCCGCTACTCCATGATTTCGATCGGCGCGTGCCTCGTCGACCACCCTGCTCGAGAGTTCTACATCGAGCTGAAGCCCGTGACGGCCGACTTCGATGAGTCCGCGCTTGCCGTGAGCGGTCTGTCGATGGAGAAACTCGCCGAGGATGGCGTCGAACCCCTTGAGGCCATGCGCCGGTTCGAGGAATGGGTGCTGGCGGAGGTCGGGGCTGAGCGCAGGGCCGTTCTCACGGCCTTCAACGCCGGGTTCGACTGGATGTTCGTCAACGACTACTTCCATCGCTACCTCGGGCGGAATCCCTTCGGCGTGTCCGCACTGGACATCAAGGCGTACTATCTGGGCATGGCAGGAGGAACGTGGGCCGCGACGAGCATGCAGTCCCTGAGCTCGCGTTTCCTTGGTGATCGCCAATTGACCCACAACGCCCTCGCCGATGCGCAGGACCAGGCGGAATTGTTCCGTGCCCTGAGGAAAACGCGCGAGCGAGGATAATTCGTAGGAAAGAAGGGTGGCCGCGATGGTCGAGGACGTCACGAACAGCAATGATGCGGATGTGCGCCGGATTGTCGAATCAGCCAGGAGGCTCGGCGTCGACATCGACGAGGCGGACACCGCCCAATGGCTCGCCGCCCTCACGGCAACTCCGGGCACAGAGGACCTGGTTGTGGACGAGTCCAGCGGTGCTTTCGGCCATCGCGTCTCGATGCTCGACTTCAGCCCGCACGACCTGGCCCGGTTCCGCCGCATCGGACACATTGTGGAGGTTCCGGCGGTTGAGGGCGTTGCCGAGAGCGCGCTTGCGCTGTCCGGTTCTGCCGCACAGTCGAAGATCCAGAGTTTCCCCGGCGACGCCGACTACTTCCAGCGTTTGAACATCCTCGCTGACACGCGTGAGGAGGCGTGTGCGATCATGGCGCGGCTCATGCGGGAGAAGGTTCTCGCGACGCTGCGCGGCGACGGATTCCAGTTCATGGAGGCCAAGTTCGGCAATTACCCGTTCGATTGTGTGCACGGCGGTGAATCGCGCAGGAAGGGAACGCCCATCTCGTGGACGGCCGACGAGATCGAGGAGGCGGAAATCTCCATCGATGATCTCCAGGGGCGCAGCTTCGCGGTCGGCTGGAACGAAGTCGCGCGCGACCCCGGCTGGTGCAAGCTCGACTGGGTCGTCGTGGACGCGGCGCGAAAGCAACTGTCGAACGCGAGCAATGTGATCGATGTCACCTGGGAGGGACCCGACGGCGAAGTCATCGCCCTGGATGGCTATCTGGACGCGTACTTCCAGGAGGTGTACCTCGATGCGGATTCCATGCCGGTATTCGCCAAGGTTGCCAAATTCGTGTCCGATGACGCGCTCGACGACTATGTCGATCGCCTCGAGGAGGAGGTGCGCAAGTACCTTACGAAACAGGTCAACTACGGCAAGGCCGCCAAACGGATGTACAACATCTTCCGGTTGTCGGGGCGCCACCTCGACGCGGCATTCGTTCGAGCGCTGTTCGACGAGCCCGCGACCATCCTGTACCAGGTCTGGTCGCTCATCTCGACGCTGGACAATGCGACCCAGCCGGGTTCATCCATTTCGATCCAGGCTGTTCAGGATCAGGCGGATGCGCTTCTGATCGATGTCATCAGCGCCCTGGAGGGCGAGGAGGAACGCGAGATCGTCAAGGCACTGCTCTTCCTTCGTCGCACCCTCGAGGCTCAGGAAGCGGGGGAGGAGAGGGTTGCCCAGGTCGCTGCCGCCCAGGCGCAGGTAGTCAATCTGGTGAACACCTTCTATCGGGAGAAGCTCGTTGCGATGCCGACGATCAAGGAGTACATCGACAGCATGCAGGTGCTCGAGAACTAGTGGCGCCGGAAATTCGTGCGGATGCGGCCCACCGGGACGCCACCGCCGAGCACGGGTTCCGCAATTTGAGCCAGCGCATCATCGGCCGCCTCACGTGCGACACCGCCGGTGGTCACGAGTAGTTCGATCGCAACGAGCGCCGCAGCGCGCAGCTCGCCATCCAGAATCTTCACGGCCACGGCGATTCCCTCAGGGGTGGCCATGATCATGACACCCTCCGCGCCGCGCTTGGCTACCACGCCGAGCTTCTCAACCACGACGGTGTCGGTGCGCCCTGGACCGTCTATGGCCCAGCCGTTCGCGAGAATGGCGCGGCACAGGAATGCCGACTGCTCATCAGCGCCCGGCCCCGCCATGCGGCTGAGTGATCGGGCGAGCCCGTGCAGGCTGAGCGCGTGCACAGGTGCGCCGCAGCCGTCGATGCCACTGTGCATGATCGTCTCTGCCGCATACTCCTCGACGGTCGAGCGGATGAGCTGCTTGCAGCGGATGCTCGGAATCGAGGTAGCTCTCAACCGGCCAGCCGTTGTGCACGCAGGCAAGAAGAAACGCGGCGTGTTTGCCTGAGCAGTCGGACTCGATCCGCGATGCGACCGCGTCGACCGGTCGCATCGATTCCCTCGCTGCGGCATCGTCGTACGGCCAGTGGGCCGGGCACTGCAGGAAAGTTTCATCCAGCCCGGCGGCCTGCAGGATGGTGCGCACCCCGTCAACATGGCGAGACGTGCCTGCATGGCTCGCTGCCGCGAGTGTTGCCTGCACCGGATCGAGTTCGACGCCCGCCCTGAGCACCGCAAGCGCCTGGAGCAGCTTGAGAGCCGACCTCGGATAGATGAGCGCTGCCGGATCGCCGAGCGCTGCAATGATTTCACCGGAACCTCCGACGACCACGGCGGCGCCGAGGTGCCGTGACTCGATGAGCCCGGAACGCTCGACGACGGCGAGTTCGACCGACCCGTAAGGATCGAGTGCGCGGGTCACAGCGCGGAGAGAGCCTCGTCGATGACCCCGAGTGCCTCCGTGAGCAATGCGTCGCTGATGGCGAGGCTCGGCAGAAAGCGCAGGACGTTCCCGTAGGTTCCCGCCGTGAGCACGATGACGCCCTTCTGGGCGGCGAACGCGGCGATCGCGCTCACGGCTGCAGCATTGGGCTTCTTCGTACCCGGTTCGACCAGTTCGATCGCGATCATCGCGCCGATGCCCCTGACCTCGCCGATGACGGGGTACTTGTCCTGCAGTTCCCGCAGTCCCCGGGTCAGCACGTCGCTCGATGCGTCGCGCCTCGCCGAGGAGGTTGTTCGCCTCGATCTGCTCGAAGACCGCGATCGCCGCTGCGGCCGCGACGGGGTTGCCGCCGAACGTTCCGCCGAGTCCGCCCGGGTGTGCGGCATCCATGATCTCCGCGCGGCCGGTGACCGCCGGCGAGGGGCAGGCCGCCCGCGATTCCCTTGGCGCTCAGCACCAGGTCGGGAACGAGACCGAAGTGCTCGCTCGCGAAGTAGCGCACCGGTTCGCGCCATGCCGCTCTGGATCTCGTCGGCGATGAAGACGATGCCATTGGCAGTGCACCACTCCTGCAGCGCGGGCAGGTAACCGTCGGCGGGGACCTGGAAGCCACCCTCGCCCTGGATCGGTTCGACGACGAGGCAGGCGAGGTCGCTCGCGCCGACCGTCTTCTCGAGGTAGCCGATCGTGCGCGCGGCAGCTTCCGCGCCGCTCAGACCATCGTGGAACGGGTAGGAGTTCGGGGCGCGGTACACGTCGCCGGCGAAGGGGCCGAAGCCCGTGCCGTACGGGGCTGCCTTGAAGTTCATCGCCATCGTGAGGTTGGTGCGACCGTGGTATGCGTGCTCGAGCACTGCCACGCCGGGGCGGCGGGTGTGCTTGCGGGCGATCTTGACGGCGTTCTCGACCGCCTCCGCCCCGGAGTTCACGAGCACCGTCTTCTTGGCGTAGTCGCCGGGTGTGTGCTCGGCGAGCAACTCGGCAACCCGCACGTAGGCCTCGTACGGGGTGATCGTGAAGAGCGTGTGCGTGACGTCGTCGAGCTGGGCGGATGCCGCGGCCACAACAGCGTCGTCGGTGTGCCCGATCGTGGTCACCCCGATTCCGGCACCGAGGTCGATGAACTGGTTACCGTCGACATCGACGACGATCGCACCGTGCGCGCGCTCGATGTAGACGGGCAGCACCGAAGCGACACCGACCGGAACGACCGCCATCCGGCGCTCGTGCAGGGCCTGGGAGTTCGGCCCGGGAATCGCGGTGACGATGCGGCGCTCCTGGGCAACGGGCGCGGAGCGGTGGAGTGGCAAGCGTGTCAGTCATAATGAGTTGAGTTTATCGCCGCTGCGAGCGAGAGAAAAGCAATGAAGACGCGAGCATTCCTACGAGGTCAGCGTCGAGTGGACGGGCAACCGGGGGTCCGGCACGAGTGACTATCGCTCCTACGGCCGGGACCATCTCGTCACGGCGCAGGGCAAGCACGCGCTCCAGGGCTCGAGCGACCAGCACCTTCCACGGTGACCCGGAGCGCTGGAACCCGGAAGAGCTGCTGCTCGCCGCCCTCAGCCAGTGCCACCTGCTCAGCTACCTCCATGTCGCCGCGAGTCATGGCGTCATCGTGACGGAATACACCGACACCGCGACGGGAACGATGCGCACGACGGCGAACGGTGGCGGCCACTTCACGTCAGCGACCCTGCATCCCATCGTCACAATCGGTGATGGTGATGCCGAGCTCGCCCGTGCTCTTCACGCGGAGGCGAGCGCCAAATGTTTCATCGCCGCGTCAGTGAATTTCCCTGTGGGGCACGAACCGACGATCATAGTGGGGTAACACGACGTTGGCAGGAACAACCCAGACGAGTGCCCCAGACTGTAGGGCGGCTCGTCTGCCTGACATCCTTTTTTCCTCTACCGGAAGGTTTCCCGTGCGCCGAAGTGCAGCACTCATTCTCGCCGTTGGCCTCGTTGCCTCTCTTGCCGCCTGCGCCGGTGGCGACGCCGAGTCCGTCGCCGACGGCTGCACTCCCGCGGGCGGCGTCTCGGACGGGGTCTCCGTCACGGGAGCCTGGGGCTCCAAGCCCGAGGTCACCCTCAACAGCCCATTGACGATCGAGGACACACAGCGCACCGTCGTCTCTGCTGGTGACGGCGAGGTTGTCGAGGAAGGCGACACGGTCAACATCGAATTCGTGCTGTACAACGGCACGACGGGCGACGAACTGCCCGGCACCGAATATTCGGGCACCCCTGCGCCTTTCGCCGTGGATGAGGCTCAGATCCTCCCCGGTATCGTCAAGACGCTTCGGTGCTCCGAGCTCGGATCCCGCGTCGTCGGTGTGATCTCGGCCTCGGACTCGTTCGGCGACCAGGGAGCGCCACAACTCGGCATCAATCCCGGCGACCCCATCGTCTTCGTCGTCGACCTCGTCTCACTCGCAGACCCACCCCTCGCTCGCGCTGAGGGCGAGGCCCAGGAGCCCGTCGTGGGCATGCCGGTGGTCGAACTCGCCGCGGACGGCGCCCCGACAATCACGATCCCGGAGGCCGATCCACCCCAGGAACTCCAGATCGCTGTGCTCATCAAGGGTGACGGCCAGGTCGTTCCTGAGGGCGCGAACGTCGTCGTCCACTACATGGGCATCAACTGGAACACCGACACCGTTTTCGACCAGAGCTGGTCCCGCGGCTCGCCGTCGACGTTCAACACGCGCCAGGTGATTGCGGGATTCACCGCTGCGCTCGAAGGCCAGACGGTCGGCTCGCAAGTGCTCGTCGTCATCCCCTCCGACCAGGGCTATGGGTCGGCGGGCAATCCCGGTGCGGGAATCGGCGGGGAGGACACCCTGGTGTTCGTCGTTGACATTCTCGGCGTGAACTAGGGGAGGATGTCCCTGTGCGCAGGGTCATAGTGCTGGGTTCGACCGGGTCGATCGGCGTGCAGGCGCTCGAGGTCATCGCGGCGAACCGTGAACGATTCGAACTCGTCGGGCTCGGCGCTGGCACCAATCGCGAGTCGCTCGAGCGCCAGGCAAGGGAATTCGGCATCGAGCATATTGCGCTTGGTGTTGCCGAAGCGTGCGACCTCGTGCGCGATGTCGAGGCCGATGTTGTGCTCAACGGCATCACCGGCTCGATCGGACTCGGTCCGAGCCTTGCGACACTTGAGACCGGTGCGACGCTCGCGCTTGCGAACAAGGAGAGCCTCATTGTCGGGGGTGACCTGGTGAAGCGCCTGGCCCGCCCTGGCCAGATCGTGCCTGTGGATTCGGAGCATTCGGCTATCGCCCAGGCGCTGCGCAGCGGCACCCCTGGTGAGGTTCGTCGGCTTGTACTCACCGCCTCGGGCGGGCCGTTCCGGGGGCGCTCGCGCGATTCGCTCGCGGCTGTCACTCCCGCCGAGGCGCTTGCGCATCCCACGTGGGACATGGGACTCGTCATCACAACAAACTCGGCGACCCTCGTCAACAAGGGGCTTGAGGTGATCGAGGCGCACCTGCTGTTCGACGTCGACTACGACGCAATCGAGGTGACCGTGCATCCGCAGTCGATCGTGCACTCAATGGTCGAGTTCATCGACGGTTCGACGATTCTCCAGGCCTCGCCGCCCGACATGAAACTTCCCATTTCGCTTGGTCTCGACTGGCCGAACCGGGTTGCGGGGGTGGGGTCGCCCCTGGACTGGAGCACGGCATCCACCTGGGTCTTCGAGCCGCTGGACACTGAGGCATTCCCTGCTGTCGAACTCGCCAAATCGGTAGGGCGGGCAGGAGCGACCTATCCGGCCGTGTTCAACGCGGCCAACGAACAGGCGGTGCTCGCCTTCCACGCGGGGCGCCTGGGGTACCTCGACATCCTCGACACTGTCGCGGAGGTCGTCGATGCCCACGAGCCCGGAGCGCTGTCTCTTGAGGCACTCAGCGAAAGCGAGGCGTGGGCGCGGCGCCAGGCTGAACACCTCATCGCCGCGCGCTGACCAACCGGGTCAATCCTTCCCTTTGCCCTTGCCGCCACCCCTGTTGCCCTTGTTGTCGTTGCTCCTGTTGCCCTTGTCCCCGTTTCGCGCGTGGTCGGGCGGTCCCGATCCCGGTCGCCAGTTGTCCGAGTGTTGCCTGTCGCGGGGCGCGGTCCCCTCGCGCCCGGATTCCCCGTCGTTGACGTTGACCGCGTCCGGCACCCTGGTGGTTGTGCGCTGCTGCTCGCGCGCGAGTCGCTCCGCCTCGGCCACCCGCTCGGCTTCGGCGAGCTGCCTTTGCAGCTCACGATCGCGCGCGAGTGACTCCGCAGCCTCCTGCTGCTCCTGGGCGAAGATCGCCCGCTCCAGGTCGAGCCGAACAAGCGTGATGGCGGCAAGGATGCTGTCCCGCCTGGCCTCGCTCAGCCAGCCGCGCACGAAGGAGTCCCGCACTATCGCAATGAGTTCGTTGAGCCGCATTTCCGCGAGGTACAGGTCGCCGGAAGCGGCTGCCCGCGAGATCTCCCACACCTGCGCCTGAAGTGTGCCCGCGGTGTCGCGCGAGTAGTCCTCTGCCGCGGGCGCACCGCATGACGACATCGTCAGCAACCCGACGAGGACGGCAGCGACAACTCCTTTTCGCATTTATCCAGCCTGCTCGCTGGATGCCTGTGTTTTCCAGGGGTTGCCGCCTGCAAGTCCGCTGGTAGCTGGCAGCGCGCGTGGTCAGTCGTTGTTTCCCCGACCGGGTTTGTTCCCGTTGTTGTTTCCGGGGCCCCGAGGGGGCGACGTGCGGTCCGCTTCGTTCGCGTCGTCCTGGTTGACTTCCACAACCACGGGCTCCGCGGGTTCGGCCGCGAGAGCCTCAATGGCGATGCCGAGATCGCTTCGTACGAGCGCAATCGCCGCCATGATGCTGTCGTGACGTGCCTGACTTATCTCGCCTCGTGCGAGAGCGTCGCCCACGCGAGCAACGAGTTCCTTGAGCCGGGTCATCGCCGCTTCCGGGTCATTGTCCGCCGCGGCTTCCGTGACGGCGAGAACTTTGGCCTGAAACTCGTTCGCCGATGAAACGGGATAGCCCGAATCAACCTCCGTCGCACATCCCGAGAGGATGAGTCCGATCGCGAGCGAGGCGACGACCGCCAGCGGCCTCACGGTTCCACGCTCCGCTGCAGCTGCCTGAGATGTTCGCCGAGTTCCCCGTCGACGGTGGGATACTCCTGGACGTTGGGAAGCTCGGTCGGGGTCGGATCAGCGAGGGTCGAGAGGCCGATGCCGATAGCGGCCGCAAGCACGAAGAGCGCACTGAGCCCCAGGACGAAGGCGATGATCCGACGTTGACGCCCCGGCTGCGGAACAGTCGCGGGCAGAAGCGCGCTCCCGTACGCCTCTGTTTCGAGCACGGCCGTTGCCCGGGGCAGCGGCTTCGTCTCGAACAGCTCGTCACTCGCCGGTGCCGCGAGCGCGAGGACACGAAGTCGATCGGCGACGACCGCCGGGCGTGGCCGGTCATCCGGATCCCGCCTGGTCATCCAGCGCAGCAGGCCCTGCCACTCAGGGCCGAGCGAGGCGGGAATCTCCGGGTCACGAGACAATCGCGCTGCGGCGGATTCGAGCCCGCTTCCCGGAAACGGTCTGTCGCCCGTGAGGCTCTCGAGCAGCACGAGTCCGAGGGAGTACACGTCTGTGCTCTCTCCGAGAGCCTCGCCCGCCGCCTGCTCCGGGCTCAGGTAACTCGCCGTGCCGAGCACGGAACCCGTCAGGGTCAGGCGCGTGCCGTCGATGATCCTTGCGATGCCGAAGTCGGCGAGCTTGGCGCGCGGCATCCCATCGTCGCCCGCCGTCAGCAGGATGTTGCCCGGTTTGACGTCTCGATGCACGACGCCGCGGTCATGTACGTAGTCGAGGGCGTCCGCAATGTTCGCCCCCATGAGCGCGGCGGTGCGCGCGTCGAGAGGCCCCGATCTGAGGCGGCTTCGAAGGTCGTCGCCTTCGACATACTCCATGACAAGAAATGCTGCGGTCCCGTCACTGTCAGCTCCCTCGTCGGAGAAAGCGTCGAAGAGCGTGACAAGGGAGGGGTGGTTGAGACCCGCGAGGGTCGTGACTTCCTCCCGCCTCCGTCGTACGTCGTCACTGCCCTCAGGGTCGCCGCGAAAGATCTTCAAGGCGACCGTGCGGCCCAGCGACTTGTCATGAGCGCGGTAGACCAATGCCATGCCGCCGTGACCGATCAGTTCCTCGAGAAGGTAGCGGCCACCGACCAGCGACCCCGGCTCGACGGGGGTGCTGAGGCTGCTGGGTTGACTCTCGCTCATCGTCTCTTCATGTTATCTGTTTGACCCCCTCTCGGGGGTGGTGGGCCATCCCCAGTCTGCTCCGGGACTTCCCGAGGTACTCTGTGCACGTGGAATCCATCCTGCTCTACATGCTCGGCATTCTTGTCGTCGTCGTTGGCCTCGTCATCTCGATCGGGCTCCACGAAATCGGTCATCTCGTTCCCGCGAAACTCTTCGGAGTGCGCGTTGGACAATACATGATCGGATTCGGCCGAACCCTGTGGTCACGCAAGGTGGGCGAGACCGAGTACGGCATCAAGGGGATCCCGCTCGGCGGCTACATCTCGATGGCGGGAATGTATCCTCCCGTGCGCGAAGGGGGCAGGGCGCGCAACGCGAGTACCGGGTTCTTCCAGACTCTCGTGCAGGATGCGCGGGAGGCATCCGCGAGCACGATCGCTGACGGCGAGGAGAACCGCACCTTCTACCGCCTGCCCGTGTTCAAGCGCATCATCATCATGCTGGGCGGGCCGTTCATGAACCTCGTGATCGCGGTCGTGCTCTACGCCGTTCTGCTCATGGGTTTCGGCATCGCGCAACTCAGCACGACGGTTGGCAGCGTCTCCGCGTGCGTGATTCCCGCGACGAGTCCCCAGCAGGTGTGCTCGCCCGGCGACCCCGCCGCGCCCGGCGCGGCCGCAGGGCTGATGCCGGGCGACCGCCTCGTCACGGTTGGCGGCGTTCCGATCGATTCCTGGGAGCAGGCGACCGAACTCATCCGCGCTGCTGCGGGGAGGACCTGCCCATCGTCGTTGAGCGTGACGGTGGCGAGGTCACGCTCACGGCCGTCCCCCTGCTGACCGAGCGCTATGTCACGGATGACCGCGGCCAACTGGTCGAGGATGATACGGGCACACCGCTCACGACGGAGGTCGGTTTCCTCGGGATCGGCCCCGCGCTTGAGACCGTGCAGCAGCCGGCGAGTGCCGTGCTGCCCGCGGTCGGCGACAACATCGCCGCGGTGACGAACATCATCCTCAACCTGCCGCAGAGGCTGGTGGATGTCGCGAATGCGGCTTTCGGGCCGGACGAGCGTGACCCGAACGGCCCGATCAGCGTGGTCGGCGTCGGCCGCATTGCTGGCGAGGTCGCGAGCATCAACACGATTCCTGCCGTCGAGAGGGTCGCGATGCTCGTCGGCATCCTGGCCGCTCTCAATGTGGCACTCTTCGTGTTCAACCTCGTCCCGCTGCTTCCGCTGGACGGCGGGCACGTCGCCGGGGCGCTCTGGGAGGGGCTCCGCCGCTTCCTCGCGCGACTCTTCGGCCGCAAGGATCCGGGGCCCGTCGACACCGCGCGGCTCGTTCCCATCACCCTCGGCGTCGTCGTCGTGCTCGGCGGCATGAGCCTGCTGCTCATCTACGCCGACATCGTGAAACCGGTGACGCTGTTCCAGTGATCGCGCGCGGCCTCAGCGGCTGAGCAACAGCGCGTCGCCCTGCCCGCCGCCGCCACACAGCGCGACGGCTGCACGCCCGCTCCCGCGGCGCGACAACTCGAGGGCAGCGTGCAGCGCCAGACGGGCGCCGGAGGCGCCGATGGGGTGGCCGACCGAGATCGCACCGCCGTGGATGTTGACGATGTCGAGGTCGACACCGAGTTGCGCGGGCGGAGTGCAGGGATACCGAGGCGAAGGCCTCGTTGATCTCGATGAAGTCGAGGTCGGAGGCCGTCCAGTCCGTCTTCGCTGAGCGCGGATTCGATCGCGTTGGCCGGTTGCGCGTGCAGTGAGTTGTCCGGCCCGGCAACCTGTCCGGCAGCGCCGACGATGGCGAGCCAGGGTAGTCCGCGCTCCTCCGCCCACGAGCGGCGGGCGACGAGCACGGCCGCAGCGCCGTCGCTCAGCGGCGATGAGTTGCCCGCGGTGATGGTTCCGCCGCTGTCGAAGGCGGGCCTGAGCTTGCCGAGCGACTCGACCGTGCTGTCAGCACGCACCCCTTCATCGGCGGTCATCTCGACGGTTCCCGCCCGTCCGGCGGGAACGGAGACAGGAACGATCTCGTCCGCGAACAGTCCGGCGGTCGGCAGCAGCAGCGGCGCGCTGGTGCGAGCTCGGCCGCAACCCCATCCTGCTCCTCGCGCGCGATGCCGAGCTTCGCATTGTGCCGCTCGGTTGAAATTCCCATCGAGTCGCCGTCGAACGCGTCGGTGAGCCCGTCGTGCGCGGCCGAATCGAGCATCTCGACGCTGCCGTATCTCCACCCGGACGGGAGCGCGGCAGCACATGAGGCGCGTTGGTCATCGATTCCTGCCCACCGGCGACGATGAGGTCTGCCTCGCCCGCGCGGATGCTGCGCGCGGCGTCGATTATCGCTGTCAGTCCCGACAGGCACACTTTGTTGACAGTGACGGCGGGGGTGTCCCAACCGATGCCGGCGCCGAGCGCCGTCTGCCGCGCGGGGTTCTGTCCCGCACCCGCCTGGAGCACCTGCCCGAAGATGACGGCGTCGATGTCGCCCACTTCAACTCCGGCTCTCTCGATTGCCGCGCGAACCGCGAGTGCGCCCAGCTCCACGGCGCTGAACGAGGCCAGCTGCCCTCGCAGTTTGCCGAGGGGGGTTCGTGCCCCGGCAAGGATTACGACGTCATCGTTGGTCACGATCAACTCCTTATATCCAGCGCGCAGCGCCTGTGGGCACCGCGCGAGTTCCACTTGCCACTGTAGTCGGCCACGATTGGCCGGATCGAGGTCATGACCAGTAGTACCGTGGACGTGGGGTCGCAACGGCGCGGGAGGCCAGAACATGAGTATTGACAAGCAGTTCGGTTCGGCGGCGGAGGCCGTCGCCGACATTCCGAGCGGAGCATCCATTGCCGTCGGAGGGTTCGGGCTCTGTGGCATTCCCATGCCGCTCATTGCCGCCCTGCTCGATCAGGGCACCGACGACCTCTCCATCGTGAGCAACAACTGCGGCGTGGATGACTGGGGGCTGGGAGTGCTGCTTGCAGCGAAGCGCATTCGCAAAATGACTTCTTCTTATGTGGGCGAGAACAAGGAGTTCGAGCGCCAGTTCCTCTCCGGTGAACTCGAGCTGGAACTGACCCCGCAGGGCACTCTCGCGGAGAAGCTCAGGGCGGGAGGCTCCGGGATCGGTGCGTTCTTCACGCAAACCGGTGTCGGAACCCAGGTCGCCGAGGGCGGGCTGCCACGTCGCTACGACGGTTCGGGCGGGATTGCCGTTGCGTCGGAGAAGAAGGATGTGCGCTCGTTCGCCGTACGTGGCGACGTCAAGGAGTTCGTGCTTGAGGAGGCGATCGCGACCGACTACTCGCTCGTGCACGCGCTGCGCGGCGACCGTCACGGCAATCTCATCTTCAACAAGTCCGCCCGCAACTTCTCCCCGCTCGCCGCGATGGCCGGTGCAGTCTGCATCGCCCAGGTCGAGGAACTCGTTGAGCCCGGCGAGCTCGACCCGGACTGCATCCACCTGCCCGGCATCTACGTGCACCGCATCGTGGAGGTCGGTTCGGGGATTGAGAAAAGGATCGAACGTCGCACCGTGAGCGAGGAGGCCTGAGATGGCGTGGACACGTGAACAGATGGCCGCGAGAGCTGCACTCGAGCTGGCCGACGGCTCGTACGTCAACCTGGGCATCGGACTGCCGACGCTCGTGCCGAACTACATGCCCCAGGGGCGCACCGTTGTGCTCCAGTCGGAGAACGGAATCCTCGGCGTCGGACCGTACCCGAGTGCGGACGCCGTCGACCCCGACCTCATCAACGCGGGCAAGGAGACGGTGACCGTGCTTCCCGGCGCCGCCTACTTCGACTCCGCGACCAGTTTCGGCATGATCCGTGGCGGCAAGATCGATGTCGCCATTCTCGGCGCCATGCAGGTCTCTGTTGAGGGAGATCTGGCCAACTGGATGATCCCCGGCAAAATGGTCAAGGGTCCGGGCGGCGCGATGGACCTCGTTCACGGTGCCGCGCGAGTGGTTGTCCTCATGGAGCACACGGCACGCGATGGCTCGCCGAAAATCGTGAACGAGTGCTCGCTTCCCCTCACCGGTCGCGGCGTCGTTCACAGGATCATCACCGATCTCGCGGTGATCGACGTGACCGAGACAGGGCTGCTCCTGCGCGAACTCGCGCCAGGGGTCGACGAGGCAACGGTCCGCAGCGCCACGGAGCCGGAGTTGCAGAACTAGGCTAGAGCCGTGCCTGCCATCAACCTCGGAATGCCCAAAGCCCGCGAAGTACTGGCTCCGCGCCGAAAGTCACGCCAGATCAGGGTCGGCAAGGTACTCGTCGGCGGTGACGCGCAAGTGAGCGTGCAGTCGATGACGACGACGCCCACACCGAACATCAACGCGACGCTCCAGCAGATCGCCGAACTCACCGCGTCCGGCTGCGACATCGTGCGCGTCGCCGTGCCCAGCCGCGACGATGCCGAAGCACTGCCGATCATCGCGAAGAAGAGCCAGATCCCGGTGATCGCCGACATCCACTTCCAGGCCAACTACGTCTTCCAGGCCATCGACGCCGGGTGCGCCGCGGTTCGCGTCAACCCGGGCAACATCCGCAAGTTCGATGACAAGGTGGGCGAGATCGCAAAGGCGGCGAAGGATGCGGGAGTCAGCATCCGCATCGGCGTCAATGCCGGCTCGCTTGAGCCAACCCTGCTGCAGAAGTACGGCAAAGCGACCGCTGAAGCGCTCGTCGAGAGCGCCGTGTGGGAGGCGAGCCTGTTCGAGGAGCACGACTTCCATGACTTCAAGATCTCGGTCAAGCACAACGACCCCATCGTCATGGTTAAGGCGTACCGGCAGCTCGCCGAACGCGGGGACTGGCCGCTGCACCTCGGTGTGACCGAGGCGGGTCCGAGCTTCCAGGGCACGATCAAGAGTGCGACAGCGTTCGGCATTCTGCTCAGTGAGGGGATCGGCGACACCATCCGCGTCTCGCTCTCCGCGCCGCCCGCTGAAGAGGTCAAGGTCGGCCTGCAGATCCTCCAGTCACTCAACCTTCGCGAGCGCAAGCTCGAGATCGTCTCCTGCCCGAGCTGCGGACGTGCCCAGGTGGATGTCTACACGCTCGCCAACGACGTCACCGCCGGTCTCGAAGGAATGACCGTGCCGCTGCGCGTCGCCGTCATGGGGTGTGTCGTCAACGGGCCGGGGGAAGCGCGCGAAGCCGACCTCGGCGTCGCGAGCGGCAACGGCAAGGGCCAGATCTTCGTCAAGGGCGAGGTCATCAAGACGGTTCCCGAGTCGGAGATCGTCGCGACCCTCATCGAGGAGGCGAACCGGCTCGCCGCCGAGATGCCGCCGGGCGAGCTTGGCAGCCCCCAGGTCGTCACGGCGTAGAACCGGTGGTCGAGCCTCCGGTGGTCGAGCCTCCGGTGGTCGAGCCTCCGGTGGTCGAGCTTGTCGAGACCCGGTCGTGGGATCTCGACAAGCTCGATCACCGGAACGGCTCGATCACCGGAACGGCTCGATCACCGGAACGGCTCGATCACCGCAACCGCGCCCACTACTGGGGGGTCCCAGTGTCGTCGGGCAGGCGTAGCCTTTAACCACGATTGGCGGCCCGAACAGTCTGCGAATCAAACAGAGCCCCGGGGGGAGGCTTCTTTCCCGGGGCTCTCCCCGTGTCGCTTGCAGGTTTCCTCCCTCCCTCGAGGCTCGGTCGGCGCTGGGGTCGCGCAACTGCTTCGCAGTTGCCTTAGCTCCACCGCGCGCGCTCGTTAGGATGGGGCGCGTGCCTACACGCCTTTCACAGCTCTTTGTCCGCACGCTCCGCGAAGACCCGGTCGATGCCGAGGTCGCGAGCCATCGCCTGCTCGTGCGCGCGGGCTACATCCGCCGCCAGGCGCCCGGTATCTTCGCGTGGCTTCCGCTCGGGCTGAAGGTCCGGCGCAAGGTTGAGCAGGTGATCCGCGAGGAAATGGCTGCTGCGGGAGCCCAGGAGGTGCACTTCCCGGCGCTGCTGCCGCGCGAACCGTACGAGGAGACCGGGCGCTGGATGAAGTACGGCGACGGCATCTTCCGGCTCAAGGACCGCAGGGGCGCCGACTACCTGCTCGCCCCCACCCACGAGGAGGTATTCACGCTCCTCGTGAAGGACCTGTACTCGAGCTACAAGGACCTTCCCCTGTCGATCTACCAGATCCAGGACAAGTACCGCGACGAGGCGCGACCGCGCGCCGGACTGCTGCGCGGGCGTGAGTTCTCGATGAAGGATGCGTACTCCTTTGACTACACGGACGCGGGACTGGATGCCAGCTACGACCGGCAGCGGGATGCCTACGAGCGCATCTTCACCCGACTCGGGCTCGAGTACGTGATCGTGAAGGCGGACAGCGGACTCATGGGAGGCGCGCGCAGTGAGGAGTTCCTGCACCCGACCCCTGTCGGAGAGGACACGTTCGTGCGCTCGGCCGGCGGCTACGCCGCAAACGTTGAGGCCTTCACGACAGAAGTGCCCGAATCGATTCCGTTCGACGGGCTGCCGGCCGCCGAGGTGCTCGACTCGCCGAACACGCCCACGATCCAGACGCTCGTCGATCTGGCCAATGCGCAGCATCCACGCCCCGACCGCGCCTGGACGGCCGCGGACACGCTCAAGAACGTCGTACTCGCGCTCACGCACCTTGACGGTACCCGCGAGCTGCTCGTGATCGGCCTCCCCGGCAACCGCGATGTCGACCTGAAGCGCGTTGAGGTCGCGGTCGCGCCGGCCGAAGTGGAGGCCGCGACGGAAGCTGACTTCGCTCGCACTCCCGGGCTGGTCAAGGGATACATCGGGCCATGGTCAGCGGATGGTGCCGTTCTCGGCGAGAAGTCCGCCACGGGCATCCGCTACCTGCTCGACCCGCGGGTGGTTCCCGGAACGCAGTGGGTCACGGGCGCGAACCTCGACCAGAAGCACGTCTTCGGGCTCGTGGCCGGCCGCGACTTCACCGCCGACGGAACGATCGAGGTCGCCGAGGTGCTCGCGGGAGACCCCGCACCGGATGGCTCGGGGCCGGTCGAACTCGCGCGCGGAATGGAGATCGGCCACGTCTTCCAGCTCGGGCGATTCTTCTCCGAAGCACTCGGACTCAAAGTGCTCGACGAGAACGGCAAGCTCGTCACCGTCACGATGGGTTCTTACGGCATCGGAGTGACCCGCATTCTCGCGGTCATCGCCGAGGCGAACAATGACGAGAAGGGTCTCATCTGGCCCAAAGAGGTCGCCCCGTTCGATGTGCACGTCGTCGCCGCGGGCCGCGATGAGGTCATCTTCGAGGTTGCCGAAGCGCTCGTCTCGACCCTCGAGGGCTCCGGCCTCGACGTGCTGTTCGACGACCGGCCGAAGGTGTCGCCAGGAGTTAAGTTCGGGGATGCAGAACTGCTCGGCGTCCCCGTCATCGTCATTGTCGGGCGCGACGCGGCAACCGGCACGGTGGAGCTGTGGGATCGTCGCTCGGGCGAGCGGCGGCCCGTCGCCCTCGCCGATGCGGCGGCAGCAGTCGCCGCAGTGTGATGTGATGAAGACAGGACGGTGATCCAAGGAGGCGGCCACGTACAACTCGGCGGGCGGTGCGATTTCGGCCGCAGACATGAAGCGGGCGACGGGAATCCTCGGGCGCATCAGTTCGGCGTACAACCTCAGGGTGGTCGGACAGGATGACCTGCGCAGGAGCCTCCTTGTAGCGCTCGTCACCGGTGGCCACGTGCTGCTGGAGAGCGTGCCCGGACTGGCCAAGACAACCGCAGTGCAGGCACTCGCCGACTCTGTGCACGCGAGCTTCCGGCGCATCCAGTGCACTCCCGACCTCCTGCCGAGCGACATTGTCGGCACCCAGTTGTTCGACTTCACCCGCTCCGTCTTCGAAACCCAGCTCGGGCCCGTTCACGCCAATTTCGTTCTGCTCGACGAGATCAACCGTTCGAGCGCGAAGACCCAGAGCGCAATGCTCGAGGCGATGCAGGAGCGGCAGACGAGCATCGGTGGGGTGCTGCACAAGCTGCCGAGCCCATTCCTCGTGCTCGCGACCCAGAATCCCATCGAGCAGGAGGGCACCTATCGCCTTCCGGAGGCGCAACTCGACCGCTTCCTGATCAAGGAGGTGCTCGACTACCCTGCCTTCGGCGAGGAACTCGAGATCATCGACCGCGTCGACTCCGGTATTTACGACACCCCTGCACCGGAGGCCACCGCATCGACCGAGGACGTGCTCTTCCTTCAGCGCATCGTCGGCCAGGTGTACCTCGACACCGCGATCAAGAACTACATCGTGTCTGCCGTGTATGTCACGCGGCACCCCGAGAAGTACCTCACAACAGAGCTTGCCTCGTGCATCGAGTACGGCGCGAGTCCCCGCGCGAGCATCGCCTTCGCGAGGGCGTCGCGCGCACTTGCGCTGCTCGACGGCAGGGATCACGTCGTCCCCGACGACATCAAGCAGTTGCGCCACGCGATCCTGCGACACCGGCTCATCCTCGGTTTCGAGGCGATTGCGAACGACATCACTCCCGAGACCATAATCGACGCGGCGTTCTCGTCGATCGCCGTTCCCTGAACCCATGGCGAGCCTTCTCACCCGGGTCCGCACCACCCTCGCTATCCATGCCCATCGCAAGGCCCACGGGATGCTCGATGGCGAGTACACGTCCATCTTCCACGGACGCAGCGTCGACTTCGATGACCTGCGGCCCTACGTTGCCGGGGACGAACTCCGTGACGTCGATTGGAAGGCGACCGCTCGACACGGTGCGCCGCTCATTCGACGCTACGTCGCAGCGCGCAAGCAGACGGTGCTCTTCGTCGTCGACACTGGCAGGCATATGGCGGCGCTCGCGGAGAGCGGCGAGTCGAAGCGCGACATCGTCATCACTGCTGCGGGCGTGCTCGGGTACCTTGCCGTCCGCCACGGCGACCGTGTTGGGCTCATTGCCGGAAGCGGCGACAGGGCGGCTCTCCACCGACCGGGCGGCACGGAGGCGCATCTTGAGCGGATGCTGCAACGCATCCACACGGATACAACGCTGGATGCGCCGCCGAGCGACCTTGCCGAACAGCTGGAGTTCGTGATCCGGGCTTTTCCCCTGCGCAGGGCGATCCTCGTGGTTATCTCCGATGACAGGGAGTTGGGCCCCCGCGAGGAGAGGTCGCTCCGGAGGCTCTCAGTGCAGCATGAAATCCTGTGGCTGACCGTTTCCGATGCCGACCTGCTGAGGGAGGACTGGGTGTCACGGCCCATGCACGATGTGGCGACCGCGCTCGCGATTCCCGCCTACCTCCGGTCGCGCCCCGGACTTCGCGAGCACTTCACGCAGTCGGTCGAGGCCAGGGCCAGGCGGGCAGGGAAGCTGCTCGACGCGCTCGCCATCAGCAACCAACGACTGACCTCCGTCGCCGGGGTCATTCCCGGGCTGCTCCGGCTCCTGGAGATGCACAGGCATGCCAGTCGCTAGTGACTTCTTCCCGCCGGTGCAGTTCAACCTGCTCTGGGCGCTGCTCGCTCTCGGGATCGTCCTGCTCATCATCGCGTGGTTCGTCGCGCTCGGTGTTCTCACGAGGGCCAAGCCGGTCGCCGAGCCATTGGCGCCCGCCGCGCCAGATGCCGGCGCCGTACAGTCGATCTACCTCGAACGAATCCGGCAGGTGGAGTCGGCGCACGAGCGATTCGAATTGCCGTCGCGGCAGGCGCACCAGCAACTCAGTTCGCTCGTTCGGGCATTCGCCCACGAATCGAGCATTCACCCGGCGTCGGCGATGACACTCACCGAGCTGAGGCAGGTCGACCTTCCCGAAGTCGCGGGTGCGGTCGAGGGAATGTACCCCGCGGAGTTCGGTCCGGCCGAGAGGGGCAACGTCGCGGCTGCCGTGGCCGAAGCCCGACGGGTCGTCATGGAATGGCGGTGACCTGATGCTTCTCATCCACGAATGGATGCCGCTGGCCTGGCTCGTGCTGATCGCCGCCGTGGCGACAGCCGTCACCCTGCTCGCCCGGCGCCAGCACGGCCGCGCAACGCCGGGCGAGGCGCTTCCCATTGCCCATGCGGAGCGGCTGACTGCCCTCGACCGTTACCGGCGCGAGCTGCTGCGGTACCGGCGTCTCCTCGTCGGCGCGGCCGCCCTCGCCGCTGTCGCACTGCTCGCGAGTATCACGCTGAGTTCCAGGCCAGCCCAACCCCTCGTCGTGCAGCCCGACCTCGCGAGTCGCGACATCGTGCTCTGCCTCGACATCTCCGGATCCATGGTTGCCTACGATGAGGCGATCATTGATGTCTTCTCCGAGCTGTCGGAGGAGTTCACCGGGGAGCGGATCGCCCTGGTGCTCTTCAACGCGTCCGCGGTCACCTGGTTTCCGCTCACGAGCGACTACGAGTACATCCAGCGGCAGTTCGAGCGCGTGAAAGCCGCGATAGCGAAGCAGGACGACTCCATCTACAGCGGTACCCAGTTCGGCGATGGTTCCTCGCTCATCGGGGATGGACTGGCATCCTGTTCGCTGCGTTTCGACAACCCCGGAGAGGAGAGGTCGCGCTCGATCATCTTCGCCACCGACAACCAGCTCGCGGGACGGCCGATCTTCGAGGTGCGCGAGGCGGCCGTGCTGGCCGCCGAGGACGGCATCCGGGTGTTCGGTATCAATCCGGGCTACACGGAGGGTCGCAGCTATCTCCGCGAACTCGCTGTCGAATTCCGTTCGGTCATCGAGGCAACAGGCGGGCGCTACTACGCTCTGGGTGATGCCGGTGCAATTCCCGGGATCGTGGATGAGATCAGCGCCGAGCAGGCAAGACTCGCCACGGGCGCGCCCCTGTTCGTCGAGAAGGATGCCCCTGAGCTCGCCTTTCTGCTGCTGCTACTGGGGGTCGGCGGACTGATTGTCCTCGCCTGGAGGGTGGAGCGATGATCCTCACCCCCATGCTGCCGCTGTCGCTGTTGCTCCCTGCCGTCGCTGCCCTGCTGGCGCTCACGGTGTGGCAACTGATCCGTCATCGAGGAACGCGTTCCGCGCTGCACTGGGCAGGGCGAGTTGTCATGGTGCTGCTCGTACTCGTCCTCGCGCTGCGTCCGGCCATTCCGGGGAGCCCTGCGGGATCGACCGCGACGGGTGGTCTCGAGGTCTACTTCGCGGTCGACACGACGAGCAGCATGGCGGCGGAAGACCATCTGGATGATGGCAGCACGACGCGCCTCGACGGCGCCAAAAGGGACCTCGCAGCAATCACGACAGAACTGTCCGGTGCTGCGTTCTCCCTTGTCACCTTCGATGCCGTCGCGCTCCAGCGGGTTCCGCTCACCACCGACGCTTCCGCCATCGCCTCCGCCACCTCAGCGCTGACGCAGGAGGTGACGAGGTACTCGGCTGGGAGCAGCGTCGATTCCGCGCTTGAACTGCTGTCGGGAATTCTGGCGCAAGCGCAGGCAGAGCGACCGGGAGTGCCGAGGGTGCTGTTCTACTTCGGCGACGGCGAGCAAACCCGCGAGGAGCAGCCGGAGTCGTTCCAGGGGCTGGCCCCGTTCCTCTCCGGCGGAGCCGTTCTCGGCTACGGTAGCGAAGCGGGCGGGCCGATGCGGGAGTTCTCCGGGTACGCGCTTGAGGGCCAGTCGCAGTCGTACATCCGCGACTTCACAGCGAGTCCACCTCGTGACGCAATCTCCAGGATCGATGAGGACACCCTCCGATCGATTGCGCAGCAGCTCGGCGTGGGGTTTGATCTTCGCGCGCCGGGGGAGGGCATCGATGCCATCGTCTCCGGAATCGCCGTTACGCAGCCCGAGACGACCCGGCATCCGCCAACGCCTTCCCTGGAGTTCTACTGGCTTCCGGCGATCCCGCTCGGCCTTCTGGCATTGCGTGAACTGTTCGCTCTCATCGCTGCCGTTCGTGCGCTTCCGCCCGGAGCCCGCCCGTGATGCGCACGGCTGAGGGAAACCGCCAGTTGAGGAAGCTGCGCTGGAAACTCCTGGCGTTCTCGCTGCCTCTCGTTGTGCTCGCCATGGTTCTCGTCGTCAAGCTGCTCGGACTCTCCACCGTCGCCTCGGTCGCGATCGCCGCGTACAACCTCGGCGACTACGTCAGCAGCGGGGAGGTGTCGTCCAGCCAGCTGCAGGACAACTACTTCGAGCCCTGGATCCCGTGGTTCAACCGCGGGGCGGCGTCTGCGGCCGGCGGAGATTACATCGGCGCGATCGAAGACTTCGAACGGGCGCTCCCGCTCGTGCCGGACGACCGCAAGTGTGAGGTTGTGCTCAACCTCTCGCTCAGTTGGGAGCGGCTGGCCGACCAGTACGTGAGTGCGGGCTATCCCAGCGGTGCGGTGCTGCTCTATCAGGCCGCGCTCGATGTACTGACAACGGAGGGCCCGCACTGCAGTGTGCCGGAGGCAACCGAAGAACTCCAGCAGCAGCAGGACGAAGCCATTGACCGACTCGAGCAGCGGATCGAGCAGTCGCAGGCACTCAGTGACGGCACGGATCCGGACGCAATGACCGGCCAGGAGCGGCTCGACGAGCTCGAACGGCGCGGCGACGACTCGCTCAGGCAGAAGACCGAAGACGACGACAACCGACGGTCGGAGGAACAGGGCAGTCCGGGGACAGACAGGCCATGGTGATTCCACTGGTAACTTAGTGGGTGAGGGCCCGATCGACCGGCGCGGCGCCCTCACCCAGAGTTGAATAGTGGAGGCCCTCAGTGGACATCGACCTGAGCGTGTTGCGCCTCATGGAGCGCGAGCGCGACATCCCTTTCGACGAACTCGTGCAGATCATCGAACAGGCAATCCACACGGCATACCTCAAGCACACGGGGCAATCCGAGCACAGAGCGGGGGAGCCGGAGGCGCCGAAATCGCGCGTCGAGCTCGACCGTAAGACGGGCCATGTGACGGTCTTCGTCGACGAACTCGATGACGATGGCAATGTCATCGGCGAGTCCGTCGACAGCCCGGGAGACTTCGGGCGAATCGCTGCCTTCGCAGCCAAGCAGGTGATCAACCAGCGCCTGCGCGACATCGCGGACGATCACGTTCTGGGGGAGTTCCGCGGGCGCGAGGGCGACATTGTCGCCGGCGTCATCCAACAGGGCCCCAACCCCCGCATGATCCACGTTGATCTGGGCTCTGTCGAGGCAATCCTCCCCCCGGAGGAGCAGGTGCCGGGCGAGGACTACACTCACGGATCGCGCCTCCGGGTCTACGTCACGAGCGTAAGCAAAGGCCTCAAGGGGCCCCAGATCACCGTGAGCAGAACCCATCCGGCGCTCGTGCGCAAACTGTTCGCGCTCGAAGTTCCCGAGATCGCGAGCGGGGTTGTCGAGATCACATCGCTGGCGCGGGAGGCGGGCCATCGCACCAAGATCGCCGTGCGGGCCACCGAGCCCGGCATCAACGCCAAGGGCGCGTGCATCGGCGAACTCGGGCAACGGGTTCGCGCGGTGACTGCGGAACTCAACAACGAGAAGATCGACATCGTCGACTATTCGGAAGACCTGGCGACCTTCGTCGCGAACGCACTGTCTCCCGCGAAAGTCACGAGCGCGTTCGTGATTGACGAATCGACCAAAGCGGTTCGCGCTCTCGTTCCCGACTACCAGCTCTCGCTCGCCATCGGGAAGGAAGGGCAGAATGCCCGGTTGGCGGCGAAGCTCACCGGCGCCCGGATTGATATCCAGCCCGACAGCATCCTCGAAGACTAGGGTCGTGCTGCAGGGGGTAGAATGGAACCCGTAAGAACCTGCCTGGGCTGCCGTGAGCGTGCCGGAACCACCACTTTGTTGAGGGTTGTCGCACGAGATGGCACGGTGGTGCCGGATCCGTCCGCAACACTGTCCGGACGTGGTGCGTGGGTCCATCCCACGCAGGAGTGTGTACGCACAGCGATCACGCGCAAGGCCTTCGGCCGGGCGCTTCGTGCAGACGTTCCGCTCGATACCGGGGTACTCTTGCAGGCGACAACACAGTTCCGGGCGCAGCCCGGGGCTCCAAAAGAACAGGCTGAATGAGCTATGGACAACTAATGAGCGGCTCGAAATGAGAACCGTCCGTAATTAGTGGTCTGCCCCTGTCCGGGCGCAGGCCCAGACAGGAGAAAAGTGGCTGCCAAACCACGCGTACACGAAGTCGCTGCAGAACTCGGCGTCGAAAGCAAGGTCGCCCTTGAGAAGCTCAAAGAGATGGGCGAGTTCGTCAAGGGCCCGTCATCGAGCATCGAGCCGCCCGTAGCACGGAAGCTCAAGGCTGCACTGCTGGCCGACGGCATCAAGGCGCCAGAGCCCGTGGCGCCGGCGAAAGCCAAGGCTGCGCGTCCCGCGCCCAAACCGCCGACACCCGCGGTCGAGACGTTCGAACCATCCGACGATGAAGTGGTGGATGTTCCGGCACCGCTGACAGTCGCAGAGCGCCAGGCGCAGGCCGAAGCGGCGGCGACCCCCACGGATGCGGTCGCCGCGGAAACCGCCGATGACGCGCGTCCGTCCGGAATACCGCGACCGGGAGCCCCGCGTCCCGGCAATAACCCGTTCGCGAGCAACCAGGGCATGCAGCGACCGGGAGCCCCGCGTCCCGGCAATAACCCGTTCGCAAGCAACCAGGGCATGCAGCGCCCCGGTGCCAGCGGCGCCATCCCGCGTCCCGGCGCCCCGCGCCCCGGCACGCCAAGGCCCGGCGGCCCCGGCCAGGGCGCCCGACCCGGCGGTTTCGGCCAGCGCCCCGGCGCACCCGGCGGCCCCGGCGGCGCTCCACACCAACAGCGACCCGGCGGCGCAGGGCGCCCCGCGGGCGGCGGCTTCCAGCGCCCCGGTGGCGCGCCCGGTGGCGCGCCCGGATTCGGGCACCACGTCCTGCCGGCGGCGGCGGCCGTGGCCGCGGTCCCGGTGGAGGAACCGCTGGAGCGTTCGGCCGTGGAGGCGGCAAGAGCAAAGCGCGCAAGTCGAAGCGCACGAAGCGTGCCGAGTTCGAACTGAGGGAAGCCCCGTCGCTCGGCGGCGTGAGCGTTCCCCGCGGCGACGGCAACGAGGTCATTCGCCTGCGTCGCGGCGCGTCCATCACCGACTTCGCCGACAAGATCGACGCGAGCCCCGGCAACCTCGTCACCGTGCTCTTCCACCTCGGTCAGATGGCGACGGCGACGGAGTCGCTCGATGAGGCCACCTTCCAGATCCTCGGTGAGGAGCTCGGCTTCAAAATCCAGATGGTCTCGCCAGAGGACGAAGACCGCGAACTGCTCAGCGGCTTCGACCTCGACCTCGACCAGGAGCTTGAAGACGAAGACGAGAGCGACCTCGAGATCCGTCCGCCCGTTGTCACCGTCATGGGTCACGTCGACCACGGAAAGACGCAAGCTCCTCGACGCCATCCGGCAGGCCAACGTCGTCGCCGGCGAGGCCGGTGGTATCACCCAGCACATCGGTGCATACCAGGTGTGGAGCGAGCACGAAGGCATCGAGAGAGCCATCACCTTCATTGACACCCCTGGTCACGAGGCGTTCACCGCCATGCGTGCTCGAGGTGCCCAGGTTACCGACGTCGCGATCCTCGTGGTCGCGGCCGACGACGGCATCATGCCGCAGACGGTTGAGGCTCTCAACCACGCGCAGGCTGCCAATGTGCCGATCGTCGTCGCGGTCAACAAGATCGACAAGGACGGCGCCAACCCGGCGAAGGTTCGACAGCAGCTCACCGAGTACGGTCTCGTCGCCGAGGAGTACGGCGGAGACACGATGTTCATCGACGTCTCGGCGCTCAACAACATCGGCATCGCCGACACTGCTCGACGCCGTGCTGCTGACAGCGGATGCCGGACTCGACTTGCGAGCCAACCCCAACAAGGACGCACGCGGAGTCGCAATCGAAGCCAGCCTCGACAAGGGTCGCGGTGCTGTCGCGACCGTGCTCATCCAGTCGGGAACGCTGCGCGTCGGAGACTCCGATCGTCGCGGGCACCGCCTACGGCAGGTTCGCGCCATGATGGACGAGAACGGCGAAGCGGTCGACGGAAGCCCAGCCGGCCCGTCCCGTACAGGTGCAGGGACTCTCCACGGTTCCGCGCGCAGGCGACACCTTCCTCGTCATCGAGGACGACCGCACCGCCCGCCAGATCGCCGAAAAGCGTGAAGCGGTCGAGCGCAACGCCCAGCTCGCCCGGGCGCCGCAAGCGCATCAGCCTCGAGGACTTCACCAAGGCCCTCGAAGAGGGCAAGGTCGACTCGCTCAACCTCATCATCAAGGGTGACGTCTCCGGTGCTGTTGAAGCACTCGAGGAGTCGCTGCTCAAGATCGAGGTCGACGAGTCGGTGGCAGCTGCGCATCATCCACCGCGGTGTTGGTGCAGTCACGGAGAGCGACGTCAACCTCGCCACGGTCGACAACGCCATCATCATCGGATTCAACGTTCGACCCGACACGAAGGCGCGCGAGCGCGCCGCCGCGTGAAGGTGTCGACGTGCGTTTCTACTCGGTCATCTACGCGGCGCTCGAGGACATCGAGAACTCCCTCAAGGGCATGCTCAAGCCGGAATTCGAAGAGGTGCAGTCGGGCGTCGCCGAAATCCGCGAGATCTTCCGCTCGTCCAAGTTCGGCAACGTCGCTGGTGTCATCGTTCGCTCGGGAACGATCACCCGGAACGCGAAGGCGCGGGTCATCCGTGATGGTGTCGTTGTCGGCGACAACCTCGCGATCGAATCGCTGCGTCGGTTCAAGGATGACGTCACCGAGGTTCGCACCGACTTCGAAGCCGGAATCGGGCTGGGCAAGTTCAACGACATCCAAATCGGGGACGAAATCGAGACGATCGAACTCAAGGAGAAGCCCCGTACGTAGTCCAAAGCGGTGATCGAGCCTGTCGGATCTCGACAAGCTCGATCACGCATCCGGCTCGATCACGGACTCGACAGAAGGGCGAATGAAATGGTTGACCATGCACGCGCGGCACGGATGGCGGACCGCATCCAGGAGATCATCGCGAAGCGACTCGAACGCGGAATCAAGGACCCGCGCTTGGGGTTTGTGACGATCACCGACGTCAAGGTCACCGGCGACCTGCAGCACGCCTCCGTGTTCTTCACGGTCTACGGCACCGACGAGGAACGCAGCGACAGCGCTGCCGCCCTCGCCTCAGCGACCGGGATGCTCCGCAGCGAGCTCGGCAGGAACCTCACCGCCCGGCTCACGCCGTCACTCGAATTCATTCCCGACGGTATCCCTGAGAACGCCGCCCTCATCGACACGCTGCTCACCGAGGCGAGGCAGCGGGACGCCGAGGTCGAGACCCTCAAAAGACCGCCACCTACGCGGGAGACGAAGATCCGTATGTGAAGCCGCGAGCGCTCGAGGGCGACGAGGACGACGAGGACGACGAGGACGACGACGACGACGACGACAAGGACGACTAAGCGCCCCTGAGCTTCGGAACCTCGAAGTCGGTGTTGTCGATGACGGCCGTAGCCGCGGATTTCGGATCCGCGTCGGCGAGATAGAGCGCCGCGCCGCCCGTGTAGCGCTTGCCGATCGATCCCGTGCCGTCGCGATGGGCGAGACGCTGCTCGCGCACCTTGAGGGGTGCATCCAGCCAGATCGAGAAGTCCCACAACCCGCGCAACTCGGGCCGGTTCAGGAAGATGCCGTCGATGATGAGCACCGAGTCCTGCGACCCCGTGCGCCACTTGGCCGCAACCGGCGCATCGCTCCTGTGGTCGAATGCCGCCGTGACGAACGCTGCGCTTCCGCCCAGCCGGAACGGTTCGATGAGGATGCGGCGAAAGGTCGAGTAATCGTAGGAGTCGGAGTAGTACCCCTGCGGTGAGTCCCTGCCGAGTCGATAGCGCTCCGCGCGCGGGCGGTGGAAGTCATCGATCGAGGCACGGAAGGCCGAATGGCCCTTCTTCGCGAACATCGCCGCGAGATCGTCGGCGAATCGGGTCTTGCCCGCACCATCCAGGCCATCTACCGCGACGACAGTGCGACCGTGGCCGTACCTGGCCAGAAACCCGTCGACGAGGGAAACGAGCAGCTCGGTCTTCTCTGGTGCCATCTTCGCCATCTGGCCAGTCTAGATTTGACCCGTGACTATCGCTGCTCCCGCGAGCAACTGGTTCGTCGCCTACGGCAGGGATCTACCGTGGAGGCGACCGGAGTTCAGCGCGTGGGGCACGATGGTGAGCGAGGTCATGTTGCAGCAGACGCCGGTCGCGCGCGTCATCCCGCACCTCACGGAATGGCTTGAGCGTTGGCCCACGCCGGGGGATCTCGCCGCCGCACCGCCTGGCGACGCTGTGCGCCAGTGGGGTCGACTCGGTTATCCGCGCCGCGCGCGCAACCTGCACGCCGCCGCGGTTCTGATCGTCGAGCGCCATGGTGGCGAAGTACCGAGCGAGGTGGGCGAACTGCTTGCGCTGCCCGGCATCGGCCACTACACGGCACGTGCCATCGCCGTGTTCGCCTTCGGCAGGCGTCACCCCGTTGTTGACACGAACGTGCGACGTGTGATCGCCCGATCGGTCGATGGGGTTGCCGCGGCGGCGCCAGTGTCGACGCGGCGCGACCTTGCTGCGGTCGAGCGACAACTTCCGGTCGACGTGGCTGAGGCGAGGGTTGCGAGCGCGGCCATCATGGAACTCGGCGCTATTGTCTGCACGGCGCGCACGCCGCGTTGCGCAGAATGCCCACTCGCCGCGCTCTGCGCCTGGCGCGCCGCAGGCTATCCGGAGTACACCGGCGAAAAGCGGGCGGGCCAGAAGCCGTATGAGGGATCCGACCGGCAGGTGCGAGGGCTCATTCTCGCCGAACTGCGAGCGAGCGACATTCCGGTGTCGGAAAGCGAACTCGCGTGCGTCTGGAATGACGTCGTGCAGCGTGAACGCGCACTGGTGGGACTGCTCTCCGACGGCCTCGTGCGGCGGGCAGGGGCCGGGGGCTACGAGCTGTAGACCCTGGCCACGACCTCATCCGGGGTGAGGAACCTGCCGGTGCGCGCAGCGTCGTGAACGAGCCGCACGAGGCATCCGTTCACGGGCGCCGCGCGTCCCAGCGCCTCGGCGGCGCGCACGACCGCCCCGTTGAGGTAATCGATCTCGGTTGGCTGTCCGCGGCGGATGCTCTGCAGCGTGGATCCCGGGTTGGGAACTGTGCCCAACCGTCGGCTCATCGCGAGCGGCAGCACCTGGCCGATCGCGAGCGGCAGCCGCGAGAACCAGGTGAGGCGCGCGTGGGAGAGGCTCTGGAGCGCTTCGAACCGGATGCCGCTGGCGCGCCCGATCTGCACGGTCTCCCGCATGCTTGCTGTCATGATGCGCCGCAGAGCGCGATTCGCGATGACCTCCTGGGCGCTGAGCCCGGTGATTGCCGGCAGCGCGTTGAGCTGGTTGACCACGAGTTTGGTCCACTGCGCTCCGACGAAGTTCGCGAGAACGGTTGTCGGCATCGCATCGCCGAGGATACGGGCGGCCCACCGGGCGGGCACATCGTGTTCGCCCCGGCCGCCGCCCAGATAGAGGGAACCGGTGGTCGTCACGGCGACCGCGCCGGGGGAGAGGAGTGAGGCGGCGAAGACCGCGAGAGCACCCACGACATCGGAACGCGGGAGCAGTGGCACGGTTTCGCTGATGGCCTCCAGGCCGTTCTGTACCACAACAACCGGAATCCCACGGAGCACCCGCGCGTTCGCGGAAATGGCCGCAGGGGCATCCTGTGCCTTGGTCGCGACGATGGCGAGTTCCGGGGCGCGCCGCAGTTGTGTTCCGGCCGAAACGGCCGCCACGAACTCGCCTGCCCCGCCGGTGAGGCGGATGCCATGCTCGCGGATTGCCGTCAAGTGGTCGCCCCGCGCGGTCACCTCCACCTCGTGGCCGGCTCGGGCGAGCAGGGCGGCAAGGGAACCGCCGACAGCCCCCGCACCGATTACCCCGACTCGCATGCTGCCCAGCTTATTGGCCGCCGCCCTGCTGGTAGCGTGGCACGCGTGAGCGACCCGGGAGCCAGCGGAATCCTCCTCGTCGACAAGCCGCAGGGGCTCACGAGTCACGATGTGGTCGCCAGGGTGCGGCGTCTGGCATCCACCCGCAAGGTCGGTCACGCCGGAACCCTCGACCCGATGGCGACGGGCCTGCTCGTGCTGGGGCTGAACAGTTCCACGCGACTGCTCACCTATCTGGTCGGGCTCGACAAGGAGTACGACGCCACGATCCGCCTGGGAGCATCCTCGACGACGGATGACGCGGAAGGCGAGCTCGGCTCGACCGCCGAATCGACCACCCTCGCCGCGATCACCGACGACCGCGTGCAGTCGGGCGTTGTCGCGCTGACGGGGGTGCTGCACCAGCGCCCCAGCTCCGTGAGCGCCATCAAGGTTGACGGAAAGCGAGCCTACGCGCGGGTTCGCGACGGGGAAGCGGTTGAGCTCGCCACCCGCGAGGTGACCGTTTCGTCTTTCGCCGTTCTCAGCGTGCGTCGCGGCCACTGGCTCGACGTCGATGTGCGCGTCGCATGTTCGTCTGGCACCTACATCCGTGCGCTGGCCCGCGACCTGGGGGAGGCGCTCGGAGTGGGCGGCCACCTCACGGCCCTGCGCAGAACGCGCGTCGGCCCCTTCGCGCTGTCTGATGCTGGCTCCCTCGACGGTGGGTTGCTCGATCGGCTGATCCCCCCTGCCGACGCCGCCGGAGCGCTCTTCCCCTCGGTACAGTTGAGCCCGGAGCAGGCGAGGGATCTCGCGCACGGCAAACGGATCGCGCTCTCCGCACGAGGATTCGGTCGGGCCCGTCGCGGCCGTGAACGCGGACGGCAGGCTCGTGGGACTCGTGGCGGTCGTCGATGGCGCGGCCCGCGTGCTGACCAACTTTCCGACGGATGAGGGGGTACCGCAGTGATCGAGTGGTTCACGTGGCTGCAGGTCGGCACGGCAATCACGGTTGGCGTGGTCTGCGTCGGGCTGGGGCTTGCCAGACGCACACCCAACGACCTCACGGTTGGTGGGACCCTCGTCGTCGAAGCACTCCTGATTGCCCAGCTCATCGTCTCCGTGATCTCGGCATCCGTCGGAAACACCCCGAGCGGCAGCGGGATCGAGTTCGCGCTCTACCTGATCTGTGCTCTGCTCTTGCCGCCACTCGCCGTCTTCTGGTCGCTCGTGGATCGCAGCCGCTGGAGCACCGTGGTGCTCGGGGTTGCCTGCCTCTCGGTCGCGGTCATGGTCTACCGGATGCACCAGATCTGGACTGTGCAGCTCGCGTGACCCCGGTGGCCTATCCTGTGGTGATATGACACAGCAGGGTTCCCCGCGCTCGCTCGGCGTTGGCCAGGTGCTCATAGCCGCATACGCGATCATGGCTCTCGCGGCGACGGCGAGATCGGGCGTGCAATTGGTGACGAGATTCGAACAGGCGCCGTTGGCGTACCTGTTGTCCGCACTCGCCGGAGTCGTCTATGTCGTGGCGACGATCGCGCTCACGCAGTCGAGTCGCGGGTGGCAACGCCTCGCGTGGGCGACGATCATCTTCGAATTCGCCGGCGTGATCATCGTCGGCGCCGCGAGCCTCGCGCTCCCTGAGCTCTTTCCTGCAGACACCGTGTGGTCAACTTTCGGTCGGGGCTACTTCTTCGTTCCTCTCGTGCTACCCGTTCTCGGGATGCTTTGGCTGCGAAGCCGCGCGCCCTCCCGGGGGGTGAACTGACATGCAGTTGTTCGAGTCCCTCGCGGCTATGCCGCGTGGCTTCGGCCCGAGCGCCGTGACGATCGGCAAATTCGACGGGGTGCACCTGGGGCACCGGGCCGTGATCGCGAAACTGCGTGAGGTGGCGACTGACGATGACCTGACCACAACGGTCGTGACGTTCGACCGTCATCCACTCAGTCTCCTCAATCCTGAGCGCTGCCCGGTAGCGCTGCTGAGTGTCCGGCAGAAGGCGGAGCTGCTCTCCGGCATCGGCGTCGAGGCAACGCTCGTCCTGAAGTTCGATCGTGCGCTCAGCGACCAGTCGGCGGAGGACTTCGTGCGCGAGGTGCTCGTCGGCGCCCTGAATGCGAAGGCCGTGCTTGTTGGCCACGACTTCCGGTTCGGGGCGAACGGAGGTGGCGATCTGGAACTGCTGCGCGCCCTCGGGAGCGAGTACGGATTCGCGGTTCATCTCATCCCCGAAGTCGCTGTGGGCGATGCGGGCCGGGTGTCGTCGACGCAGATTCGCGAATACCTCGCGCGCGGCCTTGTGCGGGAGGCGGCAACCCTGCTCGGACGCGAGCCGAGCATCCGCTCGGTTGTCGTACGCGGTGAAGCGCGGGGCCGCGAGCTCGGGTATCCCACGGCCAATCTCGCACCGGACATCGAGGGGATGGTCCCCGCTGACGGCGTCTACGCCGCCTGGGCGAGCGTCGACTCGGTGCGGTACCCGGCCGCCGTCTCCATCGGCAACAACCCGACCTTCGCCGGTGTGCCCGAGCGCCAGGTCGAGGCTCACCTGCTCGACGAGAGGCTCGATCTCTACGGCAGGGAGCTCACCGTATCGTTCGTGGAGTTCGTGCGCTCGATGCACAAGTTCGCATCCGCCGATGCCCTCGTCGCCCAGATGAAACTCGACGAGGGGGCGATCCGTCGAATTCTCGGCGTTGCCGCATCCGCCCAGTGAGGTTGTGGGCGGGGCGAACCGCGGCGCTGCTCGGCATCCTGCTGGTCGCACTCAATCTGCGGACAGCCGTCAGTTCGGTGTCACCCATCCTCGCCGCTGTCGGGCAGGACATTCCACTCAGTGCCCTGCTCATCGGGCTCGTGGGAATGGCGCCGCCGCTCGCCTTCGCGCTGAGCGGTCCCATCGCACCGGTCATCGCGCGCAGGATCGGCCTCGAACGTGCTCTTGCCTGTGCCGTCGCGATCATGGCCATCGGACATCTCGGCAGGACATTCACCTTCTCGGGGCATTGGCTGGTCGCAGCGAGCGTTGTGACTCTCGTCGGGGTCGGTATCGCGAACGTGCTGCTGCCCCCATTGGTGAAGCGCTACTTCCCCGATCGGCTTGGACTTGTCACGTCGATCTATGTGACGCTGATCTCGCTCGGCGCCGCGGTTCCCGCGGTGACCGCGGTCCCCGTCGCCGACGCGGCGGGGTGGCGGATATCCCTGGGGATCTGGTTCCTGCTCGCGATTACCGCCGCCGTGCCCTGGCTCGCCCTGATCCTGCGCCATCGCCGCGAGCTCGCTGCCGTGGCGGGCACGGTTCCCCTCGTTGTCCCGAAGCCCGAGGTCGCGCTCGGCCTGTGGCGATCACCCACGGCCTGGGCGATCACGCTCGCCTTCGCGGTCTCGTCAGTCACCGTCTATGCGAACTTCATCTGGCTGCCGGAGCTCCTGGTGGATGTCGCCGGGGTCTCCGCGCAGGATGCAGGATCGCTGCTCGGGCTCTTCGCGATCATGGGGTTTCCGGTCGCCATTGTGGTACCCCTGTTGGCCAGTCGCATGCGCAACGTCGGTGTCCTCGTCCACGTCTCCGTCGGGTGCTACGTGATGTCGGCGCTGGGGCTTCTCCTTGCGCCACAGGCGGCGGTAGTGCTGTGGGTCAGCCTTGCCGGTCTCGCACAATTGCTCTTTCCCCTTGCGCTGTTGCTCATCGGTTCGCGCACGCGAACCCCCGAGGGGGCGGTGGCCCTGAGTGCCTTCGTGCAGGGTGTCGGGTACACCTTGGCTGCGGCCGGCCCTCTCGTGTTCGGACTCCTGCATGAGGCAAGCGGCGGTTGGACTGCTCCGCTGGTGTTCATCCTCATCGTCGGACTGACGGCGATCGTTCCCGCCATCATGCTTGCGCGACCGCGCTTCGTCGAGGATGAGCTCGCGTAGGGCGAATTGCCAGCGATCACCCGAGGTGGCATGGGTATAGTACTTTCACTTTCGCCCGCGCGGTCGTACCGCTTCGCCACCCAGGGATCCAAGATGACACCGTCGACCGAATCGCCCCTCCGCAGCCACCGCCTTGCAACCGTCGCAGGCATCGCTGTCTCCATCTTGGGAATCGGCCTCATCGTGGTTGCGCTCATGCTCTCCAACGCCGCGGGAGTCACCATGAGCGCGGACCACACACTCGGGTATCTCTTCATCGCGGTCGCCGGTTTCCTCATCTCAGCCGCGGGAACCGACCTGCGGATCAACGTGCGGCGACTGCGCGGCTGACGCTGCGCTCGCGCACCACAGGCCGCGTGGGCCACCCACTTTCGCGGGGGCGGAGGCGGCACGCGTTGCTCATATGAGCAGGGCTATTGACGACGCACAATTTCACTCACTAGCTTGTCGCTTGTACATGGTTGTCTAGGTACAAAGGCGAACGATGAAGATCGCAGTTCTGGGTGGGTACGGCATCGGAATGACGATGCGCGTCCAGAGCGCGCCCTCCGCAGGCGAGACCGTTTCGGGTGGGGTTCTCAGCGTGGGCCCAGGCGGAAAAGGATCGAATCAGGCCATCGCGGCAGCACGGCTGGGCGCATCCGTCTCCCTCCTCACCACAGTCGGACCGGACGCCGCCGGCGACGCGGGCAGGGCACTCTGGAGCCGGGAGAACGTCGACGACAGTATCGTGCCAGTGGCGACCGCGCCCACGATGACCGGTTTCATCACCGTCGACGCAAGCGGCGAGAACAGGATTTCGATTGCTCCAGGGGCACTCGACGAGCTCGGGGTTGACGCAGCAGAGAGGTTCAGTGCCCACATTCGAGCAGCGGATGTCCTCCTGGTCTCCCTGGAGATCCCAATCCCTGTTGCCGCAGCTGCGCTGAGGATCGCGCGCGAGTTCGGGACGCGCACCATCCTGAATCCCGCGCCCGCCTGCGCTCTGCCGGACAGTATGTGGGACTGCGTCGATGTGCTCACCCCGAACCTTGCCGAGGCGGCCGTTCTCCTCGACGACGCCGGGTCGACAGACGACCCGAATTCCCTCGCCCGCCGTCTCGCTCAGCGGTTCGGCTGCACCGTTGTCCTTACGATGGGTGCCGGTGGTGCACTCATCCACGATGGCACCGCGGAAACCACCGTTGAGGCGGTCGCTGTCGACACCGTGGTGGACACCGCCGGCGCTGGCGACGCGTTCAGCGCGGCGCTCGCGTTCGGTCTCGCTGCGGGCCGCCCGATACACGAAGCCGCCCGATTCGCCGTGCATGCGGGCGCCTACGCTGTCGGATTCGCAGAGGTGGTGCCTGGGCTGCCCACGAGCAGCGCGCTAGAGGAGCGCTGGCCCGCCTTGCGCGAGGGGGCGCTCACATGAGCGAAACCCTGCTCCCGTCCCTGGCCACGCCGACGCCCGCCGAAATGGCGGGCTACATCCAGCACACCCTGATCGAAACCGGGATCTCCCGCGATCGGATGATCGGGCACGTCCGGGAGTGTGTGGACCACGGCTTCAACGCTGCGATGGTTCCCGGTTCGTGGGTGCCGCTTGTCGCCGGTGAACTCCGCGGCACAGGAATCGGGATCGCCTCCGCGCTCGACTTTCCCATCGTGGGAACGATGACATCGGCGGGCAAGGCGGCAGAAGCCGAAGAGCTCGTGCGACTCGGGGCGACCCAGATCGACATCGGAGTGCAGATCGGTTGGCTCAAGAGCGGCATGTTCAGCGAGTTCAGGGACGACATCGCCCGCGTCGTCGCGTGCGGGGTGCCGATCAAGGTCATGCTGGAGTTGCCGCTGCTGTCGGAGGACGAGCGCGAGGCCGCAGTGGAGCTGTCCCTCGACGCGGGCGCCGCCTATCTCAAGAATGCGAGCAGCGGGTCAGTGGAGACGGCGAACGAGCAGAGTGTCCGGTGGCTCGCCGACCGTGCTCCTGCGGGAGTCGGTGTCAAGGCGTCTGGCAGCATCAGATCGTACAACCAGGGGCTTCTGCTGCTCCGGGCCGGCGCAGCCCTGCTCGGCACGAGCGCAGGGGTGGCCATGGTCACCGACTCAACGTCGGATCAGACGGAGAGTTACTGATCATGGCGATGTTCGAACTGGACCATCACGACTCGACCGCGCTGGATCGCGAGGCGCCCGAGTCGCTGCACCTGCAGATCTCGGATGCGATCAGGGCGACAATTGCCGCGGGCGACTGGCCACCACACCACCGGTTGAAGACGGAACCGGAACTCGCGTCCGACCTGGGGGTGAGCCGGGGAACCCTGCGGAGGGCACTGACGACGCTCATCGAGCAGGGACTGCTCAAGCAGGTGAGGGGCAAGGGAACCTTCGTCACCGACACCCTCATCGAGCCTGCCGCCGCGCAGAAGCTCAGCACCCTCTCCGAGGATTTCGCGAGCCAGGGCATCGTGCTCAGCACTACTGTCATCTCCGTCGAGGTGGTTTCGCCTCCGCCGGCAATCGCCACGCTGCTCGGCATCGCGGCCGGAGACCCCGTAACGCGATTGGTTCGCGTCAGATCGACGGACGATGCGTTGATCGCGCTCGTGCACAACTATGTGCGCCTCGATGCCGCGCCGGGACTCGTCGATGTCGACTTCAGTTCCTCCACGCTCTTCGGGGTGCTCGAGGGGCAGTTCGAACTCCGTATCGCGACGGCGCGCCGCAGCTTCAGTGCGATCGCGGCGGATCCCGATGTCGCCGCGGCTCTCGGGGTGGAGCAGGGCACTCCCGTGCAGTATCTCGAGCAATTGACTTTTCTCGCTGACGGTTCTCCCGTCGAGTACTCGGATGTCTGGATCAACAGTCAAGAGCTTCGGGTCGTCACCTTCCTGGCTCGCCGATGAGAGAGAAGACGGGCATGGCCACACGGGTGATCATCGATTGCGACACGGGAACGGACGACGCGATCGCGATCATGGCCGCAGCCATGCATCCCGCCATCGACCTCATCGCCGTCACCACGGTCAACGGCAACGTTCCACTGGCCAACACCACGGAGAACAGCCTTCGGGTGCTCGATCACATCGGGGCATCTGTGCCGGTTCACCCTGGCGCGGCACGGCCGTGGCAGCGCGATGATTTCCCGATTCCCCGCGAGATTCTGAACGCAGGCAAGCCCGAGTTCCAGATTCCGTACCTCGACCTGCCTCCGTCGGTGACTCCTGCCGCAACAGTGAGCGCTGTCGACTTCCTCATCGATCACTTCATGGATGACGCGAACAGCGACACCGTCGTCGTTGCCGTTGGCCCGCTCACGAATATCGCGCTTGCGCTCGAGGCTGAGCCGAGGATCGCGTCCAGGATCGCGCGCCTCGTCATCATGGGTGGCGCGCGCGGCTGGGGCAACGTTTCGGCGGCAGCGGAGTTCAACTTCTGGGTGGATCCGGAGGCGGCGGATGCCGTACTCCAGTCCGGCATCCGCGACATCATGATCGTCCCGCTCGACGCGACGCATTCTGCTCCGGTGAGCCTCGTTGACTGCGATGCACTTGATGCCATCGGCACGCCCGCAGCGACGGCATCAAGCGCCATCATCCGTCATCGCATCCTGAATTATCCGGATGCCGAGGACGCCGAGAAGCTTTCCGCACCCGTGCACGACGCCGTCTGCATCGCCGTGCTCGTTCACCCGCACGTCCTCGAGGAGGTCGGTCGGTACCACGTGCGTGTGGAGACAACGGGCGAGCACACGGTCGGCGAACTCGTGATCGATGCCCGCCCGTGGTCGGAGCAGCCGAAGAACGCGAGCGTTTCACTCCGCGGCAACCCGACGGTGTTCGTGAGATTCCTCATCGAGGCCCTCGGATGACCGCCCGCCGCGCCAACAGCTTCCGGCGTCACGCCGGTACCAAGCCCCGCATTCCCGCCCGGTCACGGGCGGATGGCGGTTCGCTCCACGAGAGCGCCGGAGGTTCCTTGCCCCTTTGAAGGCACTTCCATCCCCGGAGGAGGCAGAGTCGCCTTCCCCGTATCCATCCATCTGAAAGGCAACACATGTCATCAGCACCAGTTGCATCCGCCCCGCAGAAGAGTAAGGGCGGGCGGCCCAGCATCCCCACAACGCTGATCGTGACCCTCATCCCGGTCTGCGTCGCGCTCAACATCGTTGGCGGCTACATCGCCAGCGCACTACGCCTGCCTGTGTACCTCGACATGATCGGCACGGCCATCTCGGCCATCGTGCTCGGTCCATGGTGGGGTGCCCTCGTCGGTGTCCTGACGAACACCGGTGGCGCGCTCATCAGCGGTCCGACCACGCTGCCGTTCTTCATCGTCAACGTTGTCGGCGCCCTCATCTGGGGTTACGGCGTGCGTTCCTGGGGGCTCGGTCGCACCATCCCGCGCTTCTTCCTGCTCAACGTCATCGTTGCCATCGCGTGCACCATCGTCGCGGCGCCGATCATCGTCCTCGTGTTCGGTGGTGCGACCGGCAACGGCGCGGACGCCCTGACGGGAACGTTCCTCGCGGTGGGCCAGAACCTCGTCGGCAGCGTGCTCTCGTCGAACATCCTGACCTCGTTGGCGGACAAGATCATCGGCGGGTTTGTGGCGCTGGCGATCATTGAGGCCTTACCGAAGTCCTTGACGCAGAACATCGACATAGTCAAGGCGACTCCGCTGAAGGGCATCCTGCTCGCAGTCGCCGGAATCGTCGTTGGTGTTCTCGTCATCGTCGTGTTCCTCGCCATCACCGCGGGCGCTTAACCCGACTCACTTCAATCTGGGAGCGGTGCGGTTCCCATGGACCGCACCGCTCCCGACAAGGAGAACCATGCAAGACCCAATCATCAGCTTCGCCGACGTCACCTACACCTATCCCGGTACGGAGGAGCCGGCCCTGCACTCGATCACGCTCGACATCCAGAAGGGCGAGTACGTCGCAATCCTCGGGCTGAATGGCGCGGGCAAGACGACTCTCGGCCTGTGTGTCAACGGCGTGGTGCCGACTATGCTCGGCGGCGAGCTTGAGGGCACCGTCACGGTGGGCGGCCTTAACGTGGCGGATTACCCCGTGCGGGAAATGGCGAAGCTCGTCGGCATGGTGTTCGACAATCCCGAGTTCCAGATGAGCCAGATGTCCGCGGCGGAGGAAGTCGCCCTCGGCCTCGAGAACGCGGGCGTCCCCTATGAGGAGATGCGGCGGATCATTCCGGAAACCCTGGAACTGGTTGGCCTCGCCGGGTTCGAGGAGCGGTCGCCGCTCGGCCTCTCCGGTGGGCAGCAGCAACGGCTTGCCATCGCCGCGGTGCTCGCGATGAAGCCGCAGATCCTCATCATGGACGAGCCAACCTCCAATCTCGATCCCATTGGCAAGCAGGAAGTCTTCGACATGGCGGCGAAGCTCAACCGGGAGCGCGGCATGACCGTCATCGTCATCGAGCACGAGGTCGAGGTCATGGCACGCTATGCCGACCGCGTTATCGTGCTTGAGGGCGGCCGCATCGTTATGAATGGCACTCCGCAGGAGATCTTCAGTCGTGTGGACGAGCTCGCCGCCCTCAAGCTCCGGGTGCCGGAGAGCGCGGTGCTGGCGAGGCTCCTTGCCGCCGCCACAGGCGCGTTCACGGGCGATATTCCGATTCAGACCGAACCGGCCGTCCTGGCCGTCAACGCACTACTGGGGGCACAGCGTGGCTAAGACGAAGACACAGGTGGTCGAGCAGAGCGCAGAGCGCAGCGCGCTGGCAATCGACGTGAAGGATGCACGCTACGTCTATCCGTTCGGCAAGGTCGTCGCGCTCGACGGCGTCGACCTCCAGGTGCAGCACGGCGAGATTCTCGGCATCATCGGACAGAACGGCTCCGGAAAGACGACGCTGACCAAACTCTTCAACGGCCTGCTCAAGCCCAGTTCGGGAAGTGTCGTGATCAACGGCATCGACACGAAGGGCCACAGCGTCCAGGAGATGGCTGCCCACGTCGGCTACGTGTTCCAGAATCCGAACCACCAGTTGTTCGCCCGGACCGTGCAGGCCGAACTCGAGTTCGGTGCGCGCAACCTGGGCGTTCCGGAGGACGAGATCGCGGAGCGGGTCGAGCAGGCGATTGAGTTCTTCGGGCTGCACGAGTACATCGAGGAGCACCCGTACCGGGTGAGTTTCCCGATCAGGAAGCTGGTCGGGATCGCCTCGATCGTGGCGATGCGGCCGTCGATCATCATTTTCGATGAGCCGTCGACCGGGCAGGACCACAACACCACCCAGATCATCAACGACCTCATGCGAAAGCTCAGGGAGCAGGGAACCACAGTGATCTGCGTGTCGCACGACATGCCGCTGCTCGCCGACGTCGTCGAGCGGGTGATCGTCATGAAGAGCGCGCAGGTCATCGCGGATGCCTCCCCCCGCGAGGTCTTCGCCGACAAGGCACTCATGGCGAGAACCAACCTGCAGGCGCCGCAGATCACCGAGATCGCGCTGCAAACGGTCGTCCCGCTCGGCGGACCGGTCGCTCTCACGCCGGACGAATTGGCGTCCGACATCCTCTCCCGCATTGCCACCCGGCCGACCGCGCGCTGAATCACAAGGAATCCCTATGTCAATGCAAGCTGCTCTCCCTATTGCGATGATCCCAGGCGATTCGGTGCTGCACCGGATCAACCCGCTCGCAAAGGCCGTGTGGGTCGTCGGATACGTGGCCCTCGCGTTCTCGACGCATGAACATCGCTCTCCTGTACGGCATGGCGCTGTTCGCGCTCATCCTCGCTCCGATTGCCGGTGTCACCAAACCGCTGCTCAAGGCGGCGCTCATCCTCGTACCGATCGCATCATCGCTGCTGGCGATCCAGATCATCGGTCCTGCGGTGGAACGCCCGTGGACCGCGGTGGGGCAGATCGGGCCCCTCACCCTGTACGGCGACGGCCTCTACTACGGCTTCGTCCTGCTTGGGCGAATTGTGGCGTCGCTGCTGATGGCCCTCGTCATGGTGATGACCACGCACCCCAGCGACCTGTTCACGAGCTTCGCCAAACTGAAGGTGCCGTACACCCTCAATTTCATGCTGGCGATGACCCTGCAGCTGATTCCCGTCTTCCAGCGGGAGGTCGGGATCATCCTGAGCGCGCAGAAGTCCAGGGCGATGAAGGGGAGCGGGTTCTCTGCCGTCCTGCCGAGCTTCGTTCCCGTCTTCGTCGGAGCGATCGAGCGCGTACAGCAACTGTCCATCTCCCTCGAGTCCCGCGGGTTCGGCTCGGCCGGCGTCAAGACGAGCTACCGGCAGGTACGGGCGCGACCGAGTGACTGGGCGATCGGAATCGTAGGGTTCCTGCTGATCGCGTCCCTGATGACCTTCTCGATCTCGCAGGGCCTGTGGAGCATTCGCGACCTCGTGGTATTCGATCCGACCTTCATCCTCGTGCTGTTCATCGTCTGTTTCACGGTATTCGCATCCATCGTGCTCGGGGCGGTGCTCTATTCCTTCAAGAAGTGATTCCTGACAGCCCGACCGCTGCCGCCTCTTCCACCCCTATCGATGAAAAGAAAGTGATCTGCCATGCCTGCGAACGACCCTTCCGAGCGTCAACATCACATCCAGGTCGCCCCCGGCGAGGTGGGGAGATACGTGTTCCTCCCGGGCGATCCGGGGCGCTGTGAACCAATCGCGCGCCTGTTCGACGAGCCGAAGCTGGTGGCGAAGCACCGCGAATACGAAACGTGGACTGGCTACCTTGACGGCGAACGCGTGTCAGTGACGTCAACGGGGATCGGATGCCCGTCGGCCGCGATCGCCATGGAAGAGCTGGTCAAGATCGGTGCAGACACGTTCGTACGCGTTGGCACCTCCGGAGCGATGCAGCCGAACATCAACCCGGGCGATCTCGGCGTCATCAACGCCGCGATCAGGGATGAGGGGACCACGCGGCACTACCTGCCGCCGGAGTTTCCCGCGGTTGCCGACATTGACGTCACACGAGCACTGGCAGTGGGCGCGCGGTCGCTTGGCAAGACGGTGCACATCGGTGTCTCGCAGACGAAGGACTCGTTCTTCGGCCAGCACGAGCCCGGGCGGATGCCGGTCGGCGACCGCCTGAAGGAGCGCTGGGCGGCGTGGATGGCTGGCGGTGCGATCTGCTCGGAGATGGAGGCAGCGGCGCTCTACATCGTCGCGGCAACCCTGAGGGTTCGGGCCGGCGGGATCATGATGATCCTCGGCCACCACGACCAGTCGCCGATGACTGAGGAGGAGTTGGCGAAGGGTTCACTCGACAACCTGCTGCCGGCGGCCATCGCCGGGATGCGCGAGCTGATCGCCCGCGACCGCGAGGCCGCGGCATGAGTGCGCCGGAGCAGGATACCCAGTACCACCTGCAGCTTCGCCCGGGAGATGTCGGCCGCTACGTCCTTCTTCCCGGCGACCCCGGTCGCTGCGAGCCGATCGCTGCACTCTTCGATGACGCCGCCCATGTCATGTCGAACCGGGAGTACACGACCTGGACCGGCACACTCGATGGCGAGAAGGTCAGCGTCGTGTCGACCGGAATCGGTTGTCCATCCGCGGCGATCGCCGTGGAGGAACTGATCAAACTGGGTGCGGACACCTTCGTCAGGGTCGGCACCTCGGGCGCCATGCAGCCGAACACGCCGTCCGGCCAGCTCGCCGTTGTCACGGCAGCCATCAGGGATGAGGGCACCTCCAGCCACTACCTGCCGATGGAGTTCCCTGCGGTCGCCCACCCGCAGGTGGTCGACGCGCTCACTCGGGCGGCCGACACCGTCGGGGCTTCCTGGCGACGCGGCGTCACCCAGTCGAAGGACTCCTTCTACGGGGAAGTCGAGCCCGGCCGCATGCCGATGGCAGACCAGCTCGGTGCGAGGCTGGAAGGCGTTTATTGCCGGCGGGGCAATCTGTTCGGAGATGGAGGCCGCTGCGATCTTCGTGATTGGCGCCATCCACCGCGTTCGCACCGGCGGCGTCATGCAGATGTGGTCGGAGGAAGCGGACTCGGATCGCACCATGCACGCCCTGCTCTCCACGTCCGTCGAGTCGCTGCGCGTGCTCATCGCGGAGGACAGGGAGGGCCGTCAGTGGCCGTAAGCGCCGATGTCGCGCGACTGGAGGCAATTGCGCCTGAGTACACCAGGAAGATGGCCGCCCACCAGCGACGCAACTTCTTCCTGCTCGTTCTCGACGGGGCAACCTTCGCGTTCGCGATTTCGCTGCTCTCCGAGACGACCATCATTCCCGCCTTCGTGCAGGCGCTGAGCAACAGCTCGGTGCTCGTCGGGTCTCGTTGCCGCCACTTTCGCGATCGGTCGCTATCTGCCGCAGCTCGTCGGCGCGCACCTCGTGCGCGGGAGGGCACGTCGAAAGCCCCTGTTTCTCGCGATCGTCATTGCCGAACGCGTGGGAATTCTCGCGATTGCCATCTCGGCACAGCTCATCGGAATCGTGAGCACCGAGGTCGTACTCGTGATGTTTTTCGTGGCGTTCTGCGCCTACGCGATCACAACAGGACTCATCGGGCCCGTCTTCGGCGACTTCGTCGCGAAGGCGATCCCTCGCGGCCGTGGCTGGTTCTTCGGAACGGTGCAGCTCATCGGCGGTCTCCTGGGATTCAGCTCCGCGCTTGTCGCCGAGCACCTGATCAGGACGAACGACTTTCCCGTCGGAAACCAGATTGCGTTCTGGATCTGCTTCGGGCTGTCGTTCCTCTCGATCGGATTCGTCGCGGCGCTCAAGGAGGAGCCATACCCTCACGTGCCGCCGCGACCGAAGTTCTGGACAACTGTTGCGGAGATTCCCTCGCTCATCCGGGGTGATTCTGCGTACGGGCGATTCCTGGTTGCACGGAGCGTTCTGGCCCTCTCGACGCTCGGAATCGGATTTGTGGTTGTCGACGGTATCGGGGGAGTGCTGCGGCCCTCGGATGCCGCGCTGCTTGCGGCAGTGTTCATCCTCTCCCAGGCGCTGCTCGGATTCCTCCTCGGCCTGCTCGGCAACTATCTCGGCTGGAGGGTCGTCGTGATATCGGGCGGGGTGCTCATCGCGCTCGGGATGGGTGGTGCCATTTGGGCCGATTCGCTTGGCGCATACATCGCGGTGTTCGTTGCGCTCGGCGGAGCCAACGCGGTCACGATAATCGGCGACCCGAACATGTCGATCGAACTCGCTCCAACCGAGAAGACAAGCCTCTACCTGGGCACGACGTCCACCCTGCTCGCACCGTTCTTCATCGTTGGTCCGCTTGTGGCAGGCATTGTCGCCGGTGCAGCCTCATACACAGTCGTGTTCATTGCTGCGGGCGTGCTCGCGGTCGTCGGCATTGTGCTCGCGGTTCGGATAGTCGAGCCGCGACGCATGGTTGTCGTCGAGGCGGTCGGCCAACCCGGCGCCCTGCCATACGAAAGGACTTGACCATGCGTCGAATGATCATCGACACCGATACAGCTGCGGATGACAGCTTCGCGCTTCTTATCGGACTGTTGCATCCCGCCGCGCAACTGGAGGCGGTGACGATCGTGTCCGGCAATGTCGACTTCGACCAGCAGGTCGAGAACGCGCTCATCACGATCGATGCCGCAGGCAGGGGCGGCGAGATCCCCGTGCATCTGGGTGCCAGGCTGCCGATCGCACGCCCCTGGTTCGAGGCGAGTGCCCACGGTGATGGCAAGGGCAACCACGAGTTTCCGACGCCAGCTCAGAGGCCGAGCGATGAGCGTGCGGCGGACGCGCTGGTGCGCATCGTGAATGACAACCCGGGCCAGATCGACGTTCTGGCCATCGGCCCCCTCACGAACATTGCAACAGCGGTTCTGCTCGACCGGGATTTCGCGGGAAAGGTGCGCGAGCTGTGGATCATGGGCGGGTGCGACAATTCGCCCGGCAATGTCACCGCTGCTGCCGAGTACAACTTCTTCGTCGACCCGGAAGCCGCTGACATCGTCTTGCGAGCGGGCTTCCGTGTGCACATCGTCACCTGGACGATCACGCTCTCGCACGCCCTGTGGACGCGGGGTCAACTCGCGGAACTCGCTGCGATCGGGACGCCGCTTGCGGAGTACTTCACGATCCTCGACACACCCAACCTCGAGTTCAATGAGGGGCTGCAGATCCATGGCAGCACGCATCCGGATTCGCTCACGGCGATGCTCATGGTGCGGCCGGACCTCATCACGCGGTCGCGGCGCAAGTTCGTGGCGGTGGAGCACTCGAGCGAACTCACTCGCGGGTACTCGATGTTCGACGATCGGCCGAAGCGCAACGAGCCCAACGCCACGGTCATCGAGGAGATCGATGCTGCTGGTTTCTTCGACTCCTTCGCGGAACTGCTGAGAATCGGTGCGCGGAGCTGACCGTGCTCCGGCGAGCAGGGGGTGAATGACCGATGCTCATAAGAGCAAGGATCGCAACTAATGTTGCTGACTTCCCGGGACGAGCGTAGCCTTGTCGCAGGAGGTGCCGATGATCGAGGACGCAGAAATGCTGACTGTCCGTGTCGCCGAACTCTATTACGACGAGAACAAGACGCAGGATGAGATCGGCGGCCTTCTCAAGATCACCCGCTGGAAGGTGGGTCGCCTGCTCTCGCAAGCGCGCGAGCGGGAATCGTGCGCATCGAGATCGTGCACCCCCGCGCCCGCCGGCTGTCGGTCGAGCGCGAGCTGCGCGAACGGTTCGGCCTCACTGACGCCGTCGTTGTGCCGATTCCCACCGACGAGGGCGAACTGTCCCGGCGGGTCGGACAGGCGGCAGCCGATTACCTGACAGCGCTCCGCCCCGTGCCGCGAACCCTCGGCATCAGTTGGGGTCGCACCCTCAGCGACATCGCCGACCGCCTCGAACCAGGCTGGGCGACCGGCGTCACGGTCGTCCAGATCAATGGTGGGGTGAGCCTCAACAGGAGGCCGGGCAGCGCCGCGAACACTGCCGTGTCGATCGCCCAGCAAGGCGAAGGGCCAGGCAGTCCTGCTGCCGAGTCCCGCGATCCTGGAACGGATGGAGACCAAGCGCGCGATTGAGGCGGATCGGACCGTGGCCGGTGTGCTCGAGCTCGCCAGCCAGGCGACGGCCTACCTCTACAGCGCGGGCGTCGCTGATGAAGAGCTCCGTTCTCGTTGACAGCGGCTACGTGACCACTGCCGATGTGGCCGAGCTCGTTCGCAAGGGGGCTGTCGGCGACGTCGTCGGACGTTATATCGACGCCAATGGAAACATCGTCGACCCCGGACTCGATGAGCGCACCGTCGGCCTCGGACTCGATCAGCTTCGCGGAGCCGCCACCGCGATCTTCGTCGTGGCGGGGGAACCAAAGCACGCCGTTGCGAGGGCTGTTGTGACGAGCGGGCTGTGCACCGTCGTTGTCACTGACGAGTCGACGGCACAGTACCTACTGGAGGACAACCAATGACCACTCGAACCCACTGTGACCCTCGCACCCGCGGAGCGTGCCGTTCAATTGATCGGGGGCGATCTCACCGAGAAGAGCCTGAGGCTCCACCTCGAGGGGCTCTCCGGCGTCGATGCCGTCGGTCTTGAAGCGCGCGCTGCCTCGCTCGGCACCCGCTCGATCAAGACGACCTCAAAAGCCTGGGCGCTCGATCGCATCATCGAGCTGATCGATTTGACGACGCTGGAGGGCGCGGATACTCCTGGCAAGGTGCGCTCGCTCGTCGCCAAGGCGATGACTCCAGACCCCTCCGACATGTCGACTCCCCGCGTTGCGGCGGTGTGCGTGTACGGCGACATGGTTCCGTTTGCGGTCGATGCCCTCGGCGCGGCTCACAGCGCAGGAACGGACAACGGGATCAACGTCGCGGCAGTCGCGACTGCCTTCCCAAGCGGGCGGGCCTCGCTCGCCGTCAAACTGGCCGACACCCAGGATGCCGTGAGAGCGGGCGCGGACGAGATCGACATGGTCATCGATCGCGGCGCCTTCCTCTCCGGTCGTTTCGGGGAGGTGTTCGACCAGATCGTCGCCGTCAAGGAGGCATGCCGCCGGGAGAATGGAAGCTACGCCCATCTGAAGGTCATCCTCGAGACCGGTGAACTCAACACCTATGACAACGTGCGCAGGGCGTCCTGGCTGGCCATCCTCGCCGGCGGTGACTTCATCAAGACGTCAACCGGCAAGGTGAGCCCCGCCGCGACCCTTCCCGTCACGCTGCTCATGCTCGAGGTGGTGCGTGACTGGCACCGCCTGACCGGCGAGAAGATCGGTGTGAAGCCCGCTGGCGGCATCCGCACCTCGAAGGACGCCATTAAGTACCTTGTGACGGTCGCCGAGACCGTCGGCGAGGAGTGGCTCCAGCCCCACCTGTTCCGTTTCGGTGCCTCGAGCCTTCTCAACGATGTTCTGCTGCAGCGCCAGAAACTCACCACCGGCCACTACTGCGGCCCCGACTACGTCACCCTCGACTAGATCTCGATGCTGAATACATCGTTCTCGATAGCGAGCGCCAGCGAGCTTTCTCGAATACGCACCGGCGCCCGAGTCGACGGCGATCCTGCAACCTGCAGAAGAGCTACGGTCTCTTCATCAACGGTGAGTTCACCGACGGGCATGGTGCTCCCTTCGCGACGATCTCACCGGCAACCGAGAAGCACATTGCCGAGATCGCCAACGCAAACGCAGCGGATGTCGACGCCGCAGTGAGCGCCGCGAGGCGCGCATACGAGCGCACCTGGTCGAAGCTCTCCGGTTCAGACCGCGGCAAGTACCTGTTCCGCATCGCGCGCCTCGTGCAGGAGCGCGCCAGGGAACTCGCGGTCGCGGAGAGCCTCGACAACGGCAAGCCGATCAAGGAGAGCCGGGATGTCGACATCCCTCTCGTCGCCGCATGGTTCTTCTACTATGCAGGCTGGGCCGACAAACTCGATCACGCCGGACTCGGCGCCAACCCGCGGGCGCTCGGGGTTGCCGCGCAGGTGATCCCGTGGAACTTCCCGCTGCTCATGCTCGCCTGGAAGATCGCCCCGGCGCTCGCCGCAGGGAACACCGTCGTCCTGAAGCCGGCGGAGACCACGCCGCTCTCGGCGCTGCTGTTCGCGGAGATCCTTCAGCAGGCAGACCTGCCGCCGGGGGTGGTCAACATCATCACGGGTGCCGGCGATACTGGCGAGGCGCTCGTCAATCACCCCGACGTGAACAAGGTCGCTTTCACCGGCTCGACCGCGGTCGGTCGCGCGATCGCGAAGTCGGTCGCGGGCACGGGCAAGAAGCTCACACTGGAACTCGGTGGCAAGGCCGCCAACATCGTCTTCGACGATGCGCCGATCGACCAGGCTGTCGAGGGAATCGTCAACGGAATCTTCTTCAACCAGGGGCACGTGTGCTGTGCCGGGTCACGACTGCTCGTGCAGGAGAACATCCACGATGAGGTGATCGAGCGTCTCAAGCGCAGGCTGGGTACGCTCCGGCTCGGCGATCCGCTCGACAAGAACACCGACATCGGTGCGATCAACTCCCGCGAGCAGCTCGACCGCATCCGGGAGCTCAGCGACATCGGTGAGCAGGAGGGCGCGGAGCGCTGGAGCGCCCCGTGCGTCATCCCTGAGAATGGCTTCTGGTTCGCACCGACGATCTTCACGGGCGTTTCGACGAGCCACCGCATCGCGCGCGACGAGATCTTCGGACCGGTGCTGAGTGTGCTCACGTTCCGTACCCCTGCTGAGGCGATCAGCAAGGCCAACAACACGCCGTACGGGCTTTCGGCGGGCATCTGGAGCGACAAGGGGTCGAAGATCCTCGCCGTCGCAGACCAGCTGAAGGCCGGCGTCGTCTGGGCGAACACTTTCAACCGATTCGACCCGGCATCGCCGTTCGGCGGGTACAAGGAGTCCGGTTTCGGTCGCGAGGGCGGCAGGCACGGACTGGCCGCGTACCTGGACTCGGGGAAAGGCGCGAAGCCACTGACCGCCGTCGCAGACTCCGGCGGCGCCGGGTCGCGGAATCGCTTCGCGATTCTCACAGCTCCACCGCGCTTGTCGAGACCTCACCCACGAACAACAAGGGGAACAAAAAATGACACCCGCCCGCCTCATCGTCCCGAAGACCTACAAGCTCTACATCGGCGGCAAGTTCCCGCGCAGCGAGAGCGGCCGCACCTATGAGGTCACTGGGCGCAAGGGCGCCTTCCTGGCCAACGCAGCGAAGGCGAGCCGAAAGGACGCGAGGGATGCCGTGCTCGCAGCCCGCGCTGCCCTGCCCGGCTGGTCGGGAGCGAGCGGCTACAACCGCGGCCAGGTGCTGTATCGAATCGCCGAGTTGCTTGAGGGCCGCCGGGCCCAGTTCGTTGACGAGATCAGCGCGAGTGAGGGTGCTTCCGCCGCGAACGCGCACAAACAGGTGGATGCCGCGATCGATGACTGGGTCTGGTACGCGGGCTGGGCCGACAAGTACGTGCAGGTCGCCGGCAACGGAAACCCGGTCAGCGGCCCGTACTTCAATCTCTCCACACCCGAGCCCACCGGCGTTGTCGCGATCGTCGCGCCGCAGGGTGCCGGTTCGCTGCTCGGTCTGGTGAGCGTCATCGCGCCCGCCGTCGTCAGCGGAAACACCGTTGTCGTCGTCGCGAACGAGTCGTACCCGCTCAGCGCGATCAGCCTCTCCGAGGTGCTGGCCACGAGCGACGTTCCGGGTGGAGTGATCAATGTGCTGACGGGTTCGCCCGCCGAGATCGCGCCATGGCTCGCGAGTCACGCAGACGTCAACGGTCTGGACCTGGCGGGAGCGGAAGCCCTCGATTGGGTGGATCTCCAGGTGAGTGCAGCCGACACCCTCAAGCGCGTTCTTCCGCCCCAGCATGGCGTTCCCGCAGCGGCGCTTGAGCGAATTGTCGCGTTCACCGAGACGAAGACCGTGTGGCACACGAAGGCGCTCATCTAGCGGACGATCGGTTCACATCTTCGTCTCAGGATGGCTGCCTATTCTGACGCGATGCGTGTTCGTTACCCAATCATCCTGTTCGCCGCAACCCTCTTGACATCCGGCGTATTGGTGGGTAACGCAGTACCCGCGGTGGCGGCATCGAGTGAGGCCGGAATCATCCACAGCCTCACGAATGAGGCGCGCGCGAAGAGCGGGCTGGCTCCGCTGGACCGCAACGCGGCGATGGACAGGGTCGCGCTGGACTGGGCGCACAAGCTCGCTGCGAGTGGGAAGCTCTCCCACAATCCGAACTATTCCTCCCAGGTTCCCTCGGGCTGGAAGCGTGTCGCCGAGAACGTCGCGCAGGGGCATCGCTCGGGTTCTGCCATGCACGACGGTTGGATGGCGTCGGCCGGTCATCGCGCGAACATTCTCGGCAATTTCACCGACATTGGAATCGCCTGGATCTCAGCCAACGGCACAACCTGGGGCGTAGAGGTGTTCGGCAGCTATCCGACGGGAGTCCTGAGCAATTCGACTCCGGCCCCCGAAGACACCTCCGAGCCCGCGCCGTCGACTCCGGCTCCCCAGGAGACGGCAACGCCCACTCCTACCCCGACCCCGACAACTCCTACCCCGACCCCGACAACTCCCAGCCCGACCCCGACCGTACCCCCAAGCCCGAGCCCGACCACGCCACCGACGACAACCCCAAGCCCGTCACCAGCGGTTCCGTCGCCCGCGACGCCCGCGCCCCGTCCTTCCACAACCGTGCCGGCTGCCTCGGTACCACGAGCCCCCAGCCCAACCGCAGCAGCGCTCATGGTTCCCACACTCGCTGCGCCGGAGGAGACAGCGGATGACGAGCCACGAGAGTCGGAGCCGCTCGCCCTGTCAGCACCGTCGGCAAAGCAGCCTGACACGAGGTCATCGTTCGCATCGCTTGAGTTGCCGGCCATGGGTGAGGCGAGTTCCTCCTCGGACATCCTGCCCCTGGGGATCGGCCTGGCCTCTGGGCTTGCCGTCATTGCCGGGCTTCTCGCGAGCAGGCGACTCCTCTTCCCGCAGGGCAGGCATCGCAGCTGATCGTCCCTCCCTTCTGAGGTAACGGAAAGGTAACGAACGCGCTAGGGTGGGGAGAACCCGCGTTTGCGGGCGATCCGAACCACTGCAGGAGAGCGTGTCAATGGCGACAGCGCACGTATTCAAGCGACCGGTCCACACCGCCACGGTCTTCGCGATTGTGGTGCTTGCCCTCGTGTTCGTTCCGAATGTTGCGGGGGTGCAGGCGACGGGGATGCTCGGCGGCCTGCGGTCGGCGGGCCAGCCCGCGTTCGTCATCGCCCATCGCGGTGACAGCGCCGTGACGCCCGAGAACACCATCGCTGCCGTTCGAAGTGCCTTGGCGGGTCCGGCAGAGTTCGTCGAGGTCGATCTGCGGCTCACCAGTGACCGCGTCGCTGTGCTCATGCACGATTCGACTGTCGACCGAACGACGACGGGCACGGGCAAGGTGCGCCAACTCACCCTCGCCGAAGTGCGCGAACTCGATGCCGGGATCCGGTTCGACCGCCGGTTCGTGGGGGAGGCCATCCCCACTTTCGAGGAATTCCTCGGCGTGATGGCCGAGAGCGACAAGAAGGCAATGGTCGAGTTGAAGGGGCACTGGAAGCGTGCCGATGTCCGTCGGCTCGCGAATCTCGTCGCTGATTCGTCGGTCAGGCATCGACTGGTGTTCGCCAGCAGCAACCCCTCGACTCTCGAGAATCTGGGCCTCGACGCAGGTCAGTTCCCCCGCATGGTGATCACGAGGGAGTTGCCAGCTGATCCCGTGGAACTCGCCTACTCATACGGGGCAATCGCCCTCGTCGTCTCCCACGCCGCGATTGCCGCCGATCCCTGGGCCGTCGCGCTCCTCAACGAGGTGGGCATCGGCGTCATCGTCTACACGCTGAACCTCCCCGCGGAGTGCTCGGTTGCGCTCGCTCTCGGCGTCGATGGTGTCGTCACGGACCGTCCTCTTGAGGTCGACAACTGGCTGGGAATAGGCACCGTAGTCCCCTGAGGATTGGCCCCGCGCTCGCGGGGTGGGGGATGATGGGTTCTGCGAGGTAATGCCATGAATGCAGCAAACGAGCCAGGTAACGCGGAACGAATCGCTGTGATCGGCGACAGCCTCATGGCTGGCGGACGATGGCGGGAGTGGTTCTCCGAGTCGGAGATCCTTGTGCTGGCAGAGCATGAAGACACCACCGACAGGCTCGTCGACCGCTTGCACGAGGTCGCGGAGGCTCGCCCCGATGTCGTCATTCTCCTCGTCGGAACGAACGACTTCCTGGCCGCCAGGAGTGTTGAGTTCGTCGTCAGGAGCACCGAGTACTTCCTCGCGATGCTCCGCAACGAGTTGCCCGGCGTCCGGGTGCTCGTTCACTCCATCCCTCCCATGGATCGCGACCGGGCAGCGGACATCAGGGATGCCAACCGTCACCTTCGCCAGTACGCGATGACCATCCATGCCCAGTATCTCGATCTCTGGCCGGTGCTCGCGAACGACGACGGCGAGCTGGGGCCGGAACACACCAGGGACCGGGTCCATCTCACGGAAGCCGGCTACACCGCGTGGCTCGCGGAACTGCGCCCAGCGCTCGAGCGACTGGCGGAGGCTCCGCCGATGAGTCGGCCGATTTCGGTGATCCGCGCCCGACACTGATTCGCCGCTGTAGTCGTGGTCAGAGCCCGTCGATGAGCCGCTCGTAGAAGCGGATGCCGCGCAGGAACGTGTCCACGCGGATCCTCTCATTGACCGCGTGCAGCGTGCCGCGCTCCTGCTTCGACATCTCGAACGGGCTGAACCGGTAAACGTGTTCGCTGATGGCGGCGAAATGACGGCTGTCTGTCGCGCCGAGCATGACGTACGGCGTCACGATCGTGCCTGGATAGATCGCCTGGACGGTGTCAGCCAGAAGTTGCCAGGCATGCCCGCTGGTCGGCGAGACCGGTGAAGGCTCAGACGGGTGCAATACCCGGATCTGCACCTTCGGATCCCTTATCGACCTGCGTACGTGCGCGATTGCTTCGCTCACCGTGGAGCCGGCAGCGATGCGGAGATTCACGGTCGCGCTCGCGGTCTCGGCGAGCGCGTTCGCCGCGGGGCTGCCGGAGAGCTGGGTGACCGCGCGCGTCGTGCGGATCATCGCGTTGGTTTCGTCGCTGAGCCGCCCGAATAGCGCAAGCAGCAGGGGTCGGGTGAGCCAGAGCTGCGTGAAAGCAGCGCGGAACGGCTGGCGGGCGTGCGCACCGACCGTGCGGATCATCTCAAGGTTGACGGGCGAAAATCGCGCACGGAAGGGCCGACGCGCCAGCCGGACGATCGCTCTGGCCAGCCGGTCGGTCGCGCTGAACGCGGGGGGAGTGGATGCATGGCCGCCGCTCTGTTCGACGGTGAGTTCGAGACTCGTGATGCCCTTCTCGCTCACGCCGATGACGGCGATGGGCTTCGTCACCCCTGGGAAGATGTTCTCGACGATGGCTCCGCCCTCATCGAGCACGAAGGCGGGGCGGATCCGTCGCTCGGCGAGCGTCGCGACGACCGCTCGGGCTCCACTACCAGCCGTCTCCTCGTTGTGCCCGAAGCTCAGGTAGAGGTCACGGGCGGCGGACGGTGGCCCGACGCGATCCTTGATTCGACCGCTTCGAGGATGCAGACGAGGGCAGCCTTGTCGTCGAGCGTGCCGCGCCCCCAGATAACACGGTCACTACCTGTGCCGGTGACGTGGGCCGCGAACGGCGGATGCTCCCAGCCGGCATCCACTGCGGGCACGACGTCATAGTGCGCCATGAGCACTGTGGGTCCATCCGATGATTCGCCCGGCCAGCGGTACAGCAGGGAGTGACCGTCGATGATCTCGCGTTCCAGGGTGGCGTGGACGAGAGGGTACAAAGCAGGCAGAGCGTCGATGAATCGCTGGAATTCGTGCCACTGCGTTGTGCTCTCGTCCGCGCTCGAGATGGTGGGGATCCTGAGCAGGGCAGCCAGCCTGTCGATCGCGCTCACCTCCGCAGTCTAGACGGCCCTAGGGTTGTCTCATGTCCAGGCGAACACGCGCAGCGTTCATCGCTGTCGTCGGCATTGCACTGGGTGCGCTCGCCGCAGACACGACCCCAGCAGCCCACGCTGGGCTCGACGATTTCCGGTTCGAGAGCTTCGAGGCCGACTACCATCTCGATCGCGACGGTGAGGGCCGCTCGGTGCTCACGACCGTGGAGACGATCGTCGCGGTTTTCCCGGACTTCAACCAGAATCGGGGATTCATCCGCGACATCCCGACCAGGTACCAGGGCGTGCCGACCGACATCGAACTCGTTTCCGTGACCGACGGCGACGGCAATCCGCGACCGTGGCATGAGGCGACGGAGGACGAGCAGTCCGGCGAGGAAGGGTTCTACGAGCTCGTGCTCGCCGGAACTGAGTTCGTGCAGGGCCGCCAGTCGTACATCGTGACCTACACGCAGCGGAACGTAACCCGCTTCTTCGGCAACACGGGCGTCGAGGAGTTCTACTGGGACGTCAACGGCACGGGATGGCGCCAGCCATTCGGCGCTGTCGTCGGACGCCTGCACCTGCCACCGGAACTCGCTTCCGCCTTCACGGGTGCCGTCCAGTGCTACCAGGGTCGGTTCGGCTCGACTGATCGCTGCGAAACGACGATTCTCGACCAGGCAGACGGCGGGTCGATCATCCAGGTGGGGGCGGAGGGGCTCCTCGCCTATGAGAACGTGACGATGGCGGTCGCCTTCGCGCCCGGCACGTTCGTACCCCGCGACCCCGCCTACCTGCTGAGTCCCTTTGCTCCCCTCCAGCTGCTGTCCGTCCTGCTCTCGATGTTCGCACTCGGGTGGGTCGTAGTGCGACGGACGACCATCCTGCGCGACGCACCCGGAAGACCCACCATCATTGCGGAGTACGCACCACCGAAGTCAAGGACAGTCGTGAAGGCGGCCCTCACGCTCGGCCGGGTCCGTCGCGCAACTGCGGCGCAGTTCATCGATCTCGCTGTCCGGCGCAACATCCGCCTGCTCGACTCCGTGAAGTCGTCGTGGTTCGCCGAGAAGTCGACCTACACGCTCGAACTGCTCACGGAAGAGGAAGCGAACGGCCAGGAGCGGAACTTCATGCGCATCTTCTTCGGCCGCGCGCTCGTTCCGGGCAGCCAGTACCGCGTCAGCAAGTCGGACACGTCGCGGAGCCAGGCTGTCTACCGCTTCGTGCAGTCGTCGAAGCGGTCCGCCGCCCGCGGAGACCTGCGGGCAGAGATCAGCCCGTGGACGAGGGTCGCGCCGATCCTCGCGTCGACCATCGCGCTCGTGGGAACGGTGATCTTCGGTTATCTCGTGTGGGATGACGCACGGGGCGGTGCGCTGCCGTTCGTCTTCGTTGCGTTCGCCGTCGCGGTTGAACTCGTCACCATCGCGATCATGCAGCGTGAACCGCTCACTGCGGTCGGAGCTGAGTTCCGCGACCACCTGAAGGGACTGAGGGTCTACATCGAGTTGGCGGAGGCGGATCGGCTCCGGGTGCTGCAGTCTCCCGTCGGCGCGCTGCGAGTGCCGGTGAGCGCCGACGATCCCAGCCAGGTGGTGAAGCTCTACGAGCGGCTGTTGCCGTATGCAGTGCTGTTCGGACTTGAGAAGCAGTGGGCGCAGGAACTCGGTCGGTACTACGAGGACTCTCCGCCGGACTGGTACGCCGGATCCTCAGGCTTCAACTCCGCCCGGTTCGCCTCGAGCATCGGGGCGATGAGCGCGACGACATCGTCGACATTCACGGGCAGTTCCTCCAGCAGTTCCAGTGGTGGTTCAGGCGGGGGCGGATCCTCCGGGGGCGGGGGCGGTGGCGGTGGTGGCCGCGGCGTCTAGGCATTCCCAGCCGAAACTCGCCTGGTTCCCTGTCGCGCCCGGCCCGGGCGAAGTAGCGTGAAGGGATGGCATCGTTGACCACCACCAATACCACCTCACTCTGGCTCGCCCGGGCGGCTGATATTCCGTCGGATGAATTCGAACCGGACGGAAGATATGACGAGGTCATCGTCGGTGCCGGACTCACCGGGCTCGTGACCGCACTCCTGTTCGCACGCGCGGGCCGCAGGGTCGCCGTGCTCGAGGCGCGGGAGGTTGCCGCTGTCACGACCGGCAACACGACCGCAAAGCTCTCGGTGCTGCAGGGCGCACAACTGTCGAAGATCCGGAAGTACGGGTACCAGGCGGTACTCAATGCCTATGTCGAGGGCAACCGTGAGGGTTTCGCCTGGCTCGCGCGGTACGCCGAAGACCACGGCGTACCGCTGCAGTACCGCGACGCGGTCAGCTATGCCGCGACGAAGCCGGGCGTCGGGATCGTCGACCGCGAGTACCAGGCGGCGCGCTCGGCCGGCCTCGAGGTGATCAAATCCAATGACGTGGGCCTGCCCTTTCCCACCTACGGGGCCGTGATCCTGAAGGATCAGGCACAGTTCGACCCGGTGGATGTCGCCCGCACCCTCGTGGGCGACATCCGCGCACACGGCGGGGTCGTCATCGAGCGTGCCCGCGTGCAGTCGGTCCGGGCATCCATTTCGCCCGCTGTCATCGAAACGGTCAAGGGCACGGTGCGTGCGGAGCACGTCATCATCGCCACGGGATCGCCGATCCTCGATCGGGGGTTGTACTGGGCGAAGCTTCGCCCGAGCAGGTCGTACGCTGCGGCCTACCGTGTTCCCGGGGAGATTCCGCAGGCGATGTACATCAGCGTCGACGAACCCAAACGGTCGCTCCGCACGACGCCGGGCGGCGATGGCGAGCTGCTCATCGTCGGTGGGAACGGCCACGGTGTCGGCAGGCACCCTTCGCCGGCCATGCAGGTTGCCGACCTCAACGCCTGGACCCAGCAGTACTGGCCGGGGGCGGAGCGCACGCATGTCTGGAGTGCCCAGGACTATGAGACGCCGCAGCGAGTACCGTTCGTCGGCTGGATGCCGCGAGGGTTCGGCCGCGTTTACCTTGCAACGGGCTACGACAAGTGGGGGATGACCAACGCGGTGCAGTGCGCGCTGACCCTCGCCGCTGACATTCTCGGCGGGAACCTTCCGTGGGCGAAAACCCTGCACAGCCGCGTGACGACGCCCATGGCTGTCGCTTCAGGCATCGGGATGAACGCCGCAGTTGCATGGTGGTACGCAAAGGGCTACGCCGGTGCGGTCGTGCGGAAGCTGCCCGCGCACCCTCCCGAGGAGGGTGCGGCAATGACGGGGCATCGCGGGCTGCGACCGGTTGGCTCCTCGACCGTCAACGGGGTCACCTGCCAGGTGTCGACGGTCTGTCCGCACATGCACGCGATCCTGACCTGGAACGACCAGGAGCGCAGCTGGGACTGTCCGGCGCACGGTTCGCGCTTCGCAGCTGACGGCACGCTGCTCGAGGGCCCGGCGACGAAGAACCTCACAACCCTCTGACCCGCAAGTCCCGCGCTAATCTCAGGCCGATACGCGTACAATAGCCTCACGCCCTGAAGAACCACCAAGCGCCTCGCGCCTGGGTCTGGTTCGTTCGCAGGGCACTCGTCGCCAGTCACCATCGGCAAACGAACCCCATAAACCGGGCCTGTCGCAGGCACAAGGAGGAACATGGCCCAGTCAGGCCAGCGCCAGTCGCGTCAGCGTGCCGGGGGCTCCCGCAGTACATCCCAGCGACGGAGGCCGCGCGGGGGTGACGAAGCGGGAGTGATCCCGGTTCTGGCCCGCACCGCCCGCGAGGTCGAGAGCGCCGTGCAGAAGGGTCCGCTCAAACCCGCGAACAGGGCACGGTTCCAGGTTGCCGCGCTGCTGCTGAGGGAAGAGCGCGTGAGGGTGAAGACCGACCCCGGTTACACCGACGCCGAGCGGATCAACGAACAGAAGCGACTGGACGGTCTCGCGGGCATTCTCGCGAAGACCGCCGCTCGCGACACGAGCCTCATCGCCCTTCTGGCGGACGACGCCCCGGTGACCGCCGCAGCAAAGGCGCTTCGCCGTGATCTTCTGCTCGCCGCAGGCATCGAGTTGAGCCCGGATGAGCTCATCATCACGACGACGGCGACGCCCGTTGATGCGCAGGCGGAGAAACAGGTCGTGCCGAAGTCGGTGCGCCAGGTGCAAATGGCCAACCCCTTCCTCGCGCCCGACTTCAGCGCCATTGCGCCAACCCCCGCGCGTGCCAATCGGCTCGCGAACTGGGAACTCATCGAACCGCTGTTCCGCTCGTTCGAGTACGGCGCCGGCGGCGGGGCGGCCAGCATGGACCTCCCCGAGGCTGCGGGACTCGGAACCCCCGGCGAGCTCGATCTCATGCGCCACCAGGCGCGGTTCGTAGAGCAGGTGCGGGCGGGGCACCGGACGTTCCTTCTCGCGGATGAGCCGGGACTCGGCAAGACCGCCCAGGCCCTTTTGGCCGCAGACGTCTCGAACTCTTTCCCGCTGCTGGTCGTTGTGCCGAACGTCGTCAAGACGAACTGGGCGCGCGAGGTCGCACTGTGGATGCCGAAGCGCACCGCGACGGTCGTCCACGGCGACGGCAACGACGTGGATGCGTTCAGCGATGTAGTGATCGTGAACTACGAGATCCTCGATCGCCACGTCGGCTGGCTCGGCCGGTTCGGGTTCAAGGGAATGGTCGTCGACGAGGCGCACTTCATCAAGAATCTCAGTTCGCAGCGGTCGAAGCACGTTCTGGCGCTCAGCCGCAGCATCCGGGCAACCTACCCCAAAGCACTCATGATGGCGCTCACGGGAACCCCGCTCATCAACCAGATCGAGGACTTCAGGGCCATCTGGCAGTTCCTCGGCTGGATCGACGACAAGAAGCCGCTTCCGGAACTTCTCGGCAAGCTCGAGGAGACCGAGCTGACCCCCGCGGACTTCGGCTTCTTCGCCGCCGCGCGGCAGGCTGTGATCGATATGGGGATCGTGCGCCGCAAGAAAGTGGATGTCGCGGCCGACATTCCCGCGCGTCGCGTGGCGGACATCCCCGTGGAACTCGATGACGATCTCGGGCGTTCGATCCGCGATGCGGAGGCCGCGCTCACCGCGCGACTGGTCGATCGCTACCGTCGTCGGCTCGCCCTTCGCGGGAGTGAAGGGGAACTCGACGAGGTGGAGCGCACCCGGCTCATCAGGCTCGTCGCGCACGAGGAACTCGAGGAGTCGAAGGCGTCGACGACCGGTGAGAACGTCTTCACCATGGTGCGTCGGATCGGACAGGCGAAGGCCACACTCGCCGCCGACTACACGGCCCAGCTTGCGCGCAACGTCGGCAAGGTCGTCTTCTTCGCGAAGCACATCGATGTGATGGACAAGGCCGAGGCGCACTTTGCGAAGGTGGGCCTGAAGTCGGTGTCGATTCGGGGGGAACAGAGCGCAAAGGCCCGGCAGTCGGCGATCGACTCATTCGATTCCGATCCCGAGGTTGCGGTCGTTGTCGCGTCGCTCACTGCGGCAGGCGTGGGGTTGAACCTGCAGGCAGCCTCGAACGTCGTGCTCGCCGAACTGAGTTGGACCTCGGCGGAGCAGACCCAGGCGATCGATCGGGTGCACCGCATCGGTCAGGAACTTCCCGTGACGGCATGGCGCATCATCGCCGCACAGACCATCGACGCCAAGATCGCGGAACTCATCGACAGCAAGGCGGGACTTGCCGCTCGTGCGCTTGATGGTTCGGACGACGAGGTTCTCGCCGAGTCGAGCATCCAGCTCGAGGCACTTGTGAGCCTGCTCGCGGACGCGCTCGCCTGACGATCAGCGGATACGGCTCGCGCACGTGATGCAGTGCGGGGCCTGCGGACGCGCCTGAAGCCGGCCGAGGGAGATCTCGTCGCCGCAGTTCACGCAGACACCGTATGTGCCCTCGTCGAGCCGGACAAGCGCGGCATCGATGTCGTCGAGGTGCTGCTTGGTCTGGCGGAGCATCGCGTGGGACTGGGATCGCTCGAACGCCAACGTGGGGCCCTCAGGGTCATGTTCGTCGTCGGTGGGGGTGTCTCGACGCGCGGTGACGAAGGCTCCCATCTCTTCGGTGAGTCGGTCGATGAGCAATCGGGTCTGCTCACGGTCTCCATCGAGATGATTCCGCAGTGACGTTCGCTGCCTGGACGTAAGTGCGGTTGTTTGGCGTTCGGCGATCCCAGTCATGGATCAAGTAGACCCTCCCCCCAAAGGGGAGTAAACCCCTAGCGCGAAGCGGTGCGATGCGCTACCGGACGCCCGCCCGATTGCGTTCCGCGAGACGGCCGATGGCGGCAAGGGGGATGCGCAGCCAGTCGGGGCGATTGCGCGCTTCGTACACCGCCTCGTAGAGAGCCTTGTCGATCTCGAAGGCGTCGAGCAGCACCCGGTGCTCCCTTACGTCGTGACCGGAGCGGGCGATGTAGCCGTCGAGGAAGGCGTGGCGAGCCGTGAGAGCCCAGTGGGCGGCATTTCCGCCCTCGAACGCCACTGAGCCTGCAGCGTAGTCGAAAGAGCGCAGCATGCCCGCAACGTCGCGCAGGGGGACGTCGAGTCTGGATCTCTCCCACATGGGGCGCAACGGCTCGCCCTCGAAGTCGACGATGACCCAGCCGCGGCCCGGCACGAGCAGAACCTGGCCGAGGTGATAGTCGCCATGGATCCGTTGAAGGCCCGGCCAGGGCACGGTAGCTGCGGCCGCGAGGATCGACTCCAGGGATTCCCGGCTGGCTGCGAGTGCCGGCGCTTCCCGCAGCGCCGATTCGAGTCGCGAACGCATGGTCTCGATCATCGCGAGCACGTCACGCTCGCCGGCCTCACGTGTGGGCAGCACACGCGCGAGCGTCGCGTGCATGTCCGCAGTTGCCTCACCCAGCTGCCGCGCGCTCTCGCCGAAGTCGCCGTTCCCGGAGGCCGACTGCAATGCCACTCGCCAGGCGTCCTGCACCCCCGGCAGGAACTCCTGGGCGAAAGCGAGATGGCCGGAGCCGTGACCGGTGGCCTCCCTGGGGTCATCCCATTCGCCCGCCAGGTAGCCGATCGATCGCGGCACGAGTTGTGAGCCGGTGGAAGCAATTGCCGACTGCAGTTCGACATCCGGATTCTCGCCGTGCTGAAGCGCGCGAAAGATCTTGAGCATGACCGGTGCGCCCTCAGCGACCTCGCAGATTATGGAGGTGTTGGATTGTTCGCCGCGCAGGACGGCAGTGCTCGTGACGGTGACATCGGTCGCCCCTGGCTCCCGACGCCCGTGGGCACCATCAACACTGCGCTCGTGGAGCATGAGGTCGACGAGGATCGCTGCATAGCCGGGATCCTGTACCCCATCGTAGAGAAATCTGCCCTCACGGCTTTCGATCGGATCGACCCCGGGCAGGGGTGTCGCGCGCTCCGTGATGGGCACGTGGTAAATGGTCGTCGTGCCGTCGCTGCGATCGAGCAGGAAGTGCGTGTGGACGGTGATCCGGTCGCCGTCGAACCGCCATCCGCCCACGCGCTGGAGGTGCGGCGCGAACCCCTTGGAGGCGTACCAGCGCTGCGATCTCATCCAGTGTGCGATGGAGTCGGGGAGTCCCGCGTGGGTGCCGACAGTGTCGGGGGTCATACATCGACACTACGCGGCGGTCCTGGTGCTGGCCAGCGCGACGGCGTGCCGCCGGGCCCGTGAGGGGGCGCAGCAGCTGGTCACCTCGAGCGCGAGCCGGGTGACCAGCATGTCGCTACTTACGGGCGTTGATCGCCTTCTGCAGTTCCGCCTTGGTGAGTCGTGAGACCCCGGTGATTCCCAGCGACTTCGCCTGCTCCCTCAGCTCTGCGACACTCGGCACCTTTGATCCGGTCGACTGCCCCACTGGCGCGGCCGGTGCCGTTTCCGACTTCTTCGCTGCCGTCGCTGAGGGGGTTTTTGCAGCGGCGGGCTTCGCGGCTGCCGGCTTCGATGTCGCTGGCTTCGACGCTGCTGGCTTCGACGCTGCGGACTCCTGCACCGCGGACTTCGCGGGTGCGGCGTCTGCGGTTGCGGTCTTCTTCTTACGCTTGAACAACTGGAAAATCACGAATGGAATCCTTCTGGTGTGGAAGTGGGCTCGACCATTCTGCACGATACAGTCGACCCGGATTGACCACGGCGTGTCGCCACCGCGTGTCCCCCGAAATCTGTCGTATGGCCGAGAGGGGCGAGCTGTCGCCCCCCGCTTAGGGGTGCCCCCCTCTGGGGGCAGCGCGGGCGGGCGAGCTGCCGTTAGCGTGAGACTCAGCACCACCGGGGGAGACTCGGTGCGGCGGCACCAGGCGGCTGGACGGCATTTACGGGGGTATCTCACGTCTTCAGCTCAACGCATGTGGCCGCTGCACCGTACCCCTCGCTTCCGCTATCTCGTGCGGGCGAAGAGGTGGGCGTTGATAGTTCGCGGTGAGTTCCCCGTCGACCTTTAACTCCCTGCCGTCCAGTTCGCGGATGGGTGCGGCGTGGCGACCGCTCGAGACCAGCCAGGCGCCGTCGACCAGCCGAAGCTGCTCCGCCGTGAGCAGTTCGAACCCTGTGGCCAGTCCGAAAGACCGCGCCCACTCGAAAATGTCGCCCTGCGTGGTTCCCTCGAGTATGCCCAGTCCGGTGCCCGGCGTACCCAGGAAGTTCCCCCGGCGGAACACGAGGGTGGATGTCGGCCCCTCGAGCAGGTAGCCGTCCGAACTGACGAAGATCACGTCATCCGCGTTCCGCCGGGCTGCCTCCCGCAGCACGGCCCGATTGACGGCATAGGAGAGCGTCTTCGCTCCGGCCAGGAGCCACGGCGATGTCTGCTCGATGTCGTGGCGGTAGCCGCGATCGAGAGTGACCACCCGCAGACCCACCGTGCGCGCAACGGTGTGGTCGGGCGAAGGCGAAGCATGAACCCAGCCGGTGGGCCTGCCATCTCCCTCCACGCCCCGCGTGAGCACGGCCTTCACAACGGCTTCGCCGACCGGATCAAGTTCTGCCACCACCGCGAGCACCGCGTCCCGCCAGGCGTCGAGGTCAGGCGGCGGCAGTTCGAGCATCGCAGCGGAACGGGCGAGTCGCCTGAGATGCGCTTCGAGTGCATGGAGGCGGCCGTCCACGACGCTGATGGTCTCGAAGACGCCGTCGCCCCGGGTCGCCCCGAGATCGAGCACCGTCAGTTGCGGCGCTGAGGGATCGACGAGCGTGAACGCCGGTGCGCCTTCCTCGTGGGGCGCAGCATGCGTCGATGGCCGGTTGAGGATGGCGAGCGCGATCGTGGACATGGAACCATTCTGCCGTGCGCTGGCAGTCCGGGCGGGCGGGGTCAGTCCACTGGTTTGACGAAGAAGCTGTAGTCGCTTCCACGGTCAAAGTGCACGACGGCAATCCGTATGGGTTCCACAATTTCGAGCATCTGCTCGGGGTCGACCACCGTGCAGGTGAGGGTTCCCGTGGCGCCGGGCAGTGGCGAGTTCGCATCGAGCAGGATCGCCGGGCAGTGTGCGACACCGTCGTTGCCGTCCGCGCGGAGCTCGGCTTCGATCGAGTCCTCGATCTCCTCCGCGAGCAGCGGGATGTAGCCGACCCCGGCGAACTGGGCCAGCCCGACAGCGGCACCGGCCACGAGCGCGACGTTGGCGATCAGAAGCCACAGTGGTGCGTTTCCGCCCGTTGCCTCGTTCTGGACTGCCCTCGTGCGGGCCATGAGGTACACCGGCGCGGTAAGCAGGATCCAGGCGGATGACGCGGGAGCGCCGAATCCCCATCGCATGAGTCGGCGCCGATCGAGCGCAGCGAGCGGGATGCAGAGCAGGTATGGCAACGCCACGACAGCCCAGAACCACCACTGGGTGATGTCGATGCCCCGCAGGAGCAACACCGCTCCGATGGCAGCGGCACCGAGCCAGGGGGCGAATGCCAGGAGCACCGAGGAGACCGTCGTCTTGCGATCTTCCTGCGCGCTGTCGACCTTGGCAGGCAGGGTGGGTGCTGGCGGCGCGGCCGGTGTCGGCGGGATCTCTGTGTCGCTGATCTCCTGGACGTACGCGAAGGGGGTCAGCCCTGGCCCGGGCTCGTCATACACTTCGCCCTGGTAGGTGAAGACGGGGAGTGCGAACTCGGGGGGCGGCATCGTGAGTCCGGGCGTCGGGACCACAGGGTTCGAGTCGGTGAAGGCGGAAGCCGGCGGCGGCGATGCGGCGGCGGGCAGGGCGATCGCGGGTGTCGGTGCTGTGGCCGGCACCGGTGCTCCGGCCGGCACGGGTGGTGCGGGAGCCGGTTCCGGCTCCGGGCCAGCTGCTCCCGGCTCGGTTGGCGCCTCGATTGCCCTCAGCGACCGGCGGGAGGGGTAGTTTGCGACATCCACACTTCCCGTTCCGGTTGTCGGTTCGGCGACGGCGCCAGAGGGAGCTTCAAGCTGGAGGGCGCGCCCCTGCGGTGGACTGCTCGGCGCCGGACGGGATGGCGGCGGAAGCTGGGAGAGCTGGGGCGCAGCGGGGGCCTGCGGCGGGGCGGGTGCCAGGTGTCCGGTCCACGCGGCGCCGTCCCACCAGCGCAACTGGCCGGACCCGCTCGGATCATCGAACCAGCCAGCGGGCGCGAGGCCAGAGGAGTTGTCAGAAATAGTTTCACCGCCCTGGCACTGCTGAGCCTCAGAGTCTTTCAGGACTTAGGCTACTACGACGAAATGCCACCGCCAGCACAAGCTGCGGTGGCATTTCGAGTCGAACTCACACAATCATGAACGGAAGAACTAGTTTCCGGTCGTGTACATTCCCCAGTCTTCAACGCGCCAGGCGATCCAGCCATTCGCCCTCTGGAGGCTCGCGGTCACGTTCGTGACGGGAGCACCCGGACGGGTGAGCGTGCAGGTGAACTGCTGGCCGATGACCGTTGCTGGCGGGCTCGGGCACTTGACGCTTACGAGCGGCCCGAACACGGTCGCGTCGTAGCGGATGGATTCCTCTGCTTCTGCCGTGAACACGGCGGGCAGGGCAGAGATCACCAGGCCCGGCACGGCAACGATGGATCCGACCTGCAGCAGCGCGAGCGCTCCCCAGACGAGGATCGGCCCGAAACCGTTTCCGGCCCTCATGACAATGCTGATAGCACGGGCGATGAGATAAACCGGTGCGCCAAGGAAGGACCACAGCCACGATGCCGGATTCTCGTAGCCCGACTTGACGAGTGCCCTGCGGTCGACGAATGCGAGCGGAATCACGGCGAAGTAGGGCGCAAGCCAAATGCCGAGCATGACCTCGACGCTGCTGCCCGCCGCGCCGACGCTTGACACCACGAGGAGCGTGAGCACGAGCTGCAGCAGAGGGATGAGCGCGATGATCCAGGCCGAGGGGGAGTGCGGTGTCAGGGGAGCGTCGCCGCGCCCTGCCGCCGTCGCCCGTGTGGCCCTCGGCGCTGCGCCATCGGCGACGGCCGTTGCCGTCTGGGCCGAGAACGCAGAATCGTGAGCAGTGGCGCGGAACTGCGCGAAGTCAAGATCGGGGCTGTAGCCGGTTGCGGCCGAGGCAGCGGCATGCCCGGTGTTCGCGACACTGGAAGTGTGCGCGTCCGCCTGGTGCACGTCGCTCGCGGCGCTCGCGAACCCGTCTGCCTTGGCAGCTGGTGCGCGGGTCGCCTCATGCGTGAACGCCTGGTCGGAATGGAAGTCGCTGAAGTCCCGTGCCGGGGCGGCCTGCTCCTGCACCGGGGCCGGCTCGTTCGCGGGAAGTGAGTCCCATGACGGCGGTTCGAGCTGAAGGAGCGCTTCCGCAGTGGGAACCACCGGTGGAACGGTGGCAGAGTCGAAGTCATCGTCGCGCTCGCGCTCGCGGCGCTCACGTCGGGTGGGCGCCTCGTCGTCTGCCCAGGCAAAGGTCGTTTCCTGGATGACGATGGGCGCGCGCGCTTCCGTGGTGTGTTCGGTCCAACCGTGGTTGTCCCACCATCGCATTTGAGGCAGGCCAAGCGGGTCGGGATACCACCCCGCCGGCACTCCAAAACCGCTGTCGTTGCTCACAACGTACTCCCCCCAAGGTTATTCGTTATTCGAACTCTAGGGAATGCCGGGCCAAAAGGGTAGGAATTCGAAGGATTGCTCGCCCCCCAAAACGTGGGTGGGACGGTGGTTTCATGGGTCAGGGCACGGGAGCGGGTGCCGGACCCACCTCGTCCTCGCCCTCCGATTCGGGCAGTTGTGCGCCTCCAGGGAACAGGTTGGTCAGCGGCCCGGCCTCGTCGGTCGGTCCCGCTTCCTGTTCCTGTTCCTGTTCCTGTTCCTGCTCCTGCTCATCGGCCGAGCCGGCGAAGTCCGCATCCGCCGGCACGGTTCCGTCTGAATATGGCGCATCCGCATCCTGCGGGTCGTTGGTGTTGTTGTCGCGATCTCTCACCTTCATAACGCTACGTGAGCTCGCGCCGAAACCCAACCGTTTGCCCTGACGGGGAGCGTAGAGTTGTGCCGATCGACAGTCGAAGGAGACCCAGCCGATGCACACGACGCCACGAGCGTTTGAAGAACAGGCCATAGAGGGCGACGAGAACCACGTCCCCACGAATGGCCCCTCACTCGGAAGTGACGACTTCGTCGCCGCCGCCGGGCCAACGAGAATTGAGTGGGACTCGCTCGGGTCTCTCGACATTCCTGCGGAGGTGTATTGGGGCATCCACACGGCGCGAGCGCTGGAAAATTTTCCGATCACCCGCCGGGCGATCTTCAACTACCCCGATCTCATCAACGCGATCGCACGCGTCAAGCAGGCCGCGGCTCGTGCCAACCGTGAGATCGGAGTGCTCGACGACGACAAGGCCGCCATCATCGACCAGGTCTGCGAGGAGCTTGTCGGGGGTGCACTCCACGACCAGTTCGTAGTTGGGGTGATCCAGGGCGGTGCAGGAACGTCCACCAATATGAACGCGAACGAGGTCATCTCCAATCGTGGACTCGAGATCATGGGATTCGGCAGGGGCGAGTACTCGCACCTCCACCCGATCGATGACGTGAATCGCAGCCAGAGCACGAACGACGTCTATCCCACGGCCATCAAACTCGCCATGGTCTTCTCGTTACTGCGGCTGCTCGAGGAGCACAAGCTCCTCACCCAGGCCTTCACCGCGAAGGGGAAGGAATTCCGGAGCATCCTCAAGGTTGGGCGCACGCAGTTGCAGGACGCAGTGCCGATGACGCTCGGACAGGAATTCTCCGGCTTCGCCACGACACTCCAGGAGGATTACGACCGCCTGAGCGAAGTTGTTCCGTGGCTCAACGAGATCAACCTCGGCGCGACGGCCATCGGCACGGGGATCACCGCCGATCCGCGCTACGCCGACGCCGTGCGGCGCCACCTCATCGAGCTCACGGGAATTGAGATGGAAACGGCGCCCGACCTCATTGAGGCAACGGCGGATGCCGGCATCTTCATGACGCTGAGCGGAACTCTCAAGCGGGCAGCGGTGAAGCTGTCGAAGATCTGCAACGACCTCAGGCTCACCTCGAGTGGACCCCAGGCGGGGTTCGGCGAGATCAACCTTCCGCCCCGCCAGGCGGGCTCGAGCATCATGCCGGGCAAAGTGAATCCGGTGATCCCCGAGGTGGTCAACCAGGTCGCCTTCTCCGTGATCGGTGCCGACGCCACCGTCACTGCTGCCGCCGAGGCGGGCCAGCTGCAACTCAATGCGTTCGAGCCGGTCATCGCGCACAGCCTGCTCCAGTCACTCGCGTGGATGACGAACGCGTGCCGCACGCTGAGGGTGAACTGCATCGACGGAATCACGGCGAACACGACCAGGCTCTCGATGCAGGTGGGCTCGAGCGTCGGGGTCGTGACGGCGCTCACCCCGTATATCGGCTACGCGGCCTCGGCGACTCTCGCGCACACGGCTCTCACGACGAATGCGTCGATCGCCCAACTCGTCGTCGACTCCGGGCTCATGACCGAGGAACAGGTGCAGCGAGTTCTGTCACCGGAGCGACTGAGCGGAATCACGGCGGTGACCGAGTCGATCACGATCATCCCGCAGGAGGGGCCCGCCTAACCGCCCGGGGGCCTAACTGCCTGGCGTCGTGGTGCTGGCTGTCTTCGAGTCATCGTGCGCGACCCTGCGGGACTTCCCGCTCACCTTGTCGACGAGATCCCTGGCAGTGGATGACACGCTGTTCGCAACGTCCTTCGCCGTGCTGACGGTCTTGTCGACCGCATCCCTCGTGGTCGACGCGGTCTTGGCGGCAACCGTACGCGCGACATCCGCCGTTGCATCTGCAGCCTCGGTCGCAGCCGCGGCGACGGTCTTCGCGCCATCCGCGACAACCCCGGGCGCCGCCTTGGCCGCGGATTCCACTTTGGCGCGGATCACTGGGGCCTGCTCCCTGGCGTAGCTCGCCGCCTCGCGGCGACGACGCACCACGGCGGGGTTCTCCCACAGCTCGGTGGCCTTGGCGCGGATCTGTTCGTAGCGCTCGCGACCGGCGCGCGCCCCCAGGACATAGCCGACGCCGAGCCCGATGATGAGGAGAGTTTTCGCTTTCATCACCTCAGCCTAGATGGCGACCCCCACGCCCGGTAGGCGCGTTCAAGCGATTGTCAGCCGACGTACGGGATGAGGTCGCCCGCCTCCGACGCTCTCGGATCGATGCCAGCCGTGCGGCCCAGCGCTCGCCGGGGGAGTGCAGCGACCATCCGATGGCGAGGGTGTGAAGACCGCGGGTCCACCGCCGCACGATTCCGGAGAAGCTGACGAACGGGCGTCCCGATACGCCGACACGCAGGCCGCGGTCGTGGATGACGATCGATCCGAGCGGCATGCGGAAGCTGAGGTCGAGATCGTCATGGAGTTCTGGGTCATCCCGTGGTACCTCCGGGCTGATGCCACGCCAGACGGAGCCCCTCACCGCATAGTTCGATCCGAAGACGACGTTTCCCCCCACGGCGCTTCCCATCGACAGGAAGTAGCAGTCGAGGTAGAGGGTGCGCGCCAGCAGGTCGCCGAGGCGTCCGAGATCGTAGAAGTGACCCGGTCCGGTGATGGCGACGGCGTCGGGTAGATCGTTGAGGGTGCGCTCGATCCTCGCCAACCAGTCCGTTGGGAGCCGGCTATCGGCATCGCAGCGCACGAGGATGTCTCCCCGTGCTGCATCCAACCCGGCGGCTGCTGCCGCGGTGATTCCCGGTCGGGGCTCGCTGAGCACCCTCGCTCCGTGGCGAAGGGCCACCTCAACGCTGTCGTCGGTGCTGCCGTTGTCGACAACGATAATCTCTTCGGCGGCGCGCGACTGGGCGGTGAGGGTGGGCAGGCAGTGGGCGAGCATCGCGCCATCATTGAGCACGGGAATCACGACGGACAGGCTCGTCATGCGCTGACCTCTGACGGCGCCTTGTCCGGGCGAAGCCCCCGCCAGCTGGGGTGACGCAGCCGACCGGCCCGCGTCCACTGGGTGAACTCCACTTCACCGACGAGGGATGGCCGGATCCAGTGGGCGTCGCGGGCATCCGCTGCGGGGATGTCGGTGAAGGGCGAGCTGGGCCGGGAGAGCCGTCGCAAGCGGGACGAAAGAGCATCAAGCTCCTTTTCGCTGAATCCGGTACCGACGCGTCCGACGTAACGCAGACCCTTCTCTGCCGGCACTCCGAGCAGGAGCGATCCGATCGTGTCGGCACGGCCGCCCCTGCCGGGTCGCCAGCCGCCGATCACCACCTCCTGCGAGCGGATGTGCCGGATCTTGAGCCATGCGCTCGATCGTCGCCCCGCGTGGTAGGTGCTGTCGCGCCGCTTCGCGACGACCCCCTCGAGCCCCAGCTGCCTGCTGCTGGCGATCGCGGTTGACAGCGCGCCGTGGAACGCGGGCGGAACTCTCACCCTCCCAGTCGGTTGGATTGTTCGCTCGAGCTCGGCCCTGCGATGGTCATAGTGCTCATTCACGAGCGGACGGCCGCCGGCGACGAGAATGTCGAAGACGAAATACTCCACCTCCGTCTTGCGTGCGGCCCGTTCAATGTCGGGTCTCCGGACGAGGTTCATGCGCGTTTGGAGCAGTCCGAAGTCGGGTCTTCCTGCGGCATCCAGCGCGACAATTTCGCCGTCAAGCACCGTGCCGGCGGTCAGCTCGTCGCTGATGACGGCGAGTTCCGGGTAGGTGGCCGTGAGGTCGCTCCCGTTTCGGCTGACGAGCCGCAAACCGGAGTCGTCGGTGAAGGCGAGCGCCCGGATGCCGTCCCACTTCATCTCCCACGCCCACTCGTGCTGGTTGGGGTCGTCTCCCGCGCGCAGCAGGCCGGCCGAGCCGGTCGCAGCGAGCATGGGGGCGAGCTGCTGGCGAGGCTGGTCCTTCATGAGGTGCATGAGCCAGTTCTCGCCCGTGTGGATGAGCGCGTAGCGCCGGGTACCGCCACGCTCGCCGTGCACAACGACGATGACCTCCTTGCCATCGGTCCACTTCTCCAGGTCATATTCGCCGTGATCGTGGATCGTGACCGTGCCTGCGCCGTACTCGCCGTGCGGGATCGTTCCCTCGAACCCGAGATACTCGAGCGGATGGTCTTCCGTTCGCACTGCGAGATGGTTGGTCCTGTGATCGTCTGGCATGCCCCTCGGCACGGCCCAGCTCACGAGAACCCCGTCGCGCTCGAGCCGGAAGTCCCAGTGCAGGCGTCGCGCGTGGTGTTCCTGGATGACGAAACGTCCCCGTGTTCCCGGGCCCGCGGTCCCGTTGTCTGTTCGGCCCTGCGGCACCGGTTCCGGGGTTTTCTCCCCATCGCGCATGCTCCGGTATTTCGCCAGTCGATCCTCAGTGCCCCTCCCCGCGAGCGCAATGAGTGGGTCCGGAAATCCTTCCACCCGTTGCAGCACCTCCCGGAAGTCGAGCTGCCCGAGATCGGGACTCTCGAGTTCCTCCCACGTGCGCGGTGCGGCAACATACGGGTGCGGCCTGCCACGCAGTGAGTAGGGAGCTACGGTGGTCTTGTTGGCATTGTTCTGGCTCCAGTCGACGAGCACCCTTCCCGCGCGCAGGGACTTCTTCATCTCGCTCACGATGAGACCCGGATGATCGGCTTCGAGCGCTCGGGCGAGTTCCTTCGCGACCGCGGAAACCTCCTCGCTCGTCTGCCTGCTGTCGAGCGCGCAGTAGAGGTGGATGCCCTTGCTCCCGCTCGTCACCGGAAGCGGGTCGAGACCCATGTCGCGAAGGATTTCCCTGGCCAGCCGCGCCACTTCGGCGCACTCCGCGAGTCCGACTCCGGGACCGGGGTCGAGATCGAGTACGAGCCGGTCGGGATTGCCCCGCCCGCCCGACGCCTCGAACCGCCACTGCGGCACGTGCACCTCGATCGAGGCGAGTTGCGCGAGCCAGATGAGCGTTGCGCGGTTATTGGCGATCGGATACGTGTTCGTATGGCCGCTGTGGGCGATCACCCCGCGGGGTATCCAGTCCGGAGCCGAGTCCTCCAGGTTCTTCTGGAAAAAGGCCTGCCCCGGATGCTCGTCTGTGCCCACCCCGTCGACCCAGCGCTTGCGGGTGACGGGCCGCCCCTGTACCTGCGGGATCATGACCGGAGCAACTTCCGCGTAATAGGCGATGATGTCGCCCTTTGTGATTCCCTCCAGCGGATACATGACCTTGTCGAGGCTTGTGAGCTTCAACGGGTAGCCGTCGACGGACACCCGCTGCGGCGCGCCGGAGACGAATCCAGTCATCATTCATCTTCTGAACGCCGCACTGGAGTGGGCCAGCCCTTGACCGCAAGCGGGTTACATGGCACCCACTCGCGAGTGATGATGAGGAGATGAGATCCATCTGGAAGGGCGCGATCGCGTTCGGGCTTGTCAATGTGCCCGTGAAGGTCTACAGCGCCACGCAGTCCCACGACATCAGCCTGCACCAGGTGCACGACGAGGATGGCGGACGCATCCGCTACCAACGTCGCTGCGAAGTGTGCGGCAAGATCGTCGACTTCGAGAACATCAACAAGGCCTTCGATGACGGCGGGCGAACCGTCATCCTGAGCGACGACGACCTGAAGTCCCTGCCGGAGGAACGCAGTCGTGAGATCGATGTGGTCGAATTCGTGCCCAACGACCAGATCGACCCGATCATTCTCGACAAGAGCTACTACCTCGAACCGGATTCGCGCTCGCCGAAGGCGTACGCCCTGCTGCGACGCACGCTGGAGGAGACAGACAGGACCGCGATCGTGCGCTTCGCACTGCGGCAGAAGACCCGCCTTGGCGCGCTCCGGGTGCGAGGCGATGTTCTTGTGCTTCAGGCGATGCTCTGGGATGACGAGGTGCGGGAGGCCTCCTTCCCCTCCCTCGCAGAGGACGTGGCGGTGTCTGACCGCGAGTTGCAGATGAGCGAAGCGCTCGTGGAATCATTCGCCTCGGACTTCACGCCAGAGAAGTTCAGCGACAGTTACCAGGAGCAGTTGCGCGCCCTCATTGAGGCGAAGATTGAGAAGGGCGAGGCCGTCAGCACCGAGGAGACTTTCGGCGAGCAGCCGGAGCGGGAGGCCGGGGGGGAGGTTCTCGACCTGATGGAGGCGCTTCGGCGCAGTATCGAGAAGAACCGTGGGGCATCCGGCGCCGACGCATCGAACGCGGGCGGGCAGAAGCGCAAGCCGGCGGACAAGAAGCCGGCGAGTCGCAAGAAGGGCAAGGCCGCGAGCTAGCGGGGCGAGGACGCCTCGTCGTCAGTCGAACTCTCGCCGCGGTGAAGGCGACGCGCGTTCAGGGGGATCGCGACCCAGAGCAGGATGGCGACCACGAGTGCGCAGCCGCCCGCGATGAATCCGGCGGCTCGCCCGAGCACGACGTCGAACATGAACAGCACGATGCCACCGAGGAGCAGGCCGCCGCACGTGAGCGCGACGCGGATGAGCACATCCGCGAGCGAAACGATCGTGTCCTTCGCGTGCTTGCGGAAGAGTGATCGGTGCAGGATGACCGGTGCCAGTGCAAGGCCCGTGGCGAGGGTCGCGAGCACGAGCAGGATGAGATAGATGTCGCGTTGGTAGTCGTCGAGTTCGGTGAAGCGCGGCGTGAACGCCAGCGTGAGCAGAAAGCCCGTGAGAATCTGCGTACCCGTCTGGGTCACCCGCAGTTCCTGGAGCATCTCCGTCCAGTTGCGATCGAGGCGCTCGCCCTCCGATTCCTCGCGTTCGTACAGTTCCCTGCCCGTCATCGCCGTCCCCTCTTTCTAGAGCCCCTTTCCTCCCGTGACCGGGAGAATCGCCCCCGATACGTAGGAGGCATCATCCGAAGCCAGGTAAACATACGCACCGGCGAGTTCAGCGGGTTGTCCCGCCCGTCCGAGCGGCGTGCTCTGACCGAACTCGGGTAGCGTCTCCGGCCAGCTGGTCGCCGGGATGAGCGGAGTCCAGATGGGTCCGGGAGCAACCGCATTCACGCGGATACCCCTCGGGCCGAGCTGTTCCGCGAGCGCCTTCGTGAAGGCGACCTGCGCCGCTTTCGTCATGGCGTAGTCGATCAGGTGGGGCGCGGGATTGAACGCCTGGATGGATGTCGTCGTGATGATCGAAGAGCCCGGCTCCAGACGGGGAATTGCGGCTCGGGTGATCCAGATCATGGAATAGATGTTGGTCTCGAACACCCTCGTGAACTCCGACGTCGGCAGGTTCTCAAGCCCGTCGCGATTCTCCTGGTACGCCGCGTTGAGAACGAGGATGTCGAGTCCGCCGAATGCCCCTGCCGTTTCCTCGACGAGCGAGTCGCAGAAGGCCTCGTCGCGCAGGTCGCCGGGCAGAAGCAGAGCCTTGCGGCCTGCTGCCTCAATGAGCGAGGCGGTCTCCTCCGCGTCGGACTGTTCTTCGGGCAGGTAGCTGATTGCGACATCCGCTCCCTCACGGGCGTAGGCGATGGCGACCGCGCGCCCGATTCCCGAGTCGCCACCAGTGATGAGCGTGCGGCGGTCGAGAAGGCGCTCTGCGCCCACGTAGCTGGACTCGCCGTGATCGGGGGTCGGGTCTGTGAGGTGGGTGAGCCCAGGCTGCTCCTGTTCCTGCCTGGGGAAGTCAGCGCTCGTGTACTTGGTGACGGGGTTTGCAATTTTGGTGGCCATCTCTCGACGGTAGGCACGGGACCGGAAGGCGACAAGGGGGTGCGGTCAGGCGGGCAGTTGTGTATCGATCCGCGTTGTCGGGCGCGCCGCCCACAGGTGCAGCCCGGCATAGCTGCGCCACGGAGCCCAGCGCGCCCCGTGATCGGAGAGGGCGCCGGGTGTGGCCGGCATCCCCAGCGCAGCGGCGCTCTGCAGCAGGACGAGATCGGTTGTGAGGAGAACGTCGGGATTGCCCAGCACCCGCATCGCGAGGTACCCGGCCGTCCACGGTCCGACACCGGGCTGCGCCATGAGCCGCGCGGTGAACTCGGCCACGGGAGTGCCGAGGTCGAGCTCGAGAGTGCCGGAGGCGAGCGCTTCGGCGACCCCGATGATTGAGGCAACCCTCGTCGCGGGACCGCGCAGCACGCGCGCGCCGTGTTCCGCGATGCGTGCCGCAGTGGGGAAGAGCCCGTCCTCACCGAGTTCGGTCGTGATTCGCCCGAGCACGGTGCGTGCGGCAGCTACCGAGATCTGCTGCCCGATGAGTGTGCGAAACAGTGCCTCTTCGCCGTCCATGCTGCCGGGAAGCCGCATCCCCGGTCGCTTCGCGATGAGCGGGGTCAGCGCTGGGTCGGCTGAGAGCGAAGCGTCAATCGCGATCGAGTCGGCGTCGAGGTCGAGCAGTCGGCGGACCCGTGCCACAAGGGTGGAGACGTCGCTCACTTCGGCGACGCGCGCGGTACAGCTGACGGCCGTCGTGCCGTCGAGGCGGATGCTCAGCTGGGCGACACCGTGGGGGAGCCGCACCGCCCGCGTGAAGTGCGACCCTCCGGCATCCTCGAGCCCGGGCACGGCGTGATCGGCGAGGAAGCGGAGAAGTCCCGCCCCATCGAACGGTGCCCGCGCCGGCAGCCGCAGGGAGATCGTGGTCGACCCGTCCGGGTCCGGTTCGCCCGTCGTCGGGTGTCGCGTGCCTGTCCGAGCGGCGATCTGTCTCAACTGGGTGGGCGTGGCCTCGTAGACCGCTGCGATGGTGTCGTTGAACTGGCGGATGCTGGAGAATCCTGCGGCGAACGCGACCTCCGAGACCGGCAGGTCGGTGCTTCCGAGCAACACTCTCGCCGTTTGCGCCCGATGCGCGCGGGCGAGGGCAAGCGGGCCGGCACCGAGTTCCTCGACGAGCACGCGAGTGAGGTGGCGCGGCGTGTAGCCGAGCCGGCGAGCGAGCCCGGGAACGCCGTCGCGTTCGATTACCCCGTCGGTGATGAGTCGCATCGCTCGCGAGGCAAGATCATCGCGCAGGTTCCAGTCCGGCGAACCGGGCACTGCGTCGGGCAGGCAGCGTTTGCACGCGCGCAGCCCCGCCTCATGGGCGGCGGCCGCCGTACGGAAGAAGCTGACGTTGCGCGCGTGCGGCGTCATCGCGGGGCAGCTCGGGCGACAGTAGATGCCGGTGGAGTGCACCCCGGTGATGAACTGTCCGTCGAAGCGGGCGTCGCGCGACGACATCGCCCGGTACCGCTCGGCGAACAGGGCATCGCTCGGTTGCGGGGTCATGAGCCAAGCGTTGCACGCTGCGGCGCGGTGCACTAGCGGGAAAGAGACATTGAGCGCGAGGTGGCTGTAACACCGCACGCAATACACTGGGCGACGTGACGGACACAGTCAGGAACGCGGTCGACATCGTCTCCCGGCTGCGGAGAGAACTCGGCGACGCGGTCTCGACCGACGGGGCACAGCTCGAGGCGTGCCGCTCCGATCGATCCGGAAAGGTGTCCGATGGTGTGCCCCTCGTCGTCGTGAACGCGCGCACGGTTGATGATGTGCAGGTGACGATGCGCATCGCGAACGAGCATCGGATTCCGGTGGTTCCGCGCGGCGCTGGAACCGGCCTGGCCGGCGGTGCAATAGCGAGCTCGGGCGAACTCGTCCTCTCCACGATGGCGATGGATCGCATTCTCGAGGTGAGCATCGACGACGAGCTTGCCGTCATCGAGCCGGGCATCATCAACGAGCAACTCAATCGCGAGCTTGCCGAACACGGGCTGTGGTTCGCCCCCGATCCGGCGAGTAAGGCAATCTCAACGGTCGGTGGCAACATCGCGACGAACGCGGGCGGATTGCTTTGCGCCAAGTACGGCGTCACGAGGGAAGCCGTGCTCGGCCTCAAGGTCGTCCTTGCCGACGGCCGCCTGCTCACCCTGGGGCACCGCACCGTCAAGGGTGTGACGGGGTTGGACCTGACCGCGCTCATGATCGGCTCAGAGGGCACCCTCGGCATCATCGTCGAGGCGACCCTGAAACTTCGCTCGCTCACCGCTGGTCCGAAACTGACGATCGGGGCGCACTTCGCGACGATCGAGCTCGCCGCTCGCGCCGCCGCCGTCATTACCGCGTCGCGCCTGCATCCGGCGATCATGGAGCTTCTCGATGAGAACGCACTGACCGGGATCAGCGACCACCTTGGACTGGAGCTTGGCGGCAGGGGACCGTACTTGCTCGTCCAGTTCGACGGCCCCGGCGCGTCTGTCGAGGCGGACGCCGCTCTGGCGATCATCACCTCCCTGGAGGGTGATGCAGAGCTCTCGCCCGATCCGGAGGAGGGTGAGCGGCTGTTTGCGATCCGGCGCTCGTTCCACCCCGCGATGCTCGCGCGGGGCACCGTGTTGATCGAGGATGTGGCGGTACCACGGAGCAAGCTGCCCGCAATGTTCAACGCCATCACCGAGATCGAGAAGCGCTACGGCATCGTCATTCCCACCGTTGCGCACGCCGGGGACGGCAACCTCCATCCGAACTTCGTGTTCCAGGGCGACGAGGTTCCCAGGGAGATCTGGTCGGCCGCCGATGAATTGTTCCTTGCCTGCCTGCGCCTCGGCGGAACACTCACGGGCGAACACGGGGTCGGCATCCTCAAGAAGCGCTGGTTGCGGGATGAACTCGGCGATGATCAGATCGCGCTGCAGCGCCAGATCAAGCGCGTGTTCGACCCCAACGGCATCCTGAACCCGGGCAAGGTCTTCTAAGACGCGGTCGACGTGCGTTTGTGGGAATACTCCCTGCCCCAGGCTTGTTTTTGTTGATAGCACACACCTCTAAGGAGAACGGTGACTATCCGCAGGGACACACATTTGCTCCGCCCCGCCGCTGGGGAGGTCCGACTGCGCCTCGGGGCCATTGGCATCAGCGCGCTCGGTGTCGAGATAGTGGCGACGATCGATGCCGTGGGCGATGGCGTGGATGGCTACGCCGCGGGCGACCGCGTTGCCACACGCGCCCCGGGCGACCGGCCCGGCTTCCGTCGCATCGTGAGTGAGCGCGACCTGATCGGCATCCCGAAGGATGTGTCCTTCGAGGAGGCAGCCGGCAGACTGCCAGGAGCACTGCTCGCTCGAACGATCGTGCGGCAGTTGCGTCCCGTCGGCGTGGGAAACCGCGTGTTCATCTGGGCCGATCCACACGGCATCGATCGATTCGTCGCCGCGTGGGTTCGGCACCTCGGAGCCACTGTCGTCGACGACCCGAGTGAGCCTGTGGATGTCGTCGTTGGCCCCGGCGAGTTCCGCGCCGCCCGCGATTGGCGGCACGGCCCAGGGCTGTCGCAACTGGCCGCCTCCGACGTCTTCCGCGCGTTGCGTGAGGGGGCGTTCGAGTCGGTGCCGCTCATGGTTCGCCCCATCTCCGAGGCGGCCGGCACCCATGCCGAGGTGACATCGAGGCGCCGGGTCGATCCGATCGTGCTGCTGCCGGAATCGGCGATGGCCGCCGCATAGCCCCGGTGCTGAGTTCCGCACAGCGGTGGCTCGCCGCGATAGGGTCTCAGGGTGAATCCCGTTTGGCTTTTTGTCGACATTGCTGTCGCGTGCTGGCTGTTCAGCGTTCTCTTCCAGATCGGGGACTTCGCGACCGCGCGCTTCGATGCGATAGCCGCCCGCGACCGTGCAGCGGAGGGGCGCTCCCTCCCGCCGCGCGTGCAGCGACTGTTCTGGGCGGTGCCACTCCTGGCGGTACTCGTCGGAGCCATCACGATGGGCGGCGCGTGGTCGCTCCAGATCATCCTCTCCGGCAACCTGACCCTCGGTATTGTCGTGATGCTCGTGGTTCTGGTGACGGTGACGTCAGTCGCCGTCCTCCTCGGCACCGCCACCACGGGGAATCGCAAACCCGGCTATGCCTCCCTGCGTCACCAGTTGCTCGACAGCGCCGGAATGCGGCTGACCCCGGCAAGGATCGTCGGCTTCCGGGAGCAGTTCGCGGCGATCGACGCACGGAGCGGAGCGATCCGCCTTGGCTACAAGGACCGCTCGAAGTCCACTGACATCCGCCGCCAGCTTGCGGAGCTCTCGAAAACCCTCCTCGTGATCGGGGAGCCGAAGCGTACGGGCGTTCCCCGCGGAATACGGTGGAGCTCCGCCAACTCCTACCTGTTCGAATCCAGTCCGCTGCGTCTGGTGCCGGTCGCGCTCGGCATGGCGGTCGGCGTCGCGGCGGGCATCGCCATCACATCGCAGGAAGGGCTCGACTGGCCATGGGCCTACCCGCTCATCGTTGTGCCGGCGGGCCTCAGCTACCTGCTCGCTGTCGTCGGCACGAGGTACTCCCTCGCGGCGAAGGCGACCTGGCATGCCGTTCACCTCCGCCAGCGCGCTGAAGTGCTGCGCCTGCTCGACGAGTTCGAGCGTTCGGCGCGCAAGGGCGTCGCAGGGCTGGGCGACCGCGTGACGCGAGCCCTGCAGATCCTGCGCGAGCAGCAGCAGTCCTGACGACCGCTCTGCCTGAGACCGCACGGGCGATAAATCCCGGTCGGCGACCCTCGGAGAGTGCTGCAAAACGCTAGTGTCTGACTATGAACACCAGCCAGCCAGTTCCCGACACGCTCGGCACCCCCCAGGCTCCGCCGGAGGTGCACGCGGCTGCCGATCAGCCCATGCCGCAGTCGTTCCTCAATCCGCCCCGTCGCAGCCCCATGCCGGCCATCCTCGCGACCGTCGGCATCCTCATCCTTCTCGGTGTACTCGCACTTGTCATCGTGTACCTCATCAGCGGGCTCGGCACGACGGCCTTCGCCATTGCGGGTGTTCTTGCGCTCGTGCCCCTCTTCATCGTCCTGCTGGGAGTGCGCTGGATCGATCGTTGGGATCCTGAGCCGGCCGGAGCCCTCGTCTTCGCCTTCCTCTGGGGCGCGGGCATGTCGGTCCTGATCGCGCTCATCGTCGGAGCGGAGCTCGAACAGGTCGTCGCCGGCACCGGCGCAGCGGCCGAATTCGTCGGGGCGGCCATTCAAGCGCCGATCGTCGAAGAGGTGGGCAAGGGATTCGGGGTGCTGCTGCTGTTCTGGTTCGCCCGCAAGAACTTCAGTGGCCCGGTCGACGGAATCGTGTACGCGGCAGTGATCGCCGGCGGGTTCGCCTTCACCGAGAACATCCTCTATTTCGGAAGTGCCCTGCTTGAGTCGGGTACACCGGCCGGACTCGTGGAGATCTTCCTCATCCGCGGACTCATGTCGCCCTTCGCACACGTCATGTTCACGGCCTTCATCGGGATCTTCCTCGGCCTGGCAGCGAACCGCACGGGTGCGCTCGGGGCGATCGGGTTCTTCATCGTTGGACTCATCCCCGCCGTGCTGCTTCACGCGTTCTGGAACGGCGCGCTGTTCTTCGTTCCCGAGTTCTACAGCTACTTCGCCATCGTGCAGTTCCCGCTTTTCGCCCTCGTTGTTGTTCTTGTCATCTACCTCCGCAGGCAGGAAGCGAAGCTGACGCGCGCCCGCCTCGGCGAATATGCGGATGCCGGCTGGTTCAACCCGGAGGAACTCGACGCCCTCGCGACCCCATCCGGCCGGAAGGTTGCCCTCGACTGGGCACGCAAGCGCGGTGTCGGAGACACGATGAAGCGGTATATTTCCGCTGCGACGAAGCTCGCCCACGCCCGGCAGCGCATGATGGTCGGTCGCGGGGTCTCGAAGGCGCAGGCGGACGAGGCGCGACACCTGAGCGCGATCGTTGAGTCGAGGAAAGCTCTGCAGGGGACGATGCCGACCGCCTCGTAGCGCTAGGATAGATGGCCGGATTCGAGGGGCTGTCAGACCATGGTTTCACCGGAACTCGCTCGCGAGCGCGACTACGTAGGCACGCTTTACGCGCGTCTGGATGCGCTGCGCGCCGAAACGGTCCGGCAACTGGATGCCATCCGCAACAGCGCGTCCGGCGGTACACACCAGAACCGCTCGGAACGCGATGCCTTCGCCCGGCTGTACGAGGATCGCCTCGCACAGTTGCACGAGGTGGACGAACGGCTCGCCTTCGGACGCCTCGACCTCGACGATGGCAGCCGTCACTACATCGGCAGGATTGGCCTGCGTGATGACGACCAGCAGTCGATCCTGCTCGACTGGCGGGTGCCACAGGCAAGCGCCTTCTACCGGGCTACCGCCGCAACCCCGCTCGGTGCACGTGCGCGCAGGCACCTGACGAGCCGGGGTCGTGAGGTGACGCGCATCGAGGATGAGGTTTTCGACCAGGAGTTGCTCGACAGCGGCGATGCCGTGCTGCAGGGTGAGGGTGCGCTGCTTGCCGCCCTGAGAACAGAGCGCACGGGACGCATGAGCGACATCGTCGCCACCATCCAGTCCGAGCAGGATCGCATCATCCGCTCCGATCTTCCCGGCGTGCTCATCGTGCAGGGTGGGCCGGGTACCGGCAAGACGGCGGTCGCCCTCCATCGGGCCGCCTACCTGCTCTACACCCATCGTGAACGGTTGCGGTCAAGTGGCGTGCTCATCGTCGGACCATCCCCGTCTTTCCTGAACTACATCGAGGCGGTGCTGCCGTCGCTGGGCGAATCCGGCGTGGTGCTCTCGAGCGTGGGGGAGCTCTACCCTGGACTGAGGACAACGCTCGAGGACGAACCGGAGGTCGCAGCGCTCAAGGGCAGCGCCCAACTCGCCGAGCTGCTCGCGCGCGCGGTGCGTTCGCGCCAGCAGGTTCCGACCCAAACCCAGGTGCTCGATGTCAACGGCGAGCGGCTCGAGCTCGACCCGTCACTCGTCGCCTCGACGATGGCAGCCGCCCAGCGCGGGCGGAAACCCCACAACGTCGCCCGCTCGCAATTCCAGAAGGCAGCAATCACGGCGCTCACGGCGCAGCTCGCGCAGCAGTTGCGCGCCAACGGCAATACGATCGACGAGGCCGATCACGCCTGGCTGCGTGAAGACCTGCGGTCCGCGTGGGACGTGAGGGTCGCCCTCAACACGGCGTGGTTGCCGCTCACGCCGGAGAAGCTGCTGCAGGATCTCTTCGCACGCCCCAACTGGCTGGCGTCGCTCACCCCCCACTGGTCGAGCGCGCAGCGCGAACTGCTGCGCCGTGACCGGGATGCCCCCTTCACTGTCTCCGACGTTCCGCTGCTGGACGAGGCGGCAGAACTGCTGGGAGACCTGGATCCTGGCCACGAAACTGACCAGCGTGAGCGCAAGCGCCAGAAGAAGCGCGATCTCGAGAACGCGAAAGCAGCTATCCGCAACATGGGGGTGGAGGGAATCGTGAACGCCGACGATCTTGCCGCCAACTTCGCTGAGACGGTTGCGCGCGGGACAACGGCAGAACGCGCGGCTGCGGATCGTCAGTGGGCCTACGGGCACATCGTCGTCGACGAAGCGCAGGAGCTCTCACCAATGCAGTGGAGGCTCCTGCGTCGCCGTTGCCCGCCCCGTTCCTTCACAATCGTTGGCGACATCGCGCAGGCGAGCGCGGCGGCGGCCGCTCCCAACTGGACCGAGGCCATGCGCGCTCTCACGAGCGAGTTCCGGCTGGAGCAACTCACTGTCAACTACCGCACCCCGGCGGAGATAACCGGGGCGGCCGAGGCGGTGGCAGAGGCGCACGGACTGCCGATCACCCGCTCGCGTACTGTGCGTGCGGGAGAATGGCCGGTCTCCCGCATCGTCGTCGAAAGTGACGAGCTGAATGCCGCTGTAGCGAAGGTGGTTGCGGAGGATCGGGCCCTTGATTCGCGCGGCACCGTCGCGGTCATCGTGCTGCCGGACCACCTGCCCGCACTCTACGAGCACCTCGTGGCGACGCTGGGTTCGGGGGTCGGCAGCGGCGCTGGCGCCATCGATGAGCCGATCGCGCTCATCACGCCACAGGAGTCGAAGGGGCTCGAATTCGATTCCGTCGTCGTCGTGGAGCCGGCGGCGGTGCTGCGGTCGTCGTCGAGGGGGGCCGGTGCTCTCTACGTGGCGATGACGAGACCAACGCAGCGTCTTCACCTCGTTGGCACGGAGCCGTTCGACTGACGCTGTGACCGCCGGGGAACGCACCGGCGAAAAACACTCATCGCCCGGTGCTGCGGCATTGCCTGCGAGTCGCCCGGGCGATGAGTTGGTCTACCCCCAGCTTCGTACTCCCGCGCTGGATATGCAAGAACTTTCTGCCGTTCTGCAGGATTGTCGGTCCGCCCCCGAACGGGTTTACCCATGACTGGGGGTAGCAGCCGGTGAGCCTCCAGCGGCATTGTTGTCACCAGGAAGTTCTCGGGGGAGGACGACCTACAGCGACAAGTCGCTCGAAGTGGGCCGGCGCGGGGGTGCGCCGGCCCTCCTCATCCCCGGGAAGGGGAACACCATGTCTGACAGCTACGCGCTGAGAACCCGCGTGCCCGGCCAGTCGGGCATGAGTGAGATCGTGCGCAGCCAGCGGCATTCCCCCGCCCGCTCTCCGCTGAAGAGAGCGTTCGGAGTGAGTCCTCTGGCTCGCGGCAGTCGCCGTGCCTACCGTGAAGCACTAGGTGATCTCCTCGTCGGTGACGCCCTCGATCATCTCGGGCCGGAGTGGGACGTGTTGCACGCCGTTCCGATTGGCGCGGAACTGCCGGACATCGACCACGTCATCATCGGTCCGCCCGGGGTATTCACCGTGACGACGCGGAACCACAGCGGGGCGGAGGTCTGGGTCAACGGCCAGACCTTGCTCGTCGGTGGTCGCCGTCAGCATCACGTGCGGGAGGCCCTGTTCGAAGCGGAGCGGGCCGAGTCGCTGCTCAGCGCTGCGGCGGGCCGGTCCGTCGCCGTGAACGCTGTCATCGTGGTCGTGAAGCCACAGAAGCTCACGGTGCGCGACCAGCCCGCGGGTGCGACAGTCGTCTCGTCCCGCCAACTCGTGCGCCACCTCGCCCGGCTTCCCCGTAGCCTCAGCGGAACGGAGGTTGCGCACATCTCGGATCTTGCCGACCGCTGCACGACGTGGCACGCCTCGAGCGATGTGGCTGCGGACACCCAGCAGCTGCACCGCGACTTCTCCCTGCTGCGCAATGAAGTGAGGTCGGCGACCCGGCGTCGGATCTGGTGGCTCTCCGCCGGCGTGCTCGGCATTGTCGGCTCCGCCTGGCTGGCGACCGCTGTGGCTGTCGGCCTCGTCATGCGGTAGCGCCCACAAACCGGTGGGAATTTGCTGCGACCGCCCCGCAGCCGCGCAGCCGCGACGTAGCGTAAGAATCGGGGCTAGCAGAGGAGAGAAAATGGCGACCAACAGCATTCAGGGCAAGCGGGTGGCATTCCTGCTGACCGATGGCGTGGAACAGATCGAATTGACGAGTCCGTGGGAGGCCGTTCAGGATGCCGGCGGGATGCCCGTGCTCGTTTCCCCGCAACCGGAGGAGGTGCAGGCGTTCCACCACGTTGACAAGGGCGACGCCTTTGCCGTCGACCTGCAGGTATCCTCTGCCAACGCGGACGACTTCGATGCCCTCGTGATTCCCGGCGGGGTAGTCAACGGCGACGAGCTTCGGGCGGATGCGGATGCCGTTGCGTTCACGCGGGCGTTCTTCGAGTCGCACAAGCCGGTCGCGTCAATCTGCCACGGACCCTGGATTCTCATCGAGGCGGGTGTCACGCGCGGCAGGCAGATGACGAGCTACCCGAGCCTGCAGACCGATCTCCGCAATGCGGGTGCGAACTGGATCGATGACGAGGTCGTCACCGACAATGGCCTTGTGACCAGCCGTCGTCCTGATGACCTGCCCGCCTTCAACCAGAAGATGATCGAGGAGATCGCCGAGGGCGAGCACGCAGGCCAGACCGTCTGATTCACCTGCTGGCGTGCCGCAGGCTCCCGGCAGCCACAACACGATCGGGAAGCACGCGGCACAGCGCGGCGACCAGCTTGTAGCGAATGGTCGGGATCGACACGGCACGTCCGCGTTCGATGTCACGCAGAGCGATCCGCACGACCGGTCCCGTTCTCAGCCACATGAAGTTGGGTACGGAGGCCGTGCTCACCCGCATGCGCTCGTGGAACTCGGTGCGCACGAACCCGGGCGCCACCGCGGTGACGGTCACACCCCGGCCCCGGTAGTGGATGTTCGCCCACCGGCTGAAGCTCAGCATCCACGCCTTTGCCGCCCCATAGCTTCCCCTCACGGCGAGGCCGGCCACGCTTGCGATGTTGACGATCGTGCCCGAACGTCGGGGGAGCATCTGCGAGAGGGCGGCATGCGTGAGGCGCAGCGGCACGGTGACGAGCAGTTCGAGCATCCGCTGCTCATCGTCGGCGCTGTTCTCGTCGAATTCTCCGCGCAGTCCGAACCCGGCATTGTTGAGGAGCATGTCGATGGGTTGCTCAGTCGCGGCCGTTCGTGCCTCAACCCTGGCGAGTCCGGCGACTGACAGCAGGTCCGCGGCAATCGTCTCGACGGAGATCCCATGATCGGCGCGCAGGCCTTCAGCACAGACATCCAGTCGCTCACTGTCCCGCGCGACGAGTACCAGATCGAATCCTCTTGCCGCAAGCTGGCGGGCGAATTCCGCGCCGATTCCGGCCGTCGCCCCCGTGATCAACGCGAGTGTCATGAAGCCAAACTATCGGCTGGGCAAAGCTGGGCGAACGCTGAACGTGGAAAGGGTCGAAACGAAACTGGGGCAGTATTGACGGATGTTCCTGCGGCATCCGGTGCTCAGCATCGTCACCCTCGCCTACCTGGGCGTCGTCGCGTGGATCACGCTCGGGCCGCAGCCATTCTCCGGCGGCAGCGACAGCATGGTGTGGCGGGCACTCCGCTTCCTCCGCCGCTTCGAGCTCACCGACTGGGTGACCTACTCGGGCATCGAGTTCACCGGCAACGTGCTCATGTTCCTGCCGATCGGACTGTTCTTCCTGTTGTTGCTCGGGCGCCGCAACTGGTGGGTGGCGATCATCGTCGGCGTCATCCTCACGGTCGCGATCGAGACCGCCCAGCGGTTTCTTCCCGACCGGGTCTCCGACATCCGCGACATCGTCGCCAATTCCGTCGGTGCTCTCGTGGGAGTGGTCGTCGCGCTCATCCTGACGGCTGGCAAGGCTCGCCAATTGCGGCAGGCTGCCTCCCTGCCGCGTGCCGAGCGCGCCAGGGCCTAGACGTCAACACAGCGGCGCGCTCGACCTCACCAGCGAACAACTAGCGGGTCTCGTCAAGCGGGTACCGAAGCACCGCAGCGACGGGGGAGCCGTCGAGCAGATCCTCGTTGCGCACCGCACGCACTATTCCTCCGGTCGCGAGCACCCGCACCGCAATCTCATCCACGAGACCGTAGGTCGCAGGGCCGGGCTCGGCGTGGTGCACGATCCCGTTTTCGTCGATGGTTCCCTCGCTCGTGTCATCCATATTGAAATGCAGCTCGGCGACGGCGGCAGCGGTTGCGGCGTATGCCACGTCCTTGAGGCGGCTGGTGGCCCGGCCCTGGCTCCGCTCGGTTCCGAAACGCTCCTTCCACTGGGACAACTGCTCGCGATAGTGCTCGTCCAGTACTTCCCGGGCGCGCTCACCCAACTCCGCGGGGTTGAGCGCCTCCGGGTTCACCTCGATACCTCGCTCGAGCATGTGCTTGTGGGTGTTGATCGCCCGGTACACGGGGGCGAGGTCATGACTGGCGGCAAGGATCAGTGGCAGGGGCGACTCGCCGATCTGCCGGAGCACCTCCTCCTGAACGATGCGGCAGAAGCGCTGTCGCTCGATCCGGTCGCCGGTGGCACCCTGGGATCGCGGCATGTCCATCTGGCCGGAATTGTCCGCGTGTTCAAGCACCGTGTGCAGGTCGCTCGGGAGCGAGAGTTCGAGCTCGACCGGGTGGGAGTCCTGCTGGAGTTGCCACAGGTGGTTGCCCCCCTCGCTCACGGTGAGCACATACCCGCCCTGCGGGAAAGTAACCGATCGAAGCAGCGCACCGAGGTCGAAGCGGTCGCCCACCGCGACCTGGCTCTTGATTCGATTGGGGATCTGGAAGGTACGAAGAACGTCCGGCGCTGCGAAGATGACGAGCCCGCGCGCCTGGTGCATCCAGAATTCGTCGTCGGGGCGAAGGTCTTCCTCGAGCGCCCGCACCGGCGCGATTACGGATCGTATGCGTTCTGAAGCGAGTCCGGAATCGCGCAGCTGGCCCTCTGCATCCGCTACCAGATTCTTCAAATTGAGCCTGACCTTCTCTATCTCCCGGGGATATGGGGAGGATTCGAGGTAGATCGAGACGCTTGCTGGATCGCGATGCTGGGTGAGTTCGGTCAGGTCCTGGTCGGTCGGAATCGTTACTGGGAGCATCCTTCTACGCTACGTAATTCGGCGCACGCAACGCAAAGTTGCCGACAATTGTCAGCCGGCGAAGAGCGTGGAGACGCCGAAGACGCCGACGGCAATGGCAATAGCGCCGGTGGCGCTTGCCGCAATTGCGAGTACCCGATCCCGCTTGCTGATGTCTGTTCTGATCGCTGTCATGGCTCGACCCTATTCAGCGGACGCTTTCCGCTGCGTGGGGTTGACATGGCCCCCCAAAAGGGTTACGCATCAGCCGCGAGCGCAGGTTCCCGACGAGACCGTTTGACTGAGGGTCGGCGCCTCAGTCGCGACCGGCGTCAGCTCTTCCATGGTGACGGCGTACCCGACCGTGCTGCTATTCGCAGCCTTCGCGAACACAACACCGACCACCTCCCCTGTGAGGGTGAGCAGCGGACCGCCAGAGTCGCCCTGCTCCACCGTCGCCCCCAACTGGTAGATGTTCCTCGGTGCGCTGTTCTCCCCGTAGATGTCCGCTATGGGTACCGTGCTCACCGACATGATTTCGGCGGAGTTGGCCCGGAACGGCCCGCCGAACGGATAGCCGGCTGTGACAGCTGAGTCGCCGGGTTCGAGCGTCTGGCCAAGATCGAGCGGGGGAACCGTGAGTCCGGCTACCAGAATGACGGCGAGGTCGTCCTGCGGGTCGAAGTAGACGACCTTGCCGGGCAGCGCGGGCCCACCGCGCACCTCAACGATGGGATCAGTGACCCCGGCCACGACGTGCGCGTTGGTCACGACGCGATCATTGTGAACCACGAATCCGCTGCCCGACTGGCTCTGGCCGCAGGCGAAGGCGTTGCCGGTGATCCGCACGACCGATTCCGATGCCACGCGCAACTGCTCGGTGTTCAGGTCGAGATCGGGCACCTCGACGGGCCCGACCAGGGGTCCGCCGATCGCCTCAATGATGAGCGGCACGCCTTCCCGCGCGACGAGGCTGCGCAGCTGCGCCATGATCGCTTTCGCAGGGTCGGGTGTCGCCGAATCGATTGTGCGAAGGACGGTGGATGATGCGATCGCGGGGGAGAGGAAGGGTACCCCCAGCGCACTGATGCTGAAGGCGATGAGCGAGGTGGCGAGTGCGGCGACGGCGCCGCCGACCACGGCACCGGAGAGCCGGTTGATGAAACGAAGTCCCGTGCCCTTCACCCGGCGTCCCAGCGCGTAGCCGATGGATGCGCCTACCGCGTGTCCGCCCAGTACGAGAAACAGCGCGAGTGCGATGGTGGTCGCGATCCGCCAGCCGGAGTCGGGAACGAGCGAGTTGATGAAGGGGATCGCGAAGAAAGCGGCGACAGCACCGGCAACCACACCGAGGATGGCGCTGAGGCTGCGGACGAGTCCGCTCTGGTATCCGTAGGTGATGTAGCCGAGCAGCAACAGCACCAGGAGGACGTCGAGAACGAGCGACACCGGCATTCTTTCACCATACGCCGCTGATCCTGTAGTAGTGCCGGTCACGGGAATGTCTCAGGTTCTTGTGGCTCGACCGGGTGAGGGGCACTATACGTTGGGAGTATGACTGGTGCGATCTCAGCGTGGATGGCGGGCTACCGGCGCGCGTGGGAAACCAACGATCCGGATGACATTCGGAAGATTTTCACCGAAGATGCCGAGTACAGGACTGAACCCTGGGTGCAGCCGTGGCGCGGTCACGGTGAAATCGTCGCCAACTGGCTGGAACGGCGAGACGAACCCGGCAGCTCCACATTCACCTGGTCGCCGGTCGCCGTCACGGACGAGGTCGCCGTCGTCCAGGGCGAGACCGGCTACGCCGACGGGAGGAACTACCGCAACCTCTGGATTGTCCGCCTGAGTGACGACGGCAGGGCGAGGGAGTTCACAGAGTGGTGGATGGATATGGCCAACCCGTCCTGAGCTGACCGGTTCTTCCCCGCTGGTACCGTGAGTGTATGACGGATGACGCGGCTGCCGACGCGCCCGCGCTGCCCCGCAGCCGCAGGGCCGTGTACAGCCTCATCCTCGGGCTGGCACCGTTCCTGTTCAACATGGTCCTGAATCTGTCAATCCGCGCCATCTTCGGACCGCCCGAACTGGTGACGGTCGACGCTGCCGCAGTCGTCGTGGTGATTGCGGGAGTTCAACTCGTGCTCGGGGCTGTGGCTGTTTCCCTGGCCATTGTGTTCGGGTTTCGGGCGCTCAAGGAGATCAGGGAGGGCAGGGCGCGCGGCCGGATCATGGCTCGCTTTGGCATTGCCCTGGGCATCTTCAACGGTGCTCTCATTCTGCTGAGCTTCCTCGGGGCCCTGTACACGCCCATCGGCTGATCAGGTTTCGATTGCGCTGCCCCGCTCAAGCAGGTGCTGTCGCAGGGTGATGGTCGGGTCGGCAGCCTGGCGCTCGCGGTAGCCGCCGAAATCGAGTTGGCTGCGCAGAGTGGTGCCTTCGCGCATCCGCTCGGCCTGGGCGGTCTCGGTCTCGAAGATGGTGCGGGCCAGTTCGAAGATCTCGTCCCGCCGATCGGGGGCGATGAAGAGCACCCCGTCGTCATCGGCGACAACATGGTCGTTCTCGGTGACAGCGGCCCCGCCGAGGTAGGCCGAGCGCATGGCTGCCCCCGCAGGCGGCACCCGCCGTGGACCGTAGGAGAACGCGCCGAGGCTGTGCAGTGGGAGACCGATCTGGGTGAGCTGGACGGTGTCGCGGTGGCGGCCCCAGATCACGACGCCGCTCAGGCCGGCGAGGGCAGCCTCAAGCACAAGCAGGTCGCCGACGCACGCTTCGTCGTCGCGCCCGCTGTTGTCAACGACGAGCACGCTTCCCCTGGGCGCGTCATCGATGGTCTGCAGGATCACGTCGACGCTGCCCAGATGGGTCACCGGGCGCGCTGGTCCTTCGAAGGGGTGGCCGGGCAGCAGAGGGCGCAGGGTCGCGGGTGCGGTGCGCAGGGTGACGCCCACACGGATGGCAGCGTCGGCGATTGCGGCAGTCGGAAGCGGTGTGTTCATGCCTCGAGTATGCCCGCGCGCAGGTGCGGGCACGGCACTCGTCTCGGACAAGTTTCGCCGGTTCATTGCCATTCGCCTACCCGTGGGGAACGGTGTCGATCTCGATGAATTCGGCCACTTCGGGCATCCATCGGTCGGCGACGAACGACTGGTGCGCCGGGTGGATGTTGTACGCCTCGTAGACTTCGGCATCCGCGAAGTCCATCGCGAAGCCGAACCGGTAGTCATTCTTGGGGCTCACTTCGCGGGAGATCTGGAAGTTCTCAACCCCTGGAATGCTCGTGAGCACGAGCGCGTCGGTGAGGAATTTCGCTTCCTCGGCCGAGTTTTCGACGTGATGCAGGCGGAAGTAGACGCTGTGGCGGATCATGACTCCACGATAGGCCTTCGTCGGCTGATGTTCAGCGCGCTTCGGCCGCCCGCGCAATGTCGTCGAGATCCTGGCGCATGACTTTCGACGCCGCCTTCAGGCCGAGCTTGCCGAACAGTTTCCACATCAGTTTCTGGATGCCGCGTGCCCCAACCTGCTCGCCGGTGAAACTCATCGTCAGGAGTGTCCCGTCGCCGCGTGGCTGAAGAGTGAAGACGGTCGTGTAGTGCACTCCGCTGCTGTCGGCCTCGATGACGGTGCGCTGATCCGCCTCGACGGCTGTGACGTACATCTCCTCGGTAGCGGCCTTTCCGAACATGGTGCGCGTTTCGCGCCACCGCGTGCCGACCTCGTAGCCAGCGGGCGACAGCCGCTCGATACTGTCGACGCCGCTGAGGGTCTGTGCTGCGCTGTCGATGTCGGCAAGTACCGTCCAGACGGCCGTCGGGGTCGCGTTGATCTCGCGCTTCAGTTCGATGGCGTGGCCCACGGTGTCTGTGCTCATGAGGACATGCTCGCATAGCCTGTAGGTTGAGGCGAGACATATCGGGAAGGGTACGACGGTGATCAACAACGACACATCGCAGGCCATTGACGAAGCGCTGGCGAACGCCGGACTCCGTGCCGGAGACAGCGCACAGGCGAATGCCACGGTTCTGGTGGATGCCCGTGAGCCTTCCGCTGCGGAGGCGGGCGAGGCCGGCGCCGCTGGCGCAACCGGTGCCGACGCGGACTGATCCGCGACCGTGACCGACTACGGGCACGACATCCTGTTCGGCGCGTTCATCACGCCGTCGAACGATCCGCCGCAGCACGCGGTCGACATGGCGCTGGCTGCGGAGCGCGCCGGGCTCGATCTTGCGACTTTCCAGGATCACCCGTACCAGCCGCGCTTCCACGACACGTGGACGCTCCTGTCGTATGTTGCGGCGCGAACCGGGCGCATCCGCCTGAGTGCGAATGTGCACAACCTGCCACTGCGACCGCCTGCGGTTCTGGCACGAGCGGCCGCGAGTCTGGACCTGTTGAGCGGTGGACGTTTCGAGCTCGCCCTCGGCGCTGGGGGTTTCTGGGATGCGATCGAGGCGATGGGCGGCCGCCGCCTGGGCGCGGGGGAGTCGATTCTGGCTCTCGAGGAGGCGATCGGGATCATCCGCGGAATCTGGAATCCGGATGATCGAAGTCCTTTGCGCGTCGACGGTGAGCACTACGGGGTGAACGGTGCGAAGCGCGGCCCGAAGCCGGCGCACGACATGAGCATCTGGGTGGGGGCCTACGGTCCGCGCATCTCACGGATGACGGGTCGGGTTGCCGACGGTGTGCTGCCCAGCCTCGCTCGAGTTCCGAACGGTGCCGCGGGGCTCGCGGAGATCAACCGGAACGTGGATGAGGGTGCCCGGTCCGCCGGGCGGGATCCCGGTGCTGTGCGTCGACTGCTGAACGTTCCCGGTTCGATGTCGGCGGAGGAACTCGCGGAACTCGCCCTCGCCCACGGTGTTTCGGTCTTCATCGGTCCTGGCGACGACGCTCGGGAGCTGGAGCGGTTCGGCGCGGAGGTCGCCCCTGCCGTGCGCGAGCTGGTGGCGGTGGAGCGCAAGGGGCGGCAGGAGCGTGCGGCTGGCTAGACTCCGAGGCCGCCGACAACGGTGGTTTCGACGCCGGTGAATTCTCCGGTGAGCAGGGGCATTGCGGCCCCGATCGCCGCCCGCGTGCTGTCGAGTTGGAGCGAAGCCTTGTGGCTCGCTTCGTCGTCCCATACTTCGTACACCCACAGCAGGTCGGTGTCCGTCCGGTCTTGACTGACGACGTCAGCGCGGCAGCCGACATTCCCGAGGCTTTTTGCGCTTTCCAGCAGTATGGCGATGACGTCGTCGCGTTTGCCGGGCCGGGTCTTGATGCTGCCGTGGCGTCCGTAGCTCATGGCTTCACGCTAGCGGAATCTCGCGCGCCAGCTCTGGCTCAGTGGATGCCCGCGCGCAGCGTCACGCGGCGACGCTTGAGGTCATGGTGACGCGGTTGACCCCGAGGGGTTTCCATGCCTGTTCAAGGTCGAGCCATGGTGGTGCCAGTAGGTAGGGTTTTCCGCGGATCATTTTCATTGTGTAGTGCGAGGTGTGTAGCCAGTTGTGGTGTGCCTGGCAGAGCAGTACTGCGTTGGATATGTCTGTCGGGCCGCCGTTTTCGTGTTCGATGACGTGGTGGGCTTCGCACCAGCCCGGTGGTGCTGTGCAGCCGGGGGCGATGCAGCCGCCGTCTCTGACGGCGAGGGCGAGTCGTTGTGCTTTGGTGAAGAATCGTTCCTTGAGACCCATGTGGAGTACTTCGCCGTCGGGTCCGAGGATGATTTTGCGGTAGCCGGAGTCGCAGATCAGTTGTTGCAGGGTGGAGATCGCGACGGGTTCGCCGATGTCGTCGAGCCAGCCGACACCGGTGTTGTTGTGCAGGTCGGTGAGTTGCACGACGGCCATCACGGTGGCGGTGCTGCGCTGGCCGACGGGCGCGTTCTCGCTGGCCCGGATGCCGGCGGTGACCAGTCCGACGAGCACGTCGTATTGGCGTTGCTCGGGGGTGCGGGGATCTTTGAGCCGCACCACGATGTCGCCGTCGGGGGTGCTGATGTTCTCCGAGTCGGCGCGGGCGGCGTCTTCTTCGCTGAGGAACCTCGGCACTGCTTTCGGGGCGGAGGCTTCACCGAACGCGGAGCGCAGCAGTGCGGCGAAGGTGGGTTCGCAGGCACCGGAGAACGGCGTCATGCCGTTGACCTCCCTTCCGAGGGAGAAGCGGCGCTTGGCCCGCAGTTCGGCGTCGCGGGGTTCGGCGCCGTCGGGGTCGAGCGCTTCCCGCCAGATACGGGCATGCTGCAGCACCAGGTCGGCGGACTGCGTGGCGGCGGTGTCGACCAGGGCCTGTTCCGCGGCGTCGAGATCGGCAGGGGGAGCGGTGGGCGCCGCCTGGCCCAGGCATCGGATGATCGCGGTCGCGGCATCCACTCCCATGGTTCCCTCGAGAAGTGCTGCGGCCACCCGCGGGTACTCGGCCGGAAGCGGCAACCCGGAAAGGGTGCTGCGCGGGCGCGTCGCGGTGCCGAGCCGGATGCGTCGGGCGGCTTCCGCTTGCGAGACGCGGGTGACCTGCTCGATGAGATGCACCGGACGGCGGTGCCCGAGCCGGAACGAGAGCCCGTCGCTGCCGAGCTCGTGGCGGGACCGCTCGGCAACCTCACCCGCGGTGGCGACCCGCACGGCATCCACCAAACGGCCGGCCTGCTCGGCGGTGGCCATCAGTTCACAGAGGCTCTCATCATCCGCTGCCGTGAATCGGGTGCGCGCAACCTCAGCAAGCAGGGCCTTCGCCTGCGTCATAAGATCGGTCGCTTTGGTCATGTGAATATCGTGACAGCCACCACCGACATTCTCTTTGTGCTGATCAGTACCGCTATTTACTGTGGATAACCTCGGCAACCGGGTACCTGTGGAGGAGAGGACGAAGCACGCAAAGTGCGGGTCAACTCACAGCAGCCATCCGCCCTTTCTCAAGGTGTGAGGGCGTACTCTGCTCTAACCAACTGAAGCACAGGAGCGCAGAAACGATGACCCAGGAGTCCCTCCACCACGAAGCAGAGAACAACGTGGAGATGGCCTTCAAGGAATCGTTGAAATTTTACGAACTGCGCTCCGAGGGCCGGAAGCGCACGCTGTTCTCGGCGTGGACGCAGCCCATCCCCATCATGTCCTCCGCGCCGTCGAGTCCGCTGCCGAACCAGTCGCTGCCGACAGCGTCGAACCTGGAGGGGTAGCCGCGGCGCGCCCCCGAACTCAGACCCCTAGCACCTCGACATACTGCCCCGCCGCACGCGCCAACCCTTTGTCACAGGTGATGAGGGGGATCTCCAGCGCCTCGGCGAGAACGACGTACGCGGCGTCATAGCTCGAGAGATTCTGCCGAAGTGACCAGATTCGATCGACGAGGGGCGGATGCTCGTATCGGGTGAGCATTAGCGAAGTGAAGGCGTCGAGTGCGCTGCGCGCTTCCCGAGTCGATAGGTGCTTGCGCTCGAGTCGGCGCAATGCAGACGCAACTTCGAGATCGATGAGTTGGGGTGCGTGCAGGCGTGCGTCCGAAAGGAACGGGACGAGCGATGGGCCGCCGACGTTTGTCAGCGCGCTCACGATCGCGGAGGCATCGACGACAGCGTGCCTCAATCGCGCGGCCTGCGCTCCGAATGGATGGCGCGCACCACGTCGTCACGCTTCAGATTTGCGTGCCGCTGTTGCGCGGCCCATTCAAGAATCTCGCGGTTGGACTTCGTCTCGACGAGGCTCGCGAGTTCGTGGGCGACGTAGTCGGACAGCGACATACGCGCATCCTTCGCCCGCTGTTTCAGCTTGGCATGCACGTCGTCCGGAAGGTTTCGCACCTGGAGCATGATTGGCATGCTTCCAGATTACATGTGCAGCACATGTGATTCGGGTGCGATGTGGTGATGGATAGGCCAGTATCGACTCTGTGCCGACATCCACTCAATCCAGTACCTCCATTCAGCAAACGCTCCTCATCGCGCTCGTCGTCATCAACGTGTTCGATGTGGCGCTGCACGTCGCGATCGACCAGGTGGAGCCGCTGAGGGTGGCCGGCAATGCGGTGCTGCTTCTGGCATCCATTGCACTGCTGGCCCTAGCTGGATGGCGGCGGTCCTGGGTACCATTCGCGGCAGCCGCCGTGAACCTCGCGCTGAATCTGGTCTTCATCGCGCTGGTTGGCATTGGGCCGCTCGGCGTGGTGCTGATCGTCGCATCAACACTTGTGGCGCTGGCGTACGGAATTCTCCGGCTGCGCAGCGCCTGAAGTCCACGTCGTCCCCGCCAACCCGCCCTGTCTGGCACACTCGTAGCGGGGCAGCACCACGGCGACCCGCACTGACGCGCATGGAGCAACACGATGGTCAAGGGTGAACTCAAGGCACAGGTCGACAAGGTCTGGAATGCGTTCTGGTCGGGCGGTATCGCCAACCCGCTTGAGGTGATCGAGCAGATCACCTACCTGCTCTTCATCAAGCGCCTCGACGATCTCCACACTCTCGCCGAGAATAAGGCGAACACGCTCGGCAAGCCGATCGAGAACGCCGCATCTTTCCAGAGGGAATGGACGAGACGGGCCGTCAGCCGCGCCCTTATATGACCTGAGGCTGGTCGCACTTCAAGCACTTCTCACCGCAGGAGATGTACGAGGTCATCGACCAGAACGTCTTCCCGTTCATCCGCTCAATGGGTACGCAGGGTTCGTCGTTCGCTTCCAATATGAAGGACGCCCGCTTCACCATCCCGACACCGGCGCTGCTGTCGAAGGTGGTCGACCTGCTCGAGGACATCCCGATGGATGACCGTGACACCAAGGGCGACATCTACGAGTACATGCTCGGCAAGCTGGCATCGGCGGGACAGAACGGGCAGTTTCGTACGCCGCGCCACATCATCCAGCTCATGGTCGACATGTCGGCACCGACGCCAAGCGACCTGCATCATCGACCCCGCGGCGGGCACCGCTGGGTTCCTGGTCGCGGCCGGGGAGTACCTGCGCGACAAGCACCCCGAGATCTGGGGTGACCCGAAGCTGAGCGCGCACTTCCACAGCACGGCTGTTCACCGGTTTCGACTCCGACGCTTCAATGAGCCGCATCGGCAGCATGAACATGCAGCTGCACGGTGTCGAGAACCCGACCCTCCAGCGGCGCGACTCGCTTGCCGAGGAGCACTCTCGATGCCGATCGGCGCTACACGCTCGTGCTCGCGAATCCGCCGTTCGCAGGCAGCCTCGACTACGAGACGACGGCGAAAGACCTGCTGCAGATCGTCAAGACGAAGAAGACCGAGCTGCTGTTTCTGGCGCTGTATGCTGCGCCTGCTCAAGAACGGCGGACGCGCCGCCGTGATCGTGCCGGACGGCGTGCTGTTCGGCTCGTCGAAGGCACACAAAGACCTGCGGCGGATGCTGGTCGACGACCACAAGCTCGATGCGGTGGTGAAGCTGCCGAGCGGTGTGTTCAAGCCGTACGCCGGGGTGTCGACGGCGATCCTGTTCTTCACGAAGACGAGTTCCGGCGGCACCGATAACGTCTGGTTCTACGACGTGCAGGCCGACGGTTTCACCCTCGACGACAAGCGCACCCCCACCGAGCGGGACGACCTCCCCGACGTCCTCCTCCGCTGGTCGAGCCTGAAGTCACCGCAGGTCGAGCCTGTCGAGACCTCGGGGTCGCAGGTCGAGCTTGTCGAGACCTCACCTGCGATCAACGAGCAGGCCAACCCAAGAACCGCCCAATCCTTCTTGGTCCCACGCGAGGAGATCGCCGCCAACAACTACGACCTGAGCCTGAACCGCTACAAGGAGGTAGAACACGAGGAGGTCCACCATCGCCCCCCAGCGGAGATCCTCGCCGACCTCGCTGCCCTCGAGCAAGAGATAGCGGATGCCACGGCTGCCCTCGCCAGTTCGATAAGGGGTTCGAAGTGACCAGCCTCGGCGATGTAGCAGAGGTCATCATGGGGCAGGCTCCCGACGGTTCTGCCTACAACGACACTCGGAGTGGCTGGCCGCTCATTGCTGGAGCTGGCGACTTCAGCGGGATACGACCGAACCCAAAAAAGTTCACTAGTCAAGCGTCAAAGCTGAGCATGGCTGGGGACATTATCTTAGGAATCCGCGCATCAATTGGCGCGAAGGTCTGGGCCGATGGAGAGTACTGCTTGGGGCGGGGCGTCGCGGCACTCCGCGCTGGGCCACGTGTTGAACCGAATTATCTGTGGCACTGGTTGACGATGAGTAGGGATGCCCTTGCAAGTAAGGGCAGAGGAGCAACATTCCTCCAGGTCAACAGGAGTGACATCGTTGAGTTGCCCATCTCGCTCCCACCCCTCCCCGAGCAACGCCGAATCGCATCCATCCTCGACCAGGCCGACGAGCTCCGCGCAAAGCGGCTTGAGTCGATCGGATCACTCACCCGATTGGCGTTCGCGGTCTTCGACGAAGCATTTGGATCGCCCGCTAGGACTGAGTGGCCCGTAGGGATCGTTGGCGCGCTGCTCGAGTCGGCGAGCTATGGCACCTCGGCAAAGGCGCGTTCAACAGGTGCGTTTCCCATTCTGAGAATGGGAAACATAACGCGAACCGGAGACATCGACCTCACTGACCTCAAGTACATCGACCTGAAGCCAGAGGAGGCGCACAAATACCTGGTTAAGAGGGGTGACGTGCTTTTCAATAGGACGAACAGCGCAGATCTTGTAGGTAAGTCGGCGGTAGTGCGCCATGCCACAGATCTCGCTTACGCTGGCTACCTTGTGCGCCTTCGACTGAGCGAGGACAACAGCGGTGAATACCTGGCGGGCTACCTGAACAGCGCATTCGCGAAAGCGAAATTGCGTTCAATGGCGAAGAGCATTGTCGGAATGGCGAATATCAACGCGAAGGAGGTGCAGCAGCTCCCGATTCCGATTCCATCATCAAAAGCGCAGCAAGACTACGCGACACAGATCGGGGAGATTGAATCTACAAAGTCAGCCCATCGCGCCCACCTCGCCAAACTCGACGAGCTCTTCGCGTCGCTGCAGCACCGCGCGTTCGCGGGCGAACTCTAGCGGCGTTGACTGCTCGTACTGTGCAGTAACCGCTCCGGCATCCACTCGCATCGGTACCTTTCTACCTTTCAACGCGCGGAGGTAGAATTGTGAGCATGGGCTTGAACCTGAAAGACGAAGAGACGGTCGCGCTCGTCACCGAAGTGGCGAAGCGTCTCGGCACGACCAAGACTGGCGCAGTGCGTGAGTTGGCACGGGAGAAGCTCGCCCGGCTCGACCGTGACGCTGACGACAAGGTGGAAGCGAGGGTCACCGAAGTCGAGAAGTGGCTGGCAGAACACGTGTGGCCGCACACCGCCGGCCTTCCGCCCATTACCAAGGATGACATCGAGGAGATCACGGGCATGAACGAGATGTTCGACGAGTGATCATCGACAGCTCGGCAGTCATCGCCATCCTGAAGAACGAGCCTGGATCCCGACGCTTGAACACGGCGATCGCAGCAGCGACAGACCCGAGAATGTCGTCAACGACGTGGGCGGAAACATCCATTGTCTGCTTGTCCAAAGGTTTGGTGAAAAGCGACGCTGGCCTGCACTCGCTACCGCAGGTGATCGGATTTCGCATAGTTCCGTTCACCGAGAAACACGCGGCGGCAGCTGGTGCAGCGTTCGAGAAGTTCGGGCGAGGTCGTCACCCCGCTCGCCTCAATTTCGGCGACTGCATGTCGTACGCGACGGCGAAGCTCGCAGGGGAGCCGCTGCTCTACGTCGGCGACGACTTCGCGCAAACTGATATCGAGGCCGCGCTGTAGGTGCCGGACGCGAACGCCCGGCACCCGATCATCTACTCGACTGCGATGGTCCACGCCCCCGAAGCGCTAATCTCAATGACTGCGGGGCCTGACGGCCAACGCACATTGCCTGTGTAGGCGCCGATCTCGTTGACGAGGAGGTCGCTGCGATTGCCGTACGACCACACTGCGAAATTGCTGTCCCCGGTGTAGCTGATTGCCGCAATGCCCGCGTCGCCGCGGTAGATGACGACGTCGTCGCCCGAACCCGCAGCACTCGCTCCCTCGAACTCGCGGGCGGCGAGCAGCGGGCGCAGAGTGATGGTCCACGGACCACTCGCGGTGATCTCCAATGCAGCCGTGCCGATCTCATCAAGCAACACAGTGCCGTTGTATGCACCGATCGTGTTCACGAGCAGGCCCTGCTGTGCGAGATTGCCGTCGAGCGCCCAGATCGCGAAATTGCTGGATCCGGTGTACCCGATTGTCGCGATGGCGGCCGAGTCCGGGCCGCCAGGCAAATCGATCCTGAGCACGTCGTCTCCGGAGCCGCTGTAAACGATATCTGCAGGCAGAGGTTCCGGTTCGGGTTCAGGCTCCGGCTCCTCCTCCGGTTCCTCGATCTCAACCGGTGCCGGTTCAGGTTCCACATCAGCTACCGATGACACGGGAAGCCCGGAAGCGATGAGTCCCACACTTACGATGATGGCCACGACCAGCGCCACCGGCCCGAGAATCAGGCCAGCGAGCGCCTTGCCCTTGCCCGGCTTCTTCGTAGTGAGTCCGATGAGTCCGAGGATGAACGCCGCCGTTGCCGGCAGGAAGGCGATGAAGCTCAGCCCGGGGATGATCGCGAAAACGATCGCCACAATTCCGACGATCATCGCCCACAACGTGACGGCGCTGCCCGACTTCGGAGTTGCCGCAGGTGTGTAAGGGGATGCTTCTGCCTCGGTTGCGACGGTGCCAGCCGTGGGCGCTCCCTCGCTCGGAGTGTTGTTGTTCTCTTCTGACATGAGTACCTCCTTGGTGCCGCTGAAACAGCTACGCGCCGGCCAGCGTCTGTAACACCGTGGATCGGTGATCCGGGTGACCCGCCACCTGTCGAGTAGCGAGTAGAGCAGTTGAGCAGAGGGCACCGACATTTAACGTGAAAGAAAGTCGAAAGCGCGTCGTCAGGGGAGGATGCTGCGCACCTTCAACTCTGGAAAGCGGCTGAAGTCGCGGTCGAGGGTCAAGAGCTCGCTCACGCCGTTGTCGAGGCAGAGAGCGGCAATTTTGGCATCGTGGATGAGCCCACCGGTCACCTGCCCAGCCGAAATCAGGCGCTCCAGGGTGCGCCAGTGGTTGCGCGTCTCTGTGAGGAGCTGGAGAGAGGGCGACTGCATCCATGCGTTGATCTGCTTCAGGGCAAGCTCAGCCCTTCGTGGTGAACGGGGGAGCCTGTTACTCGTCACCACACCGAAGAACTCGTGGATGCACGGCCACGGGATCGCCCATGCCGCTTCTGCCTCAGCTGCGACCCGCACTGCAGCAGCCGCTGCGTCGTGCAACTCTGAGTCGGAGTAGTAGGCGTGAATCAGAATGTTCGTATCGACCGCGAGCACCCTCAGCCCCGCCCGGCCTCTTCGTAGGTGCCGTTGATGAGCTCTTGAAGAGACAGGCCGGGAGCGCTTTCGATCAACTCGTTCCAACCACCGGCGCTCATGTCTGGCAGGACGAATTTCTCGTCGCCCGCGCGATCTTCTTCGACCACTCGCATCAGCGCTTGCTGCACGATGGCGCGTGCAGTGGTCCCGCGTTGACGGGCGATGCGCTTCACCTCGTGCACGAGGGCCTCTGGCAGGTCGAAGGTGGTCTTCATGGGCATAATTCTAAACCTAGATACTGCTAGCAGTATTTCGACGAAAAGGTGAGGTTCTGTGGAGAGTCGTCACATGTTCTGCCTGTGTAGGGCTCGGTGACCGATACTCTTGCGGCAGGCCGTGCAGCAGAGGAGTTCGAGTGAGTAACTTCGACTTCGCGCGCGCCGCGTGGCCAGAACTCGCAACGGAGGCGCGCAAAGCCGAGCACTACGCCTACGGCGACCCCCGGTCATCCGTGTTCTATGCGCGTCGAACCCTCGAACTGACTGTCAACTGGCTCTACAGAGCGGATGCCTCGCTCCGCGCCCCTTACAAGGACGACTTGGTCGCGCTGCTGTATGAGCCCACCTTCAAGCAGTTGGTCGGGCCGGGCATCCTCACGAAGATGGATCTCATCCGCAAGCAGGGCAACAATGCCGTGCACCGCACCTCGCCGTTGAGCCACAACGAGAGTCTCGCGGTGGTGCGTGAGCTGTTCCACATCATCGTCTGGTTGGCTTCCCGCTACGCGCCGACTGCTGCCGATCGCCCGATCGCTGGTGCTCCGTTCGATGCGGCATCCATTCCGCGTCCTCAGCCGGGTGCTGCCGCCAAGTCGCAGGCGCAGATTCAAAAGCTGGCGGCCGACAACCAGAAAATGGATGCCGCGCTCTCCGAGGCGAACACGCTCAACGAGTCGCTCGAGGCTGAGCTCGAAGCGCTGCGCGCCGAAGTGGCAGCGGCGAAGGCGGCCAACGCGACCGTCGTCGACACCCACGACTACCGCGAAGACGAGACCCGCGACCTCTTCATCGATGTGCTGCTGCGCGAGGCTGGCTGGGATCTCGACAGACGAGCGCGACATCGAGTACCCGGTCACGGGCATGCCGAATAACGTCCGGTGAGGGCTTCGTCGACTACGTGCTGTGGGGCGACGACGGCACTGCCGCTTGGGTTGGTCGAGGCGAAGCGCACCCGCAAGGACGCGAACGTCGGCCAGCAGCAGGCGAAGCTCTATGCGGATGCCCTCGAAGCGCAGTTCAAGCAGCGCCCGGTCATCTTCTACACGAACGGCTACGAGCATTGGATCTGGGACGACGGTGAGCTACCCACCGCGCCAGGTACAGGGCTTCTACACGCAAGGACCAGCTTGCCCTGCTCATCCAGCGGCGGTCGACGCGCAAGCACCTGTCGAGCCTGCGCGGTCAGCGATGAGATCGCGGGCCGCTACTACCAGCACCGCGCCGTGCGGAAGGTCGCCGGAGTCGTTCGAGAGCGAAGGAGCGCAAGGCCCTGCTCGTGATGGCGACCGGCAGCGGCAAGACACGCACGGTCATCGCGCTCTCGGATCTGCTGATCCGGGCGAACTGGGCCAAGCGCATCCTCTTCCTGGCCGACCGGGTCGCGCTCGTGAACCAGGCGACGAACGCGTTCAAGCAGCTGCTGCCCGATGCGCCGCCGGTGAACCTGGTCACTGAGAAAGATTCCGAGGGCCGCATCTACGTTTCGACCTACCCGACGATGATGGGACTCATCAATGAGGCGAACGGATGCCCTGCGCCGCTTCGGTCCCGGGTACTTCGACCTCATCGTCATCGACGAAGCCCACCGCTCGGTGTACCAGAAGTACGGCGCGATCTTCCAGTACTTCGACTCGCTGCTGGTCGGTCTTACGGCGACTCCGAAGGACGAGGTCGACCACAACACGTACAGCCTCTTCAACCTCGAGGATGGCGTCCCGACCGACTCGTACGACCTCACCGATGCTATCGCCGAGGGGTATCTGGTACCGCCGGTGGGGCGCTCGATCGCAACGAAGTTCGTGAGGCAGGGCATCCGCTATGACGATCTCAGTCATGACGAGCAGGAGGCGTGGGACCTGCTCGACTGGGAGGACGGGGTGGTTCCGGACGAGGTGGATGCGGCGGCCGTCAACAACTGGCTGTTCAACGCCGACACGGTCGACAAAGTGCTCGAGACGCTCATGACGGAGGGGCGCAAGGTCGCGGGCGGCGACAAGCTCGGCAAGACGATCGTGTTCGCGCGCAGCAAGAAGCACGCTGAGTTCATCGTGGAGCGATTTGACGCGAACTATCCGGAGCATCGCGGGGCCTTCGCACGCGTGATCGTCTTCGGGGAACACCTATGCGCAGAGCCTCATCGACGACTTCTCAGCCAGACGACAAAGCTGCCGCAGATCGCGATCTCGGTCGACATGCTCGACACCGGTATCGACGTGCCCGACATCGTGAACCTCGTGTTCTTCAAGCCGGTGTATTCGAAGACGAAGTACTGGCAGATGGTCGGGCGCGGAACGCGCCTGCGCCCCGACCTCTACGGCCCGTGCGATGACAAGAAGGACTTCGTCATCTTCGATGTCTGCCAGAACATCGAGTACTTCAACGCCGAGGTGCCGTCGGTGTCGCCGTCAGCCTCGCCGCCGCTGGGCTCTCGCCTCTTCACCGGACGTCTCGCCCTGCTCGCCGCCATCGACCAGATGGTGGATGACGCGGAGCTGGTCGCTCTTCGCGAGGGGCTCGCGGCGAACCTGCACTCGACTGTGGCGGGCATGAGCCTGGACAATTTCCTGGTGCGGCCTCGCCGACGCGAGGTGGAGCGGTTCGCGGCGGGGAGCGGTGGCTTTCGCTCTCAGACTCTGACTACGAGGATGCGGCGACGCTCGCCGGGCTGCCCTCGGCGACCGACGTGCTCGACACGGATGAGCAGGCGAAGCGTTTCGACCTGTTCGCCCTGCGCGCGCAGCTCGGGGTGCTCACTCGCGATGCTGCATTTGCGGCCGCGAAGAAGCGCATCCAGGCGATCGCGCAGGCCCTGGGGGAGCAGAAGAGCATCCCGGCGGTGCAGCGCGAGATCGACCTCATCGAGGCGGTCGCCGGTGAGGACTGGTGGGTGGATGTCACGGTGCCGATGCTCGAACTGATGCGAATCCGCTTGCGCGGGTTGGTGAACCTGATCGACGCAGCTCAGAAGGTGATCGTGTACACCGATTTCGAGGACGCGTCGGAGTCTTCGGATGTTTCGCTAGCTCTCGTGGTGCCTGCGGTTGATCGGGTGCGGTTCCGGGAGAAGGCGCTCGCGTTCCTGCGCGAGCACGAGGATGACGTGGTGCTCTTCAAGCTGCGGCACGGTAAGCAGCTGACGGCGCTCGACCTTTCTTCGTTGGAACGCATCATGGTTGAGAGCGGGCTGGAGGCTTCGTCTTTGGCGGAGGCGGCCTCGGAAGCGCACGGGCTGGGGCTTTTCGTGCGGTCGCTGGTGGGGATGGATCGGGCTGCGGCGACGGATGCTCTGTCTTCGTTCACGGCGGGGTCAGTGCTAACGGGGAATCAGCTCACGTTCGTGAACCTGGTCGTGGATCAGTTGATGCAGCGAGGGGCGATTGATCCTTCCGTGTTGTACTCGGCGCCGTTCACCGATGTCGCGCCGACTGGCCCCGAGGGCTTGTTCAGCGGGGCGCAGGTGTTGGCGCTGGTTGCGGCTTTGGCGCAGGTGCGGAGTACGGCGGAGGCTTCGTGATTTCGATGAGGGGCAACCGCGCGTTCTTGAGCGGTATTACCTTCCCCGGCAGGGGAAGTCGATTGATGTCGGGAGTCCGGGAGAGAATACTAGCGAACCTGTGCGCCCACGATTCGACTGACATGAGGATCAATGGCTAAGAAATTCGAGAGTCGACTGCAGACTCAAACGATGCCGATCGACGATCTTGTGGATTTGGTGACCTCCGGGAGGATTCGGATTCCTTCTTTTCAGCGCCCGCTTCGTTGGAACCGTAGCGACGTCATCAAGCTCTTCGACTCCGTCGTGCTTGGGTATCCGATCGGCAACCTCCTGCTCTGGCGCCGAGAGGCCGCTGCGGTCAATGACCTACAGATAGGGGCATTGCGCATCAGCGCACCGGCTAGCGATCAAGCTTTGTTCGTCGTAGACGGGCAACAGAGACTTATCTCCCTCTCTAATGCATTAACCGAAGCGGGCCAAGAGGACCCGCGGTTTGCGCTTTCGTACGACGTACTGCAGGAGAAGTTCGTTCCGTCCGGGGGCAAATCCGTCACCGAGATACCGTTGCCTGTAATCTTCGATCTATCACGCTTGCTCGGATGGTATAGAGAGCACCCTGAACTCACCGAGGATCCTGTTTTAGTCGGCCGCGCGAATGACGTAGCCAAGGCTATTCGAGAGTACAGAGTTGCTTTGTATATTGTCGAGAAATCCGACGCGGATGTCCTGCGCGACATCTTCGATCGAATGAACAACTATGGCAAACAGCTATCTCGGGCTGAGATTTTTTCTGCACTGCACGAGACTGGTAGCGGCGAACGTACGGGCGCAGGGAACCCCAGTGATTTAGGCGAAGTATCAATCGACGTTCATGCCGCGACGGGCTATGGCGTTGTCGATGAAGACACCGTTTTGTTGGCCATGCTGGCCCGGAGGGGTGCCGACATCTCACGCGACATTCGCCGTGAGTTCAGAACAGAGACGTCGGCCAGTTCAGATCAGGAGTTTAGCGGCGAGTCGCCAGAGGAGGCTCGGCAACAGGTCACTTCAGCGATGATTTCCGCGATCCGCTTCATGCAATCGGACGCTCGCGTGCCCCACTTCGCCTTCCTCCCGTATAGGTATTTGCTGGTGGTGCTGACTAGGTTTTACTCCCATTTCCCCGCCCCTAGCGCCGCCTCCAGGAGGAACCTTCGGCGGTGGTTCTGGAGAGCGGCGAGCCTGGGACCTGAACTGACGAAGGGGAATATAACCTACGCAACGAGATCACTCTGCTACCGAATAGTCCCAGGCGATGAAGAGGGATCGATCAAGCGGACTACTTACGCTCGTGGGCGACGCGCCGAAAACCCGGCCCGAAGTCACGCAGTTTCGGACCAATTACGCCGTTACACGGCTACTTCTTGCAGCGATGTGGGACCAGCGCCCGCGAAGGTTGACGCTGGTAGGGGATGCGTCCCAATACAGTTTCGACGACCTGATCCAAGCTTTATCGGAGAGCAACACGGCGCTTGAGCAGGTGGTGTCGATTGTCCCCACCGGAGAAGTAAATGCAGCGCTTCGTGCGCTGTCGGCGAATCGAATTCTGCTTCCTGAGCCGGCAGGGGCATCGCCGGAGTCTGTATCTGTATTGGAGGAGCTCACTTACCTCGGCGTGCTGGCAGCCGAGGGCGACGCGAACGCGGTAAGTATCTTGGCATCTCACGTGATTTCCATCGAAGAGGCAGCATTTCTTCAGGCAGCCAACTATCAGAGCTTCTTGCTCTCAAGACAGCAAGCGCTGACGGCGCTCCTCTCATCTTTTCTCGCAAGCCAAGCGGAATGGTCGTTCGAGGATACGCCGAGCCTTGATTCGCTTGTTCTCGATGATGATCAACTCAGAGATGACGAGATTCGGGCCCATTCCGGTGGCGCATGAAGTCGTGCGGCTCGCAGTGTTGTTGTATCGCGAGCGAGTAGGGACTATCGAAGTCCGAGGCCCATTGGCTCGGTTCAAGTTCGAAGAGGAGTATCTCGAGTCGGCGCAGCGCAGCGTATTGGGATTGCGCTTCGAGGAGCAGCTGACCGGGAGTTGGACGGGGCAAAGGCGCCTGCCAGCTTGGTTCAGCAATGTTCTGCCTGAGGGGCGTTTGCGGCAGATGCTCGACGAGATCGCCAGTTCGAGCGAGGATGAACCGGATTCTCTGGGGGGCGAACTCAGACTGCTTGAACGCCTAGGGCGCGACTTGCCCGGAGCGGTAGAAGTTTTGGCTCTCGACGGCGACGAGTTTGTCCCGCTGGAGCCGTTTCCTAGCGAAAATGAGTCGCCGAGCGAGCTAACGGAAGTTAATGCACTTCGTTTTTCCATAGCTGGCGTGGGCTTGAAGTTTTCGATGCTACGAACCGGCGAGCAATTTACATCCCCGGCGGAAGGACTGGGGGGCGACTGGATAGTCAAGATGCCGGACCGGATGTTCCCCGAGTTGCCATTGAACGAGTTCACCATGATGTCCCTTGCTGGTCGAGTTGGAATTGACGTCCCGGACATCGATCTGATCGATCGCGACAGAATCGCGGGGCTGCCAGATGGAGCATGGTCGGGCGAGACCAAGGCGTATGCCGTTCGTCGTTTTGATCGCCGTGGAGGAGATTCGGTTCATATCGAGGACTTGGCCCAAGTGCGAGGGTTCTACCCCAGCGAGAAATATCGCGGCAGCTTCGAGACGCTTGCAGCGATGGTTTATCGTGGCCGTGATGCATCGTCCCTGACGGAAGCGGTTCGTCGCCTTGCATTCAATGCCGTAGTTGGAAATTGGGACGCTCATCTGAAGAACTGGTCGCTTATCTACCTCGACCGCAAGATTCCGACGCTATCACCGGCATACGATGTTGTCTCTGTGGCCGCCTACCCAGGGAGCGGGCTAACACCTGACCTGGGTTTAAGGCTGGAGGGGACGCGGGATTTCAGCGGATTGCGGTTGAGGGCGTTTCAGCGGCTCGGCGAGAAACTTTAAGGTGCCTGGCTTAGAGCTTGCGGCTGTTGCGGAAGATGTCGTTCGCCGGGTTGTTGCGGAATGGCCCGAGGTGAGGGATCTCATGTCAAGCGCCCCAAACCTTAGTCAAGCGGCAGATTCGCATATCCAGACCATGAGCAGGCAGTTATTGTCGTGAGTCTTAGCCGCCCCACCAGCCTCTGCTAAACTCCCAAGGTTGCCGTCTAACGGCCGCGGATAAAGAGAGCTCGGGCATTCCTGCCCACGGGCGCCGCGCAACGAGGAGAAAGGGGATCACTTCTATGGCTCTTGAAGCCGAAATCAAGAAGGCGATCATCGACGAGTACGCTACCCACCCAGGTGACACGGGATCCCCCGAGGTCCAGGTTGCGATGCTCACGCGTCGTATCAAAGACCTGACCGAGCACCTCAAGGAGCACAAGCACGACCACCACTCACGTCGTGGCCTGCTTCTGCTCGTTGGACAGCGTCGGCGCCTGCTGGGTTACCTGCAGGACATCGACATCGACCGTTACCGCTCGCTGATTGAGCGACTGGGTCTGCGCCGCTAATCGTCTGATTCCGACGAAGCAAGCTTTGTCGGCGCTGGCGTCGCGGAATCGCTGACGCGATTCTTTCAGCTCCAGCGCGCTTGACGAACGGGCCGTCATCCTTCGGGATGGCGGCCCGTTTCGCTTGCGTCCACAGCGCCATGCCCTCGGGAGGTTGCGGCTCGGCTGACCACGGCCTCGTCACAGAGGAGGAGAATTGCGGATGCCGCGGGAAAGTCTCCTCCTCAGCGCGCCACCGCGAAAAATCTCCTCCCGAAGCGCACCACACAGCCGCCGGGCGGTCTCGACAAGCCCGACCCGCGGGAGGCTTACCAACCGGGCACCGGAGTGCGAGCATGGAAACACGAGGGCGTTCACGGCGCTGCTTGCGACTCTGGTGCTCGCACTGGGCGGGTGCGCGGCATCCATTCCCGCCGATCCGGAGGGCACGCTCGCCGAAGTCACCGGCGGAACCCTGCGCGTCGGCGCCACCGACAGCGGCGAATGGGTGCAGGTCGAGCCGGGCGTGGATGCCACGGGCGTCGAAGCGCGACTGGCCGAGCGGTTTGCCACGACCATCGACGCCGAGGTGCAGTGGGTGCAGGGCAGCGAGCACGAGCTGGTCGAGCTGCTGAAGCACGGCGAACTCGACCTCGTGATCGGCGGGTTCGCCGACGACACACCATGGACGCGCGACGCGGGCACGACCCGGCCATACGCCGAGACGGTGGATGCCCGCGGCAACACCGTCAAGCACGTCATGCTCGTGCGCAAGGGCGAGAACGCCTTCCTGCTCGAGCTCGACCGGTTCCTGGTGGAGCAGGCGGCCGAACGGCGATGAGCGGCACGCAGAAGCGCAGGTTCGGTCACACCGAGTTACCGCGTGAACCGAGGGAGGCCCTCCGCCGGGCGATCAGGATCGAGTGGCTCACGATCGGCATTCTCATGGTGACGGCAACACTCGTGTTCCTCGTGCTCGGCAATTCGCAGGCGATGCGAACGGCGTGGATCGAGGATCTCCTGTCATTCCTTCCCCCGATCGCGTTCCTGGTTGCCGCACGCGTGATCAGACGACTTCCGGACGAGCAGCACCCCTACGGGTATCACCGTGCCACCGGCATCGCCCACATCGTCGCGGCCGTGGCCCTGCTGACCATGGGCGGCTACCTCGTGGTCGAGTCATCCATCGCTCTCGTGACACAGGACCACCCGACCATCGGCGGCGTCCGGTTGTTCGGCAACACCATCTGGCTGGGGTGGCTGATGATCGGAGTCATGCTCCTGACGGCCGCGCCGCCGGTCTTCCTCGGGCTGGTCAAGATGAAGCTGGCGGAGCAATTGCACGACAAAGTGCTCTACGCGGACGCAGACATGAACAAGGCCGACTGGATGACGGCTCTCGCCGCCGCAGCAGGCGTCGCGGGCCTCGGCGTCGGCCTGTGGTGGGCGGATGCCGCGGCCGCCATCCTGATTTCGCTCAGCATTCTGCGCGACGGCGTCAAGAATCTCAGGGCCGCGATCGGGGGAGTCATGGACACGCGGGCGATGACCTTTGATGACTCGAAGCCGCACCCGCTCGGGGAGCAGGTCGACGACTACCTGCGGGGCCTCGACTGGGTTGCGGATGCCAGATCGCGCGTGCGCGACGAGGGCCATGTCTTCCACATCGAGTCGTTCGTCGTGCCCGTGGATGGTCCGAGCCTCTCCGTCGACCGGCTGAAGGATGCGCGTGAGGGGTGCGTGGATCTCGACTGGAAGGTGCAGGATCTTGTGATCGTGCCCGTCGACGAACTGCCGGGGGAGTTCCTTCCGGGCTTGCGCGACAGCTGAGTGCCGCCGGCATGTGCTTTGCTGGAGACATGTCTCGACGCGTGCAGTACTCCCAGTTCGGTGAACCAGAAGTGCTCGAGGTGGTTGAGGTCGAACCGCCGCACCCCGGGCCGGGCGAGGTGCGCGTGAGGGTGCTTGCCGCCGGCATCAACCCGTTTGACGCGAAAGTGTTCCGGGCGAAGCGAACCGCTACACCGCAGAACATCACGCTGCCGAACGGCAATGGCATCGACTTCGCCGGAGAGGTCGACCTGCTCGGCGAGGGAGTCATCGACTTCGCGCTGGGCGACCGCGTCATGGGCGGGCGCACGTATCACGCCCAGGCCGACTTCCTCACGATCAGGTCTGACCGCCTCGTGCACGTGCCCGACGGCCTCACCATCGAGCAGGCTGGCTCGCTCGACACCGTCGGGCGCACCGCGTGGGCGAGCGTCGCATCCATCCCGCTCGGCCCCGACGACACCGTGCTCGTGAGCGCCGCAGCCGGCGGAGTGGGTTCACTCGCCGCACAACTCGCCAAGCGCACGGGTGCCACGGTCATCGGCACGGCGAGCGAAAGCAACCACGACTTCCTGCGCGAGCTCGGTGTCATCCCGGTCGAATACGGTGAGCGGATGCTCGAAGCCGTCCGTGAGATCGCCCCCGACGGCATCACGGCAGCACTCGACAACCACGGCCACGGCTTCGTCGACCAGGCGCTCGAGCTGGGCGCGAAGCCCGAACGCATCAACACCATCGCCGACTACGAGTCGCCGAAGAAGTACGGTGTCGGTGCCGTCGGCGGCAGCGCCGCCGGTCCCACCGAGTTGCGCAAGGTCGCCGAACTGGTCGCCTCAGGCGAACTGGTCATGCCGATCGACTCGATCTATCCGCTCGAACGCGTGCGAGAGGCGTACGAGCACCTGCTCGCCGGTCATCTGCGCGGCAAGGTTGTGCTCGTCACGCAGTAGCTGACGGATGTCTTAGCGTCGGGTGTGCTCGGTACGGCGGCGCTTGGAGTACAGGACGGCCAGACCACCGACCGCGATCGCAAGCAGTCCGGCGGCCAGCGGGGCCGAGGATTCGGCTCCGGTGGCGGGAAGCGTCGGGGCGGCAGGCTCAACAGCAGCACCGCCTGTGACGTCGCCGTCGCCGCCACTGGCGTCAACCAGGCTGGGTGATGGGTTGCTGATGAGTGACACGTTCCGCTGTTCGGGCGAGCAGTCTGCCCTCGATCGTTGCACCGTCTTGGACAACGATCGGCCGTGCCAGCGAGGATCGTGCCGACCATTGTGCGCCGACGCGATTGTTGCCGCCGAGCGAACACCCCAGTAGACGTTGCAGGCCTGAACGCCGCCGATGGAGCACGATGCTGCTCGCAGATCACATGCATTAGTCGCTCTGTGCGAGGAACACGAACACGTCGTCAGCATCACCGCTGAGAGTGAGCTGACCACTCGAACTCGATTGTGGCACCGTCACCGGTGCCATAGACGCCCGCTGTCAGCGTTTCATCCGCGAGATCAGCACCGACACTCGTCACGGGGCCTTGCAGGAAGATGCTTTGTGATCTGCGATCAGCGATGCCATCGCGTTGTCCGCTTCGGGATCGCCGCCACAGTAGATTTCTCCGGACACTTCGCCGCGTTGAAACCCGCGTGGTCGCTTCGAAGGCCGGACTTACGCCGATGTTGCCCCATAGCGACTGGAGTCCCCGCTGGCGTCGGATCGGTCGCCTGTGTTCCGGCGAGCACGGCGAAGCCTTCGCCGCATCACCAAGATCGACCGGCTCGACTGCCGCGAACGCGGCACTCGTGCCGAGTGGGCCCACGAGGACGGCGGTGAGCGCGACACCTAAAGTAACGACCAGCGAGGTTCGCTTAATGGAACGCATGGTGCCCAGCTTTCATCTCTAAGGATGCACCGAGCCAGATCAGCAAGGCTGTGCGAGCCTTCGGGCTTTCAAGCTGTTCCGGGCGCGACTCTATCACGAAAGCGAGATATGTATACGATTCGGTCTACCAGAATTGCGCGCTCTCAATTCAGCAGGAAGATGGCAACGGCGATCGCGGCTCCCAGAACGAGCAGCATGCCACCACCCAGGGCGATCATTGCAGCCTTCTGCGAGCGCTCTTCTGGATCGGTTTCGTATGGATCGTTAATTCTCATCGCCAACCTCTCGTCCGGTGCATTCTCCCATGAGGGCGAGTGACCGCGGCTAGAGCACGCTTCGCGCAGCCTCCGTCACGGGGGTGATGCTCGTCACCGTCGCGTAGCCGGCGGCGAGGAGTGCCGCATCCGTTCCCTGCTCCTGGTTGGAGGGCGTGTCGGCAACAGACAGTCGCACATGCTCGTGGTGACTGCGTGTCATCGTCGTCTGCACGATGCCGAAGGTCGCCAGCGGGCCTTCACGCAGTTCGAATTCGGCATCCGCGTTCGGCACATTGAGGTTGAATACGGTGCCTGCCGGATGTTCCAGCAGCAGAGGGATGAGCTCTCGCACGGCGGGGTGGCATGCCCTCCAGTGACACGTGGACGGGTTGATCCCCACATCGAGGGATACAGCGAGACCCCTGGCGCCATTCACGCCGCCGGTGAGTGCGGCACCGACCGTGCCCGAGTGCAGCACCGCCCTTCCGACGTTGGCGCCGCGATTCACTCCGGACAGCACGAGTTCCGGCGCGGTGCCGAAGGCACCGTGTTCGGCGATGAGCGCGATGAGTGCGGGCGCGGCCTGCACGGCGAAGGCGCGAACGCCGGGAAACCCATCCAGTTCACGCCGCTCGAAGTGGATGCGCCCATCCGATTCCGCTCCGATGATTGAGGCGCTGCTTCCGCTTGCCTCCTCCGCTGGGGCGGCAATCGTCACATCCAGCCCTGCGGTGAGCGCGGCGTCTGCGAGGCATCGCAGGCCGGGGGAGTCGATGCCGTCGTCATTGGTGATGAGCGCGGTCGTCATTCCTCGGCGATCCTTGCCGCGAGCTCGTCCGGGCTGAGGCGAGCGGATGACTCGGCCGAGTCGTCGAGCACCCTCGTCGTCACGAGTTCGCTGAGTTTGCGAATCGCCGTCGGATCACCCGTTCCGAGCCCGTGTCGGGTGACGTTGAGCGCGCCGGCGGCAGCCCCGAGCCCGATCGCGTCCTCCACCGTGCTGCCTTCGGCCAGGGCAGCCGCAACACCTGCGGTGAGTGAGTCCCCGGCCCCGCTGCCGTCGGCAACCTGCAGTCGCGGAGTAGTCACTTCGTGCAGTGTGTCGTGGGCGAGCATGAGTACGGGTTCGCCAGCCCGCGTGACGATCACGGCGTCGGCGCCTTCGCTTCTCATCCGGTGCATGGCGGCCACGATCTCGCCCATGCTCCGGTCGGCTGCGCGCCGATCATCCACCAGCTCGGTGTCGCTCACCTTCGCCACGTCGACTCCGCCTGCCAGCGCGGCGGCGAGCCGCTTGCCCGAGAGATCGATGACGACCTTTCGACCGCTCGCCCTCAGGTCGGCGGCGAGTCGGCGGTAAACATCAGCAGGGAGCGTCTTCTCGCTCGCTGGGCCGCTCAGCAGCACGAGGTCGGCGCTCAGCCCCTCGCGGAGGGTGATTCCATAGAGCTCGTCGAGGTGGTGCCGTGAAATCGGGGATCCGCTTGTCTCGATGACTTTCACGCGTTTGCCGCCGCGTCGGTCGTGCAGGTACGCACTCGCGCGCGCTTCGCGCTCGACGGCGACAACGCGTACGCCGCTGTCTTCGAAGAGGTGCCGCAGTACCCGCCCCCCTTCGCCGGAGAGCACGCAACACATCGTCACGTTCACTCCGAGACGCTGCAGCATGCGCGACTGCCAGGTTCCCTGCCCGCCGGAATGTATGTGGATGTCGGGCCCGTCGGGGTTCTCCTCTACCGTCACCGTGAGGATCGGTGATGGCGCAAAGATGACGACTTCGCTCATGCTCCTCAGGCTAGGCGGGCCCGTTTCACAGGGTAAAGGTCTTGCGCGCGACGGGGGCTGCGTGCGGGGGTGGATTGGCCTTAGGCTGTCGCGCACGAACAGATGAGGGAACCGTGAACAAACCCACAGCCAAGGAACGATTCCGGTACTGGTTCGACAACGTCATGGCGCGGGGCACGATCGCCTTGATGGGGCTGCTCGGTGTGGCGTCGCTCGTTTTCGTCGCGTTCGTTGCGCTCGTCGTGGTCCTGGTGGGGGTTCGGCAGCCCGGTGACGACGAGCCCGACTTTCTCGAGGTCATCTGGGGCAACCTCATGCGCACCCTTGACGCGGGCACGATGGCGGATGACGCGGGCTGGGAGTTTCGCACGGCGATGCTCGTCGTCACGATCGGCGGACTCGTCATTGTCGCGAGTCTCATCGGCATCATCTCGAGTGCGTTCGATCTCAAGGTCGAGGAACTGCGCAAGGGTCACTCGCGCGTGCTGGAGACCGACCACACGCTCATTCTGGGCTGGAACTCCAAAATGTTCTCTATCGTGAGCGAGCTCTGCATCGCGAACGAGTCGCGTCGCAGGGCGAGCATCGTCGTGCTTGCCGATCGCGACAAAGTCGAGATGGAAGACGAACTGCGCGCCATGATTCCCAATTCGCGTGGCACCCGCATCATTTGCCGAAGCGGCACACCGATGAATCTCACCGACCTGGAGATCAGCAATCCGCATACGGCGCGCAGCATCATCATCCTCGCCCCGGAGGAGGCAGCGGATGCCGATGCCGTTGTCATCAAGACGGCGCTCGCCCTGACCAACAATCCTGGTCGCAAGCCCGGCCAGTACCACATCGTCGGCGAGATTCAGGAACCAGCGAACCTCGAGGCAGCCCGGCTTGTCGGCACTGACGAGGCGCATTGGATCCTCGCTTCCGACCTCATCAGCCGCATCACTGTGCAGAGTTGCAGGCAGAGCGGCTTGAGCGTCGTGTACACCGAGTTGCTTGATTTCGGCGGCGACGAGATCTATTTCACCGACCAGCCGGGCCTCAGTGGAAAGTCTTTCTTCGAGGCGCAGTTGTCGTTCGTGGACTGCACGGCGATCGGCATTGCCAGGGGGCGGTCGGTGGTGCTCAACCCTGCGGCCGATTCGCTACTTGAACCGGGTGACCAGGTGATCGTGATTGCTGAGGACGACAGCGCCATCCGTCTCGCTGCTGCGGGCACACCGGATCCGAGCGTCATCAGTTCGGCAGTTGAGCCCCCGGCAACGCCGGAGAGAACGCTCGTGCTCGGCTACAGCAGCGGAGTTCCGGTCATCCTCGAAGAACTCAACCAGTACGTTGCCCCGGGGTCGAGCGCGACGCTCGTGGCCGACATCGATGCGCCCGAGGTGTCGAGCTATTCCAACCTGTCGGTGCGGTTTGAACGCGGCTCGACCACATCACGCGCCCTGCTCGACAGCCTCGGGGTGGACGACTACGACCACATCATCGTTCTGGCGTACAAGGATGCAATGGATGCCCAGCGAGCCGATGCGAGAACGCTCGTCACGCTCCTGCACTTGCGCGACATTGCCGACACGGCCGGAATTCATCTCAACGTTGTGAGCGAGATGCTTGACGACGCGAACCGTGAACTGGCCGAAGTGACGAAGGCGGATGACTTCATTGTGAGCGACAAGCTCGTGAGTCTCATGCTTTCGCAGGTGTCGGAGAACAAGCAGCTCACCGACGTTTTCGACCTCTTGTTCGCCTCAACGGGAGGAGAAATCTATCTCCGCCCGGCGAGCCTGTATGTGCGGGAGGGCGAGGAAGCAGACTTCTACACGGTTGCGGAGGCCGCGAGGCGGCGTGGGGAGACCGCGATCGGGTTCCGGCGAGCTGAATTCGCTCGTTACAGTGACCGGGGCTACGGCATCCGGGTGAATCCGAACAAGCGGGAGAGGCACCGGTTCGCCGAAGATGACCGGGTGATCGTGCTGGCGAATGTCTGACAGTGACCGAGACCGCGCGACCGAAGAGGCGGGGCCGCTTGCGGTCGGTCGTACGTGGCGCCCGAAGCAACATCGGTGCGCGGGTGGCCAGGCTGCGACCGGGCCGGTTGCCTCTGCCGATCCTTCTGCTCGTCCTCGCCTGCTGGGCGGCGACGGTGGTGATTGCGGTCATTCTGCTGATACCGAATGCTCTCACCAGCGACGCGCAGCCGGGCGGCGGGCTGGTCGCAGCACCCTGGTTCCAGGTGGTTGCGCTTGTCGCCTGTGCGATTCTCGCGAGCGGCTTTGTGCTTGTGCTGCTGCTCGGCGCGCGGCCGCGAATCCCACCCGCTGCAGCAGTTGTTGCAACCGCCGCGTACCCCTTCATCGCACTTCTCGCCGGCGGCTACTACGGTCAGTCCACCCTCGTGCTTACCGCAGCCCTCGTCGCGCTTGTGCTCCTGCTCGTCAGGCAGCATCAGAAGGCCGGCTCTCGAGCACTCGACACTCCGGTGGCAGCGCTCGCAGCCGTTCCCTGGTTGGTCGCCGCGGTAGTGCAGGGCGCGGCATCAGACGGCGACAGCCAATGGGTGGCGCTCGGCCTGTTTGCCGTCTCTGCCAGCGTTGCCAGCTTCCTCGCCTTCTACGGCGTTGCCCGCGCGGCGGAGAAACGCAACGCGCGCGCTCGCCCGCTGCTTCGCCGGCCGATGTCGCACCGAACCGCGGCCCTGATTCTCGCGGCGATCGTGGCCGTCGTCATTCTCCGCCTGACCGTGGCGCGTGGTCTCTTCGGTGATCTCGATCATGACCTGTGGTCACTTCGCGGCGTGGCATCGTGGCCGCACGCAGTGATCGTCGCCGCAGTCATGGTCGGAGCGGTACTGCGGTCGGAACAACATCCGCTCGTCGATCGCGGGCAGAAGCCGGTCACGGCCCTCCTTGTCGTTGCGGGCACGCTCGACTTCATCCTGTTCGCGCTCGTCGCTCTCGCCGCGATGGCAGCGGCGATATTTCGGGTGGCCCTGCCGGACGCAGTCTTCGGGTTCGAAGCGATCACGCCGTACCTGGCCATTGCACTGGTCGTGGGGCTCACCGTTTTTCTCATCATGCCCAGCTTTCGCGGAACCGTTGGGCGTGTCATGGCTCTGGTCTCCCTGCTTTACCTGCTCCCGCCGCTCTCCGCCGTGGCAGCTGGGGAAGCATGGGACGAACTGCCGGCCTTCTGGTCGTCACCGGTACAGGTTGTCGTAGTTCTCACCGGGGCCGCCCTGGGTGTACTTGCATGGTCGACGCGCAACACTTCTGCAATCCGCCCCGGGCTTGCCGCGAAGCTCGCCACGGTTCCCCTCATCGCCGTTCACGCTGCCGTGCTGCTGCCGGCCGCGTGGTCGGAGGCGCTCGGGCGGCAACTGCTCGTGCTCGGTGTCATCGCGGGGCTCTTGTTGTTCATGCCGAAGGTTGCGGCGGATCCGGTTCGTCACGCGCGAACCGTGGTTGGAGCATCCATTGCCGGGCTCTTCGCGCTTACGGTGTTCGCGCTTTCGATCCCCAGCCTGTTCGAGAGCGACACCGTCTCCACGCTGGGGGTGCTGTGGCTCGCCGTTCCTGTTGGCGCAGCGCTGTGTCTTCGCGTGAGTCCGAAGGAGCGGTCGCGGATAGGGTTGCAGGGTGAGAAACCCGTTCAAGACCCGCCCGACGGATGAGGGAAGCGGCAGCCTGAACCAGTACAGGTACAACCTGGTGCCGAACAACTCAAGGGTGATTCTCCAGTTGGCGGGCAGTGATCCACATCAGGAAGAACTCGCCCGGCTGAAGGGCACCCAGGAACTTGCCGCGTTCATCTCGAAGCGCACGCTCGAAGAGGAACGAACGGATGCGCCGCTCCCGGCGCGCTTCCTCGTCGACGGCCGGATGAGTGGGATCGTCGGTTACGCTCCTCGCGGGCTCGAGCAGGTCGTCATCGAAGCGATCACCCGGCTCGAGGATGCGGGTCAGACGCCGCGCATTCCTGCGCAGATCGTCTCAACCCGTCACGGGCTGAGAGTCAACCTGCTCATGGGCGAGACGCGTTAGAGGATCACTCCAGAACGAACGTCACCTCAAGAACGACCTGCCAGCTGGTGACCTTGCCGTCGGAGATGTTGACGGTCTGGTCTTTCACCCAGGCGCCCTCGATGTTGCGCACCGTCTGGTTGGCGCGCTCAATGCCAACGCGAATGGCGTCCTCGAAGCTCGTCTCGGAGCGGGAAGTGATGGTCGTAACGCGGCCGACGGATGACATGTGGCTCCTTACCCTGATGGTTACCTGACTCTACACAACGCCTACATTCGCGCTCGGGCAAGGGGTTGCCAAATCCTGCTCCTGAGAAGTTGCCCCGGGCTGCATCCGAATCGGTGACAACGTCTGAAGCGGTTAATCAAGGCAGATGCTGCGACCCCCCCCGCCGCAGATTCGCCCCAACCCCAAGGAGGAAACATCGTGCGCAAGAAACTATTCGCCGGCGCAGCCGTCGGCGTGCTGGCATCTCTCGGGCTCTCCGTGCCCGCGAATGCCATCTCAGACACCACGGCAGACCTGTACGTTCTGCACGGGGTGCCCGGACTCACTGTCGACGTCTACGTCAACGGTGACCTCACCATTGATGGATTCGAGCCCGGTGACCTTGCCGGCCCCATCGATTTGGCGCCGGACACCTACACCGTCGAGATCCGAGAAGCGGGGGCTGCCGAAGACAGCGACCCGGCGATCGGACCCATCGACCTGACCCTCGAGGCGAACAACAGCTACACGGCCGTCGCCCACTTCGATGCCGACGCCACCGCGACGGCGACCCTGTTCACGAACGACATCAGCGAGACCGCTGCCGGCGAAGGCCGCCTCACGGTTCGACACGTGGCTGCCGCACCGGCTGTTGACATTCTTGCTGGTGGCTCGGCAGTGATCGAGGGCCTCGAGAACCCCGATGAGTCTGTACTCGACCTGGGCGCGGGAACCATTGAGGCCGCGGTTGCGGTCGCCGGTGAGACTGACCCGGTGATCGGCCCTGCTGAGGTCGAGGTGCAATCCGGCGTCAACACGATCGTGTACGCGTGGGGTGGCGGAGAGGCTGACCTTGCCTTCGCCGTCCAGACGGTGGACACGGCATCCGCTGCTCCGGATGGTGTTCCGTCCGGTCAGGCCGGACTCGCCGCTGACACCGACATGGCGCCCCTGGCGTTGGGGGCCGCAGGCGTTCTGGCGCTCATGGCGCTTGGTCTTCTCGTCTCCGCCCGCGCCCGCGCGGCCGATGATCGAGGCTGAGGCCGCCGTGCAGGAGAGCAGGAGTGCGGCGAGCGTCATCGCGACGGGCGTCGTCATCCTGCTCCTTGCCGGGTGCTCGGGTACCAGCCCCGAGCGCCCGGCCCCCCTGACGATTCCCGCGCCCGTAACGACCCCTGGTAGCTCAGTTCCTGTGACTTCCACGTCGCCAGACGCCGTCGAGTACGCACTGCCGGTGCAACCGGTCGCACTGGTCGTCGAGTCGGTCGGCATCGACGTTCCGGTGGTACCGGTGGGAGTCCGGCCCGACGGGCTCATGGAACTGCCCGAGCGAGTGGATGTCGGTGGCTGGTACCGCTACGGCTCCTGGCCGAGCAGTAGCGCGGGCACGACAGTCATCGCTGCTCATGTCGACTCCAACCGTTACGGTCTTGGCCCGTTCGTCGGGCTCAAGGACCTCGTCGTCGGCGCAGAGATCGTCGTCGGACTTGAGAATGGCCTGGAGCAGCGATACCGCGTCGAGGCGGTTGAACGCTTTGAGAAGGCGAGCCTTCCGGTCGATTCCCTGTTCAGCCGAGCGAGCAGTCCCACTCTCGTACTCATCACCTGCGGCGGCCAGTTCGATTCGGTGACCCGCAGCTACTCCGAGAACGTTGTGGTCATGGCTGTTCCGGTCACGGGCTAGCTCTGTCGGAGACTCATGTGCTTACTATGGGAAAGACGGCACCGGCGACTCCTGCGCGATGCGTCTCCGTCGCTTTAACGGTCGCGCACTACCAGAGGCCCGTGGACGTGTTCGACAGCCCGCACGAAGAGAAGTCGCTCGAAGCGGCCTTCTCGGCTGGCGACGAGCACGCACTCGCTGAGGTCTACGCGCAGTGGTCATCGCTCGTCTATTCGCTCGCGATGCGGTCGCTTGGCAACGTGTCGGATGCAGAGGATGTCACCCAGCGCGTGTTCGTCTCGGCCTGGACCGGGCGCGCCAATTTCGATTCCCGTCGTTCCCGCCTTCCGGCGTGGCTGGTCGGAATCACGAAGAACAAGATCGCGGATGCCCACGCCGCGAGAAACAGGATGCGCGACGCCCACGCGCAGTTGGCAGCGACCACTGTGCCGGACAGCCTCGTTGTCGAGGAGGTCGACATCGCAGACCAGCTCCTGATCGCGGATGAGATCGCGCGCCTGGAGCCCGACGCCCAGAGGGTTGTGCGTCTCGCCTTCTACGATGACCTCACCCACACCCAGATAGCCGAACGACTGGGACTGCCGTTGGGTACGGTTAAGAGTCACATCCGCCGGAGCCTGGATCGCATGCGCGGCCGATTGGAAGGCATTCATGCGGCACGTTGAGCGGAACCCCCGACACAGGACGGGCCAGCACCCCGAGCCCGAGTTGCTCGGGCTGCTCGCATTGGGCGAGTCCGTTGCTTCCTCCGAAGAACTTGGTCATCTCGCGCGTTGTACCGGCTGCGCCGAGGATGTGGAGCAGCTTCGTGCGGTTGCCGTGATCGGTCGCACGACGGCGGGCATCGGCCCGCTCGCCGAACCACCGGCGAATGTCTGGCGGGCGATATCGGCTGAGGTTGAGTTGGGCGACTCGGTGCTGCCCTCCGCGCCGGATCTGCCCGAGCCGATCGCTCCCGGGCGTGCGGCCAGAGGGCCCACGTTCCTCCTCGCTGCAATTCTGGCGACCGCGCTCGCTATCGGGGCGGGGCTCATCGTCCAGTTGGTTCGCCCGGGGGAATCCGAGACTCTCGCCGGCGCGACCCTGGAGGCTTTCCCCGGCTGGGAGGGTGCTGCGGGAGAGGCGATCGTGGAGCTGCGAGCGGATGGAACGCGCGAGGTGACAGTGACACTCACGGCGCGCGCGCCCGACGACGGCTACCGCGAGGTCTGGCTGATCTCCGAGGACGGCACCGCGCTCATCAGCCTCGGGGTGCTCGAGGGGGATTCCGGTACGTTCGTGGTTCCGGAAGCGATAGATCTCGGCCAGTACTCCCTCGTCGACGTCTCCCACGAGCCGCTCGACGGAGACCCTGCCCATTCGGGCGACTCGATCGTGCGGGGTGAACTCGCCTGAGGGGGAATACCGGTACCACGTTCGCTGTTGTGCCGGATATCCATTCAAACGCATGGAGATAGGCCACAACGCGAGGGCAGCATGAACAACACGAGCAAGGCGCAGCAGACGAGCGGAGTGCAGTTCGGAATTTTCACCGTGGGCGACGTCACCCCTGACCCCACCAACGGCACCACTCCCAGCGAGAACGAGCGGATCAGGAACATCCTGACCATCGCGCAGAAGGCGGAGGAAGTCGGGCTCGACGTGTTCGCGCTCGGTGAGCACCACAACCCGCCGTTTGTTCCCAGCAGCCCGACCACGATGCTCGGTTACATTGCCGCAAAGACCGAGAATCTGATTCTCTCGACCTCGACCACGCTCATCACGACCAACGACCCGGTGAAAATCGCCGAGGACTTCGGCATGCTCCAGCACGTCGCGAACGGTCGCGTCGACCTTATGCTCGGCCGTGGCAACACCGGGCCGGTGTATCCCTGGTTCGGCAAGGACATCCGGCAGGGCATCCCGCTCGCTGTCGAGAACTATGCCCTGCTGCATCGGCTGTGGCGCGAGGACTTCGTCGACTGGGAGGGCCAGTTCCGCACACCGCTGCACGGATTCCAGTCGACACCTCGGCCTCTCGATGGTGTGCCGCCCTTCGTCTGGCATGGCAGTATCCGCTCACCAGAAATCGCCGAGCAGGCTGCGTACTACGGTGACGGCTTCTTCGCGAACAACATCTTCTGGCCGAAGGAGCACTACATGCAGCTCATCGGCTACTACCGTCAGCGTTTCGAGCACTACGGCCACGGCTCCGCCGACCAGGCGATCGTCGGGCTCGGCGGCCAGGCGTTCATGCGCAAGAACTCGCAGGACGCCGTCACCGAGTTCCGCCCATACTTCGATGAGGCGCCGGTGTACGGCCACGGCCCGACACTCGAGGACTTCACCGAACAGACCCCGCTCACCGTCGGCAGCCCACAGCAGGTGATCGACCGCTACGCAGGCATGCGCGAGCACTTCGGCGACTACCAGCGCCAGCTGTTCCTCATGGACCACGCCGGGCTGCCGCTGAAAACCGTGCTCGAGCAGCTCGACATCCTCGGCGGCGAGGTGGTTCCGGCGCTGCGCAAGGAGTTCGCCAAGAACCGTCCGGCCCATGTTCCGGATGCCCCCACCCACGCCTCGCTTGTCGCCGGCTCGCTGGTCGAGCCCACCCCGCTGGTCGAGCCCACCCCGCTGGTCGAGCCCACCCCGCTGGTCGAGCCCGTCGAGACCCCGGAAGCGAGATAACCATGACCACGCGCAAACTCGTCGTCATCTCCTCTGGCCTGAGCCAGCCGTCATCGACACGGCTGCTTGCGGACCGACTTACTGCCGCGACCGTCGAACGACTCACCCTCGACGGGATCGAAGTGGATGTCCGGGTCATCGAACTGCGCGACCTCGCCCAGGACATCACCAACAATCTGCTCACCGGTTTTCCCAGCCCGAAGCTTGCGTCCGCACTCGACGCAGTGGCCGCTGCCGACGGCATCATCGCCGTGACACCGGTCTTCACGACGAGCTACAGCGGACTCTTCAAGTCGTTCATCGATGTCATCGACCCGTCGAGCCTGGCGGCAGCACCGGTACTGATCGCAGCGACCGGCGGTACCGAGCGGCACTCGCTCGCACTCGACTACGCGATGCGCCCGCTGTTCAATTACCTGCACGCGGTCGTCGTGCCGACAGGCGTGTACGCGGCGTCGAGCGACTGGGGCAGCGCAGCGGATGCCGGCAACGCCCTGAACGACCGCATCGCCCGCGCGGCCGGTGAGCTTGCCGCCCTCATGCGCGAGTCGGAGCGGTCGAGCCAGGTGCGCGACCCGTTCGCGCTCCCGGAGGGATTCAGCCCCGTCGGAGGCTACGGCGCCCAATAGCCCCCGCCCCTACCCCCCCCGTACCAAATGAAGGCAGGGCGGCTATCATCCACTGGATTACTGGCCAGCGTGAGCATCGCAACGAGAATTGCCTTCATTTGGTACGGGGCGGCGCGGTGCGCCGCCCGGGAGATGCGACCATGGATGCATGGGCGCGTCACGAGGCATGCTGGCAATCGCGGCTGTCGCTGCGCTGCTGCTGGGCGGATGCGCCAGCGCCGAACTGCCCCCGCGCCCTGACGGGGCCGAGCAGGAGCAGCTCGTGCTCGAAGTCATTCAGCACGATTGGTCGTGGGCCCTGCGCGGCAACCCGGAGTTGGCGGGAATTGCTGAGATCGAGGCTTTTCTTGAGGCAGAGCAGTGGGAGCTTGCCACCGGCAAGTGCATCTACTCCTTGCTTCTCGAGTCTCCGGCAGTGGAGCGTGCGGAAATCGTTGCTCGATATTCACTGCGCGGTGAGGTTTCCCCACCCGTCAACGCTCGAGCGGGCGCTGACGACCGAGGAACGCGGTGTCCTCTACGACTACGCCGCCAACGTCGTTGTCCCCTGCCTCAGGAGCGCAGGACGAATCACCCCGCAGTTGCCGTCCCGTGAGGAGTTCATCGAACGCTCATTGGGCCAGAACTGGGATCCTGGCCTGTATCCCAGGTCGGGCCGCGGGTACCCGACCAAGGACCGATTCCTGGCGAGCATCCTTACGACCCGCTGCCCACCACTACCGCCGGGTTGGGATGAGCGTTAGAGCGCCTTGACCGCTCCGAGCACCTTCCCGAGTGAGTCCTTGGCATCACCGAACAGCAGCGTCGTCTTGGGGTCGTAGAGCAGTTCATTCTCGATCCCGGCGAAACCGGGGCGCATCGACCGCTTGAGGAACACCACCTGGTTCGACTGCCCGACCTCGAGGATGGGCATCCCGAAGATGGGGGACCCGGGCGAGGTCTTGGCCGCAGGATTCACGACGTCGTTCGCGCCCACGACGAGCACGACATCCGTGTTCCTGAATTCCCGGTTGACCTCGTCGAGTTCCTTGAGCGACTCATACGGCACGTTCGCTTCGGCGAGCAGCACATTCATGTGGCCAGGCATACGGCCGGCTACGGGATGGATGCCGAACGCCACCGAGACTCCACGCTCCTCGAGGGCGGTGGCCAGTTCCGCGATCGTGTGCTGTCCCTGAGCGACGGCCAGGCCGTAGCCGGGAACGATGATGACACGCTGCGCGTACCCGAGCTGCACGGCAACGTCTTCGGCGCCGGACGACCGCACGGGCCGCTCACTGAGCGTCGTGGAGCCCGCCGTCGACCCGCCCTTGAAAGCGCCGAAGAGAATACCCGCGACACTGCGGCCCATTGCGGATGCCATCGCGAGAGTCAGGATTGTTCCGCTTGCACCCACGAGCGTGCCGGCGACGAGCAGCAGAACGTTGCTCAGCACAATGCCCGACGCCGCGACCGCGAGGCCGGTGAATGCGTTGAGGAGTGAGATCACGATCGGCACGTCGGCACCGCCCACGGGCAGCACGAGCATGAGGCCGGAGACGAGGCCGAGTCCGAGGAGCACCATCGCCCAGAGGGGATCGCCGGTGACGATGACGAATCCGCCCGCGACAACGTCAGCGGCGACGACGAGTCCCATCACCCAGGGCATTCCTGGGAACAGCAGGGGTCGCGTGCTGATGATCTCCTGCAGCTTGCCCACCGTGACGAACGACCCGGCGAACGACACGGCGCCGATGAGCATCGTGAAGACGATCGCGAGGCGCACCCACGGGTTCTCGTTGTGGCCGAGTTCGAGCAGTGCGACCAGGGCGGCAGCACCGCCACCGACGCCGTTGAATCCGGCGACGAGCTGCGGCATCTGGGTCATCTGCACGCGACGCGCGATCGGAACGGCCACGATGCTTCCGAGAAGAATCGCCGCGACGATGAGCAGCAGGTTGTCGAGCTGCATGGAGAGAAAAACGGTCACGACACCGATGAGTGCGCCGGTCGCGCCGATCGCGTTACCGCGACGCGCTCCTCGCGGTGAGCTGAGGCCCTTGAGCGCGAGGATGAAGCACACGGCAGCGATCAGGTAGAGGATGCTCGTCCACTCGGGGGTGAGGATGTTCACTTGTCATCCCCTTCCACGGGCACTGCAACGGTTTTCTTGCGACCGCGGAACATCTCGAGCATCCGGTCGGTCACGACGAATCCGCCGACGAGGTTGGCGGTCGCGAGTACAACGGCGGTGAGCCCGATACCGAGCAGCAGGGGATCGTCAGTCTGCCCGGCCACGATGATCGCCCCGACGAGAATGATGCCGTGGATGGCGTTCGCGCCCGACATGAGCGGTGTGTGCAGCTTGCTCGTGACCTTCGACACCACTTCGAAGCCGACGAAGACGGCGAGCACGGTGACCGTCAGCAGGGTGACAGCATCCATTACTTGGTTCCTTCCAGCGCTTCGGCGGTTGGCGGATGCCGCACGATTCCCTCATGGGTGAGGCAGGACCCCGCGATGACCTCGTCGTCGAAGTCGGGGGCCACCACACCATCGGCGGTCATGAGTGCGAGCAGATTCGAGACGTTCTTCGCGTAGAGTCTCGACGCGTCGGCGGGCACCGCGGATGCGACATCCTTGAGCCCTACGAGCGTCACGTTACCGTCGCCCGCGGTGGTCGGAACAGCGACATCCTGGCCCGCGACAACGCCCTCGACGTTGCCGCCGCTTTCAGCCGCAAGGTCGATGATGATCGAGCCGGCGCGCATACCCTGCACCATCTTCTTCGTTACGAGCAGCGGGGCGGCACGGCCGGGAATCGCTGCGGTCGTGATGAGCACGTCCGATGCCGCGACGTGGGGGGCGAGCAGGTCGCGCTGGCGGTCGGCACGGTCTTCCGCCAGCTCGCGGGCGTAGCCACCGGTGCCCTCGGCCGCGTCTAGGTCGAGGTTGATGAAGGTTCCGCCCATCGATTTGACCTCGTCAGCGGATGCTGCCCTGATGTCGTTCGCCGACACCCGCGCCCCGAGACGCTTGGCCGTGCCGATCGCCTGCAGCCCGGCGACACCGGCACCCAGCACGAGCACCTTCGCCGGGGGAATGGTGCCGGCGGCCGTCATGAAGAGGGGGAAGAAACGCGGGAAGCGGATGGCGGCCTCGAGAACCGCGCGATACCCGCCGACGAGTGACTGTGAGCTGAGAGCATCCATCGACTGGGCACGGGAAATACGGGGAAGGAGTTCCAGAGCGAAGGAGGTGACCTTGCGCTTCGCGAGTGCGCGCACGGTAGGCAATTCAGACGCGGGGGAGGCGAGACCGACAGTCACGGCACCCGGACGGAGGAGGGCGGCGTCCTCGGGGGTCAGCGGACGCACGTGACAGTAGATGTCGAGTTCGGCGAGCTTCAGCTTCTTCGACACGGTCGCCCCGGCAGCGGCATAGGCGCTGTCGGCGTGACCCGACTCGATGCCCGCACCCGTTTCGATGACAACCTCGAGTCCGAGGCTCATGAGTTGAGCCACAGTCTCGGGCGTGGCAGCCACCCGGCGCTCTCCCTCGCGGCGCTCGCGCGCAATTCCCACTCGCATGCGGTGTCCTCTCTGACCGCCATCAGCGTAGCGAGAGATTGTCGCGCTGGCCGTCATCCGCGCAGGGCTTCTTGCGAAACATGCACCGAACTTCACATTCGCGAAAAGTTGTCGATCCCGTCGCGCGATGGTGAGACACTGTCGAGATGAGGGTGGTGCGGTTGTTGGCGGCGGCGCTGGGAGCCAGCGTCGCCCTGCTGGGCGCAATTGTGTGGCTGCTGGGAGGAGTCACCGCACCAACATCCACTTTGCCGGAACGACACAGCAGCGCCGAGACCGAAGCCGCTCTCAGAGAACTCATGGGCATGCGGAATTCAGATGTACTTCCCGATGTGCGGTTCGAGCGCTTCCCCGGAATCGAGGAGGTCGAGGCCGTAATGCTCGGCTGCTACCAGGAGCTCGGTGTAAACGTTAATGTGGACTCGAGGGGGAATGCCTCCTGGTCGACGAGCAGCGAGGCAGAGAACGCTGAGATCTTTGTGGCCATTCGATCGTGCACGCTGAGGTTCCCGCCGCCCGTCTACCGGGAAATGGTGATGAGTGACGAGGAGCGCGTCGCCCTGGCCGACTACGCCCGCAATGTGGTTACCCCTTGTCTCCGCTCGAATGGCTTGAGCGTGCCGCGGCTGCTGAGCTCCAAAGAGCTCTTCACCTGGAATCCGTACGCCTTCGTTGTCGGCGACCGCCTCGGGCCCGGCAGCGACGACCTCCGCATGCAGATGCTGCGGGGACGCTGCCCGTGGGTCCCGCCCGGTTGGGACCAGCGGTGAGGCGAGGCACAGTCGCTGCGGCTGTGGCGTACGCCGCGGCATCCGCTCTCGTGCTTTCCGCCTGTGCTTCGCCGGCTCCGTTGCCACCGGCCCCGACGGATGCCGAGCGGCGGGCGCTGATTCAGGAGGCGGGCGAGGCGCGATGGCCCTGGATCGAGCAGGAGTTCCCAGCCGCTGTCCGTCCGCAGGTCGAGGTCGAGAGATTCGTGAGCGACGAGGAATGGTTCGACGTTCATACGGCCTGCCTCACCGAGCAGGATGCAACGCCGTGGCAGGACGGCACCCGAACGATGGAACAGGCCGTCGCCGACTATGTCTGTTCGATCCGGTATCCGGGCGCGTGGGTCGAGCAGAGCGTGCTTTCCATTGAGGAGCGAGCGGTGATCTACGACTACGCCGTCAATGTGCTGCAGCCGTGCGTGCGCAGTGCGGGGTACGTGCCGGGGCCCATGATCTCCCGCCGGGAGTTCATGGTGAACTACTTCCAGTACGGCTGGTTCCCGTGGCCGGAGCCAGCCTGGGGAAACGCACCCGAGTACTACTATGCCCCGCCCGCCCACAACAACGACCTGTGGCTGCGCTGCCCGATGTTCCCGGCCGGCTGGGAGGAGCGATGATGCGGATGCTCGCTCCACGGTTGCTCGCGGTCGTGGGCTCCGCGCTGCTGCTCACGGGCTGCCTGCCCGAGCCCACTCCGCTGCCGGAGCGGCATGGATCGGAAGAGCTCGTTGCCGAAATCAAGTCGAATATGTCGCACTACCTCATGCCCGGCTCCGCGGCCCCAGACGTGGAGTTCGAGCGCTTCGTTGAAGCAGACGAGCTGCAGTCAGTCTGGCAGGAGTGCTTCGACGAGCTGGGTGCGAATGTGACCGTTGGCACCGACTCATCCATCTCATGGCACGCCCGCTCTGACGATGCTGAGCAGGATGTGGAGCTGGCCATGTACACCTGCCATGTTCGCTTCCCCCACGCCGCCTGGGCCGACTGGCTCATGAGCGACGAGGAACGATCGTTCCTCTACGACTACTCCGTGGGGGTGGTCGCGCCGTGCCTGCGTTCTGCTGGCTACCACGTCACCGCTCACCCCGAGAAGGGTTCTTATCTGGCGGGCACGACCTACTGGGAACCGTACGAAGCGGTGTGGGAGCGGCTGGGATTCGACCCTGCGGCGCGCAGCCCCCACCTGAAGTACGTCGAGGCCCGGTGCCCCGCGGTCCCGCCAGGCTGGTATGAGCGATGACGCGCTACCCGCGTCGCAATAGCCCGCGAGGTGCCGTCACTGTTAGGCTCTACGAGGATGCCCAACGGCACCATTACAACTGAATAAGAGCATTACCGGAGCAGGCAGGCAAGACGCTGGTCATCGGTGGTGAAATACTGACACGGATCTCGACAAGCTCGATCACCGATTCAGTGTTTTTCTACTGTTGGCCAGACATGCGCCCCACTCTTGGGTTTTCGCGCGTACATGGCTGTGCACTGCACAGTCCGTGGCATCGAACCCGCTCCTGCTCCTCGCCGAGTCATGCCCACACGGGGCGCGACGTAAAACAAAGAGGAGAGAACCCCCACATGGAGGGTCCAGAAATCAAATTCGCCGAAGCCGTTCTCGATAACGGCAAGTTCGGCAAGCGCACGGTCCGTTTCGAGACCGGTCGCCTCGCGCAGCAGGCACAGGGTGCCGTCGCCGCCTACCTCGACGAAGACACCATGATCCTGCAGCGCCACCAGCGCGGGCAAGCAGCCCGCGCGACGGCTTCGACTTCTTCCCGCTGACGGTGGATGTCGAAGAGCGTTCGTACGCCGCCGGCAAGATCCCCGGCTCGCTTCTTCCGCCGCGAGGGTCGCCCCTCGACCGAGGCGATCCTCGTCTGCCGTCTCATCGACCGCCCGCTGCGCCCGACCTTCGTCGAGGGCCTGCGCAACGAGGTGCAGATCGTCATCACCGTGCTGAGCATCGCGCCCGACGAGTTCTACGACGCGCTCGCGATCAACGCCGCCTCGGCGTCGACCCAGATCTCGGGCCTGCCGTTCTACGGACCGGTCGGCGGCATCCGCCTCGCGTCATCTCCGCAGCTCGGCGGCCACCAGTGGGTCGCGTTCCCGAAGTTCAGCCAGCTCGAAGAGGCCGTGTTCGACCTCACCGTCGCCGGCCGCCTCGTCACCGACAACAACGGCAACGAGGACGTCGCGATCATGATGGTCGAGGCCGAGGCCACCGAGGGCAGCTGGGACCTCATCCAGGCGGGCGCCACCAAGCCCGACGAGGCCGTTGTCGCCAGGGCCTCGAGGCGGCCAAGCCGTTCCTCAAGCAGCTCATCAAGGCGCAGCAGTCGAGTCGCCGCGCAGTCGGCCAAGCCGATCGCGGACTTCCCGCTGTTCCCGCCGTACGAGCAGGACCTACGACGCCGTCGCCGGCTTCGCCTACGACGAGCTCAAGGGCGTCTACCAGATCGCCGACAAGGTGGAGCGCCAGGACGCCGACGACGCACTCAAGGACCGCGTCAAGGAGGTCGTCGCCGCCAAGATCGAGGCCGAGCGCCTGCCGGCATCAGCCAACGACGAGTGTCAGCGCCGCCTACAAGTCGGTGAGCAAGAAGGTCATGCGCGACCGCGTGCTCACCGAGGGCATCCGCATCGACGGCCGTGGCCTGAGCGACATCCGTGCGCTCGATGCCGAGGTGCAGGTCATCCCGCGCGTTCACGGTTCGGCGATCTTCCAGCGCGGCGAGACCCAGATCCTGGGTGTCACCACGCTGAACATGCTCAAGATGGAGCAGCAGATCGACTCGCTCGCGCCCGTCACCAAGAAGCGCTACCTGCACCACTACAACTTCCCGCCCTACTCGACCGGTGAGACCGGCCGCGTTGGCAGCCCGAAGCGTCGCGAGATCGGGCACGGCTTCCTTGCCGAGCGCGCCCTCGTGCCGGTGCTGCCGCCGCGCGAGGAGTTCCCGTACGCGATCCGCCAGGTGTCCGAGGCTCTCGGCTCCAACGGGTCGACGTCGATGGGTTCTGTCTGCGCATCCACCCTGTCGCTGCTCAACGCCGGTGTGCCGCTGCGCGCGCCGGTTGCCGGCATCGCGATGGGACTCATCTCCGACGAGGTCGACGGCGAGACGCGCTACGCGGCGCTCACCGACATCCTCGGTGCGGAAGATGCGCTCGGCGACATGGACTTCAAGGTCGCCGGCACCGCCGAGTTCGTCACGGCGATCCAGCTCGACACGAAGCTCGCCGGGCTGCCGTCGAGTGTTCTGGATGGCGCGCTCAAGCAGGCGAAGGAGGCTCGCACCGCGATCCTCGCCGTGATCAACGCGGCGATCGACGCTCCCGACGAGATGGCGCCGACCGCGCCTCGCGTCATCAGCGTGCAGATCCCGGTCGACAAGATCGGTGAGCTGATCGGCCCGAAGGGCAAGACGATCAACCAGATCCAGGACGACACCGGCGCCGACATCTCGATCGAGGATGACGGAACCGTGTACATCGGCGCTGTCGACGGACCGTCGGCCGAGGCTGCGCGCGCTGCGGTGAACGCGATCGCGAACCCGCTCAACCCCGAGGTGGGCGAGCGGTTCCTCGGAACGGTCGTCAAGATCGCGACCTTCGGCGCGTTCGTTTCGCTCACGCCCGGCAAGGACGGCCTGCTGCACATCTCCGAGGTGCGCAAGCTCGCCGGCGGCAAGCGTGTCGAGAACGTCGAAGACGTGCTCGCGGTCGGCCAGAAGATCCAGGTCGAGATCACCAAGATCGACGACCGCGGAAAGCTCTCGCTCGCTCCCGTGGATGACTCCGCTCCAGCGACGGAGACGGTACCGGAAAACGCCGAAGGCGAAGACGGCTAGCTGACCGCAGTGGTTGCGGAGCCTGCGGGGGAGGAGCAATACCTCCCTTTGCAGGCTCCCGCAACCCTCAACACGCCGGCCCAGGGCGACCTACTGTGGAACCATGGCCGACACCCTGCTCGATGACGCCACGCCGGCCCTGGGCCCGAGGAGCATTGACGACACGGGTGTCGTCATCCACCCGCTCGCTCTCGACGGCGCCGTGTTCGGCTGGGCGGCGGGTGTTGCCGACACCGCCAACGTGCTCGAACTCTTCCACGCTGCGGGCGGCAATCTTGTCACCACGGCCGATCACTACGCGGGCGGCCGCAGCGAAGTGATGATCGGATCATGGCTTCAACGCGTGTCAGATCGCACGAGCGTGGTCATCTCGACAAGCATCGGCAGGCATCCGGATGCTCCGGGCCTTTCGCGGCGCAGCATGCTGCGCGCAGTTGACGCTTCTCTCACGAGGCTCGAAACCGAGTACATCGACTTTCTCTCCTTCGGCGGCGAAGACCCTGACACTCCCATCGAAGAGAGCCTTGAGGCCGCCAGCCAGTTGATGCGCGACGGTAAGGTTCGCTTTCTCGCCGAGTCCGGCTATCGCGGCAGGCGGGTCCTTGAGATCCAGCGGATGGCCGAAGAGAGCAACTACCCTCACTTCCACGCGATGTTCGTGCCGTACAGCCTGATGGCGCGGGAGCAGTTCGAACGCAGGGTGCAGGCCGTCGCGACGAGGCTCGGCCGCAGCGCACTCGTGCTCGACCCACTCGCAAGTGGCTACCTCACCGGCCAGTTGCGAAACCTGCAGGACTTCCCCCCCTCGCCGATGTTCGACAAGGCGAAGCAGTATCTCGGACGTCGGGGTACACGAGTGCTGGATGCGCTGGATGAGACCGCGGCAGAGCTCGGCGAGACGCCCGCTCGTGTGGCGCTCGGCTGGGTGCTGCACAAGCAGGGCGTGGCCGCCGCTGTGCTCTCGGTGAAGGACGCACTGCAACTTGAAGCACTGCTCGGTGCCACCAACGTGCGGCTCGCACGGCACCAGATGGCTCGCCTTGACCGGGCTTCCCTGTAGCGGAGTGCCCACAACTGGTGTCACGCGGGAAGATAACAATTCGCTCGCGGTCACTGACATGACCTGCCGGTGGTCATAGTCTCTGTTAAAGAGCGGCCGCACCCGAATTTGGCTCGCAGATGCACGCGGGGGCGGCGCAGGGGAGCGGTAGATGGACCAGGTGCTCACTGAGACAACGAGTCTCACGTCGAGGAGCCCCCGCCCGCGAACAATCGGTCAGTCCGATCTCAAGGTCTTCCCCCTCGCCATCAGTGGCAATGTGTTTGGTTGGACAACCGACGACGACGCGACAGACTCCATCCTCGATGCCTACGCCGAACTCGGCGGCAACTTCGTCGACACCGCTGACGCCTATGCGGCCGGCCGCAGCGAAATCATGATCGGAAACTGGATGCGCAACCGCGCAAACCGGAACGACATGGTCGTGGCGACGAAAGTCGGCAAGAGCGCCGACAATCCCGGCCTGCGCGCTTCAGCGGTAACCCGTTCGGTGCACGCGTCACTCCAGCGGTTGCAGACCAGCTACATTGACCTGCTGTACCTGCACATCGATGACGAGACGGTCGCGTTCGAGGAGACCCTCCTCGCGGTCGATGAGCTCATTAGAGCGGGCAAAGTACGCTATTTCGGCGGCTCAGACCACACCGGAAACCGACTGATCGAGGCACGCATTGCGAGCGCCCAGCTCGGTGTCGCTCCGATGGTTGCGCTCCAGAATCGCTATAACCTGCTGCATCGCACCGAATACGAGGGCGACCTCGCGCACGTCGCGCAGCAGCAGCGCCTGGGCGTGATGCCGCGATTCTCGCTCGCGAGCGGTTTCCTGACCGGCAAGTACCGCACGAAGGCCGATCTCGCGAGTCATGAACGCGGGGATGAGGCCGCGCAGCATCTGGGCAGGCGCGGACTTCGAATCCTCGCCACGCTCGATACGATCGCGGCCGAACACGAGACATCCGTTGCGGCGGTTTCGCTCGCGTGGCTGCTGAGCAAACCCCAGGTCACGGCGCCCGTGGCGTCGGCCAGAAACGCGAACCAGGTCACGCAGTTGATGGCGGCGGCTTCGGTTATGCTCACCCGCCACCAGGCGGCTGACCTTGATCGGGTCAGCGCCCGGTAGCGAGCGGCGTGAACTTACTGGATTGCGGGAATCGTGACCCAGCCGAGTGCCACCACGATGACGATCGTGTTGAGCACGAGTGCGATAAGGGTGATGATCGAGATCCGATTGCCCCTGCCGCCGGTGAGCAGCATGATGAGCAGCACAATCTCAAGGATGATCGCGAACAGCAGGGTGCCGCCCGGGATGGCAATGAAGAGTGTCGCAAGCATGAGGATCGCCGCAATGAGTTGGACTATCGCGAGGATGTTCGAGCTGCGGCCGCGCAAGCGACCGATCGCGTCGAACAGTGCGAACCCGGCCGCGAGGACGGTGATGAGCATAAGCCATGAGAATGTGATCATGGTGCCCAACCATAGTGGTCTAAGAACGTTCTGAGGCCGCTTTGATCACGCGATCTGCAACCCGACCGAGGGCCGCCGCTGCGGCCACCGGGTCGCCGGCATAGCCGCCGGACATTGCGCCATCCCTGGCGAGCATCAGTTCGTCCGCCGCGTCGCCGGGCATCCGGTGGCCGATGTCCTGAAGCAGGTCGGCAAGGAAACCGGTGTACCAGTCCCGGTGCGCCGTCACGATGATGCGAACCGGATCGGCCGGGTCAGGGAATTCGGCGGCGGCGTTGAGAAATGCGCAGCCACGAAAACCGGGGCGGGAGACATCCGCTGCAATGGCGGTGACGAGCGTGCGGATCGCCTGCTCGGCCGTCTCCGTGCGCTCGGCAACAGACTCGAGCTGTTCCCGTTCGGCCCTCTGGCGGGAGGTGACGTAGGCGAGGATGAGCCGGTCCTTCGAGCCGTAGTGCTTGTAGAAGGTTGCCTTCGTGACGCCGGATTCCTTTATCAGCCGATCAACGCCCACCGACCGCAGCCCGTCAAGGTAGAAGAGACCGTCCGCAGTTTCCAGGATGCGGGCCTTCGCCCACGGTGCGCGTTGCGGCGGTGCCTCAAGATTCAGGACAGACACGACTTGACCCCCTCGGTCAGCGGCTGGCTTGAGCCAAGCCATTCGACGTTGTTGAGGAAGAATAGCACATGAGGACAGACAAACTTGTCTGTTTGTCCTCCTTGGGATTTCACAGGCGAAAGTGACCCAAAGCCGAATGACGTAGGCTCGGTCAGGTGACGATCGGCGGAGTGCAACTTCCTCTCGACCTGGCGCAACTTTCCTTCACGACATCGGGCGACTGTCTTGTCAGGCGGACGGTGCTCCGGAACGGCGTGCGCATACTCACCGAACAGGTGCCCGGCGCCCGCAGCGCGACCCTCGGTTACTGGGTCGCCGTGGGATCGAGAGACGAGACGCCGGAAACTTACGGCTCCACCCACTTCCTTGAGCACCTCCTGTTCAAGGGCACCCCTAGTCGTGGCGCGCTCGACATTGCCATCAGCTTCGATTCCGTCGGCGGCGAGCACAACGCCATGACGGCGAAGGAATACACCTGTTACTACGCGAAGGTGCAGGATCGCGACCTGCCCATGGCGGTTGAGGTCATCTCCGACATGTTCACGTCGTCGCTGCTCGACCCGGACGAGTTCGAAACCGAACGCGGGGTCATCCTTGAAGAGCTCGCCATGGCGGACGACGACTCGGCGGATGTCACGGGCGAGCGTTTCTTCGAAGCGGTCTTCGGCGAGCATCCACTCGGACGGCCGATCGGTGGCAGCGCGGCCACAATCAACGCGGCAACCCGTTCGGCCGTGTGGGACCACTACCGTGCGAACTACCGAGGCAAGGACCTGGTGGTTACGGCGGCCGGGGCGGTCGACCATGACGAACTGGTGGCCCAGGTCACCTCCGCGCTTGTGCGCGCGGGCTGGGATCCGGAAGCCGGGGAATCCCCGGTTGAGCGCAGAAGCGCGCTGCCAGAACTCATTGAACGGGGGAGCGCGCTGCACATCGTGCAGCGCCCCATCGAGCAGGCGAACGTGCTGATCGGTGTCGCCGGGCTTTCCGCCACCGACGAACGGCGTGCGACTCTCACGGTGCTCAACTCGATCTTCGGTGGGGGGATGTCGAGCCGGTTGTTCCAGGAAGTGCGAGAGAAGCGCGGGCTCGCGTACTCGGTGTACTCATTCGCCCCCAGTTACTCCGACGCTGGAGTGGTCGGATTCTATGCGGGGTGTTCCCCCGCGAAAGTGACGGCCGTCGCTGATGTTCTGCTCGGCGAGTTCCAGCGGCTCGCCCGCGACGGAGTATCAGACGACGAGGTGCGAAGGGCGGCGGGGCAGTTGAGCGGCGCATCCGCCCTGGCTCTCGAGGATTCCGACACACGAATGTCGCGCCTCGGTCGCAGTGAGATTACGCTGGGTGAATTCGTCGATTTCGATGAGTCGCTGAGGCGGATCGCTCGCGTCACTCCGGAGGGTGTCCGGGAGCTGGCGCGCGAGCTCGTGTCGCGTCCGCTCTCCATCGCCGCGGTCGGCACAGTGGACCCACTCGCGTTCGACGGGCTGGCAGAGTCGTCAGTTGTTTCCGCGGGCACTTAAAGAAAAGAAGCGCAGGTACACCTGAAATGAGTCACTACCTCTACATGGTGAGACACGGCGAGCAGCAGGATGCCGAATACGGCATGCCCGACGGCCCGCTCTCCGAGAGGGGCAAGCGGCAGGCGCACGCGATCGCTGAACGGCTCGGCGGCGTTCCCTTCACGGGCGCATGGCATTCGCCGCTCACCCGCGCCTCCGAAACGGCTCGCATCATGACCGAGCGGATGCCCGCACTCGAGTCACAGCCGAGCGCGCTGCTCATGGACTGCATCCCGAGCGGACCGACACCCGACATGCCGCACGCTTTCGAGCCGTTCTTCGGCGGCATCACCCGTGAACAGATCGAGGCGGGCGAGGCGCAGATGACGGATGCGGTGAGCGAATGGTTGTCGCCGGCGCGCGAGGACCGCCACGACCTGCTCATCACCCACAATTTCGTCATCGCATGGTTCGTGCGCGAGACCTTCGGCGCGGCGCCGTGGCGCTGGATGGCCGTAGACCAGGCCAATTGCGGACTCACCATCATCCGCGTCCGTTCAGCGAAACCGCCCGTGCTGCTGACACACAACGATCTGGGCCACCTGCCTGCGGAACTGCGCACCGGCCTCCCGGTCGATCAGCCGTTCTGACTCACCGGTGGTCGAGCTTGTCGAGACCGGTGGTCGAGCTTGTCGAGACCCGGATCTCGACAAGCTCGATCACCGGTCGAGACCCTTCCGGTACCAGTGCGTCGCGTTCGGGTTCTCGTTGAACGGCTCGGTCTCCTCGAAGCCACTTGAACGGTACAGCCCGCCCGCCTCGACGAGAGCCTGGTTGGTGTCGAGCACGAGTTCGGTCGCCCCGAACTCGCGTGCCCGGCGTTCCAGTTCGCCGAGCAACGCCCGACCGTAACCGCGCCTGCGCGTGTGCGGCTGCAGCCAGAGGTGTTTCACCTCAAAGCGAACGACATTCGGATCATCCGCTCCGAGGCGGCGTATCCCGCCGCAGCCGACGTCGCCCGGGTCCCCGGCCAGATCTTCGCTCTCGACGATGAGGAACACCCCGTTCGGCGGTTCGAACTGGTCGGGACTCGGAAACACCGACTCGTACTCTCCCATGCTCGCGGGGAAGGATTGCGCCCTCGCGCTGAAGTACTCGGTGAGCAGCGCGAGCGCCGCATCATCCATGACAGAGGCTTCGCGATAGTCGACCACGCTGCCAGCCTACGGTTGACGCTTGGTAGATTGGCACAATGACAACCAAGGTCGCCATCGTCGGAGCAACCGGCAAGATGGGCCACCTCATCGCCCGCATCATCGGGGCGACCGACGATTTCGATCTTGTCGCGAGCCTGGACTCCACCGCCGACCTCGCGGAGATGCGTGTCGCCGACATTGTGGTGGATGTCACGCTGCCCGCAGTCAGCCAGAGCGTTGTCGAGTACGCGATCGCGAACGGCATGAACGTGCTTGTCGGCACGTCGGGCTGGACGAGTGCGCGCATCGATTCGCTTCGCCACCAGATCACCGGCAACCTCGACGTCGGGGTTGTCATCATCCCGAACTTCTCGATCGGCTCCGTGCTCGCGACGTCCTTCGCGGCGATGGCGGCGAAGTTCTACGACTCGATCGAGATCATCGAGTCGCATCATGCGGGCAAGGTCGACTCTCCTTCCGGAACGGCGGTCAGAACTGCTGAGCTGATCGGCGCGGCGAGGGAAGCGCGTGGTCCCGTGATCGCGCCGCACTCCGACCAGCGGGCGAGGGGGCAGCAGGTCTCGAGTGTTCCCATCCACAGCCTGCGCATGCAGGGGGTGGTTGCCCGCCAGGAGGTGCACTTCGGTGGCAACGGCGAGGTGCTCACGGTGCGTCACGAGACTCTGGCACCCACCGCGTACGAGGCGGGGATCCTTCTGGCGTTGCGGGCAACCCGCGAGGCCCGCGGGGTTGTCGTCGGCCTCGACCAGCTGATCGACCTCGGCACCGCTGAATGAGGGCCCGTCAGCAGAGCCGCCTTGCGGCCATTGTCATGGTCGTGTTGCTGCTGTTGTATCTGGCGGTAGTGGTGCGCCATGCCGTCCTGCTCATCCTGCAGGATGACGGGATTGCGAGGGCGATGGGCATCGCCCTCATCGTGTTGCCGGCGCTGGGGCTGTGGGTTCTCTATTCCGAGTTGGCTTTCGTGATCCGGGGCCAGCGGCTCCTTAAGAAGCTCGACGCGCTGGGCGAGCTGCCTGTCGATGACCTGCCGCGTCTGCCGAGCGGTCGCTTCGACCCTGTCGAGGCCGACAAGCAGTTCCCCCAGTACCAGCGGGAGGTTGAGACTCACCCCGAGGACTGGAAGGCGTGGTCGCGGTTGGGGCTCGCCTACGACGCGAGCGGGGATCGTCGGCGTGCGCGTTGGGCGACACGTCAGGCGATCCGGCTGGAGCGCAGTTCTACTTCTGCTTTCTGACGATCATTGCGTCGATGGCCCGCCCGATCGTCTCGTCGCGGAAGACGAACCCGTCGGCAAGCAGTTTCTCCGGGGCGATTTCTGCGCTGGTGAGCAGCAGTTCCTTTCCGGCGGCACCGAGCCCGAGCCGGATCGCCCAGGCGGGGATCACGAGCAGGTGCCATCGGCCCAGCGCCTTTGCGAGGGTGCGGGTGATCTCGCCCGCGGTCGCGGGGGTGGGTGCGGTGAGGTTGACCGGGCCGCTCAGCGTGCTGGTGAGCAGGTGGCAGATCGCGGCGGCCTCGTCGTGGAGGCTGATCCATGGCCAGTTCTGTCGCCCGCTGCCGAATCGGGCGGCGAGCCCCAGTGTGGTGAGCGGAATGAGCGGGGTGAAGGCTCCGCCGCGGCCGACGACGACGCCGCTCCTGAGCGTGACGACCCTCGTGGTTTTCGGCGCGAGGTTCGTGGCCAGTTCCCAGACGCTGGTCACGTCGGAGAGCCAGCCGCCATCACCTTTGCGGCTCTGTTCGGTGTGACGCACCCCCGGCTTGTCTCCGTAGTAGTTGCTGCCGGAGGCGCTGAGGAAGACGGACGGCGGGTTTGTCGCCCGCGCCATCGCCTGGGCGAGGGTTCTGGTCGCGGAGACGCGTGATTCGAGAATTTCCAGAATGTATCGGCGAGTCCAGGGCAGCCGTCCGGTGGGTGCACCGGAGAGGTTGATGACGGCATCCACTGGCTCCATGATGCTGTCGTCGATGAATCCTTCGGCCGGCGACCAGCTGTGTTCACGATCGTTGCGCGGTTCGCGGCGCACGAGGCGATGTACGGTGTGTCCGGCCGCTTCGAGCTGGCGCACGACCTCTGTACCGATGAAGCCGGATGCGCCGGAGACGAGTACGTTCAGGCTGGGCCCAGCTGTCACTACGCGAGGCTCGCTTCGAGGGTGATGGTCGTTCCGGTGAGCGCTTTCGAGACGGGGCAGCCGACTTTCGCTTCCTCGGCGATGCGCTGGAAGTCGCTCTCGCTGATCCCTGCCACCTTGGCGCTGACGAGCAGGTGACTGCCGGCGATGCCCTCGCCGGGCACGAAGGTGACGGCGGCAGTGACTTGCAGGCTTTCGGGCGGTGTGCCGTTCTTTGCAAGCATGTTGGAGAATGCCATCGAGAAGCATGCGGAGTGTGCTGCCCCGAGCAGTTCCTCCGGATTGCTCATTCCGGTTTCGCCTTCGGCTCGCGCCTGCCAGTTGACCGGGAACTCCGCCGTCTTTGAGGAGTCGAGCCTTGTCGTGCCGTGCCCGCTCATCAGGTCGCCGAACCACACGGTCGTCGCTTCGCTTGTCACAGCCATGGGTAACCTCCTTGTTGTTGCTCCAGCCTATGTCGCGCCCGCCAGTTCTGCCGCGGCCCGCTATCGTGAAGGGCGTGCCTGATGCTCCTGAGATCCAGTTCCGTTCTGATGTCACTGTTGAGCTTGTGCGGTCGAGTGCTGCCGACTCCGATGTGCTGTTCGCCGCGCGCGTGTCAACGCAGGGCGAGCAGACCCTGGAGGCGGCGGCGAGTGGTGCCGATGCATCCACTCGCGACCGCGGGTTGATCAACTACCTGATGCGGGACCGGCACGGTTCGCCGTTCGAGCACAACTCGATGACCTTCTACGTGCAGGCGCCGATTTTCGTGTTCCGCGAGTTCATGCGGCACCGGATCGCGTCGTACAACGAGGAGAGCGGGCGTTACCGCGAGCTCAATCCGGTCTTCTACGTACCCGGGCCCTCGCGGAATCTGGTGCAGGTGGGCAAGCCGGGCGCGTACGAGTTCCTGCCGGGTTCGCCGGAGCAGACAGCGCTCGTCGACGCAGAGGTGCGCGCAGTGTGCACGGAGGCGTTCGCCTCATACCAGCGGATGCTCGAGGCCGGGGTCGCACGCGAGGTCGCCCGGGTGGTGCTGCCGCTGACGATCTACTCGTCGATGTACGTGACTGTGAATGCGCGTTCGCTCATGAACTTCCTGTCGCTGCGCACCAAGCGTGAGGGCACCCATTTCCCGTCGTTCCCGCAGCGCGAGATCGAGATGTGTGCCGAGCGGATGGAGGACGAGTTCGCTCGCCTCATGCCGATGACCTATGGGGCTTTCAACGAGAACGGTCGCGTGGCGCCGTAGCGGTATTGATTTCTTGGCCGAGGGTTGGCCGGCCGGGATGCCTCGCGGGGACGACAGCTCCGGACTGCGTCCCGCGGCGGCCGGCTCCTTGGGCCGAAGTGCCCAGCCGAAACCAGCAGGACCGTCCAACCCCAAACTCATTCACGTTGTGCAGGACGCTCTCAGCGACCGCAACGGCCCTGTTGTGCAGGACATGGGACCGCCCATTCCCTGTTGTGCAGGACGTGAGTCCGCTTGATCCGCTGTTGTGCAGGACGTGAGTCCGCTTGATCCGCTGTTGTGCAGGACGTGAGTCCGCTTGATCCGCTGTTGTGCAGGACGTGAGTCCGCTTGATCCCCTGTTGTGCAGGACATGAGTCCATTCCTAGGTGGCTACAGCCGGGTGGTCGCCGTCCTGCAGAACGGGAGTGTGTTGGGTCGTGGGCCGGGCGGGGGCTGTCCTGCAGAACGGGAGTGTGTTGGGTCGTGGGCCGGGCGGGGGCTGTCCTGCAGAACGGGAGTGTGTTGGGTCGTGGGCCGGGCGGGGGCTGTCCTGCAGAACGGGAGTGTGTAGCGAGCGCGCCCCTCGAAACCTGTCCTGCACATCGGGCTACCGCCCGCTTCGCTCACACAATCTGGTCGACGGCCGTTCATAGCACCCGTTTGATTGCATCCTTCCGATATGAAGCAGCTGAAAGAGGTACCCATTCAACGGTGCGTCCGTGCGCTTGGCGGGATCGCCTCCACTGCAGAATTGCTGCAAGCAGGACATTCGCCCGAAATCATCCGCTACTCGGTCGGATACGGTCGTCTCATCCGCGTACGCAAAGGCTGGTACGCGACCCCCGACGTCACAGCCGAGATCATCCGTGCCTGGCGAGTTGGTGGTCGTCTGACGTGCGTGAGCGCCGCAATCCACTATGGGCTACTCGCACCTGACGCCGCTGCGGGTGAGCTTCACGTCAGCATTCATCGTCAGGCGAGCCGCCTCCGCACAGCACGCAACCACCGCCAGCGCCTCGCCGACCATCCGGATCCGGCAGTCGTGCTCCACTGGAGCCGGCGTCGACCAGCAGAGTCCAGGCTGCCGGTGCCAATCACCGAAGCTCTCGAACAGCTGAGGGCCTGCCGGCCGCACCTACTGCCGACGGCGACGCGATAGCCTGTAAGTCGTGTCTACCCCAGCAAATCCCTTCGGCCAGGTGCTCGTCGCCCTCGTCACACCGTTCTCTGCAGACGGTGAAGTCGACTGGTCCGACGTGGAGAAGCACATCGACGACGTCATCACCCAGGGGGCAGACGGCATCGTCGTCACCGGCACCACAGGCGAAACCAGCACCCTCACCGACCCCGAAAAGATCAAGCTCGTCGAAGTGGCCAAGTCGGTCGCTGGAAACAGGGCGAAGGTCATCACGGGGGGAGGCTCCAACGAGACCGCCCACGCCATCGAGCTCGCGAAGAAGAGTGAGAAGGCCGGCGCAGACGGCAACATGATCGTCACGCCGTACTACAACAAACCCACGCAGGCGGGGGTGCTCACCCACTTCCGCATGATTGCCGACGCCACCGATCTGCCTGTCATCCTCTACGACATCCCTGGCCGATCAGGAATTCCCATCAAGTACGAGACCATACTGCGCGCCGCCAAGCACCCCAACATCCTCGCCGTGAAGGATGCCAAGGGCGATCTCGCTGAAGTCAGTCGGGTACTGAACCAGACCGAGCTGTACTACTTCTGCGGCGACGACGCCAACGTTCTTCCCAGCCTCGCGATCGGCGCCACCGGACTCATCGGAGTCACCGCCAACATCGCGGCAACGCCGTACCGGCACATGATCGACGCTGTGAACGCCGGTGATCTCAAGACAGCGACCGCCGCACACAAGGCCCTCGAACCGCTCGTGCGCGCAACCATGACCCACGTGCCCGGAACGGTCGCAGTGAAATACATCCTCCACGGGCTCGGTCGCATCGGATCGCCCAGGGTGCGCCTGCCACTGGTCGGACCCGAAGAATGGGAAGCGGCACAGATCGAAGACGAGATCGACCTCGTCAAAGACATCACGGGTGTGAGCTTCGACAACTTCCGTCCCGACCGCAACGCGGCGGCGGGCGGCGCGCTGCCCAAAGTCGCCGGCACAACACGCTGAGCACAACACGCTGAGCACAACACGCTGAGCACCACACGCTGAGCACCAACGAATATAGGAATTCATGCCAATCAACATCGCCGAACCACCACCCCTGCAACCGGGAACACTGCGCGTCATCCCCATCGGAGGGCTGGGAGAGATCGGTCGCAATATGACCGTCTTCGAGATCGACGGCAAGCTCCTCATCATCGACTGCGGCGTGCTGTTCCCCGAGGAGAACCAGCCGGGGGTCGACCTCATCCTTCCCGACTTCACGCCGATCCGTGACCGTCTCGACGACATCGTCGCCGTGGTGCTCACCCACGGCCATGAAGACCACATCGGCGCGGTGCCCTACCTGCTCAGGCTGCGTGCGGACATTCCGATCGTCGGCTCGACCCTTACCCTCGCGTTCATCGAGGCGAAGCTCAAGGAACACCGGATCAAGCCGTACACGCTCGAAGTGAAGGAGGGCCAGAAAGAGAAGCTCGGCCCGTTCGACCTCGAGTTCGTCGCCGTCAACCACTCGATCCCCGATGGCCTCGCCATCGTCATCAAAACCACTGCCGGCACTGTGCTGCACACCGGCGACTTCAAGATGGACCAACTGCCACTGGATGACCGCATCACCGACCTGCGCGCGCTCGCCCGGCTCGGTGAAGAGGGCCTCGACCTGGCGCTCGTCGACTCGACCAACGCAGACGTTCCCGGCTTCACTTCCCACGAACGCGACATTGGGCCTGTGCTTGAGCACATCATCGCGAAAGCCCCCAGACGCGTGATTGTGGCCAGTTTCTCGAGTCACGTACACCGAGTGCAGCAGGTACTGGATGCCGCAGTCGCCAACAACCGCAAGGTCGTGCTCATGGGCCGTTCGATGGTGCGCAACATGGGGATCGCCGCAGACCTCGGTTACCTCAAAGTGCCCGAGGGCGTGCTGGTTGAGCCGAAGAAGGCCGCGGACATGCCCGATGAGCGCCTCGTCTACATGAGCACGGGAAGCCAGGGCGAGCCCATGGCGGTGTTGGCGCGCATGGCCAACCTTGAGCACCAGATCGAGATCGGCAAGGGCGATACCGTGATCCTCGCCTCGAGTCTCATCCCGGGCAACGAGAACGCCGTCTACCGCGTCATCAACGGGCTCATCAAGCTCGGGGCGAACGTCATCCACAAGGCGAACGCCCGAGTGCACGTCTCTGGCCACGCATCCGCGGGCGAACTGTTGTACGTCTACAACATCCTGAAGCCGAAGAATGTGCTGCCTGTGCACGGCGAGACCCGTCACCTGATGGCGAACGCGAGCCTCGCGATCGACACCGGCGTGCCGGAGGAGAACACGATCATCGCCGAAGACGGAACGGTCATCGATCTACGCGATGGCGTGGCTTCCGTCGTCGGGCAGCTCGACCTCGGCTACGTCTACGTCGACGGTTCAAGCGTCGGTGAGATCACTGACGCCGATCTCAAGGACCGCCGCATCCTCGCCGAGGAGGGATTCATCTCCATCTTCGTCGCGGTCGACGCCCAGACCGGCGCGGTCATTGTCGGTCCGGAAATCCAGGCCCGTGGCTTCGCCGAGGACGAAGACGTGTTCGATGCTGTACTGCCCCAGATCGTGAAGGCGCTCAAGGATGCAGCGGAGAACGGCACGCGGGATTCCCACGCCTTCGCGCAGGTGATCCGCCGCACGGTTGGCCGGTGGGTCAACACCCAGCACCGTCGCCGCCCGATGATCATCCCCGTCGTCATCGAGGTGTAGCCCCGTATCGTTCCGGTCACGGTTGGTCCGGTTGCTTGGTGCTCCGTGCCATGGTGAGTCATTCTTTGCTCGTGATGATTCATCGCAGTGCCGCCGTGGTTGTCCTTGCTCTCGTGCTGGCTGGTTGCGCGGTCGAGAGCCCCGAAACCGCTGACCGGGCAACGGCGACGGCCGCCACTCCCACGGCGACGCCTTCGGCCACCGAACCGCCCGCGCTCGCGACAGTGTTCATCTCACCCAACGGACTCGGGCCACTCACAATCGGTTCGGCCGCGCCGACCGTGCCGGCACCGACCGACATGATCGTCTTCAATGCAACCGCGTGCGCGGATTCGACGACCGGCGAGGACTGGGGCGTGGCGGATGATGACCCGGCCGCCGCCCGGTGGCAGCCGAACTATCCTGATGAGCCGTTCGGAGTGTACGTGAACGACGGCAGGGTTCACTCGCTGCAGTTCTTCCGTTCCACCCTCACGACCGAAGAGGGAATCGGGGGCGAAAGCAGCCGGGCGGAGGTGCTTGCCGCCTACCCGGAAATCACCGTCGACACGAGTGTGCAGACTTTCGCCAGTGACGTGTACGTTCTGCCCGGTGACGTGGGGATGCTCGTGATCGAGGTCCGTCGCCAGCCCGCCGGGCAGAGCTACTGGGAGTCGGCTGACATCGACCGCGTGCTTGTTCTCACCGTTCAGCCGCTTGGCGCCCAGCCCTTCGCGATCGCGGGCACTGACGCGATCTTCAACTCGTGTCTGTGACGCAGCGACAGCTCCGTCTGGAGACGTACGGCGAGTCCGAAACGTTGGACTAGCGAATCACCCTCAAGAGTGATTCGCTGGAGTGCCGCGTTCGCTTAGTGTTGCGCTGCACCGGAACAATTCGAACAGTGGAGCCAAAGTGAGCATCGCCCGCAAATGGGTTTTCCCCATCATCCGAATCGTCATCTTCGCGGCAATCGCCGCGGCACTGGTGAAGATGGCGTTTTTCGCAGACCCGACCCTCACCTCCAGCCCGGAGCGCCCAACCGGAGAGATCATCGAACCGCAGGTCCAGGTCACCTACGGAACAGTATTCAACGATGTCACCGTGCAGGGGACCGTGGCAGCGGATGCCGCACATCCGGTCAAGGCAACCCTCGCCGGCGAGGTGGTTGAGGTGCACACGGCTGTCGGTTCCGGCATTGACTCGGGTGCCAAGGTCATCACCATTCGTGCCGAACTCTTCAATAAGGCGGGTGTCGCCTACACGAAGCTCGAGTCCGTTCTCGCACCTGCGGGCGGAACCGTCTCGAATCTGACTGTCATCAAGGGCCAGATGGTTGCCGTCGGTGACACCGTCGGCCAGGTCGCTCCGCCCTCCTTCAACGTGTCGGGGTCGCTCTCGCCCGACCAGTTGTACCGCCTGCTCAACAACCCCGTTGAGGCAACGGTCACCGTCTTCGGCGGACCGGCACCGTTCACCTGCACCAATCTCACCATTTCGACGGCGCTCGCGGGGGCTGCGGAGGGCGAGGGTGTCGGCGGAACGATCGTCAAGTGCGCCGTGCCGAGCGACGTCATCGTCTTCAACGGTCTGCAGGCGCAGCTCAGCATTCCCGGCGGCGTCGCCGAGAACGTGCTCGTCGTTCCCGTCACCGCGGTCGAGGGCAGCGCGGGCGTCGGAAATGTCTATGTTGTGCTGCCGGATGGTTCCACCGAGGTGCGCGAAGTCACTCTCGGCCTCAACGATGGAATCAATGTCGAAATCGTCACGGGCCTGAGCGAAGGCGAAACGATTCTCCAGTTCGTCCCCGGTGCCATGGAGGTTCCGGGCGGGCGTCCCGGCGAACCGGGCTTCCCCGGCGGGCCCGGCATGCCCGACAACTGCTACGACATCGGCAACGGCGAGATCGTCTGTGAGGAAATGGAAGCGTGACCCTCCTGCGACTGGAGGGCGTCACGCGCTCCATAGAACTGCCAGACGGACCTCTCCTCGAGATCCTCAGAGGTGTTGATCTCGAGGTGAATGTCGGCGATCACCTGAGCATTGTCGGTCGTTCCGGATCCGGCAAGTCGACCCTGCTCAACCTGCTCGGGCTCCTCGACACTCCCACGAGCGGAACGATCATCTTCGACGGTGAACTGACGGACAGGTTCTCCGCCCGCAAGCGTGACCTCACCCGCGGCAGGGACATGGGGTTCATCTTCCAGCAGTTCAACCTGCTCGGCGGGCGCACCGCCATCGAGAACGTCATGACCCCCCTGCTTTACGCACCGGCGAAGCAGTTCTGGTCCCGCGAGAAGATCGCCCTCGACATGCTCGACCGGGTCGGGCTGGCGCACCGCGCGACCGCGATGCCGGAGAAGCTGTCCGGCGGTGAACAGCAGCGTGTGGCCATCGCGCGCGCCCTCGTCCGCGGGCCCCGCCTGATCCTCGCCGACGAACCGACGGGCGCGCTCGACGTGGAGACGGGCGCGAGCGTCATGGCGCTCGTTGCCGAGGTTGCGCACCAGTCCGGCGCGGCGCTGATCACGATCACGCACGACGCCAACGTCGCAGCCCTCGCGAAGCGCAACTACCGGCTCGACCAGGGCGTACTCACTGCGCTCGACGTCGACAGGGTGCTCGCGATGACGGCACCGGAGGTGACGCTGTGAGTTGGTCTGGCATCGTCGGGGCTTTCGTTGAAGCGTGGCAGGAGATCCGCATCCATCGCACCCGCGTGACGCTGAGTCTTATCGGTGTCGCCGTTGCGGTGTGCGCAATCACAACGGTTGTCGGCCTCGGTGCGATTGCCGAGCAGGCATCCAAGGAGGAGTTCGAACGGTATGCCGGGCGACCGGTGACGCTGAGCATCAATGTTCAGGCGCTCGGCGAGAAACAACCTGAGCTGGAAGATGTCACCGCAGCCTTCCACGCCGCCGCGGAGCGGTACAAGATCACGCACGTCACGCGCGCGGGGAGCACGAACCTGCGCGCCCAGTTCGCCGACGGTGTGGCGGATGTCAACGTCCAGCTCGTCGACTCATCGTACGCGGCCGTCCACCGTGTTCCGCTGATCCTGGGCTCATGGTTCGCGGAGAAGGACGGCGCTGCGGCTCGCCCCCGCGATCGTCATCAACCAGGTCTTCCATGAGCGCATGGGCAGCCCCGACCTCGCAACCCACCCGACGATCGAGCTCATCGGCAGCACCTCAAAAGCCACGGGAGTCGTCATCGGCGTCGTCAAGTCGCCGCCATACGACACCTACCCGTCGATGTACATGATTCCCGGAGACGTACTTCCCGCTCGCGAACCCGGCCGACCTCCAGTACATCTACTTCGAGTACAAGATGTGGGTTCCACCGACGCTCGCCAACGAGCTGCTCACCGCCGTGCAGCGCGATATGCAGGGTGCGCTCGGCGACGAGGTGATGGTGGATGTCTACCGCAACGAGTTCGGCGCAGACGGCTACGACCCTCTCCTTCCCGTGCGGATCATCATCGGTGGCGTCGCAGCGCTCATTCTCTTCCTTGGGGCGCTCGGTCTCGTCAACATCGCCCTCGTCACCGTGCGACAGCGGGTGCGCGAGATCGGCATCCGGCGAAGCTTCGGCGCGACCTCGGGCCGGGTGTTCTTCTCGGTCATGATGGAGAGCGTCGTCGCCACTATCGCCGCCGGCGCGGTCGGGGTGGTCGGCGCGGTGCTCATCGTGCAGAACCCGTGGGTGCAGGGCATGCTCGCCGAGGGCATCACTGACGTTCCGAGCTTCCCGATTGAGGCAGCCATCCTTGGGCTTGTCGCAGCCACGGGCGTTGGTGCGCTAGCCGGGCTGCTGCCCGCGCTCGTCGCGGTTCGCGTGAAGGTGATCGACGCCATTCGCTTCTGATCTGCACGAACACGCACTCCGCCTAACCTTGTGCTGACAGGGGCGACGGGTAGCGTTGTGGCATGGCTACGAGCTCGAGGTCGAACCCGCGCGCGCGCGGAACATCCTCCCGCTCGCGCACCACTCCGACGAAGAAATTGCCCGTGCGCAAGGCGCCGCCGCCGAGCGAACCGGGTCTCATCAGCAAGGGGTGGATGGGTCTCGCCCACCTCACCGGGGGTGCCTTCCGCGTGCTCGGGAAGGAAACGCTCGCCAAGGAGGAACGTCGCGATGGCGCGCCCTTCTTCATCGTCCTTCTCGCTGTCGCCGGGGCCTTTGTTGAGTGGTTCAACCCGACCGACCCGATCGCCATCGCCCTCGACTCCTGGACCTTCGGCGGCCTCCTCGGTCGCGTCGCCTTCGCGCTTCCGGTGATCATGCTGCTGTTTGCGGCCTGGCTGTTCCGGCATCCAGCGAGCGTTCACGACAACACACGCATCGGCATTGGCGTGGTGCTTCTGCTGTCATCGATCGCAGCACTGTGCCATATCTACGGTGGCCAGCCCGCGCCCACCGACGGCGCAGTGGCCCTCGCTCGCGCCGGAGGGGTCGTCGGCTGGGTCATCAGCTGGCCCTTCATGGCACTTGGTGCCATGTGGCTTGCCGTGCCCGTCGTGAGCGTGCTGCTTGCCCTGTCGCTGTTCATTATCACCAAGACACCTCCGCACCGCATCGGCCAGCGGCTGCGTGAGCTGTACGCCTACCTGTTCGGTGCACAGCTCGCGGAGCCCGCGCCGAAGGACAAGAACGTCGGCGGGGAGACGGCGACCCTCCAGTTCGGCTCGCTCAGCGATCTGGGGCTCGACGACACGGATCCGGCAAGCCTGCCGTGGTGGCGTCGCAGCAAGTCGAGGAAGGATGACGCCTTCGACAGTCCCGTCGTCGGTCGCGACCAGCCGACGGCTGCAGTGGAGACCGACGGTGACGGTGGCGACTTCGGCATCGAACTGCTGGAAGACCTGATGCGCGCGGAGAACGCGGTCAAGAAGTTCACTGGTGAGGTCGAGCCGACCGGCGCGACCGGATTGCGCGAAGATGCGCCAGGGCTGCTTCCCGGGTTCACCACCAAGGCGAGCGAGAAGGGCAGGGCAGGCGAGTTCGAACTGCCCGGCGCACGGTCGGGCAAGACGACGCCGTACCGACTGCCGTCGCCGTCGGTACTCGGGTCGGGAACGCCGCCCAAGGCGCGCAGCGCCGCCAACGACGAGGTCGTCGCCGCAATCACCGAAGTGCTCAAGCAGTTCCAGGTGGATGCGCGGGTCTCCGGCATGAGTCGGGGCCCCTCGGTTACGCGGTACGAGATCGAACTCGGCACCGGCGTGAAGGTTGAGCGCGTCACCGCGCTCGCCAAGAACATCAGCTACGCGGTCGCGAGCAATGAGGTCAACATCCTTTCGCCGATCCCGGGCAAAAGCGCGATCGGCGTGGAGATCCCGAACAAGGACCGCGAGATCGTCACGCTCGGCGATGTGCTGCGCTCGAGTGCGTCGGTCAAGAGCATCCACCCCATGACGATCGGTCTCGGCAAGGATGTCGAAGGCGGCTTCGTCGTGGCGAGTCTCGCCAAGATGCCCCACCTGCTCGTCGCCGGCTCGACGGGCTCGGGCAAGTCGAGCTTCATCAACTCGATGATCACCTCGCTTGCTCATGCGGGCGAGACCCGCCGAAGTGCGCATGGTGCTCATCGACCCGAAGCGCGTCGAACTGTCGATCTACGAGGGTGTTCCGCACCTCATCACCCCCATCATCACGAACCCGAAGAAAGCGGCCGAAGCGCTGCAGTGGGTCGTGAAGGAGATGGACATGCGGTACGACGATCTGGCGAGCTTCGGCTTCCGTCACATCGACGACTTCAACCGCGCCGTGCTCGCGAACGAGATCGTTCTCCCGCCGGGCAGCGAGCGTGTTCTCAAGCCGTACCCCTACCTGCTCATCGTCGTCGACGAACTCGCCGACCTCATGATGGTCGCGCCGCGGGACGTCGAGGATTCCATCGTGCGCATCACCCAGTTGGCGCGGGCTTCGGGCATCCACCTGGTGCTTGCCACCCAACGGCCGTCCGTCGACGTGGTGACGGGACTCATCAAGGCCAACGTGCCGTCGCGGCTGGCGTTTGCGGTGAGCAGCATGACTGATTCGCGGGTCATCCTCGACCAGCAGGGCGCTGAGAAGCTCATCGGGCAGGGCGACGGGCTGTTCCTGCCGATGGGCGCGGGCAAGGCCATCCGTGTGCAGGGTGCGTGGGTCACCGAGTCCGAGATTGCGAGTGTCGTGAAGCACGTCACCGATCAGGCCCGTCCGGAGTACCGCGAGGATGTCGCCGCTGTCGTCGAGCGCAAGCAGATCGACGCAGACATCGGCGACGACCTTGAGCTGCTGCTCGCCGCGGCCGAACTTGTCGTCAGCACGCAATTCGGATCCACCTCGATGCTTCAGCGCAAGCTGCGCGTCGGCTTCGCCAAGGCCGGCCGACTCATGGACCTGCTTGAGTCACGCGAGATTGTCGGGCCGAGCGAGGGATCGAAGGCGCGCGATGTGCTCGTGTCGGCTGAGCAGCTGCCAGGCGTCCTTGCCCGATTGCGCGGAGGCGACGATTCCGATTCCGCTTCCGGTGCCGAGCCGTCACCGTCCGCGTCAAACAGTTACGATGAGGTCGAGGGGGCGCCGGACGAGGACGCCTGGGGGCTGACGGGCAGGGAATGAGCAAAGTGGCGCTACCGGCAGGCGACGAGGGTGAGCGCACTCGCAGGCCCAACCCCATGAAGGGCCGGGTCGCGCGCGGTGGCGACACGCCAGCGAGTACCGGCAACGTCGCCAACATCATCACCGTCGTGCGCATCCTGCTCGCCCCCCTGTTCATCTGGATGCTCGTGGCAGACAACGGCGAGAACGGCCTGCTCCGCTACGCCGCCGCCGCACTTTTCATCCTCGCGATCGCCACTGACGGCGTTGATGGCCTGCTCGCACGCCGCCGCAACCTCATCACGAATGTGGGGGTTATTCTCGATCCGATCGCAGACAAGGTACTCATCGGCGGAGCGCTCATCACGCTGTCGATTCTCGGCGAACTCTGGTGGTGGGTCACGATCGTCATCCTGGTTCGAGAGTTCGGCATCACCGCCTTCCGTTTCGCGGTGCTGTCGAAACGGGTGATCCCCGCGTCGCGTGGTGGCAAGATCAAGACCATCGTGCAGTCGGTTGCGATCTCGCTCTACCTTGTGCCCCTGCACACGCTCCTCGGCGAGTGGGTGCTCTACTTCAACGCGACCGTCATGGGCGCCGCGCTGCTCATCACCATCGTCACCGGTATCGACTACCTCGTGCAGGCGTGGCGGCAGAATCGCGAGCGCTGATGACCAGCATCGCCGCCCAACTTGTCGAGGAACTGCGACGCGACCGGCTGACCATCGCTACGGCCGAATCGCTCACGGGCGGTTTGCTCGCCGCCGAGATCGTGACTGTTCCCGGGTCATCCACCGTCTTCCTTGGCGGGGTGATCGCGTACAGCACCGAGCTCAAGCACACTCTGCTCGGGGTCGACACGGCGCTGCTCAACGTGCACGGGCCCGTTCACGCGGATGTGGCAGCACAGATGGCGTTCGGGGTTCGGACGCGCCTCACCGTCGGGGGTGAGGCGGCATCCATCGGCGTGTCGACGACGGGAGTTGCCGGACCCGGCCCGCAGGAGGGCCATGCCGCAGGCACCGTGATCGTCGCGGTTTCCCTCGACAGCGAGGTGAGAACGCTGAGTCTTTCCCTTGAAGGTTCGCGTGATGAAGTGCGCAGAAATACTGTGACCGAAGCGCTCTCGTTCGTCAGGGCGATTCTCGCAGAACGCTGAAGGTGAGCGGAATGCAGTGGGAATACCGCTCATTCCAATCGCGTTACAGCTAACAGATTCACAAGTGCCACCCAGATAGCTCTGGTTAGAGTGAAGGTGCATGCGGGGGATGTAGTCTTAGCCCCCCAAGGTACGATTCCTGGTAAGGCAATCGGTAGAAAAGGAGGGTCAAATGGTTCTGGTACGACAGGAAATCGGTGACGTGCTCCGTGACTTCCGTCTGCAGAAGGGCCGCACCCTCCGTCAGGTTGCGAGCAAGGCGAGCGTTGCGCTCGGCTACCTGAGCGAGGTTGAGCGCGGGCAGAAAGAGGCGAGTTCCGAAATTCTCGCCTCCGTGGCCGAAGCACTTGAGACGCCGATCTCAGTGATCATGCGCGAGGTTGGCGATCGTATCGCCGTGATCGAGGGACTGAACACCATTCCCGACACGATCCCGGACGACTTCGTCCGCTACGACCGGGATGCCCTGGTCCGCTGACTTATCGGAAATGCCCCGGCTTCGGTCGGGGCATTTCTGCATTCTGCGTGCTGCTGGCGATCGGCGCGGAGTTTTGTTATCCCCGCGGTGGTTCTAACATCCGCGCCCATGACAAACCTCAGCGCCGTGGTGGCCGGCGGGTCGAGACCTCGCCCGCGAGCAACTAGCGTTGAGGCATGCGTCTGAGCGAGTTCCGCCTCGCCGTCTCCGAGGAGTTCGGTGATGCATACGGCCGCGTCCTGACGAGCGACCTCGCACTGGGCGGTCTCGACGGGCTCACGGCCGAAGAGGCTCTTGCCGCCGGGATACCGCCCCGCGACGTGTGGCTCGCGCTCTGCGCTGCGATGGATGTCGCGGAGACCCGCCGTCACGGCGTGGGGCAGCGCGACTCCAAGAAGAGCTGACGGCCCGACACGCCGGAGTGCTGTGTGTTCGAAGAAGTCTTCGAACCTGCACTAGTCTCCTCCATAGCGTCTATCGAAGACGGGTTTTCCACCACAGCCTCGTTTCTCCGGCGAAATGTCGGACGGCGAGCGTAGTGTCAAACCTGTTGGCGTAGCCGCCAGCACCAGCCTTTGTCGGGAGGCGGGTGGCCTTGCATCATCGGCCACCAGCGGATCGACAGCCTATGGGCAGCAACCCACTATTCATGAGGAGCCAGAAATGCCATCAGCAGCAGATCGCGAGAAATCGCTTGAAACAGCACTCGCCCAGATTGACCGCCAGTTCGGTAAGGGATCGGTCATGCGCCTCGGCAGCGACGAGCGTGCGCCAGTCGAGGTAATCCCCACGGGCTCGATCGCGCTTGACGTTGCGCTCGGTATCGGGGGTCTCCCTCGTGGCCGGATCGTCGAGATCTACGGCCCGGAATCGTCGGGTAAGACCACGCTCACCCTGCACGCGATCGCCAATGCCCAGCGCAACGGCGGAATCGCGGCCTTCATTGACGCGGAGCACGCGCTCGACCCCGAGTATGCGAAGAAGCTCGGCGTCGACATCGACGCGCTCCTGGTCTCCCAGCCCGACACGGGGGAGCAGGCACTCGAGATCGCCGACATGCTCGTGCGGTCCGGGTCCATCGACCTCATCGTCATCGACTCGGTCGCCGCCCTTGTGCCGCGTGCCGAAATCGAGGGCGAGATGGGTGACTCCCACGTCGGCCTCCAGGCCCGCCTCATGTCACAGGCGCTGCGCAAGCTCACCGGTGGTCTCAGCACAACGGGCACGACGATGATCTTCATCAACCAGCTCCGCGAGAAGATCGGCGTCTTCTTCGGAAGCCCCGAGACCACGTCGGGTGGCAAGGCGCTCAAGTTCTACGCGTCCGTGCGACTCGACATCCGGCGCATCGAAACCCTCAAGGAGGGCACGGATGCCGTGGGTAACCGCACGCGCGTCAAGGTCGTCAAGAACAAGATGGCTCCGCCGTTCAAGCAGGCAGAGTTCGACATCCTCTACGGCATCGGCATCTCCCGCGAGGGCAGCCTGATCGACTTCGGTGTAGAGCACGAAATCGTGCGCAAGTCGGGGGCCTGGTACACCTACGACGGTGACCAGCTGGGGCAGGGCAAAGAGAACTCCCGCCGCTTCCTCACCGAGAACCCGAAGATCGCACTCGAGATCGAGAAGAAGATCATGATGAAGCTGGGCATCGGCGCGGAGGCCAAGGCGGCCGCCAAGGCTGCCGTCGCAGCGGAACTCGCCGCACCCCCCAAAGGCGATGACAAGCCAGCCGCACAGCCGAACGCCCCGCAGCCTGAGGCGAACGTCGACTCCATCAACACCAAGCTCGCCGCGCGCAAGGTCGTAGGGGAGTAACGTGTCGGCCTCCGACGGTGAGCTTGCCCGGGTCACCTACCTTCCCGGTGTCGAGCAGCCGTCGGAGTCCGCCGGCGACGCCGAACAGGCCGCACGCGCCGAGAACATCAGCATGTACGCCCTCGCCCGCCGCGGGATGTCATCGGCGGAGATGACCACACTGCTCCAGTCACGCGAGCTCGACGACGACATTGTCGATCACGAGGTCGCGCGGCTTGAGCGCGTGGAGCTTCTCAACGACGAGCAACTCGCGGCCGACCTCGTGCGCACCCTGCACGAGCGCAAGGGGCTCGGCCGAACCGCCATCAACGCCGAACTGCGCCGCCGCAAGCTCGATGCTTCCGCCATCGAGATCGCGCTCGAAGACCTCGACGGCGATCACGAACTGTCCCGCGCCAAGGAGCTTGCGATCAAACGGGCCCCTCAGCTGCGTTCACTCGACAACGAGACGGCCCGCCGCCGGCTGAGCGGCTTCCTCATGCGCAAGGGCTACTCGGGCAGTGTCGTCAGCGCGGCGATCGCGGCAGCCCTCCAGCCAGCACGCAGCGGCGGCCCCCGCTTCCAGTAGGTGATCGCTTCCTGTAAGTGCTCGACGCGCGCTGGCCAGACTGCAATTGCGGCGCCTCATATCATTTCGTCGAGACATGTCACTCAGGAGGACTTTTTCTTGAATGGCCCACCGAGGAGGACATTTTTTCTTCACACTGCAACTGTCTCCTCTTCTGTGCACCTTGCGAATCTCGCCGCGTGGCGGGCCGGGCGAATCTGTTGCCGGATCGGCGAACCGACCCGACCCGGATCCCGCGCCGCCAGCTGGCCCGACCCGGCCCCGCGCCGCCAGCTGACCCGACCCGGCCCCGGCCCCCAGCCCGCCGCCGCGGGCACCCCATCCCCGTCCCCGGGTCCGCAGCGCCGTTCTACACTTGAGGCATCATGACCCTCACCGCTCCAGCACCCTCCAGCACTGCCACGCGCACCTACGAGGTGCGTACCTACGGCTGCCAGATGAACGTGCACGACTCCGAGCGCCTGAGCGGCTCGCTCGAAGCTGCCGGCTACGTCCGCGCCGAACACGGCCAGGCGGATGTCGTGGTCATCAACACCTGCGCGGTGCGCGAGAACGCCGACAACAAGCTCTACGGCAACCTCGGCATCCTCGCCTCCGTCAAGCGCAAGCACGAGGGCATGCAGATCGCCGTCGGCGGCTGCCTCGCCCAGAAAGACAAATCCACCATCCTCGAGAAGGCCCCCTGGGTGGATGTCGTCTTCGGCACCCACAACATGGGCTCCCTCCCCGCGCTGCTTGAGCGTGCCCGCCACAACGGTGAAGCACAGCTTGAGATCCTCGAATCACTCGACGTGTTCCCGTCAACGCTTCCGACCCGCCGCGAGTCGACGCACAGCGGCTGGGTGAGCATCTCGGTCGGCTGCAACAACACCTGCACCTTCTGCATCGTTCCCGCCCTGCGCGGCAAGGAGAAGGACCGCCGCCCCGGTGACATCCTCGCCGAGATCCAGGCACTCGTCGACGATGGCGCCATCGAGGTGACGCTGCTCGGCCAGAACGTCAACTCCTACGGGGTCGAATTCGGCGACAGGCAGGCATTCAGCAAACTCCTGCGCGCGGCCGGTTCGATCGACGGGCTCGAGCGCATCCGCTTCACCAGTCCCCACCCGGCTGCGTTCACCGATGACGTGATCGATGCGATGGCGGAGACCCCGAACGTCATGCCCCAGTTGCACATGCCGCTCCAATCGGGTTCCGATCGCATCCTCAAGGAGATGCGCCGCAGCTACCGCTCGACGAAGTTCCTCGGGATTCTCGACCGCGTGCGCGCGCAGATTCCGGATGCCGCAATCAGCACCGACATCATCGTCGGCTTTCCGGGCGAGACCGAGGAGGACTTCGCCGAAACCCTCAGGGTTGTGCGTGAGGCGCGATTCGCCTCGGCATTCACCTTCCAGTATTCGATCCGCGAGGGTACGCCGGCGGCCACCATGCCCGACCAGGTGCCGAAAGCCGTCGTGCAGGAGCGCTACGAACGGCTCGTCGCGCTGCAGGATGAAATCTCCTGGGAGGAGAACCGCAAGCTCGTCGGGCGAGAGGTGAATGTGCTCGTCTCCGCGGCAGACGGCAAGAAGGACTCAGCGACCCACCGGATGTCCGGCCGCGCCGAAGACTCGCGCCTTGTCCATTTCGATGTGCCAGAGGGCAGCGGGTTGCCGCGTCCGGGCGACATCGTCACCGTGAGGATCAGCCAGGCGGCACCCTTCCACCTGCTCGCCGATTCCGCAGATGGCGCACCGCTGAGCATCCGCCGGACCCGCTCCGGCGACGCGTGGGACCGGGCGCAGGCGGAGAGTTGTGCGGTGCCGGCCGCGCCCGCGACGAGCGGAACGGCGAAGGTGTCGCTCGGCCTGCCGAGCCTGCGGGTTGCGACGACACCGATCTACGATCCGCACGACGACGAGCGCTAGGCGCTTGTGGTCATCGCGATCGTCGGGGCGACGGGCACCGGCAAGTCGGGGCTGTCGCTCGACCTCGCGGAAGCGCTCGAGACCAGGGGGCAGCCTGCCGAGATCGTCAATGCGGACGCGATGCAGCTCTACCGCGGAATGGACATCGGCACGGCGAAGCTTCCGGTTGACGAGCGCCGCGGCGTTCCACACCACCTTCTCGATGTGCTCGACCCTAGTCAGGAGGCGAGCGTCGCCGCCTACCAGGTGGATGCCCGCACCGCCATCGAGGAGATCGAATCGCGCGGCGGCATGCCGATACTGGTCGGCGGGTCAGGGCTCTACGTGTCGAGCGTGCTCTGGGATTTCCGGTTCCCCGGCACCGATCCGGAAATCCGGAAGAAGCTTGAGACTGAACTTGAAGAACGTGGCCCGGGAATGCTCTACCAGCGACTCAAACTCGTCGACCCCAGAGCGGCTGACGCCATCGGACCGAGCAATGCACGGCGTATCGTGCGCGCGCTCGAGGTGATCGAACTCACCGGCAGCTCCTTCGGGTCCGGGCTTCCCGCAGAGTCCGCACTGTGGCGGCCCCTTCGGGTGATCGGGCTGCAGGCTCCGCGGGCGGAACTCGTCGAGCGGCTCGACGCACGGGTGCTGCAGATGTGGCGCTCGGGCCTTCTCGACGAGGTGCAGCGGATCGGGGCATCCGCCATGGGTGTCACGGCTAGCCGAGCGATCGGGTACGCCCAGGCGATCGCGCAGCTGGAGGGCAGGCTGGGCGAGGCCGAGGCGATCGAGCAGACGGCGGCGCTCACGCGCAAGTATGCGCGTCGGCAGGTGGGGTGGTTCCGGCGGTACCCGGGTACGACCTGGCTCGACCACGACGACCCGAACAAGGTGGCGAACGCCCTCGATAGCATTGCTGTGTGAGCACGATCAACTTCACCAAAGGGCATGGCACGGGCAATGACTTCGTGCTCTTCGCCGATCCTGACGGCGCAATCGAGCTCTCGCGACCGCAGATCGCCGCGATTGCCGATCGGCATTTCGGCGTGGGCGGCGACGGGGTCATTCGCGCGGTTCGGTCGCGGCACATTCCCGAGGGCGCTGCCGCTCTCGCCGAGGATGACTCGGCCGAGTGGTTCATGGACTATCACAATGCCGACGGAAGTCCCGCGGAGATGTGCGGCAACGGCATCCGCGTGTTCGCACGATTCCTGATCGACAACGGGCTCGTGGAGTTGTCGCACGGCGACACCCTCGCGATCGGCACCCGCGGGGGAGTGCGTGACCTGCAGCGCAACCTCACCGGTTTCCAGGTGGATCTCGGCCGCTGGTCGCTCGACGGCGGCGAACCGCTCGTCCGCGCCCGCAACCTCCCGGTCGCGCGACCCGGCCTCGGCATCGACGTCGGCAATCCGCACATCGTCGTGGCTCTGGCGAGCGAAGAGGAACTCGAGAGCGCGGACCTGAGCTACATCCCGATTGTCGAGCCGGAACCGGTGGATGGCGCGAACATCGAGTTCGTGGTTCCCGCCGACCCACTCGTCAAGAACGGCGTGGGACACATTCGCATGCGGGTGCACGAGCGCGGGAGTGGCGAGACGCTGTCCTGTGGAACGGGAGCGGCCGCCGCGGCCCTGGCCACCCGACACTGGGCGGGAGCGGGCGCTCCGAACCAGTGGAGCGTCGACGTGCCGGGCGGCACGGTCGGCGTGCGGATGTTCCCGACGGAGGATGGCGAGCACGTTGCCCTCAGTGGCCCGGCCGAACTGGTCTTCGAGGGCGCGCTCGAGGTCTAGGGAGCAGGGATCTCGACAAGCTCGATCACCGGTGGTCGAGCCTGTCGAGACCTCACCCGCGAGCTACCGGTGGTCGAGCCTGTCGAGACCTCACCCGCGAGCTACCGGTGGTCGAGCCTGTCGAGACCTCACCCGCGAGCTACCGGTGGTCGAGCCTGTCGAGACCTCACCCGCGAGCTACCGGTGGTCGAGCCTGTCGAGACCTCACCCGCGAGCTACCGGTGGTCGAGCCTGTCGAGACCTCACCCGCGAGCTACCGGTGGTCGAGCCTGTCGAGACCTCACCCACCGGTGGTCGAGCCTGTCGAGACCTCAGCACGCGGTATCCCTTACCAACGGCGAACCGCTCGACCGATGTGTCCAGCTGCTCAACCATCCAGCGCTGCAGTGAGTCGGCACCGAGGTTCTTCTGCACGACGAGCCAGGCGTCGGCATCCGCTTCGAGCCGTGGCAACCACATTGCGAGCAGCGCGTGCAACTCCGCCTTGCCGATCCGGATGGGCGGATTCGACCAGATCGTTGCGAACGACACTGATTCGGGAACATTCTCGGGAAGCACGGCGTTCACATTCTGCAGGCCCATAACATCTGCGTTACGCCGCACGAGATCGAGCGCCCGTTCGTTGACATCGACGGCCCACACGGTAGCGTTGGGTGACTCCGTTGCGAGGGTGAGAGCTATCGGCCCCCACCCGCAACCGAGGTCGAGAAGGTTTCCACTGGGAGGAGGTGCTGGTACCGATGAAAGCAGCACTTGTGTTCCCAGATCGATCCGCTCAGGGCTGAACACGCCATTCGCCGTCGTCAGATCGACGCTGCGGCCCGCGATTGTCGCGTGGATCGTCCTCACTTTGAGCTGGCTGTCCGGCTTTGCCGAGAAGTAGTGCTCACTGCCCATATACAGAACTTATCGAATGCGACAGAACTAGGCTTAACGCAATGACTGAAGAACAGCAACCGACCGCAGACGAGGCGGCCATCGATCGCGTGCTCACCTCGGAGAACACCCGATCGGCCGGTTTCGCCCTCTTCGGAACGGTGGATGCCGCACGCGCCGCCGAGCACGATACTTCCGACACCGACGGAGACCAGTTCGATCGGGAGGATCGTGCCGCGCTGCGTCGCGTGCAGGGACTCTCCACCGAACTCGAGGATGTCACCGAGGTCGAGTACCGGCAGTTGCGGCTCGAGAACGTGGTACTCATCGGCATCTACTCCGGCAGCACCCTCGCCGATGCGGAGAATTCGCTCCGCGAACTGTCCGCCCTCGCCGAAACGGCGGGTGCACGGGTGCTCGACGGTATGCTCCAGCGCCGGGCGCATCCCGACCCGAGCACCTATCTCGGCTCCGGTAAGGCCCAGGAGTTGAAGGACATCGTCGCAGCCCTCGGCGCTGACACCGTAATCGCCGACACCGAGTTGGCGCCCAGCCAACGCCGCGCGCTCGAGGACGTCGTCAAGGTCAAGGTCATCGATCGCACCGCGGTCATCCTCGACATCTTCAGCCAGCACGCCAAGAGTCGTGAGGGCAAGGCCCAGGTCGAGCTCGCGCAGCTCGAATACCTTCTTCCCCGACTGCGTGGTTGGGGTGAATCGATGTCCCGGCAGGCCGGTGGCCAGGTCGGCGGTGCCGGTGCGGGAATGGGAAGCCGTGGTCCCGGTGAGACGAAGATCGAACTCGATCGCCGCCGCATCCACACCCGCATGTCGCGACTGCGCAAGCAGATCAAGGGCTACGGTCCCGCGCGTGAGGCGAAGCGAGCGAATAGAAACCGCTACGCGGTGCCGAGCGTCGCGATCGCCGGTTACACGAACGCCGGTAAGTCGAGCTTGTTGAACCGCATCACGCGGGCAGGCGTGCTCGTCGAGAACGCGCTGTTCGCAACCCTCGACGCGACAGTGCGCAAGTCGGTGACTGCCGACGGTCGCGCCTTCACCTTCACCGACACGGTCGGCTTCGTGCGGAACCTGCCGCACCAGCTCGTCGAGGCCTTCCGATCGACCTTGGAGGAGGTCGCACAGTCCGAGGTCATCGTGCACGTCGTCGATGCCTCGCACCCCGATCCCGCCAGCCAACTCGCGACCGTTCGCGATGTCATCGGCGACGTGGATGCGCGTCACATCCCTGAGGTTGTCGCCTTCAACAAGAGCGACCTTGTGGATGACGACCAGCGCCTTCTCCTCCGCGGGCTCGAGCCGGGCGGCATTTTCGTCTCCGCCCGCACGGGCGAGGGCATAGATGAGTTGCTCGCCGCCATCGCCGATGCCCTTCCCTCACCCGAGGTCGAGATGAGCCTGTTCGTTCCCTACGATCGGGGAGAAGTCATCTCCCGGCTGCACGTCGGGGGTCGCGTTCTGTCCACCGAGTATCTCGAGGAGGGCACCAAAGTGCAGGCGCTCGTGCACCCGCGCCACGTGGAGGCACTGAAGGAGTTCTCCAGCACCTCGAAGTAGCTGATCGGAGACGGGCGTGATCCTGCACACCGTGGTCGATGGGCACGGACACCGCGTTGCCGTGCTCATCCACGGGCTCATGTCGGATCATCGTGCGTGGGACCGTCTCGCTGCTGACCTTGTGGCGCGCGGCTTTCGCGTCATTCGCGTCGACCTGGCCGGGCACGGCAGGTCTCCACGTTCCCGGCGCTACTCCCCGGAGTCGTGGGCTCGTGACGTGGTCGAATCAGTGCGACCGTACCTGACCGACGGCAGTATCGACTTGCTCGTCGGACACTCGCTCGGAGGACTGGTCGCCTCTCTCGTCGCCGAGCGACTCGGCGCACGGGCGATCGCCTACGCCGACCCGGTGTTCGCGCTGCCGGGTGGCATCCGTGGCGTTGTGATGCGAATTGGTGTTGTCGCGATCGCCCGCCCGCCGCGCGCGATGTTGAAGCGAGGAAATCCGCGCTGGAGTGACGATGATCTCGACCTCGAGGTGGAGACCCGCAGGCTGTGGGATCGAGCGACCGCCTTCGGGCTTTCAGACTCCCGCCGCATCGCCGCGCCGCTGGCCCTGACGGCACCCACGCTGCTATTGCTGCCCGAGCGCAGCCTTCTCGTCACTGAATCCCTGGCCGCCGACTTGCGGTCGCTCGGGGCGACGGTCCGGGTGCTGGCGAACACGAGCCACACGCTCTTCCGCGACGACTACGCTTCGTTTGCGCGCGCGATTGAGACTTGGCTCGACACGCTCGACCGACCGCGGACCGGGAAGGGATAGGCGGATGCCGTTCACTCCCAGCCACATCGCGGCGGTGCTGCCGTTCGTGCGCACTCCTCTGGTGCCTTCGGCGCTCGTGATCGGCAGTGTGGTGCCCGACCTGGTCTATTACGTTCCGCTGCCGATTCCGCGCGGATTCACACACTCACTGGTGGGCGCGGTCACGATCGACCTCGCGCTCGGCATCGTCTTGTTTGTGCTGTGGCACCTGCTCCTGCGCGCGCCGGTCGCCGACCTATCGCCGGGCTGGCTGAGAAACCGGCTCCCTCCGCAGCAGGGGCTGAAGCCCGGCGACATGGGGTGGCCACGGGCATCCACTCTCGTGGTCCTGTCGCTGCTGCTCGGCATTGCCACCCACCTGATCTGGGACTCCTTCACGCACGATGGCTGGGTGGTGTCGCAGCTCCCGGCGCTGCAGCAGACGTTCGGGCCGTTGGCTGGCTATAAGTGGGCGCAGCACGGCAGTACGGTCATCGGTGCTGCCATCGTCACTGCGTGGGTGCTCATATGGGTGCGCAGGACGCCCGTCGCCCAGCGGCCGACGGGGATTGCGCAGCGACTGCGGGTGGGCGCCTGGGCGCTGGTGCTCGGTGTCGCCATAGCGCTCGCCCTCTCGATCTGGCTGGGTGGTGTCATTGCCGGCACGGCGGTGCTCGACGGGTCCCTGCTGTTCGTCGCCCTCACGCTGGGGATCGGTGCGGGCGCCCTCGTCGTGGTCGGACTGTCAATCGGGTGGTGGACCAGGCGGCGCTAGACCGATCGGAGCACCGCCACGACCTTGCCGAGAATGGTGGCGTAGTCACCGAGAATGGGCTCGAACGCGGAGTTGCGTGGCAGCAGCCAGGTGTGACCGTCGCGCTGCCTGAACACCTTCACGGTGGCTTCGTCGTCGAGCATGGCGGCAACCATGTCGCCGTTCTCGGCGTCTTGCTGCTGACGCACGACGACCCAGTCGCCGTCGCAGACCGCAGCGTCGATCATCGAGTCACCGACAACCTTGAGCATGAAGAGCTGGCCCTTGCCCACGAGCTGGCGGGGGAGCGGGAAGACCTCTTCGACCTGCTGGTCGGCCGTGATCGGCACACCCGCCGCGATGCGGCCGACGAGCGGAACCATGGCGACATCTCCGTATGAAGTGGATGACTCGGGGCCGTCGCTCTGGCTGGGCAGGTCGATCAGCACCTCCATCGCCCGCGGCCGGTTGGGGTCCCTGCGCAGGTAGCCGCTGAGCTCGAGCTGGCCGAGCTGGTGGGTGACGGAGGAAAGGGAGGACAGTCCGACGGCGTCGCCGATCTCCCGCATGCTCGGCGGATAGCCGCGGCTCGACACGGATTGCTGGATGACCTCGAGGATCGCGAGCTGCTTGTCGCTGAGGCTCTTGCGCCGCCGCGTGGCGGGGCGTTCGCCGGGTGCGGGTGCCGTGTCATCCATTGGTCTCTCCCGAATGTCGGTGGTGTCCGGTGAAGTGGTACCAGACAATCGAAACTGTATCCGTTTTCGGGCGGAAAGGGAACGACTGTTCGAGTGTGTTGCTGAGTTCTTTACAAGAAAATCGAAACTAGCCCTTGATTCTTCGACAAATCGAAGATATGTTCGGTACAAAGCTTCGTATCCGGTACTCCCGGCCGAGTGCCGGGTACGAAATCTCCCCAGGAGTCGTGATGAATGGCATGAACGAAATCGCAGTGATTGGTGACTACCGCCCCGCGGTGCGGTCCCGGTTGCGCATTACCCCCCGCGGTCGTGCCGTTCTCACCGCTGCTGTCGCAACCCCGCTCGTGGTCGTCGCTCTGATCCTTTCCCTCAACGGCGGGGGAGCGACGGCCACGAGCACGGGGGGCACTTCGCTCGCGACCGTGACCGTGCACCCGGGCCAGTCGCTGTGGGGGATCGCCGAGCAGGTCGCGCCGCAGTCCGACCCACGCGAGTTCATCGCCGACATTCTCAGGCTGAACCATTTGGCTTCGGCGGAGATCCAGCCCGGCCAGGAGCTGATGATTCCCGCGGAGTATGGAGCACGTCAGCCCTAGGATCGGTGAGTGACCTCACTCGATGACCTGCCGATCCGTGATGACCTGCGCGGGCGCACGCCCTACGGCGCACCGCAGAAGAGTGTGCCCATCGCGCTCAATGTGAACGAGAACACGCATCCGATTCCTGAGGTCGTCGCGAAAGGCATCATCGAGTCCCTCGCGGCAGCCATCCTCACGGTGAACCGATACCCCGACCGGGAGTTCACGGTTCTGCGCGAAAGCCTTGCCGGTTACCTCGGCCACGGCGTGACGCGCGACAGCATCTGGGCCGCGAATGGCTCCAACGAGGTGCTGCAACAACTGCTCCAGGCCTTCGGCGGCCCCGGCCGCAGTGTGCTCGGTTTTCCCCCGACCTACTCGATGCATTCGATCATCGCCTCGGGCACGGGAACGCGCTGGGTCACCGCTGAGCGCGATCCAGGGTTCGCCATCTCACCAGCGACTGCCGTCCGCGCAATCGAGCGTGAACAGCCCGACGTCGTTTTCCTCTGCTCGCCCAACAACCCCACCGGCACGCCGCTGCACCTCGACACGATCGCCGCCGCCTACGACGCGACAAACGGCATTGTGGTTGTGGATGAGGCGTACATCGAGTTCGCACCCGAGGGCACGCCGAGTGCCGTCACGCTGCTCGAGGGCAGGGATCGCCTTGTCGTCTCGCGCACCATGAGCAAGGCGTTCGCGTTCGCGGGCGCGAGGGTCGGCTACCTGGCTGCCGCACCCGCGGTGACCGATGCGCTGCGACTCGTGCGCCTGCCGTACCATCTTTCGGCGCTCACGCAGGCGGCAGCGGTTGCTGCCCTCGCTCACACTCCCGAAATGCTCGCGATGGTTGATGACATTCGTGCGCAGCGTGACCGGTTGCTCCTGGAGCTGCACGTTCTCGGCTACCGCCCCCACGAGAGCTGGGCGAACTTCGTGCTCTTCGGAGGTGTCGCCGATCCGAATCGTGTCTTCGAACAATTGCTCGAGCAGGGCATCATCATCCGTGATCTGGCGATCCCCAACCACTTGCGCGTCACGGCGGGCACCGAGTCCGAGACGACAGCGTTCCTGAGTGCCCTCGGCGCCCTCGATAGAATCGACACATGACCAGCGAGCGCACAGCGCACCTCCAGCGGGAGACCAGTGAGTCGAGCATCGACCTGCGGATCGACCTCGACGGGGCCGGGGAGTCGTCGATCCACACGACGGTGCCGTTCTTCGACCACATGCTGACAGCGTTCGCCCGGCACGCCCTCGTCGACCTCACCGTCCGCGCAAGCGGCGACACGAACATCGACGTGCACCACACGGTCGAAGACACCGGCATTGTGCTCGGCAAAGCTATCGCCCAGGCACTCGGTACGAAGGCCGGGATCACGCGGTTCGGTGACGCGCTGGTTCCCCTCGATGAAGCGCTCGCACAGGCAGTTGTGGATGTCTCCGGCCGCCCCTATCTGGTTCACACGGGGGAGCCTGCGGGTTTCGAACACCACCTCATCGGCGGACACTTCACGGGGTCCATGGTGCGTCACGTCTTCGAGGCGATCACGATCCACGCCGGACTCACCGTGCACCTCACGGTGCTTGCCGGTCGCGATCCGCACCACATCGCGGAGGCGCAGTTCAAGGCGTTCGCGCGCGCGTTCCGCACTGCCGTGAGCCTTGATGCGCGGGAGACCGGGATTCCGTCGACCAAGGGCGCCCTCTGATCGTGACCGCGCCATCCGTCGTCGTGCTCGACTACGGCTCGGGCAATGTGCACTCGGCCGCCAAGGCGCTCGAGCTGGCTGGCGCGCGCGTCGAGTTGACCTCCGACCGGCAGAAGGTGATGGATGCCGACGGCCTGCTTGTTCCCGGAGTTGGCGCGTTTTCGGCTGTCATGACCGCGCTGAACAAGGTGCGCGGCCCCGAGCTCATTGAGCGCAGGCTCGCGGGCGGACGTCCCGTGCTCGGCATCTGCGTCGGCATGCAGATCATGTTCGAGCACGGGGTTGAGCGCGGCAACGACACTCCCGGTCTCGGCGAGTGGCCGGGCACGGTGGTCGAGCTGGACGCCCCGGTGCTTCCGCATATGGGCTGGAACACCGTCGAGCCTCCTGCGCAGTCGCGCCTGTTCGCCGGGCTGTCGGATGAGCGTTTCTACTTCGTGCACTCATACGCGATGAAGGATTGGACTCTCGAGACTTCTCCACCGTTTCCTTCCGTGCAGGTGACGTGGTCGAACCACGGTGGTCCGTTCGTCGCGGCAGTGGAGAATGGCCCGCTGAGTGCGACCCAATTCCATCCGGAGAAGTCCGGAGCGGCGGGCATCTCCCTCCTGCGCAACTGGTTGACGTCCCTCTGACCGCAGGCGAACGCTGGTTGCCAAACCGGCTAGGCTCTTGTACTTGTTTGTGCGCGCCCTCTCGAAGAGAAAGCATGTGATGAGCGACTTCAACTCGACTCCCCGCCTCACCCTCCTTCCCGCTGTGGATGTTGCCGGCGGCAAGGCGGTTCGGCTCACCAAGGGCGAGGCCGGGACCGAGACCAATTATGGTGATCCGATGGATGCCGCGGCCGACTGGGCAGACCAGGGCGCCGAATGGATCCACCTTGTTGACCTCGACGCGGCCTTCGGGCGAGGCAGCAATCACGGGATCATCAGGAAGGTCATCAAGAACGCTCCGAAGCGCGTCAACATTGAGCTGTCCGGCGGCATTCGCGACGACGCAACCCTCGAGAACGCGCTCGCGACGGGCGCCAAGCGCATCAACCTCGGCACGGCGGCGCTGGAGAATCCGGAGTGGGCCGCCCATGTCATCGCCGAGTACGGTGACGCTATCGCCGTGGGCCTCGATGTGCGCGGGACGACGCTCGCGGCACGCGGCTGGACGAAGGACGGCGGCGATCTGTGGACGGTGATGGACCGGCTCGAAGCGGCGGGTTGCGCGCGCTACGTCGTGACGGACGTAACGAAGGACGGCACGCTGCAGGGCCCGAACATGGAACTCCTCCAGCAGGTCATTGACCGCACCGACCGTCCGGTGATCGCGTCGGGTGGTGTCTCCAGCCTGGACGACATTGCGGAACTTCGAACGCTTGTGTCCCGCGGACTCGAGGGAGCGATCGTCGGCAAGGCGCTGTACGCGAAGTCGTTCACTCTTGCCGAGGCTCTGGACGTCGCGGGTCACTGATGCCTGGAGCGGATTCCGCCGGGGTGCCGTGGGAGGGTCGGGCATTCGAACCGAATTCCCACACGGCCGATGACGGTTCCGCTCCTGCCCCGCTCATGGAGGCGATCCGCGCTTTCCACAGTGGCGAGGTCGGACCGGACGCTGTTGTCGACGCGGTGCGCCAGTCCCGCCTGCTGATTCCCCTCGTCGCCGAGTTGGGCGAGGAGGGCACGAGTGACGCCGGCCACCGGGTGGACAAGAGCCAGGAGCTGTCAATCGTCACGGTGGCGGGACCGGACGGCCGCACGGTGCTATTGGCATTCACCTCAGTGGATGCCATGGCGAAGTGGAACCCGAAGGCTCGCCCCATCCCCGCGGCCGCGACAAGGGTCGCTCTCGCCGCGGTGCATGAGGAAACCGACCTGGTCGTCATCGATGCGATGTCGCCGAGTGAGTTCGCGCTGCGACGACCCGCCGTGTGGGCGGTCGCGCGCGGGGACGCGTGGCTGCCGAGTTACCTCGATGAGCAGGTCCTGGCCGAATTCGTCGCGGCCGCCCAACCAGAGGCGGACGTCGTGTTCGTCGAGTTGATCGCGGGGGATCCGGATGCCCGGCTCGCCGGCCCGGAACTCGTTGTTCGCCTGACGCTCACTCCTGGTCTCGACAGAACCGCGCTCGACGCCGTCACCGAGCGAATGCAGCAGCGGTGGGCAGCGAGTTCGCTGATCGCCGAACGTGTCGACTCACTGCGGGTGCAGTTCGTCTGACCGGTGGGGAGCTGCCCCGGTGGTCGAGCCTGTCGAGACCCGCGCCGCGTCTCACTTCAGTCCGAGTTCGTTTGCCAGCGCGCCAAGCGGCGCGACCGGATGCTCGAGCGCCGGAAGGAATTGGACGCACACGTGGTCGGCTCCGGAATCGAGGTGCCCCTGGACAGCTGCGGCGAGGTCGGTCGGCGTGCCGTGAGGCACGAGTGCGTCGACAGCTTTGTCGGTCGCGCCGTGATCCAGTTCGGCGGCCGTGAAGCCGTGGCTCTCAAGCGTGCGGCGGTAGTTGGACAGCGTGAGGTACCGCGAGAGGAAGGAGCGGGCGGTTGCACGGGCGGCAGTCACATCAGTGTTCAGGATGAGTCGCTGCTCCGGCGCAATCAAGGCGTCCGGCCCGACCACGTCGCGCGCGAATCGGGTGTGGGAGGGCGTGGTCAGGTACGGGTGCGTGCCCGCCGCCCGCTCAGTCGAAAGCTTGAGCGTGCGCGGCCCGAGTGCGGCGATCACCCTCCGCCCGGCGGGAACTCCTTCAGCATCAAGTGTGTCGAGGTATGACACGAGGGCGGCGTATGGCTGCGTGTGCCGTTCACCGACCGATTCGCGGTGGCCGATGCCAATACCCAGCTGGAACCGACCAGGGTGCGTGCGTTCGAGACGATGAAACGACGCCGCTACCTCGACGGCTGGCGCCGTCCAGATGTTCACGATGCCAGTCGCGATCGTGATGCGCTCGGTCGCATTGAGAAGTTTTTCGGCGACCGCGAGGTCGGCCTCCGGTGACCCGCCAATCCAGATCGTGCCGTAACCGAGCCGCTCCACTTCGGTGGCGAGTTGGGGCGTGAGAGAGGCGCCGTTGCGCCAAAAGCCGACGCGACCGTACTTCGGGTGGTTCACCCGTGTAACACCACCGGCCCGGTGAACTTCTCCCCTGGACCCTTGCCCGGGGCATCCGGGATCATCGACGCCTCACGGAACGCGAGTTGAACCGATCGGAGGCCATCGCGAAGCGGCCTCGCGTGGTGGTCGCCGATCTCGGGCGCGGCTGCCGTGACGAGCCCGGCGAGGGCTGTGATGACCTTCCTGGCTTCGTCCAGATCGATGTCGGTGGCCGCATCCGGACCGTCTCCCAGACCCAGTTTCACAGCTGCTGCACTGAGTAGGTGAACCGCGACGGTATTGATCAGTTCAACCGCGGGAACTTCCGCAATGTCGCGCAGGTCGTCGGGCTCGCTCATTGGGGGGTTCCTCTGTTAGTCTGGTGGGCGGCTCCGGGGCTCACGCCCCGGTACGAAAGTGGAGATTCTCCCACCCGTTCACCGCTTCTCAAGGTTACCGGGTAGTTACACTCCGCCAACGTCGTGCGATCGACGGGGGTAGTCAGGGTGTCGTGTTGATTGTTATTGGCATGTGAATTCCTCTTGCGTTGCCGTGCTGCAACCGCAGTCCGGTGTGGCCGACCACGTCAAGTAAGAGGAGAAACGCATCAGCGATCCCCGAACAAACGACCGAATCCGCGTGCCGGAGGTCCGTCTTGTTGGCCCGAATGGTGAACAGGTCGGTGTTGTGCGCATTGAAGACGCCCTTCGACTGGCCCAGGAGGCCGATCTGGACTTGGTTGAGGTTGCTCCCAATTCCAAGCCGCCCGTCGCGAAGATCATGGATTTCGGCAAGTTCAAGTATGAAACCGCGCAGAAGGCGAAAGAAGCCAGGCGCAACCAGGCGAACACCATCCTCAAAGAGGTTCGGTTTCGCCTCAAGATCGATACTCACGACTACGAGACCAAGCGCAAGCGCGCTGAGGGCTTCCTCAAGGCCGGTGACAAGGTGAAGGCTATGATCCTGTTCCGTGGCCGCGAGCAGTCCCGGCCCGAACAGGGCGTGCGTCTGCTGCAGCGTTTCGCGGAGGACGTGGCGGAGTACGGCACCGTTGAATCAACACCGACCATCGATGGCCGGAACATGGTGATGGTCATCGGTCCGCTCAAGAACAAGGCCGAGGCGAAGGCTGAGGCCGGAGCTCGGCGCGACGCAGACCGCGCGGCCCGCAAGTCCGAATCGCAGGCTGCCACACAACCCGAACGCACAGCAGCTCCGGCGGCAAAGCCGGAAGTTGCAGTGGAGCCCGAGACCGTGGCGGAACCGGCTCTCGCCGCGGATGCCCTGCCGACGCCCAAGAAGTCGACAGCGAAGCCTGCGGCAGAGAAGCCTGCGGCAGCGAAGCCTGCGGCGACGAAGCCCGCGGCGGCGAAGCCCGTCACCAAGCCAGCACCGAAGACTGCACCAAAACCAGCAGCGAAAGCACCAACGAAGGAAGATGAAAATGCCTAAGCAGAAGACGCACTCCGGTGCCAAGAAGCGGTTCAAGCTGACCGGCTCTGGCAAGGTCATGAAGCAGCAGTCCGGTATGCGACACAACCTGGAGAAGAAGAGCAGCAAGGTGACGCGCCGCCTCAACCAGGACCAGGTTCTGGCTCCGCAGGACGCCAAGGTCATCAAGAAGCTTCTCGGCAAGTAGGGGATAAAGGAAAAAGACAATGGCAAGAGTAAAAAGGGCGGTCAACGCCCACAAGAAGCGTCGCGTCATCCTCGAGCGTGCCGAGGGCTACCGCGGCCAGCGTTCACGCCTGTACCGCAAGGCGAAGGAGCAGGTCACCCACTCCCTCGTCTACGCGTACCGGGATCGTCGCCAGAAGAAGGGTGACTTCCGTCGCCTCTGGATCCAGCGCATCAACGCGGCGTCGCGTGCAAACGGACTGACCTACAACCGTCTCATCCAGGGAATGAACCTGGCAGGCATTGAAGTCGACCGCCGAATCCTCGCCGACCTCGCGGTCAACGAGCCGGCCACGTTCGCCTCGATCGTCGCCACGGCGAAGGCGGCACTGCCCGCCGACACGTCGGCGCCCAAGGCGGATGTTGCTTAGAGCTCTCGTGAATTGTGAATGCCCTGCGCCCTCAGCGGCGCAGGGCATTTTCGTTTGACGCTTAGGCTGGTGCCATGATCGACAACCCGCGCTCGCCGCGCGTCCGCGGGGTGGCCAAGCTCGCCAAGCGGGATGCCAGGCTCGAGACCGGGTTGTTCCTGCTTGAGGGCCCTCAGGCCGTCGGTGAGGCCCTTCGATACCGGCCCGAGCTGGTGACTGAACTGTTCTCGACCCCGACAGCGCTCGAGAGGTACCCGCACATCGCTACCGCCGCGTCCAGCGCAGAGCTCGCGGTCGAGTTCGCCAGCGAAGCAGGTGATCGAGAGCATGGCCGACACGGTGACGCCGCAGGGCATCGTGGCGGTGTGCCGGCAGTTCCCGACCTCCGTGAAGGAGATCTTCGGCGAGCAGACGCGGCTCGTCGTGATACTTGAGGAGGTGCGCGATCCCGGCAACGCCGGAACCATCATTCGCGCCGCGGATGCCGCCGGGGCCGACGCGGTCATCCTTTCGGGGCGCAGTGTCGACCTGTACAACCCCAAGGTGGTTCGCTCGACGACGGGCTCCCTGTTTCACCTGCCGGTTGCGGTCGGAGTCGAATTGCCCGCGGTGCTCGATCGCGCCCGCGCTGTCGGCATGCAGGTCATCGCGGCCGACATCAAGGGCGACGATCTGCTCGCCGCCCGCGACTCGCTCGCCGCCCCCACCGCCTGGCTCTTCGGCAATGAGGCGCGCGGTTTGAGCGATGAACTGCTCGCGCTTGCCGACCGGGCGATCGCGGTGCCCATCTACGGCCGCGCCGAATCGATGAACCTTGCCACCGCGGCATCCGTGTGCCTGTACGAATCGGCGTTCGCCCAACGCGCCTGAGGTCACATATGCATCACAAGTAGACCGATGTGTTGGCCCGCTTCTCAGGGGTGTGGTTTGGTGATTGCATGGAGCCACTCGTCGTCATCGACACGGTCAACAAACACTTCGGCGATCTTCACGTACTGAAAAACATCTCAACCACAATCGCCAAGGGCGAAGTGGTTGTCGTGATCGGTCCGAGTGGCTCGGGCAAGTCGACTCTCTGCCGTGCGATCAACCGCCTCGAGACGATCGACAGCGGCACCATCACGATCGACGGCAAGAAACTCCCCGAAGAGGGAGCGGGCCTCGCAAAGCTACGCGCGGATGTGGGGATGGTCTTCCAGTCGTTCAACCTGTTCTCCCACAAGACCGTCCTGGAGAACGTGACCCTCGGGCCACGAAAGGTTCGCCGGATGTCCAAGGCGGATGCCGACAAGCGCGGCATGGAACTGCTTGACCGGGTGGGAGTCGCCAACCAGGCGAAGAAGATGCCAGCGCAACTGTCCGGCGGTCAGCAGCAGCGAGTTGCGATAGCCCGTTCTCTTGCCATGGAACCCAAGCTCATCCTGCTCGACGAGCCCACCTCCGCTCTCGACCCGGAGATGATCAACGAGGTGCTCGACGTCATGGTGTCTCTCGCGAAAGACGGCATGACCATGGTGGTCGTCACGCACGAAATGGGCTTCGCCCGCAAGGCGGCCGATCGCGTTCTGTTCATGGATTTCGGCGAGATCGTCGAGGAGGCCACTCCCGAGCAGTTCTTCACGAACCCGAAAAGTCCACGGGCGAAGGAATTCCTGTCGAAGATTCTCACCCACTAGAGCCTGCCCACAACCCGTGGGACGGAAACACAGCAAGAAAGAGGGAAACATGCGACTCAACAAGGGTCTTATGATCACCGCGATGGCTGCAGCGAGCGTGCTTGCGCTCGGCGCCTGTGCCGGACCGACCGAACCGGCTCCGGAGCCGCCGGCCGAGGTCCAGTTCGAAGCCGGTACCACGATGGCCGCGCTCAATGAAGCGGGAACCATCACGATCGGCACCAAGTTCGACCAGCCGCTCTTCGGACTGTCGGGCCCAGGCGGCACGCCAGAGGGCTTCGACGTCGAGATCGGAAAGATCATCGCGGCTGAGCTCGGTATCTCGGAGGACAACATCGAGTGGGTCGAGACGGTTTCCGCCAACCGCGAGCCGTTCATCCAGAACGGCACAGTCGACATCGTGATCGCGACGTACACGATCAACGACACTCGCAAGGAGGTCATTGACTTCGCCGGACCGTACTACTCGGCCGGCCAGGACATCCTCGTTGCCGCGGGTAACCCCGAGGGCATCACCGGCCCTGAGGACCTCGCTGACCAGGTGGTCTGTACCGTCACGGGTTCGACCTCCGAGCGCAACATCCGCGAGTACGAGACGGCTGACGTTCTGACGACCGACACCTACTCGGCTTGCCTTGAGCCGATGCGCACGGGTGCAGCCACCGCGCTGACGACCGACAACGTCATCCTCGCGGGTCTCGCCGACCAGAACGCCGGTGAGTTCGAGGTTGTCAACAACCCGTTCACGGAGGAGCCGTACGGCATTGGACTTGAGAAGGGCGATGACGCGTTCCGCACGTGGATCAACGACCTCCTTGAGACGATCTACGCTGACGGTCGCTGGGCCCAGGCTTGGGAGAGCACGGCAGGTACGGTGCTTGACACGCCGACCCCGCCCTCAGTGAACCGCTACTAACAGTCAGATTCGTGTGGCTCGTCCGCTAACCCCGGGCGGGCCACACGCCTGACAGGTCCACCCCACACGTCAGCCAAGAGGAAGCAGAACGCATGGATGCGGTGATCGACAACCTGCCGTACTTCTTCGATGCGTTCAGGGGAACCCTCAGTCTGCTCGTGCTCTCCGGCGCGGGAGCCCTTGCCATCGGCACGATCATCGCCGCGATGCGTATCTCGCCCGTGGCATCCCTGCGCGGGTTCGCCACCGTGTACACCGAAATCCTCCGCAACACCCCGCTCACGCTCGTGCTGTTCTTCTGCGCGACCCTGCTGCCGTACCTCCAGTTCTTCCCCGGTTACTTCCCACTCGCCGTCATCGGCCTCACTGCCTACACCTCGCCGTTCGTCGCCGAGGCACTCCGCTCGGGGGTCAACGGTGTGCCCGTCGGGCAGGCTGAGGCGGCCCGCACGATCGGACTGTCGTTCGGCCAGACTCTCGGTCTCGTCGTCATGCCGCAGGCCGTGCGCATGGTGATTCCGCCGCTCATTAACGTGCTCATCGCTCTCACCAAGAACACTTCCGTTGCTGGGGCCTTCTTCGTCTTCGAGCTGTTCGCCGCGGCGCGCACGCAGGCCAACGAGAGGGGCGACGCCGTGATTCCGATTCTTCTCGGGGTTGCGTTCTTCTATCTTCTGGTCACTGTTCCGCTCGGCATCATCGCCGGTCGGATCGAGAAGCGAGTGGCGGTTTTGCGATGAGCACTTCAGTTCTCTACGACGCGCCGGGCCCGAAGGCCCGCCGCCGTTCCGTCATGACATCGCTCGTGGGTGGCCTCGCGATCGCGGCCGGGCTGTGGTGGCTCATCAGCACTCTTGCCGGTCCTCGCACGACAGCTGCTGGTGCCGTGCTGCCCGGCCTCTTCGACCCCAGCAGGTGGGATGTGTTCGGCCGCGCGGATGTCTGGCAGACCCTCATCCAGGGCGCGATCAGCACTCTGCAGATGGCCGGCGCGGCGGCGGTGCTCGCGCTCATCATCGGCGTGCTCTTCTCCTTCGGCCGCACCGCAACCAAAGCCTGGATCCGCATCCCGACCGGTGTGCTGCTCGAGTTCTTCAGGGGCATGCCGGTGCTGCTCATGATGCTGTTCGTGCTCCTGGTCTTCGCGACGGGCACCTACTGGGCAGGCGTTTCCGCGCTCGCGGTGTACAACGGTGCGATCATCGGTGAGGCGCTTCGCGCGGGCATCCTGTCGCTTCCCCGCGGGCAGAAGGAGGCAGGGCTCTCCATCGGGCTCACTCCCATTGCCACCCGCTTCCGCATCGAGTTCCCGCAGGCTTTCCGGCAGATGCTGCCCATCATCATCGCGCAGCTCGTCGTGTTGTTGAAGGACACGTCGCTCGCCTACATCGTCGGCTACAGCGAGTTGCTCAAAGCCGACCAGAATCTCACCAACTTCTTCGGCAGCCGGTACGCCTTCTCGTTCTTCTTCGTCGTTCTGGCCATGTACCTGTTCATGAACATGATGCTGTCGTGGGTCGCGCGAATCGTGGCGCGACGGACTGCGTCGCGTGGCCGTGGCCTGAGCCCGGACGAGGCTGAGGCGAACGTGACCCTTCAGGGTATGAAGCTCGGCGGCGGTCTGACCGGCGACGCTGGCGGCGGCGGCATAATCAGGTAGGCCCGCTCGTCCCACTAAACTCGGTTCTTGTGTCAGAACCCGTCACCATCACTGAGAAATCGGTCGACTCAGCCGTCGACGCCGCACTTGCGGCCATCGCGGAAGCGTCAGATTCGGCCGCGCTGCGGTCCGCCCGCTCCGCGCACACCGCTGAAGGATCGGCCCTCGCAGGTTTCAACGCCCAGCTCAAGAACGTTGCCGTCGACCAGAAGGCGCCGCTCGGCAAACTTGTCGGCCAGGCCCGCGCGAGGGTGAATCAGGCACTCGCCGACCGCGAGGTCGAAGTGCTCGCAGCCGAGGAGGCCGCGAGGCTCGAGCGCGAAGCCATTGATGTCACGGCGGTGGGTCCGCGATCGCGGTCGGGAGCGAGGCATCCGCTCAGCCTTCTCATGGAGCAGATGGGTGACATCTTCATCGGCATGGGCTGGGAGGTCGCGGAGGGTCCCGAACTTGAGCACGCGTGGTTCAATTTCGACGCGCTCAACATCGACCCCGACCACCCCGCGCGCGGCGAACAGGACACGTTCTACGTGGAGCCGGCCGAGCGCAACCTCGTGCTGCGCAGCCAGACCTCTAACGTGCAGATCCGCTCACTCCTCGATCGGCCACTGCCGCTCTACGTCGTCGCACCCGGCAAGGTGTTCCGCAAGGACGAGCTCGACGCGACCCACACCCCGGTGTTCCACCAGATCGAGGGAATCGCGATCGACCGGGGCCTCACCATGGCGCACCTGCGGGGCACCCTCGAGCACCTCGCGACCTCGATGTTCGGCGCGGGCGCGCAGATCCGCCTGCGCCCCAACTACTTCCCGTTCACCGAACCGAGCGCCGAAATGGATGTCTGGCAGCCGAACGCCAAGGGCGGCGCACGCTGGATCGAGTGGGGTGGCTGCGGCATGGTCAACCCCAACGTTCTGCGCAGCGCGGGGGTCGACCCTGACGAGTACCAGGGATTCGCTTTCGGGATGGGCATCGAGCGGACCCTCCAGTTCCGCAATGACATGAACGACATGCGTGACATGGTCGAGGGCGACGTCCGCTTCTCCCAGCAGTTCGGGATGGTGGTGTGACGTGCGCGTTCCGATCTCCTGGCTCGGCGACTGGGTCGACCTGCCCGAGAATGTCACCCTCGAACACCTTCACGCTGCCCTCGTGAAGGTCGGCTTCGAGGAGGAGGCTGTTCACGACTTCGGCGTGACCGGTCCGGTCGTCGTCGGCCGCGTGCTCTCCTTCGAGGATGAGCCGCAGAGCAACGGCAAGACGATCCGCTGGTGCCAGGTGGATGTCGGCGCGGTGGAGCTTGGAGAATCGCGCAGCGATTCCGCGACCCCAGCGCCGACGGAGCCTGCGACGTCGGTCACGGTCTCGACAGGCTCGACCACCGAGACAACCGAACGTGACATTCGTGGGATCGTCTGCGGCGCGCACAACTTCGAAGTCGGTGACCTCGTTCCCGTGTCGCTGCCCGGCGCCGTGCTGCCTGGACCGTTCCCGATTTCGGCCCGCAAGACCTATGGCCATGTCTCCGACGGCATGATCGCCTCCGAACGCGAGCTCGGTCTCGGTGACGAGCACAGCGGAATCATGCGACTGAAGGAGCGTGGCCTGACCGCCGAACCGGGGGAGGACGCGATCGCTCTCCTGGGCCTCGACGACGCGGCAGTGGAGATCAACGTCACGCCCGATCGCGGCTACGCCCTCTCGGTGCGCGGGGTCGCTCGCGAGTACTCGCACTCCACGGGAGCGGCGTTCCGCGACCCGGCGCTCGAGCCGGTCGTCGGTGAGGCGTCGGGCTATTCGGTGAGGGTCGACGACGCTGCGCCGATCCGCGGTCGTGCCGGCTGCGATGCCTTCGCCGCCCGCGTCGTGCGGGGAGTGGATGCCACCCGGCCCACCCCCTCCGGTATGGTCGCCCGACTGAAGCTCGCGGGCATCCGCTCAATCTCCCTGCCTGTCGACATCAGCAACTACGTGATGCTCGAACTCGGCCAGCCCATTCACACCTACGATCTCGCGAAACTTTCCGGCGGCATTGTCGTGCGGCGCGCGAGCGCCGGCGAGGTGCTGCAGTCGCTCGACGGCCAGCTGCGCACCCTCGACACCGAGGACCTGCTGATCACCGATGGCTCAGGGCCGATCGGTCTCGCCGGAGTGATGGGCGGACTCGCGACAGAGGTCACCGACACGACCACGGACATACTTATCGAGGCGGCGCACTTCGATCCCGTGACGGTCGCTCGCACAGCGCGTCGCCACAAGCTGTGGAGTGAGGCATCGAAGCGCTTCGAGCGGGGCGTCGATCCGACGCTCGGTCCGATTGCGGCGCAGCGAGTGGCTGATCTGCTCGTGCAACTCGCTGGCGGCACAATCGACCCGCTCGGAACCGTGCTCTCCCACGAGGGTTCGCGCGAACCGATCGCCCTCGCACCCCGTGCGGCGGCTGACCTTGTCGGGGTCGACTACACCGCGGACGAGGTCCGTCAGACCCTTGAGCTCATTGGCGCGACCGTCGGCGAGTCAAGCGACGGCTGGACGGTCACTCCGCCACCATGGCGGCCCGACCTCATTGATGCGCAGAGCCTCATCGAGGAGGTTGCGCGCATCACCGGGTACGACCGGATTCCGTCGGAGCTGCCGACGGCCCCGCCCGGGCGCGGCTGGTCGCGCGAGCAGTCCGCTCGCCGTCGGCTCGCCCACACCCTCGCCGCCAGGGGACTCACTGAGGTGCTCGCCTCCCCGTTCCTGTCAGCGGCCACATCCGAGCGCTTCGAGCCCGGAGCGCCAGCGATCAAGCTCGTGAACGCCCTCGACCCGCAGTCTCCCTTCCTGCGCCGCTCGCTGCTTCCTGGCCTCATCGAGACCGCGCATCGCAACGTGTCGCGCGGACTCACCGACCTCGCACTCTTCGAGCTCGGCACCGTATTCCGACCGGAGCCGGGAACGGAGTACGGCACTGCGGAGCTTCCGCCCGGCGCGACCGAGCTGGCACCCGACGTGCTTGCTGACCTCACCGGTGGACTTCCCCCGCAGCCGCGTCGCGTTGCCGTGCTGTTCCTCGGAGATGCCGTTGCCAGGCAGCCGGGTGCGGCGGCAGTTCCCGCCGGACTCGCCGACGCGCTCGACGCCGTCTCGCAGGTCGAACTGTCGCTCGCTGTCGGCATCCGCCCGGTCACCGGTTCGCATCCCGCGCTGCACCCCGGCCGCACTGCCGAGTTGCGCGTGCACGACACAGTTGTCGGCGTCGCCGGCGAGCTGTTGCCGTCACTCGCGCGCGAGTTCGACCTGCCCGGTGTCGTCGCTGTCGCGGAACTCGACCTCGATGCGCTGCTCGCGCTGGGGGCGACCGAGATCGCGGCTCGCCCGATCGGCACGCTTCCCGCGGCCACACAGGACCTCTCGGTCGTCGTCGGGGTGGGCGTGCCAGCAGGTGACGTGCGTGACGCCATACGCGAGGGATCCGGCCCGCTGCTCGAGCAGGCCGTCCTCGTTGACGATTACCGCGGCAGCGGGGTACCGGAGGGCAGCAAGTCGCTCACCTTCGCCTTGCGGTTCCGGGCCCAGGACCGCACGCTCACGGCCGAAGAGGCGACGAAGGCGAAACTCGCCGGACTGGCACTAGCCGCCGAGAGGTTCTCGGCGACGCTGCGCGAGTGACGGCTGGTTTCGATACGCGCTGCGCGCTACTCAACCGGCTGAGTTCGCCTCTGGTTGAATAGGCCCGCCAGGGCCGTATCGAAACCGAGGACTACTTCTTGCCGGCGAGCAGGCCGCCGATGACGCCTCCGATGATGTCCTGACCCTCCTTGGAGGAGAGAAGGCCGCCGAGCAGGTCGCCGATGCCGTTCCCAGGAGCCGCCGCCTCTTTCGCGGGCGTGGGTGCCGACTCCGCTTTCGGAGCGAACTGGCTCGCAACCCAGGCGAGCACGATGGGAGCGATGATCGGCAGAACCTGCGCGATGATGTCCTGCGTCGCATTGCCGCTCTTGTCGGCGACAGCGGCAGTGACCTTGTCCTTCTTCGCGCCGAAGACGTGGTTCACGATCTTCTCGCCGTCCTTCCGGTCGATGTCGCGCAGGTTGCGCCGACCCGCCGTCGAGGAGCGGTGCTTAACGAGCGCTTTCTCGAGTGACTTCTCGCCCTTGGGATCCTTCGCATTCACGGCGAGTCCGCCGACGATCGCGGGCACAGCAGCCTTGACAGCCGAGGTCGCGGTCTTCTCGTCGATTCCCAGCTGCTTGGCGATGTCGCCGATGGGGATGAGGTCAACAAGTGCGTCGAAATCTGACATGGGTGACTCCCGGATTTTTGCAGGCTTCCTGGCGGGTGACCTGATCGGCTTAAGACTAGCGATTCGACAGGCCGCGGGGCGAACGGTTAGGCTCCTGTCTGTGACCTGCATCCGTCCCGCCCTTGTTGACAGCCGCGCGCTGTCCTTCGGCCGACGCCGCAGCGTCACGGGCGAGCGACTCTAGGCTTGCTCCGCAACTGGCTTCTGCCAGTGTGGAGTGGGCCCTCGACATCCCTCGTCCACTTCTCTCCATAAGGTTTTGAGCTATGTCTCTATCCGTCGCCGTGGCTGGTGCCAGCGGCTATGCCGGGGGTGAGTTGCTGCGTCTTCTCGCCGTCCATCCCGAGTTCGCGGTGACGACTGTCACGGGCTTTTCAAGCGCGGGTCAGCCGCTTATCGCCGCGCAGCCCCACCTCCGTTCTCTTGCTCACCTCACGATTGAGAGCACGACGGCGGAGACCCTCGCCGGCCACGACGTGGTCTTCCTCGCGCTGCCCCACGGCAAGTCGGGCGAGCTGACCGGGTCGATGGATGATTCCACTCTCGTCATTGACTGCGGTGCCGATCATCGGCTCTCGAGTGAGAGCGACTGGGCGAAGTTCTACGGCGGGGAGTACTTCGGGGCGTGGCCGTACGGCCTGCCGGAGTTGGTACTCGGCAACGGGTCGAGGCAGCGCGATGCGCTTGTGGGGGCGCGGCGCATCGCCGTGCCGGGCTGCAACGTCAGCGCGATCACCCTGGGTCTTGCTCCCGGCATCCAGGCGGGCGTGATCGAGGCCGACGATCTCGTCGCCGTTCTTGCCGTTGGCCCTTCCGGCGCAGGCAGGAGCCTCAGGACCGACTTGCTCGCGAGCGAGCTCATGGGTTCGGCGTCCGCCTACGCGGTCGGGGGCATCCACAGGCACACACCGGAAATCCGGCAGAACCTTGCCCTCGCCGGAGGAGCGGGCGTGAGCATCTCCTTCACGCCGGTGCTCGTGCCGATGTCGCGGGGGATTCTCGCGACATCCACGGCGAAGCTCGCACCCGGGGCGAATGCCGACAGCGTACGGCTGGCCTTCGAGTCCGCCTACGCCGAAGAGCCATTTGTGCACCTTCTGCCTGAGGGCCAGTTCCCACGCACGGCCGACACGGTCGGCGCGAACACCGCACTCATCGGTCTTGTCGTGGATGAGGCGGCCGCACGGGTCGTGACGGTCACCGCGATCGACAATCTCGTCAAGGGAACTGCGGGTGCCGCGATCCAGTCGGCCAATATCGCGCTCGGGCTGCCCGAATCCGCGGGCCTGTCCGCGAACGGGGTGGCTCCATGAGCGTCACCGTACCGGCCGGCTTCGAGGCGAGCGGAGTGGTCGCCGGGCTCAAGGCCAGCGGCGGCAGGGATCTTGCCCTCGTGGTGAATCGCGGGCCACTGAAGAACGCCGCAGCCGTCTTCACTAGCAATCGGGCGAAGGCCGCACCGATCCTGTGGTCGGAGCGGGCCATTCTCGATGGCACCGTCGAGGCGGTCGTTCTCAATTCGGGTGGGGCCAATTGCTTCACGGGGCCGCAAGGGTTCCAGACCACCCACGCCACGGCGGAGGCAGTGGCCGAGCGCCATCGGGGTTTCCGCCGGTGACGTGCTCGTCTGCTCGACCGGCCTCATCGGCGAGCAGCTCGACCAGGAGAAGGTGCTCGCGGGCGTCGAAGCCGCGATCACCGCGCTCAGCGACACCGGCGGGCGAGGACGCCGCCCGCGCGATCATGACGACCGACTCGGTGCCGAAAGTCGCTGTTGCATCGCACCCGGATGGTTGGTCGATCGGCGGGATGGCCAAGGGAGCGGGAATGCTCGCTCCGGGCCTCGCCACGATGCTCGTGGTCATCACAACCGATGCCGCGATGGAGTCGGCGGATCTCGACCGCGCGCTGCGCGCCGCCACGAGGGTGAGCTTCGACCGGCTCGACTCCGACGGCTGCATGTCGACCAACGACCAGGTGACGCTGCTCGCCTCCGGGGCGTCCGGCATCCGCCCACCGTTCGAGCATTTTGCGGAAGCCCTGACCGACTTGTGTCACGACCTCGCCCGGCAGCTTCAGGCTGACGCCGAGGGCGCGAGCCACGACATCCGCATCCGCGTCGACAACGCGGCGAGCGAAGACGACGCGGTCGAGGTCGGCCGCTCGGTCGCTCGCAACAACCTCTTCAAGGCTGCCGTTTTCGGCAACGACCCCAACTGGGGCCGGGTGCTGGCTGCGATCGGCACCACGAGCGCCCAGTTCGACCCATACGCGGTGGATGTCTCGATGAACGGGATCCGGGTCTGTTCCGAGGGGCAGCCGGACCAGCCGCGGGAGCTCGTCGATCTCACGCCGCGGCAGGTCGAGGTGCTCATCGACCTCAAGGTTGGCGTCGCGTCAGCGACGATCCTCACCAACGACCTCACCCACGACTACGTGCACGAGAACAGCGCGTACAGCTCATGACGAAGGACGCTGCGGTCAAAGCCGCCACGCTCATCGAGTCGCTGCCGTGGCTCAAGCGCTTCTCCGGCCAGGTGATGGTCGTGAAGTTCGGCGGCAACGCGATGGTCGATGACGCCCTGAAGCGCTCGTTCGCGGAGGACATGGTCTACCTGCGCTATGCCGGGGTGCGTCCCGTGGTCGTGCACGGCGGGGGACCCCAGATCTCTGCCGAGTTGGCCGCCCGCGGTATCGAGAGCGAGTTCCGTGGCGGCTATCGGGTTACGACGCCGGAGGCGATGCACGTCGTTCGCGAGGTGCTCAATGGGCAGGTCAACAGCGAGCTTGTCGGCCTGATCAACGAGCACGGCCCGTTCGCCGTCCGGACTGTCTGGGGAGACCGACGGCCTCTTCCGGCGGACGTCGACGTGGCGCTGTCCTCGGCGGCGAAACCGTCGACCTCGGGCTTGTCGGCGACGTCGTCGAGGTGAACCCGGGCAGTCGTTCTCGACGCACCTCGACGGCGGGCCGCATCCCGGTGATCTCGTCCATCGCGCCCGACCTCGACTCGCCGGGTGACGTACCTCAACGTCAACGCCGACTCGGCCGCGGCCTCCCTCGCGGTCGCGCTCGGCGCGGCGAAGCTCATGATCCTGACCGATGTCGCGGGACTCTACAGCGAATGGCCCAAGCGGGATTCGCTCGATCTCGCACCTGACCTCCGGCGAGCTGCGACGAGCTGCTGCCGACCCTCGAGTCGGGCATGATCCCCAAGATGACGGCATGCCTCGAAGCGGTGGATGGCGGGGTCGCGAAGGCCGCGATCATCGATGGCCGCATCCCGCATTCGATCCTGCTCGAGGTCTTCACGACCGAGGGAATCGGCACGGAGGTTGTACGCACATGACGCACTGGAAGAAGCGGCACGCCGCCGCCATGATGGGCACGACCCCTGTGCCGCTGGCGATCCTCGCGCGCGGCGACGGCTGCGCCGTCTGGGACACCGACGGCAAGCGCTACCTCGACTTCCTCGCCGGAATCGCCGTCAACTCGCTCGGGCACAATCACCCCGTTCTGGTGGATGCCGTCAGCCGCCAGGTGGCTTCGCTCGCCCACGTCTCCAACTACTTCGCAACCCCGCAGCAGATCGAGCTCGCGGAGCGGCTGCGCCGGATCTCGGGAGCGGGAGATCGCGGCCGGGTGTTCTTCTGCAACTCCGGCGCAGAGGCGATCGAGGCCGCGCTCAAGCTCGCGAGGCTGAACCCGGGTCGGGGGCGCATCCTCGCGCTCAATTTCTCCTTCCACGGGCGCACCATGGGGTCGCTCGTCGCTCACCGGAAAACCCGCCCTGCGGGAGGCTTTCGAACCGCTGATCCCCGGCATCGAGCACATCGACTCGACGATCGAAGCGCTCGAGGCGGCGATCGACGACTCCGTCGCCGCCCTGTTCGTCGAACCGATCAAGGGCGAGGCGGGGGTGGTCGACCTGCCGGAGGGATACCTCACGCGGCGCGCGGCAGCTGACGAGCGAGCACGGGGCGCTGCTCATCATCGACGAGATCCAGACCGGGGCCGGTCGCACGGGGGAGTGGTTCGCCTTCCAGCGTGCGGGAATCACTCCCGACGCCATCGCCATCGCGAAGGGTATCGCCGGCGGAGTGCCCATCGGGGCGCTCGTGACCTTCGCCGAAGCATCCACTCTCTTCACGCTCGGGCAGCACGGCAGCACGTTCGGCGGAAATCCGCTGGCGGCCGCCGCTGCGAACGCCGTGCTCGGCGAGATTGAGCAGCGCCGGGCTGATCGGGAACGCGCGGCGTCGCGGTGCCCAGCTGCGCGAGGCTGTTCTCTCGCTCGGCTCACCGCTGGTCGAGGAGGTGCGAGGCGCGGGGTTGTTGATCGGCATCGGCCTCACCCAACCGGTCGCCCTGCGCGTCGCCGAGGAGGCGTTCACCCGCGGGCTCATCATCAACGCCGCCAACGAGACGAGCATCCGACTCGCCCCGCCGCTCATCATCGGCGACGCCGAAGTCGCGGAGTTCATCGCCATATTCCGACGACGCCCTGGAGGCAGCAGCATGACGAGGCACTTTCTTCGCGACGACGACCTGAGCCAGGCGGAGCAGACCGAGATTCTCGATCTCGCCGAGCGACTCAAGGCGGACCGCTTCGGCGTGAAGCCGCTCGCCGGCCCGCAGACGGTTGCCGTGATCTTCGACAAGTCGTCGACCCGCACGAGGGTGAGCTTCGCCGTCGGCATCGCCGATCTCGGCGGCAGCCCGCTCATCATCTCGACCGCGAACAGCCAGCTGGGCGGCAAGGAGACCGCGTCGGACACCGCTCGCGTGCTCGAACGCCAGGTCGCCGCCATCGTCTGGCGCACGTACGCCCAGTCCGGACTGGATGAGATGGCCCACGGCACGACCGTGCCGGTGATCAATGCCCTGAGCGATGACTTCCACCCGTGCCAGTTGCTCGCCGACCTGCTCACCATCCGCGAGCATCGCGGTACCCTTGCCGGGCTCACGGTCACTTTCCTCGGCGACGGCGGCAGCAACATGGCCCAGTCGTACCTGCTCGCCGGAGCGACCGCCGGCATGCACGTGCGGGTCGCGTCGCCGGCCGACTACGCCCCGAGCGACTCCGTCGTCGCGGATGCGGATGCCGTTGCCGCGCGCACGGGCGGGTCGATCACCCTGTTCACCGACCCGATCGAGGCGGTCGCTGCGGCTGATGTCGTGGTCACCGACACCTGGGTGTCGATGGGCAAGGAAGACCAGAAGGCGGAGCGCCTGACGAAATTCGGACAGTACCAGGTCGACCCGGAGCTCATGACGCTCGCGAAGCCGGACGCTCTCTTCCTGCACTGCCTGCCCGCCGATCGCGGGTTCGAGGTCACTGCCGATGTGCATCGACGGACCGCAGAGCGTCATCTGGGATGAGGCCGAGAACCGGCTGCACGCCCAGAAGGCACTCCTCGTCTGGCTGCTCAACCAATGATGGTGGTCGAGCTTGTCGAGACCCGGTGGTCGAGCTTGTCGAGACCCGGTGGTCGAGCTTGTCGAGACCCGGTGGTCGAGCCTGTCGAGACCCGGTGGTCGAGCTTGTCGAGACCCAGTGGTCGAGCTTGTCGAGACCCGGTGGTCGAGCTTGTCGAGACCCAAATAAACTTTTCAACAAATTGAAGGAGCAACACCAATGACAGAACGCGTCGTCCTCGCCTACTCGGGCGGTCTTGATACCTCGGTTGGCATCGGCTGGCTGAAGGATGCCACCGGCAAAGAGGTCGTCGCCCTCGCGATTGACGTCGGCCAGGGCGGCGAAGACATGGAGGACATCCGCCAGCGTGCCCTCGACTGCGGAGCAGTCGAGTCCGTTGTCGTCGACGCGAAGGACGAGTTCGCCGACGACTACCTCATGCCCGCGCTCAAGGCGAACGCGATGTACCAGAAGCGCTACCCGCTCGTGTCGGCACTCAGCCGTCCGCTCATCGCCCGACACCTCGCGTTGACCGCGAAGTACCTCGGCGCCGACAGCGTCGCCCACGGCTGCACGGGCAAGGGCAACGACCAGGTACGTTTCGAGGCGGCGGTCGCCGCCCTCGCCCCCGAACTCACGAGCATCGCACCCGTGCGGGACCTCGCCCTCACGCGCGACAAGGCGATCCTCTACGCGGAGGAGAACAACCTGCCGATCCGGCAGAGCGCGAAGAACCCGTACTCGATCGACAAGAACGTCTGGGGCCGCGCGGTCGAGACCGGCTTCCTCGAGGACCCGTGGAACGCGCCGATCGAGGACCTCTACGAGTACACCGAGGACCCGTCGGTGCTGAAGCCCGCCGACGAGGTCGTTATCACCTTCGACGCCGGGCATCCCGGTCGCCATCGACGGGGTGAGCGTCACCCCGCTCCAGGCGGTCGAGCAGCTCAACATTCTCGCCGGCAAGCACGGCGTCGGCCGCATCGACATCGTCGAGGACCGCCTCGATCGGCATCAAGAGCCGCGAGGTGTACGAGGCTCCGGCCGCGATCGCACTCATCGCGGCCCACGAGGAGCTCGAGAACCTGACCCTCGAGCGCGACCTCGACCGCTACAAGCGGGGGGTCGAGGCGGAGTGGTCGAATCTCGTCTACGACGGCCTCTGGTTCTCCGGGCTCAAGCGCTCGCTCGATGTTTTCATCGACGACACGCAGAAGCTACGTCTCCGGCGACATCCGCCTGACGCTGCAGGGTGGTCGCGCGGTCGTGACCGGGCGCAGGAGCGAGCAGAGCCTGTACGACTTCAGCCTGGCCACCTACGACACGGGCGACACGTTCGACCAGTCTCTTTCGAAGGGGTTCATCGAGATGTGGTCGCTGCCGAGCAAGATTTCGGCCCGGCGTGACCTGAGGCAGTTGTAGGCGGCGGCGATGGTGCGTGGGAGGACGGTGATCGAGCGTGTCGAGATCTGACGACGAAACCCAGGGCGCACTCTGGGGCGCCCGGTTCAGCGACGGACCGTCACCCGAATTGGAGCGACTGAGCCGGTCAACCCATTTCGACTGGGAACTCGCTCCCTACGACATCGCGGGGTCGAGGGCGCACGCGAAGGCGCTCGCGGCGGCCGGCTATCTGGACGAGGGCGAACTGGAGCGGATGCTCGATGGCCTGGATGCCCTTCATGCTGCAATCCAGGACGGTTCGTTTGTGGCGCGGGCCAGCGATGAGGACGTGCACTTCGCCCTCGAACGCGGACTCATCGAGGTGGTCGGCCCCGAGCTCGGGGGCAAGCTGCGCGCGGGCAGCAGCCGCAACGATCAGATCGCCACCCTCATCCGCCTGTACCTGCTCGACCATGGCGCCTCGATCGGACACCTCGTGCTGCAGCTCATCGATGCGATCGGCGCCCAGGCGGAGGCGCACGAGAACGCGCCGATGCCGGGCCGCACCCACCTGCAGCACGCCCAACCGGTGCTGCTGGCCCATCACCTGCTCGCGCACGCGTGGCCGCTCGTGCGCGACCTCGAGCGGCTGCGGGACTGGAGGGTGCGGGCATCGACCTCCCCCTACGGCGCCGGAGCACTCGCGGGTAACGCGCTCGGTCTCGATGCGGCCCTGGTCGCCAGCGAGCTCGGGCTGGGGGAGCCGACCGAGAACTCGATCGACGCGACAGCGAGCCGGGATCTCGTTGCCGAGTTCGCCTACATCACGGCGCAGCTCGGCATCCACCTCTCCCGTTTCGCGGAGGACATCATCATCTGGGCGACGCGTGAGTTCGATTTCGTGCGTCTGCACGACGGGTACTCCACGGGGTCGTCGATCATGCCGCAGAAGAAGAATCCCGACATCGCGGAGCTCGCGCGCGGCAAGGCTGGCCGACTGGTTGGCAACCTGACCGGCCTGCTGACGACACTCAAGGGCCTGCCCCTCGCCTACAACCGCGACCTGCAGGAAGACAAGGAACCCGTCTTCGACTCGGTCGAAACGCTCGAGGTGCTGCTGCCCGCGTTCACGGGGATGGTCGCGACCCTCCGGTTCAACACCGAACGGATGGCGGCGCTCGCGCCGCAGGGATTTTCGCTCGCAACGGATGTCGCGGACTGGCTCGTGCGCAGGCATGTGCCGTTCCGCGATGCGCACGAGATCAGCGGCGCGCTCGTCCGGTTCTGCGAGGAGCATGACCTGGAACTGCACGAGTTGACCGACGAGCAGTATGCCAGTGTCTCCGCGCACCTGACCGGCGAGGTCAGGGAGTCTCTGACCGTTGAGGCCTCCCTTGCGAGCCGCGACGGTGTCGGCGGAACGGCACCGAGTCGCGTAGTCGAGCAACTCGCGGCGCTCACCGCCCGGGCGGCGCAACTCGACCCGAGACGAACACCCTGAGGTGGATCGCGCGGTTCTGGTCCGTCCGTCCGTCGAGGTCGCCCCGGGCTTGCTCGGTGGTCTCCTGACCGTTGACGGTGTCGTACTGCGCATCACAGAAGTGGAGGCCTACCTCGGCGCCGATGATCCGGGCTCGCACGCTTTCCGGGGCAAGACGGCGCGCAATTCGGTGATGTTCGGCCCGCCCGGGCACCTGTACACCTACTTCACCTACGGCATGCACGTGTGCGCGAACGTCGTGTGCTCGCCTGAGGGACTCGCCTCTGGTGTGCTGCTGCGCGCGGGCGAGATCGTCGAGGGCGTCGAGGTGGCGCGTTCACGACGGTCCACGTCGAAGACGGATGCCGATCTTGCCCGCGGTCCGGCACGGCTCGCACAGGCGATGGGGATCACGCTCGCACACGGGGGCACCGACCTCGCGACCGGGCCGGTGCGCCTGGAGCTGCCAGGGCATCCAGCCCCGTTCGTGAGCGGCCCGCGCACGGGAGTCTCAGGACCAGGCGGCAGCGACGACTTTCCCTGGCGCTTCTGGATCGAAGGGGATCCGACGGTCTCGCCCTACCGGGCGCATGCCCCCCGCAAGTCGTGACCGGTGGTCGAGCCTGTCGGTGGTCGAGCTTGTCGAGGCCCGGTGGTCGAGCTTTCGAGGACCGGTGGTCGAGCTTGTCGAGGACCGGTGGTCGAGCTTGTCGAGGCCCGGTGGTCGAGCTTGTCGAGGACCGGTGGTCGAGCTTGTCGAGGCCCGGTGGTCGAGCCTGTCGAGGCCCGGTGGTCGAGCCTGTCGAGACCTCACCAACGATTTACCGCATCACCAGCGTGATCAGCACCGCGCACGCGCCCGCCCAGATGATGCTCACGAGCGTGCCGATGATGAATCGCTCGCGTGCTTCGGGGCTGTCCAGTTCAGAGAATCGCCCGAGACCCTTGATGGCGACGACCACCGCTATGCCGGCGAACTGTCCGGTGAGGATACTGCCGAGCACCGCAACGCGCTCAAGGTAGCCGATCGTCGCGCCACCGCGCAGTACTTCGCGTCGCAGAGCGGGCTTTTTCGCGCCCGCGCCTTCGGGCGTCACGGTCTCCGGCACGATTCCACCGTGCTCGCCGACGGCAACCGGGTGCCGCTCCGCCAGCCCGAGTACGAAGAGCGTGAGCGGGCTGCCGCCGAGAACACCAAGTAGGAAGGTGGTGAGTACCAGCAGTCCGACGATCAACGGGTGGAGGGGTTGCGCGAGCCCGAATGCCTCAACGACGCCGAGCCCCTGCACAAGGAGTAAGAGAGCAACGGGGATCACCGCGAAAGCAGCGAATATCCAATTCTTCGTGACCGTTGCGACGATCACGAGGGCGAGGCCTGCGGCAACGAGTACCAGGGCACCGACTGAAAGGAAGGGTTCGAGAAACATCATCAACTCCCAGTCTGGTTCATAAAGCTGCGTGACGCGAGGTTTCTTCGTCGGCGATTCGGTCTGCGTCGGCGAGGAGACGCGCGAGAGCTGGCGTCGCATCGAATTCGGCTCGAATGGCGGCGGCCTGAGCCCTCTTGCTGACTGCCTGTGGCGTGATCTCGAGTCGGGCTGCTGCTTCGGTCTGGGTGAGGCCCTCCGAGAGCAGGTCGAACAACTGCCATCCTTCCGGCGTGCGCCGCGACCGCAGCAAGAGCATGAGGTCGATGAGGGGGGCGACCTCGTGTTCGCTCAGCAGCTGGCCGCCCGCAATCGCGAGCGCAAAGCGCCGTGGCGCGGACTTGGCCCTGGTGACGGCATCCCGAGCAGCGGTGAAGGCGGGTCCGGCGGCCTCCCTCGTGTTGCGGGGCAGGGGCGTGCGTACCGGGCCGATGCCGCAGCCGACACTCCACTGCTCGGTTCGGGTGAGTTGCAGGATGATCGCGAGCGCGACCGACGGATTGTCGCTGAGCACCTGGATCTCATCGCCGGCGTTACGGTCAACGGGGAGGCTCAGTTGTGCGCCATAACGCGCGTTCAATTCCTCGACGGCAGTCGAAGCGAGGTCTTCTCCCACGCTGCTGCCGATTTGGTCTGCAGTGAGCACGAACACACATTCAAGCATAGTGGGTTGATGCGTAATAGATCAAGCTTGTAGACTGGATAAGCCGTCGATCAACCCCTTCCGGTACGCTCTAATCTCGTGCCAGCACCCACGCCCGAAGCGCTCTCCCGCCAATCCAACGACGACTCCTTTGAGGACATCTGGGAGGAAATCAACTGGCGCGGGCTCGTGCACGTTTCCACGGATGGCACCCAGCTGAAGCACCTGCTCGCGGGCGACCCGATCACCTACTACTGCGGCTTCGACCCGACCGCCCCGAGCCTCCACCTCGGCAATCTCGTGCAGCTCCTCCTCATGCGCCGGCTGCAGCTTGCCGGGCACCGTCCGCTCGGACTAGTGGGAGGTTCGACCGGCCTCATCGGTGACCCGAAGCCCACGGCGGAGCGCACCCTGAACACCCCTGAGGTCGTCGCTGAATGGGTCGGTTACCTGCAGGGCCAGGTGTCGAAATTCCTGAGTTTCGAGGGCGAGAACGCCGCGCGCCTGGTCAACAACCTCGACTGGACCGCGCCGCTCAGCGCAATCGACTTCCTGCGCGACATCGGCAAGCACTACCGGGTGGGCACAATGCTGAGGAAGGACGCGGTGAGCGCGCGCCTGAACTCGGACGAGGGGATCAGCTACACCGAGTTCAGCTACCAGATTCTCCAGGGCCTCGACTTCCGGCAGCTCTTCCGTCGACCACGGCTGCGTGCTCCAGACCGGTGGCTCCGACCAGTGGGGCAATCTCACGAGCGGCGTCGACCTCGTGAAACGCGCCGAGGGTGCGACTGTTCATGCGATCGGCACACCGCTCATCACGAACTCCGACGGTCGCAAGTTCGGCAAGAGCGAGGGCAATGCGGTCTGGCTGGATGATGCGCTCACGAGCCCGTACGCCTTCTACCAGTTCTGGCTGAACACTGATGACGCCGATGTCGTCAAGCTCCTCAAGGTCTTCACGTTCATCCGTCGCGAGGCGATCGAGAGTCTTGCCGAGGATCATGCGACGGCGCCCCACCTGCGCGAGGCGCAGAAGACGCTCGCGTTCGAAGTGACCAGCCTTGTGCATGGAGTGGATGCGACGAAACGCGTGCTCGCAGCTTCCGAAGCGCTCTTCGGCCAGGGCGACCTCGGTTCGCTCGATGAGGCGACCCTCGCTGCGGCCGTCGCAGCGCTGCCGCACGTCGAAACCGAACCGGGGGCCCTCATAGCGCAACTGCTCGTTGACACGGGCCTGACCAAGAGCCTTGGGGAGTCACGAAGGGCGATCGCCCAGGGCGGTGTCTACGTCAACAATCGCAAGGTGGATGACGCGTCGGCGGTCGCCTCTGAGGCGCTCGCCGGGTGGATCACGCCATCCTCCGTCGGGGCAAGAAAACGCTGGGGGGCGTACTTTTCTGTTGACCACGTAATGAGTTCGTCTCCGCGGGCCGCTAGTATGTTCGCGGCACACGAGAGGAACTCAGGTGAACGACGGCGAACGGGATGTGATGGTGGCTTCGCCACCCTCCGTTTTCGAATCGGTGATATCCGCTCCGACCACGGAAAGTCGTCAACCATCGCCTTTTCTGGTGGAGCACGCGGGGGAGAGCATCCCCGTGCAGTCTGCGGGCGACGGGAGAGTTCCCGCCGCAGGAACTCGTCGCTCCCGTGAACGGGCGAAGCCCGAGCGGGTGCCCGGTGCTGCCCTTGACTGGATCGCGCTGGGCCTCGCGATCGTTCTTCCTCCGCTTGGACTTCTCGCCGGGCTGGTCGCTGTCGTCGCGGGGTCCCGAAGCCGCGGATGGGCATCCGAGGTAGCGAAAGCAGCGACCGCGATCGCGATCGTGCTTTCCATCGTGACGGCGGGCGGGCTCGTTGCGATTGTGGGCGCCTCCGATGTCGACGCGCAGTTCGACGGCACCGTGGCGAGCAGTCGCGAGTTCTGTGGTGTTCTCGATACCGCCCCTGGCATCCTGGCCAGCTCGACTTTCAAATGGCCGGCGCCGGGCGCCACCGTCACCGATTCGATTGAAATCATGGTCGCGTATGAGGCGTTCTGGTTGGAACTCGAGACGGCAGCGCCTGAAGGCATAGCGGGAGAAGCCGCCGCCGTGGCCGCTGCTGCTCGGTCGATCATCACCGCGGTCGAATCGAGCCGCATCATCGACAGGGACGACGACCTCGAGGTCATGGCATCGGTCGCTGCCGGGTCACGCATTCCCGGCTGGGCAAAGCAATACTGCCTCTGACGAGACGGGCGACACGCCCGGGTTTCGCGGGTATTTGCACGAGCGCGCGGACCGCCGTAATCTAATCACCTGTCACCCCAAAGGTTTGGATCAGCCGAAGCGCTAACCAGCCTCAAGAGGGACAGAATCCTCTCCGGTAGCAAGACTTGACTTGTCGGGTCGCGCGGCTGGGATTAGGATGAAAAACCCACTTCGGAAAGCCAAGTCGATAGCGGTGTTTCGACGGCCTTGAGCCGTCGTCACCAAGTTGACAGCCGCAGTCCTGGTGGTAGGCTAGAGCAGTTGCCCTAAATCCACTCCGCAAGGCCTGGAATTAGGAGCGCCCGATCCTTGAGAACTCAACAGCGTGCACAATGTCAAATGCCAAAAACCTCGTTGCGGTGTAGGTCGGTTTCTAGCCATGAACCGCATCGAGATTCCTTTGGAAAAGATTTAAACAAACAAAGCAAGTCAGTAATGATTTGTTCTGTCAGTTTCAAACTTGTCGCCTCGACACCCCATTCCGGGTGCGGGTGGCACTAGATGTGCCGGCGAGCTTGCGGTCGTCGTGCAATCAAACATTTACGGAGAGTTTGATCCTGGCTCAGGATGAACGCTGGCGGCGTGCTTAACACATGCAAGTCGAACGGTGAAGCTGGGAGCTTGCTCCTGGTGGATCAGTGGCGAACGGGTGAGTAACACGTGAGTAACCTGCCCTTGACTCTGGGATAAGCGTTGGAAACGACGTCTAATACCGGATACGAGCTTCAGCCGCATGGCTAGGAGCTGGAAAGAATTTCGGTCAAGGATGGACTCGCGGCCTATCAGCTAGTTGGTGAGGTAACGGCCCACCAAGGCGACGACGGGTAGCCGGCCTGAGAGGGTGACCGGCCACACTGGGACTGAGACACGGCCCAGACTCCTACGGGAGGCAGCAGTGGGGAATATTGCACAATGGGCGCAAGCCTGATGCAGCAACGCCGCGTGAGGGACGACGGCCTTCGGGTTGTAAACCTCTTTTAGTAGGGAAGAAGCGAAAGTGACGGTACCTGCAGAAAAAGCACCGGCTAACTACGTGCCAGCAGCCGCGGTAATACGTAGGGTGCAAGCGTTATCCGGAATTATTGGGCGTAAAGAGCTCGTAGGCGGTTTGTCGCGTCTGCTGTGAAAACTGCGAGGCTCAACCTCGCGCCTGCAGTGGGTACGGGCAGACTAGAGTGCGGTAGGGGAGATTGGAATTCCTGGTGTAGCGGTGGAATGCGCAGATATCAGGAGGAACACCGATGGCGAAGGCAGATCTCTGGGCCGTAACTGACGCTGAGGAGCGAAAGCATGGGGAGCGAACAGGATTAGATACCCTGGTAGTCCATGCCGTAAACGTTGGGAACTAGATGTAGGGACCATTCCACGGTTTCTGTGTCGCAGCTAACGCATTAAGTTCCCCGCCTGGGGAGTACGGCCGCAAGGCTAAAACTCAAAGGAATTGACGGGGGCCCGCACAAGCGGCGGAGCATGCGGATTAATTCGATGCAACGCGAAGAACCTTACCAAGGCTTGACATATACCGGAAACGTGCAGAAATGTACGCCCCGCAAGGTCGGTATACAGGTGGTGCATGGTTGTCGTCAGCTCGTGTCGTGAGATGTTGGGTTAAGTCCCGCAACGAGCGCAACCCTCGTTCTATGTTGCCAGCACGTAATGGTGGGAACTCATAGGAGACTGCCGGGGTCAACTCGGAGGAAGGTGGGGATGACGTCAAATCATCATGCCCCTTATGTCTTGGGCTTCACGCATGCTACAATGGCCGGTACAAAGGGCTGCAATACCGCAAGGTGGAGCGAATCCCAAAAAGCCGGTCTCAGTTCGGATTGAGGTCTGCAACTCGACCTCATGAAGTCGGAGTCGCTAGTAATCGCAGATCAGCAACGCTGCGGTGAATACGTTCCCGGGCCTTGTACACACCGCCCGTCAAGTCATGAAAGTCGGTAACACCCGAAGCCAGTGGCCCAACCGCAAGGAGGGAGCTGTCGAAGGTGGGATCGGTGATTAGGACTAAGTCGTAACAAGGTAGCCGTACCGGAAGGTGCGGCTGGATCACCTCCTTTCTAAGGAGCACTGCTGCAGCTCGCCTCTGTATACAGCGGAGCTACAAGTTGCCAAGTCATACGGAGACATATCGTTCTCCGGTGGCGCTCATGGGTGGAACATTGACATTGTGACCAGGCAGAACTCTTGCCTCTCAGTACGATCCGCTTGCGGGATCTGGAACGGATGCTCGAGGGACAGCCTGGTCATTGCACGCTGTTGGGTCCTGAGGGACCGGACCCCCGCTGGTCGAGCTTGTCGAGACCGCGGGATGACTGACTCTCTGGACCTTGTTCGTGACTGGCACATGTGCCAGGCGCACGGGGTACCGCCCGTATTTTGAGAACTACACAGTGGACGCGAGCATCTTAGAACGTGAGACCTTCGGGCTCGTCGATCTACAAGATGATCAAACATGGGATCGCTTCGGGATGCTCCGATAGATCATTGGTCAATCCTTGCCAGGACTTCGGTCTTGGCAGTCGATCGATTCAATACTCATGTGAAGTCAAGTTTCTAAGAGCAAACGGTGGATGCCTTGGCATCTGGAGCCGAAGAAGGACGTATAAATCTGCGATAAGCCTCGGGGAGCTGATAATAGAGCTTTGATCCGAGGATTTCCGAATGGGGAAACCCCGCCAGGCGTCGTAAGACGACCTAGTGACTCCCGCCTGAATATATAGGGCGGGTAGAGGGAACGTGGGGAAGTGAAACATCTCAGTACCCACAGGAAGAGAAAACAACCGTGATTCCGTTAGTAGTGGCGAGCGAAACCGGAACAGGCCAAACCGATCATGTGTGATAGCCGGCAGGCGTTGCATGGTCGGGGTAGCGGGACTTTTCTGCTGTTCTGCCGTACAGCAAGCGTTACAACGCGATATAGACGAATGGGATTGAAAGGCCAGCCATAGAGGGTGCCAACCCCGTAGTCGAAATGTCGCAATGGCGCGAGAGAGTATCCCAAGTAGCACGGGGCCCGAGAAATCCCGTGTGAATCTGCCAGGACCACCTGGTAAGCCTAAATACTCCCAGATGACCGATAGCGGACAAGTACCGTGAGGGAAAGGTGAAAAGTACCCCGGGAGGGGAGTGAAATAGTACCTGAAACCGTCTGCTTACAAACCGTTGGAGCCTCCTTAGTAGGGGTGACAGCGTGCCTTTTGAAGAATGAGCCTGCGAGTTAGTGATATGTGGCGAGGTTAACCCGTGAGGGGTAGCCGTAGCGAAAGCGAGTCTGAATAGGGCGATTCAGTCGCATGTCCTAGACCCGAAGCGAAGTGATCTATCCATGGCCAGGTTGAAGCGACGGTAAGACGTCGTGGAGGACCGAACCCACTTAGGTTGAAAACTGAGGGGATGAGCTGTGGATAGGGGTGAAAGGCCAATCAAACTTCGTGATAGCTGGTTCTCTCCGAAATGCATTTAGGTGCAGCGTTGCGTGTTTCTTGCCGGAGGTAGAGCTACTGGATGGCCGATGGGCCCCAAAAGGTTACTGACGTCAGCCAAACTCCGAATGCCGGTAAGTGAGAGCGCAGCAGTGAGACGGTGGGGGATAAGCTTCATCGTCGAGAGGGAAACAACCCAGACTACCAACTAAGGTCCCTAAGCGTGTGCTAAGTGGGAAAGGATGTGGAGTTGCACAGACAACCAGGAGGTTGGCTTAGAAGCAGCCACCCTTGAAAGAGTGCGTAATAGCTCACTGGTCAAGTGATTCCGCGCCGACAATGTAACGGGGCTCAAGCACACCACCGAAGTTGTAGATTTCGTATATTAGGTAGGCCTTCGTGTGTCCAGCCGTACGGATTGGTAGGAGAGCGTCGTGTGGCGCAGTGAAGCGGCGGTGTAAACCAGCCGTGGAGGCCACACGAGTGAGAATGCAGGCATGAGTAGCGAAAGACGGGTGAGAAACCCGTCCTCCGAAAGACCAAGGGTTCCAGGGCCAGGCTAATCCGCCCTGGGTAAGTCGGGACCTAAGGCGAGGCCGACAGGCGTAGTCGATGGACAACGGGTTGATATTCCCGTACTGACGAAGAACCGCCCAAACTAATCCAGTAATGCTAAGAGTCCTAATCCGGCTGACGGATCCCTTCGGGGTGAAGCGTCGGGCCTAACGCTCGACCCTATGCTGGTGCGGTTAGCGTATTAACAGGTGTGACGCAGGAAGGTAGCTGAGCCGGGCGATGGTTGTCCCGGTGTAAGGATGTAGGGCGAGAGATAGGCAAATCCGTCTCTCACATAGCCTGAGATCCGATGCGTAGCCCTCACGGGCGAAATCAGTGATCCTATGCTGCCAAGAAAAGCATCGACGCGAGGTTCTAGTCACCCGTACCCCAAACCGACTCAGGTGGTCAGGTAGAGAATACCAAGGAGATCGAGAGAATCGTGGTTAAGGAACTCGGCAAAATGCCCCCGTAACTTCGGGAGAAGGGGGGCCTGAGGCGTGAAGGGATTTACTCCTGGAGCGTTTGAAGGCCGCAGAGACCAGTGGGAAGCGACTGTTTACTAAAAACACAGGTCCGTGCCAAGTCGCAAGACGATGTATACGGACTGACGCCTGCCCGGTGCTGGAAGGTTAAGAGGAACGGTTAGCCGCAAGGCGAAGCTGAGAATTTAAGCCCCAGTAAACGGCGGTGGTAACTATAACCATCCTAAGGTAGCGAAATTCCTTGTCGGGTAAGTTCCGACCTGCACGAATGGCGTAACGACTTCCCAGCTGTCTCAACCGCGAACTCGGCGAAATTGCACTACGAGTAAAGATGCTCGTTACGCGCAGCAGGACGGAAAGACCCCGTGACCTTTACTACAGCTTGGTATTGGTGTTCGGTGTGGCTTGTGTAGGATAGGTGGGAGACTGTGAAGCTTGGACGCTAGTTCAGGTGGAGTCATTGTTGAAATACCACTCTGGTCACTCTGGATATCTAACTTCGAACCGTAATCCGGTTCAGGGACAGTGCCTGGTGGGTAGTTTAACTGGGGCGGTTGCCTCCCAAAAAGTAACGGAGGCGCCCAAAGGTTCCCTCAACCTGGTTGGCAATCAGGTGTCGAGTGTAAGTGCACAAGGGAGCTTGACTGTGAGACTGACAAGTCGAGCAGGGACGAAAGTCGGGACTAGTGATCCGGCAGTGGCTTGTGGAAGCGCTGTCGCTCAACGGATAAAAGGTACCTCGGGGATAACAGGCTGATCTTGCCCAAGAGTCCATATCGACGGCATGGTTTGGCACCTCGATGTCGGCTCGTCGCATCCTGGGGCTGGAGTAGGTCCCAAGGGTTGGGCTGTTCGCCCATTAAAGCGGTACGCGAGCTGGGTTTAGAACGTCGTGAGACAGTTCGGTCCCTATCCGCTGCGCGCGTAGGAAATTTGAGAAGATCTATCCCTAGTACGAGAGGACCGGGATGGACGAACCTCTGGTGTGTCAGTTGTTCCGCCAGGAGCACCGCTGATTAGCTACGTTCGGAATGGATAACCGCTGAAAGCATCTAAGCGGGAAGCCGGCTTCAAGATGAGATTTCCATCCCTTAGGGGGAGAGGCTCCCAGCTAGACTACTGGGTTGATAGGCAGGATGTGGAAGCGAGGACTAAAGACTCGTGGAGCTGACCTGTACTAATAAGCCGATAACTTGATAACACTCTCACCCGTTTGAGCGAGGTGAAATGAGTAGCTGCTTGCGTCCACTTTGTGGTTCCCGATTTACGGTCGGGAACTGCGTCCAGCATCAGACGCAGCCTGCTCGAGGTCGTGTAGCTGTCGAGCTGGTAGAACGATTACATAAATCAATAGTGTTTCGGCGGCCATAGCGAGAGGGAAACGCCCGGTTACATTCCGAACCCGGAAGCTAAGACTCTCTGCGCCGATGGTACTGCAAGGGGGACCCTGTGGGAGAGTAGGACACCGCCGGACTTCTTTGTGAAATGGCCACCCATCATGGGTGGCCATTTTGCGTTAAGGCTGGTCGAGCTCGTCGAGACCTCACCCACGTGATACTTGAACAACAAAGGAGCCCCACCCATGACCGACTCAGGAGACCGCGGTAAACGCCCGGGTGCACAGCGTCCCGATGGCGGTCGTCGTGACGGCTCCCGGCCGGCTCGTGGCGAGCCGAAGTCCGGGCGACCACAGCGGGATGGGAACCGGCGTCCTCCGAAGGACGGCGACCAGCGACTGTGGACGAAGGGCGGAGCTCCGGCGCGCGGTGACCGCGACGCCCGCGAGCGGGAGACTCCGGAAGACCGCGACCCGTTCGGCACGCGTTCGGTTCGCGCCCACCACGAGGCGCCGCCGATCCCTGAGGGGATCGACCCGAAGGATCTCGACCGCATCGCCCGCAATGAACTCAAGACGCTGAGCAAGGAGAACGCAGACGGTGTCGCGCTCCACCTCATCATGGCTGCGAAACTCATCGAAGAGGATCCGCAACTTGCTCACCAGCACGCCATTTCAGCGGCGCGGCGGGCGGGCCGTATCGGCATCGTCCGCGAGACCCTGGCGATCACCGCCTATGCGATTGGTGACTTTGCGCTCGCGCTGCGGGAGCTCCGCACCCACCGCCGCATCACCGGAAGCAACGACCAGTTGCCGATGATGGTTGACAGCGAACGCGGTATGGGACGCCCGGACAAGGCTCTCGAGGAGGGCCGTTCGGTACGCCGGGCGACGCTGCCTGTTCCGGTCCAGGTTGAACTTGCGATCGCCATGTCGGGCGCACGGCTCGACCTGGGGCAACTGGATGCCGCGCTCAAGGAACTCGAGATTCCGCAGCTTGATCCCTCGAAGGCTTTCTCCTGGAGTCCGGCGCTCTTCGATGCTTACGCTGTCGTCCTCGAGGATCTCGGCCGAAATGGGGAGGCGGAGGAGTGGCACGGTCACGCGGATCGCGCCGCTGCCGCGCTTGATGCCGCCGAGGGAGACGGGGGCGACGACGAGATGATCGAGGTCATCGAAGAGGACCCGGTGATCGAGCCGGAACCGGTGATCGAGCCTGTCGAGATCGAGTCCGCGGTGATCGAGCCGGAACCGGTGATCGAGCCGGAACCGGTGATCGAGTCCTGCGATGATCGAGTCCGGAACCGGTGATCGAGCCGGAACCGGTGATCGAGCCGGACCCGGTGATCGAGCCGGAACCGGTGATCGAGCCTGTCGAGATCCCGGCCGAAGATGACTAGCCGAGCAACCCCGCTCGACGGCATCGATCTCGTTCTGGCCGACCTGGATGGAGTTGTGTACGCGGGCGCCGGTGCCATCCCGCATGCCATCGAGAGCCTGAATCGCGCGGGCGAGGGCCGCCGTATCGGGTACATCACCAACAATGCGTCCCGCACTGCGGCATCCATTTCATCCCATCTTTCTGCCCTGGGCCTGCAGGTGGTCGCTGACGATATCGTCACCTCCCCGCAAGCAGGGGTGCGCATGCTGCGGGCTCTCGTTCCCGAAGGTTCGACGATTTTCGTGGTTGGCGGTGAGGGCATCACCCACGAGCTTGAGCGCGCCGGTTTCGGCGTGACCCGCTCGGCGGACGATGAGCCGGCGGCCGTGATCCAGGGGTTTTCGCCGGAGATCGGCTGGGTGCATCTTGCGGAGGCAACTTTCGCGCTGAAATCGGGCATCCCGTGGGTCGCCACGAACATGGATTGGACGATCCCGGTCGCCCGTGGCGTCGCGCCCGGCAACGGCACGCTCGTGTCTGCCGTTCACACGGCGGCCGGCCGGATGCCGGTGGTCGCAGGCAAGCCGGAGGTCGCCATGTTCGAGACGGCTGTCGAGCGGTTCGCGGCGAGCCGAACCCTCGTCATCGGTGATCGGCTCGATACCGACATTCTGGGCGCCAACCGCGCGGGGCTCGAGTCGGTGCTCGTGCTGACCGGTATCGACCGTGCGAAGCAGGTGCTGGCGGCGGTCCCGAACCAGCGGCCGACGTTCATCCTCGACGACCTGCGCCAGCTGCACGAGCCGTACCCGGCGGTCATCGAGGATGCTGACGGTTCGGGTACGCGCAGCACCCGCGTCGGCGACGCAGTCGTGACTGTCGCGGGAAACGTTGTGACGGCTGAGCGAACAGGCGGGCGCACGATCGACCTGTTGCGCGCGGGCGCAGTCGCGATCTGGAATTCCGGAACCACGATTTACTCCCTCCGGGTGGATGCCCGGCTGTACTCTTGGCAGCATGACTGACGAGGCAAATCGGGCCGAGGACGGCGGCGACGAAAGCGCGCTCGTTTCGCGACTGCGACTCATCGAGGACCAGCCGCTGGATGACCGCGCGGCCGCATACGTGCAGGTGTACGAGGAGCTGCAGGCTCGTCTCGAGGGTGGGGACGCTCCGCGGCACAATGCCTGAGCACAGGCTCGACGCGGCGATGACGGCCCGATCGCTCGCGCGGTCCCGCACTCACGCTGCACGCCTGATCGCGGAGGGACTCGTCACGGTTGACGGGCTGCCGAGGGTGAAGGCCGAGTTCTCGGGTCGATCGATTCCGCACAGATCGTGGTGGCGCCGATCCGATCACTATGTGAGCCGGGCGGCGCACAAGCTTCTCGCCGCCCTGGATGCGTTCGAGGTCGATCCGAAGGGTCGCGCTCGCCCTCGACGTGGGAGCCTCGACGGGTGGTTTCACCCAGGTGCTGCTCGAGCGCGGTGCCCGGCAGCGTGCATCGCGCTCGACGTCGGCCACGGCCAGCTTGCTCTGCGACATTCGGGAGATGAGCCGAGTCACCGTCGTTGAGGGATTCAACGCTCCGCGGCACTCACGCGCGGAGTGGCTCGAGGGCGTTGGCTGCATCGCCTGAATTTCCAACGCTCGTGGTGGGCGACCTGTCGTTCATCTCGCTCACCATGGTGCTGCCGCCGCTCGTCGGGGCTGTCGGGCTGGAGGCCGACTACGTGCTGCTGGTGAAGCCGCAGTTCGAGGTCGGGCGCACCGGCAATCCGGGAGGGCATCGTGCGTGACGCGGGCCTGAGACAGGACGCGATCGCCGGGGTGCTGTGGGCCGCCTGGGATCTGGGCCTCGGAACGGCCGGTGTCATCCCCTCCCCAATCGCCGGAAACGCAGGAAACCACGAGTATCTGGTCTGGCTGACCGCCGCTGTCGGCAGCAATCCGACAGAATGGATGCAGCGGATCGCTGCCATCGCGTGAACAGAGGGGGTGCCACCGTGAAAACTGACCGGCACATCCTCGTTGTCGCGCACACGGGGCGGAAGGATTCGCTCGCGGCCGCGGTATCCGTGTGCCGCCAGTTGCATCGAACGCGGGGCTCACTCCGGTGCTCTCGAGCGACGAGTTCGCCGACATCCGGGCGATCGAACCTGACCTGGCACCGATCACCCTGCTGGGCGAATCCGTGCAGATCGGCGATCTCGAGGTCGTCATCGTGCTGGGTGGCGACGGCACGATGCTGCGCGCTGCCGAAGTGACGCGGGGCTGCACGGCCCCCCTGCTCGGCGTGAATCTCGGCCACGTGGGCTTCCTGGCCGAGATCGAGCGCGAAGGCCTTGCCGACTCGGTCACCCGCGTGCTCGCGCGCGATTACCTCGTCGAGGAACGCATGACCCTCTCGGTTCGCGTGAAGGTCGACGCCGAAGTCGTCTACGAGACGTGGGCACTCAATGAGGCAACCGTCGAGAAGGCCAGTCGGGAGCGGATGCTCGAAGTCGTCATCGAGGTCGACGGCAGGCCGCTGTCGTCGTTCGGTTGCGACGGGGTGGTGATGTCGACCCCGACAGGTTCCACCGCCTACTCGTTCTCTGCCGGCGGCCCCATTGTCTGGCCGAGCCTCGATGCGATGCTGCTCGTGCCGCTTGAGTGCGCATGCGCTGTTCGCTCGCCCGCTCGTGGTCGGCCCCGATTCCACCCTCGCCGTTGAGGTTCTCGATCGCACACAGGGCACGGGCGTGCTGTGGTGCGATGGCCGGCGCACCCAGGACCTGCCGCGCGGCGCCCGCGTTGTCGTTCGCCGCTCGAGTGTGCCGGTGCGCCTCGCCCGCCTGCACCCCGGTCCGTTCACCGACCGCCTGGTCACGAAGTTCGCGCTTCCGGTGACCGGATGGCGCGGGCCCGATTCAGAGAAGGCGGGCCCCGCGTGATCGAGGAGATTTCCATCCGCGGCCTCGGCGTGATCGGTGAGGCGCGCCTGCCACTCGGCCCAGGATTTACGGCACTCACGGGCGAGACCGGCGCAGGCAAGACCATGGTCGTCACGGCGCTAGGACTGTTGCTGGGCGAGCGCGCCGACTCGTCGGCCATCCGCTCGGGCGCCCGCCAGGCGGTCGTTGAAGGACACTGGCTCGTGGATGCCGACGGCGGCGTCGCAGACCGTGTTCGCGATGCGGGCGGAGACCTCGATCGCGTAGCTGGGTCCGGCAAGGCGGGCCTTCTGCTCAGCCGTTCGGTGTCGACGGAGGGCCGCAGTCGTGCGGTGGTCGGCGGACGGGCGGCGCCGATCGGCGTGCTCAACGAGATCGGCCAGCAGCTCGTCGTGGTGCATGGGCAGTCCGATCAGATCCGGCTCAAGTCGGCGACTGCGCAGCGTGAGGCGCTCGACCGGTTCGCGGGCCAGGAACTCGCGACGGTGCTCGGCGACTACCAGGACTTCTATCGCCGCTGGCAGCAGGCGCAGGGCGAACTCGACGTGCTCATCGCCGAACGCGATCGACGCACGCGCGAAGCCGAGGACCTTCGGCTGGCGATGACCGAAATCGAGGATGCCGCCCCGAAACCGGGGGAGGATGTCGAACTGGCCGAACGCGCCGACCGGCTCACCAACCTTGAGGACCTGCGACTCGCAGCGGCCCAGGCCCAGGAGTTGGTCTCGTCTCAGTCGAGCGATGAGGCCGGCGATGTGGTGAGCCTGCTCGACAGCGCCCGCCGCGGACTTGAGCGGGTCTCCGGTCACGATGCCGCCCTCGCGCCGATTGCCGAGTCGCTTGCCAACGCGAGCTTCGTCGTCACCGAGATCTCCGCCCAACTCTCGAGCTATCTGGGCGGGCTCGATGCCGACGGTGGGCGCGAACTGGAGTCCGTGCAGCAGCGGCGCGCAGAGCTGGGCACCCTCGTGCGCAAGTACGGTCCCGAGCTTGACGACGTTATCGAGTACCTCAACACGGGCAGCAGTCGACTGCTTGAGCTCGACAACGATTCCGACCGCATCGAGTCGCTCCGCGCAGAGGTCGAACGCGACCGGGTGCGTGTCATTGATCTTGCGGAGCGGCTGAGCCAGCTCAGACGCGAGCACGCCATCCGCCTTTCGGAGCGAGTTACCGCCGAACTGGATGCGCTCGCGATGGCAAACGCGAAGCTCACGGTGAGTGTCGAACAGAAGCAGGACTACACCCTTGCGGGCCGTGACCAGGTGTCGTTCCTGCTTCAGCCGCATGCCGGCGCGGAACCGCGGCCGCTCGGCCGCGGCGCCTCCGGCGGCGAGCTCTCGCGCGTGATGCTCGCGATCGAGGTCGTGATCGCGGGCAACGACCCCGTGCCGACCTTCATTTTCGATGAGGTGGATGCCGGGGTCGGCGGGGCGAGCGCCATCGAGATCGGCAGGCGGCTGGCCCGTCTCGCGCAGAACGCCCAGGTGATCGTGGTCACCCACCTCGCCCAGGTCGCTGCCTTCTCGAACAACCACCTTCGTGTGGCGAAGGACAGCGCGGGTGCGGTCACCGTGAGCAGCGTGCAGCAACTCGACGGCGATGAGCGCATCGCGGAAATGGCGCGGCTGCTCTCCGGCCTGCCGGACTCTGAGAGCGGGCTTGCGCATGCACGCGAGCTCATCGAGATGGCGAAGGCGTAGGTAGCTCGTCGGTGAGATCTCGACGAGCTCGATCACCGGTTTCGGCGAGGCCAATCAGCGAGACTGCGCTTCAGTGGGATACGCTGTAACCCCGTGGTGGACATTTCAGATGCGGTGGTTACAAAACACATTTTCGTGACGGGTGGTGTCGTTTCGAGTCTCGGTAAGGGACTCACGGCAGCAAGTCTCGGAAACCTTCTCACCGCACGCGGGTTGCGCGTTGTGATGCAGAAACTGGACCCGTACCTCAACGTGGATCCCGGCACGATGAACCCCTTCCAGCACGGTGAGGTGTTCGTCACCGACGATGGCGCGGAGACCGATCTCGACATCGGTCACTACGAGCGATTCCTCGACATCAACCTCACTCAGGCCGCGAACGTCACCACGGGGCAGATCTACTCCGAGGTCATCGCGCGGGAACGCCGTGGCGAGTACCTCGGCGACACCGTGCAGGTTATTCCGCACATCACCGACGAGATCAAGCGCCGGATGCGCCTTCAGGCCGAGCGACGTACCCCAGCCGGATGTCATCATCACCGAGATCGGCGGCACCGTCGGCGACATCGAGAGCCAGCCGTTCATCGAGTCCGCCCGCCAGGTTCGTCACGAACTCGGCCGCAAGAATGTCTTCTTCGTGCACGTCTCACTCGTGCCGTACATGGGAGCCTCCGGCGAGCAGAAGACCAAGCCCACCCAGCACTCGGTCGCAGCCCTCCGGTCGATCGGTATTCAGCCGGACGCGCTTGTGTTGCGATCCGACCGCCCGGTTTCCGAGTCGAACAAGCGCAAGATCGCCCTCATGTGCGATGTCGATGAGGCCGCAGTCGTCAATGCCGTGGATGTTTCGAGCATCTACGACATCCCGAGCATGCTGCACGACCAGGGGCTCGACGCCTACATCATCGACCAGTTGGGACTCGCCGCTGGCGACGTCAACTGGGACGGCTGGGCAGAGCTTCTCGAAGCGGTGCACGATCCGAAGGACGAGGTCACGATCGGCCTCATCGGAAAGTACATCGACCTGCCGGATGCGTACCTTTCGGTCACCGAGGCGCTGAAAGCGGGCGGATTCGCCCACAAGACGAAGATCAACCTGCGCTGGGTTCCCTCTGACGACTGCGAGACGCCCGAGGGCGCCGCCCGCAACATCGCCGACCTGGATGGCATCTGCATTCCGGGTGGCTTCGGCATCCGCGGCATCGAGGGCAAGGTGGGCGCCCTGCGTTTCGCCCGGGAGAACAGCATTCCGGCGCTGGGGTTGTGTCTGGGCCTGCAGTGCATGGTGATCGAGTACGGGCGCAACATGGCGGGGCTCGCTGGCGCATCGTCAACCGAGTTCGACCCCGACACCCTCTACCCGGTGATCGCGACGATGGCGGAACAGGTCGACATCCTCGCCGCCGGCGACATGGGCGGCACCATGCGGCTCGGTCTCTACCGCGCGACCCTCGAAGAGGGCTCGCTCGTCGCCGAGCTCTACGGGTCGACCTCGGTCGCCGAGCGTCACCGTCACCGCTACGAGGTCAACAATGCGTACCGCCAACAGATCGCGGATGCCGGAATGTCGTTCTCGGGGATCTCGCCCGACCGCACACTCGTCGAATTCGTTGAACTGCCGCGCGAGGTTCACCCGTTCTACGTGGGAACCCAGGCGCACCCGGAACTGCGTTCGCGGCCGGACAACGCGCATCCGCTGTTCCGGGGGCTGGTCGGCGCGGCACTCGAACGCCAGCAGGCGAGCCGCCTGTTCGAGGTGCCGGAGTCGGAGCGTGTCGCCGCCCAGGAACCCGAGGCTGTGGCTGCGGATGCCTGAACCGATCGTGGCGGACCAGCTCGCGGATGAGCCGGCAGACCACACGATCGTCTCGTCTGAGCTGGTCTTCTCCGGCAGGGTTTGGAATGTGCTGAGCGATCGCTTCAGCTATGGCGATCACGAGATTGTCCGGGAGTACGTCGAGCATCCGGGAGCCGTCGCAGTGCTCGCGATCGACGACCTTGACCGGGTGCTGCTGATCCAGCAGTACCGGCACCCGATCAGGACCCGGGACTGGGAGTTGCCGGCCGGCCTTCTCGACATGGTCGGCGAGCATCCGTTGGAAACGGCACGCCGGGAACTCGCCGAGGAGGCAGACCTCGTCGCGAATCAGTGGAGCGAGCTCGTGTCGTTCCATCCGTCCCCTGGCGGCAACAGCGAACTCATCCGCGTGTACCTCGCGACGGGGCTGAGCGCCGCGGAGCAGGTGTTCGAGCGCACCGAGGAGGAGGCCGACATCCGGCTCGAATGGATCGCCTTCGATGACGCGGTCGCGGGAGTTCTCGACGGGCGCTTCCGCAACTCGATTCTCATGCTCGCGGTGCTGGCCGCCCATGCCCGACGCTGAGGTCACGCTTCAGCTCAGCCTTGAGCGGTACCTGCGTCATGTCTCGATCGAGCGCGGGCTTTCACCCAACACGGTGGCCGCCTATCGCCGCGACCTGACCGCCTACCTGCAGGTGCTGCACGAGCGTGAGGCCACGCTTCCGACGGAGGTGACGACCGCGGACGTGACCGCCTTTGCCCGCCAACTCGCCTCCCGCGAGGGGGGGCCCCTCACCGCGTCATCCACTGCCCGCATGCTGTCGTCGGTGCGCGGCTTCCATCGGTACCTGCTTGAGGAGGGCCAGGTGCCCGTGGATGTCGCGGCCGACACGAAGCCGCCGAAGTTGCCATCCCGGCTGCCGAAGGCGATCACGATCGAGCAGATGGCTTCCGTGCTCGCGGCGACCGATGGCGACGAGGTGCAGAATCTGCGTGACAAGGCGCTGCTTGAGCTGCTCTACGCGACCGGGGCGCGCATTTCGGAGGCTGTCGCGCTCAACGTCGACGACGTGTTCGATGGGGAGGTCGTGCGACTGTTCGGCAAGGGCAGCAAGCAGCGGATCGTTCCGCTTGGCAGCTTTGCGCGCACCGCCATTGACGCGTATCTGGTTCGCGCGCGGCCCGAAGCTCGCCGTGCGAGGGGCGTCCACGCCGGCGCTGTTCCTCGGCGTGCGCGGAAGCCGGCTGTCGCGGCAGAACGCGTGGCTCATCATCCGCGCCGCGGCAGAACGGGCGAAGCTCGGGACTCGAGATTTCGCCGCACACCTTCCGGCACTCCTTCGCCACCCACCTGCTGGCCGGGGGAGCCGACGTGCGGGTCGTGCAGGAGTTGCTCGGGCATTCCTCGGTCGCGACCACGCAGATTTACACGCTCGTCACCGCCGACACGCTCCGCGACATGTACACGACGGCGCATCCGCGGGCCCGATAGGGTGAGCGTCCGAGCAAACTCCCAGCTTTCGGGGGCGTTTCGTGCTGCGTGTGGCACCCTTCTGCGCGTGGTCTCTCTGGGTAGACTGCGTGGATGACCACCCAGCAGGACCACTCAGCCGTGCTTCCCGGCTTTGATGAGCTGGAACTGGGAGCCACCGGTCGCCCGGTCAGGATATTTCCGGACCCCCCACCGCTGAAGGGTCACGGTCCCGCGCGGATCATCGCCCTGTGCAACCAGAAGGGCGGCGTGGGCAAGACGACGTCGACGATCAATCTGGGCGCAACACTCGCCGAGTGCGGCAGGCGGGTGCTCGCGGTCGATTTCGACCCGCAGGGTGCGCTGTCGGCGGGCCTCGGCGTGCCCACCCATGATGTCGAGACCGTCTACGACCTGCTCCTGGGAACGGTGAAGGACACGCGTTCGGTCATCAAGACGACGAACGTCACCGATCTCGACGTTCTGCCGGCCAACATCGACCTGTCTGCGGCGGAAGTGCACCTCGTGAATGAGGTGGCACGTGAGCAGATACTCGCGCGCGTACTTCGCCAGGTCGCCGACGACTACGACGTCATCCTCATCGACTGCCAGCCATCGCTCGGTCTGCTGACCGTCAATGCCCTCACGGCCGCGCACGGCGTGCTCATTCCACTCGAGTGCGAATACTTCGCACTTCGCGGCGTCGCGCTGCTCATCGAGACGATCGACAAAGTGCGTGATCGCCTCAACCCCGCGATCCGGCTCGACGGCATCCTCGCCACCATGTACGACGGGCGTACGCTGCACTCCCGTGAGGTGCTCGAGCGCGTCGTCGACCAGTTCGGCGACCAGGTGCTTGAGACCGTCATCGGTCGCACGGTCAAATTCCCTGACGCGAGCGTTGCGGGATCGCCGATCACCACTTTCGCCCCCGATCACCAGGCGGCTTTCGCTTATCGGCAACTCGCCCGCGAGCTGATCTTCCGTGGCGCAGCCGCCTAGCCCGGCGGCAGAGGTAGCCGAGGGCAGCGGTTTCTCTGTCAGCCTCTCGAACTTCAACGGCCCGTTCGATCTGTTGCTCAGCCTGATCTCCAAGCACGAACTCGACATCACCGAGGTGTCGCTCAGCCGGGTCACCGACGAGTTCATCTCCTACCTGCGCGGTGTCAGTTCCGATGAGGAACTCAACGAAGCGACCGAGTTCCTCGTTGTTGCCGCGACGCTGCTCGACCTCAAGGTCGCCGGACTTCTGCCCCAGGGTGAGCTCGTGGACGCCGAGGACGTCGCCTTGCTCGAAGCACGCGACCTGCTGTTCGCCCGGCTGCTGCAATATCGCGCGTTCAAGGAGGCGTCCCAGTGGCTCGCCGGTCGAATCGATGTCGAAACGGCGCGTCACTTCAGGTCGGTGCGGCTCGAGGACAAATTCCGCAACCAGGTACCCGAGCTCGCCTGGACACTCACGCTGGACGACTTCGCAGCCCTCGCCGCGCTCGCCTTTGCGCCTCGTGAAATCCCGATGGTGGGACTGGACCACCTGCACGCGCCGCTGGTCAGTATTCGCGAGCAGGCAGCGCACGTTGTTGCCCTGCTTCGCCGCGGCGAACCGATGACCTTCCGCCAACTGATTGCGGGCGCGGAGGGCAAGGGTGTGATTGTCGCGCGCTTTCTCGCGGTGCTCGAGCTGTACCGGGACTCCTCGATCGCGTTCGAACAACTCGAGCCGCTCGGCGAATTGACGCTCCGCTGGACGGCGGAGCACTGGAGTGACGACAGTCTCGCTACTCTGGGATCCGACTATGGATAGCGCAGAGATGGAACGCAGCCTTGAGGCGATCCTCATGGTGGCAGACGAACCCCAGAGCATAATGTCGCTCGCGACCGTACTCGGCGAACCGGTCACCGCGATCCGCGCGGCGATCACGACCCTCATGGCCGACTATGACGGCGAGGATGGGGGAGTGCGGCGCGGCTTCGAGCTGCGGGAAGTCGGCGGAGGCTGGCGCATCTACGTGCGTGCCGAATTCGATGAGACGGTGCGGGATTTCGTTCTCACCCAGAACCCGACGAAGCTCTCGCAGGCAGCGCTCGAGACGCTCGCTGTTATCGCGTACAAGCAGCCCATCAGCCGGGGCTCCATCGCATCCATTCGGGCGGTCAATGTCGATTCGGTCGTGCGCACTCTGCTCGGCCGCGGTCTCATCACCGAGTCGTTCACCGACAGCGAGACGGGCGCCATCCACTATGAGACGACCCCGCTTCTGCTGACACAACTCGGCATCAACTCGATCGAGGAACTCCCGCATATCTCCCCATTGCTCGCGGACGGCGCGGGTGGCTTCGATGACCTTCGGTAGCGATCCGTCGAGCGAGGGCGAACGGCTGCAGAAGGTCATGGCTGCTGCGGGCGTTGCGAGCCGGCGGGTCTCCGAGAACCTGATCAGTGCGGGCCGGGTCGAGGTCAATGGTCAGGTAGTCACCGAACTCGGTCGTCGCGTGAAACCGGATGTCGACCGCATAACCGTCGACGGTGTCGCCGTGCAGCTCGACACATCGCGGCGGTACCTCATGCTGAACAAACCCGTCGGCGTGGTGAGTTCGCTCTCGGATGAGGGCGGTCGCCCCGACCTCTCCCAGTACACACGTGAGTTCGACGAGCGCCTCTTCAACGTCGGCAGGCTCGACGCCCAGACGAGCGGACTCCTCGTGCTCACCAATGATGGGGAACTCGCTCATGTGCTCGCGCACCCATCGTTCGGGGTTTCGAAGACGTACATCGCGAAGGTGCAGGGTGCGGTGACGGCCGCGACGATCCGCACACTTCTGTCAGGCATAGAACTGGATGACGGACCGATCGCTGCTGATCGTGCCCGCCTGGTCGGCACGCCGTCGAAGGGCCAGAGCATGGTCGAACTCGAACTGCACTCCGGGCGCAACCGCATCGTGCGGCGGATGTTGGCTGCCGTCGGTCACCCCGTCGTCGAACTGGTGCGGCGCCAGTTCGGGCCCCTGAACCTCGGTTCGCTTCCGGTGGGGCAATCCCGCGAACTCACTAAAGTTGAACTCGGCCAATTGCTCACGATCGCACGGGCGGGGAAGGACGAACCCAATGTCTAACGGGCGTCTCGTCGGGCAGGTACGCATCGTCGGGGCCGGGCTGCTCGGAGCGAGCATCGGGCTCGCGCTGAGGACCCGTGGGGTAGATGTCATCCTCGCCGATATCTCGCCGTCGACCGTGACGCTTGCCGTTGATTACGGTGCGGGCAGGGCGGCGCGCGAGAACGACGATCCCGCGCTCATCGTCGTGTGCGTTCCGCCGGATGTGACGGCGCAGACCGTGGCTGCGGAACTTGCCGCCTTCCCGAACGCACTGGTGACCGATGTCGCGAGCGTCAAGCTTGCCCCCCTGAATGACCTGCGCGCGCTCGGTGCCGACGTGTCCCGGTACATCGGCTCGCACCCGATGGCGGGCCGCGAGCGCGGTGGAGCCGTTTCGGCCCGTGCCGACCTGTTCGTCGGTCGCCCCTGGGTTATCGCCGGGCACGATGAGATCAGTTATTCGCGCGCCGCCATTCTCGAGGATCTTGTGCTCGACCTCGGGGCCGTGCTGATCGAAATGGATGTCGCGGAGCACGACAGCAGCGTCGCGCTGGTGTCGCACGTGCCCCAGGTGATTGCCTCGCTGCTCGCCAATCGCCTCCGTGATGCCAGTGACGCCGCGGTTGGGCTCACCGGGCAGGGGCTGCGTGACTCGACGCGAATCGCCTCCAGCGCACCGGAGTTGTGGGTGCAGATTCTGGCTGCGAACGCGGAGCCCGTCGTCGGCATCCTGAAGAACTTCCGCAATGATCTCGACGACGTGATCGACGCGCTCACCGAACCGACAGCGCCGGGAGCACGTCGAGCGGTTGCCGATGCGCTCGCCAAGGGCAACGCGGGCGTGGCACGCATCCCCGGCAAGCATGGCCAGGCACGGCACTTCAGCCAACTGGTGATCATGGTCAAGGACAAGCCAGGGGAGCTCGCCCGGCTGCTCACCGAGATCGGGGAGGCGGGTGTCAACATGGAGGACCTGAGGCTGGAGCATTCCCCCGGCGCCCAGATCGGACTCGCCGAGATCAGTGTGCTGCCCGAGGTTGAAAAGCGCCTCGCCGACGAACTGGAAGCGCGAGGCTGGAAGATCGCGGGGGCCTTCCAGTGACCGAAGCAACTGGCACCCGTGTTGTTGTTGCCATCGATGGCCCGGCAGGCAGCGGCAAGTCGAGCGTGAGCCGGGCATCCGCCTGGGAGCTCGGGTTCGACTACCAGGACACGGGCGCTGCCTACCGTGCGCTCGCCTGGATGTGCATAGACCTGGGCATCGACACACTGAACCGCAGCGAAGTCGTTGAGGCACTTGACGACTTCGACTACTCCATCGGTATCGACCCGGATGCCTACTTCGTGCGGGTGGGGGGCGAGGATGTCACCTCGGCGATTCGTGAACCCCACGTCACGGCGGTGGTCAGCTCGATCGCGCAGGATCCCGGAAGTGCGGGTTCACCTTGTGGGGCTGTTCCGGCGCGTCATCGAGAGCAGCATCAAGCCGGGGATCATCGTCGAGGGCAGGGACATTACGACTGTCGTCGCGCCGGATGCCCGGGTGCGTATCCTGCTCACGGCATCGCCTGAGGCTAGAATGAGCAGGCGTTCCGCAGAACTCACCGGGGTTTTCGCTGAAACAGCCGGCCAGCAAATCACTGCGCGTGACGTGCAGGATTCGCAGGTCGTGGATTTCATGAACGCAGCCGATGGTGTCATAACCATCGACTCCACCGATCTTGACTTCGATCAGACCGTGCAAGCGGTCGTCGAGCTAGTGCAGGACACTGGCTGACTCTCCGGTGGTCGAGCTTGTCGAGACCCGGTGGTCGAGCTTGTCGAGACCTCACCTACGAAATACTTTAAGGAATGACCATGCCCGACGAGACCGACGATTTTCCTGAACTGGATTCCCAGCTCGTCGACCGGCTGAATGCGATCGACGATGAGGCCGCAGCCCAGCGCGCAACAGCGCTCCGGGCAGGGCTCACCGACTACGAGCTTGAAGACGACGACCTCGCCCTGCTCGACGCGGCTTCGGATGATCCGGATGCGATCATCTACCTCCCCGCACTGCCTGTACTCGCGATCGTGGGGCGACCGAACGTCGGCAAGTCCGCGCTCGTCAACCGCATCATCGGGCGCCGTGAGGCGGTGGTCGAAGACACTCCCGGTGTGACCCGCGACCGCGTCAATTACAAGGGCGAATGGAACGAGCGCAGGTTCACCCTCGTTGACACCGGCGGGTGGGAACCGGACGCCAAAGGCATCAACGCCTCCGTAGCCGCGCAGGCGGAAATTGCCGTCGATCTCGCAGACGCCGTGCTCTTCGTCGTCGATGCGACCGTGGGCGCGACATCCACTGACGAGCATGTTGTGCGGATGCTGCGTGCCACGAAGAAGCCCGTGATCCTTGTCGCGAACAAGGTCGATGACGTGCGCCAGGAAGCGGATGCTGCCTCGCTGTGGAGCCTCGGACTCGGACAGCCGTGGCCGGTCTCTGCCGTGCACGGCAGGGGAGTGGCCGACCTGCTCGACCACGTCATCACGGTGCTGCCGGAGATTTCGGCTGTTGCCAAGGAGGAGGTGGGCGGCCCACGCCGGGTTGCCATCCTCGGCCGACCGAACGTGGGAAAGTCGAGCCTGCTCAACAAAACCGCGGGCGAAGAGCGCGTCGTCGTCAACGAGTTGGCGGGCACGACGCGCGACCCCGTTGACGAGCAGGTGGAGATCGCCGGCAAGTTCTGGCGCTTCGTCGACACGGCGGGCATCCGCCGTCGCGTGCACATGGCGCAGGGTGCCGATTTCTATGCGACGCTGCGCACCTCGGCCGCGCTCGAGAAGGCGGAGGTCGCGGTCGTGCTGATCGACGTGACCGAGCCGGTGAGCGTGCAGGACCTCAAGATCGTCGACCTCGTGCTCGAGTCGGGCCGCGCGCTCGTGCTCGCGTTCAACAAGTGGGACCTGCTCGACGACGAGCGGCGCCGATACCTCGAGCGAGAGATCGAGCAGGACCTCTCGCACGTGTCGTGGGCGCCGCGCGTCAACATCTCGGCGAAGACCGGGCGGCACATGGAGAAGCTAGTGCCGGCGCTCGAGCTCGCGCTGGAGTCGTGGGACACGCGCATTCCGACCGGAAAATTCAACGCGCTGCTTGCTGAGCTGACGGCCGAGCATCCGCACCCGGTTCGCGGCGGAAAGCAGCCGCGCATCCTGTTCGGCACCCAGGCGGCGTCACGCCCGCCGACGTTCGTGCTGTTCACGACGGGGTTCCTCGACCCGCAGTACCGGCGGTTCATCACGCGCCGGTTGCGCGAGATCTTCGGCTTCGAGGGCAGTCCGATCAACGTCAACATGCGGGTGCGGGAGAAGCGCAAGCGCGGTGGAGCTTAGGCAATCGCGCCAGCGCGCGGTGGAGCTATGAGAAGCGCGAAGCGGTTCTGCGACCCAGCGCCGACTGAGCTTGCGAGGACGGGTGTTGCCGACCCCAGCGCCGAGCGAGCCTCGAGCCCGCTCAATCACTGGTGAGATCTCGACTTCGCTCGATCACCGGGTCTCGACTGCGCTCGACCACCGGTGTGCACATCACCGGGTGTGCACTGAGGAGGACGTTTTCGCGATTGGCGCATTCGGGAGGAGTTTCGGCAGCGGCATCCAGTTTTCTCCTCCTGAGTGAATAGGGGGAGGGGTTGCTCGGTGGTGAGATCTCGACTTCGCTCGATCACCGGTGGTGCTCGATCACCGGTGGTGCTCGATCACCGGTGGTGCTCGATCACCGGTGGTCGAGCTTGTCGAGACCGGGTACGGCAGACTGGAGGGGTGCCTGACGACATCCCGCCGCCGCTTCCGCCCTATGCCGTGCGCGACGCCGGCGATGCCTGGGTCACCGGACCGGACGGCAGCAAGTTCTGGGGGCGGTTCGGCGCGGCTGGACTCCTGGTCTGGCACCGCGAGCACGGCATCCTGTTGCAGCACCGGGTCGCGTGGAGCCACTTCGGCGGCACCTGGGGTCTCCCCGGCGGCGCGCGCAAGCAGGGGGAGCCCGCGGTGGATGCCGCCCTTCGCGAGGCGGCTGAGGAGGCCACGGTGCCCGCTGCGCTGCTCCGCGTCATCCACACCTCCGTTCTGGATCTGGGGTACTGGTCGTACACGACGGTGGTGGCGGAAGCCGAGCAGTCGTTCGAGCCGGTGATCGCGGATGCGGAGAGCGCCGCCCTGAGTTGGGTTCCGGTTGCCGAGGTCGACGCCCTCCCGTTGCATCCCGGGTTTGCGGCGGCGTGGCCGGAACTGCGGCAAGTGCTGTGTTAGGCCAGTCCTGGCGTTATCTGCTGGTCGCGGGATGCACGGCCCTCTTCTACCTGGGGCTCGTCGCTCTGGGTCTGGCGATCGGGCTGCACTACTTCATCGCGATTCTCATCGCCCAGGCCATCACGATTGTTCTCGCTTTTCCGTTCTACCGTCGCTTCGTTTTCGAGTCGACTTCCGGCCTGTGGGGCGACTTCGCGAGGTTCCTTGTGGTGTGGTCAACGGGTGCGGTCTCCGGTCTCGTGATCACCCCACTTCTCGTGGAGTTGCTCGGCTGGGATCCTTTCGTCGCCCAGGTGTTCGCGATCGCCGTGGTGAGCGTCGGGTCGTTCCTGGCCCACCGGCTCTTCACGTTCTCCCGGGCTGAGAAGTCGGCAGATTCTCATGGAGGACACCACACCCCGACATAGTGTGGAGAGCGTGAGAGTTTCTGTCGTCATTCCCTGTTACGGGTCGCAGCTGACCCTCGAACCGCTCATCGAGCGCCTCCACGGCAGCCTTGACGGGTTGCGGCAGGTCGGCCGGATCGACGAGTTCGAGGTCATACTCGTCGTCGACGGCAGTCCGGACAACACCGCGTCGATCGCCGTTCGGCTGGCGGATGAATCACCCCACGTCACCGCAATCCTCATGCGTCGCAACTTCGGCCAGCACAATGCTCTCGTTGCGGGAATCAGGGCGGCACGAATGGATGTCGTGGTCACCATGGATGATGACCTCCAGCATCCACCGGAGGAGATCGGCTCCCTGCTCGAGGCGCTCGATGCTGACGTGGACCTCGTTTACGCCGTGCCGATCGAGGAGGAACACGGTGTGTTTCGCTCGATCGCCTCGCGGGGCGTCAAGAGCGCGCTTCGGATGTCGGGGGTGCCGAATGCGAAACTCGTGGGTGCGTTTCGCGCTTTCCGCACGAGCCTGCGTGAGGGTTTCCGTGACGTGAACGACGCCCAGGTGAATCTCGATGTTCTGCTGTCGTGGGTGACGACGAGGGTGCGTTCCGTCGCCACGCGGATGGACCAGCGTGCGGCGGGCCAATCCGCCTACAGTGTGCGACAGCTCGTGCGGCACACCATGAACATGGTCACGGGCTATGGCACGGTGCCGCTCAAGCTCGCGACCTGGCTCGGCTTCGCGTGCGGGTTGCTCGGCGCGGTTCTGCTCGTCATCGTCATTGTCAGGTTCTTCATTGCCGAGACGACGGTGCCCGGCTTCACCACCCTGGCAGCGCTCATCTCCCTCTTTGCCGGGGCCCAGATGGTCACGATCGGCATCATCGGCGAGTATCTCGGCCGGCAGCATTTCCGCAGCATGTCGCGGCCGATGTACGTCATCGGCGAGGTGCATTCGAAGAAGGGCACCTAGTGCGGGAACTTCTGCACAGGGTGATCGCCGGACGCCTCGCCTTCGGCGCGCTCTGCTTCGCCTACGGCAGCATCGTGCTTGTCATCATGGCGCCGGCTCTGTTGTCGAGTGTCGGCGGCGACGATACCTATTTCATTCTCATGTCGATCAACGCCGGAGGAGCCGGGCCGTTCGATGCCCTGCTGATGAACCTCCCGGAGCTCTTCGTACAGGACACGAGCGGCGAACAGCCGAGAACCGTGCCGCTGGCGATCACGGCGCGCAGGCTGGTTGCGATCATCGCGCTGTGGCTCGGCGTGACCTTCGACGTTCCGCTCGCGGCGATGTGGGCCGTGTCGAAGGTGATCTTCCTCCTGCTCACGCTGCTCTCGGTCGCCGTGCTGCTGCGGCAGGTGCGTTTCCGCGGCGCCGATGGCGACATCCGCGGATTGAGCCGATCGAGCATGGCGTTCGTGCTGCTCGTTCTTCCGCTCGTTACCGCGCTCGGGATCAAGGCGCAGATCGTCGGCGGCATCAACGGCTGGATCTTTTACCCCGTGCTCACGCTCACCACCATTCCGACGATCTTCTTCACGGCGGCACTGTGCCTCTGGTTGCTGCGCAAGCTCGAGGTCGACTTTCGCCGCTGGGTGCTGCCGTCGGTGATCGTGCTCGCGATGGTCGCGTTCATCCTCAACTACTCCTACGAGTTTGTTGCGGTCGCGATCCCGGTTTCGGCGCTGGCAATCCTGCTCAACCCACGTCCCGTCGTTGACGACCGCTGGCAACGGTGGCGCCCGACGGTCGCTGTCGCGGGTGCCCTGGTCGGCACCTTCACGGTCATCTTCCTCATCAACCGCTGGCGATTGAGCCAGTGGCCGTGCATCCAGGACGGCAGTTGCTATGGCGGCTCCCTGCTCGAGGTCAATCCGATCTCGCTTGCGCGCGGATTGGTGGCCGCGCTGCCGTCGTCGGTGACCTCGACCATCGAGACCTCGATGGAGGTCACCGGCAGGTCGCTTCCGCCGTTCTTCACACCGTTCGGCGTGCTCGTCGGCGTTCTCGCCCTCGTGTTGCTGGCGGCGACCTGGGCGGCATTCCGGGCGCGCGAGGAGCGAATCGCCCCGCGCCTGGCTGCGAAGGAATGGCTGCGGACCGGGCCAGGCCGCGACGACAGGGGGCTCGTCACGGTTCTCGCGATCTCCGCCGTGACCGCCCTGGGGGTGTCGGTTGTCTCCGGAATCACCTCGCGAGCGGTTGCGCAGGTGACAACGGAAATGTCGTACCGTTCGGGCCCCGCGGTCTGGACGGACATCGCACTCGTGGTCGTGACCCTGCTGTGGATGCTGCTTCGCCGCCTCTCGGAGGTTGGGTCGCGGGTCGTGGCGGTGGCGGCATCCACTCTCGCGGTTATCGCCATCGCTCACCTGCTGCCGCTCAATCTCGCGGTGGCACAGGCGGAGAGGGCGTCGCCACGCACGCAGTCGATCGACGCGATCCACTGGGATGTCGTGCTCGGCGACCTCACCGAGCGGGGAGCCGAAACCCGGTGTGCGAACGCCGAGTACTATACGAGCCTCGTGGGCGCGGGGGCGTACTTCAGCCGCACCGTGCGCCACGCGAACATCGCCTTCGAGTACTTCTACGGCATTCCTCACTGCCCGGTACCGCCGGAAGAGTGGGTTCAGTGACATGGTCACCGCCAATGGCACTCGCCGCGCTGCGCGCCTGACCGGGCTCGCCTGGTACGGTTCGCTCGTCGCGGTTGCGATGGTCATCGCCGTTCCGGTGCTCGTCCGCCTCACCGAGGATGAGACCACCCCCGACATCATGCTGCACGCCGCGCTCAGCGCCGACATGGTGCGCGATGGCGGCTGGATCTCATACTCGGTCTGGTACCTCCTGCTGCAGGCGGTGACCCTCGGCAGCACCGAGCTGGAGGTGCTGCGCATTGCGAGCGTCGTACTTCTGGCGGTGTTCATCGCCGTTCGCGCGGTCGTGGTCTTCGTGATCGCGAAGGCGGTGCTGCAGCGGCCGGATGCCGCCTGGCTGGTTGCCATTGCGAGCATCCTCGTGATGCCGCTCATCAACCCCGCACAACCGCACAACATCTATCTGGGCCAGCTCACCGCCAACGTCTGGCACAACTCGACGAACATTCTCGCAGCGCCCTTCGTCATTGCCCTCTTCGCCGCCGCCGTCGTGTTCCTCAGGCGTGCGAGCCACGGGTCGGCGACCGTCGTGTCTGCCCTCGCGGTGGCGTCGGTGCTCGCCAAGCCGAATTTCGCGCTCGCCTTCCTGCCCGCGCTCGGCGTAGCGGCGCTCGTGTGCCTCGCGCAGCAGGGTGTTGCTCCCGCCCGACGTGCCGGGATGCTCGCCGTCATTCTCGCACCGGTCACCGTGCTGCTTGCCATTCAGTACGTGCTGGTGTTCGCCATGGAGGACGTGCGTTCAACGACGCTCGAGGTGCAGCCGTTCGCGATCTGGTCACTGCATTCGGGCAACATCCCACTGTCGCTCCTGCTCTCGCTGGCAGGCCCGGCGGTCGCGTTGCTCGCGATGGATCGGGCTCAGCGGCGCAGCCTCCCCGTCGTTCTCGCCTGGGCGGTGGTTGCAGTTGCGATCATCCAGTTGTCCCTCTTCGCTGAAGTGGAGGCGACGGGGGAGCTGGCCAGCAGCGCCAACTGGTTCTGGGGCGGCTACCTCGCGGTGCTTGTGCTGTTCGTTGTCTCGCTCATCGAGGTTGCGAGGGCGGCTCTCGCTCGTCCGCAGACACGTCGGGTCGCGGTGGTCGTGGCGGTCGTTGTCATGGGGCTCCACGTGATCTCGGGCGTAGTGTACGCGGGCGGGATCGCACTGGCTGGGAATTCGCCATTCTAAGGCTGAGTCCCAGTCACGGATCATAGGGTGGAAAGACCATGGGGAAAGAGAAGATCGTCTTCAGCCGACCGCGCCAAACGAAACATGAGGCCGCCAACGTGCAGCGTGTGCTTGACTCCGGACACGTGCACGGAGACGGGTATTTCACGCGAAAGGCGACCGAGAAGATAAAGCGGATCACCGGCGCCAGCAATGTTCTGCTGATGACCTCGTGCACCCACGCCCTCGAAGCGAGCGGGCTGCTGCTTGAGCTCGGGTCGGACGACGAGGTCATCATGCCGAGTTTCAACTTTCCGTCTGCAGCGGATGCCGTGGCCCTTCGAGACGCACGCTGCGTTTTCGTCGACATCGACCCGATGACCGGCAACATCGATCCGGCGCAGATCGAGCCCGCCATCACGTCGCGCACGAAGGCGATCTCGATCGTGCACTACGGGGGTGTCGCCGCCGACATGGATGAGTTGCTGCGCATCAGCGACGAGTACGGTCTGCCGATCATCGAGGACAACGCGCACGGGCTCGGCGCGAAATGGAGAGGACGCTCGCTCGGCACGATCGGCGTGATGGGTGCGCAGAGTTTCCACGACACCAAGAACATCCACAGTGGCGAGGGCGGCGCGCTTCTCGTGAACGATCCGTCACTCGTGGAGCGGGCGGAGATCCTGCGCGAGAAGGGCACGAATCGTTCGCGGTTTCTGCGTGGCGAGGTCGACAAGTACACGTGGGTGGGCTCCGGTTCCAGCTACCTGCCGAGTGAACTCAATGCGGCGGTCCTCGACTCGCAGCTGGAGGAGTTCGACCAGATCCAGTCGTCGCGCCACCGCGTCTGGAACTCGTACGCCGCTGGCCTCGCCGGCTGGGCCGGGGAGCAGGGCGTTCGACTGATGTCGATTCCGCCGGATCGCGAGCACACCGCGCACCTGTTTTTCATGGTCATGCCGAGCCAGACGGACCAGTCCGCCATCATCGCGCACCTGGCCAGGCAGGACATCGTGGCGACGTTCCACTACACGCCGCTCGACTCAAGTGCGGCTGCTCGTGAGTTCGGCCGCACGCCGCGCCCGTGCGTCGCGACCGCGGAGTTCTCGGCGCGTCTGGTTCGACTGCCGCTGTGGGCGGGACTCGACGACGAGCAGGTGCAGCGGGTTGTGGATGCTGTGCGCGACTACCGCACAGTGGGCTGAGCGTGGCCTGGACTGATTTCTCTCGCGGGGTTGGCGAGGTTGTTGCGAGTCCTCGTGAGTCCGCCCGTTTCGGTCTCACCGTGTCGAGACTGACCGTCGGCACCGGCTGGGAGGGCGGTATCGAACAGGTCGCGGAAGCCGTCTGGTCGCGCATCGGGGCGGATGACTCGGACATCCTGATCCTCCGCTATCCGTCTGAGCTCGTGCGGCTGCCCTCGTTCGGCATGGGGCTCGAGGGTCGCACCGTTCTGCCGGCGGGCAGCATCGTGTACTGGTCGGGTTCGCCCCAGCGGATGCTCGCTGCCGCTGAGCCGTCGGACGCCACGGTGTCGCTGGTTGCCGGTGACGAGTGGCCTTCGGCTGCGGAAGTGTTCGACGCGCTCGTGGACTCGTTCACGGGGTACGTGAGCCACTACGCGGCGAACCCGTTGCTCGATGGGGCGCTCGTTGCCGAGGGTTACCGGGAGGGGGCGGAGTCGACCCTGGCGGATGCCGCCGGCCGGGTCTACGCAATGACGGATGATGACAGGGTGATCGGTGTCGCCGTCGTCAAGGAACTCGATGATGGCGCACGTGAGATCGAACTGGCTGGCATGGTTGCGGACGCCCAGGGTGCCGGGCTGTACGGACAACTGCTGCGGGCGGTTGCGGCCGACTCCGGGGAAGCTGAGCTCTACATTTCGACGCAGAGCCACAACATCCGTGTGCAGCGCGCCTGGGCACGCGCGGGCTTGTTGCCGCTGCAGAGCATGGACACGGTGCATGTACTTCGGCAGGTTGAGTAGCGCGCCAGCGCGTATCGAAACCTCACCCGCGAGCAACCCGGTGGTCGAGCTCGTCGAGACCTGGCGTCCTGCATCGTGTGGTACCACAGCTGGTACCATTGCTGAATGGCAACCAATCTCCGTTTACGTCCTGAGTTGGAGGATGCGCTGAGACTCGAGGCTGAGCGCTCGCACCGTTCGCAGCAGGACGTGATCCGTGCGGCGATCGCGAGTTATCTCAAGCTGGGCAGCGAGGAGTCTGAGCTCGAGGCAGCCCGGCGCGCGTATCGCCAGAAGTTGATGCCACCGCGCACCCCTTTTCGCAGGAGCGCGGATCTTCCGACGCTTTCGGAAGGCGAGACGACGATCGATCTCTTGCGACGAGAAGACCGAATCTAGGTGATCGTCTACGTTGACAGCAGCGCGGTGATCAAGCGCGGCATCCGGGAGGCGGAGACGGATCAACTCCTCGATGAGCTCGAGCGATGGATTGTCGGCGGCGACCGGCTGATGTCGTCGTCGCTCGCTCTCGTTGAAGTTCATCGGGCGATGCGGTCGCGGCTCGAGCTAGAGGCGCCGGCCAGAGTCGTTGATCTCATCGAACTCGCCTTGTCGGGTATTGAGGTGAGCCCGATGGATGAATCGGTCGTTTCGCTCGCGCGAAGGCTAGGCCCCGGAAGCCTCCGTAGTCTCGACGCGATCCACCTCGCCACTGCTGTTCTGCTTGATGCCGACCTTGTCGTCGCCTACGACTCACGGCTTGTCGCTGCAGCCGAAGAGCTGGGGTTTGCCAGCCTCAGTCCAGGCCACGTTGAAGCGAGTAGTCGGTAGCTGCCCTCATCCGCTCGCGCTAGCCAGCCGACCCAGCAAGTTGCCCCAGGTGCGGGCGCGTTCGACTTCGCCTTCGAGCAGCGGGCCGCCGACATCGTTCACGTAGAAGCTTTCGGAGTGCCCGAGCTGCTCGTACCCGCGCTTGCGCGCGACTTTGGCGGCGGCTCGCGCGGCGGAACCTGGCAGCATCCGCACCTTGTCGACGCGGGTGTCGAAGGTGGCGATGCGCTGGTGGGGCCGGTGGCTGGGGAGCGCGTTCATCCATTCCCTGAGTCCGAGCTTCGTGGAGCCCTGCGTCGCACCCTGCTGCATGGCTCCTTCCCTGGTGTTCTCGCGGGTCATGGAGAAGGCGTGCGTGGGCCCACCGGCGACGATCAGGTCGATGTCGTCCGTAATGGTGGGGGAGTTGGCCACATCGACCACTTCGGTATTGTCGCCAAGCCCTTGAGCGATCGCCCGCGCGATTGCCTCCGTATTGCCCCAGAGAGATTCGTACACGACAAGTGCTTTCACACTTTCGAGGCTACGTAACTTCCCGCTGGTTGAGTAGCCGTTTGCGGCGTATCGAAACCTCAGCGGCGAGCAACTCGTCACCCCTCCCGCAGGTCGAGCTTGTCGAGACCTCACCAGCGGGAATACCAGCCCGCACTCGTACGCTGACCCTGACGTGAAGCGCATAGGTTTTCTCTCTTTCGGGCACTGGCAGTCGGTGCAGGGTTCGCTCGTGCACACCGCGAAGGATGCGCTCAAGCAGACCATCGAACTGGCCGTCGCCGCGGAGGAGCTCGGCGCTGGATGGCGCCTTCGTGCGCGTGCACCACTTCGCCCGGCAACTCGCCTCGCCGTTCCCGCTGCTCGCTGCGATGGCCGCCCGCACCAGCCGCATCGAACTCGGCACCGGCGTGATCGACATGCGCTACGAGAACCCGCTCTACATGGCGGAGGAGGCCGCTGCCGCCGACCTGATCAGCGACGGCCGGCTGCAGCTCGGCATCAGCCGGGGTTCACCCGAGACGGCGCTGCGCGGCTACGAGGCGTTCGGGTACGTTCCAGCCGAGGGCAGCGATGATGCAGCGGATGCTCGCGAGCGCACCGCCATCTTCAGGTCGGCCATTGCGGGCGCGGGCGTTGCACCGGCCAATCCGCAGATGACCGGGACATCCGGCCTGCTCGCGATCCAGCCGCAGTCACCGGGCCTGAGCGAACGGATCTGGTGGGGTTCCGGCACGCGGGCGACCGCCGAAGTGGGCGGGGGAGCAGGGCATGAACCTCATGAGCTCGACCCTGCTGACCGAAGACACGGGGGTGCCGTTCGACGAGTTGCAGGCCGAGCAGATCGCCATCTTCCGGCAGGCGTGGGCGGATGCCGGCCACGACTTCGAGCCGCGGGTGTCGGTGAGCCGCAGCATCCTTCCGATCGTGAACGACGAGGATCGACGCTATTTCGGGCTGCGCGCCCAGGCGGACAGCGACGACCAGGTCGGCTACCTCGACGGCGGGCTCGCCCGGTTCGGCAAGAGCTACATCGGCGAGCCGGACGAGCTCGTCCGAACAGCTCGCGCTCGACACCGCGGTGCAGCGAGGCGGACACGCTTCTCGTGACGGTTCCCAACCAGCTGGGCGTGGATTACAACGCCCACCTGCTCGAGAGCATCGTGAAGCACGTCGCGCCCGGCCTCGGCTGGCGGTAGCCAAGCAGGTGGAGTAGCGCGCCAGCGCGTATCGAAACCAGCGCCGGTTCAGCCGGTTGAGTAGCGCGCCAGCGCGTATCGAAACCTCACCAGCGAGTAGCTCTCGCCGAGATCTCGACAGGCTCGATCACCGGAAACCGCAGGTCGAGCCTGTCGAGACCTCACCCGCGAAGTACTAACCCCGCCGCCTTCTCCGCAATCGCGAGCGTCGGCGCGTTGGTGTGCCCGCGAATCTGCCCGGGCATGACCGACGCATCCACGACCCGCAGCCCCTCGCACCCCGCGCACCCGCAACTCCGGGTCGACGACTGACGCGTCATCCAGTCCCATCCGCGCCGTGCCGACCGGGTGGTAGAGCGTCTGCGCGTACCCGTTGACGGCGACCTCATACAGTTCGTCGGGAGCGAGATCGTTCGCGTTTTCGGGGGCGATGTAGGCGGCCGTTGGTGACCCCGCGCATCCGCTCGGTCTTGAGGATGCGGTCGCACCAGGCGATGCCGGCGAGCAGGGTCTCGCGGTCTTTGCCGCCGGGATCGCTGAGGTAGCGCGGGTCGATGACCGCTTTGGCGAGCGGGTCGGCGGAGGCGAGGGTGATGGTCCCGGAGCTTTCGGGCTGCAGCAGGATCGAGCCGAGCGTGATGCCGTGCCCCGGGTGCGTCTCGAGCCCTTCTTTGATGAACGCGACGCGGCGCGAAGATGAGTTCGAGGTCGGGCAGTTCGAGGTCGGGGCGGCTGCGCACGAACCCGTACGCCTCGGCGACGTTGGAGCTGAGCATGCCGCGGCGGCGCACCAGGTAGTGGGCGACCTGCGGCAGGCTGCGCGCGGTGAAGAGCGTGTCGTTCTCGGCTTCGACGATGAGTCCGCTGAGCAGGTGGTCCTTGAGGTTCTGGCCGACCTCGGGGGAGGCTGCGACGACCTCGATTCCGTGCGTGGCGAGCTGCTGGGGATCGCCGATGCCCGACAGCATGAGCAGCTGCGGGGTGTTGATCGCACCGCCGGCGAGGATCACTTCGCGGCGGGCGGTGACCGTGCGCCGGGTTCCGCCCTCGATGTACTCGACCCCGGTGGCGCGCTTTCCGTCGAAGGTGCACACGGGTGACGTGGGCGCCGGTCCGCACGCTGAGGTTCGTGCGACCCTTCGCTGGCGTGAGGTAGGCGTCGACGGCGCTCACCCGCCCGCCGCCGCGTTGGGTGACCATGGTCTGGCTGACGCCGTCCGGCTGCGCGGAGTTCGCCGGCTCGACCGTGAGCCCGAGTTCGCCGTGCTGCCTCCAGGAACGCAAGAGTGGATGACCGTGGACTCCGCTGCGCCGATGATGGCCATCTCGCCCGCGGTGCCGTGGGCGGGATCGTCGCTTCCGGTGATGCGCTCGACCGCCTTGAAGTGGGGGAGCAGCGCCTTCCACGACCACTGCGGCCCGGCAAGTTCTGCCCAGCTGTCGTAGTCGGCGGCGAACCCGCGCACCCACATCATGGCGTTGATGCTGGATGACCCGCCGAGCACTTTGCCGCGCGGCCAGTACACGCTGCGACTGTCGAGCTGCTCCTGGGGAACGGTGTCGTAGTTCCAGTCGGCCTCGGAGCGGAACAGTGTAGAGAAGGCGGCCGGGATGCGGATCTCGGTCTTCTTGTCGACCGCGCCGGCCTCGAGCAGCAGGACGCTGTGCTTGCCGTCGGCGCTGAGGCGGTTGGCGAGGACGCACCCGGCGGACCCGGCGCCCACGATCACGTAGTCGTAGGCGTCAGCGGTCATGGGCATAGTCTGCCGTACCCGCCGCTTATCTCGGTCGCTGAGCTTGTCGAAGCGGCCCGCCCCATCCGGTCCCTGAGCTTGTCGGAGGGGCTCCACCCGTTCGGCTAAGCTATATCCGTTGTCACGGGCTGTGGCGCAGCTTGGTAGCGCACCTGACTGGGGGTCAGGGGGTCGCAAGTTCAAATCTTGTCAGCCCGACCGAATGGGCCGTCCTAAAAACCGTCCCAAAAACTCCGTTTGAAATCCCTTCCGAAGCTTCTCGGGAGGGATTTCTTCGTTTGCCCGGCCGCTCGATCGTGCTGATCCTGGGCACGGAACCGCTTCCTGTGTCGTTTTGGCGTTAAACGTCGAAACGCGCCCGTTTTCGGGCGCGTTGAATCGAACGGGACTGCTGCACGGGTAGGTGACATCTGATCTGGCTTGCACGAGGGCAGTCAGGCCCATCATCAGGGACTGGCGGCGACCGGAAGACTGAGCGGCACGCAGAACCTGGTCCTGGTATCCGCTGTCGACGTCGGGGGCCACGGGTATGGTCTGAATCAGGGCGAAAGGTGTTCCGATGAGCGCGAATACGTACCGTGGCCAGGTTGAGCGGAAACGTAAGCAGCGTGTCGATGCCGAGAAGAAGGTCGGCGAGTACCGCAGCAAGGAGTCCAAGAAGCGGGCTGAATCGGCGGCCGCGCGTTCTGCGGCATCTAAGTCGAGAAGCGCGAGCACGGTGCAGAGCAAGCTGCGGGAGGCCGAAAGGCGTGAGTCTGAGGCGGCCGCGGCCGGGAAAGAAGCAGGTCGCTGGCAATCGCGTGCTTCGGGATACGCGCGAGAGGAGGCTGCGTTGGTAGCCAGACTTGCCAAGGCAGAGCTTGCGGAGGCGAGTGCGGCTGAACAGCGTCGCAAGCGCGAACAGCAATATGCCGACCGGGAGGCGGCAGCAGCGCGTGCTTCGGTCGAGCGGCGAATTGTCGAAACTGAGCAGGTCGTGAGTCGTGCAGTCCGTGTGCTGCGGCCGCCCAAGTTGGAGACGCTTCGCGTGCTGCTACTGGGCGCGTCCTCGGAAGGAGACCTGCGTGTCGGGCGTGAGCAGAAGCGCATCCGTGCCGCCGTTGAATCGGCGCTGCATCGCGACCGGATCGTGCTGGACGTACGCCCTGCCGCCACTGCTCAGGACCTTCTGGACGGCATCACGAAGTTCCGTCCACACGTCGTGCACTTCTCAGGGCACAGCAATGAAGAGCTCATCGTCTTTGAGGACGAGCGCGATGAGCCTCACGCAGGCGCAATCGTGACTGCGCGAGCATTCGCTGCCGCGATCGGCGCCACCGACGATCCGCCGTTGCTCGTGCTGCTCAACTCGTGCAAGTCGGCCGGCCAGATCGAGGCGCTCGTTCAGGGGGTCGTGCCGTTCGCCATCGGCATGGCGGACGAGATCGACGACGGCGATGCGATTAGCTATGCCGCGCAGTTCTACGCTGCGGTCGCCAACGGCCAGTCGATTCACTCCGCGCATCTCTCCGGCCAGGCGGCGCTACAGCTCGCCGGGCTCAACGGGAGCGATCTGCCGACCCTCGCATGGTCTGAGGATGTCGACCCCGCTACCACGTGGCTTGTTCGCCCAGCAGAGTGACAGCGAGCCCCACTCGGCGGAAGCCGACTGCCACGTGCTTCGTTCGATGTGTGACAGGAGTCAAGCCGCGACCCCTTACCCTTGGCGCATGAACCCCACTCCCGCCGCCGACCCCCACAATCGGTAACCGGGTGTCCCGCCGAGGCGAGCGAACAGTCGGCCCCGATTGCTAATGGGATCGGATGCGTTCTCAGCGTGCAATTGGTGTTCTGCGAATGTGCGCTGCTTCCTCCGACCAACCGCGCATGACGCCGAAGGCGGCCTTCCTCTGGCCCGGCGAGCGATGGGCCGGAAAATCTTCGTTGGGACGAAGGGGTAGGGAAGTAAGTGCAGGTCTCCCGGACGCTGAGGCCGTTCCTCCTGCCGCGCTATCGTCTGGCGAGCTCATGTGATGGGCTGCAGATAACATCCGGGTGTGACAACTTTGGGACAAGCAGTCAACGGATTGGACCTGATCGAGGCCTACTTCGGCGAGCGCCTAGATGGCGATCTGCGTCACCGGGTCAAGACTGCGCCAACGGAACACCTGGTGGCCTTCAAAGAGTCGGCACGCGAGAGTGGATTGGCTTCGTACAGTCTGTGGAATGAAGAGCCGCTTGATGATGAAGTGCGCAAACGACTCGACGGCGAACTTGCTTCGGAATCCCTTCTGCTCGATCACAAGAGCCCGGTTTCTGCGAGGACGGGTCTATCCCGACAGTAGTGCCCCATAGAGTGGTGTAGCCCGGTGGTTGGTTGCGTCTGATGGACGTGGACGCGGCCACCGTGGTGTTCCTTCGAGGAAACTCTCACATCCCACTCGAAAGGTGTCATCACGATGACCGCTCCCCATATTGTCGACCCTGCTGCCCTGCTCGGTGAAGCCCTCGCCGAAGCATCACCGGATTTGATGCGCAACCTGCTGCAAACCATGATCAACGCGCTGCTGTCCGCCGATGCCGATGCTGTGGTCGGTGCCGAGTGGGGCAAACCCAGTCCCGAGCGCACGGCCCAGCGCAACGGCTACCGGCACCGCGACCTCGATACCCGGGTCGGCACGATCGATGTCGCGATCCCGAAGCTGCGCTCCGGCACCTACTTCCCGGAGTGGTTGCTGGAGCGCCGCAAGCGGGCGGAGACCGCGCTGATCACCGTGGTGGCTGACTGCTACCTGGCCGGGGTCTCCACCCGCCGGATGGACAAGCTGGTGAAGACCCTCGGGATCCACTCGTTGTCGAAGTCGCAGGTCTCCCGGATGGCGGCCGAGCTCGACGAGCACGTCAACGAGTTCCGCCACCGACCGCTGGGAGAGGCGGGGCCGTTCACCTTCGTCGCCGCCGACGCGCTCACCATGAAGGTCCGCGAAGGCGGTCGGGTGATCAACGCCGTCGTGCTGATCGCGACCGGCGTGAACGCCGACGGACGCAGGGAAGTCCTCGGCATGCGGGTGGCCACCAGCGAGACCGGCGCAGCCTGGAACAGCTTCTTCGCCGACCTTGTGGCCCGCGGCCTCACCGGGGTTCGCCTGGTCACCTCCGACGCTCACGCCGGCCTGCGGGAGGCGATCGCCGCAAACCTGCCCGGAGCCAGCTGGCAGCGCTGCCGCACCCACTACGCGGCGAACCTGATGAGCGTGACCCCCAAGAGCATGTGGCCGGCGGTGAAGGCAATGCTGCACTCCGTCTACGACCAACCCGACGGCGACGCCGTGCACGCCCAGTTCGACCGGCTCCTGGACTACGTCGACGGCAAACTCCCCGACGCGCACGAACACCTCGACGCCGCGAGAGCGGACATCCTCGCCTTCACCGGCTTCCCCGACGGGCTCTGGTCACAGATCTGGTCGAACAACCCCAACGAGCGCCTCAACCGCGAGATCCGCCGCCGCACCGACAGTGTCGGCATCTTCCCCAACCGCGACGCGATCATCCGTCTCGTCGGCGCCGTCCTGGCCGAGCAAACCGATGAGTGGGCCGAAGGCCGCCGCTACCTCGGCCTCGACATCCTCGCCAAGAGCCGCCTGCACCTCGTCCCCAACACCGGAAGCGAGGTGACCGACCAGCAGCCTGACCTCGAACTCAGCGCCTAACCCACACCGCCTCGAAGAACACGGGTTACACCACTCCAAGGGACTTGACCCGAGGGGCAGCTTCGAACCGCGATTGCCGAAGCACTGTCCTGGGCCGATGTTTCTGAGGCTCTGGGTCTATCCGGCCCGTCTGACGTCGCCTTATTGCAAGGTCACGCCGCGCGGCTTCGCATTGACGCGTCTCACCTGACCGCCTCATTGCAGGCCGACGCCGGTGGGCGGTGTCGACCGACACTCGACCACCTCGACCGAGCGGGTCCGCTACTTGCTGCAGCGTGGTTCGCGCTGTGCGGCTATGACGTCTCGTGGCCCCTGGAACCGAGCCGATACGACTTGCTCGTTTCCACCGATGCGACCATCCGTCGGGTGCAGGTGAAAACGACCTCGACTCGAGCAGGCGGTTCCTGGAAGGTCTATCTGTCGACCTCGCGCGGAGGCCGGAGAACCTACAGTCCCGACGAGATTGACGACTTCTTCATCGTCGACGGCGACTTCTCGTACTACCTGATCCCGGTTTCCGAAGTCGGTGGACTCCATGCAATCCACCTTCGCGGGTATGAGCGATTTCGACAGATGCGATTGCCCTGATCAGCGGAGAGAAGGGCCGGGCGCAACATGGATGCTAGGAGCAGCAACGCCCGTTAGCCCACTCGAAGTTTCTGGTCGACACGCTTGAGACTCATGCCTCGATTGCGCAACAATCGTTGGTTCAGTAGCAATACTAATTCTCAACAACTGGGCGAAAGGAACAGCGATGCTCTACCGCAACGCCGCTCGTGCCTTCATCGCAGAGCTCCAGGCGCTTCGGTCGTCTGGTCGCCCGGTAACGGTCCGTGGGATGCCGACTCATGAACTCCTTGTTCGAACGGTGACGTTGGCGCAGCCGACGGAACGCTTCATTACGGTCCCTGGGCGCCGCAACGACGTGTTCGCCACAATCGCCGAGACGATGTGGGTACTCGCGGGGCGCAATGACTTGGACTACCTCGCCCGCTACTTAGGGCGCGCGCTGCAGTTCTCGGACGATCAGGCGACGTGGCGTGGCGGCTACGGGCCGCGGCTGCGCGACTGGGGCGGCGTCGATCAGCTGGACGAGATCCGCACGCTCCTTAGCACTGACCCTGAATCTCGCCGTGCGGTCGCAGTGCTGTTCGATCCGGCACGCGACTTTGTGGACACGCTCGATGTGCCCTGCAACAACTGGCTCCACTTCGTCGTCAGGGACGGCCGCGTTGACCTGAACGTGACCGTGCGTTCCAACGACATTCTCTGGGGGTTTTCCGGTATCAACACCTTCGAGTGGAGCGTGCTGCACGAGATGATGGCCTTCTGGCTTCGCGCGCGGGTCGGGCATGGGGCGTTCTTCATCTCATCGCTTCATCTTTACGACGACCGGATCGAGCAGGCGGACCGTGCCCTTGCCGGGTATTCCGGGGTGTCCGGCTATGAGGAGGCGTGGGCTGGGGCTCGATTCGAGACCCCGTGGGAGGACTTCGCCGCCGTGCTCGATCGCTGGTTCGACCTCGAAGCCCGTCTGGCATCCGGGGAGGCCTGCAGGACAGAGATCGCCAGCTTCCCCGACCCGTTGCTACGTCAGTTCCTTCAAGCCATCGCGATCAAGTGGGCCATCACTGCCGGAGCCGACGAGACCCGGCAACGGGAACTCGTCGGCGAGCTCGGTCACAGTGACATCGCCTTCGCGCTCCACGAACAACTCTTTCGAGATTCCGCTCACCTTCTATCCGCGCCCGCATGCGCTGTGGATTGGGCAGACCTGCGCGAGTCGGTCATCGCCCTACATCGGTCGAAGGATGCTGCATACGGCAACTCGTGGAAGAAGCGCGGCGAACTGATCAGCATCGCCGCCAACCTCGCCCGAAAGATCGACCGCATCGATCAGGTTGTTGGTGGTGCCGCAGCGGCGAGAGAGTCGCTCTTGGATACCGCGGTCGACCTCCTCGTGTACTTGGTCAAGTACGAGACCTTTCTCGCGGATCAATCAACAGAGGTCGCCGGAAAGATATTCGTGAACGGCGGTGGTCCTTTCAGCGACGGCCCGGACGGTTTCGAGGAACTCATGCTGGCGCGCGAGATTGTCGGCGAGGTCGGGGCTGTGCATGCGGAAGCCGCAGATGCCTCGAGGGCTTTCGACGCCTTGGACGCCTTCCTGCAACTCCAGCCCCAGGGCGAGTGGATGGAGAAGCTCGTGCTGACTGAACGCCTGACCGCGATTGCGTTGCGCCTCGTGTTTGCGGTCGCGGTGTCAGATCCGGATGGGGTCGACACGCTCCGCCGTGATTCCGGGCGTTCGGACGGAGGTTTTGACGGATATTCGACGCATAATGAGGAGATGATGTAGCGGTCGTAGCGACCGAGCGACTACGCCTGTATCTCCGGCAGGAGACGCGTACAACTAAGGACAGCACTGAGCGGAGACACACAAGCGACATGCGAGCAGCAACTCCCCGGGACGGCGTCTACGAGCTCTACTGGAGGTTCGCCGTTGAGCGACAGCGCGTGTTCGAGGCGCGCGTTGCCGGAGCCCCGTGGCCGTGGACCGAGGACCGGATTCTCCAGGAGTACAAGTTCTGCAACGTCTACAGGGCAGCCGACCGCGTCAGTCAGTACCTCATCCATGACGTCGCATACCTTGACGACGGTTCAAGCCCAGCCGACCGCCTCTTCCAGATCGTGGCGTTTCGGAATTTCAGCAATATAGGCACGTGGGAGACCGTCACCGAGATTATCGGGCATTCGCCGCGCATTGCCGACCTGAAGTCTGGCGAGTTCGAAGCCGCGCTCACCAAAGCGAAGGACCGCAACGGCGGTCTCTACACGGGGGCGTTCATTCTTTGCGCCACGAACGCCTATGGCCGCAAGACGAAGCACCTGAATCATGTCGAGCTGTTCCTAGACATGTTCGTGCGGTCTCGGCTGGCCGAGCGGATACTTGAGGCGAGGTCACTAGAAGCGGTATATGAGCTCCTCCACGCCTTCCCCTTAATGGGCGACTTCATGTCCTACCAGATGGCGATCGACCTGAACTATTCCGAGTACGTGAACTTTTCCGAGAACGACTTTACAAAACCCGGCCCCGGCGCATTGCGCGGCATAAAGAAAGTGTTTTCCGATCTCGGCGGTCTTACGCCGGAAGAAGTGATCATGTGGATGGTCGACAACCAGGAGGCCGAGTTCGCGCGTCTCGGACTTCAGTTCAACGGTCTTTGGGGTCGGCCTATCCAGGCGATCGACGCCCAAAACCTCTTCTGCGAGACAGACAAGTATTGCCGTGAGGCTGTTCCCGAACTCGCCAGTGCGAGAAGCCGGATCAAGTCGCGCTACACCTGGACATCCGAGCCAATGACGCTCTACTTCCCGCCGAAGTGGGGGATCAACGTCGCCCTTCCTCAGCACCCTGTACTGGGGGACGAGCTCGCGCGTGAACGCGTCCACAATCCAATGTTCTAGGCGGACTCGCTGACCCTCACGCGGCGGGTGCTTCCGTCTGCCTCCGGCGCGGCCAGTCGTGCGGGCGTCCCTGCACGCCAGGCTCGAGCGACCGCAGCCATTCGATGGTCGCCAATACGTGCTCGTCGGTAAAGTTGCTGCGGTATGCCGGCCCAGAGTGCACAAGGTCGAAGCCGTAGCCGTTGCGCAGCGATTCGGGTATGACGGGGCCTTCTCCACCGAAGTAGACGAACTCGCCCCCGAGCAGCACCCGATCGCTCTTCGTGTCGCGCAGCATGTGCCGCGCTTCCAAGGAACCGTCGTCCTTGCTGTGGCGAGAGTTCTCCTGGATCCATTCACCGTTTGGATCGCGGTGGTAGATGTTGTCGCCGAAATGCACCATGCGGCTGCCCCGAAGGTTCGGACGCTTCTCGGTGAAGCGTGCGTCGTCCCAGTACTCTTGGAAGCTTACGATCTCTGAGATGCGCATTGCGTAGACGAGGTTGCCGGCCTTTCCGTTCGGCCGTGAACCGGTGCCAACTATCCAGTCCTCGACCTGGGCGACGCGGCGGATGTCCTGCTTGCAGGTGGCGAGGGAGCAGACGCCGTGGAAGGGGTTGGGCGCGAAGCCGACGTCGTAGCGGACGATGTAGCTGAACATCCTCACGCTCGCCCCCCTTATTAGCAAGCAGCTCGTGGAATGAACTGCACAGGGCTGGGCGCACCCCCGGGGTCTGTCCAGTTGTCCTTGCCATCGAGTGCATCGATGATCGCCTGGGCATCCCAGTTGACGATCGCGTTCGCGTAGTCCTCGAGTGGCTCGGGCAGGTCCTCACGCGTGGTGCCTGGCGCCCAGACTCCGACGATCCGCTTGTCCGGGAACTTCCGGGCGTACTCGATCTCCCAGTCAACCCACTCGTGGTTCTTTGTGTCGGGAGAGATGATGACGATGATCTTGCCCGCCCACCGAATCTGATCGGCGAGGATTTGTCTGATGTAGTCGGGGCTCTTCGCGTTGTTCGGGGTCTCGCTCGTGATCGACGAATCTCGGATCTCGGCGCCGCTGTTTGCGAGCATCTTTTTGAGATCTCCGACCAGCGCGTCATCCTCGTGACGGTGGCTGATGAAGATGTTGTGCTGGTCGCTCATCTCCGATTCCTCCTTTAAGGGAATAGTCTACTTTTGACCACTGACATCGCCTCGATGGGGCGGCGTTTCGAATGGAGTGCGAGTGCCGATCCCGCCGATTCTCGACGTGTTCGTCGTCTGGCACCCCGACGACCCGATCGGCGCCGAGCGCTTCGCGGAGCTCCACGAACACTTCCACAGCCCGGCCTTCTCAGGGCTGGCCGGCGGCGCCGTCGAGGTGTATGCGCGTAGTGAGCCATGGTCTGCCGGTACGGCGCCACGGCCGCTCGGTATCGAAACGCCGCTCGGTGAGGGGCTACCGGCGGCGGAGTTTAACGCGATTGTCCCCATCATCGACACGAACTTGCTGCGCGCAGTCGCCAGCCCGACCAACCCGTGGAACGCGTATGTCCGCGAGATCGCAGCCCAAAACCAAGGAGCTGGCGTGGGCGTCTACCCGATCGTGGCCCAAGACCTGCAGTGGGACAACAGCGTCACCAACGAGATTCTCGGCGGTATCCAGACCCTGCCATCCGAGGTGAACACGGATCGTGGCCTGTTCGGGCGCGAACTCGCCCAGGCGATCACCCAGCGCATTCAGCAGGAGAAGAACCACCCCACACGACTGACGGTGTTCGTGAGTCACACGAAGCACCGGTCGTCGGAGGAAACCGCACGCTCCGGACCTGCCATCTTCGAGCGGGTCCGCGATCGCATCCAGCAGTCGCACCTGTCGGCATTTTTCGACGCGCAGGACATCCAGCCCGGCGGCGATTGGGAGAAGACCCTGGAGGAGAGCGCCGCCAGCAGCGCGCTGCTGATGATCCGCACCGATGTCTATGCAGGACGAGACTGGACACAACGGGAGGTGCATAGCGCAAAGCGCAGCGGCATGCCCGTCGTCTGTATGTACGCCCTAACGGGAGGCGAGGAGCGTGGCTCCTTCCTCATGGACCACGTCCCCTCCGTGGTCTGCGACCTCACCGATCCAGATCCGGGAATCCATCTCGCTCTCAACAGGCTCGTCGACGAGGCGCTCAAGAATACTCTCTGGCAGGCCCAGACCTCCTACCTGTCCGAGGACGGGTTCGATTGGTTGCCTGCGCAGTCGCCGGAGCCGAGCACGCTCGCTCCCTGGCTCGCCGAGCATCAGGAGACACAGCCAAACGACAAGCACCTTTGGGTGATCCACCCCGATCCACCACTCGGCCACGCGGAACGACTCGTACTACTTCAGTTGTGCACCGTGGCCGGCTACGATGTCGACGTCGACATCTTGACGCCGCGGACTTTCGCCGCACGCGGTGGAGCGCTCAAGGAATGAACGAGCCTACGCTGATCTCACGAGACGCTCTCTCGGGCCAGAAGATCGCCCTATCGATTTCGGAAAGCGTTGATCTCGCTCGCCTTGGTCTCACTGAGCAGCATTGCCGACTCGTGGTGGCGGAGGTCGGCAGAGCGATCATGCTCGCGGGTGCGACAGTCGTCTACGGTGGCAACCTTCAGTCGGGCGGATACACCGAGTTCCTGATCGAAGAAGCCCAGCGCTTCAGCAGCGGACGGTGCGTGCTGGACATCACGCTTGCCGAGTCCGAGTACCGCAAGCTTACAGAAGCCGAGCTACTTGCGGCAGACAGAGGGCTCGGCGACGTCGCCCGGCTGACGTTGGTGTCGGCGTCTGGCGACGCGGTGCCAATTTCGGGTGCCCTGGCGGGTACCTGGGATAAGGATGTCAGTCACGCACTGACGGCGATGCGTGAGTATGTCGCGAATCACACGTCGGCTCGCCTTATCGTCGGTGGACGACTCGTGGACTACGCGGGTGCAGAGCCCGGCGTCGTCGAAGAAGCCCGTCTGACGATCCAAGCTGGGCGCCCCCTCCTCGCAGCCGGAGGGTACGGTGGAGCAGCGGCAGCAGTCGCGCGGCGACTGCGCCCTCAAGACTTCGACACCTGGGCACCCGACAACTACCCGAGGCACACTGACGAGGTCGGCGTGCGCGCCGCACTGGACGTGTTGGAGGCTGCCTATGCGGCCACCCCTCCGATCCAAGAACTCGACCAAGGGCTCCTACGCACCCTCACAATCGGCCACAGGCCCGCAGACATCGCGACTGCCACGGTGAGACTGCTGTCCCAGGTAGCTCACTAGAGTGGTTAGGGTCGGTGAGTGGCGGCCCGGCAGCAAGCTTGAGTCGTTGGTCGTGGAGCGCCGACATCTCTCTGTCGCCTACAAGTTGCGGCAACGCAAGGGGCATCACCAACCGCCCTAATTGTCCCTATTCATCACTATCGTTAGGGGCGACCGGGATAACTAGCGCCACAGCCGCGCTGTGAGGGGAACACGGGCAGCATGGCAAGAGTCACAAAACCGAAACCACAGAAGTCCCTGGAGGCCCGACTATTAGGTGCGAGGAGGGCCAGTATGGCAAAGAGCTTCAATGAGATCGCGGACCGTGCAAAGGCATCCTGGCCCAAGAGACACGCCGCGTGTACGAGGCGGCAGCGTCTGAGTTCGTCGCAGAGGTCAACGCACGCGCCGAACTTGGGGCCGCCCTCGCCGCGGCCCGCAAGGCAAGATCGCTAACGCAGCCCGCGCTTTCGGAACTGACCGGCATCCAACAAGCCGAGATCAGCCGTATCGAGCGCGGTATTGGCAATCCGACCGCTACCACGCTGTTCCGTCTCGCCGAGGCGTTGGGGCAATCGCTCACGCTCGTCCCAGTCAAGCGCTGAACATTTGCGGAGGCCGCTGGCAAGCCGTATCGGCCAATCCGACTTGACCTGTTTGCGGGGATTTTGAATCTGACAGCCTAACTATTGCCGAGATTGCCCCTTGGGGCGGCGGCAGTCGAAGGTATCAGTTTCCTTCGACCTGCCCATGAGACGGCATCGCTCGATTTGCTTGCGGGCGGCCCCGTCCTCTGTTGGGATGACCTTGATGCTCACGGCTTCGCAATCCTCCACTGAAAGGTCTCGCTGTACCCAGCCACCAAAACCTCGAGCTGTATGATCAAGTCATTGCGAGTTGAAGCCGGGGCAGGAGGTGCGAGTCATGGAACGCCGTGTAGTGAATAAGGAAGCCGTGAAGCGATCTGTTGTCCGCTCGACCAAGGCATCGGCCCAACTGGAACGTCGCACCGTGCCAGCGGGGTATGTGCGCTCGGAGCGCGTTGAGCGGTTCCTGGCCGATCGCCACAAGCCCAGCTGATGCCCCTGACGCCGGACTACGGCGAGACGCCCATCTTCGACGAGGAATTGGATGCGCTGGTTCCCGAGGTCCGGGCACTGCTCGGTGATCCAATCACCAAGGCTGCCGTCTACGACCTTGAACAGGCTATCCAGGGGAGGTAGCGGAGGAGCTGTTGACGGCCGTGATCGTCGGCACTCTGACCCTTGAATCGCTGTTGGACGATCAGTTCGTGCGTGAGCTGCACCGCCGCCTCTACGGTGACATTTGGACGTGGGCGGGAGTGTTCCGCAAGCGAGAACTGAACATCGGCGTCGCGCCGGAGCAGATCGCTGTCGAGCTGCGGGCCTCTCTGGAATCGATCACGTACCGCTGGCAGCACACCAAAGATTGGACGCCACGCCAGGTCGGCATAGCTGTGCACGCAGAGACCGTCAGAATTCACCCGTTCACGGACGGCAACGGCCGCACTACGCGCCTGCTCGCTGACCTCGTTTTTAGCGCAGCTCAAGGCTCGGCATCGATTGAGCAGTACGACTGGCAACTCGACAAGCGCCGCTACATTGACCTGCTGCGCCAGTACGACGGGCACCGCGACTCCAAGGAACTCGCGGCTTTCATCGAGACCCAGCCGCTGGGGGCGTAGGCGCGGACAAGTTCAAGCGGCCCGTTCAGTCGGAACAGGCAGAGCTGCCGTCTGGAACCGGTGACGAGCGCCCCTTGTCAAACACGACCTGGCGCGCCGAAGGGCAACGCCCCCTCATAGCCGTGCGGATTTTGCGAGGTTGACAGCGAGTCAAGCAGTGGCAATACTTAGGCATATGCCAAAGTATTCCGGCGACGTGGGAGCGGTGCTCCGAGCCCTCGCAGACCCCACCCGTCGCGGGCTCGTCGAGCGACTGGCGAAGGCGCCCGGAGCAGTGTCGGAGTTAGCGGCCGACTTCTCGATGACGCTCCCGTCCTTCATGCAGCACCTGGGCATCCTCGAGCAAGCTCGCATCATCACCACGCAGAAAGACGGACGGGTGCGAACCGTGAGCCTTCGTCCCGGAGCCTTCGACGGGCTGCACCTCTGGCTCGGCCAGCAGCGAACCTCCGCCGAGCACCAGGCCGACCGGCTCGGCATTCATCTGGCGCGACATCCACTACAGAAGGAACAGAAATGACCAGAGTGCGCGTCGATCTCATGATCTCCATCGACGGCTTTGCCACGACCACCGACCAGACGCCGGAGAACCCGTTCGGCGACGACTGGTCGCGACTGGTGGAGCACTATGCCGCCACGCGCACGGTTCGTGAGCGGGTGTTCGGCGACACGACGGGTGAAGGCACGACCGGTGTCGACGACGATTTCGCAGCCCAGTACTTCGAGGGCATCGGCGCTGAGATCATGGGGGCGGGCAAGTTCGGTCTGCACAACTTTCCGGACGACCCAGATTGGAAGGGGTGGTGGGGCGACGAGCCACCGTTCCGCACGCCCGTGTTCGTACTCACGCACACCCCTCGCCCGTCGATACCCATGGCCGGCGGCACGACCTTCCACTTCCTCACCGCCTCGCCTACCGAGGCACTTGCCGTAGCAGTGGATGCCGCGGACGGCAAAGACGTCAGGGTCGGGGGAGGGCCGACAACGGCGCGTGCGTTCCTCGCCACCGGACTCGTCGACCACCTGCATGTCGCGATCACGCCGATCCTGCTCGGCCGGGGCATCCGCCTGTGGGACGACCTGCGCGGGCTCGAGAGCGACTACGCGGTGAGCTCGGTCTCGGCGCCCAGCGGCACCACCCACCTGACCTTCACGAGAAAGTGAGAAAGCGGATGACTGGACGAAGCGTCGCGCACGCAGGATTCACCCTCGAGCGCGAGTACCCCGCGCCGATCGACCAGGTGTGGGCGGCCTTCGCCGAGGAGGAGCGCAAGAAGCAGTGGTTCGGCGCCGGCGAGGAGTGGAGCAACCGGGAGTGGAGCTTCGACTTCCGGGTCGGCGGGCGGGATGTTGACGAGGCCAAATTCCACGGCGGACCGGTGTCGCGGTACGAGGCTGAGTACACGAACATCGTCGAGCGTGAGCGAATCGTCACCACGTACAACATGTGGATCGACGGCGTCCACATCTCGACCTCGGTTGCGTCGTTCGAGTTCGAGGTGATCGCCGGCGGAACCCGGCTCACGCACACGGAGCACGGCATCCACTTCGACGGTTTCGACACCGGGGCGCAGCGCGAGGCGGGGAGTCGCGGGCTGCTCGATGCGCTGGGGGAGGTGCTGGCGCGGTAGGCGGCCGTTCGTTGGAGCCGGCTATCATTTTCATTACACCTAAGTTATTGTAGGTGTTATGAAATCAAGCGCTCCTCTTCTCGCGCCAATCCTGAGGTCTGATACCCAAGGGCGGATGCTTGCCGCGCTGATGGTGGATCCGGAACGCGAGCTGTCGCTTACTGAGCTCGCATCGCGGGCAGGTGTCGCAGTCCCGACAATTCTGCGCGATGTGGATCGACTGATTGGTGGTAGGTATGTGACTTCGCGGCGGGTTGGTAGGACTCGCCTCGTCAAGATCAACACTTCACACCCGATCTACACGCCTTTGCGCGAGGTGATCATGTACGGCTACGGGCCTGGCGCCTTGCTCCCTGGGGTCCTCAGCAGCATCCGCGGAATTGACGAAGCCTTCATCTACGGATCTTGGGCGGCTCGGTACCTGGGCGAACCCGGGGAGGACCCCAACGACGTTGATGTCGTAGCTGTGGGCGATGCTGAGGGCGGCGACATCTACGAGGCGGCGCGCGAGGCAACAAAGATTGTCGGTAGAGACGTGAACATCAGCGTGATATCGAAGAGCAGGTGGGAAGCGGGCGATGACGGATTCGTGCAGACGATCCGCTCGCGGCCACTTGTCCAGTTGGATCTGGACACGAAAGAGGATGAATGATCAATCGCTGGGAGCGTGGGCGAGCGGAAATCGACTCGTTCCTCGCCGCCGGGTACCTGCAGAGGGTGAAGCCTGATCGAGAGATTGCGAACCTGTACATCGAGGAGGCCAAGCGGCACCTTGTTTCGTCGCTTCGGCGGGCGCGATGTCGATGAGGCTACGTGGAGAAGTGTCACTCGAGTTAGTAGGCTCGCGAAATGATGCGAGTTCGGGCAATTTCGGTGATGATGGCAGTGGCCGTCGCGCTATTCGCCACCGGGTGCAGCAGGGCCTCCGATGCTATCGAGCCTCCCGTGACGCAAGGAGTTGCCACTCCCAGCCCCAGTAGCGGCCCGAGTGCGCCACCCGATCTTGTTGAGGAAGGCATCTGGCACGCTCCTGTCGACGGAGGCCCTAGGGAAGGCGCGATGGGGGAGGTTACCCTCGACGCCGATGGTGAACCCACCAGCTACACGGTGGCGAGCGGGGACACCGCAGACCAGATCCGGATGCGGTTCAACATCTGGTGGGACCAGCTGCAACAAGCCGACGGCGGTCGCCTCATCAAGTACCCAAACATCTACCCGGGCGACGTTTACACGTTCACCACTTCCCAGGCTGCTGCTGGTTTCTACGACAACGACGACTAGCACAATCCAGATCTCGTCGGATATACGCTGACTCAGTGCCGATCCGAGAGTTGAACGACACCGACCGTCAGCTCCTGCGGCGGGCGACGCTTGCCAACATGAACTGGGCCGGCCCCCGTTTCACGCTCGACGACGTCGATGCATCCGAAGAACTTTCCCACTACTTCTCAAGCTTCCCTCGTGGACGCGACTTCGGCCTCGCGGATTTCGAGGACGACACGGCCCGAGCCGTCGCGTGGCTTGTCTTCCTGCCGGCCGAGAGTCCGGGCTACGGATTCGTCGATGTTGACACCCCAGAGTTGAGCATCACAACTTTCGATGAGTTCCGAGGCAGGGGCATAGGCACTGCTCTGCTCGGGACGTTGCTCTCGTCGGCCAGGGCGAGGGGGATCCGCGCGGTGAGCCTCAGCGTCGAAGACGGAAACCCTGCCCGCCGCCTATATGAGCGCGTGGGTTTCACGGTGGTCGGTCGCAATGGCGGGTCGGACACCATGCTTCTCAGGCTTCGATAGCCGCTCACGCTGATGCCCGACCCGGCCGCCTCTACCACCCGAGCACGGCGAGAATTCCCGTTGATGCGGCTGCGATGGCACCCGTCCACAGGATGATCGCGACGATCTGCCAGAGGATGACCCAACCCCTCGATACCCCGGAGGCGACAAAGAACGCGGCAGTCAGCATGGTGGGGAGGGCTACGGGTGCAAGGATGCTCGCGCCGGGCACGCCGAACCTCACCATCCAGCGGCGGAGTCTCGCGCGACCCTTTGACTGTCGGGTTGACTTCGGGTCTGCTTCATCCGCCCGCTCGTCGGTGGCGGCTGCGGTCACGGCCGGTGAGGCAGCGCGCGACTGGCCGACTTGGCCGGCGAACTCGAGCACATTCTCCGTCGCGGGGGCGCCCGCCCGGTTCGCGCGTCGGGCGACCAAACCACCTCGGACTCGAGACCCGAGGACGGCCACAAGGATGACGGCGATGATGTTTCCGGTCGCGCCCGCCAGAGAAGCAATGATCGGGTTGATGCCGGCGATGATGCCGAACGCGGCCGCTCCTGGGCCTTCGACGTAGGGAATGGCGGCGGCGACCGCGATGATCAGCGGTTGGAGGACGTCGGGCACCTGGTCGACGAAGTCCTGAAGCCAGGGGTAGGGATTGTTCATGTCTGTTCTCTTTCGATGATGGCCCTCGCGAAACTCTTCGCCGGGCCTGATGAATGCAGTAGAAACCGTGTTGTCGCCACAGGGTCAAGCGCGTTCGGCTGCGTTCGCTGGGAGCTTGACTATGTTCTAGGAACAGGGTCTTGAATGGGTGTGGCGCAACACGCGGAAGCCGCGGTGGCTGCTGGAGGAGGGTTTCGATGGCGTGGAGCACACGCGAGGTGGCCGATTTGGCCGGAACGACGGTGAACACCGTGAGGCACTATCACCGCTCGGGGCTGCTCGAGGAGCCGGAGCGGATGTCGAACGGGTACAAGCAGTACCGGGCACGGCACCTCGTGCGGCTGCTGCAGATCCGGCGGCTGCGCGACCTCGGCGTACCTCTCGCACAAATCGAGGCGGTCGGAGTCGCCGACGGCGAGAGTCCAGCCAAGGCGCTGCTCGCCATCGACGCCGACCTCGCCGCGACCATCGAGCGGATGCAGCGGGCGCGGGCTGAGATCCGCGCCATCCTGGATGGCTCGACCGCGACCGATGTTCCCGCCGGCTTCGAAGACATCGCGGGCAGGCTGTCCCGCGCGGACCGTTCCCTCATGCTCGTCTATTCGCAGTTGTATGACGAGTCAGCGATGTCCGACCTCAAGCGAATGGTCGAGACAGAGCCCGAGGAACTCGGCGCAGAGGTCGATACGCTGCCCCCCGATGCCGACGAGGCCACCCGGCAGCGGATCGCCGAGAACCTCGCACCTCGGCTCGCCCAACATCTCACCGACTACCCATGGCTGGCGCACCCGGCAGCGCATCTCCCCAAGGGCATCAAAGTGACACAAGAGGCTGCAATGGAGACGATCACCGCGCTCTACAACCCGGCGCAACTCGACGTTCTCGCCAGAGCCAGTGCCCTGGTGCAGGAGCAGCTGGCGGAGCAATCGGGGCCACAGGACTAAGCGGAAGGCGGGTGATGCCTCCTGCAGCGCGCCGCTGTTCCGGTGCGATGCAATACTGCCGTCATGACTGTTTTCGATCATCTTGGCATCACCGTTGACGATCTGCCCCGAGCGGTGGCGCAGTTCGATCCGTTGTTGCACGCGCTCGGGTTCGCGCGCGAGGACGCGGAAGGTGGGGCCTCGTGGTACCGGGATGGCGAGACCGAGCTGATCCTCTACGCTGCCGCGGAGCCGGGGACCGGGCCGCACAGGCACGGGCACGTTGGATGGCAGCACCTCGCCCTCGCCATCGATTCGCCGGCGAAGGTGGATGAAATGCACGCCATCGCGATCGGCGCCGGCTGGTCCGCAGTGCGCGAGCCGAAGAAGTACCCGCGCTTCAGCGAGCGGTACTACGCATCCTTCGTCGAAGACGACAACGGCATCCGGCTCGAGTTCATGTACAACCCTTCGCCGGACGCGATTCCGGATTGAACCTCCAACATGGATCGAGGCTGCCGCGACGAATGAATCACCGAAAACGTTGGGTTGCCCGGAATCCTTGTCCATCGCCACACTTGGCACATGTCCACAGCTGACGAGTCGTTCGCCGCTGCCTACGCGCAGCACCTTCGCGCGGTGAGCGCCTATCTGTATCGGCGCGTCGAGCGAAGCTTCGTTGAAGACCTCGCTGCTGATGTTTTCGCGATCGCCTGGAGCAAGCGGGAGCAGGTCGCGCCGGGAGAAGAGCTGCCATGGCTGTACCGCATCGCAGCGAACGTCATCGCGAACCACCGCCGCCGGCAAGCGTCGGCAGCATCATTCTTCGCATCGTTCCGTGCCGTCGACTCCGCACCGTCGGCGGAGGACATCGTCATCGCCGACCAGTCTTTGGCGAATGCCTGGAAGCAGTTGCGCCCTCGCGACCGGGAAGTACTCGCCCTCGCGCTGCTCGAGGACCTGCCAATTGCAACCATCGCGCTCTCGCTCGGCATCAGCGCGAACGCGGCGAGCATCCGTTTGCATCGTGCCAAGAAGGTGCTGGGCGAGCTGCTGACCGAAACTCACCCGACGACTCCTGAAAGATTGACGCCTCGCCAGACATAGACAGGGTATGAACAACATTCCTGATGATGCCGGCGCACGTCTGCGACACAGCCTTGACTCACGCGGCGCGGCCCCTGAGCTCTCGCCGGAGCTCGTCGCGAATTCGTCAACGCGCACACCTCCCCGACTGGTGAATCCAGCGAGGCGGGCACAGCTTGCCGGCGCGGCAACGCTCGCGATCGCCGCAATGGCCATCGGTTCGCTCGTCATTTTTTCGCCGTTCCAGCGGGCACCAATTTTCACCGCTGCGGTTGGCGCCGCGACCGCCGGAGCGGAGACAGCGGATGATGCGGCGAGGAGTTCGATGCGCATAGGGCTTTGGATCAACTACGAGTATGTTGCGGGCAGCGGTCTCTCCGCCGATCGTGGTTCTGGCTCCGTCTACCAGCTTCAGCGCACCGGCAATGCCGTGGATACCCTCAAGGATGTTGCGCGAGCGTTCGATCTCAAGGGTGAGCCCACGAAGACGGAGTACTTCGACGCGCAGTACCCGACATACGTGGTCGGCCCGGAAGACGGCTCCGCACCCTCCCTCGTCATCACTGATACTGGCACCGGCAGCTGGTGGTTCAACGACCCGACGGCTTATCCGCCGTACGAATGCGTCGTCGTAGAGCAGGAGCTGACCAAGCCCGAAACCGACGACGTTTATGTGGACCCGATCTGCCAGGTGCCCGAACCGGTGGCCGCGGACAGTCTCGCTCCGAGCGAGCCTGAAGCGCGACAGCAAGCTGTTGCGTTGTTCACTGCAACAGGTCTGGATGTCGCGGCCAGCGACATCCGCATCATTGCTGATGACTGGCAAACCTACGCAAGCGCGAGCCTCACCGTTGATGGTGTGGCAACTGCGATCGAATGGACGATGTCGTGGTCGGCGGCGACCGGCAAGGTGAGTTGGGCCTCCGGCCATTCGATCGACGATGTCGATCGCGGCTCATTCGGTACCGTCTCGGCCGTTGATGCCGTCGATCGTTTGAGCGACTGGCGATGGTTCGGCGCGGCTGGCCCCGATTACCAGGGCGGCATGCACATGTACGCCGCCGACAGCATGATGCGAGGAGCTGAAAGCCAGGGCGAAGGGACGTCTTCAACACCGGGTGCCCCGGACGAATCTCCTTCCGAGCCGACGGAGCCGACCGAGCCGACTGAACCTGTCGAGCCAACCGATCCTGTTGAGCCGATGCCGGAACCGGAAATCATCGAGCCCGGCGAGCCCATGCCAATGCCGGAACCGGAGACAGTCGTCCTCACGGTCGACAGCGCGAAGGCAACGCTGCTTCTCCTGTGGGACGCCGAGGGTAACGCCTGGCTGGTGCCCGGATTCGCGATGCAACACCCCGATGGTTGGTGGAACGGCGTGGTCTCACTCGACGAGGGCGTGATCAAGTTGCCCGAGCCGATCGAGGGCGAACCGTTCTACGACCTGGGGCGCTGAGGAGCGTCGGTCAGAATCGAAGCGACGAGCGGTTCACGGCGGCCTTCGCCGTGAACCGCTCGTTGTTTAACACCTAAGCCCGCTCCACCGGCAACCGAACCGCTCACGGTCTTCGCGACGGTGCTATCCAATCCTTGGGAACCACAAGTGGTGAGGCTAGCGGCTTGCGGTATAGAAGTCTCGGCTGCGCTGCAGCAAAGCCGCATACGCTGTGAATGTTGTCGACCGAAGGAGTTAGCCGTGTCACTCCATCACGAGCACTCACCTCAGGAGCGCCTTCCCGGCCCGGATGAACCGACCGTCCCAGAGATCGAGGTCGACCAGAACGTCCCGCCGCGTCCGGAGGAGGAGATCGCGGACGAACTGCGTGCGAATCCAGACGTCGAAGACGCATGAACGAGGAGGCGGAATAGCACCCGTCCACGAGCATCAGCTGGGGCGCTCGGCTGCCAACACTCCTTATGATGGCGACATGGAGTCGGTGCGAGCCGATGCCGTGCAGGACATCCGCTTCGCGCATGCTGAGACAGGGCGCTAGTCGCCCGATTCAAACGACGCCTTGAGCGCGTCGATGGTGGCGGTCCGTTCCCTGCGGGCCACCCTCCGGTAGATGGGTGTGGCCAGACGGGAGATGCCGTACGTGTGCATCTTCGCGTGGTGGCGAACCAGGATACTGCCCTTCTTCGGCATCCACTGGTTGTGTCCGTCAATGTCAGCCAGTCGCGCGAAGACGTCCTGAATGGGAGCCGTGATGGTGCGCTCGATCTCAAACTCGATGATGCCCATGGCTCAGTATGAGGCGGGCCGGGGGCTCGGCTCAAGCACCATCGTCAGGAGCGCATTCCCAGCACCGAAGGTTAGATTCGGCAAATCGAAGGCACAGCCAAGGAGATGCGATGACTGACTACAACGTCGGCTACTTCGTCGGGAGCCTCTCTTCGACGTCGATCAACCGGAACCTGGCGAAGGCGCTCATCCGCGTCGCGCCAGACGAACTCAAGTTCACCGAGATTCCGATCAACGAACTGCCGCTCTACAGCCAGGACTATGACGATAACTATCCGCCGGAAGCGGTGGCGCTCAAGAAGGCGATCGACCGCTCGGACGCGGTGCTCTTCGTCACGCCCGAGTACAACCGGTCGATCCCCGGCGCGCTGAAGAACGCGATCGACTGGGCGTCACGACCGTGGGGCAAGAACTCGTTCGATCACATCCCCGCCGCCGTGATTGGAGCATCCACCGGGCGGAATCGGCACGGCCGTCGCGCAGCAGAGCCTGCGGGCCGTGTTGAGTTTCTGCAACGCGCGACAGATGACGGCACCGGAGGCGTACATCCAGTACACGTCCGATCGCTTCGGCGACGATGGCGAGGTGCTCGATGAGGGTACGAAGACGTTCCTGACCGACTTCATGTCGCAGTTCCGCGACCTACATGGAAATGGTTCTTACGGTGCTGCCGCGGAACTCAAACTGATGGGTAGGCACATCAGGAGTTCCTGAGCACCACCAGCTGCTGCGTCGACCGCGTCATCGCGACGTAGCGGTCGACCGCGCCTTCGATGCCTTCCCCGAACGAGTCGGGATCTACCAGCACGACGAGGTCGAACTCGAGACCCTTCACCAGTTCGGGCGTGAGTGAACGCACTCTCGGCATCCCCTCGAAGGTCGGGTGACCTATCACACAGGCAATCCCCTCCGCGTTGGCGGAAAGCCACGTGTCGAGCATCGAATCCAGTTCGGCAACGGATCCGTACGACACGGGCACCCCGGTACTCCGCACCGAAGTCGGCACGTTCGCGTCGGGAAGAACCGCCCGAATCACCGGCTCGGCCTCCGCCATCACCTCGGTCGGCGAGCGGTAGTTGATGCTCAGCGTGGCAACCGTGACCTGAGCGAGTCCAATCCGCTGCAGCCGTTCCCCCCACGATTCGGTGAACCCACGCCGGGCCTGGGCGCGGTCGCCGACGATCGTGAAACTGCGCGACGGGCAGCGGCGCAGCAGCATCTGCCACTCCGCATCGGTGAGTTCCTGCGCCTCATCCACCACGATGTGCGCGAACGGGCCGGCGAGCGGGTCAGAATGGATGCTCGGCAGCGCGGCCTCGTCGACGAGCGAGTTCTGCGCATCCTGTCCGCGCAGCATCGACATGAGCCCCAGGTCGGAGTCGTCGCCCGCGATCAGGTCGTCGACCACGCTCGCCATGCGCTCCCGGTCGGCGGCGATCGCTGCGTCGCGCCTGCGCTTGTTGCGTGATGCCTCGGGGTCGCCGATACTCTGCCGGGCGGCGTCGAGCAGGGGCAGGTCGGACAGCGTCCAGGCACGGGCATCCACTCGCTGGAGCAGGCGAACTTCAGCGGCGCTGAGCCACGGCGCGCACTGGTGCAGGTAGGCGGGCACCGACCACAGGTCTGCGACCACGCCAGCCGGGTCGAGCAGGGGCCACGCCCGCGTGAATGTGGCGAGCAGTTCCTCGTTCTGCGACAGCGCTGTGCGCAACAGCTGCGGCGGCACGTCCTCATCATCGAACTGGTCGATCAGGATGTCGAGGAGCGCCTCCCACACCTGCTCGCGCGCCTCATTGTGCGGCACACCGGCATCCGCTGCAGCGAAGGCCTCCGTCCACTCCGCTGGGCTGAGCGACGCATCCGCCCATGGCGTTTCGATCATGATCGTTCGCGTGGGCGGCCGCTCGTAGTGCATCACCGCCGCATCAACCGCTTTCACCAGGCCAGTGGATGCCTTCAGCCGCGCCACCTCGGGATCGGCCTCCAGCCCTGCGGTGACACCGTCGGGTACGAGGTCGCGTAAGGTGCACAGCTGCACGCTCTCCTCGCCAAGGCTCGGGAGTACGTCGTCGACGTAGGCGAGGTATGCAGAGTGCGGGCCGACGAAAAGCACGCCACCGCCCCCGTCGGTGATGCGCGGATGCGAATAGATCAGGTAGGCCGCGCGGTGCAGGGCGACGACCGTTTTGCCGGTGCCGGGGCCGCCATCGACGACGAGCGCGCCGCGCGAACCCGCTCTGATGATCGCATCCTGATCGGTCTGGATGGTGGCGAGCACATCCCGCATGCGGGGGGAGCGGCTGGAGCCGAGACTCGCAATGAACGCCGACTGGTCGTCGAGCGCGGCGTTGCTGGCGAAGCCGGGTGTGAAGACTTCGTCCCAGTAGTCGCTGACGCGACCGCGGGCCCAGCGGTACCTGCGACGGCTGGTGAGCCCCATCGGGTTGCCGTGGGTCGCGCCGAAGAACGGCTCCGCCGCGGGGGAGCGCCAGTCGATCAGAAGGTTCTGACCTGCGGAGTTCTTGAGACCCAATCGTCCGACAAACACGGGCACTCGCGTGTCCGCCGGGACCATGTGGCCCAGGCACAGGTCCAGGCCGAAGCGGCGCAGGGTGCGCAGGTGCGCCGTCAGCCGGTGGATCTCCAGATCCCGTTCGAGCGCAGCCTGACCTGACCCGCCTGACTGCTTGCGGGTGGCATCCAGTTGGTTGGCCAGGTCGGTGATGGATTGCTCGAGGGATTCAGCTATGGCGGAGAAGTGCTCCTCGTCGCCGGCGATCAGTTCGGGTTCGGCTTTTGCGGCGAGGTGATTGGGGAGGGCAAACGGGCTGGTGGTAAGGGGGTTCATTCATCGCTCCGGTCTGAGGGTTCATCCCTCGGCGGGTGATTCTGCCGCACGAGGGGGGTCTTGCCGCAAGGCCCCATGCCCGCCATATACTGAACATGGCAAGGGGAACGGGGCCCGCGAGGTCGGGTTCGCTCGCATCCGCAACGGGGCTGATTCGCTGGGCGCGGCATGACGGATGCTCCGCTATCATTTCGCCATGCCACGCGCGTTCACCCGCACCCTCGCTACGCTCGTCGCCGTCGGCGTGATGCTCTTCATAGCGCCTGCGGCAGCCGCCGACGAAACTGAGTGCCTCCCCACCTACCTCAACCAGGGGAGTCGCGAGCTGGTGCGGCTCGACCAGTCGATCATTCCACCGCCGCTGCGCGGATCGGGCTACGACTGCGCCAGCCACATTGCCGACGCGCCAACCGTGTTCGTTGACGGGTCGTCGGTGCACTATGACCTGCTCTACACAGACTTCTCCTACGCGGAGTTTCTCGACCTGCTCGCGCGGTTCGAGAACACCGGATGGCTGGGGGGCAACGAGAGCCTGAGAATCGATTTGGCATCGGCGGCTGATGGCTCGGCCGCGCTCACGCTTGAGGAGGCACGTGCGCTGAGCGAGCCACCGCAGTGGGTCACCCTCCGTTTCAGCAACTTCGAAACCGGTCGCAACATCATCTCGATGAGTTGGGCAAACGGCACTGACAACCAGAACGACGTGACCATCACCACGCCCAGCCTGCTCATCGAAGTGACCATCACCGAACGGCTGGATGCAACGGGCATCGCAGATCCAAGCACCCTCAGCACCCTGCGAACCATATTCCAGGTTGCCCCCGATCCCACGCAGTGGGCGGTGATCGGGGGCGGCTCCGTCGTGCTCATGCTGCTCATCGGTTGGCCGTCGTCCCTGCTGAACTCCGTGATCGGCGCGCGCTACCAGGCCGTGACCCTGTGGCTGCGCACCAGTATCCGGCGGAAGCGCACTGAGCCTGACCCGACCCACAATCTCCCGAGGGGCTCACGTCTGCCGGGCTGGCTCATGTGGCCGGGATTTGCGCTTGCCGCGCTGATCGGGGCATTCGTGGACCCGAACGTCGGCCTCAACTGGATGTCGCTGCGACTGGTCATCAGCCTGTTCCTGTCGTTCCTGCTCTTCAACCTCGCCGCCTGGCACCTCGTACGGAGGGTGGCCCGCCGCATCCAGCCGGACTCACAGCCCTACCTGAAGTTCAGGTGGGGGTCGCTCGCGATCGTCGCGATCGCGGTCGTTGTCGCGCGCCTGCTCGAACTGAGCCCGGGAGTCATTTTCGGACTCGTCGCCGGCATTGCCTATACGGTCACGCTGCAATCGAGTCGAAGCGCGATCATCACGCTGGTCGGCTCTGCGTTCGGCCTGTTGCTCGCGATGGTCGGCTGGCTGGGCTACAGCCTGCTCGCGCCGGTCTCGGCGGATGTGGAGAACGTCGCACTGGTGTTCCTCGTCGAGTTCCTGAGCGGCATGACGATCAAGGGTGTCGCTACGCTGCCGCTGTCGCTCCTGCCGATCGGCACGCTCGACGGCGTGAAGATCATCAAGTGGAATCGCTGGGCGTGGGGAATCGCATATGCGATCGGGCTTGCGGCATTCATGCTCGTGCTCCTCACGATCCCGAAGTCGTGGGGCGAAGTGCCCGGCGATTTCCTGAAGTGGAGCCTGCTGTTCGGCGGCTACGCGCTGCTCGCCGTACTCGTGTGGTCGATCAGCGCATGGCGGGCCAAGAGGCACAAGCCGAAACCCGAGATCGAAGAGGCAGAACAGTTCGACGCGATCACAATCGATTGACCGTGAGGGCATGGGCCTAGTATTGAGGTCTGGTCACGTCGATCCGGTTCCGCTCTGGAGGAACCCATGGCATCCACAGTTCGCACTCGATACCGAATCGCAGCGGGATCTCTGGCCATCCTGCTCGTTGCAGCAGGGTGCTCGTCGGACCAGAATGATGAACCCGAGCCGGGCGACGACGGTGCCACGGTCGTGGAAGAGATTCTCATGGGTGCTGCGTGCATGCCGGGCAGTTGGCTGGTAGACAACGCCTCGTTCGCGGACCTTATTTCCTCACCGGGGGTGCAAGTCGTCGACGCGGTCACGGGCATCGCTCGCTTCATCGCGGTGCACGACGGCCTGGCCGTCACCGAGTACGTGGATTGGACTCATGAGATCAGCGTCACCGATCCCGCGGGCACGACCGTGCTCGTGCGCAATGGGGCAGACACGGGCGAGTGGGTGGCCGGGGAAGACGGATTCTTCAGCCTGATCGACGTGGACAACGCCTCCACCATCGAGGGGAAGGTGACATTCGAGGGTGGCTCGATCACTGTTCCGACCATCCGGAATTCGCCGTCAGTGCTGTCGCTGGGTACCTTCGAATGCGTTGGCAATACTCTCACCGTGACGGTCGACGGCCGCAGCACGAGTCTCAGCCGCGAAAGCTGACCAACCTCAGCTACGACGATGTGACCTGGCGTTTAATCGTGCCCTCATACCGACATCGACCGGGACAGAGAAATGCGTCAGACTTCCAGGATGACCGTCCTCGATCATCTCGGCATCACAGTTGACGATCTGCCGCGCGCAAAGGCGCAGTTCCATCCGGTGCTGGAAGCGCTCGGGTTCACCCGGCAGGACTACGAGCGCTCAGTCTCCTGGCATCGGGAGGGTGAAACAGAGTTGATCCTCTTTCCCGCCCGCGAGGAGGGCACAGGGCCGCACCGGCACGGACGGGTTGGCTGGCAGCACCTCGCGTTCGCCGTCGAGTCGCAGGCGGAGGTCGATCGCCTGCACGCGATTGCGGTCGCAGCCGACTGGTCGGTGGTGCGCCAGCCGAAGATGTACCCGAGATTCAACGACCAGTACTATGCCGCATTCCTTGAAGACGACAACGGCATCCGGATCGAGTTCATGCACAACCCGCCGCGCGACGAGGGTAGGGACTGACTCGCTGGAGCATGCGCAACAGGACTGATCCAGTTCGGGATCGCGGAGGGTAGCCGATTCCGTGCCGTGAACCGACCCCTTCTGCGGCCGTCGCTTCCGAAAATAGAGTGGGTTGGGTCAGGAGGTGCGCACGTGACCAAGCTCTCGAGCCAGGGTGCCCCGACCACCACCCGCAGGATGCTGCCGCGGGCATCCACTCTCGACACCGTGCGAGTCGTCGGCAAGGTCGTGCTGCCCCTCCTGCAGCGCGGCGTGATCGTGCGCCGGCCGCGAATGGTGCGGCTCCTGCAGGGGATGGATGCGGACAGCAAGGCGGTGCGCCTGCTCCAGACCCTGCGCCACAGGTACGGCCGCGGGCCACTGCGGCTGCGCATCCCCGGCCGACGGATGGTTCTCGTGCTCGCCCCGGAGCACGTTCGCCGGGTGCTGGCCGAGTCACCGGAGCCTTTCCACCCCGCGACCCGTGAGAAGCGGGCGGCCCTGGCGCACTTTGAACCGGCCGGGGTTCTCATCTCGTCCACAGAGGATCGCCCCGAGCGTCGTCGCTTCAATGAGGCCGCACTGGACACCGATGCCACCGTGCACCGCGGCGCTGACGCCATGGTCGAGACGATCAATGACGAAGTCGATCGACTGCTGGAAGCTATCGACAAGCGGGGCGAACTCGTCTGGGATACCTACGCCCGGCACTGGATGCGCATGGTGCGCAGGGTCACGTTCGGCGAGGGCGCGGCCGACGACGAGAACCTCACCGATGACATTCTCGCCTTGCGGAGAACGGCGAACTGGGCGTTCCTGCACCCCAAGCGCCGGAGGCTCCGCGCTCGACTTCTGGACCGCATCCAGTACCACCTCGACCGCGCGGAACCCGGCACGCTCGCCGAGTGGGCGGCGAAAGCGCCGACCACCTCGAACACCTACCCCGAGCACCAGGTGCCACAGTGGCTGTTCGCCTTCGATGCCGCCAACTGGGCGAGCTACCGCGCGTTGGCGCTGCTGGGTTCGCACCCAGGTCATGCCGCGCGCGCGCGACAGGAACTCTCCGACCGCGACCTGCGCCGACCCCAGGACCTGCCGTTCCTGCGCGCCTGCATGCTCGAGTCGCTGCGGCTGTGGCCGACCACCCCTGCGGTGCTGCGCGAGACGACCGAGCGCACGACGTGGGAGGGCGGGCCGATGCCGGCCAACACGGCAGTATTCATTTACGCGCCCTTCTTCCACCGCGACGACGAGCACGTGGATGCCGCACACCGCTTCGAGCCGGAACACTGGACGAGCGGGCGCGCCCAGCACGACTGGCCGTTCATCCCGTTCAGCGCGGGGCCGGTGATCTGCCCGGCGGAGAACCTCGTGCTCCATGTGACGAGCACCGTTCTTGGGCGCCTGATTTCCGAGCGGAACCTCGTGCTTGACGGCGACGTGCTTGAGCCGCGACATCCGCTTCCGGGAACGCTGGATCCTTTTACGCTGCTGTTCCGCGCAGAGTCTCTTCCAGCGACCGCTCCAGCAGGGCACGAAGCGCGCTTCGATCCACCTCCGCCAGGCGCGTGAGGTAGAGGCACACTTTGCTGGCACGGTGCTTGCCCAGCCGTGCCATGAGGTCTGGCCAGCGGTCCGCGAAATCGTTGACGAGGTAGATCGTGTGCTTCACCGGCCCGGTGGCGAAGGCGAGCAACGGGGCGCGCCCGGAATGCCCGGTCTCGTAGCGGTACTCGTACTCTCCGAAGCCGATGATGCGGCCCGCCCACACAACAGGCCGCTCTCCGCTGATCTCGCCGAGCATGGCGAGCAACTCATCGGCCTCGGCGCGCCGGACGCCTGTTGCGCGGTCGAGCACCTCTGCCACTGGCAGATCAGACGGTGACATCGCTGGCTGTTTCGCTGCCATGCGGCTCCTCACGATCGTTTCGGACAATTCAGAGTACTGCGGGTTCTTCACCCCATCAGAGTGGGTTCGTCATCGTGGCGAGTGCCGATCGCACCTCAACGAATCGCGCAAGGAAGAGCGGTTCGTCGAGTTTCTTGCGGCGCATCCAACTGGTTGCCTCGCTGTTGCTCTTGCTCGCGTTGCACGACCCACAGGCCGGAACGATGTTCTCGATCGTGTACCGCCCGCCTCTCGCGATGGGCTGCACGCAGTCTCGTTGCAGGGGGCGGTCTCTCGCGCCGCAATAGGCGCACCCGCCCCACAGCCGCTGCAGGGTCGACCACTGTTCCGCTGTCAGGTCGTGATCAACCTGCGCCATGCGCTTCTTGCGGCGCCGGGCCGCCTTCGCCGCGCGACTGTTCGGATGGGGCACAGCTTCAGCGTACGCAAACCCGTCCGCTTGCGTCCGAGTCATCATTAGATGTCCCACAATCGTCGCTGCACTCCTTCGCTAGGCTGATCGGGTGCCAACGAGTCCTGAGCCCTACTATGTTCCGCTGGGTGACGGGCGATACGAGTCGACGATTCACGCGCAGGGCGCCTGGAATCCGCATGAGCAGCACATGGCTCCTGTCTCCGGTCTGCTCGTGCACGAACTCGACCGGTTCCAGCCGAGGCCCGAGTTGCGAATGGCGCGAATCGGTTTCGACATCCTCGGCCTCATCCCGGCCGGCGAGTTCGAAATCGTCACCACTGTTCTGCGCGCGGGCCGCTCGATAGAACTGGTGCAGGCGGAGCTCATTGCCGGCGGGCGGGTCGCAGTTCGCGCGACCGCGTGGCGACTGCTCCGGTCCGACACGAGCGCGATTGCCGGAATTGAGGACGAGCGGATGCCCGGACGGTCCGACGCGAGCGGACCTCTCGACCTCAGCCATTGGCCCGGCGGCTACATCCGGTCGCTCGAGGTGAGGTCGCTTCCCGAGCATGCTCCCGGGCGGGGACGCGTGTGGTTGCGCCCCCTGCATCCGCTGCTCGCCGACGTTCGGTTCTCCGATGTCGCACGCCTTGTCGGCGTGACCGATACCGCGAACGGTATCGCCGCCCGGGTGAGCCCGGGGAGTTACGCCTTCCCGAATGTGGACCTGCAGTTGCACCTGTACCGTGAGCCGACGGGGGAGTGGCTCGGCATCGCGAACTCGGTGAGCTTCGGCAGCGATGGTATAGGTCTGACCTCCTCAGTGCTGCACGATGACGCTGGACCCTTCGGCCGGGCTGAGCAGATCCTCACCATCCGCAAACTCTGAGATCCGTCTCAGGCGAGCTTCCTCGCTCGGTCGCGCCACGCACGCCATGCCCCGGTTGACCAGAGCGCCCACACCACAAGCAGCGGCTGGAACAGCAGGCGGATGCCTCGCGCCAAGTCGGTTTCGAGGCCGAACCCATCCCGACCTTCGGTGAACTGGGTGATGTTGCCCGGGAATACCGCGAGGAAGAAGATCGCGGTGACCCACCCGATGGGTACGCGCCAGCGCGCGAGTGCGATGAGAGCCACTCCGAGCACGATTTCGACGACGCCGGAGGCGATGACGACGAAGTCCACCTCAAGTGGCAACCACGGGGGAACCTGCGCGCGAAAGCCTTCCAGAGCAATGAAGTGTCCCGTGCCCGCAGCGATAAGGGCGAGCCCGAGCATCCACCGTGCAATCCGCTGGGGCCAAGTGCTGCCGGGAGTGCGGGGGCTGGGCATAGTGCGAGTCTAAGTTGCGGGGGCGGGCAGATTGCGCCCGCGGATGAATCGCGGTAATCTACAACCAAATGGTTGTAGATCAGATGAGCGACGAAGACATCGACCGCATTTTTCATGCCCTCGCCGACCGCACGCGCCGCGACATCGTGACGCGTGTCATGCGCAGGGAGCACACCGTTTCTGCCCTGGCCGCGAGCTACTCAATGAGTTTCGCTGCGGTGCAGAAACATGTCGCAGTTCTTCAGCGCGCGTCCCTCGTGACGAAGCAGCGCCGCGGGAGGGAACAGCTCGTGCAGGGCAACATGGACGCGATCCGGAAGGCCACGCGGCTGCTCGAGAAATACGAGGAGTTCTGGCAACAGCGCTCCCGGGCCATCGATGAATTACTCGCTGAAGAAATGGGAAGGAAGGGCAATGCCCGTAATCAGTTCTGAAACCAATGCAGAAGCGCTCACCATGACACTCGTGGTCGAAGTGGATGCCAACGTGGAGCGAGCGTGGCAGTTGTGGGAAGACCCACGCCAACTGGAACGATGGTGGGGCCCACCCACCTGGCCGGCGACGTTCCGGAGACACGACTTCGCGACCGGCGGGGGAAGCCACTACTTCATGACCGGCCCCGAAGGCGAACAAGCGCACGGCTGGTGGAAGATGACCGCGGTGGAAAAGCCACACAGACTTGAGATCGAGGACGGCTTCGCCGACGAGAATGGGGAACCGACCGGGTCGCTCGGCTCAACCCGGTTCGTCGTGACGTTCGACGCGGACGGTAGAAAGACACGCATGACCACAGTGAGCCAGTTCGAGAGCGCCGAGCAGCTCCAGCAGATGCTCGAAATGGGCATGGAAGAGGGAATGCTCGAGGGCGCCGGCCAGATCGACGCGCTCATCGCTGAGGATCGGGCCGCCTAGAGCGACCAGTCCGATTCCTGAAGGGCACCCATCACCGGCCAGGCGCCCTCCGAACTGTTGCCGAGAATGCTCAGCGTCGACTTCGTTGCGGTGTTGTGGGTCGACTGGAAGGACACGCCCGCATCGTAGCCCTCCATGATCACGAGCGGTGCGGAGGGGTGAACCTGGAACCCCATCGCGGAGCGGGCGTTCTCTCCCGGCACATCGTGGCGGGGACGGATCATCTCCTGCACCGATGCGGGGGAGACGATTCGACCGTCGAGGAAGGCGACCCAGAATCGATGGAGGTCGTCTGCGTTCGTGTAGATGCCGCCGTCGCCGTTTCCGCGCACGGGAAGGTGCAGGAGGTTGGTCCTGTCGCCCTCCTCGTACAGGTAGCCGAGCGCGGCATTTGCAGGCAACTCGTCCGAACGCGGGAAGCCTGTCGAGGTCAGCCCGGCCCTTGCGCACACCTCATGCTCCACATAGTCGTGGTAGCCCTGCCCACTCGCCCGTTCGACGATGACGGCCAGCACCATGTAGCCGCCGTTGCAGTAGGTGAAGTGGTCTCCCGGCGGGAACGCCTGCGGGAAACCGTCGATCACCGGAAGGAATGCCTCCGCCGAGGTCAGGGTGTGCACGGGGACCGTGAGCACGTAGTCGTCGGCCTCCCAGTCCGCCTCCTCGTCGAGGTAGTCCCCGATGCCGGAGGTGTGGGTGAGGAGGTGCTCGATGGTCACCGCATCATCGATCAGGGGCAGGTCTGTGCCGAGCAGATTCCGCACTCGGTCGTCGAGGCGAAGCTTGCCCTGCTCAACCAGGCGCATGACGGCGAGAGCGGTGAAGGACTTGCCGCCACTCGCGATCGCGAATCGGGTTGCCGGCGTGTTGGCTACGCCCAGCGCACGGTGAGCAAACCCGTATGAGCGCTCGAACTCGCGCCGTTCATCCACGTGCAGCGTCACGACGCCGGTGAAGGTGTTCTTGGCGGCCGCCGCGTCAACAGTCGCAGTGTCAAATGTCATGGGTATCAGGGTAGTACCGGGCACATGCAACGATTGAAGGATGACCAATCGAATTCACATCACAGGGGATGCGGATGCCGACGCCCTGCTCTCCGAGGTGCCGCTCGCGCTGCTCATCGGCATGCTTCTCGACCAGCAGGTGGCGATGGAGACGGCGTTCGCCGGGCCAGCCAAGATCAGGGATCGGACGGGAGCGATGGATGCCGCCACGCTCGCCGAATACGGCGCGGACGAACTCGTCGAAGTGTTCCGCCAGACGCCGGCAGTACACCGCTTCCCCGGATCGATGGCCGGGCGGGTGCAGCAGCTGTGCAGCGCGATTGTGGACGACTGGAGCGGTGACGCTTCTGCGGTCTGGACGCGGGGAAATCCGGATGGCGCTGAGATTCTCCGCCGGCTGAAGTCACTTCCTGGGTTCGGAGAGCAGAAGTCGAAGATCTTCCTGGCCCTGCTCGGCAAGCGCTACGGGCTCCAGGCGGAAGGCTGGCGCGAGGCGGCCGGGGACTACGGATCGGACGGCTCCCACCGCTCAGTCGCCGATATCGACAGCCCGGAAACCCTTGCGAAGGTGCGCGAGTTCAAGCGCGCGGCGAAAGCTGCGACGAAGAAGGAGAACTAACGGAACCGCGCAACGAAGCGCCGCTGCCAGGGTGTCTCGACGGCGCGGCGAGAGTAGTGCGCCCTGACGTAGTCCACCGCTTCACGGTTCGGCACTCCGTCGAGAACAGCGAGAATGGCAAGCGCAGTGCCTGTGCGCCCGTGGCCACCCGCGCAGGCGATCTCCACTCGTTCTCCGACGGAGCGCGACCATGCCTCTTTCAAGACCGTCGTCGCCCCCGCCCGATCTGAAGGGAGCCTGAAGTCGGGCCAACGCAACCAGCGCACCTCCCATTCGACCGGCGGTGGTTCGTGCCCGAGGAGGTACACCGCAAATGTGGGCACCGCGCCTTTCGGGACCGGTCTGCTCAGTGCCCTTCCGCGAACCAGTCGCCCCGATGGCAGTCGCATGACTCCCGTCGATTGCGGCTCCCATAAAGGCATCACGCATCGAGCGTAGCTCTTGGTCCGCCGCCAGGGCGGGCGTACGCTCGAATAGCGGAGGTACAGGATGCAGGCACGGCTCCTGCTGCACGACAGTCAGGGCGAAGGCGATCCGGTCGTACTGGTGCCCGGCGGACTCACCGGCTGGCTGTCGTGGCTCGACTGTCAGGCGCTTCTTGCCGATCGGTACAGGGTGATCCGTGTTCAGCCCATCCACAACGAACTCGGTTCGGCCGGCATCAAAGGTGACCCCGAGTACTCGACACTCATCGAAAGGGAATCGTTGCGCCTTACCCTCGACGAACTGGCCCTGTCGGGTGTTCATCTCATCGGTTGGTCGGGAGGGGGCAGGGCGGCCCTCGAGTTCGTTTGCGGGTATCCGGACCGCATCCGCTCGCTTACGCTCGTGGAACCTGCCGCGTATTGGGTGCTCAACCGAACGGGTGACCGTGCTGACGACCTTGAGGACCTGAACTCCTTCATCGACGGACTCTACGGTGAGGACATCACCGAGGAGGACCTCGCGCGATTTCTGGAGAAAGCCGGATTCGTGGCGAAAGCCGCGGATGCTCCAACTCACCCCGCGTGGGAACGCTGGCTGCCGCATCGGATGGCGCTGTCATGGCAGGGGGGAAGGCTCGGGCGGTCGGATCTGCACCTGGACGAACTGGGCCGCATCCACGTTCCCGTGCTGTTGACGAGGGGGACGACCACGAGCGATTGGTTGAAGCGCGTTGTCGACGAGCTCGCCCTGCGGATCCCCGAGGCGCGTGTATCGGAGTTCGTCGGCGATCATGCACACCACCTGCAGAACCCGAGCGATTTCGCGCGGGAGGTAGAGCGGCACCTGGCGACTGCGGGTAATTGAGACAAGTTTTCTGAAGATCGAGTGTCAAGGGGATTGACACGAGGCACACCCGTAACTCCCAGCCTCTGGCGCCGAGCGTTGGTTACAGTATCGTAACGCTCCGAACAATTCCTGTTTCTGGAGTCATACCTATATCCCTCCAATTTGGCTGACGCCGACTGACCCCCGCGCTCACACAAAGTGCGCCGCCTTCCCGACCTGGCGAGGCAGCTCCGCCGTGTGAGTGCGCGCCCGCCGAAGGGCTTCCTTCCGGAAGTTTTCAGCATGCGCACAAGGAAATCATGAAACCATTCACCAAATCTCCATCCGAAACCAACACCAAGCACGCCGAAGCAAGTTCCCGTAATGGTCGGCAGTGCCGCTATGAGCGGTTCAATTTCCGCTTCGGAATCGTTTCGCTGGCCGCCGGCCTCGTAGCGAGTGCATACATCATCCCCACCTACGCACTCGACCAGAACGCTGACACGACCTCCGTCGCAGCCCAGGACCTCCGCACCCAGTGGGACGGCAAGTCGACAGTGGCGAAAGACGTTGACGCGGAGTCTGAATCCTCAGGCGACGACGCCCGCCCTGAAATCGCTGTCGTGAACGCGGGGATCGAAGCAGCTGCATCCGACGACGCTGTTACCACGACGAGCTCCAGCGCCAGCGCGGTTCCGGGCAACGTTGCGGTCGCGACCGTTACCGAGAAGAAAGCTCCCACGGTTCCCATGCCCGTGGCTGTTGTGAAGGCCATCGTGCCGAAGCCCGTCGAGGTCAAGGCGCAAGCCGAGCCCGAAATCAAGCCTGCGGATGCGGGAGTTGGCGGACCCGTGGAGACCTCCACCGCGGTAGCGCCCGCGCCGAAAGCGAACGTCGTTCCGACCGCGGCGACTGCGCCGAAGGCAGTCACGAGTGGATCTGTCGTCTGGCCGGTTGGCAGCAACCCGAAGATCAGCAGTCCGTACGGCTACCGCAACGCTCCGTGCTCCGGATGCTCGACAAACCACAAGGGCGTCGACATGGTTCCCGGCAGCGGTACCCCGGTTGTCTCCGTCGCCGACGGCGTGGTTTCGCAGTCGGGAGTGCAGGGATCATACGGTGTGATCGTCGTCGTCGACCACGTGGTCGGTGGCGTGAAGGTAAGCACCGCGTACGCCCACCTCCAGAGTGGGTCGAACATCTCCGTCGGCCAGAAGGTCTCAGCTGGCCAGCAGATTGGGCGGGTCGGCAGCACCGGCCAGAGCACCGGAGCGCACCTGCACTTCGAGGTTCGCATCGGCGGCGTCTTCGTCGACCCGATGGTCTGGCTGAGGGCGAACGCCTCCTAACCCGTTCATCGCAGCAGCGAAATCCCGGCCCCCACATCGCGTGGCCGGGATTTTGCCGTTAAGGGCGATGCCTCAACTCGTGGCGAACAGTCCGCTCAACTCGCCATGAGCCATCGCATTGGCCTTGCGGATGAAGCGTTCGTCACCGTGCGCGTCGAGCAGGAACGCGCGTCCCACGAGCGCCTCGGATACCTCCACGGCGACTTCGAGCGAGAAGAGAAGTTCCGGCGTTTTCTCGAAGCCGTATTTGGCGTGCAGCATCGAGCCGAAGAGTTGTCCCAGCATTCCGCCGCTACTGACATCGGGATTGAGCAGGCGCCCCTCGATCAGGTCGCCGAAGCGCAGAGCGCGGAAGCCTGGCTCATGCCGCATCATTTCTACATAGATGTCAACGGCCGAATCGAGCGCCGCGAGCCAGTCCTCAGCAGCCTCCGGCAACGCGTCGTCGAGGCGGGCGATGTATCGCTTCATGTTCCGCAGAGCGAGCGACTGGAGCAGCGTGCGAATGTTCGGGAAGTAGCGATACACGACCCCGATGGATGACCCGGATAGCTGGGCAACCTCGCTCGTCGTCAGCCCCTCGATGCCTTTGTCAGCGATGGTTGCCGCTGCGGTGTCAAGCAGAAGTTCGATTCGCGCTGAACCCCGTTCCTGCTTTGGTTCCAGGCGGACGATGCCCGCGAGTAGTTGCTCTGTCTCTTCGTTCACTGTCATTCCGTTCAATCTCACGCTTATCTTCCCACAGGGGATGCCGGGAGGATTCCTTCCATCTGTCAGGCTGTGCTGGTGCACAGTTCCGACTCTTCCCGTCCTGTCATCCGCGTCGCCGCAGCGGTCATAGTTGACCGCGAAGGACGCCTCCTGCTGGTGCGCAAGCGCGGTACCCGAATGTTGATGCAGCCGGGAGGCAAGATCGAACTGCATGAGTCGCCTGCTGCGGCTCTCGCCCGTGAACTCAATGAGGAGCTCGGGCTGGTGCTCGATCCCGTGACCTTCCGCTACCTCGGGCGGTTCTCCACCAGTGCGGCCAATGAGGCCGGGCATGCCCTCGACGCCGAGATGTTCTGGGTCGACGTTGACGCGCCGGTGGCGGTGGCGTCGGAGATCGAGGAGCTCGCCTGGGTGCATCCACGAGAGATGTCAGGGCTGCCGATCGCTCCGCTCGTGCACGACCATGCCCTCGCGTTCCTCGGGAGTTCGGAGAACTAGGATTCGGGCATGCCGAATCTCGATCATCCTGCCGTCCAACTGGTGCGGCAAGCGCTCGCCCAGCACGGTCTCACTCCCGAAATCCGCTGGTTCGATGAGGCTGCGACCACAGCGCAGGCTGCAGCGGCGTCGCTGGGCATAGAGGTCGGCGCGATCGCCAACTCCCTCGTCTTCACCCTCGACGACGCACCCTTGCTCGTTCTGACCTCTGGCTCACATCGCGTCGACACGGAATGGCTCGGAGGCAGGCTCGGCGGAACACTCGGCCGGGCGTCGAAGGAAGTGGTAAAGGAAGCGACCGGCCAGGTGATCGGGGGAGTGGCACCGGTCGGACACCCGAGCCGGGTGCGCACGCTCGTCGATGTGGCGCTCGCCGATCATCCAGTTGTATGGGCGGCCGCTGGGCACGCGCACACTGTATTCCCGACCTCGTTCGATGAGCTCGTGCGAATGACGGGAGGCGAGGCTACTCGCGTGACGCCGTGACTGCCGCCACTAGCTTGAGGGCGAATTGGTAAGGCAACCCGCGGTTCCTGACCTGGTTGACTGACCCTGCGATAAAGAGGTCGTGCTCGGGCGCGTAGTACAGCAGGCTGCCGGACGCGCCCCCATGGCCGATGAGGGCGGGGGCGGGTGAGAACGGCGACAGGTAGCGCGGTAGCGCGAAGCGCATGATTCCCAGTCCGTATTCGAACGGGTGAAAGATCCTGTTCCAGGTCGCGGTCATCTCGTCGAGGTACTCGGCCGGGAACAGCTCGCCCGCGAGGAAGGCGCGCAGGAAGACGACGCATTCGGGTGCGGTTGAGACGACGGCACCGTCCGCGCCGAATGATGCCATCGCCCGGGGGATGTGCAATTGTCGTCGCCCGTTCAGCATTGGGGCGATCGAATCGTACCGATTCAGGGTGTGCGAGGTGAACAGGTATGTGTCCCGGAGTCGCAGCCGGTCGATGATGCGGCGCTCGAGCACTGACCCGTAGCTCGAGCCTTCGACCGCCTCGATGATGCTCCCGAGCAGGTGAAAATTGGTGTCGGAGTAGAACGCTTTGCCCGGTGTCGATGGTGCGAACTTTGGCTTCATACCCCGTGCGAGGTTGAGCGCATCGTCGTGGCTCCAACCTGTGTCTGCTTTGAGTATGTCGCGGAGCAGTACGCGTCCGTTCGGCTGCTTTTGTTCGAAATAGTCGGCAATACCTGAGGTGTGCGAGAGCAGATGACGCACGGTGATGGTGTCGCCCGCATCGATGCCTCTGTGGACATGTAATCCCCGCACGGCTTCGGCGCCGAGCAGTTCGGCCACGGTTGATTCGAGGGAGATCGCGCCCTCGCTGCGCAACTGCATGATGAGTGCTGTGGTGTAGAGCTTCGTGGCGCTCGCGATGAAGTACTGCTGCTGTGACGCTTGCGCTCGCCACCGGAACGACAAACCCGTTCGGGGTTGTTCCAGGGCGATACAGGTGTTGCTCGTGTCTGCCCGTGCCGCGAATTTCTCCGCGATGGCAGTGAGTTGGGTGTCCAAAGCCATGCCGAAACCGTAGCAGGACGGACCTTCGCGAGCATTCCTCCCAGCGTTTCCTGAAGGCCGGAATGCACACTGGGGGGATCATGGGTTTGCTGAGGTACGTGCTATTCGATTACGGCTACGTGCTTCGATCCCGCCTGCGAACTGTGCGCTACGGCCTGCGCGCGCCCGACTACCGCGACGGGCCGCTCGCACCAGTGCTCATCCTGCCGGGCGTTTTCGAAACCTGGCACTATCTGAAGGCGATCATCGAGCAACTGCACGCGCGCGGCCACCCGGTTCACGTCGTGCAATCGCTCGGGTTCAATCGCAGGGCAGTGGATGAAGCGGCAGCACTCGTGCACGACTACCTTCGTGACCTGGACCTTCGGGGTGTGATCATCGTCGCCCACAGCAAAGGCGGACTCATCGGCAAACGCCTGATGGCGTTCGAGGATCGCGAGGAGGGTCGAGTGCAGCGGATGATCGCTGTCAACACTCCGTTCGAAGGCTCGTCGGTCGCCCGCTACGCCATCGGACGCACGATGCGTGAGTTCCTGCCGGACAACGAGACTCTCAGGGTGCTGAACCGTGAGGTGGAGACCAACTCACGAATCACGTCGATCTCGAGCTCCTTCGACCAGTACATTCCCAGTGGCAGTTCCCTCGCCGGCGCCGAGAACATCACACTGCCGCTGGTGGGCCACTTCCGGTTGCTCGAGCATGCGAGCGTCATCGATGCGGTCACGGAACGTATCGTCAGCTGGTCGGAACGTCCCCGTTAGCGGATCGGCGGGCTCGCAGCGCCTTGATCGCCAACTGGATCGCGGCAATGACGAGAAGCGTGGCGAACAGGATGCTCGACAGCTGTGGTGACATGAGGAACGCGAGCGCTGCACCACCGACAGCAGCGGCGGCAGCGGCAGCCCCGACAACCAGCCCCCCGGTGATATCAACAGTTCCACCACGAAGGTTGGTCAGGGTGCTCGCAATCGCCGTCGGAATCATGATCAACAGCGAGGTGCCCTTGGCCACCAGATCGCCCATGCCGAACAGGGCGATGAGGGCAGGCACGGCTAATACGCCGCCGCCGATGCCGAACAGCCCTGCGGCTACACCCATGACGATTCCCAGGGCCAACAGACCGAGGGTGACGCCCCAGTCCAATTCGATTGCTGCTGCTCGCGCCGGTACCAGAAACACCATTCGCGCGGCGACGAGAACAAGCAGCACGATGAACATCCAGCGCAGCCAGCCGAGCGACATCCGCCGGAGCAGGCGACTCCCGACGATTGCGCCGAGGATCGCCCCAGCAGATACGACGAGACCGACGACCACGTCGACCCGGCCCACCGCAGCGTAAGTAACCATGCCGGTGATCGAGGTGGGGATGATCGCGACGAGCGACACCATCGCGGCCTGGCGCTGATCCATCGACGTCAGGGTGAGCAGCAGGGGAACCATGACGATTCCGCCGCCGACCCCGAAGGCACCCGAGAGCAGTCCACCGATGACCCCGATTGCGGCGAGTGCAGCCCAGTCGCGCGCGCGTCGCGGATGGGTGAGCGTCGTCATGCCCCAATGCCATCACGCGCGAAGTGGTTTCCCCTAATTCGCGTGGGCGGCCGCTTGAGAGAGTTTTCTCCCGGCGACCGCTCATCGGCCATACTTGCTAAGCGAACCTCGCTACCCAGCCAGAAAGGCCCGCCATGCTTCCCCCCGAGTTGCTCACCAATGCGATCCTCATCGGCGCCGCGATCCTCGTCGCCATCATTCTCATCTCTGTCGTCATCCGGGGCATCAAGGTGGCCAAACCGGACGAGGCGATCATCGTCACGAGCCGTCACCGCAAGCCGCGCCCGGGAGACGCCGACCGAGAACCCGGGCCAGAGGGTCGTCTTCGGCTCTCGCGTGTTCGTGAAGCCGATCGTCGAGGCTCACTTCAAGCTGAGCCTGCGAAGCAGGCAGCTCAACGTTCAGGCGACCGCCCAGACTCGCGATGCGATCACGATCAAGGTGAACGCCGTCGCGGTCGTCAAGGTCGGCGGTTCAGAGTCAATGGTTCGCGCCGCCGCGCAGCGGTTCCTCAACCAGCAGGACCAGATCGAGTCATCCACCGAAGAGGTACTGAGCGGATCCGTCCGTTCGATCGTCGGCCAGCTCACGGTCACCGAGATCATCACCAACCGCTCGGCGCTCCAGGAGCAGGTGCTCGAGGCGGTTCGCGAAGCGCTCGACGTGCAAGGGCCTCAGATCGACACCCTGCAGATCAAGGAGATCGACGACGACAACAGCTACATCCGTGACCTCGGCCGCGCCGAGGCCGCCCGCGTGAAGCAGGTGGCCGAAATCGCGGAGTCGGTTTCGCGGCAGGCGTCGGAGGAGGCACGAATCACTGCCGAGCAGGCAGTCGCCGAACAGCAGCGCAAGCTCGACCTGCGCAACGCCGAGATCCAGAAGGAGACCGACAAGGCAAGGGCGGAGGCGGCCGCAGCCCGCCCGCTCGCCGAGGCGATCGCGCAGCAGGAGGTCGTCTCGCAGCAGGAGGTCACCGCACAGAAGCGGGTCGGCCTTCGCAAGCAGGAGCTGGATGCCGAGATCCGCGCGGTCGCGGACGCCGAGGCCTACGCCGTGCAGAAGAATGCTGAGGCGCTGCCGCCGCAGTCGCGACGCCGACGCCGACGTGACGCGCGCAACGCCGGCGAGGCCATCGAACCGAGGCGTCGCCGAGCGCAACGCCGCCGCGCGCCGCGGAGGCCATCGAGGCCGAAGGTATCGCCGAGAGGAACCGCCGAATCGCCGCCGCCGAAGCGCTCCGTGCCGAAGGTCGAGGCGGAAGCCGACGCCATCCGCGTGAGAGGAAACGCCGAAGCCGAGGCGAGCCGTGCGAAGGCGGAAGCGCTCGAGGAGCGCGCCCACGAGCTGCTGCGCCAGCAGATCATCGACCAGCTGCCGGATATCGTGCGCGCCGCTTCCGAGCCCCTGTCTGCCATCACCAACATGACCGTGATTTCGACCGATGGCAGCGGTGCCGGGCAAGTCGGGCAGAACGTCGCCACGCAGCTCGCAACCTCGACGCAGATCATCAAGTGAGCTCGTCGGAATCGACATCGCCGAGATCATCACGGGCCGTGCAACCGGCACGGCCGTTGGCCAGGCGCTGGCGGAACCGATCAAGGCACCCGCGCCACGTCGGGCAAAAGCCGTCGACCCCAGCTGAGCGATCAGTCGCGCCGCCGGAGTTTCTCCAGCTCGCGTCGCTCCCGTTTCGTGGGGCGACCCGCGCCGCGATCGCGCAGGGGGGCGAGCGCGACCTCCTCGCGCGGCGGCGGCGGCGGTGTCAGGTCGGTGTAACATTCCGCGGCGAGTGTCGCGCTGACCCGTTTGGTCAGGAGTCGTCGCACGAGAAGAATCCGGTCGAAGCCGGCGATCCGCACGCGAACCTCGTCGCCCACCTTCAGCGGGTGGGCGGCCTTCACACGTTCGCCGTTGACCTTCACGTGGCCCGCGCGGCACACACTCGTTCCCAGAGACCGGGTCTTCACGACGCGCATCGCCCAGATCCAGCTGTCCACCCGGACTGAGGTCGGCGCATCCACTCTTCGACTCTATCCGGGCCGAGTCGCGCCACACGGCTCGACTTGACAGACTGCTCCGCTCCCACATGCTTGAAATGTGGCCCAGAATCGAATCAGCACCGACGTAGTCCCCGACACTCGACCACTGGTCTCCTGGAAGCTGCTTCCGGCCGCGCTGCTCTCCGCCTCCGGGGTGCTGCTCTTCGGATTCGACCTGCCAGTTCCCGGCTACCTGACGGTGGTTGCGAGCATCCTGACGGCGGCGTTCATCGACCGCGCGCTCATGAAGGATCTGTCTCTGATTGCACTCGGTCTGGTTATCATCAGCACCGTTCCCCTGCACGCTGATCTGAGTACCACCCATATGGCGCTCATGGGCACTGTGCTCGTGCTTGCGGTGGTTGTGCCCTATCTGGTCTCACACCGCGTCTTCGGTGACGACAGCATCCGGTTCCCGATCAGAACCGGCAAGCGCTGGAGCCGGCTGGAGGTGTCGTACCTCGCGATCGTCGTATTCCTCGGCTGGGCGATCCTGCCCGTCTACCTCATCAGCACGGGGGTTTACACCAACTGGCCCGACCCGACCGTCAATGCCGATGTCTTCACGCGACTGTTCATCGGCGTGAACTTCGTCGGCATCTGGGACGAACTGTTCTTCATCTGCACGACCTTCACCCTTCTGCGCAAGCACTTCCCGGACTGGCAGGCGAACATGCTGCAGGCGGTGATCTTCACGTCGTTCCTGTGGGAGATCGGCTACCAGGCCTGGGGGCCATTGCTCACCTACCCGTTCGCAATGCTGCAGGGCTACACGTTCAAACTGACGAAATCGCTGACCTACGTAGTGTGTGTGCACCTGCTGTTCGATCTCGTGCTGTTCCTCGCACTCGTGCACGCCCACAATCGGGACTGGCTGCCGATCTTCGTTTACTAGGCGGTCGCGAGGCTCGTTTTCCATGCAACGAGCGAGCGCACCGTTGGGCTGGGATCTCTCGCAAGGGCATCCATGACGTCAGCGGGCACGAAGAAATTGACCGCGAGCCAGCCACGCACCATCTCGGAGGGGTCCGCTGCCATCGATCGCAGGATGTCGCAGGGTGTCGCCTCATTGCGTGCCACGCAGCCGCGCACCCCCTCATCGGGATCGACCGCGAGCCGCACCATGACCTCCTCAGGAGTGTGGAGGCTGCTCGCCGCACTCTCACGGATCTTCGGGTTGTCGTCCTGGGCGAGGAGTCGCAGGCGCGCGATCTTCGTTGCCGTCACGGCGGGAGCAGGATGCTGCGCCGCGGCCTGTTCGGGCGTCAGCATCACCGGCGCGTGATCCCGCATCGCCTGCCGCTGCGCGGGCGTGTTGAAGCGGATGCATGACATGCATCCACGTTACCTCCGGTCACGCAGCCGAACGGCGCGTGACACCCCCGGTTCAGGCGGGAACGGATTCGCGGTCTCGGGTGTCGCGAGGAGGCCAGGGGATGATTGCCGAGGTGCTCGCAATGTACTCGCTGTACTCCGGATACTTCGAGCGGGTGATGCTCTCGGTGAACGCCGTCGAACCGACGAAGAGGAGTGTGAGCAGCACTGCACCGAGCACCGTCCACTGGAGTGCGGAGCCCGCCGCGATCGACGCCGAACAGGAAGAACGCCCACCACTGGGCCTGCTCGAAGAAGAAGTTGGGGTGGCGACTGAAACGCCACAGCCCGGTCTGCAGGAAGCGGGGCTGGGGCTGTCGTCCGGCATCCACTTCACTTCTTTTGAACAGGTGGAAGTTCCACTGCTGCTGGTCGGCGATCGTCTCGCCGGCGAGCAGGGCGAGAAACAGCACGGCGACGGCCACATCAAGCAGGCCGAACGGTGTTGAGCGGTTTTCGAACGCGGTGAGAGCGGGCAGGGTGATGAGCACGAGGATCGCGTTCTGGTAGAGCACGATGAACAGCAGGTTGAAGATCTCGAACTGCCAGCGCGGCATTCGCGCGCGCAGATACCGGCCAGCGGTAATCCTCGGCCCCGGTGTAACCGCCCTTGCGCGCGAAGTTGAACGTCAGCCGCGCGCCCCACAGCGCCGACGAGCACGGCCATCACGTTGAGACGGGCATCAGCGAAGCCCGCGAATCCGGCGAAGATCGCACACATAGACGATGGGAACGATCGACCAGAGGCGGTCGACCCACGAGTGTTCCCTCGTGACGAGCGAGGTGACCCAGGTGAAGACGCAGACGGCGGCGGCCACGATCACGACCACGACAAGAGGAGTCATGCGCGAATCCTAGCGGGAGCGGGTGCCTCGAACTCGGGTAGACTCGGGGTCTATGGCAGGCAGCGAGGCACGGGAAGTCAGCTCCCGTGTCCTGACCATCCCGAACGTGCTCAGCTTCACGCGGCTGGCGCTCGTTCCCGTGTTCCTGTGGCTGATCATCGTCGGCGAGGATGTTCTCGCGCTCCTCGTGCTGGTGTTCTCCAGCCTCTCCGACTTTCTTGACGGCGTCATTGCCCGGAAATTCGGCCAGATCACCCGCCTCGGACAGTTGCTCGATCCCGCCGCGGACCGGCTCTTCATCTTCGCGGCACTCATCGGTCTGTCGGTGCGCGATGTCATCCCGTGGTGGTTCTTCATCATTGTTGCGGGCCGCGATGTGCTTCTGCTCGTGCTCGGCATCATCCTCGCGAACTTCGGGTACGGTCCGTTACCCGGTTCACCACCTCGGCAAGGTGGCGACATTGTGCCTGTTTTGGGCGCTACCGATCCTCATGATCGGCTTCGCCTTCCCGGACGCATCGTTCGTCACGACACCGCTCGGTTGGGCTTTCGCCATCTGGGGTGCTTTCCTCTACTGGTGGGCAGGAGTCGTCTACCTCCTGGAAACAGCAAGAGTTGTTCGAATTCCCCGTGTGGCCGATGGCCTTGAATCCGATACGCTGGATGGCTAATGGAGGTGCACGATGACTGACTCTGACGGTCGCGAGCGCACGGGCGGCCAGGTTCCGGGCGAGGTGGACACGACCAAGACCTTCACCGGCGGCTTCGGTGCACAGGTTGCGTCGGCCGATTCCGATGTCTCGACCGACGAGCACGAGGCTATCGCCGCGCTCCCTTCCGGCTCAGCGCTTCTTGTGGTTCGCCGCGGTCCCAACTCCGGCGCCCGGTTCCTCCTCGACGTAGACCTGACCACTGTCGGACGCCATCCCGAGGCAGATATCTTTCTCGACGATGTCACAGTCTCGCGGCGGCATGCAGAATTCATCCGCACCGGAACCAGCTTCGAGGTTCGCGATCTCGGCTCCCTCAACGGCACCTACTTCGACGGGCAGCGCATCGAGACGGCTGCCCTCCGGGACGGTTCCGAAGTGCAGGTGGGCAAATTCCGCCTCACGTTCTACGCGTCGCGCCTCGACCTCGCGCACGCGACCAGCCAGTAGTGGCGGGGTCGTCTGCGGCGCAGGCTCGCGAGCCGGGGAGTGCAGGGCTCCTCAGCATCGGTCAGGTTCTCGCGCGCCTCAATCCCGAGTTTCCTGACCTGACGCCATCGAAGCTGCGATTCCTCGAGGAACGCCAGTTGATCTCTCCCGCGCGCACCGAGTCGGGGTACCGCAAGTTTTCCAGCCGAGACCTCGATCGCCTGCGCTTCGTTCTCGCGCTGCAGCGCGACCACTACCTTCCTCTCAAGGTCATCCGGGGCTATCTGGCTGAACTGGATGCCGGACGCCAGCCGGTACTGCCCGGCGGGGCGACGCAGGCGCCGTCAATGCTCTCCGCCGAGCGCAGGATGACGCGGGATGAAGTGATCCGTGAGGCCGGGGCAACGGTGATGCTCTTCAACGACGCGATCAGCGCGTCACTCATCGTGCCCGCCGAGTTGTTCGGCGATGACGCGCTCTCGGTGCTGCGGGCACTCGTCGAGTTGCAGCGCTCGGGTATTGAGCCGCGTCACCTGCGAGGTTTCCGCGCGGCGGCGGATCGCGAGCTCAGCCTCATCGAGAGCGCACTGATTCCGGTGGCACGCCGCAAGGATGCGTCGAGTCGCGCGAAGGCAGCGGAACTCGCACGCGAAATTGCGGGGCAACTCGAAGTCGTAAGGGGCAGCATTATTCGCTCGGCCCTGTCAAAATTGCACCAGTAGAACTTTCTCGCAAGCGACACGCCGCAACACATTTGTGCGAATGTCATTGATGGTTGATGATGGCGTGGGTACCGTGGGGAATAACCAAACCGTAAGTGTCAACTTCAGCTTGAAAGTTGCACGCACTGTGAGAGGCAAGCCATGACGGAACCAAGCCGTAGCGAGGATTCCCGCTACGACCTCGGCCTGCTCTTCACTGACGGGATGCCCGAGCTCGACGACACCGCAGGGTACCGGGGCGCGATTGCTGCTCGTGCCGCGGGGATCAGCTACCGTCAACTCGATTACTGGGCTCGAACCCAGCTGGTGGAGCCCACCGTCCGCGGCGCTGCCGGATCAGGCTCCCAGCGACTGTACGGATTTCGCGACATCCTCGTCCTCAAGCTCGTCAAGCGACTTCTCGACACTGGCATCTCGCTGCAGCAGATCCGCACGGCAGTCAACCAACTTCGCGAAGCCGGCGTCAACGACCTCGCCCAGACGACACTGATGAGCGACGGGGCGAGCGTCTACCTGTGCACCTCCAATGACGAGGTCATCGACCTGGTCAGCCGCGGCCAGGGCGTTTTCGGCATCGCCGTGGGCAAGGTGCTGCGCGAGGTCGAGTCCAGCCTCGTCGAAATCGATTCCGCTTCGGGCGAGGATCCGGCCGACGAGCTCGCCGCGAGGCGCGCCCACAAGGCCAGCTGACGCCAACCGGTGATCGAGCCTGGGCCCACGCCTGCCGGTTCCGACGCGTCGCGCAGCGACGTGACGGCCGTGCAGGTGGGGAGCGAGATCCGGTCTCAAGCACGTCGTCGGTGAGATCTCGACCGGTTGTCGAGCGCGTCGAGAGACGATCATCGGAACTTGAGATTCAGGCGAACTCGCCGAGTTTCGCTGCGCGCATGACGCGCTCGAGCAGCTGATCGAAATTGCGCGCCATCTCCTGTGCGCTCTCGCCCGGCCACACGTGCAGCGGCTTCGCCGCGCCCTGTGCCTGCTGCAGCGACGTGCGCTCGGGCAATTGGGGGCTCAGCACGAGCGGGCCGAACATGTCGCGCAGTTCCTTGATCCTGAACTGGTGCTCGAGCGACTGCACCCTGGCACGATTCACGATGATCCCGAGCGGCTGAAGGCGGGGCGAAAGTCCCCGCCGGATTTCCTCGATCGCACGGAGCGCTCGATCCGCGGCCGCGACCGAGAACAGGCCAGGTTCGGTCACGACGGTGACCCGATCGCTCGCCGCCCAGGCCGTGCGGGTGAGAGCGTTGAGGGATGGCGCGCAGTCGACAAGCACGAGGTCGTATTCACTCTCGACATTGGCGAGAGCCTCCTCAAGCTTCCAGATGTCCCGGATGCTCGGGTGGGGCCCGTCGAAGTTGATGGCGGAAGGCGAGCCGATGAGCACGTCGACTTTTCCGGGCCGACCGCGGGTCCAGCCGCTGGGCGCAATCGCAGAGCGCACGGTCTTCTCCTTGGGCGATGCAAGGACGTCCGCGATGTTGAGGTGCCCCGCAACCTGAATGTCCATTCCGGTCGACACATCCGACTGCGGATCAATGTCGACAACAAGGGTTCGCAGACCTTTGGCGAAAGCGGCTGAGGCGAGGCCGAGCGTCACCGTGGTCTTTCCCACGCCCCCTTTGAGGGAACTGACGCTGAGTACGTGCACAAGCATCGACGATACCTTCACCGGGCAGAAGAACCTAAATTCTTTGCGCCCTTCGGGGCGTCGGAGGCCCTCTACCGGCGCTCTAGGCTGGAGGGGCGTGGGAGAGGAAGTTATGTTCAGGAAAATTCTCGTGGCCAACCGTGGTGAGATCGCGATCCGAGCCTTTCGCGCGGCATACGAATTGGGCGCTCGCACGGTCGCCGTGTTCCCCTATGAGGACCGCAACTCCATGCACCGGCTCAAGGCCGATGAGGCTTACCAGATCGGCGAGATCGGCCACCCGGTTCGTGCCTACCTCAACGTCGAGGAGATCATCCGGGTGGCGAAGGAGTGCGGGGCAGACGCGATCTACCCCGGTTATGGGTTCCTGTCTGAGAACCCCGACCTCGCCCAGGCAGCGGCGGATGCCGGAATCACCTTCATCGGCCCGCCCACGTCGGTTCTTGAGATGGCGGGCAACAAGGTGACGGCGAAGGAACACGCGATTGCCGCGGGGGTGCCGGTGCTTGCTTCGACGCCCGCCTCTCAGGACATCGAGGAGCTGCTGAGCGGGGCGGAGGCGATCGGCTTCCCGATATTCGCCAAGGCCGTTGCGGGTGGTGGCGGCCGCGGGATGCGCCGGGTCGACACGAAGGCGGAGCTCAGGGGCGCCCTTGAGGAGGCCATGCGTGAAGCGGACAGCGCGTTCGGCGATCCGACGATGTTCCTCGAGCAGGCCGTTGTTCGCCCCCGTCACATCGAAGTGCAGATCCTCGCAGACAGCACCGGCGAGACCGTGCACCTGTTCGAACGGGACTGCTCGGTGCAGCGCCGCCACCAGAAGGTGATCGAGATCGCCCCCGCGCCGAACCTCGACGAGTCGATCCGCCAGGCCATGTATCGCGACGCGATTGCTTTCGCCCAATCGATCAACTATGTCAATGCCGGCACTGTCGAGTTCCTGCTGGACACCGCGGGGGAGCGTGAGGGCCAGCACGTATTCATCGAGATGAATCCCCGCATCCAGGTCGAGCACACGGTGACGGAGGAAGTCACGGATGTCGACCTGGTGCAGTCGCAGATGCGCATCGCCTACGGCCAGACGCTCGCCGAGCTCGGACTCCAGCAGGAGAACCTCAAACTGCGGGGTGCTGCACTGCAGTGCCGGATCACGACTGAGGATCCCGCAGCGGGGTTCCGGCCGGACACAGGAAAGATCACGACCTATCGCTCGCCGGGTGGGGCCGGCATCCGCCTCGATGGCGGTACCGTTGCCGCCGGGGCCCAGGTTTCGCCCCACTTCGACTCGATGCTCGTGAAGATGACCTGTCGGGGTCGGGACTTCCCGGCCGCGGTTGCTCGTGCCAGACGCGGACTTGCCGAATTCCGGCTGAGGGGAGTGTCGACCAACATCCCGTTCCTCCAGGCTGTGCTGAACGATCCGGATTTCATCGCGGGCGATGTGAGTACGTCATTCATCGAGGAGCGGCCCAACCTCATGCACGGCCGCGAGTCGAAAGACCGCGGAACCAAGCTCGTGACCTGGCTTGCCGAGGTCACGGTGAACCAGCCGCACGGGGACGGCGAGGGAATCGCCAGTCCGGCACTCAAGCTGCCTGTGGTCGATCTCGAGCTGCCAGCGCCCGATGGTTCCCGCCAGAGACTCCTCGAACTCGGGCCGAGCGGGTTCGCGGCAGCGCTGCGCCAGCAGGTGCCTCTCGCTGTCACCGAGACCACGATGCGTGATGCGCACCAGTCGTTGCTCGCGACGCGCGTGCGCACACGCGACCTTGTCACCGTCGCACCGTACGTTGCACGGCTCACGCCCGAATTGCTGTCGGTGGAGGCCTGGGGTGGCGCGACGTACGATGTTGCCCTGCGATTCCTCGCCGAGGACCCGTGGGAGAGGCTGTCCGCCCTTCGGGAGGTACTGCCGAACATCAACATCCAGATGCTGCTTCGGGGCCGGAACACGGTGGGCTACACGCCGTACCCCACCGAGGTCACGGATGCCTTCGTGCGCGAGGCCGCCTCCGCAGGGGTCGATATCTTCCGCATCTTCGATGCGCTCAACGACGTGTCGCAGATGCAGCCCGCGATCGCGGCGGTGCTCGAGACGGGCACGACGGTCGCCGAAGTCGCCGTCTGCTACACGGGCGACCTGCTCGACCCGGGCGAGACGCTGTACACGCTCGACTACTACTTGCGCCTCGCGGAGCAGATCGTCGAGGCCGGTGCCCACATCCTGGCGATCAAGGACATGGCCGGGCTCCTTCGTGCGGGCGCCGCCGAGGTGCTGGTGGCGGCCTTCAGGGAACGTTTCGATCTTCCCGTGCACCTGCATACCCACGACACTGCCGGCGGCCAGCTCGCGACCCTGCTTGCCGCGGCGCGCGTGGGAGTGGATGCTGTGGATGTAGCGAGCGCGCCCATGGCGGGCACGACAAGCCAGCCCTCCGCATCCGCCCTCGTCGCCGCGTTATCGAACACCGAACGCGACACGGGACTCGCGCTTCAGGGTGTCTCCGACCTTGAGCCGTACTGGGAAGCCGTGCGGCATGTCTACCGACCGTTTGAGTCCGGGCTGCCGGGACCGACCGGGCGTGTCTACAAGCATGAGATACCGGGTGGCCAACTGTCCAACCTGCGTCAACAGGCGATCGCCCTGGGGCTGGGCGACCAGTTCGAGAAGATCGAGGACTACTACGCTGCCGCCAATCGCATCCTCGGACGGCCGCCGAAGGTCACGCCGTCGTCGAAGGTGGTCGGTGACCTGGCGCTCGCGCTCGTTGCCGTCGACGCCGACCCGGATGATTTCGAGGAGAACCCCCACAAATACGACATTCCCGACTCCGTGGTCGGGTTCATGGCGGGGGAGCTGGGCGACCTTCCCGGTGGATGGCCGGAGCCTTTCCGCACCAAGGTGCTGGCGGGCCGAAACGTGAAGATCGGAGTACAGGAAATCACGGAAGCCGACCGCGCTGAACTCGCCGGGGACGCTGGCACTTCGCGTGGCGCACTCAATCGTCTGCTGTTCCCCGCACCGGCGAAGGCCTTCGAGGAGATCCGGGAATCGTATGGCGATGTCTCGGTCATCGAGACGATCGACTACCTGTACGGGCTCAAACCCGGTATCGAGCATGTGATCGAGCTCGACAGGGGAGTCAACCTCCATGTCGGCCTTGAGGCCATCGGTGAAGCCGACGACAAAGGTATGCGGACTGTCATGACGACCCTGAACGGCCAATTGCGCCCCGTTGCCGTTCGGGACAACTCGGTTTCCGTTGAGACGCGAACCGTGGAGAAGGCGGATCTGACCAGGCCCGGCCACATCGCGGCACCGTTCTCCGGCGTGGTGACACTGCAGGTCGGGGAGGGCGATGAGATTGAAGCGGGCCAGACCATCGCTTCGATCGAGGCGATGAAGATGGAGGCGGCGATTACCTCGCCCGTTGCCGGCACCGTCAGACGAGTGGCGGTGCTCGGAACCCAGCAGGTGGACGGTGGAGACTTGCTCATGGATGTGGGCTGAGCGCAAGGCCTTCCTGAGTAAAGATGCGGCGGTAAACTTGGCTGTTGACCGAACCGAAAGGTGCCGCCACTTTGGTGACAAAGAGCAAGAAGTCAGGATCAGCCGGGCAGGTTCTCGAATCTGAGGAACCGAGCAAGGCGACCAAGGCGACCAAGCCAGCCAAGCCGGTCAAGGCGACCCCTGCTGCGAAGCCCGTGAAGCCCGTGAAGCCCGCGAAGTCGCGTGCGACCAGGCCGACCAGATCGCACGTTCCGGACCCGGTGCTGGCAGACCTCATCGAGGAGAAGGGCGCGGACCTGTCTGTCGTGCTTCCCGAGAGCCTCACGATCGATGTCGACCTGCCTCAGACCATCCATGCTGCTCCGGATGACGAGCTGGCGGTCGCGATCGAGGAATTCGCCATCTCGGCCAACTTCATCCACGGAATCGAATCGGGCACGACCTCGGTGACTGTCGTTGCCGAGCCCGTCGCCACCGAGGTCGGCCCTGACGACCTGGGGCCAGTAGATGGTGAAGTTGTCCCCGACCCGGCCTACCTGCGACGAAACAGGCAACCCGGTGAAGTCTCGGCGACGCCCGAACCGGCGGCCATGCTCACCGCCGACCGTCTGCTCGAAGTGAACTGGAGGACACGCGCGGCCCCCGAGGGGCTGTGGCCAGCGTTCCTGTACGCCATCACGTTCCACCTGGTCAATATCGGGGACTCGCGATCGGTACGTGCCCGAAAGGCGATTGACGCGAGGATCGGGCGGGAATTCGAGGGCGGAACGCGTTTCATTCCGGTGTTGACCCGCAAGGGCGGCGTCGGTAAGACCACAATCACAACCCTTCTCGGAATGGCGCTGGCCGACGTTCGCGAAGACAGGGTCATCGCTGTCGACGCCAATCCGGATCGCGGCACACTGGCCGAGCGAGTGAACAAGCAAACCCGCGCAACCGTTCGCGACGTGGTGACCCGGTCGGGGTCCATCTCCGGCTTCACTGAGTTCTCGACGATGGTCTCGCGGGATGAGACCCGGCTCGACATTCTTGCCTCCGACACTGATCCGCTGCTCTCGGACGCGTTCGATGACAACGATTACAACCTCGTTGCCGATCTCGCATCGAGGTACTACTCGATCATGCTCACAGACTGTGGGACCGGCATTGTGCATTCGGTCATGCGCGCCACCCTGCAGCGTGCCGATTCGGTCGTCATCGTCTCCGGGGGCAGCATCGACGAGGCGAGACTGGCGTCCGAAACCCTCACCTGGTTGGAGGCGAACGGCTACGGCGACCTCGTGCGGAATGCTGTCGTCGCCGTCAACACGGCAACCCAGGGCACCAATCTGGTCAAGCTCGAGGAGATTGAGGCTCACTTCGCCTCACGGGTGCGCGAGGTCGTCAGGATTCCCTACGACCCACAGCTGGCCGCCGGCTCCGTCGTGAACTTCAAGACTCTGAAGCCCCTCACTCGCGACTCCGCAAAGCTCCTGGCCGCGCACGTCGTCGACGGCCTGCCCACCCGCCGCGAGATCTAGCCCTACGCCGGGTAAGCTTCCTTCTCGGGCCAGAAAGAGACCCGAGCGAAGGAAACGAATACAGCAATGACGGAACGCCAGATCAGGCTATTCGGCGACCCGGTCCTCCGCTCGGTGTGCGACCCGATAACGCTGGTGGACGCGCGTACCAGGGGCCTTGTCGAAGACCTCCTCGAGACGGTCGCCCTCCCGGGACGTGCCGGGCTCGCCGCTAACCAGATCGGTGTCGGGCTTCGCGCGTTCAGTTACAACATCGACGGTGTGCTCGGATACATCCTCAATCCGAGGCTGGAGGAGCTGCAGGGTGAGCCGGAGCTCGTCGACGAGGGCTGTCTCTCAGTTCCCGGTTTCTACTTCCCCCGGCTGCGCCATCCGTTCGCACGCGTGACGGGGACAGACCTCGACGGCAAACCCGTGGAGTTGAGCGGCGAGGGCCTCATGGCGCAGGCGCTGCAACACGAACTGGACCACCTCGACGGTCGTCTCTACATCGAGGGACTCCAACCCGAGATCAAGAGAGAGGCGATGAGGGCGATCCGCGAAGCTCCCTGGTACTAGTTGCCGTGCAGCCCTAGCCAGAAACCGAAATGCCCTCCGTGTCGGGTGCCTTCTCCTTGTACATGCCCTCGATGACGTCGGCGAAGTCGCTCACGATGACATCCCGTTTGATGCTGAGCTTCGGCGTGAGATGCCCGCTCGCTTCGGTGAGGTCGGTAGCCAGGATGCGGAACTTCCGAATTGACTCCGCCCTCGACACAGTCGCGTTCGCGGCATCGACCGCGCGCTGTACTTCGGCGATGATGGCGGGATTGACGGATGCCTCGGCGAGCGTCTGGTCCGGTGACTCACCGTTGTTGTTGAGCCACACCGGCAACATCTCCTCGTCGAGAGTGATGAGGGCGGAGATGAAGGGCTTCTGGTCGCCGACGACGATCACCTGTCCGACAATCGGGTTAGACCGGATGGGATCTTCGAGGGCTGCGGGTGCGACGTTCTTTCCCCCGGCCGTGACGATGAGCTCCTTCTTGCGACCGGTGATGGTCAGGTAACCGTTCTCGTCGAGTTCGCCAATGTCGCCCGTCTTGAACCAGTCGCCGTTGAACGTGGCCGCGGTCGCGGCCTCATTCTTCCAGTACCCATCGAAGATATTGACGCCCTTGGCTTCCACCTCGCCGTCGTCGGCAATGCGAACCGAGACGCCGGGCAGAGGCGGGCCGACCTTCCCAATGCGGAAGTCGGATGGCCTGTTGATGGAGATGGGGGCGGTCGTCTCGGTCAGTCCGTAGCCTTCGAGGATGATGATGCCGAGCGCCTTGTAGAAGTGCCCCAGGCGAAGGCCGAGCGGAGCTGAACCCGACACCGCGTACTCGACGTTGCCACCGAGTGCCGCCCGGATCTTGCTCAGGACGAGGCGGTCGAACAGGGCGAACTGCAACTTCAGACCGAGCGGAACCTTGCCCGCGTCTTCCGCCTTGGAGTGCTCGATCGCCACTTCTGCGGCCTTGCGGAAGATCTTGCCCTTCCCGCCGGCTTCCGCCTTCTGTTCCGAGGAGTTGTACACCTTCTCGAACACACGCGGAACGGCGAGCAGGAAGGTGGGTTTGAACGACGCCATTGACGGCAGGAGCTGCTTCGTGTCTGCCTGGTGCCCGACCTTCACGCCGCCGTGGATCGCCAGAACCGAGATGAATCGGGCGAAGATGTGCGCGGTCGTGATGAACAGCAGTGTGGTCGATCCGGGGTGAACAACTTCCGGAACGGCGAGCTGCGCATTGCGGCACAACTCAACGAAGTTGGAGTGAGTGATGACGCACCCCTTGGGCCTGCCGGTCGTGCCCGAGGTGTAGATGAGGGTCGCCATGTCGGAACCCTTCGCCAGCTGCCTGCGCCGGTCGATCTCATCGTCGCTGACATCCTTGCCCGATTCGACGAGCTTGCCGAGGGCGTCGAGGTTGAGCTGCCAGACGTTGCGCACGAGCGGCACGTCGGCGCGAATCTCGTCGAAGCGAATGAAGTGGTCAGCCGTCTCGGTGATCATCCCGACGGCACCGGAGTCCTCAAGGTTCCACTGCACCTGGGTTGGCGAGGCGGTCTCGTACACCGGCACGAGCACTCCGCCGGCGAACCAGACGGCGAAGTCGATGAGGGTCCACTCGTACCTCGTTTTGCACATCAGGCCGATCTTGTCGCCCGGTTCGATACCGGCGGCGACGAAGCCCTTGGCGAGCGCCCGCACTTCTGACAGGAACTGGCTCGCCGTCACATCCGACCATCCGCCATCGGGTGTCGGGAGGGCGAAGATGGGGAGATCTGGTGTCGCAGCGACCCGGTCAACGAGGAGGTCAGTTGCGTTTGCGTCCGGGTCAGCCTCGATGAGGGCAGGAACGTCATTTTGCTTCACGGCAACTCCTTTGGAACCGGCTAGGTCAATTGATACTCCACTCTATCCGTCGCTTGTGTCGGCTGTCATCGCGCGGATTCGGCCATTGCGATTCCTCAGTACACTCGTCATTCGTGCATGCAATCGGAATCGATATCGGCGGAACGAAGGTTGCGGGCGCCCTCGTGTCCGACCTCGGCGAAGTTCTCCGCGAGGAGCGCCGACCCACGCCAGCGGGAGACACCCACGCGATCGTCGATGTCGTCGTCGAGATGATTTCGGCCCTTGCCGACGGCGAGCAGGTGATCGCTGCCGGTGTTGCTGCTGCCGGGTTCATCGACGCGGCACAGGCAACCGTCTATTACGCACCGAACATCGCCTGGCGCAACGAGCCGCTTCGTGACCGGATCGCCGAGAGGGTGCAGCTCGATGTCACGATCGACAACGACGCGAACGCGGCAGGCTGGGCGGAGTTCCGGTTCGGTGCTGGCCGCCTCGTGAGCGATATGACGATGCTGACGATCGGCACCGGCGTCGGCGGCGCAATCGTCACCGGCGATCGACTGTTCCGCGGCGCTTTCGGCATGGGCGCGGAGTTGGGTCACCTGCGAGTAGTGCCAGACGGGCTGCCCTGCGGCTGTGGCGCGCGTGGCTGCATCGAGCAGTACGGCTCGGGAAGGGCGCTCCTGCGGATTGCGAACGAGATAGCGGATGTCGGCGGCATCGGTCTGGCGCTCGACGAGGCACGCCGGGCTCACGGTGCCCTCACCGGCACGATTGTCGGCGAGCTCATCACGGCGGGCGATCCGGGTGCGCTGCACGCTATTCGCGAACTCGGACTCTGGCTCGGCCAGGCCTGCGCGAGCCTCGGCGCTATCCTCGACCCGCAGTTGTTCGTCTTCGGGGGAGGAGTTGCGATCGCGGGAGACCACTTGCTCGACCCCGTTCGTGAGGCATATGCGGCGCATGTGCCTGCCAGGGGATACCACCCTGAGCCGGAGTTTGTGGTCGCCGAGCTCGCCAATAGTGCGGGCATGGTGGGCGCGGCAGACCTTGCCCGCCTGCACGCTGAGTCGCGTTAGGCTGGTGCGATGGTCGGGAGGTCGGGATGCTGTACTGGTTTGCCAAGAACCTGATCGTCGGGCCCCTCGTTATGACGGTGTTCCGTCCATGGACGGTTGGGCGCGAGAACATCCCCCGCAGTGGCGGCGTGATCTTCGCGGGAAATCATCTTTCCTTCATCGACTCGGTGTTCATTCCCCTGGTTCTGGACCGTCGCATCTCCTTTCTTGCGAAGAGCGACTATTTCGTTGGCCGCGGCCTTCGCGGTTGGTTCGTGAAGACCTTCTTCGAAGCAACGGGCATGCTCCCCATCGATCGTTCCGGGGGCAAGGCATCCGAGGCCTCGCTCAGCACGGGGCTCGCGGTGCTCGCCCGCGGTGAGCAACTCGGCATCTATCCCGAAGGCACGAGAAGTCCTGACGGGCGGATGTACCGTGGCCGCACCGGGGTGGCGCGCATGATCCTCGAGGGCGGCGTTCCCGTCGTGCCGGTGGCGATGATCGATACCGACAAGGTCATGCCGACTGGGCGGCGCATTCCCAAGGTTCGCCGAATCGGCGTTGTGTTCGGGGAGCCGCTCGACTTCAGCCGCTTCCAGGGACTCGAGGGCGACCGGTTCGTGCTTCGCTCGATAACGGACGAGATCATGTACGAACTGAACCGGCTCAGCGGTCAGGAATATGTCGACGTCTATGCCTCTTCAGTCAAGGAGCGGGTCTCAGCGAAGAATCGCTGATGCTCTCGCTCGCAGCTCATCCAAGTCATCCCGCAACTCATGTGAAGGAACAACCGTGGTAGACCCGTCCGAAACCGTCGTGCTCGCCGAACCCGAGGTGATCGCCGGACTCGACCACTGGCGGACGCTCCCGGTGAAGCAGCAACCGGCGTGGCCCGATCCGGATGCCGTCGGTGCGGCGAGCGCTGAGATCGCCACTCTCCCCCCGCTCGTGTTCGCAGGCGAGGTCGACATCCTTCGCGAGCGGCTCGCGAAAGCTGCGCGCGGTGAGGCCTTCCTGCTGCAGGGAGGTGACTGCGCCGAGACATTCGCAGGAGCGACCGCCGAGCAGATCCGCAACCGGGTCAAGACGATCCTTCAGATGGCGGTGGTCCTCACCTACGGCGCGTCGATGCCGATCGTGAAGATGGGGCGCATGGCCGGCCAGTTCGCCAAGCCGCGGTCGAGCGACACCGAGACCCGTGGCGATGTCACGCTGCCCGCGTACCGCGGCGACATCGTCAACGGCTACGACTTCACACCGGAGTCCCGCGCTGCGGACCCCCGCCGGCTCGTGCAGGGCTACCACACGGCTGTCTCCACACTTAATCTCATTCGCGCGTTCACCCAGGGTGGCTTCGCCGATCTGCGCCAGGTGCACAGTTGGAACCGGGGCTTCGCCGCCAACCCTGCGAATCATCGTTACGAGCGACTCGCGAACGAGATCGACAAGGCGATCCGATTCATGGAGGCGGCGGGTGCCGACTTCGATGAACTCAAGCGCGTCGAGTTCTACTCAAGCCACGAGGGCCTGCTCATGGACTATGAGCGCCCCATGACGCGCATCGATTCCCGTACGGGCACGCCATACAACACGTCGGCACATTTCCTCTGGATCGGTGAGCGCACGCGAGACCTCGACGGAGCACACGTCGACTACTTCAGTAGGGTGCGCAACCCGATCGGCGTCAAGCTCGGCCCGACCACGACGGCCGACACCATGGAGCGTCTCATCGACAAGCTGGATCCCAACCGTGAACCGGGACGGCTCACGTTCATCACGCGCATGGGCGCGGAGAAGATCGCTGATGCCCTGCCTCCTCTCCTTGAGGCAATTCGAGGCATGGATTCCAATCCGCTCTGGGTCTGCGACCCCATGCACGGCAACGGCCTGACAACGCCGACCGGATACAAGACGCGGCGCTTTGATGACGTCGTTGATGAGGTTAAGGGATTCTTCGCCTCCCACCGCACGGTGGGAACGCATCCGGGCGGCATCCACATCGAACTCACCGGGGATGACGTGACGGAGTGCCTGGGGGGCTCAGAGGACATCGACGAGGCCACCCTCGCGACCCGTTACGAGTCCCTCTGCGACCCGCGGTTGAACCACATGCAGTCGCTTGAGCTTGCGTTCCTGGTTGCGGAGGAACTCAGCGCGAGCGACGCTCGGTAAAGCACTAGAAGCTGTTGAACTTCACTTCGATGGTGGTACCGCGTGGCCTCGACTTGCCCACGTCCGGGTTGACCGACCGCACCGTGAAGAAGTCCGGATTGTTGTCAACGATCGCCGCATTGCGGTAGTCAAGCTTGAAGCCCATGCCGAGGAGAATGTCCTTCGCCTCGCGCCAGGTCAGATCGATGACATCCGGTATCACGAACAGCTCCGGGCCGCGGGACACGTCGAGAATGAGCACGTCGCCGAGCGTGAAGGGCGCATCCGCGGTGTTCTGGATGCCAAGAACGCGGTCAGCGGCAATCGCATCGTCGTAGACGAGCTGCCCGAGTTCGCCCTTGAGCCCGACGGCGGCGAGCGCCGTCTGCGCTTCCTCAAGTGTGAGATTCCTCACGGAGGGGATGGGACCCTCCGAGACGACGAGGGTGATCATCCGCTGGTCACCGTAGGTTTCGCGTCCGGCGAGGTCGACGCCCTCGTCGTCGAGCGCAGCAATCACGACGCCTCGCGGCACCTCGCTGTCGAAATGTCTGACGTGGGTCTCAGCCGGCGTGAAGCGTGCGCCGGAGATGGCGGTTATCGCATCCGCTTCCTGCAGCCCGACCAGTGGTGGCAGTGCGAGCTGCTCCGGGCCGATCGAGAGCAGGAGGGTGATGGTCGCGCCTTTCACGACGACAGAGCCGAACTCCGGATCCGTGTTGACGACCCTTCCCTCCGCGATGGTCGGGTGATGAGCCGCGCCATCCGGTCCCACGATGAAACCGTCGGACTCGAGCAGTTGCCGGGCATCCGTCGCGCTGAGGTCGGTGAGGTCGGGCACAGTGATCTGCGATCCGGGGCCAGAGCCGAAGTACCAGCCGGTGCCGCCGGCGAGCCCCGCCAGCAGCAGCACGAGGCCGAACAGCCACCAGCCACGCGCGTGTCGCTTCTGGGTGCGGATGCTCAGCGTGGTCGTGTTGTCGACGACGCCCGAATCCGAGCGGCGAAGGCCACTGCCGAGAATCTGCGTTTCGTCATCCGAGCCGATCACCGCGGTCGCGCCGCCGGCGAGCACCGCAGTTCTCTGCACCGAGGTAGTGCCGGTCGGAAGTGCCGATTGCAGCATCGACTGCGTGGCAGTGAGCTGCTCGAGCATCATTCGGGCGTCGCGTGGCCGCTCATCCGGTTCGCGCGCTGTTGCCCAGAGTACGAGTTCGTCCAGTTCGGCCGGCACACGCGGATTGCGAGCGCTCGGCGGGGGCACAGAGTCGTTGGCATGCTGGTACGCGATCTGCATCGGCTGCTCGCCCTTGAACGGCTGCTCGCCGGTGAGCATCTCGTACATCATGATGCCGACGGCATAGATGTCGCTTCTCGTGTCAGCGATCCCCCTCGTCACGAGCTCGGGGGAGAGGTAGGCGATAGTCCCCAGCAGGGCGGCCCCCGTCGCAGTGTTGGCGCTCGCTGCGCGGGCGAGACCGAAGTCCCCGATCTTGATACGCCCGTCGTCAGCCAGAAGCACGTTCTCCGGTTTGAGGTCCCGGTGGACGATTCCGGACTTGTGGGCGGCGGACAGCCCGGAGAGCACCGCTTCGAGCACGTCGAGAGTCTGTTCGGCGGTGAGACGCCCATGATCCTGCAGCAGGTCTCGCAGCGTGATACCGGAAAGGTACTCCATGACGAGATACGCCATGTCGGTGTCCTGGCCCTGATCGAACACATTCACCACGTTGGGATGGGCCAGTCGCGCGGCGGAGCGCGCCTCCTGGATGAAACGCTCCTTGAACTTGCTGTCATCCGCGAGGTGTCCGTGCATGACCTTGATCGCGACCCGGCGCTCGAGCCTCAGGTCGGTGGCGAGATAGACCGTCGCCATCCCGCCGCGGGCGATCCGGGATCGGATTTGATACCGGCCGTCGACGAGACGACCGATCATCGGGTCCGTCGCGCCAGTATTCACCGTTCGATTGTATGTATCCGCAGCGCGTGAACCTGTCAGAACACGGCGAGAATGGGATTCACCTGAGTTCTTCGAACCAGGCGCGTGCCGAACTCTCCCACTTCGCGTACGCGTTTGGGTGGGCGGAAATCTGCACCGCCTGTGCCGCCCTGGTCACGGTCATGGACTGCCAGCCGGCAATGTCGAGGAGCCCGCGCGTCTTGCCCTTGTTGGGGTTGCTGGGGCCACCATAGAACAACCGCGACGAGTGTACGGGGTCAGTTATCTGGGCGATGGTTCCCCATCCGGTGCTGGGACGCTGCTGGAAAAGCCCGACGGAATCCCGATCACCGTAGTTGAGGTTACGCAGGCTCGATTCCTGCATTGCCGTCGCGAGCGCGATGATGATTCCGTAATCCGGAACTCCGAGTTCCTGGCCGACCCGCACAATGATGGTTGCGTTTGCACGCATCTCCGGGCTGAGCGGCGTGACCTGGCTGCCCGTGTCGGCCGGTTGCACTCCGGGGATGACGAGGGTGCGTCCGGCGTAGATGATGCTCGACATAACGAGCCCGTTCGCGGTGAGAATCGCCTGGACGGTGACGCCGAACCGCTTCGCGATCGACGTGACTGTGTCGCCACTCACGATTGTGTAGACGGCATTGATCGGTGCGGGGGGAGCGGGAGGAGCAGGATCTGGAGTGGGTTCCGGAGCAGGATCGCTGTGGTCGTCGCCCCCGTTCGCAGGAGGGTCTTCTGCAGGTGGCTCTGTGGGCGACTCCTCGTCGGCCGGCGGCACGACGGGCGGTGGCGGCGTCACCGGTGCTGGCGGCGTCACCGGTGCGGCAAGGCCCGGAATGACGATTTTCTGGCCGGGGTAGATGATCGTGGACCAGCCGAGACCGTTGGCGGCGAGCACGGATTGGGTTGGAAGACCGTGACGCGAGGCGATCGAGCTGATCGTGTCGCCCGCCTTTATCGTGTAGCTTCCGGCTGCGGGCGGCGCCGGAGCGGGGGCCGGAGCCGGCGCGGGAGCGGGCGCGGGAGCGGGACGGAAGTGAGTTTCAACACCTGGCCGGGAAAGATGAGTGACTTCCAGCCGAGGCCGTTCAGCGTGAGGACGGATGCTGTGGCGAGCCCGAATCGCCCGGCGATGCCGCTGACGGTGTCTCCCTTGACCACGCGGTAGGTACTCGGTGCCGAGCTGGCCAACTGACCGACAGCGGCGACCTTCACGCTGGGTACTACGGAGGCGATCGTTGCGCCCGAGGCGTGGTGGTCCTTCTGCTTGTGCGCACGCTTCGCCTGAACGCTCTCAGAGTTTGCGCCGGCGTGAATCCCGCCCATCGCAAGTGAGCCAACAAGAATGATCGGCATGGTGTGCCGCAATCGCCTGGCCGCTTCGCTGCGCTCTTTCTCCGCGCGGTGACGCGCGCCCCCGCGTGCGTTTGATGTCTCTACCATGCTGCCTGTCCCCATCGTTTCCGCCCCGTTTCCGGGCGCGGTTTCCCCAATATGGGCTTTCCACACAAAATGACACAGATTGGCACCGGTGTCAATCATCGTTGCTGATGAGGTTCCAGTTCACATGCAGGAAACATTTGGCTCAATCCCGGGATTACTGGGCGAACATGACAGGATTAACGAGTGGCTGATCTACCCGACGTGCAGTGGCTCACTATTCCTGACCTCACGGAGATGCTGGGCCTGAAGGTCAGCCAGGTACGGAGGCTGATCGAGGACAGGGCTCTGCTGGCGCTCCGCGTCGACGGCGTCTGGAGGGTGCCGGCATCCTTCATCCACGACAACGCGCCCGTCGGGGATCTTCGCGGCACGCTCATGGTGCTCGCCGACAGCGGCTTCAGCGATGAGGAGGCCATGGCGTGGCTTCTCACGCCGGAAGACAGCCTGGGTGTGACACCGATCGACGCTCTGCGGGGCGGGCGAAAGGCCGAAGTCCGCAGGGTCGCCCAGGCCCTGGGGTTCTGAGCCTTGTCCCAACCGGTGGTCGAGCTTGTCGAGACCGGTCTCGACAAGCTCGACCACCGCAAGTTCATCCGCTGGTAATTCAGGCGGTTCGCCGGGTCACTATGTCGGTCAACTCAAGCAGCTGGCTGCGCGCTGATCGCGACAGCGGTGCATTCTCAAGCGCTGACCTCGCCTGCTCGACATTGTTGTCGATGATGTGCTCCACCTTCTCGATGGCACCAGAGTCGCGAACAGCCTGCTGGAGCAACTCGATCTGCTGGCCGTCGAGAGTGCTGTCGCCCAACAACTCATCGAGCAGGGTCACGACATTGGATGGCAGCCCCTTGCGTGCGAGGGCGACCAGAACCGTGCGCTTGCCTTCGCGCAAATCATCACCGGCGGGCTTTCCCGTCACCTCCGGGTCGCCGAACACGCCAAGCAGGTCGTCGCGAAGTTGGTAGGCCACTCCGAGCGGGAGCCCGAAGCGTCGCAGGCAGTCGACCTGCTCCTGCGTGCCTCCTCCCGCGCTCGCGCCGATCGCAAGGGGAGCCTCGACGCTGTATTTCGCAGACTTGTAGATGATGACGCGGTGCGCGCGCGAGAGAAGTTCCGCATCGGGGTGACTCCGCCAGGACTTCTCCTCGAGGATGTCCAGGTACTGTCCGAACGTCACTTCCGTACGCATGCGATTGAATTCAACGCGGGCGGCTCGGGCCGCGGCCCGGTTAGGAAGCTGTTCGAGCGCCTGATCGAGCAACTCGTCGCTCCAGCCGAGCAGAAGGTCGCCGAGCAGGAGGGCCGCGGCCTGACCGAAACCGAGCGCATTTCCATCCCAACCCGCCTCGCGGTGCAGCGTCTCGAACCTCTTGTGTGCGGCCGGGTTGCCACGACGGGTGGCGGAATTGTCCATGATGTCGTCGTGGACGAGTGCAGCGGAGTGAAAGATCTCCAGTGCCGCGGCAGTCCCGATGATTGTCGCAAGGTCGTTCCCGTCGACCTCGTCGGCAAGGGGGTCGAACTCGTCCCGTCCTGCTCCGACGGACTGCCAGCCCCAATAGCAGAAGAGCGCGCGGAAGCGTTTGCCTCCCGCTTGCAGGGCGGCGGCATGATCGACGAAGGTCGAGACTTCGGGTGCGATTGCCGCCGCAGCGGGGGAGCGCTCTGCAATGAACTCATCGATGCGGTCTTGCACCAAGTCAACTAACCGCTTACTCACAGGCACGCTTCCTAGCCTAGCTATGCGAGCGGGCATAGAATTAGAAGGTATTGCCAGCGCCACTCCCAGACAGAGGGGAATGAGGATGCCACTTTCTGAGCAGGAGCAACGTCTCCTTGAAGAGATGGAGCGGAGTCTTTACCAAAATGACGCCGACTTCGTGGCTACTGTCACGCCCCGTCGCGGCCGGCCGAACTACACCGTCATGGTGGTCGGCATCCTTGTCGGAGTACTCGGCGTAGCGGCCCTCGTCACCGGAGTGATCGTTCGCCAGCCCATCATCGGCGTTCTCGGATTTGTTGTGATGTTCGCGGGCGTGCTCATCGCGGTTGCCCCGCCGCGCCGCGCCGGCGCCGCGCCGGCCCCCCGCCAGGCGCCGTCGCGCCGGGGAGCGCCATCTGGCACCTCGTCCTTCATGAAGAACCTCAATGACCGGTGGGACAAGCGGCAGGATGACCGCGACCGCGGCCAGTAGGACGCTTTCGGTTTAGTCCCCACACATCAGGGTCGACCTTCTGGTCGGCCCTTTTTTGTGCCCGCCCGTGCACGACCGCGCCCAGTTGGGACGCCCGCGCCCGGGCGCCCGGGCGCGGACGTCCCAACTGGGCGCGGACCGGGAGGAGGGCGCCCGAGGGCATCGGTGGGGCAGATGGAGCAAAAAAGTCTCAATTTCATTGTTTTGGGGAGGGTTGTGGAGTAAAGTGGAGGAATCCACCTAACTAAGGCCGGAACGTTGAGGGGAGCGACCGTGTTTCTTGGCACGCACGCACCCAAACTCGACGACAAAGGGCGCATCATCCTCCCCGCAAAGTTCTGGGATGAGCTGTCCGACGGAATTGTCATGACCCGCGGCCAGGAGCGTTGCCTCTACCTCTTCAGCACCGAGGAGTTCGCGAGCCTGCACGAGAAGATCCGTCAGGCACCGGTCACGAGCAAGGAAGCCAGGGACTTCCTGCGCATGTTTCTCTCCGGCGCCAGCCAGGAGCAGCCGGACAAGCAGCGGCGCGTGACTATCCCGGTGAACCTGCGCGAGTACGCGGGGCTCGACCGCGAACTGACCGTTATCGGGGCGGGCAATCGCGCCGAGATCTGGGATTCCGAGGCCTGGACCAGTTACTACAACGATCACGAAACCTCCTTCTCCAACACCACGGAGGAGGTGATCCCGGGACTCTTCTAGCGCCTTGGCGCTGACTCCCAGCCGTTCGATCGCCCTGTCCCCACTTCCCCGGGGACCGGTCGGAATGGATGGGGATCAGTGCAAAGGGGCACCCGGTGCCGTATGAACTCCAATTCCCTCCACACTCCCGTGCTCCTTCAGCGCACGATTGACCTTCTGACTCCTGCCCTCGACGACGAAGGGGCAGTGCTCGTCGACGCGACCCTGGGGCTCGGTGGGCACGCCGAGAGCTTCCTCGAACGTTTTCCCGGCCTCACGCTTGTCGGCATCGACCGCGACCCCGAGGCGCTTCGCCTCGCAGGGGAACGGCTCGCGCCATTTGCGAAGCGACTGCACCTCGTTCACGCGGTATACGACCGGATGCCGGAAGCGCTTGATGAACTCGGCCTCTCGACCGTGTCGGGCATTCTCTTCGACCTCGGCGTCTCCTCGCTCCAACTTGACCGCATCGACCGGGGGTTCTCCTACTCGAAGGACGCCCCACTCGACATGCGCATGGACCCGACGTCCGGGTTGACCGCAGAGCGGGTTCTCGCCGAGTACAGCGAATCCGAGCTTCGTCGCATCTTCCGCGAGTATGGCGAGGAGAGACTGGCCCCCCGCTACGCCCGACGGATCGTGCAGGCACGCGAAACGACTCCGTTCACCAGATCGGCGCAACTCGTCGACGTCATCGCCGCGGCGACTCCCGCAGCCGTGCAGCGCACTGGCCACCCGGCGAAGCGGGTATTCCAGGCCCTGCGAATCGAGGTCAACCAGGAGCTCTCGGTGCTTGAGCGCGCGATTCCCCGCTCGGTGGACCGGTTGCGGGTCGGCGGCAGGATCGTTGTGCTTGCCTACCAGTCCCTCGAGGATCGCATCGTCAAGCGGGTGCTCCAGGCAGCAGCCGCATCCACGGCGCCTGCCGGCCTTCCGGTCGAGCTTCCCGAGCACAAACCCCAACTCCGCCTGCTCGTGCGGGGGGCAGAACTCGCCTCGGATGACGAGAAGGCAGAGAACCCGCGCGCCACTCCCGTGCGCCTGCGTGCCGCTGAGAGGGTGAGGGAGGCAGCATGAGCGCCGCACTGGCCCACCCGCTGCCGTCCCGTCATCCGCGCGTGGCAGAACGTCCGCGCCACATCCAGATCGTTACAACCAGGACGCAGCGCAGGCGGCGTCCGAAGCTCCTCTATGCGCTCGTGGGCGTTTCGGGGCTCTTCGGGATACTGCTCGGACAGTTGCTGCTGAGTATTGCGCTGTCGGATGGTGCCTACCAGATTTCGACTCTCACCACCGAGCGCCGTGACCTCGGTCGCACTGCGCAGGCTTTGACGGAGCAACTGGAGCTCATGGGCTCGTCACAGAACCTCGCCGTAGGTGCGCAGGGGCTCGGCATGGTCAGTTCCACTGCTTCGGCCTATCTCCGGCTCTCCGACGGTGCTGTTCTGGGTTCTGTGCACGCCGAAACTGCCAACGGGGTATGGGGGACAACCCTTGTGCCCAACGCGCTGCTTGCCGGATTCGAGAGCGGCGACAGAAGCTTCACGTCGAGTGCCGCTGGCCCCGCGACGATCACCCCCGCCTCGGTGCACGCAGAGCCGACCGCACCATCACCTGCCCCAGCGCCCACCACTCCCGGTGCGCTGCCCTCCCCGGTGACACGGTAGGCGGATGCCGAGCGCACGCAGTGCCCGGACGCGTCTCGCGCTCACGGTGATCGCCGTTTTCGCGATCATCACGGTGTTTGCGTTTCGCCTCGTCGATCTTCAGGTTGTGCGCGCGGAAGAACTCACTGAGGCTGCAGTCAAGAACCGGTCGCTTCCGCTCACGACCTACGGGATTCGTGGGGAGATCCTCGACGCGAACGGGGTCGTTCTTGCCGACAGCGTCGAGCGGTTCGATATCACTGCGGCGCCCGCCTCAGTACCGAGGGACAGCGAGACCTCAATGAGAGTGGATGGGGAGTGGAAGAAGGTGAGCGTTGGCGATGCCCTGGCCGCCATCTCGGGGCTCACCGGCACGTCGGTGGAACAGCTGGAGTCCGCGCTGAACACCAACCCCGACGCGCTGTTCGCGTACCTGAGCAAGGGCGTCACCCTCGAGGTGTTCGAGCAGGTGCGCGCCCTCGGCGTTCCGTGGGTCTACTGGGAGCTGCGGCCGAGTCGCACGTACCCGAACGGGGCGATCGCCGGCAACCTCATCGGCTTCATCGGCACGGACGGGCCGCAGGCCGGGGTTGAACTCACCTCGAACGACTGTCTCGCCCAGACCGACGGGTCACTCACCTACGAGCGCGGGCGGGATGGCGTACCCATCCCCGGCAGCACGACGACGACGACGGAGGCGATCGACGGCGGCAACATCCGCCTCACGATCGACAGGGACGTGCAGTGGTTCGCGCAGGAGGCGATCGCGCAGCAAGCCCAGGCCATCGGTGCGGAGTGGGCGACGGCGATCGTGATGCGGGTGTCCGACGGCCACCTCGTCGCCGTCGCCGACTACCCCACGGTCGACCCCAACGACGTGAGCGCTGCGGGCAGGGGAGCGCTCGGCTCGGTCGCGTTCAGCTCGCCATACGAGCCCGGATCGACATTCAAGTCGCTCACGATCGCTTCGCTGCTCGATGCCGGCGTGATCGAACCGGGAACGCAGGTTGTCGCGCCCAGTCGTTACGGCGTGCCCAGGACGTCGCACTACATCACGGATGCGTGGGCGCACGGCGACCTGCGACTGACCGCGGCCGGCGTGCTCATGAACTCGTCGAACACCGGAATCGCGGTTCTGTCTGAACGCCTGGGCGCGCAGGCCCGCCACGACTACCTGGCCGCCTTCGGCGTGGGGACGAAGACAGAAGTGGGACTATCCGGAGAGTCATCCGCTTCGCTGCGAGCAGCCGACGACTGGGATCAGATCACGACCCGTACCGTGCAGTTCGGGCAGGGCGGCGCGACGGCAACGTCCGTGCAGGTTGCGAGCATCTACCAGACGCTGGCCAACGGCGGCGTTCGGATGCCCGTCACGCTCGTGCAGGGCTGTGAGTGGCCGGATGGGACCGTCACGAAAACGCCCGTGGCGGAGGGAACCCGCGTTGTCAGTGAAGCAGCGGCGAAGCAAACCGTGCGCATTCTGGAGAGCGTCGTCACCGATGGTTTCCTGTCGCGCACCCTGACGATCCCCGGCTACCGGGTGGCCGCAAAGACGGGAACTGCCGAGGTGGCCGAAGGCGGTCGGTACACAACGGAGAGGATCGTTTCCGTTGCGGGTATGGCGCCCGCGGAGAACCCGGAGTACGTCGTTGTCGTCACCTACGGCAAACCGCAGACGCAGAAGACCTCGGCCGCGGCCGCCCCGACCTTCCAGAAGATCATGGCTCACGTTCTCAAGAAGTATCGCGTTGTGCCATCGACGGAATCGGCGTCACCTTTCCCCCTGACGTGGTAGCTCTAGACTGATTGGGGCCGCGTTTTGGCGCGGAGAGGCAGAAAGAGGATTGCGTGACGGATCGGCTACCCCAGGTCCTGCGCCCGAAGCATCCCTCGGCGAGATCCCTATCCGGCCTCGTTGCCGAGTTCGGTCTTGAGCATCGTGGCACCCTCGATGGCGTCGAGCTCACCGGGATCACTCTCAGCACGCACGACGTGCACGCAGGCGACCTCTTCGTGGGCATCCGTGGCGCGCACTCCCACGGGGCAAGTCACGCCGAGCGCGCGAGGCAGGGTGGCGCAGTCGCGCTGCTGACCGACTCCGCAGGCGCGGCAATCGCCCAGGACAGCGGCCTGCCGATGATCCTCGCGGACTCACCAAGGGCCGTTCTCGGTGCGGTGTCCGCCTGGGTCTACCGCACGGCGGAGAATCCGCCCGTCATGTTCGCGACCACCGGCACCAATGGCAAGACCACCGTGTCGTACCTGATAGAGGCAGTGCTGAAGCAACTGGGGGTCGTCACAGGGCTCAGTTCAACATCAGAACGGCACATCGGGGATCTCGCAGTCGTCAGCCACCTGACAACCCCGGAGGCGAGCGAGATCCACGCATTGCTCGCGCGGATGCGGGAAAGCAACGTCGAAGCGGTCGCGATCGAGGTGAGCGCGCAGGCGCTCACCCGCAACCGGGTGGATGGGCTGCTGTTCGACGTTGCGGGATTCACCAATCTCAGCCATGACCACCTCGACGACTACAACGACATGCAGCAGTACTTCGAGGCGAAGCTGCCTCTGTTCCAACCCGATCGATCGCGCAGGGGAGTGGTGTCGCTCGACTCCAGTTGGGGACAGCTGGTCATGGAGGGTGCCGGCATTCCCGTGACGAGTATTTCGACCACGCCGGGGGTGCGCGCCGACTGGACGGTCGAGGTTCTCGATGAGAAGGCGGAGTACACGGAGTTCACGCTGAGAAGGCCCACGGGTCAGACCCTGACAACACGGGTTCCCCTCATCGGTTGGCACATGGCAGCCAATGCCGGGCTGGCCATCGCGATGCTCGTCGAGGGCGGCTACGACTTCGACGCCATCGCGTCAGCTGTCCGCGAGGGGATCATCAGCTACATCCCCGGGCGCACCGAGCGCATCTCCGGCGACCACGGCCCCACCGTGTACGTCGACTTCAGCCACACCCCGGACGCATTCCTCAACACCCTCGCCGCGGTGCGAAAGTTCACGACGGGCCGCACCATCATGGTCTTCGGTGCCAGCGGCGATCGGGATGCATCCAAGCGCCACGACATGGGACGCGTCGCTGCGGAGGGCTGCGACGTCATCATCGTCACGGACCACCACCCGAGGTTCGAGGATGCCGCGTCGATCCGCGCGGCCCTGCTCGAGGGTGCGCGCGCCGCTGAACGCACCCCGGAGATCCACGAGGTTGTTCCGCCCGAGCAGGCCATTCGAACCGCGATCGCCCTCGCGCGGGAAGGCGATTCCATTCTTTGGGCCGGTCCCGGTCACCAGGATTACCGTGAGATCCAGGGCGTCAAAACGCCGTACTCCGCCCGCGATGAAGCCAGGGACGCCCTTCGCGAGGCGGGCTGGACATGATCGACCTCACTCTCACCGAGATCGAGTCGATCGTCTCGGGACGTCTTGTCCCGTCGGAGACACCCGCGAGTGCTGTCGTGGGCGGTTCCGTGCAGACCGACTCTCGTCTCGTTGGCGCCGGGTCGATCTTCTTCGCGCTGCCAGGGGAGGTCACTGACGGCCACCTGTTCGCCGCGGCAGCGGTCGAGAACGGTGCCGCCCTCGTCATCACCGAACGTGAGCTCGACCTTGATGTCGCCCAGATCGTGACGTCGAATGGTCTCTCCGCGCTCCAGGCACTCGCGGCTGCGGTCGTGTCGCGGGTTCGCGCACTCGGAACCCTCGAGGTCATCGCGATCACGGGCTCAAACGGCAAAACGACGACGAAGAACCTGCTCAGGGCGATACTCAGCGCCCAGGCACCGACGGTCGCCCCCGAGGGTTCGTTCAACAACTACGTAGGCGCCCCCATTTCGATGCTTGCCATTGATGAGCAGACCCGATACCTGATCGTCGAGATGGGAGCGAGCGCCGCGGGCGACATCGCTCGGCTCGTCCGGATCGTAACGCCCGACATCGCTGTCGTGCTCAAGGTCGGCCTCGCCCACGCCGGCAAATTCGGTGGCATCGACGCGGTGCAACAAGCCAAGGCCGAGCTCGTGATCCCGCTGCCCGAGACGGCGATCGCGGTTCTCAACGCCGACGATGGGCGGGTGGCAGCGATGGCGACCATGACCGCCGCACGCATCCGGACCTTCGGGCTGTCCGCCGATGCCGATCTCAGGGCGGAGCAGGTGGAGGCTACGGCATCCGGAACCTCCTTCGTCGCTGTCGCCGACGCGCGCAGCTACCCGGTGCAACTGAAGATCCTCGGCGAGCACCATGTCTCGAACGCCCTGGCCGCGCTCTCGGTCGCCCGTGAACTGGGGATCGACCTCGAACGCGCCATAGCGGCGATCGAGGAGGTGCCGCGGGCGGAGCGTTGGCGAATGGAGCTTCTCACTCCCGATTCGGGAGCGGTCGTCATCAACGACGCGTACAACGCGAGCCCCGACTCGACGGCCGCGGCGCTGAAGACGCTCGCCCAGATTCTCCGGCCCGGAGAGCGGTCGATCGCCGTGCTGGGCGAGATGGCCGAGCTCGGTGAGTTCGCTGACGAGGAGCACGACCGGATCGGCCGGCTTGTCGTGCGGCTGAACATTCACAAGCTCGTCGTGGTCGGCCACGGCGGCGCGGCACATCCACAACGCCGCTGGGCTGGAGGGTTCGTGGAACGGAGAGTCGTTGCTCGTTGCCACACCAGATGAGGCATACGATTTGCTGGGTGAGTTGCGTAAGGGCGATGTCGTTCTCGTGAAGTCATCGAAGTCGGCAGAACTCCGCTTTCTGGGTGACCGGCTGGGAGGGGTAACAGCGTGATCGCACTGCTGCTTGCCGGCGCCTTCTCGATGGCCTTCACGCTCTTCCTCACGCCCGCGTTCGCGCGACTGTTCAAGCGGCTCAGCTGGGGCCAGTTCATCCGCGATGACGGGCCGCAGACGCATCACGCCAAGCGCGGCACGCCCACCATGGGCGGTATCGTCTTCATCTCCGGCTCCGTGCTCGGCTACCTGTTCGGCCATGCCGCGGTCGGCGTACCCATGACGCTCGTTGCCCTGCTCGTGCTGTTCCTCATGGTCGGACTCGGGTTCGTCGGCTTCATCGATGACTTCCTGAAGACCCGAAATCAGCGCAGTCTCGGCCTTGGCGCGTGGGCGAAGGTCGCGGGCCAGGTCATCGTTGCATCGATCTTCGCGGCCATCGCGCTGAACTTTCCCGATGAGAACGGCCTGACCCCCGCGTCGGCGGCGATCTCCGGCGTGCGCGACATCGAATGGCTCAACTTCATGTTGCTCGGCCCCATCATCGGCGTCATACTGTTCGCCCTCTGGTCTACCGTCATCATCGTGAGTGCATCGAACGGCGTGAACGTCGCCGACGGCCTCGACGGTCTCGCCACCGGGGCATCCATCTTCGCGATCGCCTCGTATATCTTCATCGGCTTCTGGCAGAACAACCAGTCGTGTTTCAGCCTCAATCTCGATCCCGCTGTCGAGAGTCTGTGTTACACGGTGCGCGACCCCCTGGATCTCGCAGTCGTCGCCGCTGCGATCGCCGGGAGCCTCATCGGGTTCCTCTGGTGGAACACCTCACCCGCCCAGATCTTCATGGGCGACACCGGATCGCTCGGCCTCGGCGGAGCGCTGGCCGGGCTCGCGATCCTCAGCCGCACGGAATTGCTGCTCATCCTCATCGGCGGGTTGTTCATCATCGTCACCGGCTCGGTCATCGTGCAGCGGGTCTACTTCAAGGCCACCAAGGGCAAACGCATCTTCCTGATGAGCCCTCTGCACCATCACTTCGAACTGAAGGGCTGGGCCGAGATTACGGTCGTCGTGCGGTTCTGGCTGATCTCCGGGCTCTTCGTCGCCCTCGGCGTCGGCCTGTTCTACCTCGAGTGGATCAGCCAGGCGTGACCGACATCGATCAGCTGACCAGCTGGCACTCCGACTGGAGCGGCGTGCGGGTGGTTGTGCTCGGTCTCGGTGTGACGGGCTTCTCGGTCGCAGACACCCTCACTGAGTTGCGCTGCGATGTGCTCGTCACCGGAAGGTCGGGAGCATCAGGCCAGCTCCGGATGCTCGACGCGATCGGCGGCGCCTGGCTTCAGCACGAACTCGACGCCGTTCCCGCGCAACTGGTTGCCTTCGATCCCCAGCTTGTGGTCGTCTCGCCGGGCTTCCACCCCGACAATCCCGTGCTCGAGTGGGCCCACGCAAGCGGCATTCCCGTGTGGGGCGACATCGAGCTTGCCTGGCGGGTGCGCGACAAGGTCACCCCCGTCGCCGAGTGGATGCTCGTAACCGGCACCAACGGCAAGACCACCACCGCGCAGCTTGCGGCCCACCTCCTTGCCGCGGACGGCAGGCGCACCGCGGCCGTCGGCAACATCGGTACGCCGGTGCTCGATGCCGTTCGCTACCCGGACGGCTTCGACATACTCGTCGTCGAACTGTCGAGCTACCAGCTGCACTGGCTCGGCCGGACACCGAACGGCACTCTCTCTCCCTGGGCGAGCGTGTGCCTCAATCTCGCCGACGACCACCTCGACTGGCATGGCAGCGCCGAGAAGTACCGTGACGCGAAAGCGGGCGTGTACACCAACACGACAACGGCGGCGATCTACAATCGCGCCGATGCCGCCACGCTCAGGATGGTTGAGGACGCGGATGTCGTCGAGGGCTGCCGTGCCATCGGCTTCGGGCTCGACGCGCCGGGCATGAGCGACTTCGGCATCGTCGATGGAATACTCTGCGATCGCGCGTTCCTGGACGACCGCCAGACGACCGCGCTGGAACTGACGACGCGGGACGAGCTCGCCGCGGTTGGCCTGGGCGCGCCGCACAGCGTCGCCAACGTCCTGGCCGCCGCCGCACTCGTACGGTCGACCGGAGTCGAGCCCGAGGTGATCCGTCACGCGCTGCGCACTTTCACGGTCGACAGCCACCGAACTCAGAAGGTTGCCGAATCGCGCGGGGTGACGTGGGTGGATGATTCAAAGGCGACCAACCCGCACGCAGCGGATGCCGCACTCAGGGCCTTCGATTCCGTCGTCTGGATAGCCGGCGGGCTGCTCAAGGGGGTCGACGTCAGTTCTCTCGTGCAGCGCCACCAGGAACGCATGCGCGCCGCCGTTCTCATCGGCGAGGATCGCGATGCGCTGCGGGCCGCATTCGCACGACACGCCCCACAACTGCCCCTGTTCGAGGTGGATACGACCGAGACTGGGCAGGTGATGGCAATCGCGGTCAGGCTGTCTGCGGCCGTGGCTGAAGCCGGTGACGTTGTGCTTCTCGCTCCTGCGGCAGCATCCATGGACCAGTTCGTTGACTATGCAGATCGGGGCAGGCGTTTCGCGGAAGCGGTACGCCAGCTGGTGGAAGGGAATGCGGATGACGGACAACCGTTCCCCGCGCACGCCCCTTCCTGAGAATTCGGGCGCAAGCGCCCCGCGAAGGCCTCGGTCCGCGGTCGTTGCGGTCAGGCGCGTGTTCGGCGCGGAGACGGGCGATTATTTCCTGCTGCTCGGCACGACGCTCTTCCTCGTGGTGTTCGGGCTCGTCATGGTGCTGTCGTCGTCATCGGTGGATTCGGTGTCGCGCGAGGGCGACTTCTTCACCTCCTTCGCCCGCCAGAGCATGTATGCCCTGTTCGGCCTTCCGCTGCTGCTTGTCGCGTCGCGGCTGCCCATCACCTTCTGGAAGCGCTGGGCGTGGGCAGCCCTCCTGGGGGCGCTGTTCCTTCAACTGCTCGTTTTCGTCCCTGGCATCGGCTGGGCGTACCAGGGCAACCAGAACTGGATCACCATCGCCGGTTTCCGCGGACAACCCTCCGAGTTCGTCAAACTCGGGCTCGTCATGTGGATCGCGTGGATGCTCACGGCCAAGGCGCACCTGCTGGGGGACTGGAAGCATGTGCTGCTCCCGATCGGCCCCGTCGCGGCCGTGGCCATCGGTCTCGTACTCCTCGGACAGGATCTCGGAACGGCATCGATCATGCTTCTCATCGTGCTGGGGTGCCTGTTCTACGCGGGCGTACGTTTGCGGATTCTGGCCGCAATTCTGGCCATCACCTCCGTCGTCGCTTTCGCTCTCACCCGGATGAGCGACAACCGTATGGCGAGGATCGAAGCATGGCAGACGGGCTGTGAGAACGAATCGCACTTCCTGTCGTACTGCTGGCAGACGGTGCACGGCTGGTGGGCGCTCGCATCCGGCGGCATCTTCGGCTCGGGTCTCGGCGGTTCCCGCGCCAAATGGAAATGGCTTCCTGAGGCCGACAACGACTTCATCTTCGCCATCATCGGAGACGAACTGGGTCTCATCGGCGCCATCGTCGTGCTGCTGCTGTTCGTTGTGCTCGCGATCGCATTCGTGCGCATCGCGAGGGCGGCACGGGATCCGTTCGCTCGCATTGTGACCAGTGGTGTGATGATCTGGATCATCGGCCAGGCGTTCGTCAACATCGCGGTCGTCCTGGGGGTGCTGCCGGTACTCGGCGTTCCGCTTCCGCTCATCTCGGCGGGAGGATCTGCCCTGGTGTCGTCGATGCTCGCCATTGGCATCGTGCTCTCATTCGCCCGATATCGCCCGGAGCGCACATGACCACCTACCTTCTCGCCGGCGGCGGTACCGCCGGTCACGTGAACCCGCTGCTCGCGGTGGCCGATCGCATTCGTGATGGAGAACCGGACGCGACGATTCTCGTGCTGGGCACGAGGGAGGGGCTGGAATCGCGGCTCGTTCCCGAGCGTGGATATGAATTGCTCTTCATCGAGCGACTTCCCTTCCCGAGAAAGCTGGGCGCGCCGGCCGTGCGATTCCCTGCACGGTGGCGGGCTGCCGTTGCGACAACCCGACGGTACCTGAGGGACCGGAAGGTGGATGTCGTGGTCGGGTTCGGCGGGTACGCCTCAGCTCCCGCCTATGTCGCTGCCGCTCGCGAGAAGCTGCCTCTCGTCGTGCACGAGGCCAACGCGAAGCCCGGTTTCGCCAATCGTCTCGGCGCGCGCTACACGAGGCATGTCGGCGTTGCCTTCCACGGCACCCGCCTGCGTAATTCCACGTGGGTCGGGATGCCGCTTCGCCGCGAGATAGAGCGGCTCGATGTCGCGGCGGCGCGGGCGGAGGGCATCGTCGCCTTCGGCCTTGACCCCGACAAGCCCACACTTCTGGTCACGGGCGGCTCGATCGGTGCCCGCACGATCAATTCGACGATGGTGCGGTCGGTCGGTCCGATTCTTCGCGCGGGGTGGCAGGTGCTGCACATCGCGGGGGGTCGGTCGGAGATCGTCGATCCCGAACTTCCCGGCTACACCCTCATGCTCTATTGCGAGCGCATGGAGCTGGCCTTTGCCGTAGCCAGTCTCGCCGTCTCCCGCGCGGGCTCCGCGACCGTGAGTGAACTGAGCGCCGTGGGGGTGCCCGCCGTGTACGTCCCTTACCCCGTTGGCAACGGTGAGCAGCGCTTCAACGCGCGGGATGTGGTTCAGGCGGGAGGGGGACTTCTGGTCGCGGATGCCCAATTCACCCCGGAATGGGTTGAGGCCTCGCTGCTGCCGATTCTCCAGGATCCGGCGAGGATCGCGCGCATGGCGGTCGCGGCCGCAGGCGTGGGGTCGACGGAGGGCGCCGACCGGATGGTTGAACTCATCGCTGCCGCCCGCCGCGCCAATGGCAGCTAACATCGAAAACGATGATCACGCCCGATTTCAGCCAGGAGCTGCCAACCACCCTCGACACCGTACATTTCGTCGGCATCGGCGGGTCCGGTATGAGCGGGATCGCGCGGCTCTTCCTGGCGGCGGGGCACACTGTGACCGGTACCGATCGCGCTGAGAACCACAACACCCAGGCGCTCGCTGAACTGGGCGCTGCGATCACGATCGGCCACGATCCGGAACGGCTCGGCAACGCGGACGCACTCGTGTTCACGAGTGCACTCTGGCCGGACAATCCTGAGTACCTGCTTGCGAAGCAGCGCGGAATCCCCACCCTGCACCGTTCGCAGGCGCTGGCCTGGCTGATCAATCGCCAGCGGCTCATCGCCGTCGCCGGCGCACACGGCAAAACGACCTCGACGGGAATGATCGTCACAGCGCTCCTCCACCTCGGAGCCGATCCGAGTTTCGTGAACGGCGGCGTCATCCAGTCGCTCGGTGTCAGCGCCGCCAGGGGGTCCGGTGACCTTTTCGTGGTGGAGGCGGACGAGTCGGATGGGTCGTTCCTTCTCTACGACACGGCGGTCGCCCTCATCACGAATGTCGATTCCGATCATCTGGATCACTACGGTTCCGAGGAGGCCTTCGACGAGGCGTTCGTCCGGTTCGCGGCGGGCGCGTCCGAACTCGTGGTCGCCTCGAGCGATGATGTCGGGGCCGTGCGGATCACCGCAGCAGTGCGGGGTCGCACGGACTTCACCGGCTCTGTGCTCACCTTCGGCGAGGACACCTCCGCGGATGTGCGATTGCACTCCGTGGTCGCTGAGGGACCGGTTTCGTTCGCCCTGCGCTGGAAGGGCTCCGACTATTCGGCTGCACTGGGTGTGCCCGGACATCACAATGCGCTCAACGCTGCGGGAGCCTTTGCGATTCTCGTCGGAATGGGTTTCGATCCCGCGCAATCGCTTGAGGGTATTGCGCAGTTCGGCGGTACAGAGCGCCGCTTCGAGCTTCACGGAACAGTTCGCGGGGTCAGCGTCTACGACGACTACGCCCATCACCCCACAGAGGTCGCGGCAGCGCTGACCGCTGCCCGCACGGTCGTCGGGGAAGGACGCATCATTGCCGTGCACCAACCCCACCTCTACAGCCGCACCCAGGCAATGGCGGGGGAGTTCGCGCACACATACGAGACGCTCGCCGACCACACCGTCGTCCTCGATGTCTACGGTGCCCGCGAGGATCCTGTCCCCGGCGTCACGGGGGCTCTCGTTTCGGAGCGATTCGTCGACCAGGATCGCGTGGCCTTCCTGCCCAACTGGCAACAGGCCGCCGATCGCGCGGCCGCGCTCGCCCGCGAGGGCGACATCATCATGACGCTCAGTTGCGGCGATGTGTACAGGATCGTGCCGCAATTGCTCGCGGCTCTTGCTGAACCCGTGGCGAAGTAGCGAGGCGTGAAGCGGCCGGAGGGATTCGACCCGCGCGTCAAGCCGGTCGCCCCGGCTCCTGCCCCGCGGGTGAAGCCGGCGCGCGCACCGGCGCGCCGGCAGACGAGCGCGAAGCCCCCACAGCCCACAGCTTCCCGGCGAGGGGTTCGCAGGGCCGCGCGGCAACGGCGCCGGTTCGAGCGAGCAGAAATGCGCCGGTTCACCCGGCATTCCCGACGACGTCGTGCCACGTGGGCGACGTTCGCGGTCGTCACGCTCGGGCTCGCGGGGCTGCTCGCGGTCGCGGTTTTCTCACCGTTGCTCGCCCTTCGCACCATCGTCGTCACGGGAACCGACCGGCTCGACGTGCACGAGGTGACGGATGCCGTGAGCGGACAGCTGGAGACGCCGCTCGCACTCATCGACTTCGACCGATTGCGCTCGGAACTTCAACAGTTCACGCTCATCCGCAGCTACGTGACGGAGACCATTCCGCCGTCCACTCTCGTCATCCATGTCGTGGAGCGCCAACCGGTCGGTGTCATCGTGAGGGGTCGATTCTTCGATCAGGTTGATCCCGCCGGCGTCGTGATCGCTTCCTCGGAGGAGAGCCATGGATTGCCCGTGATCACCGCGCTGCCGGTTGACAGTCCCGCCTTCCGTGCCGCCGTGGGCGCCCTCCTGGCCATGCCGGAGAGCGTTCGGACCAGGGTGCTCTCGATTTCCGCGGCGACGCCCAATGACGTGCGGCTCGCGCTCGTGGATGTCGGGCCCGGCGTGGTCTGGGGCGGCGCAGAGTCATCTGAGCTCAAGGCCGAGGTGCTGGAGCGCCTCCTGGCCCGTCCGGAATGCGCATCGGTGGAGGTCATCGATGTCTCGGCACCGCTTGCGCCCATCTGCGGACCGGGATAACGGCGGGCGAGTGCTCGCGAATCGCTCCCGAATCGTTTCCGACACGCGGGGTCGCCTGCCGCTGCGCAGGAGCTTGCCGACCTACCTTCGAACTAGGAAATGCATACTGAGCATAACTTTAATCCTCAAGTAGAGGTTGAGAGTTACCAGCGGAGGCCGGAAGTGACATCAAACCAGAACTACCTGGCAGTGATAAAGGTGGTCGGTATCGGCGGCGGCGGTGTCAACGCCGTCAATCGGATGATCGAGCTCGGACTCCGCGGCGTCGAGTTCATCGCGATAAACACTGACGCGCAGGCGCTCCTCATGAGCGATGCCGACGTCAAGCTCGACGTCGGTCGCGAGATCACGCGGGGACTCGGCGCGGGCGCCGACCCCGAAGTCGGGCGTCGCGCAGCGGAAGATCACGCTGACGAGATCGAGGAGGCACTCGCGGGTGCCGACATGGTTTTCGTGACGGCGGGCGAGGGAGGTGGCACCGGCACCGGTGGCGCCCCTGTGGTCGCTCGAATCGCGAAGTCGATCGGCGCGCTCACGATCGGTGTCGTCACCAAGCCCTTCGGCTTCGAGGGCAAGCGGCGCTCCTCGCAGGCTGACATCGGGGTCGCCAGCCTCAAGAACGAAGTCGACACCCTCATCGTCGTGCCCAATGACCGGCTGCTCGAAATCAGCGATCGCGGAATCAGCATGCTCGAGGCGTTCGCGACCGCTGACCAGGTACTGCTTGCCGGCGTGCAGGGGATCACCGATCTCATCACCACCCCCGGCCTCATCAACCTCGACTTCGCCGACGTGAAATCCGTGATGCAGGGTGCGGGTTCCGCACTCATGGGTATCGGGTCCGCGCGGGGAGCGGACCGGGCGATCAAGGCCGCGGAGCTCGCCGTCGCATCGCCCCTCCTCGAAGCGAGCATCGATGGCGCCCATGGCGTGCTGCTGTCGATCCAGGGCGGATCCAACCTCGGCATCTTCGAGATCAATGATGCGGCACGCCTCGTGCAGGAGGCGGTGCACCCCGAGGCCAACATCATCTTCGGTGCAGTGATCGACGACACGCTCGGCGACGAGGTGCGGGTCACGGTCATCGCGGCGGGCTTCGACGGCGGGGAGCCGAGCGCTCGCAAGAACGATTCCAAGCGCAGCAACTTCGTCGTTGCGGGCGCCGTCGGGGCACTGTCCGCGACGGCGGCCGAGCGCCGGCCGATTCCTCCTCATCCTGGTCGGTCGAACCCGAGCTGAAGGTGCCAACACCTGCGGATCGGGCCTTCGACGATGATGGCGACGACGACCTGGATGTTCCTGACTTCCTGAAATAGGCAGATGTCGCACGCTTCATCCCCTGGCACGCTCGCGGAGCGACTGGAGACCGTCCGTTCACAGGTGGCGGATGCCGCGGCGGCAGCCGGACGCGATCCCGACGAGATCACGACGATCGTCGTTACGAAGTTCCATCCCGCAGCTCTCATCCGCGAGCTCAGCGAACTCGGGGTGCGCGACATCGGCGAGAACCGGCACCAGGATGCGGCACCCAAGGCTGCCGCACTCGCTGACCTTCCGCTCACCTGGCATTTCGTCGGACAGCTCCAGAGCAAGAAAGCGCGCCAGGTGCGCGAGTATGCCCGGGTCATCCATTCGGTGGATCGCCTGTCGCTCGTTGGGGCGCTCGCTCATCCCGGTTCCGACGTAGACGTTTTCATCCAGCTCGACCTCAGTTCGGAACCCGGAAGGGGTGGCGTGGCCCCGGCCCACCTCGACTCGATCGCCGAGGCGGTGCTCGGCACGGCGGGGCTGCGTCTGGTTGGACTCATGGCCGTCGCGCCGCTCGGTGTCGAACCCAGGGCGGCCTTTGCGAACGTGCGGCAGGCGGGGGAGAGGTTGCGCTTGGTCGCGCCGGAGGCGAACTCGCTCTCAATGGGCATGTCCGGCGACTTCAGGGAGGCGATTCTCGAGGGTGCGACACACCTGCGGATCGGCACGGCAATAACGGGAAACCGACCCGCACCCGGTTAATGTCGGAATAGGAGAAATATCACTGGAGGCACGAGATGGCTAACCCGCTGCGCAAGACAATGGTCTATCTGGGCCTCGCGGACGAGGAATTCGAATACGAGACTGGCGGACCTTCAGCGCCCGTCGCGCCCGTCGCGCACCCGTCGCCCTCGGCCTCGCGTGCTCCGGTGACCCCGTTGCGCCGCGCCGGCTCATCGAGGTCTGCGGCCCCGGCCGACATGAACGAGATCCTGACGGTGCACCCGCGGCAGTACAAGGACGCGCAGGTCATCGCCGAGAACTTCCGCGAAGGCATCCCTGTCATCATCAATCTCTCGCAGATGACGGAGCCGGAGGCACGGAGGCTCGTCGATTTCGCCAGCGGACTTTCCCAGGGGCTCTATGGCAAGATCGAAAGAGTGACGAACAAGGTATTTCTTCTGTCGCCTGCCCACGTTGCGGTCAGCGGTGACCAGGCCGACATCGATTCAGAGGTCGAAGCGTCGTTCTTCGCCCAGCAGTAACGGCACGGGATGGGCCTCATCAACATTGTTTCGGGACTGCTTTATTTCCTGTTGTTCATTTTCTTCCTGCTGATGTGGGCACGCCTGATTTTTGAATTGGTTGCGGCCTTCTCGCGCGGATACCGGCCGAGGGGACCCCTTCTGGTGTTGGCCGAAGTCGCCTACACCGTGACGGACCCGCCGGTGAAAGCGGTTCGCAGAGTGCTCCCACCCCTGAGACTGGGCGGAGTCGCACTCGACTTCGGCTGGACAGTCGTGCTGTTCGCGGTGATTATTTTGATGTCGATCGTGTCGGTTGGTTTCGTTCGGTAGGTTGTACTCTTGACGTAGCCTCCGTGCACCCACGGAAGCTGGGGAAGTGTCAGCGCTTGCGCGCTGCGAATGCTGCAGAAGAAAGTTTTAGAGGTGATGGTGATGGCTCTGACTCCGGAAGACGTAGTCAACAAGCGGTTCCAGCCGACGAAGTTCCGCGAGGGATATGACCAGGATGAGGTCGATGACTTCCTCGACGAGGTCGTTGTGGAACTGCGTCGACTCAACCAGGAGAACGAAGAGTTCCGCCAGCGCCTTGTGGCGAGCGAGTCGCGTATCAGCGAACTCCAGCGCAGCGGAGCCGGTCAGGCGCCCGCGGCTGTACCGTCGCCCTCCTTCGAACAGCAGGCGGCGCCCGGCGCCCCCGCTGGCTACCCCGCGGCCGCGTCTGCGCCCGCATCGGTTGACGCGAATGCGATGGACCCGAGCAACACCAACAACCTCCTGCAGCTGGCCCGCCGGCTGCACGAAGAGCACGTGCGCGAAGGTGTCGAGAAGCGTGATGCCCTCATTGCCGAAGGTCACGCGACGGCGGCACGCGTTGTTGCCGAGGCGGAAGCCGCACAGCGTTCGCAGCTGAGCTCGCTCGACCAGGAGCGCGCGCTGCTGGAGCACCGCATCGACGAACTGCGCACCTTCGAGCGCGAGTACCGCACGAAGCTCAAGGGCTACATTGAGGGCCAGTTGCGTGAACTCGATTCCGCCAACGTCCTCGCCGGCGGAGGTGCTGAGGCGCAGGAGTTCACTGCAGCTCCGACCCCGCCACCGAATTACCAGGGTTTTGCCGGAAACTGATCCCGCGACGAAGGCCAGTACGACCACGCCCCCCAACCGGGCGCTCGTTGTACTGGCCATTGTCGCGTCAGGGGTCTTTCTGCTCGACCAGCTGACGAAGTTCCTCGTCGTGCAGAACCTCTTGCTCGGCGAACAACTGCCGCTACTGGGCGAACTGCTCCAGTTGCGCTATGTCAGGAATGCGGGGGCAGCCTTCTCGCTCGGAGCGGGCTCCACCTGGGTGTTCTCCATCGTCGCCGGCGTCGTCGCTGTCGTTATCCTCATTATCGCCCCACGCATCCGCTCCGTCAGTTGGGCCGCGCTGTTCGGGATGCTTCTCGGCGGCAATCTCGGCAACCTCGCCGACCGCCTGCTGCGTGACCCCGGCTTCGGTCAGGGCCACGTCGTCGACTTCTTCGAGCTCTGGGCGTTTCCCGCCATCTTCAACTTCGCCGACATCGCCATCGTGTCGAGCATGGGACTGTTCATTCTGCTCACGATCCGGGGTGTCGGTTTCGACGGAGTTCGCGCCGCGCATCGGGTGGGCGCCCCCACCACGGAAACCGGAACCTGAGTCGTGGAGTCGAGAAGCCTTCCTGTGCCCGACGGTCTCGTCGGCGAGCGCGTCGACACTTCTCTGGCGCGAATGCTGGGGTTTTCCCGCAGCTTCGCCGCTGAGGTCGCGGAATCGGGTGGGGTCGTCTGTGACTCAATCGTGCTCGGCAAGGCCGACCGGCTCGTCGCCGGAACGTGGCTCGAGGTGAGCTGGCAGCCGCGGCAGGCACCGGTGGTCGTGCCCGCCGCCGTGGAAGGCTTCGAGGTCGTTCACGACGACGACGATGTCATTGTCATCAACAAGCCGATCGGTGTTGCCGCGCACCCTTCCGTCGGGTGGGAGGGGCCGACCGTTCTCGGTGCGCTTGCGGGCGCGGGATACCGCGTGTCCACCTCCGGCGCCGCGGAACGGGCGGGCATCGTTCACCGGCTCGACGCCGGAACGAGCGGTCTCATGGTTGTGGCCAAGAGCGAGCGTGCCTACAGCCACCTCAAGCGCGCTTTCCACGACCGGGAGGTGACCAAGATCTATCACGCGGTGGTGCAGGGGCATCCAGACCCCTCGCGCGGCACGATCGATGCGCCCATCGGCCGGCACCCGTGGCACTCGTGGAAATTCGCGGTCACCGCCGACGGCAAACCCTCTGTCACCCACTACGAAACGCTTGAGGCATTTCCCGCGGCTTCCCTGCTCGAAGTCACCCTGGAGTCGGGGCGCACCCACCAGATCCGGGTGCATATGGCGGCACAGCGGCACCCGTGCGTCGGCGACACGATGTACGGCGCGGATCCCACGCTGGCTGCGCGCCTGGGGCTCACCCGGCAGTGGCTCCACGCGGCGAAGCTTGGATTCACCCATCCATCAACCGGGGAGTACGTGGAATTCCAGACACGCTACCCGGAAGACCTGCAACACGCCCTCGAGATTCTGCGGGCGGTTTAGGCTGGGGGAGCCAGCCCAAGCAATCCAAAGAGACCAATGCCGCCCAGCAACGACCAGTTCGTGCATCTTCACGTGCACACCGAGTACTCGATGCTCGACGGCGCCGCACGGGTTGCCCCGCTCATGGAGGCGGCGGCCGGGCAGAACATGCCGGCGATCGGCATGACCGACCACGGCAACATGTTCGGTGCATACGACTTCTGGAAGACCGCGACCGCGAACGGCGTCAAGCCGATCATCGGCACCGAGGCATATATCACCCCGGGAACGCCGCGACAGGAGAAGAAGCGCGTGCGCTGGGGCACGAGCGCCCAGAGCGGCGATGACGTTTCCGGTTCGGGCGCCTACACGCACATGACGCTGTTGTCCGAGAACAACGAGGGCATGCACAACCTGTTCCGGATGTCGTCGCTAGCGTCGATTGAGGGGTTCTACTTCAAGCCCCGCATGGATCGCGAACTGCTGAGCAGGTACGCCAAGGGCGTGATCGCGACAACGGGATGCGCCGGTGGCGAGATCCAGACCCGTCTGCGGCTCGGCCAGTATGACGAGGCGCTCGCGGCGGCGGCGGAGTTCAGGGACATATTCGGGGCGGAGAACTTCTTCTGCGAGATCATGGACCACGGCATCGACATCGAGCGTCGCACCATGACCGACCTTCTGCGACTCGCGAAGCAACTCGGGCTGCCGTTGCTCGCGACCAACGACCTGCACTACACGCACGCCCACGATGCGACAGCCCATGCCGCCCTGCTCTGCGTGCAGTCCGCGTCGACCCTCGATGACCCCAACCGCTTCAAATTCGACTCCGACGAGTTCTATCTCAAGTCGGCCGCCCAGATGCGCCACCTCTTCCGCGATAATCCGGAGGCCTGCGACAACACCCTCCTCATCGCCGAACGCTGTGAGGTGTCATTCGAGAAACGCGACCTCATGCCGCGCTTCCCCGTGCCGGAGGGGGAGACCGAAGCCAGCTGGTTCGAGAAGGAGGTCGACACCGGGCTGCTGCGCCGCTTCCCCGACGGGCCGTCCGATGCGCACCGCGCGCAGGCGCAGTACGAGGTGGATGTCGTCAAGCAGATGGGCTTCCCCGGCTACTTCCTCGTCGTTGCCGACTTCATCGACTGGGCGAAGAAGCAGGGAATCAGGGTCGGTCCGGGCAGGGGATCGGCCGCCGGATCGATGGCGTCGTACGCGATGGGCATCACCGAACTCGACCCGCTCGCGCACGGGCTCATCTTCGAGCGCTTCCTGAACCCGGAGCGCGTCTCCATGCCCGACGTGGATGTCGACTTCGATGATCGCCGACGGCCCGAGGTCATCCGCTACGTCACCGACAAGTACGGCGAGGACCGGGTCGCGCAGATCGTGACCTACGGCACGATCAAGGCGAAGCAGGCGCTCAAAGACAGTGCGCGAGTGCTCGGCATGCCGTTCTCGGTGGGGGAGAAGCTGACCAAGGCCATGCCGCCTCCGATCATGGGCAAGGACATTTCGCTCAGCGACATCCACAACAAGGACGCGGAACGCTACAAGGAGGCCGCGGACATCCGCGCCGTGCTCGAGACCGACCAGGAAGCCGCGCGGGTATTCGAGACCGCGCTCGGGATCGAGAATCTCAAACGACAGTGGGGAGTGCACGCGGCGGGCGTCATCATGTCGGCCGAACCCCTGCTCGATATTCTTCCGATCATGCGCCGCGAAGACGACGGCGCCATCATCACCCAGTTCGACCAGCCGCCGCTTGAAGACCTGGGGCTCCTGAAAATGGACTTCCTGGGGCTGCGCAACCTCACCGTCATCGAGGATGCGCTGCGGATGATCGAGGCGAACACGGGAAGCCAGGTCGTCATCGAGGAACTCGACCTCGACGCCGACCAGAAGACCTACGACCTGCTCGCCAGGGGAGAGACGCTCGGGGTGTTCCAGCTCGACGGCGGCCCCATGCGCTCCCTGCTCAAGCAGCTCAAGCCCACGAACTTCGAGGACATCTCCGCAGTCATCGCGCTCTACCGGCCGGGGCCGATGGGAATGAACTCCCACACGAACTACGCGCTTCGCAAGAACGGCCTGCAGGACATCGACGCCATTCACCCTGAGCTTGAGGAACCGCTGAGCGAGATTCTCGGCACAACCTACGGACTCATCGTGTACCAGGAGCAGGTGATGAGCGTCGCGCAGAAGGTTGCCGGCTTCACCCTCGGCCAGGCCGACGTTCTTCGCCGGGCGATGGGCAAGAAGAAGAAATCGGAACTCGACAAGCAGTTCGCCGATTTCGAGACGGGCATGCTCGCGAACGGGTACAGCAAACAGGCGGTCAAGGTGCTGTGGGAGACACTCATGCCCTTCGCCGACTATGCCTTCAACAAGGCACACAGCGCCGGCTACGGGGTGCTCAGCTACTGGACGGGGTATCTGAAGGCCAACTACCCGGCCGAGTACATGGCGGCGCTCCTGACGAGTGTGGGCGACTCCAAGGACAAGCTGGGCCTCTATCTCAGCGAGTGCCGCCGGATGGGCATCAAGGTTCTCGCTCCTGACGTCAATGAATCCTCCGCCGACTTCACGGCCGTTGCGGGGGATATCCGCTTCGGGCTGGGCGCGGTCCGCAATGTCGGATTCGCCGTTGTCGAGGCGATCGCGAGGGCGCGGACGGACAAGGGACGCTTCACGTCATTCCACGACTTCCTGCGCAAGGTGCCGATCCAGGTCGCGAACAAGCGCACCGTCGAATCGCTCATCAAGGCGGGAGCCTTCGACTCACTCGGTGCCACCCGGCGGGGCCTCCTGGAAATTCATGAGGATGCCGTCGAGAGCGCCGCGAGCCTCAAGCGCAACGAGGCCAACGGCCAGGTCGACCTCTTTGGCGGCATCTTCGATTTCGACGAGAATCACGACGCGATGCCCGACCGCCCCGAGTGGTCGAAGCGCGACAAGCTCGCGTTCGAGCGGGAAATGCTCGGGCTGTATGTCTCCGATCATCCGCTCGCAGGGCTGGAGTCGCAGCTCGCCAAGCACGCCACCTCGACGATCACCGAGATTCTCGGCGGGGACATCGCCGGGGATGGCGACATCGTCTCGGTTGCCGGCCTGCTCACGAGCGTGCAGCACCGCACCGCCCGCAACTCCGGCAACCAGTACGGGATGGTTGTCATTGAGGATTTCGGGGCCGAGATCACGGTCATGTTCCTGGGCAAGACCTACCAGGAGTTCGCTCCCGCGCTCAACAGCGATTCGATCGTCGTCGTGCGCGGCCGGGTGAGCATGCGCGATGACGGGATGAACCTGCATGCCGTGAGCCTCTCGACTCCCGACCTCGGCACGAGCCTCGGCTCCGGTCCGCTCGTCATCACCATCCCGGAGGCGCGGGCAACCACGGAGGTGGTGACGTCCCTCGGCGATGTGCTCATCCGACATTCCGGGTCGAACGAGGTGCACCTCAACCTCGTCAAGGGCGACACCGCCAGGAAGTTCGATCTTCCCTACCGGGTCACGGTCTCCGCAGACCTTTACGGCGAACTGAAGTCATTGCTCGGCCCCGGCTGCCTCGTCTGAAACGATCCCATCGACCGGCTAGACCGGCTCGCCGGGCTCGCGGTACTGGCGCTCGTGATAGAGAAGCGCGGCATCCGCTTCACCGACGGCGCCTTCCTCGATCTCGACGACGACCACCGCATTGTTGTGAACGTGATGAACCTCGATGACTGTCGCGATCATCCACGAGGTCACGCCACGCAGGAGCGGCAGTCCGTGCGGTCCGGCGTACCAGTGGTCGCCCACGAAACGCAGCGCGTTGTCGGCAGCGAGTTTCTCAGCGAGGTGTTTCGTGCGGGGCCCGAGGGTGTGGATCACGACGCGATTTCCCGGAGTCATCGCCTTCCACGCGCTCGCAATACGCGCCATGTTGAACGTCGCGAGCGGGGGAACCGCGGCGAGGGAAGCGAGCGAGGTTGCGGTGAAGCCGACCGGCGTTCCGTCCGGCGCCAGCGAGGTGATCGCCGCAACGCCAGCAGCGTGGCGTCGAAAGCCCTGCTTGAGAGCGGCGAAACGGTCTTCGGCTGGGGTCTCGACAGCGAGCGGGCTGTCGCTCGGAGGTGTGTCGCTGATCTCGTTCATCTGTCGGTATCAAGTGGGGATCGGGGAGGGATATTCCCCGCGGGCCGAGCAATTAGCATGGTGGGGCCATGATGCACTCGATTGATCTTCGTGATCTCAAGCCTAGCCCCGCGGAACTGGCGCGCCTCGTGCCGAGGGCCACGACAGACGTTGCGGCCGCCACCGCGATCGCCCGCGAGCTCGTCGACGAGGTGAGGCAGGGCGGAGAGCGTGCCCTGCTGGACCAGGCAGAGCGCCTCGACGGCGTGCGCCCGGCCGCCATCAGGGTGGCGCCCGGCGAGCTCGCGAGCGCGCTGGCCGCGCTCGAGCCGAGTGTGCGCGCCGCGCTTGAGGAGGCAATCTCGCGGGTGCGCGCCGCGACCGCGGTGCAGGTACCATCGCCGGTCGTGACCCGGATAGCGGATGGCGCCGAGATCACCCAGCGCTGGCAGCCGGTTGCGCGGGTCGGGCTCTATGTTCCCGGTGGAAAGGCCGTCTACCCGTCGAGTGTCGTCATGAACGTGGTTCCGGCACAGGTCGCAGGGGTGCGCTCGATCGCGCTCGCCTCGCCCGCGCAGAAGGCATTCGGCGGCAGCGTTCATCCGACGATTCTCGCCGCGGCCGCCCTGCTCGGGGTCGATGAGGTGTACGCGATGGGCGGAGCGGGGGCAGTCGCCGCATTCGCGTACGGGGTCGCGGAGATCGGACTGGATCCCGTGCAACTCATCACGGGACCGGGCAACGTCTACGTAGCCGCGGCCAAGCGACTCGTTCGGGGGGTCACTGGCATCGACTCGGAGGCGGGGCCAACCGAGATCCTCGTCATCGCGGACGACAGCGCCGATGCCGGCATTGTTGCTGCGGATCTGGTGAGCCAGGCGGAGCACGATGAACTCGCCGCTGCCGTTCTGGTGACAACCTCGCCTCGGCTCGCAGACGCGGTGCGCAGCGAACTCGCCGCTGTGTGCGACAGCACCCGTCACTCGGCGCGAGTGCGGGAAGCTCTCGGCGGCCCGCAGTCGGCCATCGTGCTTGTCACCGACATCGCGACCGCGGTTTCGTTCAGCAACGCCTACGGCCCTGAGCACCTCGAACTCCAGACCGAAGCGCCGGACGAGCTCGTGCCGCTCATCGAGAACGCGGGGGTGATCTTCGTCGGTGAGAACGCGCCCGTGAGCCTTGGCGACTACCTCGCGGGCTCCAACCACGTGCTTCCCACGGGCGGCCAGGCGCGCTTCTCCGCGGGCTTGGGTGCATACACCTTCCTGCGTCCGCAGCAGGTGGTGCGCTACGACCGGGAGGCACTGCGGGAAGTGCAGGCGGGGATCCTCGCCCTGGCCCAGGCGGAGGACCTGCCAGCCCACGGTGATGCCGTCGTGGCGCGGTTCCGCACCGGAAGCTGACGCACGAGTATCCTTGTTCCACCATGTTCTGCCCCTTCTGCCGTCATCCGGACAGCCGTGTCATCGACTCGCGAACGAGCGACGACGGCGTGTCGATCCGTCGACGCCGCCAGTGCCCTGAATGCGGGCGCCGCTTCAGCACGACCGAAACGGCCAGCCTCACGGTCATCAAACGGAACGGCATCGTGGAACCTTTCAGCCGGGAGAAGATCGTGCTCGGGGTGCGCAAGGCCTGCCAGGGCCGCCCGGTGACCGATGCGGACCTCGCCCTGCTTGCCCAGAAGGTTGAGGAGACCATCAGGGCCACCGGCGCGCCACAGGTCGATGCCAATGAGATCGGACTGGCCATCCTTGCCCCGTTGCGCGACCTCGATGAGGTCGCATACCTGCGGTTCGCGAGCGTCTATCAGGCCTTCGAATCGCTCGAGGATTTCGAGACGGCGATCACCCTGCTCCGTGTCGAGCACGACAGTGCGCGAAACGAGTGAGCTGCTGCCGATAGCCTGTCCTTCGGCATGTATCGAATCTTCTTCGCCCTCGTCCTGGCGCGGCTCGACCCCGAAAAGGCCCATGAGCTCGCCATGCGCGTCATCCGTGCCCTGCCGCGCCTCGGGATCGGCACCCTGATCCGCCCATTCACGCGGCCATCCCGCACCCTCGCGGTCGACACCCTCGGATTGCATTTCCGGTCGCCGTTCGGCATCGCGGCCGGATTCGACAAGAACGGGCTCGCGATTCGCGGGCTCGGGCACCTCGGATTCGGGCATGTCGAGGTTGGCACGATCACCGCTCTGCCACAGGAGGGCAACGAACGCCCCCGACTGTTCCGCCTTGTGGCCGACCGCGCCGTCATCAACCGCATGGGCTTCAACAATTCCGGGGCGCGCATCGCCGCCCCGCGCCTCGCGGAAGTTGCCCGGCGGCGGAACACTCCGATCGTCGGGGTCAACATCGGCAAGAGTCGCGACGTACCCGTCGACGAAGCGATCGACGACTACCTCGCGAGCACGAAACTCCTCGGCCCCTCGGCGGACTACCTCGTTGTGAACGTGAGCTCCCCGAATACTCCCGGCCTGCGCGGCCTGCAGGAACTGGACAGGTTGCGACCGCTCCTGGCGGCGGTGAAGGATGCCGCGGCATCCACTCCCGTCCTTGTGAAGATCGCCCCTGACCTGAGCGACGATGCGGCGGTTCGAATCGCAGAGCTCGCCGTGTCGCTTGGCCTTGATGGAATCATCGCCACGAACACAACGCTCTCCCGGGACGGCCTCGTCACTCCCGCGCACATCGTCGAGGCCGCTGGCGCAGGAGGACTCTCCGGCCCGCCGGTGGCCAGCCGGTCCCGTGAACTGCTTCGCGTCATCCGCGCAGCCGTGCCGGATCAGTTCTGCGTTATCTCAGTCGGGGGAGTGGAGACCGGCGCCGACGTGGCCGAACGGCTCGCGGACGGCGCCACCCTCGTGCAGGGCTACACCGCATTCCTCTACGAGGGGCCGCTGTGGGCGCGCAAGGTCAACCGGCACCTTGCGCGGCAGGTTCGGCAGGGCGAGCTGGCGCTCAGTCGGGGTACTGGCCGCGCTTGACCTGGGGCTTCGGCAGTCGCATCGCCCGGAGCTGCAGTGCCCGCATTGCGGCGTACCAGCGCACCCGCTCGGTGCGGTCGCCGTAGCGCTTCTCCAGCTTCTTCGCGATGACGAGCCCGACGATGACGCAGTCGAGAACTGCAAGCGCGAAGAAGGCCCAGAGGGCGATGAGCCCGATGATCTGCACTTCCGGCTGCGGGAAGAAGGTCAGGACGATGACGACAAGCATGAGGGGGATGAGCGCCTCGCCCACGCTGTACCTGGCGTCGACGTAGTCACGCACGAAACGCTTCTGCGGACCGCGGTCCCGCATCGGAAGGTACTTCTCCTCGCCATTGGCCATGCCAATGCGTGCCCGTTCGCGCCGCTCCTGCATAACCGCGCGGGATCTGCGGCGGGCCTCTGCACGGTCGTTGCTGACGAGGGGGCGCTTGCGAGCGGCCTCCTTCTCCCTGCGGGAGGGAGTGGGGCGTCCCTTGCCGACTTCCTGGACGACTTCGCCCTGATCGTCGCCGTTCGTCGTGGGAGATGTCCTGGCCACGTGAGTCCTCCAAGTTGGTGTCGTCTTAAGATTACCTGCATGACTTCATCCACAACGCCCCCCGCGCAGTCCCCGCCCCATCCTCAGCTCGAGCAGCTGCGGGAAGCGGTCAATGCCGGTTTTCCCCGTGCCGTCGCCGATCTGTCGCGTCTGGTTCGCATCCCGTCGGTGTCGTGGGACGGCTTTGACCCCGCGCACGTGCGCTCGAGCGCCGAAGCCGTGTATGAGCTGTTCACGGAACTCGGCGTTTTCGACACGGTGGCAGTCTCCAGCGCACCGATCGGTGAGTCCGGGAAGCAGGGCCAGCCTGCAGTACTCGCCACCCGCGCCGCCCGCAACGGTCGCCCCACGATCCTGCTTTACGCGCACCACGATGTGCAGCCGCCCGGGACAGGACGAGGACTGGGACACGTCGCCATTCGAGCCGACCGTCGTCGGTGACCGCCTCTACGGCCGGGGTGCCGCGGATGACAAGGCGGGCGTGCTCGCCCACGTTGCCGCCATCCGTGCGTTCGTCGAAACGGCCGGCGAGGACTTCGATCTCGGCCTCGCTGTGTTCATTGAGGGCGAGGAGGAATTCGGGTCACGTTCCTTCCGCAACTTCCTCGTGCAGCACCGCGCCGAACTCACCGCTGACGCGATCGTCGTCGCCGACTCCGACAACTGGAATACCTCGACCCCCGCGCTCACGGTTGCGCTGCGCGGGAACGTGACCTTCAAGCTGCGGGTTTCGACGCTCGGACATGCCTCGCACTCGGGAATGTTCGGGGGAGCGGCACCCGACGCCATGCTTGCGGCGATCACGCTGCTCGCGACGCTGTGGGATGCCGATGGCTCCGTTGCCGTCGAGGGACTCACGTCGCGGGACGCCGAAACGCCCGAATACGGTGACGACCGCCTGCGCGAGGAGGCTGCCCTGCTCGATGGCGTGACGCCGATCGGTCAGGGGAGTGTGCTCAGTCGGCTCTGGATGCAGCCGGCCATCACGGTAACGGGAATCGACGCCCCCACCGTCGTGAACGCCTCCAACACCCTCACACCATCGGTCACGGTGAAGATCAGCGCGCGCATCGCGCCCGGCCAGACCGCCGACGAAGCCCACGAGGCGATTGAACGTCACCTGCGGGCCAACGCTCCATTCGGAGCGCAGCTCGAGATCTCGGACGTCGACAAGGGCAATCCGTTCCTCGTTGACACGAGCGGGTGGGCCGTGGCCGATGCGAAGGACGCGATGCGGGATGCCTGGGGCACAGCACCGCTCGAGACCGGGATCGGCGGTTCCATTCCCTTCATCTCAGACCTCGTCGCGATGTTCCCCGAAGCGCAGGTTCTGGTTACAGGAGTCGAGGACCCGGACTCCCGGGCGCACAGCCCGAACGAGTCACTTCACCTCGGCGTATTCCAGCGCGCCATCCTCACCGAAGCCGTCCTGCTCGCAAAGCTCAACGACCGCGGGTAGAATTGCACCAGATTTTTGCTGAAGGAGCACGAGTGACTGACACAACGACGACCGACCCACAGACCACGGCGCCCGAACACGGCGTCGGCCTGAGCGATGCCGCTGCTGCGAAGGTGCGCGCGCTCATGAGCCAGGAGGGCAGGGACGACCTGCGTCTTCGCGTGGCCGTGCAGCCGGGCGGATGCTCGGGGCTGATCTACCAGCTCTACTTCGATGAGCGCATGCTCGACGGTGACGCCACTGTCGACTTCGGCGAGGGCGTTGAAGTGGTCGTCGACAAGATGAGCGTGCCATACCTCGACGGCGCCTCCATCGACTTCGAGGACACCATCCAGAAGCAGGGTTTCACGATTGACAACCCGAATGCAGGGGGCAGTTGCGCCTGTGGAGACAGTTTTCACTGAGTAGTGCCGCTGGCACCGGGGTGCCGCGTCCGGCGGGGGCGCGTTCCGGTTATAGACTGGCTTCGAACCACGTCCGCGACATCCGAGAGGTCACAGGTGCGCTCAAATCGTCGTCGTAGATGGGGAGTAATTCCCGTCGCGGTAGTCATGTCATTGGCTCTTGCTGGCTGCTCCCAGGAACAGTTGCGTGGTTACCTTCCCGGCACTCCTGGGCTGACCAACCAGACTGATGCCATCACGGGCCTCTGGGTCACCTCCTGGATCGTGCTGCTCGTCGTGGGCATCATCACGTGGGGACTCATGATCTGGGCCGCGGTCGTCTACCGCCGCCGCAAGGGCCAGACCGGACTTCCCGTCCAGTTGCGGTACAACCTGCCCCTCGAGGTGCTCTACACGGTCGTTCCGCTCATCCTGGTGATCGGCTTCTTCGCCTTCACGACGCGTGACCAGATCGCGATCGAGGCGCCCATCGAGAACCCCGATGTGCAGATCCAGGCCATCGGAAAGCAGTGGTCGTGGGACTTCAACTACGTGCAGGAGAACGTCTACAGCACGGGCATCCAGGCGCAGCAGACGAGAGATGACCAGGCTGTCAGCGACAACCTTCCGGTGCTGTACCTGCCGGTTGGGGCGACGGTCGCCATCGATCTCGCTTCGAGAGACGTCGCCCACTCGTTCTGGATCGTTGACTTCCTGTACAAGAAGGACATGTACCCGGGTGAGCTCGGCGGCCCCAACATGTGGTACTTCATCCCGCAGGAGATAGGCACCTACCAGGGCAAGTGCGCCGAACTCTGCGGCGAGTACCACTCGCTCATGCTCTTCACCGTCGAGGTTGTGTCGCAGGCCGACTACGACGAATACATCGCGGCACAGCGCGCTGCCGGGTTCGAGGGCCAACTCGACCGGAGCTACGACCGGAACCAGAACCTGCCGGGAGAAACCGGCTTCCGCCCCGACCAGGAAATTGGACGATGACGACAACGGCAAGCCGGCCGACCGCAAGCGGCGCCGGCCCTAACGAACCGATCCGCCAGTCGAACGTTGGCCGCAAGGGCAACATCATCGTCGACTGGATCACGACGACCGACCACAAGAAGATCGGGTACCTGTACCTCGTCACGTCGTTTATCTACTTCTGCCTCGGCGGCGTGATGGCGCTCGTGATCAGGGCACAGCTGTTCGAACCGGGACTTGAACTGCTGCAGTCGCGTGAGCAGTACAACCAGCTCTTCACCATGCACGGCACCATCATGCTGCTCATGTTCGCGACTCCGCTCTTCGCGGGCTTCGCCAATGTGATCATGCCACTGCAGATCGGCGCCCCGGACGTCGCGTTTCCCGTCTGAACGCCCTCGCCTACTGGCTGTTCAGCTTCGGTTCGCTCATGGTAGTCGCCGGGTTCCTCACCCCGCAGGGCGCTGCGGGCTTCGGCTGGACCGCATACACACCGCTTTCCTCGGCCACGTTCTCGCCGGGAGTCGGGGCGAATCTCTGGGTATTCGGCCTGGCGATGAGCGGGTTCGGCACGATCATCGGTGCCGTTAACTTCATCACTACGATCATCACGATGCGCGTGCCGGGCATGACGATGTTCCGGATGCCCATCTTCACCTGGAACACCCTCGTCACTTCGATCCTCGTGATCATGGCGTTCCCCGTACTCGCCGCGGCGCTCCTCGCGCTCGGCGCCGACCGGGTGTTCGGTTCCCATATCTACGACCCAACGGCCGGAGGATCGATCCTCTGGCAACACCTGTTCTGGTTCTTCGGGCATCCGGAGGTCTACATCATTGCCTTGCCGTTCTTCGGCATCATCAGTGAGATCCTGCCGGTATTCAGTCGAAAACCTATCTTCGGGTACAAAACGCTCGTCTACGCGACGATCGCGATCGCCGCCCTCTCGGTCACCGTCTGGGCGCACCACATGTACGTCACGGGCTCCGTACTGCTGCCGTTCTTCGCGATAACGACGATGCTCATCGCCGTACCGACAGGAGTGAAGTTCTTCAACTGGATCGGCACGATGTGGCGAGGCTCAGTGACCTTCGAGACGCCCATGATCTGGGCGATCGGATTCCTCGTGACCTTCCTCTTCGGCGGACTCACCGGTGTCATCCTCGCCTCCCCGCCGCTGGACTTCCACGTGTCCGACACCTACTTCGTGGTTGCTCACTTCCACTACGTCGTGTTCGGTACGGTCGTCTTCGCGATGTTCGCCGGCTTCTACTTCTGGTGGCCCAAGTGGACGGGCAAGATGCTCAACGAGCGCCTGGGCAAGATCCACTTCTGGCTCCTGTTCATCGGTTTCCACACAACCTTCCTCATCCAGCACTGGATGGGCGTGCAGGCCATGCCGCGTCGTTACGCGAGCTACCTGCCGGAGGACAACGTGACGTGGATGAACCAGCTGTCCACCATCGGAGCAATGATCCTCGGCATCTCGATGATCCCGTTCCTCTGGAACGTCTGGATCACCGCTCGCCGCGCACCCACGGTCACCGTCAACGACCCGTGGGGTTACGGCCGATCGCTCGAGTGGGCGACCTCCTGCCCGCCGCCTCGCCACAACTTCAGTTCCATCCCGCGCATTCGCTCTGAGTCGCCTGCCTTCGATCTTCACCACCCGGAGGCGGACATGCCGATCGGTGTTGGCGGTGTGGGCACGCTCAAGGATGCACCCGATCAGCCCGTGTACGACATCGCAGACGACGAGGTGAAGTAAGCATGAAGGTCAACGCGGTACTGTTCTGGATTCTCTCGCTGTTCTTCGGCTTCTTCGCCGTCGTCTATGCACTCTGGACCTGGTTCGGCATTGGCGGACCATTCGGCGTGAATGTCGCGTGGGGAGGCGATGTCGAGTGGGTCGGCACGGTGGGGCTCTCGCTGACTTCCGCTCTGAGCACCCTCATCGCGTTCTACGTGCACAAGGTCTACAACGCGCAGGGTGGGGAGCTTCCCGAAGACAGGCTGGACGCCAACATCGACGACGGTGACGCCGAGCAGGGCTTCTTCAGCCCGTGGAGCTGGTGGCCCATCGCCATTGCGGCAGGTGCAACCCTCGTGTTCCTGGGCCTCGCCGTTGGCATCTGGATCGCCTTCATCGGGGTGCCGATCGCGGTCATTGCACTCGTGGGGTGGACCTACGAGTATCACCGCGGCTACTTCGGTCACTAGGTCATGCCGATCAGGTCGGCGCGCCGCACGGATGCGGATGCGGTCTTCGGACTCCTGGAGCAGTTGCAGGAGAGCTATGTGCCCGACCGGGCCGCATTCGATGCAGCCTTCGCAACCTTCGTTTCGGACGAGAACCAGGCGATGATTCTCGTCTGGGAGGATCGCGACGAGGTGGTGCGAGGATACGCGCTCACGACTATCAGTCCCTTGCTGTACACCAACGGCAGTTCGGCCCAGCTCCAGGAGCTCGTCGTCGACGAGGCCGCCCGCCGCAAGGGAATCGGTTCAGCGCTGGTCGAGCAGACCGAGCGCGAATGTCGCACGCGCGGCGTCCGGCAGCTGACCGTCCCCAGCCGCACGGCGGCCGGGTTCTACGAGCGCCTCGGTTACCGCTCCACCGCAGACTTCCTCAAGCGCACCTTCGACTGAAGCTCGACAACCGAGTTACCGGTGGTCGAGCTCGTCGTGTCTCGACAAGCTCGACAACCGAGTTACCGGTGGTCGAGCTCGTCGTGTCTCGACAAGCTCGACAACCGAGTTACCGGTGGTCGAGCTCGTCGTGTCTCGACGAGCTCGACAACCGAGTTACCGGTGGTCGAGCTCGTCGAGACTCACCGACGATTCAGTGCAGCTCTTTGTGCGACTGCTCGACTTCGGAGCGCGTGACCGGGGCGATGCGATCCTCGAAGAACCAGCTTGAGAGAACCGCTCTTGCCCGTTCCGTCACGGGATGCGGCCCTTCGCGTTCGGACGCACCATGAGCGGCTGGTACTCGTCGAAACTCACGAGCTTCCAGCGCTCGTAGTCGTCCAAGTGCTCGTGCACCTCGATGTACTCGCCACCGGGCAGTCGAACGATGCGTCCGCTCTCGAAGCCGTGCAGCGCGATCTCCCTGTCCTTCTTCTGCAGCCCGAGGCACACACGCTTCGCGATGAAGTACGCGAGCGGTGTACCAAGAATGAGCAGGGCCTGCAGCACCTGGATCACGTTCTCCAGGCCCACCCGGAAGTGGGTTGCGATGAGGTCGGAACTCGCCGCAGCCCAGAGGATGCCGTAGAACCAGACACCGGCGGTGCCGATTGCGGTGCGCGTCGGGGCGTTACGGGGGCGCTCCGCGATGTGGTGCTCGCGCTTGTCGCCCGTGATCCACGCCTCGAGGAAGGGGTAGAAGGCCACAACGGCGAGGAACAGGCCGAGGATGATGCTCGGGATGATGATGTTGAGCGAAACCGTGAACCCGAACAGCACGAACTCCCACCCGGGCGGGGTCAGGCGCAGCGCGCCATCCGCGAATCCGATGTAAAAGTCGGGCTGGGTTCCCGCGGAGACGGGGGAGGGGTCGTACGGACCGTAGTTCCAGATCGGGTTGATCGTGAACAGCGAGCTGATGAGCACGATGACGCCGAAGACGATGAAGAAGAACCCACCGGCCTTCGCCGCGAACGTCGGCATGATCGGAACACCGACGACGTTGTCGTTCGTGCGTCCCGGAGCTGCGAACTGCGTGTGCTTGTTGATGACCATGAGCAGCAGGTGCAAACCGAGGAGTGCAATCAGGATCGCCGGTAGCAGCATGATGTGCAGCACATAGAGCCGAGGAATGATCTCCGTACCGGGGAACTCGCCCCCGAACATCAGCCAGGAACCCCATGAACCGATTACCGGGAGACCCTTGATCATGCCGTCGATGATGCGGAGACCGTTGCCGGAGAGGAGGTCGTCAGGAAGCGAGTAGCCCGTGAAACCCTCCGCCATGGCGAGGACGAAGAGGATAAAGCCGATGAACCAGTTGAGCTCGCGGGGCTTGCGGAACGCTCCCGTGAAGAACACGCGCAGCATGTGCAGCCCGATCGCGGCGACGAACAGCAGCGCCGCCCAGTGGTGCACCTGCCGCATGAGCAGCCCGCCGCGGATGTCGAAGGAGATGTTGAGGCTCGTCGCGTATGCGACCGACATTTCGATGCCGCGCAGCGGCAGATAGGAGCCCTCGTACTCGACCTCGGTCATCGACGGGTCGAAGAAGAAGGTCAGGAACGTGCCGGAGATGAGGATGACGACGAAGCTGTAGAGCGCGACCTCGCCGAGCATGAACGACCAGTGGTCCGGGAAGATCTTGCGGCCGAGCGCCTTGACGAAGCCGGAGAGGCTCGTGCGCTCGTCGATGTAGTTCGCTGTCGCGTTGGTGAAGCGGGTTGTCCGGGAAGGAACTGCTACCGCGGCAGGTGGGCGTTCGGTCGTGGTCATAGTTCGCGCTCCCAAAAGCTGGGTCCTACGGGTTCAAGGAAGTCGCTCTGCGCAATCAGGTATCCCTCTGAATCCACCGCGATCGGCAACTGGGGGAGCGGGCGCTTGGCCGGACCGAAGATGACGCGTGCGCCATCCGCGACATCGAATTCGGACTGGTGGCACGGGCACAGCAGGTGGTGCGTCTGCTGCTCGTAGAGGGCAACAGGGCATCCGACGTGGGTGCAGATCTTCGAGTACGCGACGATGCCCGAATACGACCAACCCGCACGCTCTTCCGTCTCGTTGAGATCACCCGGCTCAAGCCTCATGAGCAGGACGGCCGCCTTCGCCTTCTCCTCGAGTTTGTGCTCGTGAAGTTCGTTGAGGCCTTCAGGAATAACGTGAACGGCCGAACCGATTGTCATGTCCGCAGCCCGAATGAGGGTTCCGTCGGGGTCACGGGCGAGGCGGGTTCCGGCCTCCCACATCGTGTGCTTGAACAGCGGCACCGGGCTGCCGGCGGGAGCCAGGTCCCGGAACATCGCAATGGCCGGGATCGGCGTCAGGGCGACTGCGCCGATGAGGGTGTTGCGAATCAGCGTGCGGCGGCCAAAGCCCGATTCCTGATTGGCGAGGGTGAAGACCTCAACCGCTTTCGCGCGAGTCTCCTCGGTACCGCGGGTGCCGTGCCGTTCCTCAATCAGTTCGGCATCGCTCATGAGTGACTTCGCCCAGTGCACGGCGCCAATGCCGATGCCGAGCAGCGCGAGCGTGATGCCCAAGCCGAGGAACAGGTTGTTCATTCGCACCGATGTCATGTCGCCGGGAATGATCGGCCAGACAAAATACGCAACGACAGCGAAGAGGCTGCCGATCATCGACAGCACGAACAGACCGGAGACCTGTCTGCTGGCACGCTTCTGCTTCTCCGGGTCGAGGTCGGTCTGCCTCGCGCGGTGCGGCGGGAAGCCGGGATTGGCGAACCGGTCCGGTCGTACGACAGCGAGTCCCGGGGAGACCGTGTCATTGTGGACCCGCTCCACAGAAGTGCCGGCAGCAGTGCTCTCGCTGGCAGAGGCGGTGCCGCCACCTGGTGCGACTACACCGTCGTCGTGCTGTGCCATGAACTTCCCTTCGACTTCTTTGAGCTAGTTGGATTTCGCAGTGAGCCAGACCGTGATTGCCACGATCCCGCCCAACCCGAAGATCCAGATGAAAAGGCCCTCAGATACCGGACCGAGGCTTCCCAGGTTGAAGCCACCGACCGAGGGGTTCTCATCGATGTATTTCAGGTACGTGATGATGTTGGCCTTGTCCTCCGGCGTGAGGTTCACGTCGTTGAACACGGGCATGTTCGAGGGTCCTGACACCATCGCCTCGTAGGTGTGCAGCGCAGATACTCCACCGAGCGCGGGGGCGTACTTTCCCTGCGTCAGCGCGCCGCCAGCCCCGGCGACGTTGTGGCACATTGCGCAGTTGATCCGGAATAGCTCCCCACCAATGGCAGGATCTCCGTCACCCTGAAGGTAGCGGGAGTCCGGAATCCCCGGACCCGGCGCCTGGGCCGCAACGAACGTGTACAGCGCGCGGATCTGCTCGGCGGTGAACTGCACGGGCTTCTGCTCCGCCTGCGGGCCGGAGGCAGCCAGCGGCATACGGCCGGTCGCGACCTGGAAATCGACAGCTGCAGCACCGACCCCGAGGAGGGAAGGTCCGGCATCCGCTCCTTCGAGGTTCATGCCGTGGCAGGTCGCGCAGTTGGCGGCGAACAGCAAGCCGCCCTCCTCGATCAACTGCTGCTGGGTGGCGACGCTGGAGGAGACGCTCGAGTCAGCGGTCGCTGTGGTCGTGGCCAGTGCGTAGATTCCGCCCGTGCCGAGCAGCCCGATTGTGACGAGGGCTACTGACGCGAGAGGTGATCGACGACCGGTCTTGCGGTTGGCGAGTGAGGACTTGCGCATGCTGATCTGTATCTTCCGCTTCTTATCTCAGGAAGTAGATAACCCCGAACAGGGCGATCCACACGACATCGACGAAGTGCCAGTAGTACGAAATGACGATTGCGCTCGAGGCCTCCTTGTGGCCGAAATTCCTGGCCGAGTACGCGCGCCCGATAACGAGGAGGAATGCGATCAGGCCGCCCGTGACGTGAAGGCCGTGGAATCCGGTCGTCAGGTAGAACGCCGAACCGTAGGGATCGCCGTTGAACATGATGCCCTCGCTCACGAGCACCGCATACTCATAGATCTGGCCGATGACGAAGATCGCGCCCATCACGTAGGTGACGAAGAACCACTCGACCATGCCCCACTCGCGGATCTTCCAGCTCTTGCGTCGCGGCTGCAGCCGTTCCGCGGCGAAGACCCCGAACTGGCAGGTGACGGAGGAGGCGACGAGGATCGCGGTGTTGATGCCCGCGAAGGTGATGTTGAGCTTGTCAGTCTGGAATGCCCACAGTTCCGGGTTGACCGAACGGAGGGTGAAGTAGATCGCGAAAAGACCCGCGAAGAACATCACCTCGCTTCCCAGCCATACGATGGTTCCCACCGCAACAGGGCTCGGACGATTGACTACTGGGGCTGCTGGCCGTGCCATCGATGTGCTCGTCACCCTCCCATTATGGTCGAAATTGAGGTGCTCCACTTTCCATCCCGGGGGCCAGTCGTAATCCTCATCGTTAGGATCTGAGTCATGCCGCACGAACTCACCTGGCCTTCGCTTCTCAATGCCCTCATCGCGGGCTCCGACCTGTCGATCCGGGAGGCGACCTGGGCGATGGAGCAGGTGATGGCGGGCGAGGCCACCCCCTCCCAACTCGGGGGATTGCTCGTCGCCCTCAGCATGAAGGGCGAGACGGTGGATGAGATTGTCGGCTTCAGGGACGCGGTGCTCGCGAACGCCGTTCCCCTCGATGTCGACCCCATGGTGCTCGACATCGTCGGCACGGGCGGAGACCCGTACGGTGCAGTACTCAACATTTCCTCAATCGCATCAATCATCGCCGCGGCATCCGGTGTTCCCGTCGTCAAGCACGGCAACAGGGGTGCCAGTTCCGCCTCCGGCGCCTCTGATGTGCTCGCAGCACTCGGACTCAACCTTGACCTTCCCGCGGACCGCGTGGGGGAGGTGCTGCGCCAGACGGGTATCACTTTCGCGTTTGCGGCCCTCTTCCACCCCGGCTTCCGGCATGCCGGGCCGACGCGGAAGGATCTGGGAATCTCGACCCTGTTCAACATTCTCGGCCCGCTGTGCAATCCGGCCCGGCCGGAGGCATCCGCTGTCGGTGTTGCTCATCTCGACCGCGTGCCGCTCGTTGTCGGCGTTTTCCAGACGAGGGGAGCAACGGCACTTGTCTATCGCGGCGACGACGGCATCGACAAGCTGACGACGACCGGACACAGCCACATCTGGGAGGTCAGTCGGGGCTTCGTCACCGAGCACGATCTCGACCCGCTCGAACTCGGCATCCCGCGCGCGGACATCCAGTCGCTGCTCGGCGCGGACCCCGCTCACAACGCCGAGGTGGCGCGCGGGATACTCGCGGGGGAGAAGGGTCCGGTGCGCGATGTCGTGCTTCTCAACGCCGCTGCGGGGCTCGCCGCCTTCGACCTGGCGAACGATCCTGAGCTGCTGAAAGTGCCGATCGTGCAGCGGCTGGGCGACAAGCTCGCGGTCGCCGCGTCAGCGGTGGATTCCGGTGCCGCGAGCGCAAAGCTGCGGGAGTGGGTCGCCGCGACGAACGCGTGACTTCAGGTCGGGTCGTCGATCCAGCCGAAGGTCTTGGTTACGGCTTTCTTCCAGTCGCGCAGAAGGCGATCGCGTTCGGCGGGCGCCATGGCGGGCTCCCAGCGCTCGTCTTCCTGCCAGTTGGAGCGCAGTTCGTCGAGGTCGCTCCAGAACCCGACGGCAAGACCTGCGGCGTAGGCGGCACCGAGCGCCGTCGTCTCCGCGACGACGGGACGAACGACGGGCACGCCGAGAATGTCCGCCTGGAACTGCATGAGCAGGTTGTTCGCCGTCATGCCGCCGTCCACCTTGAGCTCGGTGAGGTTCACGCCCGAGTCGGCATTCACCGCGTCGATCACTTCGCGCGTCTGGAAGGCTGTCGCCTCGAGCGCGGCACGTGCAAGGTGGGCCTTCGTGACGAAACGGGTGAGTCCCACGATCGCGCCGCGGGCATCCGCTCGCCAGTATGGCGCGAACAACCCGGAGAAGGCGGGCACGATGTAGGCGCCGCCATTGTCGTCGACGGATGATGCGAGCCGTTCGATCTCGCTCGCCTTGCTGATCAGGCCGAGGTTGTCGCGCAGCCACTGAACGAGCGATCCGGTGACCGCGATCGCCCCCTCGAGCGCGTAGTGCACGGGGGCGTCGCCGAGCTTGTAGCCGACGGTCGTCAGCAGCCCGTTCGTGGAGTGCACGAGTTCCTCGCCCGTGTTGAAGATGAGGAAATTACCGGTGCCGTAGGTGTTCTTCGACTCACCCTGGTCGAACGCGGCCTGGCCGAAGGTTGCGGCCTGCTGGTCGCCGAGGATGCCGGCGATCGGCACCTCGCGCAGCAGGCTCGAGGATTCGATCGTGCCGTAGACCTCTGATGAGCTTCGGATGTCCGGCAGCATCGAGGCGGGAATTCCGAAGTCGGACAGTATCGCTTCGTCCCATTTCAACGTGGTCAGGTCCATGAGGAGAGTGCGGGAGGCGTTCGTGACATCCGTGGCGTGAACGCCGCCATCCGTTCCGCCGGTCAGGTTCCAGAGCAGCCAGCAGTCGGTTGTTCCGAAGAGGAGGTCGCCGGCATCCGCCTTCTCCCTCGCGCCATCGACGTTCTCGAGAACCCAGGCGATCTTGGTTCCGGAGAAGTAGGTGGCGAGGGGGAGGCCCGTGACCTTCTTGTAGCGCTCGGTGTCACCGTCGGCCAGGCGGTCGACGATGGGCTGGGTGCGGGTGTCCTGCCAGACGATGGCGTTGTACACGGGCTGTCCGGTGGTGCGGTCCCAGACGACGGTCGTCTCGCGCTGGTTGGTGATGCCGACGGCGCTCACGTCATGCCGGGTGATGTCGGCCTTGGATAGGGCGCGTCCGATCACTTCACGGGTGTTGTTCCAGATCTCCATCGCGTCGTGCTCGACCCAGCCCGCGCGGGGGAAGATCTGCTCGTGCTCGAGCTGGCCGGTGCTGACGATCGAGCCGGAGTGATCGAACACGATCGCGCGCGTGCTCGTCGTGCCCTGGTCGATCGCGAGGATGTAGTCGGGTTGAGGCATTTCACCATGCTATGGCGCGGCGTTCGCCCGAGCGCGCGCCACAGTGGCCGACCCTGGTCAGATGAGGAATGACCAAAGGAGCGTCGCAACGCAGATGGCGAGCATCCCGGTGGCGTTGACGAAGAGGTTGCGTCCGAAGTCCCGGGCACGGATGTGCATGCCAACGGCGACGATGAAATAGAGGACGAGACACACGGTGGTCACGAGTCCGAGCACCGGGAGCCAGATACCGGCAACGAGACCGGCAGCCGCTGCGAATTTGATCGGTGGCATCATCCACCACAACCGTCGCGGCCAGCGCACGTCTTCGAAGCACTGGGCGACGAAGCCGACGGGTTTGAGGCAGAGGAGGCCGTCCACGAGCGAGATGGCGGCGAGCAAAATGACCGGCAACACCGGGTCCGGCAGGAGCGTCATGAAGAAAACATACCATACCGTATGGTAGGTTGGCCAGCATGGGTCGTGCTGACTGGATACGAGCGGGGGAGCAGTTTCTCCGGGAGGCAGGGCCGGATGCCATCCGCGTGGATCGCCTGGCGCGGCAACTCGGGCTTACCAAGGGCGCGTTCCATCACCATTTCTCTGGCGCGGGGGAGTACCGGCAGGCTCTGCTCGAGCACTGTGTCTCCGCGAATTCGGCCGCACTGGCCGCGGTTGCGGAAGACCTCGCGGGTCTGCAGCCGCGCGCCGCGATCGCGGCCCTGACCAGGGCACCAGGCCCCGACCTCGCGCTTGATCGTGCGCTGCGCGCGTGGGCGGTCGCCGATACCGGGGCTCGCGATGCGGTCGACCGGATGGATGCTGACCGCCTCACGCTGCTGGAGGAACTGTGGGGGAGAGTGGTGGCGGACCCGGAGCTGGCGCGCAGCGCGGCGCTCATCCCGCACCTCGTGACCATCGCGGCATCCGTGTCGTCGCTCGACGAGGACGACCTCAAACGCGTCTATGCGTTGCTGGCGCGTCTCGCGCCGTCCGTTCCGGAATAGGGCTACTGGGAAATGGTGCGCATTGCGAAGCCGAGGCTCTCGTGCCACTCCCGAACCACCTGTCGCTGCGACTCATCGCACGTGTACCCGTAGCCAATGCTGGCGTCCCAGTAGGTGTACTGGCCGACCCAGACCCGATGGTTGAGCGTCCAGCCGTCGAGGTAGGTGAGGGCGAAGCAGTCCGCCATTGTCTCAAGATCTCCTCCGAAGGCATCCACCGCGATCCCGGTCGGTTCGGGGTTCGTGGCCTGCAGCACGTGCGCGAACTCGTGGTAGGCGAGCCCAGTTTTCAACCAGTCAGACATGTAGGGCAGCGACATGTCGGCAGCATCGAAGAGTACGAGGTATGGGTTATCCCATGCCACGCAGGCGAGCACGTCCGATCCGCAGACGCTATCGGCACTCTCGTCGATGAGGGAGCTGGCGAATCCGCGGCCGAGGAGGTCAATCACCTCTTCATACTTTGTGCCTGTCGCGTTCGTTGAGGCCTCAGCTTCGGCGGCGGCGAGAATCTGCTCGAGCTCGCTCGTGGCGGTACGAACCGCGTCGATGTCCAGCTCCAACGCGACGGGTCTCCAACGGTGACCCCACGCCTGTGCCGCCAGGCTCTCGTAGTCTGAGAACGGGACGATCGTACTCATCGGCACGCCGTCGAATTTGCGTGCGGTGTCCATGAGTTCCTGCATCGCTGCACCGAAGGTCTCCTTCTTCTCGATGAGAGTCCGCTGCTCCTCGAGCTCGCGGTCCTGGTCATCGATCCGGACTTGCGCAGCAGCGAGTTCAAACAGGTAGAACGCGAGGAAGCCCATGGTGGTGAGGAGCGCGACGACGAGGAGAATGATGGCGACGAGAGACTTGCGGGATCGCTTGACGGGCTTCTCGCCCGTTGGGATCAGATTCTCCGAGGTCGGAATCGCCTCGCTCAGCGCGGCTGGGATCTCAGCGGGATCCGCTTGAACGGTGGGTTCCGATTGCATACCGCGATCTCCTCGAAGTGCCGGGCTGACTGAGGATTGGGTCTCCCTCAGTGAGGAGTATGGCAGGGGAGTACGGCCGCCGTGCCAATTGAGCGCTTTCGGCCCGCTATGACCTCGGGCCGGGGTGTTCACTCGTTTGGTAGACATCAGGGATGCCGTCGTCGTCGGCGTCGATGGCATCGCGTTCGCTGATCCTGCGGTACCGCCGGTTGCTCGCGGTGAGGACGACGGCGGCCAGGGCGGCTGCGAGAACTGAGGCAGTCAGAACTGCAACCTTGGCGTGGTCGTGCGCACCACTGCCGGTCGCGAACGACAAGTCCGCAACCAGGAGGGAGACGGTGAAGCCAATTCCGGCGAGAAGGCCGACACCGGCAAGGTCGACCCATTTCAGGGAAGGATCGAGTCGCACGCGGGCGAGGCGTGTCACGAACCACGTCGTGGTCAGGATGCCAATGGGTTTGCCGAGTACGAGCGCGGCGATAATCGCTATCGTCAGCGGGTCGGCCAATGCGGAGGCGAAGCCGTCGAAGCCCCCGATCGCGACGCCGGCGGAGAAGAAGGCGAACAAGGGCACCGCCAGTCCGGCCGAGAGCGGGCGAAATCGATACTCGAATTGCTCTGCCAGGCCAGGGCCGGCATTCGGCCCGCGGTCACGGTGCCGGTGCAGCACCGGAATCGTGAAGGCGAGCACGACACCGGCGATCGTGGCATGGATACCGGAGGCATGCATGAACGCCCAGGCCGCGATTCCGATCGGCAGCAGGGCCAGCCACGCTGCGGCAGGTTTGAGGTCGAAGAACCGTCGATACAGTTGCGCGATGACGCCGTAGAAGCTGATCAACGCGAACGCGAGCACGAGGGGAAGGGGATTGATCGTTTCGGTGTAGAAGATCGCGATGATGCCGATCGCGATGAGGTCATCAACGACTGCGAGGGTGAGCAGGAAGATGCGCAGCGGGGCAGGAAGATGTGAACCGATGAGCGCGAGCACCGCGACAGCGAACGCGATATCCGTCGCCGTCGGGATCGCCCATCCGTGACGGAGCTCCGGATTCTGCCACACGACGGCGAGAAAGATCAGCGCCGGAACGGCGACACCGCCCATTGCTGCGGCTATGGGAACGACCGCCGTGCTGAACCGGCGAAGGTCACCGGCGACGAACTCCCGTTTGAGCTCCAGTCCGACAAGGAAGAAGAAGATCGCCAGCAGGCCGTCTGCAGCCCACCTGCCCAGGCTCAGGTTTAGGTGCCACGGTTCGTACCCGATCCGGAAGTCCCGCAGGGCGAAATATGACTCGGACCACGGCGAGTTCGCCCAGATCAGAGCAACGGCGGCCATCGCGACCAATAGCGCACCGCCAACCGTCTCCTTGCGAAGAATCGTGCCTACGCGCAGTGCTTCGGCGTAGCTGCCGCGAGCCGGAAACAAGCGCAGCCGCTGCGGGTTTGGCGATTCGGGCGGCGAATAGGTCATGCAGCACTCCTGAATCGGTCGATAAAGAGATCGTCGACCAGGCTTCCCGACACGCCGGAGTCAACTCTACTGTTACTTGCTCAATCGCTTCAGCCGTCGAATCGTGGCCTTGTCGGTCTGGACGAGTCCAACGTCCGTGTGCCGGGGGAGTTGGGGTCCACTGCCGGCCAGCTCGAGGGCGATCAGGGCCGACTCGCGGGCTCCCTGGCGGTCACCGAGTTGTTCGGCGGCGTGAATTCGAGCGAGATGCCACCGGAAGAGTGTGGAGTGGAACTTCAACTGGTCGCGACTCATCCATGCGTCGAGGAGGGCTATCGCTTCAGCGGTGTCGGCCCGTCGCCCATTGTTGAGAAGAAGTTCGGCAAGCGAGATCTCGGTTGCGCCGGAAGTTCCGCTTGCCGAGGGCTGCTCCGCCAGCACCCTTCGGTAATGGCCAATTGCTTCCTGGGCATTGCCTCGTCGTGCCTCGATTTCGCCGAGGCTTTCCCAGGCGGCCACTGTCTGGAAGAAGTAGGTTCCGTCGTCGACCGATCGATGCAGCAGGTCGATCGCGTCGTCGTCGCGCCCGGCATCGATGAGGGAGAGGGCCTTGATCCGCAGATACTGCTGACGACTCGATGGCGCGGACCGCCTGAGACGTTTCTCGAAGTGTTCGCCAGCTTCTGAATCCCACGCCGTGCTCCTGAACCATTCATCGCTCACAAGGGAATCATCTCGATCTCGTGCGAACCGAGCGCGAGGCACGCCGGGGCGCGCTGTGCAAAGCCGTGAATTCGCGCAACCTGACATAATGTGCATTATCGGCGACACGAGGTAGAGCGAATCGCCTGTGTGCGAACTGCCCACTTCGGCCCTTTTTTCGGG